>CBDBPJ010000004.1:0-300741 GCA_965208655.1 Gammaproteobacteria bacterium
GAACTCTGCGCCCGCAGGATCCGCAGCGCAGACCTGCAACAGCTTGACCTGAGTTGCTGGCGTATTGCCGGCATCGGCGCAGAGATGCTGCGCTCCAGCACATTCAAAGCCTTTGCCGCAACAATGGCCGAAACCGGCTTCAGTTCCAATGCATTCCTGCCCTGCTACGGACTGGCGGAAGCATCGCTGGCCGCAACATTTTCGGAACTGGACCGCGGCCTGGACGTCATGGCGGTTGACGCCCTGACCATGGCCGAACGCGGTATCGCGGTGCGCGTCCAGTCGGACAACCGCAAGATAAACGAAATCGTTAATTGCGGGCGCGCCCTGCCTGATCACGAGATTATGATCGTTGATAATGAAGGCGAGTTGCTGTCCGACCTGCGCCTCGGCAGGGTACTGGTAAAAGGCCCCAGCCTGATGCACGGCTACCTGGATGACCAGGAGTCGACAGACCGGGTGATGCTGGAAAACGGCTGGCTGGACACCGGCGACCTGGGCTACCTGTTCGAGCAGAACCTCTACCTGACCGGGCGGCGCAAAGACATCATCATCGTAAACGGCAGGAACATCCGCGCTCAGGACCTGGAAGAAATCGCTGAAGGGATGGACGGCATCAGGATGGGCGAATCGTCCGCATTCGATATCGAAACCGACGACGGCGGGCAAATCGTCGTACTGGTGGTTGAATGCCGTCTGACCGAGAGCACGGCCAGGCAATCGCTGGTCAAGCACCTGCAGCGAAAAGTCTACGAAGGCTTCGGGATTTACTGCTACGTGGACCTGGTCGAACCGCATACCCTGCCGCGCACCTCGTCAGGCAAGCTATCCCGCGTCGCCGCGCGCAAGGGCTTCACGGATAGGGTAGACCTGGCCCAGGCCATCATTTCACAAGCTGAAACCGCGTAATATCACGACTGTCGCCTGTCCGGGAAAGCTGCGCTGAAATGACGGAGCAGGTGGCGCTGACCGGCGCCACGGGATTTATCGGACAAAACCTTCTTACCGCATTGGCCGAGTCAGGCTATCCTGTGCGCGCGCTGACCCGCAGGCCGCGTCCCGGTTCAGGGTCCGTATCCTGGGTCAACGGCGACCTGAATAACTCGCAAGCCCTGGATGAACTGGTCGAGGGATGTACTGCCGTGATCCACTGCGCCGGCACGGTCAGGGGAAACTCGATGGAAGACTTCCTGGAAGTCAACCTGAAGGGCACTGAAAACCTGTTGCAAGCGGCCGCCAGACCGGCATCCCCACCCAGGTTCCTGTTAATCTCATCACTTGCCGCCAGGTATCCTGACTATTCCTGGTATTCCCGCAGCAAATCCATGGCGGAAGCGCTGTTGATGTCGGACAAATATTCCAGACTATCCCGCACCATATATCGCCCCAGCGCGGTTTACGGCCCCGGCGACAGGGAAATGCGCCCGCTGTTCCGGCTGATGCGCCGCGGTTACCTGTTCGGACCCCGGATACCCGGCAACAGGCTCAGCCTCATCCACGTCGATGACCTGGTACGCGCCATCCTGCAATGGCTGCCGGCGAAACAGGCACAAGGCACCTTCGAACTGGATGACGGCGCGACCCGGGGATACACATGGGAAGACATCACGGCTATCGCATACGACACGTGGCAGCGCCCCGTAACCCACATCCGGGTCCCGGTTGCATTATTGAAATGCCTTGCCCATGCCAATCTCCTGCTGGCCAGGACATTCCGTTACCGGGCCATGCTTACCCCCGGAAAAGTCAACGAGATCACCCACGACAACTGGGTATGCGACAATACACCGTTGACGAACTGCCTGGGATGGAAACCGGAAATTAGTCTGTCCGATGCCATAGATACGGTAATATAATAATGATAGACGGTTTCAAGTAAGCTGTTCAGGACTATCGTCCGCAGGGACAGCGGATGGTAAGCGTACATGGATGTATTCACAGCGTGTCCTGAACAGCTTGCTTGAAACCGCCCCCGGAACTATATCGGAGATCGTTGTATGCCCGCGAGTTATGAGGAAATTCAGGAAAAAGTAATCACCGAACTGTCGAAGCTGACCTCGCCGGACGCCGGGCTGACGGAAGATTCGGAACTGGTCACGGAACTGGGCCTGGATTCGTTCAAGGTCCTGGACCTGCTGATGGATATCGAAGACGAGTTTGACATATCCATGCCGGTCAACCTGCTTGCCGACGTGCATACCGTCAGGGACCTGGCGACACGGATACACACCGTAGTCAACACACCATCATAGTCGGCGGATATGAGCCTGTTTGACAAATTTCAGCCCCTGGCGCAGGACCGGCACACGCTGCTGGGCCAGGGTATCGACCCGTTCGGCGCGCCCATCGAAGAGATTTACTCACCGACGGAAGCGCTCATAAACGGGCGCAGAACGATCCTGGCCGGCACCAACAACTACCTGGGCCTCACCTTTGATGAAGGATGCCTGGACGCTGCCCATGCGGCGCTCGACGAACAGGGCACCGGGACAACCGGTTCCAGGATGGCCAACGGCAGTTTCTCCGGACACCGCGCGCTGGAACAGGAAATCGCCGCGTTTTACGACTGTGAGAAAGCCATCGTGTTCACCACCGGTTACCAGGCAAACCTGGCGGTAATCTCCGGCTTGGCAAACAATGAAGACACCATCGTCATAGACGCGGACAGCCATGCCAGCATCTATGACGGCTGCCGTTTGAGCGGCGCAGATATCGTACGCTTCCGCCATAATAACCCCGACGACCTGCACAAGCGCCTGAAACGCCTGGGCCGGCGCGCCGCGAACACGCTGATCATCATCGAAGGCATATACAGTATGCTGGGAGACAAGGCGCGTATCAGGGAGATTATCGAGGTAAAAAACACCTTCGGCGCCCTGTTGCTGGTCGATGAGGCCCATTCCCTCGGTGTCCTGGGAGAGAGAGGCAGGGGCCTGGTCGAGGAAGCCGGGGTCATAAATGACGCCGATTTTATCGTCGGCACCTTCAGTAAAAGCCTGGCCAGTACGGGAGGGTATTGTGTCAGCAACCACCTGCAGCTTGATTTCATACGTTACGCCAGCAGGCCGTATATATTCACCGCATCGCCCTGCCCGTCCGTGATCGCGTCCACGCGCCAGGCGTTGAAGCGGGTGGAAAACGGCGCCGACCTGCGCGCCCGGCTCTGGCGCCACGCACGCCGCCTGTACCGGCACCTGCACGATGCAGGTTATGAACTGGGACCCGAACCCTGCCCGGTGATCGCAGCCCTGCTGGATACCCGGGAACAGGCCCTGGCCTTATGGCGCGGCCTGCATGAACACGGTATCTACGTAAACCTGATCTTCCCGCCGGCCACCCCCGGCGGCAAATCGCTGGTACGCATCAGCGTCAGCGCCGCGCATACCGACGAGCAAATCGATAAAATCTGCAGGGCTTTCAGCGCGTTGTCGGGGACATAGGAGAGGGCTACTGACGTACGACGGCCTGTTCCGCCGGGTTTTCATGAACTCCGCCATGCTCACCGCGGGCAAGGTGTATACGGCCCTGGCCGGCCTGCTCTACCTTGCCCTTGCCACCCGCGCCCTGGGAGCACATGATTTCGGCGTACTCATTCTCATCCATGCTTACGCGGTCGCGGTCCGCGATTTTGTCACGCTGAAGACCTCGCAGTGCGTAGTCAGGTACGGCGCCATCTGCCAGGAGAACAACGCACTCACGGAGTTTCAGAAACTGGTCAAATTTACCACCTTGCTCGACCTCGGCTTTTGTGCCGCAGGCACGGTGGCAGGTATGCTGGTCGTCCCCGTAGTCGGACCGCACTTCGGCGTCTCCCCGGAACTGGTTCCTGTCGCAACCATCTACTGCTTCATGATCCTGTTCAACTTCAAGGCAACCTCCCTGGGCCTGTTGCGCCTGTTCAACCGCTTCGACCTGGTGGCCCTCATGCTCATGGTCGTTCCGACGATCCGCGTGGCCGGCGCCTGTGCCGCGTATTTCTTCTACCAGCACATCAGCGCATTCCTGCTGTTCTGGTTTCTTGCCGGCGCGGTCCAGTGCCTGGCTACCGTTTATTTCGGCTGGCGTGAATTCAGCCGCCAGGGGTTCAGCAAGGACATGGACCTCGGGCTCAAGGACCTGACCCGGCCGCATCAGGGAATTTGGCCTTTTATCTGGTCTTCACACATTCACACGACCCTGCATGTTTCGACCGTACACCTTGCGACCCTCGTCGTCGGTTTCCTGCTGGGGCCGGTAGGCGCCGGCCTGTTCAAGATTGCCCAGGAATTCTCGACCGTCTTGATCAAGCCTGCGCAGTTGTTCAACGAGACGGTTTACCCGGAAATGGCAAAGATCGCGGTCAACAGGGATTACCCGGGATTGTGGCGTGTCATCACCCACTCGGCGCTGGTTGCAGGCGCCATTGCCGTTGTTATCCTGGTGATAATTCTCCTGTTCGGACAATCCCTGTTGAGCCTGTTCTTCGGCGCTGAGTTCAGTAACGCCCACGATGTAATGGTCCTGCTCATGATCGCCGCTGCCGTCACCATGGCCACGTTCGCCCTGGACCCGGCCCTGTACTCCATAGGCCGCCCCGATATATCCATGTATATCAGGATTTTCACCAGCACCCTGCACATCGCGCTCATGTTCCTGCTGCTGCCGGATATCGGCCTGCCCGGCGCGGGTTTTGCCGCCATCGCCGGCAGCGCGGCAACGGCCCTGCTGTTGGTGTTCTTCACTCACAGATGCATACGTAAAGGAATTAGGAATTAGGAATTGGGGGTAGTAGCAGACACAATGCTGAATTGTAACTCTTAATTCGTAATTCCTAATTCGTAATTCTCAGCGTAGCCGTGATCTCGGCCATGATGGATACGGCGATCTCCGCCGGTGACCGGGCGCCGATATCCAGTCCCACCGGCGCCTTGAGGCGGGCAATCTCAGTCTCTGCGAACCCGGCTTGCTGCAGGCGTTTTATCCTGGCCGCCTGGGTCTTTCTGCTGCCCAGGGCGCCGACATAAAACGCCGGGGAACGCAGGGCTACCTGCAGGGCCGGATCATCCAGTTTCGGATCATGGGTCAGGGTAACCAGCGCACTGCGCGTATCCAGGGAGATGTTCTCCAGGGCAAAATCAGGCCATTCCGTGTTCAACGTCACCCCGGGAAAACGGGACTCGCTGGCAAACGCCTGCCTGGGATCCACCACGACCACGTCATAACCACAGGACCGCGCGTTGCCTGCGAGGTGCTGGCCGATATGTACGGCGCCGACAATGACGAGGCGTAATGGCGCGTTGAACGGCTGGATAAAACAGTCCTGCCCGTACAGGTCGGCCCGCAGACATTGATCGGTACCCAGGGCGTTCATGGCAAGCTCATGCAATTCCGCTTCCTGTTCATCCACGTGCAGGCCGGGTTCCAGCACGAAGCTGTCACCGGTGTCCAGGTACCTGATCAACACGCAGGGCCTGTTGGCCGCGCGGTTGGCGTTGAGCTGTTGCAATAATCCCTTGCGCACGCGCCTACTCCCGGCTCACCGCCTCAACGTAGACCTTGATCCGCCCTCCGCAGGCCAGGCCGACCTCCCAGGCCATCTCGTTGGTCACGCCGTATTCCAGCATGCGCGGCTGTCCTGTCCTGATCACCTCCTGCGCCTCGCCGATGACGGCAGTTTCCACGCACCCCCCGGAAACGGAACCGATGAAATTGGTTTGCGCATCCACCAGCAGTTGACTGCCGCTGGGGACCGGAGCCGAACCCCAGGTTTCAACCACGGTGGCAAGAGCGATATCCCGGCCCTCATCAAGCCAGTGCTGCGCAGTATTGAGAATGTCCTGATCCGCCATAACACTAGTATAATTGAGAATTACGAATTACGAATTAGGAATTGGGGGGAGTAGCAGATACAATGCTGAATTGTAACTCTTAATTCGTAATTCGTAATTGTCATGAAGTATCCCGGCTTCGATACCATCAGCCTGCATGGCGGGCAGCGGCCCGACCCCGTAACCGGCGCGCGCGCCGCACCCATCTACCAGACTACGTCCTTTGTGTTCAGGGAAACGGACCAGGCCTCTTCCATGTTTGACATCGCCCGCTCGGGGCACGTGTATTCGCGTATCTCCAACCCGACCGTGGGAGTACTGGAGGAACGTATTGCCGGACTGGAGGGCGGGACCGGCGCGGTAGCCGCGGCAAGCGGCATGGCCGCTATTCATCTCGCCGTCTGTACGCTTATGGACGGCGGCAGCCATATCGTCTCATCCCATGCCCTGTACGGCGGCACGCATAACCTGTTTACCTACACCCTGCCCCGTTTCGGCATCGAAACCACCTTTGTCGACCCGCGTGATCCGGACGCGTTCAAACAGGCAATCCGGCCTGAAACCCGCCTGGTTTATGCCGAAACCATCGGTAACCCGCGCTGTGAAGTGCTCGATATAGAGACCATAGCCGGGATAGCCCATGACGCGCAGATCCCGCTGATGCTGGATTCAACCCTGACCACGCCTTACCTGCTGAAGCCCTTCGAACACGGCGCGGATATCGTGATCCACTCCCTCACCAAGTTCATCGGCGGGCACGGTGTTGCCATAGGCGGTATCGTCGTGGATTCCGGCAGGTTCGACTGGGATGGTTCCGGTAAATTCAAGACCCTAACGGAACCTTACCCGGGGATTTTGGACATCGATTTTGCCGAGGATTTCGGCCCCGACGCCTTCCTGCACCGGGCGCGGCGCGAGGGTCTGAGGGATTTCGGCGCCGCCTTGAGCCCCGCCAACGCCTTTTATATCCTGCAGGGGGTCGAGACACTGGCGCTGAGAATGGATAAACACGTCGCCAACACGAGAAAAGTCGTCGAGTGCCTGGATAATAACGAGGCCGTCGAGTACGTTACTTACCCGGAACTGCCGGCGCACGGGGACCACGAACTGGCAACAAAACTGCTCCCCAGGGGCTGCGGGTCGGTGTTCAGTTTCGAATTGGCAGGGGGGCGCGCCGCGGGCCGCAAATTCATCGAGTCCCTGAAGGTTTTCTCCCATCTCGCTAACGTGGGCGATGCCAAATCCCTGGTGATACACCCGGCATCGACCACTCACAGCCGCATGGATGACGACGCCCTGAAACAGGCCGGCATCAGCGAGGGGCTGGTGAGGTTGTCGGTCGGGCTGGAGGACCCGGGAGACCTGGTTGATGACTTGAACCGGGCGTTGTATCGGTCGCAGAAATAATAGTGCTGAAACAGGTTGGGATGGCAACAGTTCTGGATAGGCTTTTCAGGACTATCATCCGCAGGGACAGCGGATGGTAAGCGTACAGGGATGTATTCACAGCGTGTCCTGAAAAGCCTATCCAGAACTGTGCGAGGAACGAACCAGACCCATGGAATTTGAATTGAATAATCACGTCGTTTTCGCCGCCACCGGCAGGGAAGACCTTGTTCCTGGTTTGCCGAATATTGTCTTCATTCATGGGGCCGGCCTGGACCATACGGTGTGGACTCTGTTTAACCGCTATTATGCGAGGAACAGGTATAACTCCATTGCCGTTGACCTGCCGGGCCGCGGCCGCTCTGGCGGGGTTCCGTTGCCCTCCATTGAAGCGAACGCGCGCTGGTTGCTCGATTTTATCCGTGCACTGAATTTGGAAACGGCTGCCCTGGTCGGCCACAGCATGGGCTCACTGGTGGCCCTGGAAGCGGCCTGCCAGGCCCAGGCGGCAATTGAGAGGCTCGTGTTGCTCGGCGCGGCCGTGCCCATGCCGGTGGCCGACCCCCTGTTGCATGCCGCCAGGGCAAACGACCACGGCGCGGTGGACATGATCATGTTGTATTCCCACGCCTACGCATCGCAGCTTGGCGGCAACCCTGTTGCCGGTATAAACATCCTCAACAGCAATATGCGCCTGCTGGAACGAGGCCTGGAACATGTCCTGTATACGGACCTCAAGGCCTGCCATGAATACGGCAACGGGATAGAGGCGGCCGCTGATATCGGTATCCCGGCAGACCTGATCCTGGGGGCGGAAGACCGGATGACGCCGCCATCCCAGGCAGCCGGTCTCATCGAGGCCCTGGCGCAAGTGCATGTTGACATACTGCCCGAATGCGGCCACATGATGTTGTCCGAACAGCCGGAAGCCGTCCATCGCGCACTTGCCCGGATATTCCATGGATAATTGAAAATATATCCCGACATCCCTGTGATCTCTGTGTCCCCTGTGACTTGAATTATGGCTACTTTACTGAATAAACTGGAGCAGTCCCTGAATGATGGGAAGTTCTGCTACACCGCGGAACTGGTGCCGCCGCTGGCGGCCTCAGCCGGCAGGTTGCTCGAGGAGGCAGATGCGCTCAGGGGCCGGGTCGAGGCAATCAACGTCACCGACGGCGCCGCGGCCAGGACTACCATGTCGAGTGTGGCCGCCGCGACCCTGCTTGCCGTCAATCATATCGAGCCTGTGCTGCAACTGACCTGCCGGGACCGCAACCGGATCGCGTTATGCGCAGACCTGGTCGGTTGCGCGGCATTCGGCGTCTCCAACCTGTTGCTGCTGACGGGCGACGACCCTGCCAATGGCGATCAACCCGAGGCCAAGGCGGTTCATGACATCAACAGCACCGCCCTGGTGACCATCGCCAGGGACATGAGCGCGCAGGGCGTGTTACCGAACGGCCGTGAAATCGACCCTCCCCCGCATTTCCACATCGGTTCGGCAGACGTGCCGCGACGCCATTCCGGCACGGAACCCCCTCCTGCCCTCATAAAAAAAATAGACGCCGGCGCCCGCTTCATACAAACGCAGTTGTGTTACGACATTGACCTGGTAGAGGCCTACATCGGGAAAATGGGTGAATGGGGACTGCTCGACCGGGTGAAAATACTCATCGGCCTGGGTCCCGTAGCGTCCGCCCGGTCCGCCAGGTGGATGCGCGACAACCTCTGGGGAGTGGCAATGCCCGACCCATTGATACAGCGCCTGGAGGGCAGCCCCCACCCGAAACGGGAGGGACGGCGCATCTGTATCGAACTGATTGAGCGTATGCAAAAGATAGAAGGCATCGCAGGCGTACACCTGATGGCCCCGGGACAGTCCGCCACCTCGATCGCGTCCTTACTATCGGAACTAGGCAAATAAATCTAAATTTGGGACACCCATAAATTAACAATAAATCTAAATTTGGGACACCCACGAAATTTGGGACACCCATGAATTAACAAAACTTATTAATTCATGGGTGTCCCAAATTAAGTTCTGCTTCGATCGCGTCTTTACTGTTGGAACTGGGTAAATAAGAGTATAATCCCGCCCATGAAAAAGCTCTGCCTTGCCATTTTACTGGCCGGCCTGGCGGCTACCCAGGCGTTTGCCGATTTCAATGACGGCGTCTTCGCCTATGCCAAGGGCGAATATGACCAGGCCTTCAATACCATGCGTTCCCTGGCGGAAACCTCGGACCACGGTCTTGCCCAGTATTACGTGGCAATGATGTACCTGCGCGGAAACGGTGTAGAGCAAAGCTACGAAGAAGCGGCAATATGGTTCCGGAAATCAGCTGAGCAGCGCGTCAAACAGGCCCAGTACCGGCTGGCGGAACTCTATATGAAAGGCAGAGGCGTGCCGAAAGACTATGAATACGCCTATGCCTGGTACCGGGTAGGCGCAGAACACAGGCACAAGAAATCGTTGGATGCCCTGACGGCAGCCAGCGCCAACCTGTCGCCGGCGGAACTGGAAGAGGCGCAAAAACTGTCACGGAAACTCATCAGGGACTACGGCCCGAAGGAAGAAGAACCGCAGGTTAACAATTAACCCGCATTTCTCACCAGGTGATGCGCCCTCGCTTGCGCGGGAATGACGGAATACGTGTCCTACAGGTAACGCAAGTCTTCCGGCCGATCAAGATCGCGCCGTACGGGTAATTCGAACA
Source organism: Gammaproteobacteria bacterium (assembly GCA_965208655.1). Classification (GTDB taxonomy): domain Bacteria; phylum Pseudomonadota; class Gammaproteobacteria; order Eutrophobiales; family Eutrophobiaceae; genus JAAXHV01. The sequence goes on from CBDBPJ010000004.1 coordinate 9,914, forward strand.
GCTTCAGTTCCAGTTGTGCGGCCCGTTCCCGGGTAACCGGCAGCACCGTGTCCGTCCCCCAGGCAATATCCGCAAACAGTTGCCGGTGCAGCCTGCTCAATCCGATCAGGTAATACCCGCCGTCATGGGCCGGGCCGAGGACAACGTCGTACCCCGCCACCAGTTTATCCAGGGCAAGGTCAATATCCGCAGCCGACAGATCGATGCAGTCGCTGCCGATGAGCAGCGCGTGGCGGCAGGTCTTCAAGCTCTGCTCCATGGCAGACTGCATGCGCTCACCCAGGTCGGCGCCGGCCTGCATTTGCAGCGCCAGGGAAAATCTGTCCCTGAGATCGGCCAGCACGGGATGCCGCGTGGTCGGCGTGCACCAAAGTTCGACGTCCCCGATCCTTGAGCGGCGCGCCTGTTCCAGGGTGCGCCTCAGTAACCCGGTATGGACTGCAACAGTCCGCTCGTCGCCAATTGCAGAGGAAAGGCGGGTTTTCACACCCCCGGGTACGGGTGTCCTGGTAAAGACAAGCACGCGCGCCGTTGTATCAATAATACTGTTTGACAAGGTCACGCGGGTCGAAGCCGAGTGCGTAGCAGGACCTCAAGGCCCATGAAAGCAGTACCGTCCTGGCAATCCCGTGCTTTTCCCAGCGGCGTGATGAACTGGTAACAGATTGCCTGATACGGGTGGGTGGAGATATTTTATTCAGTCTTCCGGTCAGCTCCACGTCTTCCATCAACGGGATATCCGCATAGCCGCGCAGTCGCCGGAAAATATGCCTGCCGGTAAAAATTGTATGGTCTCCCGTCACGATACCGGTCACTCCGACACGGAGGTTCATGAGTTTTTCAATACAGCGGAACATGAAATGCCCCCCCGACAACCTGATATCAAAGTAACCCCAGCTTTGCTCCGAAATGCCTGTTTTATCCAGTATCCTGTCAAATTCTCTGTGCAGCCAGGTGTCGGCGTGGAGGAAGATTAAAATATCGCCGTGCGCACTGCGGGCGCCGTAATTCATCTGCGCCGCCCTGCCCGGTGCGCATTCCAGGACCCGGTCGACCATGCCGGCCGCTATTTCGCAGGTGCCATCGGTGCTGCCGCCGTCCACCAGGATCACCTCGTGGCCCCTGGCGCGGGCGCCCTGGAGACGCGCCAGGGTCGCGCCGATATACTCCGCCTCATTCAGGGCGGGAACGATAACCGAATATTTCTTAATCAGCATAATCGATAAATGATATGCTTTTATTATACCAACCGCGCAGGCGATTTCTCACACACCATGCCCTGATAGCTCAGATGGATAGAGCGTCCGCCTCCTAAGCGGAAGGCCAGAGGTTCGAATCCTCTTCAGGGCGCCAGTATTTTGACATCACCGGAAGCCAGTTAGTTCCTCCACCTTAAAGGCTCGTTTCAGCGCATCAATAAGGCCGTTTAAGCCTGTTGAAAGCAGGTCTTCTGTGACAGTTCTCTTTCATTATCAGTAGCCTCTGTAACGCTGGGCTGGTCTGACCCTGGAGTGGCCAACGGTCATCGGTTGTCTGGATTTTATCGCAAATTCTACAAAATACTCACAATTAAACGCGCTAGCAGCACAATAATCTCACGATTGCTCAGCTATAGTTATTTGTGCTTCAAACTCACGCTCCTGTTTGTTATGCGTGGTGAGGTGCACTATACAAAATACTAAACGCATGAAACCTGTTTGTTTCTCGATAATGTTGGCTGCCCGTTCCTTCCAGTTCTGTGCGGGCGTTTATTTTAATTTGACCACATGCTCGATGCGGTATCCAAATTCCTGTACATGGTCTTCCTGATCATCACGGAACCGGCGGTTCTGATTGAGATGCTGGAATGGCCGTTTATCGCAACGTCCCTGGCGGTGCTTATATTCGGCGCGCTATCTACGTTGGTAGCATGAACCCGCTATTCAGGCTGTGTGTGGATTTGCCGGTTGCTTTGACCAACACGGTGGCGCTCGCTGGCCTGGACGCAGTCCTGGGCAGGCTGATGGGGGGAGAACAATGGATAAGCTGATACTTGTTTCAACCATCATCGCAGTGTGTGTGTTGCTGTTTACCGTTCTGGGATTGTTCTATGTTCTGGATTAATTTATGAATGCCGGGTCGTCCGTTGAATACGGTACACCGAAAGAGCCGAATAGGCGGATTGATGCTTCAATCATCACGACCCGGCGCCCTGATCTGCGAAGAGAAAATTAAATCTCAATCCAGTTTATTACGCAATCGTTTTACTGATAGTTACTGAATTTCCTGATATTACCAAGACAGGAGAATTGAAAAACATGGCAACTACCGAAGAACGTGTACGACAACTCATCACCAACATCCTGGAAGTGTATGGGCAACCCCTGGACCTGCCGGAGGACCTGGATACCGGACTCACCGAGCTTGGCGTATCCTCGCTGGATATCGTTGTCTTCGCGAAACTGGTTACAACGGAATTCAACGTTACCTATAATATCGAAGATTGTCAGACCGTTAACACCATCCGGAAACTGATCGAACATTTAGACGGCAAGGTCGGCTGAGCGCCGTCAGGTTGTCGGTGGAATCACATTAATTTCGGGAACTGGTACTGGGACCAATCTCACAACGACGTCATCATCGATCAACAACCGCCATGTTCCTCTTCTAGTGTCGCCGCTTTATTCAAAGAGATGCCAAGGAGGACGTCGATGAATTTCGCGAAACGGATTGCGACCCTGTCTCTCACCGCCGGACTGATGGCAAGCGGCGCGCTGGCGGATGTCGTCGAGCTGGGACCAAGACCTTATTTTCTGGTTCAGCAAATGGCAGATGGCCCGCTGAAGGAACGGCTTCTCGCTTGCGCGGACCGCAACTTCGAGCAGACGCTCTTCTCGATCGGTCACCGTGGGGCGCCCCTGCTGTTTCCGGAGCACACCGTGGAATCCAACGTTGCCGCGGCACGCATGGGCGCCGGGATCCTCGAATGCGACGTAACGTTTACCAAGGACAAGGAACTGGTTTGCCGTCACGCCCAGAACGATCTGCACACGACGACCAATATTCTGCAGACGAGTCTCGCGTCCATGTGCACCAAACCGTTTAGGTCCGCCTCCGGTAGTTCGGACGCTTCGGCCGAGTGCCGCACCAGCGATATCACGCTGGCCGAGTACCGCACCCTCGACGGCAAGATGGACGCCGCCAACAAGAAGGCCACGACGGTTGAAGAGTACATGGACGGCACCGCCAATTGGCGCACCGATCTCTACGCTGCCAGTTCGGGCACATTGATGACCCATGCCGAGTCGATCGAACTGTTCCGTTCCTACGGCGCAAAGTTCGCACCGGAACTGAAATCCCCTGCCGTGAAAATGCCATACGACGGCTTCACGCAAGAAGATTACGCACAGAAGCTGATCGACGAATACAAAGCCGCTGGCGTTCCCCCGCAAGACGTGTGGGCACAATCCTTTAACCTCGATGACGTGCTCTACTGGATCAAGAACGAGCCCGAATTCGGCAAGCAGGCGGCCTTTCTGGATGGCCGCTACAACGTCGACGGTTTCGATCCCCTGAAGCCCGGAACCTTCAAGCCTTCGATGACCGAGCTGAAGAGCATGGGGGTCAACTACATCGCGCCACCGATGTGGATGCTGGTCACGGTCGAAAACGGCGAGATCGTCCCGTCACCATACGCCAAGGAAGCGGCGAAGGCTGGGCTCAGGCTCATTACCTGGACGTTGGAACGGTCCGGTCCGTTGAACACGGGCGGCGGCTGGTACTATCAGTCGATAAAGGACGTGACCAAATCCGACGGCGTGATGTTCGAGCTGCTCGACGTCCTGGCACAGGACGTTGGGATCGAAGGTATCTTTTCAGACTGGCCAGCGACGGTCACCTACTACGCCAACTGTATGGGACTGGAGTAGCTCGCAAGGGCGGCTCCCGGAGCAGATCGGGTCTGGACGGTATTGCTTTGCGATGCCGCCGAGGCACGTGATTCTGATCCGAGGATGTCTCGTCAGGCAGGAGGGAAGCCCTTACCGTTCCGGGTCCACCTACCTGGTGCAACTGACGCCCGACCGGATATTCATTCACGCAAAGGACATGGCATTATCGGGCAGGCAACTCAACCCCTTGATTTATGGAGCGATCCTTCAGGCATTGGGAATCAACCCGGCCGAATTGAGCAGGTGAACTCCGGCGCGGCGGCGCCGGGCCGGGGAGCCGGGCGTGTGGACGCGCGCATTGCCTACGGCATCGGCACTACCTGGGGCGGAGCGGGCGTGTTGACGCCTTACACCGATTTATCGCTGTCCGGCGCCGGTAAACGATGTGAGCCGGCAGGCGTCTTGCGAGGTGACGCGCTGAATTCCATTCCGGTCAACCATGACCGGCACAAGGCCAGGTTTCAATATCATCTCCTGGATAGTGACCTTCCTGGGCATCTGAGCGCATACATCTACGCTGTCACATTTCTGTAATCGCACAATATTAAACTCGTAGCCAAGTAATCGGCACAAGATGTGTCGTTGCGTGCAAAGAGAAACTTGGCACTTCCTCACAGATTATGAATATCGTTCCGCGACCCCAGCATTTTCGTACTATCTGGATTTCGGACGTCCACCTCGGGACACGAGGATGTAAATCCGAATACTTGCTCAGTTTTCTGAAGTGGAACGAGTCGGATTTTCTCTACCTTGTGGGCGACATCATTGATGGCTGGCGGCTCAAAAATAACTGGTACTGGGACCAATCTCACAACGACGTCATCCAGAAGATCCTGCGCAAGGCGCGAAAGGGCGTGCGGGTGGTCTACGTCCCCGGGAATCACGACGAGGCGGCCAGGGACTATACGGGACTGCACTTCGGCGGAGTCGCAGTGGAGCGCGAGGCCATCCACAAGACCGCCGACGGCCGGCTGCTGCTTGTCATTCACGGGGATGAGTTCGACTGTATCGTCCGGTATGCCCGCTGGTTGGCCCTGTTGGGAGACATCGGCTACCGCACCGCGCTATCGATCAACAACCGCTTTAACTCGATACGGCGGAGACTTGGCTATCCCTACTGGTCGCTGTCCGCGTTCCTCAAGCACAAGGTCAAGAACGCAGTGGAACACATCAGCAATTTCGAGGGAGCCATCGCGGAGGAAGCCGGGCGGCGCAACGTGGACGGCGTCGTCTGCGGCCACATCCACCACGCCGAGATCCGCGATATCGGCGGCGTGCTCTACTGCAACGACGGCGACTGGGTGGAGAGCTGCACGGCGCTGGTAGAGCATTTTGACGGACGTTTGGAGATCCTTCACTGGGCGACGATCGAAACCGGGGAAGCGCTGGCGTTGGCGAGTTAGTTCCGTGCGTATCTTGATCGTCAGCGACGCCTGGTATCCTCAGGTGAACGGCGTGGTTCGCACCCTGAGTACGGTTACCAGCAATCTCCGCACCATGGGTAACACCGTCGAACTGGTGACGCCCGACCGCTACCGGACGGTGCCCCTCCCGACCTACAAGGAAATCCGTCTCGCGGTTTGGCCCTGGAATGACATGGGTCGCCGCATTGCAGCGTTCCAACCCTGCGCCATTCATATCGCCACCGAAGGCCCGCTCGGCATCGCCGCCCGGAAGGTCTGCCTGAAGCGGGGCTATCCGTTCACCACTTCATACCACACAAAGTTTCCAGAGTACCTGCACGCTCGAACCCGGTTCCCCACAGATTGGAGCTACGCGTTCTTGAGGTGGTTTCATGGCGCGGCGCAGCGAACGATGGTGGCGACCGGCTCGCTTCGCTCAGAGCTCGTGGCGAAAGGCTTCAAGAATCTGGAAATTTGGAGCCGCGGCGTCGATGTGGAACTTTTCCACCCGCGGCCCAAGCAAGCAACGCCCGATCCCCGCCCTCACTATCTATATGTCGGGCGCGTCGCCGTGGAGAAGAACATCGAAGCTATGCTCGGACTCCCGCTCGATGGAACAAAGCTGGTCGTCGGGGACGGCCCGCAACTCGATCAATTGCGCCGGAGGTTCCCCGAGGTTCGTTTCCTGGGTGAAATGCATGGTGCCGAGCTGGCGGCAGCCTACGCGAATGCCGACGTCTTCGTCTTTCCCAGCCTGACCGATACCTTCGGTCTCGTGCTTTTGGAAGCGCTGGCCTCGGGCGTGCCCGTCGCGGCGTATCCGGTTACGGGTCCCAACGACGTGATCAATGGCCATCCCGTCGGCTGTCTCGATAAGGATCTGAGCCGCGCCATTCGAGGCGCCCTCGACATCGATCCCGCCCAATGCCGCAAGTTCGCCGAAGCGCGCTCCTGGCAGGCGAGCACGGAGCAGTTCCTGAACGCCCTTCAGCGGTTCCAGCCGGCCAGCGGGTTCAATGCAGCTCAAGAAAAGATGTCCCAGGAGGGTGGCGTCTGAAACCATTAACGGACGCGGGTCAGACGGCGATTAAGCCAGGTCGGCAACCGACAGCATGAGTCGGACGAGGTCCGCCTGCCGGGAGATGTGGTTTTTTTTGTAGATCTGTCGCAGATGCCAGTAGATGGCGTTCCGGGAGTGGCCCGTTATCCGGGCCATTTCCTCCACACTCTTGCCTTCCGCCAGCCACACCGCCACCTGGCTCTCCCCCGGCGTCAGCCCCAGGGCCTCGGCTACCAGACCGGAATCGATACGACCCCGGTGTCCCGGTTCGACAAGCAGGACCAGCGCGGCGGCATGTCGCGCCCCGTAGTCCGGTTGCGGGACCCCCACGGGTTTGACGTGTACCACCAATGGCGGCATCACGGACGAATGGCGCAGCGGCATAGACCCGCTGACGGAAACCGTATCGTCTGTCGGCAGTGCGTCGGCCACCAGCCGCTGCAGACGGAGTTGGTCGGCCGGGGCGGGGGCATGCAATTCCCCATCCCGGTCAGACAACCCGTAGCCGTTTTGCAGGATGTGACGGGCACGGTCATTGGTTTGCAGGATTTTCCCGCGCCTGTCCAGGTGAACAACGCCGATGCTCAGGTTCTCGAGCAGGGCAGTCGCGGTGGTTTCAAGCGCCTTGGCGCGCACCAGCGTCTGCCGCATGCGCGCAAACTGGCGTATATGGGGCAGCAGCCGCCTGATCATTGTTATCTGCGAAGAGTCCCAGTCGCGCCGGGTTACAGGATCAGACGTAGCCCAGGATAAGTGGGAGCCATCCAGCCCGTCCAGACGCACGATCAAGCCATTCTGGTGGTTGTGCCGGAATAATAGCTCGTTGAAGGTGGGAGAGGTTTTCATTTCCTCGGCCGTATACAGATCCTTGACCGGCACCAGGTGACTGTCCGGCAGTCGCCGCACGCGCGGTACGCGTTCATCAATGGGATGGTAGTCTTCAAGGTACTCGCGCTCCAGGTCCATGCGACGCTCACCACGGATGTAGCATCCGACGAAGGCCACCCGGATATCCTCTTTCGGCCCTTCGCCGACCAGGAGCGTATTGCCGGTCAGGCCGCAGACCTCGTCGACCAGGGCCGAGGTGGCCGGCCAATGGGCATCGTCGAGCATGGCGTCGTGCAAAGACCCCAGGATGCGCCCGAACGCAGTCCGGTCGCTCATAAGGCTTCCTCCACTAGCGAGCCGGCGAACAACACGCCAGTAGCTGACAGCAAGTCAAGATCGACCCTCACCAAGGCAGTATACCAAAGAAAGCGTCATCCCAATCGCTATATATGGAATTATTCTGCGCCGCCGCATCGCCGGGAAAACCGTATCGTAGCCTCTCCACGGGGATTATGTTACATTTCGCCTCCTCATACACCCGATAACCCTCGGAGCACGAGAACATGAGACGTTTCATCCGGGTGAAGGCCCGTCTGTGGATCCTGTATTGCCTGGTTGTATGCAGCTTGCCGGCTAACAGCGAGGACCTGCTCGGGAACAAGGTTTATGTCAGCGTCGGGCTGGCCACCGTCTTTCCCGAGTCAACCCGTTTCACCGATAGCGGTGGGGCGGATTCCGGTATCGCGAAACTCTACGGCAGTCCTCATATGTTCACCGATGGTGATTTTGACGCGGGCATTCAATGGCGTGCGGGAATGGGGTACCGGTTTACTTCCGCCCTGCGCGCGCAGGTGGAATTCGGTGTGTCCAACGGCCTTGATTACCGTGGTAACGCGAACTACCGGAGATCGGGGGCGCGCCAGCCGTCGGCAGCGGAACTGGATACGCGGCAGTTGCTGTTCGCCGGGTTCTACGATTTCCCGTCGTGGAAAGCCGCCGGCAGCTTGCTGATGCAGCCCTACCTGGGAGCCGGCGCCGGCATCACCGATTACGACCTGGAGGACTTTATTCAACGGTTCCCCGCGCCGGATGACCCACACGGTTACTTGCGCCGGGGCGCCCTTGGTGAAATCCCGTTGACCCGCCTTCCGCCTGGAGGGGGACAGGAATTCACCTGGATGGTGAGCGCAGGTGTGGCCATACCGGTGACCAAACGCACGCGTCTCGACTTGAGTTACCGCTATACGGACGCGGGAGCAATAACAACCGACGCGGGCGACATCACCATTGAACGGTACCGGCAGGATGGCAGCCGCAGGGAAGACCTGCTGGTCAGGATCGACAGCACCGTGGCCGAACTGAAAACCCATGCCCTGCTGGCGTTATTCCGGTTCGACTTCTGAACTGTGAGACCGTTTTTTCATGTAGACCGCCGGCGCGGGCCGGAGGTCAATCCCGCCGTCATGCCCGAAGCCTTCGGACTCCCGGGAGTGATGTCCTGCCGGGTAAGATCACCTGGCTAACCAGGCAGCGAAACGCTCGTTCATCTCGTCCTGGTTGTCCGCCCACCATTCGGGGTCCCGAAGCACCGCATTCGTCATGTTCCGCGGTGCATTGGGCAGGTGCGGTCTCATATCGATACCGGTTTCAAGGTGCGCATCCACCAGCGCCAGGGATGAATGGCGCAAAGGACCGTAGGATATGTACCTGGTGAGGTTGGCCATGGACTGCGTGCTGGTCGCGAACGCGACGAATTGCCGGGCAAGTTCCAGTCTGGGCGTGCCCGCAACGATGACCTTGTAGCCTCTGTATTGAACCTGGCCGTCCCAGACAATGGTCAGCGGTTGATTTTCCAGCGCCCAGGCATTGAAGATACGCCCGTTATAGGCCGTGCTCATCACAACCTCACCATCGGCCAGCAACTGTGGCGGCTGGGCGCCTGCCTCCCACCAGATAACCTCACTCTTGATCGTACCCAGTTTTCGGAAGGCGCGGTCGATGCCTTCCGGGGTCGAGAGAACGTCATATACCCGGCCTACCGGCACGCCGTCCGCCACCAGGGCAAACTCCAGGTTCACGTTAGGTACCCGGCGCATGCCCCGGCGTCCCGGGAAGGTCTGAAGATCGAAAAAGTCCGCCATGCTGGCGGGTTTGCGTCCCGGGAACATCATTTCGTTATAGGCATATATCGTGCCGGCCAGGGTATTTTCAATGCCGCACTCCATGTCATACCCGGCGATAAAATCATCCGATGCCGGCGTACCGTCCGGTGCGGGAGGAAGAGATTCATAATCCACCGTCTCCAAAAGCCCTTCATCACAACCCAACAAGGTGTCCCCATCCACCATATCGATCACGTCCCAGCTCACGTTACCGGACTCAACCTGGGCGCGTACCTGGGCGAGCCCGCCGTTGTATTCATCCAGTTTGATATGAATGCCGGTTTCCTCGGTAAAACGCTCATGATAGGCCTTCACGGAACTCCTCGCATAGGAGCCGCCCCAGGATACGACGGTAATGGTCTGTTCCGCCTGCGCGTCAAGCGGTCCTGTTATAAAGACTAATAAACAGGCCGTACCTGCCAGTATTGAACGACATACCGTCAACGTTCTTATTGGGAACATAAGCTCTTTTCAAATGTGCTTCTACAACTTCAAACCGGTTAGGGTGGCTGAGGCTCGGCCATGGGGTAGCCCACTGCGTGCACGTTCTTAATGTAGATCGGCCTGGTCAATCACCTCGGCCACCTCGGTAGGTATAGGTGAGACGGACAGTGTGCCGGCGCCGGTCAGGGCGCACGCGCTGTCCACCACCTCCTGCAGGACCGTGTCATCGACTGTGTAGACTTTTTACTAATTCCCCAAAATATTCATAAATTAATACCTGGATAACACAATAATCTCACGATTTTTCTGCTAGAGTCAACTCCGTATTAAGAAATTCAATTACAGGAATTATTCAACGTATTCGGAGAAAAGGAGAAGAACTCGCGATGGGGATTTGGCCGGTGCGATCTCGGTTCTCGCACCGGCTTCTTTTTGACGCGGTCAGGGTAAAACCGTAGTGACGTTGCACCAAGGTACCTTTCTGATTGAATGAAATAATATGACCCGCTGGGTAGAAGACCAATCACAGGATGCAGCCGCATCCGCTGACACCACGTATACCCTATCCGTTGGCGACAGTTTCGAAGGTGTTCTTTCCGATCGATCCGATAATGACTGGATCAGGGTTGAGTTGTCGGAAGGGAAAGACTATGACATCAGGCTCCACGGCATCGGGCCGGAGGCTGTGGTTGATACCGTACTGAAGATTTTTGATGCTGATGGGGAGGAGGTAGCCTGTAACGACGATATCGACACCGATGCGGTACAGGTCAACTCAATGGTGGAGTTTTCCCCGGACACCAGCGGCGACTATTACATCAGCCCCGGCATTTACCCGAACAATTCTATCGACGACTCGGGAACATACGAGGTCACGGTGTTTGACGAGGAGGATAATCATGCCGACACGCCATACAGCATGTCGGTAGGCGACAGGTTCCAGGGCACCCTGGACGACAAGTTCGATGAAGACTGGATCAGGGTGGACCTGGTCGAGGGGACAACCTATGACATCACACTTGACGGCATCGGTCCCGACGCGGACACGGATACGGTGCTCAGGATTTACAACCAGGAAGGTGAGCAGGTGGGCTTCCACGATGACGTGGATTATGCGGCGGGGAAGGTCAATTCAGTACTGACATTCGCCCCGGATGCCGGCGGCGTCTATTTCATCAGCGCCGGCGCCTACCGGGGCAACCCGACCCAGGACAATTCGGGCCGCTACCAGGTGATGGTGTATGAAGCGGAAACTTCGCTTATGTTGACCGGAACCGAAGATTGGGACTACTTTTCTGACCACAGGCTTAAGGGCAGCCCCGGTGACGACGAACTGGACGGGATGGGAGGCTGGGACTGGCTGGAAGGCGGCGCCGGCGCGGACACCCTTATCGGCGGCACTGGCAGAGACACTGCCTCTTACCAGTATTCGCACGCGGGCGTAGAAGTTCGCCTGGATGACGGCACGGCCCGCGGCGGCCATGCGCAGGGCGATGTGTTTGCCGGCAGGAAGACTATCGAGCATGTGCAACGGGGTGATAACGCGCTGGGTAGCGAAGTCCCCGAAATTGAGGAATTTCTCATTTCACTAATGTTCGGACAGGATAATAAGGAAGCCGAGGAGATCGAAGTCCCCGATATCGAGGACCTGTTTGGTTCCGCCTACGACGACATCCTGGTGGGCACCTACGGCGCCAACTGGCTGAGGGGCTACTACGGCGATGACGTGCTGGACGGCAAGGAAGGCAATGACGGACTGCTCGGTGGCGCCGGGGCGGATGATCTCATCGGCGGTGCGGGCATTGATACCGCTTATTATTTCTCTTCGGATGAGGGAGTGGAAGTAGACCTGCATAACGGCGTCGGCCGCGGCGGCCATGCCGAGGGCGATACCTTTCCCGGCAGGCAGGTGATCGAGTATACGGACCCCGCAGGGGAAACCAGGAACATTGAAGTGCCCGATGTTGAGAACCTGTATGGTTCGCTGCACGATGACATACTGGCCGGCGCGCCGAGTTCCAACCGGCTGATAGGTTCTGACGGTGATGACGTACTGGATGGCAGGGAAGGCCATGACCTGCTGGAGGGGCGCGATGGCGCCGACGTGCTGCGGGGCGGCGAGGGTAACGATCTCGCCTCCTACGCGTATTCAGACGAGGCCGTGGAAGTGCGTTTGCATAACGGGATTGCCCGGGGCGGCGGAGCCGAGGGCGATACCTTTCCCGGCAGGAAGATGGTTGAGTACACAAACCCCGCGGGAGACACCGTAGTTATCGAGGTGCCCGATATCGAGGACCTGATAGGCTCTGCCCATGATGACATACTGGACGGCGCGCACGGCCCCAACCGGTTGGGGGGCTACAAAGGCGATGACGAACTGGACGGCAGGGAAGGTGATGACTGGCTGGACGGCGGTCCCGGCGCGGATATGCTGCGCGGCGGAGAAGGCAATGATACCGCCTCCTATTTTTTCTCTTTTACAGGCGGCGTCGAAGTGCGGTTGCATAACGGTACCGCCCGGGGCGGCGAAGCCGAAGGCGATACATTTGCCACGGAAGTGATCGAATATACCGATTCTGAAGGCAATAGTTTAACGATGGAAGTCCCCGATATCGAAAACCTCGATGGTTCCTATTTCTCCGACATACTGGCGGGCGACCTAAGAGACAACCGGATTAACGGCGGAGGCGGCGATGACATATTGTATGGCGGTCCCGGCGGCGGCGATGATGTGTTGACGGGCGGCCCTGGCGACGACAGGCTTTACGGCGGCATCGGCAATGATACCCTGGCAGGCGGCCCCGGCGATGACCAGCTCCGGGGCGGTCCCGATGACGACATGCTGGACGGGGGTGAAGGCGATGATGCCTTCATCATCGCTACCGGGGGCGGGAATGACACCATCCTGGACTTCGGCAACGGAGCAGACAGAATTGACCTTGCCGCGCTTGCGGACATTCAGTCAGTGGAAGACCTGGACATCCAGCAACAGGATCACGGCACCGTGATTGATTTGTCTGCCCAGGGCGGCGGCACGGTTACGCTGCAGGATTTCAACATGGCGGATGTCATGGACGCCCACTTTGTGTTCTATGCATAACGATATAAATTGCGCCGCATTATAGTTCGTCATGCGGTCTTGCCACAGCCGCTTCGATTTTGGAGAGAGAAATGATCAATGCCGGGTCGTCCGCCGAATAAGGCATGTACACCGAAAGAGCCGAACAGGCGGATTTATGCTCCCGCTAGCACGACCCGGCGCCTTGATCTGCGAAGCATAATTAAATCTCAATTATCGGAGAACTGACATGACATTCCGGTGATTGTAGAATAGTGGGACAGTAGCTGCCTGGTTATCGCCAAAGAAAATGTCTGTAAAACCTGTTTTCATAGCTTGTGCAGCGGCGGTATTTATCGCGGTCCTGAGCGATTCCGCCCTCTCACAGGAAACGACGTCGGCCGTGCGCGGCCTGGTATCCGACCGAAACGGCAAAACCGTTTCCGACTCAACAGTCATTGTACGCAATGAAGACACAGGCCTTACCAGGACCGCCTCGACAAACGAGAGGGGTGAGTTCAGCATCCGTAACCTTCCCATAGGCAGTCATTACTCTGTTTCAGTCAGCAAATCGGGTTTTTCGGCCAGGAAAACGGATAACCTGCCGTTGAATCTGGGTCAGACGACGGACCTCAATTTCACGCTCCTGCCTGCTGATGAAATAGAAGAAGTGCTTGTCGTTGCAGAGGCCTCGATTACAAACCCCATTGCTGTCGGGCCGAACGCGACGTTTGATCTCAAGCAACTGGAAACTGCCCCGGCGATAAACCGGAACATTACGGATATCCTGAGGGCGGATGCACGGCTCTATGTCGATGAGTCCAGGGGTGACATCAATGCCGTCCAGTGCGGCGGCAAGAATTCACGCTTCAACAGCCTGACCGTTGACGGTGTGCGCATGAATGATTCATTCGGCCTGAATTCCAACGGCTATCCCACCGAGCGCATGCCTTTTTCATACGATGCCATAAACCAGGTATCCGTCGAATTGGCGCCGTTCGACGTCGAGTATGGCGGTTTTACGGCCTGCAACATCAATGCGGTCACAAAATCCGGCGGCAACCGCTTCAGCGGTTCCCTGTTTTTCGATTATACCGGTGATGAACTGCGCGGCGATTCCCTGCAAGGCGATGCTATCAAGAGCGGAGACTACGACGAAAAACGGTATGGGACGAACATAGGGGGTCCCATAATTGCAGACCGGCTGTTTTTCTTCGCCGCCTACGAAAAACTGGAGGGCGCCAACCTGTTCGACCGCGGCCCGCTCGGCTCCGGCGCCGTGAATGAGATTAACGTGACCCGGGAAGAACTGGATGAAATTCTCGATATCGCCCGCAGCCTCTACCAATACGACCCGGGGACGATCCCGGCCAGTATGGGTAACGCGGACGAAAAGGTGCTGGTGAAGCTGGACTGGAACATCACGGATGCGCAACGCCTCTCCGTTGCCTGGAACTACAACGACGGCCATAACTTCGTCCAGTCCGATGGCGACAACAACGAGTTTGAGTTCTCCAACCACCTGTACGAGCGCGGCGCGGAACTGAACTCATACGCAGCGACGCTTTATTCTCACTGGACTGATCATTTTTCCACGGAATTGCGCCTGGGGTACCTGGATCTTGATAACCGTCAACTATCCGTAGGAGGAACGGATTTCGGCGAAATCCGCGTCGAACTCGACGCCGTGGACGTGTACCTGGGGGGCGATGACAGCCGCCAGGCCAACAAGCTGGATTATGACGTGCTGACCTTTGCATTGAAAGCCAAGTACGACCTCTACGGACACGAGCTTACGCTGGGAATAGAGACGGAATCCCTGGATATTTTCAACATGTTCGTCCAGCACACGGAAACGGAAATCCGTTTCAGCGGCATCGAGAATTTCCGCAACGGCCATGCCGATGCAATTTACTACAACAATGCCCCTTCCAATAACCCGGTTGATGCCGCAGCCGAATGGGGGTATTCACTCAACACGGTGTATGCCCAGGATGAATTCAGGCTGGGAGATACACTGACTGTCGTTGCCGGGTTACGCTACGATTGGTACGGCACTGACGACGAACCGGCGGAAAACGCGGATTTTGTCACCGACTATGGCTTCTCGAACGCCGCCAACCTGGATGGTGAAGGGTTGCTGCAACCCCGTTTCGCCTTTACCTGGCGGCACTCCGATGCGCTCACGGTGCGCGGCGGCGCGGGTCTGTACTCAGGGGGCAACCCGAACGTCTGGCTGTCGAATACGTATTCCGCCAACAACGTGCTGCAGTTCGGACAACGCGGCCGCGCCTTCGGCTATACCGACGGATCCCGCTCGTTGTTTGACGATGACGTGATCTACGCCGGCCTGGAAGAAGGTGTGCCGGCAGGCCCGGGGTACGGCATCCCGGCAGAACTGTACGATGCCGTGGCCGGGGGCACGGGCGACAACTTCGAGATCAGTTACCTTGATCCCGAATTTGACCTGCCTGCGGAGTGGAAGTTTGCCCTTGGCGCGTCCCTCCACACGCATAACGGGTATGTGCTCACAGCCGATTTTTTATACACCCTCGGCCGCGATACGGCCATCGTCAAACGCGGCGATCTGGAAAGAACCGGCACCACTGAGGCCGGCTACCCGGTTTATGAGTCCGTTCGTGAGCCCGGTTTTGTGCTGACCAACAGCAGCAAGGGCAACCGCTCACTGCTGGCATTCCTGTCCATCTCCAAAGCCTACGCAAACGGGTTTGACTGGTCACTGGGTTACGCATGGACGGATGCCGAGGACGTCCAGCCGATGACCAGTTCCGTCGCCTTCTCAAACTACCAGAACAGGGCATTCTTCGACCCCCAGGAAGAGGTGCTGTCGACATCCAACTATAATATTGCCCACCGAATTACGGCCACAGCCCGTTGGGAACGGGCTTTTATCGGTGACAATCTGACGAGGATATCGCTGTACGGCTCCATGAATGAAGGCGCCCCTTACAGTTACGCCTTTGACGGTACCGTTGATCCGTATAACTTTACGCCTTTTCTGGACTTCCGGAACAACGTGCTGGCGCCCGGTGACAAGCGCAATGCCAATGCAGGCTCGTGGTGGGAGAAGATAGACCTGCGACTGGAACAGCAGTTCCCGGGGCTGACGCGCGCAAGCAAGGCCTCGGCTTTTCTTATCATAGATAACCTCACCAACCTGTTGAACGATGATTGGGGTATACTGCGCCAGGTGAATTTCCCCGGTAACGCGGTACGCGGCGCGGCGCCCGAGTCACGCCGGGGAGACGCCTCCCGCTTCGAGATCCGGGCCGGCGTGAAGTACGCATTTTAATTCAGGGAAGCAATTACAGACGAGAGCCCGGGAATCTCGAATTTACGGGTGTCCGGTTCCGGGGTGAGGTCATGTTCTTTCATTGGCAAGACAGCTTGGAGGGTATCCTATGAACATAGTCGTGGCGATGAAGACTGAATGACCCCAGCGAAGCGGAATCCATGGCTTGGGCTCAGTTCGCCATAAAGCGTGAGCCCAAGCCATGGATTCTTCCCGGCCGGTAAATAGAATACCGGACGATTTACCTGGGAATTATTCCTTTCCCCGCGCCAACCTGTTGTATATTCGCATCACGCTTTCTATGCTTTCACTGTAGGGGCGGCAGACTGCCATGCCCCTGCTACCACAACCGGAGGTAGAGAGCATGAATATCTTTCAATACAATCCCCAAATCTACGGGATGCTGCAAGACATGGGCCTGCTACAGTTTGAATTCGGCAGTGAAACAGGCGGCCGGGAATCCCATGGGAGGGAAGGCGGAGAGGGAAGCCACACGGAATATGGAGAAGGCCGCTCGAGCGAAGGCCGCGGCGAGCACGGCGGAGAAGCACTGGCGTTCGATTCAGATGGCAGCGCGGACACTGACCCGGCAGGGCATCACACCAGGGCGTCCGAGGGTTACGGGCACGACAGTGACGGCGGCTTTAACTTCGATGGAGGCTCTGAAGCCGACAACGATGCAGGGCACGCCGGCGATAATGACGCTGGAGACACTGACCCGGCAGGGCATCACACCACGGCGTCCGAGGGTTACGGGCACGATAGTGACGGCGGCTTTAACTTCGATGCAGGTTCTGAAGCCGACAACGATGCAGGGCACGCCGGCGATAATGACGCTGGAGACACTGACCCGGCAGGGCATCACTCCGGAGGATCCGAAGGCTTCGGCCACGACGCCGACCGTGGTTACGACAGCGGCGCAGGATACGACAATGATGCCGGGCATGCGTTCGATACGGATTTCGGCAGCATCCACGCCGCCGGCGACATGGACTTCCTTATCGCATAGCAGCCGTTTGTTCAGGACGTGTTTGCGGCGGGCGCTCAGCCCGCCGTTTTACATACACGAAAGTCTTTGCGTTCGGGAGTGCGTTGGCATGCCTGACACCGGTTATCCTGGTGCGGGCTAGTGTGGCAGGAGGCCGATGGCCCGCGCTTGCCGAACAGCTGCGCGGCGGCTGTGGACGCCCAGCTTGGGGAAGATGCGGCGCAGGTGGTAACGCACGCCTTCACGCGAGATGGAGAGTTCTGCGGCGATCTGCTTGTCACGCAGGTCCGGGAGCAATTTCAGCACCGCCATTTCCCGGTCGCTGAAACTGGTGACCATGTCTTTCCCGTCGTTACTCGAGATCATCGTCAACAGGCCGGCGGCGGCCGATTGGAACGGCCCCTCCGGATGAGTGGCAAGCAGGTACTCGAGCACTTCGCGGCTGACATCACCTTCGCGCACGATTGGACGGGCGTAGTCGGCGCCGGCGTAGTGGTGCAGGAAGGTCTCGAGGTGAGAACACGCCGCGCCCATGTCACCTGCGCGCCATTCGAGCACCATCGAGATGGCGGTTACGCGCATCTCTGTTCGCACCAGTCTGTGGGCCCTGGCCACTTGAACCAGCAGTTTCGAGAATTCACGCCCTGCCTCGAATGCCTCGCAGGCAGTGTACAGGCGCAACCGGGCGCAGGCGATCATTTCCATCTCCCGCCAATCCCTCACCTGCATGTCCAGGCAGTCATCGTCTCTGGAGGGCAGTGCCTCGGCACGCCAGGCCCGCTCTGCTTCGGCAACCCGCCCGGCGGAGGAGAGCATGGCGACACGTAACGCGGCCAGATACCGGATCAGGGGCTGACGCTTGGTGAGGCGGGCGTATCCCGTCATCTCGGTCAGAACGCCGAGGGCCTCGTCGACACCGGCTGTGTACTGTGTGACTTCCGATATGATGAAGCATTCCGAGGTGAGAGTGACAAACGTGTTGCCGGACAGGGTAAATTTGTCGCGTGAGTGCATTTCAGCGGCCAGCGGCAGCCGGTTGCGTTCATACTGGAGCTCTCGTAGCAGCGCGGCGTTGATCGTCACGGACGAGAGGTCATCGGGGTAATGCGCATGGGCGGACCGGATGGCGCTCATATAGTATGCCTCTGCTTCCTGTACGTGCCCCTGGGCCATGGCCATGGCCCCCAACTGGGTATCGATGAGCAGGGAGAGGTAAGGGGTCTGGCCGTCACTGATGAGTTGGCGCACCTGCTCGGCGCGTTCAAACGCCGCACCAAAGCGCGCCCGGCGGTTCTCGTAGACGCACAGTCCGAAGGAGAGGATAGACTGCGCGATCGGCTCCAGGTCGTTGTCCCGCGCAATGTCGATTGCGCCGGCAATCGCCGACTGCAATTCAGCAGAGTTCACGGGAATCCAGCCGGCGATGTAGAACGCTATCTCGACCATGAATTTATCGATGCGAAGATCACGGATATTGCCGGTCGGGTTGCGTGTAAAGCCATCTGAGCCGACCGCGGCGAGTTCATAATAGCGGCGGGCCTCAGCGAGGCGCTCGGTCAGGGCGTGCACGTAGCAACAGATGAGCGCGAGCCTTGGCCAACGCCTGATAACGTCATGGGTCAGGGAAGTAAAGACCTGTTCAATTGAAGGCTGAATCTTGCGCGCCCATAACCGGCTGCAACCGGCGTCCTCAAGCAGGCGGACAAGCAACTCAGGATCGCCGGCTTCCGCAGCATGAAGAATTGACGCTACCATCTCACCGCGCCGTTCGTACGCCACCGCAGCCCGGTGGTGAATTGTCTGATACCGGTCCGGTGTTTCCCGGATGCGCCGTTCCGCGCAGTGCCGGCGCAGCAACGGGTGCAGCGTGACGGTACCGGGGCCGCTGTCGGAACAGGGTTGGATAAGACCGTCGAGTTGCGGCATAGCCTGCAAGCGGTAGCGCGAGTCGTTGCAATCCAGGACCTCGTCCAGCAGGACGGGATCGAACCGCTCCAGGAGTCCGGCGTCGAGCAGGAAGTCGCGTTGGCCGGTTGACAGGTGCCCCCACAACCGGGACTCGACCCAGTTGCCAAGCAGCTTGGAACTGTTGGCCTGGCCGGACGTGTTATTGCGGCTGCAGTTGCGCTGCAGGGCCAGTGCAATGGGCCACCCGGCGAACTGCCGTTCCAGGGCGGAGAGGTTCTTGCGTGACGGGTGGCTGCCCAGGAACGTCGCGGATTCCTGGGGTGAAAAACGTAGTTCAGCCGCGCTTAACATTATTGCTCGTCCCTCGAGCAACGGCTCTGCGATGTCGAGCGTAAACGGCAGTTCGCGGCAGGCCAGGGACACGTGGAGATTGGGCGGCGCATCACGCAACAGCCTGCTAAGCGCCTCGGCGCTGCGGGGTTCGGTGAGCAGCTCCAGGTTGTCGAGAGCAAGGATACAGGGTGCGGCGTGCGCAGCGATAGCCCCCAGCAGCAGTTCAACACGGTCTCCGGCTACGCTCCAGGGGTCCGAACCGGGCTCCGGGACATCGATGCCCGCATGGCGAAATGCGAAGGCGAGACAGGTCTCGATGCTCAAGCGGCTGTCCGCTGCATCGATTCGCAGCCAGGCGACGGGCAGGCCGCGTTTGCCGAGCCGCCGGCAGTATGCCGCCAGGAGGGTTGTCTTGCCGAAACCACCGGGCGCCTTGAGTAGCGCGATGTGGTGGGCCGCAGATACAAGCCGTTCAAGCAGGGCCGGCCGCTCGAAGTAGCCGGGCACGGGGGCCGGAACGTTCAACCTCCGGCGCAGGCCCCAGTCTGATGCAGGATCAGGGTTGCCGGATGAGCCGTTGCCCGGTGTCACGGAAACCGCCCGTCAGCGGAAATTTTCATGGGGACAGATACAGGTGATGCGTAATTCTGCAGAACTGCGTACAACCTCGCACAGGATGGATTGGACGGACACTCCGGCTGATACAGCCTGCATTTTCGGTACTTGGTACAGGTAGCGCTGACAGTAGCCCCGAGTATACTGGAATCACGGCTGAAAGCAAGCGCGCGCCGAGCCGGGACAAAGTGTGTTAGTTGTTGAATCTTAAGGGAATTAAGGATACAGGAAAGGTATGCAGGCTGACCTTGAATCTATGCGATTATTTCATAGTACCAAATTTAAAATTTTATGTAGTATGACTTTAGTACTGTACATAATATAGGTAGTTTTAATCACTTAAACAGATTAAGTGTGATTGCTCTCTGACAAGACTGCGGGGGAGGCAGAATGTTGAGAAGTAATGACGATCTGATGCGAGAGAACGAGATGCTGCGCCGGCGGATTTCCGCCCTGAGTGCGGCGAACCTGCGCGTCAGCGCCAGTCTCAAGCTTGACACGGTGTTGCGCGAGGTCGTGGAAAGCGCCCGGGTACTGACCGGGACGCGCTATGGCGCTGTCGTTACTCTCGATGACTCCGGGCAACCCCTGGATTTCGTTACCTCCGGTCTCAGTGATGAGGAGCAGCGCCGGCTCAGGGAGTGCCCCGGCGGACCGCGGCTGTTCGTGCACCTCCTGCCGGGCGTGCTGGGGGGGCAGGAGGACGCGCCGGCGTACGCGCCCGCGCCCGCCTTCTGCACCGACCTGTTGACCTTCCAGGACACGGCGCTACGCCACCAGGGCGTGCACGTCGGCAACTTGTACCTGGTGGAAAAAGTGGACGGGGAAGCATTCACCAGCGAAGACGAAGAGGTGATGGAGCTGTTTGCCGCGCACGCGGCCGGCGCCATCGCCAACGCCCGTACCTATCGCGCCGAGCGTCTCGCCCGCGCCGACCTTGAGGTCCTGGTGGATAGTTTACCGGTCGGGGTCGCGGTATTCGATTCGGCAACGGGCAGCCTGGTGTCGCTCAACCGCGAGGCAAGGCGGCTCGTGGAGAGTCTGCGCCTGCCCGGCAGCCCCCCCGAGCAGTTGCTCAAGACAACCACCTGCCGGCGCGCCGACGGCCGCCATATCGCGCTGGACCAGTTCCCGCTCTGCGCAGACATGGTCAACGGCGAGAGAGTAATCGCCGAGGAGATCGTGCTCTCCGGTCCCGACGGCCGCAGTATCAGGACGCTGATCAATGCGACTACGGTCCAGACCGGGGATGGCGCGCCGGCGTCCGTGGTCA
This sequence comes from Gammaproteobacteria bacterium, assembly GCA_965208655.1. Classification (GTDB taxonomy): domain Bacteria; phylum Pseudomonadota; class Gammaproteobacteria; order Eutrophobiales; family Eutrophobiaceae; genus JAAXHV01. The sequence continues at coordinate 31,228 of CBDBPJ010000004.1, forward strand.
TGACCCTGCAGGACCTGGCGCCGGTCCAGGAGACGGAACGGATGCAGGTCGAGTTCCTTGACATGCTGAGCCGCGAACTGCGGGCGCCGCTGACGTCCATCAAGGGCTCGACCGCTACGGTGCTGTGCGCCTCGCCGGTGTTCAGTGCGGCAGAGATGCTGCAGTTCTTCCGTATCATCAACGAACAGGTCGACCACATGAGCGACCTCATCGCCGACCTGCTGGATGCCGGACGTATCGATGCCGGTATGCTGTCGGTCAACCCGGAGCCCACTGAGGTGGGCGCGTTGGTGGACCTGGCGCGCAATACGTTCCTGAGCGGCGGCGCCGGGCATACCGTGCTCATCGACCCGGCGCCGGACCTGCCGCAGGTGGCAGCCGACCGCGGACGCATGGTCCAGGTGCTGAACATCCTGTTATCCGACGCCGCCGGGCATGCCCCGGAGTCCTCGCCGATCCGGGTTTCCGCTGTGCGCGACGGTGTCTACGTGGCGATTTCGGTGTCGGATACAGGCACGGGTGCCGCACCCGGGCGGCCGGCGCAACTGTTTCGCAAGCACTCCGGCGTCCGCAAACCAGGACCGGGCGGGTCCGGACTCGGACAGGCCATCTGCCAGGGGCTGGTCGAAGCCCACGGAGGACGTATTCGCACGCAGAGCGGCAGGCCGGACCAGGGCACCCGGGTTACATTCACGCTTCCGGTGTTCGAAGAGATCGGCGCTGTTGCCGGTCCGGCCCGCAGCCGGCGGGAAGCGCCTGCACAACAGGGCGATCCGGTGCGCATCCTGGTGGCAGACCGTGACCCGCAGACGCTGACGCAGGCCCGCGAGGCGCTCACCGCTGCAGGCTACGCGGCGCTGGTCACCGGCGACCATACCGAACTGGAACACATTATCGGTACCGAAAAGCCGGCGCTGGTGCTGCTCGACCTGATGCTGTCGGAGACTGGCTGCATCGGGTTGATGGAACGGATCCCGGCGCTGGCCGACCTGCCGGTCATCTTTATTTCCGGGTGCCGCCGGGACGAAACGGCCGCCAGGGCGCTGGAAAACGGCGGCACGGACTACATCGTCAAGCCCTTCTCGCCGACGGAACTGGTGGCGCGCATCCGCGCCGCGCTGCGCAGCCGCGCCGAGTCAAATCCCTTCACATTGGGGGAATTGACCATCAATTACGACCGGCGCCGGGTGGCGCTGGCCGGCCGGCCGCTGCAACTGACCGCCACCGAATACGAACTGCTGCGCGTGTTATCGCTTAACGCCGGACGGGTATCGACCTACGATACGCTGCTGCGCCGGGTCTGGGGCGGGCGCCACAACGGCGATCTGAAACTGGTGCGGGCCTTCGTCGGGAAACTGCGGCATAAGCTCGGCGACGACGCCAACGAGCCCACTTACATCATTACCGAGCGCAAGGCCGGCTACCGCATGAACCTGCCGTGTGAGGTTTGTGCCGGTGCCGGTCGCCCCGTGATGCCGGGTTAACCCGTCGGCGGAGGGCCGGGGCGGGTCCCGGTGTTGACTCACTGCTTTATTTATCCGGCTGAAGTTGTGACTATAATAGAGGGATTACTGTTATGGCCGGACAAAACGACAATTCACCGGAACAGGCAACGGCCTGGCGCCTCCTTGCAGAACACCGGCGGCAGGCAGCCGGGCTGCGCCTGCATGAGGAATTCACCCGTGACCCGGGAAGGGCGCAACGGTTTTCGCTCGGCCTGGACCGAATCTTTGTCGATTTCTCCAAGAACCTTATCACCGATGACACCCTGGCGCTGCTGCTGGACCTGGCCGAACAGCGCAAGCTGGGAAACAGCATCGAGGCCTTGTTCTCGGGACAGGAAGTCAACACCACGGAGCGCCGGCCGGCGTTGCATATGCTGCTGCGGGTCCCGGAAGGTAATGCAGGCACCCATGACGGGCATGATCTGTCCCCTGTTTTAAGCCAGGTATTGCAGCAACGGGACAGGATGTTTGCGTTCGCCAACCGGTTACACAACGGCGAAATCAAGGGCGCCGCGGGCAGGCCCATTTCCAGGGTGGTGAATATCGGCATCGGCGGTTCCGACCTGGGCCCGCGCCTGGTGATCGAGGCGCTGTCAGAGTATAACCAGGACGGCATAGACATCGACTTCGTCGCCAACATCGACCCCTTTGATATCGAGCGCGCCCTGGCGCGCGCCGACCCGGAGACCACGCTGTTTATCGTCGCCTCCAAGTCTTTCACGACGCAGGAAACGCTGGTCAACGCGAACCGGGCGAAACGCTGGTTGACGGAAAACGGCTGCAACGACGCCGGCAGGCATTTCCTGGCCGTTTCGGGCAATGCCGCCGCGGTCGAACGCTTCGGCATCGGCAAGGACCGTTATTTCAAGGTCGAGGACTGGACCGGCGGGCGTTATTCCATCTGGTCCTGCATCGGGATGAGCAGCGCCATCAGCATCGGCGAGGATAACTTCAGGGAGTTCCTGGCGGGAGCGCACGCGCTCGATCTGCACTTCCGGTGCGCCGGATTCGAAAACAATATCCCGGTAATCCTGGCCTTGCTGAGCGTCTGGTACAACAACTTTCTTGACGCCGGCGCCCATGCCGTCATCCCCTATGACCAGAGGCTGGAAAGACTGCCGGCCTACCTGGGCCAACTGGTGATGGAAAGCAACGGCAAGTCGGCAGGTACGGATGGAAACAGGGTGGGAACAAAGACCTCGCAGGTCATCTGGGGCGGCACGGGCAGCCAGGCGCAACATGCCGTTTTCCAGTTCCTGCACCAGGGCACGCGTATGTCGTCCATCGACTTCCTGTTGCCGCTTGGCGGCGAGGGCGAGCGCGCGCAACACGAACTGCTGGTCGCCAACTGCCTGGCCCAGGGCGAAGCCCTGATGCGGGGCAGCGCCAACAGCGCCGAGCCCCACCGCCACTTCGACGGCAACCGGCCGAGCACCACCATCGTCTACGACCGGCTGGACCCGTACACCCTGGGCATGCTGCTCGCCCTGTACGAACACAAGACTTACGTGGAGGCGGCCATCTGGGGCATCAACGCCTTCGACCAGTGGGGCGTCGAACTCGGCAAAACCCTGGCGGGACAGATAGCGGCGGAACTGGCCGGCGACGGGGATCACCAACCCCGCGACTCATCCACGGAGCTGCTGATGAACAAGTACCGCTCCGGGAAGACATGAACGCGATTATCCTGGCGGCAGGCAGGGGGGAACGGCTGGGGGAAGCTGCCGGGGGACGGCCTAAATGCCTGCTGCGGTTCGGGGGAAAAACCCTGCTGCAGCGGCATATCGAAATCCTGAACGGCCTGGGCGCGCAGCGCATCATCATCGTCACGGGTTACCGTCACCGCGATATCGGAGCGGAACTGGCAACGGTAAGGTCCGGGGCGCCCGTGGAAACCATCGTCAACCCGGACTACGAAGCGGGCAGCGTGGTGAGCCTGCATTGCGCGTACGACCACCTGGACGGCGGCGCGGACAGTATTATGATGGACGCCGACGTGTTATATGAACCGGGTATCCTGGCCCGCCTGTTCAGTACGCAGCACGACAACTGCTTTCTGCTCGACCGGGAATTTGAGCCCGGCGACGAACCGGTAAAACTGTGCGTGTCAGGCGCCCACACCGGTGGAATTCAGAAAAAAGCCGGACCCGGGGATAGCCTGGGATTTCCAGGGTGAATCGGTGGGCTTTTTCCGTTTCGACGCCGCCGTGTGCAGGCGTCTTGCCCTGCGGGCGCGCAGTTACCTCGACAATAACCGGGGAGAAGAACCGTATGAGGAAGCGATCCGTGACCTGCTGATGGAGACACCGCACCTGTTCCACTTCGAGGATATCACCGGGCAGGCCTGGATAGAGATTGATTTTCCCGCCGACGTGGAACGCGCGGCGGAAATGTATGAAAATGGGTTCCTGCTTTCGCAGGAATGACGGGTATTGACGTTGCAGAACAATAAAAGCAGACAATTACGCGGCTTGCTGGAATCGCCGGAACTGGAGTTCATCCTGGAAGCCCACAACGGCATCTCGGCCAAGCTCGTGCAGCAGGCCGGGTTCAAGGGGATCTGGGCGAGCGGCCTGGCCCTGTCGACCCAGTTCTGCGTCAGGGACAGCAACGAGGCAAGCTGGACCCAGGTCGTCGACATGCTGGAATTCATGTCCGACGCCACGGAAGTCCCGATCCTGCTCGACGGCGATACCGGTTACGGCAACTTCAACAACATGCGGCGCCTGGTCAGGAAACTGGAACAACGCGGCATAGCCGGCGTCTGCATAGAAGACAAGGAGTTCCCCAAGACCAACAGCTTCATCGGCAGCGAGCAACAGGCCCTGGCCGACATCAGTGAATTCTGGGCAAGATACGGGCCGGCAAGGACAGCCAGCAGGACCCCGATTTCTGCATAGTCGCGCGGGTGGAAGCCCTGATCGCGGGCTGGGGCATGGACGAGGCGCTGAAACGGGCCACGGCCTATTGCGCGGCCGGGGCCGACGCCATCCTCATCCACAGCCGGCAATCACGCCCGGATGAAATCATAGAGTTTGCCGGGCAATGGGACCGCGCCTGCCCCCTGGTGATCGTACCGACAAAATACTACAGCACGCCCGTGGACGTATTCAGGAAGGCCGGGATCAGCCTGGTCATCTGGGCCAACCATATGATCCGGGCCTCGGTCAGGGCCATGGAAAACACGAGCAGGGAGATTTTCGAGCAACAGTCGCTGGTCGACGTCGAGGACCTCATCACCGACGTAGACAGCATCTTCCAACTGCAGGGCGCCGACGAATTGCTGCGCGCCCAGGAACGTTACCTGGACAACGCCAGCGAATGCCAGGCCCTGGTACTGGCTGCAAGCCGGGGCAATAACCTCTATGAACTGACCGAAGACCGGCCCAAGGCAATGCTGAAAATACGCGGTAAACCCCTGTTGCAACGGCTGGTGGACGAATTCAAGAAACACGCGATCAACGACATCACGGTCATTGCCGGTTACAAGTCGGAATCCCTGAACGTCGGCGGCGTCGACATCCGCCTCAACGACCGTTATGAAACCACCGGCGAACTCTATTCACTGGCCTGCGCCCGGGATAAATTCACGGACGACATGGTGATCACGTACGGCGACCTGCTGTTCAGGTCGTACATCCTGCAGGACCTGCTGGACCGGGACGGTGAAATAGTCATCGTCGTGGACTCCCTGGTCGATGACGTGGAAATCAGCGGCACCCTGGATTATGCCTGGTGCGACCGGCCGGACGACCGCTCGCTGTTCATGCAGGAAGTCAGCCTGGAACACATTACCGAGGGTAAACCCGTGGAGCCGGTCAAACCTTCGGGGCGCTGGACCGGCATGATGCGGGTCAGGACGCAGGGCAGACAGTGGCTGGAACAAGCGCTGGAGGAACTGGAAAACCAGGCCGGGTTCGACCAGCTGACCCTGCCCGACCTGCTCAACCACCTGGTACGGCGGGGCAGGACGGTTACGGTGCATTACATAAATGGTCACTGGCTGGATGTTAATTCCGTCAACGACATAGACAGGGCTGTCGATTTTACCTCGGATTAGTCACCATGAAACCAGGTCTGGATTGTCCTTTCAGGACCCGCTGTGAATACATCCATGTACGCTTACCATCCGCTGTCCCTGCGGATGATAGTCCTGAAAGGACAATCCAGACCTTCTGCACAGTAAATGATTAACGCTGAAACGTTTATTGAGGCTGCGCGTGGTCATGGGTTTTCCTGGTATACCGGGGTGCCGTGTTCCTACCTGACGCCGTTCATCAATTACGTAATCAACGATGACCGATTGACCTACATTTCGTCTGCAAATGAGGGCGATGCGGTGGCCACGGCCGCCGGACTGACCCTGGGCGGCAGGCGCGCGGTCGCCATGATGCAGAATTCCGGGCTGGGCAACGCGGTCAACCCGTTGACCTCCCTGGCGCATACTTTTTCCATTCCCGTATTGCTCATCGTGACCCGGCGCGGGCGGCCGGGCGAGAAGGACGAACCGCAGCATGAGCTGATGGGAAAAATTACGGGCAACCTGTTCGACCTGATGGAAATTCCCTGGGAGCCTTTCCCTGCGGAGGAACACGCCATCAGCGCCGTGCTGGAACGCGCGACGCGCCATATGACGGCAGAGAGCAAACCTTACGCGTTGCTCATGAACCGGGGCGCGGTCGCGCCGCATCCGTTGAGATCCGCGTCGGTCCCCTCCAGGTCTCATGCCGTGTGCCGGCGGGACAGGTTTGACGGGGCGGCCGGCGCCGTCTCCAGGGAACAGGCCCTGGGAGAGATAATCAGGCATACGCCGGAGGATAATTCAGTCGTGATCGGCACGACCGGTTATACCGGCCGGGAGTTATTCGCTATTGCCGACCGCAGCAACCAGCTCTACATGGTCGGATCGATGGGTTGCGCCTCTTCCTTTGCCCTGGGTGTTTCCCTGGCCCGGCCGGACCTGGAGGTTACCGTCGTCGACGGTGACGGCGCCGGTCTCATGCGTATGGGCAACCTTGCCACCATCGGCAGCTACGGCCGCAATAACCTGGCGCATATATTACTGGACAACGGCGTGCACGAGTCCACGGGGTCCCAGGCCACCGTGTCGGCCAACGTCGGCTTTGCGGACATCGCCGCGGCCTGCGGCTACGGTGTGGCGCTGGACGGTAACGACCCGGCCGTGATCAGGGAACTGTATGCCCGGAAGGACACGGACGGCGCGCGCTTCGCACACCTGAGGATCAAACCGGGCATCCCCGGCGACCTGCCCCGCCCCGGCATCTCGCCGGAGAACGTCCTGCGCCGGTTGCAGGCGCATATCAATACCCCGTCATTATGAGCTTGACCCGTCGTTCCTGATCGCTTCGTTCGTCGTTCCTGCGAAAGCAGGAATCCAGTTCATAACGTGTCGACCGAAGGGCGACTTTATTTTTACCGGTCCCTGTTTACGCAGGGATGACGGAACTGTTGATAAACCCCAGCAACCCCTCTTTGGTCAGCTTCGCATCTTCCAGCATATCCTGCTGCGAGCCGTGCTGCAGCAGGCGGTCCGGCAGGCCGTAGTTGAGGATCCGTTGCGTTATCCCCTGTGCGGCCAGGTACTCGTTCACAGCGCTGCCCGCGCCGCCCTGGACCACGTTCTCCTCAACCGTGACCAGCAGGTCATGGGACGCGGCCAGTTCGGTGACCAGTTCCCCGTCCAGCGGTTTGACAAAACGCATGTTCGCCACGGTGGCGTCCAGGTCCTCAGCGGCCTCAAGCGCAGTCTTCAAGGTGCTGCCGAAAGACAGCAGCGCGATTTTCCTGCCCTGCCGGCGTACCTCGCCCTTGCCCAGCGGCAACGCCGTCATCTCCTCATCGACCGCCACACCCGGCCCTGCTCCGCGCGGGTAGCGCACCGCGGCCGGCTGGTCCAGCAGAAACCCCGTATACAACATCTGCCGGCACTCGTTCTCGTCCGCGGGCGCCATCACCACCATGTGCGGCAGGCAGCGCAGGTAAGTGAAATCATAGGAACCGTTATGGGTGGGCCCGTCGGCGCCGACCACGCCGGCCCGGTCGATGGCGAACAGCACCGGCAGCTTCTGGTTCACCACGTCGTGCACCACCTGGTCGTAGGCCCGCTGCAGGAAGGTCGAATAGATGGCAACCACCGGCTTCAGCCCGTCGCATGCCATGCCCGCGGCAACGGTCACGCTGTGCTGCTCGGCGATGGCCACGTCAAAATACCGCTCCGGGTACTCCTGCTCGAAGCGCACCAGGCCGGAACCCTCGCGCATGGCCGGGGTCACCGCCACCAGGCGCTCATCCCGGGCCGCCATGTCGCACACCCAGTCGCTGAAGACCTTGCTGTAGGTCGGTTTGGCAGGCTGCGCCGGTTTCGGGGCTGATGCCTTGCCCGTCTCCGGGTCGAACGGTTTGCTCACCGCATGCCATTTCACCGGGTCTTCCTCCGCCGGGGCGTAACCCTTGCCCTTGCGGGTAATGATATGAAGGAACTGCGGCCCTTCCAGTTGGCTGATGTTGCGGATGGTGGTGAGCAGGGTCGGCAAATGATGGCCGTCCACCGGGCCGATATAGTTGAAACCGAACTCCTCGAACAACACCCCCGGCACGATCATGCCTTTCAGGTGTTCCTCGGCGCGCCGTGATATCTCCAGCGCGCCCGGCACCTTCGACAGGACCCGCCTGCCCCGCTCCCGCACCGTGGTATAAAACTTGCCGGAAAGCAACTCGGCAAAACGGTTGGCCAGGGCCCCGACATTCGGCGAGATCGACATATTGTTGTCATTCAATATCACCAGCAGGTTGGCACCGGTGTCGCCGGCATGGTTCAACGCCTCGAACGCCATACCCGCGGTCAGCCCGCCGTCGCCGATGATGGCGACACACCTGCGATCGCTGCCGCTGTTGCGCGCGGCAATGGCCATGCCCAGGGCGGCGCCGATGGACGTGCTCGAATGACCCACGCCGAACGTGTCATAACGGCTCTCATCGCGTTTCGGAAAAGGCGCCAGACCCTTGTGTTTCCTGATGGTATGCAACCTGTCCCGGCGCCCGGTCAGTATCTTGTGCCCGTAGGCCTGGTGGCCCACGTCCCAGACCAGCCGGTCCTCAGGGGTGTTATAGATATAATGCAGGGCGATGGTCAGTTCGACGGCCCCCAGGCTGGCCGCAAAATGGCCGCTGTTCCTGCTCGCCCAGTGCAGCAGGAAGGCGCGCATTTCCTGCGCCAGCGGCTCCAGCTGATGTTCCGGAAGACGCCTCAGATCTTCAGGGGACTCGATCCCGTCCAGTACCGGCGTCTCAAGTGTGTCTGACATGTACCTTTCCCATTAAACCAAACGTTACGGACAGGACACTGTAAGCAGAAATCCGCCCGCTTGCAACCACCCGCCCAAACATAATTTGCATAATTTGGGACGACCTAATTTGGGACACCCATGAATTAACAATTATTATAAATATATGGGTGTCCCAAATTTTAGTTTCCCAAATTAAGCTGACCAGTGTTTGAAAATTTCTTTCGGCGCACGCCGGTAGCTATTCTGTTAACTCCGAATTGCATGATGCAACTGTACATTTTCATGCGGGTCCTGTATTCTGTCATGCTGAAAGTGTTTCAGGCCGCTGAAACGCTGTATTTTTAATGATAATCCGAAATAATCAGGCTTGCAGATGGCTGTACCGTTAACTCAACAACTTCGCATCTCAAAATATATCCTGGGCAAAAAGCTGCGCGGCGAACAACGGTTTCCTCTGGTGCTGATGCTGGAACCCCTGTTCCGTTGCAACCTCGCCTGTTCCGGTTGCGGCAAAATAGATTATCCCGAGGACATACTGGACAAGCGCCTCAGCTATGAAGAGTGCATGGAGGCCGTTGACGAGTGCGGCGCCCCGGTCGTCTCGATTGCCGGCGGAGAGCCGTTGATACACAAGGATATGCCGGAAATAGTGCGCGGGTTCACGGCCAGGGAGAAATATGTCTACCTGTGTACCAATGCCCTGCTGCTTGAGCGGCGCATGGATGATTATTCGCCTTCGACCTATCTCACTTTTTCCATCCACCTGGACGGCAACCGCGACCGGCATGACGCCTCGGTCTGTCGCGCCGGCGTATTCGACAAGTGCATCGAGGTGATTAAACAGGCCAGGAGCAGGGGCTTCCGGGTCACGATCAACTGCACCCTGTTCCAGGGCGAACAAGCCAGCGAAGTGGCGGATTTCATGGACATGGCCATGGAACTCGGTGTCGAAGGCGTCACCATATCTCCCGGTTACAGCTACGAACGGGCGCCGCGCCAGGACGTATTCCTGAAACGCAAGGAGAGCAAACAGTTGTTCAGGGACATTTTCAAATCCGGAGTCGGAAAAAAGTGGCGCTTCAACCAGTCATCCCTGTACCTGGATTTCCTTGCCGGCAACCAGCAGTACCAGTGCACGCCCTGGGGCAACCCGACCAGGAACGTTTTCGGCTGGCAGAAACCCTGTTACCTGCTGGTGGGCGAAGGTTATGCGCCGACGTTCAAGGCGTTGATGGAAGAAACGGAGTGGGACCGGTACGGCAACGGCCGCAATCCGAAATGCGCCAACTGCATGGTACACAGCGGTTACGAGGCATCCGCCGTTGAGGACGCGCTCAAGCGCCCGTGGAAAGCCCTGAAAGCAGCCCTGCTGGGGCCCCGGACTTCCGGAGAAATGACCCCCGAACTGCCCGTCCTGTACGGTGAGGACGAAACCCTGTCGACACCCAAGCTGGTTGCCGAAGCCAAGCCCGTCAAGATAATCCCCCGCAACGAAAGACAGGACAAACAGGTCGCTTGACGGATTCACTGTGGCTGGCCATACCGGGAGTCATCATCTGGTCCGGTATTCTATCCCTTCCCTGGCAACCCTGGCGCATCCGGGAAAAACTGGAAGCGGCCGCCACCGAAACCGCCGACCTGTCCGATGTCACGGTACTGATCCCGGCGCGCAATGAAGCCGCGGTCATCGCCGCAACCCTGCTGTCCGTCGCCGCCCAGGGCCGGAACCAGCGCATCATCCTGGTCGACGATCAATCCGCTGACGCCACCGTGGCTGAAGCGGAACGGCTTAATCTCGAGAACCTGACGATAATCGACGGCCGCCCGCTGGAACACGGCTGGAGCGGCAAATTATGGGCCCTGCACCAGGGTCTGGCGTTCGTGAGCACGGACAACATCCTGCTGCTGGACGCCGATATTCGCCTGCAACCCGGCACCGTATCCGCCCTGAAAACCAGGATGCAGGAACATGACCTGCACCTGGTGTCGTTGCTCGCGTTCCTGCGCATGGATTCCTTCTGGGAGAAGCTGCTGATGCCGGCATTCGTATTCTTTTTCAAGCTGCTGTATCCGTTTCACCTGTCCAACAACGGCTCGAAAGCGGTCGCCGCGGCGGCGGGCGGCTGTATCCTGCTGCGCCGCAGTTCACTGCAGCAGGCAGGCGGTTTCAGCGGGATACGGGACAGCCTGATTGATGATTGCGCGCTGGCCCGGCAGTTCAGGGATGCCGGCTTTTCCACCTGGACAGGGTTGTCGCACTCCGCCCTCAGCCAACGCAGTTATGACGGGCTGACGGACATCTGGAACATGGTGGCCAGGACGGCGTATACCCAGTTGCGCCATTCAATCGTCCTGCTCTTGCTGTGCAGCAGCCTGATGACCGCGGCCTTCATACTGCCCGTGGCCGGACTGTTCAGCGCCGTCGCGGCCACGAGCCTGCTTGCCGGCGGCGCCCTGTTCCTCATGGTGGCGAGTTTCATGCCCACCCTGCGCTACTACGGCATCCACCCGCTATGGTGCGCGGGGTTGCCGCTTGCCGGCGCGCTCTACCTGCTGATGACCTGGACGTCGGCCTGGCGCTACTGGACCGGGGCCGGCGCGGCCTGGAAGCAGCGCAGTTATGCCGGCGCACCGGGTAAAGTGGAGTGAACATGATATTGTTACGCCGCCCGTTTTATGCGTTACTGCCGTTGTTGCTGTCCGGGGCCGTGCAACTGGCCACCCCGGCGTACGCCGGGGAGACGCACGTGGCCGGGGAGACGGCCGGGACGGAGGCAACAGACCGGGCCGGTGCAATGGGCGACCCGGGCATGACCGTCGATATTTTCCACAAAAAACTGCTGGGCGTCATGCAACGGGCCGGTGAACTGGGATACCAGGGGCGTTACCGGGAACTTGAACCGTATATCAACAACTGTTTCGATATAGCGCTGATCACAGACATTATCCTGGGCCGTTACCGCAACCGGCTTGACGAGGCGCAGAAGACGGAATTCAACGACCTGTTCAGCCGTTTCAGTGCGGCCACGTATGCATCCCGCTTCGACGGCTATGGCGGCGAGGAGTTTCTGGAAACATCCCGGGAGGCCACCAGGAGAGGCCGGATGCTGATCCGGACCGAACTGCGCCGGCCCGGCGATGATGCCGTATCCCTGGACTACCTGCTGCATGAAAAACAAGGAAAATGGTATATTATCAGTGTCAGCGCCGACGGAGTGAACGATTTGTCACTGAAACGGGCTGAATATGCTGCCGTAATCAAGGAAAAAGGATACAATGGACTTTTAAACGAGATATTATTTAAAATTGAACAGATGGAGACAGGTAACTGACTGGTGCTATGCCACTAACAAGCTGACGAGGAACAGCAGTCATGAATAACAGACACAAACCGAACAGTCCGGTTTCTTTGCTTGCAGTATTACTGGCAGTTGCCCTGCTCACGGGTTGCGCCGGTACCCAGACCATTGATGGGGAAGTCAACCCGGACCCCTACGAGGAGACCAACCGCTCCTTTTACAAGTTCAACGACGCGCTGGACCGGCATATCATGACGCCTGTCGCGAAAAAATACGTAAATGTAACGCCGGAACCGGTGCGCGACGGCATTGCCAACTTCTTCGATAACCTGGAATACCTGAATGTCATCCTCCACTCGTTCCTGCAGGGGAAGCTTGGCCAGGGCATCAATGACCTGACCCGGTTCGTAGTCAATTCGACGCTCGGCCTCGGCGGTCTGATGGACGTGGCCACGGATATGGGACTGGAGGAGAATGACGAGGACCTGGGGCAGACCCTGGCGGTATGGGGGGTCGAGCCGGGCGCTTACCTGTATATTCCTTTCCTCGGACCGTACACTGCGCGTAACAGTCCTGATGTAGCCAGCAGCTATTTCACCAACCCGTTCACGTACATCGCCACGCTTTACCTGTTGCCGGTCACCGTCCTGAACATGGTCAACGACAGGGCAAACCTGCTGGAGGCCTCGGAGTTCGTGAACGAAGCGTCCATCGATCCCTACTCGTTTACCCGGGAGGCGTACCTGCAACAGCGCAGATACCTCATCCATGACGGCAACCCGCCCTCAGAGGGTTACGACGACATATTCGACCTGGGACTCGAGGAAGAGCCGAAGCTGGTTATTGAATAATCAGTCCCGCGCTGCGGGGCAGGGATGACCTAGGCCGACGGATGCCAGCCGGCGTCTGCCCAGAGTTGGCCGGATACGATCGAGTTGGAGATCATGAAACAGATCGCGTCGGCTATCTCGTCCGGCCGTATCAGCCTGTTGATCTGTGTATCCGGCAGGACGTTGTTTTCAATATATTCATCACCCAGCGCCCGCACCATGGGGGTATCGGTATAGCCGGGATGGATCACCCCGCAACGGACGCCGTAAAAGATCGCTTCCTTCATCAGCGTTGCCGCCGCACCCCCCAGTCCGGCCTTGGTGGTTGCGTAGGAGATCTGGCCCTTCACCCCCTGGGACGATACGGAACCGATAAAGATCACGGTCCCCTGCACATGCTCGTCGGGGTGCCACCTTTTCAACCCGCGCAACGCCCTGTCCTCCGCGATACGTGAAATCATTTCCATGGCCCAGTAGACCGGGGCGATAAGATTGATATTGACCACACGCTCAAAGTTTTCCCTGGAGTACATGGCAGCCTTTCCCGTTTCCCTGTTGACCTTGACGGCCAGTGCATCAAGCGTGATGCCGGCGGCAGGGATGCAGATATTGGGGATCCCGTACCTGGCGCAGACCTCATCAAAAACATGGGTGCGGAACCCGTCATCGGTCACGTCCCCGCGGTACGCTATCGCCACATCCCGGGTAATCTCATTATTGATCTGGTCGACGGCAATATCCGTCTGTTCGGATTGATCGATTAAGGCAATCTTACTGATACCGCGGCGGGCCAGTTCCAGCGACACGGCACGCCCGATACCACTGGCGCCACCCGTAACAACGGCAACTCTGTCTTCTATCTGCATTGTATATCCCATCAAAAGTAATTGACGCAAGTCTATAACCGTTGTTTGTGCAATGCAATATATTTAACAACCCCCTGACATATTCAAAGTAAATTTGGGACACCCATAAATTTGCAATATTTCTTAATTCATGGGTGTCCCAAATTAGGTCTAAGAGTAAATTTGGGACACCCATAAATTTATAATATTTGTTAATTCGTGGGTGTCCCAAATTAGGTTTCCCAAATTAGGTTTATGCGCTTCCCTTGTACTCCCGCCGGCGGGCGTGCAGTACCCGTTCCGTGTAGCCGTTGGGTTCCTCACGGCCGCAGAACACCAGGTCCAGGGCCGCCTGGAACGGGATGCTGCTGTCAAAATCGGGGGCCATGTTGACGTAATGGGGGTCTTCGGCATTCTGGTAGTCCACCAGGGGCGCCATTTTCGTGAACGCATCGATCACCTGCTCCCTGGTGACGATACCGTGGTGCAGCCAGTTGGCGATATGCTGGCTGGATATCCGCAAGGTGGCCCGGTCCTCCATGAGGTTGACGTTATTGACATCCGGCACCTTGGAGCAGCCGATCCCCTGTTCAATCCAGCGCACCACGTAACCCAGGATACCCTGGGCGTTATTCTCCAGTTCCCGCCTGATCTCGAAATCGTTGAGGGCGTCCCCGTCAAGCAGCGGGATGGCGAGCAGGTCGTCCGGTTTGACCCGGCTCAACCTGATCAGTTCGCGCTGGCGCGTGCCGACGTTGATGCGGTGGTAGTGCATGGCGTGCAAGGTAGCGGCAGTGGGTGACGGGACCCAGGCGCTGGTGGCCCCGGCGCGGGGGTGGTTCACCTTGACGTCCATCATGGCCGCCATGTTGTCCGGTTCGGGCCACATACCCTTGCCGATCTGCGCATGCCTGGGCAGGCCGGTCACCATGCCGATATCCACGTTCCAGTCCTCGTAAGCCAGCAGCCACGGCGCCTTCTTCAGCCTGCTCTTGGTCATTACGGGCCCGGCCTCCATGCTGGTATGGATTTCGTCGGCAGTGCGGTCGAGAAAGCCCGTATTGATGAAGATCACCCGTTGCTCCGCTACCCGGATACACTCTTTCAGGTTGACCGTGGTCCTGCGTTCCTCGTCCATAATGCCAATCTTGATGGTCAGGCGCTCCAGGCCTAGGGCGTCTTCCACCCGTTCGAACAGTTCAACCGTAGCCGCGACCTCTTCCGGGCCATGCAGTTTGGGTTTGACGATGTAGATGGATCCGCTACGGCTGTTCCTGAACCTGCCGTTGCCCAGCAGATCATGCTTGGCTGCCAGGGCCGTCACCATGGCATCGAGAAAACCCTCCGGGATCTCCCTGCCATCCGCCGTGGTCACGGCGTCGGTGTACATGT
This sequence comes from Gammaproteobacteria bacterium, assembly GCA_965208655.1. Lineage (GTDB taxonomy): Bacteria > Pseudomonadota > Gammaproteobacteria > Eutrophobiales > Eutrophobiaceae > JAAXHV01. The sequence continues at coordinate 46,406 of CBDBPJ010000004.1, forward strand.
GCAGGCCGACGTTGCGCAACAGCATCAGGGCCCGCCCCTGCAGCGTGAGGGTCCTGCCGTTCGGCGCGGTGTACTTCCTGTCACCGTTCAGGCTGCGCTCGACCGTCGCCCCGTCCTTCACCACCTTGCGGGTCAGGTCGCCCTTCATCAGGCCGAGCCAGTTCCGGTAGACGGCAACCTTGTCGGACGCATCCACTGCGGCTACCGAATCCTCGCAATCCATGATCACGCTCACCGCGGCTTCCAACCGGATGTCGTAAACACCGGCCAGGTCATTGCGGCCGATGTAATAGCCCTCCCCCAGCTTGAGTTCGATATGCAGGGCGTTATGGCGCAACAGGATACTGTCCGGGCTGTCCGGATCGCCGGTATAGCCGGCAAAGCGTTCGCGTTTGCCCAGGCTGTGTTCGCTGCCGTCGCCCATGACGCCGACCAACTGGCCGGATTTAACCCTGTATTTCACCACGTAGTCATGGCTGCCCACGGCCATGGGCGTTGCGCGGTCCAGGAAACGGCGGGCATAGTCAATGACCCTGCGGCCGCGCACCGGGTTGTATTTACGGGTGCGCTTACACCCTTCGGTTTCGGGGATTACGTCCGTGCTGTACAGGGCGTCATACAGGCTGCCCCAGCGCGCATTGGCTGCATTCAGGGCATAACGTGAGTTGTCCACGGGCACGACCAGTTGCGGTCCCGCAATGCGGGTAATCTCGGCATCGGCATTAGTAACGGTGACCTTGAAAGGCTCGCCTTCCGCCGTGATATAGCCGATCTTGTTCAAAAAATCCCGGTAATCCTTGAGCCCATAGTCCCGGTTGGTCCGGTGCCACTCATCGATACGCGCCTGGAGCTGGTCGCGTTTATTCAACAATGCGCGGTTTTTGGGTTCCAGGTCGGCTACGATCCCGGCCAGCGCCGCCCAGAACCGGTCCGGGTTGACGGCAGTGCCCGGTATGATCTCGTCACATACCAGGTCGTGCAGGCCTTTGTTTACGGATAGTCCGTGTATTTCAACTCGTTCACTCATTGTGTCCTCTGTGTTCTCTGTGTTCTCTGCGGCAGATTACGGATAATATATCAGTTAACACAATACTGTTCGGTTACACAAGATTCATGAGCAAAAAAATCCTGCATGAGCCCCTGGTACATTTTGTCCTGGCCGGTGTGTTCATTTTCATCCTGTATTCCCTGCTCGAGCCGGGCAGTGCGGGCGATGATGACATTATCGTGGACATGGCAACCATAGAGCGGTTCAATGCCGAATGGTCGCGCCGGATGAAGCGCGCGCCGACTCCGGAGGAACTGGAGGGTCTGCTTGCAGACTACATTCTTGAAGAGTTGCTATCCCGAGAAGCCAGGTCCCTGGGACTGGCGCAGGACGACCCGGTTATCCGCCGCCGCCTGGTACAGAAAATGGAACTGCTGGCGGAGAGCGCGGCGCAACAGGTCCAGCCCGCCGATGCAGAGCTCCTTGAGTGGTATGAGGCGCATCCTGGGCTGTACAGCTCCGATCCCAGGCTCGGCTTCAAGCACATCTACTTCAGCCATGACCGCCGCGACACCAGTGCGGAGCAGGACGCGTCGGCGCTGCTGCCCCGGCTTGCAGGACTGGATGAAAACGCCGGGCAACCGGGCCTGGGCGACAGCTTCATGCTGCCGCACGAGTTCACCGACATCAGCCGCTCGCAACTGGACAGGCTGTTCGGCGCAGACTTTGCGGCAGCGCTGTTGGAACTGGAGCCTGGAAGCTGGCAGGGACCGGCCAGGTCCGGCTACGGTTACCACCTGGTCTACCTGTTCGATGTGCGTGAAGCAGCGCCAATCCCGTTTTCCGAAAGCCGGACCCGGGTCATGCAGGACTGGCAAAGGGACCGGTACGAACAGGTAAAACAGGAACTGCTGGAGGAACTGAAAAGCCGCTACGAGATATCCTATACCGAACAAGCACAGTCCCTGCTAAGTGGTAGACAACAGGTTATGGAACGACGATATTAGCCCGGTGCGCCGCCGTTACCTGCTTACATCCTCTCCACCACGTCAATGCCCAGCAGGGACAGGCCCAGTTTCAGCCGGTTAGCCACGGCCAGGCTCAGCGCCAACCTGGTATGCCTGACGTCTTCGGCCGCCGTCAGAATGGGACAGTCTTTCCAGAAGCGGCTGTAAATCGTCGATAGATCATAGAGATAGTGGCAGATGTCATGGGAGGACAACTCCTCCTCGTAGCCGGAAAAAAGCTCGGGGAAGGAGACCAGCTGCACCAGCAGTTCCCGCTCCAGTTCATGGGAAAGGGAAACGGGACCGCGGGCTGATGCCGGCGCGTCCTTGTCCAGGCCGGACTTTTCGAACAGGCTGGCGACACGGACGTAACAGTACAATATGTAGACGCCCGTATTGCCCTGGCTGGCAAGCATCTGGTCCCAGTTGAAGGTGTAGTCGGACACCGGGCGCTGTTTCAGCTCCGCGTACTTGAGCGCGGCAATGGTCAGCTTCGCGGCGATCCCGTCCAGTTCATCCCCGCCGATATCCGGGTTTCTCTCCAGCGTGAGTTTCTCACTGCGCCGGCGTCCCTCAGCCAGCAGTTCCCTGATCTTGACCGTGCCGCCGTCGCGGGTCCTGAACCTGACCTTTTTGCTGCGCCCGTCCTCCTTTATCTCCTGCAATATCACGCCGTAACCCAGGTGCCTCAACTGCACGCTGTCCGGCAACCAGCCGGCCTTCTGCGCCAATGCCCGGAGCATGCGGAAATGCAGTTCCTGGCCGCGATCGGTCACGATGATGATCTGCTGCGCCTGCAGCCGTCCCACCCGGTGCCTGATCCCGGCCAGGTCGGTAGTCGAATAGTTGTACCCTGCATCGCTTTTCTGCACGATCACGGGAAGCGGGTCGCCATCGACATTGTAGAAGCCGTCGAGGTAGGCGCATTTGGCATTATCGTCGTCAACCAGCAGGTTCATATCCGACAAGTCCGCGACGACCCGGGGCAGGTCGTCCCGGTAGAAACTCTCCGGGCAATCGTGGGACGCATCCAGGCTGACGTTGAAGGTCCGGTACAGTTCGTGGCAGTTGCGCAGGGTCTTGTCCATCAGGATCTCCCAGACCGCAACGGACTCCGGGTTGCCGGATTGCAGGTTGTTCACTTCCGCCGCGGCATTCGCCGCAAACTCCTCGCTGTCCTTCTTTAACCGGCTTCCCTTTGCATACAATTCTTCCACCGTTTCCAGCGGCGCGTCCTGCAGTGCATCCAGGCCGGAACCGTATTCCCGCTTGATCATGGCGACCAGCACACCGAAATTGGCGCCCCAGTCCCCGTAATGGTTCTGGCGCACTACATCATGGCCCAGGAATTCCAGCACCCGCGCAATCGAGTCGCCGATCACCGTCGATCGCATCGTGCCGACGTGCAAGTCCTTGGCGAGGTTGGGGCTGGAATAATCAATGAGGATGCGCTGCGGATGCGCGCTACGCGCCACCCCGCAGCGCGGGTCCGCCAGTGTGCGTTCAAGCTGCGCGGCCAGGGCCGCATCCCGCAGGCGGATGTTGATGAACCCCGCGCCGGCGATCTCGATGGTGTCGATCAGGTTACTTGCGGTCGTGGAACCGGCGCGCGCTCCCGGAGACAGATTTGAAATCTGTCCCCGGCGGGCCGGTCCCCTGCCGGCAGGCACGGGTAACGCCATCTGTGCCTGCACGGATTCCACAACGGCCTGGGCAATATTGCGCGGACTGGTCCGCTCCCGCTTTGCCAGCAGGAACGCCAGGTTGGATTGGTAATCGCCGAACTTTTTATCCTGGCACGGCGTCACCTGGCAGTCGAATGCCGGCCCGGAATCCGGGAAACAGTCCGCAACAGCGTTGTTCAATATATTTTTGATCGCTTCAGTAAAACTCACGTGGCCTGACCGCATTTCACACAAAAGTGCTCGTATTGTACTATGACTGGGAATAAACAGAGCGAGACTAATTTGGGAGGCTAATTTGGGACACCCATGAATTAACAATGTTTAATAATTCATGGGTGTCCTGAATTTACTATGTTTAACAATTTATGGGTGTCCCAAATTTACTAGGGACCCTTTGGATGAGCCACGGATGCTGATTACCCGCATTTCACACCCAAGTACTCATGTTGTACTATGACCGGGAATAAACAGAGAGCAGCCTGTTATGACCGCCGGCAACCGCAACGTAAACCTCAACCTGCTGAAGGTGTTTGACGCGGTGATGAGGGAGCGCAACATCACCCGCGCCGCGGCGCGTTTATGCGTCTCGCAACCGGCGATCAGCAACGCGCTCAGCAGCCTGCGCGCGCTGTACGGCGACGAGTTGTTCATACGGACGCCCAAAGGGGTTGCGCCCACCGCAAAAGCGCAGGAGATTGCCGGCCCCATCCGGGATTCGCTGAAACTGGTAGAGGATACGCTGGAAAACAACTATGAGTTCCGGCCGGAGTCCCTGCACCGGCAGTTTACCGTGGCACTGACCGACTACGGTGAACTGCACTTCCTGCCCTACCTCATCAGTGAACTGAACGTCAACGCCCCGGGGGTGGAAGTCATCTGCCTCCCCGAACCCGGCGCAACACTGCGGCCCGAATTGCGATCCGGGACTGTGGACCTGGTCTGGGACTGGGTCAAAATCGACGACCCCCAGTACCACGTGGAACTGATTTTCGAGGATCGAAGCTACTGCGTTGCGCGGAACGATCACCCGGAAGTCAACACGGGCCTGTCACTGGATGAATTTCTCAAACTGGAACACGTCGCGTTGCGTCCGACGCGCACGCACATTCCCATGGTCGATCGCGAACTGGAAAAACAGGGGCTGCAGCGCAGGGTTGTGGCCGAAGTATCACACCTGCTGGCGATGCCCGGCATTGTTGCCAACACCAACCTGGTAGCCTGTTTGCCGGAACGGCTCGCCAAGTTCTATTCACGGCAGATGAACCTCGCGATCTGCCCCAACCCGGTGTTTTCTCATCCCGTACCCGTCTACCAGATGTGGCATAAGCACCTGGATGATGACGCAGGGCACACCTGGTTCCGCGACCTGCTCCGGCAACTGGCGCGCAGCGTTTGATATTCGGGTCAGGGTAAGGGCGCCTCAAACATCCGGATAGTTTTTCATGATGATTCACTATCACGAATTGTGATTAGAATGTGGCCGTCAGGATTGCTAGTTTCATAAGACCGGTAACCTGAATTCGGAGTGAACGTGAGCGCCAAGCAGGCTCGATCAATACCCTACGCCAACCGCACATTACCCCGGATACTCAGTTTCCAGGCGGCGCGCCATGGCGACAAGGCGCTGGTCGCATCCGCATCCCGTTCAATCACCTATGCAGGAGCGCCGGATATCGCCGCGCACAGCGCCGGCCGGCTCGCGGCCGCCGGCGTACGGGCAGGAGACCGGGTAATCGTGTTCCTGCCCAACTGCATGGACCTGGTAGAACTGTGGTTCGGGGCGGCCTGGCTGGGCGCGGTGCTGGTCCCTGTAAACACCGAATTTCGCGGCGCACAGTTACACCATGCACTGGCGCTTGCCGATCCGGCGCTGATCGTCACCGACCGGGAGTTGCTGGACCACCTGCGCGCTCCGGATGTCCGGCCGGCAACCGGCGCCCGCATCTGCGTCATTGGCGCCAGCGCTACGGCAGCCCTGGACAGCGATCTGCCGGCCGCCCCGCTGCCCCCGCCCGGTGAACCGCCTGCCGCCCACGGGGCCCTGCCGGGTGACCCGGCAGCGATCCTGTATACCTCCGGTACGAGCGGGCCGTCCAAGGGCGTGATTTGTCCCCATGCCCAGTTCTTCTGGTGGGGTGTGCTGACCGGAGAAGCGCTGGACCTGGGCCCGGAAGACGTGCTGTTCACCACGCTGCCGTTCTTTCACACCAATGCGCTGAACAGCATCTGGCAGGCGCTGCTTGCCGGCGCAACCTTCACGTTTGCCGGACGGTTCTCGGCTTCGCAGTTCTGGACCCAGGCAAGGCAGGCCGGCGCGACAGTCACATACCTGCTCGGCGCCATGGTGCATATCCTGCTCAAAGCCCCGCCAGGCACGGTTGACAAAGCGCACCACATCCGTGTCGGCCTGTCACCGGCCACGTCACCGGAACTGGTGGAGCAATTTCATCAACGTTTCGGTATCCGGCTTATCGAAGGCTACGGCTCCACGGAGACCAACCTGGTCATGTCGAACGTCAACGGGGGTTATGCGCCCGGGACGATGGGCCGCGTGCTGCCCGGCTTCGAAGTACGGATAGTCGATGAAAACGACTCCGAAGTCCCCTGCGGCAAGCCCGGAGAACTGCTGGTGCGCCACTCCGAACCGTTCAGCGTGGCGAACGGCTATTTCGGCAATCCCGAAGCCACGGCATCCGCCTGGCGCAACCTGTGGTTCCACACCGGTGACCGCGTAGTCTGTGATGAACAGGGGATCTACCACTTTCTCGACCGCATAAAAGACGCCATCCGGCGGCGCGGCGAGAATATCTCGTCCTGGGAGGTGGAACAGGCGCTGCTGTCACACCCGGACGTACAGAACGCCGCCGTTGTCGGCGTCCCGGCGGAGGTGGGGGAAGAAGACGTCATGGCGTTCATCGTCCCGCGCGGCGGCAGCAAGCCGCAGCCGGATGCCGTGACCCGGTTCCTCGAAGACCGGCTTGCCCGGTTCGCCATCCCGCGCTACCTGGAGTTCGTGGACGAACTGCCGCTGACCGAGAACGGAAAAGTAAAAAAGTATATGCTTAAGGAGTGGGGAGTAAGCCCCGCCACCTGGGACCGTGATGAACCTGATATATCGAGGAGGGCACAACAATGACCCGGGATGAATTTGCAGAACAAATACACTGGCCGTTTATCATCTGGACCATGGGCATCATCAATGTCGGCGCGATGCTGCCGCAACTGGTCAGGTTGATACAGACCCAGGTAACCGAGGGCCTGGCCATCCAGATGTTCATTATTTACGCGGCGGTGCAGGCCGCGTTCGCGGTGGAAGGCTATTTCAAACGCAGCACCGTGCTGATGATATGTATGACGCTGAGCGCCATTATCAGCGTGACCGTGATTGCGCTGATAATCGCCTATAGCTGACAAGGAGAATAAAATGGTAAGAGTTCTGGTTTGCGCCGGTGTACTGCCGGCCTTCTTTGACGCTTCTGCAGAGGACAAAAGCTATGTCTTCAGCAAATGCCGGGAAGTATTCGGCGGCTGGAAGGAGCGCTACGGGATTGAAGTGCTCTCATCAATGGATGATGATCAGATCCAGATTGGGCCGACGCTGGGGTATCCATGGACGTTTTACGTCATGTGCGATGCGCCCAGCCATGAAGTCATGATCGACGTGGTCGACCAGCTCCGCCGCGGCGAGCGGCCGCTCTCCAGGTACATCAAGGTCGACGTGCGCATGGGGCGCCCCCTGTCCGACCTGGGGTTGCCGTGATGACTGAGCTCAGCGGACGCATCGCGCTGGTAACCGGGGCCGCGCGCGGCCTTGGCCTGAATATCGCGGCCGAACTTGCGCAGGGGGGGATGAATATTGCCGGGATGGATACGCGCAAAGACCAACTGGGCGACGCGCTCGCCGAACTGCAAAGCCGCCACGGTGTCGCCACACTGGCCCTGCACGCGGACGTTTCCTCCGAAGCGGACGTGATTGGGGCAGTGGAACAGACTGTCGAGACCTTCGGCCGCATTGACGCTCTGGTGAACAACGCCGGTATCCGCATGGTGGCGCCGGCCTGGGAGACCGGGACGGAACTCTGGGACCGCACCATGGCGGTCAACCTGCGCGGGGAGTTCCTGTGTACCCGTGAGGCGCTGCGCCAGAGCATGCTGGAACGTGATGAGGGCCGGTTGATCTTCATTTCCTCGATAGCGGGCCGGCGCGGCACACGCAACAGTTGCGCCTACAGCGCCGCCAAGTGGGGCATACTTGGACTGGCCCATTCCGTCGCGCAGGACCTCAAGGAGACTTCCATCAGGGTGACCGTGATCACTCCCGGGCGCACCGAGACGCCCATGGCGCATGAATCCGAGCAATGGGACCCCGCACGGGGCTGGCTGGACCCGGATGCCGTGGCCCGCGCCGTCGCTTACTGCCTGCGCCAGGACCCGGCTACCGTCATCCCCGAATTCCACCTGCACCACGAGGCAGAGTTATAACCCCATGAACGAACCACGCCTGACCCTGGCAGCCGACACCGGCGGCACCTTTACCGACCTGGTCGTCAACAGCGCCGGCGGCGCGGCGCGGCTCTATAAACGCCCCACTACACCGGCGGACCCGGTAGCCGGCCTGTTCGACACCCTCGGCGCGGCCGCGGCCGACATGAACAGTTCCGTCGCAGACCTGCTTGGGCGCAGCGACCTGTTCGTGTTCGGCACCACCCTGGCAACCAATGCGATCGTCACCAGCAGCACCGCCCGCACCGCATTGCTGGTCACCGAGGGGCACCCGGATATCCTGCTGTTGCGCGAGGGCGGCGGTCGCCGCACCCTGTTCGACTACACCCAGGAGTACCCGGAGCCGTATATCCCGCGGGCCCTGACCTTCGAGATCCGTGAACGTCTTTCCGCCGATGGCGGGGTACTCACCGCACTGGATGAGCAGCAGGTGCTGGAGGTAGCAGGCCGCCTGCGCGCAGCGGAGGTGGAAGCGGTTGCCGTGTGCCTGTTGTGGTCGGTTATCAACGACGAACACGAGCGCCGTATCGGCGCACTGCTGGCGCGGGAACTGCCGGACGTGCCGTACACCTTGTCCAGCCGGCTCAACCCGTCGGTACGGGAATACCGGCGCGCCTCGTCGACCGCTATTGACGCCTCACTGAAGCCGCTGATGAGCCGTTTCTTCCGCCATCTCGATGAGGAACTGAGGACCAACGGCTTTACCGGGCGGCTGCTGATCATGACGTCATCCGGCGGCGTGCTCGATGCCGAACACGTCGCCGACACCCCGATCCATTCGATCGGGTCCGGCCCGGCCGGGGCGCCGGTCGCAGGCCGCCACTTCGCGGCGCTGGACGGCGGCGGCATGACCGCCATCGTCACCGACGCCGGCGGCACCACCTTCGACGTCAGCCTGCTGCGCGACGGCGCGATCCCGACGACGCGCGAGACCATGGTGGGCGACCAGAAGGCCGGCTACATGACCGGTTTTCCATCCGTGGACGTGCGCAGCGTCGGCGCCGGCGGGGGCAGCATCGCCTGGGTGGACTCGGGCGGCATGCTGCATGTCGGTCCGATGAGTGCAGGGGCCGATCCGGGTCCCGCCTGTTATAAACGCGGCGGCGAGCGGCCGACGGTAACCGATGCCTGCCTGGTACTGGGCTACCTGGACCCGGAATACTTCCTGGGCGGAGAAATCGCGGTTGCGGTCGAACCGGCCGTCGACGCCATCCGGCGCCACGTTGCCGATCCGCTGGGGCTGGACCTTAACGAAGCAGCCTCGGCGATCCTGACCCTGGCGACGGAACGCATGGTCACCGCCATCGAGGAAATCACCCTGAACAAGGGGATAGACCCGCGCCAGGGATTGCTCATCGGCGGCGGGGGCGGCGGCGGACTGTACTGCACGGGTATCGCCCGCCGCCTCGGCTGCTGGCCGGTGCTGATTCCCAGCGCTTCCGCGGCGCTGAGCGCAACCGGCGCCATGCTGTCGGACCTGCGCGCCACCTACACCGCGACCGAACTCATGTCCGCCCGGGTATTCGACCGCAACCGCGCCAATGCCGTGCTGGACGGCCTGCACGCCCAGTGCAGGGAATTCTGCGACGGCCCGGGCGCCGGTTCGATCCGTTCCGGGATCAGTTTCTCCGTGGAGGCGCGTTACCAGGAACAGGTGTGGGAGATCGAAGTGCCGCTGGCGCGCCCGGAGTTTACTTCAGACGAGGATGTCACCGCCCTGGTCGAGAGTTTCCACGACACCCACGACGCGCTGTTCGCGGTGCGCGACACCGGCTCCGACGTGGAAGTATTGACCTGGGTCGCACACGTCAGTTGCTCACTGCAGGATGCGGACGCCCTGAAACCACCATCCGCGCCGGGACGGAGCGGCGCCGGAGGCACACGCAAGGCCTATTTCCCGGACCAGGGCATCATCGACACACCGGTATACCAGGTGCAGGACCTGGAACCCGGCCGCCGCCACCCCGGCCCGTTGCTGGTCGAGTCACCGGTCACAACACTGGTGGTCGATGCCCGCTCGGAAGTGGCGCGCAGCGCCAACGAATCCCTGCTGATCCACCCGCTGGCTTGAGAATTAACAATGAAATTTGGGACACCCATGAATTGCGAAGAATCAACAATTTGGGACACCCATGAATTGGATAGGATCCATGGGGTCAGACTCGCTCGATTTTGAGGTGAACGATGCAAGATAACAACACTCAGCACACCCTGGACGGGCACCGGCTTGCCCTGTTGAACAACCGTTTCGACGGTATCGTGCGGGCGATGACGAATACCCTGTTGCGCACCGCACGCTCGGCCATCCTGAACACGGCGCGGGATTTTTCCTGTTGCATCCTGACCGCCGGCCATGAAATGCTGGCCATGGCCGAGAGCCTGCCGATCCACGTCATGAGCGGCCCGGACCTGATGGCGCAATGGATGGTGCGCTTCAACCCGGAACTCAAGCGCGGCGACGCCTTCCTGCACAACTCGCCCTACCACGGCAATTCGCACGCGGCTGACTGGACCATACTCGTTCCGGTCGTGGATGACTCCGGCCGGCACCGGTTTACCGTCATCGCCAAGGCGCACCTGGCCGACTGCGGCAACGCGGTGCCCACCACTTACTCAGCAGCGGCAAAAGACGTCTATGAAGAGGGCGCGCTGATCTTTCCGTGCGTGAAGGTACAGGAAGATTACCGTGACCGGGAGGACGTGCTGCGCATGGCGCAAGTCCGGATCCGGGTGCCCGAACTGTGGCACGGCGACTTCCTGGCGCTGCTGGGCGCCGCCCGCATCGGTGAACGCAAGCTGCTTGAACTTTTGCGGGAGATGGACGGGGAAGAACTGGCCGCGTACCCGGCGGAATGGTTTGATTACAGCGAACGCCTGATGATCGACGCGGTCCGGCGCCTGCCGTCAGGGGCAACGACAACCTCCGGCTGGCACGATCCCATCCCCGGCGCACTGCCGGACGGTCTTGAAGTGAGGGCCCATCTCAAGGTCGACCGCGACGCGGCGCTTATCGAGGTGGACCTCACCGACAACCCCGATTGCCAGCCCTGCGGCCTGAACCTGACCGAGGCGACCGCGCGCACCGCGGCGATGATGGGCGTATTCACCGGGCTGGGCTCCGTGGTGCCGTCGAACGCGGGCAGTTTCCGGCGCCTGCGCGTACACCTGCGCGAGAACTGCGTAGTGGGCATCCCGAAACACCCGTACAGTTGCTCCGTGGCGACGACCAACCTGTCCGAACTGCTTGCCAACTGCGTGGTGCGCGCCATCGCCGGGCTCGGCGACGGTCACGGCATGGCCGCGACCGGCAAGGCGTCGCCGGCCGCCACCGCGGTGATATCCGGCACCGATAACCGCCCCGGACGGGGGCCGTTCGTGAACCAGCTCTGGCTCGGCTTCACGGCAGGGGCCGCGGGCCCCGTTGCCGATGGCTGGCTGACGATACTCGGTCTCGGCGCCGCCGGCTTCCTGCGCCGGGACAGCATCGAAATACTGGAAATGAAATATCCCGTGCTGATCCACTCGGAACACATCCTCCGGGACAGCGAAGGCGCCGGACGCTACTGCGGCTCGCCCGCGGCCCAGGTAGAATTCGGTTCACTGGACGGTGATTTGACGGCCGTATGGCTGAGCGAAGGCACCAATTATGAGGCCATCGGCGTGCAGGGCGGGGAAAACGGTTGCCTGGCGCGCCAGTACGTGCGTGACCTCGACGGGGAACTGTCCGAACCGCTCGGCACCTACGAACAGGTCACCGTGAAACCCGGGGAACGCGTCGTCTCAATCTGCAGCGGCGGCGCCGGTTATGGACCGCCCGGCGCCCGCGATCCCGGCCGGGTCGCGCGCGACGTACAGCGCGGCTGGATATCAACGCAACGGGCGCGGGAAACATACCGGGTAGCGGTTGATGAATCCGGCGCCCTGGATACGGCGCAAACTGCCGCGCTGCGGGAGGGTTGACCAGTTTCGTCGTTCCGGCCAACGCCGGAACCTGTTGATTCAATAATAAGCCCGGATTATATCCGTGTATTCATTATTCTGATTATTATTTGACCCCCGTTCTCTCTATACTCATTATCGGCAAATATCGGGGGTTTGCGCATGAAAACATCACTCATTCGGCTGTCCGTTCTTATCGGCTTCTCTATAGCTCTGGTTCCTGCATTTGCCGCCACGGTCCTGGAAGAAGTCGTCGTCACTGCGCAAAAACGCGAACAGAGCCTGCAGGACGTCGGCATCTCAATCACCGCGCTGAACAGCGAGCAAATCCGGGAATTCCGCTTCGTCTCCAGCACGGACGTGGTCGCACAGGTACCCAGCGTGTACAACTTCTCGACCCAGGGCCGCGGCGCCAACTCCTATACCTATATCCGGGGTATCGGCCTGAGCGATTTCGGCGACGCCCATGAATCCCCGGTCACCGGGTACATAGACGAGTTCTACATGCTGCCGCCGGCGGGGCTGGATTTTGCCCTGTACGACCTCGAGCGGGTCGAAGTGCTGCGCGGGCCGCAGGGGACCCTGTTCGGGAGAAATACGACAGGCGGCCTCATCCATTTCATCACCAAAAAACCGGCGCGGGAAACCGAAGGCTACATCGACGCCACCTATGCCTCCTACGATGAAGTTCGGATCGAAGGAATGATCAACGCGCCTGCCACCGAAAACCTGGCGGTGCGCGCCTCGATGCTGTTCCATGACGGCGACGGCTACGTGAAAAACCTGAACCCCGAATTCAAGGACGGCACGGATTACGGCACCAAGACCGGGCGCGTGCAATTCCTGTATACGCCCAACGAAGACCTGGAGATCCTGGCCAAGGTCCAGTACGGCGACATCAACGTTATCCCCTTGTATACCGACCATGAAATTGCCTTTACCGATCCCGCGACCGGGCTGCAACACCTGGACCTGGACGGGGTCGATACGTTCGGGTTCAACGAACGCGATGTCGGCGCGGAGGCGCCGCGCACCGTATGGACCGACGGCGGCCAGGAGGTGGAATCCGAGGTGTTGAACTGGTTGATTCGGGTGGACTGGGACATGCCCAACAATATCACCCTGACCTCGCTCACCGGCTACGCCTGGGTGACCCGTGATAACCTGGAGGACTGCGACGGTTCGCCCAATACCCTGTGCACGGCCGGGTTCCCGGTGGATCATGAGATCTGGACCCAGGAAGGCAGACTCTACCAGGAGACCGGGAACATGCGCTGGACCGCGGGTTTCTTCTACCTGAACCAGGATGCGGAAGCGCATCCCACCGCCGGGTTTTTCGGCCTGCCGGCATTTCTCGATGCCCCGTGGCAACTGGACCTGGAGTCGTGGTCGATCTTCGGTCATGTCGAATACGACATTACGCCGCAGGTGGCAGTCCTAGCCGGGGTCAGGTACACCAACGACGACAAACGCTATGAGGCGATCAATACATTCGCCTACGCGTTCCGCAACGCGGCCGGCAATTTTGTCGAAGAGAACGTCGGCGACCTGGTCAACCGGAACGATGACCTGATATCGGCAAACGTTGAACTCCACTATAAACCCGTTGAGAACTGGCTTATCTACGGGAAGATTTCCCGGGGAACGAAAGCCGGCGGCTTCAATAACGGCTTTTACGATGTGCCGACGCCTGCCGACGTCCAGTTCGAGGACGAGACCCTGTGGTCTTACGAGGCGGGCTTCAAGATCGATATCTTCGACCGGCGGGCGCGGGTGAATACATCCGCCTTCTATTACGATTACAGCGATTTTCAGGCATTCAACTGGGTAGGCTTGAGCGGCTCGGTGCGAAACGCCGACGCGGAGAATTACGGCGCCGAAATTGAGATAAAGGTTTACCCCTCAGACCCGCTCGAGCTTTCCCTGGGCATCTCCCTGCTTGAGACAAAGCTCAAGGACATCAACAACGGGGTAATGACCAGGGACGTAGACCTGGGGTTCTCGCCCAACGTCGCCTTCAACGGGGCAGCGCGTTACTCGCAGCCCGCTTTCGACGGCACCGTGACCCTGTTGTGGGACTTTCTCTGGCAGGACGACAGCTACCGGACTAACTTCAACGATCCTTCCTCCGCCCTCGGTGAGCATTTCGTTACCAACGCACGTATCACATACCGTCCCGACAACGGCAAGTGGGAGGCCAGTTTCTTCGCCCAGAATTTCACTGACGAGACGAACCTTATCAAGGCAGACCCGTTTCCCGGTTTTCGCTTCCGACAGGGCGTGTACAACCCACCCCGCTGGTTTGGGGGGACTATCCGGCTGAACTTCAAGTAACCCGCCGGAAGTGTAACAGTAACACCGTAAACCCGGCACAGGTTTTCCCCGGTGCGGTGTTAACGCGGGGTGGGCTTGTACTGCCAAATTTGGGACACCCATGAATTGGATAGTATCCATGGGATCAGGCTCGATTGATTTTCCGCCATCCCAGCAAAAGCAGGAATCTCATGAGCTAAATCAATCGGGCCTGACCCCATTGGTTCAAATAACTTGACCACCAGAATAATATTGATGAAACGCCGGGTGACTGATATATGAGAGAAATTACCGTCATTGCAGTATTGTGCCTGCTGCTCGCGGGCAACGTTTGCGCGGCAGAGACGGCTGTGGCCGCAAGCCCTGCGCGCCTGTTTATTGAGGGAGGCACGCTGGTTGACGGCACCGAATCGCAGCCCGCGGAGAACCCGGGAATCCTGATTGAAGGTGAACGGATACACAGTCTCGGCACGCCGCCAGGCGCTGAACCCGGCACACGGCGTATCGCCGCGGACGGGAAATGGGTGCTTCCAGGCTTGTTCGACCTGCACGTTCACGTCACCTTTATCCTGCCCGGTCCCAGGCGCCTGGATGACGACATCGTCAACGCAATCCGGTCGGAACGGTTTCTCGAACGCTACCAGGAAATCGGCGTTACCACGGTGCGCGACGTCGGCGCACGGGAGTGGATCGGGTATTCGTTGAAACGCACCCAGCGCGCCGGCCTGATGGGCGGCGCCCGCTACTACACGTCCGGTCCCATTATTACCGTGACCGGCGGCCACGGGTCGGAATTTCAACCCCTGCACCCTCCCCTCTGGGCGGTGGAGGCCAGCGGCCCCTGGGCGATGCGGGCGCGGGTGAGAGAGGCCATCAAGCTGGATGCCGACCTGATCAAGGTCGCCCCCTTCCTGACAAGAGAGGAAATGGCCGCAGTCGTTGACGAGGCCCATACCTATCACCTGCGCGTCACCGCCCACATCGGCGGCACCCATGACCTTGTCAAGCAGTCGGGCCGCATTGCGGTCGAGGCCGGCGTAGACAGCACCGAGCACATGTATCCCTACGGCGGCACCGATGTGATCAACGCCATGGCGGAGAAAGGCATCTACGTCATACCGACGCTGGGATTTCACCTGCGCGAACTGAACGATGAATACGCCGTTAACGCGGAGAAGCAGAGCGCCGGGTGGTTGGCGGAGAACCTGGGACACACCTACGAGACCATGATGGACCAGTTCCGCGAGATGAAGGCAGCCGGGGTTCGCTTCGCGGTGGGAACGGACTCCAACGTGAAAGACCTGGCAACAATCGACAAGCTGTACCTGCAGGAATTGCAGGCCTTGCGGACGGCAGGCATGAGCAACCGGGAGATCATCCAGGCGGCCACCCTCCAGGCTGCCGAAGCCATGGGCCTCGACGACGACCTTGGCAGTATCGAGGCCGGAAAGCGCGCCGACCTCATCGTGCTCGGCGCCGACCCGCTGCAGGACATCAAGGCCCTGGTCTACCCGGAACTGGTGATCCAGGATGGCAGGATCGTGTGCTGCGAGACCGGCCACTGAGCATAATAAACAGGGCCAGACCCGGTTGATTATTTGCAATATGCCGATATCAGGCATATACTAGACATATGTTTGGTTTATCAAAGTAAGAAACGAACCTGTGAAAACGGCCAAATTATTCAAAAACGGCAATAACCAGGCAGTCAGGTTGCCCAGAGAGTTCGAGTTTGAAGGGATCAAGGAGGTAATCGTCAAGAAGGAAGGCGATAACATTGTATTGTCCCCTGCCCGGAAATCCTGGACTTCCTTTGCCGACCTGCCGCTTGCGGACGATGATTTCATGTCATCGAGGCCGGCGCTCATGGACGACGAGAGGGTAGATTTTTGAATTTATATATACTGGATACGGATACTTGCAGCTACATCATAAGAAGAAGACCTGAAGCAGTAATCACATCAATGCACGCTGCCGTGAAGCAGGGTCATCACGTCGCTATCTCGGCGATTACTTATTCCGAATTGCTACTTGGCGCGGAACGGTCCGGCAACCGGCTTAAAATCCTGAGATTAGTAACAGAATTTGCCGACAGGCTGGATGAGATATTAGCCTGGGATCGTAAAGCGGCAGAGGCTTTCGCAAGCCTGCAGGCCTGGTTATTTGAAAAAGGTTCACCTATCGGCCCGAACGATACAATGATTGCAGGGCACGCACTAAGCCGGGATGGGATTATTATTTCAAATAATATCAAGCACTTCAGCAAAGTGCCGCGTCTCAGGGTTGAAAACTGGGCGAACAGTAACCATTAATTCACTCGTATTTTTACCATAGCCGGCTTACCGAGGACTCGTTTCCCAATGCGCCTTCTCACCCAAATCGGCCTTGTCCTCGGGCTGTCCCTGTTGATCGGCCTGCTGGTCTGGCAGGGCTTCATGGACGTGCTCCGGTTGCTGCTGGACTCGGGCTGGTACCTGCTGCTGCTGCCCCTGGCCTGGTTCCCGGTGATGCTGCCGGCGACGCAGGGCTGGCGCCGGTTGTTCAGGCCCGGCCAGGCGCCCACCTTCGGCCACGGTCTGGCGGCGTTGTGGATGGGACGCGCGGTCAACAACCTGCTGCCGGTCGCAACCATCGGCGGGGAGGTGGTCAAGGCGAGACTGCTGACGATATGGGGGACCGGCGCGGTACACGCCGCCGCCTCGGTAATGGTGGACAAGGTGGTACAGGCCCTGGCCCTGGCCTGCTGGGCGATGGCCGGCGCATTTCTGTTGTTGTTCCTTCCCGGCGACAACAGGCTGGTCCCGTACGCCGTCGGCGGTATCCTGTTCCTGTTATTCAGCGCCGGCGGCATGATTATCCTGCAGCGTCTGGGCATGCTGGGCGCGCTGGCGAAAATCGCCGGCAGACTGGTGAAACACGACGCCTGGGAGGACGTCAAGTTCTCCGCCGCCGAAGCGGACCGGCTGGTGCGGGAGTTGTACGGCAGCAAACGCAGGATCCTGATCGCCACGCTGTACCGGCTGGCCTCCCTGGCGCTGCACACGTTCGAACTGTGGCTGGCCTGCTACCTGCTGGGGCAACCCATCAGCGTGCTCGAAGCCCTGCTGCTGCGCAGCCTGACAGCCACCCTGAGCGACATCGCGTTCATCATCCCCAACGCCTACGGCGTGCAGGAAGGGGCGTTCATCCTCGTCGGCGCCCTGGTCGGCTTCGACCCCGGATTTTCCCTGGCCGTGTCCCTGTCCCTGCGCATCCGCGACCTGGTATTCGACCCAGCGGGACTGCTCACCCTGCAACAGGTAGAGAGCCGCCGCTACTTCAAGAAAAATTTGGGACACCCATAAATTTGGAATTTGTAACAATTTGGGACACCCATAAATTGTCATTAATTCCAAATTTATGGGTGTCCCAAATTGAGGGGTCTTAAAAATTTATGGGTGTCCCAAATTAAGCGGACACTGATAAATAACCTTGCCATCATCCCCGATACTTGGCATATTCGCGGGGTGATGAATTCACCGGCTACAGCAGACCTGGCCTACCAGGACCGGATTCTCCAGGGTGTTTCCCGTACTTTTGCCCTGACCATTCCACAATTACCCAACTCCCTGGAGCGTGTGGTGGGCAACGCCTACCTGCTGTGCCGCATCGCCGATACCATCGAAGACGACAAGCACCTGCCCTACGCAGACAAACTGCATTTCTCGGAACGGTTTATCAAGGTGGTGGGCGCTGGACTGGGCGGGCGGCAACCCGGGGAAGCTGCTCCTGCAGACGGCGGCAATGCAGACGCTGAACAGGATGCGGAACAGTTTGCCCGGGACCTGCACCCGCGGCTGTCACCGACGGCAACCGACAGCGAACGCGACCTGATACTGAACACCCCGGCAGTAATCCGCATCACGCACTCCTTCAACCGGAGGCAACAGGCAGCGCTGCACCGCTGCATCAGGATCATGGCCGAAGGCATGTCCAGGTACCAGGAGGCGAACGTTGCAAACGGCCTGAAAGACCAGCAGGACATGGACAGCTATTGTTATCACGTTGCGGGCGTGGTTGGCGAGATGCTGACCGAGCTGTTTTGCGATTACTCCAGCGCCATCAACCGGAACTACGACGAGATGATGGAACTGGCGGTCTCCTTCGGCCAGGGCCTGCAGATGACGAACATCCTCAAGGACATCTGGGACGACCAGAAACGCGACATGTGCTGGCTGCCGCAATCGGTGCTGGAGCGCTACGGCGTGAAACTGGGCAGCGGCGCACCTTTACAAAACGGCAAGGAATTCCAGCAGGCCCTGGGGCACCTGATCGGTGTCGCCCGCATGCACCTGGACAACGCACTGAACTACACGCTGCTGCTGCCCGGGCACGAAACCGGGATCAGGCGCTTCTGCCTGTGGGCGCTGGGCATGGCGATATTGACGCTGCGCAATATCAACAACCGCCGCGGGTTTACCTCCGGCGAGGAAGTCAAGATCTCCCGCCGGTCCGTCAAGGCCACGATCATCTCCTCGAACCTGCTCACCAGGCAGGACTACCTGCTCAGGTGGCTGTTCAACAGACTCGCCGCCGGCCTCGGGTCTCGGGCCGGACCAGGATATTAGTATCAGAGTAAATATATTTGGGGTCAGAGTTGTTGCTCTGACCCCAAATATCCCAACTATCCAATGAGCCGCACCGGAATAATCTGCGCACTCCACTTTGAAGCGTCCGCCTTCCCCCGCTCACGGCATGGGGCGCCTGCCCGGCAACCCGTCAAACTCAACGAACAGACCCTGTTGATGGTGTCCGGGATGGGCCGGGAGCGGGCACAACAGGCAGCGCACACACTGATCGAAGCAAACGTGGACTGTCTCATCAGTTTCGGCAGCGCCGGCGCCCTGGCGCCGGAACTCAAACCGGGGGACCTGGTACAGCCTGGAGAGGTGCTCCACGCGGGCAGAAACTACCGCGCAAACCCCTTTCTGTCTGAATCGGCAAGGCAACGCCTGGCGCATCAAAACATAGCCGTGCAGGACGGGCCGCTTGCGTGCGTGGACCAAGTAGCCGCCAACACTGACGCCAAACAGGCGTTGTACCGGCAAACGGGAGCGGTTGCGGTGGACATGGAAAGCGCCGGCATACTCGAAGCGGCAGGGCATGAAGGGCTGCCGGTTTCCGTCCTGCGCGTCATCACCGACAGTGCGGACATGGCACTGCCCGCGGCCATACTGCGGCGGGTCGATGACTTCGGCCGGATCGACGGCCCGGGCCTGGGTCTGGAACTGTTAACATCGCCCGGGCAGATCCCGGCAGCGTTACGCCTGGCTTGCGCTTCCAGGCGGGCGGGAAAGGTTATGCGGGTCGTAGCGCAGGAAGTGCTTGATCATCATTGACAATGCCGGCGCCTGTCGCCGTTCCCGCGCAAGCGGGATCTCGCGCGCCGGGTTCCCGCTTGCGCGGGAACGGCGATATGTATGCGCGGGAACGACGATCGCACCGGAACAAACGGAACCGGAAACTTGTCAAAACAGTCAAACTAGTTTATAAATGCAGGTTTGTATGCTTTAAAAAAACCTGAACATAATGCTCACAGAACAACAGGTTGAAGATTTTCAACGCGACGGCTTCCTGGTTTACCGGGGATTGTTCGACTCAAGCGAGATAGCGGAGCTGACCCGCTGGACCGACGAGGTCATGACCTACCCCGAAGAGCCGGGTAAGTACATGATGTACTTCGAGGAAAGCGCCCTGACCGGTGAACGTATCCTGAGTCGCGTGGAAGATATCGAGCCGTACCACGGCCATTTCAGCCGCGTCTTCAACAGTGAAAAACTGAGGGGTTGCTGCACCTGCCTGTTAGGCACCGAGGCCGTGTTGTACAAGGACAAGATCAACTTCAAGCTGCCGGGTGGAGCCGGTTTCAAGGCGCACCAGGACATCCAGGCCGGTTGGGACGATTATGCCAGCCTGCATATCACGGCCCTGGTCAGCATCGATGCCACCAATCGTGAGAACGGCTGCATGGAGATGGCGCCGGGCCAGCACGGCAGGGGATTGATCGGCGAGAAGTGGACGCCCCTGGAAGAAAACGGCCTGGACTACACCGCCATTCCCACGGAACCCGGCGATACCATTTTCTTCGATTCCTTCGCGCCCCACCGCTCCAAACCGAACCTGACCAATAATCCCAGGAGAGTGCTCTACGTCACCTACAACAGGTTGTCGGAAGGCGACCACAGGCGCCAGTACTACATCGACAAACGCAAGAGCTTTCCACCGGATTGCGAGAGAGAACCAAGCAAGGAATACGTCTTCCGGGTTTGATCTGTTTCGGCACTTGCGTTCGTCATTCCTGCGCAGGCAGGAAATCATTCGAGTCTGACCCCATTGATTTTACCCGGTAATTCATGAACAGATTGAAGCGCCTTGGCGTGTCGGCCCTGTCCGGGTGGGCGGGCTTTGTGCAAAAGGCAAGCGTGGCGGTGCTGGTGGCCATCTTCGCCCTCGCCTTCTTCGCCGTGCGCTACACCGCGGCCAATCTCAGCATGAACACCGACACCGAGCACATGCTGTCCGAGGAGCTTGCCTGGCGCAAACTGGACCAGGAGTATGAAAAGCACTTCCCGCAGTACGACAACAATATCCTCATCGTCATGGAAGCCGCTACGCCGGACCAGGCCCAGGACGCCGCCGCCTTACTCTACGAGCGCCTGAAACGGGAGCAGGACTTATTCGAATTCGTCTTCTATCCCAACGCCCTGGCGCTGTTCAGGGAATCCGGCCTGCTCTACCTCGACACGGACGAACTCCAGGACCTGTCCGACAACCTCGCCGAGGTTCAGCCGTTCCTGGCGCGACTGGCCCGCGACCCCTCCCTGCGCGGCCTGTTCGGGGTGCTGGCCGATGCGCTGGACGCCCGGGAAGACGGGGAAGAGGTAGACATTAATCCCGTCCTCAGCCGCATCAATGCCGCAATCGAAGCGCTGCGGGACGACCGGCCGTACCGCCTGTCCTGGCAGGAACTGATGTCCGGGGAAGAGCCGGCTGGGACCGGACCGTCCGGCGCCGGCGCGGGGAAGCCCGCCCATCGCGAGTTCATATTAACGCAGCCCAGGCTGGATTACGGCGGGTTCTTCCCGGCTACCCCGTCCATCGAGACAATCCACCGGATCTACGACGACCTGGGTGTCGCCTCGTCCCCGGGCGCGCGCATGCGCCTGACCGGCGCCACGGTGCTGTCCCACGAAGAAATGCTGAGCGTGATGAAAGGCACCGAAACGGCCGCGGTCCTCGCCCTGTGCCTGGTAACGGTCATCCTGCTGGCCGGCCTGGGCTCCGTCACTCTGGCGCTGGTCACCGTGATCAGCCTGGTGACGGGCCTGGCGCTGACCGCTGCCTTCGCCACCCTCACCGTGGGCGAGCTGAACCTGATTTCCGTGGCCTTTGCCGTGTTGTACATCGGCCTGGGCGTCGATTTCGCCATCCACTACTGCCTGCGCTACCGGGAACACCTGTTTGACAACGATGTTGCTGCGCAGCCTGACCCGCCGCTTCAGCGCGGGCAGGCTCTGCAAAACATGTCCCCGCACAAGCGGGGAGCAGGGGTCGCACCCGCGCACTCGGGACCCCAGCGCGCGCTGATGCACACCTCGGCCAGCATCGGCGGCTCGCTGTTCCTGTGCGCCATCAGCACCGCCATCGGTTTTTTTGCCTTTATCCCCACCGCCTACACCGGCGTCGCGGAACTCGGCTGGATCTCCGGTTTCGGCATGCTCATCAGCTTTGTCATCACCCTCACGGTGATACCGGCGCTGCTCTCCCTGCTGCCGTTCAAACCCGGCGCACCGGCCGGCGCGGTCGGGGGAAGCCGGCTGGTTGAATCGCACGGCGGCAAAATCCTCGGCGGCACGGCTTTCCTGGCGCTGGCCTCCGCCCTGCTGCTCACCGGCATGCGCTTCGACCACAACCCGCTCAACCTGCACGACCAGGACGGCGCGGCCCTGTCCACGTTCCGGCAACTGCTCGCGGACAATGACCTGACCCCCTGGACCGCCATCATGGTCGCCGGTGATACGGCACAGGCCGACAGCTACCGGGAACGGTTTGCCCGTCTGGACCAGGTTGAGACAGTCCTGTCCGTGGCGGATTTCATCCCCGCCGACCAGGATGAAAAACTGTACATCATCGACGAGATGAACCTGCTGCTGGGCGATGTGTCCGCTCCCGCGCAACCCGGCCCGGAGACGCAAACCACCGGCGCGCGCCTGGCCGCGCTGCGCAACTTCCAGGAAAAGCTACAGGAGAGCGGACGCGACGATCCGGTTATTGCGCAGTTGCGCGGGAACCTTGCAGAGTTGCTCGGTGATTCCGACGTCGCTCCTGCCTCTGACGTCGTTCCCACCCAAGCAGGGACCCAGAGTATAGGTTCCCGCTTGCGCGGAAACGGCGGCGGGAGCGGAAACGGCGGCGGGAGCGGAAACGGCGGCGGGAGTGGAAACGGCGGAGGGAGCGGGAACGGCGGAGGGAGCGGGAACGGCGGAGGGAGCGGGAACGGCGGCGGGAGCGGGAACGGCGGTGGGAGCGGGAATGGCGGAGGGAGCGGGAACGGCGGAGGGAGCGGGAACGGCGGCGAATTGGGTTCCTGCTTGCGCAGGAACGACGGGTATTGCGGGGACGACGGCCTGGCGCAACTGGAACAGGCGCTGCTGGCATCCCTCCCCGGACGCCTGGATGCGTTGGACGCGTCCCTGAATGCCGATTACGTTTCCCTCGACAACCTGCCGGACCAGCTGAAGCGGCTCTGGCTCAGCGCCGACGGCGCATACCGTATCGAGATCTTCCCCGAACAGGACATGCAGGACGAAACGGCATTGGGGGAATTTGTCCGTGCAATCCAGTCCGTCTCGCCCCAGGTAACCGGCCCGCCGGTCATCAACCTGGAAGCCAGCGACGCGGTGGCCGCCGCGTTCAGGCAGGCGTTCCTGTACGCCTTCATCGCCATATCGTTCATGCTGTACATACTGCTCGGGCGCAAAAGGGACGTGCTCCTGGTCCTGACCCCGCTGCTCACGGCAGCCGTGATCACCGGCGGCATCAGCGTGCTGGCCGGGATACCGCTCAACTTCGCCAACGTGATCGCCCTGCCGTTGCTGCTGGGCATAGGGGTGGACAGCGGCATCCATATCATCCACCGCTTCCGCACCGACCTGCCGGACGGCAAGAACATCCTGGCCACCAGTTCCGCACGGGCAGTCACCGTCAGTTCCCTGACCACCATGGGCGGCATCGGCAACCTCGCCCTCTCCCCGCACGCAGGCACCGCCAGCCTGGGCCTGCTGCTGACCCTGGGCATCGGCGTCACCCTGGTATGCATGCTGCTGGTGCTACCAGCCCTGCTTACCGTAGTCGGCAAACGGTAATCCCGCTGCCCCTCAATTTGGGACACCCATAAATTTGGAATTTATGAAAATTTGGGACACCCATAAATTTGGAATTAATAGAAATTTGGGACACCCATAAATTTGGAATTAATAGAAATTTGGGACACCCATAAATTTGGAATTAATAGAAATTTGGGACACCCATAAATTTGGAATTAATAGAAATTTGGGACACCCATAAATTGGGAATTAATAGAAATTTATGGGTGTCCCAAATTGATACGAGCTTTCGCAGGAACGGCGGACGGGATATAATCTGCAGCGTTATGGATGCCTGCCGGAAGTAAACTGATGCCCGATAACAGACCGCTTGACGCCAGGCTGGCCGGCATGCTGGTTTACCCCCTGCGCAATACCGCGGTCACGCCCAACCACCTCACGACACTGCGGATGCTGTTCGGCATAGCCGCCTGTGTCTTGCTCGGCATGGGGACCTTTGCCTCGACCAACGCCGGCGCGCTGTGTTTCGCGGTGTCGGCCTTCCTCGACCACGCCGACGGAGAACTCGCCCGGATCACCGGCAACAAGACCAAGTTCGGCCATTACTACGACCTTGCCAGCGACGCCGTCTCGGACATCCTGCTGTTTATCGGCATAGGCATCGGCCTCAGCCACGGCGCCCTGGGAAACGCCGCGCTGTTCATGGGGATACTCGCCGGGGTGAGCGTGGCCGGCATTTTCCAGATGCGCGTGATGATCGGCAACATGACCGGCAAAGACCAGATGGACATGCCGAACATCGGCCTGTTCGAGATCGAGGACGTGTTCTACCTGCTGCCGCTGATCACGTTTTTCGAGTGGCTGTACCCGTTCCTCATCCTGGCTGCCGTGGGCGCGCCGGCATTTGCATTGCTGACCCTGCGCGACTTTCTCAGACACAAACGTTCATGACCACGCTGATCACCGGCGCCAACGGCTTTGTCGGGTCCGCGCTGGTACGGCTGTTGCTGCAGCAAGACCACGAAGTAAGGGCCCTGGTCCGGCCCGGCAGCGACCGGCGCAACCTGGAGCAACTGGACGTCACCCCGGTTGAGGGGGACCTGACCGACCCGGCATCGCTGCAGCGGGCGCTACGCGGATGCAGCTACCTGTTCCACGTCGCCGCGGACTACCGGCTGTGGGTACCCGATCCGGCGCGTATGTACCGGACCAACGTGGACGGCACCCGGGACCTGTTCCGGCAGGCCGCGGACGCGGGCGTCAGCCGCATGGTGTATACCAGCAGCGTCGCTACCCTGGGCATCAACCGGGACCGGACCCCCGCCGATGAAAGCACGCCGGTAACCCTGGGCGACATGGTCGGCCACTACAAACGCTCGAAATTCCTGGCCGAACAGGCGGTCCGGGAACTCGCCGGGGAACAGGGCCTGCCCGTTGTCATCGTCAACCCGTCCACGCCGATCGGCCCGCGCGACGTCAAGCCGACGCCCACCGGCCGCATCATCGTCGATGCGCTGAGAGGAAGGATCCCGGCCTACGTGGACACGGGACTGAACGTGGCCCACGTGGACGACGTGGCGCAGGGCCACCTGCTGGCGTTTGAACGGGGCGAACCGGGGAACCGTTACATCCTGGGCGGGGAGGACCTGTCACTGAAAACCATCCTGGGGATCATCTGCGATTGTGCAGGGTTGCGGCCGCCGCGGTTGCGGTTGCCCCACAACCTCATCTACCCGTTCGCCTGGCTGGCGGAAAGCTGGGCGCGGGTCAGCAAAAAAGAACCGTTCGCAACGGTGGACAGCGTGAAGATGTCGAAGAAATTCATGTATTTTTCCTCTGCCCGCGCGGAACAGGCCCTGGGCTACGAACCGCGCCCGGCGCGCCGGGCACTGGAAGATGCGGTGGACTGGTTCAGGGAGAATGATTATTGCTGACCTCAATTTGGGACACCCATAAATTTGGAATTTATAGTAATTTGGGACACCCATGAATTTATAATACTTATTAATTCATGGGTGTCCCAAATTTACTGTTTTTATAATTTTATGGGTGTCCCAAATTCACCGGGCTAGGCGGCGTTCACTATTTCGCGCGCTACCCGGAAAGATTCCGCGTGTTCGATATAAAGCGCATCGTCCGCCGCTATCATTTCCTCAAAGATTTTTTTGTGTACCCTGTATTTCACGTCGCCGATTGCCAGGGCGCCGATCCCTACCGCTTTTCCTTCTCCGCCGGCGAGCGCTTTGCCGAAATCATACACATCGACTCCTTCAAATCCCGCGGGTGGCACTGCATTTACATCGGCTGCCACCAGCAGCTTCCCTGACGCGGACAACTGTCTCGCCGAAGCCAGCCTGACGCCGGCCCTGGCAGCGCCGATGATAATGTCCGCATCCCCGATTAGTTCAGTGGTTTCCTCCTCGGTGCGGTGACTCGCGCCTTTCACGCTGGTATTAAACCGGGCGTTACATTCATCTGCAATCTCATTCGCAACGTGTTCCCCGCGATGGCTGGCAATATAAACCTCTGTATTGCAACCTGACAACAATACCGCCGTACACATCCCCACGGGGCCGGTTCCCCCGAATATGTACACTTTCCTGTTCTCCAGGCTGGTGCGGGTGATTTTATCCACCCAGTATTCCACGCAGGCTACCAATGCCGCGGCTGTCGTTACGGCGCCGCTCGGATCGGCGAACACGCTGACCTGGAATGGCGGGATCATGGCCGTTTTTGCGCGCTTGAGCATATCGATGGCCAGGCCGAAATCCCTGCCGCCGATGAATATCCCGGTTCGTTTCACTCCCTTCGGGCCGCGTGAAAAAATGGTGTCCTGCGTCAGTGAATGGACTTCTTCCAGGGTAACGTCTGAATAGGGTATGACACCGTCGAACTCGGCTTCATAAGCCATGTTCACGTCAAAGGGACTGACGTTCTTGGTCGGATTAAAAATATGCAACAAATAAGGGTCTTTCATTTTCTTTTTTCCTTAAAGTAATTTAGTAATTTGGGACACCCATAAATTAATAGTTATTATAATTTTATGGGTGTCCCAAATTACTATAAATTCCAAATTTGCGGGTGTCCCAAATTCAGGGGCGACCTCGCTCCCTCAACCAGTCGTTGATGGCGCCGGGGAGGGTGTGCCGGGCGCCGGCGCCGACGTAGATGCCGATGTGGCCGCCGGGCAGTCCCAGTTCGGTGTAATCCTCGCTGCTGATGCAACCCGCCAGGGCCTTTGACGCATCGAGCGGCACCAGGTGGTCGTTGCTGGCGTAGATGTTCAGGACCGGTAGGGTGATCTGCTCCAGGTCTACCCTGTCGCCGCCGATACGGACTTCCCCTTTCACCAGCTTGTTTCCCTGGTAGAACTCCTTTGCGAACTGGCGGAACGCCTCGCCGGCCTGGTCCGGGCTGTCAAAGATCCACTTTTCCATGCGCATGAACGTCGCAAGCTTGTCCTCGTCATCCAGGATATCCAGCGCATCCAGGTATTTCTTGCCGGTCAGCCGGTACGGTTTGAGCATCAGGAACAGCCAGTTCAGGTACTCCCCGGGCATGTTGCCCAGGGTGTCCACGCACAGGTCGATATCCACGTGCCTGACCAGGTGGCTGAGCAGGTCCCGGCGGGTATGGAAGTCCACCGGCGTCACGCTGGTCACCAGGTTGGCGACTTTCTGCTGTTGCAGGGCCGTGTAACAGAGGCAGAAGGTGCCTCCCTGGCACACGCCCAGCAGGTTTATCCGCTCTGCGCCGTTGTGCTGCCTGACAAAATCCACCGAGTTGCCGAGGTAACGGTTGATGTAGTCGTCCAGGGTCAGGCCTTTATCGTCTTCATCCGGGTAGCCCCAGTCAAGCAGGTAAACGTTCAGGCCGTTATCGAGCAACCCCTGGACCAGCGAGCGCCCGTCCTGCAGGTCCATGATGTACGGCCTGTTGACCAGGGCGTAGACGATCAGGACGGGGACGGCATGGGGTTCGGCGACCAGCGGCCGGTAGCGGTACAGCCTGATCCTGTCCTCCCGGTACACCTCGTCCCAGGCCGAAGGCCCTACGTCCACCGGGACGGTATCAGCCAGTTCGGCGAAACCCGGGGGCACCGGCGGGGTGAACCCGGCCAGCGGCTGCTGCAGTTCCACGGCCGCATTCACCAGGCCGCCGAAGTTGCGGGAAAACTCCTCGGTAAATGCGATCTCCGCGTAGGCCTCCTCGCCGCATTCAAGCCAGAGGTTGTAATACTCCTTGAGAGCAGCGACATCTTCAGCGTAATTTGGGACACCCATAAATTTGGAATTTATAGTAATTTGGGACACCCATAAATTGATAAGTTTTAAAAATTTATGGGTGTCCCAAATTTACTGTTTTTATAATTTTATGGGTGTCCCAAATTTGCTGCTTGCGCGGGAATGACGAGTGCCACATCATCGGTTTGCCCGGTTGTCGATGAGGTCGTCGACGACGGCCGGGTCGGCAAGGGTGCTGGTATCGCCCAGGGTGTCCAGTTCGTTGGCGGCGATCTTGCGCAGGATGCGGCGCATGATCTTGCCGGAGCGGGTCTTGGGCAGGCCCGGCGCCCACTGGATTACGTCCGGGCTGGCGATGGGGCCGATTTCCTTGCGCACGTGCAGCACCAGTTCCCGGTTCAGTTCCGGGGAAGGCTCGGCGCCCTGCATCAGGGTGACGTAGGCATAGATCCCCTGGCCCTTGATGTCATGGGGATAGCCCACCACGGCCGCTTCGGCCACCGTGTCGTGCAGCACCAGGGCGCTCTCCACTTCCGCGGTGCCCATGCGGTGCCCGGAGACGTTGATCACGTCGTCCACCCGGCCGGTGATCCAGTAATAGCCGTCCTCGTCGCGCCGGGCGCCGTCGCCGGTGAAATACATGCCCGGAAACGTTTTGAAATAGGTGTCGATGAAGCGCTGGTGGTCGCCGTACACGGTGCGCATCTGGCCGGGCCAGGATCGCTTGATGCACAGGGCGCCCGAGGCGACGCCGTCCAGCTCCCTGCCCTTGTCATCCACCAGGCAGGGTTCCACGCCGAAGCAGGGCCGGGTGGCGGAACCGGGTTTCAGGGCGGTGGCGCCCGGGTACGGCGCGATCAGCACGCCGCCGGTCTCGGTCTGCCACCAGGTGTCCGCGATGGGGCAGCGCCCGTCGCCGACGACGTGGTAGTACCATTCCCAGGCTTCCGGGTTGATGGGTTCGCCCACGCTGCCGAGCACGCGCAGGCTGCTGCGGTCGTGCCGTTTCACGAACTCGTCGCCCT
This sequence comes from Gammaproteobacteria bacterium, assembly GCA_965208655.1. Classification (GTDB taxonomy): domain Bacteria; phylum Pseudomonadota; class Gammaproteobacteria; order Eutrophobiales; family Eutrophobiaceae; genus JAAXHV01. The sequence goes on from CBDBPJ010000004.1 coordinate 75,475, forward strand.
GCCCCATCAGGGCGCGCAACGCGGTGGGCGCGGTGTAAAAAATGTTGACCTTATGTTTATCCACCACCTGCCAGAACCGGCCCGCGTCGGGATACGTGGGCACGCCCTCGAACATCAGGGTCACGGCGCCGTTGCACAGGGGGCCGTAGATGATATAGGAATGGCCGGTGACCCAGCCCACGTCCGCGGTACACCAGTAAACCTCGCCGTCATGGTAGTCAAACACGTACCTGTGGGTCAGCGCGGTGTACAGCAGGTAGCCGCCGGTCGTGTGCAATACCCCCTTGGGTTTGCCGGTGGAACCCGAGGTGTACAGGATGAACAGCGGGTCTTCCGCGTCCATTTCCTGCGGCGGGCAATCCGCCCCGGCAGCGTCCATCGCCTCGTGGTACCACAGGTCCCGGCCGGCGTTCCAGCCCACACCGGCGCCGGAACGCTGCACCACGATCACGGTATGCACATCCGGGCACTGCTCGAGGGCCTTGTCGGTATTCGCCTTGAGCGGCGTGTTGCGGCCGCCGCGCACGGTCTCGTCCGCGGTGATCACCACCCGGCAGTCGGAATCCAGCACCCGGTCCTTGAGCGCCTCCGGCGAGAACCCGCCGAACACCACCGAATGCACCGCGCCGATGCGGGTGCAGGCCAGCATGGCGACGGCCGCCTCGGGGATCATCGGCATGTAGATGGACACGCGCTCGCCCTTGCGCACGCCCCGGTCCTTGAGGACGTTGGCAAAGCGGCACACTTCCCGGTGCAGTTCCCGGTAGGTGATCTTCCTGTCGACGGCGGGGTCGTCCCCTTCCCAGATGATGGCGACGTCATCGCCGCGGGTCTCAAGGTGGCGGTCCAGGCAGTTGTACGATACGTTCAGCTTCGCGCCGGTGAACCACTTGATGTCCACGCTCCCGTAGTCCCAGTCCTGGACCTTGTCCCATTTCTTAAACCAGCTGACGAACTGTTCGGCCTGCTCGGCCCAGAATGCCTCCGACTCGTTGATAGAACGCGTGTACATCTCTGCATAGCGTTGCTGGCTGATAAAGGCGTTCGGCGCAAGCGCCGCGGACACCGGGTAAACCTTTGCTTCCGACATACTGCTCCTCTCCGGTTTTTTGTTGTCGATGAGGGGTGAATTGTACATGATTCGCTGTCACTTTTTCGCACCTTATTTGTTAAAAAACAACCGTTTCGGGCAGCTCCCCCGAAAGCGAAAACCGGCATGTAAAAAAAGTTCAAATATCGGCTTTTATTTTTGATCCTTTGCACTTTTTTATGTGCTATAGTTGATTGGTGGCTTGCCGTAGAATCCATGTTCAGGGACAAGCGTGGGCCACTCGGCGGCGGGCCCTTCACGTAAAAATAACAGTAGGAGGGAATAAGTATGACTAGAATCGTCGTTGGATTGATCACACTGGCAGCGATTATCGAGGGTCTTGCCCCCGGCGCTGTTCCATCAGACCTGCTTCCACTAGCTATCGCAATTCTTGGCCTGGTCTATGGCTGGACTGCGGTTGATGCTGAAGATCCCGTCGCTTACCTGGCAGTCACTATCGCCGTAGGAGCAGCAGCGGGCGCTCTGAGCGCCATTCCCGCGATAGGTGCTTACATTGACGCTATCGTGGCTCAGGTCAGCAACGCACTTTATGCCGGTGTAATCAGTATTCTCGTAGCGAGGACAATGAACCGGCTAAAAGGCTGATAGTCGACCGGCCGGATAATCGTTGGCAGATCGAAGACTCCGGTAAAATCTAATTTTTCAGTCTGCTTAAGGCATTTGCCTCACCCGTCTTGGGGGGCGGGTGAGGCTCTTGTGTGGTTACAATACCATCCCAACAAAATCCGTAGGAGGGAAGAATATGACTAGAATCGTATTTGGATTAATTGTGCTGGCAGCGATCATCGAGGGCCTGGCCCCCGGGGCCGTTCCAGCGGACCTGCTACCCCTGGCTCTGGTCGTTCTTGGCCTGATTTTTGGCTGGACGGCGATAGATGCTGACGACCCCGGTGTTTACCTGTTAATCACTCTCGCTGTCGCGGCTGCAGCGACGATGCCGGACGCGGGCGGAGCAGCAGACGGAGATGGCGTATTGGGGCTTATCCCCGCAGTAGGAGGGCACCTCGACGCCATACTCGACCAGGCAGCCACAGCACTGTTGGCCGGCGCTCTCAGTATTTTCGCCCAGAGGGCTATGGGTCACCTGAAAGGCGATTAACCGGCAGGAGTTAAAATAACGGGGACAGGTTCAAACCTGTCCCCTTGATTGGAAATCAGGAACCCAGCGCCTGCTCCCCTGTTTACACAGGGGCAGGCTCTGCGGATTTAAAGCCCCCGCTCAGCCAAACCGATTCTCAATATAGTCGTCGACGATCTGCTTGAACTCGCCGGCAATATTGTCGCCGCGCAAGGTCACCGTTTTCTTCCCGTCAACAAAGACCGGCGCTGAGGGCGCCTCCCCGGTCCCCGGCAGGCTGATGCCGACATCCGCATGCTTGCTCTCACCCGGGCCGTTCACCACGCAACCCATCACCGCCAGGTTGAGGTCCTCGACTCCCGGGTATTGCTCGCGCCAGATGGGCATCTGCGTCCTGATGTAGGCCTGAATATTGTCCGCCAGTTCCTGGAATACGGTACTGGTGGTGCGGCCGCAGCCGGGACAGGCGGTGACCAGCGGCGTGAATGAGCGCATGCCCATGGTCTGCAGGATCTCCTGGGCGACGATGACCTCGGTCGTGCGGTCGCCGCCGGGCTCGGGGGTCAGGGAGATGCGGATGGTATCCCCTATCCCCTCCTGCAACAGTATGCCGAGGGCCGCGGTGGAGGCAACGATCCCCTTGGACCCCATGCCGGCCTCCGTCAGGCCGAGGTGCAGGGCATAGTCACAGCGCCCCGCCAGGTCCCGGTAGACCGAAACCAGCTTCTGCACGCCGCTGACCTTGCAGGACAGGATGATCCTGTCCCTGGGCAGACCGATCTCTTCCGCCTTCTGCGCGCTGTTCAGGGCGGAAACGATCAGCGCCTCCTGCATGACGCTGTCCGCGTCCAGGGGTTCCGCCCGTTTGGCATTCTCATCCATCATGTGCGTCGCCAGTTCCTGGTCCAGGCTGCCCCAGTTCACGCCGATGCGTATGGGCTTGTCGTATTCGATGGCCTTTTCAATGAGAATGGCGAACTGGCTGTCCCGCTTCCTGCCGAAGCCCACGTTACCCGGATTAATGCGGTACTTGGCCAGCGCCTCGGCGCAGTCTGGGTACTTGGTCAACAACTGGTGGCCGTTATAGTGGAAATCGCCGACCAGGGGCACGTTGCAGCCCAGCGCATCCAGCCTCTCGCGGATACGCATGACCTGGCGCGCCGCATCCTCGTTGTTCACCGTGATACGCACCAGTTCCGAGCCGGCTGCAGCCAGTTGCTGCACCTGTTTCACCGTGGCGGTGACATCGGCAGTATCGGTATTGGTCATGGACTGGACGACAACCGGCGCGCCCCCGCCCACCTTCACCGGACCGATGCTCACCGCAATGCTGCGCCGCCTTTCCGCAAGACCCTGCTGATTTGTCATAGCCCGAGTCTAACATGGAATTTGGGACACCCATAAATTAACAGTTGGCCTTAATTTGGGACACCCATAAATTGACAACAACTGTTAATTTATGGGTGTCCCAAATTAATAACAAAGTGCCGCAAGCGGCGGTATCTCTGGGTTTCTGCTTCCGCAGGAATGACGGGTGGGCGTGGGAACGACGAGTGAACCGAACTTGCGCGGGAACGACGAAATTGCGATACTTGCCGTTCTATGTTCAAGGGAAAAAACCAGTATTCCAAAGAGGAGCTGTTGGCCTGCGGGCGCGGTGAGATGTTTGGAGAGGGCAATGCCCAGCTTCCGCTGGACAATATGCTGATGGTCGACCGGATTACCGAGATCAGCAACAACGGGGGCAAGAAGGGCAAGGGGCACGTCATTGCGGAACTGGATATCCACCCGGACCTGTGGTTCTTTGACTGCCACTTCCAGGGCGACCCGGTGATGCCGGGCTGCCTGGGTCTCGATGCGATGTGGCAACTGGTGGGGTTTTACCTGGGCTGGACCGGCGCGCCCGGCCGCGGCCGGGCACTGGGGGCGGGCAAAATCAAGTTCTCCGGGCAGGTCACACCTGAGTGCAAAGTGGTAAAATACGTTATCGATATGAAAAAGATAGTAACAAGGAACCTGGTGATGGGAGTCGCCGACGGCTGCATGTACGTCGACGGTGTGGAAACCTACTCGGCGAACGACCTCAGGGTGGGGTTATTCCAGAAGCTGTGAATAGTTTGACAGGTGATGTATTTTTACTCTGACCCCAAATATCCGGAAACTGTAAAAAAAAATATGATAATCAATTATATACTGTTCAGGGTGATATGTTGAAACGTGTAGTCATTACCGGCCTGGGTATAAAATCCAGTATAGGAAACAGCCAGGAAGAAGTCCTCGGTGCGTTGAAATCGGCAACCGGCGGCGTCACGTATTCACAGGAATACGCCGACCTGGGATTCCGCACCAATCTCCACGCCCCGATCAACCTCGACCTGGATGAGTTGATCCACCGGAAACAGAAACGCTTCATGGGCGATGCCGCCGCTTTCGCTTACCTGGCGATGCGGGACGCCATCGCGGATTCGGGCCTGGATGAAGAGCAGGTATCCCACCACCGCACCGGCTTGATCGTCGGCACCGGCGGCACCTCCACCGCGAACATGGTGGCCGCGGCGGATATACTGCGCGACAGGGGCGCCAGGAAAGTGGGACCGACCATGGTGCCGCGGGTCATGTCCAGCACGGGCAGCGCCTGCCTGGCGGTCGCGTACAGGATCAAGGGGATCAATTATTCCATCGGCTCCGCCTGCGCCACCAGCGCCCACTGCATCGGCAACGCCTGCGAACTGATCCAGTCCGGCAAGCAGGACATCATCTTCGCCGGCGGCGGCGACGAGGTACACTGGACCGGCACCCTGCTGTTTGACGGCATGGGCGCGCTCTCGTCCCGCTATAACGACAACCCGGACGTTGCGTCCCGCCCGTTCGATGCGGACCGGGACGGCTTCGTCATCTCCGGCGGCGGCGGCATCGTCGTGCTGGAAGAATACGAGCACGCCGTGGACCGGGGCGCAAAAATCTATGCAGAGGTCAGGGGATACGGCGCCACCTCCGATGGCTTCGACATGGTCAAGCCCTCCGGCGAAGGCGCGGTACGTTGCATGGAGATGGCCCTGTCAGGCGTAGAAGAACCCATCGACTACATCAATGCCCATGCCACCAGCACCCCGGCCGGGGACACCGGCGAGCTGAGTGCAATCAGGACGGTGTTCAACGACCATATACCCGCCATCAACTCGACGAAAGCCCTGACCGGCCACGGCCTGGGCGCCGCGGGCGTCAACGAGGCCATCTTCACCCTGCTGATGCTCAAGGAGGATTTCATCTGCGAATCCGCCAACATACAGACCCTGGACGAGGCAGCGGAAGGCCTGCCCATCGCCAGGGAACGCATCGACAACGCCGGCCTTAACACGGTGATGTCGAACAGCTTCGGCTTCGGCGGCACCAACGCTACGCTGGTTTTTTCCCGGGTAAGTTAAACCCGTCGCTCCCGCACAAGCGGGAACCTATCATAATTTGGGACACCCATGAATTTACGTTTTTCGTAAATTCATGGGTGTCCCAAATTCCATCCCAAATTCAGTGCTTTGATCAGGGGTTCAGTTCGGCGAGGATTTGTAGCAGGGCGATGCGGGTCTCTTCCAGGCGCAGGCGGCTGTCGAGCAGTTCGAACTCCACGTCCAGGGCATCCTGGCGGGCTTCGATGTGATGCACGAAGGTGGCGCGGCCCACGTCCAGTTTGTCACCGGTCAGTTCCACCACCTCGTTCATGTCGGTCACCGCGGCTTCGAATTCATCCAGGGATTTGATCAGGCTCTGGAGCAGGTCCCAGTTCGAGCGCACGTTGATGTCGACCAGTTCCCGTTCCGCGGCCAGGTCGCGGCGCGCGGTCTCCACCGCCAGCCTGGCGCTGCGCATTTGTGAGCGTTTCATGCCGCCTTCATACACCGGCACCGACAGGTTGACGCCGCCGACGATGTCGCGGGTATCGATATCCCCGAAGTGGCCGGCGCTGGCGTTCACCTCCAGGCTCAGTGTCGGCCAGAGTTCGGCCTTGCGGAAATCGTGCTCACCCTCGGCGGCCTCCAGGCGCATGCGCGCCCGCAACAGGGAGGGCGACCGGTTCTCAGCCTGGTTCAGCGCATAGTCGAGATTGGCCGGCGTCGCCAGTTCCATGCCCGCCAGGGAGGTGGCCGCCAGGTCGTCGTGGTCCGCCCCCGTCAGGCGCTCAAGCTGTGCCCGCGCCACCCGGTAACGGGACTGGGCCTCGATGCGTTGCGCCCGCGCCTGGTGCTGGCGGCGCAGGACCTCGAACAACTCGGTGCGGTCCAGGGTGCCCAGTTCGATACGGCTGCGCGCGGTGGCCTCCAGGTCCCCCAGCAGTTCCTCGAACGCGCGCCGGCTCTCGTAGATACGCTCGCGGAACAACTGTTCGGAAAAGGCGCGGGCCACTTCCGCAAGCACCTCCTGGCGCACCTGCTCAAAGGCGAATTCCGCCTCGGCAATCTCGGCCTCGGCGGTCCGCTGGCGGCCTGCCAGGCGGCCGAAGGTGAACAGGTTCTGGTTGAAATTCAGCCTGCCCCGGTATGAATGGCCCTCATAAATCCGCGTAAAACGCGCCTCGCTGCGGTTATGGCTGTACCCGGTGATGCCCGATACCGTGAGCGAAGGGCGGCGCAGGCTGTTTGCCTCGGTCAGCCGCTCGCGCGCCTCGGCGACGCGGTTCTCGGCGGCCTGCATCCGGGCATCCCGGGCCTGGGCATCGAGAAACGCCTGAGACAGGGTGTAGGCGCCGGCCGCGGTCTCGTCGGCAAGGGTGGATTGCGCCAGGCAGAGAGAGAGGAGCAGTAACAGGATGAATGGGGACAGATTTAAAATCTGTCCCCGGCGCATTGCGTGTCCCCGGCGCATCAGGGCCTGAGCGTGGGGGACGGACGTCAAGTCCGTCCCCGGTTGCGCCTGATTCCGACTATTCATTCTTCGACCAGCGCCTTGTCCAGGATGTCCGTCAGCGGGTCGGTCAGGTATTCCATGGCGGTGCGTTCGCCGCCGGTGAACATGATGTCGACCGGCATGCCGGGGCCGATGGTGACGTCGCCCAGCTTGGCCATTTCGTCCTCGGGCACCACGATACGGGCGATGTAGTAGGCGGTGCCGGCTTCCTCGTCACTGAAGGCATCCGGGGAGACGCGCTCGACCTTGCCCTCCACCTGGGGCGTGGTGCGCCAACTGAAGGCGGAGAAGCGCAGCCGGGCAGTCTGGCCCGGGTACACGTTATCGACGTCAAGGGGCCGCACCCGGCCCTCCACCATCAGCCGGTCCTCGCTGGGGACGATATTCATGATGGGGTTGCCCGGCGGGATCACCCCGCCCAGCGTGTGCACGGACAGGCCGATGACCTTGCCGTCCTGGGGCGCCACGATGGTGGTGCGCTCCAGCACGTCCGACACCGCGTTGATGCGCTCGCGGGTCTCGAACCACTGCTGCTGCGCGGCGGCGATCTGGTCGGACGCGTCGGTGACCCAGCCGTTCTCGATCTGCAGGATCTCCTGGCGGGTCTCGCCAATCTTCACCCGGGTCGAGGCGATGTCCGCAACGATGCTGCCGAGCCTGCCGACGTTCTGTTCATACTCGCGCTGGCGGCCGATGAGCACGCCCTCGTCCACCAGTTGCTGTTCCTTCAGGGCAACCAGGCTTGCCAGGTCCTGCTCGATCAGGGCCTGCTCGCGCAACAGGGCCTCCCGGCTCGCGTCCTGGCCGCGTACCTGCTCATCAAGCTGGCCGATACGGTGGCGCAGGATTTCGATCTGGCCGTGGTACTGGCGCCGCCGCACCTCGAACAGGTTCTGCTGCTCGGTCAGGATTTTCGCGATCACCGGCTCGTCACGCAGTATCAGCAACTCGTCGGAAAAGGCGATCTCGTCCTGCAACAGGCGCTCGGCGTTGAGGCGGTCGATCTCCGCCAGCCGGCCGTAGTAACGGCTCTCCAGCAGCTCCAACTGGGCGCGGTTCTGGGTCTCGCTGAGTTCGATGAGCACGTCCCCGGCCTTGACCTCGCTGCCCTCGCGCACGTACAGGTTCTCGACGATGCCGCCCTCCAGGTGCTGGATGGTCTTGTGCTCCGTATCCACCACCACCGTGCCCATGGCCACCACGCCCTCGGTCAGGGGCGCCAGCGTGGCCCAGGCCAGGAACCCGCCCAGGGCGATGACGATGACGATAATGCCGCGCCGCATCACCACGTCGCGGTTCAGTAACCTCTGCAGCTCCTGCTTCTCGTCCGCGGCGTCCTGGGACAGCCCGACTTCCTCTTCCTTCGGCCCCCGGATAAGGGAGACAAAGTACCCGGACAGGCGCTGCAGCCAGCCGATCGCCGTCTTGTAGACCAGGTCCAGTGTCGATTGTTTTGCTTCTGCAACCATGAGTTAGCTCGTACCGCTTATGAATCCGATAATCAGAACGGGATAGTTTAACAGCTATGTTAACAAGTATGTACCATTCTCACCCCGCCCCGGCCAGACGGCACACCACAGCCTGCCGATCATTTTTGACGGAATTTGCGAGGTTTATCACAAATCGGCGCAGGAACGACTCCGGGTTCCCGCTTGCGCTGGGGCAGGCTTAAGCAGTAACGACGATCAGGTAGCGGTCTGGGCCTTCTTCTCCCCGGCAGCAGGCGCCGGGCGCATGAAGCGTTTCAGTACCTCGTCGCGGGGGCCGCTCTCCAGCAGGACGCCTTCCTTCAGCACCAGTATGTGTTCGACCATGCGCAGCAGGCGGAAGTTGTGGGTCACCATCAGGGTGGTGACGCCGCGCTGGACCAGGTTACGCAAGGTGTTGCTCAAGGCCACTTCGCCGTCCGTGTCCAGGTTGGCGTCCGGTTCGTCCAGTATTATCAACGCCGGGTCGCCGTACAGGGCGCGGGCCAGGGCCACGCGCTGGCGCTGCCCGGCCGAGAGGTTGGCGCCGCCCGCGGCAATGGGCGTTTCGTAGTTCTGCGGCAGGCGCATGACCATGTCGTGGCAACCGGCCTGCTGCGCGGCGGCGAGCACCGCCTCGTCGTCCGGTTCGGCCAGGCGGGCGATGTTCTCGGCAACCGAGCCCTCGAACAGTTCCACCTCCTGGGGCAGGTAGCCCACGTGGCGGAAACGGCTCTCGGCCGGCCAGTCGCCGATGGCGGCGCCGTCCAGGCGCACCACCCCGCCCTGGGGCGACCAGACACCCACCATGAGGCGGGCCAGGGTGCTCTTGCCGCTGCCGCTGGGGCCGATGAGCCCGGTGGAAGAACCCGGCTGCAGGGTGAACTGCACGCGCTTGACCGTCAGTTTCGTCGATCCGGGCGGCGCCGCGGACACCCCCTCCACGTCCAGCAACCCGGTGGGCCGGGGCAGGCTGGTGGCGCCCCCGTCCCGTTCCGGCGGCGCGTTCGTGAGCAGGTTATTGAGCCGGCGCCAGGCCTGGCGGGCGGACATGAACCCGCGCCAGGCCGATATGCCCTGCTCTATCGGCGCCAGGGCGCGCCCCAGGATAATGGAGGCGGCGATCATCATACCCGGTGAGATCTGCTGCTTGAGCACCAGCCAGGCGCCCATGCCGAGGATGCCCACCTGCACGATCTGGCGGCCCGACTTGGAGGTAGCCAGCAACGCGCTGATGCGGGAGCCGCCCCGGGCCTGGAACGCGACGCTGCGGTCGTGCTTGTCGCGCCAGCGGCGGCGGAACCCCTCGAACATGCCCATCGCCTCCAGTACGTCCGCATGGCGCAGGCTGCTCTCCACGAACCGGTTGGACTCTGCGGTGTGTTCCGAGGCGTTGCGCAACGGACCGCGGGAGGTCCATTCGGTCAACAGGGCCACGAACAGGATGAACAGCGCGGCAAATACAGCAAAGAAACCGAGCCAGGGATGGATCAGGAATATGACGGCGATAAACACCGGCGCCCAGGGCGCGTCGAAGAAGGCTATCGCCGGGGGACTGGAAATGAACTGGCGCACCGAGTCCAGGTCGCGCACCGGCTGGTCCGCGCTCTGGCGGAAACGCTGCAGGCTGCCGCGGAACACCCCGGCCAGCACGTCATCCTGCACCTCGTGGCTCAGGGACAGGGCGATGCGCGCCATCATGCGCTGGCGCACCCAGTCCAGCAGGCCGAAGCAGGCCAGCAGGAACACCGCGACCACGGTGAGCACAATCAGGGTCTCGTAACTGGCGCTGGTCAGCACCCGGTCGTACATCTGCAGCATGTACACCGGCGCCACCAGCATCAGGATGTTGGCGAACGCGCTGAACAGCGTCACGCTCACGAAACCCTTGCGGCAGCGGCGCAGGGCCGCCTGCAAGCGGGTCTCTTTGGACGGGCCGGCGTGACCTGGAAGTGATAGTTGCATGACTGGAGTTACCGGTGTGTCACCTGATACGGGAGAATATAGTCATATTCGGGTGTTGGCAGGATAATATACGTTATCCGTCATTTTCGCGCAAGGGGATCGTTCCTCAGCGTATACCCCGTCATTCCCCTCCGGGCTTGTTGTAATCAAGTTTTGTCCCCAGAACACCTTTGCCTCAATTTGTGAGTTTTGCCACAAAACTGCACAGGTTTTGCTTTGCCGGATCAGGGAGATATATAACATTGATTGGTAATAAAAAACCCGTCCCCCGAGAGGGACGGGTCGTTTTGCCCGGGTGGTGAAACTGGTAAACACAGGGGACCGCCACTCCCCCGGCCTCTGTAGTACAAGCTACATGCCTTACGGGTTCGAAGCCCGTCCCGGGCAGCCAAAGGTGATATCAGTATCTTGTATGGATGGTGGATTGTCAAACGGTTTTGGGGCAATATAGTAAATTTGGGACACCCATAAATTAACAGTTTTCATCAATTTATGGGTGTCCCAAATTACAATTGGAATGCATTACTGACAAGTTGTTCCGCCGTCTCAATCTCCTTTTCCTTCATCCAGTCAAAATGACTGTCTCTCTTGGATTTGGACAGCCTGCCGTTATTCTGGTGAACAATGCGTATGAACAACTCCAGGCCGTGCGCAGGCCAGTCCAGCAGGCCGTTCAATGCCTTGAAAGCGTTATCGAATCCGACCAGATAGTTTATTTCTTTTACCAGGTCTTCTGTCACCGTTCTCTGTAAGGACCTGTATAAAAACTGTGCCTGGATCGTAGCGTCGAAATAGCGGAAATAAACAGCATCATTGCCGGCAGCAGGAGCATCCGGTGTATCCGGGTTGTAACTGGTCCTGGCTCGTAACGGCTTGGAAAAGTTTTCCAGTACTGCGGCATATTCATCCAGGTTCGCGAGTATGACTGCAGAAATCGGGAGGATGATCCCTCTTGGGGTAAAACCTGCGTTGGTCAGGACTTCATGTATCAAATAGCGGTGGATACGCCCGTTGCCATCCATGAAGGGGTGAATGAAGACGAAACCGAATGCGATCACACTCGCCAATACGACCGGGTCGAATCGAGACTCAACTTCACCATTACCAAGGAACCAGTTTCTCGATGCTTCTGCCAGGGACAGAAGTCCGGCCATTAATTCCGGCACATCCTCCGGCCCGGGTGGAATGAAATCGATCAGTTGCCGATAACCATGATCCTTGCCCACCCAGTTCTGCTGATGCCGCCAGGTAAATTCATGAAAGCGAGAATCAACGACTGCCTGTTGAAGTTGCACCAGCCGTTCTTCCGATAATACTTCCCGCGTGTCGGCCTGTCGCAATAGATCGGCGAACCGCTGCGCACGATCGGCAGAGGGTTTTTCCCATTCTACTTCAAATGAGGACTGGGTTTCTTTCAGGTAAAGATATCCTGCCGCCCGCTGCAAAATATCCTGATCATAGCGCGCCAGTGTTTCACGGGTTTTCTCCCGCAAATCATGCGCTATCATTTCATTCAGGTATTTCGTCCGGCGTACCAGGGGACAGAAATTTTTGTTGCCCGGCAGATTATTGTTCACGCGGAAACGCGTAGTCCTCTCTCCTTTTGTCAATCCGAACTGCAATGTGTTATCCACAAGGTCCACATAGCGTTCCTTGGCTGGAACGTTAACGTTTAACTGCTCGCCCGTCAGCCATTCAAAAAGAAATCCGGCGCGACGCGCATAACTCGACGTCGGGCTTTCAGACAACCATGCGTTTAATTCGTCTCTCCCTGTCTGCCGGAATAACAGATACAATACCTCCAGGTTAATCCCTTCATAGCGCAAGGCAAATTGCAGGTGCCCGACCAGGCCGGCTTCAGGCTGGTATTTGGACTCAAAGACAAGAACATCCCGATTCCCGACGCTTCGAGTCTGCCTTCCCTTGATAGATGAGTCGATTTGCGCCTCAGCCTGCAATGGCAATGCAGGTAACTGGTATTGCTCAACGAGGTAGAGATATCCAAGCGCCATGATTTCTCCGAAAAATAGCCGCAAATTTAGTAATATATCCGCATTTTATCATATTGTGAGAAATTTATCCGCAACTTCTATTCATCTGAAATTTTACGGCTTCTTTTCTCGACTAATAATAATTTGCGGATATGTTTCTCAGTCTGCGGTTAATTTTAATGGAATAGCGTTGATGGGCATTAAAAAACCCCAGAACATGGAACTCCCATGCCGGGCTTGTTGTAATTTAGTTTTGTTTCCCCGGAGCTCTTGATTTCAAACTATAAAATCGTCTGCGCCTGGATTGGTATCCAGTCCGGCCAGAAGTACAGTCCCGCCGTCCGCGCCGGGCAGGTCGAGGGTCACGCCGTCGGCGTTGGTTGTCATGGACAGGTCAATTGCTGTATCAAGGGAAAAAGCGGCCAGGTCGATTTTGTCTTCGCCCCGGGTAAAATCCGTGATGGTGTCGTCACCATCGCCGGGTGAGAAAACAAACACGTCCGCGTCCGCGCCGCCGGAAAGCCGGTCGTTTCCCGATCCACCGGTCAGTGTATCGTTTCCGGCGCTCCCGTATAACCGGTCCGCGCCCGGGCCACCTTCCAGGGTGTCTTCGCCGGCGTAGCCGTAGAGGCGGTCATCGCCCCCGTTTCCTTCCAGTTCGTTGCCGAGCTCGTTGCCTTTCAAAACGTCGTTGCCGGCGCCGGCTACCGCGTTTTCTAACCATGTGTCTCTTGCGATAGTCATGTTGCCGATGAGACCGTAGATATTGGATATGCCTTCGGGTTTCAGGTTGATCACCTGGTCGTCAGTATCGGTGCTGAAATCGATGGTGTCGTCGCCGCCGGTGTCGTAGAGGGTGAACGTGGTCGGGTTTGAGATTAATTCGGTAATATATTCGGGATTATCGATGTCGCCGTTGTTTTCTATGTAGAACAACTGGTCGTCCTGTTGACTGATAACGAGTTCGAGGTTGTTGTCATCATTAAAATCAACGAGCACAGGCGCCGTGTACCCGCCGGTGTTGAGGCTGTTGAAGGGGTTGTCTTCACCGTGTTGTTGCGTGAATTCAGGTGTTTCTGTTGTGCCGGTGTTTTTGAGGTAGACGATGTTCCCGTTTGTGCTGCCTGCAATTATGTCAGTTAATCCATCATTGTTTACGTCTACCGGGTAAGGGGTGTTGAATTGCGCGGCCGTGATGGATTTGAAGGGGTCATTATCACCGGTGGTCTCGGTGAAGGTCGGGGCGTTATCCGTGCCCGTGTTTTTGTAATAGACGGGCTTACTATCCCGGATGGTTATCAGGTCCGGTTTGTTGTCATTGTCCAGGTCGGCCAGGGAGACCGTAGACCAGCTGTCGGTCTCAATACCGTTAAAAGGATTAAGCGAGTCGATTTGCTTTTCGAAATTCGGGCTGGTTGCTGTGCCGACGTTTTTCAGGAATATTATTTGTTGATCACCCGGACTACTGGTTTCTGCGAAGACCAGGTCAAGTAAATTGTCATTATTGAGATCGATTGCGAATGGAGCGGTATAGCTTTTTTCTGTGAAACCCGTAAACGGGTTTTCAGTGTCGGATTTTTCAGTATATACAGGGTTGTCGTTACTACCGGTGTTTTCAAAATAACGGATATTCCAGGTGCTTCCTTCGCCAACGACCAGATCGAGGTCTGTGTCATTGTCAAAGTCTGCGAACGTTAGTTTTATAGTCGGGGACGGATGGTCATTGTTTATTGTTATGTCTGAAAAAAAATCCGTTTCTATTTTAGTAGTCAGCGCCTCAAAATAATCTGCCAGGTAGCCGGTGAGATTTGAATCAACGCCGTAGACGGTATCACCCGCATTGTGTGCAATCTCGAGGTCGTCATACAGGTCCTGTATGGCGATGATGTCGGCGATCATGGGGGTAACGTTATAGGCGAAGCTGGCATCGTGGAGTCTGTTGATGTCCTGGTTGAGATACGACATGACCGTGTATTGATAGGAGTCTATTTTATAGGCGTTGTGGACGCCCCAGGTGACGTTGATGCCATTGTAAGGGCCGGAGTGGCCGAGCCCAATCGCGTGGCCGATTTCGTGGATGAATACGTAAAATGTAAAACTGTCGATGCTGTGGCCGCTTTTCTCAAGCAACTCCGGCGGGATGTTTATTTCAGACGTGCTGATATGGCCTGCGTCATCCACGGTTGTCCTGGCATAAGCACTAGTACCCGGTATGTTTGTAAAGGTGATATCGGCGTTTTCGGTTTCGATATACTCAAATTCAATACCTGAGATGAGTGTCCAGGACTCAAAGGCTTTTTTGGCCAGATTTTTTCCACTTTCAGATAAGGTGGCGAGGTTGACTGTGACCGTGGGATTCTCTGCATTGACATTGTATTTGCGCCTTGATGCACCGGTGAAATCCCAGTAACCATCGGTTAAATAACGGGCGAGGTCATCGACGGTGCCGACAGGCACGTCTTTTTTTATCGCCAACCTGTATTCGGTGTCCGTGATGTCTTCGTTGCCTTTGATCTCAATGTAATAATCGGCTGTTTCTGACGGATTGACTTCAAGGAGGGCGCCGGTGGGCGTCGGGACCCCCGACAGGATTTCTTCGCCGGTTGAGTCCAGGAGTGTGATAGTGATACCCGCGTCTCCGGTCACTGTAACAGTATGGATTGTGCCTGTTGTCAGCCCTGTCTTGAACCAGTCTTTGTCATCGGACCGGTGCAACAGTCCCTGTATTTCCTGGTTCAGTTCAAGCGTATAGGACGTGGAGTTGTCTGCGGGGGCGTCACCAGAGACTTCGTTTACGATAGTCATCTTCTTTCCGGTGTGTGTTAGAGAGCAGATTATTCTACTCCGGTTTTTTCGGTGTTTACAAGCACTTACTTGAATCGGGGCCGCCGATCCATGATTGCGTGTTCGAAGTGAATTCAGGCGACGACTTCATTTTCGTCGTCCTGAATTACCGCGTTGCCTCAATTTGTGAGTTTTGTCACAAAACTGCACAGGTTGTGCTATGCGGGATCAAGGAGATATATAACATTGATTGGTAATAAAAAAACCCGTCCCCCGAGAGGGACGGGTCGTTTTGCCCGGGTGGTGAAACTGGTAAACACAGGGGACTGCCACTCCCCCGGCCTCTGTAGCTAAACCTACATGCCTTACGGGTTCGAAGCCCGTCCCGGGCAGCCAAAGGTGATATCAGTATCTTGTGTGAATGGTGGATTGTCAAACGGTTTTGGGGCAACGGGCCTGAACATGGAACTCCTATGTCGGGCTTGCCGTGTGAGTATCAGGTCCCCGGAACTTGTGTTATGGGTGTCCTGAATTACTGCACTGCACTAATTTATGGGTGTCCTGAATTACTCTGTTCGTCATTCCGGTGAATGCCGGAATCCAGAAGCGGCTTGTTAAATGGATGGGTTATCTTGGTCCGACCCCACCCCAATTCCCGTGCAAATGGCGTCGTATGAATGGCCTGCCCCCTGCTTGTTTTAAGCAGGGGGCAGGCATGTAGCAGGCAAGGGACGGCTGGGTTTGACTTAGGAGAACATGAAGTCGATTGTGGCACTATCACCTACACCCAGGATAGTGATCAGGCCGCCGCCGTACATGGACAGGTCGATGACGTAATTACCGTCAGCATCGGCACCGGTGGTAGCGTCTCCAACATCCCCAGCATCCAACGGATCGCCAGCAGCGTCCGTAAACGCGCTCAGGTCGATCTTATCCGCGCCCGCGCCCGTACCTGCGGTGAAATCCATGATGTGGTCGTTGCCGTTGCCGGGTTCGAACACAAAGGTGTCGTCGCCGGGGCCGCCGTCCAGCCAGTCGTCGCCTTCGCCGCCGTTGATAGTGTCCTTGTCCTCGCCGCCGTAGATTTCATCGTCACCGGCGCCGCCGTTGAGGATGTCCCTGCCTTGCTCGCCGTAAATGGCGTCATCGCCGCTCCCGCCGTTGATTTCGTTGTTGAAGCGATCACCCGTATTGCCGCTGATGCGTTTGGTGTAGAAGATGAAGTTGTCGGCGGTTAAACTGTCGGCGTCTGTGACATTGTTCAGCCTGATCTCACCATCGTTGGGCAAATCTATCTCTACGGCGGTACCTGTATCGGATATTTCTCCATTACTGTCATCAGTATCCTTCAGGTCATCCAGGGAGGCGATGGAAGTGAAGGCACTCAGGTCGATCTTGTCCTGCGCGACTTCGAAGCCGGTGATTTCATCATCACCATCGCCGGGGGCGAACACGAAGGTATCGCTGCCAGTGCCGCCGGCAAGGGTATCATCTTCCCCGCCGCCGGTGAGGACGCTACCACCGTCGGCGGCGGTGAGGTTGTCCCTGTGGGGAGAGCCGATGACGTTTTCGATACTGATGAGCGTGTCTCCGCTGGCGTAACCGTTATCAGTATCTGATTGCTCACCGTCGGTAGCGCCCAGGTTCACTGTAACACCCTCGTCCGACCTCGCGTAGGAGACGGTGTCATTGCTTGTGTCCCCGGTGTTTGAATCCCCGGGACCAGTGATTGGACCGCCGGTGATATGATCCTCATCATCGCCGGCGATGAAGATATCTGCGTGGTAGGAGCCTACGTACTGCTCTATGCCGTCAAAGCTGTCGCCGGCCGCATCGCCGCGACCGCGGTTGCCGCCGCTCAGGTCAACCGTCACCCCTTCCATAGCGCTGGCGTAAGTGGCGGTATCCATGCCGGCGGGTATGTCCCTGGTCCCGCCGCCCTCAAGGTCGTCGCCGCCGGGGCCGCCGTCCAGGATGTCATTGCCTTCGCCGCCCTTGAGGTCGTCATTGCCTTCGCCGCCCTTGAGCTCATCAGCGCCGCCGCCGCCGGTCAGTGTGTCGTTGCCGCCCATTCCGCGCAGTTCGTTGACCTGATCATCCCCGATCAGAGTGTCGCCGCTGCGGCCCCCGATGACGTTGTCAAAACCGGTCGCAATATCGCCTGATGCATCGCCACCGCTCACCTTGATGACGTCAGTAACAACAGCAGGATCAGCCGTTACGCCAAACAGCGCAGCATCGGTCGCGTTCAGGGTTACATCGCTGGTATCGCTCAGGTCTACAGTTACCCTGGAACCGGAACCTGCATAGGACAAAAAGTCGCCGGCAGCGCCTTCGAGCCTGTCCCTTCCGGGGCCGCCTTCCAGTTCGTCACCACCCCCGCCACCACTGATCACGTCGTTGCCGCTGCCGCCCTTGATGACATTGGGATCACCGTCACCGGTGAGCATGTCATTGTAGCGGCTCCCGGTGAGGTTTTCGAAACCGGCGATAGCGTTGTCTCCTTCCGCATGGGTCCCTGTATTGTCAGTATCCGTAGGATCGGAATTCAGTGTTACCGTCACACCGGTGCGCTGGTTTGCGTCAGCGCCGGTGGTGCGGCCGCTGGACGAACCTGCATAAGACAGGGTATCGCTGTCACCGTCATTCTCTCCGCCGTCCAGCATATCAGCGCCGGCGCCGCCTTCTATGATGTCATCTCCGGCGCCGCCATCGATGTCGTCATCTCCATTGCCGCCATTGATGGTGTCATTTCCATCACCGCCGTCGATGTCGTCATCTTTGCTGCCGCCTGTCAGGCGATTATCGCCCGCGCCACCCAGAATTTTGTAATTTCCTCTTGTACCTGAACTTGTTGGATTATTGTCCGTCAGTCTGACATAGCCATCCGGGTTGAAGATGAAGTTGTCGGCGGTCAGATCGGTGACATCGCTGGTACCAGTCAAGGTAGCCCGGTGGCTGCCGGAGCTGATGACGAGGGTGCCGCCATCAGTTGTGTAGTTCAGGCTCAAGACGCTACGGGAGCCGCCGCCGAAGTCGAGCTTGTCTTCCGCTTGGGTAAAGTCTGTAATCCTGTCCGTGCCACTGATCACGAAAGTATCCATGCCGGCGCTGCCGGTCAGGATATCGCTGCCGCTGCCGCCGATCAGCGTGTCATTGCCGCCGCCGCCGTCGATTTTGTCATTGCCGCCGCGCCCGTCTATGACATTTGCCACACCATTGCCGGTGAGGCTGTCGTGGATATCATCGGTACCATCAGATTCGAGCGCGCTAGTTGAACTGACGTTGGAACCGATGATATTCTCGAAGTTATTCAGTATGTCTCCTTCGGCGTAGTTACTCGTTTCATCACTCTCATTGGCATGAATGCCTCCAGGTAACCCGGCAGTTACGCCACCACCGCCAGCGGGCAGAGTCAATTCCACGGGTTTTCTGGATCGTTCATAGGAGATTGTATCGGTACCGCCACCACCGTCGACATCATCCTCTTCCGGTCCGGCGATGAAGGTATCGTCGTGGGGGGAACCGATGAATTTTTCAACGTCGATAAAGCGGTCGCCGCGGGCTTCGCCCTGGCCGCCGCTGTTGGAGATGGTGATGACGTTAGTACTACTTACGGATACGGAACTGAGGTTGATGGTGACGCCCTCGACGGCATCGGCGTAGGTGGCGATATCCCCGTCGCCGTCGCCGCCGTTCAGGGTGTCGCCGCCTGGGCCGCCGTTCAGCGTGTCATCGCCGTTGCCGCCGTTCAGCGTGTCGTTGCCGCCGCCGCCTGTGAGTGTGTTGCCCCCGTCATCGCCGGTGATCCTGTCGCCGTGGCCGGAACCGAGCACGTGGATGAAGGAACCGTACTTGACCTTGTCATCGGCGGCATGGCCGCCGCTGGCGGTTTTGATGGTGTTTTCATCGTCGTCAAAATCGCCGGTACCGCGGGTCAGGTCGATGGTTACGCCGGCATTGGAACCCGCGTAGGACAGGGTATCCGTTCCGTTGCCGCCGTCCAGTGTGTCGGCGCCTGCCAGCCCTTCGATGACGTTATTGTTGGCGTCTCCAGTCAGGATGTCGTCATAGGCAGAGCCGATGATATTCTCGAAGCCGTCCAAATCATCACCGGCAGCGTGTGCTTTACGGGCGCGAGCGGTTGTACTACTTTCACTAAGGTCAATCGTAACGCTGCTGGGTGAACTGCGGTAGGACACGGTATCTCCACCACCTGAGCCGCCTCTCAATATGTCTTCCCCATCACCGCCTTCGATGATGTTGGGACGGGTATCTTCGCCCGTAATAGTGTCGTCTTCAGGACTGCCGATGAAGTTCTCGATACTCCTGTACAGTCCGGCCAGAGCATTACCGCTGTTGTAAGTCACGGCGCCGGCAGCCGTTACGGTCACCCCAGCTCCATCCCCATCCACA
Organism: Gammaproteobacteria bacterium; assembly: GCA_965208655.1. Lineage (GTDB taxonomy): Bacteria > Pseudomonadota > Gammaproteobacteria > Eutrophobiales > Eutrophobiaceae > JAAXHV01. Next base: position 95,185 of record CBDBPJ010000004.1, read on the forward strand.
TCCGTGAAATCGGCAAACGACAAGGTATCGCTGCCGGGCCCGCCGTCGAACACGACTTGTCCGGTCATACGGTCGCCGGTAAAGGGCGCTGCCCTGCCATCGGTAAAATCGTCATAATCCACCACGATGGTGTCGTCGCCGGGCCCGCCTTCGTAGCTGTCCACGTCGTCGCCGCCGGTGAGGGTGTCGTCGCCGCGCGCGCCGTACAGCACGTCGTTGCCGCCGCCGCCGTTCAGGTTGTCGTCACGGGGCGTGCCGTGCAGGCGGTCCGGGTCGGGGTCGCCCGTAACCGGCTGTTCAGGGTCGGGGCCAGGATCAGGACCAGGATCAGGACCAGGATCCGGGGCGTCACCATGGAAGATGAAATCGTCATCGTCCAGGTCACTGAGAAACACGTCTTCGAGGGTCAACTCGCCGCCACGGGGCAGTTCGATCTCGATGCCGTCTCGCCGCTCAACGATATCCAGATCATCCATCTCGTCAATATTGGTAAAACTACTCAGGTCGATCCTGTCCTCCCCGGGGATGAAGTCTTCGATCACGTCATCACCGTCGCCGGAACCGAACTTGAAGACGTCCTCGCCCTCGCCGCCGTTAAGGTCGTCATCACCGGTGCCGCCTTCCAGCGTGTCATCACCTCTCCCGCCCTGCAGGTCGTCGTTGCCCGGGCCGCCGGCCAGGCTGTCATCGTCGTCCCCGCCGAGCAGGTCGTCATTGTCGGCGCCGCCGTCCAGCGTGTCCTCGCCCTCGCCGCCGATCAGTTCATCCCTGCCGGCTTCGCCGTACAGCTCATCATCGCCGTCGCCGCCGTACAGGTCGTCGTTGTCGTCCCCGCCGTACAGCTCATCGTCGCCGGCATCGCCGTACAGGTCGTCGTTATGCGGGCCGCCGCGCAGCAAGTCGTCATCCTCACCGCCGTACAATTCGTCGCTGCCGAGCCCGCCGTAGAGTTTGTCGTCGCCGGCCTCGCCGTACAGGTCATCGTTATTGGTCGTATCCCCGTCCGGACCGCCGAACAGCGTGTCGTCACCATCGCCGCCGCGCAGGATATTGGCGCGGATATCGCCGGCCAGTATGTCGTCCTCATCAGAGCCGATGAGGTGGATGATGTCCGGCACCTGTACCAGGATCCGGTCGTTGTTTTTATCCAGGTAGGTCGCGGTGACCTGCGCTCCGAACGTATCACCCTGGGCGTGGCCGCCGCTGGCGCTCTGACTATGCAGACGCACGGTGACGCCGGCGGTGGAATCCTCGTACGACGCGGTGTCCACGCCTTCGCCGCCGATGAGCGCATCGGCGCCGTCCCCACCGTTCAAAGTGTCGCTGCCGCTGCCGCCGTCCAGCCTGTCGTTGCCACCGAGGCCGTTGAGCCTGTCGCTACCGCCCAGCCCGCTGATGTTTTCTCCCTGGTCCGTGCCGGTGAGAGTCTCGCCCCGGTTCGAGCCGGTGATATCAGTGCCGCTGCCGCCGTTGTCACCGGGGTCCGGGGTTGGCTGCGGGGTTCCGGGATCCGGCGGCTCGTCTTTGCTGAGCCTGACCGTCAGCGTGTAAGTCCCGGAATTATCCTTGGTGGGGTTGGCCGAATAGCTGCTGGCGCTGAGGTAATAGACTCCGCTGGTAGTCGGGGTATAGACCAGTCTGGAATCAAATATTCCCCCGGCCGTGTCGATGTCATCGTTGGTGACGAGGTGTCGGCCCCCGGCGTCGTAGAGCTTGAGAATGGTGTCTTCGGCTTTACCGGGCGCCGTTCCGCGACCTGTAAGGGTGATTTCATAGGTTTGTCCCCGCTCCAGTTCAATTTTGATCCAGTCCTCGTCGGACCTGTCTTCAAGGTCGCCGTTGAAGCTGTCGCCAACCCCGATCGTGTATGTAGTTGCGCTACTGGCCGCAGCATCCGTTCTGCCTTCGTCGATGGTTGCCATAAACTGTGCCTCCCGGGTAGAGGTGGAGATCGTATATATTGTGTCAGACAGTAGCAGTAACGTATGGATATGTCAATATATTGTGTTTTACGTTCCGGTACTGAACTGGAAAACGGTTCAGGAACAAACCCTGTCTGGCCGGGTACCGGCATTCGCCGGTATGACGGGAACGGGCGCCGGTTCGACCAGGGGATGGATATAAAACAGGGACAAGTCCAAACAGGTTGCCCCGTCTGAACCGCCCCTGTGATCGTTTACTTCCATGAAATCAGGAAGCCGGTTGTAATGCTCGGTTAATCAGAGGATGAAAACGCCGTCTTGTCCTGTTACACCATCATCATTCGTCCCGCCTACACCGGCTAGATCTCCATTCACATCTATATGGATGAGATGAGGATCAGGTGTTGTACCTTCTGCTGTTGGGTCCGCCCTACCATCCATCAAACCTTGCAAAGTCACATCATGAATGGTAATCCTGCCGCCGCCATAGTCTTCCAGGTTGACGATGACTCTGCTACCTCGCTCACTCAAAAGACCTGGCAAATCATCAGGATCAATATCGAACGCACTCAAATCAATCTTATCGCCAGCGCCATTAGTAGTTGGAGAACCATCAGTAAGTGCAATACCATCGGCCGCATTGGTCGTAGAGAAATCGAAGATTTCGTCACTTCCCGTGCCGTCGTCCGGGGTGAAGACGAAAACATCAGCGCCGGTGTTGGTGCCAACCACTGCATCACCGTACAGGTCGTCGTCACCGGCGCCGCCGATCAGGGTGTCGCTGCCAGCGCCCCCGTAGACTTTGTCGTTGCCGGGACCACCGTGCATCATATCATCGCCGGCATCATCTACAATTGCAGCCTCTCCAGTGCCATCCGTATCATCGTCACCATTCAAGTCACGTGCCGCCCTTCGGCCCAACACGTCATTGCCTTCGCCACCGTACAGTTTGTCGTCCTGGAGGCCGCCGTTCAGCTCATCGTCGCCGGCACCACCCTTGAGGACGTTGGGAACTTCATCACCGGTAATCACGTCGTCCCGACGGGAACCGGTCACGTTCTCGATGCTGGCCAGTACGTCGCCTTCGGCGTAACTTTTAGTGGTTGTAAGGCTATCGTCTGCCTCAACTGGGGTTGGCCTAGCATCAGTAGCACCTGAATCACTTCCGCCTGCCCTCCAATTCATGAGCATTTCATCGGTAGCAGCGTTAAACATATCCGGCGTATCATCAGTCGGATCATCCGCAGTACCGCCGTCAGTAGCTGGAGAGAACGTAGATGCAGGAACATCATTAACGCCAAGAGGATCAGAATTGTTCCCCGTCAAAACAACGGTCACGCCATGCCTTGATTCCTCGTAGGACACGGTATCGCTACCGCCGTCACCGTGGATGATGTCGGCGCCGGCGCTGGCTATGAACGTATCATCGCCGCCCGCGGAACCCCAGTACAGCTCGATATTCTTCAGCTGGTCGCCCATGGCGTCGCCAGCCGTGCCATATCCGGTGTGTATGTTCACGGTAACACCTGAACCATCTGCACCTGCCATGGCGCCCCGGTAGGCTGCCCAGTCTTCGGAAGCGGCAACTGTTTCAGGATTAGTCGGACTTACGGGATTAGCGTCATCAAAAGCAGGATTAGGAACCATGTTATCCCTTTCCTTTGCGTCCTCGCCGCCATCCAGCATGTCGGCGCCTGGGCCGCCACCGAGTATATCCTCCCCGGCGCCGCCGCGCAGGGAATCATCCCCGCCACCGCCTGCAAGATGGTTGTCGAACATGTCGCCGGTCAGGTGGTCGTTGTGGTCGGAACCGGTCACGTTGACAAAGGTGGCCACTTCGATTTCGTCCTCGTCGTCTGTATCTCGGTTGATCAAGAAATCGTAGGTCTCAATCTCGTCACGGTCGGCATGACCGCCCGAGGCGCTGGCACTCGCCAGGTTCACACTGACGCCGGCGTCCGAACCAGCATAGGACAAGGTGTTGATCTGGGTGTTCTGACCCAACGTAGCAGCATCGGCACTGGCGGTATAGCCGCCATCCAGCTCATCCGCGCCGGCGCCGCCTTCCAGGGTGTCGTTGCCGATGTCGCCTTCCAGGGTGTCGTCACCGCCGAGACCCCAGAGCATGCTGCCTTCGATAACATTCGCCGTAGTTTCATCAATATCATCCGACCGGCCTGTCAATTCATCGTCATAGGCAGAACCCCTGACGTTCTCAAATTCGGAGATGTCATCGCCCCTGGCATGATCGCCCGAAGCACTCGAACCATTAGCAGCATCAGTAGTCCCATCGCCCAGGTCAATCCGCACACCCCCGTCGGAACTCGCATAGGAGACGGTGTCGCCAGCACCCTCGCCACCGACCAACGTATCGCGGCCATCACCCCCTTCAATGGTCTCGGCGTTAGCGTCCGTACCTGTCAGCTCATCATCTTCTGACGTGCCGATAAGATGGTTGATGTTGGTTACACTAATGGCGTCAGGAGTGGTATCAGCATCAGGGCCATCAGCAGTTGTTTGTTCCTGAAGATCCAACGTTATGCCCGTGCCATCTTCCAGCATCACATCCATAAAATTCGCATAGGACAAGGTATCGCTCTCACCCGGCATTTTCATATCAGAACTGTCAACAACTTCATACACGCCGTCTTCGTCGTCGTCGGTAAGAACACCGTGACCGTTAATAGTGGAATCCATCCTGTCGGCGTAGAACATGTCGCTGCCGGGACCGCCCGCCAGCGTGTCATCGCCGGAACCGCCCACCAGCGTGTCATCGCCGAGGCCGCCACCAAGGGTGTCATCGCCTTTACCGCCGTAGATTTTATCATTGCCGCCCTGGCCCATCAGCGTGTCATCGTTGTCACTGTCATCGTAACTGCCGCCCGGACCGCCGAAGATCATGTCATCGCCGCCACCGCCCTGGATCTTGTTATCCCGGCTGTCACCGGCCAGGACGTCGGCCATGCCGGAACCGATGAGATTGACAAAATCGGGCAACGTCTCCGTTACTTCTTCGGTGTCGTTTTCGTCCGGGTCCGGCTTCACGACATACGTGTTAGTGGTCGTATCAGAAAACACGTCGCCCTTGGCGTCACCGCCGTCGAGCTTGTTGGAATGTAGGCGCACCACCACGCCCATCATGGAACCCGCGTAGGACGCGGTATCCACGCCCGTGCCGCCGGTCAAGGTATCTGCGCCCGGACCGCCTTCCAATGTGTCGTCTTCATCGCCGCCGTCGAGCACGTCATCACCTTCGCCGCCGGAAAGCATATCATTGCCTTCGTCGCCATTGAGCATGTCCGCGCCGGCCAGGCCTTGCAGCATGTTCGGGCCTTCCGTGCCGGTCAGCACATCGTCGAACCTGGAACCTACCACATTCTCAATATCATCGCCGAGGGTATCACCGTTGGCATCGCCGCCGCGCGCCGTGCCGTCAGTCAGGTTGATGGTAACACCGGCCGGTGACACATTATAGGATATCGTGTCCATGTCCATGCCGTCCTCGTCCGTGCCGCCGTTCAGGATATCGCCGCCCATGCCGCCGACCAGCAGGTCATTGCCCATGCCGCCGGACAGGGTGTCGTCGCCGCCAAAGCCGAACAGGGAGTCGTCACCGTCACCGCCCGTGATCCTCTCCCCGTTCTCGGTGCCGCGCAGCTTGTCATCGCCGTCAGTGCCATCAATCGGGTCCGGCAACCCCGCAACCATCTCCGTCACCGTCACCGTGTAAGCGCCCCCGTTGTCCGATCCCAGGTTGCCGGTATAAGCGCCGGCGCTGATGTAATAAGTGCCGCTCTCTTCCGGGATGAACTGGAATTCCGAGTTGAGATTGCCTGCTTCGCCTTTTATATCGTCATTTTGCTTGATGAGGCCGCCCTTGGAATCGAAGAGTTTCAGGAAGGTGTCGGCCACACCGTCCATTTCAGCGCCTGAAAGGTTGATCGTGTAGAGCATCCCCGCAGTCATTTCGATCGCGATCCAGTCTTCGTCGAACTTGCTGCTGAGGGTGCCTTCGAAGGTATCACCAGCAGACATCATGGCTGCAGTTTCAGTGCTTGCTGCCGCATCCATCATCATCTCTTTTACAGTTGCCATAACTATTCTCTCCTGTTATATCAGATAGAAGTAAACGAATTCTTTTGTATGTTAGTCATTATTACACACTTTTGCAAAAAAATAATCCCCTGCTGGCAAATACCGCCCTGCGGCGGAAATAAATCAGCAGGTAATTCTGTAACTCTTGTCAACGATGCTCCCCATGGCATACCGGGCATGGTACTTTTTTTTCTGATTTGTTGCAATATGCCGATATTCACCGAATATGTCAACAGCATAATAGAAAAAAATCGTACAGGCCTGTCAATGATTTGGCCTGCTGCCTTTCCCCGTGTCTTAAAATGGTCGTAATATGTCAGGATTATTTAATCTTGTCAACACTATAGTAAGAAATAAATCGGGTGTGTGTCAAGTTTTTGTTGCGGTTTTTTGTATTCGGTTGTGGCAGGGATAATATCATGGTTTTCAGGGAAAAACAGCAGGAGACTGGTCGGGTGAAGGTGGTGTAGTTTTAATGCAACCGGATGGCGGGGATTCACCCTGTTCAGACAGGAGTATCCGTGTTTAAAGCCGGGCAATTTTCATGCTGCTGCCTCATCGTGTTCCACCCGGGGTGTGCCGCGTCGTGCTAGCGCATCGAGTCGTAATAACAACTTGCGCATCACCGCAGTCAACGCCACCTTTCCCGGCTTCCCGCGGCGCCGCAGTCCCCGGTAGAACCGCCGCAGTCCGGCATTATGTCGAATGGCCGGCAGGGGCGTATCGCCTGTCTTTCGGTTCCAGGTCTTTTGCCGTTAAACCCTTCTGTTCCATTTCAAACCTGATGGCCGCGACAGGATCGCAAGAGCCAATTCAGGAAGCCAATTCAGGACACCCATGAATTTGGAACATTCGTTAATTTGGGACACCCATGAATTACGGCCCCTGCTTACGACATGCAGGGTATGCTTGCGGAGGAACGACCGGATTTTGTTGTATACTATTGTCTCGTAAATTTTTAACACCACCTGAACTGAAAAGGAGAATGTCATCATGGAAAAAGAACTGCATCGCGAACCCGCCACTCCCGAAGAAATCTGGGCTATCCTGCGCGAGGTATCAAAAGAACAGAGGAAATTATCCAGGCAGCAGAAGCAAACCGACCGGCAGATGAAAAAGCTGGCGGGCTTGTTTACCAGCCAGTGGGGCGCCCTGGTGGAAAGCCTTGTGGAAGGCGGCCTGGTGCCATTGTTGCAGGCCCGAGGGGTAACCGTAAGGTACACCCATACCCGCATGCGGGGCCGGCGTAACGGCGAGCAATACGAGTTTGACATCCTGGCCGAGAACGGCGAGGAAGTGGTGGTCGTGGAGGTAAAGACCACGTTGCGCGCCGAAGACGTGGCGCAGTTTCTTGAAAAGCTGGGCAAGTTCACGGTGTACGCGCCGGGCTACCAGGGGAAAAAGATTTACGGCGCCGTGGCATACCTGAAGACGGATGCTTCTGTGGTGGCGCATGCCGAGCGGCAGAGCCTGTTCGTGATCCGGGCCACCGGCAACAGCGCCAGTATTATTAATGATGCGGACTTCAGGCCCAGGGTGTTTGGGTGATTAGCTAATTTGGGATGGCTAATTTGGGACACCCATGAATTGCCGAATTCCCGTAATTTGGGACACCCATGAATTTAGAACATTTGTTAATTTATGGGTGTCCCAAATTTATAGATTTCCTTAATTCATGGGTGTCCCAAATTTATAGATTTCCTTAATTCATGGGTGTCCCAAATTTAGAAATGCAGCCAGCCGGGCTGCTCCTTGTGCTTGAAGACGAAGCGCAGGGGGACGTCGGTGGCGGCGACCGGTTGGCCGTCGCGGTAGCGCGGGCGGTAGCGGGTAGCGGCGATGCCGCGTTCGGCGCGGCGGATCAGGGTGGTTTCGCCGGCCGGGTGGATCGCCTGTATCCGGATGTTGCGGGGCCAGCCTGACTCGGGCACGTCCAGCAGCGCATCCGCGTAGTAGTTGTCCTCGCCTGCCTGTATTTCCTCCTCGCCGGGTACGGGGAGTTGCTCTATGGGCTGCGGTTCGCCGAACAGTTCCTCCACCTGCGCCGGGCCGGCGCCGTGTCCGGCCAGAGCGGCCCAGGCCTGCCGGTACTTGCGGGCGCCCTCCAGCACCCGGCGCTGCACGGTAAGCCAGTCGCCCATGAACACCAGCGCCCGGGCGTAGTCCATGATGCCGTCGGGCAGGGTTGCCTCGTACGTCTTGACGATGCGTTGCAGCGAGCGCTTGCCCTTGTAGAAGCTCTGGTAGGCGTAGTAATCCCGCACGGCCGCTTCGTTGACGTAGGGGGTGCTTCTTCCGTGCGGGAGCATGGCTTCACGTATCTCCACATGCGAGAGCATCGGGTCCAGCACGTCCTCGGCGACGTGGTGGTTGATGACGGCTACCTTATATAAGATGTCTGCCCGGTCCCGGGGCGGCGCATCCTCCGGGAGGATTTTCAGCGCTTTGGCATACAGGTCGTCCGCCGCGATCAGGGGTTCCACCGTGGTGTTCGGGGGGCTGAAGTTGTAGAGGTCGAAGTACCACTGGCCCAGTTTCTTGATCACCGGCACCAGGCCGGCGTTACGCTCGCCGTAGTTGCGCTGGTACAGCCAGAACAGGTGTTCGTAGTTGCGGCGCAGTTCGTCCCGGGCGCCCAGGGCGACCTGGCTGTCGATGATGGCCTCCAGTAAGGCGACCTGGCTCATGCTGTGCAGCCCTTCGTTGACGCGCACCGACTGCATGGCGTCCCGCAATATTGCAATCGCCCGGCCGTGGTCCCCACCCTGCTGGTAGAGCATCCCCAGGCTGGAGCGGGCCTCGACGAGATCGGCTGCATGGGGTCCTTCGGCAACCTCCAGTTCGGCAATCTGTTTTTCATACGCAGCGATGGACCGGGACAACCCGGGATCGGAGGGCGCCTGCGCAGCAACAGAGGAGCCAGGCCGATGCACACCCGCCGGCTCGCCGGCCGCAGAAACGGATGGAACAATGCCGAAAACAAGCAATGACAAAAAATACCGGCAGACTGGTCTGGTCATCAGGGCGGACACACACTTTGTAATATATATGATACCACCATTGCAGCGGCTAATTTGGGACACCCATAAATTTGCAATGTCCAACAATTTGGGACACCCATGAATTTAGAACATTCGTTAATTTATGGGTGTCCCAAATTTACGGATTCCCTCAATTTATGGGTGTCCCAAATTTGCTATGATGGGGACCATGATGGGCTCCGGGGGATTTTCAGGTGCTGTGCGGTGTGTGGCGGTTGCGCCGGCCTGGCATGTGCCGGACCTGGTGGAGGATGCCCGGGCGGGTCTGCTTGAGCCGCCGCGGTCGTTGCCGCCCAAGTATTTTTATGATGCGCGGGGGGCGGCGTTGTTTGACCGCATCTGCGCCACGCCCGAGTATTACCCGACCCGCACCGAGGATGCGCTGTTGCGGCAGCATGGCGACGAGATCATTGCGCTGACCCGGCCCGATTTCCTGATCGAGCTGGGCAGCGGCAGCTCGAAAAAGACCAAGAACCTGTTCGATGCCTGTGAAAGGCAGGGCCATTCCTGCGTGTACGCGCCGTTTGATATCTGTGAGCCCGTGCTGGTGGACGCGGCCGGCAAGCTGCAGGCTGCTTACCCGTGGCTTAACGTCAGGCCGCTGCTGGGCGACTACCATGCCGGCCTTGCCAACATGCCGCACTACCCGGGCGCCAGGCTGTTCATGTTCCTGGGCGGCACCATCGGCAATTTCACTCCCCCCGAGGTGCGCGCCTTCATCGCCGACATCCGCCGGCGCATGCTGCCGGGCGATTTTCTGCTGCTGGGCGCGGACCGGATAAAAGACAATGACGTGCTGCATGCCGCCTATAACGATGCCCGGGGCATCACCGCCGAATTCAACCTGAACGTGCTGCAGGTGCTCAACCGGGAACTGGACGCGGACTTCCGCGCGGATAATTTTGCCCATTCGGCTGTCTATAATAATGAGTTGCACAGAATCGAGATGTACCTGGTATCCGGACTGCGCCAGGAAATTACCCTGGGCAGGCTGGATTTGCGCATCCAACTGGAGCGCGGCGAGCAGATACTGACGGAATTGAGCTACAAGTTTGACCATGACGAACTGGAAACACTGCTGGAGGAATTCGGGCTCGGGGTTATCCGCCATTTCGAGCCGGGCAACCGCTATTTCTCCCTGGTCCTGGCGCAAAGTGCTTAGTGCCGCGCAACGTGTCGTCATTTTGACCGGGCTGGCCCTGCCCGCGTTCCTGGTCACGCTGGGTTGTGCCGAGAAGCGCTCGCAGATTGAGATGATCCGTGACACCGGGATGGTCCACGTCGTCACAAAATCAGGCCCGATGACGTACCAGCGCCACGCTGAGGAAGGGGAACGCGGCCTGGAATACGAACTGGTGAGGCTGTTTGCCGCCTGGCTGGGCGTCGATTTCAAGCTGAGCCTGGCCGACAGCAGGGAGGAGATCACCGACCTGCTCGTCTCGGGACAGGCGGACGTCGCGGCAGCCGGGCTGACCCGGTCCCTGGCGCCGGGCGATCCCCTGGCATTCGGCCCCGGCTTTCAATGGGTGACCCGGCAGGTGGTGTACCGGCACGGCTATATCCGGCCGTCCTCGCTGGCCGGGATTGCGCCGCACCGGCTGCACGTGACCCGCAATGCCCTGACCCGGGAGGAACTCGACCGGCTGCAGACCTTCTACCCGGACCTGGTCCTGGTCATGCATGAGGACAAGGACGACCTGGAACTGCTGGAGATGATCGAGTACGGGGAGATACTCTACGCCGTGGCCTGGTCCAACGAGGTGGCCTACTCGCGCATCTCCCTGCCGGAGCTTCGGGTGGCCTTCGACCTGTCCGATCCCGAACCCCTGGGCTGGGCCGTGCGGCGCTCCGCCGGGGACGATTCCCTCATCAGGGCGATCCGGGAGTTCTACGACCATATCAGGAGCAAGCGCCAGCTGGCCGCCCTGATCGACCAGGTGTACGTGTTTGCGGACAAGTTCGATTACGTGGAAGCGCGCAGCTTCGTCGACGGCTATAACGACCGGCTGCAGGAGCTGAAGCCTTATTTCATGAATGCCGCGAACGAGTTCGGCTTTGACTGGCGCCTGCTGGCCGCAATCAGCTACCAGGAGTCCCACTGGAAGAATTCGGCGCGCTCCCCCACCGGCGTGCGCGGGCTGATGATGCTGACCAAACAGACGGCGCGGCAGGTCGGCATCAGCGACCGCCTGGACCCGGTCCTGAGCGTTTACGGCGGCGCCAAGTACCTGACCATCCTGGTGGACAAGATACCCGACCGCATCCCCGACCCGGACCGCACCTGGTTCGCCCTGGCCTCCTATAACGTCGGCTTCGGCCATCTCGAGGACGCCCGGGTGATCACCCAGAAAACCGGCGGCGATCCCGATTCCTGGGCCGACGTGAAAAAGTCGTTACCCCTGCTGAGCGAGCACAAGTGGTACTCGAAGACGAGATACGGCCACGCCAGGGGCCATGAACCGGTCAAGTTCGTGGAGAACATTCGCAAGTACTACGCCATGCTGATGCACCTGACCCACGAGGAAACAATGGCAGAAGCAAACCCGCAACCGGCGCCGGCGCCGCACAACCTGATTAATTCCCCCGTGTTGTAGCCCCAGCTAATTTGGGACACCCATGAATTTGGGATAATCGTAAATTTGGGACACCCATGAATTTGGGATAATCGTAAATTTGGGACATCCATGAATTTGAAGGGCTGTATCCTGCCTTTTTTCTTCAAACTGAATTTATGGGTGTCCTGAATTCATGCTCGCCGCCTTGCCAGGCTTGACCCGGCATCCATTATATTAATGTGTCGCACCCGGCTTACGACATGCCGGGCCAGGTTCCGGCGAGTCTTTGTTTGCCTGGATTCCTGCTGCCGCAGGAATGGTGGTCGTCATGCCGGCGCAGGCCGGTATCCAATGGGCGCCTATTCTTTATTACCTTATTAATGTGTAAACTTGCACTCCCCAGCACGGGAGATCCAATATGTCCGAGAACAGCAAAATCGTCAAATCCGAGCAGGAATGGCAACAGGATCTGACGCCGGAACAATTTGAGGTATGCCGCCGCAAGGGGACGGAGCGGCCTTTTACCGGCAAGTACAATGACTGCAAGGACGCTGGCACGTACCGCTGCGCTTGTTGCGGCCAGGCCCTGTTCAGTTCCGAGGCCAAATTCGACTCCGGCACGGGCTGGCCCAGCTTTTACGAGCCCGGAGATGCCGCCGCGGTGAAGACCGAGGACGACTACAGCCTGTTAGGCAGACTGCGCACAGAGGTATTGTGCAGCGCCTGTGACGCCCACCTCGGCCACGTCTTCCCTGACGGACCGCAACCCACCGGCTTGCGCTACTGCATCAACTCCGTCGCACTGGACCTGGAAAAAGAGCAGTAAATTTGGGACACCCATGAATTTTGGATAATCGTAAATTTGGGACACCCGTGAATTTTGGATAATCATAAATTTATGGGTGTCCCAAATTTACCTTCCCAAATTCACTTCTGGAACCAGGTGAGCTTTTCGTGCAGTTTCACCACTTCGCCGATGACGATCATTGACGGGGGTTTGACCTCATGTTCGGCGACGGTCTTTGCCAGGGTGGATACCGTCCCGGGGTAGACTTTCTGGTTCGGCGTGGTGCCCTGCTGGATGACGGCGGCGGGCATGTCCGGGCGCATGCCGTGTTGCAGGAGATTACTCTGCAGTACGTCGATCCCCTTCACCCCCATGTAGATGGCCAGGGTCTGTTTCGGTTGCAGCAGAGCCGGCCAGTTGAAGGCCAGCTTGCCGTCCTTCAGGTGGCCGGTGACGAACAGGCAGGAGTGGGCGTAATCGCGGTGGGTCAGCGGGATGCCGGCGTAGGAGGCGCAACCGGCGGCGGCGGTGATGCCCGGCACGACCTGGAACGGGATGCCGGCCGCGGCCAGTTCCTCGATCTCCTCGCCGCCGCGGCCGAATATGAACGGGTCGCCGCCCTTCAGGCGCAGTACGCGTTTGCCTTGTTGGGCCAGTTCGACCAGCAATGCGTTGAGCTCGGACTGCGGCACGGTATGGCTGTCGCTGCGCTTGCCCACGTAGATCCGCTTTGCTTCTTTCCTGACCAGTTCCACTATGGCCGGGGCAACCAGCCGGTCGTACAGTACGACATCGGCCTGCTGCATCAGGCGCAGGGCGCGGAACGTGAGCAGGTCGGGGTCGCCCGGGCCGCCGCCGACCAGGTAAACCTCGCCACTCCGCAGGTCGGTCGGTTCGGCGTTGTCGAGTTCGTTCTCCAGGGCCTGTACGGCTGCGGCTTCGCGGCCGGCAAACAGCATCTCGACCACCGGCCCCTGCAGGATATTCTCCCAGAACCGGCGCCGCTGCCTGAATTCCGGGAAGCGTTGTTTTACCCGCCCGCGGAACTCCCGCACCACGGTCGCAAGGCGCCCGTAGCTTGCCGGTATCAGGGTTTCAAGTTTAACCCGCAGCAACCGGGCCAGGACCGGCGAGGCCCCGCCCGTGGACACGGCGATCTGCACCGGGTCCCGGTCAACCACGGAGGGCATGATGAAACTGCACAAGGCGGGATTGTCGACCACGTTGACCGGCACGTTGTCCGCCTTGGCGGCCTCGGCGACCCGGACGTTGACATCTTTGTCGGCCGTGGCAGCGATCACCAGCGCACAACCGACCACGTCATCCGGCATGAACGCCCTGGCCTCGCGTGTTAACTTCCCCTGCTGCTCCAGCGCCAGTATTTCCTCCCCCACCCGGGGCGCAACGACCAATATATCAGCATTCGACCTGAGCAACTGCTGCACCTTGCCCGCAGCCACCTCGCCACCACCGACCACAAGACAACGGCGCCTGTTCAGGTCCAGAAAAACCGGAAAATGTCGCATCGCCCTACTCTACCATATTAATTTAGGACACCCATGAATTTGGGATTATCGTAAATTTGGGACACCCATGAATTTGGGATTATCGTAAATTTGTGGGTGTCCCAAATTTGGAGTAACGTCAGGATGACTATCAATTGACATGGGTTCTTATGTCGCTACAATAAAAGTAATAGGACATTCAATCACTACAGGAGTTGACCATGACCACTGCTCGTCGCCAGCATATCTGCCTCACAGAGACCAGTTATTACCATTGTTTTTCCCGGTGTGTTCGCCGTGCCTTCCTATGCGGCGTTGATGCCTTGTCCGACAAAAGCAATCAGCACCGCAGGGAATGGGTGGAGCGGCAGATTTTGGCGCAATCCCAGGCTTTTTGTGTTGATGTGGCGGGTTATGCCATCATGTCCAATCATTATCATGTGGTTGTCAAGGTCAACCTCGACCTGGCTGCGTCCCTCTCCGCTGAAGCGATAGTTGCCCGCTGGCAGCAGTTATATCGTCTCAATCCATTAATGGAGCGGTTCAAGGCAGGGGCTGTGTTAACTGATGCGGAAAAGGAAAACGTCGATACGCAGATTGCCCGAATGCGCGAAGTCCTGACCGATATCAGCCGCTTCATGGGATACATGAACCAATACATCGCCCGGAAGGCCAATGAGGAAGATGACTGTACAGGACGCTTTTGGGAAGGCCGCTTCCAGTCACAAGCCTTGCTGGATGAAATTGCGTTACTGCAATGTATGGTCTATGTGGAATTAAACCCTGTCCGGGCCGGTCTCAGCCGCAACCCGAGGCAGTCGGAATACACCTCTATCAAACGCCGGCTGGCTGGGAATGGCTTTGACCTGATGCCGTTCAAACCCGGTAAACCAGGGGCGCCGACGGACCAGCATTACCATCTTCCGGTTCACTTCGATGATTATCTGGAGCTGCTGGATTGGTCGGGCCGAATAATCATGGAGGATAAGCAAGGAACCATACCGGCAGGCGCCCCGCCTCTGATTGACCGGCTCAACATAACACCGGGTTGTTGGCAAATAGCTATGCGTCCTCCTGCACAAGGTCATCAGAAGGCATTGGGGTCTGACTTGCACATAAAGAAATACTGCCGGGCCATCGGCCAGCGTTGGGTCTGGCGGTAATTTGGGGGCAGTAATTTGGGACACCCATGAATTTGGGATTATCAGCAATTTGGGACACCCATAAAATTGGGATTATCAGCAATTTGGGACATCCATAAATTTGGGATTATCGGTAATTTATGGGTGTCCCAAATTTCACAAATTTCACAATTTATGGGTGTCCCAAATTTCACCAAATTACATGAACAGATGTTCACGGTTGGCGGCGTAGTATTTCAGGGTTTGTTCCACGGCGCGGAGGACGGCGCGCTGGCTGGAGGTGGCGCCGCTGATGTGGTCGTAGATGCCGCCGTCAGGTTTTACTGCCCAGCCGTCATCCGGTGTGTTGCTCAGGGAGCGGTTGTTGAAGCCCAGTATCCAGGGTGAATTGTCCTGGTGGACCTGGTCGCCCAGGCCCTGCGTTTCCCGGTGCTGCAGGATCCTGACGCCGCCCAGGGTGCCGTCGTAGCGAATGCCTACGGCCAGTTCCATCATGCCGTTATAGCCCCTGGCCCGCACGGGACTGAATATGACGCCCACGGGTTCTCCACCGAGGCGGACCCGGTAGACGTCGGTCGCCCTATCGGTGCCGAAATACGTGGGCATATCGACGCTCAGCCTGTCCATGGGCAGGTCGTTATCGTGCTCCAGCGGCAATACTTCAGCGCCGATCTCGAGGATCGGCAAGTGCCGGTTGCGGTTGATGTTATCTTCCAGAAATTGCCCCAGGGCATAGATCCCCAGCACTGCGGCAAAGCAGATGACCATCAGCGGCAGCGTACTCAGGAGCAGGTTTTTCTTTCCAGGCATTATGTTTCTCCGAATGCCCTGGGGCGGGTCAGCAGGTCAATCAGCGGGACGAAGATATTGGCCAGGAGCACCGCAAACGCCACCCCGTCCGGGAATGCCCCCCACTGGCGCATCAGGTAAATCAGTATGCCGATCATGGCGCCGTAGACCAGGCGCCCGCGCCCGGTGGTGGACGCGGTGACGGGGTCCGTGGCGATAAAGAATGCGCACAGCATGGTGCCGCCGCTGAACAGGTGGAACAGCGGGGAGGCGTAGGTTTCCCCATCGTAGAGGTGAAACGCCGCGCTGACGACGAGAATACCGGCCAGCACCGCCACAGGGATATGCCACTTGATGACGCCGCGCACCAGCATATAGATGCCGCCCAGCATGAACAGGGCATTGATCCACTCCCAGCCGGCGCCGCCGAAATACCCGTATACCGAGGCCGTCTTGATCTCCGACACCATTTCCATCATCTCCAGCCGGGTTTTCAGTTCATCCAGGGGCGTGGCGCCGCTCAGCATGTCCGGCGCCCCGCCCGCCATGGGGAAGATGCTGCCCAGGTAGGCGCCGATACCCTGCGCCGGCAGGTCCGGCCAGGTGTTCATCTGCACCGGGAAGCACACCAGTACGAATACATAACCCGCCATCGCCGGGTTGAACAGGTTGTAGCCGATACCGCCGAACGCGTGTTTGGCGATGATGATCGCAAAGGCGATCCCGCACAGGGACACCCACCAGGGCGCCAACGGAGAGATGCTGACGGCAAACAGCAGCGCGGTGACCACGGCGCTGCCGTCGCGCAGGAACGGCCGGGGGTCGCGCCCGCGCAGCCTGAGGACGGCAAACTCGAACAGCAGGGCAAACGCCACGGCCAGGATACACTGCAGCAGCACCCCCGGGCCGAACAACCAGGCGTAGCAGAGCAGCCCCGGGACCAGCGCGATGCACACGTCCGCCATCACCACGCCCACGGTCCGGCCATCGTGCAGGTGCGGTGAGCTGCCCGCTTTGCTGATCATCCGCTGTCTTCCGTATGCCCTGCCGGTCCCGGCCGGTCCCGGCGCTTCGTCCGGGTCCTGGCCAGCGCCTCCTCCACGTAGGCCTTTTTCGCGGCCCGGGTGTCCTGGTCCCGGTCTGCGCCGGCGCCGGTTTTGCCTGTTTTTCCGGCTGCTGCCTCCTCCTTCTCGCGTGCGGTTTTCCGGGTATAGCGCTGTCGTGCCTGGTCGGCCTCATGGCTGCGTTGTTGTTCCAGGCCTATCTGCGCTTTCGCGTGACGGTAATAATGCACCAGGGGTATGCGGCTGGGACAGACATAGGCGCAGCAACCGCATTCTATGCAGTCGGCCAGGCGATACTCGCGGGCCTGGTCGTAATCGGCAGATTTGGCGAACCAGTACAATTGCTGGGGCAGCAGTTCGGCCGGGCAGACGTCCGCGCAATCGCCGCACCGGATGCAGGGCATTTCCGGGTAGGCGGGCGCATTTTCCTCGATAATGATGCAATTGGTGGTCTTGATCACCGGCATGTTGGGGCTGGTGACGCGCAGACCCATCATGGGGCCGCCGATGATCACCTTGTTGTCCTCACTGTGCCGGTAACCGCAGGTGGCCAGGCAGTCCTCGACCGGCGTGCCGATCAACACCTGCAGGTTGACAGGGTTATCCACCCTGCCGGCCACCGTCACGTAGCGCGAGACGATGGGTTCGCCGCGGGTGACGGCCCGGTAGACCGCCGCGGCCGTGGCGACGTTGTGGATGACGATGCCGATTTGGATCGGCAAGCCGTCGCTGGGGACGTCCTTGCCGGTCAGTGTCCTGATGAGCTGTTTCTCGCCGCCGGCGGGATAGCGGGTAGGCACCATGACCAGTTCCAGGTCGTCATCGACCAGTTCGGCCAGCGCGTCGTACGCCAGCTGCATGTCGTCCTCGACGGCGATCACGCAGTGCCTGGCCTGCACGGCATGGCGGATCATGCGCGCGCCGGATACGACGTAGGAGGCCTTTTCCTGGATCAGGCGGTCATCGCAGGTGATATGCGGTTCGCATTCAACACCGTTTATTATTAATGTGTCGACCGCGTTCTCAATCCCTTCCATCAATTTCACATGGGCCGGAAAACCTGCGCCGCCCAGGCCGACAATACCGCAATCCCGGATCAACTCCTGCAATTTCGCCGGTTCGGTGCGGTCGTATTCCTCGGTGGGTTTGATATCGAACCAGGCGTCGTTACCGTCCGGCTCCAGTACGATGCACGGCGCTTCGCTGATGGTCGGATGCGGGACCGGATAATTGCCGATATCCGTTATTTTCCCGGACGTGCTGGCATGGACGGGGACGCTGACATAACCGCTGGAGCGGGCGATGATCTGGCCTTTCAGCACCCTGTCGCCGACTTGTACGGCAGGCTCCGCCGGCTGGCCGATATGCTGCTGCAGGGGCAGGAACATCCGCTCCGGCAGCGGGTGCAGTATGGACATTTTCTGGTCGGTAACTTCCTTGTGCGGTTCCAGCAACAACCCGCCCGGGAAATCATGTAATTCACGCATACCGCCACTGCTCCGAAAATAAGCCCAATATCACCGCATAGTATCCTAATTTGGGACACCCATATATTCTAATTTGGGACACCCATGAATTTGGAATGTCCAACAATTTGGGACACCCATAAATTTAGAACATTTGTTAATTTATGGGTGTCCCAAATTAGTTCGTTAATGGATTACTGCTTTCGCAGGAATAGCGAAGCGGGCGGCTTGTTCAGTTTATGCGGTCGGTTGATGTGATGCCGGGTGCCGCGGGATCATGGTTATGCAGTCTACCGGGCAGGGTGGGAGGCACAGTTCGCAACCGGTACAGTATTCCGGAATGACGGCGTGCAGTTGTTTGGCGCTGCCGGCAATGGCATCGACGGGGCAGGCGTGGATACATTTCACGCATCCTATGCAGGTGTCTTCGTCAATCAGGGCGATGGTATCTTCAGGTGTAACCGGGGCACTATGCAGGGAGGACGTCCTGCCCAGTAATTTTTCCAGCTTTCTCACGGTGATGGCGCCGCCGGGAGGGCATAGATTAAGGGGTACATCCTGTTCAACGATTGCCCTGGCATACGGCAGACAGCCGGGATAGCCGCAGTCGCCGCACTGGGTCTGCGGCAGCACGGTGTCTATCGCGGTGACGGCTTCGTCCCCGGCGCGTGAATTGGCTTTGCCTGCTTCGGATAGCAACATGGCCGCTGACAACACCAACAGATAAAGCGCCAGAGTAACAATTATCAATTCCAACATCATATCTTCGCCGAATGAGGCAACGCGTCTAATTTGGGACACCCATGAATTTGGAATGTCCAACAATTTGGGACACCCATGAATTTAGAACATTCGTTAATTTATGGGTGTCCCAAATTAAGGTGCCAGGGTGGTGAGGCCTGAGAAGGCCAGGGAGATGATGCCCAGGGTGACCATTTGCAGAGGGAGGCCTTTGAACGCGACGGGCAGGTCGGTGACGGCCAGGCGCAGGTTGATGGCGGTGAAGCCCAGCAGGACCAGGGAGAAGCCCAGGCCGGCGCCGGCGCCGAAAAACAGTGATCCCAGCAGTCCGATATCCTGCTGCACGTTGAGCAGTGTGACGCCCAGTAGCGCACAATTCATCATCAATAGAGGGTAAAACCTGCCGTCCCGGTCAAACAGCCGGGGGAGATACCTGCCTGGAATTATCCGGGACCCCTGGCAGACGCAGACGACGGTCATCACCAGGATCAGCAACCGGTAGATTTCCAGGTGCAGCGGGGCGATGAACAGGGTGTCCAGCAGGCAGGTAATGAACGCAACGAGCGCGGTAACGCCCGTGACAGCAATTGCCATGTCGACGGCGATATTGATTTTTTGCGCCGCCGCCAGCAGGGGGCTTACGCCGAGCAGGTGGTCGGTCACCAGGTTGTTGGCCAGGCAGGCCGCCAGAAGGATGAGTAAAAACTCAGTCATAACGGTGAAGGGTTTCGTCGTTTAATTTATGGGTGTCCCAAATTTACACTTTTTATTAATTTATGGGTGTCCCAAATTGGGTGGTCACTTTACTCTCATGCCGGGTTTGGCGCCTGTATCCGGTGCCACGATGAATATCTCTTCCCCGCCCGGGCCGGCTGCGAGCACCATGCCTTCGGATACGCCGAAGCGCATCTTCCTGGGCGCCAGGTTGGCTACCATTACGGTCTGCCTGCCGACCAGGTCTTCGGGCCGGTAGGCGGACTTGATGCCGGCGAATACGTTGCGGGTTTCGCCATCCAGGTCCAGGGTCAGTTGCAGCAGTTTATCTGCGCCGTCCACGTATTCGGCGCGGGTGATTGTTGCCACGCGCAGGTCTATTTTGACAAAATCGTCAAAGGAGACCTCAGCGGTTATGGGATCATCTGCCAGGTGTTTGTTGACGGCGTCTGCGCCTGTCTGTGAGGCGCCTGCATTATCAGCGTCCCCTGCTCCGGCGGTTGCGCCGCCGGCATCCCCTGCTCCGGCGGTCCCGGCTCCGGCGTCCCCTGCTCCGGCGGTCCCTGCTCCGGCGTCCCCTGCTCCGGCGGTCCCTGCTCCGGCGGTTGCGCCGCCGGCGTGCCCTGCTCCGCCACTCTCTGCTGCGTTGTCTCCGGCGCCCGTACCCGCTGCTTCCCCCGCCCCCAAACTCGCTTTACTGTCTTCAATCATGGCTTCTATCCTCTCTTCCTCTACCCGGGTGAGCAGTGGTTTGAACTTGTTAATCTTGTGATCGAGCAGCGGCGTTGCCTGGTCGTCCCAGGTCTGCGGGCTGATGCCGAGGAATGCCTCGGAGCGCTGCGCCAGGCCGGGCAGGACCGGTTTCAGGTAGATGATGAGGATGCGGAACAGGTTCAGTCCCAGGGAGCAGATCGCCTGCAACTCGCTTGATTCAGGGTCTTCCCTGGCGATCTCCCAGGGCTTGTGCCGGTCTATGTACTGGTTCGCCTTGTCGGCCAGGGCCATGATCCCGCGCACCGCGCGGGCGTATTCCCTGGCTTCGTAGGCTGCGGCGATGGCCTCGCCTGCGCCGGTGAATTCCTGCAGCAGTTCCTCGTCATGGACGTGCGCGGCCAGCGTCCCGCCAAAGCGCTTGTTGATGAACCCGGCACAACGGCTGGCGACGTTTACCACCTTGCCCACCAGGTCGGCGTTCACGCGCTGGCGGAAGTCTTCCAGGTTGAGGTCGATATCGTCCACGCCGCTGCCCGATTTCGCCGCGAAGTAATAGCGCAGATATTCCGGGTCCAGGTGCTCCAGGTAGGTGCGGGCGTTGATGAACGTGCCGCGGGATTTCGACATCTTCTTGCCGTCGACCGTGAGGAAGCCGTGCACGAAGACGTTGCTGGGCAGGCGGTGGCCGCTGCCCTGCAGCAGGGCGGGCCAGAACAGGGTGTGGAAATACATGATGTCCTTGCCGATGAAATGGTACATCTCGGCGTCGCTGCCGGCGCCGGTGTACTCCGCCACGTCCCTGCCCTGCCGGTCCAGCAGGTTCTTGAGGCTGGCGAAGTAGCCCATGGGCGCGTCGACCCACACGTAGAAATACTTGCCCGGCGCGCCGGGGATCTCGAAGCCGAAATACGGCGCATCCCGGGAGATGTCCCATTCCTTCAACCCGGCGCTGAACCATTCCTCCAGCTTGTTGGCGACCTCGGGCTGCAGGTGCCCGGCGCCGACCCAGTCGTGCAGCACGGTCTCGAACGCGGGCAGGTCGAAGAAATAGTGCTCCGATTCCTTTTCCACCGGCGTCGCGCCCGAGATGGAGGACACCGGGTTGACCAGGTCCGTGGGCGTATAGGTGCGATTGCAGGACTCGCAACTGTCGCCGTACTGGTCCTGGGCATGGCAGAACGGGCATTCGCCGCGGATGAAGCGGTCCGGCAGGAACATTTCCTTCACCTGGTCGTAAAACTGCGTGATGGTGCGGCGCTTGATATGGCCGGCCGCGTCGAGGCGCGCATAGATCGCCTCGGCCACTTCCCGGTTTTCATCGGAATGGGTGGTGTGGAAGTTGTCGAACCCGACCTCGAACCCGGCGTAATCGCGCTCGTGCTCTGCGTGGATGCGCTCGATCAGTTGTTCCGGGGTGATGCCCTGCTGGTCCGCGCTCAGCATGATCGGCGTGCCGTGGGCGTCGTCGGCGCAGAGATACAGGCAATCGTGGCCCCGGAGTTTCTGGAAACGCACCCAGATATCGGTCTGGATAGCCTCCAGCAGGTGGCCGATATGGATAGAGCCGTTGGCGTACGGCAACGCGCAGGTGACGAAGATTTTACGTTGTCGGGCTGTCATTGCAATAACTTACCATAATCTTCGCCGGAAAAGTCCAGGACACCCGCACAATAGGCACAGATGCGAACTTGCGCTGCAATTCATGGTTGTCCCAAATTTGTGCGCTGCAATTCATGGTTGTCCCAAATTTGCAAAATTTGTTTAGTACGCGGCACACCCCCTGCGGGCGCTGTTCCGCCGTGCGCACCTGCTCCTCGCAATTTGTCCGTCTTGCCTGGTAGAAATCATGTAAAATACCTGTTTATTATCCTTCTTAGCGAACACCCATGCTGAATACGAGCCCTGATGCAATCAAAACGGCCCTGACCGGGGTACAGGACATTAACCTGGAAACAGACCTGGTCTCCGCCGAAATGGTCAAAGACATACAAATCGACGGGGATAATATCAGAATTTCCCTGCAAATGGGTTACCCGGCAAACGGTTACCTCGATACGCTGCGGGACGCCGTCAGGGAACGGCTGCGGCAGATACCGGGGGTGCAGGGCATCGACCTGGACATCAGCACCAGTATCAAGTCCCACGCCGTGCAGCGGGGCGTGAAACCCCTGGAGAACATCAAGAACACGATCGCCGTCGCCTCCGGCAAGGGAGGCGTGGGCAAGTCGACGACCGCGGTCAACCTGGCTCTGGCCCTGCACGCGGAGGGGGCGAAGACGGGCATACTGGATGCGGACATCTACGGCCCGAGCCAGCCGCGCATGCTCGGCTGCCGCGCCAAGCCGGACAGCCATGACGGCAAATCCATCGAACCGAACGTCAGCTACCACCTGCAGTCCATGTCCATCGGCTACCTGGTCAACGAGGAAACGCCGATGATCTGGCGCGGCCCCATGGTGACCTCCGCGCTGGAGCAGTTGCTGGGCGACACCAACTGGTCGGACCTGGACTACCTGGTCATCGACCTGCCGCCGGGCACCGGCGACATCCAGTTGACCCTGTGCCAGAAGATCCCGGTCTCCGGGGCGATCATCGTCACCACGCCCCAGGACATTGCCCTGCTCGATGCGCGCAAGGGGCTGAAGATGTTCGAAAAGGTGGAGGTGCCGGTACTCGGCATCGTGGAGAACATGAGTACCCACATCTGCAGCAACTGCGGCCACGAGGAACACATCTTCGGCAGCGGCGGCGGGATGCAGATGGCCGAGCAGTACGACGTCGGCCTGCTCGGTTCCCTGCCCCTGGACATGAGCATCCGCGAGGGCGTGGACAACGGCCGGCCGACCGTGGCGATGGCCCCGGACTCGCCCCTGGCCGCGACCTACCGGGCCATCTCCCGCAAGGCCGCGGCGAGGCTGTCGTTGCGGGCGAAGGATTTCAGCAGTAAATTCCCCAAGATCGTGGTCGAGAATGCCTGAATGCCGGTAAAGAGCGATAAATGGATCCGCGAGATGGCTGAAACCCGGGGCCTGATTGAACCATTTACGCCCCGGCAGATTAAACAAAACGGGTCCACGTCGCTGGTGTCCTACGGCACCTCCAGTTACGGCTACGACATCCGCTGCTCGGATGAATTCAAGATCTTCACGAACATCAATTCCGCGATCATCGATCCGAAAAATTTCGACGAGGACAGCTTCGTGGACTTCACCGGGGAGGTCTGCATCATCCCGCCCAACTCGTTCGCCCTGGCCAGGACCGTCGAGTACTTCAGGATCCCCCGGGACGTGCTGACCATCTGCCTGGGCAAATCCACCTACGCCCGTTGCGGCATCATCGTCAACGTCACGCCGCTGGAACCGGAATGGGAGGGTCACGTTACCCTGGAATTTTCCAATACCTCGCCGTTGCCTGCTAAAATCTATGCCAACGAAGGTGTGGCCCAGGTGATCTTCCTGCAATCCGACGAGGCGTGCGAGACGTCGTACCGGGACCGCAAGGGGAAATACCAGGGCCAGAAAGGGGTAACATTGCCGAAAACGTGATGAATATATTTGGGGTCAGAGTAAGAATACCTGTTCCGCCGTTCCTGCGGATATTTGGGGTCAGAGCAAATGCTCTGACCCCAAATATCTGCGCTCTGTGGCTGCTACTTCTGGGCGCGGGCGGCACGGCAGGGGCGCAGGAGGCGCCGGCGGCCGGGCCGTATTGTCCGGTGGTGTTTCAGGTGCCGGAACGGCCGGTCGTCGACGTCGAGATGGAGGAGGGTGATACCTACGTCAATGCCGACAGCATTGACCTGGTTGAACAGGGCGTCTCGCATTTGCAGGGTTCCGTGGAAATGTCCAAGGGCGCCTGGCAGGCGCGTGCGGATGAGGCGCTCTATGACGATACCGGCAACTTCGTTGACCTGTCCGGCGACGTGAAGTTCTGGGAGGAATCCCTGTTTCTCGACGGGGACAGTGCCCATATCGAACTGGACGACAGCACCGCCCGGGTGAACATGGCCCAGTACTACATCCCCGAGAACGGGAGCTGGGGCCGGGCCGACGACCTGTTCATCGACCCCGGCATCGAGACCTCCGGGGAGAACATGGTGTTCACCACCTGCTCGCCGGACAACGGCGGCGGGATCGAGGAGAATTTCTGGCGCATCTCGGCGCGCCAACTGACCCTCAACCACGAGACCAACCGGGGCTCCGGGCGGGGCATCGTGCTGCGCATCAAGGACATCCCCGTGTTCTATTCGCCCTACTTCACCTTTCCCCTGAATCGGGAACGGAAATCCGGTTTTCTCGCCCCGGGGATCGGCAAGAACGGGCACGGCGGGTTTGAGACCCGGATACCTTATTACTGGAATATCTCACCCAATATGGATGCCACCATCACGCCCAGGGCGCTCGCCAACAGCGGCGTCATGGGCATGCTGGAGTACCGCTATCTGCTCAAGCGGGGCGAAGGCCGCATGAACCTCGAATACCTGCCGGGCGACGTCGGTTTTGACGACCGCGACCGCAGCATGATCAATATCGAGCTGAACCAGGACTTCCTCGACCGGGGCCACCTGTACGTGGTGTACAACCGGGCGTCGGACCCGGAATACCTGGAGGATTTCGGCGCCGACCTGGCTGTTTCCAGTACCCGTTTCCTGCCGCGCCGGGCGGACCTGACCTACCGGGGAAGAGACTGGCAAATGCTGGCGCGGCTGCACAGTTACCAGATCATGGACCAGAGTATCCGGGTCACATCCAGGCCCTATAAAAACCTGCCGCGTCTGCAGTTGAAGTATTACCCCCTGCGCGGCAACAACAGGCTCAACCTGAGGCTGGACACGGACCTGACCTATTTCGACCGTACCGGCGAGACCGGGATAACGGTGGACGTGACCGGTTTCCGCGCCGACCTGTACCCGACCGTCAGCTATCCCATGCGTAGCCAGGCGGCGTTCCTGATCCCCAAGATCGGCGTGCGCTACACCCAGTACGAACTTGATAAACAGGGTCCGTTTGCAAAGAGTCCCAGCCGGACCGTGCCCATATTCAGCGTGGACAGCGGCGTGTTCCTGGAGCGCGACCTCATGTTGCGGGATGACAGTTACCTGCACACGCTGGAGCCGCGGCTGCACTACCTGTACGTGCCGCACGAGGACCAGACCGACCTGCCGGTATTCGATTCGTCGGTCTTCAATCTGGACTACAACGCCCTGTTCCGGGAAAACCGCTTCAGCGGCTACGACCGCATCGGCGATACCAACCAGGCCACGCTGGCCCTGGGCAGCCGGCTCATCAGCCGCAAGACCGGCAGGCAGATCGCCTCGTTCCAGGTCGCCCAGTCCTTTTACCTGGAAGACCAGAACGTCATACGGCAGATCCTGGGCGCCGACGGGGAACTGGTGGACATCGGCATCGTGGAAAACGACACGATGTCCCCCGTGGTCTTCGAGGCCGACGCCAACCTGCTTAACGACGTGAACCTGGGCGCCGAGTTGTACTGGGACCCCAAGGACAACCTGACCCGGAAAATGGCGCTTACCGCGCAGTACAACCCACCCGGCAGCAAGGTCGTCAACCTGGCGTACCGGGTGAGGCGGGCCGAAACCGGCCAGATCCGGCGCATCCCGACGGACATTGAGCAGTCCGACGTGTCGTTCAGCTGGCCCCTGACCCGCGCCGGCAACCTGAATGCCGTTGGCCGCTGGAATTATGCGTTTTCCGAAGGGCGCACCCTGGACCTGTTCTTCGGGGCGGAGTACGAGGGTTGCTGTTTTGCCATCAAGGCGGTATACCGGCGCTTCCTGGCCAACCTGGACGGCGATTTCAATACCGGTATCTTTATACAGCTTCAGTTGAAGGGGCTGGGCAGCATCGGTGAGAGGACGGCGGAACTCCTGCACCAGGCCATACCCGGCTACCAGGACGACCCGCTGCTCCCATGACGTTCAGGCAGTATTTTCCAGCCCGGATTTATCACCTGGTGTCGCGTTCCTGCCGGTCTGCCTGCGCAGCCGTTGCCGCGGCTGTACGTAACCCGGCGCTGGCGCTGGTGTTGATTGCCGGCGCGTTCCTGCCGGCGGCTGATGCGGGAGCGCAGGACCTGGACCGGATCGTCGCCATCATCAACGACGACGTGATCATGCGCAGCGAACTGGCCGCGAAGATACAGTCGGTGTCCGCCCAGATGCAGGAACAGGACATACCCCTGCCGCCGCAAACCATCCTGGAGCGGCAGGTGCTGGACCGGTTGATCATGACCAAACTGCAGATCCAGATGGCGCAGAACACGGGGATCCGGGTCGATGACGAAACCCTGAACCGCACCATCAGCAACATCGCCGCGGGAAATGAAATGAGCCTGAACGAATTCCGGGAAATCCTGGAAGGCGACGGCTACGGTTACGAGACTTTCCGCAAGGACATCCGCGACGAGATCCTCATTTCACGGCTGCAACAGCGGCAGGTGGACAACCGCATCATCGTCACCGACAGGGAGATCGACAACTTCCTGTCGAACCAGGAGCACCAGGGTGAGACGGACATCGAATTCCATATCGCCCACATCCTGGTTGCCATCCCGGAGGGGGGCTCTAACCGCCAGATAGCGCAAGCCAGGGAAACTGCCGACCAGGTATTGAGCGAGCTGCAGGCGGGCGCGGAATTCAGCAGCATGGCCGCCACCTACTCCGACGGCCAGCAGGCGCTGGACGGCGGCGACCTGGGCTGGCGCAAGGCCGGGCAGGTCCCGACCCTGTTCGCCGACTTCATCTCCGACATGGAAATCGGCGGACTCAGCGATATCATCAAGAGCCCCAGCGGCTACCATATCGTCAAGCTGCTGGACAAGCGCAGCAGCGAACAGGTGGTCGTGACCCAGACCAAGGCCAGGCATATCCTGATCCGGCCTGATGAATTGACCACGGCCGATGATGCGCTGCGCAGGCTGCAGCAATTGCGCATGCGCATAGAAGGCGGGGACGATTTTGCCGAGCTGGCCAAGGCCCATTCCGCCGATACCATGAGCGCCGCGGAGGGCGGCGACCTGGGCTGGACCAACCCCGGCGACCTGGTCCCCGAATTTGAAAGCGCCATGAATTCCCTTGAACCCGGCGTCACCAGCCTGCCGTTCCGGACCCAGTTCGGCTTCCACATCGTCCAGGTGCTGGACCGGCGCGAACACGACAGCACCGAGGACATCAAGCGGGCCCGGGCCAGGGAAGTGATCCGCCGGCGCAAACTGGACGAGGCGCGCACCGACTGGCTGCGCCAGATGCGCGACGAGGCCTACGTGGAGTACCGGCTGGATTCGTGAGCAGTGAATTTGGGACACCCATGAATTTGGAATGTCCAACAATTTGGGACACCCATGAATTTATAACATTTGTTAATTTATGGGTGTCCTGAATTATGATGCTGTGTCCTCTGTGGCTGAAAAGTCTTTGCCCAGGTTGGCGCTGACCCCGGGAGAACCCGCGGGGATCGGTCCCGATATTGTCCTGGGCAGCGCCCGGCATGAGTCGGCGGCGCAAATCGTCGTCATCGGCGACCGGGATGTGCTGGAACAGCGGGCGCGGCGGATTGGCGCCGCGGTCGAACTAACGGCATTTGACCCGGCTGCGCCGGTCACACCGCACGTGCCGGGACAACTGTGTGTCCTGCACCAGCCGCTGGCCTTGCAGGTGGAAGCCGGAAACCCGGTCCCGGGTAACGCGGATTGCGTCCTGTCGGCGATCAAGCGCGCGGCCGAAGGCTGCCTGGACGGGCAGTTTGACGCCATGGTTACGGGCCCGGTCAGCAAAGCCGTGATCGCCGGCGCCGGGCACGCGTTCCGCGGGCATACCGAATATATCGCCGATCTGTGCGGCAAGCACGTGCCGGTGATGATGCTGGCGAACGACTTTGCCAGGGTGGCCCTGGTGACGACGCACCTGCCCCTGAACCAGGTGGCCGGACGCATTACCCGCCGGCGTCTGCGCGACGTCATCAGGGTCGTTGCCGCCGATCTGCAGGCAAAATTCAACATCGAAAACCCGCGCCTGCTGGTCTGCGGCCTCAACCCTCACGCGGGGGAGCAGGGGCACCTGGGCAACGAGGAGAACGAGATCGTCATCCCTGTTGCCGATGAGTTCAGGGCGGAGGGTCTGGACCTGGTCGGACCGGTGCCGGCGGACACCGCGTTCACCGCCGCGTCCCTGGAGGGCGTGGACGCCGTGATTTCCATGTACCACGACCAGGGGCTGCCGGTACTGAAATCCCACGGCTTCGGCAAGACCGTGAACATCACGCTGGGGCTGCCCGTCATCAGGACCTCGGTGGACCACGGCACGGCCTTCGACCTGGCCGGGACCGGGCGCGCCGATGCGACCAGCCTGGTGGCGGCCATTGACTGTGCCGTTGATATGGTGATGCGCGGGCGCCAATCTCCGTCGTCCCTGCCGGATCCGTCGTCCCTGCGCAAGCAGGAACCTGGCGGCGCCCGGAATAACGCGCTGGGTTCCTGCTTGCGCAGGGACGATGAAGGGGTAGCGCAGAGCCTGCCCCCGCCAACGCGGGGGAACGACGACAGCGGGGACTAGTGTGCGCAGGCGCTTCGGCCAGCACTTTCTCGTCGATGAAACGGTTGTAGCGAGGATTGTCCGGGCCATTGACCCGCGGCCGGGGGACAGGATCGTGGAAATCGGCCCCGGGAAAGGCGCGCTGACCATCCCGTTACTGGACAATACCGGGCAACTCGACGTGATCGAGGTCGACCGGGACCTGGCCGCGGGCCTGGTTGACAGATGCGGGGACACCGGGCGTTTGAACCTGCTGCGCCAGGGCGCGCTGAAAACGGATTTTGCGGAATTTGCCTCGCCCCGCCTGAAGGTGGTGGGCAACCTCCCCTACAACATCTCCACGCCCCTGCTGTTCCACCTGCTGCGCTTCGAGCATATCCGCGTCATGGTGTTCATGCTGCAGAAAGAAGTCGTGGACAGGCTCTGCGCGCACCCGGACACGCCGGAATACGGCCGCCTCAGCGTCATGGTGCAGGCACGCTGCCGCGCCGACAAGCTGTTCGACGTGGCCGCCGCGGCATTCAGCCCTAGGCCAAAGGTCGATTCAGCCATGGTCAGACTCACCGTCCTGCCCCGGGAAACATACAGCATAAGGGACTATGACCAGTTCACCGACCTGGTACGCACCGCCTTCTCCTCCCGCCGCAAGAAAATCAGCAACGGCCTGAAACCCTGGTTCACTGCGGCACAACTGGAGCAGTTGGACATCTCCCCGTCCGCCCGACCCGCCGAACTGAGCATCACAGACTACATCAACCTGTCGAATTCCGTAAATTTGGCGCGTAAATTTGGGACACCCATAAATTAACAAAATTGTTAATTTATGGGTGTCCCAAATTTGGAACGGGTTACAATGGGGCCATGCAGGATGTGATGCGGAAATTGGCCGGGGGGATCGAGCGGTTCAGCGAGCTTTGCGGGCGGGGGCTGGCCTGGCTGGTGCTGGCGCTGGTGCTGCTGGTTGCCTACGACGTGATGATGCGTTATTTCTTCCTGAGCGGTTCCATCGCCATACAGGAACTGGAATGGCACCTGTTCTCCCTCATCTTTCTGCTGGGCGCCGCCTATACCCTGAAACACGACGGTCACGTGCGCCTGGACCTGGTGTACCGCAGCCGTTTCATGTCGGACACCCGCCGCGCCTGGGTCAACCTGGTTTGTTCGCTGCTGTTCCTGATACCGTTCTGCGTCCTTATCATAATCAGTTCCTGGCCCTTCGTGTCCCAGGCCTTCCTGTTCGCCGAAGG
Organism: Gammaproteobacteria bacterium; assembly: GCA_965208655.1. Taxonomy (GTDB): domain Bacteria; phylum Pseudomonadota; class Gammaproteobacteria; order Eutrophobiales; family Eutrophobiaceae; genus JAAXHV01. The sequence continues at coordinate 125,515 of CBDBPJ010000004.1, forward strand.
CTCGCCCGACCCCGGCGGGCTGCCGTACCGCTGGGTGCTGAAGGCGGCGATCCCGCTGGGATTCTTCCTGCTGATCATCCAGGGCATCAGCGAGGCCCTGAAAAGCCTGGCCTTTATTCTTGACCGGAATTCCCGCAAGGAGGCGCCATGAGCGCGCCGCCTGGTGGGATTCCCGGCCTGCGTGAGCGCCGATGACCGTCTGGATCGCCCTGATGTTCCTGAGCCTGATGCTCATGCTCATGCTGGGCTACCCGGTCGCGTTCACCCTGGGGGCGATCGCGCTGCTGTTCGGCGGGGTTTTCCTGGGGTTTGATTTCTTCCACCTGCTGCCACTGAGGATCTGGGGGGTGATGACCAATTTCACCCTGCTGGCCGTGCCGCTGTTCATTTTCATGGGGATCGTCCTGGATAAATCCGGCCTGGCGGAAGACCTGCTGGAGACCATGGGGCTGCTGTTCGGCCGCCTGCGCGGCGGTCTTGCCATTTCCGTCGTCATCGTCGGCGGCCTGCTGGCCGCGACCACCGGGGTCGTGGGGGCGACGGTCGTCACCATGGGTATCATCGCCCTGCCCACCATGCTGCGGCGTAATTACTCAAAACAACTGTCTACCGGCACCATCGCCGCGGCGGGCACCCTGGGGCAGATCATCCCGCCCAGTATAGTCCTGATCCTGCTGGGCGACGTGATGGGCGTGCCTGTGGGCCGCCTGTTCATCGGCGCCGTTGTCCCGGGCATGCTGCTGGTGCTCCTGTTCCTGGTCTACATCAGCATACACGCATGGCGCAGGCCGGAGGTGGCGCCCGCGATTACCGCGGAGACGGATGAACACCTGCTGCGCAAGGTGTGCCTGACCCTGCTGCCGCCCCTGGTCCTGGTGGTCGGGGTGCTGGGCTCCATCTTCTTCGGCATTGCATCGCCCACCGAATCGGCCGCGGTCGGCGCGGTGGGCGCCCTGGCGCTGGCGGCGCTGCACCGGCAACTCACCCTGGACCGGTTGCAGGAGGCCATGCGCCTGACCACCCGCCTGACCAGCATGGTGTTCCTGATCCTGATCGGCGCCACCGCGTTCGGGCTGGTGTTCCGCGGCATGGGCGGCGACCGCCTGGTGCTGGACGTGATGACCAGCCTGCCCGGCGGCACCCTGGGTTTCCTGGTCGCCAGCATGCTCCTGATCTTCCTGCTCGGCTTCTTCCTGGACTTTCTGCAGATATGCTTTATCGTCGTCCCCATCCTGGCGCCCATCGCCGCCACCCTGGGGGTCGACCTGTTGTGGCTGGCCGTGCTGATAGCCATCAACCTGCAGACGTCTTTCCTGACCCCGCCCTTCGGCTTCTCCCTGTTTTACCTGAAGGCGGTCGCCCCGAAGGATATCCGCATCCAGCACATCTACCAGGGGATCATTCCGTTCATCTCCTTACAGGTCGTCACCATCCTGCTGCTGTGCCTGTTCCCCATCCTGGTCACCTGGCTGCCGGACCTGATGGACCGGATGCAGGGGTTGTAAATCCGCAGATCATAATTTGGGACACCCATAAAATACGAATAATGCGCAATTTGGGACACCCATAAATTAAGACCACTATATCCTCTGTGTGCCCTGTGATCACTGTGTCCTCTGTGCTAAAAAATCATCCGGACCGCAGAGCGTCGATGACGGGTTGCGTTTCCGGGCGGATGCCGCGCCAGATATTGAACGATTCGGCGGCCTGCTCCACCAGCATGCCGAGGCCGTCGCAGCGGGTTGCCGCGCCGTTGGCCGCGGCCCAGTCCAGGAACATCTCTGCCGCCTTGCCGTAGACCATGTCGTAGCAGCAGGCGCCTTGCGCCAGTATCCCATCGGGAAGCGGCAGGGACTGTCCGGCCAGGCCTGCCGAGGCGCCGTTGATGACCAGGTCGTAGGGGCCGCCTGCCGGTTCGTCAAAGCCCCGGACAGCGAGTGCCCCGACGGCTTCGGGAAACAGCTCCAGCAGTTGCCGGGCCCGTGTGACGGTGCGGTTGATAACTGTCACGGCTGCCGGTTGCTCGTCCAGGATATTCCCCAGTACGCTCCTGACCGCGCCGCCGGCGCCCACCAGCAGGATGTTTTTCTGCCTGATTTCCACGCCGTTTCCGCCGAGGTCGCGCACCAGCCCCACCCCGTCGGTGGAATCGCCGAAGATCCTGCCTGAACCGTCAAAACGCAAGGTATTAACTGCCCGCACCCGCTCTGCCCTGGCGCTGCGTTCGTCAGCGTAACCCCAGGCCTGCTCCTTGAACGGCAGGGTGACGTTCAACCCGCGGCCGCCGGCCTGCCTGAACGCCTCCACGGAGGCGGTAAATTCTTCGGTAGTGGAGAGTATGGCGCCGTAGTCCAGCGCCTGGCCGGTCTGCGCCGCGAACAGCGCGTGGATGCGGGGCGACAGGCTGTGCGCTATCGGGTTGCCGATGACGGCGTAGTTATCCATCGAGGTAGCGGATGACGGTTACTGGCCAGGGTGGTATTCCGGCTTATTATAAGCGAGATTCGTTGGGGGGTGTCATCCCGGGTAATCTATAACATGGATACACAGGATGAACAGGATGCAAGAGTTGTGATCCGCCGATTGGGCTACTCGCAGAATTTCCTAATTTACGGGTGTCCCAAATTGCGTGTTATTCGTAATTTATGGGTGTCCCAAATTGCGTGTTATTCGCAATTTATGGGTGTCCCAAATTGTGTTCCCCCGCGGGGGCGGGGGAACGATGTGTGGTTAGAGGGAATAGCCCCGTTCGTCGTGGGATACCAGGTCCAGGCCTTCGGTTTCCTCGTCTGCGGTTACGCGCAGGCCCATGACGGCGTCAAGCACCTTCAGGATGATGAAGGTGGCTATGCCGCACCAGATGACGGTTGCGATTACGCCCGTTACCTGGATCATGAACTGCGAGCCCATGGCGTAGTCGGCTGCGCCCGGACCGCCCAGGTTGCCGGCAAAAAAGACGGCCGTCAGCAGGCAGCCGAGTGCGCCGCCGACGCCGTGGACCGGGAATACGTCCAGGGAATCGTCGATCTTGAGCACGCGCTTGATGTACTGGGTGGCGAAATAGCATACGACACCGGCCGAGATTCCGATCAGCAGTCCGCCCACGGGCCCGACAAAACCCGACGCCGGAGTGATCGTACCCAGCCCCGCCACCATGCCGGTGACGATGCCCAGCACGCTGGGCTTGCCGTGTTTGATCCACTCGCAGGCTACCCAGGCCAGGGAACCGGCCGCCGCGGAGATGTGCGTGACCAGCATGGCCATGCCGGCGTTGCCGTCGGCAGCGAGGGCGCTGCCGGCGTTAAACCCGAACCAGCCGACCCACAGCATCGAGGCGCCGGCCACGGACAGGGTCATGTTGTGGGGTGGCATTGCCGTGCCGGGAAAGCCCTTGCGGTTGCCCAGGACTATCGCCGCGACGATCGCAGCCACACCGGCATTGATGTGGACCACCGTGCCGCCGGCAAAGTCCATGAACCCCATGTCGCCCAGCCAGCCGCCGCCCCAGACCCAGTGGCATACGGGGGCGTACACCAGCAACAGCCACAGGGAGGAGAACCACAGCACCGCGGAGAATTTCATGCGCTCGGCGAAGCCGCCCACGATCAGGGCGGGGGTGATGATGGCAAACGTCATCTGGAACATGAAGAACACGGTTTCCGGAATATCGCCGCTCATGCTGTCCCAGCCGACTCCGTCCAGGAAGAACTTGCCCAGGCCGACGAACTGGTTCATCCCGCCGCCGTCTCCGAACGCCAGGCCGTATGCCGCGACCAGCCACAGGATGGACATCAGGCAGGCAATGGAAAAACACTGCATCAACACGGACAGGACGTTCTTGCTGCGCACCAGTCCCGCATAGAACAGCGCCAGGCCCGGCAGCGTCATGAACAGCACCAGGGCTGTCGACACCAGGATCCAGGCTGTGTTGGCGCCGTTCAGTTCAGGCGCGTCCTGGGCCAGGCCGATGGCAGGCGTGATGAGGCCGGCAAGGAGTATCAACAAGCATAATTTGATCTGTTTCATAAAATTCTCCGCACCCGTCAGAGGGCGTCGCTTCCCTTTTCGCCCGTCCTGATCCGGACTACTTCATCAAGTCCGAGAACGAAGATTTTACCGTCGCCGATCTTGCCGGTGCCGGCGGCCTTGCAAATCGCCTCGATGGCAGCATCGAGCTGGTCGTCATCCAGGGCGATTTCGATCTTTACCTTGGGCAGGAAATCGACTACGTATTCCGCCCCCCGGTAAAGTTCGGTATGGCCTTTCTGCCTGCCGAACCCTTTTACTTCGGTAACGGTCAGGCCCTTAATGCCGATTTCCGATAACGCATCGCGTACGTCGTCGAGTTTGAATGGTTTGATTATCGCCGTAAGTAATTTCATTGTTTCATGTCCTGTTGTTTAGATAAGTTAACCTGTTGTATTTCTATATAATATAACCACGTTCATCGTGCAAGACAATATCCAGTCCCTCCTGCTCCTCGTCGCTTGAGACCCGCAGACCGATGACGCGGTCTACCACCTTGAGGATGATGAAACTGGCTATGCCCGTGTAGATCACGGTAGCAAGAACACCGGTAAACTGGACGCCGACCTGGGCGGCAATGCCTCCCTCTTCCACGCCGAAGCCCGCACCGCCCAGCGTCTCGGCACAGAACACACCCGTCAGCAGGGCGCCGATGATGCCGCCGACGGCATGGACGCCGAACACGTCCAGCGAATCGTCGTATCCCAGCATGCGTTTCAGCTTGACTGCGGCCAGGAAACAGCCGATACCGGAGGCGAAACCGATGGCTATGGCGCCCATGGGGCCCACGGAACCGCAGGCCGGGGTAATGGCAACCAGGCCGCCCACCGCGCCCGTTGCGATGCCCAGCACGCTGGGTTTGCCGTGGTTGACCCATTCGCAGATCATCCAGCCCAGGGCCGCCGATGCGGTGGCAATCTGGGTCACCGCCATGGCCATGCCGGCGGTCCCGTCGGCAGCCAGTTCACTGCCGGCGTTGAAGCCGAACCAGCCTACCCAGAGCATGGACGCGCCGATCACCGTATACGTCAGGTTATGGGGCATCATGGGCGTGGTCGGGTAACCCTTGCGTTTGCCCAGTACGAGGGCGGCAACCAGTCCCGCCATGCCGGCGTTGATATGCACCACGGTGCCGCCGGCAAAATCCAGTATGCCCTTGTTGCCGAGCCAGCCGCCGTCGCCCCACACCCAGTGGCACACGGGGGCGTACACGAACGTCAGCCAGATGGCCATGAACCAGAGCACCGCGCTGAACTTCATGCGCTCGGCGAACGCGCCCACGATCAACGCCGGGGTAATGATGGCGAACGTCATCTGGAATGTCATGAATACGGTTTCCGGTATGGTCCCGCTCAGCGAATCCACGGTGACACCCGCCAGGAACATCTTGTCAAGCCCGCCCCAGTAGGCGCCTTCGCCGCCGAAGGCGATGCTGTACCCGTACAGCACCCAGAGCACGGTCATCAGCGAGGTGATGGCGAAGCACTGCATCAGCACCGACAGCACGTTCTTGCTCCTGACCATACCCGCGTAGAACAGGGACAGCCCGGGAATGGTCATGAACAGCACCAGCGCCGTGGCGGTCAGCATCCACGCCGTGTCTCCCGCGCTCAACTCGTCCGCCAGCGCCTGTACCGGCAATAACGCCAGGGCAGACAGGGCTGTCAGCACGGCCCGTTTACGACTGCCGTCTCTGCGCGCTGACGTTTTTCCACTTGTTATATCTCTAGATCGCTTCATTCTCATTTTCTCCTGTGCGTATTCTGACAAACTGTCTCAGTTCACTGATAAAAACCTTCCCGTCCCCCAGTCTTCCGGTCTGGCAGACCTTGACGATTAACCTGGTCACTTCATCCACCAACCGTTCATCCGCGGTAATGTCTATCTTCAGTTTCGGCAAATAATCCGGCGCATACTCCGCGCCCCGGTATATTGCGGTACGGCCTTTCTGCCGGCCTGCGCCGCTGACTTCCGTCACCGTCACGTCATCCAGGCCGATTTCAGCCAGGCCCAGTTCGATATCGTTGCGTCTTGACGGCTGGATTATGGCCGATACGTATTTCATCTCCCCCCTGCTGCTGCTGTTTTCTCAAAAACTCATGGAAATACTGCCCACGAGCGCCTCGCAGATCTCACCGCCGCAATCATTGTCGGCATCGTTCCAGGACGCGCTCAGGCTGAGCGGGCCCAGGGCCTTGCTGATGCCGACGCTGTAATGGGTATAGTTGAAGCCGGCCGGGCCCGTGGTCTGGTCACCCTCCACGTCCTGCCAGCCGACGTAAAACGACAGGCCGAAGCCGTGGGGCAGCGAGAGGTCCAGGCTGCCGTTCAGGTAGACGGCGTCACCGTCTTCGCCGAAGAAGTCCGGTGAATACGCGATCCCGGCGCTGACACTGGGTTCCAGCGCGCCCTCGAAGGTGTAGCCGGTGCTGGCGTACACTTCCACGAAATTCTCTTCCGGCTGTGCGTCCGAACTTGGATAAATGTAGTACAGGCCGCCTACGTCCCAACTGAGACCTCCGGCCAGTTCGCCCGACATGCCGCCGTAAACGTCAATTTCCAGGTCTTCGGCAAAATCCACGTTGGAGGCCCAGGTGCCCACGTAGAACCCGCTCTCGTGGGCATAATCCATACCGCCCTGCACTGCCGCCTTCTCGCTGGTCTGCGAGATACCCCGGTACAGATAATCCGTCACCAGCGCGATATTCCCGCTGAACTGGTGCGGTGAATCCTCTGCCAGGGCGTTGGCAGAACAGACAGCCAGGATAAGGACTCCAAGTTTGGTCATTAATTTTCGCATATCAGTTACTCCAGTGTTATTGCGTTAAACATATCGGCATTAGTTGCATGCAGGTATCGTGCCAACTCCTGAAGATCCACCAATTTGGGACACCCATGAATTCACAGTCTCTATTAATTCATGGGTGTCCCAAATTTCACCGTCCCAAATTTCACCGATAGTTGCACCTGTACCGTGCAGAAAGCAGTAGGAGCGCGCAATGTTAGTGCAGGGAGTTGTCCGGCAGCGGGTAACCGGATATGATTTGGAATTGCACTGACGGAAATGTGATTATGAGAAAATCCCGGGAGTTTGAAGATTTCGTTCAGCAGTTTTTGCGCCTGTTACCCGCAGATCTGAGCCGTTCGCGGGCGGATTTGGAGAAGGTGGTGCGCGCTTCGCTGAACGCCACATTTTCCAGGATGAACCTGGTCACCCGGGAAGAGTTCGACGTGCAGGCGCAATTACTGGGCAATACCCGCGCCGCGCTGGACGAACTGGAGAAAAAAATCACCGAACTGGAAAAAGCGCTTTCGGAAAAACAGGCGTCCGGCTAGAATAACCGTATACAACATGGAGGATGGCAAATGGAGATTGCAAAGACCTATTCCCGCGCCCTGGCAGGGATCGACTCAGTCCAGGTTTCGGTTGAAATCCACCTGTCGCGGGGCCTGCCCAATTTCTTCATGGTCGGTTTACCCGAGACCGCGGTCAAGGAAAGCCGGGAACGCGTCCGCAGCGCGATCCTGACCAACCGTTTCGAGTTTCCCACGAAACGTATCACCGTCAACCTCGCGCCGGCGGACCTGCCCAAGGAGGGCGGCAGGTATGACCTGGCCATCGCCATCGGCATCCTGGCGGCCTCCGGGCAGCTTGCCGCGGACGCCCTGCAAGAGCACGAGTTTATCGGCGAGTTGTCCCTGACCGGCGATTTGAGACCGGTGGGTGGCGTCCTCCCCTGTGCGTACACCATGAACGAAACCGGGCGGGCCCTGGTACTGCCGGCGCAAAATGCCGCCGAGGCCGGGTTGATCAACGGGTTGGCTGTGTTGCCGGCAAAACACCTCTTGTCCGTCTGCGCCCACCTTAACGGGACCAAGCCGTTGCCGCGCTTCAGTAACAGGGAAAATCAGCGCCGGCACAGGCAACCATACCCGGACCTGGCCGACGTCCATTCGCATCACTTTGCCAGGCGCGCCCTGGAAATCTGTGCCGCGGGAGGGCACAACCTGTTGCTGGCCGGCCCGCCCGGCAGCGGCAAGACCATGCTGGCCGAACGCCTGCCCGGACTGCTGCCGCCCATGAGCGAGGACGACGCACTGGCCACCGCGGCGCTGCAATCGATCAGTGCCCGGGGCTTCAGGTTCGAGGACTGGAAGCAGCGCCCGGTACGGGCGCCGCACCACTCGGCCTCCGCGGTCGCCGTGGTGGGCGGCGGCAGCCATCCCCGCCCGGGAGAGGTGTCGCTGGCGCACAACGGCGTCCTGTTCCTGGATGAACTGCCCGAATTCAACCGCGCCGTCCTGGAGGCCCTGCGGGAACCGCTGGAAGCCGGAAAAATCAGTATATCCCGGGCTGCCGGGCAAATCGAATACCCTGCCAGGTTCCAGCTTGTCGCCGCCATGAACCCCTGCCCTTGCGGCTATCACGACGACCGCAGCGACCGCTGCCGCTGCACGCCGGAACAGGTCCGGCGCTACCGGGGCAAGGTGTCCGGCCCGTTGCTGGACCGTATCGATGTGCATATCGAGGTGCCGGACATCTCCCCGGAAATCCTGGAAAGACAACGGGACGATCAGCCGGAAACCAGCGCGTTGGTGCGGCACAGGGTTATCAGCGCCTGGCGCCGGCAACTGGCGCGCGCCGGCAAGCAGAACCACCTGTTGAGCAACGCGGAACTGGACCTGCACTGCCGCCTCGACCGGGCGCAGACCGCGTTGTTGCGCAAGGCGGTAAACCGCCTGAATTTATCTGCGCGGGGCCTGTACCGTGTCCTGCGCGTGGCCAGGACCGCGGCGGACCTGGCGGAATCCGAACCGGTCGAGGCGGAGCACCTGAGCGAGGCGATATCTTACCGCAACGGTTTCGCCGGCGCCGGCAGCCGGTAAATCAGTTCTTGCCGTTGTCCGGACACTGGGCTATTAATTACCTGTATAGTCGCTCAGTGCGTGCCGGGACGCTGCTCCCTGAAAACTCCATGGAATCTTCAATCCGCGCGTTTTAACAGCGACTTCACACTTTCATCCAATCAAGGAAGGGGAGATAGCTCATGCCGTTAGCAAAATTATTTGGAAAACGTGAACGTACCGCTTCTCCGGAACCGGAAGAGATGGAGGCGCCGGTCAAGCAACCGGGGCAGCTACCTGTGGAAGACGAGCTTATGGAACAGGGACGGCCCCATCAAGCGTTTGTAGAAGACGAAGCCAGGAGATACTGGCAGGAAATGGTGCAAGCCGGCAACCTGAGCAAACCGGACCTGCAGGAACTCCGTGCAGCCGCGTTGCCGGTCCTGGGCCAGGCACAGCGGCGCAGGCCGGGTCCGAAACTCAACCCGGCCCTGAACCGGGCCCACCTGGCCGTTTGCGCCATGCAAACGCATTTCGTGGAAAGAGGCCTCATTAAACAACCGGCCTCCCGGTCAGAGGCAAGTCCCAACCATAAACAGCCGTACTCCCGGTCAGAGGCGAGTCCCAACCATAAACAGCCGTACTCCCGGTTAGAGGCGAGTCCCAACCATGTCGAAGCCCTGATACAACTGGGGGATGAGCTCGGCGGCCTGGTGCACAGGGAGATTCCATTGCCGGATCACCCTGCGCCCAGGCATCCACCAATCTACTATACGATAGATGCGAAAACCAAAAAGCCCGTTCCTACGAAAGAGAGTCTGATACGCGGGGATTACGTGTATGACATAGAGGACGGTTACCCGATCACAGAGGATGAATACATATATCCATGGCAGGATCCGGACAACGATCCAACACTGGACGATTTAACCTCCCGGGGCTGGAAAGCGTGTTACACATTTTCCACCAGTCGTACCGGATCATGGGACAGACGGTGGGATTATTCGGCAGACGGGATGCGAATAATATATTTCTGGATTGATAACTTTCAAGATAGACCTGAGCTCTGGAGCAGAAGCGATAGAGGACCACATAACGTTGGCGATTTTGAGATTGCGAAAGGGGGAATATACTTCTCACCCCATGCGCCGACAGAGGAAGATCTTAGCCGGCGCCTGATGAATAAGTACGATGCGCGCGCAGATAAGTTTCTCTTTGAGAATGCTGACATCATATTTTCGTAACCGGTTCAAGGACAATTAACGCTACCGAGTAACCGGCACACAGGAAAATAACTTATGCCGTTATCCACTACATTGCAAAAACTCCTGTGCTGCACTACCGGCATACAGGAAGAAGACGAGATGGAGGCGCCGGCCAGGCGACCGCTGCCGGAACACGCGCAAGCCGGACCGGAGCCCGTGCACGCCGGGCCCGCGCCCGCGCAAGCGGGGCGGCCCTACCGGGACTATGTGGAGCGCGAGGCAGAGCGATTCCGGCGTGACATTGAGAATGACGGCAGCCTGGATGAACCGGGTCGACAGGAGACCGGGGCGGCGGCTTTGCCGGGACCGTCCTGGTCACAGCGGCGCATGTCGGACCCCGGACCCGGACCGGCCCTGACCAGGGAACAAATGGCTGTTCACGTCGCGCAAATGTATCTCGTGAAAAAAGGCTTTATCAAACCGCCGTACTCCCGGTTAGAGGCGTGCCCCGATTATGCGGAAGCCCTGGTTCAGCTGGCGGATGACACCGGCTTGCTGGCGCGGGAGATCCCGCTGCCGGACCATCCGGCGCCGAAGCATCCGATAATTTACTACGCGATAGACACGGCGACCGGACAGCCCGTGCCCAGGGAAGATGCCTTGATACGAGGAGACTATGTTTACACCAGGACAGGTAAGCGACTCACTGAAGCCGACTATATATATCCGTGGCGAGGCACGGGGAGCGAGCTGACATCGAGTGATCTTGCCTCCCGGGGCTGGGATGCGTGTTACAGTCAGCAACAGGCGGGCGATAAGGTGGAAATAGAGGTTCACTGGTTGATACGCAGTTTTAGCATCCCCATTGGCACCATGAGTAGCCGGATAGAGGATTTTCACTTTTCGCCCAACCCCCCGCAACAGACTGGTGATACTGCAGGCAGCCGCAGAGAAAGAAGAGGCAGAGGCACCAGGCGGACGGCCGCGTCCGGAACCCGCGGGAGCAGCGCTGGCGCAGCAGGGATGGTCTTCTTCTGAATTGCTGACGAACCCTGCATACGACAAGCCCGCGTAACCGGATATGCCATTATCAACTGCACTACAAAAACTACTGTGCTGCACTGCCGGCATACAGGAAGAGGACGAGATGGAGGCGCCGGCCAGGCGACCGCGGCCGGAACCCGCACACGCCGGACCCGATGCCGCGCACGCCGGGCCCGCGCAAGCGGGGCGGCCCTACCGGGACTTTGTGGAACGCGAGGCAGAGCAATTCCGGCGGGAAATTGAGAATGACGGCAGCGTCAATGTACCGGGTCAGCAGGAAACCGGGGCGGCTGCCTTGCCGGAACTGCCCCGGTCACAGCGGAGCATGCCGGGCCCCGGATCCGGACCGGCCCTGAGCAGGGAGCATATGGCCGTCATCGCCACGCAAGCATATCTCGTGGAAAGAGGGTTTATCAAACCGCCGTACTCCCGGCTGGAGGCGTATCCCAATCATGCGGAAGCCTTGATTCAACTGGCGGACGACATCGGCACGCTGGTCCGGGAAACCCCGGCGCCGACTCATCCCCGCGCGCGCAGGCGCAGAACAGAAGCTGTGATAGATCGGGTTCTGTATGTATTGCAGGCGTCCGCAAGCATACTCACACCGGGCGGCATGGGCCGGGGCTTCGGCCATCAGTGAACAAGCCGGGCCCGCGCCAGCGGGGCGGCCTTACCGGGACTTTGTGGAGCGCGAGGCAGAGCGATTCCCGCGGCAAATGGCCCGTGCCCACGGAAAAATCTCTGATACACGGGGACTATGTATACGATCCGGATGATGGCACCCGTATTACAGAAGATGAATATATATATCCCTGGCGCGGGCGGGAAGGTGGGCCGACGCTGAGCGACATCAGCGCCGGGGGCGGGTGTACGTATTACAAGTTGACCACCCAGCGCGCCGGAGCCTGGGGCAGGGAGTGGGACGATCTTTCAGATGAGATGGCCATAATCTATTACTGGGTTGAATCGATATATGGCATCCCCAGACTTCTGAGAAAAAGAGACAGGCAGATTATTTCGACTCCTTCCGGTGACACATTGAAAATGGGCGTACACTTCTCACCCCGCCCGCCGTCCCGGTAAGAAACTATCAGGCGCCGGCGCACAAAAGATCAGTTTATCCTTGAACTGCCGGGGTCAACGTAAGCGGTCGCCGGGAACGGGGCGTGCAGGTAGTAACCCACCAGAAATTAACGCAAAAACATTGACATGCCCGGCGCCAGGCAATAAGGTAAAATACATTATGCAAGACAGTGACCGCTACGAATTTACCGTCAGGGTGAAAACCGCCTACCTGAAGGAGCAATCCATTCCTGAAGATAACCGGTTCGTGTTTGCCTACACCATTTCGATCACCAACACGGGCAGCGTCCCTGCGACCCTGCTGCGCCGTCACTGGGTCATTACCGATGCGAACAACAAGGTACAGGAAGTCCACGGGGACGGTGTCGTCGGCGAGCAGCCCCGCCTGAACCCCGGCCAGTCATTTCAATATACCAGCGGCGCAGTGCTTGAGACTCCAGTCGGCTGCATGGAGGGAGAGTACGAGATCCTGGCTGAAGACGGGGTTGAGTTCGCATCCCCTATCCCGATATTTAACCTGTCCACACCGCACACGCTGCATTGACGTGTTCCATCGGCTTCCCCGTTTCCGGGCCGATCGGGAATATTTTGTGACCCCTGACCATTGCAGGTTTTAAGTCAATGTCCACCTTTGCCATCGGCGACCTGCAGGGATGCTACCATGAACTGATGGACCTGCTGGAGGAGGTCCGGTTCGACCCCGCCGCGGACCGTCTCTGGTTCACCGGCGACCTGGTCAACCGCGGCCCGCAATCGCTGGCCTGCCTGCGTTTCGTCAGGGACCTGGGGAATACCGCCGTCACGGTGCTGGGCAACCACGAACTGCACTTGCTGGCGATCGGCAACGGCCAGCCGCAATACCTGCACGCGGGAGATACCCTGGATGAAATCCTGGATGCGGACGACCGCGTTGAACTGCTGGACTGGCTACGGATGCTGCCGGTTGCACACCACGACGAGCAATCCGGTTTCACGATGGTGCATGCCGGCCTGCCGCCGCAGTGGCGGCTCGGCGAGACCCTGCGCTACGCGGCGGAAGTGGAACAGGCGCTGCGTGGTCCGCATTACCGGGACTACTTCGCCAACATGTACGGGGACGAACCGGACACCTGGTCTGCCGGCTTGGACGGCTGGGAGCGGTTGCGCTTCATTACCAACTGCCTGACACGCATCCGCTACTGTTCCGCGGACGGAGTCCTCGACCTGAGCGAGAAAGGCGCTCCGGGCAACCAGCCTGAAGCGACGCTGCCCTGGTTCGAGGCGGCAGGCAGAAAAACCCGTGAGGACAAGATCATATTCGGACACTGGGCCGCGCTCAGGGATTACCCCCGGGACTACGGCCACTTTAACGTCCATCCCCTGGACATGGGCTGCGTCTGGGGCGGGGAACTGGTAGCCCTGCGCCTGGAGGATGAACAGTATTTCAGCGTGCCGTCCAGGCAGCGATAAACCTAATTTGGGACACCCATAAATTTATAGTTTTTATAAATTTATGGGTGTCCTGAATTTACGGTATTTATAAATTTATGGGTGTCCCAAATTAGGTTTTTTCGAGCAGCAGGAAGCTGCAGGGGTGCTCGTTGCGTGCGTCTGCCGGGTGGTCACGGTGTTCGACTTCGTGCCAGGCGCTTGCGTCGAACGGCGGGAACCAGGTATCGCCGTCGACCTCGGCCTGTACCCGGGTCAGGTAGATGCGGCCGGCGCGGGGCAGGAACAGTTCGTACAATGCCGCCCCGCCCATGACCATGACCTCCTCCGAACCGGCGCAGGCTGCCAGGGCGTCCTCCACGTCATGGACAATGGTACAGCCCGCCGATGCGTAACCTTCCTGCCGGGTGAGGACGATGTTCTGTCTGCCGGGCAGCGGCCGGCCGATGGATTCATGGGTCTTCCTGCCCATGACCAGGGGCTTGCCCATGGTGATCGCCTTGAAATGCCGCAGGTCCGCGGACAGGCGCCAGGGTAATGCGCCGTCATGGCCGATCACGCCCCGGCGGTCCATGGCGACGATGAGTGAAATGATCATTTTATGGATACAGGGTGGCATATTAAGACCAGTCCAATCCTATAATAACACGTCTTTGGCGAAAGATTTTATTTGTTATCAATAGGTTAAGGCGGGCCTGGGTGGTCCGGCCCCCATCAGGGTATACTGGATAATAAAACAGGTACGCGACCGGAGTAGATGATGGCATTTCGAAACACGGCTGTGGAGTACGGCACTATAGCGAAATCCTTGCATTGGACTATCGCCGCATTATTTCTTGTTTCTTATTGCTCGGTTTATTACCGGCGATGGTTTACCGTAGCAGAGGAAGATTTGTCGCTTTGGGTGGGTACGCCCAATTACACGGCGTTGCAGATTCATCTGGCCAGTGGGATAACGATATTTGCGTTCGTGATATTACGGATAATATGGCGCTTATATGACAACACTCCTGCGTTACCGGCGGGTAAGCGCTGGGAGCATATCTCGGCCCGTTTCGTTCATTACTCACTTTATTTTTTTATGGTATTTATGCCTGTCACCGGATATCTGGGAACCGGCGCCGACACGGCGTATTTTAATATTACCCAGTTTCGGGAAACTGCCGCATATGATTACCTGGTTACCCAGACGCTCCAGTTAGACTGGGAAACTTTTGAAAAACCGATAGATTATCTTCATAAGGATATAGGTGGCGCCGTCCTGGTGTGGATGCTCATTGTTCTGCATGCAGGTGCAGCGCTCTATCATCACTTTGTTCGACGTGACGATGTATTGCGACGGATGCTGCCGGGGGGATCCGGCCATATACCCCAGTAGTGAATCCGTGATGAGCCGGATTCTCAACGCCAAGGGCAGCATCACACCGACCATGGCGCTCAGGCTGTCCAAAGTCATCGGCAGGTCCCCGGAAAGCTGGTTGGCTATGCAGGATAACTTCGATTTATCGGAAGCGCGGCAGAAGATCAACCTCGACGATTTTGAAACACTTGAAGTTGCCTGACAGGCAACTGCGCCTACCTGGGATTAAACCGCGATAGGCGCCGGGATTGATCCGCTGGATCGGGGGAGGCGTTTACAACCGGTAATTCTGTGATGATAAGCGCGCGCGTGGCAATATTCTCGACAATCGCATCTGCTTCATCAGCATCAAGAAACCTGCGTAACCGAGGCCGTGAAAGAACATCGTAAATCTCGGCAACTTGCGTATCGGAAATTACAAGTTCGATCTCCCCGCGTAACCATGCCTGGTACAGCTTGTCAGGTGGAGTATTCCTGGTGATCAGAGCGCTGATCAATATGTTGGTATCAAGAACGACCCGCACGCACGACGTCCACTTCATCATCTATCAGTTTGAGAAGCTCCTGTTGGTCATAGCCGGCATTACGATCCTTGACCTGTTGAACAGTAAGATCAAACACGCGGCGTCGCACTGCTTCATCAACGAAACGGGACAGGTCCCCTTTCTTGCCGCCATTCCGGCCCAGGAAGATTCGGACTGTCCGGTCTGTTTCTTCAGGGATAGATAGATTCCATCGAGTCATGACTTAAATTCTTGCGCTTAGGAGTATAAACACTTATACACCTATTATATGGGGCATTGTTTTCAGAGTCAAGCCACGCTTCGTCGGTGAACCACCAGGCCATCCTCGTTGCAGCCATCGCCCTCGGGAGGCGGTTCCTGGTCGAAGAGTTCAGGATTTGGGTAAAGACGCGGAACTGACCCATCAATATCATGTTTTAGCCGAATCACTTCGGGCGACTCCAGCATTCACTTTCCCAAATTTTTATATCAACGGATGGCAACCGGGTGGACCGAAGATTGCAGCGCGCCGACAAATTTTGGTGCTGCAAGCATGAAGAAAAACTCATACGCCTTGTCTTCGGCCAACTGGCCGGTCCTGATATTTTCCAGTATGTAAACGCCATGTTTTACCAGCAGCGCGCCATGCACCGGAAATAATTCCTGCGGATTTTCCGGCGGTAATACCTCAAGTGCCCAGGTATCTGAACCAATTGCAACAACACCCTGGCTTGCCAGGTATTCTGCCCCCTGCACCCCCAGACCCGGTGTTGTCCTGAGTGAATTTTCCGGATCGCGCTCCGTCGTTGCCATCCATCCCGTATGCAGTAACACCACATCACCTGCCGTGACGGTTACTTTTTGACGGTCCATGGCGGATCTTAATTCCGGCTCGTTAAATACCGTTCCTGCATCCAGCATTTCCATGTCCATAAGGCCCGCCATATCGAGCAATATTCCACGGGTGACTATAGGAGGCAAATGATGTATGCCGTACACCGGGCTCCCATGGGGATGAAAAACTTCAGCAACCGGGACACCGTTGTAATGCAGGCCGTCGATAGCCACATGACCGAACCCGTCAATTTGCGTGCCAATTCCAAGCCAGGAAATCAACAGGTCATCAAACCCGGTAACTTTGTTGGCCGGACCGGCCAGGTTATTGTCGGCATCAGGAATCTGTTTGGTAAGTAACTGGTAATTCCGGTAACCAAAAGCGGGGGTGTCCGGTCCGGTATTCATTGCCAGCGAATAAACGGTGCCTGACTCAATAAGGGCCGCCGCCTTTTTTACCAGTAACGGCGACAGGTTGTTTATGGCGCCCAACCTGTCGGTTGCGCCGTATTTCGAGGGGTGCCAGGATTCCTCTGCGGCGATCTCGATGGCACAACATAGTGTCAAAAACAGGTATAGTGAAAAAACCCCGGTGAAACGATAACTACGATTTTCGGTTACATTAAACATAATGCCTCCTGGTACCGGACATGATTGAACATCCCCCCTGAGCTGACAATGAGTGAAAACAGCCATTCACGCCTGCGGCGCCGGTTACTGCGACTGCTGCTGGCCATCTTCGGTGCAAACGCACTTTTACCACGATTGGCCCGTGGCAGACAAAGGGATTCGGCCTCTCCTGCAGCAGTTTCACCGGGTACCGGTTCCACCTTCCAAGCCGATCTGCTGTTTTACAACGGCAGGGTAATCACGTTGGACAGGAGTTCGCGGATCAGCGAGGCCGTGGCTGTCCGCGGAACCGGAATCCTCGCCGTGGGAGAAGATGCCGATCTGAAAAAGCGAGTCTCGCCTGAAACCCGGCGCATCGACCTGCAGGGCCGGACGGTCCTGCCCGGCTTTTTTGATACCCATCCGCACATGGACCGGGAAGGGTTGAAGACACTGGGCGGTGAGTCGCTGGCGGGCGCCGCTTCGGTGTCTGCCATCGTCGAGCGCGTTGCGGACGCGGCGCGCAAGGCCAGGCCCGGTGAGTGGATTGTCTTCATGCCCATGGGGGCGCCGCCGTTTGACTATGTCAATGATGCCGACATGCTGAAGGAGGGACGTTTCCCGGACCGGCACGATCTTGATCGGGTTGCGCCTGACAATCCCGTTTACATTCGAAGTGTCTGGGGCTGGTGGACCCGGCCTCCGTTTCCGGCGGTCGCCAACAGTGCAGCCATGCGCCGTTGCGGCATCACCGCCGCTACCACTGATCCCTACAATATTGAGATCGTACGCGACAACGGCGGCAACCCCACCGGCGTGTTTCTTGAAACCAATCGCACGTCGCTGCTCGAGTTCACCCTGTTTCGTAATATTCCCCGGTTCACCTACGAAGACCGGCTCGAATCCATACGCATTGGATCAGATATATACAGTTCACTGGGCACCACCTCGGCTTACGAAACGCACGGGCTGACACCCGCATTGTTACGCGCCTACCGCGAGATCGATGAACGGGGACAACTCAAGGTGCGGATGTCCGCCCCTCTCAGCCTGCCTTCCTCTGCCTTGAGCCGCCGCGATCTCAGTAAATTACTGAGACAGTGGGCGCCGTCGGCCGCCGGGCGCGCGGTGCCGACCGGGAATTTTCGTGTATCCGGGGTGACGCTCGATTATGCCGATCCGAATATCGCCGGACCCATTGCCCGGGATTATCCCTACGTCCAGTGGGCCGGACATTTTTACCAGGCGCTCACAAATTCGGAATTTGTCGAGATCGGTGTTGAAGCTGCCAGGCAGAAACTCCGGCTGCATTTCCTGATCGCCGAGGCGCCACCCCGATACAGCGTTGACAATACGCTTGACATGCTCGAGGAAATTGACCGGCAGGCGCCAATCCGTGACTTGCGTTGTGTCGGCTTTCACATGCTCCACGCGACACCGTCGCAGATTCGCCGCATCCGGGATCTCGGTTTAGTGGTTACCTTCACCCCATCGTTCATCTATTCCCAGGCGGCGGCCCTCCGTTTGGACAAGCTGGGCCGGGCTGCCTTCCCGATACGCGAGTTACTCGATGCCGGCATACCCGTGGCGCTCGGTTCGGACAACGTACCGCCTTCCATGCTGTTTACGGCCTGGGAGGCACTGGAGCGATGGGACGAGATAGGGCAACAACGGCTCGGAGAAAGCCGTTTGACCCGCGAGGAAGTATTACGTATCAGTTGCCAGGCGCCCCATTACCTGAACCGGGAGGAAAACAGCCGTGGCATGATTGCCGGGGGAACGGCGGCTGAACTGGCGGTGTTCGACACCGATCCCCTGACCTGCGATATCAGGCAATTAGCGGACCTCAAACCGGTGTTGACCATGGTGGACGGGCGGATCGTGCATGATTCAGTAAATTAGAAACTGATTGCATCACCTCACTGGGACGGACTCGATAAAAGTCCGCAAGTAATCAAACACAAATACCTTAAAGTGTTGTTTTGACGCATGAAAACCGCAGTTTAAGCCTGTAATAGCGCGTCTTTTTTGACAGTTTTCCTTTATTATCTGTACGTTATAGCGGGCCGGAGTGGTCCGACCCCATGTCGACATATCGGAACCCCATATCGGAAAAACATCAGGTAGCCACCAGGCTGCAGCTAAGGAAGAAAGTCGTCAAAAGCCAGGAAAGTAGCAGGATAATAAGGAATATAGAGACCGGTGCCCGGTTTCAGATCAAGATTCAGGTAGACAAGGATATCCATTCATCTCGAAAACATCCTACAGGGTAAACTGTAATATATTGAAGGCCGGAGGGGGAAAAACATGACGACTATCAAAGAGTACGAACAAGACGCACCCGCAGACAAGACAACAGGCTATTCGGTGCAAGGAGGCGATACGGTACAGGGTTCGCTGGTATCAGGCGGGGATAAGGACTGGTTCGAGATAGTACTGACAAAAGGAACAACGTACCGGATATACCTGAACGACTTGAGTGAGGGCGAGCTGACATTGAAAGATGCACAGGGACTGGTAGTGCATGAAGGCAATACTGAGGCGAATACAGCAAGACTGGTATTCAACCCGTCCGAGACACAGACCCTGTATATCGAAGTAGGAAACAAAGTTGATGAAGGCGGAAGTTACCGGTTGAGAGTGGATAGAGAGGCGCCGGTCGGAACCTATGCAAGTGTGGCAGAGTACCTGCAAAGCGGCTACTGGGAGGCCATGAAGTTCGATACCGGGGACGAGAAGGTGATCACGGTCAACATGGTGGCGCTCGTCGCGGAGGCAAAGGACCTGGCGAAGACTGCGTTTGAGGCGTGGAGCGTGGTGACGGGACTGGAGTTTAACTACACGGAAGAGGAGGACGCCGATATTCTGATGGAATCAAGAGGCGAGTCGGCGCCCGGTGCAACTCCAATACGATCTATAGAAAACCAGGACAGCATAGAACAGTCAATAATAAACATGCCGGCGAGGACATTTGAGGTGTGAGGGTACACGGTCGGCACATTTCCGTTCGAGGCATTGATGCACGAAATCGGCCATGCACTGGGATTGGGACACCCGGGCCCGTACAACAACATTGCGAACTGGGGCGTAGACAACATCTTCCTGATTGACTCAAAGCAGGCAACCATCATGTCGTATTTCGATCAGGACCAAAATACCTGGGTACAAGCCGACTACAGCTATGCGGTAACGCCGATGCCGGCAGACATCCTGGCGATACAGGCCATGTACGGGACGCCGGCCGGGATCAATGAAGGCAATACAAGGTACGGCTACGAGGGAAATGCAGAGGGCTATATGGAAGACTACTGGAGATTGCTGACAACGGACACGGATGTGACCTGCCCCCGACAACGAGTCCGATATTTAAGTTAGAGTTGGGGTTCAATTTTCTATTGTATTCCCTGATGCGTTGGCATGACAAATCGTGGTTCAATGGGACGAGTTATCACGGTTTGTGGCGCTGGTGAACGATAGCCCAGTGAGCTGTGAGGCCTGATAGTATTGTAGTGACACCGCCATTGGAGACTGTAACAAAAACTGTGTAAACCGCCTATCATTAACCTTAACTATGGGTGAGGATAGGTATCATGAAGAAGCAAGAACTGGAAGCCTTCGCACGTGAAGTAGCGAAGGGCCTTAAAACCGAGGAAGACCTGAACGAGTTCAGCCAGATGCTGACCAAGGTCACGGTGGAGGCGGCGCTGAACGCCGAACTGGAGGACCACCTGGGCTACGCCCGCCACGAACAATCGGAGAACGCCAACAGCCGCAACGGCTACGGCAGCAAGACGCTGAGCACCGATGAGGGCCAGTTTGAACTGGAGACGCCGCGCGACCGGCAAGGCAGCTTCGAGCCGAAGCTGGTGAAGAAGGGGCAACGACGTTTCACCTCCATGGACGATAAAATCCTGAGTCTGTATGCCAAGGGCATGACCACCCGCGAGATCGTGGCCACCTTCAAGGAGATGTACGATGCGGACATCTCCCCGACATTGATATCCCGGGTCACGGATGCGGTCCTTGAGCGCGTGACGGAATGGCAGTCCCGGCCGCTGGAAGCGGTGTGTCCGATTGTATACCTGGATTGTATCGTGGTGAAGATTCGCCAGGACAAGCGGGTTATCAACAAGGCCATCTACCTGGCCCTGGGGGTGAACCTGTCGGGTCACAAGGAGTTACTGGGCCTGTGGCTGGCTGAGAATGAGGGGGCCAAATTCTGGCTGGCTATTCTTACGGAGCTGCAGACCCGCGGGGTGAAGGACATCCTGATTGCCTGCGTAGACGGGCTCAAGGGGTTCCCCGACGCCATCGGCAACGTGTTTCCGGACACGCAGGTGCAACTCTGTATTGTGCACCTGGTGCGCAATGCCATGAAGTATGTGGTCTGGAAGGACTACAAGGCCGTGGCGGCGGATTTAAAGCAGATCTACCAGTCGGCCACCGAGGACGAGGCGCTGCTGGCGCTGGAGCGGTTTGCGGAACGCTGGGATGAGAAATACCCTCATATCAGTCGTACCTGGCGCCAGCATTGGCAAAACCTGAGCACCCTGTTCCGCTACCCGGATGACATTCGCAAGGCAATTTACACGACCAATGCCATCGAATCCCTGAACAGCGTGGTCCGCAAGGCCATCAATAAGCGCAAGCTGTTCCCGTCTGACGATTCGGCCCGGAAGGTCGTTTACCTGGCGATCATGGATGCGTCAAAAAAATGGACCATGCCGATCCGGAACTGGAAGGGGGCGCTGAACCGGTTTATCATTGAGTTTGAGGACCGGCTGATTGACTATGTTTAACCGGCGATTTACACGGAAATATTTACAGTCCCCGCCATTGTTCAATCAGTATCTGTGCTTCTTTCAGGGTATAAAAGATTTCTCCATTAAGTAATTCATCACGTAACTTGCCATTGAAACTTTCATTGTAACCGTTCTCCCAGGGACTACCAGGTTCAATAAATAAAGTCCTGACTTTCGCTGCAGACAGCCATTCACGTACTACAGTCGCTGTAAATTCCGCCCCATTGTCTGAGCGAATGTGCTCCGGCACACCACGCTCAACAAACAGCTCATTCAAGCAGTCCAGCACATCCGTTGAATTGAGTTGTCGCTTCGTCTTAATGGCGAGCGCCTCATGCGTGTATTCGTCAATCACCGTGAGCATGCGAAAGGCCTTGCCATTATGGGTTCTATCCATGACAAAGTCATAAGACCACACATGATTCGGGTGCGTCGCCCGCATGCGGATACACGACCCGTCGTTCAACCACAGTCGTGCACGTTTAGGTTGTTTCTGTGGCACTTTCAGCCCTTCTCTGCGCCAGATCCGCTCCACCCGTTTGTGGTTCACCTGCCAGCCCTGTCGATGTAATAAAGCAGTGACTCGACGATAGCCATAACGTCCGTACTCCGTCGCTAAATCAATGATGGCTCTGGTTAGCACTGATTCATCCTCTCGCATCACACAGACTCGACGCTGTGTACTGCGATGTTGTCCCAGGGTTTTGCAGGCACGGCGTTCCGACACCCCAAGTTGCTCGTGTACATGTCGTACACTTTGCCGTCGCCGCTCGGGGCTTAGTAGTTTCCCTTGAGAGCCTCATTGAGAATGTCTTTATCCAGTGATAAATCGGCTACCATCTTCTTCAGGCGGGCATTCTCTTTTTCCAGGTCTTTTAACCGCTTCGCCTGGTTGATTTGGAGGCCACCGTATTCCTTGCGCCAGCGGTAATAACTTTGCTCTGTAAAGCCCAGCTGTTTGCACGCCAGCCCGGTGGTTTGGCCTTTACCGACTTCAATTTCAACTAAGCGCAGAAGTTTGATGATCTCTTCGGGTTTGTAGCTTTTTCTTGCCATGATTGACCTCCTTAGTGGTCCAGTTTAAGTTATTTTCTAACTTAATCACTGGTCTCGTTCTAAGGGGGCAGGTCATGATGAGTACACGGAATTTTGCCATTATTACCAAATATGCGTTACTTGATAATGAAAGTCTTTATGTCGCATCAATGCATCTGCAACACAACATCGATGACAAGACTTGTGATCTGCTTCGAAACAAGTTAGTGCTACACGGTGGTATTTCTTTACAAGTTCCATGATATCTTGAAGTGAACCAGTACTTTTCGCTAGCGTTGTCTCTGTGTACTCTTTAAAGAGAATTTGGTAATCATCAGGCGAGTTGAGTTCACGCCTTTTGCTTGATTCGATACCTAATTCTGGTATATGCACGTATCTAATGCCAAGCCCTTGAACGGCATTCTGCAATTGCCGTTTACTAAAGCCGAATTTCATGCTCACAGGGTTACGGCGAACGTCACACAATACCCCTATATTCTCCTCAATCAAACGGTTTAAATAACGTTCCAGCGACTGACCTTCATATCCAATTGTAAATAAACGCGCAGATTTGTGAGGTGCTGGCCGTGCCGAGTCTACTTGCTTTTGCTCATGTTGGTTTAAGATGTCTCGGTGTATTTCACTGTTGATAGCGTAGTACGGGAATTTACGATATACATAGCGGATCAAATTTCGGTTGGATAGCTTACCTACTCGATCCAACACACGGTATATTGCCTCTCCGTCATTACCTTTAAGTAAGTGCAAGAAATGTTGCCGGCGACTGAGTTCCCAATTGTCTTGATCCTTTAGATAGCCATATTTCGTTAGAGTTTTTTTATCTGCATCTGCCTGAAAAGAGAAACATCCAAAGCGGTATGGGACGAAGTCATATGCAGGTTTTTCCTGTTCATCACTGACAAGGAATAAATACTTTTGAAATGCAGTCTTTGTAACCTCGCGGTTAAGCGCCCCCAATAATGCGAGCAGTATTTTTCGTCGGTAGTACATCAATCCTGGCGCTATTTTCTAAGGGCGGTTTCCACGCAATATCTTTATACTCTAACACAACGTAACCTTATCACGGTCAATGAACGGCCCGGGAATTCCGGCGACTTAGTTTTGAATTTCTAAGCGCCGGAGAAGCCGCAACGCGGGCGGGTCTGAGAAAAATCATCAACGAGCCAATTGAGTGGACTTTTACAGAAGATTGACCGATATTTGACAATGAAAAACCGCTCACGCCAAAGTGAATGTTTGATTGTGGGCGAGTCGCTGGTTGTATCCACCAGGTAATCTCTTCGGTTTTGTGAATATAAGCTCAAACCGCAATCGGCGCCGGTATGGACGGGTGCGCATGGTAGTTCTGTAGTTCAAAATCCTCGTAGCGGAAGCCGAAGATATCGTCCACGTCTGGGTTGAGCCGCATCTGCGGCGGCGGCAGGGGTTCCCGGGTCAACTGCTCGTCCGCCTGCTCCAGGTGGTTCAGGTACAGGTGGGCATCGCCCAGTGTGTGCACGAACTCGCCCGGCGCAAGGCCGGTGACCTGGGCCATCATCAGGGTGAGCAGGGCGTAGGAGGCGATGTTGAAGGGTTTAGTGACATCCGTGTTTTTAGCCGGATCGCTTCGGGCAACTTCAGAGTCTGAAGACAGACCATCGACTTACTGTAAAAAACCCTGAAACATACCATCATCTCTGGATATATAGCTTGACTAGCTGTAGTCAAGTGGCTACAGTTATAATCATGGTCAGGGTTGTCCATTACGTCTCGGAAGATGGAAAAGATTACTTTGATATTTGGTTTCGTAGTCTGTCTCTGCAAGCGCGGTCCCGAATTCAGACACGTATTGATCGAGTGGAGATCGGTAACTTCGGAGATTGCAAGAGCGTTGGTAGAGGCGTGTTTGAGCTCAGGATTGACTTCGGTCCTGGATACAGGTTGTATCTTGGCCGGGACGGTAATGACCTTGTGATAGTGTTGGGCGGCGGGACAAAGAAACGACAATCCCGCGATATAGCACAAGCCCAAATCCATTGGGACACTTACAGGCAGGAGAAACGAAATGCCAATTAAAGAACACAAGGCAAGCGATTATCTTAAAACACAGGAAGATATCGTTGCTTACCTGAATGCTGCCGTCGAGGACATGGGGGACGACCCGCGCCTGTTGATGAAAGCCTTTCGCAACGTTGCCGAAGCGCAGGGCGGCATTTCAGCGCTTGCGCGTCAGTCCCGGCTTGACAGGGTCGCCCTGTCCCGGGCCTTGTCCGGCCGAAGAAATCCGCGCCTCGACACACTCGCAAAGGTATCAGCCGCCTGCGGCGTCAAGCTTCGGTTCTCGATGTAAAAGCGAATTGGTCAAGATTGCTGTTAATCCATACATTTACCGGGGGATTAAAGACCACTGTCGCTGGCCGGAGTGGTCCGACCCCATATCAAACCGCAATAGGCGCCGGTATGGACGGGTGCGCCTGGTAGTTCTGTAGTTCAAAATCCTCGTAACGGAAGCCGAAGATATCCTTGACATCGGGGTTAAGCCGCATCTGCGGCGGCGGCAGGGGTTCCCGGGTCAACTGCTCGTCCGCCTGCTCCAGGTGGTTCAGGTACAGGTGGGCGTCGCCCAGGGTGTGCACGAACTCGCCCGGCGCCAGGCCGGTGACCTGGGCCATCATCAGGGTGAGCAGGGAGTAGGAGGCGATGTTGAAGGGTTTAGTGACATCCGTGTTTTGGGGCAAATCGCTTCTGGCGATTATATTTCTGAAAACTCAGTTTGCCGCCGCTCAAAACAGGAAGTCCGCGGCATCCAGGTTGGTAACATCGAAATCCGACAGGATGATAGTGGTCAGGTAGTCCGTGCCGGACACCGCTATACGCACATTGTCTCCATGACTTACTATGTCAAGATCGGCCATGGAACTGATGTCGGTAAATGCCGTCAGGTCAATCACATCCTCACCGTCAGTGAAATCCCTGATTGAACCGCCTCCCACGTCACTCGGGAAGAAGCGGAATGTGTCGTTATCAGGGCCGCCATCCAGTATATCTATATCATCACCATCAACAATAATTATATCGTCTCCCGGGCCGCCCTTCAGAATATCACTCCCTGCACCGCCGGTCAGGGTATCGTTCCCCTTGCCGCCGAACACCCTGTCGTCACCATTACCCCCAAACATCATGTCGTCTCCGCCGGCGGGGCCGCCGTACAAGTCGTCGTTGCCGTCACCCCCCTCCAGCCGGTTATCGCCACCGTCGCCGGCCAGGATGTCGTTGTGCCGGCTACCGACAAGGTGCTCAATACCGGTCAGCGTGTCTCCCTCGGCGTCGCCGAATTTGACCGCGGCAGCCTTATGCAGGCGCACCAGGACAGCGACCGCGGAATTCTCGTAAGTAGCGGTATCAGACCCCGCTCCGCCATCGAGCATGTCGGCGCCGGGGCCGCCGTCGAGCGTGTCGTCGCTGGCGGCGCCGTTGAGTATGTCGTTGCCCTCACCGCCATTGAGCGTGTCAGCGCCGGCGTTGCCGTTGAGCGTGTCAGCGCCGGCGTTGCCGTCGAGCGTGTCGTCGCCGGGGCCGCCATTGAGTATGTCGTTGCCCGCACCACCGTTGAGTATGTCATTGCCCTCATCGCCATTGAGCGTATCAGCGCCGGCGTTGCCGTTAACCGTGTCGTCACCCGCAAGACCGTGTAATATGTCGTTGCCGTTACGCCCTTCCAGGGAATTCGCGGCAGCGTTGCCCGTCACGACGTCGTCACCTGACCCGGCAATGTAATTCTCGATCACTGTATCCCGTGCGATAACCAGGTTGCCGACCAGGCCGTACACGTCAGAGATTCCTTCCGGTCTCAGGTCGACCCGCTGGTCCTGGTGGTCTGTGCGCAGGTCCAACGTATCGTTGCCATTGTTATCATACAATGTCAGCGTAACCTGGCTGCTGAAGGCTGTTATGGTAATAAATTCGGGGGCTGAATGCGTTCCGGTGTTCTCGAAGTAACGGATTGCCCCGTTTCTATCCCCGATGACAAGGTCAAGATCATTGTCATTATCAACATCGACGAACTCGGGCGTACTGAATTTATTCACATCAACGATATCCAGGGGGTTTGCCGCGTCGATGCGTTCCGTAAAGACCGGATCGCCGGCTGACCCGGTATTCTCGAAGTAGTCAATATCACCAGTGTGCTTCCACAGGACGAGGTCCAGGTCACCGTCACCGTCGAGGTCGGTCAATGCGGTCCCAATGTCAAACCCTGCTGGAATACCATCAAGAGGATTAGCCGCGCCGGTGCGTTGTGTGAAGCCGGGATTGGTTTTTGTCCCGGTGTTCTCAAAATAATGCAGGCTGTTGCGAGCCCCTATGATAAGGTCAAGATCACTGTCGCCATCAAGATCAGCCAGTTCGGGTATACTGTAATCACCCACATCAATACCATCCAGAGGATTCGCTGCGCCTGTCTGTTGTGTAAAACCGGGAGCAGTTGCTGTGCCGGTGTTCTCGAAGTAGGCAATGTCACCCCCGGAACTGCCTGCGATGAGGTCATAGTCACCATCATTGTCGAGGTCGGCCAGTACAGGCGCGCCGTAGCGAATTGCAGCAAAACCATCCAGTGGATTGGCGCTACCGGTGCGTTGTATGAATTCAGGAGTAGTGGACGTCCCTGTGTTTTCGATATAATGAAAAGACCCTTCCCGACTTCCCGTGACTATATCAGTATCCCCGTCTCCATCGAGGTCTGCCAGTGCGAGTGTGCTGGTGGAATGTCCCGTTTCGATAGTGATAAATGGATTTTCCTCATCGGTCCACAACCTGAAAACTTCACCCAGGTAACCATCCAGGTTGGAATGATAGCCATAGACGGTATCCCCGGCGCGGATATCCTCCGGCACACCGTAGAGGTTCTGGATGGCAATGATATCCACGATCATCGGCGTAATATATTTAGCCGGGC
Source organism: Gammaproteobacteria bacterium (assembly GCA_965208655.1). Taxonomy (GTDB): domain Bacteria; phylum Pseudomonadota; class Gammaproteobacteria; order Eutrophobiales; family Eutrophobiaceae; genus JAAXHV01. The sequence continues at coordinate 153,243 of CBDBPJ010000004.1, forward strand.
TGGCGCTGCGAAAGGTGTTATGGGACTGTGTCGCGTACGACATAATTGTGGTTTGCCAGGATTCGTTAAGGAAGATATTGTCAATCCCGAAAGCATATGAAGCATGGGCGCCCGGAGCGGGATAGGGACCCGAATGACCCAGGCCAAGTGCATGACCTAGCTCATGGATAAAGAGCTGGAAAGGATAGCTGTCTATTGCAGTTTCGTAATCGTCGATGACGCCTGCATCTACATTGACGCGAGAAGAGTCGATTACACTGCCGGTCCCCGTTGCAGGACCGCCGAACACGCCGGGTTGATTGTCCGTGATAAGTATCTGGGCATCAGCATCGACATACTCAAATTGAATGCCGGTCACGCCGGCCCATGCCTCAAGGGCCCACCTGGCCAGTGTTTGGCCCGCTTCGGTCATGCCGGAGATGTCAACAGTCAACACGCCGCCGGGCGCGACGTCGAAAGCATAACGACCTCCACGACCCTCGAAATCCCAGTAACCTTCGACAAGATAGTCGGCAATCTCGTCATAGGTGCCTTCAGGGATGGTATTTTCGATCACCGAAATCTCGTAGTCGCCCGAGCTGGTACCATCGAGAGTCGCGACTTGAATATAATAAGCGCCACTGGCAGGCGGCTCGAAGATGAGGTGCGCGTCGGAATCGAACATGTAGCGCCCGTCCGAATCGAGGAACCGGAGGCGAACCGACTCTAACCCGGTCTGGGAGATATCGTAAATTATCCCAGTGATCAGCTCGACCCGGATCCAGTCCCTGTCCTGGGCAGTGTCAAGCGTTCCCCGGAAAATGTCGTCGAGGGACAGCGCATACCCGGTTCCGGTATCTGCACTGGCGTCGCCCTGGTTTTCTGTAATGGTTGCCACAACTTTTATCTCTTAAAAAAGGGCACACTGTCAGCATACGCCCCAGAGTAAATTCAAGACATCACCTGTATTCACTTAAGGATGCTCTGATTAAGCCCCGTTTTTTGAAAAAGTTGTATTAACTATAGCAAAACAATCATGAGTATGTTATGAGCCTTACGTTTCTTATTATGAGTATTACGTGATGTATGCTAAGAAAACTCCGATCAAGTTCTCATACCATGAGATCATAGGCAACAGTAAAACTACCAGGGAGCGCCCATGAACCAATCGAGTTTTTCGGACCTGCCCTATGAGCATAAGAAGAAGACGACCCGTAAAGAGCGGTTTCTTGCCGAGATGGATGCGATCCTGCCCTGGAACATCATCGGTTAACGGAAGCGTTGTTTCGGCTGACCCGGCGCTATCTGTCGGAGAGAGGATTGTTATTGCATGAAGGGACGATTGTGGACGCCAGCATCATCAGTGCGCCGAGTTCGTCGAAGAATCGGGAGGGGAAGCGGCTCAACTGTGCGGACCAGTCGTTTAATCAGAGCATCCTTAACTGTTTCTAATTATATTGAATAGTACTTAAACAGCAATGGGCGCCGGTATGGACGGGTGCGCCTGGTAGTTCTGTAGTTCAAAATCCTCGTAACGGAAGCCGAAGATATCGTCCACGTCGGGGTTGATCTTCATCTGCGGCGGTGGGAGGGGTTCCCGGGTCAATTGCAGGTCCGCCTGCTCCAGATGGTTCATATACAGGTGGGCATCGCCCAGGGTATGCACGAACTCGCCGGGTTTCAGACCGGTGACCTGGGCCATCATCAGGGTGAGCAGGGCGTAGGAGGCGATGTTGAAGGGTTTAGTGACATCCTTGTTTTTTAATGAATCACTTCGGGCGAATCTGAGAATAGATTTCACAGAAAGAGAAACTAATTTTATCACCCTTCGCTACCTTAGATAATCTGGCTACTTGGTAGCCATTCCTGATTCTAATAAGGTCACAAGTACTAGATTCCTTGAGTCCCACATATATTAAGTTTAATCAGAAACGACTTTGATTACGCAGAAATTGCATCTTCCTCTTTTAGATAGCCCTTCAAATTATCTAAAACCGGCCATGTGGAGAATAGAAAATAATTTGTATAGTCCTTCTTGATTTCCGAACGCATAATTCTCTTGGCAGGTCCTACATTATCCAATATTGCAAAAGCTGCTAACTTAACTTCTTCATGCTTCGATTGAGTAGACATATTCCTTATAGGCACATCGTTAAATTTTAGGCCTTTTTGTTTTAATGCATACGTATAATTTATTTTCCACGCCTCAAAGTCATCCATATCATCGTAAGCTTTATACCGGTCATACTTATCCATGATCAGGTCATACCGTTTATCCAATAAACAAATGTAAGAATAAGCGCTCAAATATTCAGATAACGATAATCCCGAATCATATGCTCTTTCTATGTGCTTTAATGCTTCATCGTATTTTTCTTGAAGTACGTCAATCTCAGAAATTCCGCTGAAATATGTTGACTCTTTTAATTTATATCTATTTTCCTCAAAAAGCTTTTTTATCCGTTCAAGATAATTATTATTAAAACATTTAACAATGGAAAGCACATAATGCAGAACATTGTGAATGTCTGGGGCATCCAACGATGAATTAAAATACGTGCGCGCCTTATCCATATTTCTGGTTTGTCCAATATGGTACTTCGCTTTATAAAAAAGTAGTTCAGCATTTTTTTCGATAGATTTGTCAGTGAGATGTGATTCGAAAAATTTTCTCATGAGTGGTCGAACAACCTTTTCATCTTCTAGATCCATAAGATCGAGGTGAACGCTGGACATAATCTCATGCAAATCCTCTCTTCTCTCTATAGACGAGCTTTCATATTCGTCATAAAGTTTATTTATGATTGCATTCATATCTTGATTGCTTTTTATTTTGGCGGCATAGTTAGCTCGCAATCCAAGGGTTTGGATATGATTAGGATTTATGTTTGTAGCTTTTTCTACATGTTCCTTTAACGCATCAGTATCTGGCTCTTCAGATTTTAGTAAAGAGCTATTAAGCGCCTTGTATTTTAGTTCCCAGGCGTAATTTGATAATGCAGGCTCAAGACGGATACTTCGATCGAGAGCCTCAAATAGTTTATCTCGTATTTCTGGCTGTTTAGATGGATCATGACGCAATTGCTGTAACAACTCAGAAGCATACCTATTGGCAACGCGATAATTTGTTGGAAATTTTTCATTCAATCTATTGACATAGCTGATTTTATCTTCTGATTCTAAAAAATCAGCCTTTCGCATCTGAAAATGGACATTATTAGGATCTAACTCACCCAGTTTTTCAGCCCATCGAATCGCTCCTCCTTTATCTCCTAAACGTTCTGATATTCTTATAAGTTTAAATAGATACGGGGGCTTAGCTTTTTCGCTAGTTGCTTCATAGAAGTCTGCGTCCGCTAATTCCAATGCTTTCTTAAACTCGCCTTTTGCAATCGCCGATTCTATTTCCAAAATATTTCTATAGTCAGACATTGGTAGCGAAGGAGATGAATCTTCCTCAGTTGAAATATCAGTGATGAAATTTGATATTTCAGTTTGGCGGTCCATATTCTTTAGTCGGTCCAACTCTTCACGAATAGTTATGCTCCTCCCCAATCCATGTTTATCATCTATCATCAATTTTATTGCTTTTTTTATCTTTGATTGATTTAGATTAGATTCGATGCCAAGTCCTTCTTTAGTGTTCCTATTGTGTGCGGAGGCAAATAATTCATCAAACCCGTCTATAAGTACTGGATACACTCGATCTCGCCACAACAGGTTTTGTAACGTGTTATTCACTTCATCATTTTTTCTCAAACACCAATACAGCCCGTTTGACAAATAGTTGTCTTGTTTTGTCAGGAACTCCAATACATCCATTACCGATCTGTCATTACCCGAATAACCAATTACAATCATTCCGAATTCCTTGCAAAACTCTATCAATTTATCTCTAATATTTTGTTCAAGAGATTCAGTTTCACGTACTGTGCTTTTTATATCATCAAATAAGTAATCTCCATGAAGCTTGATAATTTTTGGTCGGGACGATGTGATGGAAATAGAGCGTACGGAAGAATCGTGCGCACACATAATGGGTCTTATATCAGAAAATTGATAAAAAGCTTCCTGTATCAAATCATCATAATTTGTTGTAAAAATAGTTGATAAAAATCTTTTATTTACAAGATTGACCAAATACGCATAACCAATGGAGGGTGATTTCTTGTCAACTTCTGATTCTACAAATCGTCGTCTTTGGCTTGGCAGATCAAATTTTTTTTCAAACAGGGATGCATAAGGATTTGTGGCATTAAACCAAGACGCTTCTTCCTTTGTGAAATGGTTGTATAGCTCTGTATCTGTTTCGGGTAATGTATCGTTAGTTTGTAAATACAGCTCTTTCATCCATTTGTTAATAAGTGTTCTACCTGAGTCAATCCCGGAAGTAACTGAGCATCCTGCACCTAACAATACGGTGTAGTTTGATGCAGAATCGACACTCGTTCCAATATGTAATACTAAGTCTTCTTCTCTGCGAAGTTTATGACGGAGTGGCCCCTTACTGCCGAACAAGTCCTCTGCTTTCATGATCGTCTCCCTTTTTTGATTATTATAAAAAATTCTGGAATCTTACATTAGAGTAGTTTAATCAAAAGAGCTGTTGCTGTGTTTGCCGCGGCGGGTAAAACACTCCAATGATTGTAAATGGATTTGTGTGTCGCGCCCGGTGATGTTTAAGCGTTGTGCCTAAAAATAAAACAATATCCTTATTATGCATAAATTCCTTTTCGTACTTCTCTCGAACTTTTTCAACTGCAATAGATTCGTCCCCTTCTGCATCAGCTAAACAATTCCTGTATAGAGCGCCAATTTCCCAATCTTCTATTGCCATTGTTGAAACCTTACCAGCTTCATCTTCGAACTGGTATTTGAACTTGTATGGGATTTTATCTACTGGAACACGGGGACCATCAATGGCATTTGCACCGCCAGTGAACATATTTACCTGCTTAAGTTGCTCAAGCCAAGGTTTCTTCCATTCACGGTCGTCATCCTCGACGATAAATCTTTTTAGTCTCTTTGGTTTGAAAGTTGCAAGGGAAACATTTTTCGGTTCCCTGGAATCCTCGATTAGAGTAGTGAGATTTGTGTAAACGTTTTTCAAACAAGCTTGCTTGCGTTCAAACCAACCCTGCTCTGTATTAATTTTTCTGATAACAACAAGATCACTGAGATCTGGTTGTTTTGGTCGATAGCTATCGGGCCGAAAGTCTTCTTTGTGCTTATGCTGAATGAGTTCCAGTTCGACCCACTCCCATTTGTGATATTCGAGGAAACGGAAAGGTACGGGGTAAATTCTGATCATGGAGCCATCTTCCAGGACTCCTGCAGTGCAGACAAGCTCATCATAAGAACGCGAGGGTAATGGGTACGTAGTAACAATTATGAGCACACGGAATTTTGCCATTATTACTAAATGTGTTCTACGCGATAATGAAAATCATTATGTTGTATCAATCCATCTGAAATACAAGATCGATGACATGACTTGTAATCTGCTTCGAAACAAGTCAATGCTACACGGTGATATCTTTTTACAAGATCCATGATGTCTTGAAGTAAACCAGAGTTATTTTCGAGAGTTGTTTCTCTGTATTCTTGAAAGAGAGCTTGGTAATCAGCGGGTGTGCTGAGTTCACGCCTTTTGCTAGATTCGATACCTAACTCTGGTATATGCACGTAGTCAATACCAAGCCCTTGCACGGCATACTGAAGTTGACGCTTACTAAAACCGAATTTCATACTGACGGGATTACGGCGAACGTCACACAATAAACCAATATTCTCTTCAATCAATCGGTTTAAATATTGTTCCAAGGACTGACCTTGATAGCCAATCGTAAATAAACGAGAGGAATTATTAGTTGGTGGTCGTGCCGAATCTATTCGCTCTTGCTCACGTTCATTTAGGATACTATGACTTATCTCGCTGTTGATAGCATAGTACGGGTGTTCACGATATACATAGCGGATCAATTCTTGGCTGGATCTATTACCTACTCGGTCCACTATACGGCATATTGCCGCTCTGTCTGTACTCTTGAGTAAATGCAAGAACGATTGCTTGCGACTAAGCGCCCAATTTTCTTGATCCTTTAGATAACCATATTTCGTCAGAGTCTTTTTATCTGCATCTGCCTGAAAAGAGAAACAACCGAAACGGTATGGGACGAAGTCATATGCAGGTTTCTCCTGTTCAGCACTGACAAGGAACAAGTACTTTTGAAATGCAGTCTTTTTAACCTCGCGGTTAAGCGCTCCCAATAATGCGAGCAGTATTTTTCGTCGATAGTACATCAGTCCTGGCGCAATTTTTTAAGAGTCGTTTCCATGCAATCTCTTTATACTCTAACACAACGTAACCTTATCACGGTCTATGAACGGCCCGGGAATTCCGGCGACTTAGTTTTGAATTTCTAAGCGCCGGAGAAGCCGCTACGCGGGCGGGTCTGAGAAAAATCATCAACGAGCCAATTGAGTGGACTTTTACAGAAGATTGACCGATATTTGACAATGAAAAACAGTTCACGCCAAGGAATTTCATATACTCCGGATGGGCCCTCCCCGTAACCTGACTCACCTGCTGTTTAGGAATTTCCAGTGTGCGGAATTTTGGAGAGACGTACTTCTATCTCCATATTAAGGGACTTTAACAATTGCTCAACACCCTGATAACGTACTTGCTGATTAGCCCCGGGACCAACAATGACACCTTCGATACAATCCATGGAAGATTCAGATGCTTGCGGAGTTTTGGTATATGGCACGATTACACCATTCTTAATGAAAAATTCAATGTCATCAAGAGGGTCTGAAAATATACTCATTCGGCACTCCCTTTCTTCAGAAAAATGACTATTCTTCGTCTGTATCCTATACAACAATAGAGCAAACAAGGGTCCCGCAAAATTATCTGGCAAAATGAATCCGGATCTGTTCTCGATTGTTTCTTGGCCGTTTTCCAACTCCTGTAGCGACATCGCCGCTATATCCAAGTAATTCATATATGTTTCCAGAAAAAATTCTTCGTACTTTAACACTATCTCCTTAAACGGATTGTCCAAGCTGTAATAAACATCATGAAATACGTAATTTTGATTTTCCTTATTTATAAGAGTTCTCGTTGTCCAATCTGTTAACTTAGAGTGTGAAAATTGTAAGGCATAACCACCGGTACCCCCGTACCCTCGCCACTGGCTAAGTAAACCATCTTGAAATTCAAGTTCTGACTTAGCCCTACAAAAACAAGTAATGTAAACATTAAAAGTCTCTACCATTGTGTCGAACCAAAGCTTCTCGAACTCTTTTGGATATTCGAAAATATTAATTCCATGCTTCCGGAATAGGTCTACATATTCATGCTTTTCGCTGACTAACTGAGTTGTGCGCTCCTTGCAAAGGTCGGCCAAAATACCTTCAACAGCAGCCAATTCGGATTCATCATTGGTAGTGAAGTATGCAGTACTCCATATCTCTTTCTTGGTCAATATGCCAAACAGACCTTCCGTATTCGTATAGTGGAAAATTGCGTCGTCGGAATAAGTAGTCATAAATCGTCTTTGAGACCCGCGGCGGGAATCCCGGAGATCCGTTAGTTTAAATCAGGCCCCGTCCTGATCTTCACCCTGGCCAGAACCACGTCACTTCAGGGAATATGAACCAATACACTAATTAAGCTTTACAGTTGAGAAGTGATACATCACGGAGATCCTTCGTTCTATCTGTAGACTTCATTTTTATCAGATCGTCTACTGAAGGGACATATATCGGTATGCCCTTTATCTCTGTTTGAACTGAACGAGATAATGCCACAGAGAAATCGAATCCATCTTCAGGCGTGATTATATCCGCATCATGCAACATCTTAAGTGGGATTTGTACCTTTGGCTTAGTCAGCTTCGCGTGCTCGTAATCACTCATACCAAGACTGATTAGCGCTGACCTCACTTTTTCAGCATTTTCAAGTGTAGTATTAACCAGGAGGTCCAAATCGCCCACTGCTCTTTGTGGATGATAGTAGGAAACAGCCTGACCCCCCACGACCAAGTATTCTACATCGTGATCATTTAGCGCTCTTAACAAGGCAACATTCTGTTCATTCATAGAAATTGTTCAAGTTTTCCATAGAGCAGTGTTACGAAATATCATCTGTTGAAGTGCCGTCTCCTCTTTGCACAACTTGCGCTGGCCTGCCTCATTCATTGCTTGAGCCATTGGATTATTGTCCTAATTTTGCACCACATCCTACAATTCCGTTTCCTTCACCGCATAAATTTGACTATAAGATATCAACATCACGCACCCTCCAAAAAATCCTCAAAAAACTCCGATTCCGGTTCAACCCCGGATATCAGCAGGCGGTCTCTCGCCCGGGTGCAGGCAACGTAGAACAGGTGCCGCTCGGTTTCATACACTTCGTCCAATTCATCTTCATCGGCGACGGTTTCGATGCGTGCCTGTAAGGGCAGAATGTCTTCGTCGCAGGCCATCACCACAACAGCCTGGAATTCCAGTCCTTTTGCCAGGTGCATGGTGCCGATAGAGATACGGCCATCCCGGTCTTCCACCCGGTTGGAAAGTTCCAGGGGGATCCGTTCTGCCAGCTTTACTACCTCACGGGCGCGTGGCAGTTCATTATTGCTGCGTACGAATATGCCAATCTCTTCCGGATTTATCCCGTCCTCTATGACTTTCCGTACCCAAGCAGTCACTTCTTCAGTTTCCTGGTGGGCGTTGTCGAATGTCTTGACCTCAGGTTCGAGGCCGTTGAAAACTGAAATAACGTCACGCCGGTTTTCTTCGTTTCCATCCACGTCCCTGATGATATCCGGCAGGAGTCGATCAGCCGCTCTCCTGATCTGGTGGGATGTTCGGTAGTTGACTTTCAGGGTATGGGAGCGCCCTCGAATGTCGACGCCCAGCGCTTTCCATGAGAAAGGCTGCTGAAAGATACGCTGGCCGATATCGCCGCTGAAGAATAACGCGTCCGGGTTATCAGCTTTCAGTGCTGCAAACAACTTGAGTTCGGGTATACCCAAGTCCTGGGCCTCATCGACGATTATATGGGTAAAAGGTTTGTGCTCCTGTGAAGCATAATATGATGTCACCTCTCCGAAAATCTCCGGCCATGTATGTATACCTTGACTAGTAAGCAATTCCCGGGTGCGAGCGAACACCGGCCAGGCCCTCTCCCGTTGCCCTGAACCGATACGGCTGCGGCGCCCGATACGCGGCACGTTCTGGTAGGTTTCCAGGATATCAACCTGCCAGGCATCGATGACATTGCGCCATTCAGAGGCGAGAAATTGAATGGTGAAACTCGGAATCTCAAGCTCGTTGGCTGCCGTTTCCAGCGTTCGTTTTACCTGTTCTTCCTTGGCAATTCTGGGCGTGCGGCCGAATGCGAGTGTGTAAAGTTCAATCGCAGCCTCTTCGAACGAAAGAATTGTCACATTGGTATTCCCGTTACCGGTCAGCACGCTCAACTTATGTCTTAATGCGTTGGCTAGGGGCAGGGAAAAAGTTGTCAAAAGGACTTTGGCCTGCCTGTCTTTCTGCAAAATCGCAGCAGCGCGTTGCAGCGCCACCACCGTTTTTCCCGTTCCGGCTGATCCGGACACGCGAGCTGGGCCATTGAATTGGTGATTAACCAGACGTCGTTGCGAGGGATGAAGGAAAATCGCCCATTGTTCCCAGGGGTAGGCTAGAGCGCGTTCCAGTTCTTCAATATTATCCATTACGCGGAACCGGCGTTGTGTATCCGGGTGCTCGAAAGGATCGGTTCCGGGAACAACGGGCGCCGGCTGGGGCAATGTTCCGGTACTGATATAGTCGAGCAGCGCTTCAGTCGCCTCCGCCGGCAAATGCTCGGCGATATCAAGAAATCCATCTTCAGAGGCCTGCCTTATATCCAAGACCCAGTCCTCGGGAATACCAACGTCAAGTAATTCTTGTACAGGTAATTTGGAGAATGGGCCTGGAAGATAAGTTTGATCTTGAGTGTCGGCAACGCCATGCGCCAACGTGTCCATCTTTGTGATGAAAGGAGCGGTGATTTCCTCAACCAGTTCGCGCACCTCAACTATCTGTACAGCGCCGGTTCTGGGATGGGTTTCAATACGCCTTCGCTCCGCCCATTTATACGCGTCATCGTGGTGACTGACGTAGCAGATCAAAAAACTGTCGTCGGTCTTGTGGACGATTACCCGGATATCTTTGTTTACGCGAACTGACCAGAAGTGTGGATCTTTGGAGCCTGCAACGCGATGAAACCTTAAACCGGGTGCTGCCGGGTCCTGTTGCAGGTCATAAACCGTGATCTTTGCGGCTTTCTGTTCCTGGGCTTTCAGCTTGTCCAGCGCTTTTGGAAAGCTGTTTGCGATACGGAACTGCGCCGGTGTAGTCACACCTCGAATACCTTCATCACCTCATCTCCGAAATGGTTGATGACCTTAACGGCAAATCGCCCCGTTCCCGGGCGCGCAAACGGACGGGATGTATCGCGGTACAGGGTCTCCCAAGCTTCCTTATCAATTTCCGCTTTAAGGCTGGTTTTCAATGATTTGTAAGGATCGTTAGCGCCCATGAAATACGCATGACGGACAAAGAAACTTTCCCGGTTGTAATCGGTATCGATAAACCAGGCAGCAATATCATCCTTGCCACTGTCGCGCACTTCACTGGTTTTCGGGTCAAATACATCCACTCCTAGGACTTCGACCACGATATTACCGTCATCGTCGAAGTTCCATTCGATATCCGGTTCACCGAAGACGACAAACAGGTTGCCCGAGCCGGTATTTTTCAGTTCCTCCGACATGTGCAGGTCGGTATTCATCCGTGCTTTCAGGATTGGCAGTGGGCCAACCTTTGCCAATTCCGAGGTATGGGCGTCGAAGTTGAAACCACAGGCAATCAACGCATCAAAACGATTGCGTTGAGCTTCACTGGCTGCCTTTTCCAAGTCTGAACGGGTTATGGTGCCGTACTCCGGACCTATGAATATGCCAGCCCGTCTTTCGACTTCGTTTTCAGTATAGTGCCCTACGGCGGCAATGTATTCTCCGGGCCAACCCTCTATGGTGGAGAAGGTGATCCTGTCTTCCTTAGCGACCTGGTGAACACCGACAGACTTTATGTTTTCCAGCACCATCTGCGTGAAATCAGTCAGCGGAATGGCCTCACTGACTCCCTCTTGGTCAGTGTTTTCACCAGCAGCATACGAGTGTTCTTCATCTGCCGATACCATGCGGTGGGGAGAGAGACTTTCCACGGTAAACGGACCGGAAACCCGCACCTTGGTGTTATCCGTGTAGGGTTTATCATACAATGTCTCAAAGTCAGCCTTGGCTGCGATGGAGGCGTCGATTTCTTTTTGTCTTTCTATACGAGCATTCCACCATTCGCTGTGACAGTGTTTAACCGTCCCTGGCCAACCGTCATTCACCTCTCTAGGTACTTCCCATTCCTGCCATTCCTTGTTGAGTTCTGTGTTGAGTTGCTTGAGTAGAGGTTCCAGCGTTTCCTGGTATTTTTCCCAAATGACGTCGATTTCAGCGTTGTTGGCGATGGATTTAAGCGTAATATGGGGCACCCGTTCATAGACGAATCCTTGGCGAATATTGCCGTAAGTAAAATCTGATCTAGGTACTGTTTGGGTGAGTTGTGCTTCTTTCATTTGCCCTACTTTCGAATCTGCTAACAGGTAATAAGGATAACGGGCACTCATAAGACGTGTTCTTGTCAAGGCCAAGGCGACACGAGAAGTATCAATGGTAATCCAGCGGCGTCCCCTCTGTTCAGCAACGTAAGCAGTTGTGCCGGAACCGCATGTGGGGTCAAGGACTATGTCACCTGGGTCAGTGGACATTAGGATACAACGTTGAAGGACTCTTTCATGCGTTTGAACTACATAAGTCCTATCTCCAAACCCTAGTCCCATTGGTATGTCATTCCATAAATTAGTAATGGCGGTCACTGGAAAGTCGTCAACATATCGTTTGTAGTTTAAAGTGTTCCCTGAAACCGTAAGTCGGTCACAACGCCAAAGGGTCTTCATACCGTTAACATTTGTTTTCCATCCGCGATGTGGTGGAGTACTGTATAACCTACCGCCCAATTCAATAGGTATCGCAGGGTTACCTTGAGAGGTCGTATTGCTGGGTGCAAATGCCAAAGAATTTTCAGGTAATTTACTCACTCCAGACTTTTCGTCGGTAGACAATTTTCGGATAGTTCCATCACTCATCTCCAGGTGGCTATAAGAAGTGAGAGATGACATTTCTTTCGGAACGTACAGTTGCCGATACTTCATGTTGGAGGCCTCTTTAGCGTACCAAAGAATAATATCGAAAATTGTGGGAAGATTGGTTTGTGCAAGACCTGACGTTTTTACATAACAAATCTCACAAATGAAATTTTTATCTCCAAATATCTCATCCATCACAGCTCTTACCCGGTGAACATTCTCATCCCCAATCTGCACAAAGACAGACCCACTCTCAGACAATAAATCCCTTGCCACAGTCAACCGGTCGCGTAGGTAGTTCAGGTACGAGTGGATACCATGCTTCCATGTGTCTCTAAATGCCTTCACCTGTTCCGGTTCCCGGGTGACATGCTCCTTTTTACTGTCCTTCACGTCTCGCGATCGTGTGGAAACCTGCCAGTTGGAATTGAATTTGATGCCATAGGGTGGATCGATGTAAAGACACTGTACGTGGCCCCGCAGTCCTTCGCGCTCAGCCAGGCTTGCCATTACCTGGAGACTGTCTCCCAGGATCATGCGGTTTTGCCAGTTCTGGTCGTGCTGGTAGAACTCGGTTTTATCGGCATCCCCCAGGCCGTTGAAATCGGCAAATAGATCAAGTTCGACGGGTGCCTCATCCCGGCGGGACTCTGCCTGGCGTTTCAGGTCGTCGATGATCGCCTTGGGATGAATTTTTTCCTGGATGTAGAGGGGCGGTGCCTGCACTACTAGGTCCGACCAGTCCTGTTCGTCTTTGCCGCGCCATACAAGTTGCGGATCCAGGTCTTTATTTCGGCGTTCATAGCTGACCTGTATGGGGGACTTGTCTACATCGTGCAAGGAGGGTTCGTATTCCACGGTGGGAATATTCTTTCTCGTGGCTTCCTTGTGAGTAAGAGTTTCTACCTGTTTTGCAGGTTTCCGTCTTCTGGGCATTCTTCGGTTCTCAGTGGTTTTTCTCGAATGCGATATTGAATTCATTCGTAACTGGATTCAGTTTTTTATCCCTTGTCCACAATCGTGAACCCGGATAGTTTAATACCGAACAGAGCAGGTGCATATCTATCAAACCAATTCCACGACCTACCAGGTTGTGTGCAGCAATAAGCGATATCACCTGATCATGACTGAGTTCACTGATCGTGAGCAGGCATCGCCTGTTTTCCAGTGCCTGTTTCTTGTTCTTCCAGTATCCGCAGGCAAGTTCCCCAATCACCATGGGATGCATAAAGACGTTATTGGCGTTCAACATGTTGCTCGGTCCGACGTCAGTTTTCGCAGGTAATCAACCAATACCGTGGTATCTACCAGGATCATTGAGCAGGCGAGCTTCGACTGCGTGTAATATACTCCATGTCCGGTTCGCTGCCGCCACCCGCCGCCAGCGAATGGCCGGCCTCTGCCCCGCTTTCATGTACCTGGTTGTCCACAATCTCTCCGAATTTCGCCTTTATTTTTTCCGTGAGGTCATCTTCCATTGCATAAATATCGGGCATTTCTACAAAATCCCAGCGGCCGAAGCTACCGAGATTATTAACACCGACCAACCACTGGGTACGCATGGTCTCAGACTTCAGTTTGACGCTCTCATCACGCCGGCCCTTGACCTCCACTACCAGGTGGAGAGGATCATCACCGCCGTTGCCGTCGTCAATCAGGACAATAAAATCGGGAATGTAAATCCTTGCCTTCGAGCCATCCTTGTATGGGACCTCAAAGCCCATCCCTTGGTTTTTGACATACGAGATTACCCTTGGATGCTGTTCCACAATACGGGCAAATTCCGCCTCCCAGGAACTGTCGAGGGTGACATAGTTCACATGACACTTGTCCGGCGCCGTAGCATATAAGTCTTTGCTGGTGGAGAAACTCACGTGGGCGGTTGACGATTTCGGGTTGTAAGGATCAAGAACTGCGCAAATATTGCTCTTGTCCGGCATGGCGTTCGTGATGGCATTGTAGATACGCTCTCCCGCTTGGTCTGCAATGTTTCGGTATTCCAGCATCCACTTGCCGGTATTGCCCCGGCACTGAAGATAGCCGCCGTCAATCCATTGGCGTGCAATCCGTTTTATATCTCCGAAAAGGTACATCTTCGGTTGTTGGTCTTCATCCCTGAAATATTTCAGAAGGAGGTGTACCGTGAGGTCATATGCAATTGTGCTGGGTCGTTTTGCCTGTGCCTGTGCTGCCGAGATCATCACATCCTCACCGACAATGCCTGCCATCAGTGTCTGACCAGGACCGACGTCTTCCGGGGTCAGTACCAGTCTTGAATCGTCAGTGAATTTCGCAGTCAGTTTGTGCTTAGGCAATTCAACCCGGTAGCCGGTGACTCGTGGGAAAGTGATTTCCAGCGCCGCCCGTTCTCGGACGGCATGAACCCGTGTCGTCTTTCGGGGCGGCTTGACCGGCGCCACCTGGGGTTTGGCCGCGAAGTTAAAAGGAATGCCCATGATATCGGCATATTCCACTGCGAACAGGCCGTCCTCCAGATCGTAAGAGTAACGGCGTAAACTGCGCCCGACGACCTGCTCACAAAGCAACTGGGTGCCGAAAGCCCGGATGCCAAGGATGTGCGTGACCGTGTTTGCATCCCAGCCTTCCGTTAGCATGGCGACGGAGACCACACAGCGCACCTGTTCGCCCAGGCGGCCTTTCTTGCCGATTGTGTTCATGACCTCGCGCAAAAGTTCGGCATCGGTGAATTCTTCCGCGCTGCCGGCGCCCGAACGCTGGGCTTTTTCACGTTTGAACTGTTCGATCTCCAGCGCTGCTACCTTGCGGAAATTTGTATCCAGCGCCTCGCCCGATTCGAGTTGCCGGCTGTCAATCAGCAGGGTATTAGGACGGGGCAGGCGGTTGCCGTGCTCATCGAAGTTTCGAAACAGCGCCAGATGGCCATTGTGCTCGAACACATCATCGCCATCTTCATTCTTCCGCTGCCAGCCTGATATCCATTCATAGACAAGTTTTGAAGTTGACGTGTTGTTGCAAACCACAATGAATACGGGTGGCGATTCAATGCCATCCTGCTCCCAGCGCTGGTGAGTTTCCTTGTAATGGCTATAGAGCGCATGCAGCGCAGTCTGGAGTTTTTCCGGTAGCTCCATGGGGTCGCCACCTGTTTGCCGACCTTTCTTAGGCATGTCTCTGCCTATGTGTTTCCACAAGTCCCGGAAGACCGGCACTTCTTCAGTCGGGATGTTGTCGGATACGGGCACGCGGGGCAGTTTGACGATGCCGCACTCTATGGCATCCATGAGGGAAAAGTCACTGACTGTCCAGGGGAACAGGGTCCCTTCCGCCCAGCCGGACCCGCGCAGGAAAAAAGGTGTTGCGGATAAGTCATAGACCGCGCGCACGCCAAGCTTGCGCCTGAATGTCTCAATGCCGTTAAGCCATACACGGGCAGCCTTGTTCTCTTCTTTTGCCTCTTTTTTTTCGTCAGCCGTCAGAACCGCCATATCCTTGTTATCGGGTTTCTCCCGGTAACAGTGATGCGCCTCGTCGTTGATGACGACGATGTTTTTAAATCCCATCAATTCTTCGGCGACGCGACGAATCATCTGACCCTCGGTCTCGGTTGTGTACAACGGCTCATCGCGACCCTGCAGCAGGGACTTGCCTACTTTGCCGGTTTCCATGACTTCACGAAGCTGGAACGCGTGGTAATTTGTAATGACAATACGGGCCTTGTTGATCTCGTCCAGCATTTCCACCGGAACCAGTTCCCGGGTCCTGTAATAGCTGTCTGGGTCGTTGGGTTGCAACACCCGCAACCGGTCGCGGATGGTGATTCCCGGCGTCACGATCAAGAAACCCTGAGAAAAGAAGTTGCTGCCTGGCGTGCGCACGGCGTTTACGGTCTGCCAGGCCATCAGCATGGCCATAACTGTTGTTTTGCCCGAGCCTGTGGCCATTTTGAGAGCGAGACGCAAAAGTTCAGGGTTGGCATGAAAGTTGGCGTCCTGTATGTGTTTCCAGATGTGTTTATGCTTCTTTTGCCGGCGCTCTACTTCCGTCAACCAGATGATGGTTTCCACGGCTTCCACTTGGCAAAAGAAGGGACGAATACCTTGAAATTTATATTCCCGCCAGTGTTCCAACAGCCTTGCTGATGCCGGAGTCACTCCCCAATCACTGCGGCTCGGAATTTTACGCCAGGCAGCGACATGGGTACGAATGTCGTTGATGATTGGGAACGGGTTGTACTCCTGCTCAGCCGATGAGATACCGTCACCTGGTGACAGATTTATCGCAACCTGTTCGGGCGCGCCGGCCTGGCGACGCAGTCTTGGCCTAGGAACAGGACTGATCAGTTCTGAACGCCTGCGACCGGTTTCCGGCGGGCCCTCCATGGGTTGACCCATTTCATCCAGACGATGATGCAATCCCGGTTCCTCGTATGGCGAATTCAGGACAGGTTTTTCGTAAAATGATTCGGTCATTTTGTGTGCATCTATAAAACGCAAGGCGTTACATTAGCTTAATCGTAGTTGTTATACAAAATGAATATCGGTTCAATAATTAATCTGGTAATTGGCGCCATTCAAAGGAGGGCGGACCTAGCAATGGCTAACGGGTGGGAACTGAGACATTTCGAATGGAACTATCATTGTCCCCAAACCGATGTTAGCGCAACCTTCTTCTACGATTTATGGCACTGACCTTGCACTGACCCTGTCCTGGGCCACTAATCCTGTCAATTATTCATGTTTGTCGCAGTGCGCCTTGGGTATAGCCAAGTTATCGAGCGGCAGGACCTCGCCAAAGGTTATGAGTCCAGCAGTAAGTAGTGCAAAGTTCAGGAACGTTCCAGGGCGCCAACCCATATTAAGACCAGGCCGGCCACGGCCAGGCCGACCGCCGCGAGAATGGCATCGTCTTTGAAGATGCTGACGAGAAGCCCGCCCGCGACAAGAATGATGCCTATCTGGCGCAGCGCTTCCTGTATGTGAGACAGGTTCCGTTTCATGATTTCAGTATAGCATGTGATAGCGAATGTTATCGTGCATGGCACGGGGATAAATTTTCTGGAGTCCGGTGCTCCTATGGCAAGACATCGGCGGCGAATGATGGGCTTGTGGAAAAACAACAAAGTGTCATACTTACAAAAAAGTATCATACTTTACAATAAAGTATCATCCTTCTGTAAGGTCGAGTAGATAGTGGTGCGGGTGTTTGGTTTCGGTGGTTACTGGACCAGTGGTGCCAGCAGTATTGCCAGGATGACCAGTTGGAGGCCCAGTGTGATGCGTATTTGTACACGCATCTCAGCCACCTGGGACTCTAGATTAGCCAGTCTGGTTTCGATGTCTTGTAACCGTCCTGTTTGTTCAGCGCCGGCCGCGGCCTGCTTTGCTTGTTCTTCGGTTACGTTTGGTATCTGGCGTAGTACTTGGTAGAGGTCTATTGTGCTCATTTTGTTTACCTTATGATTAATAGTAGCAGAGAGGGTGCTGTCTTGTAAATCTGAAGATAGCTGTTGTATATCTTGTATGCCATGAAGAGGTGTTTTCGGGTTGCGAGAGTATGATACTTTCGTCTCTCGCAGTTAGGTGGTTGTCGCTAAGGTCAGTGGAAAGTATGATACTTTTACGGTTCTGTTAAAAAAGCTACTCAATAAAATCAATAACATAGAATAGTGAAAGTATGACACTTTATTGTGTTTTTACAGGGCTGCCGGCCGCCGGCGCCTTAACATAGCCGGCCAGACCTGTCTGTGAGAAAACCCACCGTTTCGGCCGATTCCGCATTTTCGGGACGTTCCGGAAAAAACCGACCGCCGTAAATCTCGTCTAAGCGATTTAAATTACCGGACCCAGGGTTTGCTATGGCCAGAAACCGGCCCGATTGACACCCCAGCGCTCTGGGGCGCTGTGTCCATATTACCTCCGGACCGGACAATCCGGTAGTGGAGGTTCGGTTGATTACCCCGTAATGGGGCTATGCCGGTCGCGGCCGGCGTGGTCTACTAAATCACATAACCGACGGTGGGGGCGGGCGGTCAAGTATTTGCTCGAAGAGTATGGCCACCGACTCGAGTTCGCCGGCTTCCAGAAGTTCAATTAAAAGATCGGCAGACGCCAGAATAATGGCCAGTCGTTTGACGTCGTCCGCTCTAGTGTTTGGATGAATAGTCATAGGGCTGGAACTATAGCACTTGACCGGAGGTTAAGCACCTGACAGGAGGCTCCGGCCAGGGAGTGCCGAATTCAAACAGCGCGAGCGAAGCCTGCACGATATTAGCCATTTTGCTATACTTCCAACCTGTGACCACCACAGAGAACCTGCCCTGTCGGGTTCCCTGCTGAATAAAATAGCCTGCACCCGATTTGGGGTAGCTCCCTGAGTCCTGGCGAATAGGCAGGACCTCACCTTTTCTCTGTGTGATGGTCACAAGGCCCGGCACCTTTTTGCCGGTAATCCATGTGAACGGGATACACAATGAGACAAGGAAAAATCATCTTCAAGGGTAATTTCTTTGACTATTTCTTCATCTCGTTAGGTTTGTGGGTACTTAACATTATTACGATAGGCATGATGCTGCCTTACTGGGTGTATTAATCGTTCAAGTAATTTTTATATGAAAGTTCACGAGAAGCTGTCGCACTTGACACCTGAGCAATTGGACGACTTGATTAATCGTTACTATGGTAAAGAAAAAGTCCCTGCCCTTATCGAAGAGTTTGGCATTGACACAAGTCCGGGCAAGCTTATATATCTGTTTCCCCCTATCCCTCATGAAGACCTTTTTTGTCACTATTGTAAAGATACGAATTTAGTCAGTAATAGAGCGCCGCGAACCGGTTATTCTTCCCGTTCCCAAACCCCCTATTGTCCTGAGTGTGGGCACAAGAATAGTGAACGATGCTTGTGTAAAATCTGCATTGAGAAAGAGAATTTGGCACATGAGGAAGCAGCAGAAAGACAAAGTGATATTATCGCAGCGGCCTATACACGTGAAGTTGAAACCCCTTCAGTGGATAACATCACATTGAAGGACGCTGTTTTGATACTGGCCCTGGCACGGCATTCGCTGACGGAAGACATGCGATTTGTTGAACCGTTTAATACTGATGAAGTTGCCCTGGCGCCCCTGTATGAATGTCAGAATGACATTGTCACGCACTTGTCTGCGAAAGGTCTTATAACGATAAGCCCAGACAGTCCTGTGGATGCGTTTATTTTTGATCCGGCAGAAACGTGTCTTACAGGTTACGTTCCAGGCAAGGTGTTGTGGGAGTTTCTACCCGGTCTTGATACCGGAGACAAATGTGACTACATAAAGAGTCTTCAAACGGTTGCAGGTGAGGATGAGTGGCCTGAGGGTTGGCGGGCAGACGTACCAACGCTATGGCATCACATCGCAAAATACGAATGCCTGGAGTTCTTTCTTCATCTGCTTGCTCAACGGGGCTACCTGCCATATACCATTGGAGCGAAAACACACACAACCTTTGACAATCTGTTAGCAGATTTTCCCGTTTCCAGAATATTCAATTTAAGCTGGATGGCTGTCAGAGATACGATAGATTATATAGCCAGAAAAAATATACCCAGGAACAGAGGGAAAAATATATTCATTGGCGCTATTCAAAGGAAAGCGGATAAGGCAAAGGCCGAGGGGTGGGAGCTAAAGCATTTCAGACAAAATTTTAGTTATCCTCAAACCGTTGTCAGCGCCACGTTCTTCAACCTTTTCCTGGAGCTGCGGGGTAGCGCATTTGAGACTGTTCCGCCCAGGATTGATGGAGCCTGGTGTCGTACATGAAACCGAGCAACAGAGTTACCTGCGCTTTTTTAGTTTGGCTTTCAATTCCGCATTTTCTCGTTGAAGCAGGTGTAAACGGATATCGTCTCGTATTCCTTTCTCTACATTCGACCCATGCTTCGGACTTCGTGCGATGTTGAGATATGGTCGCAGAGATGATGGATTAGCGTGACCTGCACGATCTGCCGCTTTCCAGAGAACTTGTTCTGCAGAAAACGGTCTTCCTGTTTCATCAACACCATCATAAGCTTCAGTCAATGCAGTAAGTCCGGTCGCTCGGAGACGATGACCTGAGGCTCCCTCGATACCTATGGACTGCATCAACTCTGATATATGTCTGGAAACATACTCTTTCGTCAAAGGCATAGCCGTGGTCGCGCTTAAAAATAACTCGTTAGGGGGCTTAAACATTGAATTTCTACTTTTTGCCCTCTTAATTACAGCCTTACGCTCATCTTCAATATATTCACGTGCTCTAACCATTAGTTCAGGAAGCACAGGTACAGGTCGAACTCTATTTCTCTTGCCCAAAATCGTAAGTGTAAAAGGCTTGTCAGATTCAATATATTCCTCAATTTCATCCCATGACGGAATATCCTTTACTTTTATGCTTAGTGCTTCCATACGACGCAGGCAAAGGTCTTCATAAAAGCTGAGTAATAGCGAATCCCTTTGCCCGGTAGATGAATTGAAGGCTGCTACATGTAATTTTTCAATTTCTTCATTAACAGGAGTGTGTCTATTGGCATGCTGACTAATTCTTGGCAGGTAAGGCCAGGTATAGTAGTTATTTCTACCTTTCCTAACAGCAGAAATTTGATAGATTCGGTTGTGGCAAGAGCAAGATGCCTTGTTACACTCATCATATGTCGCGACGGCATACTCCAAAATGCCAGATTCCTCCGCCCATTGATAAAAATGAAATACTTTCAACAAGCATGCAAACACTGTCGATAGTCTTAAACATTCGATATCTATCATCTGATCACGCCATCTAATTAAATCCCTGTCCGTTACATCAGACCAATTTATTCCCACTTCGTTGATGTGCTTGAAAAACTTTTGGAGATAATACGCATAGGTTTCTACAGTGCTCTCAGGCTTTCGCCACCGGTAAATCAGGGATATCATGTAATCTGATAACGGCTGGATAACACCGTCGTCATCAAAGAAGATTGGGATGCCGGTGTATGAGATGCCATTTATTTCACAACGCGAATCTGTCTTGACAAAAAAAGGAACTGTTGACGCCACTACTTTACTCAATATTATGAAAAGTTATATTTGGTACCGTTGCCCCACCTGGTTCTAATTTGATGTAACATCGCTTCCCGGGAACCTGGCAACCCGTTTGCTTCCTTCCGACCTTGCCAATTGAGACTTGAGGTCCATAATCTCATCATCTGCCGCTTCAAGGCTCTGTGTAGTAATATCGAGTTTCTGCTGGGTATCTTTCAAATTAACAGAAATTATTGCGTATTGATTAGCCGCTTTTATCAGAGCTTTTTCGCAGTGTTCGAGTTTCTCCCTTTCCTGGTGAAGTAGCTGAGTACTGGAAGATTTCCTGGGCTTGTTCTTCTTTGGTCGATTTAATTCCTCTAGGAATTTTGCAATCTTTTTTACCTGTCCACCATACTTAGAATGACTGGTGGTAAAAGACGATGGGCTGCCGATCCGCTGGATCCCAAGTGAAGCATCCTCCCAGGTACGTACCTTGTTTAGGGAGTTGGGTACCTTGTAACCTTCCGGGACACCTTCATTCCGCCAACGCTCCAATATTTCTAAACGGACTTGAATTTGCTGCCTCAGTGCTCCTGCTCGCTTGGTATTATTCATCATTCACCTAAGACTAAAGCGGAAAGGGTTCTCCTTTTTCGATGATCTTCTCCAAATTCGCGCAGCTCGACGCTGCGAATTTGTGTATTAACGAGTCTTGCGTTAACCCTTTTGTCATATTTGCTCTGTCCGTTAACGCCGATTTCGCACTTGATACATAGGTGGAAGTCTGAATCGCAAAAGGACACGTGCCACATAGTTCTTCTGTTGCATTGCTAAAGTCTGGGCCAATAGCGGCTGCGCCCTTACAACTTGCATGTTTGGCAAATGAGGTTTTCCGCGGACATGCACATATTGTGCCCCATACATGCAGTTTAAGAGGAGCTCCTAACCTGCGTACTAATCTGAGGATTCTATCGACAACACGATCAGGTCTCACAGCCTCGACATCTTTACGAAATTGCCGACGAAATTTCTCAATCAGTTGGTTTAATCTATGCCCGCCTTTCCCGCCTACGCTACGTGTTCCATATACGACATCCCTGATAAACTCTGCTTGCCAGTCATCTTGCACATCTTTCAATAACCTTCCAAATTCAATATCGGTCACATATCTCCTGGTCATGTCCAGATCGTAATGGCGTAGATGATGTGATAAAGCCGTAACATCACCTCTTTCATACCACCAAAAGTAAGCAATCGCAAAATATCTACGAAATTGATGCGCTGAAAATCGCCATTCGATTTCCGATAAGGACGGATTAATTTTATGGAAGTCATTGAGATGCCTCTCAGGCCGTATGTCTCGACATTTCCTGTCCCGAAGCTGACGAAATTGCCATATGCAGTCGCGATTAGTCGACTGTCTCGCAGTTTCGCTAAGCGTTTCCATACAACGAATAGCTTCATACACACTCTCCGGAACAGGGATCTCATCATATTCTTGGCTTGTCTTCTCAATATAGCTCTTTAACCAATACTCTCCAGTTGAATACTTCCTGCAGCGACCGTGGCCGAGTTCTAATATTTCTCCCAATCGACGCGCCGATAAGACCGCGATTACAATGAAGCAGGCAGTTCCAAGAAGCTGAATTAGTCCATCGCGATTAACAGTTCTCTTACGAATTGAAATAGCTCTCCGTTTATCGTTTAGCGTAATATCGAGACCAGCTGTCAACAGCGATTTTGTAACTTCAAGACAGTCCCAATTTTGGGCAATACCGCGCAAAATGACAGGTGAATAATCGATGACCCAATTCAGTGCCTCTCTCAGATACGGCATTGCAATCTGGGGCGGTATAGTCGGATGCTGTTTTGTGGGTCGCCCAAGCTGTTTCGCAACCTTCGAGGCACCGTGGAGATAGGGTTGTAAATTCAGAGTGGGCTTGGAAAATTGGTGGTTCCATTCCCATAATTCTTCGATAGGAAGCAACGCCAAGCATATACGTTGTGTTGTATTTGATCGTAATGTATATCCAGATAATCTCAACAAATCGCGAATTGGAAGTGTCAGATCTTCGTTTAAGCCTGTCTTTTCTACCGTTCGGACAATATGTGCGCATATTCTCAAATTTTGCGGCCATGGGATTCCTGCTGCTTGATAAAGCTGGCCCCGTGAAATTCGAGTTAGAGCACCTTTTTCCTTTGGTAATTCTTCGTTATTTTCGCGACACCGCCTAAGATGCTTCACAAGTCGATGAGGCGCTTCCGTAGCCCATTCCTTGCCGTATGCTATTGTTTGTGTATAGACATCGATGTGGACACGAGTAACTGCCTGAAGTGATCTGATTCTGCGCTGGCTTAACCAATAGTAGAATGTCAACAGATCAGACATTCGTCTGTAGTGCACCGCGGCGGTCATATTGGGCATACGTATTCTTAAAAGAATCAAGTATTCGACTGCTATCACAAACAAATCACGGTTTTGTGAGTCCATCAACATGGAACCCTCTGCTAACTCTAAATTTAGGTTTATCAACGCTTTTCGTGTGGTGTTGCCAGCACGGTCAAAAATATGCCATTCGCTAAAGTCATCCGAAACGGACTCCAGCCAATTATCTGTGTTTTGACTGGCGAATAAACTTGAAAACAGATCCTTACTGTCTCCGAGTTGTAGTTGTGTTACTTGGTCATTCATTACCAAGGTTTCCACGGTTTGAAGTCTTTTGATTGCATTCGTTGACTCGCCAATCGTTCCGCATGCTTTTTTGTCTTGGCAAACTCTCCTCTCGTCATCTTCTCATCTAACACCACTTGGAAAAAAGCGTACCATGGCAACCAGACTGTCTCCCAACGTTCATAATTTTCATTCAGAAATCTATCTTCAGCAGATTTCAGACTATTTTTCCAAATGATCATGTCTGCTATGGATTGTGGTTCCGCGACGACGATTTTTTGGGGGCAGGTCAGACATCGATCAAGTGCCTGACAGGTACTTCCTTTGGGGTAATCCGGTTGTACACCCAACGTTGGGTCCGAACAGAATAGGCCCAATCCGGTGCGTTGAGCACGTTTATTCGCAGTAATCCACGTGGTGCTTTCAATCCCTATTATGTCTCGGGCTTTTTTATTTTTACTAAGCGCAATATTTTGTATTCTTTCTTGGAACTCGCGAATTTTATCCGCCAGGATTACTCTATGTGGTAACTTGTTGACGTACCCAAATGTCGTTGTGTCATTTTCATGTCTCGCTAGAAGTTGAGTTGCACCCATATTCGTGGGATTTTTCAGATATTCCATCAGTAGCACGGTCGGACGTATCATGGAAGGAGTAATCTTTAACGTAGATAGTTCAGTAGAGTTAGCGATAATCTTCAAAAAATCATACCTGAGCCGCCACTCTGTAATATGTTTAATTTTGCTGTGCTCGACATAGAGAAACAGCTTGTTGGTTTCTTCAGAATATTTTGAAACATAACGACTGGTTGCAGTCTGGTAAAATAACATCGCCTCGGCGGCACTCGTGCAATCAGCAATGGTGCTTTCCAGTGGAAGTTCATCGATAATCTGCTTACCCTTTGACCGAACTTTGTTTCCGACTGTAGTCAAGTGTTTTGGTATTTTCGATGGTCTTATGGCGTCAGCCATCATTGATGTTGCTACAGAAGTATTTGCTCCTGTCTCACATAAATAGAGACAAATTACAGCGGAAGTAACCAAAGGAGGGGGTGATAAAAATGACTGCACCCTGTTCTTACCACCAACTCTCATGTATATCTTTGTCCAGAGCTGACGCCACTCGTGTGTGTACGTTGGTGGGCATATTCCATCAAACTCCTTGTCAACAAGCACAAGAAGATTACGGAGGGCCAGATCAGGATCTTGTTTCGGAAATAGCAGCGAAATGGTCTTTGACCATTCAAACGTTGTTTTGTTTAATCTTATATTTTCAAGCGTACGATAGTCAGTACAATTTTCCTGGGCCGAACTGTCAATTATCTGCCGACCTAGTTCAAACTGTTCCCGCCAACTTTCAAATATCTTTGAAGCGCATACCCGCAGTGCTGTTAGTCTTTCCTCGCACAGCACACAAACCGCTTGGGATATGTCCCTAGGAAGGTCTTCGCGTTGGTGTATCTCTCTGGCAAGATTTTCAGCAAACTCAATTGTATCCTTGCCCCTATCAAACACAATGTCAAAATAGGTCGCAGTACTTTTAATCAGCTGGGCAATATTTTGCGTATCCGGCTCTTTTAGTTTAGCCTCCACCAAAGAGGGCCTAGGACGACTATGTTTAGCTTTTCCCCTCCGTTTTTTGCTTACTATAATTCGAATCTGCGGAAAAACTCCAGCGTCTGCAAATTTCATAATGAACTTAAATCCAAGACTAACCCTTCCCCGCCCGGCACTATCTATTTCAGCACGAGACAGAAGTGCTTCCTTATATTGAAGTATCGCAAGCTCAAACTTTGCTTGGTCGATATGTGTCTTGTTCCTAAGGCCTGCTGCTAAATCCCCATACAATTGGGGGTCATTAGCAATCCACAACAAAAAGTGGATAATTTGTTGATAGTATGATTTCGGCGATTTCATATCCTCAATCAACGAGATAAAAACTGTTGCAACTTTTTCAGAGAAATTAAGTCCATAGAAGTCAACTAGGCGACTAAAATCAAATATTCGTTTGTGCTTGTCTGAGTAGGGTGTTACACCAATGTTAATGTGATGAACCCCGTTTATTCTGAAGTATTTTTGCGTAACCCCTTTACGGCAACGAAGATCAATTTCACGTTGCTTGTCCTCTATTAATGCATTTAACACCGGGGTACTCCTTATCATATGTGTTGGAATTCCTATCTTTTCACTTATCAATTTGAGACTCACGATTCGTCCATAGGTCAGGACAAGATTTGGGTCATCCAGTAGCAGCTTTAATTTCTTTTCGTATATTGAATACTTAAATTGTGTATATGCGGGATCTTCTGCCGTAGTATCATATGCATCCAGTAATTTCTTGAGACGAGGGGCACGCCTTTGTGCTATTGATGCACTGAATGCGCCAAGGTTAAATTGTTTCAAGATTGCAAATCTGTTGAGATTGCCATATACATTAACTGGTAGGGCCTTGGCTTTTTTTAGTGTTTTGAGATGAGCTTCAATTTCGGGGACCTTCTCTTCCCATACCGTTCCATGACCGCGGCTGTATAGGTATTTGTCGAAATTTGCAATACATCGACGTGCATGCATGTATCGCTTATTATTCGAGGATGGTCTAAGCGCACCGTCAGGTAACCCTAGTGAGCGTTCAAGGTTCTGTCGAGAAACTTTCCCACGAAATCGTCCCAATTCTCCATTTTCATAGCGCCACCGCATTTCTTTGCATATGCAACCCGGTGTGTTGTCTGGACACTCACCGTCTATCCTGTGTTGTTTGATTGTCACTGATTCGACTAAACCGCCATTGGTGCTGGTATGTGGGGATGTGCATCGTAGTTTTCTAATTCAAAATCCCCTATCCGGTAGTCAAATAAAGTTGCCGCACGACGTTTAACATTAAGCGTTGGAAACGGGCGCGGCTCACGCAATACTTGTTCACTAGCTTGCGAGATGTGGTTTAGGTACAAGTGGACATCCAGTCCGTACCAGATGATCTCTCCTGGCTGTAAATTCGTTTGCTCGGCTAATAACGTCGTCACAAGTGCCAGATTCGCGACGTTCCAACTTAAACCCAAAAAAGAGTCAGCGCTCCTCTGGATTAAAGCTCCACAAAGTTTGCTGTCTTTGGGCTTAACAAAAAATTGATAGTGTTTGTGGCATGGTGGAAGCGCCATCTCCCCAATTTCTCCGACGTTCCATCCATCCCAGAGAATCCGTCGTCCATAAGGTTCGTTTCTGATCTTGTCGATGACGAGTTGAACTTGATCAATTTCTCTCCCGTCATTTGTGACCCACCGACGCCACTGCTTGCCATAAACCGGTCCCAGGTCGCCCCATTGTTTTGCGAATGCCTCATCATCTAGGACTCGTTTTTCAAATTCATCCTGAGATATGTTTTCGCCAGTGGTCTTCCGGTATTTTTCCAGTGGCCACGCAGTCCATATTCTTACATTCTGTTCCAATAACTCGCGAATGTTTGTCCCGCCGGAAAGCATCCAAAGCATCTCTTTAAATGCAGTTTTCCAAAACACTCTTTTCGTCGTGAATACAGGGAAGCCATCCTCCAGATTGAAACGCATTTCGTATCCAAAAATTGCGCGAGTTCCTACCCCCGTTCGGTCCTCTCTTTCATCATCGTTTTTGATGAGAAGCTTCAGCAGATTTAAATATTGATATTCAGGATGTGTCATAGAGAACCTCCAGTTAAGTTCCACATATATAATGTGTCATGATTTTGTCAAGGATTGTTTATCACTTCGCATGAAATGATTTTTTGTGTCGCTGTTTATCGACTTTTCCAAACCCACCACAACCTGAAAAAAGGTCGATATCTGATTAAGGTGATACTGGTGTTAGCCTGCCAACACTCTTGGCGACCCATCCATATCGTGTGCCTCACTGACATGGGCCAATTCTGGAAAGACGCTTGCTGCATGAGTTCACCTTGTTGGTTTACATGAGTCTATGATTTCATATTATGGGAACCTACTCAGGTGTCCACTCGATTGTTTTCCCTGTATCAAAGTCGGGAATTACGTGTTGAAAGCGCTGCTTTTTATCGCGCGAAGTGATATTGATAAAATGGTATAAAATAAAACTTAATAAAACTTAATACTTTCAATAAGTAATAGTTAAAATAACGAGTTAATGTAGCGATTGTTTGGTTACTAAACCAGCTCACGCCCAGGAAGATGTCCGCGCTGCGCTGGTAGAGCTGGCAGGACAGGGCGCCGTCGTTCACGTAGAACTGGAAGAAGGCATGGCAGGGCGCCAGGGCCATCTTGTCGATGTCCCCGGGGTTCCAGGCGCTGACGATCAGGCGGCGCGAGTCCGGGTTGGCCTTGATCTGTTCAATCACGCCTGCTACCTGGTCTATGGTCGTCCCGTCCGCCGCGGGCCAGGATCGCCACTGCACGCCGTACACCGGGCCCAGTTCGCCGTCTTCGTCGGCCCACTCGTCCCAGATGGTGACGCCGTGGTCGCGCAGGTACCCGACATTCGACTCGCCCCGGAGGAACCACAACAACTCGTAAATGATGGATTTCAGGTGCAGTTTCTTGGTGGTCAGCACGGGGAAGTCCCGGCCCAGGTCGAAGCGCATCTGGTGGCCGAACACGCTCAGGGTGCCGGTGCCGGTGCGGTCGGATTTCCGTGTGCCCCGGTGGCGCACGTGGCGTAACAGGTCCAGGTATTGTTTCATGTCGTTCTGCGATAGGCAAAAACCAATAATACTATACCGATAAGGATCATGGGGAAGGACAATACCTGCCCCATCGTTACCCAGCCGAAGCCGAGGTAGCCCAGGTGGGCGTCCGGTTCGCGCACGAATTCCACGGCGAAGCGGAACAGGCCGTAGCACAGCAGGAACATCCCCGAGACCGCCATCAACGGCCGTGGCCGGACGCTGAACAACCAGAGGATGATGAACAGGCACACCCCTTCCAGGAATGCCTCGTAGAGTTGCGACGGGTGCCTGGGCAGGCTGCCTGCGCCGGGGAATACCATTCCCCAGGGTACATCCGTGGGCTTCCCCCATAACTCCGCATTGATGAAATTCCCTATGCGTCCGGTAAACAGGCCCACGGGCACTACCGGCGCGAGGAAATCTGCGGCCTCGAAGAAGGTCTTGTCGATCCGGCGGCCGTACAGCCAGCCGGCGATGAGTACCCCGATCAACCCGCCGTGGAACGACATGCCGCCCTGCCAGACCTTGAACACGTCCACGGGGTTGCCGAGGTAGTACGGCAGGTTGTAGAACAGCACCGATCCCAGCCGGCCGCCGATGATGACTCCCAGGATGCCGTAGAACATGAGGTCCGCGACCTGTTCGACGGTCCAGCCGACACGTCCCGACTTCGCCCGGAAATGCAACAACGCCCAGGCGCCGAGGATGCCGGCGATGTAACTGATGCCGTACCAGCGGATCTGGATTAAGCCCAGGTCGATGGCGACGGGGTCGATATCAGGGAAGGTCAGCAAACTTCTTCTAATGGTCTACGCGGTTCGCCCTGGATTTTTTTCAGGTCCTTAATATCTTCCAGTTCTTCCAGCTTATCGAGAAGCGCTTCTTCGATGAATCGACTCATCTTGAGACCACGCGATCGGCATGCTCTTTTGACCGCTCGCTTGATTTTGCTTTCGATACGTGTTGCAAGTTGGGCTTGCATTGAAAAAACCTGTATGTCTATTGAAATGACTGCATAATTTTAGCATATTCCCTTGCCAATAGGCGGTCCGCGGTCTGAACCTGGCGCGCCTGACAGGACGGAACCTGTGGCTTCTGCTCAAAAAATAGTTACTATCAAAAATTGTATCGTGCTTCAAAGCCGAACCATACACATAGCTTACCACCACCAATAAGTTTCAATCCTACGTTTCATAATCCTGCAGATTTTCGTGCTCCAAACCGCCTGATACTCTGATAGCCTGTCCCCGAATCAGGACAGCTTCTTCGGATAACAAAAATGCAGCAACATAGCCGACTTCAATCGCTTCCATCTTTCTACCCAGTTGCGGTGCAATCCAGGTCTCGCGCAACGCGGTTGCAGTGCGATCGGAATTTGTCGACTTTGCCTCGGCGGCAGCCTGCAACATATCGGTATGTATGCCGCCGGGACAGATGGCATTCACGTTGATACCGTACCTGCACCACTCCGCGGACTGCGCCTGTGTCAGATTAATGACCCCCGCTTTGGTAACACTGTAATTTGCCATCATTACGTGTGCCCTTAACCCGCCTTCCGACGCCAGGTTAACGATATTGCCGCCGGTTTTTTGTTTGATTACCTGGCGCACGAAAGCCTGTGAGCAAATAATAGTTCCGCCGAGATTTACTTCGACTTCCTTTTGTCGTTTAGCCGGATCTGAATCCAGTAGAGGTCCCGGGTCCGCTAATACTGCTGCATTGTTGACGAGCCCGTCAATTTTTCCGAAGCGCGCTACGCCGGCTTCGATTGTGTCAGCCACGGCATCCCTGTCGGTAATATCCATCGCTGCGGCCATCACATCTTCAGCATCATACTCGTCAGCCAGTATTTTTGCGGTCTCATCAGCCGAATCTGCATCCACATCAGCAACGATCACTGCGGCGCCTCTTTTCATTACCGCCTGTGCGATGCCGCGCCCAATTCCCCCGCCGGCGCCGGTGATTAAAACGACTCTATTACTTAACATGTCTATTTTGTCCTCTTGATTTTACAAAACTCGGCAACCTGCTCCGTAAGCGCCCGTTCAACAGGCAGGCGTTCCATTGAACTGGCGCCATAGAATCCATCCAGGTCTTTCACATTGTCTATGACAAATTGCATATCCCGGGGCTCGGCAATCGGCCCGCCGTGACATAGCACCAGCACATCGTCATTTAACCCTTTGCAGGTATCTGTTATCTGCTGAATTAATTCCACCGATTGAGGCAACGTTTTCGCTGTCGCAGCACCAATGCTGCCGCTTGTTGTCAGGCCCATGTGGGCAACAACTATGTCTGCACCGGCGTCGGTCATCAGCCTGGCTTCTTCAATATCAAATACATAGGGAGTCGTTAGCAAATCGAGCTCGCGGGCAGCCGCGATACACTCAACTTCCTTGTCATAACCCATTCCGGTTTCTTCCAGGTTCATCCTGAAGGCACCATCAATCAAACCAACGGTCGGAAAATTCTGTATCCCGGCAAATCCCATGTCTTTCAATTCTTGCAGGAAAGGCTTTAACATCATGAACGGGTCAGTGCCGTTTACACCGGCCAGCACCGGAACTGCTGTTACGACAGTCAGCACTTCACTGGCCATTTCCTTGACTATTTCATTGGCATTTCCATAGGCCAGTAAACCGGATAGTGAGCCTCGTCCGGCCATGCGGTAGCGCCCGGAATTGTAAATTACGATCAGGTCTATGCCCCCGGCTTCCTCACACTTGGCTGATAAGCCGGTTCCTGCGCCGCCACCAATGATCAGCCCACCCGTCTTAACTTTATTCTTCAGCTTTTCTAGGATTTGTTCTCTATTCATTCGCTATCACTTGAGCTTGCTGGGGACAGAATTAATTCTGTCCCCGAATTTACACAGCAAAGTTATGGAGTACCGCTCATGTCCAACACATCAGCTAACGCGTCAAGTAGCAACTCAGCAAATTCCGGATCATTGATGTTATGGGATGAGCGCAGTATTTTTCGTTCATTATTTTGCTCAACCATCTCTTCCAGGGTATTAAACAGGGCCGCATCAGCTTCAATATCGAAGAACGGCTGCCCCGGGGCATCAAGCATGGATACGCCGCCTTCAGGGATGACAAGTGTAAACGGCGCCGTGCTTTCATTGATCCTGGAAGCCATCCATTTTGCTATAGCTGTACATTCCTCCACATTGGTACGCATCAAGGTCACTTCCGGGTTGTGTACATACAAATTACGGTTTTTGAATTTTTCCGGTACGGTTTCGAGACCGCCAAAATTCACCATGTCCAATGCCCCCAGACTCATGACACAAGGTATCCGGTTATGGACGATGCTTTCGAAGCGATGCTCGCCACAGGGAAATACGCCGCCGGCAATTTCATCAGCTACCTCCGTTGTTGTAATATCCAGAACCTGATCGATGTAGTTGCTGTTGACCAGACTTTCCATAGCCCGCCCACCGGTACCCGTTGCATGAAAAACAAGACAGTCCTTTCCCCGGGACTCCAGTTGTTTTCGTACTGCGTCCACACAAGGCGTCGTCACACCGAACATGGTCATTCCAATGGCCTTGTTTTCTGTCTCAGGCCTTGAATAGTTGTTTACCATGCCGGCGAGCGCATGAGCTGCGTTATTCAGGATGACTTCGGATACGTTATTCAAGCCGGCAATATCCACCACCGAATACATCATCGTGATATCACTGCAATCTATATAAGGCTGGGTATTTCCGCTGGCAACCGTCGATACCAGTAGTTTGGGCAGACCGATCGGCAAGGCCCGCATACCTCTCGATATCAATGAGGTTCCACCGGAGCCGCCGATACCTATGACGCCTGCAATTCTGTTCTCGTTAAGTTCCTGCAGCAAAAAGTTCTCCAGGGCTTCGCTCATTGCTGTTACGGCCATTCCCCGATCAGTCTGATCCAGCACGTGTTGTGCTCCCCTGGCATGACATGCTGCAATGGTCTGTTTACCAATATCGGGGGCTCTTTGCGGGTCGTTTGCTGTGCCGACATCAACAATTTTGACTTTTATCCTGGTCTGACTGATTTTGTCAGCGACGAAACAGATCTCGTCGCCCTTGGTGTCCATGGTTGCCAGGGCATAAACAAACGTATTCATAAGCTGTTGTGTCATAAGAAGAGTTTTGATTGATGGTTTTTAATGGATTATGCATCCGCCCGGGATAGTTTGAAATGTCATATTCTATTCAGAAAATGACTGGAATGAAGATTTATTTGTAAAACTGAACAAGAAAAACCGATTGCCTGTCGGTATTTGTATGCTAATATAAGCTCCGGTTAACACTTAGGAAAGCTGTATTGTGATATTGGGTGAATTAGAAAAACGCGTTCTGCAGTACTTGTGGGAGGCGACAGAGGCCGATGCCAAACAGACTCATGCAGCATTAACCAAGCGCCGGGGTGGCACTCTTAATACCATTCAGAGCACTCTGGACAGACTGTTCAAAAAAGATCTGCTCACCCGTCAGAAGCAGGGGCATGCCTACTATTATCGCGCTAAGGTCGGCAGGGAAGAGCTCATCGCCCGGCTGATTCAGAACGTGACCAGCGATTTTATCGGTGAAGGTGAAGACCATTTGATAGCCGCCTTTTCTTCCTTCTCGGCAGGACTGGATGACGATAAGCTGTCTCAATTTGAAAAGTTGATTCAACAACAACGTCAATTGCGCAGTCAGGCAGACAGCGATGCTGATTAATGAGTGGGCGATTGTTTTCAATCTGCTGAGTATTGCGCTGATGGAGCTGTTGGCGGCGGCAGCACTGCTTGCTTTGATCTGGCCGTTAATGGCTCGCCATATCACGCTGTTTTCTCCCGCTACACAAAAAAAACTGCTGTGGCTGTTTGTGGTTACACCTTGGGTAGCAAGCATTCTTTGCCTATTCATTTTTTTACCCTCGGTGTTTCAATTAGAAAGTACGCTGTGGCTGACCCCGCTGGTGCACTGGCATCATCCGTACGTGTTTTACCTGGATAGCTGGCACGGAGCGGCACTGTTCCTGTTTATGCTGGGTACTGCGTATGTGTTCATTAAGAACGGGCTAGGTGCAGCTCGCCACTTGAACGCACTGGATTTACTGACGCGCCTTTCCAAGGAGAGCCCCGGTAGTCGGATTCAGGGCAATTCCAGGCAGTGGAAAATTGGGCGGGACATTATTGTGCTTGAATCCCGCACCCCGGTAGCGTTTACCGGAGGTCTGTTAAGTCCCAAGTGTTACGTGACAACCGGTCTTATCGGGCAGGTCACCGAGGCGGAACTGGATATCATTCTTGCCCACGAGCGAGCGCATATCAAGCACAAGGATACCCAGAAAAAATTGTTTTTTGCGCTATTGGCATCGCTTTACCCGAAGCCTATAGCACAGCGATTAAATCGGTTGTTCTCGCTAGCCACTGAGCAATTGGCTGATGCACACGTCAGTCAATCCTACAGTGCTTTCGATGTCGCCCAAACCCTGGTTAACGCGGCCAAAATCCGGCGCTTCTCCGGGAACAGTGTGAATACGGTCAGCATAAACTATTTTATTACCGACGACGTTGATGTGCGGGTTAGAGCTTTGGTGGCACCGCAAAAATTTCGATCGTTTCCCTGGGCACACTGCCTGTTGATCATGATGGTAACAATGACCCTGTCATTCGCCGGGGTTGATACCTTGCACCATCTGATCGAAGTGATTTTTTCCCACTAATTTTTTAAATCAAGAAGGCTGATGAATGAATCTGCGCTCTTTCAGTTTGCAAAAAATACCGATTGCCAATCGGTTTATGAGGCCATTTGGGTTGTCTGTAGCCGTTTTCGCTGCAATGTGCCTAACTGTTTCAGCTGTTCACGCACAGAGTGAGTCAGAACCCACCCTGTTGTCACTGGAGAAAGCGGTGCGACTCACTTTGGAACAGCATCCACAGTTGGGTACGTTTCTCCACCAACGCGAAGCGTATCAAGGCTTGGTAGAACAAGTCAGCGTGGGACAGCGGCCCGGTATCGGCTTAATAATTGAAGATTTTGGTGGTGATGGTGATTACAACGGCTTTGATAGCGCTCAGTCTACGTTATCCATTAGTTGGGTAATGCAAGGAGCACGAATCGATCAACGGATTCAGGCAGCACAGGTTACCGCCACTCAGGTGGATATCCAACGACAAATCAAAGCGCTTGACCTGTCTGCCCAGACTGCCCGGTTATTTGTTCAGACACTGGTCGAAGAACAGCGTTTAACGCTGGCTCGACAGGCGCAACAACAGGCCAGAAGCACCGTCAATGCCCTCAAAAAGCGGGTCGAGGCCGGTAAAAGCCCGGAATTCGAACGTCTCCAGGCGGAGGTGGAAATGGCGCAAAGGGAATTGGAGGCCGAAGACCTGCAGCACGTGCTGACGTCAATGCGTTACCAGTTGCGCGCGCAATGGGGTGCTGAGCGTAATGACTTTCGGTTAGTGGGTGAGCTTTTGACCATTCCAACACTGGGAAGTGTTGAACAGCAATTTGATCAACTGAAACAAAACCCCACATTGGCATTGCTGGCGAACCAGCAGCGTATTGCAGAATCAGAAATAGAGCTTGCCAGAATTGAGGCCAGGCCGCAGTGGCAGTTTTCGGTTGGTGTTCGGCGTTTGGAGGCAAGCAATGATTTCGGCATGGTAGCCGGTGTTTCTGTGCCGCTCGGTAAGGACCGCAGTAGCACCGGGAAAATCAGAAGCCTTCAGGCCAGGCAGGCTGAATTTGCCAGTGAATCCGAAGCACTGCAACGCCAGTTGGATACGCAGCTTTATGTCCTGCTCCAGGAAATTAAACACAGCCATCATGTAATTGAGACGCTGCAAAAGCGAATTATCCCCGCCTTGAACACTGCCCATGCACAGGCCACGCATGCCTATGAAACCGGCAAGCTGGGTTATCAGCAGTGGGTCATCTTTCTGAATAAAAAACTGGGTGCGCAACAGGATCTGTTAAGTGCCTTTGAAGCGATCCATTTACAACATATCGAACTTCAGCGCCTCACCGGTACCACGCTGACATTCTAAGGACGCCGCTACCGTGAGAGAAACCATTATGAACCGCTGTGCTCTACGATTATTCCTGGTGTGCCAGGTAGTACTGGGCGCCATGTTTCTGCCTTCAATCGCCGCCGCTGCCGCAGAGTCGGGGGCTCAGGAAGCAGAACCCGAAAAAGGGCCGCACCGGGGTCGGATGTTGCGCGCTGGCGATTTTGCGGTGGAGCTGGCTATTTTTGAAACCGGCGTAGCGCCGGAATTTCGTGTCTGGGTAAGTGATGACGGTGAACCGGTATCACCCGATGCGGTGGACCTTCAGGTCAAGCTCACACGCCTGGGCAATGTGGTTGACGATATCCGTTTTAGCGCCGAAGGGGACTACCTGCGTGGCGATACGGTGATTTACGAACCGCATTCATTTGTCGTCACCCTTATCGCGCAATACCAAGGCAAAACCTATCGCTGGGAATACGACAACTTTGAAGGCCGTACCCTCATAGGCGACGGCGTCGCTAAAGCCATGGGTATTGCCACAGAAACCGCCGGCAGTGCCACTCTGCATCAGACCATCCGGGTTTATGGCAAGCTCGTTTATCCCCCAAGTGCCAAACGGCAGATTCAGGCCCGCTTTGACGGTGTAATCAAACAGATGCACGTCAGCCTCGGAGATTCGGTCAGCAAAGGCCAGGTACTGATTACGGTAGAAAGCAATGAGAGCCTGAAAACCTATCCGATTCAGGCACCCATGGCTGGTGTGGTCAGCGAGCAATTTGCAAGTGCCGGTGAGCAAACGGCCGGGCGCACATTATTGGAAATGACCAATACCGATACCCTGCTGGCCGAATTGGCGATTTATCCGGCGGACAGAAGCAAGGTCAACGTTGGCGCTCCGGTAACCCTGTCGATTAACGGTGTTGATGCGCCACTGAGCAGCACCGTCAGTGGATCGAGAGCGGCTTTGCGCAGTGATCAGGCGCGGCTATTCCTGGCCGAAATTAACAACAATGGGTTGTTGAGTGCCGGGCTGTTTGTCAGCGGCGATATCGAAGTCGACACCGTTGACGTGCCACTGGCAGTAAAACGCAGCGGCTTGCAGAGTTTCCGTGACTTCACCGTCGTTTATGCCAAGGTTGGAGAAGAATATGAGGTACGGATGCTGGAGCTGGGCCGTGAAGCGGGCCCCTGGGTGGAAGTGTTGGGTGGATTGGAGCCTGGCACAGAATACGTGACTGAGAACAGCTACATCATCAAAGCCGATATCGAAAAATCCGGCGCGTCGCACGACCACTAGGAGCAGCCCATGCTGGACAGGATTTTACGGTTTTCCATACACCGCAATGGTGTCGTGATCCTGCTGGTTGTGGCGCTGGCGGCGCTGGGTGCCTGGAATTTCACCAGGCTGCCCATTGATGCCGTACCCGACATCACCAATGTACAGGTGATGATCAACACCGAAGCGCCGGGCTTTACCCCCCTGGAAGTGGAACAGCGCTTCCTGCCGCTGGAAACCTCGTTAGCGGGATTGCCCGGATTAGCACATACCCGCTCGGTCTCCCGCTATGGGCTGTCACAGGTGGTCGCTGTTTTTAGCGATGACACCGATATCTATTTTGCCCGCCAGCTGGTTAATGAGCGGCTTTCGGCCGCCCGCTCCAGACTGCCGAGTGGACTGGAGCCTGAAATGGGGCCGATTGCCACCGGTCTCGGTGAAATCTTTATGTTCACGGTAGATGCCGAACCCGGCGCCACCAACGAAGACGGCCGGCCCATTACGCCCATGGACCTGCGCGCGGTGCATGACTGGATTATTCGCCCGCAACTGATGCGGGTGCCCGGCGTGGTGGAAGTCAATCCCATCGGTGGCTACGAGCGCGAGATTCTGGTCGCCTTTGATCCGGCGCGTCTGCTGGCATTTGGCTTAACCCAAGCCGATGTGGTGGCGGCGATCAACGCTAATAACAGCAATCAGGGTGCCGGGTTTATAGAGCGCAACGGTGCCCGGTGGTTGATGCGAATCCCCGGACAGGCGGAAGTCATCGACGATATCGGCCAGATTCCCCTCGCCACTCAGGATGGTGCCACAGTCAGAATCGCTGATGTGGCGCAGGTCAGTGAAGGGAAAGGACTGCGTATCGGCGCGGCAACACAGAACGGGCGTGAAGTGGTCATGAGTACGGTGTTCATTCTGATTGGCGAAAACAGTCGCACCGTTGCCAATGGCGTCGCTGAAAAGCTGAAGGAGATCAATGAGAACCTGCCGGAAGGGGTGGTGGCGACGGCGGTTTATGATCGAACCAAACTGGTGGATAAAACCCTGGCCACCGTGCAGACCAACCTGGCCGAAGGGGCGCTGCTGGTTATCGTTATTTTGTTCCTGTTGCTGGGCAATATCCGTGCGGCGTTTCTGACCGCGTTGGTGATTCCCTTCGCCATGCTGATGACCGTCACCGGCATGGTGCAAACGCGGGTCAGCGCCAACCTGATGAGCCTCGGCGCTCTGGATTTTGGCTTGCTGGTTGATGGCGCCATTATTATTGTTGAAAACTGCCTGCGGCGACTAAATCAGTCCAGTGCCAGCGGACAAGTGCCGGCGGTTCGTGAACGTCTCGAATTGGTGTTTGAAGCAACCCGCGAAGTCATACGACCAGCGCTATTTGGTGTATTCATTATCACCGCGGTCTACCTGCCGATTTTTGCCCTGGAAGGCACCGAGGGCAAAATGTTCCATCCGATGGCCATTACCGTGGTGATAGCCCTGCTCAGCGCTATGGTGCTGTCTGTCACCTTTGTTCCAGCGATGATTGCGCTGCTGTTTAAAAAACCGGTGCAGGAAAAGCGCAATGTTATTACCAGTGGTGCATTATCGCTGTATCAGCCTGCATTGGCTTGGGTGCTCAATCATCGTGGGCTGTTTGTTGGACTTGCCACGCTTTTGGTTATCATCAGTGGTTTTGGCGCGACGCGTCTGGGCAGCGAATTTGCGCCCAATCTGGACGAAGGTGATATTGCCATGCACGCACTGCGCATTCCTGGAACGTCCCTGAGCCAGGCGATTGCCATGCAGGAGACGTTGGAAGAGCGCATTAAAGCCCTGCCGGAAGTTGAGCGGGTCTTCGCCAAAATCGGTACGGCGGATGTCGCTACCGATGCGGTACCCCCTAGCGTGGCGGACAATTTTATTATTCTGAAACCCCGCGATCAGTGGCCCGACCCGGGTAAGCCCAAAAACCAGGTAGTGGCTGAGCTGGATGCATTGGTCAGCGATATTCCCGGCAACCGCTACGAATTCTTGCAGCCGATTCAAATGCGTTTTAACGAGCTGTTGTCCGGTGTGCGGGCGGAGCTGGCCATTAAAGTGTTTGGAGATGACCTGGAGATGCTGGCGACACTGGGTGATGCTATTGAAGCTGCTATAGGGGCTGTTGAGGGTATTGCCGATGTGCAGGCGGAACAGACCACCGGCCTACCGATGCTGGTGATCGTACCGAAGCTGGACAAGCTGGCCCAGTATGGTGTCAGTAAAATGGAGGTACAGGAACAACTGGCGACGGCCTTTGGTGGGCGTGTAGCTGGCAAGTTTTACGAGGGAGACCGGCGTGCGGATATCGTTGTGCGACTCGATGAGTCCCTGCGTAATGATGTGGATGCCATGCTCCGTCTACCCATCCATCTATCCGATGGTATGAGTGTTCCCTTGCAGGAACTGGCGACACTGGAGAGCATGGAAGGGGTCAATCAGATTAACCGTGAAAACGGCAAGCGCCGAGTTGTGGTTACCGCCAACGTGCGGGACCGTGATCTGGGGAGTTTTGTAGCGGATATTCAGAGCGCCATTAACAACTCGGTAGAACTGCCTGCGGGTTACTGGGTGGAGTACGGCGGCACCTATCAGAAATTGCAGTCGGCCTCACAGCGTCTGTCGATTGTGGTGCCGGTCACACTGCTCATGATCGTTGGCTTGTTGGTACTGGCACTGGGATCTTTTAAAGACGCCATGATTATTTTTTCTGGTGTGCCGCTGGCATTGACCGGCGGCGTCGCTGCGCTGATGTTGCGGGATATTCCCTTTTCCATTTCCGCTGCTGTGGGATTTATCGCACTGTCGGGTATCGCTGTTCTCAACGGCCTGGTGATGGTGTCGTTTATCCGGGAATTGATCAAGGATAAATTGCCTTTGGATCAGGCCATTACCGAAGGTGCCTTAACACGTTTGCGTCCGGTGCTTACCACAGCACTTGTCGCCTCCCTGGGCTTTGTTCCCATGGCACTGAATACCGGTATCGGTTCGGAAGTGCAACGACCGTTGGCCACCGTGGTGATTGGCGGTGTGATTTCATCCACCTTACTGACGTTGTTTGTGATCCCGGCGCTTTATCGGATGCTGCATCGCAATGAGCCTCACATGCCTGAGGAGGCAGCCCATGTTGAGTAAGCAGTTTATCCGCCGCTCAGGGCTTGTATTTGCCTTCCGCTCAGGGCTGATATTTGGCTTTCACTCAGGGCTATTGTTACTGCTGGCCTTGATTTCCACCAGGGCCTTTGCCCACGGCGTGGATGGCAGTACCCGCAGCTTTCCGGAGCAGAACACGGGTGTGCAGTTTGTTCCTTTCCTGCACATCGGAGCCAAGCATATGTTGACAGGCTACGACCACTTGCTGTTTTTGGTGGGCGGAGAACAGCTAATTTGGGTGGGTTTCTGTACGACCGTACAGATATGAAGGACCTCCAGGGTTACACCAACAACTGTAAGCCTTTGTTTCTATTGGCGCGCCTGACAGGATTCGAACCTGTGACTTCTGCCTTCGGAGGGCAGCACTCTATCCAACTGAGCTACAGGCGCTTATAAGATTCCGGATTATAACAGTAAATCCGTACGAGAAGAGGAGGAGCGGGAATCCAATTCTAATTTGGGACACCCATAAATTAGCAAATTTTAGCAATTTATGGGTGTCCCAAATTGGATCTGTCTTATTTGGGGGGATTGGCGGATAATGGATGGATGAGTGACAAATCCTTCCCGCCCAATGCGCTTGCCGGTGAGACCAGCCCTTATTTATTGCAGCATGCGAATAATCCGGTTGCCTGGCATCCGTGGAGCGATGAGGCGCTGGCGCTTGCCAGGACGGAGGGGAAGCCCATTTTGCTGTCCGTCGGGTATTCGGCCTGTCACTGGTGCCACGTGATGGCGCATGAGTCGTTCGAGGATGAGGAGACTGCGGACCTGATGAACCGCTGGTTCATCAATATCAAGGTGGACCGGGAGGAACGGCCAGACATCGACAAGATCTACCAGACCGCGCAGCAACTGCTGACGGGCCGCACTGGGGGCTGGCCGCTGACCATGTTCCTGATGCCGGACGACCACACGCCGTTCTTCGGCGGCACCTACTTTCCGCCGGAACCGCGCCATGGCCTGCCGGACTTCAAGTCCCTGCTGACCAGGATTAACGAAGTCTACCAGCAAGACAGGGCGGCTATTGCGGAACAGAACACGGCCTTCATCAAGGCCCTGGAACAAACCACGGCCGCCGATCCTGCCGACCCGGGAACCCGGCTCGATACAAGCCCGGTGGACCAGTGCGTGGAGCAACTGGCGCGGGCGTTCGACCGGCGTGACGGCGGCTTTGGCGGGGCGCCGAAGTTTCCCCATCCGGGCAACCTGGAACTGCTGCTGTACCAGCATGGGCGGACTGCCCAACCGGGTCCCCTGGATATGACGCGCTTTACCCTGGAGAAAATGGCCAGGGGCGGCATTTACGACCAGGTCGGCGGCGGTTTCTGCCGCTATTCGGTGGACGCTGAGTGGCGCATTCCCCATTTTGAAAAGATGTTGTACGACAACGGGCCGCTGCTGGCGCTGTACGCCAACGCCTGGCGCATCAGCGGGGACGAACTGTTCCGGCAGACGGCGCGGGGCACGGCAGAGTGGGTGATGCGCGAGATGCAGTCCGCAGAAGGCGGTTTTTATTC
The DNA here is from genome assembly GCA_965208655.1 of Gammaproteobacteria bacterium. Classification (GTDB taxonomy): domain Bacteria; phylum Pseudomonadota; class Gammaproteobacteria; order Eutrophobiales; family Eutrophobiaceae; genus JAAXHV01. Next base: position 194,775 of record CBDBPJ010000004.1, read on the forward strand.
CTCCCTGGACGCGGATTCGGAGGGTGAGGAAGGGAAGTATTACACCTGGGAACCGGGCGAGGCGCACCGGCTCTTGAGTGAGGCCGAGTTTGACGATTTCGTGCGTTATTCCGGCCTGGACAGGCCCGACAACTTTGAGGGGCGTTGGCACCTCTATGTTGCCGAGACGCCGGAGGAGATTGCCCGCAAATCATCCCGCGAACCCGGGGAGGTTGAGCGGAACCTGCAGAGCGCCAGGGTAAAGCTGTTCACGGAGAGGGAACGGCGGGTACGGCCCGGGCGCGATGACAAGATCCTGACGTCCTGGAATGCCCTGATGCTGAAAGGGATGAGCGTTGCGGCGCTACGCCTGCAGGAACCGGGTTATCAGCAATCGGCGCAGCGTTGCCTGGAGTTCATCCATGCCGGCATGTGGGACGGGAAGCGACTGGCGGCCACCTGCAAGGACGGCAGGGCGCACCTCAACGCTTACCTGGACGACTACGCCTTCCTGATAGACGCCATCATCCACCTGCTGGCCTGCAAGTGGTCGGGCAAGTGGCTGGAGTTTGCCATGCAACTGGCCGATACCCTGCTGGAGCAGTTTTACGATCGCGAGGCCGGCGGGTTCTTTTTCACCTCCCACGACCACGAGGCCCTGCTGCAACGGCGCAAGGACTTCACGGACGACTCGTTGCCTTCGGGCAACGGCACGGCGGCGCTGGCCCTGCTGCTGCTGGGACACCTGGCCGGCCGGCAGGACTACCTGGATGCCGCGCAGAAAACGCTCAAGTGCGGCTGGAGTACGCTGGAACGCATGCCCCATGCCTGTACCGCACTGCTGACGGCGTTACTGGAATATGACAGTCCCAGGCGGGTGATCATCCTGCGCGGCGAGGAAGAGACCATTGCCCATTGGCAACAGGAGATTGAGCCGTTGCTGGACGTGCGCTCCCTGGTGTTCGCCATCCCGTCCGCGGCAACGGACCTGCCGGACCTGATCGGGGAGAAGAAAACCGACGCGGCGGCAACGGCGTTCATCTGCACAGGCTTCCAGTGCCTGGAGCCGGTATCCGACCTGACCGAACTACAGCAAGTTATCAGATAAAAGCCACAGAGATCACAGAGTGGCTGTGTTCGCAGGGGACAGACTTGAAGTCTGTCCCCGAATGATGAAATTCAGGACACCCATAAATTACGTTCGGGGCTCTGGGCAAATTTGGGACACCCATAAATTAACAAATTATAGCAATTTATGGGTGTCCCAAATTTCCGGTTTGTTGGATTATCCCTGGTAAGTGTGGCCGGCGAGGGAGATACGGTTGGCCAGGCTCTCCACGGCCATGATCAAGGATGTTGTGAGCGCTGATTTCTCGGAATAGTCCGCCGGCACCAGGTTCGACACGCGGCCGTCCTCGATAAATCCCCAGGCCCTGCTGCGTTTATCACGGTCATCCGGGTCGCCGTACACGCCGATGGCGATACCCTCCCCCTGCTTCACCAGCGAAAAACAGGGTATGTCCGTAAAGCCGTCTCCCACCATGACCATCTGGCTCAGCGGCACCCGCACCCTGGCGGGGTCCACCTTGCGGTTCACTTCAAACGGTTTGCCGACGAACTCGGGGCCGAAAATGCCCTTCTGGACGTGGAAGATATACCGGGTCTTGTCGGTGAAACTGATGAGCTTGCGGGGAAACCTGATCCGGTCTGCCTCGTCGTAGGCGAAATCCGAGGCCCAGATCTCCTTGAATTCATGGGCGATGGGCGTATTTCTCAACACCTCGCCGATGCCGGAACTGATCACGTAGAACTCCAGCGCGACCCTGGGGTTGACCGCGGCGGCGGTTTCGCGTAACCGTGCGAATATGGTTTCAACCCCCTGGTACAAGGGCAACTGCCGGCCCCAACCGGCCAGGCTGTCCCGCGTGATCGGTTCGATGCCGCCGGACGTGGATTTCTCGATCATCTTGTAGAGGTAGGCAGGCACCGGGTCCCATTCTTCGGACGCGCTTGCGGTCTCCATCAACGGCCGCACCTCTTCCTGCCAGAAGCGCGGCACGTCAACCCCGCACCGGTCCAGGTAACCGGAGGTGCTGTCCGGCGCCAGGGTGTCGTCAAAATCAAAAATTATGGCGATGATCTCGTGCATGAGTACCAGTGTAACAAAACCTGCCGCGGCATTGAGCAAGATATGCGGATTACATAAGAGGGGACACCAAACGCGGCCTGTTATAATTGTCCGATGAACGGCGACATGGACAGCAGGATTATTCCGAAAGTGGAACTCCACTGCCACCTGGAAGCCTGTTTCCAGCCGCATACCGTCAAGGATATCGGACAGACCCTGGGCCTGGATGTGCCGGAAGACCCGGAAAGGTTCAGGCGCGAGTGGCTGATTACCGAACCGGTGAGCGACCTGGAAACGGCGCTGAAGAAATTTGCCAATATCCAGAAGTTGTGGGGTTCGCAGGAAACGATTGAGCGGCTGACCTATGAAGCCTGCCAGTACGGTGTAGAGCAGAATATCAGGATTCTGGAACTGCGCTATTCCCCGGATTTTATCCGGGGCGCCAATCCCCGGTTGGGCTTCGAGATGATCCACGAGGCCATAGTCCGGGGTGTTGCGCGGGCAGGGCACCTGGACATCGCTGTCGGCCTCATCGGCATTGTGCAGAAAATCCTGTCCCTGGAGGAGGCTGCCTGTACCACCGACTTTATCATTGCGCACAAGGAGGCGTTCGTGGGTATCGACATGGCCGACATGGATATCGGTTTCGGGATCCGGCGCTTTGCGCCGCTGATGTTAAAGGCGAAGAAAGCCGGCCTGCACGTTACCCTGCATTCGGGAGAGGAAAACGTGCCCGAGGCGCCGCAGCACGTGCGTGTCGCGGTGGAGGAACTCGGCGCGGAAAGAATCGGCCACGGCATTTATATTATCAACGACCCCGGGGTAATGGAGATCGTCAAACGGGAGCAGGTCATGCTCGAACTCTGCCCCACCAGCAACCTGTTGACCAACTCGGTCCCGTCCATCAGAGAACATCCGTTGCGGCGGCTCATGGAGGCAGGGGTCATGGTGTCCATCAACTCGGACGACCCGCACCTGTTCGGCATCGACCTGTGCCACGAGTATGACATCCTGCACAGCGAACTGGACCTCACCGTGGAAGACTTCGACCGCATCAACGACGCCGCCGCCACGTGCAGTTTCCTGCCGTTCGAGGAAAAACAACGAGTGTGGCCGCGCAAAATTGAGAGGTTGCTCTAATTTGGGACACCCATGAATTAACAAATTTTAGCAATTTATGGGTGTCCCAAATTAGAACAATTTGTTAATTCATGGGTGTCCCAAATTAGTTTTTTCCCAAATTAGTTTTTCCCAAATTAGTTTTTTACCGGAAAGACGGGAGATTGGGTTCCTGCTTTCGCAGGAACGACGAAGGTAGTAGTTTTTTGATGTCTTCGAGGATGATGACGTTGACCGGGATCATGATGAGGGTGATGGTGGTTGCGAACAGGATGCCGAAGCCCAGGGAGATGCCCATGGGGATGAGGAATTGCGCCTGTACCGATTTCTCGAACAGCAGCGGCAGCAGGCCGAAGAAGGTGGTCAGCGAGGTCAGCATCACCGGTCTGAAGCGGACGACGCCGGCATTCAGTACCGCTTCGGGTATGCTCTTGCCTTCCGCTTTTTTCTGGTTAATGAAATCCACCAGGACCAGGCTGTCGTTGACGACCACGCCGACCAGGGCCATCACGCCGAGCATGCTCGGGAAGCTCAGGTCACGGCCCATGATCCAGTGGCCCCATACCGCGCCGATGATGCCGAACGGGATCACCGACATGACTATCAGCGGCTGTACGTAGGACTTGAGCGGCAATGCCAGCAGCACGTAAATGACGAATAATATGACAATCATGCCCCATTGCAGGCTGTCAAACGACTTGCGCTGTTCCTTTGCCTCGCCCTCCAGGGTATAGCTCACCCCGGGATAGCTGGCCAGCAGCGTGCGCAGGTATTCTTCCAGGTCTGCCCGCAATACCGTCATGTTGGTCTCGTCCTTGTCGACGTCGGCCTTGATGGTCATGGTGCGTTCCCGGTCGATGCGGGTAATCGTCGACGGGCCGATGCCCGGCGTCAGCGTCGCCACGTGGGACAGGGGCACCCGGCGCCCGTCCGGCGCGGTGATCAGGTATTCATCCAGCGTCGCCGTGGTGCTCCTCTCTTCCCTGGGCAGGCGCACAATCACGCGGATGTCGTCGCGGCCGCGCTGTATGCGCTGGGCTTCAAAGCCGCGGAATGCCTGGCTCACCTGGTTCGCGATGGCGGCGCGCGTCAGGCCCAGCACGTGGCCCTGGCGGGTCAGTTCGATGCGCAGTTCTTCCTTGCCGTCGGACAGGGTATCCTCGATGTCAAACACCGTAGGATAGGTCGCCAGGCGCTGTTTTATCCGTTCCCCCACCTGGGCCAGGGTCTCCAGGGACTGGGCGTTGAGCTGAATGTTGATCGGATCGCCGCTGCTGATAAGTTCGGCGCGATAAGTAAGCGATTCAGCGCCGGGTACCGTGCCGATGGCCTGGCGCCATTCATCGACCAGTTCAAGCGTCCTGATGCCTACGACGCGCTCGTCGGAAGGCACCGTTTCAATGACGACCTGGCCGACATTGTCGCCGTAATTCTGGGTGCCCCCCGGCCCGCCGGTCTGGGCAAGCGCCGATCCTGTCGTGGACAGGATATTACGGATGATCGGTTCTCCGCCCTCACCGTTGGTATATTTCCGCTGCAACCCGAACGCGGTTGCGGTGATGCGCTGCATGTGCCGGTCGGTGACCTGGAACGGGGTGCCGACGGGCATGGTCAGGGTCACCGTTGCCGTATCCGCTTCAATGCGCGGGAAGAAGATGAACTTGGCCCAGCCGCTCAGCACCAGGGACAGGGTCAGCGCCAGGACACCCAGGAACCCGGCAATCACCGAATACCGGTGGGCCAGGGCAAAGCGCAGTACCGGCCGGTAATAGTCGACTATGAACTGTTCAAAGCCGTCGGCAAAGCGTTGCTGGAACCCGGTGAAGCCGGTGAGCGATGCCGGGTCACTGCGTATCCTGACGGTTTTCATGTGCGCCGGCAGCACCAGCTTCGATTCGACCAGGGAAAACACCAGGCACGGTATGACGACGGCCGGTATCGCCCCCATGAAATCGCCCATGCGCCCCTCGACAAACGCCAGGGGGCTGAACGCGGCGATGGTGGTCAGGATGCCGAAGGTCACCGGCACTGCGACCTGTTTGGTGCCGCGTATGGAGGCGTCGAGGGGGTCGCCGCCCTCGCGCAGGCGCGTGTAGATATTCTCACCGGTGACGATGGCGTCGTCGACGACGATGCCAAGCACGATGATGAACCCGAACAGGCTCATCATGTTGATGCTGACACCGCTGAGCGGCATGAGTATCAGGGCGCCGAGGAAACTGGCCGGTATCCCGATAAACACCCAGAGAGCCACGGCCGGCCGCAGGAACATGGCCAGCAGGATAATCACCAGGATGCTCCCCTGTATGCCGTTATTGACCAGCGTGCCGAGGCGCGCCTGCAGGTAGGTGGAACGGTCGTTCCAGTAGTCCAGGATCATGCCCGCGGGCAGCGTGCCCTGCCGCTCTGCAATATAGTCCTTTACCTTCCCGGCAACCTCCATGACGTCCTGGCCGCCGGTGCGGTAGACCCGGATCATGGCGGCATGCTCGCCGTTGAAGCCGGCCTTCAGCAGGACTTCCTCGAAGCCGTCGTCGACCGTTGCGACGTCGGACACCCGTATGATGCTGCCGTCAGCATTGGTCTTGACCACGATATCCTCAAACTGCGCGCGCCGGTAGGCCTGGCCCTTGGAGCGGATGAGAACGTCGCCCCCCTCGGTGCGGACGTTGCCGGCGGAGACGTCCAGGGAACTGCGCTGCACCGCATGGGCGATATCCGCCAGGGTCAGCCTGAATTCCCGCAACCGGTCCTGGGAAGCCTCTATGCTGATCTCGTATTTCCTGACGGCATCCAGCCTGATCTGCGTGACGCCCTCGATGGCCAGTAAATCGTCGCGCACCTGTTCGGCGAAAGTGCGGATTTCCTTTTCGCTGTAATTGCCGGCCACCACCACCGAGAGCACCGCGTGGTTGCGCTGCAGCAGGCTGACGACCGGTTTCTCCGTATCGGCAGGAAAGGTATTGATGGAATCGACCCGGTTTTTTATGTCATTCAGCAAGTCCCGCGGCTCATAGTCCGAATCCACTTCAATCCTGACCGTAGTGCTGCCTTCGACGGAACGGCTGGTGATCTGGTCGATGCCTTCCAGGTCCTGTACCGCCTCCTCGATGCGAATCGCGACCCCCAGTTCGACGTCCTCGGGTGTGGCGCCGCGCAAGGGGACGAATACCCGGATGATGTCGGGCTCGACTTCCGGGAACAGGTCCAGTCTCAAGGTCGAGTTAAGCGAATAAAAGCCGCCGATGATGATGCTGAACAGCAGCAGGTTGGCGGCTACGTGGTTTCTTGCGAACCAGTCGATCATGGTTACATGCTGCCGACGGCTCCGGTGCGGGGTTTATCGGACGCGATGGCCTGGTCCTCCCGTAATAATTGCCTTGATATCGACACGCGCACCCCTGAAGTGACCTGTCCCAACGGGGTCAACACCAGCAGGTCGCCCCCGTCCAGGCCGCCGGCGACCAGTGCCTCCTCCTGGTTCTGCCAGGCGACGTCGATCTCGCGGCGCTGCAATACGCCGTCCACGGCAACATAGACGTAACCACCCTGGTAAATGGCGTGGCTCGGGATCACCAGGGCGTCCTGCAGTTGCCTGCCGGCCAGTTCGGCGGTCACGTACTGCCCGATCTTCAACGGGGTCTTGCCGAGTGCGTGTGCGCCGAAGGGGTCATCGACCTGCGCCACCACGTGCAACTGCCTGGCGCGGTCATCGATGGTGCCTTCCGTACGCACCACCCTGCCCTGCCATTCGGCGCCGCTTGCCAGTTCGGAATAAATCGCGACCTGCGGGCCGTCGACGAGTTCATCATCGTCGAACCGGTAGTCTTCGGGCAGGTCGATAAAGGACAGGTCACGGTTGCGCAGCGGCAGGCGGATTTCGACCAGGTCGACGGCGTAGATTTCCGCCAGCGGTGAGTTCCTGTTGACTACCTGCCCCTGGTCCACGAGTTTTGTCAGCACGCGCCCTGCATAGGGCGCGACGATGTTGGTGCGCTCCAGTTCCAGGCGCGCCTTGTCCAGGGCCGATTCGGCGGAAATTACCCGGGCTTCGGCCGCCAGTAACTGTGGCTTGCGCAACACCAGGGGGGGCGCTTCACCCTGGTTGCCGAGACGGTTCCAGTCCTCCAGCGCCTGGGTAGCCCGCGCTTCTTCCTGGGCCAGCGCCTGCTTTGCATCCAGCAGGGTCGCTTCGGCAATCTTTACATTGGCGAGGTAATCCCTTTGATCGATGTTGAGCAGGACTTCGCCTTTCTCGAAGAAACTGCCGTCTCTCAGGCTGTCGTTGATGGCGGTGATCTCGCCGAAGACCTGCGCTACCAGTGTGCTCTGCGTGCGTGGCTGTACCGTGCCGTAGCTTTGCAGTCTTACCTGGTATGACTCCCGCGCCAGTTTCATCACGTCCACCGAGAGTTGCGCTCCCGAGGGCGCGGCCTGCCGGTCCGCTTGTGGCGGGTTGCGCAGCACCAGGTAGGCCAGTCCCAGCAGTACCGCGAGAATGATGATTGGAAACAGTTTTTTCATGTGGCAGGTCCGTGCGCGTCACGGTGCGCCGAAGTCGCCTCCCAGCGCGAGGTACAGGGTGATCCTGTTCTGTAACAGTTCATTGCGCAACCCGATAATCCCTGATTGTATATCAAAAGCGCGCCGTTGCGCCTCAAGAACCGTGGTATAGGGGACCAGGCCGCGCTGGTACTGCTCAAATGCCAGGGTCAACGCCGCCACGGCATTTTTCTCCGAAGCCAGGGTGACCTGGTAACGGGTCTGCAGCGTCCTGTTGCGGGTGAGGGCGTTCTCCACCTCGGAAAAAGCCTGGTATAACATCTCCAGGTACTGGTTTTCCACCTGCGCCAGGCGTGCCCTGGCCTGCTCTTCCTGCGCTTTCAGCCGGCCGCGGTTGAACAGCGGCTGGGTCAGGTTGCCCAGCACCGACCAGGCCAGCGCGGTGCCGTTGAACAGGCTGCCGAGTTCATCCGAAACGTCGTTGCCGGACGCCACCAGGGCGATGCGCGGGAAGCGCTGCTTGTGGGCGATCGCGACCGCGGCGTCAGCGGCCAGCAGGTTCATCCAGGCCTGCTGCAGGTCCGGCCGTCGGCTGACGAGTTCCGAGGGCAGGCCCGCCGGGACGGGCGTCTCGAACAGCGGCAACGTCCTGGCGGCCTCCAGCCTGCCGTCCGGGTAATGCCCCAGCAGCAACTGCAGGGCAACCCGGTTTTCTGCGAGCGCCTGTTCCTGTGCCGCGATACGGGCGCGTTCCTGGTCCGCGCTGGTACGGGCCAGGTAGATGTCCAGCGCTCCCGTCAGGCCCTGGTTGTAGGCGCTTTCGATAATGTCCAGGTCCTCTTCCAGGTTTGCCAGCCGCTCGCGCAATACTGCCAGCAACTCAGCTGCGCCGACCATATTGAACCAGGCGCGCGCCACCCCGGCCGCCAGCCTGTTGCGGCTGTCCGCATAGCTCGCCTGCGCAGCCATCAGTTTCAGACCGGCCTGTTTTTCGACGTCCCGAAGTTTGCCCCAGGCATCGATTTCCCAGGCCAGGTCCACGCCAAGCTCGAAGTTGCTGGAGGTGCGCGTGATCCCGAACTGGTTGCTGATGACTCGCCGTCGCGAGGCATCCAGTGCAAGAGATACATCCGGGAGCCGCGCCGCGCCGCTGATGATGAGGGCCTGCTGCGCGGCGTCCACCTCCGCAGCCAGTTGCGCCAGGCGGTAATTCTGTTCCATGGCGACGTCCACCAGGCCGCTGAGTTCGGTGTCACCCAGTTGCGCCAGCCAGCCGTCACTGACGGTGTCATACTCGGCCTCCCCGGTCCAGCTCTCGGGCAGGTCCGGTTCCCTGACATCCGGAGAAATTGCCGAGACGGCGCAGCCGGCGAGGAGCAGCGCCGCCCACAAAAGTGCAACCAGTGAAATGACTTTCATCAAAGAGTGCCTATAACCAGGATGCATTCATTATATTCAAGAAGTGGTTTGGCCGGGCTTGGAATGTTTCTCTATCTCGTTCTTGATAGCCTTCAGGATACCCGAACATATACTGTCCACTTTAGCGCTGCGGGTGCTGAGTTCCGAATATGGAATGCGGTCGCTGAGCTTCTGAACAGGCGCGCCGGCGATGTCTACTCTTCGTGAAACGCTTTCGTTATCAAGAAACCAGACAAGGGTTATCTCACAACTGTGATCCAGGTCACCTGTGTTAATGGGACCAGTAAAGGTGAAATTGTGGCCGAGCACCAAGGGGCGTCCGGCACTTAGTTCAAATCCTCGTTTCAGAATATATCTGTTCTTCGTTTCTTCCCAAATTCCGGCTTTCAGGAGTTTTCTTGAGCTGTTATAACCGAATCCCGAGTTGAGATATGAACTAGACTCAACACTGTGAAATAACAGCGCCACTTTATGCTGCTCCAGGGACCTTTCGACCTCCTCCAGGGTGGGGCGGATATACTTGCTATAGACGTTATCCAGGATCTCAATATCGGTCTCAGAAGGAGATGGCACTCGCACCATATTATCCTGCACAAATGCAGCTATCTCCTCGCTGACCTCGAAACGTTCCAGCACATCGTACACGTTATGGAACGGCACAACTTCACCGGCGCTTCGGGATTGACGCTCCGAACCGCCGTAGACGACGATCTTTGTAGAAATCTCCGGGATCGATTTCGCGATAGTGTTCAGGGAATCGAAGGAATCCGTAGCGATTGTCGCGCCGGATTTTATCTCGATAGCGCCCACGCCGCTCGCGGTCTCGAACAGGAGATCGCATTCCAGGCCCCGGCTATCCCGGAAAAAAGACAGGTTGGAGGAGCGGCCAAGATTGTAACGGTACTTCAACGCCTCCACCACGACCATGTTCTCGAACAACGCGCCGCGCAGGGGATGGGTAACGATCTGCTGCGCGCGCTCAATGCCGACAAGATAACTGGCCAGCCCGACATCATAGAAATAGAGCTTGGGCGATTTGACCAGGCGCTTACGAACATTGGCATGAAACGGTTGCAGCCTGAAAGCGATGAAACTCGCCTCCAGAACGTCGAGCCAGTGCCGTGCCGTGGTGTGAGATACTCCAGCATCCGAGCCCAGCGCGACAAGATTGGTCAATTGTCCGATCCGGCCGGCACACAGGCGGACAAATCGCTGAAAGCTTGATAGATTGCGTATTTCACCCAGGCGGCGCACATCGCGCTCGACGTAAGTCTCAAAGTAATCAGCAAACGCTTGTCGCGGGTCGAGGCCTTGATCATAAATACGCGGATAAAAGCCGGAGTAGAGGATTTCATCTGCATCATTGCCGGCGCCCGTGCGCTGTCTTTCGTCAAGAGAAAAAGGTAGCAGGCGAAGCAGTCCGGTTCGTCCCGCCAGTGATTGGCTAACGGCTTCGGAAAGTTTGAAGTGTTCGCTTCCTGTCAAAATGAACAGTCCGTTCCGCCCCCTCTCGTCGGCCAGAACCTGAAGATAGGAAAGAAGTTCCGGGACACGCTGGATCTCGTCAAGTATTGCGCCATCGTCGATTTGAGAAAGGAAACCGCGAGGATCGGAGCGTGCAAATTCCCGTACATCCGGCGCTTCCAGATTGACGTACTTGAGATGTGGAAAAGTCGCGCGGCAGAGGGTGGTCTTGCCGGATTGGCGCGGTCCGGTCACGGTCACAAAAGGATATTGCTCAAAGAGTCCGGTCAGACAAGGAGTGATGTCTCGTTCTATCATGCGTCCTATCATAGCAAGGAATTGCACAATATGAAAGTATAATATTCATTTTGTTCATGCGTGAGTATGAATGCGCGTCATGCTGCCGGTCATAGGTACGAGGAACCAAATATCTCTGTATGAAACAATGCTCAGGAAATCAATCGAGTCTGACCCCGTTGATTTTAGAATTTCAGCTTCTGGTGTGTTTTTATTGCTGAGAAAATCAAGCTGCAATATCTTCCAATACCTTTGGATGCTTTTGCGCAACCTTAATCAGGGTGATTGCAGCGCTATCGGGTTGTTTGCGTCCCTGTTCCCAATCTCTGAGTGTGGACACGGGAATTCCCAGTAACCTGGAAAAGACCAACTGGGATTTTTTCAGTTGTTTGCGAACGGAAATGACCAGTAACTGTTCCGGGGTCCATATTTTGGCGGGCGCGCCCTTCTTAATGGCTGTCACGTCATCAAGAAGCGCTTGTCCGGTTTTACTCATTTTATATGACAAAGTCCTGGTATTGCTCAGCGTTCCACACCCTGGCCGCCTGTGCGCTGAACATCCTTGTTTCAACAACCGTACGCATAGTTTTATTATACGGCTGTGCAGTACTATGTCAAATCCCGGACGCCACCTGTAAAACCTTCCGATAATTTCAGTTATCGGCTTTCATTGAACCCAGATATAAGGTATCGGGGCATATATCCTGTTCATGCGGCCATACAACGGTTCCGTCCGATACCTTGGCCTGCTTAAAATAATTTTCATCCTGCAATTCCTGAAATATGCTGAAATTCAACAATCCTGAACAGTCGTAAATTCGACGCTCACCGTTATCAAATAGCAACTTCAATTTATGACCATCGATTGCTGTTACTTCCGATATTCTTGGATTCATTCGATATCATCTCAAAGGATCGATTTGGGGCCCGTACCAGATCGGCGAACTCCAGGCGCGTTCCTGTATGGTGAGGTCGACGTCGTCGAACGGTTCTGTATTTTCCCGGATTGCTTCCCAGGTGCTCCAGCGGCAGCTGGGGTTCTCCAGCACCCTGACATAATAAAATGCGTGTTCATCCCGGTTGAAATCCGGGTCCTGCCACAGGGCTTTCAGTTGTGCCGCGCCCTTACCGGCGCTGACGCTGCAATCGTTCAGGTTCACGCCGGCGCCGTTGCCGGGGCAGCGGTGGGTGTCCGGGTCGGGAGTCAAACCATCGGAACAGGCTACGTCGTACACCTGCTCCCGGCTCACGTCCTGTTCCAGCCAGCCCTTGATAACCTGCATGCGCTGCAGGTTCACTCCTTCCGGATCCTTCATTGCCCAGAGGATAAAACGCGGCGCCGTTGAGTCGCCGTTCCTTGATGCTCCTCCAGCGTCTTCGCCGGTGTGCCGCAACCCGGGACGTGATGGCAGGTCGCCGCCCATGGACACCCCTCGGGCGTAACCCAGGGCAGCCAGGTCGGTGTTCATGTCAAGGGCTTCGGGATAATCCCAGCCGGCAAAGAAACGCACGCTGATGCGCGTGCCGCTGGTGGCAAAGGTTTCGCGGCGTCGCAGCGCGGCGAATATGGCGGCGCGGGTATTCTCTTCCGCCCATACGCCGGCCAGCCCGCCGGAACTTTTCTCCCGGCTGGCTGAAAATTCCTTTATCTCGGGCGTGAGCGCGCGCCGCGCCGGGGTGCCGTCTTCAAAGCCGTGGTGGCCCTGGTAATTTGACTCGTCGGTGCCGCCGGGGGTGCCGTTATGCGTATCGGTGCTGCCGATAAATCCCAGCTTGTACGGGTTGACGTCCAGTTGCTGCTCAAATTCCAGGCCCAGCTTGAGGGCGTTACGCACATAGATACCGGGCGCAATACATCCTTCCGCAGAGCCGTCGCTCCCGCACACCTGCGCACAGGCTGCATCGTCCGGGTCAGCGCCGCACAGCGGACGGCGCTCCAGTTTTTCAAACAGGCACAGTTCATCCTCCGTACCTACCCCGGTGTGGCATTCCGACTCGCCCTTGGCCTGGATGATCTCCACCAGGGGTTCCGTCCGGGCTCGCAATTGCGCCCACTCGGCGCCATGTGACCCGTCATCCGGGTTCATGGCCGGGAACTGCCGGCCGTTGCTCTGGTTGGAATTATGCGGAATTGCCAGGACCTCGCAGGGAGCGGCACAGGTTTCGTGCAACTGCGCCCATAAATTTTCCGGCGTATTCGCCTCAAAATAACTGATGGGTAACGCCGGGACATGGTCGTTGCCGTAGATAACATTCCTGTGCAGGTTGTTTCCGTCCGGATTCCCGGTCCACTCGTATCCGACCAGGGTGGTGAACACGCCGGGGCGGTTGAATTCATGGGCGATATCCTGCAGTTCCCGCCAGGTTGACTTCGCCCTGGCCAGGCAGCGATCATTGTCCGCGCCGCACAGTTCAGCTTCCCGTTGCGGGTCCGTGGACACCACGTCGCGAATGATCAGTTCCCGGAAAACCTTGTCTATGAGCGGCTTGTGCCGGGTTTCATTACGGATGTCCCGGCAAATCTCCAGCGCATACGCGGCGCTGGTTTCATCGGTGCAAAGCGGCAGTTCCCCCAGGTACTCCGCGTGGTCCGTCACCGCGGCAAAATCAAGCGGCCGGTCGATCCGCACCACCCTGCCGCCGGACAGGACGACCTCCTCACCCAGGGCAAAACGGTAGGCGTCACGGGGACCGACAGGGTTGTAGTTAACGTAGCTGTCCAGCGACCAGGCGCTGTGCACGTGCAGGTCGCCAAAATACGGGAAACGCTGAACATCTTCCCGGGCGGTGAGATGTAAAGAATATAAAGAAATTAATCCGCAGATGACGCAGGTTAGCGCAGAGATTTTAATTGATGATGTTTCCATGCGGAATATTCCGGCGGCGGACTGATATGACTAACTATATCTGCGGTAACCTGCGGATGTTATTGCGGATTATTCTTGTGCGGGTAGTTCGCTTCAAACTCCATGAAGCGCCGTTCCAGTTCCGACTGCAGCTTCGCCTTGTCGTTGCGGAACATGAACTCCAGGCACATTTCCATTTTTGCCTCACCGTCCCCATCCGAGGCCCCGTAATCGCATTCCTCCACCAGTTTCCCCGTGCGGGTTGAAGCCAGCAGGCTTTTGCCGGGGAGGAAGCTGTAGGCCAGGGCGTTGCGGGACAGGTACTTGAGGTCGTCGTAGCTGAGGTCGTAGGTCTCCACCGCGCGCTGGTATTCGTGGGTCAGGTCGATGCGCGCCACGCCTTCATCGTCGGTCGACAGGGCGACCGGAACGTTGTACTTCATATAAGCCCGGATGGGATGCCTGTCGCCCGTTATGCCCAGGATGGCCTCGCTGCTGGTCAGGTTGATCTCGACCAGGATGCCCTGCTCGGCCATGTGCTGCATGAGTTGCGTTGCCTGCGGGTCGTAATATATATCGGTGCCGTGACCGATGCGCCTGGCGCCGGCGATGTCCAGCGCGGCGCGGATATGCCAGCCCAGGTGTTCGGGGGGCACCAGGCCCATTTCCACTTCTCCGGCGTGCAGGGTGATGCCGTCTTTTGCCGCGGGAAAGTGTTCGGCCAGGCCGCCGATCATTTCCATCTGCCAGCGGTAGTCTCTCAGGGTAACCGGGTTGTCTTCCGGCGCAACGAAGTTAAGCCCCACGTAACGCGGGTCCTTTTCGATGAGGTGGTAGGCCAGCAGGGTCTGGGCCAGTACCTGTTCCGGCGGGAATACGCGGATCACCTGGGCCAGGTAGCGCACGGTCACATCACAACCGGGGTCCGCGTTTTCCCGGCCACAGCCCAGGGTAGTGCGCCACTGCTCTTCAATGGCGTCCAGCCTGAGCATCGTTGCCGCGGCCAGTTGTTCGACCCCCGGGTGGCGGGCCAGGTCCGCCAGGGGCGTGTCGACATTGAACTCGCTGTTGTTCGCAGCCAGTTGCCGGGCCTGTTCCATGCCCCAGGACTGCAGCAGTTCCAGGTAAAGGACATTCTGGCGCGCCGACCTGGCGCTGGATTCGGCCAGCATTTCGCCTTCATGGCCGACGCCTGCCGGGACGAAACGCCGGAACGTGGAGAAAAACTGGTCGTGCCCGGATACCTGGCGGCGCTCGTAGTTGCGTATGGAAAAGGCATCGATGATCCGGTTCACCACGTCGGCGTCATACATTATCTCGCTGACGGCCGGCCGGCCGGAGACCGCATCGCAGCGCGGCGGGGTGATCGTGTAGGTTTCAAGGTCTATGCACTTGCCGTCCTGTGCAGCCCAGCGGATGTAGCTCTCTGCGTAGATGGCGCCGTCCAGGTGGTTGTGCAGTTCGCCTCCCTTGGGGAACGCGTAGAGGAAACCCCGCAACAGGGTTGGTTCCTCACGCACTTCCTGGAAGTACGCCCTGGTTTCAGCTTCGCCGGCAGCGGCGGCGGGGAACACACCGGCGACCAGCACTGCCAGCGCCAGGTTCAGGAATAGGGGTAATTTCATTTTGCCTAACCTCCTCACCGCGTGTATCTTATAACAATTCCACTACGGGATCAGACGGAACGGTTTTTCATGACGATACTGATGTGTTTTGTCGGGATGGCGGTGATTCTCTGCCTGGCATTGCTGCTATCCGAGAACCGGCGGGCCATCAGGCTTAAGACCGTTGTCCCCGCATTCCTGACACAGGCGGCCATTGCCGGCCTTATTCTCTACTTTCCGCCGGGGCAGGCTTTCCTTAACACCATGGTGGCGGGTGTGCAGAACGTGATCGATTACGGCCGCGTCGGCGCGGTGTTCGTGTTCGGCGACCTGGCCAGGGATAACGGCGGGTTCTCCATCGCATTCCACCTGCTGCCGGTGATCATCTTCTTTTCCGCGCTGATGTCCACCCTGTATTACCTCGGCATCATGCAGAAACTGGTGACGTTTCTCGGCGGCGGCATACATAAACTGATCGGCACCAGCAAGACCGAATCCATGTGCGCGGTCGCCAACATATTCATCGGCCACAGCGAATCGCCGCTGGTCATCCGGCCTTACCTGAAAGACCTGACCCGGTCGGAACTGTTCGCGGTGATGACCGGCGGCATGGCGGCCATCTCCGGCGCCATCATGGCGGCCTATGCGGCGATGGGCATCAACCTGGGGTACCTCATCGCGGCCAGTTTCATGGCCGCGCCCGGCGGCCTGCTCATGGCAAAAATCATCAAACCGGAGACCGAACAGCCGGAAGCGGAACTGGAACACGTACAGTTCAGCGGCCCGAAAAAAGTGGTCAATGTCTTCGAGGCCATCGGCAACGGCACCCTGGACGGGCTGAAACTGGCAGCCAACGTCGGCGCCATGCTGATCGCGTTCGTCGCCATGATTGCGCTGGTCAACGGCCTGCTGGGCGGCATCGGCGGCTGGTTCGGCATAGAGGGTCTGACACTGCAGGGGATCCTGGGCAAACTGCTGGCGCCGCTGGCCTGGCTGATAGGCGTACCGTGGCACGAGGCAGCCGCGGCCGGCAGCCTGATCGGGCAGAAATTCATCATGACTGAATTTATCGCCTACCTAAGTTTCAGCGAGATAATGCATACCCTGAGCCCGCACACCCAGGTCATCGTCACCTTTGCCCTGTGCGGCTTCGCCAACCTGACTTCCATCGCCATCCTGCTGGGCGGCATGGGCAGCCTGGTGCCGGAACGGCGCCAGGACATCGCCGCGCTGGGCTTCATGGCCGTGCTCGCCGGGACCTTGTCCAACCTCATGAGCGCAGTGCTGGCAAGCCTGTTCATGTACCTGCAGGTATAACGTCAGGGTCCACACCTTCGACCAGACCCTGGCCGCGGCAGCAGACAGATTTTGACATACAGTATCGAGACACTATGAGTACGCCACACATCAATGCCGAACCCGGCGATTTTGCGGAAACCGTGCTGATGCCGGGTGATCCGCTCAGGGCACAGTACATCGCGCAGAACTACCTGGAGGACGTACGCCAGGTGAATGACGTCAGGGGTATGCTGGGCTTTACCGGCCGTTACCGGGGACATACCCTGTCGGTCATGGGGCACGGTGTCGGCATCCCCTCGTGTTCCATGTATTGCACCGAACTGGTAAATGAATTCGGCGTCAAGCGCCTGATCCGGGTCGGCAGTTGCGGCACTGTCAACAAGGCGGTGAAACTGCGGGATATCATCATTGCCATGGGGGCCTGCACCGATTCCAAGGTGAACCGGATCCGTTTCCGGGACCACGATTTTGCCGCTATCGCCGATTACCGGCTGCTGCAGTCTGCAGTCACCGTCGCCGCACGCAAAGGACTCGCCTGCCACGTGGGCAACCTCTTTTCCAGTGACCTGTTCTATTCACCGGAAACGGAGGTATTCGATTTGCTGGAGCAATACAATGTGCTGGGCGTGGAGATGGAGACGGCAGGCATTTACGGCCTGGCCGCGGAATTCGGCGTCAGGGCGCTGTCTGTCTGTACGGTCAGCGACCAGATCAGGACCGGGGAAAGGTTGACTTCGGCAGAACGGCAAGCCGGCTTCAGGGATATGATCGAACTCGTGCTGGAGACTGCCATAACTATTGATTAATAGCAGACAACGGCAAAAGGCCGGGATAGCATATTCAAGACCCGCTGTGAATACATCCATGTACGCTGATCGACAGCCTTCCATGGCTGTCGACCGTCTTGAATATGCTATCCCGACCTTCTACAAGTCCGTATTCCACTCATTTATCGATGATTTTCAGGCTTGAGGACGTGCCCAGTCGGCTGGCGCCTGCTGTTATCATCCGGCAGGCTGTTTCGTAATCCCTGATCCCGCCACTGGCTTTTACGCCTGCGTCATCACCTACGGCGCTGCGCATGAGCCTGACGTCTGCCACGGTGGCGCCGTTTCGACTGAAACCGGTGGAGGTCTTGACGTACCCGGCGCCCGCGGCAACACAGACCTCGCACGCCCGCAGCTTTTCCCCGTCGGTCAGCAGGCAGGTCTCGAGGATCACCTTGACGAGATTCCCCCGAGCGCTTTCCACCACGCTTGCCACGTCTGAGCCGACCCTTGCCCAGTCGCCCGCTTTTGCCGCGCCGACGTTCATCACCATGTCGATTTCATCCGCGCCCTGCCGAATTGAGCGGCCCGCTTCATAGGCTTTCACTTCCGTTTCGTTCGTGCCGGACGGAAAACCAGCCACCGTGCAGACCTTGACCGGGGAGCCGGCCAGTATGTCACGGGCAAGGGGAATGAAAACAGGAGAGATGCAGACAGAATAAAACCCGTGATCACCCGCTTCCCGGCACAGCCGCGCGGCCATGTCCGGCGTCGCCTCGGGCGCGAGCAGGGTATGATCGATCATTCCGGCAATGTGGTCTCTGTGGTTCAACAATACACTTCTAAAATACCTTGTCCGTCAAACCGGCGGCGGCGTCTGCCGGGACCCGGCATATGGGCGCGCCTATGCCGCCTGCCCTGCCCGTGACCACGGCCGTCCTGCCCTGCAGGTTCAATGAATCATTCTGTGTCTCTGACATGTCGGCTCACCCGGAGTTCCGTCGTCATGCCAGTATACCGTATCCGGGATTGCCGCTTAATCAATACGCAGTACCCGTCCCACCCAGGTCAAACACCGGCGCGGCCGCTTCCCCCTGCCTCCGCGGGCGCCTCCGTCAGCGACAACTGCTCAAGCCGGCGCGCCGCCTCCCTGCGCCGCCGGTATGCCTCCAACACGGACATCACCTCGCGGTGACCCCCAAGTACGGCCAGGTTGCCCGGTGTCTGAGCTTCCCCGACAAGATCTGTTAACTCGGCATCCGGGTCGGCCCCGAAATGTAACAGCATTTCGACAATCGCCGTATAACCCTTAAAACTGGCGACATGAAGCGGGGTTAATCCTTCACCGCTTGTTATGTTCGGATCGGCGCCGTTCCTGAGCAGCAGCCTGACAATGTCCTTATGCCCATGTTGAACCGCCATCCCAAGAGGGATATACCTCCCGTCGACTCCCAGGTTGACCTGGATACCCGGCGCCGCCAGCAACAGTTTCACCACCTCTACGTCCCCCTTATCAGCGGCAACATTAAGCGGCGCTACCCCATCCGACCGTTGCATGTTGACATTAATCCCCGGCGCCGCAAGCAGCAGTTTCACCACTTCCACGTGGCCCTCCTCGGCAGCAACATAAAGCGGCGTTGTCCCCACTGATGTAGCCAGGTTCACGTTAATGCCGCGCTGATCCAGCAGCAGTTCCACGAGCTTCACATGTCCGTTCCGGGCAGCCAGGTACACCGGGGTGCATCCCAGTTCTCCCGCCAGGTTCACATCAATTCCGGGCAATGACAACAGTTCCCTGACTATATTTTCGTAACCCCAGAAAGCAGCATGGCAAAGAAGTGTGCCCAATCTGTCCGATACGTTGACATCTACGTTCCCATGTCCGGACTTCCAGTGGCTGAGATATCGTCTGAACCGCCCGGTATCGCCCTTGTAACAGGCTTCAAACAACTCCGTTTCCCTCAGATTCAACGCAGCCTTGACCGGCGCTGTAACAGCCAACTCCGGTGCCTGCCTGATCCCTGCTCCCTGCCCCTGCTCGCGCAGGGGTAAACTTTTGCGCAGAACCTGCTCCCCGGCGCTCTCATCCGAGTCAGGCAAGCGCAGGCGCGCCTCCACCACGGCCAGTGCCGCGGCCCGTATACTCTTCAGGTCCTCTGCCCGGGTAATCCGCTCCACCAGCGTGCGCAACAATGCCGCCTCACCAATCTCCGCCTCAATATAATCCCCGAACGCCGCCACCCCCTCACCCCGCAACGTGTTCAGCGCCACCTGCACCCGGGACTTCTTCTTTTTCCTCTCCACCGGTACCGCAACCCCATCCACCGTCATTCCGGCGCCGGCAGGGCCCTGCGTCTCGCAAGAGGAGCCTGTCCCCCCTGCGCCCGACTGCGGCAATTTGACCCCGGCCTCCGGCTTCTCCTCCCCTTCCGGCACCGCACCCTCACCCTCTTCCTTTCCGGCGACTGCATGCCCCTGTTGCTTCTTTTTCTTCGGCATCATCTGCAACGGCGCCCCCTGCGGCTGCAAGCAGGGGGGCAGGCTCCCAGCCACAGCTGCCCGTCCCCCCGACTGCTGCGCCCCCACCCAGTGCATAAAGGCGCGGTTGCCCAGCACACGCTGCCCCGCCTCTATGCCTGCATGAAACTCCCGCGTACCCGCACCACCCCGAATGCCCGCAAGCACCTGTTGCAGCGCACCTTCAGCAGGGGCCAGCCCTGGTATTCCTACCGCTTCGCCCACCTTTCCCTGCTCCGGGAGGGACCGGGATATCGGGTGTAAATCAGTACTCTTTGTAACCATGATGTATTACCCCATATTGAACGCGTTGTCCTGTCAGTTAATACGCAGTATGCTCCCCACTTTGCCCAGTTCCTCCGCCGCATAGTCCAGCCGGTACGCCGCACGCCCCACGTGGTGCCCTATCCCCACCACCCGTATCTTCTCCCCGGACCCTTCCAGGTAATAAAACACGCTGCAACTCCCCACGCCGGGTATCCCCGCAGAGACATGCCACAACCCCGGGTATCCCATCGTCCCCTTGCCGCGTCCGAACTCCATGTCGTTCACCGCCTGGCTCACAAAGCGGTGGTACGCCTGGCCCAGGTGACGCTTTATCTCAACTTCTACACGTTCCGCATCCAGTCCCGTCTTCCCGCCCAGGGCAAACACCGGCGCCGCTGCCGGGTCTGCCGCGGCCGGCCCCGGACCCGCCGGCACCGACAATAACCCCCGGCGCCGTTTACTGCGCCGGGCCCGCTCCTTGTGCCGCTCAATGTGCGCCAACCTGTTATACAGGGCGCACAACCCGTCCAGGTCGGTGGAGTCATTGACGTCTTCCAGCAGGCGGATGCCCTCAAGGGATTCCAGGTTGTCATCCCGCAGCTTGCCCAGCACTTCCTGTCGCAATGCATCCTTTGCCTGCACCAGGGGGGAAGACTCCAGCGCATCCGGCCCTGCCTCAGCGGTCCGGACAGGCGTGGGGGACTGCGGAGACAGACTCGCCATTGCCTGCCGGGGTGATTCCATCTCCGGCCTAACCTGGCTTACCGCCTGATCCGGGGATGTCAGGCAGGTTTGCTCCAGCCGGGTAGTCACTGACGCAACCGGGAGTGATACCACTTCCGGCGCAGCCGCTGTTGATGCTGTCGAGCCCGGTTCGTCTTCCCGGCGCCACCGGCGTGCCGCCAGTACGGACATTACCTCCCGCTGCCCGGCGAGTTCGGCAAGCCCATAAGGAGTGTAATTCCCCGGCTTTGCCGCCACTAACCGCGCGCCCGCGGCAGACCCTGAGCGCAATAACATCTCCGC
Organism: Gammaproteobacteria bacterium; assembly: GCA_965208655.1. Lineage (GTDB taxonomy): Bacteria > Pseudomonadota > Gammaproteobacteria > Eutrophobiales > Eutrophobiaceae > JAAXHV01. Next base: position 216,010 of record CBDBPJ010000004.1, read on the forward strand.
GACAGCCGTGTGTCCATGCAGGGCGGCAAGATGAAGCGGGGTCAGACCGGTCCTGTGAGGCTTGTTCGGGTCAGCGCCTTTCCTGAGCAATAACCTGATAATGTCCTTGTACCCCCCCTGGGCAGCAAAGGCCAGGGGGGACGCCTCGTCCCTTGCTGACTGGTTGACATCTATAGACGGCGCCCGCAACAGGACCCTGACCACCTCCACATGCCCATTTTCAGCAGCGGCACACAGAGGCGTTGAACGGTCATTCGCTACATGGTTGACATTCGCTCCCCGTTTTACCAGTTGCTCGACAACCCGGGGATGGTTATTCTGGGCTGCCAGATAAAGGGGTGTTGTGCCGGTATGCCTGTGCGCATCGACATGGATATCCGGGCAATCCAGAAGCAACCTGACTATATCCTCATGTCCGTCAAAAGCTGCAAAGAGAAGTGGTGTAGTCCCTTCATCCGACGTGGCCGGATTGACATTAATGCCGGGTGCTGCCAGCAACAACTTCATAATCTCCACATTCCCCACCTCGGCAGCGATAGAGAGTGGCGCTGCACCACGTTTGGTTGCCAAATTTACCTTAATCCCGCGCGCTCCCAGCAACAGCTTCACCACCTCCACATTTCCTTGTTGCGCGGCCAGGTAGAGGGGTGTCGATCCATCGTCATGCGCCAGGTTGATATCTATGCCGGGCCTTGACAGCAAATCCCTGACAATGGCCGCCTGACCGTGATACGCAGCAAAACAGAGAGGTGTGCCCCACCTGCTCCCCATGTTGATATCAAGCTTCCCATACCTGAGCAGGCGCCTGAGGGCCCAGGTATCACCTTCGGCACAACATGCAATCAGTGACCTTTCCTTCCAGTTCGGATCAGGTTTCATCTGCGCCAGTACGGCTTGCTCCATAACCTGTCCGTGACCGGCGGCAACCGCCTGTCGCATGACCGGACCCGCCTCCGGGTCGAGGACTCCTGCTCTTTCCCGGGTAACTTTCAGCGCGGCCTCCCTGACACCCCCCAGGTCCTCCGCCCGCATAATCCGCTGCACCAGGGTGCGCAGCAACTCCGGCTCACCGATCTCCGCCCCGATATAGCCCCGGAATGCCTCCACCCCCTCTCCCCGCAAGGTGTTCAGCGCCACCTGCACCCGGGACTTTTTCTTCTTTTTCTTCGCACCGGCCTCCTCTTCTGCATCCTCAGCCTGCTCCCCGGAACCCGCTTCGACCTCTCTTTCCCCCTGATCCTTCTTTTTCTTCGGCATCATCTGCAACGGCACAGCCGTGCCCTGTGCAGGCGCTTTCTGCCCCCTTGACTGCAACTCCCTCACCCAGGTCACAAACACACGGTTGCCCAGCATACGCTGTCCCGCCTCTATGCCTGCATGAAACGCACGCATATCTGCACCACCCGCCATGCCGGCCACCACCTGGCCCAGCACTTCCACGGCGCTGCCGGCAACGGCCATACCAACGCCACCCGGATCTGCGCCTGTCCGTCCGGACCCGGCAACACCGGTACCGGATTGCCCCGTACCGGTAACCGGCAGGCATGTATCAGGGAAATATGACGTGTAACTCAATGGGAATCCGGTCTTTGTTGTTGGTCCTCGATGGCCTTCGGCGGTACAACGACTGTTTTTGTTACAACTTGAGGTATTACCTGTTCAAAGCTGGTATGCCCGAATGTTATTTCCCGGCTCTACTTTGGGTTTATAGTGCACCGCCTGCGTAAAGACAAGTAATTAGTTACCAGGCAAACCGGGATTACCCCATCCAGACTGCAGACTCCTGTCAGGCAATGCGCAGTATGCGCCCCGCCTCGCCCAACTCCTCCGCCGCATAGCCCAGCCGGTACGCCGCACGGCCCACGTGGTGGCCTATCCCCACTATCCGTATCCGGTTCCGCTCCGCATCGAGGTAATAAAACACGCTGCAACTCCCCACGTCGGGTATCCCCGCAGACGCATGCAACAGCCCCGGGTAGCCCGTTGTCCCCTTGCCGCGCCCGAACTCCATGTCGTTCACCGCCTGGCTCACAAAACGGCGATATTTCTGGCCCAGGTGGCTCTTTATCTCAATTTCCACACGCTCAGCATCCAGACCCGTCTTCCCGCCCAGAGTAAACACCGGCGCTGTCGCAGCCACCCGCCCCGGCGCCGCTTCCCTGCCTCTGGACAGACCCCTGCGCCGCCTCCGGCGTCGGGCCCGCACCTGCCGCCGCTCGAGACGCGCCAGTTTATTGTGCACGTTACACAAGCCGTCCAGGTCGTTTGCCGCATTAACATCCTGCAACAGCAGAATACCGTCGCGCGGGTCGAGGTTGTTATCCCTGAGCTTGCCCAGCACCTGCTGCCGCAACCCATCCTGCGCCTGCGCCAGGGGGGTGGGCGGCGCTGCCGATTGGCTGACAGACGGTGACGCTGTGGCCCGGTTGCCTGGAGGTTGACTCCCTTCCCTGTCCCGGCTTTCGCCCACTGCAGGGGAAGTGAGGGAAGCTGCCTCTGCCGCGCCGGCAGGCGTGGTAACCGGGGGCGATGCCTGCTGCGCGCCGGCCTTTCGGTGGTTTTCCAGCAGCCTCATGACCGACCTGTGACCCACGAGCTGGGCGAGATCGTACGGCGTACGGTGAATTACTTCGGGATCATTCACCTCTGTATCCGTATTTGCCCCGGCATGCAACAGCATCTCGACTATCCCCGTATGGCCGTACAGACAGGCGCGGTGCAGCGCGGTTATGCCGTCGGGAGTCCCCCTGTTCGGATCCGCCCCGTGTTTGAGCAGCCACCTGACTATGTCCCCGTATCCTCCATCAGCGGCGACCGCTAACGGCGTTAAGCCATCTTCGCTGGGCTTATCGACTTCAATTCCGGGCGCCTGCAACAGCTTCCTGACTACCCCGGCATTCCCTTGGTAAGCCCCGATACCCAGGGGCGTTTCCCCGCTATCCAACGCCAGGTTGACATTCGCTCCGCGCCTGGCAAGCTCTTCGACGATCCCGGGAAAATTGTGCTCGGCTGCAATATAGAGCGCGGTCGCCCCGTCCTCCGTGCGCGCATCGATATCAATTCCCGGCGCCGCCAGCAGCCGCTTCGCCACCTCCGCGTGTCCTCCTTGAATTGCAACCAAAACCGGCGTTCCTCCATCTGCTGATGTTTTCAGGTTAACCTTGACACCCGGCGCCGCCAGCAGTAATTCCACTGTCTCCACGTGCCCATTCTGGGCCGCGACAAAGAGTGGCGTTGCACCATCCCATTTAGACAGATTGATTTTTATGCCGCGCGCAGCCAACAGCATTTCCACAATCTTCACATGCCCCTCTTGCGCAGCCAGGTAAAGGGGCGTTGCTCCCTGTTGTTGCGCCAGGTTCACGTTAATGCCCTGCACCGACAACAGGTCCCTGACTATATATTCGCGGCCGTCAAAAGCGGCATTAACAAGGAGCGTGCCAAAATCATCCGCCACGTTGATATCAACCTTCACATTCCTGAGCAGGAGTCTGAACTTGCCGACGTTGCCCCTGGCACATGCATCAAACAGTTCCCGCTCGCGCCGGTTCAACCGGGCCTTGACCGGCGCTATCTCAGGCTCCTCACGACCTGCCCCTGCAGTCGTAAGCAGTGGAGCCTGCCCCGCGAAACTTGTCCCTGCGGAAGCAGGGAGCAGTGGAACCTGCCCCTGCGGAAGCAGCGGGTCAAGCAGGCGCAGCCTCCCCTCGACCACTTCCAGCGCTTCCTTCCTGACGCCACCCAGGTCCTGCGCACGGGTAATCCGCTCCACCAGGGTGTGCAGCACCGCCGCCTCGCCAATCTCCGCCTCAATATATGCCCCGAACGCCGCCATCCCCTCGCCACGCAACGTATTCAACGCCAACTGCACCCGGGACTTCTTCTTTTTCTTCTGCCCCGGTTCCGTCTCCTGCGCCGAGCCTTTCCCGGATAACGTCTGTTCCGGTCCCGGCAATGTGGCCCCGGCCTCCGGTTGCGCTCCCTCTTTTGCCCCCGCACCGGCGCCCCCCGTCTTTCCGGCGTCCTCCGTCTTTCCGGCGTCTCCCGGCCTACCCGGCGGCGCCTGCTGCTGCTTTTTCTTCCCCATCAGTTGCAACAGCCTGCAGTCCGCCAGCGGCTGCGCCGTATAGTCCAGCCGGTACGCCGCGCCGGCTACATGGTGGCCTATCCCCACTATCCGGATCTTCGCCGCGGACCCTTCCAGGTAATAAAACACACTGCAACTCCCCACGCCGATTATCCCCGCAGATACATGCCACAACTCCGCGTGACCCGTCGTCGGCTTGCCGCGCCCGAACTCCATGTCGTTCACCGTCTGGCTTATAAAACGGTGATAGCGCTGATCCAGGTGTTTTTTAATCTCACCTTCTACCCTCTCTGCATCCAGGCCCGTGCTCTCCTCCAGGGTATACACGGGCGCAACCGCCGATGCCGGCCCCGGGACCACCGTCAGCGACGCCTCTTCCCGGCGTTTTCCCGCCCGCCGGGCACGCTCCTTGTGCCGCTCGATATGGGCCAGCCTGTTGTACAGGCTGCACAGTGCAACCAGGCTGTCCGCAGCATTGACATCTTCCAGCAACCGGATCCCTTCCAGCGGTTCGAGGTTGTCGGCCCGGAGCTTGACCAGCACCTCCTGCCGCAACCCGTCCTTCGCCTGTGCCAGGGGAGTCCGGGCTGCTGCCTGCGTCCCGGTTCCTGTCTTATCCGGCCTGTCAGGCGTTACGGATGCCGTAGCAGCACGGGATATTGCCTCACCGGACGCGTCCTGTTTTTCCATGGCCTGGCTTTCCGGCGCCTCCGGGGAGGTCGACGTGGTGTGCTTCACTGGTGTGTCCGCAGCAATCACCGGGAGCGATACCGCCTCGGGTGACGCGAGTGTCTGTGCCGTACGACCCGGCTCCTCTGTTACCGACAACTGCTCAACCCGGGCCGCTGCCTCATTGTGCCGCCGGTACGCCGTCAATACGGACATTACCCCCCGGTGACCCCCAAGCCCGGCCAGGCTGTATGGCGTCTGTATTGGTCTTTTCGCTTCAGGATCTTTAACCTCTGCATCCGTGTCGGCGCCGAAATACAACAACATCTGGACAATCGCCATATGTCCAAACAGGCAGGCAACATGCAGCGGGGTTAACCCGGTAGCGGTTTTTATGTTCGGATCGGCGCCCTTCCTGAGTAACAGCCTGACAATGTCTTTATGTGCGCGTTGCGCCGCAATCCCAAGGGGAAGATACCTGATGCCTGTTGCCTGGTTGACCCGGATGCCCGGCGTCTGCAACAGGGTCCTGACCACCTCAAGATGCCCTTTATCCGCAGCGTAATACAAGGGCGTTATTCCACTGGGTAATGCCAGGTTGGCATCAGCACCCCGTCTGACAAGCTGTTCGACGATCCCGGGAAGGTTGTTCCTGGCTGCGTAATGAATCGGCGCTATCCCGCTCTTGAGAGGTTTATCGACCTCGATACCCGGCGCATCCAGGAGTAATCCGGCAACCTTCTCATGTCCCAGGTGAAGCGCAAAATGCAACGGTGTTATATTTTTTTCCGGCAGTTCCGGATTGACGTTAATGCCGTGCGCCGCCAACAGCAGTCCCACTATCTCCACGTGCCCCTTCTGGGCGGCAACATGGAGTGGCGTTGCAGCCTCTGTAGTTGCCAGGTTCACGTTAATGCCGCGCGCTGCCAGCAGCAGTTCCACTACCTTCACGTGTCTCCATTGTGCAGCCAGGTAGAGAGGCGTGGCCCCCTTGTGTTGCGCCAGGTTCACGTCAATGCCCGGCATCGATAACAATTCCCTGGTGATGGCCGTGCAGCCCCCGTAGGCAGCGTGGCAAAGAAGTGTTCCAAGTTTATCCGACATGTTGACATCAACCTTTCCGAACCTGATAAACTGTCTGAACCTGCCTGGATCGCCCTTGATACAAGCGCCAAACAGCTCGGCATCCCTCCTGCTAAAGTCGGATTTGACCGGGGCTATCTCCGCTACCATCGTGACCCCCTGTGTTCCGGCCGCAGGGTGTACCGGCTCCGCCCTGGCTTCAGGTCCCGCTTCGTCCTGCACCACTCCCTGCTTCTTCTTTTTCTTCGGCATCATTTGCAACGGCACAGCCATGCCCTGTGCGGCCGCGTCCTGCCCCGTTGACTGCAACTCTCCCACCCAGTGCATAAAGGCGCGGTTGCCCAGCGCATGCTGTCCCGCCTCTATGCCTGCACGAAACTCCCGCATACCCGCGCCGCCCTGCAGGCCGGCCGCTACCTGCCACAGCGCCTCCCCGGCGCCGGTCTGTCCGGACCCGGCAACACCGGGACCGGTCTGCCTCGTCCCGGTAACGGACGGGGCTGTCTCAGAGTAATGTGACGTGTAACTCAATGGGAATCCGGTGTTTGTCGGCGGTCTTCCATGGCCTTCGGCAATATAACGGGGCATGCAACCAAACTATCCGGCCTGTTTCTCAGGCAATGTGCAGTATTTGTCCCACACTGCCCAGTTCCGCGGCCGCATAGTCGAGCCGGTACGCCGCATGCCCCACAAGGTGGCCTATCCCCACTATCCATATCAGCTTCCGCTCCCCGGACCCTCCCTGGCAATAAAACACACTGCATCTTCCCATTCCGGGCACGCCGGCCGAAGCATACAGCAGACCAGGGGAACCCACCATCGGTTTGCCCTGGCCAAACTCCATGTCATTCACCACCTGACATACATATTGGTGATACGCCCGGCCCAGGTAATCTTTGATCTCACTCTGCACGGCCTCCGCATCCAGCCCCGTCTTCCCACCCAGGTCAAACACCGGCGCGGCCGCTGCTACTCTCCACCGCCGCCGGGCTCGATCAAAGTACGCCAGCTCGGTGTACAGGACACACAGGCTGTCCAGGTCAGCGACGCTACTGAAGGCTTCCAGCAGTTGACTGCGTTCTTGCCGGTCGATGTAGTCAGACTGGAGCTTGCCCAGCACTCCCTGCCACAACGCTTTCTTCGCATGTGCCAGGGTGGTGGGCGGCTCCGTACCGGGCACTACCCATCCCGGCGGTAACGGCTTGGGGGGGATGGGAGAAACACGGGCCGTGGCCCCGTCCGTCTCTACCTCAACTTCCGTGACGGGTTCCGGCGGCGGCGTCTCCGTGCGCCGTCCAACCTGTTCCGTTCTCAACAACCACTCAAGCCGGTGCGCAGCCTCCCTGCGCCGCCGGTATACCTCCAACACGGCCATCACCCCGCGCTGACCCCCATGCTCGGCCAGGCTGGCTGGTGTCCGTGTTTGCCCGCCAAGACCTGTTACCTCGGCATCCGGGTCGGCCCCGAAATACAACAGCATATCGACAATCGCCGTAGCGCCTGCAAGACAGGCAATATGAAGCAGGCTCAATCCTGCACCGCTTATTATGTTCGGGTCGGCGCCGTTACTGAGCAGCAACCTGGCAATATCTTGATGCCCCTGTTGAACCGCAGCCCCAAGAGGGATGAACCGCTCGCCTGCTGCCTGGTTGATCCGGATGCCCGGCGCCGCCAGCAACAGCTTCACCACCTCTGCGCGCCCCTTCTCGGCGGCAATATGAAGCGGCGTTACCCCCGTGACTGTGGCCAGGTTCACGTTAATTCCGCGCCTGTCCAACAGCCGTTCCACCACCTTTACATGCCCCTCCTGGGCAGCCAGGTAGAGGGCGGTGGCTCCCTGTTGTCCCGCCAGGTTCACATCAATGCCCGGCACCGGTAACAGGTCCCCGACTATATCTGCATGACCATAAAAAGCCGCGTGGCAAAGCAGCGTCCCATACTCATTCGCTACGTTGATATCAATATTCCCATCCCTGAGCAGAAGCCTGAAACGTTCGGCAACACCCCTGAAACAGGCTTCAAACAGCTCCTGCTGCTTACGGGTCAAGTCAGACTTGACCGGGGCTACTACAGCCGGTTCCGCTCCTTCCCGGCCCTGCCGCAGTGTGGGTTCAACCGCCTCCGGCGCCACTGTACCTTCCGAACCCGCACCGGCCTCCTTTGCTGCACCCTCAGCCTGCTCCCCGGAACCCGCCTCGACCTCCAATGCCCCCTGATCCTTCTTTTTCTTCGGCATCATCTGCAACGGCACAGCCATGTCCTGTGCAGCCGCGTCCTGCCCCGTTGACTGCAACTCTCCCACCCAGTGCATAAAGGCGCGGTTGCCCAGCGCATGCTGTCCCGCCTCTATGCCTGCATGAAACGCACGCATATCCGCACCACCCGCCATGCCGGCAAACACCTGCCCCAGCGACTCCCCGGCACTGCCGGCAACAGCCATGCCAACACCAACAGGGACGGCGCCTGTCCGTGCGGACCCCGCAGCAGCGGAACCGGACTGCCCTGTCCCGGTAACCGGCAGCTCTGTCTCAGGGGAATATGGCGCGTAACTCATCCCTGTCAGGCAATGTGCAGTATTTGTCCCACACCGCCCAGTTCCGCGGCCGCATAGTCCAGCCGGTAGCACCCGCTACCCTGATAGCGGCCAATTCCTGCCACCCGTATCTTTTCTCCGCACCCCTCCAGGTAATAAAACACAGCGCAATCCCCCGCTCCCGCCACCCCGCCGGACGCATACCGCAAGTGCGGGTAACCCGCCACCGGTCTGCCGCGCCCGAACTCCATGTCGTTCACCGCCTGCTTCACAAACCAGTGGTACGCCCGGTCCAGGTGGCGCTTGATCTCACTCTCAACGGCATCGGCATCCAGCCCCGTCTGCGCGCCCAGGGAATACTCCGGCCGGTGCGCCGTTGCCTCCCCGCCCCGCCGGTGCGCCGTTGCCTCCCCGCCCCGCCGGTGCGCCGCTGCCTCCCTGCCCTGCCGGTGCGCCGCCAATACCGACATCAACTCCCGGTTACCTGTATAGTCGGCAATCTCCCAGGGAACAAGTGTCCTTCCTTCCGCAACGTTTATCCCGGCAGCAGCGTCTGCACCGGCATGCAATAACATCTCCGCAATTGCCGTATGTCCTTTCAGGCAGGCAAGCTGAAGCGCTGTTATCCCGTCTTGAGCCGGAATGTTCGGATCAACCCTTTCCCTGAGCAGCAACCTGACAATCTCCTTATGTCCCCGTTGAGCGGCAATGCTCAGGGGCACCATCCCCGCGTATGTCGCCTGATTTACCCGGATACCCGGGGCCTGCAACAGGATCTTCAGCATCTCAATATTTCCTGAACCCGCAACATTAGACAAAGGCGTCATTCCGGTAGCCAAAGGCAGGTTGGCATCGGCGCCTGCCCTGACAAGCTGTTTAACAATCCCGGCGAAACCAAGATGAACTGCTACATAAAGAGCCGTTGCCCCGTCACTCATTTGCACATCGACGCCGATCCCCCGGACCGCCAGCAGCAGTTTCACCACTTCCTCGTATCCTTTTTGAGCGGCAATAAAGAGTGGTGTTACCCCCTTTGATTGTGCGAGGTTAACGTTAATGCCGCGCGCGCCCAGCAGCAGCCTCACTATTTCCACGTGGCCCCGTGTCGCTGCCAGGTACAACGGCGGGGCTCCTTCCTTTTGCGCCAGGTTGACATCAATGTTCGGCTGCTTTAACAGCAGTTCGACAATATCCGTATGGCCTCGGTAGACGGCATAACCAAGGAGTGTGGCTTGTTCGTCCGATATGTTGACATCAACGCACTCATGCCTGAGAAATCGTTTGAGATTTCTGATATTGCCCCCGGTACAGGCCCCAAACAACATCGTTTCCCTCAGAGTCAGCTCAGACTTCACCGGCGCTACAACAGCCTTCTCCGGTTCCTGCCCGCGCTGTGCCGGCGCAGCCGCCTCCGGCGCCCCGGCATCACCCCCGGGGTCAAGCAGGCGCAGGCGTCCCTCTACCACCCCCAGCGCTTCCTTCCTGACGCCACCCAGGTCCTCCGCCCGGTTGATCCGCTCCACCAGCGTGCGCAATATCTCCGCCTCCCCAATCTCCGCATCGATATATGCCCCGAACGCCGCCATCCCCTCGCCCCGCAACGTGTTCAGCGCCACCTGCACCCGGCTTTTCTTCTTCTTTTTCCTCCCCCCGCCTGCAGCGCCCTCGACCGGTTCCGGCTCCACCCCGGGTATCGTGCCCGATGCCTGCGGCTGCGCCACTTCCGGCCCAGGCGTCGCGGTACCTTCCGTACCGGCAGCCATCTCCCCGGAACCCGCCTCAACTTCCGCAGGCTGCTTCTTCTTTTTCTTCCCCATCAGCTGCAACGGCGGGCCCTGCGGAAGCAGGGAGCTGCTGCCGGCCTGGGGTTTGCTTTGCACTTCCTCCCGCGACGCATCCTGCGCCCGCGCCAGGGGGGTAGGCGACTCCGGCCGGGGCGGCGCTGCCTCCCTGCGCCGCCGGTACGCTTTCAAAATGGACGCCACCTCACGGTGACCCCCATGCTCGGCCAGGCTGTCCGGTGTGTGTCTTTTTGCGGCAGGATCTGTTATCCCGGCATCCGGGTCGGCCCCGGCATTCAATAACATCTGGACAATAGCCGTAGCGCCCACAGCACAGGCAATTTGCAGCGAGGTCCATCCTGTACTGCTTTTTATGTTCGGATCGGCGCCGTTCCTGAGCAGCAGCCTGACAATGTCTTTATGCCCCTGTTGAACCGCAGCCGCAAGCGGGATACACCTCTTGTCTACTGTCTGGTTGACCCGGATGCCCGGCGCCGCCAGCAGACCCCTGACAACCTCAAGATATCCGTGATAGGCAGCCAGATACAGGGGCGTCGTTCCACCGGACAATGCCAGGTTGACGTCGGCGCCCCAGCGAACGAGTTGCTCGACAATCTCCGGGAAGTTCCCCTGGGTTGCTATATATAGCGCAGTGCTTCCATCCGGCCTTTGTCTGTCGATATCAATGCCCGGCGCCGCCAGCAGCAGCTTCACCATCTCTACGCACCCCGTCTCGACGGCAATATGAAGCGGCGCCTTGTACCCCCTGCACGCGTTGATATCAATGCCCGGCACCGGTAACAACTCCCTGACAATCCCCGCATGCCCCCCATAGGCAGCATAACAAAGCAGTGTCCCGGATTCCGCCGCCGCGTTGATATCAATCTTCCTGTGCTTGAGCAGAGATCTGAAATACCCGACATTACCCTCGGCACAGGCTCCAAACAGTTCCAGCTCCCTCGGGGTCATTTCTGACTTGACCGGCGCTATAACAGCCAGCTCCGGCGCCTGACTCTCTGCTCCCTGCCCCTGCTTTCGCAGGGGTAAACTTTTTTGCAGGGCCTGCCCCCCTGCTTGCGCGAGGGGCAGGCCCTCACGGAAGCAGGGGTCATCACCCCCGGGGTCAAGCAGGCGCAGGCGTCCCTCTACCACACCCAGCGCTTCCTTCCTGACGCCACCAAGGTCCTCTGCTCGCATAATCCGCTCCACCAGCGTGCGCAACAACACCGCCTCGCCTATCTCCGCCTCAACATAACCCCCGAATGCCGCCACCCCCTCACCCCGCAACGTGTTCAGCGCCACCTGCACCCGGGACTTCTTCTTTTTCTTCTCTACCGGTAGCGCCGCTGCCTGCGCCTCCGGCTGCGGCAACGGAACCCCGGCCTCCGGCTTCCCCTCCCCTTCCGGCACCGCACCCCCACCCTCTACCTTTCCGGCTTCCGCATGCCCCCCTGCTTTCGCAGAGCCTGTCCCTGCGGTCGTAAGCGGAGGGGCAGGTTTATGCTGCTTCTTTTTCTTCGGCATCAGTTGCAACGGGTTGCAGTCCGGCGCCGGTAACCCCTGCTTCTGCAGAGCCTGCGCCCCTACAGCTTCCCGTCCTCCCGACTGACATGCCTCCACCCAGCGCATAAAGGAGCGGTTGCCCAGCATATGCTGCCCCGCCTCTATGCCCGCCTGGAACCCCCGCACACCCGCAACCCCGCGCATACCGGCAAGCACCTGCCCCAGCGCCTCGCCGGCGCCGCCGGCGGCCATGTCAATGTCGCCGGGGCCAGCGCGCGCGCCGGTCCGTCCAGGCCCGGCAACACCGGCGCCGGACTGTCCTGTCCCGACAACTGACAATTCCGTCTCAGGGGAATATGGCGTGTAACTCAATCGTAACCGTCCTGATTGCATCATGTGAACATAGGCGGTCATCCTGAAGCATCCCGGCAGCACCCGGAATCAGCGGAGTTCGCGCCTGCTCAAAGCTGGTATGCCCGGATGGTATTTCCCGGCTCTACGTTGGGTATATAATGCACCGCCTGCGTAAAGACAAGTAATTAGTTACCAGGCAAGCCGGGATCACCCTGCGGCGGCAGCGGCTTCCCTGTCAGGCAATGTGCAGTACCCGGCCCGCTTCGGCCAGTTCCTCAGCCGCATAGTCCAGCCGGTACGCCGCTCGCCCCACGTGGTGCCCTATCCCCACCACCCGGATCTTCTCCCCGGACCCTTCCAGATAATAAAACACGCTGCAACTCCCCACGCCGGGTATCCCCGCAGAGACATGCCACAACCCCGGCTGACCCGCCGTCCGCTTGCCGCGCCCGAACTCCATGTCGTTCACCGCCTGGCTCACAAAACGCTGATACGCCTGGCCCAGGTGACGCTTGATCTCAACTTCCACACGTTCCGCATCCAGCCCCGTCTGCCCGCCCAGGGCAAACACCGGCGCCGCTGCCGGGTCTGCCGCCGCAGGCTCCGGATGCAACGCCACGTGCAGTGTCTCCCGGCGCCGCGTGCGCCGCAGCGCCCGTTCCTCCCGCCGCTCGATATGCGCCAGCCGGTTGTACAAAACACATAACCCGTCCATGCCGGTTGTGGCATTGACAGCCATCAGTAACTCCATCCCTTCGTGTTCGTCCAGGTTGTCAGCCCTGCACTTGCCCAGCACCGCCTGCCGCAACGCATGCTTGGCCTGCGCCAGGGGGGTGGGCGGCTCCTGCACGGGCGCTGCCTCAGCCGGCGGGGATGGCGTGGGTGGGAGGGGACAGACACGGGCTGTTGCCTGGCCGGCCGCGCCCGGCTCCCCGGTTACCGCACTGTCCCGCACCGCCGGGGAGGTGCGCACCTCCTGTTTACCCGCAACGGCGCCGGGGGGTGACAGCGCTTCCGGGGACGCGGGCGGTAACGCGGTCTTGCCCGGCTCCCCTGTTATCGACCACTGCTCCAGCCGCGGCGGCGCTGCCTCCCTGCGCAGCCGCTGCGCTGCCAATACGGACATCACCTCACGGTGACCTGCAAGCTGGGCGAGATCATATGGCGTATAGGTTTTTCCATCCGGACCTTTTACCTCGGCAGTCGTGTCAGCGCCGGCATCCACCAGCATCCTGACAACAGCTTCATTACCGTACAGACAGGAGCTGTGAAGCTGGGTAAACCCGGATTTATTCACCCTGTTCGGATTTGCCCCTCTCCGGAGCAGCAACATGACAATGTCTTGATGTCCTCGGTGGGAGGCGATGCCCAGAGGCGCTGTCCCATTCTTATTTGCCTGTTCAACCTGGATACCCGGCACCTGCAACAGGAACCTTACTACCTCAAGGTTTCCTCGACGCGCGGCAGTACCCAATGGCGTCTCCCCGGTATGCAACGCCAGGTTGATATCGGCGCCGCGCCGGACAAGCTGCTCGACAATCCCGAGGCAGCTACCCTGGGCTGCGATAAACAGCGGCGTTGCCCCGTCATCCTTTTGCATGTCGATGCCAATACCCGGCGCCGCCAGCAGCAGTTTTACCACCTTTTCGTGCCCGAATTGAACTGCAGCCACAAGCGGTGATGCATTTTCTGGCAATGCTGCCGGGTTGACGTTGATACCGGGCGCCGCCAGCAACAGCTTCACCACCTCCACGTGTCCGTTCTGGGCAGCAACATACAGCGGCGTTGCCCCCGATGGCGCTGCCAGGTTGACATTAATGCCGTCTTTATCCAGCAACAGCTTCACCACCTCTGCGTATCCCTGCTGGGCAGCCAGACACAACGGGGTGGCTCCCTGGTATTGCGCCAGGTTCACATCAATGCCCGGCACCGGCAATAGTTCCCTGACAATCTTCGTGTGGCCCAGACTGGCAGCCAGGCAAAGCAGTGTGCCGATTTTGCTGCCTTTGTTGATATCAACCGTCTCAGGTCTGAGAAACCGTCTGAACCGGCCAGTATCGCCCTTGAAACAGGCTTCAAACAACTCCCGCTCCCTCGGAGTAAATACAGTCTTGACCGGCGCGATAACAGCAGCCTCCGGTTCCTGCCTGCCCGGCGCCGGCGCAGCCGGCACCCCGGCGCGCTCATCTGAGTCAAGCAATCGCAGGCGCGCCTCCACCATGGCCAGCGCCTCAGCCCGCACACTCTTCAAATCCTCCGCACGGGTAATCCGGTCCGCCAGCGTGCGCAATAATTCAGTCTCGCCGATCTCCGCCTCAATATACCCCCCGAATGCCGCCATCCCCTCACCCCGCAACGTGTTCAGCGCCACCTGCACCCGGCTTTTCTTCTTCTTTTTCTTCCCCCCGCCCGCAGCGCCCTCGACCGCTTCCGGCTCCTCCACGGGTACCGTGCACGATGCCTGCGGCTGCGCCGCGTCCGGCCCGGGCACAACGGTCCCTTCCGCGCCCGCACCGGCGCCCCCTTCCGCCCCCACAGCCTGTTCCCCGGTGCCCGCCCCAACCTCCACTGCCTGCTGCTGCTTCTTTTTCTTCCCCATCAACTGCAGCGGCGCCCCCTGCTTCCGCAGAGTCTGTCCTTCGGACTGCAATGCCCCCACCCAGTGCATAAAGGCGCGGTTGCCCAGCACGCACTGTCCCGCCTCTATGCCCGCCTGAAACCCCCGCACACCGGCGCCTCCCCGCAGGCCGGCCAGCGCCTCCCCGGCGGCGCCGGCAACGGCCATGCCGGTTCTCCCCAACCCACTCCCCACGTCTGCGCCTGTCCGTCCGGACCCCGCAGCAGCGTGACCGGTCTGCGCCGGCTCAGCCACGGCAGACATCCGCTCCGGACAATATTCCGTACTACGCATCAGGCAATGCGCAGTACCCGGCCCGCTTCGCCCAGTTCCTCAGCCGCATAGTCCAGCCGGTACGCCGCACGCCCCACGTGGTGCCCTATCCCCACCACCCGTATCCGGTTCCGTTCCGCATCCAGGTAATAAAACACGCTGCAACTCCCCACGCCCGCCACCCCCGCAGAGACATGCCACAACCCCGGGTAGCCCGTCGTCCCCTTGCCGCGCCCGAACTCCATGTCGTTCACCGCCTGGCTCACAAAACGCTGATACGCCTGACCCAGGTGACGTTTGATCTCTACTTCCACGTGATCTGCATCCAGCCCCGCCTGCCCGCCCAGGGCAAACACCGGCGCCGCTGCCGGGTCCGCCGCGGCCGGCCCCGGACCCGCCGGCACCGACAATAACCCCCGGCGCCGTTTACTGCGCCGGGCCCGCTCCTTTATCCGCTCAATATGCGCCTGCCGGTTGTAGAGGCTGCACAACCCGTCCAGGTCGGTGGAGTCATTGACGTCTTCCAGCAGGCGGATGCCTTCCAGCGTATCGAAGTTGTCGGCCCGGAGCTTGCCCAGCACCGCCAGCCGCAACGCATGCTTGGCCTGCGCCAGGGGGGTGGGCGGCTCCTGCACGGGCGCTGCCTCAGCCGGCGGGGATGGCGTGGGTGGGAGGGGACAGACACGGGTTGTTGCCTGGCCGGCCGCGCCCGCGCCCGGGGGTGACAGCGCTTCCGGGGACGCGGGCGGTAACACGGGCTTGCCCGGCTCCCCCGTTACCGACAACCGCTCCGGCCGCGGCAGCGCCGCCAATATGGACATTACCTCACGGTGGCCCCCAAGTTCGGCCAGGTTGGCTGGTGTTCGTATCAGTCCGCCCCTGAAAGGAACTTTCGCCTCGGCATCCGCATCCGCCCCGCCATGCAACAGTATCCGGACAATTGCCGTATGTCCATACAGACAGGCAACATGAAGCGAGGTTAATCCTGCATCGCCTTGTGTATTCGGATCAGCGCCGTGCCTGAGTAACAGTTCGACAATGTCTTTATGTCCACGTGAAACTGCAAACCCCAGAGGAACAATCCCATCACCTGTTGCCTGGTTGATCCGGGTATCCTGCGCCGTCAACAGGATCCTGATCAACTGGACATTTCCTGAATTGATTGCGGCATACAGAGGAGTCGTCCCCTCGGGCGATGCCGGGTTGACAGCGGCCCCGTGCCTGACAAGCTGTTCAACAATCCCCAGGTAACCAAATTGGCACGCAATAAACAGGGCTGATGGCCCCACCGCCGTGCACCTGTTTATTTCAATACCCGGCGCTGCCAGCAGTAATCCGGCAACATCTTCGTATCCCATATAGATCGCACACTCTAATGGTGTCGCTTCGATTTCCGACCTTACCGGATTGACGTTTATGCCGGGCGCCGCGAGCAACAGCCTCACTACCTCCACGTCACCGTTCTGGGCAGCCACATACAGCGGCGTTGCACCTGAAATCGTTGCCAGGTTGACGTTAATGCCCCGCTCAGCCAACAACAGCTCCACGACCTTTGCATGTCCAGCCTGTGCAGCAGAGCAGAGGGGTGTGATTCCATCCTGTCCCGCCAGGTTGATATCAATGCCCGGCACTGATAATAACTCCTTGACAATACCAGTGTGGCCCATATAGGCAGCCACGCAAAGTAACGTGCCGAATTGGCTCCCCATGTTGATATCAACGATACCATGCCTGAGATATCGCCTGAGCTTCCCGATATCACCCTTCATACAACTATCCAACAGCTCCCTCTCCCTCCGGGTAAATTCAGACTTGACCGGCGCGATAACGGCCAGTTCCGGTTCCTGCCTGCCCGGCGCCCCGGTGGCCCCGCCAGGATCAAGCAAGCGCCGGCGCGCCTCCACCACGGCCAGCGCCTCGGCCCGTACACTCCTCAGATCCTCCGCGCGGGTAATCCGCTCCACCAGCGTGCCCAACAACGCCGACTCGCCTATCTCCGCCTCAACATAACTCCCGAACACCGCCACACCCTCACTCCGCAACGTGTTCAACGCCACCTGCACCCGGGACTTCTTCTTTTTCTTCTCCACCGGTAACGCCGCTGCCTGCGCCCCCGGCTGCGGCAACAGGACTCCGGCCTCCGGTTTCTCTTCCCCCTCCGCCGCCGCACCCCTGTTCGCTGTCGTACCCGCGCCGGTATGTCCCTGCGTCCCGTCAGAGGAACCTGTCCTCGCCGCTCCCTGCTGCTGCTTCTTTTTCTTCCCCATCAACTGCAATGGACCGCAGTCCGGCGCCGGTAACGCCGCATCAGTCCGGATCGGACCACATACACCCCGCATCGCACCGACGCCCAGCGCCTCCATCCAGCGCAGAAAGGCGCGGTTGCCCAGTACACGCTGACCCGCTTCTATGCCCGTCCGAAACGCCTGCAATCCCGCACCGTCCTGCAGGCCGGTCACCACCTGCCCCAGCGCTTCCCCTGCACTGCCGGCAACGGCCGTGCCGGCGCCACCGGGACCAACCCCCATGCCCGCGCGTCCGGAACCCGCATCAGCGTGACCGTGCTGCTCCGGTTCAGCCACAGCAGACGCCCGCCCCGGACAATATTCCCTGATACTCATCCTGTAACCGGTCCCGACATCTCAGGCGATACGCAGTATCCGTCCGGTCTTGCCCAGTTCCCCGGTCGCATAGTCCAGCCGGTAGGCCGCACGGCCTGCGTGACGGCCTATCCCGACAATCCTGTGCCGTTTCCCTGTGCCGTCCGTGTAATAAAACACGCTGCAACTCCCCACGCCCGGAATCCCTGCCGAGACATGCCGCAACCCCCGATACCCCGTCGTCGGCTTGCCCCGGCCAAACTCCATGTTGTTCACCGCCTGACTCACGAAGCGGTGGTACGCCGGCGCCAGGTGTTTCCTGATTTCATCCTCTATACCCTCCGCATCCAGCTCCGCTGCATCGTCCAGGACAAACCGGGACGCAGCCTCCGGGGCCGGCGCCGCAGCCCCCGGCCCGATGGCAAATGCCTCGCGGTTGACCCGCCTGCGCCGGACCCGCTGCCGGCGCCGCTCTATGCCGGCCAGATGGTTGTAGATAGCGCACAGGGCGTCAATGCTGTCCGTCTTCTGCACCTCCATCAAGCTGCGTATCCCTTCCAGCGGCTCCAGGGTGTCCTCGTCCAGCTTGTAGAGGATCTCCCCGACCAGGGCCTGCTTCCCTTGCGCCAGGGGCGAGAGCGTTTCCGCCGCCGCCGGCTGACTGTCCGCCGCGCTGTGTAGAGGTAGTGGTGACTGTTCCGTCTGCGTCGCGGCAACGGCAGCCGGTGACGGCAGTGACTCCGGACCTGGAGGCGGCACGCGTTCCGGCGATGGTGATGGCGGGGTTACCGGACCCGGTTCATCTTCAAGAGCCTGCCCCTTGCTTAATTCATGCGGGGCCTGCCCCTGCATGTTATAAGCAGGGGTTGACTTCGCAGGTCGCAAACCGGGTAAAAGCGCATCAAGCCGGGCGGCCAGTGCGCGCCAGTGCGCCTCCAGCATGTTCAGGATATCCCGGTGATTCCCGAGCAGGGCCAGGTTATACGACGTGAAGCTTACCCCTTCTGTTGTCGTCACATGCATATTGCTGTCAGCCCCCCCGGTCAACAAAATCCGGGTGATGGCCGTATCTCCCCGCAGACAGGCAACGTGCAGCGGACTCATCGCAGCATTACTTGCCAGGTTCGGGTCCGCGCCTTTCCTGAGCAGCACCCTGGCGATGTCTTTTTGTCCATACTGTGCGGCAACAAACAGGGGAGTGACTGTGTCATCAATTGTCTGGTTAACCCGGATTTCCGGGGCCTGCAACAACACCCTGACAACCTCATAGTGGCCATGCTTTATTGCGAGAGCCAGGGGTGTCGTACCTTGATATAACGGCAAGTTGACGTCGGCGCCGTGTCTGATCAACAGGTCGACTATCCTCGCATAGCCGAATTGAGTTGTACTTAAAAGCGCTGTTGCGCCGTCGTTCTTACGTGCATTCACATTGATATACGGCGCTGCCAGGAGCAGCTTTACAATTTTCTCAAAACCATAAGTAGCAGCGATGATAAGAGGTGTTGCGTCACATATTGCGCTTGAATTGACGTTGACGCCGCGCACCGCCAGCAACAGCTTCACAATCTCCACACGCCCCTGCTGCGCAGCAAAGAACAGCGCCGTCGCACCGATGCTGTTGCGTACATTAACCTTGATGTTCGGGACTGCCAGGAGTAATCTCACGATTTCTTCATGGCCCAGAAAGGCGGCAACACCAAGCGGCGTTGATCCATCAGGCGCGGCCAGGTTGGCGTTGACCCCGCGCGCGCCCAGCAACAGCTTGACAACCTCCGCGTCTCCCTTGTGCGTGGCAATGTAGAGGGGCGTTACTTTATCACTGCTTGCCAGGTTGACGTCAATTCCCGGTATCGACAACAACTCCCTGACTATTCCCGCATGGCCGGAAACCACAGCCACCTCAAGGAGTGTGCCGAACCGACTTACCACGTTGACGTCGAAATTCCTGTGCCCGATCCTGCGCCTGATAAACGATAATTCGCCCCTGGCACACGCCGCAAAGAGAACCGACTCAAGTTTGCTGTGTTCTGTTTTGGCCGGAGCGACGACAGGCAACTCGACAGTCTGTTCCTCCCCGGGTAATGCGTCCGGGTTAACCCTGAGCATGCGCTCCCCGATGACCTTCAGCGCATCACTACTGACACTCGTCAGGTCCTGCGCCCGGTTAACCCGTTCTACCAGCGTGCGCAGCAACTCCGCCTCGCCAATCTCCGCCTCCACATACTCCCGGAACGCCTCCACCCCTTCGCTGCGCAACGTGTTCAACGCCACCTGCACCCGGGATTTCTTCTTCTTTTTCTTCTGCCCGGGCAACCCGGACCCGTCAGCCTGCCCTCCGGACAACGACACGCCCGAACCCGGTCCCGGCTGCGGCAGTGTCCCCGCTGCCTCCGGCTGCACTGCTACCGACTCCGGCACCACCTCCTCATGCGGGGCCGCGCCGACGCCCCCCGTCCCCCCGGATCCCGCCTCAGCCACCGGGGCGCCCGGCTTCTTTTTCTTCTTCGGCATCATCTGCAAGGGTCCGGGCAGCGCATCCGGGCCTGCCGTCTGCCGGGCCCGCCCATCCCGGACCGCATCGGCATGACTGTCACCGTCCTGTCCCCGGGCGTGCAGTTCTGCAACCCAGCGCATGAAGGCGCGGTTACCCATGCGCTGATTGCCGGCAGCTGCGTCCGCCATTAACCCAAGCGGACTGTTGCCGTTCAGTATGCCTGCCGCCTCCCTGCGCAATGTACCTGCGGGTGTGCCCGGCAGACCCGCGACCGGCCGGGCAGGTCCTGTTCCAGTGACAGCCTGTTCCGTATCAGCCGCTGCATGAGCCGTATCGATGATTGATTTATGTACGTAAAGCATTAATTTCCGGCTAGGCAATACGCAGTATCCGCCCCACCCCGCCCAACTCTTCAGCCGCATAATCCAGGCGGTACGCCGCACTCCCCACGTGATGGCCTATCCCCACTATCCTTATGGCCCCCTGCCCGTCATCAAGGTAATAAAAAACGCTGCAACTCCCCACCCCCGCAACCCCCGCCGAGGCATGCCACAACCCCGCATAGCCCGTCGTCCGCTTGCCCCGCCCAAACTCCATGTCATTGACCGCCTGACTGACAAACCGGTGGTATTCCTGCCCCAGGTAAGCCTTGATCTCACCCTCCACTGCCTCCGTATCCAGGCCCATCCGCTCATCGAGGGAATAGCGCGGGTCGGCTTTCTCCGGAGTCGGGGCCGGTGTCGCCTTGCCGGTGGATAACCTCCCACGCCGGACACCCCGGCGCCGCGCACGTTCCTTGTGCCGCTCTTTGTGCGCCAGCCGGTTGTACAGCACACACAGGCTGTCCAGGCCGGCGGCGTCATTGACATCCTCCAGCAAGCGGATGCCCTCAAGGGATTCCAGGATGTCATCCCGCAGCTTGCCCAGCACTTCCTGCCGCAACGCATCCTTTGCCTGCGCCAGGGGGGTGAGAGGAACAGGAGGAACGACCTCGCCCGGCATGCCCGGCGGCTGCGTCAGTGCCGGAACTTGATCCGGCGTCCGGTCAGCCGGAACCGTCTCACCCGTATCCCGGCTGCCGGCAGGTTCCATATTCCCTTCAGCCAGGTTGCCTGTTTCCTCCGGGGACGGCGAGGGAGGTTGCCGGACTTGCGCGCCGGCAGCGGCAGCCGGGAGTGATACCGCTTCAAGTGAAGCAAGCGATGGTTTTGCCTGACCGGGTGTATGCTCCATGCGTCGCCGGTGCGCCGCCAGTACGGACATCACCTCACGATGCTTCGCGAGTCCGGCAAGATCGGATGCCGTGTATCTTTTTTCGCCTCCCATCTCTGCGTCAATGTTTGCGCCGGCATGTAACAACATCTGGACAATTGCCGTCTCTCCTTGCAGGCAGGCAGCATGAAGCGGGGTTAGTCCGTCATGTCTCACCTGGTTCGGATCCGACCCTTTCCTGAGCAGCAATCTGACGAAATCCTTATATCCCAATTCAGCGGCAACGCCCAGAGGTGACGTCCCAAGATGTGTTGCCTGATCTACCTGGATGCCCGGCGCCTGCAACAGGATCCTGACCACGTCAGGATGGCCTCTATCCACAGCGATACACAGCGGAGTCACTCCCGTATCCAGCGCCAGGTTGACATCGGCTCCTCGCTTGACAAGCCGTTCAACAATGCCCGCAAAACCATATTGGGCCGCTATGAAAAGGGCAGTGCCCCCGTCATTCTTTTGCGCGTCGACATCAATACCCGGCGCCTCCAGGAACAGCCGGGCCACTTCTTCATTCCCATTTTGAGCTGCGAACATAAGCGGACTTCCCCCGTCTGTTGTAACCGGGTTGACATCGATGTCGCATGCACCCAGAAGCAGCTTTATCACTTCCGTGTGACCCTTCTGGACAGCTATATAAAGCGGTGTTGTCTCCCATGTTGTAGCCAGGTTGACTTTAATGCCGCGTGTATCCAGCAGCAGCTTCACCACCTTCGGATATCCTTGTTGCGCAGCCAGGTACAGCGGGGTGGCTGCAAATTGCTGGGCCAGGTTTACATCGATGCCGGGTCTCGATAACAGTTCCCTGACTATACCTGTCTGGCCATTATAAGCAGCAGCACAAAGCGGTGTGGCAATTCCATTATATATATTGATATCCACATACGTGCGCCCGAGAAGCCGCCTGAGCTTCCCGACATCACCGCAGATACAATGATTAAGCAGCATTGTCTCCCTCTGGGTCAAATCAGACCTGGCCGGCGCTACTACCGCTATCTCCGGCACCTGCCTCCGTGCAGGCGCAGACGCCCCCGGCGCCTCCAGCCTCCTCTCTGCTATTCTCAGCGCCTCACCCCGGAGATCCCCAAGGTCACCCGCCCGGTTAACCCGTTCTACCAGCGTGCGCAGCAACTCCGCCTCGCCAATCTCCGCCTCCACATACTCCCGGAACGCCTCCACCCCTTCGCTGCGCAACGTGTTCAACGCCACCTGCACCCGGGATTTCTTCTTCTTTTTCTTCTGCCCGGGCAACCCGGACCCGTCAGCCTGCCCTCCGGACAACGACACGCCCGAACCCGGTCCCGGCTGCGGCAGTGTCCCCGCTGCCTCCGGCTGCACTGCTACCGACTCCGGCACCACCTCCTCATGCGGGGCCGCGCCGACGCCCCCCGTCCCCCCGGATCCCGCCTCAGCCACCGGGGCGCCCGGCTTCTTTTTCTTCTTCGGCATCATCTGCAAGGGTCCGGGCAGCGCATCCGGGCCTGCCGTCTGCCGGGCCCGCCCATCCCGGACCGCATCGGCATGACTGTCACCGTCCTGTCCCCGGGCGTGCAGTTCTGCAACCCAGCGCATGAAGGCGCGGTTACCCATGCGCTGATTGCCGGCAGCTGCGTCCGCCATTAACCCAAGCGGACTGTTGCCGTTCAGTATGCCTGCCGCCTCCCTGCGCAATGTACCTGCGGGTGTGCCCGGCAGACCCGCGACCGGCCGGGCAGGTCCTGTTCCAGTGACAGCCTGTTCCGTATCAGCCGCTGCATGAGCCGTATCGATGATTGATTTATGTACGTAAAGCATTAACTTCCGGCTATCAATCAAATATAGGACCCGCTACCAGTTAATGACAAGGAATAAATTACCAGGTAATAACAAACACTTGGGCACTGCATGTTCATTTTCCGGTATCGCAGGTATACTGTTTTACCGGTTCTTGCGGGGTTGATGATCGTGAAAAAAATAACCGCTGATGCATTAATCCGGCATTTCGGTCTTGAAACCCTGCCGGTCGAGGGGGGACATTTCAGGCAGACCTACAAGGCGGATGAAACCGTGTCCATCGGGTCGGATGGACAGGACAACCCCCTGTTGAAACCGCGCTCCAGCGCGATTCTCTACCTGCTTTCAGCGGCGCCTGACTCCTTCTCGGCAATACACAGGTTGCCGGCAGACGAGATCTATCATTTCTACTTTGGGGACCCGGTCGAACTACTCCTGCTCAGGCAGGACGGCAGCAGCGAGGTCATCACACTGGGGCACGACGTAATGCGCGGACATCAGCTCCAGTTTGCAGTGCCGGCCGGTACCTGGCAGGGTTCCCGTCTCGTGCCGGGGGGTGAGTTCGCCCTGCTCGGCACCACCATGGCGCCCGGCTTTACCGATGAGGATTATACGGCCGGGGAGCGGGAGTTACTGGTTGAGCAATACCCGGACAGGGGCGGGTTGATCACGTTGTTGACCAGGTAATATCCGGGATCCGGCCCCTGCTCCCTGCTTTCGCAGGGACAAGCTTCGCAGGGGTAAACTTTGGCGTATTTTATTCGACATTACCCATTATATTATAATGTAATGTTATAAACTGAAGTCCGGTACTTCGTACCCAGGGGAATCCGACAGACAACAAGCAGAAGCTGCCATGAGCGATCCGGGAGACAAGGTATGAACATGTTCAGCAAAGAGTTGCTCAGTACATTCGAAGCATCCACATTGCCCACCAACGAAGCATGTCTGCTACCGCGCGAGGTGTACACGTCCGAAGCATTTTTCCGGTTCGAGAAAGAGGCGATCTTCTCCCGGGAATGGCTGTGCGCGGGCCGGGTCGATCAGGTGCCCAACGTGGGCGATTACCTGGTTGCCACCGTCTTCGATGAACCGCTGATTGTCGCCCATACCAGGGACGGCATCCGGGTTATGTCAGCGGTGTGCCAGCACCGGGGCATGATCCTGGCCGAACAAGGCGGGAACTGCAGTCGCTTCATCTGTCCTTATCACCACTGGACCTACGCCCTGGACGGACGTCTTATCAGCGCGCCGGAAATGGACCGGGCAATCGGTTTTAACAAGGCAACCCACAACCTCCCTTCCCTGCCCGTGGAAATCTGGCAGGGATTCATCTTCACCAGTTTCGATGACCAGGTTGCGCCGCTGGCGCCGACACTGGCCGAGCTTGACCCGCTGCTGGAACACTACGACCTGCCGCACACCACCACGCGCGCGGGCACGAAGATACCCGACCTGCCCTGGAACTGGAAAGTCATGATGGAGAATTTCAACGACCCATACCATGCCAGCCGCCTGCACGGCCCGTTACAGACCTTTGCGCCCAGCGGGATGAGCGACTTTTTTGACTGGCGCGACGACATGAATCACATCTCGCGCATCCAGCACTTCACCGAAATCGACGGTTCGTTCAACCCGACCAAGAAATGCCTGTTGCCGGTGTTCCCTGGACTGACCCTGGAGGAACGCAAACGCGGGATGTTTATTCTCATCCCGCCTACCCTGGCCCTGGCGGTGGTGCCCGACGAGATCGCCTATTTTATTATCGACGCCCAGGCGGCCGGGCAGATCAGCATCGATATCAACTACTGTTTCAACCCCGAAGCGCTGAAGGACCCGATGTTCGAATACCTGTTCGAACAGGCGGAAGCGGGCGTGAACAATTTTAACGTGCAGGACGTCTATGCCGATACCATGGTGCAGAAAGGACTCAACTCCCGTTTCGGCCCGCGCGGCCGTTACTCCTGGCAGGAAGGGACGCTGCCCCAGTTCAACCGCTGGCTGGTGCAACGTTATCGCAGGCACTGGCCGGCGGGTGCTTCATCATAAAATCAGTAGCAGGTAATGACTGAATCAGGTATGCCATTCAAGACCCGCTGTGAATACATCCCTGTACGCTTACCATCCGCTATCCCTGCGGATGATAGTCTTGAATGGCATACCTGATTCAGTGGGGGCGTGTTCCTGTTCTGTTCTTGATCTCTTGTGGCAACAAGGTTATGCTGTAATCGTGAACAAACTAAATAACAGGCAGTGGTGGCGGCTCGACATCCGGAGGTGGATGCCGGCCTGATCACTGTTGCATAGATAGTATCCGACCAAACCCGCCTCTGAGCCAGGGGCGGGTTTTTTTATGCCCGTTCCCCTGGATAGTGATGGCGAACGAACGAGGGGAACTGATGAAACCGCCTTTTGACATTGCCGCCGACCTGGATACGCCGGTGTCGGCATTCATGAAACTGAAGCCTCTTGGCGCGCGCTTCCTGCTGGAGAGCGTGGAGCGGGGCGAACAGGTCGCGCGTTTTTCCTTCCTGGGCCTGGGCAGCGTACTGGACCTGCATGTTGACCCGCAGGGCCTGACCCTGAACGGCAGAACCCGTTCCCGGCCTTCCGGCCGCGCTCAGGTGCTGGCCGCGTTACGGGAGGGATTACGGGCCGCGCCGCAGTTAGCCCCCCAGGCAGACGAGATACCGTTTCAGGGCGGCCTGGTGGGCTATGCCGATTTTGACCTGATCCACGAACTTGAGCAATTTCCGACCGCTACGACCGTCGCGGGTTATCATCCGCAGGCCGCTTACATGGCGCCGCGCTCCCTGTTGGTGTTCGACCATCTGACCCGCCGGGTGGCCCTGCTCCATGCCGGTCCGGAAGTGGAACGGCTGGCTTTGCAGAAAGAGGTCAGTGCGGCCTTGCGCGGCCCGGTCCCGGCGCCCAAATCCAGGGACACCTGTTCAATAGCGAAGGCAAGTCTTTCCCGGAATGACTATATGCAACTGGTATATGAGGCCAAGCAAAAAATACTCGACGGCGATATTTTTCAGGTGGTGCTGGCCAACCGGTTTTCCGGGGAGTGCGATGTCGATCCCTTCACCGCCTACCGGGCGTTGCGCCTGATTAACCCGTCCCCCTACATGTACTTCATCGAGATCGGCAACCGCATCATTGCCGGTTCCTCCCCCGAGGCCATGGTAAAACTGCAGGATGGCGTGGCGGCATTACGACCCATCGCCGGCACCCGCCCGCGAGGTGTCACGCCCGAAGAAGACCGGGGCCTGGAGCAGGGCCTGCTCAAAGACCCCAAGGAAATTGCCGAGCACGTCATGCTGGTGGATCTGGCCCGGAACGACCTGGGCCGCATCGCGGCCACCGGCTCAATCCGGGTCTATCCTTACCTGTCCATTGAACGCTACAGTCATGTCATGCACATTGTCAGCGGTGTCAGCGGCAGTCCGAAACCGGGGAAAGACGCGTTTGATCTGTTCGCTGCAGCCTTCCCTGCCGGCACCCTGGTCGGTGCTCCCAAGATACGCGCTATCGAGTTACTGAACGGCTATGAACCCGTACGGCGCGGGCTGTACGGGGGAACGGTGGGCTATTTCGACCATTACGGCAATATGGACCAGGCGATTGCGATCCGCACCATTATCTTCGAAAACGGCGCATACAGCTACCATGCCGGCGCCGGTATCGTGGCCGACAGCGACCCGGCGGCGGAGCACAACGAGGTGCTGGCCAAAAGCGCGGTGATGAGTCAGGCCCTTAATCTATCGATAGAAGGATTTTGATCAATGGATTTCCAGCACAGAGAACACAGAGCACGCAGAGAAATTGAGAGTGGTTAATGGAATAGCCGGACAGTCTGTCGGCAAACCGTAACCGATCCGGCAGCTCAAGCGCGTAATAATGGCATCAAGCGAATAGTAGTATTAACAATCTCTGTGTTCTCTGCGTCCTCTGTGGTGAATTTGTTTTCAGCCGTCCCCTTGTGCGACTTTTTCATACCACTCTTCCATGGTTACAATGCCGCCCTCCTTTTCCGCCCGGCCCTGGTCTCTGGGCGGTAACACTTCCTGGATCTTGTCGATATGCTTCCAGCCTGCCAGGGGTGTAGCGCATTCGGTGCGGGGCACGTACTTGGACGGGTCGACCTTCTGGTACTTGTGCACGTAGCGCGGGCAGTTGACGAAGATCTCCGACACCTTGACCCTGACGATCAGGTCCGCTTCCTTGTACAGGTCCATGGCCGGGTCGTCGTCGTGAAGCGTGGCCTCACCCTGCAACCGCAACCGGTGCGGGACTTCAAAACTGATGAACAACATGCCGATGTTGCTGTTGCCCTTGATATTCCCCATGGACAGGAACATGCCGTTGCCGTCGTAGCTGGGAAACACGACCGTCGTGTCATCGACCACCTTGACGAAACCCGGATCACCGCCTTTGTAGGACACGGTCGGCCTGCCCTTGTGGTCTACCGTGCTCAGGAAGAACATGTCGCGGCTTTCGATAAAATCCTTGTGCGGACCCACCACTTCCGTCTCCATTGCAACTTTCTCGATAACATCGGCCATGCGCCGTGTTTCAAACTGTTCCTGTAATGTCCGGTGGTTGTCACCATACAGTCTACTCATCATTATCTCCTCGTTTGTATTGATCAATTTGTAAGCCGTTTTATGCGGTCGCCGGTATCATGCTCTCTTCTGATGCGCAGACTTTCCTGATAACCCGGTACGCAATGATGCCGGCAATGACGTTGCCGGCGGCGGCGCCTGCGAACAGTCCGGTTATTCCCCAGTAAAGGCTGCCAATATAGGCCAGCGGCAGGTATAACGCAATAAGCCTGATGATAATCAGGAACAAGGCAAGCCGGGGACGTCTCATTACGTTCAGGGAGACCATGACCAGGATCACGATGGCGTGGGCGCCATAGGTCAGCGGTAATATGTAAATGAACGTATTGATCACCTGAATTACCCTGGCGTCACTGCTGAACGCGGGGGCGATGTAAGGCGAGAGCGTGAGCAGCAGGATGTAGACGGCCACCTGAAAGCCGATCCCGAATTTCAGGCAACCGAACAATGCGCGGTAAGCGCGCTCCCCCCTGCCGGCGCCGAGGTTCTGGCCGATAAACATGGGCAGGGTCGCGGACAGCGCAAAAACGACGAGCAGGCACAGGGTTTCTATGCGCGCGCCGACTCCGAACCCGGCAACGGCTTCGGCGCCGTAACCGGCGATCATCGCGGTCATGATGGCCGCGGCAAACGGGGTCATCATGTTGGCGAGCATGGCCGGGACGGCGATGTGTAACAATTCCTCCCAGTTATCCCGGATATGGTGCAGCCGCGGCAGCGTAAACAGCAGGAGCTTTTCCCGGATTGTCTGGATATACACCGCGACCGCGGCAGTGGCTGCTGCGGCAATGACGCTGGCCGCGGCCGCGCCTTGCATCCCCAGTTCCGGGAAAGGTCCGGGACCGAATATCAATAACGGATCGAGGGCCAGGTTCAGTACTGCCATGAGTGTGGACATCAGGGCCGAGGTCTTTATCGCGCCGATTGCCCGGAAAGTGTTGCCGCTGATGACCGCGATCATGATCACGGGCAGGCCGAAAATCAGGATGTACATATAATCCCTGATGTGGGGCAGTACGGTTTCCGTAGCGCCCATGGCCGAGAAAACCGCGTCGATGGAGAATCCGATGAGGATGGCGATGAGGATCGATAACAGCAGCCCCAGGATCTGTGCATCCGTGATATAGCGGGCGGCCAGGCCGTGCCTGC
Source organism: Gammaproteobacteria bacterium (assembly GCA_965208655.1). GTDB lineage: Bacteria > Pseudomonadota > Gammaproteobacteria > Eutrophobiales > Eutrophobiaceae > JAAXHV01. The sequence continues at coordinate 244,820 of CBDBPJ010000004.1, forward strand.
CCTCGCCTACCAGCCGGGAAGTTATCGAACTGATCCCCATGCCTATTCCCAGGGCGAAACTGATAAAAATCATATAGACGGGAATAATGAAGCCGATGGCCGCCAACTGGCTCGTCCCCAGCAGGCTGATAAACCAGGTGTCAACAAAGCCCAGCGTCATCATGGCGATGACGCCCAGGATCATGGTACCGGTCAGGCGCGCCAGCAACGGGCCGATCGGCTCGGTAGTAATCCTTCGTGTGCGTTCTGTCCTTTCAGTCACATAGGGTCCCGGGGTTTATTCCTGTCGCCCCGGGCAGGCCTGTGCCGGATAGACGGAAGCGGATTATTCGGGTTGAGGCACTATCCTGAGATAGGGTTTGGGCGCCTTCCAGCCGTCCGGGAATTTCTCTTTTGCGGCCTCGTCCGACACTGCGGGGACGATGATCACGTCCTCGCCCTGGCGCCAGTTCACGGGGGTTGCCACCTTGTGGCTGGCGGTCAAGCGGATGGAGTCCAGGACCCGGAGCACTTCGTCAAAATTCCTCCCGGTGCTCATCGGATAAGTGATGATCAGCTTGATGAGTTTATCCGGGCCGACGACGAACACGGAACGGATTGTGGCGTTATCCGCGGCGGTCCTTTGCTTTGCCTGGCCGCTGGCATTGGGGTGTATCATGTCATACAGCTTGGCCACTTCCAGGTCAGTATCCCCTATCAGCGGGTAATTGACCGCGTGACCCTGGGTTTCCTCGATGTCGTTCAACCAGGCATTGTGATCATCCACCGAATCGATACTCAGGCCGATGACCTTGGTGTTGCGTTTATCGAACTCCGGCTTGAGCCCGGCCATGTACCCGAGTTCCGTCGTGCAGACGGGGGTAAAATCCTTGGGATGGGAAAACAGGATGGCATAACCGTCGCCGATCCAGTCATGGAAGTTGATCGTTCCTTCTGTGGTTTCTACGGTGAAGTCCGGTGCTTCATCACCAATGCGTAAAGGCATGTCATTTCTCCTGCGGGTGTTTTTAATCGTTATCGGGGCAATTATAGCAGAACCCGGACGAGCTTATCCAGCGGCTTCCCCGAGCCGCCGGCATACTCAATCAGTCCTTTCTGCAAATAACTATAGCCCGTTTCGGGGCCGGGTAGCCTTCAATGGTGAGGTGGGGGTTCTGCGGGTCCAGGAAGTCCGCCAGGGACTGTTCGAAGGTCCATTCAGTGACCCGTTGCTCGGCAGGGGTTGTTGCAGAGATATCTGCGGCTTCGATTGATGTGAGTCCCGCAGCGGACAGCCAGTCATCCAGGGTGTTCAGGGTAGGGATCGACCAGATGTTCCTCATTTGCGCGTAGCGTTCACGGGGCTTCAGTAGAGCGCCATAGCTGTCGTCGATGATCAACGACTCCAGCACCAGTTCGCCGCCGGGGCGCAGGAACTGTAACAGGTCGCGTATATGCCTGACGGGGTCGCGGCGATGGTAAATCACGCCCATGGAGAAGACGGTATCGAAACCGCCGGGGGGTATCAAGTTATCCGGGAAGTGGATTCCTGCCCCCGGCTTAATGCCTGCCGGGGCGGGTTGCGCAGGAATGGAACCCGCCGCACCCTTCACCAGGGTCTCCAGCGTAAACGGCAATATATCGAAGGGGGCTTCGGGCAGGTATTTTGCCATGGCGCGCTGCTGCATGACGTACCGCAGGGTTGGATCGGTTCCGACCACCCTCTGCGCGCCGGCCCCCAGCATGCGCCAGCCGTAGTAGCCGTTGCCGCAGCCGACGTCCAGGATAGTGCGTCTGGACAGCGGGGTTATCCTGTCCTGTAATCGTCGCCATTTCATGTCCGAGCGCCATTCCGCGTCAATTTCCACGCCGAACAGGCTGAACGGGCCTTTGCGCCAGGGCAGCAACCGCTGCAGTTGCCGGCGGATGGTTTCACGTTGAGGTGCGCTGCAATCCGACGCAGTGCCTATGCGGATTGTATCCGTATCAAAGCTGATTACCGACGGAGTGATTTCAGGCAACCCGGTAATTGCATCAATCCAGTCAGGGAAATCACCATGGCTTACATGGTCATAAAGTCGCGCCAGGTGGGCCGGAAAAACCTGATGTTTTCTGTCAGGATGACCCGATATGCTGTTCACCACGGCTCTCCGCCAGTTCGACCTGGCGCTGGCGCTCACTGAAGCGCTGCCGCTGTTCCGGAGTTAATTCATCGTAACAGCGCGGGCACGATACGCCCCGCTGATATTTTTCCGAGGCCATGTCATCCTCGCCCAGCGGCCGGCGGCAGGCGAAACACTGCTCATAGTCTCCCTCCGCAAGGTCATGGTCGATGGCGACCCGGCTGTCGAAGACAAAGCATTCACCTTCCCACAGGCTGTCCTTGCGTTCGACTTTTTCCAGGTAATTCAGTATTCCTCCCTGTAACTGCACGACGTCTTTAAACCCCCGGGACAACAGGTATGAAGAGGCTTTTTCGCAACGGATACCGCCGGTACAGAACATGGCGACCCGGGTATGTTTGTGCGGGTCGAGATTTTTATCCACGTACCCGGGAAACTCGCGAAACGTCCCGGTATCCGGCGTTACGGCATTCCTGAAACTGCCGATTTCGGTTTCATATTGATTGCGTATGTCCAGGACCAGAGTATCCGGGCGGGCGATCTCCGCATTCCAGTGTTCCGGCTCCACGTGCCTGCCTGTAATATTCTCAGGGTCTGTTCCCGCTATGCCCAGAGAGACGATTTCCTGCCTGAGCTTGACCTTCATGCGGTGGAAAGGAAGCCTGGCAGCTTGTGACTCCTTGTGCGCCAGGTCGGCAAAACGCGGCTCCGAACGCAGGTAAGCCAGGATCCCGTCAATCGCTTCCCTGCTGCCTGCCACAGTGCCGTTAATGCCTTCGGGCGCCAGCAGGAAGGTCCCCTTGAGCCCGAGGTCAAGACAACGCTGCAGCAGGGGTTGCCGCCACTCCCTGAAATCCGGCAGGCTTACAAATTTGTACAGCGCGGCGATAACGGCCTGGTTATTCATCAATGCCGGTGGGCCACGCCGGCGCCGCTGGGAATGCGCACGTCATCCACCAGGGCCTTGACGTAGTCAGGGGTTTGTGCGGTAAACCGGCCGACCGTGAAAGCAACCGCGAAATTGATCACCATGCCCACACTGCCGATACCCTCCGGGGAGATGCCCAGCCACCAGTTATCGGGGGTGCTGGCGGCGGGGTTGATGAACTTGAAATAGACGATATACCCGGCGGTGAACAGGAGGCCGCTCAACATGCCGGCGATGGCGCCCTCGCGGTTCATGTTGCGCACGAATATGCCCAGGAAAATGGCCGGGAACAACGACGCGGCAGCCAGTCCGAACGCGAACGCGATGACCTGGGCGACGAAGCCCGGCGGGTTGATCCCCAGGTAGCCGGCAAAACAGACGGCCACCGCGGCCGCGCTGCGGGCATATAACAATTCCTGTTTTTCGGTGATGTCCGGCCTCAGGGTTTTTTTGAGCAGGTCGTGGGAAAGCGATGTCGACACCACCAGCAACAATCCCGCCGCGGTGGATAACGCCGCGGCCAGTCCGCCGGCCGCCACCAGCGCCAGCACCCAGGGCGGCAGATTCGCGATCTCCGGGCTGGCCAGCATCATGATATCGCGGTCGACATAGACTTCGTTGGTGTTGTCAAGGGGCGTGTTTTCGACCAGCTTCTGGCCGTGTTCCCCGGCGCCGTCGACGAAGACCGGCGCGCCTTCGAAGGCATCGCCGGCGGCATATTGAATAGTGCCGTCCTCATTTTTGTCCAGCCAGGCAATCAGGCCGATGTCCTCCCAGGTCTTCACCCATGACGGCGCTTCCGCGTAGGCGGTGTTGTTCACCGTGTCGATGAAGGTCAAGCGGGCAAAGGCGGCCAGCGCCGGCGCCGTGGTATACAGCAAGGCAATGAATACCAGGGCATAACCCGCGGACTTACGCGCATCGGACACCTTGGGTACGGTAAAGAAACGCACGATGACGTGGGGCAGACCGGCGGTGCCGGCCATCAGCACCAGGGTGATGGTAAACACGTCGATCATGTTTTTGCTGCCATCCGTGTAAGGCGCAAAACCCAGGTCTACCAGCACCTGGTCCAGTTTTTCCAACACCCGCAGACCGGATCCGTCCAGCACCTCGGAGGCCAGGCCCAGTTGCGGCACCGGGTTGCCCGTGACCAGGATGGAGACAAAGATCGCCGGCGTGATGTACGCAAAGATCATGACACAATACTGCGCCACCTGGGTGTAGGTAATGCCTTTCATGCCCCCGAGTACGGCGTAGAAGAACACCACCGCCATGCCGACGAACACGCCGGTCGTGATTTCCACTTCCAGGAAACGGGAGAACACCACCCCCACCCCGCGCATCTGCCCGGCCACGTAGGTAAAGCAGATGAACACCAGGCAGATCACGGCCACCACGCGGGCGGAGCTGGAATAATAGCGCTCGCCGATGAAGTCCGGTACGGTGTACTGGCCGAACTTGCGCAGGTACGGCGCCAGCAACAGCGCCAGCAGGACATAGCCGCCGGTCCAGCCCATGAGGTACACCGAACCGTCATAACCGGCAAAGGCGATCATGCCGGCGATGGAAATGAAGGAGCCGGCGCTCATCCAGTCCGCCGCGGTCGCCATGCCGTTGGTCAGCGGGCGCACGCCGGCGCCGGCCACGTAGAAATCCTTGGTAGATGCCGCCCTGGACCAGATGGCTATCCCTATGTAGAGGGCAAAGGTCAGGCCCACCACGATATACGTCAGCATCTGGGTCGTCACGGCTGCCCTCCTTCCCGGTCGCTACCGGTATCGGAGTCATCCACGCCGAATTTGCGGTCGATCCTGCCGATGAGCGCCACGTAGACGAAGATAAGGATGACGAACACGTAGATGGACCCCTGCTGGGCCCACCAGAACCCCAGCTTGAAGCCGAACAGGCTGACCTGGTTCAGCCAGTCAACCAGCAATATGCCGAAACCGTAGGATACGGTGAACCAGATCGTGAGCAATACGAGCAACAGCTTTACGTTGGCGCGCCAGTAGGCCTTTACGCGGTCCTCTGACAACACTTCTTCATCGTGGGAACCGTGCGCCGGCAGGTTGTCCCCGCGGTGGTGGTAGACCTCTACGTTGCCGTTGTCGTGATCCGGTTTGTTTTGCATTTTCTTCCCGTTAATTAGTAAGCAATTGACGATTCCCTGCTCACAGCCCGGTGAAGTCCGGTTTTCTTTTTTCCATGAAGGCGCTGATGCCTTCACGGGCGGCTGCCGTTGCGGCGCTTTCGGCAAACGCGGCATAGCCGAGTTCCAGCGCCTCGTCCAGTGATGCGGCGGCTGCCGCGTCGCTGATAGCCTGACGGATTACAGCGAATACCGCGCCGCTCAGCCGCTGCCCGTTAAAGCTATGCGGTTCGTCCTCCCCTGCGGGCGGCGCGGCAATACTGACGGGCGCATCAGCCGGTCCGCGCCGCCTGTCTGCAAGTTCGCCGACCAGCCTGATCGCATCGTGCAGCAGTGCGTCATGGGTTGCCGAAAGCTTGTCCACGATCCCCAGCCCGTGCGCTTTCGCCGCGGACATTTTTTCAGCCGCAAGCAGCATACCATGAAAAGCAGCCGCGGCTGCAGGCCAGCGCCGGTAGGGGACCACCATGCCGCCGATGCCCGGCGCAATTCCCAGGGTTATTTCCGGAAACTGCAACCACGCGTTATCAACGGCAACGATCCCATGGCAACGGATCGCCAGTTCCAGGCCGCCGCCCAGGGCCATGCCGTTCAAGGCCGCGACGACCGGTTTCCTGCAACTGTCCAGGTAAACCAGCAACCTGGAGCAGACGCGGGCATAATCGATGCATTGGTCCCTGTCTCCCAGCATGGAAGGAAACCTGCCGATATCGGCGCCGGCGGAAAACGCCGCAATGCCGTAACCGGTTATGATGAAACCGCGGGTTTGCGGCTCATCCTCGTATTGTTTCAGCAGGGCCAGGATTTCATCGGTCATGTCGTCATGCAGGGCATTCAGGGCCTCGGGCCGGCGCAAGGTGATGATTTTCACGCCGTCGAGTTCATCGACCAGGATAAAACGGTGAAAGTCCTGGTACGCGTGCAGAGGCCGTTGCGGGCCGGGCATGCCGGGTTTTGCGCGGCTAAACTTCGCCAGGATACGTTCACTCTCCTGTTCCCCCAGTTCCCGCATCAGTTCCAGGGGGCCCTGCCTGAAGGCAAAGGCCAGCCGGCAGCCCAGTTCCAGGTCAGCCGCGGTACCGATGTCGCGGTCCAGGATATCCACGGTCTGCGAAAACAGGACCCCCAGCAGACGGTCCCGGATTTCCGCAGTTACAGCCTCTGGCACGTCCACGTTCTCTCCGGGTTTGATTGTTAACCACTTTCCCGACTCGTCCCATAATAATCCCCGGTCTGCAATTTGTGGGTGTCCCAAATTATCAATTTCTGCAATTTGTGGGTGTCCCAAATTATCAATTTTTGTAATTTGCGGGTGTCCCAAATTATGATGGTCTATGGCTTGCTGGAAGATTTTGGCGGGCTGGTAGTGGCTGCCTTCCAGTTCGGCTTGCAGGGTGTTGGTCTCGATTATGATCGGGTTGCCGTTGGACATGTTCAATACGAAGAACGGGCCGGCGTGTACGTAAGCGCCGGCCGTGTGATCGACTTGTGCCGGGGTGGCGCCGGTGAGCAGGAAACCGGCTTCGTTGCACCAGTTGTCGAAGATCCGATCGAGCATGAAGCAGACTACGTCGCGGGTAACCATCGGGACTTTGCCGGTCACGTAGAACAGCCGGCGCAGGCGCCGGATAAATGCCGGGGCGGCCTGTTCCCAGTCGACCACCTCGACCACCGGGTTGCGGAAGGCCGGCGCAAAAAAATGGGTGACGGTGGTGCGCTCGGGGTGGCGCAGGTGTGAGAACAGCGAGTGTGCGGGAATGGAGCTTGTATTCGAGGTGATCATGCAGTCCGGGTCGGTAATGTCTTCCACCCTGGAGAAGATCTGTTTCTTCAGTTCTATATTTTCCGTGGCAGCCTCGATTACCCAGTCGCAGCCGTCCAGGTCGTCGTAATCAATGGAGGCAGCCAGGTTTTGCCTGACGCCTGCTGCCTGTTCCGGCGTCAGCTTGCCCCTGGCCAGGCCTTTGTCCGCATAGGCGTGGAGACGTTCCAGCGCCCGGTCCAGGGCATCCCGGCTGATATCGATCAGCACCAGGTTCAGTCCCGGGATGGCGCTTTTCAGGTAATAACCGATATCCGGGCCGATGGTGCCGGCGCCGATGATGCCGATGCGGCGCGGCAGTTCACCGGTTGGCTCGATCAGGATGGGGTTGTTGTGTTGTTGCATTGCGTTTCTCGATTTTTTTCCCACTGTGTTCCTGCGCAAGCAGGGGAACGACGGTTCAGGGATTCCGGTTTGCCATTTCAGTCAGCAGTATCTTATCGACCTTGCCTACCGTAGTCTTGGGCAGGCTGTCGAGGAAGCGGAATTCTGCCGGGATCTTGTAACTCGCCAGGCGTTCCTCGCAGTAGTGCTTCAGCGCCTCCCCGCCCCTGCCGTCCTGGTCCCTGGCAACGATGAACGCGACGGGCAGTTCGCCTCGGTAGTCATCCTGTCTCGCGACCACAGCGGCTTCCTTGACTCCCGGGTTGAGGTGTAGCACTTCCTCGACCTCGCGCGGGAAGACGTTGTAGCCCGATACGATCAGCATCTCTTTTTTCCTGCCGCGGATGTACAGGTATCCTTCCCCGTCCAGTTCGCCTATGTCGCCCGTGTACAGCCAGCCGTGACGCAGCGTCTGCGCCGTCTCTTCCGGGCGGTTGCGGTAACCCTGCATGACCTGGGGGCCGGCAATGCGGATCTCTCCTTTTTGCCCTGCCTCCAGTACCTCGGCGCCAGTCTGCAGGTCAACCACCTGGATCTCCGTCTCCGGCAGGGGGATGCCGACCGAGGTCGGTTTCCTGACCCCGTCCAGGGGATTGAACGATATCACCGGGCCTGCTTCCGTCTGGCCGTAGCCTTCGAGTATCGGCGTTCCCGTGATCCGCTCCCACTCTTTCAGGACTTTCCCTGCCAGGGGCGCCGAGCCGGACGAAGACAGATACAGGTTGGAAAAATCCGTTTCGGCAAAGCCCGGATAATTCAGCAACCCGGTAAAAATGGTGGGGCTGCCGGCAAACAGCGTGATCTTTTCCAGAACCAGCGCGTCAATAACTTCCCGGGGATGGTAACGCGGCAGGATGACCAGGGTGCCGCGCCGGTAAACCATGGCATGCAGGCACATGGACACCGCGTAACAGTGAAACAACGGCATGATGCACAGCATTCTCTCCACGTCATCCCGGGTGGGCAAAATGGCCTCGCGCTGGCTCAGGTTGACGGACGTGGAATAATGGCTGAGACGGGCGCCCTTCGCCCTGCCGGTGGTGCCGCCGGTGAACTGCAAGGTAGCCGGATCTTCCCCTGCGGGGTGGTCTTCCAGTGTGTTGAGATGCGTACGGTCACGCCAGCCGGTCAGGCGTCTGCCGCGGTTTTCACCTATGGACAGGAGATGTTTGATCCCAAACCGGCCGGCCAGGGTGCGCACCGTGTCGTCGAGGGCCTCGTCGTAAACAATGGCGGAGACCTCCGCGTCTTCCAGCATGGGCAGCAACTCGCGCACCGTATATACCGGGTTCAACGGGACGGCCTCTGCCTTTGCCGCGTGGACGGCGAACATGGCGATACACACGTCAATGGAATTACCCATCAGCATTGCAACCCGGCAGCCGCCCAGGCCGAGTCCCCTGAGTTCGCTGCTGAAACCGGCCACGCAACGCAGGTATTCCCGGTAATTGAGCCGTTCTTCTCCCATTACCAGGGCCTCATGTTCCGGACTCCGGTCAGCCGCATCCACCAGTGCGTGGACGACCGTGGGAAACACCCTGGGCAGGTCAGCGGTTTTCCGGACCATGCTCAGCCGACGCGCAGCACCACCGCCATGGCGCTGTCACCGGCCGCGCAGCCGTGAAACAGGCCGTAACCGCCGCCTGCCAGCACCAGTTCCTCGATGAGTTCGATTATCGCGCGCATCCCGGTCGGGCCCTGGGGATGGCCCCAGATCAGGGAACAGCCGTAGTTGTTCATCCCCATGACGTCGATACCCATCTCCCGGGCAAAGATGATGTCGTTGACCGCGAAGGGGTTGTGGGACTTGATTGCCTTGACATCCCTGATGGAAATGCCCGCCTGCTCCAGGGCGCGGCGGGCGGCCGGGATGGGCGCGGCCGGCATCCAGGCCGGTTCCTCCCGCGCCTGGCCGTAGGCGACGATGCTGATTTCAACAGCCGGGTCGCGGCTTAACGCGCCGGCCTTTTCCGCGCTGGTGATGATCATGCCGGCGTTGCCGTCGGCAGGGTGGGTCTGGCCGGCATACGTGATCGTGCCGCCTTCGTGCACCGGTTTCAGCCGGGCCATTTTCTCCATGCTGGTTGCCGTAACGCCTTCATCCCCGGTCAGGGTATTGCGCGTTTTTCGATACTTTTTATCAGGCACATCGAGGGGCAGCAGCATGTATCTCTGCTGAAACGACCCGTCCCCGTTCGCCTCCAGGGCCTGCCGGTACTGTTCATAACGGCGCAGGACGACCTCGTGCTGCTCGGCGGTCGACACGTTCCATTTGTCTGCGCAGTTCTCCGCGGTGCGGGTCATATCGCATTTCGCATACGGGTCCTGGGCGAAATTGCTCATGACCCAGTCTTCCGTTACGCCGGTGCCGCCGGGGCCGAGTGGGTCCGGGTAATAGATATGGGGGCCGTTGGAGATGCGGTCCGCGCTGATGACCAGCGCACATTGCGCCAGTCCGGCCTGGATCTCCCCGGTGGCGGTCGCCATTGCCCGGGCGCTGGTGGCGCAGGCCTGGCTGACGGTCGGGCCGCCGATATGACCGAGCCCGGCCATGGCGGTCAGCCAGGGCAGGCCGTAAAAGCTGCTTTTTTGCGGGACGGTCATCCCCAGCACGCCGTAATCGAACTGGCGTCCGTCGAGGTCCCGGCCGGCCATGACCTGCCGGGTCACGTGGGCGGCGTATTCCATGCTGTGCAGGTGGGCAAGACTGCCCTGCCACCTGGCAAACGGGGTGGTCCAGTAGCCGCCGTAGGGGATGTGGGTCTGCATCATGGGATAGAATTTTACCCTATTACCTTATCAGGACAACCAGAGTTACAATATGTAACGGGTATGGGAAATGGCAAAGGACAAGCCAGCTGATTTCCCGGCAGTGAGCCGCGGCTACTTCTTATAGTTTCTGTAGTTTACTCTCCCGATATTCTTTCGGAGTAGCATCGTAACGTTCCTTGAACCTGCGGCTGAAATTCGTGGCGTCATTGAAACCGTTGTTGAAAGCGATCTGTGAGATGCTGCAATTACGCAATTCGGGATTCTCAAGGGCTTCCCGGCATAATTCCAGGCGTTTATCCAGAATAAACCTGGATATGGTAGTGCCTGTCGACGCAAATAACATGCGCTGGTAACGTTCACTGATATGGTGATGCCTGGCCACCAGTGCCGGGCTGAGTTGCGGGTGACGAATATTGATCTCAATATACTGCTTGATCCGCTCCAGCATGGCGGTCCGGGCAATGGACTGGCCGTCTACTTCCCGTAATGACGACATCGAACTCATGGCAAGCACAATGAGTTCAATGATGTGCTGGTTAATCACGTGGCGTTCCTGAGGTGACAGGACATCCACTCGACAGGCAACGGACTGGATGAACTGCGAAGCCAGAGCGCCGACCGCGGTTTGCGCGGAAACCCGGCGGGCTGTGATATTTTCCGGCCTTAAGAACTGTTCAGCCAGGGACTCGTACGGGATTTGCAAGACAATATGACGAAACGGCTGGTCAAAGTGCAGGAAGTAGGGCCGGGCGCTGTCGTATATAACAAAATCCCCGGGATGCAATTGGGCAACCCGGCCATCCTGGCTGACAACCCCGCTGTATTCCATTTGCAAACTTAACAGGAACTCCCTTTCAGTCGTTTTGGCGATCTGTTTTTTTGTACGAGTTACGTGCTGCGGGTCACCACTGACTTCTGAAACTCGTATGTCATCCAGGTCCCAGCCACAGAGTCTACCCTTAAAACCACTGTTCTTGTCGATGGAGCAATCCAGGTGCACGAATTCATCACAGATCCAGTCTATCCAGTATTCAAGCCGCTCTTTATCGGTAACGTCCTCTGTTGAGTGTATCGGCGCTTTAGTTATCAGGTACTGACTCATGGGTGGACACGGAATTTCAATTCGGTTCCGGCATTCCGTCGACAGGTGAAAAGAACGGTAATAATCCCGTTTTTTCATGGCAGTTGACGTATTCAAAGACGTGTGGCCCCTCCGGCAACACGATTACCTCATGCCAGAGTCTCAAATCCAATTGGAAATCCAGTTGTTTCACCATCTTGTGAAAACTACCGAATATAGCCAGATGCGTAGGGTGGGACCTGACCCAGGCCTCCAGGTGCCCCATAGTAAGGAAATACGCCATCCCGAAGGTCTTCGCCTGTTTTTCCCCGCTTTCTGTCAGTTCATCCATCAAGCGGCAACTGATACACCCGGTATCCAGCGGGTTGTCCCGTATGAAGTTCATGCCTTCTATCAGCACCGGATGTACATCGTTTAGATACAGCTCAAGTTCGCCATCTTTACACTGTGTCCAGTTCTGCGCCGATCGAATCAGGCAGATGTTTTCCGGCGCGGTTATCCGTATGTGTTTGCCCTTGCTTTCCACTCGCGGCACGTAAGTCAGTCTAGCGCCGGTTTTGCTGCTGAAATCATTGTATTCCGATGCAGGCATTCGATCGCGCATTGCGCCCCAATAAGCATGTTCCTGTACCGGTCCGGTAACCCTGGAAGCCAGCGTCGCCATCCCCGTAACGTCTTCCGAGGAAAACAGGGTTTCCAACCGTTCCATCGGCGCAAAAATCACTTCCCGCCAGTAACCTGCCTCGCCGTTAAAATGTGTATCATCATTCCACCATTCAGCAACCTGTGGCGATGCCGTCCAATTATTATAGGACTCCTGACTCGTCCAATAACAAATATAGACATAATTCGTATAACCTTCCACGTCCAGGTAGCTTGCATGCAGGTGGTATAAGGGCGCATTGTCTGCTGACAATGCAGTCTGTATCCAATTCCTGAAATCATCGATAGAGCTGTTTTTGAATTGTGCGGCAAAGTACCCGACGACGACTACCCGGACATCCGGCGCAAATTCAGCCGACCAGGCAGGATACGGCGGCTCCCAGTTTTTCGGCATGTTGTTTTGAGGCATTTCGAGTCACCCGTTAATATTATTCAGCCATCGCCTTTCGCGACTTTTCCGTACCACTCTTCCATGGTTACAATGCCGCCCTCCTTTTCCGCCCGGCCCTGGTCTCTGGGCGGTAACACTTCCTGGATCATATCGATATGCTTCCAGCCGGCCAGGGGTGTAGCGCATTCGGTGCGGGGCACGTACTTGGACGGGTCGACCTTCTGGTACTTGTGCACGTAGCGCGGGCAGTTGACGAAGATCTCCGACACCTTGACCCTGACGATCAGGTCCGCTTCCTTGTACAGGTCCATGGCCGGGTCGTCGTCGTGAAGCGTGGCCTCACCCTGCAACCGCAACCGGTGCGGGACTTCAAAACTGATGAACAACATGCCGATGTTGCTGTTGCCCTTGATATTCCCCATGGACAGGAACATGCCGTTGCCGTCGTAGCTGGGAAACACGACCGTCGTGTCATCGACCACCTTGACGAAACCCGGGTCGCCGCCTTTGTAGGACACGGTCGGCCTGCCCTTGTGGTCCACTGTGCTCAGGAAGAACATGTCGCGGCTTTCGATGAAATCCTTGTGCGGACCCACCACTTCCGTCTCCATTGCAACTTTCTCGATAACATCGGCCATGCGCCGTGTTTCAAACTGTTCCTGTAATGTGCGGTGGTTGTCACCATACAATCTGCTCATGTTACCCTCGTTTTTTTCTGGTTTTTCATACGGAATCAGACTCCCACAATGACGATTCCTCACTACTTCACGATAGTCAACCCGGATGTTACGCCGGCATTTGCGTTACTGTCTGAAGCTTCCGTGTCGTCTTCTCTGACAGGCGGTGCATTCAGATACTCCACCGGTGCAACGGGAGCAGTATTCAGTAATAACCGGGTGACGTCGGGGCGGGAATAGTGACCGGCCGGGTCGGCAAAAGACTTCGCTATCGATATCGCACCCAGATCTACATCTGCGTAGAGCAGACCTTCCGCACCTTCATCAAGGTAGCTGCATAACGGCGCCCCGTCGGGGCCGAAGATCATGGCAGACCCGCCGCCGGGCAGCAGTAATTCCTGTTTGGCAGAAGTACCGATCAATAACTCAACCATGTCTTGGGAAACTACGCCACTGGGTGCGAGATAATAACACTGGCCTTCCATGGCATATACCGAGCATACCGCCATGTTCATTTCCGGACTGAGGCTGTAGGCCTTGTCCCGGTACAGGCTGAAGGTGGGCCAGGCGCCGATGTGAATCTGCTCATCCTGGGCATACATCGCGAATTTGGTGAGGGGCTGTAAATGCTCCCAGCAGCATAAGCCGCCGACACGTCCGAGCTCCGTATCAAAGACTCGCAGGTTGTTGCCGTGACCGTCACCAAACACCGTGCGTTCCACATGGGTCGGTTTCAGTTTGCGCCGGACGTCCAACAGGGTTCCATCCGCGTCGATGAAAAACTGTGCAATATAGAGCGAACCACCAGCGCGCTCACTGGCGCCCATGACAATGAAGATGTTATTTTCCATGGCAGCGTCACACAGCTTTTGTAACTGCGGACTGTCTTTCCGCAGGCTGTTTTCGTGGTATTGCTGCACAAATCGTAAACCATCTATTGGGCAATCCAGCCAGATCCACCAGGGATAACCCGGTATCCAGGTTTCCGGGAAGCCAATCAGTCTGGCGCCATTCCCCGCCGCTTCCTCAATCAGGGCAATCCCTTTCTCAAGCGTCGCATCCTGGTCCAGAAATACCGGCGCCGCCTGAACAACAGCTACTTTGTATTGATTCAACATTTTCTATACCAACCTTAAAACCTATATCTGATTAGGCCCCCGAACTCCCGGGGCCGATTGTAGTTGGCTTCGTGGAACCCTAAACCGAAGTTGGAATCGCCGCTATAGATAAACCGTTCGTCAGTCAGGTTGGTGCCGAATACGCTTAGCTCCCAGTCGCCGGCGCTGAATGTCACCGAAGCATTCACCGTGTGATACCCTTCCTGGTAAAGGAATGGTGAGTTTTGGGCATCGTTATGCAGGTCATCGGTGTAACGATAATTGCCCCGGACAACCAGGGAACCCCAGGGCAGCGGATGGTCATACTCCGCCGAGACATTCACTGTGGTCTCCGGGGTGTTGGCCAGTTTGTGTTCCAGACTGATCCCCTGCGCCACGTTCGTGGTGGGGATGTTGAGTTCATCATATTCCGCATCGATGTAACCGAAGCCGGCATTCAGCAGCAGGCGCTCATGCGGGACTGCTGTCACCTCTACTTCGACGCCGATAATATCAGCGACCCCGGCATTCTGGGTCAAGGGACCACCGCCGGTCTCGAACAACTGGATTTGTATGTCGCTGTACTCACTGACGAAGCCTGCTGCATTGATGCGCAGACGATCATCCAGCCCCTGCCATTTCACCCCGGCCTCAAAAGACTCCAGGGTTTCCGGGTCAAATGCCAGCGGATACCGACGGGATACCACGTAGCGGAAATTGAACCCGCCGCTCTTGTAGCCGTCGGCATAGGTAAAATAAAACAGGGTGTCGTCATTGAACTGGTATTCGATTCCGGCGCGGAAATTCATTTCACTGAACTCGTCTGAATCATCTTCCCATAAAATAATGTCGGCAGCCGGTCCCGGAAGAGGCACAGGCGTGCCAAGAATTTTCACTACGGCAAATATTCCTTCAGGATCCGGTGATATATATTGGCGGTAAGCAAATTCCTTTTCATCTTCCGTATAGCGCAGTCCGAAGGTGACGGCAAGCTGCTCGGTGAGATCAAAAGTGCCTTGACCGAATACCGCCTTGCTGTTGTTGTCCACCGTGTAAAGATTGTTAATAAATAACGGTAACCCAATCAGCCCCCCGGGGGTGGGGATGGCCCCGTATATAGGCACTAACGCGCCATCGGTTCCGTCTTCCTCAAAGTAATAGGCGCCCAGCACGTATTGCAGACGCTCATTGAACAGCGCGCCGGTAAGCTGCAATTCCTGGCTGAATTGTTCATGGTCGTAAATGGGGTTGATGGTTTCGGTGATCTGGACAGAGGAATTATCCGGGTCACGGGCAAATTCACCCTCGGTTTCCCGGTAGGCACTGATCGACTTGAATTCAAACCAGGGGAGCGACCAGGTAAAGGTCAGGGTAGCACCGAATATTTCCAGGTCGGTACCGGTCACTCCTGTGGCCTTGGTGCTGTCAATGTCATCAAGTATAAAATTTTCGGCAGTATAGGGCACTGCACCCGGATTGGCCGGCACGAACAGCTGGTTATAGGCCCAGGTGCTGCTGGGCACGAGCAGAGGTGGCAAACCCGGGAATTCGGTGATCCCGGCCAGTACCGAACCGGCGCTCTGCTCGTCGATACTGGTATAATCCACTGTTGCATACAACTCGATCTCATCAGAGGGTTGCAACTGGAATGAACCCCTGACTGACTGCCGGTCTTCGTCACCCAGTTTGTCGCCCACCAGGATACGGTCCACAAACCCGTTCCTGTTCTTGCTGGAAAACGCGAATTTTGTACGGAATTTGTCCGTTATCGGAACATCAAGCGAACCTTTGAAGTCCGTTCGCTCAAATTCGCCGAACGTGGCTTCGACCATGCCACCGAAGGTCTCAGCGGGGCGTTTGGTAGTAATATTAATGGCCCCGCCGATGGTGTTTCGGCCAAACAAGGTTCCCTGGGAGCCGCGCAGTATTTCTATGCGCTCGATCTCTACCACATCCAAGACGCCGCCGGCTGCGCGGGAAGAATAAACGCCGTCAATATAAGTACCGACGCCCGGGTCCGTGGTCATGGCAAAATCCCATTGTCCGATACCTCGGATAAACACCGCGGCGCCGTTGGATAAACCGCCGATTGGCGTTGTGGTATCGAAAATGACGTTTGGCGTGAAATCAGCCAACTTTGAGATGTCATTGATCATGTGCGCTTCCAGGCTCTCCTCGGTAAACGCGGTGATGGCAATGGGCGTATCTTGCAGGTTCTCCTCCCGTTTTTGTGCGGTGACAACGATTTCCTCTATCTGGGAGTGACCTGTTGTCGGGAAAAGCAGAACGGTGGCTATGGTACAAGAAAGCAGTGAACCAATATGGAGTTTCATAAGTCTATCCTCTGAACATCATCGATCGGCATCCCTGCACCAATAAAACTAATGCCTGATTTTCTTGAGGTAGTATGAGGAAATTTAACTATCCGGTCTCGGCCCCAGCGGAAGCAAATCTAGGCTGGAACGGAAGCGAACACGTGTGTAATCCTGAACTGAAATACGTCACCGGTGCCGGTGGTACAGCCACCGTGACAATCATGACTCCTGCCCGCAGTCCGGGGGTGACCTAATCCGGGTTATTTAACTGTCAAGAGGTGGTCCAGTAGCCGCCGTAGGGGATGTGGGTTTGCATTTTGATCAGTTAATCTCCAGGATGAGGCCGGACATATCGGCGTATGATAATATCATTTCAGGCGCATCGCCATTATGGACCCGTTTTGCGCATCCCCGGCGAACAGTGGATAAGTGGGCTGAGAATATACCACCGGCCGGGAAAGGCGCTGAGTAACCAACCGTGTTATGAAAAACTTGAAATATTCTCTCAACGTGGACGCCGGCGGGACAATGACCGATGCCGTACTCACCGGCGCCGGCGATGCATACCAGATCAAGGTCGAATCGACCCCGCACGATCTTACCCTGTCACTCGTGCAAATCATCGAACGCGCCGCGGAATTGACACGCGCGGCCAGTACCGCCGGGTTCCTGCGGGACGTCGCGTTCATCCGCTGGTCATCAACCGTCACCTCGAACGCGCTTGCCGAACGCAAGGGACCGCCTCTCGGGCTCATGGTTTCAGCCGGTCATGAATCCGGTCTTTACGGGCCGGAACCCTCTCCGGCGATCGGCACGATTATCGACCCGGATCAAATCATTGCGCTTGACGCTGCGCCCCTTGATCCGGCCGCGATCATGGACAAGGTGCGCCGCCTGCTTGAACAAGGCGTGCGCCGGATCTGCATCAGCCTGGACGGCGCGTTCCGGGATCGTGGCGTTGAGCAAGGCATCAAGCGCATCATCAACCAGCAGTATCCGGGGCACTTTCTCGGCAGCGTACCGGTGTTGCTGGGAACGGAGATGCTCGAATGGCCCGATGACATGACCCGTACACACTATGCATTGATTAATGCCTACACGCATCCGGCGCTGGCGAAGTCGCTGTTCAGGGCTGAGGATCGGTTGCGGGAAGATTTCAGCTGGTCGCGTCCTTTCCTGGTCGGACATACCAACGGCGGCGTGGCGCGCATCGGCAAGACCAAGGCGATTGACACGATCGAATCGGGACCCGTCTTCGGCACCTTCGGCGCCGCCTTCATGGGAACAAGAGCCGGGATCGATAACCTGTTGTGCCTGGATATCGGCGGCACGACGACCAAGGCCAGTGCGGTGCGTGATGGCCGGCCCGTTCGGCAGACGGCCGGCGACCTGTTCGGCATTGGCATCAGGATGCCGATGCAGTTGCTGCGCTCGATTGCCGTCGGCGGCGGCAGTCACGTCACGCGCAACCGCGCCGGCGCTATCGACGTGGGGCCCGAGAGCGCCGGTGCGTCGCCCGGTCCGGCCTGCTATGGTCTTGGCGGCTCTAACCCGACACTGACCGATGCACTGCTGACGCTCGGTTACCTGAACCCGCCCGATTTTCTGGACGGCAGGCGCACGCTTGACGTCCCGGCAGCGCAAACGGCGCTTGAACAGGAAATTGCCGGACCTGCATCAATTTCTGTTGCCGAAGCGGCGCTCGCGGCCCGCGACCTCGCCGCGGCGAGGATAGGCGAGTTGCTCGAGGCGACGGCGGCCGGCGCCGGGATGCCCGCGCCGGAAACCACGCTGGCCGTGTACGGGGGCAACGGTCCGCTGCTTGGGCCGTTCGTGGCAGATAAACTGGGGATAAAGCGGGTGTACGTACCGTTGCGCTTCGGGCCTGTGTTCGGCGCCTTCGGTACCGCGACCTGCGATGTGAGGCATGTCTACCATCGCAGTGTATCACGTCTGTCAGGACGTGAGGGTATCGAGGCAATGCTGGCTTCGGCGCGGCGCGAACTTCACGGCGAAGGTTTCGATCACGAACAGGCGGCGTATCATTTTGGGATTCACAGTCCCGGCGTAGAACCGGAAGCGGCGGGGCTGTCGTGGACGGTGTGTAATGACGCGGATATCACTGCTGTCTCCGAAGCCCTTGCCGGCGGCATTGATAACCGCGCTGCGCGCGATCACCGGATCCTGGAATTACGCGTGACACTGCCGCTGCCGCCCATGGAGCTTAACGCCATCGGGACTGCGGAACCTGCCTCAACGCCAGCCGCCGGCGAACTGAACTTCGTCTTTTCAACGGACCCGGAAGGGCGTCCGCAAACGCTGCCCGGGACGCTTCATGATCCTGCTGCACTGGGTCCGGGGCAGACCATCCCGGGCCCGGCGCTCATATCCGGCGGGACAACCTCGTGCATTATCCCGCCGCACTGGTACGGCACGGTCGACAGTTTCGGCAACTGCCGGCTGGAACGTGACTGACAGGTTGACCATGACTTACGAAAATCTTCGCATCACTGAAGCGCTGGACCTCGATTTGGACAGGGAACGCTGGATTTGTAACCGTTGCGGTCATGATCTCGGTCCTGCAAGCGACAACTACAAGAACGGCTGCAAGGTCCACGAACGCGATCCGACAGAGATCCACGACCCGAAGATCACGGGTGAATACACGTTCGCGCCCGATCCGGAGTGGGTCCGGATCATCGAATTTTATTGCCCGTCATGCGCCGTGCAGATCGAGACGGAATACCTTCCGCCCGGGCATCCCGTCACCCACGACATCGAGATTGATATCCCGCATCTCAAACAACGCATCGATAACGGCGAACTTGTCATTGTTGACGGACGCATTACCTACCCCGGCGAACAGGATGAGCAGGCATGAATTCGATAGACGTTGACGTCGGCGGCACGTTCACCGACCTGGTACTGAACCATAACGGCCGCCAGGTCATTGCCAAGGCGCCGACAACGCCCCATGACCTGTCCGAGTGTTTCATGGAGGCGGTCAACGAAACCGCGCAGGAACTCGGTGTCGGCGCCGGCGAGTTGCTTGCAGAGATAGATATCATCCGCTATTCGACGACGATAGCCATGAACAGCCTGATTCAACGCGCAGGACCGCGCCTCGGGCTGTTAATGACCGAAGGTCATGAAGATGCGCCCCTCATCGGCCGCGGCGCCCAGTGGATCGACGGCACCCTGGTTGCGGAACGCCGCAATGTTGCCGTCCAGCACAAGCCTGTGCCGTTGATAGATCCCGATATGATGCTGGGAGTGCGCGAACGCGTGGATTTCAACGGGGACGTGGTAATCCCGTTGGACGAAGACCAGGTCCGGGATCAGCTCAGGCGCCTGGTCGATCACGGCGCGCGGGGAATAGTCGTATCCCTGCTCTGGTCATTCAAGAACCCGGCACACGAGAACCGCATCAGGGACATCATCCGCGAGGAATACAAGGAATTCCACATCGGCTTCCTTCCTATCGTGCTTGCGCACCAGGTTGTGGGGAAGGTGGGGGAATACGAACGCACGATGACCGCTATCCTGGATGGTTACCTGCAGCAGTCATTACAGGCCGAGTTGTCCGCAACCTGGGACCGCCTGCGTAAATACGGCTACCACGGCGCATTTCTGCTGGTGCACAATTCCGGCGGCAGCGCCGACCTGTTCAAAACCAGCGCAAGCCGGACGTTCAACGCCGGTCCGGTCGCAGGCATTATCGGCTCCCAGTACCTGGCCGGGCAACTCGGCTTCGAAAATGTCGTCGCAACCGATATGGGCGGCACCAGTTTCGACCTGGGCGTCATTGTCGGGGCCGGCGCGCGTAATTATGATTTTCGCCCGATCCTGGATCGCTGGATGGTCAACCTGACGATGATACAGAGCCTCTCGATTGGCGCCGGGGGCGGTTCGATCGCCTCGATTAAACGGGAACTCGGCAACCGCGTCGAGGTGGGACCTCACAGCGCCGGTTCTTTCCCGGGACCTGCATGTTATGACCTCGGAGGCACTCAACCGACTGTCACTGATGCGGACCTGGTACTCAATTATCTCGCTGCCGACAGTTATTTCGGCGGCAGGATGCGGCTCGACAGGCGTAAAAGTGAGAAAGCGATAAAGCGGCATATTGCCGATCCTCTCGGTATTGACATCCCGGAGGCCGCGCTGCTTATCCGCGCAGTGATTGACGATAACATGGCCTCCGCGATCAGGCGGGAGATTCATATGCGCGGCCATGACCCGGAAGAGTTTGTGCTGTTTTCGTTCGGCGGCGCGGGCCCGGCACACGTATCCGGGTATCTTGAAGACATCACGCTCGGCTTGATTTTTAACCAGTCCCCCGTATTTTGCGCTTATGCCCAGTCGCTGCTGGACCTGATCCATGTTTATGAGCAAACCAACCGCATGTTGTTCATGGAACCGGTAACCGGTCGGTTCAGTACCGATTACAGCCATTTCAACGACACGGTCGAAGCGCTCATCGAGCGCGCGCAACAGGATTTGAGCGGCGAGGGTTTTGATCCGGATGCCGCGCACTATGTACTCGAACTCGACCTGCTCTACGGGGGACAGGTACACGAGAAGCGGGTTCAATCGCCATTGCAGGCAGTACATTCCGAGGCGGACATGCAGACAATCTACAATGCCTTCGAAAAAGAGTTTGCGGAAAGTTTCAGCCCGCTGGTGGTGAATAAACCCGGTGGCGTGCTGTTGGAGAACTTCGTGATACGGGCGCTGGTGGAGACCGCTAAACCGCCGCTGCCGCGCTACCGGCTGGATAATGCCGGCGCGGGCGCTACGCAAACGGGGGAACGTGATGTATATTGGGATACGGAGGCCAGATATTCCCCTACGCCGGTCTATGCAATGGACGCCCTCAAGCCGGGTAGCCTGCTGCAGGGGCCGGCCGTCATCCAGGCGGACTACACGACTGTAGTGGTGGGACCGGGACATGTTTATGCCCTGGAAAGCCACGGCCTGGGCGTCATCGGGACCGGCGACAGGGTTTGCGCCCTGTTGGAAAAACAATTGAACGAGGCTGTTTCTGATTAACGGAGGCAACGATGCCTATACCCACATTGACAGAGAAACTTAAGGCCCTGAAACCCTCGCCCGCGACAGCTTATGAACGGCAATGCGCCGATGCCGTCACGCCTGGAAAACTTGCCATGGGAACGCAACGCACGGCGGATATACTCGATGAGGGCATGGATGTGTTTGTGCGTTCCTGCCGCTCTTCCATGGGTATTGCGGGCGACTCGGTCATCGGCGTGTTTACCGCGGCGGGCGACCTGGTGAATGCGTCCTGCGGCACGTACCTGCACGTTGTATTGCCGACCATGATTCTCAAATACATCGTCAAGTACTACCAGGACAACCCCGGTATCGAAGACGGTGACCTGTGGTTCGCAAACGATGCCGTCTACGGGGGCATTCACAACCCGGACATGATGGTGGCGATGCCGGTATTTTACGACGGGGAACTGGTCGCATGGGCGGCCGCGCTTAACCACACGACCGAGACCGGCGCCATCGAACCGGGCGGCATGCCGGTCTCGGCGACAAGCCGCTTCGAAGAAGGCATGAACCTGCCGCCGATAAAGATCGGCAGCAAGTTCAGGCTGCATGCCGATATCGAAGAAATGTTCGTCGCCTTCGGCATGCGCGCACCGCAAATGGTCACCGTGGATTTAAAAGCGCGTTGCACCACGGCCGACAGGGTGCGAAGACGGGTTGTTGAGATGTGTGAAAAATCCGGGAAAAAGCATGTCACCGGTTTATTCAGGCGCATGCTGGACGTGGCGGAACAAGGCGCACGCACGCGCATCAGCAAATTTCCCGATGGCATCTATCGCTGCGTCAATTTTTCCGACGGTGTCGGTTACACGCCGGGACTCATCCGTTCATGCTTCATGAAGATGACGAAAAAGGGAACGGAGATCGAGATAGACCTGACCGGGACCTCACCGGAAAACCCGTCGTCGTTCAATGCCCATGCACAGGCCGTTGTGGCCCATTGTACGAACTATATCTACGAGTACGTGTTTCATGATCTGCCGATCAGCAATGCGACCCTGGCGCCGTTCAATTACATTTTCCCGGAAAACAGTTGCCTGAATCCCGACAAGCGCGCCGCAACGAGTAACGCGGTGATGGCCTGTACCGGGGTCATGAGCGCCTTGCATAACTGTTTTGCAAAAGCGCGCTTCGTAACGGACGAATGGCGCCAGGCCGGGGCATCGAATTCAAACTGCGGCAACGGCGTTATTGTCGCCGGACAATCCCAGTGGGGTTTACCGTTTGCGGACCTGCTGGCCTATTCATTGAATACGGAAGGCCAGGGCGCCCGGCCGGATGCGGACGGCATGTCCTCTTTCGGTTTCCCCTGGTGTGTATTCGGCCGCGCGCCCGACGTGGAGATGATGGAAAATGAAATACCCATCGTCATTCCCTTTTCCGAGCACTGGATTGACTCCGGCGGCCATGGCAAATACCGCGGCGGCGTCGGCACCGTACAGCTATGGATCGCCAACACACCGAAAATGTACCTGGCCTGCCACGCCGACAACAGTAAACTGCAGACCCCCCAGCCGCTTTTCGGGGGTTATAATCCCTGTACCGTTCCCGGGATACAGATACGCAAGGCGGACCTGCTCAGACGCCTGAAGTCGGGCAGCCTCAAGTTACCGGCCCGGTTCACCACCTTTCTCGAAAAAGCCGAGTCGCTCGGGGACTGGGAAACCGAGTTTATGGGCCGCAAGGTGCGTGAGTTTGACCAGGGTGACGTCATTACCCTGGCCTTCTCTGCCGGCGGCGCCGGTTATGGCGATCCGCTGGAACGCGACCCGCAGCTTGTCGGCGAGGACGTGCGCAGAGGATTTATCAGTGCGTCCGCGGCGGAAACCGTGTACCGGGTTGCCTGGGAACCGGCAGATGAGACGGTCGATTTTGAAGCTACCCGGCGCATGCGTGCCGACGAGCGGCAGGCGCGTCTGCAACGCGGCGCTGCTTTAACGGAATTCCTGGAGACATGGACTTCCAGACAGCCCCCGGGCGATATAATGGAGTGGTACGGCACATGGCCGGATGCACGTCCTGAACGTATCATCGCCCGTCCATGAGTACGCTTTATGACTCATGACAGGCGGCATTATTTATCAGAAGGAGTTAGCGCATGGGTAAAAAAATCAAGGTCATCTTCCCGGTGCCGCTCAACGAACATACCAGGGAGTTGATTGAAACCCAGATACCGGCGGAATACATCCGGCCGGAATTCGACGTGGAGTTCGTCGGTTCAAAAAGACTCATGTCCCTGGCAGACAGTTATTACGACACGTACATCATGGACTCCATTGTGATCGAAGCCGGTCTGAAGGCGGAGGAAGAGGGCTGCGCCGCGGTGTGTATCAATACGGTCAGCGATTCCGGGCTGTATGCCCTGCGCTCCCGTTTGAATATCCCGGTCATCGGCCCGGGACAGGCGTCATTCCATATCGCCGCCACCCTCGGGCACCGGTTTTCCATCCTCACCATGTGGCAGCCGTGGCAGGCCTTATACCGCAAGACGCTGAAGGAATACGGCCTGGAGCACAAGCTGGCCTCCATCCGCCATATCGATACCCGGCCGGACCTCCAGGAACTGCTGACGGGAAAGGAAGAGGTGGTTTTCAACAAACTGAAGGAGCAGGGACTTAACGCCATTGAAGAAGACGGCGCCGACGTCATCATCCTGGGTTCCACCACCATGCACCAGTCGCACCGCTTCCTGCGCGACAACCTGCCTGTTCCCGTGCTCAACCCGGGCGTGGTCGCCTATAAACTGTGTGAAGCGTTACTGGACATGGGGCTGACCCACTCGAAACGGGCGTTCCCGTCTCCGGAAACCATCCAGGACGACAACCTGTTCCCAACCCGTTAATATTTGGGGTCAGAGTATTTGCTCTGACCCCAAATATTATCGATGAGAGAAACTCTCCAGTGAATAAAAAACAGGAAAACTTCGAAGCGTCCAAGTACCGGGCCTGGCACCTGGCCAGTTCGTCCCATGAGGCCATCTCCACGGAATTCGAGTGGAGCATAATGCGTTTTCATCAAGCCTTTGAAAGATGGGTGATGCAGCTTGCCGGGGTGACCGGCATGGGTGAGCTGAGTTATACCGAGGCGGTCATTATCCATATCATCCGCATGCATGACCGGCCCAAGAGCGCCACGGACATCGCCCGGCAACTGAACCGGGACGATATCCCCAATATCCAGTATTGCCTGAGAAAACTGGTGAAGGCCGGTTTTTGCGAACGGATAAAAGACCGCAGCCGCAAGACCGCAGCCTACCGGGTGACGGCCAGGGGCAGGAAACTGACCGAGAATTACGCCGACCTGCGCAGGCGCATCCTGATGGCTCAATCGAAGAACATCGACCGGGTGGATGAAAAACTCGACGAGGTCAATAAAATGATCAGCATGATGACCGGCCTCTACGATGAAGCCGGGCGGATTACCGCTACCTATAATCCGGCGACGGAGAAGAACGGGGACTGAGACGCCTCCCCGGTGCGGGCGGGTTCCGGCGCCGTACCAATATCAACCCGGTGGTGGACGATTAACCCGGGTTAAAACTCCAGGTTTTGCCAGTCTGTAGACTGTTCGAAGGCATGGGCGGCCCGGTAGACGGTCTGTTCTGCGTGGTGCCGTCCCACCAGCATCAGGCCCACGGGCAGGCCGTCGACCTGCCCGCAGGGGATGGAGATGGCAGGATGCCCCGTGGCGTTGAACTGGCAGGTATTCAGCGTGTTGCCAAATGCCGTTTGCATGATGCGGTCATCGCTCGCATGCTCCAGCGAATCGGGGTTCTCTGCGGCCGTGTCGACCAGGGTGGGCATCAGCAACAGGTCATAGTCCCGTAACGGCTTGTCGTAGCTTGCCCGCAGTGTCCGCACCAGGTTCTTTGCCCTGGCGTAGTAATGGCCGTCATACTTCTCCAGGTAGCGGCCCAGCAGCAGGATCAGTTGCGCATTGATCGGCGCATCGACCATGCGGGCCGTCCAGTTCCGCATTACCTGGTAGAACGCGGGCGAATAAATATCCTCATGGTTAAAGCCGACCCCGTTCAGCTTCGTGGTTTGCCATAATCCATCGGTCACGACAGCACCCCAGACAGCCGGGCCGGTCAGGTGCCCGGGAATGGATACTTCCTCCACCGTTGCCCCAAGGGATGCAAAGTGTGCGGCGGCGGATTTAACACATTGATCCACTGCTGCTGCTGAAGACGGCCAGCCAAAACCTTCTTTTACAACCGCAATCCTGAGATCTGCCGGCGGCTGTTCCAGGGTACTGGAATAGTCCGGTCCGGCCCCTGTTCCGTCATCGGCCATGACCTCCAGAAACAGGGCATTGTCGGCCACTGTATTGGTCAGGGGGCCGATGTACTCAATGGACGCCTCTATGGGTATGCCGCCGCTGAACGGAACCACGCCCCGGGTCGCTTTCATCCCTACCACGCCCGTCCAGCATGCCGGTATGCGTACCGAACCGCCCTGGTCCGTGCCCAGGGCCAGGTCCACTTCGCCGGCTGCGACCAGCGCGGCGCTGCCCGAGGATGAACCGCCGGTGGAGTACCCCGGTTTGCGGGGGTTTTGCACAATGCCGCCGGTCGAGGTAGCGCTGCCGCCGGACAGGCACAGGTATTCACACACGGTCTTCCCGACGATCTCTGCGCCGGCATTGAGCAACCGGTCCACGACCGTCGCATCGAAATCGGCAACGAAACCGCTCAGGATGTCCGAACCGTTCGTGAGCGGCAGTCCCGCGACAAAGATATTGTCCTTGACCGCGACCTTTTTGCCCGCCAAGGGGCCCGAGGCAGCGCCCTTGATTTGGCATTTCACCAGCCAGGCGCCGTACGGGTTTTCCCCTGCCTCCGGGTAGTAATAATCCCGCCCCGTCCAGCGCGAGACAGGCAACTCGTCCTCAATACTGTCGATAAATTCATAACCTTCGGCAATCGGCTGCATGTACTCGAGCAGCGTAGCCGCCCTGGTATCATCCAGTGTCAGGTTAAGTTCAGCAGCCAGCCGTTTCAGTTCACTGCTGTCGGGTAATTTAAAATTCACTGGCCGGTTCCTCCATTGCGCAGACACACGTCTGCAGTAATTACTTTACGAGTTAATCATTACAGGTTAATAATATGTATCGGGGAATTATGCAAGTGTCCGCTTGAGAAAAATGTGAATAACCAGCTTACCAGCCACGTGGATACGTTTGTGCGGGATAACCTGCCCCCGCCGGAACAATTACCGGAGTTCCTGTTCACCACCGAAGAACTGCAGTTTCCGGCGCAACTCAATTGCGCGGTGGAACTGCTCGACAAAAAAATTGCGCAAGGACACGGTGACAGCAACGCCATCCTGACCCCCAACGAGGTCTGGACTTACCGGGACCTGTTTGAGAAATCCAACCGGATTGCCCACGTACTGGTCGACGACCTTGACCTGGTGCCGGGCAACCGTGTCCTGATCCGGTCTCCGAACAATCCCATGCTGGTCGCCTGCTGGTTCGGCGTGATCAAGGCCGGCGGCATTGCCGTGGCCACCATGCCCCTGCTGCGCAGGCTGGAACTGGAGCCGATCATCAACAAGGCGGAGATTCAGTTCGCATTGTGCGATGAACGCCTCATGGACGAACTCTCCGCCGCCGTCGACAGCACGGCATTCGTGCAACGGACCCTGCAGTTCAACGGCTCCGGAGAACAAGGCGCCGGGGCGGAACTGGAACGGCTGATGGCCGGCAAGGAAACCACTTTCAACGCCGTTGCAACGGCAAGCGACGACCCGGCCCTGGTCGCCTTCACCAGCGGCACGACGGGGATACCCAAGGGCACCGTGCATTTTCACCGGGAGGTCATGGCCATGTGCGTCTGCGCCGGCACGTATACGGTCCAGCCGGCGCCGGACGACATCTTCATCGGCAGCCCGCCGGTCGCGTTTACCTTCGGCCTGGGCATGCTGGTCGGCCTGCCGCTGTACTTCGGCGCCAGCGTGGTGCTGCTGGAAGCCGCGCCGCCGCTGGAACTGGGCAAAGCGATCGGCAGGTTCGGCGCCACCATCTGTTCGACCGCGCCCACTGCCTACCGCATGCTGCTGAACCGCCTGGACGAGTTCGACCTGGGCAGCCTCAGAAAAACCACCAGCGCCGGCGAGAAACTCCCCCTGCCCACTTACCGGGAATGGCTTGCGGCAACCGGCATCAGGATGATCGATATCTTCGGCGCGACCGAAATGATCCATATTTTCATTTCCGCCACCGGCGACGACATCCGTCCCGGCGCGGTCGGCAAGGCGGTAAAAGGCTACCGGGCCTGCATCCTGGACGATGATGACCAGCCCGCGCCTGCGGACACGCTGGGCCGGCTGGCGCTGAGAGGTCCCACCGGCTGCAAGTACCTGGCCGATGAACGGCAGAAGAATTACGTGGTGAACGGCTGGAACCTGACCGGCGACGTCTGTACCATGGATGAAGACGGTTATGTCTGGTACCAGGGGCGCACGGACGACATGATCATCTCCTCGGGTTACAACATTTCCGGGGCGGAAGTGGAGGCGGCGCTGCTGCCCCACCCTGCGGTCGGCGAATGCGGGGTTGTCGGCGTGCCCGACGAAAAACGGGGCATGCTTATCAAGGCCTATATCGTGCTCGCCGCGGGTTTTCACGCATCGGCGGAACTGGTTACGGAATTGCAGGACTTCGCCAAGCAAACCATCGCTCCCTATAAATACCCGCGTGCGATAGAATTCATACCTGGGATGCCGAAAACCCAGACCGGGAAGATCCAGCGGCATAAACTGCGGGCGTTATCCCACCAAGAACCTTGAGGTGATTTAAATGGTTACAGCAATCGTGCTCATCAATACCCAACACGGCCGGATCAACGAGGTCGCCGAAGCCCTGGCGGACGTGCCGGAATTTTCCGAGGTTTACTCAGTGGGGGGCAGTTACGACATCGTCGGCATCCTGCGGGTCGAAACCAACGAAGCCATTGCGGACATGGTGACCAACCGCATGGTAAACATTGAAGGCATCGAGAATACCGAGACCATGATCGCGTTCAAGACCTATTCGCAGCACGACCTGGAGCAGATTTTTTCCATTGGGATGGATTAAATCAACTCATAAATGTCATTCGTAGTTGCAACTGACGTAGGCGGCACCTGTACCGACACGGTGATCGTCGAGGACGGGCGTTCCGTATTTATCGGCAAGGCCTTGTCCACGCCGCCGGATTTCGCCGACGGCGTTATTGCTTCCATCAGGTCCGCGGCCGATGCCATGCAGGTGAGCCTGGAAGACATATTCCGGCAGACATCACTGTTCGTCCACGGTTCCACCGTGGTCGACAACACCTTGCTGGAGCGCAAGGGCGCACGCACCGGCCTGATCACCACCGCGGGGTTTGAAGACACGCTGCTGGTCACCCGGGGCGCCTACGGGCGCTGGTCGGGCCTGTCGGAAGAGGGGCTGAAACACCCGGTCGCCACGGACCGGCCCGCGCCGCTGGTCCCGTTCGGCCTGATCCGCGGGGTGACGGAACGGGTGGATTACAAGGGCGCGGTTGTGCGGGAACTGGACGAGGCAGAGGTCGAGCAGGCCGTCAGCTGCCTGATAGACGAGCAGCAGGTCGAGTCCGTTGCGGTGGCGTTGCTGTGGTCGTTTGCCAACCCCGCCCACGAACAACGCATCCGCGCTATCATCAATGCGCACAGCCCGGCGACCCATGTATCGATTTCCAGCGAGATCGCGCCGGTGCCGGGTGAATACGAGCGCACTTCGACCACCGTGATCAACGCGTACGCGGGACAGGTGGTCAGCCGTTACCTCAACAACCTGCAAAACCTGCTGACTCAACATAACTACCGGGGGCCGGTACTGGTAATGCAGGGTTACGGCGGCCTGCTGCCGGCGGAACATGCCGCGGGACGGGCGGTACACATGCTGGAATGCGGCCCGGTTGCCGGGGTCATCGGCAGCAAATTTCTTGGCGACGGCATGGGCGACGGGAACATCATTGCCGCGGACATGGGGGGCACCACGTTCAAGGTCGGCATTATCCAGGACGGGGAGATCGAGTATGCCCGGGAACCCCTGATAGACCGGTTCCACTACTCGGTGCCCAAGATCGACGTGGCCTCCATCGGCGCCGGCGGCGGCAGCCTGATCAGCCTGGAACAGGATACGGCCGCACCGCTGGTGGGACCGCAAAGCGCCGGGGCAGTGCCGGGGCCGATCTGTTACGGGCTCGGCGGGACCCAACCTACCCTCACCGACGTATTGTTATTGCTGGGATATATCGACCCGCAACGCTTCCTCAACGGCGCCATGACACTGGATCAGGAAACCACGGTCCGATTGTTCCGGGAACAGGTCGCAGAGCCGCTGGGACTGCCCGTGGAACAGGCGGCCATCGGCATCTTCCGCGTCGCCAACGCGCAGGTCACGGACCTGATACACAAGATCACCGTCGAGCAGGGCCTGGACCCGCGGGATTTCGTCCTGCACGCGTTCGGCGGTTCCTGCCCGATGCTGGCGAGCACGTTTGCCCTGGAATTGGGCGTGCAGCGGGTCATCGTGCCGTATACCGCATCGGTGAATTGCGCGTTCGGACTGGCAAGCACCGACGTGATGCACGATTACAGCACCACGCGGACCCTATCCGCCCCCTGCCCCGTGGATGAAATCAACGCCATCTACGAACCCATGATCAGCGCCGCGCAACAGGCACTGGGACAGGAAGGGTTTGCGGAAGATAAAATGCGCTTCAGGCAGTCCGTGGGGTTCCGCTACGCCATGCAGGTCCATGAAATTATTACACCCGTGCGCGCCGCCACGCCGCTGGATGAAGCAGGGCTGGAACAACTGGTCAATGATTTTGAAACGCTGTATGAAAGCCGTTACGGCAAAGGTTCCGCCTACCGGGACGCGGGCATTGAGATGACCCGGTTCCGCCTCAGCGCGTCCGGCATGATAGACCGTCCGGAGTTTGCCGCGCGGCCATTGGCCGCTGCTTCCCCGGACGCGGCCCGTACGGGGCGGCGCAGGATATTCGTCAACGGCCGCGATAATCTGACCGAGGCCGGCATCTTTGATTTTGAAAAACTGCTGCCCGGTAATATCATTGCAGGTCCGGCGGTTATCCATACGCCGATCACTACCATCGTGATCCAGGACGGCCAGCACGGGTTAATGGACGGCTATAGAAATATTGTTATCGAGATAACTTGACATGATCGATCCCATCACTTTTTCGATCATCCGCCACCGCCTGTTCCGGGTCGTGGATGAGGCCGTGATCACCCTGAAGAACGTGTCCGGCAGCGCCATCACCAACGAGGGCCATGACCTGATGGTGTCCCTGTACCGGGCGGACGGCTCGCTGCTGATGGGCGGCGTCGGGTTCCTGCACCACCTGACCAGCGCCGCGGAGGCGTGCAAGTCCATCATCCGGCGCTTCGCGGGCGACATCCACGCCGGCGACGTGTTCCTGCTGAACGACCCCTACACCGCGGCCCTGCATACCTCCGACGTGTACCTGGTGGCGCCCATCCACTACCGCGGGGAACTGGTGGCCTGGAGCGCCTGCTTCGTGCACGTGTACGATATCGGCGCCACCAACCCCGGCGGCTTCTGCCCCGATGCGGACAATATCTACACGGAAGGGTTCAGCTCCCCCGGGATACGGCTGGTGGAGAAAGGCGAGATCAACCGGTCCGTCATGGATACCTTCCTCAACATGGTGCGCTCGCCGGACATGGTGGCGCTGGACATGAATTCCATGATCGCGTGCAACAACGTCGCCCGCGCACGCATGCTGGCCCTCATCGATAAATACGGGTTCGAAACGGTCGATGAGACCTGCAAAACGCTGATCATCAGGTCTGAAGAAAAGCTGCGCGCGCGCCTGCGTGAACTGCCGGACGGGCAATGGCAAGCGCGCCAGTACCTGAGCGTGCAGGACGAAGTGTGCCGGGTCGAGCTGACCATGACCAAGCGGGATGACACCCTGACCTTCGATTTTTCCGGGTCCAGCGAACAGAGCCGCTATGCCATCAACTGCACCAAATGGGCATCGCTGGGCGGACTGTTTGCGCCCCTGTTCCCGCTGCTGTGCTACGACATAACCTGGAACGAAGGCGTGATCAGCCCGATCACCATGATCGCGCCCGAGGGCACCATCGTGAACTGCACCCGGCCGGCGCCGGTTTCCGTGGCGACCGTCGGGGCCATACAGTCCGTCAACAACGCCGCCTGCACCACCATCGGCAAGATGCTCAGCGCCAGCGAAAAATACGCCGGCGAGGCCACCGCCGTGTGGCACGCCAACCATTTTGCCGTGTTCCTGTTCGGGCAAAACCAGCACAACAAACAGGCCATCGGCATCCTCACCGAGACCTTCGCGGGCGCCGGCGGCGCCCGCGCCTGGGCGGACGGCATCGAGGTGGGCGGCGAGATCCCGAACCCCATCTCGCGCATGGCCAACGTGGAGACCGTGGAATACACCTTCCCCATCCGCTACCTGTACCGCCGACGGCTGCAGGATTCCGGCGGTCCGGGGCGTTACCGCGGCGGCGTCGGCATGGAATTGTCCTTCGTGCCCCACGATGCGCCGGACGGCGGCATGCATTACGTGGTCTCGGGCAAAGGCTCCAAATTCCCCATGAGCGAGGGCCTGGCGGGCGGTTATCCCGGCTCGCCCAATGCCTACATGTGGATGAAGAACAACGGCGCACAAGCCGGCATTGCTGAGGATACGCCGCAAACAGATCCCGCAGCGGCAGAACAGCAGGTCGTGGACTGGGGGGTATTCCCACTCATGGGCGACGATGCCCTGTACGTCAGGTGGAACGGCGGCGGCGGTTACGGCGACCCGCTGGCCCGCCCGCCGGAAGACGTGGCCCATGACGTGCGGGACGGGCTGACCTCGGCGGAATTTGCGCAAACCGTGTACGGTGTAATTATCGACGCCGGGACGGGAGAAGCCGATCAGGCGCTGACGGAGGAAAAGCGGGCCGGGTTGATCCGGTACAGGAAAAACGGCAGGCAGGCCGCCACTGCCGCAAACCCGCGCATCACCTGCAACCATTGCGGCGCAAGCCTGGCTGATGGTGACGGCAACTGGAAGGAATCCACCGTTCTGCAGGAAACGCCCATGCAAAGCCTGGGCGGACCCTACGCCAGCGGCGGCGACGTAGTGTTGCGTTCTTTCTCCTGTCCGGGTTGCGGCGTCCTGCTGGATACGGAAACTGCCATGACGGGCGACCCGTACCTGCATGACCAGATATTTATCCACAGATGACGCAATTGAAATTTGGTGAAATTTGGGATGGTGAAATTTGGGACACCCATAAATTGAGGAAAACTGTTAATTTATGGGTGTCCCAAATTGAGGACAACTGTCAATTTGTGGGTGTCCCAAATTATAATCTGCGGATACATATAATTTTCTTAAGCTATGCACAATATACGAATAAGTGACGAGATCGTTGAACGGGTGATGAAGCGCCGCGGGCGTTATCATCTTTTTGACAGTTTTGACCCGGCAAAATGCGCCCTGGTTGTCATCGATATGCAGAATGCCTTCTGCAAACCGGGGGCGCCGGCCGAGGTGCCGGTCAGCCGCGGGACTGTCGGTAACATAAACCGGCTGGCAAAGGAACTGCGCAAGCGGGGTGGCGACGTGATCTGGATCGTCAGCGAGTTCCATTGCAACGGCGGCAAATCGGAATGGGAGAATTTCTTCAGCAACATGGTTTCCGGCGAGGTGCGCGAGCGCACCATGCAGTACATGGCGCCCGGGCAGGAGGGCGGCAAGCTATGGCATGAACTGGAGGTGGATGAGGACGATATTCACCTGGTAAAGAACCGTTACGGCTGTCTCTCACCGGGTGCTTCGAAACTGGAACGGGTGTTGCGCAGCCGCGCCATCGAGATCCTGCTGATAGCCGGGACAAAGACCAATATCTGTTGTGAGACCACTGCACGCACTGCTTTTGACATGGACTTCAACGTGGTCATGGTCGAAGACTGCTGCTCCACCCTGTCCGACCGCGAACACCAGGCGACGCTGGAATCCATCATCCAGCAGTTCGGCGACGTGATGACCTGGCAGGAGTTCATCGAGCGTTGTATCTAATCCGCAGATCAGCGCAGATGGATAAGGTATCTTCTTGCACATGAAGAACGTGGATGAACATTACCTGCGCATTGCCTTCAAGGAGGCCGTACGGGCGCGGGAACGGGGCAATCACGCGTTCGGCGCCTTGCTGGTGGATGCGGATGGCGGACCCGTACTGGCGGCGCAGAACTCGGTGGTCACCGACAGCGACGTTACTGCGCACGCGGAAATGAACCTGATCCGGGCCGCGTCCAGGAAATTTGACACCGATCAGTTAAAGACCTTCACCCTGTATGCCAGCGGCGAGCCCTGCCCCATGTGCGCCGGCGCCATCGTCTGGGCCAATATACGACGGGTCGTGTTCGGCCTGGACATGGACGCGATATACCGGCTGTTTGATGCCGACCCGGAAGCCCCCTCTCTGCCCATGCACGCTGCCGGCGTGTTCTCAGAAGCACCCTGGCCCGTGGAAGTCATCGGTCCCCTGCTGGCGGAAGAAGCAGAAGCGGTTTTTCGTAATGAAGCAACTTTACGTAACCTTTGACAGGTTACATCGATGCCGCCAACCGGCACCGCCAACTGCTTATGTGGTAAGCTATCGCAAAAATTCGACAACCATGGAGATTTAACGTGGCCACAGCAGCAACATCGCTATTCCCGGAAGGGGACAAAATCACTATTGAGAACGGACGCTTGCAGGTGCCGGATCACCCGGTCATCCCGTTCATTGAAGGAGACGGCATCGGTCCCGACGTCTGGCGCGCCACCAGGCAGGTGCTGGATGCCGCGGTTGCCAAGGCCTACAACGGCGAACGCGAAATTCACTGGCTGGAAGTCTATGCCGGGGAAAAGGCCAACGAACTGACCGGTTCCTGGCTGCCGGACGACACCCTGGACCGCTGCCGGGAATACCTGGTCGCCATCAAGGGCCCCCTGACCACGCCCATCGGCGGCGGCATTCGTTCCCTGAACGTCGCCCTGCGCCAGATCCTCGACCTCTACGTCTGCCTGCGCCCGGTACGCTGGTTCAACGGCGTGCCTTCGCCGACGCGAAACCCGCAGGACGTGGACATGGTCATTTTCCGGGAAAACACCGAGGACATCTATGCCGGGATAGAGTTCGAACAGGGAACCGAAGACAACCGGAAGTTCCTTGAACTGCTGAAGGAGGCCTTCCCCAACTATTACCGCAAAATCCGCTTCCCCGACACCACCGGCATCGGCATCAAGCCGATATCCGAGGAAGGGACGGGGCGCCTGGTCAGGGCTGCGATCCGCTATGCGCTGGACAACAACCGCAAGAGCGTGACGTTTGTCCACAAGGGCAACATCATGAAATACACGGAAGGCGCGTTCCGTAACTGGGGTTATGCGCTGGCGGAAAACTCCTTCCCGGACCACACCTATACCTGGGACCAGTGGGAGCGTACCCGCGCGGCACAGGGATCGGAAGCCGCCAACAGGGAACAGGAGGAGGCGCTGGCAGGCGGCAAAGTGCTGATTAAGGACACTATTGCCGACATCACCCTGCAACAGGTGTTGACCCGGCCCAGGGAATTCGACGTGATCGCCACCATGAACCTGAACGGCGACTACCTGTCCGACGCCCTGGCGGCGCAGGTCGGCGGCATCGGCATTGCACCGGGCGGCAACATCAACTATGAAACCGGCCACGCCGTGTTCGAGGCAACCCACGGCACCGCACCCAAGTATGCCAACCAGGACAAGGTCAACCCGGGCTCCCTGGTCCTCTCCGGCGAGATGATGCTGCGTTACCTCGGCTGGACGGAGGCTGCGGACCGCGTCATTTCCGGTATGGACAACACGATATCCGCCAAGACCGTCACCTACGACTTTGCCCGGTTGATGGAGGGCGCCAACAAGGTCAGTTGCAGCGAGTTCGGCCAGGCTTTGATCGCTAATATGTAGCCCGGATTTCTCTCCAGCCGATGGCCGAGCAACGTAAACAGACCATTGCACGCATCTCGGAGTTTGTCTACGAGGGCTTCCAGAAATACAACGAGAACTTCTTTCGTATCACGGAACGGGCCCGGCGCCGCTTTGAACAGCGGGACTGGGAGGGACATCAACAGGATATAATCGAACGGGTCGAACTCTACGAAAAATCCGTTCGCCGCATCGTCGTCTCGTTGCGCAAAAACCTGGGGGCCAGTGTCGTCGACCGCAAACTCTGGCACAGTACGCGCAGGTACTTCGGCCAACGCCTGTATAACGTGCCTGACGCCGGATTCCTGAAGACCTTTTTCAATTCCACAACCCGGCGTATTTTCAACACGGTGGGGACCGACCCGGAGATTGAATTCGTTTCCTCGGCGCCGGACGAAGGCTTTAACCCGCTGGAAACGCTGACCCTGAACCGCTATCCCTACTGGGGTTCGCTGGAAAAGACATTCAAGAAAATCCTGGAAGATTTTGCCTTCAAGGTCCCGTACCGGAATATCGCCGCCGACACCCGGACATTCAGCCAGGAAATCCAGCGCTATTACCAGGCGCACCTGCGGGCACACGGCGAGTTTGTCAGGTTCGAATTCATCAACTCGGCATTTTTTCAATCGGCACGCGCCTACCTGATTGGGCGCACGATCCAGCAGGACCACATCAACCCCATCATCATTGCCCTGAAAAACACCTCCAGCGGTATCGAGGTTGACGCGGTGCTGTTGTCCGAGGAAGAAGTCAGCGTTGTATTCAGTTACACCCGCTCCTACTATTTCGCCAACCCCCATTCCGTCATCGGCGCGGTGCATTTCCTGCATTCCATCCTGCCCAGCAAGCCTATTGACGAGTTGTACACGGTGCTGGGGCGGCTGCGCCAGGGCAAGACCGAGCGCTACCGCATCTTTTCACACCACCTGCAGAACACGGATGACAGGTTCGTGCACGCCGAAGGGGACAAGGGCCTGGTGATGCTGGTGTTCACCCTGCCCTCCTACGACCTGGTATTCAAAATCATCCGGGATAATTTCGGCTACCCGAAGACCATCAACAGGGAGGAGGTGCAAAACAAGTACCGGCTGGTTTCAAGGCACGACCGGGCCGGCCGCCTGATCGACACCCAGGAGTTCCGTAACCTGGAATTCCCGGTAAACCGCTTCGACGAAGCCTTGCAGAGTGAACTGCTCAGTGAAGCGGCCGAAACCGTGCGCGTAAAGAACGATAAACTGATTATCGACCACGTCTATATCGAACGCCGGGTACGGCCGTTGAACCTTTATCTCAGAGAAGCAAACCGCACCGATGCCGGCGAGGTGATACTGGATTACGGCCAGACCATCAAGGACCTGGCAAATACCAATATCTTCCCCGGCGACCTGTTGTTGAAGAACTTCGGCGTGACCCGTCACCGGCGGGTGGTTTTCTATGATTACGACGAAGTGGCGCTGGTAACGGAATGCGATTTCCGCGAAATTCCGGACAGCGACGACGATGAAGACGTATTGCGCTCCGACGTCTGGTTTCACGTCAACAAAAACGACATATTCCCGGAAGAGTTCATCAAGTTTTTGTCCATGGACCAGGGTTTGCGAACCCTGTTCCTGGAAGTCCACGGCGACCTGCTGACGGCTGAATACTGGAACCGCGTGAAGAACAAACTCCTGAGTGGCGATATCGAACTGATTATTCCGTATTTCCGGCATGAAATGCCGACAGACCAGGAAAGCGCCGTTATGTGACGGGAATATCCCGTTACGATATCGGGAGTACATAAAAATCGGCGGGGGTCCCTGTCCACCTTGAAATGAACCTTGTCTGCCGTTTTCTCGTTCCCGTCACCTGTTTTCTCTCCCTGTCGTCGTGCCAGTGGGAACGTCCGGCGCAGGTGCACGAATTTACCGGTCTTACCATGGGCACCACCTGGTCCGTCCTGCTCAATGCAGATGAACTGCCGGTTACGAGACGGCAATTGCAGACGGAGTTCGATGCCATCCTCACCCGGGTCAACATGGCGATGTCCAGCTATTTGCCGGAGTCGGAGCTGTCCCGGATAAACGCTGCGGACAGCACCGACAGGCTCACGGTGAGCGCATCGCTGCTGTATGTGTTACAGGCGGCGCTGGAGATCAGCCGATCAACACAGGGCGCATTCGACGTGACTATCGGCCCCCTGGTCAACCTGTGGGGGTTCGGTCCGGAACAGGACTTCACTGTTCCCGGGGAACAACAGGTCAACAACGCCCGGCGCCTGGTCGACTATGACAAACTGCACCTGGACGCCGCGGCTCCCGCACTGAAAAAAGCGCATGGCGGCATGTATATCGACCTCTCCGCAATCGCAAAGGGTTTCGCTGTGGATGAAATCGCCGGCTACCTGGACCGGCTGAAACTGGACAATTACCTGGTGGAAATCGGCGGGGATATCCGTGCCCGCGGCGTAAATGATAAAAACAAGCCCTGGCAAATCGGGATTGAAAACCCCGTCGCCGGCGCGCGCAGCGTGCGGAAAATCATCAGGCTGGAGAACACAGCCATGGCGACCTCCGGTAATTACCGCAATTACTTCGAGAAAGACGGGATAAGATACTCACACACTATTGACCCCCGCACGGGCCGCCCGGTCACCCATGGACTCGCCTCGGTGACGGTATTGCACCCCTCGACCATGCTGGCTGACGCCTGGGCTACCGCGCTGCTGGTGGTGGGTCCGGAACGTGGCTTCGAACTGGCGCAAAAAAACGGACTGCCCGCGTATTTCATAATTCATACTGATACGGGTTTCAATGATGAATTCACTCTGGGGTTTGAACCTTATCTTGTCGGCGAAAGAATTAAAATATGAGTAAACCAACTTGTACGATTATAGCCGGGCCTAACGGGCGGGGAAAACTACCTTTGCGCTGGAGTATCTGCCGCTGATCGATTGCTGTGTTTTCCTTAATGCCGACATGATTGCCGCCGGCCTGGCGCCGTTCAGCGCTGAGAGCAAACAGCTTGAGGCCGGAAAGCTGTTTCTGCAGGAAATTGAGCGCTCACAAAAAAGAAAAGAAGATTTCGCCTTTGAAACAACCCTTTCCGGAAAATCTCACCTGTCAAGAGTGCGCCGTATGCTGGCTGAGGGCTGGCGCGTCAATCTCATTTATCTATGGTTGCCCGGCGCAGAAGCGTCATTAAGCCGCGTGCGGGAACGCGTCCTGCAAGGCGGACACAATATTCCTGAAAATGACATTCGCAGGCGTTACGGCAAATCCTTGAAAAATCTGCTTGCCCATTACGCGCCGCTGTGTACCGAAACAGAATGTTTTGATAATTCGGCCAGGCCCAGGCGGCTTATTTTCCGGCAGGCAGGAACAGATGTTATAGTGGCGAATAATGAACTGTTTGACGCGCTAAGGGGACAGGCCGGCATGGGTGAAAAAACAGTAGTGAAAGAACGTCGTGAAGCCTATGAACTGGATGGCGCCGTTTATGAGCTACCGGCTAAACGTAAAGCAGCAGACGTGGACGCGGAATTTATCGGGCAGGTTCTGGACTATGCCGTTGCCAAGGAACTGGAACGGAAGCGCCGGCTGGGCTTCGATGCCGTTATCGTGGAAAACAACATGATTATGAAGCTCCATCCTGACGGGAGCATGACGGAGATTGGCCCGGTGGAATGAAAAGTTCAAGGGGACAGAATTAAATTCTGTCCCCAGTAAGTTCCAGGTTCCTGACCAGGATTTTTGAGTTGCGCTGGTAGTTGTACAAGTCCTGCTTTGCCATGGGCAGGCAGTCCAGCGAGGTTTCGCTGAAGCCCCGCTCGAGGAACCAGTGCTGCGCCTGGGTGGTGAGCACGAACAGGCTGCCCAGGTCCTGGCGTATTGCCTCTTTCTCAACTTCATCAAGCAACAGGTTGCCGTGGCCGGCATCCTGGTAATCCGGGTGTACCACCAAGCAGACCACTTCTCCCATCCCTTCATCGGGATAGGGATACAGGCCCACACAGCCGATGATGACGCCGTCCCGGACCAGGATGGTAAAGTGGTCCACCTCCAGTTCCAGTTTCTCCCTGGAGCGTTTTACCAGTGCCCCCTGTTGTTCATGGGGCTCGATCAGGTCCAGGATGGCGCCGATATCATCACCGGCCGCCTTACGCGTCACGTCATAGGCAGAGGTGGAAATCATCAGGCCGGCGCCGTCCCGGGTGAACAGTTCGTTCAATAATGCTCCGTCCTCCTCCCGGTTCAGCAGGTGTGCGCGCTGGACCCCGCCGGCGCACGCGGCCAGCGCGTGTTTCAGGACGCGATAACCCCCTGAGTGTTCATCAATCCGGGTTAACAGTTCCCGGGCTTCCTCCCGGTTCATCTGGTTAACCTGCAGGCCATCCTGCAACCCGGACAGATCATCACTCTCCACCAGGTAAATCAGCTTGTCCGCCTGCAAGGCCACGGCCACCTCGGACGCCATGGCGGGCGCGGACAGGTTGTATGCCTCTCCGGTTACGGAATAACCCAGCGGGGGCAATACCACGATTTCCCCCCTGTCCAGTTTATGGACAACGGCGTCCGCATCGATCGCGCGCACCGCGCCGGTAAATTGATAATCCACCCCCCCGATGATGCCCAGGGGTTTGGCTGATACATAATTCCCCGTGTTCACCCTGATTTCCGCGTTGGACATGGGGCTGTTGCCAAGTCCCATGGACAACCCGGCCTGCAGTTTCAGCAACAGCCGTCCGGCAACCGTCCTGACGGTTTCCATGGTGTCAGGGTCGGTGACGCGGATACCATCATGAAAACGGGTAGCCGCCTGTTTATCATCCAGGCAGGAATCTATGGAGGCGCGGGCGCCGTAAACCAGCACCAGCCTGATCCCCAGGCTGGTGAGCAGCGCCACGTCGTGGACCAGCGAGGTAAAACCGCTGCTGTGCAGCATCCTGTCGCCAACCTGGACAACGAAAGTCCTGCCGCGATGGATGCGGATGTATGGCGACGCTGACCGGAACCAGCTTACGAATTGTGATTTATTCATATCCTCGTTAATACAAATAGAAAGCCTGGGAATTACGGGTTGGCATGGCATTTTCAAGACCGTCGACAGCCATGGATGGCTGGCGATGAGCGTACAAGGATGTATTTACAGCGTGTCTTGAAAATGCCATGCCAACCTGCCATCTCAACACATCTGTATATTTTTATAACAGATTATGACATACAGAAGTGGTTAATCATCTTTTCAAGCAGGTCCTGCATGGGTTCTATGCGGTTCATCTCGATATATTCATTGGCCTGGTGCGCCTGGTCGATATCACCCGGACCCAGCACCACCGTATCCATTCCAAGCGAATTGAGATAAGGCCCTTCAGTACCGAAATTGACCGAACCGGCGGCATGCCCGGTCAGCTTTTCCGCCACCCGTACGATTTCACTGTCGGGATCGGTCTCCATGGGGGGCGTCCCGGGAAAGATCCCGTCAAACTCCACAACCAGGCCGCTTCCGGCAACTGCCCGGGTCACCACCTGGCGCAATTCCTTGCGTACCTCGTCGATCTGCATGCCCGGCAACACCCTGAGATCGATCTTCAGTTCACACTCGGCGCAGATCCGGTTGGGGCTGTCACCGCCGTGGATGCAACCGAAGTTCAGCGTAGGGCCGGGCACATCGAATATTACACTGGCGTATTCCTGCAGGTGGTCGCGCCATTCGGCCAGGGCGCTCATAACCTGTTGCATCCCTTCCAAGGCGTTATTGCCCAGGGACGGGTTACTGGCATGACCGGCCTTTCCCCTGAGGGTGATGGTCTCGATCATCACTCCCTTGTGCAGGATCACGGGTTTCAGGCCCGTGGGTTCGCCGATCAGCGCGTGGCGTCCAAGACCCCTGTCCGCAGCGACCAGTGCCTTGGCGCCGGCCATGGTGCACTCTTCATCGCAGGTCGCAAGCAGGATGATCGGGTGTTTTGTCTGTTTCAGGTCCAGGGAGCGCAACACCTGCATGACGATAGGGAAGAAACACTTCATATCCGATGTGCCCAGACCGTAAAAGCATCCGTCTTTTTCCGTTAGTCTGAAGGGGTCCTGGTGCCACGCGGACTCGGTATACGGCACCGTATCGGTATGGCCTGACAACACCAGGCCCCCGCTGCCCGTTCCCAGGCTGGCTATCAGGTTGACCTTGTCTCCTGTGCTGGAGACGGGCATCGTCTCGACCGCGAATCCCAGGTCGGCAAACCAGTTTGCCAGCAGCTCCGTTACGGGGAGATTACTCTGGTCATGGCGCGGGTCGGTACTGCTCACCGTCGGCGCTGCCACCAGCGCGGCGAAAGACTCTTTGAATGCGGGTAGTGTTATCATATTGGCGTTTGTCGATACGGAGATAACGGAATTAATCCGCAGATGACGCAGATTATCGCAGATGAAAATTATTTAATATATTCTTTTCTGTTCGTTCCCGCTTTCTATTCCAGGGCGAACGCGTACTTTTGAAACCGGTCTATCGTCGGGCAGGGAGATAGCACAACAATCCAATAAATATCAGGAATAAAAAATAATGACTGGAAAATTAAATCGCTACAGCGCAAAGATAACCCAGGAAAAATCCCAGGGCGCATCCCAGGCCATGCTCTACGGAACCGGCATGACCGAAGCGGACATGGCGAAGCCCCAGGTGGGTATTGCCAGTGTATGGTTTGAGGGCAATACCTGCAACATGCACCTGCTGGACCTGGCGGCCAGGGTCAAGGAAGGCGTGGAAGCACAGGACCTGGCAGGGATGCGCTTCAACACCGTCGGCGTCAGCGACGCCATATCCATGGGTACTGACGGCATGAGTTTTTCCCTGCAATCCCGCGATCTCATAGCAGATTCAATCGAAACCATCATGGGCGCCCAATGGTATGACGCCAATATATCCATCCCCGGTTGCGACAAGAATATGCCCGGTTGCATCATGGCCATGGGACGGCTTAACCGTCCTTCCCTCATGATCTACGGCGGCACCATCAAGCCGGGCTATTACAAGGGAGATAAGATAGACATTATCTCCGCGTTCCAGAGTTACGGTGAATTCATCTCGGAGCGTATAGACGAACGAAGCCGCAGCGCTATCGTGCGCTCGGCCTGTCCGGGCCCCGGCGCCTGCGGCGGCATGTACACGGCAAATACCATGGCCTCGGCCATTGAAGCGCTGGGCATGTCGCTGCCCTACAGTTCCTCAACACCCGCTGTTGACCCGCAAAAGACGGATGAATGCGTCCGGGCCGGGGCGGCTGTTAAAAACCTCCTGGAACTGGACCTGAAACCGCGGGACATCATGACCCGCGCCGCATTTGAAAACGCCATGGTCCTGGTTACCGTACTGGGTGGCTCAACCAACGCGGTATTGCACCTCATCGCCATGGCGCGCGCGGTTGACGTAACACTGGATATCGATGACTTCCAGGCTGTCAGCGACCGCACCCCGTACCTGGCAGACCTGAAACCCAGCGGCAGTTACGTGATGGAGGACCTGCACAAGGTCGGCGGCGTGCCGGCAGTCATGAAGTTCCTGCTTGAAAACGGCATGATCGACGGCGAGTGTATGACGGTTACGGGAAAAACCATCGCTGAAAACCTGGCTGACGCGGCGCCGCTGGATGAAGGCCAGGCTGTCATCAGGCCGCTGCACAGGCCCATCAAATCCAACGGCCACATCCGCATACTCAAGGGCAACCTGGCGCCGGGCGGGTCCGTGGCAAAGATCACCGGCAAGGAAGGGGAAGTCTTCAGTGGACCCGCCAGGGTGTTTAACTCGGAAGAAGACATGCTGGCGGCGCTGGAACAGGGCCGGATCGCCAAAGGCGACGTGGTCGTGATCCGTTACGAGGGCCCCAAGGGCGGGCCGGGCATGCCGGAAATGCTGACCCCGACTTCCGCCATCGTGGGCGCCGGACTGGGCAGTGACGTTGCCCTGATTACCGACGGCCGTTTTTCCGGCGGCTCCCACGGTTTTATCATCGGGCACGTGGTGCCCGAAGCCCAGGAAGGCGGTCCCATCGGTTTGATTAAGACCGGTGATACTATCACCATCAATGCAAAAACCAACCAGCTAAACGTGGACCTTACCAACGAGGAACTGGCGCAGCGTAAGGCGGACTGGGTCATGCCCTCCTACAAGGCCAGGCGCGGCACCTTGTACAAGTACATCAGGAACGTGAAGTCCGCATCGCTCGGTTGCGTTA
Source organism: Gammaproteobacteria bacterium (assembly GCA_965208655.1). Classification (GTDB taxonomy): domain Bacteria; phylum Pseudomonadota; class Gammaproteobacteria; order Eutrophobiales; family Eutrophobiaceae; genus JAAXHV01. Next base: position 288,518 of record CBDBPJ010000004.1, read on the forward strand.
CCGATGAGTAAACAAAGCTATCACATGTCGACGGATGATTTCCGCCGCCACGGCAAGGAAATGATCGACTGGATAGCTGATTACTACGAACAGGTCGAGCGCTATCCTGTCCAGTCCAGGGTGCAACCGGGGGAGATCGGGGCTTCCCTGGCCGGCGCCGCGCCGTCACAGGGTGAGGACTTTGCGCAGATACTCCAGGATGTAGGGGATAAGATACTGCCCGGCATCACCCATTGGCAGTCTCCACATTTCCACGGTTATTTCCCGGCCAATACCTCGGGTCCCGCCATACTGGGCGACCTGCTGTCTTCCGGCCTCGGCGTACAGGGCATGTTATGGTCCACAAGCCCCGCCTGCACCGAGGTCGAGACCAGGGTGCTGGACTGGCTGGCGGACCTGCTGGGGTTGCCGGAAGCGTACCGCTCGACCGGCAGCGGCGGCGGCGTTATCCAGGACACGGCTTCAAGCGCCGTACTCTGTGCCCTGATCGCGGCCCGCGAGCGGGATTCCGGGCTGCGCACGAACCGGGAAGGATGTGACGGCAGGCAGGTGGCCTATTGCTCCACCCAGACCCACTCCTCGCTGGAGAAGGCCATGGGCATAGCTGGCCTGGGGCGCGCCAACCTGCGCCAGATCGAAGTGGATGAGCACTTTGCCCTGGATGCGGACAGGCTGGCGGCACAGGTCAAGGCTGACAAGGCTGCCGGACTGCGTCCCATATTCGCCTGCGCCACCCTGGGCACCACCTCGTCCACTGCGCTGGACCCCATCGCCGCTATCGGCAGAATCTGTGCTGCCGAAGACATGTGGTTTCACGTGGACGCGGCCATGTCGGGCACTGCGGCCATCTGTCCCGAATACCGCTACCTGCTTGACGGCGTCGAGTACGCCGACAGTTATTGCTTCAACCCTCATAAATGGATGTTCACCAATTTTGACTGCAGTTGCTTCTGGGTGGCCGACCGGGCCGCCTTGATCAATGCCTTGTCCATCCTGCCCGAATACCTGCTCAACGAAGCCACGGAAAGCGGCGCGGTGTTTGACTACCGTGACTGGCAGGTGCCGCTGGGGCGCCGCTTCCGGGCGCTCAAGCTCTGGTTCGTATTGCGCTACTACGGCGTAGAAGGCCTGCAATACCATATCAGGCGTCACGTAGAATTAAGCCGGCAACTGGTAGAGTGGATCGAAGCCGATGAGCATTTCGATATCGTCGCGCCCGCGCCGTTCAACCTGGTCTGCTTCCGCCACCGGGGCAGCGATGAAATGAACAAGAGGATCATGGATGAAATCAACAAAGCCGGCGCAATATTCCTCACCCACACGAAACTGAACGAGCGCTTCGTTATCCGCATCTGTATCGGCCAGACCCGCACCGAACTGGAACACGTCGAGCGGGCGTGGCGCTTGATTACGGAGACGGCAAGCCGCCTCCGGACTGATGGAAAACGATGAGCAGTTACGACAGGATTTACGAATGGGTGCGCCGTGTCCCGGAGGGGAATGTCGCTACCTACGGCCAGATTGCCGGGCTGGCGGGGAGGTGTTCGGCCAGGCAGGTGGGTTATGCCATGGCTGCCCTTGGCGGCGAGGACGATATACCCTGGCACCGGATCATCAACAGCCAGGGCCGGATAAGCCTGCGCACCGGTTCGGAGGGACATCACCTGCAGCGCATCCTGCTGGAAGCGGAAGGTGTCGTTTTATCGGAGGACGGCAAAATCGACCTGGGGCAGTACCGCTGGACCGCCCCGGCGGATGATTCCGATGTTTTATCCGAACCGGGCATGATATTCTGAACCGGTACCGTCTATAGCGTCCCCGGGAGGACAAAGCATGCGCAGGTTAACCGTTTTTTTTATTCTGGCGATTGCATTTTCAGGTTGCGCGGACAAGCAAGGCGATTCGCTGGATGACGTGATCGCCTCGGAACACCGGGATGCAAAAAACGTTGCCAGGGACGTCTATCGCCACCCCGGGGAAACCCTGTCGTTTTTTGGCATAATGCCGGACAAGCAGGTACTGGAAATCCTGCCCGGCGGCGGCTGGTACACGGAGATACTGGCGCCTTACCTGATGGATAACGGCCTGCTCGCGGTTGCGAGTTTCGGCCCTGATCATCCCGTCGAATACCTGCGCGAGATACACAACAGGTTAATCGAAAAGTTTGACGGGAACCCGGAGATCTACGGGAAAGTGCAAATCGGCGCATTCCACGGAGAGGGATACCTGGATGACTTTGAGGATGCCGGTTTCGACATGGTGCTGACGTTCCGCAACACCCATAACTGGATCAGTCGCGGCGGCGTGGAAGACATCTACCGTTCCTTTTACCGGGTACTGAAACCCGGCGGGGTATTAGGGGTGGTGCAACACCGGGCTGAAGCCGGGAGTAACGCCGAAGAAACCGCCGAAAAAGGTTACGTCCCCGAGAGTTACATGATCGAACTCCTGGAAGGCATCGGTTTTGAACTGGTCGATAAAGCGGAGATCAACGCCAATCCGAAGGATACCAAGGACTATCCGGAAGGGGTCTGGACCCTGCCGCCTTCATACGAACTGGGCGATAAGGACAGGGCGAAATACGCTGCCATAGGCGAAAGCGACCGGATGACGATGAAGTTCGTGAAACTGCAGGAATAGGTTACCTGCCCCTGCGGAAGCAGGGGCATGACGCTGGACAATTACAGCTTGTATAACGGTTCCAGTTCGCCGCGGGTCCTTGGTGTATCGGTCCTGGATGTTTTGCTTTCCTTTACAAATGCCTGCCACAGCGGCTCTCCGTTCCAGGGGCCTGTCGTACGGGAATAAAGTACCCGCGACAGGTTACGGATCTCCAGCGCCAGTTCGCCACTGCTGTATTTCTCCAGGTCCCCCAGGCTGGTAGCCGGCAGCCCGGACGGGTGCGCCCCGGCCCACTGCAGCAACGCCGTTTTTGCCTGTTGCGGATCATTATCCCGGCAGGCGCGTTTGATATTTTTTTCCGCTTCACCGAGCCTTCCGTTGCGCGCCTGCCCTGCCGCAGGCGGGCCTGCCTTGCGCTGCTTCAGAATATAAACGAGGGTTATGACCCATGCCGCGGCCAGGATGAAAGTCAGCCATTGCCAGATCGATGCGCCGGTAGCCGCCGTATCTTCGACAACGGCAGTTTCAACAGGCCCGGGCAAGCCCCGCGCAGTATCCCCTGCGCCGGTACCGGGCGCCGGTAAATCCGGCGCTCCGGCAGGGGCCTGCCCCCCTGCCTGTGACTGCAGGGGCAGGCCCTGCATGCTGTCGGCAGGGGCGGTCGCAAGCGCCGCCACCCGTACCCGCCGCGCCGGTAAAACCGCGTTTTCCATGGTCTGCGTTTCCGTGTTCCACCAGGGCAGGGATATTTCCGGCAAGGTGTAGTCACCCGCCTGCGCCGGGATAATGGCGCTCTTCTGCCGTCTGACGGCCGTCATGCCGTCAGCGGATCCGGTATTTTCCAGGACCGGCATATCGGGATATTGCCTGAAGTCACCAGGGACCAACTCCTCCAGTTCCGGCAACTGGCTGGATGTCAAACCCTGCGCGCTAAGCGCCAGGGTCCGGGTCACGGGTTCACCGGGTAATAACTCGAGCGGGTTTGCCGACCATTCCTCGGTTATCTTCACGTCCGCGGCAGGTAGCCAGTGTCCGCCGCGCCAGGCGGCGGGGATCGGTTCAACCTGCAGTTCAACGGGTTCCGATTGCCTTACCACGGTCTTTGTCCCGCCCGAGAACGGGTCGAGACTGAACAGTGAAGTCGAGGACAACTGTGCCTGGAAGCGTACGGGCGGGATCCGCAGTTTGCCGCTGACCTGGGGATAGATCCCGTAGCTCCTCTCAAACACGGCATAGCGCCTGCCCTTGATGACAATGTCGTAACTCCTGTCCGCATCAAGCTGTTCCACGATGGCGCTCCCCTGGCTCATGGCCGGCTCTGACAAGGTCTCATTGGCAGTGGCGACTGAGCGATACAGTTTTATGGTATACACCACTTCGGCCTGCACGTAAGCCGCTTCAGGCGTTGGCCCCACCTCTATGAATATGTCCGGCGCGTCCGGCCCTGTCGAAGCGGCGCGCTGCTGTTCCACCGTCAAGTTTGCCTGCGGGCTCTTATCCTTGCCGAAAGCGATGGCAGGGATGGTCAGGTTACCGCTTTTCAACGGCAGCAGGGTCAAGCGCCATTGCTTGATACGGGTAATATTCGTGTTGACGATATTCATGCTGGTGCTGGTGCTGGTGGACAGTACCTGGAAGTCTTTTTCCAGCGCTGAAAAATCGGGATCGCCATCCACCTTGCCGACGGCTTCAAACAGCAACTGGAAGGATTCCTGCAACACGACCGGATTCCGGTCCGGTTGGACGGTGATGGTTGCGGCCCCTGAGAAAACGGGAAAGATTGATAATACGAGGAGCAGGATGCTGTTGATTTTAGCGCGCTCAGTCATCCGGGTTGTTCTCATAGTCGCGTTGCTGGTACTGGTAGCGGAACTTTCTCCTGAGCAGTGCGGAGGGATCGTCGGGAATCCGCCGCAGCCACTGATCAACAGCCTGTTGCTCCTCGGCAGTCCTCAAATCGTCGCTCCGGGCCTGCCCCTGAATTTCGTCGGGAGGGGCCTGTTCCTGCATGTCGTCAGCAGGGGCCGGTTGTTGCTCTGCCTTCATGTCCTGCCGCTCATCCTGTGCGCCGGCCTGCTGCGGTTGTGCCTGTTTGCCTTCGTCCTGTTCGGAGCGTTCATCTCCTGTCTGTGCGGTCCGGGGCTGTTCCTGGCCGGACTGTTGACTATCCTGCTGCTGTTCAGTGTCCTGCTGATCCTGCCCCTGCTGCTGTTGCCGGTCCCGGTTCTGCTGTTGTTGCGACTGTTGCCGCTCCAGTTCTTGTTCCAGTAATTCACGGTTGAATTTCGCATCTGCATGATCCGGTTGTTGCGCCAGGGTTCTGTCATAAGCGGCGATGGCCTCATGGTAACGCCCCAGGCGGGCCAGTGCATTGCCCGTATTATAATTACTCTGCGCATCATCGAGTTGCTCAAGGGCATCGATGGCCCCCTGGTAATCCCCGGCGCGGTGTTGTGCGGCGGCCTTCCAAGCGGGATCCGCAAACAGTTCAGCCGCAGCCGCAAAATCCCCGGCATCCATCGCCCGCTGCCCCTGTTGATCCTGCCGTAACCACAGGTCCTCCCAGTCAAGCGCGTAAACCGCTTCCGGCGGTGACAGCAACACAAGCGCCAGCGCCAGGATATAACCACGGCGAAACAGCAGGGCGGCCAGGGGCAGCAGGCACAATACCAGCCAGGGTCCCTGTTCGCGCCAGACATCCGCGGTTATGTCCGCAGCGGCCGCCTCTCCGTCCGGTTGCGCAGTAGAAAAAGCTCCTGTCAGCAACCCGGTGTCCTGGTCGTCTTTTGTCAGCCGGACATAAATCCCGCCGCCTGACGCGGCAAGGCGGCGCAATCCGTCCTCATCCAGGACGGGGATCACGATCTCTCCGTCTCCTCCCTTCAGGAAACCGCCGTCCGGCAGCAGCACGGGTGTTCCGTGGCGCGTGCCTACGCCCAGTATGGACAGGCGGTAACCTTCCTCACGCAACCGCTCCACGCTTGCTCCCGCCGTATCCGGGTCCGCCTCATCGCTGATGAGCAGGACATGACCGCGCCCCATACCCGCCTGTTTGAGCAGTTCAAGCGCCCTGGTCAACGCCTTGTCGGTGCGGTTGCCCGTTACCGGCATGATATCGGTATCCAGCGCGTTCAATTGCGACTTGATGGTTTCGCCGTCGTCGGTCAGCGGCGTGACCGTGAAGGCTTCCCCGGAATAGACCAGCAGGGCGGTTTGTCCTTCCTGGCGCTGATCCAGGATATCCCTGATCTTGTAACGCGCCCGTTCCAGCCTGCTGGGTGAGACGTCGGCCGCATCCATGGAGCGCGTGTGATCCAGGGCGATAACCAGGGCGTCCTGCGCCGAGAACACGGGTTGCGGCAGTTTCTCCCATACCGGACCTGCCAGCGCAATAATTCCCAGCAGCCCGCCTGCTACGGTCAGCACGAACGCCATGCGCCGTTTCCTGCGCACGCCTGTTATCAATACATGCGGCAGCAGGCGCTCGTCCACTACCGTTTCCCAGTTGCTGTGCGCACCCTTCCTGAAAAACAGGAACCAGATCAGGAACGCCAGGGGCAGCAAGGCCGCAAACCACTGCGGCCGCAAAAAGTGAAATAATTCGAGGTCAATCATTTGCATACCCTCGGGGACAGACCTCAGGTCTGTCCCCGGCCCAGAGTGACCCCACTCCGCATCAGTCCCAACAAGGCGCCGAGCAACAGCGCCGCAGCGAGGGGCCAGGTGTAAAGCGCTTGCTTCGGGCGGAATTTTTTCGGGTCCTGTTCCACCGGTTCCAGTTCATCGATCAGGACATATATCTGCTCCAGCTCATCCAGGTCGCGGGCGCGGAAATAGGCGCCGCCGGTCATCCCGGCAATCTGCTTCAAAGCGGCCTCGTCCAGGTCTGCGGACGGGTTTACCGTGTGGGAGCCGAACAGGCTCCGCTTGACCATTTCTGCCGCACCGATGCCGATGGTATAAATTTTCAACCCCTCCCGGCTTGCCAGGCCGGCCGCGGAGACCGGGTCCACCACGCCGGCGGTATTGGCGCCGTCCGTCAGCAGCACCAGGACACGCTGGCTTTCATCCCGTTCGCGCAGGCGTTTCACCGCCAGGCCGATGGCATCACCGATGGCGGTCGCCCTTCCGGCAAGCCCGATCACGGCTTCGGACAACAGGGTCCTGACCGTGTCGCGGTCAAACGTCAGCGGCGCCTGCAGGTAAGCCTGCTCACCAAACAGGATCAATCCGATGCGGTCGCCGATGCGGCGTTCGATAAAATCACCGGCTACCAGTTTAGTCGCGCTAAGCCGGTCAATCCGCCTGGCGCCGAGGACGAAGTCCTGCTGGTCCATGCTGCCCGATAAATCAACCGCCAGCATGAGGTCCCGGCCGGTGACGGGGACTTCAACCAGGTCACCCAGCCATTGCGGGCGCATGGCGGAGATGGCCAGCAAGGACCAGGCCAGGAACGCGATCCACATGGGCCAGGAGCGGGTCTTGCCGCGGGTGTCCGGTCCGGCTTCGGCAAAGTCATCCAGGAACGGCACGCGCAGCGCGGCATTCATGGCGGCGCTGTGGGGATGGGCGTAGCGGTAAACGAGGTATGGCAACGGCAACAACAGGATCAACCAGGGCCACTCAAACCCGATCATGGTTTCATCCCGGCCGGCCCGGATTTCCTGCCCCGCGGCTACAGCTTCGATCCAGTCCGAGCAAAAGCCGATAAGGGTTTCCACCTCTTGCCTGTCGACCTGTTGGCGATACGGCGCTTCAAGGAGGATACGAGCCATGTCCTGCAACCCTTCAGCCTCGTTAGTTCCCGGTCCGTCCTGTGATTTTCCTGCCTGTTCCTGCGCTTTTATCCGCTCCTGCAAAAAAACCAGCCAGTCGTTTCCGGTCAACCCGGCTGTCTCTGCCCTGGGGAAGATACTGATGCACAGGCGCCTCAACAGGCCGGACACCGCTTCCACACAGTGCCTGCTATCCCGGTCGGCAGCATAGCGGGCCCGGATCTCGTCCAGTTCCTTTCTTGCCATGTTGACGGCGGAGTACTTGCGCCGCCGGTAGCGGAGAGAGACGTACCAGGCCAGGATTGCGGCCAGCGCCATGAGACAGGGAAGCAGCCACCAACCCGGCGCCGGCGGCCACCAGCCGACACTGTCGGGGAGATGGATTTCCCTGAGCGGCAGCGCCGCCGGATCCGTGTTCAACAAAAGCGGCTGCATGGTATCCGAAGCTCCATGCTCATTGCCCGGAAATTCCTGCCGGGTTTCCCCTTGCCCCGGCTCCCGGTCTCAAGCCGCCGAGCAACAGCGACAGCGGTTCGGCGTCGGTCCTGCACGGCAACAGAATGGTCCGGTTCAGGCCGGCAAGCTGCTGCAACCGCGCCAGGCGCGCCTGGAACTGCTGCCGGTACTGCCTGACCAGCCGATTATCCGAGGCATCCACCAGGAATTCCCGATCACCGTCGCTTATCTTGTAGCGCCCCGGCGGCGGCAACGCCTGCTCCAGTTGGTCGTACACGAACAGCATTGCGACTTCGTTGTGCGGGCACAGCCTGGTAAGCGGTATCTGCGCCTGTTCGTCCAGGTTGCGGAAGTCGCTGATCAGGAAAATCAGGCTGCCCGGCCGCGCTACGCGCCGCAGGCGCAGCAAGGCATGCTCCAGTGTCTGCTTTCCGTTCCCGGACGGCGCGCGCTGCAACCAGGACGTATCATTGACTATTGCATTGATCAGGCGTAATACCGCGGCCCGGCCGCGCCGGGGCTTCAACTCATGGTGATCCTCATCGGAAAATATCACTCCGCCCACCCGGTCGCCGTTATGCAGGGCGCTCCATGCAACCAGTGCGGCCAATTCTGCAGCCAGGACCGACTTGTAGCGGCCGCGTGTTGCGAAGTGCATGGACCTGCGCAAGTCAATCCAGACGAACACCGGACGCTCGCGCTCCTCCCGGAACAGTTTTGTGTGGGTCTTGCCGGTTCTTGCGGTCACCCGCCAGTCAATATTGCGGATATCATCTCCGGGCTGGTACAACCTCGATTCGTCGAATTCCATGCCGCGCCCGCGGAACGGGGACTGGTAATCGCCGCTCTGCCTGGACAGTATCCTGCCGCTGCCGAGGCGGATCGAGGCCGCCTGCCGGTTCAGTGCCACCAGCGCCGGCACCGATACCCGGACCGGGTCATCAACAAAGGCACTTGAGTCAGTGATCATGTGTCATGCCACGGAGGTCACAGCGAACACAGAGCCGGTCATGTATTGCCTTTCACCCTGTATCCTCTGTGGTCTCTGTGGCTGTTACGTTTTTCCACTTTGTCATGCTCTGTCAGGGCACGGCGATGCGGTTGACCAGTTCGCTGATCACATGGTCGGTGGTGATCCCTTCGGCCTCCGCCTCGTAGTTCAATATCAGGCGGTGCCGGAGCACGTCGTACACCACCGCCTGTACGTCTTCCGGCCCGACGAAATCCCTGTCGTTGAGCCAGGCATGGACGCGGGCGCAGCGGTCCAGGGCTATGGTCGCACGGGGACTGGCCCCGTATTGCAGCCACTGGGCCAGGTCATCGCCATAGGCGCCGGGACTGCGCGTCGCCAGTACCAGCTGGATCAGGTATTGCTCCAGGTTTTCGGCCATGTAGGTGTCCAGCGCCTCGTTACGGGCTGCGAAGACAACCTCCTGCGTCACCGGTGAGAGTTCCGCCTGGTCATGACCCTGGCGCGCTTCCTGCCTTGCCAACTGCAGGATTGCCTGCTCTTCCTGCGCCTCAGGGTAGGTAATCTCGACATGCAGCAGGAAGCGGTCAAGCTGTGCCTCCGGCAGGGGATAGGTGCCTTCCTGTTCGATGGGATTCTGCGTTGCCATAACCAGGTACAATTGCGGCAACGGGTAGGTTTCCCTGCCTACGGTGATTTGTCTCTCTGCCATTGCTTCCAGCAACGCCGACTGCACCTTGGCGGGCGCTCGGTTCACTTCATCCGCCAGGACCAGGTTATGGAACAACGGCCCGCGCTGAAAATGGAACGTCCCGTCCTGCGGGCGGTAGATCTCGGTTCCGGTCAGATCGGCCGGCAACAGGTCCGGCGTGAACTGGACCCGGTGAAAATCAGCTTCGATGCCCTCACCAAGCACCTTGATGGCGCGGGTCTTGGCCAGGCCCGGCGCGCCCTCTACCAGTAAATGTCCATCGGCCAGCAACGCCAGCAACAGCCTGTTCACCAGTTTCTGCTGGCCTATGATGTGTCTGGAGATGAACGAGCTTAGTCTCCGGATTTCGGATTTATTCGACATTTGCCGATAATTCTACGGATAAACGCATACCCTTTCTAAAAAATTTTGAACCGCCCACCCTGTTTCCCGGGAAGCGCTGCTGATATCCGTAAAACACGTAGAGACGCAAAAGTGCGTCTCTACGATCAGCTTCCGCTGCCGCCTGCAACCAGCCTGGTTGTCAGTTTACCTGTATCTTCCTGAGCTGGGTTTCCCTTGCTTTCGGCAGCACCAGCGTCAACACGCCGTCGGCAACACTGGCGTTGATGTTGTCCGTATCGATCTCGCTCGACAGGGTAAAACTGCGGCTGAAATGGCCGACATTGTATTCCGTGTAAACCGGTTTGAAATCATCATAATTGTCGAAATCGATATGGCCCTGGACGGAAAGCTGGCGCTTCTCCAGTTTGATATCAATATTCTCCCTGTCCACACCGGGCATCTCCATTGCCATGGTGATCGCGTCACCGGTTTCGAAAATATCGGTGCCCGGCACATAAAACTTGCCGGCAACGGTCGTCTCTTCCCTGGCATCCAGTTCCTTCTTCTCCTGTGGGGTTAATTCTTGCTTCTTTGTCATGGCAACCTCCTGCACATATATGACTTGATGTGCGCTAGCTAAGTTCAGGAAATATTGATGGAGCGGGGTTTATCCTGCTCGGCCCGCGGCAGGGACAGCGCCAGGATACCGTCGTGGTATTCCGCCTTGACCTTTTCCGCGTCTATCTCAAACGGCGTGGCAAAGGTACGGTCGAAAGCGCCCGTCTGCCGTTCGCGCCGGTGTACGCTTGCGCCCTCACCGTAATCCACCTGCTTCTGACCGGAAATCCGGATGCGGTTGCGCTGTACGTCGATATCGATATCTTTCCTGTCGACACCGGGCAGTTCCGCGATGATTGCGTATTCGCCGTCCTGCTGGAAGATATTGATCGGCGGGAACCCGCCGCGGCTGCTGAGCCCTGAACCGAACCAGTCGCTCGTCATCGTATCCGCCAGCGCTTTTTGCAGCGTCAGCAGGTTGTCAATCGGATTTGTAAATAATCTGACCATGTTTACACCTCCAGGTTTATGTTTACGGGTTAATACGTGTTACTGGTAGAAAAAATGGGGATGAGATAGAATTTTTCAAGTACAGACGCACTCACGGCATGCGAATACCAAAGTGATTAAAAAATTCATGAACCCGTTTACCATCGGCACGCTGCTCAATTCCGCCCCCATGATCATCCAGGGAGCAGGCAAGTTGATCGACCTGATCAGGGAGCAAAAGAAAGAGACCTCCACCCTCGATCAAAACGTCCCGGTAACCGTGGACAACCTGGAAGAAGTCATCGGCAGGCTGGAGACGCGCCTTGACGTAATGGACGAAGCCAGCGTCGAGCAGATCAAGCTCATTGAGCAACTCGCACGCCAGAACGAGGTATTGGCCACTTCCTTGCAGCAACAGCAGCAACGAACCACCTTTGCCTTCATCCTGACGCTGGTTGCCCTGCTGCTCGCAATTCTGGGCCTCACGGTAAACTGAGACCGCGCGATGGATTATTTTGCCGCGGCGTTCAGCGCTGCCCTGTCGCTGATATTCAGTTTTGACCGTGAAGTCTACACGGTAGTCTGGACCTCCCTGCATATCTCCATCGTTGCGGTTGCACTGGCTGCGCTGTTCGGTATCCCCCTGGGCATCCTTGTCGTATTAAGGGAGTTCCCCGGCAAGCGCCTGCTGCAACAGGTGCTGAATACCCTGATGGCCCTGCCGACCGTGGTAGTGGGCCTGTTGTTGTACGGATTGCTGACCCGGCAGGGCGCGCTGGGAGACCTGGGCCTGTTGTACACGATCAACGCCATCATCATCGGCCAGACGCTGTTGATACTGCCCATTATCTGGAACCTTTCCATTGCCGCGGCGTCCAGCGCCGACCCGCGCCTGCTGCCTACCAGCCAGGCCCTGGGAGCATCCGTGCTGCAACAGGGAACCATGTACCTGAACGAAGTGAAGTTTGCCCTGGCCGCCGCCATGACGGCAGGCTTCGGCCGCGCTATAGGCGAGGTCGGCATAGCCATGATGCTGGGGGGCAATATCGAGGGGTTTACCCGCACCATGACCACGGCAATCGCGCTGGAGACCAGCAAGGGTGAATTCGAGTTCGCACTGGCTCTGGGCGTGCTGCTGCTGGCGACGGCGTTCCTGGTGAATTTCATCGTGCAATATTTTCAATCCATGGACTGATGGAGTCCCTGTATCAAATATCCGGCCTGGCATTCTCCTACGCAGGCCGTAAAGTGCTGGACCTGGACGAACTCCACATCGCGCGCAACCGGGTAACGGCAGTGGTCGGTCCCAACGGTTCGG
>CBDBPJ010000005.1:0-317001 GCA_965208655.1 Gammaproteobacteria bacterium
CGGCACCAGGGTGCCGTATTCGAGGGTCAGGCTGTCAATATGGTGCGAGCGTGTATTGACCCCGCGGGCATTGGCGCACTCGGCAACGAGGTCGCCCAATGCGGGATTCCCGTCATATTCGTAGGCCATGTCCTTGATGAAATGGGGCAGTTCGTGGCTGGTGTACACACCCTTGAAATGCGCGCCGCTGTTGATGTGGTAACCGCTGTTCACCAGCCAGTGTACGTCAAACACCAGGGCCGTATCCGCACCCCGCGCCCGCGCCCGCCGGCTTATCTCCCGGTGGCCTTCAATCGCGTCCTCCCGGCAACCCTGGTGGGGACCGGGCAACTCCGACAGGTACATGGACGGCACATGCGTTATCTTGGCAGCCAGTACGATTTCACCCATTCCATAACTCTCCAGAAATCAATAAGGAACGATTATAGGATACATCTGACAGGTTTGGATGTGCCTTTCAGGACTATCTTCCGCATGGATAGCGGAAGATAAGCGTACAGGGACGTATTCACAGCGTGTCCTGAAAGGCACATCCAAAGCTGTCTCCTTATTTACCTATCTACCTAAAACCGGAATTCTGTGCGTTCCATGCGCGATACAGATATTCTTGGTTTCCATGTAAAAGTCAAAGCTGTAATCGCCGCCGTCCCGCCCTATGCCGCTCTGCTTCATGCCGCCGAAGGGCGACGGCAGGTTGCGGTTATTCTCCGAGTTTACCCACACCATGCCGGCTTCCAGGTTCTCCGCCATGCGGATGCCGCGCCCGGAGTCCGCGGTCCAGACGTAACCCGCCAGACCGTACGGGGTATCGTTGGCCAGGGTGACGGCCTCCTCTTCCGAAGAAAAGGGGATCACCGTCAGTACCGGGCCGAAGATCTCCTCCCGTGCGATCTTCATGGCGTTTGTTGCATTACTGAACAGGGTGGGACGCAGGTAATTGCCGGGACCGAGGTCACCGGCCAATACGCCTCCCGCGGCAATGGTCGCATCCTCATCTCTTGCCGCTTCCACGTAACTCATCACCTTTTCCAGGTGGCTGGGATGGATCAACGGACCTATCTCGGTGGCCGGGTCCAGGGGGTGCCCCACCTTGATGCTGTTTACCCGCTGTTCCAGGGCGGCCAGGAACCGGCCGGCGATGCCGCTTTGTACCAGCAGGCGGCTGCTCGAAGTACAACGCTGGCCGTTCAGGCTGTAGATCATGAATACCACGGCATCCAGGGCGCGCTCAAAATCGGCATCATCGAAGACGATGACGGGGTTCTTGCCGCCCAGTTCGACGTGTACCCTTTTCAGGGTGGGCGCACCCTGGCGCATGATACGGGTGCCGGTCACCGTTTCCCCCACGAAGCCGATGGCCTTGACCGCCGGGTGTTCGGTCAACGCCTTCCCCGCTTCCTCGCCAAGACCGTTGACGGTGTTCCAGACCCCGTCAGGCAAACCCGCCTCCCTGCTGATCTCAGCCAGGATCATGGCCGACAAGGGGCTGAATTCCGCCGGTTTGTGCACCACCGTGCAGCCGGCTGCCAGGGCCGGCGCGATCTTCCAGGTGGACAGCATGAACGGCGTGTTCCAGGGCGTGATGACGCCCACCGGGCCGATGGGCGTCCGTTTCGTATAGTTCAGGTGTTCATCCTGGTGCAATGACAGGCCGTTGCCCGCCTCGGGCGCCTTGTCGGCAAAGAAAACGGAAGTTGTCGGCGCCGCGCGCCGCGGCCGCGCGCATGAAACGGATCGGCTGGCCGCAGTCCATGCTCTCCACCAGGGAGATCTCCTCGGCGTGCTGCTCGACCAGGCCGGCAAACCGGTTGAGGATTTTCCTGCGCTGCTTGCCGGAAGTGCGGGACCAGGCGGGAAAGGCATCCCGCGCGGCCCGGCAGGCGCGGTCGACATCCTCTGCCGAACCTGCGGCAACGAGGCCCAGCGAGGAATTATCCGTAGGCGTCAGGTTGTCAAAGGTTTCACCGGAAACTCCCGGACTGGGCTCACCATTTATATAGTGGGCGGTGACGCTGTCCCTGAAACGTTGCAGGTAACCTTCTGCCTTTTTGATGTTCTCTTCAAATTTTCCGGTCATTGAATCGTTCAGTTACAGTATCACTAACCTCTGGACCCTAATCCCTGGCCCCTAACCCCTGGCCCCGAAGAACTCCTGTTCGCTGATTACATGATTGATCAAACGACCCACTTGTTCAACTTCAATCACCACCTCATCTCCCGGTCTGACGTCAGCAAGTCCTTTCGGTGTGCCGGTCGATATCATGTCGCCCGGTTGCAGGGTCATGAATGCCGACAGGTACTCAACCAGGAACGGTATCCCGAATATCATATCCCGCGTGGTCCCTTCCTGGGTCACCTTCCCGTTGACCCGGGTGCGGAGCATTAAATCATGCGGGTCGCCGATGTCGTCCCGGTCGATAATATACGGCCCCAGGGGGGACAGGGAATCCCGGCACTTGACCCGCAGGTTCGGCCGGTAGTAGTTTTCCAGGTAATCCCGTACCGCGTAATCATTGCACAGGGTATAGCCGCCCACGTAAAACATGGCGTCCTGCTGTTTTACCCTGCGCGCCGTTTTGCCGATCACGGCGACCAGTTCCGCTTCGTAGTGCATGTAATCGACGTTGTCGGGGCGGTAACTGTATTGCCTGTGCCCGGTGAAGGTATTGGGGGTTTTCAGGAACAGCAGGGGCTCCTCGGGCGCTTTGAACGCCAGTTCGGAGGCGTGGTCTGCATAATTCAGGCCCAGGGCGAAAACGGTGCCGTGTGCCGGCGGCAGCCAGGTTACTTCATTCTCCTGGTACGTCTTACCGTCAGAAGTGGCGATGCTGTAATCGTCGTTTACGGAGACCTGGTGCACCTGGTTATCGATTTGTACGCGTGCGGTTTTCATACAAGTGGTTGTAATGAAATAGTAGATGGTACGGTGGCAGGTTGGGAAGGCATCACTGCCCGTTACTTTTTTTTACAATCCGGTTTATCAGAACGCCGATATGTTCAATCTCGACTCTGACTTCATCACCCGGCTTTACGGCAACACGCCCGTCGGGGAAGCCGCTCACTACTACCGTGCCCGGGGTCAGGGTCATGAATTCCGTCAGGGCTTCGATGATGGCCGGGATGGGCAGTCTCAGGTCTGCGGTTGAGGCCGTTTGCTTCAGCTCTCCATTTACATAGGTTCTGATTGCGAGATTGTGGGGGTCTGTAATCTCATCCCGGTCGACGATATAGGGGCCTGCAGGGCCGAAGCCGTCCAGGCACTTGGCGCTGACGGGCGGCCTGAAATAGCTGTCTTCGGCCAGGCTGAAATCGTTGAAGATGGTGTAGCCGCCGACATGGTCTAGCCCCTGTTCCCGTGTGACCCGGGACGCCGGCAGGCCGATCACGAAAGCCAGGCCTGCGCCGGTGTAAATATGGTCGACCGTGTCCGGGCACGGCACCTCACCCAGGTGTCCCGTCAGCGTATTCGGGGGTTTGATGAAAAAAACGGGTTGGCGCGGGGGCTGTTCGTAGGGCGGTTGATTGAAGCCGGCCGCCAGTCCGTTGTAGTGTCCGGCATAATTCAACGCGACACAGACCACGGGCTGGTCGGTAACGGGAGACAAGGCGGTTTCTTCCAGCGCCAGGGTCCTGCCGTCCAAGTGGATGCGCGCGTTTTCGTCTAGCGTAGCCTTGCGCCGGGTTCCATCCGCGCTAACCCTGACCTGCATCGTCCTTGACACTGTCGGCCAGTTGTTGTGCGCTGTTGGCAAGCAGCAACGTATCGGTGCCGATACCGATCATGTTCGCACCGAGATCCCGGTATTCCCGTGCCAGATCCGAACCCAGGACCAGTATGCCTGCCGCCTTGCCCGCGGCGCGGGTCCTGTGCAGGATATCCCGGATCGCCTCTACCACATCAGGGTGGCGGGCATTGCCGATATGTCCCATGGACGCGGATAAATCGGACGGTCCGATAAAGATACCGTCGACGCCTTCAACTTCCAGTATGCCGGGTAACGCCTCCACCGCGCGGATCGTCTCCACCTGCGCCATCAGGCAGATCTGGTCATTCGCCTTGTGCAGGTATCCGGGTATTCCGTGCCAGCGCGCGGCCCTGGCCAGGGCCGTCCCCAGGCCGCGTACCCCATCCGGCGGGTAGCGCACCGACCTGACCAGTTCCCTTGCCTGTTCGGCCGATTCGACCATCGGCACCACCAGGGTCTGCACCCCCGTATCCAGCAGTTGCTTCAATACGTTGCGGTCGTCGGACACCGGGCGCACGATGGCCTGCACATCGTACGCGGCGAGGGTGCGTAAATGGCCAAGCACCGCGGGCAGGTCGAACGGGCCGTGTTCCGTGTCGATTACCAGCCAGTCAAAGCCGGCGGCGGCGCAGATTTCGGCGCAGGTGGTATCCGGCAGACCCAGCCACAGGCCGTATTGCGTACGCCCTTCGGCCAGCGCCTGTTTCAGGCGGTTAACGGGTAATTCCATTCAGCTCTCCTGGATTGTTTTTTCAAACGGTTATTTGGGGTCAGAGCAATTGCTCTGACCCCAATCTCTCAAACTCTTACGTGAAGCGGCAATCGATTGTCCCCAGATCGCCATAATCGGCGCGGAACACGTCACCCGGGCGGGCGGGCACCGGCCGGGTGAACGAGCCTGACAGCAGTACCTGGCCGGGTTCCAGCGCGATACCGTGGGGTGCAAAGCGTTTTGCGATCCACGCTATGCCGTTGGCGGGGTGGTCCAGCACGCCCGCGGCCAGTCCGGTCTCTTCCACAATGCCGTTGCGGTAAAGCAGGGCGCCGCACCAGCGCAGGTCCACGCTGTCCGGGCTGAACGACTGCTCTGCCATGATCACGCCGGCGGAGGCGGCGTTGTCGGCAATGGTATCCTGAATTCTGCGCACGTAACCGTTATCGGGATCAACCCGGCAGGTGCGCGCCGCGATCAGTTCCAGCGCCGGCGCCACGTAATCCGTTGCAGCCATCACGTCGGCAACGGTGACGTTTTCTCCTGCCAGCCTGTGCTTCAGGACAAATGCCAGTTCGACCTCTATCCTGGGGTCGGTAAAAGCTGCGGCTTCCAGCTCCGCGCCGTTTGCAAAGAACATGTCGTCGAGCAGGGTACCGTAATCCGGTTCGTCGATGTGCATGGCCGTCTGCATCGCCCTGGAGGTCAGGCCGATCTTGTATCCCCTGAGCTCACGCCCCTCTGCCCGCTTGATTTCCATCCATCTCGACTGGATTGCATACGCATCGTCAATACTCATGTCGGGATGTTCCTGTGTGAGCGCGCGTCTCTGCCTGCGATGGGTTTCTGCAGCGTGAATGTCTTGTGCAGCTTTTGTGATCTGTGCCTCGTTCAGCATGGTATGGCGCCGGCCAGGCCGGTTGTGATGCGGAGGTTGGTTCAGAAGACGCCTTGTTTCCCGAAGATACTAAGGAAGATCGGTAACCTTTTCAAGGAATATAATCCGCTGACGGGTGTGCCGGCACAGGTGAGCCCGGCATCTGGCAGCGTCACCGATTTAATGCTATCGTAATTTCCGAATTATTATCTGGAGAATTAACGAGGAGAAACACATGTCCGATTTCCCGGTAGATTATACGAAGTACCGCGTGCCGCAAGACGGTTCATTTTCCCTGGCTGATATTGACCCGGCTGACACCCGGGGACTGGACAAAAAGCGGGACAAGGCGGGAATCCAGGCACAACAGTCGGCCCTCTGGAAGCGCCTTGACGAACTGCAACAGCGTCTTTTTGCCGAGTCGAAACAGTCTTTACTGCTGGTGTTGCAGGCAATGGACACTGCCGGCAAGGACAGCACGATCCGCCATGTGATGGCGCCGCTCAATCCCCAGGGCTGCCGGGTAACGAACTTCAAATCGCCGAACAATGCGGAACAGGCGCGTGACTTCCTGTGGCGCATCCATTCACACGTACCCCGTAACGGTGGCATCGGCGTCTTCAACCGTTCCCATTACGAGGACGTGCTGATCGTGCGCCTGTACGGCTGGGCGCCACCCGAACTCATTGAGAAGCGCTACGGGCATATCAATGACTTTGAGAGAATGCTGACCGACCACGGCACCCGTGTCGTCAAGGTCATGCTGCACGTGTCGAAGGAGTACCAGCGCGAGCGGCTGAGGCGACGCTTGCTCAGGCCCGATAAACACTGGAAATTTGTCCCGGACGACCTGCGCGACCGGGAGCGCTGGGATGACTACATGGAAGCCTACCATCATGTGCTGCACCGGTGCTCGACGGACTGGGCGCCCTGGTACGTCGTCCCGTCTGAAAACCGCTGGTTTCGCAACCTGGTAATCAGCCGCCTGCTGGTGGATACCCTGGAGGACATGGACCCGCAGTATCCCGAACCGGCGTTCGATCCTGCGGATTACCCGCCCGAATCGATTACCTGATGAATTCGGTGCCGACGCCGGCATCGGTCAGGATTTCGTTGATAAAGGAATCGGCGTCTCCCCTGATGATGTGGGACTTTTTTACACCGTATTGCAGAGGTTCGAGACAAGCCTGCACCTTTGGAATCATGCCGCCATGGATCACGCCCGCTTCGATGAGTGTTTCGGCCTGTTCCCCGGTCAGCGTATGCAGTAAATCGCCGCTGCTGTCCTTCACTCCTTCTTCGTCCGTCATCAGGATCAGTTTTTCGGCCTTGATTTCCCTGGCGATGGCGCTGGCGACCTCATCGGCATTGACGTTGTAGCCCGGATCCCCGGGTTCCTCTCCCGAGGTGATTGCGCTGACGATGGGTACGGCTTCCGGCGGCAGTTGTTCAAGCAGGGATGTATCCACGCTTACGGGTTCACCGACATAACCCAACCCGTCCTGTTTCTGCCGCGAGCACACGAGGCCGCTGGTCCGGTCGAATATGACGCCACGGTAACCCCTGTGTGCTACCGCATCCCTGACCTGGTAGCTGATTTCAAGGAACACCTCGTTCGCCAGTTCCAGGACTTCCAGTGAAGTCACCCTCAAGCCGTCCATTTTGTTCGGCTCCAGCCCGCGCGCCTGCATGTGCCGGTCCAGTTGCCGGGCGCCGCCGTGCACCAGGACGACCTCAATGTCCAGGCGTTTCAGGAACACGACGTCACTGACCAGTCGGGGTATCAGGCGCTCATCCTGCAAGACCGAACCGCCGATCTTGAGGACGAACTTCTTCCCCTGGAAGGCTTCCAGGTAAGGGATGGCTTCCCGCAGGGCTGCGCCATCGAAATTGTGCTGATCGGCAAGTTTCCTGGCCGTCTCCATCAGGACGAGCTTATACGGCATGTGGGTATGAAATGGGAATAGGCGGTAAGGATTTGTCCGGAATTATATTATGGAAGCTCTGATCAAGTCCATCCAGGACTTGTCAGAGCACGCAACACAATCAGAACGAACCGGTTACAAAGTGAATGATGGTAATATGGCCCGATGAAAAAAGCCCTCACCATCACGTTCGGCCTGGGCGTTGTCGCCATGCTGGGTTATTGGATCGTCCTGGACGGCAAGCCGGGCGTGAGTGACGCTCCCCGGTCACAGGCAAGCTGCAGCGACGCGGGGGGACACGCCGACATGGTATGGGTAGAAGGCGGCAGTTTTACCCGGGGATCAGCCGATTATTACCCTGAAGAAGGGCCGCCCGGGGAAATTGAAGTTGACGGTTTCTGGATAGACAGGTTCGAGGTGACCAACGCCCGTTTCAGTGAATTCGTCGATGCGACCGGTTACGTCACCAGCGCGGAACGCCAACCGGACCCTGCAGACTTTCCCGGCATCGACCCTGCCCTGCTGCAACCCGGTTCCGTCGTGTTTATCATGCCCACCGGCGAAGCCGGGCAACTTACCCAGTGGTGGCATTTTATCCCCGGTGCATACTGGCGGGAACCGGCCGGACCCGGCACTACAATCGAAGGCAGGGATGAGTATCCCGTCGTACACGTCACCTACCGGGATGCCCTGGCTTTTGCCGGGTGGCTGGGACACGACCTGCCTACGGAGGCGCAATGGGAGTACGCGGCCCGCGGCGGACTGAACAGGGCTGCGTTTGCCTGGGGGAATGAATACCTGGTCGGCGGGGAACACCAGGCCAATACCTGGCAGGGGTTGTTCCCCGCCGCGAACTCAAATGAAGACAGGTTCCAGGACGCTGCGCCGGTCGGTTGTTTTCCGGCCAACGGTTACGGCCTGTACGACATGATCGGCAACGTCTGGGAATGGGTTGGCGACTGGTATTATCCGTCCCACGATATACAACAGGGCTCCGCCGCCGAAAAAGGTTATGACCCGCGCCAGCCCGGCGTGCCGGTGAAAGTGATCAAGGGCGGGTCCTACCTGTGTGCGGAAAATTACTGCCGGCGCTACCGACCGGCGGCCAGGCATGCCCAGGAAACCACCCTGGGCGCCGCGCACATCGGCTTTCGAACCGTAAAAAATGAGAACTGACCATGCGCTTTATATCTTACCTTCATAACAACGAACCGGGCTGGGGTGCGGTCAATGGCCGGGACATAGTGGATTTGACCCGGCATGAACCCACGTTACAAACTGCTATCAGTAACGATACGTTACCGGTATCCCTCGATACCGTCCCGGCGCAAAAAATCGTTCCGCTTGGCGAAGCCGTCTACCTGCCTCCCATACCGGAGCCGCGCCGTATCCTGTGCATCGGCCAGAATTACGTAGCGCACCGTGCAGAAATGGGTGGTGAGACGACCGCTCACCCGCTGATTTTCACCCGCTATCCGTCCTCCATATCGGGCCATGAGCAGGACCTGGTAAAACCCCGGGAAAGTGACCAGTATGACTTTGAGGGCGAACTGGCGGTCATAATCGGCAAAACGGGCAGGCGCATTCACCCGGACCAGGCACTGGATCATATTGCGGGTTACAGTTGTCTCATGGACGGCACGGCCAGGGATTTCCAGGTGCATACCACGCAATATATTCCCGGCAAGAATTTCGATGCTTCAGGTTCGTGCGGTCCCTGGATGGTGCCTGCAGCGGAAATCCCGGATCCCAACGCCGGATACCGGCTTGAAACCCGCCTTAACGGCAACACGGTGCAGACGACTACAACGGACCTGATGATTTTCAGCGTGCCCGTACTGCTGGCCTATCTGTCCACCTTCACCACCCTCGAACCCGGCGACGTCATCGCCACCGGCACACCCGGTGGTGTCGGTTATAAACGCAAACCACCGCTTTTCATGCGCCCCGGAGACAGGTTAGAGGTTGAGTTGGAGGGAATAGGGACGCTGGTTAACAGGATTAAGGGAGATTGAGCAGGGAGGATTACCGGGTTACTGCCCCTGCTGTCGCAGGGGTAACCTTTTTCGCAGGAACAACGGACGGGTTTTCGGCGGCATTTATCAGGTTATCGTAGATACCGATTGCTTTCGAAATGTGTTCGTCCAATGCGGGTTTGCCGGCCTCCCAAACCGGCAGGATATACTGTTCGGTATTGAACAGTTCAAAATCCTCATGCGGGTCCGGGGTTGAGTCTCGCAGTTCCTCCAGCGCCCTGATGTAGTGCCGGGAAATTTCCGCAACGGCTTCCCGTTTCCAGAACCGTTTGTTTCCATCTACAATAATATAAGACGGTGATGTATGCGCCAGGGATCCCCGTTTGCCGGTGGCGCGCAGGGCAAACCACGCGGATGCTTCCGGTTTCAGGGTGTGTTGCAAGCGGATACCGTCTCCGGTCCTGGTTGTGCCTGCAGCTACCACCTCGCCATGTACCACTAATTCGAGCCTGGTGAGTTCATCAAAATCGGGGTTGGCGCGCGCTACGGCGTTGATTTCAACCGCGTCGCCCGCAGAGACGTCGAACCGGTTTTCGTCCATGTTGCCGTTGGCGTCAAACGTGATAACCGGTCCGTTCGTCACGAACGACCTGCCTGAACGCCACGCGGCAAACCACGCCCGGGGAGAAAATCCATTACCGACCTTTACATAGGTTCTTTCCGTCCCGACAACGTCCATGTACGGGTAATCCGAACCCGCCCCTGCCAGTAGTTCGTAACCCAGGTTCAGGAAATTATATAAATGCCTCGTGTCAAGGCCACCCAGTTGCAGTATTTCCAGAAAATCCACATGGCCGAACGGAACGTCCAGGGCCAGGCCCCGGTCCAGGTGGAACAGGTCTCCAAGTCCCAGGTGCGCGTAACCGAACAGCCCTCCATCCGAATGGATCTTCTCCGCGATTGTGTGGTAGACGTAGTAGTTTTCCCTTTGCCAATGGAAGGCTTTGCCGTTCAGCCCGATGGTATGGCCGCGCTGGCCGCTGCGCGGCGTCTCCTGCCCCGGCACCAGGGTGTACGCCCCAGACTTGTATTGCCCGGCATCACCAAACGCGTATTGCGGGAAATGCGACGTCGCTACATTGGCCATTTGCAGCAGGTTGCTGACATGGAGGTCTTCCGCCCGGGTGAAATTCAGGATCAGCGGGTTTTCCGAAGCATCCGGCCTGCCGATGTGGATATGGTCGTCACCCGAATACCAGCCCGCTGCCGGCATATCGATCCAGCGCTCGAGTTGCAACCGGAGCGTGGTGGTTCGGCCCGCATCAATCCGCACCTGCCGCTTCAGGATACGGTATTCCGGTCCCTTGCTGATAACCAGTTCGTAATCGCCTGCCGCTAACTCAAGCTGGTAACCACCGTTGACGAAGAAGACGTAGCGCCCCTTCCCCGGCCACAGGGTATTGGAATCGAGCAGCGGAAATTGCTTCACCTTTTCCGCGTAACGCATCACGGTGAGCGCGGAAGCACCGGCCAGCGGCGACGAGCCTTCGTCATCGTAAAGTCCGGCCCGGGCAGAATCCGGCTCACCTCTTTCATTGGCGATGCTGAGTTCGAGTCTCCCCTGCTCCTTGTTTGTATCTTTTGCTGCCTCAACGTGCAGGCGCAGATCGCACAGTGTGATCTCTGCATCAAGCGCGGCATCGTACGGATGGGTTGCCCCAAGCGCGCCGATGGAAAAATCCGTCCCCTCATAGCGGCGGTTGGCGAAACGGGCGCGCGCCAGGTTGACGGTTGTGCTCAACCAGGGTCCACCGGTCTGCGCATCGAACACGACCTTCCTGGTGGCAGGCTTTATCACGTGGTCGTAGGCGATATTAAAGCCGCCGGTTGTCCTGCGGTCGAACAGCAGTTCCACGGTAACGTCCGCGTCCGTATCAAACGCGATTCTGTCGTCAACATCGAACAGGAAATAGGGGCCTTTCAGGCATTCGCGCCCTTCGATAACCGTTATTCCGCCCGGTGGCCGCCAGGCCACGGCGATGTTACCGTTGTGGGCGTCGAAATTAAGACTCATGGTGCGCACGATTGCGGGGTCAGGATGCCAGTCATGCAATTGCTTGCCCAGAGGGTGATCGATATGGGCAACCCCGGCTGTATTCAACAGCAACAGGATGAGACAGGCGGCGACCCGCTCCGGGATGTAACGGCAGGATTGGCAGCCTGCACGAACTGAGTCAAAACCCATGATATTGATAGCAGTGACGGCCGGACCCTGTCTAGCGCGCGCCAATGCTCAGACCGGTTCCAGTTGCGGCGCGCGCATCAGGTATATCGCGATGCAGGCCAGGATCAGCGGCACCGCGAAGATAATAAAATTCACGCTCGTCGGGTAACCCATGTTGATGAACACGCCGCCCAGGTACGGGCCGATGATGGCGCCGGTGCGGCCTGCGCCTATGCTCCAGCCTATGCCGGTTGTGCGCACCTCCGTGTGGTACAGGCACGCGGCCGATATATAAAAGCCGACAAACCCGCCCAGCACGCAAAACCCGATCAGGAAGGCCAGTACCAGCAGCAGCCCGACCTCGGGCGGTGAAAAACCGAACACCAGCATGGCAATGACGCCGCCGCTGAAAAAGCAGATGATCAGGGGGCGCACGCCGAACCGGTCGGACAGGTAACCCAGCGTGACGCCGCCCAGAAACGCGCCGAAATTCTGCGCGGTGCCGACATAAATTCCCATGTCTATCGGCAGCCCGGCGTCGACGGTAATCTTGGGCACCCAGCTGAATAAAAAATACAGGGTCAGGAACGCCATGAAAAAACCTGTCCACAACAGTAAAGTCCAGGTGCGGTATTCAGGAGTCAATATCTGTTTCACCGAGGGCTTTACCACAACAGGCGGCGCCTCAGGCATGGCCTGCAGTCGCGGCCAGTCCATGCGGTCAAGTATGCGGTTGATCCTGTCCAGGGCGCCCCTGGGTTGCCTGGAAGACAGAAATTCCATGGATTCAGGCAGGAATAAATACGTGAGGACAAGCGCGGCAAACGACAGCAGGCTACCGCAATAAAACACCGCCGGCCAGCCGGAAAGTTCAATCAACCAGACCGCGGCAAAGCCGCCGGCCGTCGCGCCCAGTGGATAGCCCACCTGCATGAAGCCCACCATCAGGCTGCGTTTCCTGGCCGGGGTGTATTCGGCCACCAGGCTGGTGAGGCTGGCAAGAATACTGCCGATGCCCAGGCCGGTGATTATCCGCATGACAATCATCTGGCCGGCACTGGTTGTCATCCCGGTCAGGGCCATGCTGACGGCGATGGCGGTCAGCGACAGCAGTATCATCGCGCGCCGGCCGATGACGTCGGTAAACGGCGCAATGAACGCGGCGCCGAGGGTCATGCCGATAAGGCCGGCGCTGAAAATGATCCCCAGCATGTAAGGCGTCAGTTGCCATTCCTGGGAGATGGTGGGTGCGGTAAAGGCGATGGCCAGAACGTCGAACCCGTCCAGCATGTTCAAGGCAAAGCAGCCGAAGACCACCCGCAGTTGTAAACTGCTGATGGGTTTCTCGTCGATCAGTTGTCTGATATCAACCGGCACTATCCAGTTTATGACTCCGCCAGCAGGTCCTTGATGACAGCCTCGATTTCCCTGGCCTGCCGGTCTCCCTCGTGGGTCTCCCCAACGTAGGTTGCGCGCAGCCTGCCCTGTTTATCGAAGAGGTAAAATGCCGGCCAGTAACGGTTTTCCAGGGCGCGCCAGTAGGAAAAGTCATTGTCGATCATCACCGGGTGATGCAGGCCGAATTCCCTGGTTTTATCCTCGACGTTTTTCCTTATCCGTTCGCGCTCAAACTCAGGTGTGTGCACGCCGATGACTTGCAGGCCCCCGGGTTCCAGGCGCGCCTCCATGGCTTTCAGCCAGGGGAAAGAGCGGTAACAGTTCCAGCATTCAAACGTCCAGAAATCCAGCAGCACGACCTTGCCGCGCAGGTCTTCCCAGGTCAGGGGCGCGGAGTTCAGCCACTCACTCTCGTCGGCATGGGTAAACGCCGGGGCCGGTGTGCCGATTGCCTGTGCTGCTGCCGGCGTAGATAACCGTGCGGCCGATAAGACCGCGCCTATGATAAACAGGCTGAAAATAAAAAATCTGCGTGGCATGTTAAGATGCTCGGCAACCGCCGGCCGGTCGGGACCGGGCAAGGCTGAATAGAACCTTTTTCGTTTGAACTTATATCATGATCAGGACTTTCGAGGGTATCACACCTGTAATAGGCGCATCCACATTTATCGATGAGACGGCAGTCGTCATCGGTAACGTGACCATAGGGGAAGACTCTTCAGTCTGGCCGGCAACCGTAATCCGGGGAGACGTGAACCGCATCACCATCGGCGACAGGACCAGTATCCAGGACGGCTCGGTCCTGCACGTCAACCACGACGACGAACATAACCCCGGGGGCGACCCGCTCAGTATCGGCAGCAACGTAACCGTAGGCCACAAGGTCATGCTGCATGGCTGCAGCGTCAACGACCGTTGCCTGATAGGCATGTCCACCACCATCCTGGACAAAGCGGTGGTCGAATCCAACACCATCATCGGCGCCGGCAGCCTGGTCTCGCCCGGAAAAGTCCTGGAAAGCGGCTACCTCTACGTCGGCACACCGGCGCGCCAGGTGCGCAAACTGACGCAGGATGAACTCGCCTACCTGGACCTCGCCGCGGAATACTACGTGCAACTGAAGACGAAACACCGCGGATAAGCAACCCAGAGGCACTACCGACAACGAATCGTAACGAGAACAATCATGGACCTGGCAAAACGCAACCTCATCGACCTGCAATCCTACGTTGAATTCCTGGAGCAGCACAATCACCTGGTCCGGGTAACAAGCGAGGTGGACCCCGACTTCGAACTGGCCGGGATCGCCCGGAAATTCGAGGGCGGCAAAGCCGTGCTGTTCGAGAACGTCAAGGGCCGGGATTACCCGGTGCTGATCGGCCTGTACTGGAACCGCGACTTCATGGCCAGGTTTTTCCGGACCAGCAGCGCCCAACTGCCTTTCGCGCTGGCCGACGATATCCGCGCCTGGCGCAGGAACCCCATCGAGCCGGTGATGGTTGAACAAGGCCCGGCCAACGAGGTTATCGAGACCGACCCGGACCTTTCCACCCTGCCGATACCACACCATGCCGAAGGTGACGGCGGCCCTTACCTGACGTCCAGCGTGGTGATTGCAAAAGACCCGGACACCGGTGTGCGCAACCTGTCCATCCACCGCATGATGGTGACCGGCAGGGACCGCTTCACCCTGTTGCTGGAGGAACTGGGCCACCTGATGGACTATTACAAACGGGCCGAGGCAAAAGGGCAGCCGCTCGAGCTTACCGTCAACAACGGCGCGGACTACGCCATGAGCATGGCGGCCGCATCCCCGGCCTCCGCCGCGCCCATGGAAATGGATGAAATCGGCATCGCCTGCCAGATGCACGGCGCGCCGGTCAGGTTGATCGAAGCGCAGAGCGTGGGTGTGGAAGCCTGGGCCGATGCGCAGTTCGTCATCGAAGGGCGGATCCTGCCCGGCGTGCGCGAAGCGGAAGGCCCTTACGCCGAGGTCACGGGTTATTACGCCAACCGCGCAGACCGCTGGGTGTTCGAGGTCTCCGCCATTACCCGGCGGCAACAACCGATTTTCCATTCCATCCTGTCCGGCAAGGAAGTCTACAATGCCTACGGCCTGATCGCCGGCGCCGGGGCGTTCGACAAGATTCACAGCCTGGTGCCGGAGGTTACCGCGGTGCACTTCTCCGACGGCAGCGTGCCCTACCACCTGGTGGTGCAGATCGACAAGAAACACGAGGGCAGCCAGCGCAACGCCATCATGGCGGCGTTTGTCTCGCTCGCGTTCGTAAAGACGGTCACCGTGGTGGATACGGACGTGGACCTGTACAGCCTGGCGGAAGTGGACTGGGCC
Organism: Gammaproteobacteria bacterium; assembly: GCA_965208655.1. Taxonomy (GTDB): domain Bacteria; phylum Pseudomonadota; class Gammaproteobacteria; order Eutrophobiales; family Eutrophobiaceae; genus JAAXHV01. Next base: position 15,212 of record CBDBPJ010000005.1, read on the forward strand.
GTGCAGACCCGCTGCCGCTTCGACCGCGACCTGTTGCCCATCCCCGACGCCATCGGCCATCGCCTGAACCCCATGGTGGATGACGACAAGTGGACGCGCCTGGGCATCGACGCCACCGTGCCGCTGCCCCGGGAGGACAAATACAGCCGGGCCACCATGCGCGCGGTGAACCTGGACGATTTCGATATGGATGGGGCCTGAATGGTCATCAGGCCCAGGAATTTCTCAACTGTCAGAAGCTTTATTGAGCGGTTCTGCCGGTGAACCCCTCAAACAGGCCTTCCAAGCGGGCCATGCGTTCTCTTAAATCACCGATGTCTCTGTGAATATCCCTAAGGCTTGACCATAAAAACAAGGACTGTGAACCCAAGGCCAGTACAATGGTTACAATGATAGTAATAAGTTCGTAGTTCATGATTACTCCGATTCCATATCTTTTACGACTAGTTCCTGATAAATACCACTGATATAAAATGATAGGATTTCTTGCTTAATCCGTCAAATTCAACACAAAGTTGGCGCTGGACTAATAATTGCCCGGCAGGTCAAGCTTCTCCCTGTCGACCACCCTGCCGTTTTTAATAACCAGGTGGATCTGCTTTGAATTATTGATATCTGCCGAGGGGTCTGCGTTCAACAACACCATGTCCGCGAGTTTGCCTTCCTCTATCGACCCAAGTTCGTGTTCCTTCCCCATGAATCTTGCGCCGTTCAGTGTCGCTATCCGGATGACGTCCGGCGCCGGTATTCCGGCCGCGGCCAGCAGTTCCATTTCACGGTGTACTGCCGCGCCGTTGGTCTGGTCTGTCCCCAGCGCCAGGATGCCACCGGCAGCATGAATTTTGCGGAGGTTTTCCTGTGCGACCGGCGTCATCAGCTTCATCCACCAGGTCCAGGTCCGGTCCTGGTACTCCTGCCGCGTTTTGCCTTTCAGTTCCGCGATTTCCTCTTTTGTGAGTACTGCCCGATACAGGGCCTGGTCCAGGTATTCGGGATGTTCGGCCAGGCGGCTGTAGTTTTCACCGATGGTCAAGGTCGTTGCCATGGGAATTTTCTTTGCGCCCATGAGGTTTGCAAAGCTGTCGCTGACAGGGCCGACGATGACCGGGTGGGACAAGGCGTCTATCCCGGCAAAGATGGCCTGTCTTGCCCTGAGTTCGCCGGCCGTATGCGCGGTGGTGCGGATGCCGTGGTCGTTGTAGTACTCGATAATCCGCTCCATCAGGGGCAAGGGCAGTTTCGGGATCATGGGCCGTGCCCCCCAGCCCCTTTCTTCGAGGGTCAGCTTGAGGATATCCGGCTGGTGTTCGATGTGTTCATCCAGCAAGGGGATCGCTTCCGGCCAGTCATCCACGGTAGTGGCGCCGGGACCGCTGCCGTGGCTGCCCGGGTAGGTGACAATGCCGCCCGTGGCAAAGATGCGCGGGCTGGCTATCGCGCCGGCGCGTTCCTGTTCTCTCAGGGCGAAGATGTGCTCGGGTACGTTGCCCGAGTCATAGATCGAGGTAACGCCACTGTAAAGGTAGCCGTGCAGCGCCCTGATACCCTTCTGCGTATCGATTTCCACCTCGCGCAGGCCCTCCACGGTCACCTTCGTACCGCCCGCCAGGTGGACATGGACATCCATCAGGCCGGGGATCAGGTATTTGCCTGCGCCGTTGATAACCCGCGCGTTGTCACGCCGGGCGTCGCTGAAGTTCCCTCTTCTTACCCCGGTTATGCGATCCGCCTCGACCAGCACACTGGCCTGTTGCACCGGCTGACGACCGGTGCCGTCTATCAGGACGACGTCTTCGATTACCAGGTGCTGGGCTGCAGCACAGGATATCCCGGAAACAAATACGAGTAAGGCGGCTCTAATGAAGCCTGACATCTACTTGAGATAGCGTTGCGCTTCCGGGCGGTGGTCTTTCCAGCGGAAGAACTCGACGAGGTAACCGCCCGGATCGTACAGGCTGAACTGTTCTATCATCCCGTCGGCGCCGGTTATGATGCCGTTTTTGATCTCGATACCGTCCGCGTCCTTGACCTTGTCCCACCAGGCTTCCAGTTCCGCCGTGTCGATGGACAGCAAGGCGCCCTTGTCCTCGATGGGTTTCAGTGCCCCGCCGGTAGCGTTAACCAGGCCGATATAGGAATCCGCAGTCAACTCAAAGATCACTACCCAGTCCTCTTCGGTCAACGGTTTAAGACCGAGTACGTTCTTGTACCAGTCCGCCGCAGCCTGCAGATCGCTGTAATAAAAGAACGGCACGCCGCCTGCTATGGACGGATGGCCTTCATCCGCCGCGACTGTCGTTATCGACACCAGGACGCTGACGGCCAGGCAGGTGAGAAAAACTCCAACGGATTTCATGTATGCACTCATGTTGATTCCCCTGTGGGTGAAGCTATGAATAGTAGCATAACCCCGGCACTCTCCGTAATGCCGGTTCCGGCGTGCGCCGGAATGACGCGGCTTGTCCTAACCTGCCAGCGTTTCGTATAAGGTCCCGGCCAGGACAGCCAGCAGGATCGCCGGGGCAATCCACTTGATCCAGTAAAAGTAAACGGATGCCAGCAGGCCGTGGCTGGCGCCGAAGACCTGTCTGACCGTATCCGCCCTGCCGATCCCCCAGGCCAGCGCAAGCAGCGCCAGGCAACCGCCGATCATCATCCCGGCAGAACCGAACAACAGGTCCGCGATGGCAATGTTCTCGGGAAAAATCGTAAAAAATACTGCCAGCAGGGATTGTATTACGACCAGGGCAACGAGCAGCCGGGTTTTGCTGAAACGGATCACATCGGCATCACCGAGCAGGCCGCCCACCACCGCCTGGAGTACCGCAACGTAAGACAGCAACGTGACCAGGAACAGGGAAACCAGCATCAGGCTGCCGAACAACCGGCCGCCGGGAAGGATGCCGAACAAACCGGGCAAGGTCTCGAACAGCAGCGTCGGACCTGCCGTCAAATCTATGCCGAATACCAGCAGGGCCGGTATCAGGTACAGCGCAGCGAGTAACGCCGCGCCGGTATCGCTGACACACGTCATGACCGACAGTTTCGGCAGCCGGATGTCATCCCTGAGATAACTGCCGTATATCAGGGTGAGGGTACCGCCCAGTCCGATTGAAAAATAAGCCTGGCCCATGGCGGCAAACACCTCGGTAAAACCAATCTTGCTGAAATCCACCTGCAGGAATACCGACAGGTGCGACGTGGCGCCCGGGAGTCGCAACACCGTGTAAATGAGATAAAAGCTGACCAGGAAGAAAAACGGTACAAACAGGTTGCTGACAAACTCGATACCGCGCCGGACACCGCGGTGGATGATGAGGGCGGAAGCCAGCAGGATGAGCAGCGCCAGCAATAATTGCAGGTGGTTATCGCCCAGCCCTGCCTTGAAGGCCGGCGTGGTTGCGTCGGAAAACCCGTGCGCCAGCGAAAAATAACCGCTGTAGAACACGTGGCCGATGACAACCAGGTAATAGCCCCCGGCGATCGTGATGCAGAGTAACAAGGCATAACCGGCCAGGCGCCCGTAGCCCGGCCCGAACGCCGCCATGAACGCGCCGATAGTCCCCTGCCGGGTGTGTCTTGCCAACGCCCATTCCCCCATCAACGCGGGCAACGACAGGAACACGACGCAGGCGATAAACAGGACCAGGAACGCGCTGCCGCCGTGGCTGCCCATCATGTACGGGAAACGCCACACGTTGCCGATGCCGATGGCGAGGCCGGCAGTCGCCAGTAATGACGTCAGGAAAGAACTGAAGCGTTGGCTGGACAAGAGTTCGTATTATCAGTGGTTATGGCTGTTTCTCTATGAAAAACCGTTTGCCCTTCATTTCAAACCGCGGCAGCGATGCGGGTTCCACCACCGTGATATCCGCTTGCAAACCCAGCTTCCCGGTTATCAGCTCCGCCAGCGCCGATGTTGTTGAACTACGGTCGGCGCCGGGCGCGACTTCAATTTCCAGGGACAGCTCGTTCATCTCTCCCCGGGTGGAGACGGTCGTACGGTATTCGTCTATCCCGTCCACGCTGTGAACCAGGTTGTCGATCGCGCTGGGGTAAATATTGACCCCGCGTACCGTCACCATATCATCCACACGGCCGATAATGCCACCCTCAAGGAACAACAGGTGGTGGGTCCCGACCTCAGGTTCGGCATAGCGGACTACGTCCCCGGTCCGGTAACGGATGACCGGAAAGCCCCAGCGCCCGAGATTGGTCAACACCAGTTCGCCTTCCTCGCCGGGTTTAACCTGTCTGCCTGCCGTATCCAGCACTTCCGCGATAAACTCGGTTTCGTTGATCAATAAACCGTTCGGTTGCGTTGCTGTCTCAAACCCGTAGGCACCGACTTCCGATGCGCCCGAGTGATCCCGGCACCGGGCCGACCAGCCGGCCTCAATGCGCTGCTTGACCGCCGGGATGTTGGCGCCCGGTTCACCCGCGTGGATGGTCGTGTGGACAGCCAGTTCGCTGAGGTCAAAAGCGTTTTCCGCGGCAACGTCGAGCAGGTGCAGCGCATAGCTGGGCGTGCAGCACAATACCGTACACCCTGTTTCCCGCATCAGCTTCAGGCGCTCCAGCGAGGAGCGGCCGCCGCCGGGAACGAGTAATGCGCCCAGTTGGCGCGCCCCTTCCACCGCGGCCCAGAAGCCGATAAACGGCCCGAATGAAAAGGCGCAGAATATCCTGTCGTCCGGGCCCACGGCGGCGGCGGAAAACACCTGCTTCCAGCAGCGTCCCCACCAGTCCCAGCTTTCCGGGGTGTCAAGCACCCGCAGCGGTTCGCCCTGCGTCCCTGACGTCTGGTGGAAACGGACATACCGGGCCAGGGGATAGGTCAGGTTTGCCGCGAAATTTCCGTTTTCCTGGTCCGCAACGAGTTCATTCTTTTCGGTGAGCGGCAGCCGTGAAATATCATCGGGAGACTGAATGCTGCCGGGATTAATCCCGGCCTGGTCCAGCTTGTTTGTGTAGAACCGGTTCCTGCGGTAAATCTCGGCCAGGGTCTGTTGCAGTTTTGCCAGTTGCAGTTCTTCAACAGCGGCCCTGGAGGGTAGACTCAAAGCGTCCGTATAACTCATATCAGGGACTGGCGCGCCAGCTTTTTCCTGGTCTCCCGCATGTCGTCCCCGCGCAATTCCCGCAACGCACAGCGCGCAACGTGGACCACGGCGCGTTTGCGCCAGTGGGGGGCAAAATCCGTGTTCTTGACCGGTTTTGCCGACTTTGCGCAGGCTGCCGCCATATCCTCAATCACATCGTCCGTGAGTCCCTTGCCCCGTAGTTGTTCATTAACCTCCGTACAGACGACGGGTTGCGATGCGACCGCGCCCAGCACGATGCGCGCGTCCGCGATCACGTCATGTTCATCAAATTCAAGCGCGGCAGCTACCGACAGGACCGGGAAATCAAAAGAACCGCGGCGGCGCAATTTCCAGTAGGTGCTTCTGGTAGCGCCCGCCTGCGGCAAGATGATATTGGTCAGTATCTCCTCCCTCCTGCGCGTCAGGTAGTGGATGCCATCGTCCTGGTACAGGTCCTCCAGGGGGACCGTACGACGGCCGGCTGCCGAAACCAGTTCAACCTCGGCGCGCAACGAGATCAGCGCCGGCGCGGTGTCGGTGGACGAGGTTGCCAGGCATTTCTTGCTGCCCGTCGAAACCCAGCAGATGTCCCCGTCTTTTTTCATGCAGAAGTCGATGGCCTTGCGCCATTCATGGTTCTGGTCATAGTAATTGCAACGGGTATCCAGGCAGATGTTGCCGCCCAGTGTGCCCATGTTGCGCAGGTGCGGCGTTGCGACCTGGGCGGCCGCCTGCCATAAGCCTCCATACGCCGATTTGACCGTTTTGTTTTCCTCAAGCGAGGTCAGGGTTACGCCCGCGCCGATGGTCAGGCCGGCGCCGTTCGTCAACTTTTTCAAGGAATCGATATGGCGCAACGCCACCAGGGTGCGCGGTGTCTGCTGGCGCCGTTTCATGTTGGGCAGCAGGTCGGTGCCGCCGGCGACGACCATGGCGTCGCCTTCCCCGGCCAGTATCTGCGCCGCCTCCTCAACGTCCCGCGGCCGGTAATAGTGGAATTGCGGCAGCCGCATCATGATGCAGCCACCTTTTTGAATTTATCCATCTCGTGCATCTTCGCGGCCCGTTTGCGCGCCGGTTTATTGACGGCATTGCCGTCGCCTCCCTCCCAGGGGGGCGGTACCCGGAACGGCTCCGGCCACTCGATGTCCGGGAACCGGTCCGGTCCGACCCGGCCGGCGCCGCCCCTGGCCTTGTCATCCAGGGCCTGCAATATTTTCTCGGCAGTGATGGGCACCTCGTCGATGCGTACCCCCACGGCGTCGTAGACCGCATTGGCCAGGGCAGGCATGATGGGCAGCAGCGGTCCCTGCCCCGCTTCCTTGGCGCCGAACGGGCCGTTGTCGTCGGGGTGTTCGATCATGTCCGTAATCACTTCCGGCATGTCGCAGGAGGTGGGGCTCTTGTATTCCAGCATGGACGGTTCGCGATGCACCAGCGCATCGGACAGGCGCGCCGGCAGGCGGCGGAACGCGGACTCCTCCATCAGGGCCTCGCCCAGGCCCATGTAAACACTGCCTTCCACCTGGCCGCGGGCCAGCACCGGGTTCATGGCGCGTCCCAGGTCGTGGGCGATATAGACCCTGGGGACGGTGAGCCAGCCGGTCTCCGTATCGACTTCCACCTCGACCACTGCGGCTGTGTAGGAGTATGCCGGCGACGGCCCGACACCGCCGCCCTTGTACTTGCCGGGCGGGTCCGGCGGCGTATAGGAACCCGTAGTGCCCAGGGAACCGTGCATTTCCTCCGCGCAGACCAGCGCTTTCCGGAATGACAGAACATGCTCCGGTTGGCCAATCTCAGACACCTGGCCGTTGCTGAAGGCGATGGACCCGGCATCCGTTGCGAATTTTTCCGCGACGGCCTGCGCAATCATCCCACGGGCGCGTTCTGCAGCCTGGATGGCGGCATTGCCCATCATCAGCGTCACGCGGGATGAATAGGAACCCAGGTCCACGGGGGTCAGGTCCGTATCACCGGTGACACAACGGATATCCAGGGGATCGATGCCCAGTATCTCGGCAATCGTGGCAACCAGTACGTCATCGGAGCCCTGGCCGATCTCGGTCGCACCGCAAAACACGGTAACCTTGCCGCTGCGGTCCAGTTTAAGCTGCACACCCGAATGGGGCATGGCATTCCAGTAGATCGAGTTGCCTGCGCCGGTCAGGTAGCTGGAACAGGCCAGGCCCAGGCCCTTCCCTTCCGGCAGTTTGCCGTACCTGTCCTTCCAGCCGCAACGTTCGGTCACGGTGTTGATGCACTGCGCCAGTCCGATACTGCCGATCTTCAGGTAGTTGGCCGTCAGCGCGCCGGGTTTCTCGACGATATTGAGGCGTAACACGGCGGGGTCCATATCCAGCTTGGCCGCGATCTTGTCCAGTTGCACCTCCTGGCCGAAACGCGGCTGCACCGTACCATGGCCCCGTTTCGGGCCGCACGGGGGTTTGTTGGTAAACATGCGGCAGGCATCAAACGCGTAACGCGGCAGGTGGTAGGTGACCGGTTGCAGCACGGCCGTGTAGAAGGTGCTGGCAACGCCGTAGGAACCGTAGGCGCCGCCGTCCAGCAGGGTCTGCAGGTGCATGCCTGTCAATGCGCCGTTCTCGTCCACGCCGGTCCTGAATTTCATCAGCACCGGGTGGCGGCCGCGGTGGCAATAGAAGACTTCTTCGCGGTTCAGGCAGCATTTCACCGGCCGGCCCAGCATCTGCGTGGCTTTCACCACCACAATCTCGTGATTGAACGGGTCGGTTTTGCCGCCGAAGCCGCCGCCGTTGGGGCTGGCGATGACGCGGATGTGCGCCATGGGGATGTCCAGCGCCTTGGCCACGGCCCGGTGCACGTAATGGGGACATTGCGTACTCGACCACAGGGTTATGCGGCCATCGGCTTCCTGCATGCCTACTGCGGCGTGTTGTTCCAGGGGCAGGTGGGTATTGCCTTCGAAAAAGAAGATGTCTTCGAACACGTGAGCGCTGCCTGCCAGGCTCTCCTCAACGTCGCCGAACTCATAACTGAGGCGTTTGTGGATATTCCCTTCTTCACTGTAGTCATGCAGGCGCGCAGCGGGATTGTTCAGGGCATCGACGGGGTCGGAGATGGTTCCCAGAGGCTCATACTCGACCTTGATCAGGTCCAGCGCTTCTTCCGCAGCAAACTCGTCGCGGGCAACGACCGCGGCGACCGGGTCGCCTACAAAGCGCACCTTATCCCGGCACAAAGGCTGCTCATCCTGGCTTACCGGCAGGATGCCGTATTCATTGGAAAAATCCCTGCCGGTCAATACAAGGTTCACTCCGGGGTGGCGTTCCGCCCGGCTGACATCAACCGACCTGATACGGGCATGGGGCACGTGCGAACGCAGCAGCTTGCAGTGCAACATGCGCGGCAGGATGATGTCGTCGGCAAAGCAGGTGCGGCCGGTCACCTTGTCGGCGCCGTCCACGCGCCGGCGCGGTTTGCCGATGACGGAGAATGTGTCTGTATTACTCATCAAAGGTTCTGCCGGGCGGCGCCGGGGACAGATTTCGAATCTGTCCCCTGTTTTGTATGACGCAGGCGCAGGATGGCTTCTTCCACGGCTTCGAATATCTGTTGATAACCGGTGCAGCGGCACAGGTTGCCGGACAGGGCTTCCCGGATCTGGTCCCGGTCGGGGTTGGGTTGCCGGTCGAGCAGGGCTTTGGCGGTAAGCAGGATGGCCGGTGTGCAATAACCGCACTGGGCGCCGCCCAGGTCGGCAAACGCGGCCTGCAAGGGATGCAGTTGCGCATCCTGCGCCATGCCTTCTATGGTGTCGATGGCGCAACCTTCCGCATCCAGCGCCAGCGACAGGCAGGACAGGATCGGGTCCCCGTCGACCAGTACTGCGCAGGCGCCGCACTCGCCCAGTTCACAACCGTGCTTGGTGCCGGTCAGGCGCAGGTCTTCCCGCAGCATCTCCAGCAGCGTTTTACAGGGCGCCACGGAAACCTGCACCGGCTCACCGTTGACCCGGCAGCTGATGTGGGCATTCTCCTGCGTGCTGCGTTTAAGTGTTGTAACCCTGTTCACTTTCAAATTTCCGGTTGTTGGTTCTCGGGGGCTGGTTGCATAAACAATATTGTAAGGGTACCTTACATTATAGTATAATTCTGTCATGAATGAAAATTCAACTTCACAGGCCGTTGATTTCTCCACGCTGGACGGGCTGGTCGGCTTCCAGGTGCGGCAGGCCCAGCTCAGGGTTTTCAACCATTTCCGTAAAACGGTCGGAACGACCGGGATCACGCCGGGCCAGGCCGGTATCCTCATTTTGATACGCAACAACCCCGGTATCAGCCAGGCTGCCCTGGCCCGCGCCATCGGCGTGGAACGAGCCACCCTGGGCCAGATAATCACCGATATGGAGGCCAAAGCCTGGGTGGTGCGGCGCCAGTCTCACACGGACAAACGCAGTTTCGCCCTGGTGCTGTCGGCATCCGGCAGGACATTCCTGGAAACAGTGCTGGACAGGATAATTGTCCACGAGCAGGCCATAACCGCTCATCTGAGCACAGGGGAAAGCCGGGAATTCCTGCGCCTGCTGCTGAAATTCTCCGCTGCCGGCAGCCGGTGAAAACCCCTTGATAAGTCCTGTCGAAGTGATTAATGTTTATTCATCCCGACCTCTCACCTTTATAATGGGGAGTATTGCCGATGACTTTCAAGCTGCCTGACAGGGATGAACTGAAAACCATTGCCGCGTCCATGGGTTTGACCGTTGACGACTCCCATGCGGATACCTTGCTCGAGCAACTGGCCGTGTTCGGCAACTCCTACCGGTTCATGGACCAGCTTGAAGATAAGCTGCCTGAAATCCGCTATCCCGACAGGAGTTACCGCGCACCCGCCCCGGAAGAAAATCCCCTGGGCGCCTGGTACGTCAGGACCGACCTGAAAGGCAGGGATGCGGGACTGCTGGAGGGCAGGACGGTTGCAATAAAGGATAATATCTTCGTCGCCGATGTCCCCATGATGAACGGCGCTTCGATCCTCGAAGGGTTCGTCCCGGATTTCGATGCAACCGTGGTTACCCGCCTGCTGGACGCCGGCGCGCAGATCACCGGGAAGGCAGTCTGTGAGTTCCTCTGCGTCTCCGGCGGCAGCGCCACGGCCAGCAGCGGTGTTGTCAGGAACCCGCATAATCACGATTATTCCGCCGGCGGTTCGTCATCCGGCAGCGCGGCCCTGGTTGCCAACGGTGACGTGGACATGGCCCTGGGTTGCGACCAGGCCGGTTCGGTGCGGATTCCAGCCAGTTTCTGCGGCATCTACGGCATGAAGGCAACCCATGGCCTGCTCCCCTATACCGGTATCATGGGCATGGAAGCCATGCTGGACCATGTCGGTCCGATGACCGCAAACGTCAGGGATAACGCCCTCATGCTGGAAGCGCTGGCAGGTTACGACGGAATGGACAGCCGGCAACGCCAGTTACGGCGCTATAAATATACCTGGGCGCTTGATGAGGACATCAGCGGCATGAAAATCGCCGTGGTCAAGGAAGGCTTCGGCCATCCCCTGTCGGCACCGGACGTTGACCGCTGTGTGCTTGATGCGGCAGACAAATTTGCCGGGATCGGCGCTGCAGTGGAGGAAGTATCCATTCCCATGCACCTGGACGGCGTTGCGCTCTGGGGCAGCATCATCACTGACGGCCTCTGGCAGACCATGACCCATAACGGTCTTGCCCTGAACACCAACGGTATCAATTCACCTGCGCTGGGACATGCCCTGTCCGGCTGGCAGGACAAGTTCGACCGCTGCCCGGTGAACCTGCACCTGATCCTGATGCTGGGAAAATACCTGGAAAGGTACCAGGGCAGGTATTACGCAAAGGCGAAAAACCACCTGCCGGGACTGGTCAAGGCCTACGACGACGTGCTGGACCAATATGACCTGTTGTTGATGCCGACCACCTTGATGCAGGCGCAGAAGAACCCTGCATCCGTCTCCGACCCGGCTATCGAGGAAATAATATTCCTTGCCTTCAACACGGTGCTCAACACCTGCCAGTTCGACATCTCCGGCCATCCGGCCATGTCGCTGCCTTGCGGCATGCGCAACGGGCTGCCCGTAGGCATGATGCTGGCAGGCAAACACTGTGACGAACCGGCAATTTACCGGGCTGCGTCCGCCTTCGAACAGTCCTGTGACTGGAACAACATATAGCGGTAACGATTCAATATCATCCTGGAACAGCAACGTATGCGTAACTACCTTCATATAGACCTGAAAAGGCAGACCGTGAAAGCTGTCGAACAGCGCGGGGAAGAACTGGTCCGCGTTGGCCGCTACCTCATCGCCAGGACCCTGGTGGAAGAAAATATTGCGGGTGTCGATCCCCTGGCGCCGGACAACCCGCTGATTTTCTCTGCCGGTCCCTTTGCCGGCACCAACTTCTCCAACGCCAACCGCACCAGTGTCGGCTGCAAAAGCCCGCTGACGGGGGGCATCAAGGAAGCCAATGCCGGCGGCACCCTGGGGGTAGCCCTAGGCCAGTTGCACCTGTCGGGCTTCACCCTGCACGACGCGGCAGACGACTGGGTCATTATCCACCTCAGCAAAGACGGCAGTTGCAGTTTCGACTCAGCCGCAGGATTCATGGGCAAGGGCAATTTCGAGACGGCCGCGTTGCTGCATGACAAGTACGGCAAAAAAGTCAGCCTGGCCCTGTGCGGGCCCGTCGGCGAATACCAGGGACTGCTGGCCGGCATCGCCATCAGCGATACCGACCGGCGCCCTTCCAGGCTGGCGGCGCGCGGCGGCGTCGGCGCCGTGCTGGGCAGCAAAAAGGTCAAGGCCATCGTTGCGGACCTGAACAGAATGCCGCAACTGCACGAACGGAAAAAAGTCATCGCCGGCGTGCGGCACTACGCTGAAAAGCTGGGTGAAGACCCGATGATAGACAGTTACAAACGCTTCGGCACCGCAATGATGGCGGATTATACGAATCACGTGGGCGGCCTGCCGGTGCGCAATTTCTCCGCCGGACGCCTGGTCGACACCGACCGCGAAACCATGAAGATGGGCGGCGACTTCCTGCGCGAGCAGAATATTGCCCGGGGCGGCGAGCAGGAACACGCGTGCATGCCCGGTTGCCTGATCCAGTGCAGCAACGTGTATGCCGACGCCGACGGTAATGAAGTCGTCTCGCCCGTGGAGTATGAAACCCTGGGCCTGCTGGGAACCAATTGCGGCATCAAGGAGCCTGACGACCTGGCCAGGCTGAACGCCATCGCCAACGACCTGGGGATCGATACCATCGAAACGGGCGCCATGGTCGGCGTATTGATGGATGCCGGCCTGGGCGAATTCGGCGATGCCGGGTTTATCAGCGCGGTGCTGGACGAGATACGCAACGGCACGGAGCAGGGCCGGCTGTGGGCTCAGGGCACGGCTTTCGTCGGCGAACACTACGGGGTCGGGCGGGTGCCGGTCATCAAACGGCAGGCCATCAGCGCCTACGACCCGCGTGTCATAGAGGCCACCGGCGTTACCATGATGGTCACCGCCCAGGGCGCGGACCACACGGCAGGAAACGTCCCCAGGATGGAGACCGCGGATAAGTCCTTCGAGGAGATCGCTGCGGCCAGCCATGACGCGCAGGTGATGTGCGCGGCCACGGATTCACTGGGGTTTTGTATTTTTGGCCGGACCGTTACGATGGCCCAGTTGGAAAGGGTAACCGGCGCCATCAACGCTGCCGTGGGCACCCGGCTCGACACATCGTTTTTCGATGAACTGGGCCGGGAAACCCTGCGGCTGGAACGGGAATTCAACCGCGCCGCGGGGTTTACGGATGAAGATGATGAACTGCCGGAATTCTTCTACAAGGAGGCGCTGGCGCCGAGCAACCGCGTGGCGCGCTTCCATGCGCGGGAAGTCAATGAATTCGTTACCGGCCGGCTGCAGCAATAACCATGCTTGACCAGGATAAAGCCGGCAATAACGGGACTGAATTGCCGGCAGCCACCGACACGGCGCTGCTGGATTTCCGGACTCACCCGGATCGTTACCGGCACTGGAAGCTGACGGCTTCAGGCGCTGTCGCAAACCTGGACATGGACGTGAGTGAGGACGCCGGCGCGTTTCCCGGTTACGAACTGAAGCTCAATTCCTACGATATCGGCGTCGATATCGAACTCTACGACGCGATCCAGCGGCTGCGCTTTGAACACCCGCAAGTGAAAACCGTGGTGGTCAGTTCCAATAAACCCACCATGTTCTGCGCCGGCGCCAATATCCGCATGCTGGCGGGGGCGTCCCACGGCCATAAGGTGAACTTCTGCAAATTCACCAACGAGACCCGGAACGCCATTGAGGACGCCGGGGAATTCTCCGGCCAGCGCTACCTGTGCGCACTGAACGGGACTGCAGCAGGCGGCGGTTATGAACTGGCGCTGGCCATGGATTACCTGATGTTGATCGACGACGGCAACGCCGCCGTGTCGTTGCCGGAAATCCCGCTGCTTGCCGTACTCCCCGGCACGGGCGGGTTAACCCGCGTCGTCGACAAGAGAAAGGTGCGCCGGGACCTGGCAGACGTGTTCTGCACCGTGGAGGAAGGCGTGAAAGGCCGACGCGCGCTCGATTGGCGCCTGGTGGATGAAATCGTGCCCAGCTCGCAGTTTGCGCAACGGGTGGCTGAGCGGGCCGGGGAAATGAGCCGGATGTCCGACCGTCCAGATAATGCGCAGGGGGTGATACTCACGCCTTTATCCAGAAAGACGGCGGCAGACAGCCTCGAATACGACTGGCTGGACCTGTCCATAGACAGGAACCACCGCAACGTTACCCTGCACATCAGGGCGCCCGGTTCCGAGGTGCCGGACACCATGGCGGACGCCATTGCCCTGGGGGACCGGTTCTGGCCCCTGGCCCTGGCGCGGCAACTGGACGATGCCCTGCTGCACCTGCGTTTCAACGAACCGGACATCGGCACCATTATTATCACCAGCGCCGGCGCGGCCGGGACCGTCAGCGGCTATGACGCATTCCTGCAGCGTCACCAGGATTACTGGCTGATGCGGGAAGTCATCCTGTACTGGAAACGCACCCTGAAACGGCTGGACCTGACGTCACGCACCAGCTTTGCCTTCATCGAACCGGGAAGCTGCTTCGCCGGCCTGCTGGCCGAGTTCCTGTTCGCGGTGGACCGCAGCTACATGCTGGACGGCCGCTTCGAGGATGATGACACGCCGGCAGCCACCATCGTGCTGAGCGAAAACAACTTCGGCCCCCTGCCGATGTGTAACGGTTTGACGCGCCTGGAAACCCGATTCCTGGGCGAGCCCGGCAGTGTTGCGGCCGCAAGAGAGCATATCGGCCGGGAACTGGATGCAGCCCTGGCTACCGAACTTGGGCTGGTGACCTTTACCCCGGATGACATAGATTGGGAGGATGAGATCAGGATGCTGCTGGAAGAACGGGCCAGTTTCTCTCCCGATGCCCTGGTCGGCATGGAGGCGAATTTGCGCTTTGCCGGGCCGGAAACCCTGGAGACCAAGATCTTCGGGCGCCTTACTGCCTGGCAGAACTGGATATTCCAACGGCCGAACGCGGTGAGTGACGTCGGCGCGCTGCGCCGTTACGGAACGGGACTCCGTCCGGAATACGACAAAACCCGGGTATAGCAATAGGATATTTGGGGTCAGAGTATTTACTCTGACCCCAAATATCCTGGCACGGCAAGAGTAGTGAGGATATGACCATGAGTAATGTAGATTATGACAGCTTGATCCCCAACAACGTGGGGCTGGCCGCGGACCGGCGCCTGCAGCGGGCGCTGGAGCGCTGGCATCCGAATTTTATCGACTGGTGGAAGACCATGGGGCCGGACGGTTTCCAGGACCTGGAGGTTTACCTGCGCACGGCCATCGGTGTGGACCCGGAGGGCTGGGCCAGGTTCGGTTACGTGAAAATGCCGGACTATCGCTGGGGTATATTACTGGCCCCGCAGGAAGAAAACCGCAGGATCGCCTTCGGCCGGCACAAGGGCGAACCGGTCTGGCAGGAGGTGCCGGGAGAGTACCGCGCCATGTTGCGGCGCCTGGTCGTAATCCAGGGCGATACGGAACCCGCTTCGGTGGAACAGCAACGCTTCCTGGGACATACCGCGCCTTCGCTGTACGACATGCGCAACGTGTTCCAGGTCAACGTCGAGGAAGGCCGCCACCTGTGGGCCATGGTCTACCTGCTGCACAAGTACTTCGGGCGCGACGGCCGGGAGGAGGCGGAGGACCTGCTGGTACGCCGCTCCGGCGACCGGGACAAGCCCCGTATCCTGGGGGCGTTCAACGAAAAAACGCCGGACTGGTTGTCGTTCTTCATGTTCACCACCTTCACCGACCGGGACGGCAAGATGCAACTCGAGTCCCTGGCCCAGTCCGGGTTTGACCCCCTGGCCCGCACCACCCGGTTCATGCTGACCGAGGAAGGCCACCATATGTTCGTGGGGCGGACCGGCGTCGAACGGGTCGTGAGACGCACCTGCGAGGTGATGCGGGAAAACGGCATTCCCGACCCCGTGGATATTGAAAAGATCAGGGACCTGGGCGTCATCGACCTGCCGACCATGCAGAAAAAGATCAATTTCCATTATTCCGTGACCCTGGACCTGTTCGGCGCCGAGATATCCACCAACGCATCCAATGCGTACAACGCCTCTCTGAAAGGCCGTTTCAGGGAAACCACTATCGATGATGACCACCAGCTCCATAACAGCACTTACCCGGTGCTCAAGCATATAGACGGGAAACTGGTCAGCATCGACGAGCCGGCCATCAACGCGGTCAACAGCCGCCTGTGTGATGACTTCATTACAGATTGCGAGCAGGTCCTGGCCACCTGGAACAAGGCTATTGCCGATAACGGCTACGCCTACCGCCTGAGCCTGCCCAGCCGCGCCTTCAACAGGGCAGTGGGTGAGTTCAGGGACGTTCACGCCGCGCCGGACGGACAACTGCTCGCACAAGCCGACTGGGAACAGCGCCGGACAGAATGGTTGCCGGATAACGACGACCTGGAGTTCCTGCTGTCGCTGATGGAACAGGAGACGGAACCGGGCAGGTTCGCCCACTGGATAGCGCCCCCCCGGGCCGGCATCAACGGCAAACCCGGCGATTTTGAATACGTGAAGATAGCTGCGTAAGCGCTTACAACACCTACTCCAACCGGGAGGGATTTCCGGATATAATTCTCGATGGCTATGCAGCCCTGTACCGGCCATTTGGAAAAAACCCTGATTAAGCTTGACAGTTGGCGAACTCACGTGAAATCATGTGCATGAAATACATGTATTAGATCGTATCCATCACTCAGAGGGGGAATACTGATGATCCAAGAGACTGTCTGGCTTATATCGCTCTCACTCATGGCCATTATTACGGCCGTCTTCATATATGTCGCTGTCAACTCGTCAAAAACGGTCCCGGATTTCGAAGCGGTACAGGCGCGCGCCCTGAGTTTCAGGGCGAAGTTGTTCTGGACCCTGCTCGTTGCAGGAGTGATCATTTTTATTGCTACAACCCAGGTATTGCCGTACGCCACGACACGCGGTGAGGTCAGCGCCGGCGCCGTTGAAATTAACGCGGTCGGCAAACAATGGTTCTGGGAACTGAGTCAAAATGAGGTTGAAGCAGGTACCACCGTGATATTCAACGTCACGACTGAGGATGTCAACCATGGGATGGGCATATATGACAGCGAACTGCGGTTGCTTGCCCAGACCCAGGCAATGCCCGGGTATGAGAATAAACTGAAGTTCACGTTCAGTGAACCGGGCCAATACCGATTAATGTGTCTGGAGTATTGCGGCCTGTCCCACCACACGATGATCATTCCATTTAACGTCAAGTGATTAAGGAGTCCCGTCATGACAAATGAATCTTCAATATCACCTCTGGATAAATCCGCGCGTTACGCCATTGTTGCCTATCTCGGCATCAGTGCGCTTGTTTTCGTACTAATGATGCTGCTGGGCCTGCTCATGCGCATGGGCCAGGCGCAGTGGCTGAGTCTTCCACCGCATATTTTCTACCAGGTGATGACCGCGCATGGCGCAGGCATGGTCGGTATTTCCGGTCTCGCTGCCAGCGCGGTTTTATGGTATTTCCTGCGCCGGCATGTCAACCTGACCACCGGGATATTATGGGCTAACCTGGTCTTCTTCCTGCTCGGCGTGGTGTTGATACTCGGCGGCATATTCCTGGGCGGGTATGGCGGCGCCTGGACATTCCTGTTCCCCCTGCCCTCCCACGGGATGGGTGTCTGGGGTGTAAGCGGGGCGGCGTCCTTCCTGATCGGACTGCTCCTGATAGGCGTCGGATTCCTGCTGCTTTACCTGGACGTGGGGCGCGCCATTATCTCGAAATACGGCAACATCGGCCGCGGTCTGGGCTGGCCCCAGCTATGCGGCAACAGCACCGATTTTCCGCCGGCCAGCGTCGTTGCGTCCACCATGGTGGTGATCATCAACATCGCCGGGATCCTGGCGGGCGCCGTGGTATTGACCATGATACTAATCAACCTGTTTTACCCGGCATTTGCCGTTGATGCCCTGCTGACGAAAAACCTGATTTTCTTCTTCGGCCATGTCTTTATCAACGCAACCATCTACCAGGCTGTCATCGCGGTGTATGAGATCCTGCCGGAGTATACCGGACGGCCCTGGAGGGTGAACAAGGTGTTTCTCGCGGCCTGGACGGCATCGACTTTCATGGTCATGTTCGTCTACCCGCACCACCTGTTGATGGATTTCGTGATGCCGACCTGGATGCTGTTGATGGGACAGATCCTCTCTTACCTGAGCGGATTGCCTGTGCTGGTTGTTACCGCTTACGGGGCGCTGACAATCGTACACCGCTCAAACCTGCGCTGGGACATGGTATCCGGGCTGTTATTCGTGTCCATGTTCGGCTGGGCTGTAGGCGTCATACCGGCTGTTATCGACGGGACTATCGCGGCAAACCAGGTCATGCACAACACCATGTGGGTACCGGGGCATTTCCACATGTACCTGATTGTCGGCCTGGTGGCGATGCTGTTCGGTTTCATGTATTACATCGCCCAGAACGGCGCACCGAAACTGCTTGACAGGCTGGCATTCTGGGTATACCTGGTGGCCGGCACCGGTTTTTGCATGAACTTTCTTGCCAGCGGTCAGGCCAGTGTCGCGCGCCGCTGGGCCGTGCACCTGCCGGAATGGGTCGGTTACAGTCATGCGGCATCGATACTGGCAGCCGGAATCTCCCTGGCAGCACTGGTATTCGCGTTACGGTTTCTCACCCACATGGGGAACGCCCGTACAGCGTGAGACGGCGGATTAACCCGGATTTCGCATCTGCCGGCGCGAAATCCGGGTTTAGCTTTCTATTGGCCCTCATCGTTGCCGCAGGCGGCCTAGCGGCGCTCGGCTGGGCTACGGAAGGCTGGACAGTCTGGACAGCCGAGTCTGCGCGCCGGCGCGCAGTGATGGAGCGCCGGACACCCCTGCCGGATATTCACGTCCAACGTGAGACAGGTGTATTTTCCAACCTCCACGACTTTGAAAAACCAGTTCTGATAGTAGACTTTATCTTTTCCCGCTGTACTACCGCATGTATGGTGATCGGCTACCGGTTCAGCCGGTTGCAGACTCTGCTGGCGTCGGCAGGACACGCCGAAGACGTCCAGTTTTTAAGTATCTCGTTCGACCATGAAAATGACGGTCCGGAAGAATTATCCGCTTACCTGCGGAGGTTTTCCTCCGAACCCGGCAACTGGTCAGCCCTCAAGGTTGCCGACAAGCAGACACTGGATGAATTACTTGATAGCCTTGGTGTCATTGTTTTACCGGAACCGGACCTGGGATACGTGCACAATGCCGCGATATACCTGGTCAGGAACCATCGGGTGATTGGTATCTACGACATCGACAACACTGCGGAATTAATGGAACACCTGACTTCGCTTATCTGAACCATGTACCGGGGTATCGTAACAGCGTTTGCGGTGTGGCTGCTCATTGCCGTTGGCCCTGCAGGACCATATCTTGAGGCCTCATTACTGAAGCACGTACTGGTTGAAATCCCGCTGCTCATTATTACCGGTATCTTTGCGGGCAACCTGCTCAAAGCACGCATTGCCGGTGTGCTCAAAGTGATCAGCATCCCGGCTATTCTGTTAGCCTGTTTTACCCTTGCATTCTGGATGATACCCAGGTGGCTGGACGCATCGTTGGGGAACGAATTCACTGCCTGCATGAAATATTTATCGCTTCCCCTGCTGGTCGGCATACCTTTGGCACTGAGCTGGCAAATCCTGCACCCGGTAGCCAGGGGTGTGGTAAAAATTGAATTTCTGGCGATGTTGTTCAGGCTTGGCTGGATCTACCTGGTCTCACCTGATCGCCTTTGCAACAACTACCTGTTAGGCGAGCAGCAGCAACTCGGATATATGCTTATTGTTCTGGGATTTGCGTTCGGGATAACCTGGTTGTCACAGGTATTTTTTATATCGCCAAAGTCACTGCAAAGTACAGGTTAATAATATCTGGAAACAGCAGTCAGTCATTTTCTTTTTTACAACTTCAGCCTGACAGGGGCTCAACCGACTATGCAACTGACCAAACACACCGATCTATCTTTACGGGTATTAATCTACCTGGCCCTCAAACCCGGGCAACTGGGAGTTATCTCCGACATAGCCAGGCACTACGGCGCATCAAAGAACCACCTGGTAAAGGTGGTGCACAGGCTGGCGACGCTCGGTTATATAAACTCATTCCAGGGCCGTGGCGGCGGAATAAGATTGAGGAAACAGGCAGATAACATCATCGTCGGCAAGGTTGTCCGCGACATGGAAAATACGATGGATGTTATCGATTGTGCGGGAACCGGTTGCCCGCTCCTGCCGGCATGCCATCTTAAACCCATACTCAACGCTGCGACGTCAGCTTTTCTTGAGGTGCTTGATAATTATTCGATCGCCGATCTGATAACCAATAAAGAACAACTCCTGAAATTGGTCGGCTGAGTTTTCGCTCCGGCCCACATGGGATACGGTTAGACCGGCACGCGGTTCAACATAGCACGCGTAAACCGGAAACGTTCGGGCAGACACGAAATCAGACAAATAAAGATGAATTATGGTAAACAAAGATAAGGATAAACTTGACAAACGGAAATTTCGGCAATAACTTGTACTACCGCTCTGCTATTTCACCGGTGGATGCGTATCTGGTAAGATGGCGGGGGTAATTTAAATGTCATTTTCAATCAAAGGGGGCAGGCAATGCTTGAGTACGCAATTGGTATCTTCTTGGTAGCGGCGGTAGGCGGATTAATCATGGCGCTGATGATTTTCAAGGGCAAAATGGCGCCCTGGGCGTTATCGCTTCTGCACATGCTGTTAGGCGCCACCGGCCTGGTGTTGGCAGGCATTGCAACCATGACCATAGGTGGGGGAGTATTAATGACGGCCCTGATTGTCCTGCTTGGCGCAGCCGTAGGCGGGTTTTACCTGGCGTCCATCCACCTGGACAAGGATCTGGCGCCGAGACCTGCAGTCGTTGTCCACGCGATGGCGGGAGTAGGCGGAGTTATTCTCCTGCTGATCGCCCTCTTTTCGGGCCCGTCTTAGACGTCAGCCAGGATTTCAATGCCGGACAGAGAGGTCGCCGGGAGGCATCCTTTTCATCCGGCATTAGTTCACTTCCCAATTGCCTGCTGGGGCCTGTCCCATCCAGCGGATCTGGCCGCGCTGACTGGTACCCGGGTTGTTTTTTTTGGACTGGACTGGTGGGCCGTATCCAGCCTGCTGTTATGGACGGGGGTTCTTTCTGCGATACCTGCAATGATCATTGGTATCTACGATTTCATGCAACTTCCGGACGAGGACAGGTTGATGCAGGTATTTTACAAACATGTCAGTTTCGTGGGGACGGCATGGACCCTCTACCTCGTGAGCGGTTATACCCGGCTGGCCGACAACCTGGTTTTATCGCCGCCCGTGTTTCTGCCGGCCCTCATCTCCGGTGTCGGGTTGATATGCCTTTGTATCGGCGGTTGGTATGGCGGACAGATGGTATACAAGTATCACCTGGGAATACATCCCGCTGAATGATGCGCCTGTGATCACACCTTTCTTACCTCCAGGTCATGGCCGTAAACACTTTTAAGGACCGCGACCAATTCCTGCGTCCTCGCCGCGCTGACCAGGTAAATGGTATTCAATACTTTTCCGTCCTTGAATACGATTTGCAGAAACTCCCGCTCAATCCTCCCTGAGTCGGTTACATCTATGATTGAAAATGAGCGTAAATGATGAATCTGGTCGATGCCGGTACTTGTGGCCGGGAAACTACGCCAGCGGCGATAGCTGACCTGATCCTCGGTTACGACGAGATGGGTAGTGTACGCTATCAGATTCAGTACAAATACAAAAATACAGGTTGAAATGCTGATTTTGCCGATCCACGAGAACCATTTTTGTACGGCTATACCACCGTCTTTCATGCTCAACAGGGCGGCAAAGCGTTCCTTGCCCAGCATCCTCATAAAAACAGTGCAGACAATGACCGCCAGGGGGAACCCTAACAGCAGGCCGGTCATCAGGGAATATCCGAGCGAATCCGACATGCGGGATTCGAACAGGTATCCGGAGCGGAAACTGACGGCAAGACTGAACAGACCATACTGAATCAGCCCGACAATCACTCCGGATATGATGCTGACAACCAGGTAAATGCTTTTGTACTTGAAGCCGATGTCTTTCTGGTAGCGCTCCAGACGGCTTGCGTCAATCCGGGCGATGTCCGCAAGCTTGAACAATGGTTCCTTAATCACCCAGAAGTAACGATAGATGATAACCAGTAAAATCAGCGGAAATAATATGGCGATTAACGTTATCAAGATGAATTCTCGCAGTGACGCAATAGTTATCTTTTATAGCATAGTTTACGATGACGATGATAATCCTTGCAATTCGGGTAGCTGTTGATGAACATTGCCATTGACAAAATTCGAAACGGTATTTTTCTCTCAGCCATACTCCTTTCAGGATGTGCACTTCCGGAAAGTGAGTTGTCGAACACATCTTATCCGGAGAAAGTCACGCATGCCTGCGCTCCCGGCGCCAGGATCGGGGCAACCGGCAAGACGGATGAACTGCTGACTGAACGCGGTTTACGTTACTTTGTCCGCACGCCCCTGAATTACGACAACCGGATCGCGCACCCCCTGATGATGGTCTTTTCCCCCGGCGACCGCAGCGGGCTCGGAACGGAATGGTTTACCGGACTTACAACAGAGGGCACCCGCCAGGGCTTCGTCGTTGTCTACGCCGATAACCGGCCGCGCCAGTTACCCGCCTTGAACAGGCCTTTGGCAAAAGAATGGATCCTGGAACTGGGCACGATCCCTGCCCTGGTGGCAACGCAGTGGTGTATCGACCTGGACAGGGTATTTCTGACCGGCCATTCCAACGGCGGGACAATATCCACTGCGCTGGCGTTGCTGGAGGAATCCCCGCTCAGTCCAGCCGCTATTGCGCCAAGCGCAGCCGGCTTTCGCGGAGAGGATTTAAACTCTTTTGCCTGCCCGGCGCCGCTGCCCGTTCTGGTCATGCACAGCAGAAATGACAAGGTATTTCCCGGTTACGGCGCCGCAACCATGCAGTGGTGGAAACAATGCAACCAATGTCCGGAGAAGGTCCGTTCACTGGGAGATAACTGTATCTCCTACCTTGGGTGCGCGGAAAATGTCAGCACTGTCTATTGTGAAGGTGAAAGAAGGCATACCGTATGGCCGGAAAGAAACAACCGGATAATCTCATTGTTTACCGGCGCCCAATAATTTCGACACCGGCCGGCAGACATGGAGCTTTGGGGATTATTTACCAGTGCCTTTATTTCTTCCACGCTGGCGCCGGGGGGGTCCGAGCTGGTATTGGCATACCTGGTACTGAATTCCGATACCTCATATGTTTTACTTGGAACTGTCGCAACCACAGGTAACACCCTGGGGGCATTGACTACTTATCTTCTCGGATATTTTCCGGCACACGGATTATCGGTCCGGTATGCTGACAAACTACATCACCCCAGGGCAATCGCCCTGCTGCGTAAATGGGGTATGTTTGCCCTGTTGTTCAGTTGGCTGCCGGTTATCGGCGACGCATTCTGTTTCGCCGCTGGCTGGTTGAGATTATCCGTGCTTCCTGCAACAGCTTTCATTATCACGGGAAAAGCGTTACGGTATTCCGTTCTGATCTATTACCTCGTATAAAATGCTGAAATCGAGCAATACTAAACCCTGTATTATTATTTTATGGTCGATCCTGTGCCTGGCATCCTGCAGCAAGACCGGACCTGGTGATGCTTTGCTGAGCGGCGCGTTCGGGTTCTCATTTGGCGATCAACCTGAAGGACTCGACGGAACTTTTTTATCCGAACTCAAGAGTATCGAGGCCGGCACACCTCCCTCACCGGACAGTCGATTTGAAAGATATTTTTATACCGTGACGCCGGGGTCTCACAGGATCTACCAGATCAACGCCATGACGGACGCGCACCTGACCCACGCTGCCTGCGGCGCCCTGGTTGATGACCTGGCGGATGAGTTAATACAGAAATATTACACAAAAGGTGAAGCAATTATTAACGATGCCGATGATAAATGGGTCCTGCAGCGAAATACGAAACGGTCTGTTTCCCTGGAGTGTACGAAGGCGCCCGTACAAACTGGTGCAGGAGATGCAGAACTGTACCAGTTATCCCTGGGTTACCTTGACTATAACCTGGCAGCAGAAGCCTACAAGGAGTGGAAAAAAACCAGGACAACCGGCAAACCGGATAAATACTGACTGCATCTCCCGCTGACGATGAAAAATCACGTTCTTTCATGAAATCCATATTGCTGAAAGCAAGATATGCCTTTACACAAAAGCAGATCAGCGCGCGCGACTATCTCTATACGGAAGAACCCGATACGATGCAGATAGACGGTAAAACCTACGACCTGATCGAGCTGGATAAATTGAACCGTCTCCTGGACAACACGAAAACCCTGGCCGGCCGGATTACCTTGAGCCACAGCCTGGGAAACCCGAGCACCGATTTGGGCCATATCAGGGACAAGCAGGCCGCCTCCCTTGAAATTATCGAGAATGAGCAATTGCGCTCGGGGCTTGAGCGTGTATTTGAGGCCGCAACCAGGTACCAGGATGACTTCCACCGTTTGCTGTTCGGCAGGTTCATAGGTCTGCTCTCCGACCCGGGCACTCGGTTGGAATTTCAGGGCTACGGCTATGCCAGTTTTCGTTACGGGATTCGTTTTCTGCCGTCCGTAATTGAAAAAATCGATGAACTGCCCGAGACTGGATCTTCATACCTGACGGAGGCGATTGCAAAGCTGAAGGACTTCAAATCGACAACCAGTTATGAGTTGCTGACTGCTCCCGTATATTTACGGCCGGGACGCATCATGCCCAGGAGTCAGAGAAACCTGTTTTCCTTTCGTTTCAAGTCTTCCCCGTTCAAGCTCAGTATCATTCTTCTGCTGGCCGTGCTGTTTTACAGCATCCCCATCTTTCTCCAGTTAAACCCCATGTCGGCAAGCATGACTTTATTCTTCATGTTTATAACGATCTTCCTTTACCTGCCGGTGGTCGGCTCACTCGACCGGGACCACGTCATCTACCCGTTCCGAAGAGCGCTGCTGAAAGCAGGCGAAGTCGAACATGCAGTCTCGGGTCTGGGACAACTTGATGAATTATTGAGTTTCTACCGCTACTTCGCGGCCAACAGGAACAAATCCTGTATGCCGGAGGTCCGGGATGACAACCGGTGTATGATCAGCCTGGCTAAGGTAAATCACCCGGTGCTGGGGTTCAACAGTGATAAATATGTAGCGAACGACTTTGACAACCGGAACAAGTCACTCGTTTTCATCAGCGGGCCGAACAGCGGCGGCAAAACTGCGCTCTGTAAAACACTGGCGCTGACACAGGTCATGGCGCAGTCAGGGAGTGTCATTCCGGCTCGCTCCGGAACGATTAGTATTGCAGACAGGATCTGTTACCAGGCCCCTGATGCAGGTTCCATACTGGAGGAAGAAGGCCGGTTCGGCACCGAGTTACGGCGAACCAGGGAAATATTTTTCAATACAACCAAGAAAAGCCTGGTGATCCTGGATGAATTATCGGAAGGCACTTCACACCAGGAAGAAACCAAAATCGCGTTAATGATCCTCAACGGGTTTATCAGGTTAGGAAATGCGACCATCCTTGTCTCCCACAACAACGACCTTGCCCGACTACTGAAAGAACGGGACGCCGGGGTCTTTTATAAATTCTACCTGGAGAACAACAATCCGACTTTTACCCTGACGGATGGAATTTCAGAATTCAGCCACGCCGAACTGGTTGCGGAAAGAATCGGGTTCAGCCAGAGAGATATCGACAGGCATCTTAGCGACCTGAGCCTGTAATACAATACCCGTCAGCAGATATGAAACACCAGGTCCTGGCAGAAATAGAGTTTGAAATCACGGAAGAATCGCTTACGGCTTTTAATGAACACCACGCGCAATACGTACCAAAGCTGAAAAAAGCGATAGAACGCCACCGGTTACTGTGGCCGGTCGGGATTGTTGCGCTTGCCGGTTACGCCTGGCACCGGGGAGGAGAGCCGTTCTTTGTGGCCGGGATGGTTGTTACCGCGCTGTTATGGAGCCTGATAGTGCCTAAAACCCTGAGGGATGTATATCGAAAATCGGTGCGAAAACACTATTCGGAGCTGGAAAAAAAAGATATGTACGGCACTCACAAAATGCAGGTCAAGGAATCTGCCCTGGTTGAATTTTCACCGGGCGGGCGATCCACAATCGGATGGGATAAAATCATGCGCGTTGATGAACTTCCCGGTTATGCATTCGTATATATTGATACGAACACTGCACTTATCATTCCGAAGGACCCGGCAGATGCGGGCGTTTCAGCTATTCTCAACTTGATAAAAGAGCGTATACACGATACCTGGTAAATCCCTGAACTACCTGCTCTTAACCGGGCAGGTATCTTTCATGGACAGCGGCAATAGACCGCAACTGCCTTATTCGTCCTTCGGTTCGGCCAGCAACCACTTGATGTAGAACACAAACATCAAAACCACGACGAGCCCGACCGCGGCGCCAACCGGTGTGCGTAGCATTTCAAGAAAATGAATCATACCGCCCATGATCTGCCTCCTGTAAGTGACAAAATAATCAATAAAAAGTTAGGGTCAGAGTAAAAATACAGTCCCCGGCATGCCGAGTGGGGATGGATTTTAAATCCGTCCCTGCTGTCTCCGTCAATTTTTACTCTGACCCCAGACATCAAGCATTATAAGTGTACCATTAAGGATAATAAAGTAATATTATGAATAATATATTTTAGGCAGCCTTTGCTGTGTAACACCTGCGGGGGCAGAATGTGTCTGTCCCCGGCGTATCAATGCGCATTAGAGAGATTTTATGCGAGGAGTGCAACGACTTTTACGGGATCTGTTATTCCTGGGCCTGGCCGGAGTCCTGTTCTGGCTGTTCCTGCCGGAGCGGTTTATCACTAACGCGCCGTTCAATCCTGCCGGTATAAACTCGCCGGATGATCAACTGCTGGCCGACAGGATTGTGTTACCACAGGGTTTTCATATTAACGTCTTTGCAGAAGAACTGCCCGGCGCCCGTATGCTGGAGGTCACGGACAACGGCGATGTACTGGTCAGTTTACCGGCCTCCGGCAGGGTTGTCCTGTTACAGCGGGATGACGCCGGTGACGGGAAAAGCGACGGCCAAATCGACCTCGTCTCGGACCTGGACAGGCCCCATGGACTGGATATTCACGGAGGCTGGCTGTTTATTGCCGAGGCAGGCGCCCTAGGCAGGATCAGGTTTGACAGTAACAAGCGCTCCACGTCCGGCGAGTACGAGCAGATTGTGACCGGATTACCGCGCGGAGGCAATCACTGGAGCCGCAGCGTAAGGATCGGTCCGGATGGACTGATTTACGTGTCCGTCGGTTCAAGTTGCAATGTCTGCACCGAAAATGACCCGCGCCGGGCCGCAATTTTACGCTTCAACCCGGATGGATCCGGAGGTGAAATCTTTGCATCCGGACTGAGAAATACGGTTGGTTTTGACTGGCGCCCGGATACCGGATTACTTTACGGTGTGGATAACGGCCGTGATCTCCTGGGCGATGACTATCCACCGTGCGAACTCAATCTTATCGAGCGGGGCGGGTTCTACGGCTGGCCATATGCCAACGGAGACGGGGTTCCCGATCCTGATTTGGGCGAGAACAGGACGGCTGAAATACGGGGGAGTATTGCGCCGGTCCACGGTTTTGCCGCACATACGGCGCCGCTTGGGATGGCTTTCCTGCGTAACAGCAGGCTACCGGAAAATTACCGGCAGGCGCTGTTGGTGGCGCTGCACGGCTCCTGGAACAGGAGCGAACGCCAGGGCTATGAAGTGGTATCCCTGCATTTCCAGGAAGATGGCGGCATACTGGAACGCAAATTCGCCAGCGGTTTCGAAATCGATGAGGACGTCATAGGCCGGCCTGTCGACGTGGCGGAAGGCATCGACGGAGAAATTTACATCTCGGACGATTATACCGGCATGGTTTACCGCGTTGTTTATCGGTAGTTTTCGCCACTATGTCCTGTTAACTCATTGATTCGCTTGTATAAGTTCAATAAACTGCGGAATTATGGAAAACCCGGCAAAAAAATAGCAAAAAATACTTGACTCTCTCAACCCCGCTACACTATACTTTGTTAATCGTCGTTATCCATAGTTATCCAAATCAGTCTTAACCGGCTGATATTCCGGAAATTATGCGCCGGGGGGTGAATGCATTTTTGCACCGCTATCCTCAAATAAAGACGATAATTTGTCGACAAATTGTTGTTTAACCTTAAGTCAGGAGGAGATGTTATGTCAGCAACTACACAAGCGGTTGCTCAATATCAGGCAGATCAGGCAAAGCCGATCCTTACCAGCTTTAAAGGTATCATCAACGGTGCTCATTGGCTTTTTGGTGTGGCATTCATCACTTTGATGTATGTCGCAGTCAGAATCTATGAGCAGGTCTTCGCATGGACTAAAGGACTGGATTCTTTTTCGATGGAGTTCCAGACATACTGGATGAGTCTGTTCTATGCGGAAGTTGCCGTTGGAGCGATAGCTGCTTTTGGCATTTGGGGCTATCTCTGGAAAACCAGGGATCGCCACCTTGACCAACTGGAGCCGATGGAGGAAATCCGTCGCCACTTCAAGCTGCTGGTGTGGCTGGCCTGCTACACCTATGCCGTTTATTGGGCTGCCAGTTACTTCGCAGAGCAGGACGGTGCATGGCACCAGACGGTGATTCGGGATTCCGATTTCACGCCCAGCCATATCATTCTGTTCTACTTGAGCTTCCCTGTATATATCATACTGGGTATAGGCTCGTGGCTCTATGCCAGAACCAGGCTACCGCAGTTCGCAGAGGGTATTTCCTTGCCTCACACGATTGC
This sequence comes from Gammaproteobacteria bacterium, assembly GCA_965208655.1. Lineage (GTDB taxonomy): Bacteria > Pseudomonadota > Gammaproteobacteria > Eutrophobiales > Eutrophobiaceae > JAAXHV01. Next base: position 43,862 of record CBDBPJ010000005.1, read on the forward strand.
GGTTGTCGGACCCTTTCTCATTCTGCCGAACGTCGGCCTGAATGAATGGGGCCACACGTTCTGGTTTATGGAAGAGTTATTCAGCGCCCCGTTGCACTGGGGGTTTGTGACTCTGTCCTGGACCGGTCTGGCCCTGGGTGGCTTGATGCTGCAACTCATGTATCGTTTAATCCAGCTTACGAATTTTGAAGCTAAGGATATAACGAATGAGCCCATGCCGCATCACCACAATATGGTGGACTGAAGCAACTGTGTGAGAAACCGCCGGCTTAGGTAACACGCCGGCGGTTTTTTTTCGTAACAAAAGATGTAAACTTTGGCTGACTTTTTTTTGAAGGGGGAGTTGCAATGAGAACAGTGGCGCCTGGCGTTGATTCCTATGCAGAAGCTTATCGCGTACACCGAGCATTTGATTATATTCTCGTTTTTATTTTCATAACCCTGCTGACCGGCATCCATCACCTGCATGCGATGTTATCGGTCGGTGACTGGACTTTCTGGACTGACTGGAAGGACCGCCGCTGGTGGTTATTCGTCATCCCGCTGTCCTCGCTTGTCTTCCCCGTTGTGGGCCAGTATATACTGTGGCAGCATTGCCGTGTCCCCTTTGGCGCCACCCTGATGGTGGTGTGCCTGTTGCTGGGCCAGTGGATTGACAGGGTCAACAACTTCGCAGGTTGGGTGTACTATCCGTTGAATTTTGTCTGGCCCGGTACATTACTCCCCAGCGCCATCATCCTCGACCTGGTCCTCATGTTTACCAACAGCTATGTGTTGACTGCCGTACTGGGAGCCTGGTCATGGGGCATCCTGTTTTATCCATCCCAGTGGTATATGCTGGGCGCGTTCCACTTGCCCGTCGATTATCATGGTGTCCTGATGTCAATTGCTGATGTGCAGGGGTTTGAATATATCCGGACGGGTACGCCGGAATATATTCGAATAATAGAGAAAGGAACACTGCGAACGTTCGGCCAGGACGTGACGCCGGTGTCGGCCTTTTTCTGCGCATTTGCGTGCATTCTCGTTTATTTTGTCTTCAACCAGTTTGCAAAACTTGTCGCTTCGGTCAAGTTCATTAAAGGCAGGATTTGATTCACCCTGCCGCGACCTGAATAACAAGTGTAAAAATAAACTGAGTTGATGAAAATACGAGGAAGATAAAATGAGACGTAAAATTACAAATCTGGGTATTATTTCATTAATCCTGCTGTCGATTGCGCCTGCATCACTGGTAAACGCCCACGGTGAACGCTCCCAGGAACCATTCCTGCGCATGCTCAGCGTACAATGGTATGACACGAAATGGTCCACGGATAAGGTGGCAGTCAATGAGGAAGTGGTCCTGTCGGGTAAATTTCATCTGCATACCGGCTGGCCGGAAGCCATCGCCAAACCCGACGTTGCCTTCATGCACGTATACGTCCCCGGTCCGGTGTTTGTCCGAAAAGGTGTCTGGGTAAACGGCAAACCGATGGTGCGTTCCGCCAGTTACGAAATCGGCCGGGACTACGAGTATAAAATTGTGATGAAGGCGCGCCGTCCCGGCATGCACCATCTCCATCCCATGCTCAACGTCAAGGACGGCGGACCAAATGCCGGCCCGGGCAACTGGGTTGAGATAACAGGCGACGCCGCTGATTTCACGAACCCCGTGACCACCCTGACAGGTGAAACTGTGGATCTCGAGACCTGGGGCTGGAGCAGGGTACGCAACTGGCATATATTATGGGCGCTCCTCGGCGGGTTCTGGCTGGTATGGTGGCTGCGCAGACCGTTGTTGGCCGGCAGGAATATCCTGTTGCGCCAGGGGCGGGAAGATGAACTGATTACGCCCATGGATAGAAAAGTAGGAATGGGACTGGGAATTCTCACGCTGGCGTTAATATTCTACGGTTACTTCAGCACCATCGATAAATTCCCGATCACCGTTCCCCTGCAGGCGGGCCTGATGGAGCTGAACCCGTTACCTGTCGACGAGGATGTGGTTGAGGTCGAATTGCAGGAAGCCCATTATGATATTCCCGGCCGCAGCGTCAGGATGACTGTCAATGTGACCAACGGGGCCTCCAGCCCGGTAAGACTGGGTGAATTCGCGACGGCATCCATCCGCTGGTTGAACGCGGGTGTTGCCCCGGATGTCGGTCCGTATCCCCAGGACCTGATCGCCTTGAACGGACTGGAAATCGACAGCGACACGCCCATACAGCCGGGTGAGACAAGGACCCTGAATATCGTTGCAACCGATGCCGCCTGGGAGACGGAACGCCTCGCGTTGCTGATATACGATCCGGACAGCCGGTTCGGCGGCATGCTGTTTTTCTATGATGAAAACGGTAAACGCCATAAGCAGACATTCGGCGGTCCGTTAATTCCGACGTTCACTGCCATTTGAACACCCCCTGTTATCCTTGACTGTCTGCCTGTTATCCGGAGCGATTTACAGGCAGACGGGAAAGGTGTGTTTTGAGATATTATGCGCCTGTTAGTGATTATTTTCTGTTGCAGTTTTCTCTCCCAGACCGTGCTGGCACACGGCGGCGTGGCTATCGAGGATGATATGTGCGTGCTGAAGGCAGGTCCTTATCTCATGCATTTTACCGGTTTCCAGCCTGAGCAAACCCAGAGTGAAGAGTTCTGCGAGGACATACCCAACGTGGGCAGCGCCATTATTGTCCTGGACTACATCGATACGCAATTACGGGATATGGCTGTGGATTTCCGTATCATCGAAGATGTCAACGATATCGGGAATTACGCAACATTAGACGACCTGGGCAGTGAAACTGATATAGAACGGAATACCGTCTATTACCTCCCGTCAACGTTGAGGAGAACGGGCTCATTCAATGTAGAATACAACTTCACCGAACCCGGCCGTTTTATCGGTATGGTCAAGGTTGACGATATTCCCAACGGCAAGGAATACATCTCCGTATTTCCTTTCGGTGTCGGTTACGGGTTGGGAGTTGACGGATTTAATCCTTCACGCATGTGGTTCACCATACTGCTTGTCTCAGGCGGCCTGTTGATGTGGTATACCGTCAAGAAACAGGAGAAAGAGCGAAAGGAGAAACAGCAGGCTTCCTGATCGGCCATCCGGCTTCCCGACTAGTGTAAAAAGCTGTACCATTCTTACACATTTCAAGAAACACCAGGACTATGCGGCATAAGCGTATTATTACACTGTCGATAATCAATCTTGTTTTACTAGTTTGCCTGGTTTACCTGATTCCGGTCAACTGGATACCATCGGGTCTGCAGCAGGATTATTTCGCTATATTCGGTGAGCGCGGCTATATCCCGGCGCCTGCGAGCCAGGCAGACTTATTACTTGAACCCGAAGAGATCTGCCCGCCGGTTAACCGGAACTGGCGCGCAGAACAACTGGTTGACGGGATCAGGGTCCAGGAATCAGGACTGTGCCAGCCGGATAATCCCGCCGAAATCGCCGCTTTTGTCAAGGGAACGAATAATGTATCCACGCCTGTCCTGATGCGTACACAGCTTGCCCCTGATGCTGTTGTCAAGGAAAACGATATCGATAATGACGGTGACCCCGACGATATCCATATCCGCCTGGAAGTAACCGAGTTGAACGGTCATTCTCCGGATATGAAAGAGTTTATTCCTGCCTACTCCGTCGCCCCGGGTATCCAGCCGGGATTCTGGGTGTTTACTCCCAAACAGCGTGGGATGGCTACGGTCAACTTCGAAAGCATAGAGGCCAACGATATGCTGCGTCTGCCCTCTCCCGTAATCCGGGTCGAACAGGGCGACCGGCTGAGGGTCACCCTGGAAAACAGCCACTACATGCCCCACACCATCCATTTTCATGGGGTTGACCACCCCTACCAGGATGCGCAGGGAGAAGGCAACGACGGTGTTCCCCGGATTAGCGAAACGATGATCATGCCCGGCGAGAGCCGTACATACGATATGACGCCGCGGCAGACAGGCACCATGTTCTACCACTGTCACGTGCAACCACAGGTACATGTGTTGATGGGACTGCAGGGCATGTTCGTCGTCGAAGAGAACCGGCCGGACAACCGGGTGCAGACGTTTAACGTCGGCGCCGGACACGTCCGTTACCCGTCTGCCGCCGTGAGGGAAAACTATGAGAGAGAATACGATCTGCAGTACAGCGAGGCAGATAAGGAATTACATGAACTCATACAACAGAGCAGCGACCCCCGGATCATCGCAAAATCGACCAACCGTGAATACAATACTACCGGGCGCGTTCCCGAATACTTCCTGCTTAACGGGCGCTCCTTCCCCTATACCATGCGTGAATCCCTGGTACTGGTCAAGCCGGATGAAAAAATAAAACTGCGCGTGCTCAATGCCGGGGCTGAGGGAGTATCACTGCACACCCACGGCCACAAGGTCACGATTACCCACTACGACGGCGTCGAACAAAATCCGGTTGCCCGGGTGACGCGGGACGTCGTATGGCTGAGCGCGGCCCAGCGCCTGGACCTCGAATTGAATACAGTTAATGACGGCCTGCACAGTTACGGGGAGGGGGTCTGGTTCATCCACGACCATCGTGAGCAGGCGGTGACTACCGACGGCATGAACCCCGGCGGGGATATCAGCATGATTGTCTATGAGAAGTTCCTGGGAGAGGACGGCATTCCTGAAACGGCCGGAGACCTGTCCCTGTTTTTCAACCAGGAATACTACCGGCGCCAGGTGCCCGTCTGGGGTGATATGGACCCTGATGGGCGGTTTTCCGACCCTGTGGAACAACCGGTGCTGCCTGGCAGGATGATCCTGTTTGCAATCACGGCGGGACTGTTTCTTGCCGTGACAATCCTGCTGGTCCGGACGGTGAGAAAGAATGAAGATTAAACAGGCATTAAATCCCCTGGCCCTGGTTACAGCCTCTATTATGGTTAACCCATGGTCCCAGCCCGGAGTCAGCGCGGAACAAAATCCCTTCCAGCTTGAGGAGGTTGAAAAAAACAGCCGGATGAACATGGATAGCGAAGGCATGTGCGGTGAAGGACGCTGTGGCGAAGGCGCCTGCGGCAACATGAGACTGGACATGGAAGGCATGGTGATGAATGAAAACAGGGATGAACTGCCCAGGGATTGTCGCGAGATTTCAGAGGACGTGGCAATCAGCGTAGCCGCCGGCAAGAAGTATGCAGCGCCTTATCCGGACAGGGCTTTCGGTTTCGATCAGCACCAGTGGCACGTCGAACCTTGTTCACGCATCACCGTGACATATACCAATGAGGATGACGTCAGGCACCAGTGGATGGTACACGGCCTGCCCAGCTACCTGTACCCGCAGAGCATGTTCCACCTTGAGAGCAACGGCGGCTTCAGCAAGACAGGAACATTCATCGTTCCCAGCGATGACAAGACCTACCTGGTCCACTGCGACATGGCGGCCCACATGGAAAAAGGCATGAAGGCCCAGCTCGTGGTGGGCAACGGCAGCGGCGAGATACCCGCCATTCCCGGGCTCACCGCGGCAAGAAATCCCAATCTATATGGCAAGGGGAACGGCATTCTGAACTGGCTCCTTGGAATAGCCATCGGTGTCATCTCCTTTGCCGTTCCAGTAAAGTATTTATCACGGAAATAGTGTGGACACGTATACTATCGGCCAGTTAGCCAGTGCTGCCGGGGTAAATGTAGAAACAGTGCGGTACTACGAAAACCGGGGAATAATTGACCAACCCGGCAAACCTCTGCAGGGATATCGGCAGTATCCGGAAGAAACACTAACCAGAATACTATTCGTTAAAAGGGCGCAGCAACTGGGCTTTACACTGTCTGAAATTCTCACTCTTCTGGCAATAAGCTCCGGCCACTGTGATGATATCAAGGAGATTGCCGAAAGCAAATTAGCGCTGATTCAAAATAAAATAACGGACCTTAAACAACTGGAAGAAAGCCTATCTGACCTCATTGGTGAATGTCGCCGGAATTCCGACGCAGCCCGATGTCCCATTATTGAATCCCTGGCGCATGATAAAAACTTTTGACTCCGTACCGTAGTACGGTATTTATAATCAGGGATATGACGTTACGGTCGATTTCGTGAAAAAATTATCTCTGCGGTGGACCATGATTGGCGGTTTATTGGCCGCGGCGGGGGCCAGTATATGTTGTGCCGGACCCCTCGTCCTTTTATTGCTGGGTATCAGCGGGTCCTGGATCAGTACGCTGACTGCATTTGATCCGTTTCGTCCGTACTTCATTGCAATAGTTGCCGGTCTGCTTTTCTGGGCCGGATTGCAGGTACATCGCCCGATTGATCGATGCCCGGAGGGTGATGTTTGCGCCATCCCTGAAAAGAGGAAGCAGTATCAAACTATCTACTGGACTGTCGCATCGGTAGCGATGATTCTTGTTTCAAGCCCTTACTGGATACTCCGGTTCGCTTAATGGGTAAGTTCTTATGAAAAAGTTAATTGCACTGATGCTGCTGTCGCTGTTTTCAATAACAACGTGGGCAGAGCTGAAATCAGTCACCCTGGCAGTACCCGGCATGGATTGTCCTGTCTGCCCTGTCACGGTACGCAAGGCGCTGGAGAAAGTTGGAGGTGTACTTGAAGTTACCGTAGATTTGGAAAGTCGAACAGCTATCGTGGATTATGATGATGGCAAGGTTGAACCCCATACGTTGACGCAGGCAACAACTGATGCAGGATTTCCTTCAACAATCAGCGGGGAATAACTTGTGGACGTAAATATCATACTGGAATCAGAGATTACCTGTCCCGGCTGTAACCACAAGAAAACACAGCTGATGCCGACAAATGCCTGTCAATGGTTTTACCAGTGCGATCACTGCGAAACGTTGCTGCGGCCGAAACCGGGCGACTGTTGTGTATTCTGTTCCTACGGCTCGGTTAAATGCCCGCCGATACAACAGAGTGACCCGTGCTGTGCCAAGCCGGATGATGCCCTTCACCGGTCATAGATGTAATAACCTCCACCGTCATCAAGCGTCAGCTCAAAAACAAGTAATAAAAGCCCGCCAAGGAAACAAGCAGGAGGAATGCCCGCTGAGCCGGCCTGGAATGTCCGGAGGCCGGACCGAATATAGCGGCTGCTATGCATGCCTGGATAACAACCAGGGCTGCGAACAGTAAAGGGGTGCGCCAGGTCCAGTCGTCAATCATGGAGAGTTCCGGTTTGTAGATCACGGCGAAGGGGATAAGAAAAACCGGAAGAGTCAGTTTTAACGCATTGACGGCGGTGGGGATGAACCTGGAGCCGGCCAGTTTGGCCGCAGCCAGCACCCCGACGGCAATGGGCAGCGTCAGCGTTGAGAACACGGCAAAATAAAACACGAAGAAGTGTGATTGAAACGCAGGGAACCCCAGTTGCTGCAGAAACGGCACCACTGCAAGGGCCGTCACAACGTAAGCGACAGGGGTAGGCAAACCCATGCCCAGTATGAGCGTGATGAACATGGCTCCGACCAGCAGAAGTAACGGGGCATCCGGCAGGATATTGACCAGGACTGAACCGAGACGTCCGGATAAATTCGTTGTGATCATGGTCTGTCCAAGGGGGCCGATGGCGATAATCAGCAACGACAACAGCGTAACGAGCACGAACCCTTCCTCCAGCGCGCCGAAAATCTTTTTTGCTGTCGGCCTGTACCTGCCCTGGAACATGGACAGAGCCAACGCAGCGGCGATCCCGCACATCCCTGCGATGGATGGGGAGTAGTGCATCAGCAACATGGCCAGGACGACCGCAAACGAAACAACAAAAGTAGGCGCAATCCTGATAACGCTTCCGGCATCAAAATTATCAGTCAGCTTCGGAATCTGTTGCCGTCTTGCGTATAGCGACACGCTGATGAATATGCCGGTTAAAAACAGCAGCGCCGGTAACAGTGCGGCGCCTGCAACCTTTATATAGGGGATGTTGAGCAACGCGGCGATCAAAAAACCCGCCAACCCCAGAATTGGCGGCATGAGCTGACCCGCCGTAGAGGCTACCGCTTCTATAGCTCCGGCCATTGACGCGGAATAACCGTTTTTTTTCATCATGGGTATGGTAAACCGGCCGGTAAGAACCACGTTGGACACGGCCTGCCCCATCACCGAGGCGACGATCCCGCTGCCCAGGATCGCCGGATAAGCGGCGCCACCTGCCACCTTTTTACCTGATACCTTGCCCAGTTCCAGCGCCATCTGCAATGCACCGATACTGATCAGTACGCTGGCATAGATGAGCAGAAAATAGATACTGTCGGCGGCCAGTTGCGTCAGCAGGAAAAAGCCCTGTGTGGTTCCCAGCCCGATGTAGTTCATAACAAAGCCGGTCTGGTAGTGCGGATGGGTAAACAGGACGTTATCTATATGGTGGCCGTAAAAAAAATAGGCGATGGCCATAGCGATAATAGAGGTAAGCAACAGCCCCCAGTGCAGCATGGTGAGCAACAGTACGCCGGCCGTAAAAACCAGACCGTAAACCACGTCGATGTTCTCAAAAAACGGCTGGATCAGCTCCAGCCTGGATACGTTGTAACGGATATAGACGGCGCCTGTTGCAGCCAGGATGAAACCGGCAACGGCAACGATACACCTGATGTGAAAGTACCCGGCCCTGTTGTCCTGCAGGTGCTCATCCAGCAGGTTTCGCAGGCCGAGCAGACCTGACATGATGACGATGCCGAGCACGAAGCTTGAGTAATGGGCGGGAGAACTGCGCACATAACCGAAGAGTGCAACCGCGATGGATGCGGACAGCAGCACTCCGGTTGTGACAAACAGGAACTGGATTGCCGTGCGTGTTTTATGCCAATTGACAGACATGGAGACAAGAAACATATTTATGACCGGATTACCGCCCCGGATTGCAACCTGCCGGGGCAGGCCCACGCGGGAATGGCGGGTGATAAAGCAAGCTTATTGCGGGTAGGTAACCGGAAATTCCTGGTTGCGATCATCCCACCATCCTAACTCCCGGTAGGCGCGCATGGCCCCCGGATGAACGTTTTCGTCCGTTAATCCGCTCAGCATCAGTTGCGGAGACCACAACTTCCAGATTGCATGGTATTTTTTCATTTCCGGCCCCAACCGGGCGATGGTCATGATTATATGGTAGGCAAGCTCTTCAGGGAAATCAGGGTGGGACGCCTTGTATCCCCGGTTTATGGCCGAAGGCAACGGTTCATCCTGGTGCGGCAGGGTGCCTGCCGGTAACTCTATCGGCATCCAGGTGGTACCGAACTTCATGTTCAGTTTTTCCACGACCTCTTTTTCGATTCCCAGGTAGTACATTTTTTTTCCGGCAGCCTCGATCTTGCGTACAACCTGCTGGATCAACCAGTGGTTCCGGCCGGGTTCGGTGCCGAAACTGCCTGCGGCCACATCCGTGACGCCATCGATCAGTTGTTGCGACAGGGCGACCGGCGTCAAGTGGCGTATATCCGTATTTTCCGGCGTCACGCGGTAACCGTGTTCAAGAAATAACCTTGGGTATACGCCCCAGTCACTTTGGCTTCTCAGGCCGATTGAAACCTGTTTGCCCGGCAGTTGGGCCAGGCTGCTGACATTTTCCTCGTAGGTGATGAAAACCTTCCCCCCACCCCACCAGGCTTCACAGTAGAGCAACTTGAACCTGATGGCGATTTTTTCCGGTAAAAACTCCTTCAGTTCATCCGACCCGCCATGGAACGCCAACTGGATGATCGTATCTTCGGTATTGAACAGCGTCGTACCCCAGTTTTCCGGGGTCTTCATCGCGCGGATGTTGTAGATATACCCGGGGGTCTCCTGGGGCAGGAGGACAACGGGATGGCGTCCCTGGATCATCCGGTTCATTAATATCGTGTCACCGGCAAGTGGGCCGGCGTTAAACGGCGCAACGAGAACCGGGACGGTGACCGGTTTGTCCGCGGCCATAACGTTGACCGGTGATGCGCTGAATAACAGCGCGGCAACAATCAGGCTGATGATTTTTACTTTCACCTGTTACCGACTTTACCGTTGAGGGCGCCTGCCGCCGTTATCATCGGAGATAACACCGGGCTGAACGGCGGCGCGTAGGCCAGGTCCGCGTTCTCCAGGTCCTCGCAGGTCAACCTGCCCAGAAGAGCAGTCGCCGCGATATCTATCATCTTGTCGGCCTTGCCCGATCCGATAACCTGGGCACCCAGCAACCTGCCACCCTGTTTGTCGGCAACCAGTTTGATTGCCAGACTGTTGCCTCCCGGATAATAGCGCGCACGATCAGACCGGTTCACATTGACGGACACGGCCTCATAGCCCGCTTGCCGGGCTGCGGTCTCGGACAGTCCGGTACAGGCGACATTGAGATCAAAGGTCTTGAATATTGCGGTTCCCAATACGCCGGGGAAACTGGCGTCTCCCCCCGCGGCATTTTCACCGGCAACCCTGCCCTGCAAATTGGCAATATCTCCCAACGGCAACCAGGTGGTTTTCCCGGTAACCCGGTCGACGGTCTCACAGCAGTCGCCCGCGGCATAAACGCCCGGGACCCGCGTTTGCATTTTCCTGTCGACCGCGATCGCCCCGGTTTCACCGATGGCGATCCCGCCGTCTTTCGCCAGGTCAGTGTTTGGTCTGACCCCGATCGCGATCACCACAAGATCGACGTCCCGCGCCAGTCCTGACTCAGTGGTTACCGATACCACCCTGCCGTTTTCCCCGGTAATCCCGGCCAACCCCTGTCCTGTAATGAGTTCGACATTGTTTTCCACCAGGTGAGCGCTGACCTGCTGCGCCATTTCCTCATCGAATTTCGGCAGGATGCGGTCAAATTTTTCAATGATGGTCGTTGTTACGTTCAACTCATGGAATGTCTCGGCGAGTTCAAGGCCGATATACCCTGCCCCGATGATCGCGGCTTTCCCCGGTTTCAGGACATCTATGGTTGATTTGAACCTGTCCAGGTCGGAGATGGAGCGCAGCGTCAACACACCTTCCAGTTCAATCCCATCAACGGCCGGAATTATCGGCCTGGCGCCGGTTGCCAGGATGAGCTTGTCATAAGCCGTTGTTTGCTCGCCGTTTCCGGACAGGTCATTGACCCGTACCTGCCGGGTTGCTGCGTCGATGGCTTCAACCCGGTGCCGGGTCAGAACACGGATATTATCACTGGCAAACTCCTGCGGCCGGCGGATAATTATTTTATCCCTGTTTTCAATGACGCCGCTCAACACATAAGGTTGGCCGCATGCCGAATAGGAGACTTCCGTTTCATCCTGGTACACGATAATATCCAGGTCAGGCCTCATTCTCCGGGCTTTGGCAGCCGCCTTGGCGCCTGCGGCGACCCCCCCTATTATCACCAGTCGCTCGGCCATTTTATGCGCGCATCATCCGGCAAGTATTCTCACGTCGACCACGGTGAAATCATCCCTATTGGCGATGACAGGGTTCATATCAACCTGTTCCATCCAGGCTGCTTCATCAATCCACCTGGAAAAACCGGCGATAAACCGGGCGAGCGCATTGCGGTCAATCACCGCACTGCCCCTGTACCCGTCCAGCAGTTGCTGCCCGCGGATTTCATCCAGCATGTCATGCGCCATTTCCACGCTGACGGGCGCAAGACGAAAAGCTACGTCTTTAAGCACTTCCACCATGGTGCCGCCGATGCCGAACGTGATGACGGGCCCGAAATTTTGATCCCGGGTTGCTCCCAGCAGCAACTCTACACCAGCCGTTATCTGCTGCTGGACCAGGTAAGGACCACTACCGAAGCCGGCTTCCATTTTATCGGCCGTGACCATCAGTTCTTCCGGCGAAGAAATCCCGAGCTTGACTGCCCCGGCATCTGATTTATGTATTAAATCGGGGCGTATGGCTTTGAGCACCAGGGGATAAGCCATATTATTGCAAACAGAACGCAGTTCTGCGGTTGTTTTTACATAATGCCAGCGGGCTGTATTAATCTCCGCTTCCTGCAACAGACCCAAGGCAACGTCCATGGGCACCCATTCACCGGCGGTAACGGATTCCGGTCGAGGGCGTTTTTTCGCACTGGCGTCGATATTGCTGCGTCCGGAACCGATACAGGCGGCGATGGTCTTGGCCGTTCGCAACGGCCAGGGATGGACGGGTATGCCGTTATCCTGCAGTTTCTTTTTATTCTTGTCCGCTTCTGGTCCGGCGACCCAGCAGACGTGCACGGGTTTAGCCTTGTCACCAGCTTTTGCCGACCGGAGCTCCTGGATGACACGTTCGGTTACTTCAGGCATCAGCGCCGAACGCTGCAGCAGGACAGGCAAAATAATATCGACTTCATCGGATTCCGTTAACAACCGTATTGCAGAACCGTACATCTCGGTAAAACGGTGCCACTGGGTAGTGACGTCAACCGGGTTTACCGCGCTGCCCTGATCAGGTAATAAAGCGCGTATTTCCTGTTGTAATCCGCCTGACAAGGCAGGTACTTCAAGTCCGTGGTCAGTGAGCAAATCAGTCAACTCGACTCCTGTCCCCCCCGAGTTGGTGATGATTGCCACGCGTCTTCCCTTGTGAACCGGTTGCCTGTCCAGTGCCGCAGCGGTATCCAGCAGGGTCTGGCCGTCGGTTACCAGGTGCGCACCGGCCTGGCGCAACGCTGCCGCTGTTACCGCGTAATCACCGGCAAGCGCCGCGGTGTGACTGGCCGCGGCGCGCTGCCCCGAGCCGGTCCTGCCGGTCTTTAATATGACTACCGGCTTGGTTTCCGTGGTCCGGTTTATCTCATCGAATAATGCGCGCCCGTCAGTTATGGATTCAATCAGCATGGCAATGACCCGCGTGTCAGGGTCATCGCGCAGGAAGGAAAGCAGTTCGATTTCGTTGATATCAATTTTATTTCCCGGCGCGATCACCTTGGCAAAACCGATTTCTCCCAGTTTTGAACGGGTAAACGCGGCCATGCCGTACGCTCCGCTCTGGGTAATCAACGACACCCCGCCTTTCTCGGGCAGACCCAGTCCCAGGGAAGCGTTCAACCCCAGGTGTGTGTTAATTACACCGAAACAGTTGGGCCCGAGCAAACGTAAATTCCCTTTAGCGGCGATTTCGGCAATCGATCGTTCAAGCGCCGTTCCTTTTTCCCCGGTTTCTGCAAAACCGCCGCTGATTATCACGGCCGTTGCGACCCCTGCTTCAACGCACTCTTCTATAACCTGCGGCGCCGCGCCGGGTGGCGTGGTCAGGATCGCCAGGTCAACCGGGCACGGGGTATCTTTAACGGACGGGTATGTCTGAAGCCCAAGTATCATTTCCTGTTTCGGGTTGATTGGATAGATGTTTCCCGGATAGGCGTTGACCAGGTTCTGCATGAAAAGATAACCCAGTTTTCCCTCGGTGCCGGAAGCGCCGATCACCGCGACATGGTCAGCGCATAACAGGCGTTCAGCCCAGCCGCTCATAACCATGCTCCGTCACCGGCAAAAAACGCAGGCTCGCCGCCCGTATGTATGAAAATGACGGTGTCGTAGTGATTGAATTTACCCCGCGCCAGTCCGTCGAGGTAGCCGGCCATGGCCTTGCCCGTATAGGTCGGGTCCAGAAGCAGACCTGCAGACCTGCTCGCAGTCCGGATTGCCGCGCTGCCTTCGGGGCTTGGAATTCCATAACCCTCACCTATAAAACCGCCGTGAACCGGCGCGTCGGCCCTGGTAAAACTCATGTCCACATCCAGCAGGCGTGCCGCTTCCGTTGCCAGTGCTGCGACCTGCTCAGCCACTTCAGCCGGCTCCCTGCTGACCGTAAAACTCTCAATTTTCCAGTCAAGCCCAAGCAACCGCAGCCCCAGTAACCAACCGGCAAAGGTGCCGCCGGAGCCCAGTGGAAAGACGATTGCATCCGGTTCGATCCCAAATTGTTCGCATTGTAACTGCAGCTCGCGTACCGCTATGACATGGCCCAGTGCCCCCAAGGCACAAGCACCGCCCCTGGGTATGGGATAGGGACGCTTTCCCCGGCTTTCCAACTCGTCTGCCACTTTATTGATATAGCCGTCAACCGAGGACCTTTCAGGGGCTCCGGTAAACCGAATCTCTGCTCCCAACATTTTTGTTACACGGTAATTTCCATCGACCGTGCCCGGCTCCTCACCCCAGTAAATGGCGACACAGTCCAGTTTTTTGTACGCAGCAACTGCGGCGGTTGCCCGAACATGGTTGGATTGCACGCCGGCTCCGGTGATCAATGTATCTTTGCCGGTATTCAGAGCATCCTGCAACAAGACTTCGAGGCCGCGCACCTTGTTGCCGCCCATTGCAAAGCTGATTAAATCATCCCGTTTGAACCAGATATCCGGCCCCCCGATTTGATCGCGTAACTGTTCGGCCTGTATCAGTGGAGTGGGATATTGGGCCAGGTGGTAACGCGGAATTTTATTGATGATTTCGTCAAATGATGAACTCATTATAAATCTATCCCTGCAACCATCCGCTCTACCATGGCGGAACAGTGACCTGTGCTGTTGTTCAATTCAAAGCATTCATCCAGTTCAGCGGGGCTGAGCCATTGCGCGATATCCGCATCTTCAACCAGGATCGTTTTCAGGTGACGACCCGTTTCGTGCGCCTGCATGGCGCAGTTATAAACATGCCGGTGGGCAGTCTGCTTACCTGTCCTGGCCGACAGCTTAAGCATAACCGCTTCCGAATAAATCATGCCGTTGGTGCCTGCCAGGTTCTCCAGCATCTTTTCTTTGTTGACTACCAGGTTCGGCAACAACGATTGCAGCAGTACCAGCACTTTATCGGTTACCAGGCTGCTCTCCGGTATGATCAGCCACTCACCTTTCCACGACCTGCCGTCACGCTCGTGATCATGGACCAGGTTTTCCATCATCCAGGCAGCGTGATGGCGCACCAGCCGGGACAAGGTGCCCAGGTGTTCGGAAATTTCCGGGTTCCTTTTTTGCGGCATGGTAATACTGCCGACAGTGCCGCTGACAAAACCCTCTGCGACCTCACCGATTTCCGGCCGCTGCAAATTATAAATCTCCTGGCCGATACGGTCTCCGCTGGCGGCGATTAACGCCAGGTTGTTAAACCATTCGGCATAACGATCCCGGGTGGTCGTCCAGGAGATGGGAGGCGGTGAAAGACCCAGCTTCCTGCAAAACGCCTCCTGGATAGCCTGCGCCCCGGGACCCAGGGATGACAGGCTGCCGACCCCGCCGGCAAGCTGGCCGACCGCCAGCCGGGACCTCATGTCACGTAACCGCTGCCGGTGGCGTTCAAACTCATCCAGCCAGGTCGCGGCCTTGTAGCCGAATGTTATGGGTAACCCGATTTGGCCGTGGGTACGGCCGCACATCGGCGTATCCCTGTGGTCGAGGGCAAGTTTAACCAGGTCCTTCTCGATCCGTGTGATGCGTTTTACAAACAGGTCGAGGACGTAGACGAGGGTCCTGCACATCTGGGTATCCGTTATGTCGTGCACCGTTGCTCCGTAGCACAGCCACTCCCCAGGGTCGCCGCACCTCTTTTGCATCGCCTTGATCAGGCCGATCAGCGAATGGTTGGTCTTCCTGAAATCCTCTCCTGCCTCAGTCAAGAACTCTTCATCGACAACCAGGTGATCGAAACTTGTACGGATCCCCCGGGCCGCTTCCACGGGTATCAATTCATGCTCTGCCTGGACTTCCGCCAGGACGGTCATCACTTCCATCCAGCCGCGCACCAGGCCTGTTTCCGAGAACAGTTCCGTGGTTTCAGGCGTAGTCCATGACGAACCGTAAATGGTGAAATCACTGATATGGGTGACCATCCTGTCCTTACCCCGTGTACTGCCGCGCCGCGTCCAGCACCTGCTTTTCGATACGCAACAGGCGCTGATTCCCCTGCTGCGCGTTTTCCTCGATCAGTTGCAATTTCGTCCCGCAGCCTTCCAGCATTTCATCCATGGATCCCATTGCCGGAGTACCGGGTTCGGTGTGTGCTTCCAGGACCTGGCGGGGGTCCAGCGCCTGTTTGATATCCTCGTCACTGATCGATATTTCATGGCCCAGAACTGATGCTGCTGCCTGATTGAGAATGGACGCATTGATGTTTTTTATCCCGCCCTGGCCCCGGTCTTCATGGAACAGGCTTGCAACCAGTTCATAGGCGCTCCGATAGTCGATTTTGCCGCGCAGAACCAGTGTTTCCGCCAAATCGGTCGCCATGATCGAAGGATCATCCAGAAGTTCTCTTGCGCGTTCATGCTTGAATTCCATATTCAGGACCACGTCGGCCATCAGATAAACCGCATTGACCAGGTTGGACGCGGAATCGGGTACCGCGCCGTATATCCACAGCCTGTTATCGGGTTGCCCTGACGGGGTCCTTGCCATGGCGTTCACGGAAGTCATCAACCCCATCAGTTCATTGCATACGCTCCGGACATGTGTCAGCGCAAACGGGTTTTTCTTCTGGGGCATGATCCTGCTGGCGCGGGCATGCTGGTCCGCCAGTTCCACCAGGACAAATCCCTGGCTGGAAAAGATCTGCAGGTCTTCGGCCAGGCGGCTCATATTCACCGCGCAGCTACAGAATACGGCTGCGCTTTCGATAGGTATATCGGGTTGCCACATGGCGTCGCGGGTGTGGACGGTCAGGGCGTCAAACCCGAGCAAATCCGCCATTTGCCGCCTGTCGATGGCCAGTCTTGATCCCGTGGTACTGCCGCACCCCATGGGACTGGAATTGACGCGGCGATACAGTTGTTGAAGCCGTTCGCAATCCCTGAACACGGGGTAGACAAAACCGGCCAGGTAATGTCCGAATGTTGTCGGTTGCGCCGCCTGCAGGTATGTGTAGTCCGGCACATACGCCTGCTTGAAGTCCCCTGCCCGTTGTTTCAGCGCCTGTCCGAATTGTGCGAGTGAAGCAAGCAATTCCAGCAGCCGCTGCCTCAGTAAAACATGGAAAGCGGAGGTTGTCGCTTCCCGGCGCGCCCTGCCTGCGCCGAGCCACCCGGCCGCATCCGTCTGTTGCCGTAACCATGCTTCCCTGTTGGTATATAAATCGCCTGTTTCCGGCCGGGGAGCGAAACTGTCCGGCCGTGAATGTAATTCAAGCAGTTTTGCCAGCAGATCGCTCCCCTCCCGGGCGGGGATGATTCCGGTATTTATCCCGGTGATCGTATAGGCCAGGTCAACCAGTCCCATGGCGGAAAACAGGCCCAGTTGTTGTTTGAGTTCGTTTGTGAAAGCGGAATCGACCAGGCTGTCAGCCGGCGCTGATTTCAGTCTGTCCATCAGCCGGACCTGTCGTCATCCGTATTTTCCGGCTCAACCTCATTGGGGTCCCAACGGCCGCTTTTCAACAGGTCCTTCGTAACGCCATGCAATGTTTCAAATCTCAGGCCGTTTCTAAGCGCTTCCAGGGCCAGGACTTCGTTGCACTCGACATTGCCGATATTCACATTACTCCCGAAGCGTTCGATCAGGAACGATTGCTGCGGCCTCAGAGGGGCCTCCCAGATCAATCGATCAATCTTATCCCCCATGATTTCCATGATCCGGTCCACCTCGATCTCTTCCACGTGACCATACTCATCGTATATCCCGATCCCAAGTCCGCTCTCCCGCCCTTCTACAATGACCCATTCGGCTCCCCATTCCAGGTCTTCAAGCGCTTCCGCCGCCAGTTGTTCGCTCGTTGGCTGCCGTTTGGGGTCTTTTTTTCCGACTTCGGTGATCGCGACAAGGCCTGCGTTTAGCGCACAATCGATGATATTTTTTCTTCGAAAGCGCGGAATGGATATGGTTCCGTCGGAAATCTCGACCGCCTTGAAGCCCAGTTTCTTCGCGTGGTGCATGTAAACGCGGCAATGGTGTTCAACCAGCGCGACCTCCAGCAGGGTGCCTCCCGGAAAAGTCAGTATGTTATTGCTGTTGAGCAACTCAATTTTTTCCATGATTACCTGTCTGTCCATGAACGCCGACGTGCCGAAGCTGAATTTCCACAAATCCGTCAGGTGTGATGAAATCGACAGTGCGTCCCTGGTTTCATACAGGCCGCGCCCGGTATCGTTCACCATGGTAAGTCCTTGCCGGCGCGGTTTATCGGTCCTGGGGTCCCGGGTGCTTCTGATGATCCTGTTCCAGGCCAGTTCAGGCATAATCCACACCCCGGGATACTTCTCGCAATGCCCGTTCCACCATGGGCAGGTCTGCACCCCACGGGACTACCGCCAGTTCGTCCTCCTGCTCAACGTCAAATTCAAGCAGGCAGCATTTCAATATGGTCCTTTCGCCGTTCCTGGTTACGATTTGACGCGGACACATCTCGACTTGCGGGGGGTCATCATTGTAGTAATGCCGGTGAAACTGCAGACTCCGCTCGCAGCCCACCAGGGTCCAGTTTTCCCTTTTTTCCGGTCGTTCATCCAGAAAAAATACCGGCGCGCCCAGGTCATCCAGCCCGCCCGAACGACAGGGTACCAGGTAGGCCTCGGGCGTGACGGATTTACATAAATCGACGAGTTCGATTTGTTCCAGCCTGGGCACGATCGGAGGCAGGTCGGCATAGCCCAGCACCTGTTCCACCATGTGATACAGCTTGGGCGGCTCCGGCGGCACGACCTCCACGACGCGCAGCAGCAGCGGGTCCGGGCGATGGATGATATTCACGTGGTCAAACGTGCCCACAACGATGGCCGTCTTGTCGCTGGATACGTTATTATCGACTGCCAGTTTGGCCAGAGCGGAGCGGTTAGCCGGATCCGTTCCCGGACTTTCCAGATAAACACAGTCCTCCGGCAACGCCAGGACCTCAACATTATCGACACGATTGAACAGATCCGAGGAGGGTTTTCGTTGAACCGCGACCACTGCATATTCCTGCTCGTCATTATGCAATACGATGACATCGGTCCGGCGGTAGACTTCACGGGAGCTGATGTGGTTTTCAACAGCGCCTGCCGTCATCACACCGGTATAGGGCTGGAAGCTGACGCGGCGATACGGCAAGGGAACAAAATTCAGTTGTTGCCTCAGTCCTCCCGTTTGTAGTATTTCACCGCCCATCGTTCATGTCGAGCCGGGATATCAGGCTGCCAGTTCAAAGGACCTGCCGCGATCACTACGTCTGAGTTCCCGATGGTGAATTTTCATCGGGTCCATTGTCCTGATAAATTCAATCATATCCGGTGACGGTAAATCAACGATAGAAAAGTCTTCCGACAGCGGGAACCTAAACTCCGTATTTTCCCGGACCAGGTCTGCATCAGTATCCGGATAGACGGCAGCCAGGCGTGCATGGCCGGAATCATCAAAATCGAAGACACCAAGGTCGGTGATAATACAATCAGGACCGCCGCCCCGGTAAGGCATCTCGTCACGTGACTGATCGTCGACGGTACGGTGACCGACGCTGGTGACAAAATCACAGGTATCCACCAGGCGATAGCGCCTGCGGCCTTCGTCATCAGCAGGCGCCCTGTGTGCGCCTGTCCATATCGTTATGTTTTCTACGTCGCAGGACAGGTTGCAGCCGCCGCCGCCGCCCGGCAGTTTCAATTTCAACCTGTCATCGCCGCCCAGGCGGGTCACGTTCATATTGCCCCATTTGTCGATCTGCAAACCGGACAGGAACATCCGGCCCAGCCGTCCACTGGCGCCGATATCAAACAACTCCTCGATATCGAGGAAACATTCGGCTTCCTGACTCATAACCCAGTCATTTGAGGTCGGGGTCAGGAAAGGAGGATTCGGGTTTACGCCGTAGGTGGCGCCGGCAATCAAAACCAGGTTGGGGGCATGGTTGCGCTTGGCCAGGTGCAAGGCCAGTTGAACCAGCGGGGAACCGAAACCGTGAAAGGCAAGAATGCCATCATCAACCGTCAGTGCGATCTGATAGATCAACAACTCGCCCAGGGTGCACGATGTCGGTCGGGTCTTGTCAAGCATAGAGAGCCATCCATTGTTGTGCGCCGGTATTCCATGCGCGCAGTTTTTCCAATTTTTTATCACCGCCGATAGCTGCAATATAATCCTGGTTGGACACGGTGTCGAAGACATACGGTTTCAAATACCGCTCTGCAAAGGACGCGTGACCTTCTCGAGCTGCATCATAGTACAATGCGGTATGCTCCCGGTCATAGCCATAAAAAGGGTAGCAGGAGGTCGGGTGTGCGCCGTAGGCAGTTTCGCTTATTGCGGTCACGTAGAAATAAGGAATAGTGACGCCTTTCGTCGCCAACTCTTCACGGGAAATAATTTTTTCCACCGTCGCAATCACCTTTTTCGCTGCCTTGGCAGACAGGATATCAGCAACCGGCGGACCTTCGATATGCAAATTCCCGTGTTTGTCGGCATATTGTGCATGGAGTATGGCGATATCGGGTTGTAATGCCGGCACCAGGACCAGTTCATCACCGGTGTAAGGACAAGTCATGGTTTTGTATTCAGGGTGCAAATTCATAAAGCTGCTGCCCTGGACCGAGCGGATGGGCATAAACGGTATGCCGGCTATTGCTGCCCGCAACTGTTGCACCAGGGTATAACAGCAACTGTCAGCCACCCGGACCTGCCCGGATTCACAGGCGCGCCGATAATTGGGCGCCATGCCGAAATCCTGTTCAAACCCCACGTAGGATTCACCACTGACGGCGACCAGTCCCGCGCCGCATAACAGGTCGATATCGATACCGTGGGCGGAACCTACCACCGTCAGGTTGCCGGTATCCTGGCGGATCAGTTCGCGCAGCGCAGCCATCGGCTCACGCCAGGACAAACCACCGCCTACCGCGACACAGTCATCACGCTTGACGTGACTGACCAGTTCCCTGAGACTGCATTCCTTGTTCTCGTAGGTATACACCACTACCTCCTCTATATAGCGGTCATGCCGCCATCTACCGCAAAATCGGAACCACAGCAAAAACTCGCTTCTTCAGAAGCCAGGAATAATACTGCCCGGGCGATTTCCCCGGGTTCACCAAAGCGCCCTATCGGGTACTTGGACAGGCGTCGCCTCTGTGCCTCGTCCGACGTGTCGCTGCCAAGTAACTGGTGACCCATCGCCGTTGTTGCCACCGTACCCGGGCTCACACAATTTACCCGGATGCCTTCAGCCGAATATTGCGCCGCCATCTGTTTTGTCAATCCGATGACAGCAGCCTTCGCGGCGCAATACGCCGCCATATTGTTGATGCCAGCGTGACCCGCAACGGAACCGAAATTGACGATAGCGCCGCCGCCATGTTCCCGCATCACAGGAATAACCGCGCGCGAGCAAAAATAGGTTGCCGTTACATTGACGTCCATGATGCGCCGCCAGGTTGTACTATCGGTAGTCTCAACGGATCCGAAGTCGGCTATCCCCGCATTGTTTACAAGAATATCAACTTTTCCGGAAAAATTATCGATGGCGCGGGCAAAAGCAATTTTAACGGCCTCTTCATCCGTCACGTCCAACTGAATGGCGCCGGCGTCGATTTGTTCATTCTTCAATTGAGTTGCCGCGGCATTGGCAGCTTCTTCATTGATATCCATGATACACACGCTGGCGCCTTCCTGCCCGAACATCCTGGCTGTCTGAAAACCGATCCCGCCTGCCGCGCCTGTAATGATTATGCATTTATTCCCGAATCTGTCAGCCATATCTATTCTCCTGTTTTGTTATTGTTAACATTGACGTCCCCAGGGATCGAGGATTGGCTGAACCGAAGCGCTCGCCGGTTCCGTCGCCGATCACGCGACAAACTACCGCTTGTCGTCCCTGTAGGTGTTGGCAATCGGCCGGGAGGACTATTGACAACAAGGGCATCCTGCTCCGTGTTCCGCCTCCAGTGGATGTTCTTCCTGCTGATCAGTCTCCGACCGGGCGGCATTATTGCCTCCACAGCCTGAGCACACCCATTCCCGGGGTTCGCGAGTGCCGGCTAAAACAAGTCCTTTGAAGACGTGGCCGCAATCAGGACAATGCAGGGTATATACAGGCATGATTTTTCATAACCGGACAGGTACAAAACACCACCGCGGGAACCGGACATCGGGCACCCGCGGCATGTTTGCCCGGTGCTGATTTTATTATGCCTGGGCTAGTTCTTCCCGAATAATCTTGGCGCCTTCCACCATAGCGTACAATTTTTCCTGCGCGATATATCGCTGCAATAAAATGATGCCACAGTCGGTTGTCACGCCCAGTTTCTCCGCGGGAACCACGGTAAGCAGTTGCCGGATCTTTTCAGCTACCTCCTCCGCCGTCTCCGTAATGGTGCTCTTAACGTCAATCACACCTGCCCAGAACTTCATATTTTCCGGTATGGGATGTTCCTTCAGAATTTCCAGACCCGAATTTTCAAACGGCAGACGACCGATGCCTTCAATATTAAATACATCGATGTTTGCCTGATACGATTGCGGGACCACTGACGAAGTCGGGTTCGGTGCATCAGCATCCTCTGCGCGCTTCGTTAAATCATAGACATCACCCGCGTCGGCAGTATCGTCAGGATAATAAGCCGGCGTGCCGCCCCAGTTGCCCCAACAGATGTGGCACACGATTTTTGCGTTTTTAACGCCTTCCACGGCCCTGTTGAAAGCCTCGATAGCCCAGTCCTCGTAGAAATAAGGCCAGGTGAATTCATCCAGTTGAATATAATCGGCCCCCAGGTCATCGACGGCAAGGATATCTTCGTTTATTGCCTTGGCAACATCCATTGCGCGATCGCGGCTGTTGGAGTAGTACAAATCGTTGGTACACTGGGCTAATACCTGTATGCCCGTGTACTGGATCTTGATGGGTTTATCCGTGACCTCACGCAACGCTCTTGCCTGCTCAACCATCATCTGCCCGCGGCGTTTTATTTCCTGCGTAACGGTGCCGGCATGCAATCGACTGTAAATCGGGAACCCGAGGTAACCACCGGACAGGTCATAACCCATACGCCTCAAGTAATGGTATACGGCAACGTCGGCGTAATTATCACCTTGCAGCCGGCCGTCCGCTATAATATCAAGGCCCGCGTGGTTCTGATCATGAGCGATTGCCGCCATCGCATCTTCCAGGGCTTCGCGGGACATCGCATCGGGCGGGTTCTGATCACCGGTAAAATACCTGGCGTAATCTGCATCCCACCAGCGAGGGTTGGGATAATTGCCGACCATGCTTGTTGGAATTAACACACCACTCTCTGCCATTTTAAGCCTCCTCCCCAGTCGGGAAATTGTTGGCCCCCTTGTCTGTCAGGCCGTGTTATTGTTTCCGTGAATGATGGGCGAACACTCTTGTCCATTCGGGAAACATTTTTTAAACTCATATTTAATCTTATCCAAGCGCTGTTTATTTGTCCATAACTATTCACTATTATCCATACTTCGCACTCCGGCGTCTACTAATATACATTTCCCGGGCCAAACTCAATCAGATGTGGCCGGATAAAATGCATCGAAATAAACATTCCGCGGCCTGACTCCCCGTTCCAAAAGCAAGGATGTCGCCGCATCTATCATGGGGGGTGGCCCGCACAGATAGGCGTCGCAATTCCTGTATGATTCCCTGTATCGGGCCAGCGCTTCCGTTACCAGTCCCGTTTCCCCGCGCCAGTCACCCGGCCAGCTATCGGATAACACCGGGATAAATTCCAGCACCGGCATGGTTTGAGCCACGGCTTCTATCTCCTTGATATAGTAAAGATCATCATTTGTTCTAGCGCCGAAAAAGAATTGGACGGGCCGTTCATTTCCTTTTTCCGCTAATCGGTTCAGCATGGATAATAACGGAGCCAGACCGGACCCGCCGGCAACCATGATGATGTTTCTGTGCGAGAGTCTAATTCTCAGTTCCCCATAAGGACCATGGACGTGTAATCTGTCGCCTGTATTTAACCGGTCCTCCAACAGTTTGGAAAATCTTCCTTCCGGAAAGATCTTGACGATGAATTCCAGAAAGTTTTTTTCTTCAGGGGAGTTTGCCATTGAATAGGGACGCAAATGCTGAGTGCCCGGAACCTGTATATTGGCAAATTGACCTGCAGTAAATTTCATCCCATCCTCATCGACAATACGCAACCGCAGCCTGCGAATATCCTTTGTCAGAGGTTCATTGATTTCTATCCTGGTTTCATATTCCCTGGACTGGTCTCCGGCAAGAAACTCTTCTTGCGAAATACCCATACTACCGATATCAATTGTACAGTCGTCTGTCGGAGTCGACACGCAAGGGAGAAACCAGTCATCTTCTCTTTCTGCAGGGCTTAAACAAAACGTGGAGGGAGGTTCGTCAATATCTCCGTCAAGCAGACGCGATTTGCAGGTGCCGCAACCACCGTGTTTGCAACCATAGCGTATAAACAATCCCTGTCTCAGTGCAGCCTTTAATAAGGTTTCCCCATCCTCACACTCAAATTCATGGTGGAAAGGCTCGACCGTTATTTTCATCTGTAGTCAGAGGCAGACTCCATGGAGCGGGTCCTTGACCTCGTATTTGAGCGCGCGAATGTCGTCAATGGTCCACATCTTCTGATCAGGAGATACCGTAGGTTGACCTATCAGGGTTTTACCATCAGGACGGATATAACCGAGGTCTGAAATGACATCGGCCAGATCCCAGCCGTGATACTTGTGCCAGAACTGCTTGCGCCGGGTATAGGCCTTCGGCCATTTTCTCAATACCCATTCACATCCTTCACTACAGGTCGGATACTGTGATCCATTGACTTCAACCAGGCGGAATTCATTGATATCCAGTCTTGGCAGCGCACAGGGCAACTGGCAAACCTGGCAAATCGGCGGCAGACTTTCCAACTCCTGCAATATGATGTGCCCACCGGCCGGATCCGCCAGTTGTTTATAGCCATCCCAGTATGCGCCGTAATGATTATGCCAGCCGGGATAATTTTTCTCGAACCATTCGTAGTCTTTTTCATTCATGGCATCGGAACGCCAGAAATTCAGCGGCCAGATGGCTGAAAATACCTGACCGACGGTATGGGTCATCCAGTCAAGATCTTCCACGGCCTTTCCCAGAAACCTCGGTACTTCGACGCCGAATTCACCCAGGCCTTCCAGGTAACCCCCGACAAAATCATCGACAATCCATTCCTGCCATTGATCCCTGTAAGCCCATGCACGATTTACGGAACCGTATTCAGACTGCCATCCGACCAGCGCATCCAGTCCCTTGTGCGCATGCCAGAAATGGCGTTCAAGGGCGTCGTTAACCAACGGCACATTCTCCTCATTGCGCAGGACCGATATCAACGAGCCGTATCCGTTCGCCATATGCCGCGCTTCATCGGATTGAATTGAAAGAAATGTTGTCGCCAGGGCATGATCGCCATTCAGGACTGCCGACTGTGGCGCAGCGACCAGGAGGATATTGGTATAAGCAGTTTCAATTACGATATTCAGGTCAATAATACAGTCTATGGGATCACCCGTATTGAAATGCTGGAACTCACCTATTGCGACAAGCCCGCCGGGATGCTGGAACAGGGCTTTTTGTCCAAGATCCCACCCGGCCGGGTCAGGAACATTCTTTACATAATAGTTACGTAAGGCCATTTCCAGCTGGGTATGACGAATTTCATCCAGCATCTGCGCATGATAGCCTTGCCTGAGTTCCTGGTTCTGAACGGATGAAATAATGCCGCCGCAGGCTGCAACTGCCACATATTCAGCATTGCCCAGGTCCAACAGTGTCAATTTCAAACACTCGTTAAACCTTGGTTCCATTTTTTCCGCTATTCCCATCCTCAGCGCGCCATCGATAAATCCATGGGTGCGATCATCCTTTTCGGCTTCCATCTTCATGTAATCCCTCACCAGCATACGAAAAGGGTCCTTGCCTTTCGTCGGGATATTATATTTAGTGTCAAATTTCGGCTTTTTTTCCGTAAATGAAAAATCCCAATCGTAATCTTTTGCCTTTTCATGTACTTCTACGAGATTAGCTGTCATGACATCTCCCCCATCAGTCGTTGAAGCGTTCGGGCTTTATCTCCGAGAAGATTTCAACCTTTCCATCAGAAACAACAATTCGGCCGTAGTAGGAACTCATATTTACCAGAAAAATATCCGTATCAAGGTCACGGCCCAGGAAATCTGATATCCCTTCCATATCAAATTCAAGTTTATTATCACGTTCAACTTTGTAATAACAGTCACGATCACTCACGCGGGCATCACTTGCACTTTCTTCCAGGTATTCCAGTGTCGCCCGTGTTTCATCACTTTTCATCAATGAGATACCGACACTATTATTTGAAATCATAATTATACTCCTCGTTTAAAGTCCAAGCTCTTGCACCAGCGATGATTGCATGTTTTTAACCCGGGTAAATCCCTGTTCAAAAGGGTCAGCATCAATTCCATCAATCTCGAAAACCGTTTGCAATGACTGTGCTGCTTTTTCGCACAGCGGCGTCCATTTTGCCAGCCAGCTTCCAATAATCTTTTTATTGTCAGCTCCATGTTTTGGGTCAGCCAAAACCATATTGACAATTGCCTGAACAAGTTGCAGGTGATATTTAGAGTCACGCCGCGCATTCGCCAGAATCATAGGCGTGACTGCATCCCCATTTATGGGCGCATTCTTGGTCATGAATTCGGTTTTGAATAAATTTCCGACCAGCGGCTCAAACACCAGCCCCAAAACAATGACTAT
The DNA here is from genome assembly GCA_965208655.1 of Gammaproteobacteria bacterium. Taxonomy (GTDB): domain Bacteria; phylum Pseudomonadota; class Gammaproteobacteria; order Eutrophobiales; family Eutrophobiaceae; genus JAAXHV01. Next base: position 70,428 of record CBDBPJ010000005.1, read on the forward strand.
CTCTGCCCAATCATCGGAATCGATAAGGCGTTCGGTTATTTCACGAGTTGGAACAAGCGCGGGAGAATCCATCCAGGCTGACCTGGCTTGTTCATCGGAATAGCCGGGTAACGCTTCCTTTAAATCAAAAATCAGATGCACTATATCCTGTTGATGGCGTACTTTATCTGTAGCCTGAAACCCCAGCGAAAACGTGAGTGTTGCATCCAGTACCTGCCGTACTGCATAGCATATTGCTAAAAATTGGCCATACTCCACAAAAGGCCATGCTGCATAATACTTACCCAGAATTTCATCCCGCCAGACAGGATTGATGCGGTCGGCAACACCATCCTGCAAGGCCTGTTTTGTCATGCCGTCCAGTGCCTGCTCTTCATGGTTGTTTCGAGAGACATAAGGCCTTTGCCATACTTTCATGGGATCACGAAATTCATCCCAGGTAGTACATTTTATTTTCGAGGCAGCTTCTGTGAAAGGCTCTTGACCATCATCAAAACAAAGCGGCCAATCAACATCCAGCCATTGATGAGGGCCTGACTGTTGTCCTAATGTGTAGGATTCGTAATCAGTGGGTCTACGTCTTTCCGGTTTAAACCAGGTGAAATGCCGGTTTCCCGACAAATTTGCAGTAGTCATTAATTCAATCCCCCTCCTCTATACCACTTTAATGATCCCTGGTTATTATTCTACCCGGGTCACAAACCCATTTTTGAAGTCGACTATCCTAATGTCTTACTCCTTATATGATAGTATAAATAATTATTCATAACTATAATTAATTATCCACAAACCAGACAAATTCGTGCCATTGATTGAATAAGAGGATATCCGGACATTATGAGCGATCAACCAGTATGGGATGCCCGCCCGCATCTATTATCCATTGAAGAATGGGGCTACAAGATTGATGATTACCTGGAAAAAGCGGACGGCAGCGATATTATTTTCAACGTCAATCCGGATGATGACCGGGTATACGATGCCATATATGTCGGTGGCGGGGCCGCGGGCCGCTTTGGTTCCGCCTATCTGAAAGCCCTGGGCGGCCGTCAACTGGTCATCGACGCCTGGCCGTTCCTGGGCGGTTCCTGCCCCCATAATGCGTGTGTTCCGCACCACCTGTTTTCCGATTGCGCGGCCGAACTGATGTTGAACCGGGAATTCTCGGGGCGTTACTGGTTCAGTAACCTGGATAACAAAATCGTCAACATGAAGGAAATCGTGGACATGTTCCGCAGGGGACGTATCGGGCCCCATGCCATCATGAACTTCCAGAGCAAGGAGCAACTGGATATGGAGTTTATCCTGAATACCCGCGCCCGCATCATTGACCCCCACACGGTTGAAGCTGCCGGCCGGACATTCAAAACCAGGAACATCGTTCTTTCCACCGGTTCCACGCCAAACCGGCTGGAGATACCCGGTGAGAATCTGAAAGGGGTATTCAATTATGAGACCTTCGTGGAAGATCTGGATTATGAGCCGGGCCACACGGCAGTGGTCGTGGGCGGCAGCAAGACCGCAGCCATATACGGCTGTTTTTTCAATGCCACGGGACGAAGAACCATACTGGTTGTACGCAGCACGTTGCTGAAACTGGTTCCGGACAGTGAAATACGGGGTTATCTTATCGACCGTATGAAGGAACAGGGGATGGAAATTCTCGAATACTCAAACCTGGTGCGTATCGAGCACAACGGCAACGGGCATGTGCAGGCAGCCATAATACAAACGCCGGACGGGGAACGGCGCGTAGAAACTGATTTTATCTTTACCGGAATCGGTGATACGCCCAACTCAGCAGAGGTCGCCCAGGTACTCGGGCTGAAGCTCGGTGAAAAAAAGGAAGTTATTGTCGATGAACAACTGCGGACAAATGTCCCTAATGTGTATGCCGTGGGGGACCTGATTGGAGCGCCTATGGAAATGTTCAAGGCGCGCAAAAGCGGCACCTACGCCGCCCGGCACATCATGGGCCAGGATGTATCATATTCGCCGGGAGATTTCCCGGATTTCGTGCATACCCATTACGAAGTCACCTGGTTTGGAATGAGTGAAGACGAAGCGCGAAAGATATACGATAACGTGAATATCATCAAAATGCCGCCGGAAAATGAGAACGGGCTTAACGTCGGTCTGCCGGCTTCGGACCGGATGATGTTGTATGCCCTGGAAAAATCGCACCTGTCCGGATACCAGAAACTGATCATTGACGGAGATTCCAGGAAGGTGCTGGGTATTCACCATGTCGGTTGCGGGGCAAAAGACGGGTTTCAATACCTTTGCCGGATGATTAAGGCGGGCCTCACTGTTGACGATCTCGGCGAAATGGATGAATTGTTTTTAAATCCCACACACTACATCCAGTTATCCAGGTTGCGCGCGGGAAACAAGGTCTTGATTGACTTATGAGTCGTACTGCCGTTGTAACCGGGGCCGCCTCCGGGAACGGAACTGCCATTGTTTCCAGGTTTCTCGCAGATGGATATCGTGTCGCCGCGGTTGACATCAATACTGAAAACCTGGAACAAGCACGGGAGCGGCACTGGAGCAAAAGTGAAGACCAGGTTTTGTGCCTGGCGGGAGACGTCTCCTCCGAAGAGGACACCCGTCACTTTGTCGATGCCACGTTATCCCGATGGAGCGCAATTGACATACTGGTCAATAATGCGGGGATTACCGGAAACGAGACCGCGATGGAACTGCATAACACCGATATCCGTGAATTCGACAAGGTTATCGCGGTAAACGTGCGCGGTATTTTCCTGGGCTGTAAATATGCCCTGCCCCACATGCTCGGCAGGAAAGCGGGGATCATCATCAATATCGCATCCGTAGCCGGCCTCGTGGCGTTCCCCGGCCGGGCGGCATACAGCATCTCCAAAGGCGCCGTGACCCAGCTGACCCGGTCCGTAGCCATCGACTATGCAGACAAGGGCATCCGCTGTAACGCCCTGTGCCCCGGGTTTATCGATACCCCGCTGATACGCTGGCGCCTGGAACAACCTGAGTTACGGGCACAACTGTTGGAGCGCATACCACAACGTAATGTTGGTGATGTCTCAGATGTTGCAGGCGCAGTCGCGTTCCTGGCCGGACCGGACGCAATGTATTTCAACGGTGCGTGCCTGGTAATGGATGGCGCTTACACGGCTTTATAAATTGTTCGCCTGCGCGAACAGGGACAGGAAAGTAATACGATAATTTCAGTCTGTGCTGGTCGGGCTGAAACCGGTTTCCAGGCGATCAACCAATTGCACGTGTGTATGTACGCACAGATTGTCATATACCGTGGAACCCGAGAACTGGTAGACAGGATATTGACAAATTACGCTGACCCAGGGGGTAACCTCCAGCATCGCGTCCAGGGCTGCCTCATACGGAACCAGTTGCTCACAGCCCATAACGCCGCTGCTGGCCCAGCCCATCTCACCCGTAAGAAGTAACCTCTTGGTGCCGGATATCTTGTGCCTGGTAATGATATCCTGCCAGAAGGACAACATGCGATCGGTACTGAAGTGGCCGTCTTTCAAATACGTATCAGCATCGGTATGCAATTCAAGTACGCCACGATCAATCAGGTCTTCCGGGTCCAGGTCTTCGTTTCTGAGCCAGTTCAGCAGTTGCTGTTTGTCCCGCTGATAGATATAGACGGTTTTCGCTTCCGAATTGAGGTGGTCGAGCAGTTGCATGCGTAACAGGGCCCACTGTTCTTTGGGATTCTTGAAAAAAGTACAGATGTGTTTACGCGTTTCGCGCCGCCCCTGTTTGACAGACCGGGAATCGTCAGATGCAGACATTCGATAACCGTCCTGATAATCGCCTGTATCAATGGATTTACCCATAAAAGCGACCAGGTCGTCGAGTAAAAAACGGCGTTCATTGCGATGGCCCACGCGATAACAGGCGAGGCGGTTATTGTTTGTCCAGCGTCGCAATGAGGTCTTACTGACTTTAAGGTAATCTGCTGCTTCGGTGATAGTAAGGAATTTCTTCTGTGCCGACATATGGCCCCTCAAGGAGAATTGTTGTATAACCGCTGATCATATCATATTTTTTCTTACTCACACATAATCAATGTTGTCCATAACCCATCATTGCCGGAACACTGCCGCAGTAAACGTCTCATTACCGCCCATGCTTGTCCCAATGCGCCGAGAACAGCGATTCTTCGTCTATTGCCCGTGGCGTAACGGGCCTTGATACCCAGGTCTCGTTTATCATGTGGCGCGCATTGACATTTTCGGTGGTGATATTCCCGCCCCAGGTGCCGCAACTCAGGCTTAATGTATACGGCAACCCGTTGCGCGGGCTTCCTGCGCCTTCGTTAAGATTCTGATTTATCATGACACGGCCGGTTTTGGTGTTCATCGCCACCGCCATAATGTTTTCCTCGGTGTTTGAATGGATACCGCAGGTATGACCCTGTCCCTGGTAGTCGGTGATCGCATTGACCTGGTCGATGGCGTTGTCTATCGCTCCTGAATACCTGTACAAAGCCAGAACCGAAGACAGCTTCTCCCCTGAAAACGGATATGCCGGACCTGCCCCGGATTCTTCCACGATCAGGTAGCCGCAATCTTCAGGAACGTCAATACCCGCCAATTCAGCAATAGTCGTTGCAGGTTTGGCAATAATCTCCAGGGCAGGTATATGATTGCCGGGATCAGGCCACATAAGTTCCTGTAGCTGCCTTTTCTCATCGGCTGAGCATAAATATCCTCCCATCGCCTGTAACCTGTCTGCAAACTCACCATAAACAGCCTCGTGCGCTATCACTGCATTATCAGCCAGACAGGACGTAGCGTAATCGAACTTTTTCGCGGCCGTAACGGCGTTGGCTGCATCATCCAAATCTCCAGTCTCATCAACAACATGCACACTGTTGCCAACGCCGACGCCATAGGCCGGCGTGCCGGAACTGTAAGCCGCTTTCACCATGCCGGCGCCACCTGTGGCAACCACCAGATCAGCCATCTCCATCAGGGCCCGGGTCTTTCCCAGCGATGGTTTCCGGATCGCCTGTACCAGGTCTGCCGACGCGCCGGCCTGTTCACAGGCTTCACGCATATGTTTGACTGTCAACTCGGTAGTCTGCTGGGTGCGGGGATGGGCGGCAACGATGATGGCATTGCGGCCTTTTACCGCCAGTAGCGTCTTCAGCGGTGGAGTTGCATCCGGACCTGTTGTCGGTATCAGCGCTGCAACCACGCCGACCGGCTTGGCGATTCTGATCAATCCCCTGTCAGGATCTTCCGCAATGATTCCGGCTGTCTTCACCGATTGCATGTCTGCCAGCGTGCCCATGCAGCGGTTGCGTATTTTCATCACCTTGTCGTCGTAGTTGCCGAACCCGCCTTCATCCACGGCAATCCTGGCAAGCTCTTCGGCACGGTCCTGGCGCACTATTGCCCAGCAGATTGCAGTGACAAGTTCATCAACCTGCTGCTGGTTGTAGTTCTCGATTTCCCTTTGGGCAGACTTTGCCCGTTCAATCAGTGACGCAACTTCCGCTCTCTCTGCTTTTGCTTTCTCATCAGCTTCCATTTTTTCTCTCATTTTTGTTGGATAGGTATGATTAAGTATTATACCCTATTACAACAGGGTTCTTACTCAGAAAATAGTTAATTATGGATAAAAATGGATAATTGTGTATAATGTATATTGTATTATAATAATAAATGAGACAGGATTATAACTACGGCACCCGATCTTTATCGAACCAAATATTTCGGTATGCCATAAGTCTATTGTGTATGTTGTCGCTGGTAAGTCGTTGTTAACATCGTTTTACACTTGTGATGGTTTGCCTGGAGGAGATGATGAAATATAAAGTTGCTAATAAGTTTGTACGTGTGTTCGGCCTCGTAGTACTGACCTGTTATACGGCAAGTGCCTCCGCTGATTTCGTTCAAACAATGGGGATGTCGAACCGCGAGGGCGCCCTTGCAGGGGCGACCCAGGGTGTTGCGGCAGACGCCAGTACCTGGTACGTTAATCCGGCCGGGGCTGCAGAATTCAAGAAGCCGGTCATCAGTCTGGGGCTCAGGTTTGTTGATACAAACCACTTAAACATGGATGACTCAGGCGGCAGTTATGACGTTGAAGCGACCACGGTCAACGGTGAAATAGCCGCTGCTCCCGGTTTAGGCATCTATCTTCCTCTCAGTGAAAAGATTACCGCAGGGGTCGGCCTGGGCGTTCCATTTGCCCTGACCGCCGATTGGGAAAACGATGCGGGCGTTCATCGATACAGTTTCAGCAACCAGGCTTTTTTCACCGTAGATTTAGCAGCAGTCGTCGGTATGGAAGTTACCGAACGCCTTAATGTGGGGCTTGCTTTAAATGTCGTTGCCTTCAAACATCTGACTGTCGAGAGGCTGGTGCCGGTTACCGCGTTAGGCGGCCATACAGGACCGAATGAGCTCATAGTGGGACGGATACTCCTGGAAACAGAGATGGATTTTCCCCTGTTTGTTCCCCCGTTCCAGTTCGACCCGGCCTTTGATGAAATCGGGTTTACTATCGGGGCAAAATACGATGTGTCGGATGATCTGACGTTTGGCGTGTCGTACCGTAGCGAACAGGACACTACCTTTGACGGAGAAGCGACCATCGACTTCAACAACCCTCTGGGGCTGGGCAAGTCAATCGTACCCTGGAAGCTGGATTTCGATACGCCGGCTCATATCAAGGCCGGCTTCGCTTACGATATCAGTGATGCGGTTACCTGGTCTGTCGACCTGCAATATACGTTCTGGTCGGATGCAGACGCCGTCGGTAATTCTGCGAACATCAAATTCGGCGAACCTTTAAGCGGTCTGGTCGGCCCGGTCGGGCCTGCCCTCAACGGCGTTACCGGCGTGACCTACGACTGGGACGGTGACGACACCCTGGCTGTCGCTGCAGGATTACAATTCAAATTAAACGATAAGCTTACGCTATTGGGCGGCTACCGTTACGACCCGGAGACGGCCCCTGATGACGCAATCGACGTCCTGTTCTGGTCGGGCGACCGCCATTGGATCGGCGCCGGCGCCACTTACGACCTGACCAATTCGGACGGCCGCGGTTGGACTCTCACGGCAGGTTATCAGGGGGTCATCTATGAAGACAGGTTAATCAAGGCAGGCGCCAGTCGTAACATGGGCGGCTTCTCCAAAGTTGCATTTGACAGCCCCGGGGTCCTGACTAACGTTACCAGCGACGAGGACTTCGAGTTCGGCGGCATTATCAACCTGCTCGGCGTTGATATCACGTACAGCTTCTGACATTTGCTCATGGTTTAATCAGCCAGAACTTTCCTTCCTACTATAGCAGTCAGAGCTTTTATTGCCCGTGGTGTCTAACCGGCGCTACGGGCGTTTTTTTTCCTGTAACGGTATTCTTTCGGAGAGATACCGTAGCGCTCCTTGAATCGCCGGCTGAAATGCGCGGCGTCGTTGAAGCCGTAGCTGAAGGCAATCTGTGTGATGCTGTAATCACTCAATGCCCTGTTCTCCAGGGCCTCCCCGCATAATTCCAGGCGCTTGTTGAGGATATACCTGGACACGGTGGTGCCGGTGGAAGCAAATAACATGCGCTGGTAGCGCTCACTGATATGATGGTGTCCGGCTACCTGCGCCGGGGTGAGTTGCGGGTGGCGGATATTGATCTCGATATACTGCTTGATGCGTTCCAGCATGGCGGTCCTGGCTATGGACTGGCCGTCCAGTTCCCGTAACGAGGACATCGAACCCATGGCGAGTGCGATGAGCTCAATGATGTGGTGGTTAATCGCCCCGCGTTCCTGGGCTGACAGTATATCCATGCGCCCGGCCACGGACTGGATAAACTGTGACGTCAGGGCACCCACCGCGGTACGAGAGGAAACCCGCCGTGCGGTGATAATTTCCGGCCTCAGGAACTGCTCAGCCAGGGAATCATAAGGGATCTGCAGGACAATCTGGCGGAACGGCCGGTCGAAATGCAGGGTATACGGCCGGGTGCTGTCATACAGGGCAAAATCACCCGGATGCAGTTCGGCGATACGGCCATCCTGGTTTACAATCCCGACGTCTTCCAGCTGCAGGCTTAACAGGAACTCGCTTTCAGTCGATTTGGCTATCTGTTTTTTTGAGCGGGTGACATGTTGCCGGGAGGCGCCGACTTCCGAGACCCGGATATTGTCGAGCTTGGAACCGCGCAGTTCCCCCTTGAAATCCTCTTTCTGATCAGTGGAACAGTCCAGTTGCACGAACTCATCGCAGATCATGTCAATCCAGTATTCAAGCCGCTCTTTCTCGGTAACATCCTCTGTCGAAGTGGTATGTCCTTTGGGAATAAGGAAATCAGACATGGCAGGTGACCTGTGCGCGTTATATCAGAGGTATCGGGCTACTCCTTAAGTAGGTGAAAATACTGTAACAATGCCGCAACCTTAGGCGATACCATACAGTTATCATGGCTGTCCGGACTTGTCCAGTAACAGAAATATACTTTGTTCATATACCCTGCCGAATTCCCAGGTTCGATTATTTGACGATTGTCAGACCGGACCTGGCGCCGGCATCCGCATCAGCGTCCGCGTCTTCCGCGTCCTCTTCCCTGTCAGCCGGCATATTCAGGTATTCAACCGGCGCCACCGGAGACGTATTCAATAACAAGCGCGTCACATCCGGCCGGGAGTAATGACCTGCCGGGTCGGCAAAGGATTTCGCAATCGAGATCGCACCCAGGTCTATATCCGCGTAAAGCAGTTCTTGCGCGTCATCTTCCAGGTAATCGCACATGGGGGCGCCGTCCGGGCCGAAGATCATGGCATGGCCGCCACCGGGCGGCAGCAATTCATGTTTTGTGGAGTTATCTGCCATCAGCTCAACCATATCATCGGAAATTACACCGCAGGGCGCCAGGAAATAACACTGGCCTTCGGCTGCATAGACTGAAGATGCCGCCATGTTCAGTTCCGGGCCCAGGCTGTAGGCCTTGCCCCGGTACAGGCTGAACGTGGGCCAGGCGCCGATATGAACCTGTTCGTTCTGCGCATACAGCGCGTACTTGCTCAACGGCTGCAGGTGTTCCCAGCAGCACAGGCCTCCTACCCGGCCCAGTCCCGTCTCGTAGACTTTGAGGTTATTGCCGTGGCCGTCGCCGAACACCGTGCGTTCCACGTGGGTCGGTTTCAGCTTGCGCCTGACGTCCAGCAGGGAACCGTCGGTATCGATAAAAAACTGTGCGATATACAGCGATCCGGCGGCGCGCTCGCTGGCCCCCATGACGACGAAGATGTCATTGTCCCTGGCAGCGTCGCACAGCTTCTGCAACTGCGGGCTGTCCTGTTGCAGGCTGTTCTCATGATACCGCTGTACGAAACGCAGGCCGCCTATGGGACTCTCAAGCCAGATCCACCAGGGATAACCCGGTATCCAGGTTTCCGGAAAGCCGATCAAGCGGGCGCCGTTGCCTGCTGCTTCCTCTATTAATGCTATCCCCTTTTCCAGCGTGGCATCCAGATCAAGAAATACCGGCGCCGCCTGCACCGCGGCTACTTTGTATTGACTGAGCATATCCCCACTCCCATGTTTAAAACCGGTATCTTAACAAACCACCGAATTCCCTGGGGCGGTTATAGTTCGCTTCGTGAAAACCCAGCCCGAAATTGGAATCGCCGCTGGTGATGAAGCGTTTATCCGTCAGGTTGGTCCCGAATACGCTGAACTCCCAGTTGCCGGCAGCAAAGGTCAGCGAGGCATTCACCGTGTGATACCCGTCCTGGTAGAGCAATGGCGAGTTCTGTGCATCGTTATACAGGTCGTCCGTGTAACGGTAATCGCCCCTGGCAACCAGGGACCCCAAGGGCAGCGGATGGGAATACTCCGCCGAGATATTGACTGTTGTCTCCGGCGTATTGGGCAGCTTCGTATCGAGATTGACTGCCTGCGCCACGTTCGTGGTGGGCAGGTTGAGCTCGTCATATTCCGCATCGATATAGCCGAACCCGGCATTGAGCAGCAGGCGTTCATGGGGAACGGCAGTAAATTCAATTTCCACGCCTGTGATATCGACTACCCCGCCATTCTGCGTCAGGGGTCCGCCGCCGGTCTCGAACAACTGGATCTGCACATCGCTGTACTCGCTGACAAATCCTGCCGCATTGATCCGCAGGCGATCATCCAGGCCCTGCCATTTCAAACCAACCTCGTACGACTCCAAAGTCTCCGGGTCAAACGGCAACGGGTCCACGCGGGGTACCACGTAGCGGAAATTGAACCCGCCGCTCTTGTAGCCGTCGGCATAGGTAAAGTAAAGCAGGGTGTCGTCGTTGAGCTGGTACTCCAGCCCTGCGCGTAAATTCAGTTCGCTGAATTTCTCTGAAACCTCATCCCATGAAACAAGAGCATCAGCGGGCCCAGGCGCAGTAATTGGCGGACCGAGCAACGCCAGCACGGCAATATTGCCGGGGAACGGATCCGGAGAGATGTATTGGCGATAACCGAAGCCTTTTTCATCTTCCGTGTAGCGCAGGCCGAAGGTCACGGCAACCTGCCCGGTGACATCAAACGTGCCTTGACCAAACACCGCCTTGCTGTCGTTGTCCACCCGTACGTAATTGTTGATATACAGCGGCAGCGCAATCAGTCCTGCCGGTGTCGGCAGCGCGCCGTAGATGGGCACGAACACATCATCCGTGCCGTCTTCTTCGAAATAGTAGGCGCCCAGCACGTATTGGAGGCGTTCGTTGAAACCCCTGCCGGTGAGCTGCAGTTCCTGGCTGAACTGTTCGTGGTTGTAATTGGGGTTGGTGGTCTCCGTGATCTCGACAGAGGAATTATCGGGGTCGCGGTAAAATTCACCTTCCGTGTCGCGGTATGAGGAGATCGATTTGAACTCGAACCAGGGGAGCGACCAGGTAAAGGTCAGGGTAGCGCCGAAACTTTCCAGGTCGGTGCCGGTCGGGCCGGTGGCCAATGTGCGGTCATTTCCCTCGATATAGAACTCATCCAGGGTATAAGGCACGGCGCCCGGGTTCGCCGGAACAAAGACCTGGTTGTAGGCCCAGGTGCTGCTCGGCGCAAGCAGGGGGGGAACACCCGGGAACTCGGTGATACCCACCATCACCGAACCGGCACTGTTTTCATCTATGTTGGTGTAATCCACGGTCGCGTACAACTCGATATCATCCGCCGGCTGCAGCAGGAACGAACCCCGCGCCGACTGGCGGTCTTCGTCACCCAGCCTGTCGCCCACCGTGACACGCTTCACAAACCCGTCCCTGTTCTTGCTGGAAAACGCGAATTTCGTAAGGAATCTCTCCGTAACGGGGATATCCACGGAACCTTTGAAATCCGTCCTTTCGAACTCCCCGAACGTGGCTTCGACCATGCCGCCAAAGGTCTCCGCCGGCCGTTTGGTGGTAATGTTGATAGCGCCGCCTATGGTATTGCGGCCGAACAAGGTGCCCTGGGAACCGCGCAGGATTTCTATACGCTCGATGTCCACCACGTCCAGCACACCGCCGACCGCGCGGGATGAATAAACGCCGTCGATATAGGTGCCGACACCCGGGTCCGTGGTCATGGCAAAATCCAGTTGCCCGATGCCCCGGATAAACACCGCCGCGCCGTTGGACAGCCCGCTGATCGGCGCGGTGGTATCGAATATGACATTTGGCGTGAAGTCCGCCAGTTTCGATATGTCAGTGATCATGCGCGCTTCCAGGGTCTCTCCGGTAAACGCGGTGATGGCGATTGGCGTGTCCTGCAAATTTTCCTCGCGCTTTTGCGCGGTTACGACGATTTCTTCAATTTGCGGGTAACCGTTTACCGGGAACAGCAGGACGGCGGCGACTAAATAAGAATACAACGAAGTGTATTGGAGTTTCATAAACCTGTCCTCCGGATATCATGTTTCGGCATCCCTGCATTAAGTAAACGGCGCCTGACATTTCAAGGCAATATAGGAATATTTATCGATACGGTCTTAGACGTAGCGGAAACAAAACTTGACTGTAGCGGCAGCAGTTCTGCAACAACCATCCTGAACCGGTGATGAGGGGATAAAATCAGACTTCTGAAAGCTAAACGGTATAATTATTTCATGGCAAAGTACGGTGATATAGGCAGCGCCAGGCAGACCAGCCGCCAGGCGCGCCGGGAATACCGGTTCAGCAAACCGGGAGAAATCGATTCGGGTGAACTCACCCACTTCCCGGTAGTTATCGCCGGTGGCGGGCCGATCGGACTGGCCACTGCCATAGACCTGGCCCGTCACGGCATCCGGTCCGTCGTACTGGAAAAGCACAACACCGTCAGCGACGGTTCACGGGCCATCTGCTGGGCCAAGCGCACCCTGGAAATCCTGGACCGCATCGGCACCAGCGAGCGCATGATGGAAAAAGGCGTGGTATGGAACCAGGGCTGGGTCTATTTCGGCGAGGAAACCGAGCCCATATACAAGTTCGACCTGTTGCCGGACAAACAGCAGAAATTCCCCGCGTTCATCAACCTGCAACAGTTCTACGCGGAAGAATACCTGATCGATTTGTTCCCGGATCACCCGCAGACCGAAATCCGCTGGCAGAACGAGGTCATCGGTGTCGAGAACGGCGCAGATGAAGTCATCGTCACCATCGGCACCCCCGCCGGGGACTACCGGCTCAGTTGTGATTACCTGGTTGCCGCGGACGGGCACCGCAGCCCGGTACGCAACGCGCTGGGGCTTGACTTCGTCGGCCGGGTGTTCGAGGACAACTTCCTGATCGCCGACGTGCGCATGAAGGCGGACTTCCCGGCCATCCGGCGCTTCTGGTTCGACCCACCGTTCAACCCGGGCCAGACCTCGCTGATACACAAACAGGCCGACGACGTCTGGCGCATCGATTTCCAGATGGGCTGGGACATCGACCGCGACGAGGTGATGAAGGAGGAGAATATCGACGCCAAAATCAGGGCCTTCCTCGGTTCGGACCTGGAATTCGAGTACGAATGGGTGAGCCTTTACACGTTCAAATGCTGCCGCATGGAGAAATTTGTCCACGGCCGGGTGATCTTCGCCGGCGATTCCGCCCACCTGGTGTCGCCGTTCGGGGCGCGCGGGGCCAACGGCGGGCTGCAGGACGTGGATAATCTGGCCTGGAAGCTGCACCTGGTATTGACCGGCGCGGCCCCTTCCAGCTTCATCGGCAGCTACGATGATGAACGCATCCTGGGCGCGCAGGAAAACGTGATGAACTCATCCCGCAGCACCGATTTCATGACGCCGAAAAGCGAAGTCAGTCTCGCCTTCCGCAACGCCACCCTGGAACTTGCCAAGGATTTCGAGTTCGCCCGCAGGTTCGTGAACCCGGGCCGTCTCTCCACCCCCAGCATCCTCGACGGCTCACCGCTGAACACGCCGGACGAGGACGAGTTCAGCGACAGGCAGCGGCCCGGCGCGCCCTGTCTTGACGCGCCGGTTTCCATCGGCGGAAATGACGCCTGGTTTCTGAACCAGTTGGGGGACCGCTTCACCGGCATTTACTTCAGACCGGATGGAACGCGCCCGGAGAAGATTGCCGGCATCGGCACGGACAAGGTGCCGGTTGAGACCATCACCGTGACGAGAGAACAAGGCGGCAACGGCCATGTCAGCGACAGCCAGGGCCTGCTGCACCGGTACTACGATGCCCGGCCGGGCACCTACTACCTGGTCCGGCCTGACCAGCACGTTGCCGGGCGCTGGCGGAAGTTCAACAGGGAAAAGGTGATGCGCGCCCTGGCCAGGGCTACCGGCCGGTAGTCGCCAGGCCGCTGGCCCGGATTTCCCGACTGGTGAGAACCCAGGCTATAACAGGGCCCCTTCCAACGCTACTTCAACCATCTGGTCCAGGGTGGTCTGGCGTTCCTCGGTCGTAAGGCCCTCGACGGCGCGGGCGTCATCCGTGACGGTGCAGAGCGCGACCGCGCCGGCGCCGTATTCGGCAGCGACCCCGTAAATGCCGGCGACCTCCATTTCCACAACTGGGATCTTCAACCGTTCCATGGTGTCCCACATCTCACTGCCCGGGGGCGGGTAAAACAGGTCCGAGGTAAATACGTTCGTGACATGAAAGCTGGCGCCCAGGCTCCTGGCGGCGCTGACGACATTCTCCAGCAGTCCAAAGTCAGCCAGGGCAGCGAAATCGAAACCGTTAAACCGGATCCGGTTTACATTCGAGTCAGTGGAAGCCCCCATGGCGATTACAATATCCCGCATTCTGACAGCATCCGATACCGTCCCGCAACTTCCCACGCGCAGGATGCGCTTCACGCCGTACTGGGTGATTAAATCGGTGCAGTAAACCGTGGCGGAGGGAATCCCGATGCCGTGGGCCACGACAGACAGCTTCCTGCCCTTGTAGAAACCGGTAAAACCCAGCATGTTGCGGACATCCGTGACCTGCCTGGCGTCATCCAGAAACTTCTCTGCGATATATTTCGCCCGCAGCGGGTCGCCGGGCATGAGTACCGTATCGGCAATCTCACCCGGTTTTGCGTTATAAATGTTGGCGGACATATCCTGAAGTCATTATGAAGTAGTCGTAACGGTTTTCTGGGAAATCATACTACAAACACGGACGCCGGTTAGCGGATATATTCATTCCGGGCAACAAGTTCAACGAAGCTGGTAATATTGGCTGTTACGGAAACAACTATCCTGGTGAGAAATACAGGCTGGTATGAGAGATTACAGAAACTTCACTTCCAGGGTCCTGCCGGCAGGCCTGGCGCTGTACGCGCTATGTGCGCTTGCAACCGGCGAACTGGATGAATTGAAAAAGACCGGCGAACAGGGAGATGCCGGGGCGCAGTTCCTTCTCGGCAGCAGGTACGACCACGGCCAGGGTGTGCGGGAGGATGGCGCCGAGGCCGCGCGCTGGTACCTTGCCGCCGCGCAACAGGGACATGCCTCTGCGCAATACTACCTGGGACTTAAATACGCCCGGGCCGACGGGGTAGCCGGGGATACCGGCCAAGCCCTCCACTGGTTGCGCGAGGCTGCCGTTCAGGGCCACGCCGCCGCGCAATACCATCTCGGCAACATGTACTACCAGGGAACGGATGTGACCGGGGATTTTGCCGAGGCCGCTCGCTGGTTCCGTCCGGCCGCAGAACAGGGGCATCCCGTCGCACAGTACTACCTGGGTTACATGTATTCCCGCGGCGAAGGCGTGCCGGGAGACGACGCGGCAGCCATTCGCTGGTACCGCCTGGCCGCACAGCGCGGGCACGCCGGGGCGCAGTACAACCTGGGCCATATGTATGCGCAGGGCCGCGGCATGGCCAGGGATGACGTACAGGCCTATGCCTGGTTCAGCGTTGCCGCCGCACAAGGCTTCAGCGCGGCCGAAGATGCAATGGCGGCACTCAGCCGGGGTATGACGGACGCCGGTATTGCCCGGGCGCAGCAATTGTCCCGCAAGTACCTCAAAGACTAAGGTCCGGCGCACCTGGCTGATGACGCAGGCCGGCCGGGAAAACCATGTTACCCGCCATCCGGAAAAAACGTAACAGGTCTTTTTTCACCGTCATCGTAAAACCGCGCCCCGCTTCCAATCCGGTTGTAATCACCCAGTTCCGCCCTGGCCCTGTCCGCTTCCTGCATCAGTCTCATAACGATATCCGGGTGCTCCCCGGCCAGGTCAACCTGCTCGCCGGGGTCTTTCTGCAGGTCGAACAGCAGCGGCTTTTCAACCGCATCCGTATAGCGCCCGAGCCACAGGGTATAAGGCCCGTCGGCCTGCCGGGGGAGGACGAGTTTCCAGCGGCCGGCCCGCACGGCCTGCAATTGCGTCAAAGAATAGTAGAAGTATTGTGCGTATGGGCTTTCCGCTCCCGGGCGGTTAAACAGCAGCGGGCTGATATCCGCGCCGTCGAATTCTAATCCAGCAGGTAATTGCGCCCCGGCCAGGGCTGCCAGGGTCGGGTATAAATCCATGATCGTGACCAGGTCGTCGCTGACTGCCGCTTCGGGGATGTTGCCCGGCCAGCGCATGATGGCGGGTACCCGCACACCGCCTTCCCAGTTGGAGTATTTTTCGCCCCTGAGGGGTGCGGCGCTGCCCTTGTATTTTTCACTGTGCCCGACCTCGGGGCCGTTGTCGGAGAGATAGACAACCAGGGTGTTATCATCCAGTTGCAGGCGTTCCAGTTCCCTGAATATTTCGCCCATACTCCAGTCCAGTTCCTCTACCGCATCCCCGTAGGGACCCCGCCCGGACTTGCCTTTAAAGCCGGGTGATGCGCCAAGCGGCAGATGGGGCATATGGTGGGCAAGATAGATAAAAAACGGCTTATCGCGGTTGTCGCGGATAAACCCGATGGTTTCCTCCGTATATTTTTGGGTCATGAGATCAACGTCTGCCGGACTTTCAATGACCTCACCGTTGCGCATCATCTCGGGGATAAAACGCGCCAGGTCAACGTCCCGGGTATAGCCGTGGAACATGGGCGTACCGTAGAAGTAGTCGAAGCCCTGGGCATTGGGCATGAGGTCCGGCTTGAACGGCCCCTTCCCGCCCGCCCGGCCCGGCGGTTGCGGCGGCGGGGCGAAGTCCCACGGTTCGTCACCATCCCCGGCCATGTGCCACTTGCCGATCGCCGCGGTTGCGTAGCCGGCGGTCTGCAGGGTCTCGGCGATAGTTACCTCGCGCGCATGCAGGATAGTGTTCGGGTTTTTCCTGTTACCGGGTTCCGCCACCCTGATCGGGTAGGAACCGGTGAGCAGGGCCGCCCTGGACGGGCCGCACACCGGCTGCGCGTAAAAGCTGGTGAACCTGATCCCCTGCGCTGCCATGCGGTCCAGGACCGGCGTCCTGAGATCCGGGGAACCGAATACGCCAAGGTCGTTGTAGCCCTGGTCGTCGGTCAGCACGACGATGAAATTCGGCTGCTCCCGTTCCGGTATCAGGCGGCCCCCGGCAGGAATGCCGACCACATCCCGTGACTTGAAGTAAGCTACCAGGGCCTGGCCGAAATCACGCCCGACGGCGACCACTTCGCTGTCCAGGAAGCCGGTGTACCTGTCACCTCCATTAACCAGAAAAGTGCCTGCCGCAACCGTATACATGGCATCTTCCCGCAGCGGCTCCCCGCCGACCTGCACCTCCAGGACCCGTGCGCCGGCGGGCTGTCCCGGGTCATAACGCACTGTCATACCGGAGACCTGCATGATTCCCCGTTCAAGTGACAGGCTGTGTTCAAGAATTTCGATGATTCCGGCACCCGGCAACCGTACCGTCACTATGTCGTCGATGAATGGATACGCATCCAGCAACATGGCGGCCGTGACCGGCCCGGCCGGTATATCGCGGCGAATTGCGCCGGAAAGGGAAACACCGATTTGAGCGCCGGCCTCTGCGCGCCGGATGTCGGCAAACAGGTTACCCAGGTCGGATTCCTCATTATAGTTGCGGCCCAGCCGGTCAGAGGCATAACCAACGGCCTGGTAGATGTCACTGTGCCGGCTGCGGTAAGCGGCCAGCTTGCCGGCGACCCGCGCATGGGGTTCGAGACGGTCGCTGTCGACCGGTACCAGGCGCCCCTCATGGGAGAGGACTTCGTCTTTTTCGAGATCCACCCGGAGTTGAAGGAATCCCAGGTGGAAGCCCTGGCCCCAGGTCTGCATGATCAGGGTTCCGGTCTCAGGCTGGATGACAGGCTCCTCCGTGCCGGCGTCCGCATGACCACCCAGCAGCACGTCGATACCGTCGACGACGCCGGCCAGTTCGATATCAGCCGCCATATCCCGCCTGGTTTCAGGATGCGCCTCGTCATCGGTCTGCATGGGCGCCGTATTACCCTGGTGGGTTAACAAAACGACCAGATCGACATCCGGCCGCAACAGTTTCACGTACTCGGCAACGATTGACTTCGGATCGCGCACTTCCAGCCCGGCGATATTCGGGGGGTTGAGGGCCGTGGCCGCATCCTGGCCCAGGATGCCGATCACGCCAATGCGGACACCGCCACGCTCGATGATGGTATACGGCTGCGCGAAATGGATGTCGGTGCCCTTGTAGAAAAGGTTGGCGCCCAGAACCGGGAACGGCACCCGGTGTTTTTGCCTGGCAAGCACTTCCCAGCCGTATTCAAACTCGTGGTTTCCTATGGCCATCGCGTCGTAAGCCATTGTATTCATTAGTTCGAATGACACTTCTCCCTGGGTCAGCTTGGCGAGGACCCCGGTGAATATATCGCCGGCGTCAAACAGGAACACATTTTCTTCCGAGGCGCGAAACTGCTCGATCAAGGTCGCCAGTTGCGCGATGCCGCCGATGTATTCCATGTCATCGCGCCAGTACGCCGCTACCGGATCATACGTGCTTTCCAGGTCGTTCGTGAACAGCAGGGTTACCGTTCGCGCGGGTTTACGGTCATCCGGAGCTGGTGTTTCTGCAATGGAGAATACCGGAAGAAATGAACAGGCAACCAGCAGGCAAATTACCGAGTAGGTTATCACGCGAGACATGACGCCATAGTATTAGCAAAACGGGTTTGAGTCACTGCCTGTCACCGGTATCATGTAGCATGGTTATAAACCGTACCTATATCCAAACGTGAGTTCACCTGCCGAACATCCGCCTGGACAACAGGGACTCAAACGCCCGCTGGCCTGGGTCATCTGGGGACTGGCGGTCACCTACGTGGTCTACAAGTTCCAGACGCAAAGCAGTTATGCGGTGCTGAACGCCGATATCGCGGAATCGCTGTCCCTGTCGCTGTTGCAGGTCGGGGAACTGGGGGCGGTGTACGCGATTACTTATGCAGTCATGACCATCCCGGCCGGTGGACTGCTCGACCGTTACGGCGCACGGACAGTGTTGAGCGCCGGTGTCACAACGGTTGCGGCAGGGGCGTTGATCTTCGGCCTGGCGGAAAATACGGCCGTGATTATCGCCGGCCAGGCATTGATGGGCATCGGCGGCGCCTTCGGTTACCCGGGCCTTGCCTACATGACAAGGTACTGGTTCGGAATCAAGTATTTCGGACTGGTTTTCGGCATTGCCCAGACCGTGGCCGCCACGGCGAACACCCTGGGCCAGGCCGCGGTGGGCTACCTGATACTGGTTATGACCTGGCAGGACGTCATGCTGCTGGAAGCGCTCATCGGATTCCTGTTGCTGGTTGCATTTGTCCTGCTGGTGCGCGAGCCTGACGAGGACCGGAGTGAACCGGTAACAACGGACGCGCATCCGCCGTTCTGGACCGGCCTGTGGCGTGATTTGAAGGTCCTGTCCGTCCAGCCCCTGTTCTGGCAAGTCACGCTGATCAGCGGGTTGACGTTCGGGCTGATGCTGGGCTTCGGTATCATCTGGGGCATCAAGCTGCTCATCTTCAAGGGGTTCGATCCGACCAGCGCCAGCAATATCAACGCTACAATCTGGTTCGGTTTCGGGACCGGCGCCCTGCTGGTGCATATATTCTCGGATTACGTGCGCAGCTTCAAAATCACCGCCATCATTTTCCTGGTGTGCGATCTGGTCGCATTGCTGCTGTTTCTGCTGCTCAGCGAAATTTCCACGGGAGTTGCCTATACCCTGTTCCTGTGCATCGGGTTTTTTGCCGGCGTCAGTCCCATGTGTTACACGATGACGACACGCTTCTGTGAGAAGACCAGGGCCGGCACCGCATTCGGACTGCTGACCTGCGTTTCATTTGTCGTCGGCGCCCTGCTGATGCCGGCGCCGGCCAGACTCATCGAGGACTTCAACGTCCCGCTCGGCGCGGCAGCGCTGATTTTTCCCGCGGCGTTGCTGCTGGCCCTGGTACTGGCCGTGATCAAAAAAGAGACCTATCACATGGAACCCGCAATGACCTTCGGCGTCGAAAATACCGTATAACGACACCATGTGCGGACGTTTTGCGCTCTGGAGCGATAAGAACCGGCTGATCAGCCATTACAGACTGGCCGATGCGCCTGAGTTCGACAGCGGCTACAATATCGCCCCTTCCGGCCATATACCGGTTATCCGCCTTGACCCCGGCAAGGAGTTGGCCCTGTGCCATTGGGGCTTCATTCCCCACTGGGCCAAAGATACAAAACTGAAGCCGATCAACGCCAAGGCGGAGAGCATCGGTGAAAAGCCCTACTTCCGGGAAGCATTCAGACGGCGCCGCTGCCTGATTCCGGCCAACGGTTACTTCGAATGGAAGCCGGTGAACGGCAGGAAGCAACCGTATTTCATCCGGCTGAAGGAAGCAGAACTGTTTTCCTTCGCAGGTGTCTGGTCTTACTGGCAGGGTCCGGACGGCGTTATTGAGAGTTGCGCGATCATCACGACAAACGCGCACGAAGAACTGGCCGGGATCCACCACAGGATGCCGGTCATCATCGAACCGGACAACCATGCCGTCTGGTTGCATGATGGCGGCGAAACCCTGCTCAAACCCTACCCGGGAGACATGGAAGCCTGCCGGGTCAGCGGGCAGGTGAACAACCCCCGTAACCAGGGCGAGGCACTGGTCCGGCCGCTGTAAGGGGTCAAGTGCTGGCTACCCTGACAGGAGACTGCAGCAACCTTGCGGTTAACCTGGTAACTCATTCCTTGTCTTTATTCATACTGTCGACTATACAATTTCTGTAACGTCGGGTATTTGCGCCCGGTATTTATGCCGGCACACACGACACCATCTCCCTGCGAGCTGTCAGTCAATGAACTACTCACAGTATGAACCGGATATGGACGACTCGAACGCGGTCACGGATCAGGATGCCCGGGAAGCAGGCAATACCCCCTGTCCGATTGCTTATGCCGTAGCAGCGCCGGCTGCGGCGTACCGGCTGGATTATGCTTCCGGAGAGTTAGGTGGACCGGGACGGATATTGCGCCTTTCCTGACAGAATGTTGCAGTCTCCGTCGGGTGATCCCGGCCGGCCTGGTAAATTATTCCTTGTCAATGTCCGGACAGGCAAGTATAAAATTCCCGTACAGTCGGTAAGTCGAGTCATTAAACATTCCGGGAGCGGATACCCGACCAACCTCAGGGACACGAGCAGACAAACACAAGACTGTAGCAGATAAAGCTGTAACCCCCTTGATATTCCTGTAGATTTTACATTTATCCCGGTTCCTGTCCGGGTTGAATTCCGGGCCAGCGGTACAAGTTTACCGTATCCGCATCGCTCTGATCCCCGGCATCCAAACTCGTTGTATCTACTTCAGTCCTGGGCGCGTTTTTCAGTCGTAAGTTTACCAACATAACCACGGGAAACGATGAAGTATGAGTAGTTATTCTCCTGACATGAAACAAACGGAAGTCTCTCCGGACCAAACCGGCCACGAGGCTGAGCGTGAAACCAGCAAAACACCGGCAGGCCCGGGCAGCCAGGCTGCCGCAAGCGGCGCAGACCCTGCCGGCGCCGGTGATCCTGCCGCCGCCCTGCACACGGTAACCGCAGGTATCCGGTCGGGTATCTCACCCCTGCAGTTCATGGACAGTATCGATGCGGGGGGACAACAGATGGGCAACCGCGCCTTCATGCACTGGGTGGGGCAGTTGCATGAGGAACGACAGGCGGGGGCAACCCGCGAGATTGCGGCGCAGGGACTGCAGGGTCCCGGGCGGCCGCTGACCCATCTCGATACCCTGCAGCGGGCCTTTGGCCACCATGACATCCGCGGCATGCGCGAGCATACCGGGACTGTGGCCGGGTCGGCGCTGGACGCCCTGGACGCAGAGGGGTACACCCGCGGCGGTCGCATGGCGCTGGCCGGCGCCCCGGACTTGTTCACCCAGGCCCACGAAGCGGCGCACGGGGTGCAGCAGGCGGCGCTGGGGGAGAGGATGGCGTTACCGGGCGGTATCGGTATGGCGGGAGACCCCTATGAGCGACAGGCGGATGCGGTGGCGCGGGCGGTGTTGCGGGGGGAGTCTGCACAACCCCTGCTGGACCAGGTGACCGCAGGACCCGTACAGGTCAATGCTGCGTCCGCGAGCGCCGCCGCGCCGGTGCAGATGAGGAGAAAGAAGAACAGGAGAGCCGGTGCGCCCCGTCCGGGGAACGCGCCCGGGCAAGACCTGCCTGCAGCGGAAGAGGAGGCCCAGGAACTGGTCGATTTCGCAGGGGAAGCGGAGCTTCAACCGCCTCTCGACGGCGGCGTGGATCCCCAACAACTCGCGGCGGCCCTGAATCAGCTGGAGCAGGCAGCCGGGGAAGCGGCCAATCTGGCAGGACAACCGGATGTGCAACCGTCCGCCGGCAGCAGCATGGATATCTCACCGTTTGAAGAGCATCCGGATCCAGGCCAGTTCATTGATAATCCGCTTTATCTATCGCTTGGCGGAGACGAACCGGAGCTCCAACAGGGCCTGGCGGATTTGGATCAGGTAGCGCTGGAACTGACCGATCTTGCTGGAGAACTGACTCAGCAACAGGCTGCCGGAGGCGGCGTGACAGACCAGCAGCCCGGGGACGAGGAACGCGATTATCCGGCAACGATTGCAAACTATTTATTTCCCGGAGCCCAACCTGCCGGGGACGACGATGCGCGCGGAACACGGGAAAGGTATTTAACATACTTTTTTCCGATGGTAACTTACCTGTACAGCTGTCTCAAGGACCGTGCCGGACAGGTACAAACGGACGAGCATGGCGCATGCAGCCTGCGCGGGATACTGAACATGCTGGCAACCGTCATGTTCGGAGTCATGATGGCCGCCCCGGGCCTGCCCCTGGATGTCATCAACAATTTGCTCGGCGGCGTGGCCAAGGTCATCGTTATGCTCAGCAGCATCCTGGGTCTGCCCGCAGACTGGTTACTGAAGCTCTATCAGAAAAAACATCCTCCGACTGATGATGACCGCAAGCGGGTCACTGCCGATGACGCACTGGTTTACCCGCCCAGGCACATCCCTGAATGGCTCGTGAGCCTGGGTTTTTCCGGCTACTTTCAAGTTGCACTTTCGCAAGGCAGCATCTCCCCGAGCCAGTGGGTCCAACCCTGGACTCCTCTGCGCATTTCCGTTATCGCAGGCAGGTCGATTGCGGACCTTGTATTAGTTAATATACTCTTTGGCGGCTTAGCCAAGTGGATTGGTAAAAATGTATTGATGGAAAAGCTGGGTTGGGGTCCGACCCGCGCTATAGTGTACCTCCTCTCGCTGCCCGCTATATTTGCCCCTGTGATTGACTACATTGCATCGTACCTGTTGATCCCCGAACTTTCGATTTACCTGACCTGGCAAAATATAAACCAGGAGGATGGAACTGTTCCGTATAGCGAGACCACGGCTACTTTCATCGGTTATGCTGCTCTTGGCATGTTGGTCCAGTACCTGGCCGGAATATTGCTTATTTTATTCCTCTTATTCAGGATAGGCGCAGGAAATGATCCATGGCGCAAGCAATTCTACGCCATCTCCAACAAGCTGTTACGGTATATTGCTATCTCCCTGGCCTCGGCCCGTAATGCAATTATCAATATCCTGGCCCTGTCCAACTTTGCCGCACTGGTTGCTACGAATGTTATCGGGCCGCTGGCCAGGGACTTCGGGCAAGGAGGCGCGTGTATCTGGCCGCTGGCTGCAGCAGGTGTCTGCGGGGAACTGGCTGATGATTTCGATCTTTTCAACTTTGCCGGCAGTATAGAGAAAGGAAAAGATAACCTGCCGCCCGAGCATCTCGACATTATCCGGGCATTCCCCGGGCTGGTGGGTGTTCTCGGGCTGGGCATTCCCATTGCAACCGTCATTGCACTGCTGTGCCGTAAACGATGGGCCGGGCGCGGCGCGGCAGAGCCCGACCGGGGCGGGCGCGGAGCAGGACGCCGGGGCCGTTCGCGCAGAACCGGGCACGGAACATCTTGGCTCTCCCGGCGGAGAAGAAGAGCGCCGGACGAGGATCGTCCCCATCTGATAGAAGAAGGTGTAGAGCCGGGCAGACGCTCCGATGAGGATGAGGGTGAAGTGTCGCCCCACATATACTCGACAATCCCGTCACAGTTCGGCACGGTGGACAGACGAAAACCCGGCAGCCGTCCACTACCACCGCTACCGCCGTTAATCAATGAAGAGGCCCTTGCTGTACACGAAGGATTGAGCCCGGTAGCGACAAGTTTGTGTATGACCTTCAATAAAATGAAAAAGCCCTATATGTCTCATGTGAGAGCAGTCGTCGAGAGTAAACATGATTTTGGCGAGTTATCACTTGATGATGCAAATTGGATACTGAATTGGGCGAAGGAGCATCCCCGCGTGGAGCAGGATGTACAAGTTCGTATGCTTGAACAACACGCAACCGCAGTTGTGGAGGCACAGCATAGTCCGGCGCCTTCGATAACTGTTCAACCCGGCGCAGAGCCCGCGTCGGCGGGCTTGACAGGGGAAGAAGAAACCATGCCGGATAGCCGGCACGGTAACCTTGTGTCGGCGGAGCAATTAGCTGTCGCTAGACGTAATACACCCGGGCAACCGGCTGGAGCTGTCGGGTTTATATGTTTTCGAATAACAGATATGACACCTCAGAGTTCACTCTCTCCGGAATACGTAGCATCCGTAATCAAGGCCAGTATTAAAGATCGCAAAATCACGCGAGCGGAAGCTCGCGAGATAAGCGACTGGGCAAGACGGTATCTATTTCGAGGTGCGCCCGCGCCGAGGAGCAGGAAGGATAGTTCATCAAGTTCATCCAGCTCGAGCTATATGCGCATGAGTGGGCCTGCTGGAAGTACGCACCATCCGGCATTACCAGTATCTGCTCATTCCGGTTCTGCGCCCCAGCCATCAACCCCGGCAAGTGATGTGCCGGGTACGGCTTTCCACGCGCCGGGGCAAACCCATGGATCGCCTACCTGGACCGATTATTCTCCGGAAACGTCTGACACTGGTTCTTCCAGTGCTTCGTCCATGCAATCTGACTCAACTGCTCAAGACATCCAGGATCATATTATTATGACAACTGAGAATTTGCGCTCTCTTGCTCGCGTAGAATACTTAATCGAGAGCAAGGTCAGAGGTCGCGAAATCACGCAGGCGGAAGCCGGCGAGATGAGAGATTCGGCAAGTAGGTATATATTTCGAGGTGCATCCCCACCGGCGCCTGAGGAAGCCCGCGGATCACCTGCTTTGACTGATTATTCTCCGAAAACGTCTGAGATTGGTTCTTCCAGCGCTTCGTCCATGCAATTTGACCCTGTTCAAGAAACCTATGATTTTATTATAAATATACCTGGTCTTAAGGTTAAAGAAATGCACTACGTACTCAAATCACGCGTAAAAAAAGGCCTCATAACGGAAGACCAATCAGAATATATAGAAGCTAGGGTAAGAGAGGTCATCGTATTTCCGCCGGAGACCGAAGAGTCGGATGAATGAAGCCGAGCTATGAAATCCCCGTGTAACTGAGCACGCCAGGTAACAAGGCGTTCGAACCCTGTTACTGTAGAAATCAGGGCACAGTGGCCGGTAGCCACTGGCCGCGGCAGATGTCTGCGGGGAACTGCCTGGTGATGATGTAAGAAGACGGTTGGAGGACGTAGTGTTGTTTCCACGACAAAGTTAACACGCGGGTGGATAACGACATTTGTGGCGGCCGCAGCATACGCAGGTAACCGGTTCCGGGATGGGATACCTGCCCTGATACAAAAACACCGATACATAATACCTTTGCAATCTAAAATGTAATTGATTACACTTTTGTTACATTACGAGATATAAAGCTGTGGGAAAAACGTCTGGTGGGGAGGCTATTGCCTGTCGGTGTTAATGAAAAAATCCAATATACGATCCTGCAACAACCAGCCCGCAAACCCATTGTCGGCGTGCGAACGGACCGGGTGTAGCCACCGGCCCAGGCGCGCCTGCACCAGGTTGCCCGGAGCTCTTTTGCGCGGCCCGATCCGAATCGTTGCCGCAACGCTTACGCTGGTCCTCGGCTTGTTGAGTACCCTTCCGGTCCACGCTGCATCGATACAGTACTGGGTCTTCCATAACTGGGAGAGATATATAGCAAGCGAAGGGGTTAAACTAGACCCAGAAGATCAAGGAACTTATGACGGGTATACCGGCGTGGGTGGCGGCGTCGGCCAGGAGTTTACAACCGGTCCCAATCCCGACGGATATCTACTGACTTACATTTCGATAAAGATAGAGAACTTCAGTGATAACTTCAGGGGCTCTTTTGTGGCGGCTATCCATGCCGTCAGCGCCTCCGGCGGCCGCGGCGATGTAGTGGACTACATGGAGTTGACCACTACCACACTCAGAAAAGACCAAGCCATGAGATTCGCACCGTTCGATGGCCGTGAAATTCGATTGCCACCGGATACGACTTACATGTTTACAGTGGCATGTACCGATTGTGACTCCGGCCGTTGGATAACTCTCCATACGACGAGAGATAACATAGACAACGATAGTCCGGATACTTTTTGGATTAACGGGGGCACCTGCCAGGACCCCGCCAACCCTGGCACTTTGAATTGCAGAGTCTGGCCAGAGGAAAACTGGACTGGATGGGAGCTGGAGGATCACTATGTAGTAGAGAGAGAAGAATGGATGCATGACGGCGAAAACCGGCAGTCAATCATCATCACGGGAAAAGCCAGGTGGCTCTTCACCCCCAATGTCCCCAAAGACCTCACCGCTACCATCCCGAGCAGGGACCCGAACCAACCGTACTCGTACATGGACCCGAGCCGAGTCGATCTGACCTGGAAGTCGCCGGAGCCTAGGGAAGTCGGAGAATGGCCGGACAAGGTGGATCTCGGTGCCTGCTGCCACGGGACACCACCGGATCCTCCGGATCCCCCACAGGCACCCACGCACTACGAATACCGCTACAAGAGGTTCGATGCCCAGGAGTGGGGGACATGGACGAAGATAGACCACAGTGCTCCCGGAGATCCCTATGAAAACGAGACCACGGTTACCGGCCTGTCGCCCGGCGTGCCCCATGACATCCAGTTGCGGGCGGTGAATGATGATGGGCCATCTGCCCCCGTGGACACCAGCGCCCTGCCCGGCGCCGGTCTCGGAATCTGTGGCCGGTCGCCCCCTGTGCGGGATGCGATTGTCGATAAACTACTCAGGTACATCAACAATTGCGCTGAGGTGACGGACGGTATGCTGGCAGATATGGTGACAGGCCGTCTTGAGATCCACGCTTCGGACTACACCTACAAATCCGGAGATTTCTTCGGGCTGACGTCGCTGACGGCGCTCAAGGTGAGCGGAACCTCGCTCCGTAAGATACCATGGGACATGTTCAGGGACCTGACGTCGTTGACCAACCTGAATTTGTCGGACAACGAGATTTGCAAAATTGATGCCGGGGCCCTGGACCATCCCACCGCGCTTGAGGTTTTGTTCCTGAACGATAACCACCTGGGGGACATCTCTGCGTGTCCCGACAGTGACGAACCCAGCATGCAGCCGTTTGTTTTCAACAAGCTGATGGCGCTGAAGGTGCTCAAGTTGAATAATAACCGGCTTTCCGAATTCAACTTCGATTACCAAGGCGCCACATATTCCGAACTGCCGTCATTCCGTAAACTTACCGCGCTCGAGGAAATCCACCTGAGAGGGAACGACCTGACAGACTCCCGCCTGCAGAGAAGCTTCGGCCAGGGAGCGAGCGTCAACAATCCGGCGAGCATCTTTTCCGGACTACCAGGTCTGCAATTGATCGATTTGTGGAATAACGGGCTCACCGCGCTACCAGACGGAATCTTTTCAGGCCTCTCAAACCTGGATGCGTTGTACCTGGGTCGTAATGCGGTGGATCCCATGATTATAACCGTTTTCCTGGCAACGGAACCGTCCACCGTCAAGGCGGTCGTGCCGGCCGGCGCGCCGTTTGACATCGAGTTGCCGGTGAGTGTGGCGGGCGGGAGCATCGCGGGCGGGACGAACGCGCTGACAGTTCCCGCCGGCTCCACGGAAAGCGAACCTTTCGCGGCGACTGCAGACCCCGGTACGGTTCAGGACCCTGTCGTGAGTATCACATCGCTGCCGCCATTGCCGGGGTCGCATCTCGGTTACGAGTTACGGGACGCCGGTGAACAACCGCAGGCGCCGACTATAGCGGACTTGCCGGCGTTCAGTATAACCGATGCTGCTTATGGCACTGAGGTCGTTCCCGGTCCGGATGGCGCCGGGGAGGTCGCCGGGGAGATCGAATTCACGATTAGCCTGAGCTACGCGCTCACGGAGGATGCGCGGGTGTATTACGCCACGTCGGTGGAAGACGGACAGACGGCCACCTCGGGCGTGGATTTCTATGCGACAAACGGTTCGAAGTTGTTCAGTGCGGGGACCACCTCGAAAACCATTTCCGTCCGTCTCGCCGATGATGACCTGACAGAAGGACCTGAAACCTTCACGGTCACGCTGTCCAACCCTACTCCGAATGCGCGGCTCGACGAGAACAGGAAGTCCGGCGTCGGCTATATCCTGGACGAAGACGCCCGGCCCAGGCTGGTCATTGACGATGCCTCGGGCGTTGAGGGTAGCGGGATGGTCGAATTCACAATCTCGCTGAACAGAGAGTTCGATGAGGAGGTGACGGTGCAATACTCCACGTCGGTGAAGAGGGGACAGGGACAGACGGCGACCCCGGGCACGGATTTTACCGAGGTCCCCGCAAGCACGGCAACGATCGCGGCGGGGGACACCACGACTACCGTTTCCATTCCCGTCCTCGACGATCCTCATGAAGAGAAAGATGAGACCTTCACGGTCACCCTGTCCAATCCTTCTGAGAATGCGCGGCTCGCCCCCGGACCCTTGCGATCTGCCGTCGGCACCATCGTGGATGACGATGGCATTCCGCCGAACTTCGTCTCGGCGGCAGTGGACTGGAGGACGCTGGTGCTGACCTACGACGAGGCGCTGGACGAGACTTCGGCGCCGGACAAGAGCGCGTACACGGTACATGTGGACGGCGGCGCGGGGCTCGCTCCCGTCGCCGTGGACATCAGCGGTTCCGAAGTCACGCTGACGCTGGCGACGGCGGTGACGAGCGGCCAGGAGGTGACCCTGAGCTACGCTGTGCCGCCGGCGAACCTGTTGCAGGACGTCGCAGGCAACAATGCGGCAGGGTTGACCAACGAGCCGGTGACCAACAACTCGGTGGACACCGCCGCGACAGGGAGGCCGACCATCTCCGGCATGCCGGAGGTAGGTCAGGTACTAATGGCGGGCACCGACGGCATCATGGATGCAGACGGCAAGACAAAGGCTGAAATCGGCGACGCGGGTTATGCCTACAGCTACCGGTGGATCCGGGTGGACAGCAATGGCAGAAACCCGACCGTAGTTGCGTTTGACCAGGACACCTACAGGTTGGTGGCGGCGGATGAAGGTAATAAGATTAAAGTGCAGGTGAGCTTCAGCGACGATGAGGGCACTGCCGAGGGTCCGTTGACGAGCGTAGCAACCGACGTCATCACAGGAGATACAACCGCGCCGATGTTCGACTCGGCGGCGGTGAATGGCGCCACGCTGGTCATCACCTTTGACGAGAACCTTGCGGAGGCAAGCCTGGCCAACAGCGCCTTCGAGGTGAAGAAGACCCCGTCTGGGGGCAACGAGCAGGATGTAAGTCTCGCCGGATCACCATCCATCAGTGGCGCCACGGTGACGCTGACCCTGGGCGCGGCAGTGGTGGCTTCCGACACCGACATCAAGGTGAGCTACGAAAAGCCCGAAGAGGACAACAGCGACCGGCTGAAGGACGTCACCGGCAACGAGGTTGACGACTTCGACGACCAGCCGGTGACCAACAGCAGTGGCAACAACGCCGCGACGGGCAAGCCGGCAATCTCCGGCATACCGGAAGCAGGCCTGACGCTGACGGCCGGAGTGGGCACGATCGCAGACGACGACGGGCTGCCCGACACCTTCCCGGACGGCTACAGTTTGCAGTGGGTCCGGGTTGATGCCGATGGTGCGTCGAATCCGGCGAATGTGGGCTCGGGCCAGGTCAGCTACACGCCGGTGGGGGACGATGTGGGCAAGAAGATCAAGCTGGAGGTGCGCTTCACGGACGATGCCGGCAATGCCGAAGGGCCGCTTACCAGTGACGTCAGCAATGTTGTCGCAGTACCGACGTTGACGGCAAGTCTCAAGCAGTCGGTCGATGAAGGCGGGACGGCAGAGGCGATGCTGAAGATCTCGGTCGATGAAGGCGGGACGGCAGAGGTGATGCTGGAGATCGTAGTGTCGCGACAGCCTGACGATATTGTCAACTACCGGGTGCACACGAGCGATGGCACTGTGAACTCAGGTACTCACTACACCCCGGTGACACCGATTTTGGAAGAGGTGTCGGTCTCGGACTTCATGGCGCAGACCGATGGCAGTTACAAGTACGAGCGGACGTATGCGTTGAGCACGACCTCAGGTGCTGAGTCGTCTGTGGAAGGCGATAAAACCTTCTATTTCCACATAGGGCAACTCAGCATGAGGGGCCACGGGTATTATTCAACCACGACCGGGGGTGACGCGCTGATCACGATACGGGACCATGCGCCTGCGACGGGCAAGCCTGGCATCGAAGGGAGGCCGAGGGTGGGCGAGATACTGAGTGCGGCCACCGGCGACATCAAGGATGAAGACGGCAAGATGAAGGCCGAAAACGGCGATGAGGGCTACGCCTATACCTACCAGTGGTACCGGGTCGATTCCGACGGTAGCTCCAACAGAACCGAAATCCACGGCGCGACTTCGCAAATCTACACCCTGACCAGCGCCAAAATGGGCAAAAAGGTCATTGTGGAGGCGAGCTTCAAGGACGATGCCGGTAATGCCGAGGGGCCGTTGGCGAGTGACGCCTATCCGCGGGTGGGGATAATCGGGGTCGGCAATGCGACAGGGGCGCCAGACATTTCGGGCCTGCCGCGGGTGGGCGAGACACTGACTGCGGGCACCGGCGGCATCGTCGATATGAACGGCAAGACCAAAGCCGACGACGGCGAAGCGGGCTATGCCTACAGCTACCAATGGTACCGGCTGGACGATGATGGCGTGAGCAACGCCGTCAAGGTGGGGTTGGACCAGGACAGCTACACGTTGACGGCAGACGATGCGGGTTCGAAGATCAGGGTACAGGTGAGTTTCGCCGACGATTTGGGCACCGCCGAGGGGCCATTGGACAGCATTGCATATCCGCCGGTCGGTACCATCGTAGCCGGTAATGCGACGGGAGAACCGGTTATCAACAACCCTTCGGGCAGACCGTGGGTGGGCGAGACGCTGACTGCGGACACCGAGGGCATCATGGATGAAGACGGCAAGATGAAGGCCGAAGACGGCGAAGCGGGCCACGCCTACAGCTACCAGTGGTACCGGGTGAACGCAGACGGTGTGAGCAACGCCGTCAAGGTGGGGTCGGACCAGGACAGCTATGAGTTGGTAGCGGCGGATGCGGGTTCGAAGATCAGGGTGAAGGTGAACTTCATCGACGATCGCAATAACGCCGAGGGACCGTTGGTAAGCGGCGCCTACCCGGAATTGGGGACAATCAGGGCCAATAATGCAGCGGGCCAGCCGGTGATTAAGGGCCCGCCGCAGGTGGGCGAGACACTGACTGCGAACACCGACGGCATCGATGATGATGACGGAATGAGCAATGCCGAGGCCGGCGCGGCGGGCTATGCCTACAGCTACAAGTGGTACCGGGTGGACGAGGATGGCGTGAGCAACGCGGTCAAGGTGGGGTCGGACCAGGACAGCTATGAGTTGGTAGCGGAGGATGTGGGCAAGAAGATCAGGGTGAAGGTGAACTTCAAGGACGATAACGGTATCGCCGAGGGGCCGTTGGAGAGCGATCCGTATCCGCAGGTCGGAACCGTCAGGGAGGCGGACACCACGGCGCCGGCGTTTGCATCGGCCGCGGTTGACGGCGCGGCGCTCGTCATCACCTTCGACGAGGCCCTGGCCGCGGCAGCGAACCTGGCGAACGGCGCCTTCACGGTGAAGGTGAACGGCACTGCGGTGACCCTGGGCAGCACGACACCCCCGTCCATCAGCGGGGCCACGGTAACGCTGACCCTGGCGAGTGCGGTGGCGCAGGGTGACAACGTGACGGTGAGCTACGTGAAGCCGGCCTCGGGTAGCGGCAACACGCTGCAGGATGCGGCCGGCAACGAAGTGGCCGACTTCACCGACGAGGCGGTGACCAACAACACCGCGGACACCACGGCGCCGGCGTTTGACTCGGCGGCGGTGGACGGAGCCATG
Organism: Gammaproteobacteria bacterium; assembly: GCA_965208655.1. GTDB lineage: Bacteria > Pseudomonadota > Gammaproteobacteria > Eutrophobiales > Eutrophobiaceae > JAAXHV01. The sequence goes on from CBDBPJ010000005.1 coordinate 102,608, forward strand.
CTGGAGATCACCTTCGATGAGTCCCTGGCGGCGGCAGCGAACCTGGCGAACAGCGCCTTCACGGTGAAGAAGACCCCGTCGGGAGGCAGCGAGCAGACGGTGGCCCTGAGCGGGACGCCGAGCATCAGCGGGGCGACAGTGACGCTGACCCTGGCCAGTGCGGTGGCACAGGGCGACACGGTGACGGTGAGCTACGAGAAGCCGGCCACGGGCAGCGGCAACACGCTGCAGGATGCGGCCGGCAACGCGGTGGCAAGCTTCACCGACGAGGCGGTGACCAACAACACCGCGGACACCACGGCGCCGACGTTTGCATCGGCCGCGGTGGACGGCGCGGCGCTCGTCATCACCTTCGATGAGTCCCTGGCGGCGGCATCGAACCTGGTGAACGGCGCCTTCGAGGTGAAGGTGAACGGCACTGCGGTGACCCTGACCGGGACGCCGGTCATCAGCGGGGCCACGGTAACGCTGACCCTGGCGAGTGCGGTGGCGCAGGGCGACACGGTGACGGTGAGCTACGTGAAGCCGGCCACGGGTAGCGGCAACACGCTGCAGGATGCGGCCGGCAACGCGGTGGCGAGCTTCACCGACCAGACGGTAACCAACAACACCGCGGACACCACGGCGCCGACGTTTGCATCGGCCGCGGTGGACGGCACGTCATTGGTGATCACCTTCGACGAGTCCCTGGCGGCGGCGCCGAACCTGGCGAACGGCGCCTTCACGGTGAAGGTGGACGGCACTGCGGTGACCCTAACCGGGACGCCCTCCATCAGCGGCGCCACGGTGACGCTGACCCTGGCCAGTGCGGTGGCACAGGGCGACACGGTGACGGTGAGCTACGTGAAGCCGGCCACGGGCAGCGGCAACAAGTTGCAGGATGCGGCCGGCAACGAGACAGCGAGCTTCACCGACGAGACGGTGACCAACAACACGGCGGACACCACGGCCCCGTCGTTTGACTCGGCGGCGGTGGACGGCGCGTCATTGGTGATCACCTTCGACGAGGCCCTGGCCGCGGCGGCGAACCTGGCGAACGGCGCCTTCACGGTGAAAGTGGACGGCACTGCGGTGACCCTGACTGAGACGCCCTCCATCAGCGGCGCCACGGTGACGCTGACCCTGGCCAGTGCGGTGGCACAGGGCGACACGGTGACGGTGAGCTACACCAAGCCGAGTACGGACAACAACAACCGGCTGGAAGATGCCGCCGGCAACGAGACGGCGGACTTCACCGACGAGGCAGTGACCAACAACACCGCGGACACCACGGCGCCGGCGCCTGAGTCGGCAACGGTGGACGGCGCGGCGCTGGAGATCACCTTCGACGAGTCCCTGGCCGCGGCATCGAACCTGGCGAACGGCGCCTTCGAGGTGAAGGTGAACGGCACTGCGGTGACCCTGGGCAGCACGACACCCCCGGCCATCAGCGGGGCCACGGTAACGCTGACCCTGGCGAGTGCGGTGGCGCCGGGCGACACGGTGACGGTGAGCTACACCAAGCCGAGTACGGACAACAACAACCGGCTGGAGGATGCGGCCTTCAACGAGACGGCGAGCTTCGAGGACGAGCCGGTAACCAACAACACAGACGACACCGACGACACCACGGCGCCGGCGTTTGACTCGGCGGCGGTGGACGGCACGTCATTGGTGATCACCTTCGACGAGGCCCTGGCGGCGGCGCCGAACCTGGCGAACGGCGCATTCACGGTGAGGAAGTCGCCGGCTGGTGGCGGTGATGGGGTGATTGTGAGCCTCAGCGGCGCCCCGTCCATCAGTGGCGCCACGGTGACGGTGACGCTGGCGAGTGCGGTGGTGCATGACGATTATGTGACGGTGACTTACTTCAAGCCGAGTACGGACGACAACAACCGGTTGGAGGACGCCGCCGGCAACGAGGTGGGTTTCTTCGTCGTGGTTGCGGACAACAAGACGCCGGGAGTGACATTGAGCCAGACGGCGCTACGGGTGCACGAAGGCGGCACGAGAACCTACACGGTGGTGCTGGAGACGCAGCCGAGCGGGAGCGTGACGGTCACGATCGGGGGGACGTTGAACACAGACGTGACGGTGGGCGACAACACCCTGGAGTTCACGACGGGGAACTGGGAAACGGCGCAGACGGTGTCGGTGACGGCGGCGCAGGATGCGGACGCCATCAATGACGAGGTGACGCTGACGCACACGGCGTCGGGCGGCGGCTACGACGACGTGAGCATCGACAGCGTGGCGGTAACGGTGAGGGACGACGACCGCGGGGTGACGGTGACGCCGACGGCGCTGCCGGTGACCGAGGGCGGCAGCGAGACCTACACGGTGGTGTTGGACGGGCAGCCGAGCGGGACGGTGACGGTCACGATCGGGGGGATGAGCGGCACGGACGTGACGGTGGGCGACAACACGCTGGAGTTCACGACCGGGAACTGGAACACGGCGCAGACGGTGACGGTGACGGCGGCTCAGGATGCGGACGCGGTGGACGACGAGGTGACACTGACGCACACGGCGTCGGGCGGCGGCTTCGACGACGTAACCATTGACAGCATGGCGGTGACGGTGACGGACGATGACACCGCGGACACCACAGCCCCGGCGTTTGACTCGGCAGCGGTGGACGGCGCGGCGCTCGTCATCACCTTCGACGAGTCCTTGGCCGCGGCGCCGAACCTGGCGAACGGCGCATTCGAGGTGAAGGTGGGCGGCACTGCGGTGACCCTGACCGGGACGCCCTCCATCAGCGGCGCCACGGTAACGCTGACCCTGGCGAGTGCGGTGGCGCCGGGCGACACGGTGACGGTGAGCTACGAGAAGCCGGCCTCGGGCAGCAACAACACGCTGCAGGATGTGCCGGGCAACGTGGTGGCCGACTTTACCGACAGGCCGGTAACCAACAACACCGCGGACACCACAGCCCCGGCGTTTGACTCAGCGGCGGTGGACGGGACGTCATTGGTGATCATCTTCGACGAGGCCCTGGCGGCGGCAGCGAACCCGGCGAACAGCGCCTTCAGGGTGAGGGTGAATGGCGCCAGGGTGGATTTGAGCAGCAGTACACCCCCGTCCATCAGCGGGGCGACGGTAACGCTGACCCTGGCGAGTGCAGTGGCGCAGGGTGACACGGTGACGGTGAAGTACACGAAGCCGGGGACGGACAACAACAACCGGCTGGAGGATGCGTCGGGCAACGAGGTGGCGACTTTCAACTTCCAGACGGTGACCAACAACACCGCGGACACCACGGCGCCGGCGCCTGAGTCGGCGGCGGTGGACGGAGCCACGCTGGAGATCACCTTCGACGAGGCCCTGGCGGCGGCAGCGAACCTGGCTAACGGCGCCTTCGAGGTGAAGGTGGCCGGCACTGGGGTGACCCTGAGCGGGGCGCCCTCCATCAGCGGGGCCACGGTGACGCTGACCCTGGCGAGTGCGGTGGCGCATGACGACACGGTGACGGTGGGCTACGTGAAGCCGGCCGCGGGCAGCAACAACAAGCTGCAGGATGCGGCGGGCAACGAGGTGGCCGACTTCACCGACAGGCCGGTGACCAACAACACCGAGGACACCACCATCCCTGGCGATGGCTGTACTGAAGGATCAATGCGACTGCGGGATGGCAACACAACGAATACGTACGAAGAAGGGCGTCTGGAAATTTGCGCGGTACACCCGGACAGAGGCGCCGTTTGGGGCACTATATGTGATGACTACTGGACGACCGATGAAGCGAATATTGTATGCGAGAGGTTGGGTTACGCCGGCGCCGAATCAGGGGGAGAGCGGTTCCTGCGCTCGTACTTCGGCTCGGGGCCGCTGGACATATTGCTCGATGACCTGCTATGCAATGGAGGTGAGAAGAGTCTTCTGGAGTGCCCGGTGGCGAGCGGCGGAAAGGCCAGGAATCGCGTCGGTGTGCACAACTGCCGGAAGAGTACCGAGACCGTCGGCGTGCGCTGCCTGGTGGAGGCGGAAAGCGAGCAGCATATGGCCGGGTTGCGCGCATCCGGCCCGGTTCCGCCATCCGGGCTGTCGGTGGCCGACGCCGAGGCGCAGGAAGGAGCCGGCGCCCGTCTTGACTTCGTGGTCACGCTGGACCGCGCGGCAGCGCAGGTCGTAACGGTGGACTACGCCAGCGCCGACGGCACGGCGACCGCGGGCGAGGATTACGTTGCCGTGCGCGGCACGCTGACATTTGCGGCGGGCGTTACGGAGCAGACCATCCGGGCTACGGTGCTGGACGATTCCCACAACGAGGGGCGTGAAACCCTCATGCTGTTGCTGGTGAGCGCCTCTGGGGCGGACATTGACGACAGCGATGCTACGGGCACCATCATCAACAGCGACCCGCTGCCGAAGGGCTGGCTGGCCCGCTTCGGGCGCACCAGCGCCACCCAGGTGCTGGGACTGCTGGACGACCGATTTGACGAAACCGCGGCGCCTGTGTCGCAATTGACCCTGGGCGGACGCCGCATACGCCTGCCGGCCGGACAGGCCGGGCGGGAAAGGCCTGACCCGGCGCAGACCGGGACCGGCAGGCAGGATACGGAGGCCACAGAACGCACAGAGAACACAGAACGCACAGAACGCACAGAGAACGCAGAGCGCACGGGGAATACAGAGGACGCCGCTTCATTTGACCGCCTGGGCGGCGCCGGCGAACGGTCGGGCGCGGGCGGCGCTGAGGATGCGGCCGGTCATCGGCCGGACCCGGCAAGGGGCCGCGCCGGCGCCTGGTCGGCCGGCGGGTACGGCCTGCCACCGGCACACCCGGACGGCGCTGCCGCGGATTTGGACGGAACAGCGGCAACCGGCGCGCGCCGGCCCAACCTCATCGAACGGGCCGCCTGGGCGTTGCTGACCAGGCGCGGGTCCCTGTGGAACGTGGACCAACGCCGGTTCCTCTCGCAGAGCAGTTTCGACCTGCCGCTGTCGGATTTGTACCAGGGCGCGGACGCGGAGGCCGTGCAGGACGCCGGCCATGAACACTTGCAGCCGGCCGGTCGCTGGTCGCTGTGGGGGCGGGGTGCGCTGACGCAGTTTGCCGGCCGGGACGCAGCGGTACAGATAGACGGCGACGTGCTGACCGGCGTGCTGGGCCTGGACTACAGGACCGCGCGCCGGCTGACCGGGGTGGCGCTGTCCTGGAGTGACGGCGGCGGGCGCTACCGTTCGGACGTGGACAGCGAGCCACCTGGCCGGGGTGTACCCGTACGGGCGCTATGCGCTTAACGATGCGTTATCGGTGTGGGGCGTAGCCGGGTACGGCCGGGGCGAGATGCGCCTGCAACAGACCGGGGGCGGGGAACGTGCGGGAGAGGCAATGGAGACCAGCATCGGCATGGGCATGGGCGCGGCGGGCATCAAGGGCATTGTCTATGCCGGTGAAGCCACTGAACTGGCGCTAAAGTCGGACTTTATGTTGGTGCGCACGTCTTCGGAGGCTGCCGACGGCATGGCCGGGGTAAAAGCCGCGGATGCGAGCCGGTTACGGCTGCTGCTGAGCGGCCGCCACCAGCGGTCGCTGGCTAACGATGCACTGCTCACGCCTGACGTCGAACTGGGACTGCGTTATGACGGCGGCGCTGCGGAGACCGGTTTCGGCATGGAGCTGGGCGGCGGGCTGCGCTATGCCGACCCGTTGCTGGGATTGACCCTGGAGACCCGGGCCAGGGGCCTCATTGCCCATGAGGACGGCGGGTATGAGGAATGGGGCTTGTCCGGCAGCGTGCAGGTTGACCCGGGCCGTGCCGGGCGCGGGCTGATGCTGCGCCTTGCCTCGGGCTGGGGCAGGACGGCGAGCGGCACGCAGGCGCTATGGCAGCGCCAGGACGCGCGCGGGTTGGCGCCGCAGCTTGGCAGCACCCCGGGGAGCCGGTTCAGCGCCGAGTGGAGCTATGGGCTGGACTTGCCGTGGAACCGCGGGCTACTGACGCCGTACAGCGGGATTGAGATGGCCGGGCGCAGCCGCCGGTTGCGGCTGGGCTGGCGTTATGAGGTGGGGCAATGGTTGAGCCTGAGCCTGGACGGTGAGCGCCGCGAGACGCCCCATGCACGGCCGCAGCACGGCCTGACGCTGCGTTTGACGCTGCCCTGGTGAGAGTAGTGTCCCATCTCGCACCTCTCCAGGGCGACAAGTTTAACTCTTTATAACCGGGTCAGTCTTCCAGGCTGTACACGACCAGGCCGCTGCGCAGTTTCGGTTCGAACCAGGTAGCCTTGGGCGGCATGAGCCTGCCTGAATCGGAGATATCCATGAGTTCCCGTATGGTTACCGGGCAGACGGCAAAGGCAACCGCCATCTCGCCACTGTCCACCCTGCCCTGCAGTTCCCCCAGTCCGCGCGCGCCGCCGACAAACCCGATGCGGCGATCAGTCCTCTGGTCACGTATAGCCAGGATGGGTTGCAGGACCAGGTCCGACAGGATACTGACACCCAGGGACGCCCTGACATCAGCGGTATCATACTTGCCGGACCGCACAATGAGACGGTACCAGTTACCTGCCAGGTACATGCCTGTCTCATTATGCTGCACAGGCCTGACGGGCTGGTTTCCGGTCTTTTCAACGAAAAACGAGGTTTCAAGTTCCTGAAGGAATTTCTCTTTTTCCAGGCCGTTAAGGTCGGCGACCAAGCGGTTGTAGTCGAGAATTTCCAGCTGGTTATCCGGAAAATGCACTGCGAGAAAATAATCATACCCGGGATCGGCTCCATCCCGTGCGCCCTGCCTGTTTAATTCCCGGCTGACCGCGGCAGCGGCGGCGGTGCGATGGTGCCCGTCCGCCACGTAAGTTGCGGGGACGCGGGAAAACGCCCGGATAATTGCCGCTACGGTCTCAGGCTTGTCGACTATCCAGAAGCAGTGCTGCACCTCATCTGCGTCGATAAAATCGTACTCCGGTTTTGCTGTCCTGACTGTTTCGACCAGGTCATCAATAGTCCTGTCATAGCGGTAGGCAAACATGACCGGCTCGGCGTTGAGCATGGTTGTGCGGATATGGTTTACGCGATCGGTTTCCTTATCGGGCCGGGTCTGTTCGTGTTTCCTGATAGCGCCATTTACGTAATCCTCCACGGCAGCAGCGGCGACAATACCCGTTTTCGTACGTCTATCCCGGCACATCTCGTAGATATACAGGCTTTCATGCTCATCACGTACAAATGTTCCATTGTCGATCAAGGCCTGGAAATTCGCTGCCGCGGCGCGGTAGACAGCGGAGCCGTACGGATCGGCGCCCGGGGGGAATCCAATTTCCGGTTTGACGACATTCAGAAAGGAATACGGGTTTCCGGCCGCCTCCAGCCTGGCTTCTGCGCTGGTCAATACGTCGTAAGGCCGTGATGCGACCAAGGCAATTTTGTCCTTGCCGGCGCGGTACCCTTTGAAAGCCTTGATACGCATTATCGGTTTTCAGGATATTGGGGATATTTGGCAACTACAAAGTCACCTGCATCACCTTGTTGATGGCGCCGGTTTCTGCAAGCTCGCCCATCAATGCATCCGTCAATGCGGTTGATACCCCAATCACGGCAAGCGCCTTGTTGCTGCCGGAAACGATGCCCAGTTGCATGCGCGAAATGTTGATCCGTTCCCGGGCCAGCAGGTTGCTGATTGCGGCAATCACCCCCGGCTGGTCGTTATGCCGGGTGACCAGCAAATGACCTTCCAGTACGGCTTCAATCTCATAATCGTTGATGCGTATCAGGCGCGGGTATTTCTTGTTGAACAGTGTCCCGATCACCTCCGTCGTGCGGTCCCCGTGGCGGACCGAAAGGCTGACCGCGGAATGGTAGTCCGGGTGTTCGCCGGCGCGGGCCTCAACGAGGCTCAGTCCCTGCTGTTCTGCGATGTGCCTGGCATTCACCCGGTTCACCTCCGCCGACATATGGGCGCCCAACAGCCCCACCAGTCCTTCCGTGGCAATGCTGGCCAAATCCCGCTCTGCCGCATCGCCAAAGAGCGATACCTCCAGTTGGCGAATGGAGCCCGGGATCATGGGGCCCAGCAGCATCCCCAGGCGCCGGGCCAGTAGCAGGTAAGGCTGCAGTTTCACCATTTCATCGGCCGAGACTGCCGGCAGATTAATCGCATTGATGGGTTCGCCGGTCCTCAGGTAGATACATATCTGCTGGGCAATCTCCATGCCGGTCGCGGCCTGGGCTTCATGGGTCGACGCTCCAAGGTGCGGGGTCAGCAGGACGTTGTCCAGGATCAGCAGGGGGGATTCCTCCGGCGGTTCCGTGGAAAACACATCAAGGGCCGCCCCGCCCAGGTGTCCGTTTCTAAGCGCATCATACAGCGCCGCCTCGTCAACCAGTCCACCCCTGGCACAATTGATTAACCGTGCACCGGGCTTCATGGCCCGGAACCTGGCGGCATTCATGATGTTGCGGGTCTTGTCGTTCAACGGGCAATGCAGGCTGATGTAATCCGCCTCTTCCACCAGTTCATCAATCCCGACACCGGTGACGCCGTCGGCGAGAAACTTTTCCTCCGTAACGAACGGGTCAAACGCGATCACCTGCATGTCCAGGGCCAGGGCCTTGGCTGCAACAACCCTGCCGATATGCCCGTAACCGACAATACCCAGCACTTTATTGGTCAGTTCCACCCCGATGAAGCGGGTGCGCTTCCATTCCCCTGCCTTCACCGACCTGTTGGCCTGCGGCAGGTTCCGGCTCAGGGAAAACAGATGGGCTATGGTCAGTTCAGCCGTGGTCGTAACATTGGCATCGGGCGTGTTCAATACAACAATACCCTTGCCCGTGGCATAACCCACATCGATATTATCCACCCCGATACCGGCCCTGCCTATTACCTGCAGCCTGCCCGCGGCGTCAATTACCTTTGCCGAAATTGTCGTTGCGCTACGCACGATGACGGCATCATAGCCGCCGATTTTGTCGCATAACCCGGATTCGTCGAGACCGGTGATATGATCAACGCTGATATTCTTTTGTCCCTGCAGGAACGCCTTGCCTTCGGGAGATATCTTGTCCGCCACCAGGATGCGCTTGTGCAGTTGTAAATCCGTCATGACGGGAACCGGTTGTATTGGGAAATCATGTAGAACGACCCCGCAATCCTGTGCGGTAAATTATGAAATGTCCTGTCCACTGATGATATTGTCTATATCCTCGGCCAGCTTGTGCGCCAGCGAACTGACCTTTACGGAATCACTGCCCTCCACCATAACCCGTAATAACGGCTCAGTGCCGGACGGCCGTAACAGAACACGTCCGGGTTTGCCCAGCTCTGATTCAACTTCCCTGACGGCCTTATCGATCCCGGGACATTCCGGAAGTTTCACCGGTTTCTGCAGTGCTATGTTCATCAGCGCCTGCGGGTACTTCTGCATGCCGCGTTTCAATGAGTTCAGGCTGTCACCAGTGTTTTGTATCGTGTTCAGCACCTGTAACGCCGATATTATGCCGTCACCCGTGTCGGAAAAATTCCGGTTTACTATGTGGCCGGACTGCTCTCCGCCCAGCATCAGCTTTTTTTCATCCAGCAATTCCATGATATAACGATCCCCCACCTTCGCCCGGTAAAACTCGAGCCCCATTCCGTTCACGGCCTGCTCCAGCCCGAGGTTACTCATCAGCGTGCCGACAACAGCACCATTGAGCGTTTCTTTCTGTTGTCCGGCTATGATGTACAGTAATTCATCACCGTCCACCAGTTGGCCTTTATGGTCGACCATGATTACCCTGTCGGCGTCCCCATCCAGCGAGATGCCGATATCCGCTTTCTTTTCCAGCACGGTCCGTTGCAGTGTCTCCGGCATCGTGGCGCCGCAACCATCGTTGATGTTGAAACCGTCCGGTTCTACACCGATTGCAAAAACCCTGGCGCCCAGTTCTTCAAATACTTTCGGTGCAATTTTGTAGGCAGCCCCGTTGGCGCAATCAACCACCAAGCGCATGCCGCTCAAATCGCAATCAATCCTGCTCTTGCAGAACTCGATGTAGCGCCGCGGCGCATCCGTGATCCGGCGCACCTTGCCCAGCTTCCCCGAATCAACGACCTCCAGCGAGTTGGCCAGTTGTTCTTCTATCTGTAATTCAACGGCGTCCGACAGCTTTCTACCGTTCCTAGAAAAGATCTTGATGCCATTATCGAAATAGGGGTTGTGGGATGCGCTGATGACGATACCCGCTTCGGCGCGGGTGTTTTTTGTCAGGTAGGCAACGGCAGGCGTGGGTACCGGCCCCAGCAAGCGGATATCAACGCCTGCGGCCGACAACCCGGCCTCCAGCGCGGATTCGAACATGTAGCCGGAGACACGGGTGTCTTTCCCTATGAGAATGGGGCCCGTGCTCTGTCCGTTCAGTACCTTGCCGATGGCCCAACCCAGTTTCATGACGAAACCGGGAGTGACAGGCTCAATGCCTACCCTGCCGCGGATGCCGTCCGTCCTGAAAAATTTTCGTGAATTATGAGTAATCGGGCGACTCCCGGAGTACAGGCAAAAACTGCCGGCTTGCTTTCAAATCCGGCTTGTCCCTGATTTCCCGGATCAAGCAGGCCGCGCCGGTCCGTCAATGGCAGGACCCTCAACAGACTGGCCTTCATCCTTTTGCTGCGTTTCATCGGGGCTCGTTTCTTTTCCGCGTGTCTTTTTATCATTGCCCCAGTCGGCCGGCGGCCCGGGTTCCTTACCCTCCATGATGCTGTCGATCTGGCCCGAATCAATGGTTTCGTACTTGATCAGTGCATCGGCCATCATGTGCAGTTTGTCCAAGTTCGCCGCGAGCAGCTCCTTTGCATGCTCGTAGTTCTTGTCGATGAGCCGTCTCACTTCCGCGTCGATATCATTCTGGGTCGCAGCGGAGACGGTCGAATGTTGGGTGACGGAATGCCCCAGAAAGACCTCTCCCTCGTCCTCCTGGTAAGCGAGCGGGCCCATCTTTTCGGAAAGGCCCCACTTGGTTACCATGTTTCTTGCCAGCAGGGTAGCGCGTTCAATATCGTTGCTCGCGCCCGTCGTCACCGCATCGTCCCCGAAGATCAGGGACTCGGCGATACGTCCGCCGAACAGGGAGCAGATCTGACTCTGCAGAAACTGCCGGGAATAGCTCAACCTGTCCTGCTCCGGCAGAAACATGGTTACGCCCAGGGCCCGCCCGCGCGGGATTATGGTGACCTTGTAAACGGGGTCATGGCCCGGAACGAGTCTGCCGACAATGGCATGGCCGGCCTCATGGTATGCCGTGAGTTTCTTTTCTTCATCGCTCATCACCATGGAACGCCGTTCCGTGCCCATCATGACCTTGTCCTTGGCCCGTTCAAACTCTTCCATGTCAACCTCGTTCTTGTTCGCGCGCGCCGCGAACAACGCCGCTTCATTGATCAGGTTGGCGAGATCTGCGCCGGAAAATCCCGGCGTGCCGCGCGCAATGATGGAGGGGTTCACATTATCGGCGATTGCCACTTTACGCATATGCACCTTGAGTATCTGCTCCCGACCCCGGATATCCGGTAACGGGACCACCACCTGCCGGTCAAACCTTCCGGGGCGAAGCAAGGCCGGATCGAGCACGTCCGGCCGGTTGGTGGCCGCAATGACAATGATGCCTTCATTGCCCTCAAACCCGTCCATTTCAACCAGGAGCTGGTTGAGCGTTTGTTCGCGTTCATCGTGTCCTCCGCCCAGGCCGGCGCCGCGGTGGCGGCCTACCGCATCGATCTCGTCGATAAAGATGATGCACGGCGCGTGCTTCTTTGCCTGTTCAAACATATCCCGCACCCGCGAGGCGCCCACACCGACAAACATTTCCACAAAATCGGAACCGGATATGGTGAAGAACGGGACCTGCGCCTCACCGGCTATTGCTTTTGCCAGCAACGTCTTGCCGGTGCCCGGCGAACCTACCATCAGTACGCCGCGGGGAATCTTGCCGCCCAGTTTCTGGAACTTGCCGGGGTCGCGCAGAAATTCGACCAGTTCGACGACCTCTTCCTTGGCCTCTTCAACACCGGCGACATCGTTAAAGGTAATCTTGACCTGGTCCTCGTTTAACAAGCGCGCCCGGCTCTTGCCGAACGACAGGGCGCCGCGACCGCCCGCGCCGCCCTGCATCTGCCGCATAAAATAGATCCAGATACCCAGTAACAGCAATATGGGGAACCAGGATATGAAGGCGTGGGCCCAGAATGAATTCTTGTTCGGCTCGGAACCCAGCACTTCCACGTTGTTGTCCAGCAAGGTGCCGATCAGGGCGTCATTGCTGGTTTCCGGGCTGTAAGTGTTGAACCTGGTCCCGTCAGCCAGGTTGCCCGAGATGGTGCTGCCTTCGATTGTAACGGAAATCACCTTGCCGGTTTTCACGTCCAGGATGAACTGGGAATAGGGAATATTGGTACTGGTCGTGCGGACCCCGAAGTTTTGAAATACCATCATCAAAACCAGGGCGATGACCACCCACAAAAAAATACTCTTTAACATAACGCCGTATGCCTATGTTGTTTTCATTCACCTGCGAACCCGCCGACGCAACGACGGCTGTATCGCATTTCCTGGCTACATGCTAACCATTATAGCCTTTTGCCAGTATATATACCTCACTGGAATTCGCTCTTGAGGCCCGCGGCTTGCCCAGTATAACTGTTTCGAACCTTGCCAACAATCCCTTTCGGAAGGCGGCGCTTTCATCACCCTGGAACAGTTTTACCAGGAAATGTCCGTTCCCGGCCAGTACTGAACAGGCCAACCGGCAGGCCGATTCCGCCAGGTTCAGGCTGTTGGCCTGATCCACCGCGGCAATCCCTGATAAATTGGGGGCCATATCCGAAATTACAAGGTCTACCCTGGAATTTTGCAGCCCGGTAATGCATGTTTGCAGGTATTCCGGGTCGGTGATATCTCCCTTAAGACAGGTAACGTTTGCAAGCGGTTGCATCTCCAGCAGGTCGACGGCGATGACTTTCCCGCCCGGCCTGACTTTCTCACTCACGTACAGCGACCAGCTACCCGGCGCCGCGCCCAGGTCAACCACGGTCTGTCCCGGACGGAACAGCCTGTAGCGCCGGTCCAGTTCCTCCAGTTTGAATACGGCGCGGGAGCGCAGCTGCCTGCTCCTGGCCAGGTTGACGAACGGGTCCCGGTTATGTTCCCGCAACCAGCGTTTGCTGCTTTTCGACATTTCAGGAACTTCTCCGGACGGGGACGGAATTTAATTCCGTCCCCATTTCACGCGTCCCCATTTCATGGTTCAGATATAGGCAACCGACAGAACTTCGTACTCGATAATCCCTCCGGGCGCATTGACCTCGATCACATCGCCTTCCTCCTTGCCGATCAGGGCCCGGGCAATGGGAGCCGTAACAGACAGCAGTCCCTGGTCTATATCGGCTTCCTTCTCCCCTACGATCTGGTAGCGGACTTCCTGCTCACTTTCAAGGTTCAATAAATCGACAGTTGCACCGAATACAATTTTCCCGTCCGCATTGATTTTCCCGACCTCGATGATCTCCGCCACGGCCAGGGCCTCTTCAATCGTCGCAATACGGCCTTCCAGAAATCCCTGGCGCTCCCGCGCGGCATGGTATTCGGCATTTTCGCTCAGGTCGCCGTGGGCCCTGGCTTCCTTCAGCGCCTGGATAATCTTGGGACGTTCAACCGACTTCAACTGGTCCAGTTGTTGCCGCAAGCGCCGGGCGCCTTTTGCGGTTATCGGGATTCTGTTCATCATGTCATCACCTCATGCAATTCCTGCAGACAATGGATGCTGTCGATATGATTGTCCTTCAGTGCAGCAATTATAGCGTTGGCGCCGGCTATTGTGGTCGTATAAAACACCTTGTGCTGTATGGCGGTCGTCCTGATGGAATGGGAATCCGTTATGGCCTGCCTCCCCTCCGTCGTATTGACAATGAGCGCGATTTCATCATTTTTCAGCATGTCGACGATATGGGGATGGCCTTCAGCGACCTTGTTCACCCTGGTGCATTCCACACCGGCCTGCCTGATTCTGCTTGCAGTACCCTCGGTAGCGCACAGGCTGAAACCTGCTTCGGCAAAGTCCCTTGCAACCTGTATGGCGTCAGGCTTGTCCTTATCACGGACGCTGATGAATACCATGCCGCTGCGCGGAATTTCCTGGCTGGTAGCCAGTACCGCCTTGTTGAAGGCCTCGCCGAAACCGTTGCCGATGCCCATCACCTCTCCGGTGGACTTCATCTCGGGACCCAGTATCGGGTCAACGCCGGGAAACTTGGCAAACGGAAACACGGCTTCCTTGATGGAGCAATAGCCGGGCTCCGGTATTGACTTGACCCCCTGGTCTGCAAGACTGTCGCCCACCATGCAGCGGGCCGCAATACGCGCCAGGGGGACCCCGGTCGCCTTGGACACATAGGGCACGGTTCGGGAAGCCCTGGGATTGACTTCCAGTACAAAAATATCCTCACCCTGGATGGCAAACTGTGTGTTCATCAAGCCGTTCACGTTAAGGCCGCGCGCCATTTTCTCCACCTGCCCGGCCAGACGTTGCTGCAAGGCGGCGTTCAAACTGAACGGCGGCAGCGAACAGGCCGAATCGCCGGAGTGGATACCCGCCTGTTCGATATGCTCCATGATGCCGCCGATAATCACGTCACGGCCGTCGGAGATCGCATCCACGTCCACCTCGATGGCCTTGTCCAGGAAGCGGTCCAGCAGAACCGGCGAGTCGTTGGATACCGCCACGGCCCGCGACATGTATTCCTTCAGGTCTGTCCCGTCATAGACTATCTCCATGGCCCGGCCGCCCAGCACATAGGACGGCCGCACTACGATGGGATAGCCGATTTCCTGCGCCAGTCTGAGCGCATCGGGCAAATTTCTCGCAGTCCGGTTTGACGGCTGTTTAAGGTCCAGGTCTTGCAGCAATTGCTGAAACCGCTCCCGGTCTTCCGCCAGGTCTATCGAATCCGGTGCGGTGCCGATAATCGGCGCACCCTCTGCTTCCAGGGCGCGGGCCAGTTTCAACGGTGTCTGGCCGCCGAATTGAACGATCACGCCCCGCGGCTGTTCCAGGTGAATAATTTCCAGCACATCCTCCAGCGTCAGCGGCTCGAAATAAAGCCTGTCGGACGTATCGTAGTCCGTGGAGACGGTTTCCGGATTGCAGTTCACCATGATGGATTCATAGCCGGCCTCACGCATGGCATAAGCGGCCTGTACGCAGCAGTAATCGAACTCTATCCCCTGGCCTATCCGGTTGGGGCCGCCGCCCAGCACCATGATCTTTTCCCTGGCTGTCGGGTCGGCTTCACATTCTTCATCATAGGTCGAATACATGTACGCCGTGGTTGCCGGAAACTCCGCGGCGCAGGAATCGACCCGTTTGTATACGGGCCGTATATTCAATTGGTGGCGCCGCTGGCGGAGCCGGTCCTCACTGACGTCCAGCAGCGCGGCGAGGCGGCTGTCCGAGAAGCCTTTTTGCTTCAGGCGGTAAAGATGTTCCCTGTCCAGGGCTTCCGGATCAGAACCCGGCAAGCGTTTTTCCTCGTGTAGCAGGTCCTGAATCTGCGCCAGGAACCAGGGGTCGATGCGCGAGAGGGAATGGACCCGGGCCAGGTCCATGCCGTGGCGAAAGGCTTCGCCGACATACAGCAAGCGTTCCGAACCGGGGTTTTGCAGTTCATGGCTAATCCTGCCGAGGTTGTCCGCGTTCACTTCATCGTAGAGATTGATAAACCCGTCCACCCCCGTTTCCAGCCCGCGCAAGGCCTTTTGCAGGGATTCCTGGAAGGTCCTGCCGATTGCCATCACCTCGCCCACCGATTTCATCTGGGTCGTCAGGTGCGGGTCTGCCTGGGGAAACTTTTCGAACGTGAACCTGGGGATCTTCGTTACGATGTAATCGATGGTCGGTTCGAACGACGCCGGCGTAGCGCCGCCGGTAATTTCATTATCCAGTTCATCCAGGGTGTAGCCGACCGCCAGTTTCGCCGCAACCCGGGCGATGGGAAATCCCGTTGCCTTGGAAGCCAGGGCGGACGAGCGGGACACGCGCGGGTTCATCTCGATGATGAGCAACTGTCCATCATCGGGGTTGACGGCAAACTGTACGTTGGACCCCCCCGTGTCCACACCGATTTCGCGCAGCACCGCGATGGATGCGTCACGCATCAACTGGAATTCCTTGTCCGTGAGAGTGAGTGCAGGCGCGATGGTAATGGAGTCGCCGGTATGCACACCCATGGCATCAACGTTCTCTATGGAACAGACGATGATGCAGTTATCCTTGCGGTCCCTGACCACTTCCATCTCAAACTCCTTCCAGCCGACCACGGATTGTTCCACCAGGATCTCGCTGGTGGGGGAGGCTTCCAGTCCCCGTTCACAGATCTCCATGAACTCCTCCTTGTTCCAGGCTACGCCGCCGCCGGTGCCCCCCAGGGTAAACGAGGGCCGTATGATGGCGGGATAGCCGATCCGGCGCTGGATATCGATTGCCGTTTCAAGGTTGTGGGCCAGGTCTGAATCGGGCATGTCCAGCCCAATTCTCTTCATGGCATCGCGGAATTTTTCCCTGTCTTCCGCCTTGTCGATGGCTTCCTTGTCTGCGCCTATCATTTCCACGCCGTATTTTGCCAGGACGCCTTCCCGGGCCAGGTCCAGGGCGCAATTCAGGCCGGTCTGGCCGCCCATCGTCGGCAACAATGCACCGGGGCGCTCTTTTTCGATAATTTTCTCAATGGTCTGCCAGCGTACCGGCTCGATATAGGTGGCATCCGCCATCTCCGGGTCGGTCATGATGGTAGCCGGGTTCGAATTGACCAGGACTACCCGGTAACCCTCTTCTTTCAGGGCCTTGCATGCCTGCGCGCCGGAGTAATCGAACTCGCAGGCCTGGCCGATGACGATGGGGCCGGCGCCGATGATCAGGACGCTGTCTATGTCGGTTCGTTTGGGCATCTTAATTTAACCAACCACAGATGCGAAACAGGGTCATGGCCGGTTCAGGCAAGCGTTTCAGGACCCGCTGTGAATACATCCCTGTACGCTTACCATCCGCTGTCCCTGCGGATGATAGTCCTGAAACGCTTGCCTGAACCGACTCAGCATTCATCTGTTTTGCCCCATCAGGTCCATAAAATGGTCGAATAGTGGTTTAACGTCATGGGGGCCCGGGCTGGCTTCGGGGTGGCCCTGGAAGCCGAATGCGGGTTGTTTGTTATGGTGGATGCCCTGCACAGTGCCGTCGAATAACGACCGGTGCGTGACCGACAAAGTCTCGGGTATGGAATCTTCCGCGACAGTGAAGCCGTGGTTCTGACTGGTGATCATGACCCGTCCTGTGGCCAGGTCCTGCACCGGGTGATTGCCGCCGTGGTGGCCGAACTTCATTTTCATTGTTTCGGCCCCGCAGGCAAGCCCCAGCAACTGGTGTCCCAGGCAGATGCCGAAGGTGGGCACCCCGGCGGCTACGATCCCGGCGATTGCTTCAATAGCATAGTCACACGGCTCCGGGTCGCCGGGACCATTGGACAGGAACACGCCGTCAGGGGAACGGGACAGCACCTCTCCTGCCGTCGTCGTTGCCGGCACCACTTCCAGTTCGCAGCCCAGGTCGTAGAGGATGCGCAGGATATTTCTCTTTACCCCGAAATCATAGGCCACAACCTTACGCTTGCGTACCGCGCCGGGTTGTCCGTAGCCCTCCCCCAGGGACCAGCCGCCTTCCTGCCAGCGGTATTGTTGCGCGGTAGTTACCTCCCTGGCCAGGTCCATGCCCTGCAACCCGGGGAAGCCGCGGGCAAGTTCCAGGGCGCGTTCCTTGTCCAGTTCCCCGCCGGCGAGGATGCAGCCGTCCTGTGAACCCTTGTCCCTGAGTATCCGTGTGAGACGCCGGGTGTCTATATTGGCGATGGCGACAATACCGTTGGTCTCAAGGTAGCCGGAAAACGATTGCTCGGTACGCCAGTTGCTCGGTATCGGCGGCGCCTGCTTGATGATCAGTCCTGCGGCATAGACCCGGACCGATTCCGTGTCTTCGGCATTGACGCCTACGTTGCCTATCTGCGGCTGGGTAAAGGTGATGATTTGCCGGCAGTAGGACGGGTCGGTGAGGATCTCCTGGTAGCCCGTAATCGAGGTGTTGAATACCACTTCTCCCACCGCGGCGCCGGAAACACCGATGGAATCACCGTAAAACAGGCTACCGTCCGCGAGCGCGAGTAAAGCAGTATGACCCAATCGATTCCTCCACCGAAGCAACACACATACAAAACGGGAGCAATCGCCCGATTACTCCCGCTTACCGATACCTTGCAGTGTACTAAATCAAGAGGTTGGGTGTCGATTGATTTTTCGGGTCACTAGGTCTATATTATGTTTTGAAAAGCATCTTGACAGCATTTTATTTTTACATCATGATGTCTATATGCGTACAACAGTGACATTAGAACCGGAGACCGAACGCCTGCTCCGTGAAGCTATGCACCAGCGTGGGCAAAGCTTCAAGGAAGCGTTGAACCAAGCCGTTACCACGGGGCTCGCTGACCTGCTTTGTGATGCTGATAAAACCTCTTTCGTTCAGCAGTCATTTCCAATGGGCCTGCGCACCGGCTACGACCCTGCCCATCTCAACTCTCTCAATGATGATATGGAAGTGGATGCTTTCCTCGATCTTTCGCACCGTTTGAATAAACAGTCCTTAACGGGATGATCGTACCGGATGCAAACCTGTTGCTGTATGCGGTCGACTCAACAAGTCCTTTTCATGACGTAACAAAACAATGGTGGTCGGACTGTCTGAATGGCGCCGTTCCTGTCGGGCTTTGCCATCCCGTTGTGTTTGCTTTTGTTCGAATTAGTACTAATCAGCGCGCGTTCGAACAACCCTTATCATTGTTTCAGGCTACAGAAATCGTTCAGTCCTGGCTTGATTGTCGAATCACACGGACACTTCATCCTACTGCCCAACATACCCGTATTGTATTAAAACTGCTTGCTGCTGCGGGGTCCCCGGGAGGCAATATGGTCACCGATGCACAAATTGCCGAATATGCAATTTCGCACCAGGCTGAAGTTCATACGGCTGATCGCGATTTCCTGCGTTTTCCCGGCCTGAATTGCAAGTTTCCGTTGGACGCCTGACATTCATGCCTCTATCACGGAAGTAACGGTTGATTTCCCTCTCAAAGTATTCCTCGTGGTTTGAAAAGTTAAGATTGTTAGAAAGCTCGCGATATATTTCTTCAATGACGCCGTAGACGAGATACCATATCATGCTGTTATGGATACCGGTAAATTATCTGCCATAGCCCTGGCGGCGGGTGGCTCAAGCAGGTACGGCCGGTGTAAACAACTCGTCGAAATAAGCGGCTCCAGCCTGGTTCGGCTAGCCGTTGACAAGCTCGCGTCACTGTTCCCTCCAGACAGGATCAGCGTTATCGTCGGAGCCAACTCCGATGCGGTGGCACAGGCAGTCAGTGACCTGCCGGTAAATATCGTCGAAAACAAACATTGGAATCAGGGCCTGGCATCCTCCCTCAAGGCGGGAATAGACAGCCTTGAACCGGGTTGCCCCGCGGTGATGATCACCTTGTGCGACCAGGTACTGGTCACGGAAGAGCACCTGCGCCGGCTGATCGGCCTATGGCTTGATAACCCCTCCGAAATCGTAGCCGGCGGCTATGCCGGTAGCGTAGGTACGCCGGCCGTCATTCCTGCGGAATTTTACCCGCAACTCCTGGAGCTGGAGGGCGATGCCGGGGCAAAATCCCTGTTGAAAAATAACGCTGAACGGGTAACGACACTGCTTATGCCCGAAGCTGAATTTGACATCGACGTCCCGTCCGACCTGGAAAAGTTGCAACAATTCAATATTTAGAGGTTTGCTTATTTTCAGCTACTTCGGGAGATCGTGCTTTTTCCCTGCATAGGCCGCTTCCCAGTTTTCGCCGTCAAACTCCTCGACCGTAACGCTATCAATCTGCGCCCGGTCCAGGCAGTTTAGGTTGACGCTGTACCCCTCGGGAAAGGAGCGCGGCACGTAGAATGACTTGACGCCGCAGGTCCTGCAGAAATAGTGCTGCGCGGTGCCGGTATTGAATGTGTAGGTCGACACGGCTTCCTCGCCCTGCAACAGCCGGAAGCGCGACCCGGGGACCTGGAAGTGCAGGAAACCACTCATACGGCAAATGGAACAATTGCACTCCCATACCGTTAATTCAGCAGCTGCGTCTACCTCAAACCGGACTGCGCCGCAATGGCAGCTGCCTTTGTGGATTAACAAATCCTTGCTCATATCATTTACCGGTACGGAAGTTATCAGTTACCTGCTATTTGTTCGACTTTTAGATAAACTGTCTGTTTATGTCAACCGATATTTTCCACCCTGTCACGTCTGCCTGGTTCCACAGCGTATTCGATCGCCCGACGCCGGTACAGGAGGATGCCTGGCCGGCGATCAGGCAGGGCGGGCATAGCTTGATCGCGGCGCCGACCGGCAGCGGCAAGACCCTGGCCGCGTTTCTGGCGGCCATAGACGACCTGGTCCGCGAGGCGCTTGACGGCGGACTGGCCGACGAGACGTACATACTGTATGTATCCCCCCTGAAAGCCCTGTCCAACGATATTCAGAAGAACCTGCAGGAACCGCTGCAGGGGATCAGGGACATGGTGACAGCCCGGGGTTTGGCGGAGGTGGACATCCGCGCCCTGGTACGCACCGGAGACACCCCGCAGTCTGAACGCGAACGCATGCGGCGGGTACCGCCCCATATCCTGGTCACCACCCCCGAATCACTCTACATCCTGCTGACCAGCAGTTCCGGCAGGAAGCTGTTGCAAACGGTGCGTAATGTCATTATCGACGAGATCCATGCACTGGCTCCCAACAAGCGGGGGGCGCACCTGGCGTTATCGCTGGAGCGGCTGGATGCGCTGACTGACCGCCCCCCTGTGCGTATCGGTCTTTCAGCGACACAACGGCCTGTAGACGAAATAGCCCGGTTCCTGGTCGGGAACCGGACGGAACACTGCAACATCCTGGATCGCGGGCACGTCAGACAGCTTGATATTGCGCTGCAACTCCCCGATTCGCCCCTGGAAGCCGTGATGGCGGGAGAGGTCTGGCAGGAACTCTACCGGCGCCTGGCTGTCCTGATTGAACAACACCAGACCACGTTGATTTTCGTCAATACCCGGCGCCTGGCTGAACGGGCTGCCCGCAGCCTGGCCGAACGCATCGGCGAACAGTTCGTCACGGCCCATCACGGCAGCCTGGCCAGGGAGCATCGCCTGGATGCCGAGCAACGGCTGAAGCGGGGCGAACTCAAGGCCCTGGTTGCGACCGCGTCGCTGGAACTGGGCATCGATATCGGAGACGTCGACCTCGTCTGCCAACTGGGCTCCCCGCGTTCCATCGCCGTCTTTCTGCAACGGGTCGGGCGTTCGGGTCACCGCCTGGGGGCCACCCCCAGGGGTCGCCTGTTTCCCCTCAGCCGGGACGATCTGGTTGAATGCGCGGCGTTGCTGGACGCGGTGCGGCGCGACGAACTGGACCGGCTCAGGATACCCGGCGGCCACCTGGACGTGCTGGCGCAACAACTGATAGCCGAAACAGCCTGTGGGGAATGGCAGGAGGACGACTTGTTCCGGCAGTTCACGCGCGCCTGGCCCTACCGCGGCCTGACGCGCGGCAAGTTCACTGAATTGCTCGGTATGCTGGCGCAGGGGTTTTCAACCCGGCGCGGCAGGCAAAGCCGTTACATTCATCATGACACGGTCAACAAGCGCATCAGGCCCAGGAAAGGCGCCAGGCTGGTTGCCGTGACCAACGGCGGCGTGATACCGGATCAATTTGATTATGACGTCGTGATGGAACCGGAAGACCATTTCATCGGCACATTGAACGAGGATTTTGCCTTTGAAAGCCTGCCCGGCGACATCTTTCAACTGGGCAATACCTCTTACCGCATCCTCAAGGTCGATCAGGGCAAAGTACGGGTGGCGGACGCCCAGGGTCAGCCTCCCAATATCCCCTTCTGGTTCGGCGAAGCGCCGGGCAGGTCGGACGAACTCAGCCGCTCGGTCTCCCGTTTACGCAAAATCATGGATGAGAAACTTGCCCGGGGCACGGACGCTGCTGTCCGGTGGTTGTCTGACGATCTACGACTTGGCGAAGATGCGGCAAGCCAGTTGACCGATCACCTGGCCGGCGCCCGCGCCGCCCTGGGACGTATACCCACGGATCAGGATGTGGTGTTTGAGCGGTTTTTTGACGAAGCCGGGGACCAGCACCTGGTTTTACACAGCAGTTACGGTTCGCGTATCAACCGCGCCTGGGGCCTGGCCCTGCGCAAGCGTTTTTGCCGGCAGTTCAATTTCGAATTACAGGCCGCCGCGCTGGACGACAGCATCGTCATCTCACTGGGCGCGGTCCACAGTTTCCCCCTGGAGGACGTGACCCGGTACGTGAAATCCGCAAGCGTCAGGGACGCCGTCACCCAGGCGCTGCTGGCGACTCCCATGTTCCCCACGCACTGGCGCTGGAACGCAACAACGGCACTTGCTGTCAGGCGCAACAACAAGGGGCAGAAAGTACCTGCCCAGTTCCAGCGCAGCGACGCGGAAGACCTGATGGCGGTGATTTTTCCCGACCAACTGGCTTGCCAGGACAACCTGGGAGGAGACAGGGAAATACCGCAACACCCCCTGGTTGAACAGACCGTCAACGACTGCCTGCATGACCTGATGGACATCGGCGGACTGGAGAACATACTGCAGGAATTCGAGGAAGGGCGGGTGCGCTTTCATTGCCGCGACCTGGGCGGCCCTTCACCCCTGGCGCAGGAAATCCTGAACGCGCGCCCCTATGCGTTCCTGGATGACGCACCCGCAGAAGAACGCCGCACCAACGCGGTGATGGCCAGGCGTTTCAGGGACCCTGCCGACGCCTCAGACCTGGCCCGGTTGAGTCCGGATGCCATCTCCCGGGTCCGTAGTGAAGCCTGGCCAACTGTCAATAGCGCAGATGAACTGCATGATGCGCTGATGCTCACAGGAGTGATGACCGAACGCGAAGGTCATGGTAATAACCCGGCCGAGGCGGACGGCCGGGTCTGGCTGGCCCGGCTGACTGAGGAAAAACGTGCTGCGGTGCTGCAGACAGGTAAACAGAAACTCTGGGCCTGCACGGAACGTTTGCCGCAGGCTCTGGCGGTGTATGCCAACGCGGATATGAATAAGGAAGGTTCTGCACTGGATTCCTGCTTGCGCAGGAATGACGATGGTGAAGGATGGACCAAGGATACAGCCCTGGTTGAACTGGTCCGCTCCCGCCTGGAATGCAGCGGACCCGTGACGGAAGCGCAACTCGCTGAACTGTTTGAAGCGAGCCGGAATGAGATCAGCATCGCCCTGTTGGCATTGCAGAATGAAGGCTATGCCATGCAGGGGCAATTCAGCCCCGGCGCCGGGGAAACGGAATGGTGTGAACGGGGTTTGCTTGCCCGGATGCACCGCTACACCATTCGCTCCTTAAGAGAGGAGATTCAACCGGTATCAGTCGCACACTATATGCGTTTCCTGTTCACCTGGCACGGTATGGGGGAGGTCCGCCCCGAGGGGGACAACGCACTCCTCGCCGCATTGGAAAAGCTGGAGGGTTGTGCAATCCCTGCGGCAGCATGGGAAAAAGATATCCTGCCGGTCCGGGTGAACGACTACTCGAGCACGGCGCTGGATCGGTTGTGCGGCAGTGGACACATCGTCTGGACCCGCTTGCTTACCGACAGGTACAAACCGAAATGGGATGAGACATCCACCAACAAGACGGTACTGTTGAGAAACACGCCCGTGACGCTGGTAGCACGGGAAACCCTGGGGATATGGCAGAAGCTGCAACCTGCGGAAGCCGCACAGACCCGCAAACTGTCTGCCGCAGCCGGAAAAACACTGGATGTCCTGTGCCGCGATGGGGCGTCATTTTTTATAGACCTGGTCCAGAAAACCGGCCTGTTGCGCACGCAGGTCGAAACCGCGCTGGCGGAACTGGCCGCCTGCGGGCTGGTTACCTCCGACAGTTATGCAGGATTACGGGCGCTGATTACACCGGAGAGCAAACGCCCTGCCTACGGCCGGGGTAATCGCAGGCGCAGAAGGACGTCACTGCTCAACAGCGTCGACGCCGCAGGGCGCTGGTCGGCCATTCTTCCGGCGGCCGGCGACCCCGAACCGCCGCCCGCAAACGCCTGGCCGGGTACCGATGAAAATACCCTCACTGCCATTGTGCACACCTTGCTGAAACGTTACGGTGTCCTGTTTCGCAAAGTGCTCGAGCGGGAACCAAGCCTGCCCCCCTGGAGGGAACTGCTGTATGTCTGCCGGCGCCTGGAGGCGCAGGGCGAGATACGCGGCGGTTACTTTGTCGAAGGTTGTTCTGGGGAACAGTTCGCGCGCCCGGAGGCGGTTGCATTGTTGCGGAAACAAAAAAATGAACCGTGGGAACTGCCTTCTGCCGTCATCTCCGCAACCGATCCGTTGAACCTGATCGGCACCGTGTTGCCCGGCGAGCGCGTCCCTGCCGTACACACCAACAGGATCCTGTTCAGGAACGGTTTGCCGGTCGCAAAACAACTGAACGGGATAACCACTTTTCTCACAGACGTGGACCCCGCTGCCCGCTGGGAGATTGACAACCTGCTGACTCGAAGGCGAAATCCTGCCGGCTATGTCAACAAACCCCCGGCCGGCATGTCCTGAACTACTAGCCCGCTTCATTATCAGTTTCTCCTGTACGTAATCGAACAACCTGTCTCAATTCACTGACAAAGAAGTCCGGGACCATCCAGCCGGAACACCTGAGCGAAGCGATCTCCTGCCGTAACAGGTTCGGCGCTGTTTGAACCGGTAACTTATTTCTTGCGGTTGTTCGAATACTGGATTATAAATATCCTCTACAGTAGGGCAGTCCTCGCCGGAGACACTTCCTGTCCACCCGGTGGTGGATGTCCCATACCGGACCCCTACCGGACTGCTTCAAAGTTGGTTCGATTTTTTTCACCCAGTTAACAGGGACAAGACGCCCTATGCCATTATCAACTACGTTACGCAAACTCCTGGGCCGCGCGCCCGTGAGGCAGGAAGAGGAAGAGGCGGAGGCGCCCGCCAGGCGGCCGCTGCCCGAACCTGCCCAAGACCGGCCCGCACATGCACAACGGCCTCACCGGGACTATGTCGAGAACGAGGCCAGGAAGTACTGGCAGGACATGGGACAACCCGGCAGCCTGGCCAAACCGGACCGCCGGGAAGTCCGTGCGGGTGTGCTACCGGTCCTGGGCCTGGCACAGCGATACAGGCCCGGTCCGAAACTCAACCCGGGCCTGAACCGGGCTCACATGGCCATCAACACCCTGCAATTGCATCTCGTGGCCATAGGCCGGCTGAAGCATCCGTTCACCCCGTCGGAGGCAAGTCCCAATTTTGTCGAAGCGCTGATGCAACTGGCGGATGACGCCGTCTGGACAGACAGAGAGATGCCGTTGCCGGCACACCCGGACCCCCAGCATCCGCCGATTTACTTCACGCTGGGTACGTTAACCGGCCGGCCCATCCCCAGGGAAGATGCCGTGATACGCGGGGATTACGTGCATGACCTACTATCGTTGGAAAGGCTCTCACGTGAACAAGATGTATA
Source organism: Gammaproteobacteria bacterium (assembly GCA_965208655.1). Classification (GTDB taxonomy): domain Bacteria; phylum Pseudomonadota; class Gammaproteobacteria; order Eutrophobiales; family Eutrophobiaceae; genus JAAXHV01. The sequence continues at coordinate 128,244 of CBDBPJ010000005.1, forward strand.
TCCGTGGCGGGACGCGGACGAACCGAAATCAGCGGACGAATTAATCTCCCGGGGCTGGGATGCGTGTTACATCTTTATCACTGATTGTGACGGGTCACGGGACAAGCCATGGAGCGCTCTTCCGGAACGGAGTCTGATAAAGTATTTCAAGGTTATACGGAGGCAAAATGATGTACCCAGGTTAGCGAAATATGAAAATCACCATCCAATCCTGAGCTATCGTCCTAACCAGCAAATAATGAAGAGAGTCCACTTCTCACCCTATCCACCGGCAGGGGGATTTGGGTTTGGGAATGACGATACATATTATGTTATACCGTCCAGGCCAGGCCCGAAGCACAACCCGGCCCGGGACAGCGCCGATGCGGATGATGGCGGCTGGACAGACAAGGAGATCCCCCTGCCGGCACACCCGGAACCGAAGCATCCGCCAATTTACTTCACGCGGGACCCGGCAACCGGGCGGCCCGTGCCCAGGGAAGATGCTGTGATACGCGGGGACTATGTGTATCACCCACTTACCGGCACACGGTTCACACCGGATGACTGGATATATCCGTGGCGGGGTGCGGACGAACCAAAATCATTGGCCGATTTAACCTCCCGGGGCTTGAGTGCGTGTTACACCTTTATCACTGATTGTGACGGGTCACGGGACAAGCCATGGAGCGCTCTTCCGGAACGGAGTTTGATAAAGTATTTCTTTGTTGACCAAACGCTGGAGGGTCGTCCCATATTATCCCGCCAGTGGGACTATCATCCGCTCTTGTCAATTTGTCCTCCTGATGCTACATGTTCCGATACTATCTTCTCACCTTATAAGCCGACAAGAGCAGATACTGCCTTACGTATGAAAAAATCGGTACCGATGAGGCGGACCGGGCCAGACCGGGAACTCAACCCGGCCTGGAACAGCGTGGGCACGGGTGACGCCGGCCCGGCAGAAAGAGAGATCCCGTTGCCGGACCACCCGGAACCGAAGCATCCACCGATTTACTTCACGGAGGACCCGGCGTCCGGACGGCTCGTACCCAGGGAAGACGCCCTGATACGCGGGGATTATGTCCATAATCTGTTGCTGGGCAACCGGTTTACCCAGGATGAGTATATACATCCGTGGACGGACCGGGAAACCCTTCCGGTAAAAATGACCGATTTGACCTCCCGTGGCTGGGACGCGTGTTACACCCTGCACAGGGAGGTGGATACAGTGGAGATATTGTTATACAGAACAACCATTTTCAATATCCGTCACAACCATTCTGTAATGATGCCGCTGTATCGACTTCACTTCTCGCCCCATCCGCCGCCATAGGACGATTTTCTCCTCGGTATTACTGTTTCGACGAACACAGCGAATACCTGAGAGAACTGAGGAGAAGCTGGGACAGGAACCTGAAGGAAGCGTTCAACAACCTGCCGCCCATCGCCTGGGCCTCCAACTGGGACGAGCAACAGGACACACATTAAGGTGTCAGGGGCCAGGGGCTAGTCTACCGTTTTACTTTCATCACGCTGCCGACCTGTTCGGGCAGGGGCAGTTCGGCGTGGCTTTGCTGGATCTCGGACAACCTGTCCATGATCGGGTCCGGCATCTGCGTTACCCGCCTCTCGTTCATGTCCACGTACAGGCATAACAGTTCGCTGGTTGCCGCGAGATAGCGCTGTTGCGCGTGGTACATGCGGTGGAAATAGTGGAAGCGTTTTTCATCGTAACCGAGTAACTGGGTGGTTACGAACACTTCGTCGCCCTGTTTCACCTCGCGGATATAATTGACGTGCATCTCCGCAGTGAAGGCGGAGACGTTGCCGGCAGTCCTATATGCGGCGGTCAAACCCATGAAATCAAAAAAATCATCGGTGGCGCGGTCAAACACCAGTACGTAATAGGCCACGTTCATGTGGCCGTTGTAATCAATCCATTCGGGAATTATCAAATCCTTACACAGTTTAAGCGGCGCTGGAATCGACATGGGAAGTGCAAGCTCGCTATTTTTGCTGCCTTGTTATTGCGGGATGAATAGTTTGTATGCATTCGGCGATCATATCACCAATCAATGCGGCCTCCAGAGAATCTCCCGGCGGTAATTCTCTTATCTCAGAATGAGAAGGGTCAGGTTGATACTCGCCCTCAGCGGCCAGAGGTACATGAATAAATCGTAAGGTCTCAAGCCTCGCTCCAACGTGGCGCTTCGTAACACCGATGTTCAGTTCAGCCAGACGCCCATTGCGCCTCATGACCAATCGTGACGATCTTCTGACTTTATCAAGTTGTTGTGATTTGTCGAGTCTCTGATAGTAATCGAGCCAGTTCACAGACAGGCCGTTATCAGACGGACGTAAACGAAATGCAGAACCGTCAACACTGCCATCTTCACGAACTGTTGTCGGTTTTGCGTAACGGACAATATGGTCATCATCAAGCAAGCCAGCGCCGGTCATGCATCTTCCAATGACTCAAGATCAAGGCCGAATGCTTGAAGCTGAGTTATCACTCCTTCAAGGGTATCAATGCCGGCTACCCGGGAGACGCTTCCTGCGGACTGGCGCTGCTTGAAAATGACGAACTCTGCCATCCGTTCGCCGAGGAACTGGACACCCAGGTGGTCACCGTTTTTATCTTTCCAAACCGCTCGAAAGTTCCCGTTGTCCATCAGAACCAGTTCCGCTTTTCTTGCTGAAGGTATCGATCCGATAAATGACCAGAAATTTTCTTCCGAAGCATCATTGATCGCGAACCCTTCGACTTCTGCATCGCTCCGTAATGTCTCTATGCGGTGATGATAAGCGTGTGTAATTAGCTCGGTGTGTTTTCCGGGTGTTGCTGTATATTCAACCTGGTAATACGAGGCAGGCTCCTGAACTTGAACATTTTCGACTGGGCGGTCGCGAACTTCCATCGCGCCTAGAATCCATCCTTCATGGTTCTTGACCTGATCGTATTGATCGTTAGTCAATTCTGGCCCCATGAAGTAGTCTTCCAACTGCCCTTCTGTGTCAAGTTTATGGAACCGGCGCGCAAGATTGTTGACTTGCGCGTTGTCCTTGATCTCATCTTCCCCTGCCTTAATTTGAAATAGCGACGGATATATTTCCGCATGAACTATGCGCTTGTCATCGGCAGGAGTGTTCATGCCCGTCTCAAAAGGCCAGACGCATGAGTCGATATCGAGTTGTTCATCAAAACGCAACTTGTAAAGGTAAGGAATTCCCATCAACGCCTGAGAACCGACGCAGCCCGCACCAAAGAGTTGCCATGCAGACTTTGCCTTTTTTGGCTCGCAAAGCCGGTACTCCGGAAGACCGGCCAGGGATGTTTTGCCCGTAGTCAGGAAGTCGTTGGATACAGAGGGGGGATGACATCCCCAGAAAGGGCCGGCTGTACCTGAAATGAGGCGGTTCAGGTCCGCTGCGAAGCGAAAGCGGTTATTTGAGTTGTTATCGTCGTCAGATATACGGCTATGCCATTCTTGCCAGATTCCACTCCAGTTACTAACCCCCAGACGTTGCGTCAGACCGGCTGGATATCCATATGGAAAGTCCATGCAGACCAGAATACGTTGCTCGGAATGTTGGAGCAGGAGATTCCTTATCCGTTTATACGCTACGGCACGAGTACGCGGATTCTCAACGATTTCACCGCCGGGGTGCCTGAAACAGAACCATATGCTGTTGGGACTTGGCTTCCGAGCACTCTGGTCGTTCCTGGCGCTCCAATCGACCATCAGGTAAGCATCAAAAATCATTACTGCGTAGTATTCAACCCCAGTACGTCCTGCATGCTGTACAGCCCGTTTTCCTTGTCCATGATCCACTGCGCGGCGCGCACCGCACCGCCGGCAAACGTTTTACGGCTGGTGGCGACGTGCCTGATCTCCACCCGCTCGCCTTCACCGGCAAACATGACGGTGTGTTCGCCGACTATATCGCCGGCGCGTATGGTCTCAAAACCGATGGTTTTCCGCTCCCGCGCACCGGTGAGGCCCTGCCGCCCGTAGACGGCGCACTCCGCCAGGTCGCGTCCCAGGGTCTCCGCCACGATCTCGCCCAGCCGCACTGCAGTGCCCGACGGCGCATCGATCTTGCGGTTATGGTGCGCTTCGATAATCTCGATATCCGTACTGTCGCCGATGGCGGCTGCCGCCAGTTCCGCCAGTTTGAAACACAGGTTCACGCCGGCGCTCATGTTCGGGGCGAATACGACCGCAATCTCCGCGCTCGCCGACCGTATTGCCTGCTGTTGTCCGGCGGTCAGCCCGGTTGTGCCGATAACCGCTCTTTTTTTGCCGGCGCGGCACTGTTCCAGATTGTTCAGCACCGCATCTGCCCGGGTAAAGTCGATTAAAACGTCGAAGTCATCAATGACTGATTCGATATCATCGGTTACGCTGACACCCAACCTGCCGATACCTGCCTGCTCACCCGCGTCCAGGCCAAGTGCCGGCGAACCGCTTTGTTCGATGGCTGCGCCGACCGAGACACCGTCAGTATCATCGACGACTTCCAGGATGGTTTTTCCCATCCTTCCTGCGGCGCCGCATATACCTGCTTTAATCATATTTCCAAGTCAGTTGAAAAAAAGCTTACGCAATCTTGCATCACATATGCAGAAGGTTTGGATAAACTTTTCGGGACTATCTGCCGCACGGATAGCGGCAGCTAAGCGTACAGGGACGTATTTACAGCGTGTCCTGAAAAGTTTATGCAAACCTGTCAAATTTTCTTAAGTGGTGTAAGTTATTTGTCACTGGTTAGCATTATCAAAGAATTTTTTCACGCTGTCGAACCAGTTGCTGGCCCTTGGACGGTAGCGCTGGTCATCTTCCAGCATGGATTCTTCGAATCGTTCCAATATATCTTTTTGTTTGCTGCTCAGGTTAACGGGGGTCTCAACCGCTACCCGGCATAACAAGTCACCCCTTGCCGATGACCTGACCGATCGTACGCCTTTGCCGCGCAGCCGGAATAATTTACCGCTTTGGGTTTCCGGCGGTATCCTGAGTTTGACTTTACCGTCCAGCGTCGGAATCTCAATCTCCCGCCCCAGGGTGGCTGCGGCGAAACTGACTGGAATCTCGCAGAAAAGATCCGGGCCTTCCCGGGTAAATATATCGTGCTCCCTGACGATGACATGCACGTACAGATCACCTGCGGGTGCGCCGAATTCTCCGGCTTCGCCTTCCCCGGACAAGCGTATGCGGTCGCCGGTATCGACACCGGCCGGGACTTTTACCGAGATGGTCTTGCTGTCCCGGACCCGGCCCTGCCCGCGGCAGGTACGGCACGGATCATTAATGGTTTTTCCCTGGCCGCGGCATTTCGGACAGGTCTGCTGCACTGAAAAAAACCCCTGCTGCATGCGAATCTGGCCGTTGCCGTTACAGGTGGCGCACTGAACCGGACTGGAACCCTGTTTGGCGCCGCTGCCGGAACAGGTGCCGCAGGTGACCAGCCTTGGCACCCTGATCTTGATGGTCGTACCGGCTATGGCTTCCTCGAGATTCATCTCCAGGTCGTAACGCATGTTCGACCCTGCCTGCGCGCGTTGCCCGCCGCGCCCCTGCGCGCCGAATATATCGCCGAAGACACTATCGAAAATATCGCCGAAGCCGCTGAATCCCTGGGCGTCCGGTCCTCCGGCGGACGTACTGACACCGGCATGGCCGAATTGATCATAAGCAGCCCGTTTCTGCTGGTCGCTCAGAATATCATGGGCTTCCTTTGCCTCCTTGAATTTCTCCTCCGCCTCCTGGTTATCCGGATTGCGGTCCGGATGGTGCTTCATTGCCAGGCGGCGGAATGCTTTTTTTATATCGGCATCGGACGCATTTCTTGATACGCCAAGAACATCATAATAATCTCGTTTTGCAGCCATTTACTTCTTGTTGTCATCCACTTCCTCGAATTCAGCGTCGACGACATTTTCGTTGCCGGCGCCGTTATCCCCGCCTGCAGACCCGTCTTCTGCGGAGGCGCCTTCAGCTGCAGCCTGTTGCTGGTATACCTTTTCCGCCAGTTTGCCTGCAACTTCTGCCAGTTTGCGGGATTTTTCTTCAATGGCTTCCTTGTCATCCCCTTTCAGGGCTTCTTCAACGTCGGCAATGGCAGCCTCGATATCCTTCTTTTCCTGTTCGTCGACCTTGTCGCCCAGTTCGTCGATTGACTTCTTCGTCGAGTACACCAGGTTCTCCGCCATGTTGCGGGACTCAACCAGTTCCTTTGCCTGCCGATCCTCCTCGGCATGAGTCTCCGCGTCCCTGACCATGTTTTCGATTTCCTCATCCGACAGGCCGCTGGACGCCTTGATGACGATGGACTGTTCCTTGCCCGTTGCCTTGTCTTTTGCCGACACATTCAAAATGCCGTTGGCGTCTATATCGAACGCCACTTCAATCTGTGGTACGCCCCGGGGCGCGGGCGGAATGTCCGTCAGGTCGAAACGGCCCAGGGATTTATTGCCTGCCACCATTTCGCGCTCACCCTGCATGACATGCACGGTCACCGCAGTCTGGTTATCGTCAGCGGTGGAAAATACCTGTTGCGCCTTGGTCGGGATGGTTGTGTTCTTCTCAATGAGCTTGGTCATAACACCGCCCAGGGTCTCAATACCCAGCGAAAGAGGCGTCACGTCAAGCAACAACACGTCCTTTACGTCACCGCCGAGCACGCCTGCCTGGATCGCCGCGCCTACTGCAACGGCTTCATCCGGGTTAACGTCCTTGCGCGGTTCCTGGCCGAAGAACTCCTTGACCTTCTCCTGGACCTTGGGCATACGGGTCTGTCCGCCCACCAGGATAACGTCGGTGATATCAGAGGCGGAATGCCCGGCGTCTTCCAGGGCCACACGGCACGGTTTAATGGTGCGGTCAACCAGGTCTTCCACGAGCGACTCGAGCCGGGAGCGGCTCAGCTTGATATTGAGATGCTTGGGGCCGCCGGCATCCGCGGTGATATAAGGCAGGTTGATGTCGGTCTGTTGGCTGGACGACAGCTCTATCTTCGCCTTTTCCGCTGCCTCTTTCAGGCGTTGCAACGCCAGCGGATCGTTGTGGAGATCGATGCCCTGGTCCTTCTTGAATTCGTCGCAGAGAAAATCGATGATACGCAGGTCAAAATCCTCGCCGCCCAGAAAGGTATCGCCATTGGTGGACAACACCTCGAACTGGTGCTCGCCGTCCACCTCGGCTATTTCAATTATGGAAACGTCGAAGGTGCCGCCGCCGAGATCATAGACGGCCAGCCTGGAATCTCCCTGTTTCTTGTCCATACCGTAGGCCAGGGCGGCAGCCGTGGGTTCGTTAATTATGCGCCGCACCTCAAGCCCCGCGATCTTGCCCGCGTCCTTGGTTGCCTGGCGTTGTGAATCATTGAAATAGGCCGGGACGGTAATCACTGCTTCCGTCACCGTTTCACCCAGGTAGTCCTCGGCAGTCTGTTTCATCTTCATCAGGACGCGTGCGGAGATCTCCGGCGGCGCCATTTTTTTACCTTTTATCTCCACCCAGGCATCGCCGTTGTCCGCTTTTACGATTTTATACGGGACCATATTAATGTCCTTTTGCACTACGCCGTCTTCAAAACGCCGGCCGATTAACCGTTTGACCGCAAACAAGGTATTGTCCGGGTTGGTAACCGCCTGGCGCTTGGCCGACCGGCCCACCAGTACTTCGTCGTCGTCGGAAAACGCTACAATGGACGGCGTAGTCCGGCCGCCTTCGCTGTTTTCAATGACCCTTGCCTGGCCGCCTTCCAGAACCGCGACGCAGGAATTTGTCGTGCCCAGGTCTATGCCGATAATTTTGCTCATCTTTCAAGCCTCTTTAATATTCCCGACTGTTATATTTCGTTTATAACCCTTGCGGCGCATACAGCGGGGGTTGTTGCGTCAAGGGCTGACAGGTATATGTGGGTCATTCCCCTGAAATTCAAGTAATATTCGGGGTTATTTTGCCACCACGACCATGGCAGGCCTGACCAGGCGTCCGTTCAACTCGTAACCTTTCTGTATCACGGTTACGACCTGACCCGGTTTACTGCCTTCCAGTTCCTGCATCGATACAGCCTCGTGCCATTCGGGATCGAACTTCTCACCGGCCGGATCAATGGTCTTTACCCCGAACTTGCCCATACAGTCAAACAGCATCTTCAGGGTCAGGTCCATCCCCTCACGTAAACTCTCGATATCTTCCGCGGACTGCGATGCGTTAATGCCCAGTTCCATACTGTCCAGTACCGGTAACAATTCATTGACGAATCTTTCCAACGCATATTTATGCGCGTTTTCAATGTCGCGGGACGTGCGTTTACGAATATTGTCAAGCTCTGCAGTTGCGCGTACCGCCTTATCGGTGCTTTCCTGAACCTCCATTCTTAACCGCTCGTTTTCCTGCAACAGGCCGGGAATCTCGTCAGCAACCTGTGCCTGTGCCTCATCCGCCGGTTCCTGTTCCTGGCCGTTTGCTTCGACTTCGACCTCTTCGCCTTCCGCTTCCACGACGGCAGTATCGTCTGTCTGCCCGTTGCCTGTTTGTTTTTTTTCTTCAACCATAGTGATCAACCTGTCATTGTGCCCGTTGCAAGGACGTTCTCAGGAATACTCCTCACGCATGGGATGCCTGTTTCACCAAAAACACCGGTGAACACGCGTGAATCCGGCCCCGCGCCTTCTGTCAGATGGAAGATATGGACTAATCTGCAGAATTCAAGATCGAACCCAGTATCCGGGCGGTCACATCCACGATCGGGATGACCCGTTCATAGTCCATACGGGTAGGGCCTATTACGCCCAGTACGCCGAGGACCTGGCCCTCTCCTGCGTACGGAGACGTGACGACACTGCAATTATCCAGTACCTCATAGCCCGATTCCTCGCCTATGAATATCTGTACACCCTTGGCACTGATCGCATTTTCCAGCAAATGCAGGATGTCGCGCTTCCGGTTGAAGCTCTCGAACAGCCGTTTCAATTTTTCCAGGTCGCTGAGTTCGGCCACACCCATCAGGTTGGTATGACCGGAAATTACAACGTTATCCTCCGCAGCGGGAACGACGAAGGCCTTCTGCGTCATCTCAATGGCCGCCTGCATCAGTTCATTTACATCTTCCTTTAATTTCCTCAGTTCACCGAGCAATTCGGCCCTTATCGTATCCAGGTTCTTGCCGCGAAAAGTGGAATTCAGGTAGTTTGCAGTGCGTTGCAACTGTGATTGCGTATAGGTTTTTGCCGTGTGTATGATCCTGTTCTGGATCTCCTTGTCGCTCAATACCAGGATGACGAGGATGCGGTTCTCGGAAAGGGCGATGAACTCGATGTGTTCGAGTGAACTCTGCCGCTTCCGGGGCAGCATGACGACTGCAGCGAGGTTGGTGATATCGGACAGCAGGCTCGAGGCGCGTACTACCAGGTGCTGCATATCTGCCTCCGCAGCCATTTCCCGCGCCATGCGTTCCATCTGGTTTTCTTCCAGTTGTTCAACGCAGAGCAGACTGTCGACGAACAACCGGTAACCGCGGGCTGTCGGGACCCGCCCGGCAGACGTATGGGGTGAACGCAATAACCCCATGTCCTCCAGGTCAGCCATCACATTGCGGATGGTGGCCGGGCTTAATGCCAGGTCGGTATCGCGCGCCAGGGTGCGCGAACCGACCGGATGCCCATCCTGGATAAAATGTTCCACCAGGGACTTGAACAGCAACAAACTGCGTTCGTTCAAATCAAAAATCGACTGTGTACGATTTTTTGGCATTGTTCAATCAAATGTGGCAAAGTTTCCAAGTGAAACGTTATCACTTGTGTCGCGTCAGTGCAAAATCTTATCGGCTGGCCCGGCAGGACATGATGTCACCTGTCCGGCTAATATAAACTATGACCATGTTTAACACTATAGCCATAATTACCAATAATAGCACTGCTGAAATAATTTATACATTACAAGCAGTTATAGAATATCTCCAGGAACGTGACAAGGAAGTGATCCTGGATGAGTTTTCCACCAGGCTGGTACCCAATGTGAATCTGCCCCAGGGAAATGCGGATTTTTTCGGCAGGAATTGTGACCTGGCGATTGCCATTGGCGGCGACGGCACCATGTTGCGGGCCGCCCACCTGCTGGCGGATTACAATATTCCATTACTGGGAATTAACCGGGGACGCCTCGGTTTCCTGGCTGATATTCCCGCCAACGCGGTAATACGCTGTCTCGACGAAATCCTGCGCGGGAACTTCATCGAAGACGAGCGCTTCCAGTTGCATTGCGAAATTGAAAGCAAGGGTAAAACACTGATGGAGAGTCATGCTTTCAATGATGTCATTATCCAAAAGGGCAATATCGCCAAACTGATTGAACTTGAAACCTTCGTCAACGGCAATTTTCTTCACAGGCAGCGTTCCGACGGCATGATTATCTCATCCCCCACCGGTTCAACCGCTTATGCGCTTGCCGGCGGCGGCCCGATATTGCACCCGGCGCTCAACGCGCTGGTGCTGGTGCCGATCTGTCCTCATACCCTGAGTAACCGGCCGGTTGTCATTGACGGCAACAGCGTAGTAGAGGTCATCATCGGCACACCGCAAATCGACCGTGCCTACCTTACCTGCGATGGGGAAATCGTCTGTGAACTGGTTACCGGAGACAAGATAAACATTCAGAAAAAGGACAAGAAAATACGGCTCATCCATCCTGCGGACCACGATCACTTCAAGATTCTGAGGGATAAATTGAACTGGGGGTAAGCTTTTTTGCCACAGAGGGCACAGAGATCACAGAGTCCATGAAGACGAAGTCCTGACGAATATCCCAACAATATTATGTTGAAGCATCTTGTTATCAGTAACCTTGCGGTAATAGAAAACGTAGAGTTGTCGTTCAGGGAAGGCCTGACGGTGCTGACCGGCGAAACCGGCGCCGGTAAATCCATCCTGATAGATGCCCTGGGACTGGTGCTGGGCGACCGCGCGGACACCACCGTCATACGGACGGGATACGCACGCACCGAGATCAGCGCCACGTTCGATATCGGAGGGAACGAACAGTTGCTGCTGTTACTGGATGAACAATCCATCAGCGCCGCGGATAACGAGTTGCTGCTGCGCCGGATAATCAGCAAGGACGGCCGATCACGCGCCTACATCAACACCGCACCTGTACCGCTGCAGTTGTTGCGCGACGCCGGCGCATTTCTGATTGATATCCATGGGCAACACGGGAACCAGGGCTTGTTGAAACGGGACGGACAACGGGAATTACTCGACGGCTTCGGAGATTACGACGACATATCGGATCAGGTAAGCCGCGCATTTGAAGAATGGGATGGAGTGACCCGGGAGTTGGACTTGCTGACAGGGGTTGCAGGAGCGTCCGACGCCCAGCAATCCCTGCTCAAATACCAGGTGGAAGAACTGGAAGGACTGGGACTGGAGGAGGACGAGGTGGACCGCCTGGAAAAAGAATACAAGCGCCTGGCAAATATCAACAGCCTGCTGGATACATCCCGGCAGTCCCTGGACAGCCTGTTCGAAGGTGAGCAATCGGTAAACGACAGGATCAACACCGCGAAAAAAGAACTGGCCGCGCTTGAACGGCTTGACCCGCGCCTGGCCGAGATTTCCGGATTACTGGAAAATGCGGCCATACACATCGCCGAGGCGGCAGATGAATTGCGGGGGTACCTGAACAACCTGGAACAGGACCCCGCCCGCCTGCACCAGGTGGAACAGCGCCTGGGCCAGTTGCACGACATCGCCCGGAAACACCGGGTACAACCGCAACTGCTGTTTTCACACTACCAGTCATTACGGCAGAAACTGGACGCCACGGAACAGGATCGCGAACGTAGCGCGGAACTGGAGCAGGCACAACTGGCAGCGCTGGAAGAGTACCGGACTGCCGCAGATCACCTTGGCGAGTGCCGGCGCCGGTGCGCAACCCTGATGGCAGATGATATCAGCGGCAGGATACGCGCCATGGGAATGCCCGAAGGCACGCTCCGGATCAACGTAACCCCGGGTCCTGATCTGAAACCCCGCAGAACGGGCAATAACCAGGTTGAATTCCTTGTTTCAGCCAACCCGGGCCAGGCTATGTTGCCGTTGAGGAAAGTCGCCTCCGGCGGTGAACTGTCGCGCATCAGCCTGGCGATTCAGGCCGGCATAAACCTGGACCGCGAGGTAGCGACCATGATTTTTGACGAAGTGGACGCGGGTATCGCCGGGGGAATTGCGGAAATCGTCGGGAAACTGCTGCACCAGCTTGGCACGGAGAGGCAAATCCTTTGCATTACCCACCTGCCGCAGGTCGCTTCACAGGGGGATAGCCATATCAGGGTAACAAAAACATCTGATAAAACGACCACCCGGACCCAGGTCCATGAACTGGACAAGGAACAACGGGTGGAAGAGATCGCCCGCATGCTGGGCGGCATCAGGATCTCGCAACAGTCCCGGGAGCATGCCCGCGAGATGCTCGGGTCCGGTTAAAACTCTATCCCCTTCTGTGCCTTGACACCGTGGTGAAAGGCATGGCGGATTTCCCTGACCTCACTGATGGTATCGGCGATCTCCAGCAGTTCCGGTACCGGATCCCTGCCCGTGACGATTACGTTCTGTTTTTCCGGCCTGGCCAGCAGGACCTCGCTGACCGCTTCGGCGGACAGGTAACCATATTTGAACATATAGGTGATCTCATCCAGGATAATGATGTCGTAAGCGGGATCGCTGAACAGCGGTGCCGCCTTGTCCCAGACGGCCGCGGCGGCGGCGATATCCTTTTCCCGGTCCTGGGTATCCCAGGTAAATCCCGTCCCCATGACCAGGTGTTTCACGCCCAGTTGTTTGAAAATCGCCTGTTCCCCGGTCTTCCATTTCCCCTTGATGAACTGTACGACGGCGCCTTTCTTGCCGTGGCCCAGGCTCCTCGCCAGAGTGCCGAATGCGGAACTGCTTTTGCCCTTGCCGTTGCCGTACAGGTAGATGATGATGCCGCGCCGCGTCTTCGCGTCCGCGATTTTGGCGCGCACCTGGCGCTGCTGCTCCTGCATCTTCTGCTTGTGCTCTGCCGCACTCGTGGTTTCTTCAGACATGCCCGTACCTCACAGGTATTTGGATATTTGGGGTCAGATATTTGGGGTCAGAGCAAAAATACCTGTCAATTAAAAAGCTATACCTGTCGGTTACGGTATTTTTGCTCTGACCCCAAATATCCCCCCAAATATCTTATCGGCTCCGGTAATGTAACGACAGGAAAAAATTCCGGTCGAAGGAATTATAGGTGTTGACGGTCTGGTACTCCTCATCCAGCAGGTTTGCCACCTTCGCCCGCAAGGTCAGGCGGTCGTTGAGGCGGTACTCTCCCAGGATATCGAATGTCGCGAAACCGTCTACCTTTATCGTATTGGGAACATTATCGTAACGCTTCCCTTCCGCGAGCAGGCGCGCCCCCAGCGTAAACCTGCCGATGTCCCGTCTCAGGTCGAAAGACAACCGTTCCTTTACCCGGCGCGGCAGGCGTTTTCCCGACGTTTCGTTTTCAGGATCCAGGTATTCCGCGCTCAACGCGGCATTCCAGTCACCCCACCGGACGAATATCTCGCCTTCAACGCCGGTCACCTGCGCTGCGTTCACGTTTTCGGGCGCACAGTTAAAAAACCGGTCGCAGACGGTCGCTATCAGGTCTTCGGCATTGATGTGATACGCCCGGATACTCCACCCGAAGCGCTCGTGCCGCCCCTCCAGACCCGCCTCGTAAGACTCGGCCGTCTCCGGTCTCAGGTCGGGGTTGCCGAAGAAGGGAAAAAACAGTTCATTGAAGGTGGGCGTCCTGTAGGCCGTACCGTACGAGGCATAAAAGCGCAGGGAATCGTGCCAGGCATAACTCCAGCCGACCCCTCCCGTGGTCTTGCCGCCGAACACCTCGTCATCATCCCGGCGCACCGATGCGATCAACTGGTGGCCGTGAAAGTTGACGCCGTACTGCCCGAACACGCCGGTATTATCCCTGCCGGACAGGGCGTAAACCGTCGAACTGTCCACCTTGTCTTCCCGGAAATCCACACCGAAGGACAGCAGGTGGGAATCGAATAACGAGATGTCATTCTGCCAGGACAACTGCCGGCGCCGGGTATCGAAACGAGAGGAGAAATCACCCGACGGGGCGAAATTTTCCGTCTCATCCCGGGCCTCGCTCAACCGCAGGGACGTGTTCCAGTCCTCGAGCGGGTTGAACGAAAGCGAACCGCCTACAACCTGTTGCAGGAAGTCGGTCTCGTCCTGGAAGTTGCCGTCGTACCCGGTCGTTCCTTCCGCTCTCATGATGAAGGCATCAATTCTGCCGCTCTCGCTGAAATCGTAGCCACCGCTGAACTGCACGGAAATGTTGTCATAGCCGTCTTTATCCGGCTGGTCGACGCCGAAGCGGCCGGGGACAGGTTGGCGCGCATCGATGCCGCGGGAGTCAAACCAGGTAAGCGCCGCGCTGTAGTCGAAGCCCCGGTACTCGCCGCTGACCCCGCCGGTTACTTCAAAGGTATCATAGGAACCGCCACGGGCATCCAGGCTGAAACGTGGCTTCTCACCCGAACTTTTGCGGGTAAACAGGTGAATCACGCCACCCAGGGCCTCGGATCCCCACAGGCTGGAGCGCGGCCCGCGTACGATCTCGATACGCTCTATCATGGCCGGCTGCAGGTGCTGAAAGGCGGCAGTGCCCAGGGTTGCCGATCCGATCCTGACGCCGTCGACCAGGACCAGCACATGGTGGCTTTCGGTGCCGCGCATGCGGATGCCGGTCGTCTTGCCGTAACCACCGCTGACCGTCACGTCCACACCGGCGATCCCGGTAAGTAATTCAGGCAGGGAATTTACCTGCATTTCCTCAATTTCCTGCCGGGTTATCACGGTGACGGCAGCAGGCAGCCTGTCTGCTTCAATGGGCACACGCGTCCCGGTGACGATGATCTCCTCCTGTTGTGCGGCCTGGATAACAGGTCCGTACAGGCAAGCACCGCCAAGCAGCGCTGCTACAAACGTCTTTTTCATACCTTCACTCCCGCATGAACGAGTTCAGACAGCAGCAAAGAGGGGAAACGGAGCAGAAAAAATGCCCTATGCCGCCCTCCGCAACATGTCACTAACGTACCGGGAATGAAACCCGGACCGGTGTACCCAGGCCGGTCTCCGGACTTACAGCGCTGACTGTCGCCAGTCAACGACCCGGACACCTTCCCATGCCAGGCACAGTGGTTAACGTCCGGGACCAAGGCTGATCACCGTTGCGGGGGCAGTGCTGGAATCGCTCGCAGGAGCTCACCAGGCTTCCCGTTAATCCGGCCGGCGCAGTAACACACCGGCTGGAAACCTGTATACAAGTCCGGATGGTATAGGATGCAACGCGGCGATACAAATGATTTATCCGCAGATTACGCAGATTATCGCAGATAAAGATTAAATGATTACTCGCAGGTTACAGGAATGGTGGGGATTTAAATGTCACCTGCGGATAAATCTTACAAATATCAATTTTCTCTTCTATTACATCGGCCAGGCGTTCGATCTGGCGCTCCCTCAGGTCCCGGTAGTCCTCTGTCATGTCCGCCTGGTCCAGGCCCGCCCATTTCAACAAAGCCGCACAGGCGGCGCTTGCATCGAACAGGCCGTGCAGGTAACAACCCATGATGCGGCCGTCTTCGGAGATGGCGCCATCCTGCCTGTCCTGCAACATGACTGCCGGTCTTTGCAGGGCTTTCCCTTGGGTTATCCCGGCGTGGATTTCGTAACCTTCGACCGGGGCATTATCCAGCGCCAGGGTCCCACGCACCCTGTGCAGTTGTTTCTGCGGTCGCAGTTCCGTTTCCATCCGGAGTAATCCGAGCCCTGCGCTGCTGCCCGGCTGTCCTTCCATGCCCAGGGGATCGGCGATGACATTGCCCAGCATCTGGTATCCGCCACAGATGCCCAGCAGTCTGCCCCCGTAACGCAGGTGGCGGGACAGGGCCGGGAGCCAGTGGTTGTCCTCCAGCCATTGCAGATCCCGGCGGACATTCTTGGTGCCCGGCAATATGACCAGGTCCGCGGGCGGGACAGCCTCCCCCGGCCCGATAAACCTGAAGTCCACCTGCGGGTGCAGGCGCAACGGATCGAAATCGGTGTGGTTGCTGATGCGGGAAAACACCGGGGCGATGACCTTCAAGGCGATTTCCCCGGCCTCCACGTCCGTGTCATGGGAAATTGCATCCTCCGCGTCCAGGTGGAGGCCGTGCAGGTAGGGCAACACGCCCAGTACCGGCTTACCCGTCTCCTGTTCCAGCCACGTCAACCCAGGTTGCAACAATTCCATATCACCGCGGAATTTGTTGATTACAAACCCGGCGACCCGTTGCCGCTCCGTTTCGCTGAGCAGGGCAAGCGTCCCGACCAGGTGGGCGAACACGCCGCCCCTGTCGATATCGGCAACGAGGATGACGGGACAATCGGCTGCTTCCGCGAAACCCATGTTGGCGATATCACGGTCCCGCAGGTTGATCTCGGCCGGACTGCCCGCGCCTTCCACCACGATATAGTCATGGCGAGCCTGCAAGCGGCGATAGGACGCCATGACGGCGTGCAGCAGGGCGGGTTTTCTTTCATGGTATGCTAGCGCGTCCAGGGTTGAATCGACCTTGCCGTGTATGATCACCTGGGCGCCGATATCCGTGTTCGGCTTCAGTAACACCGGGTTCATGTCGTTACTCGGCTCCAGGCCGCAGGCCTGGGCCTGCAGCGCCTGGGCGCGGCCGATTTCACCGCCTTCGGCAGTCACCGCGGAATTCAACGCCATATTTTGCGGTTTGAAAGGCGCGACGGAGACGCCGGCGCGGGCCAGGACACGGCAAATTCCGGTAACCAGGATGCTTTTGCCGGCATCGGACGTCGTACCTTGTATCATTATGGTTTTGCCGGGCATCACAGGTCAGGGTAATCGAACGAAATGAACAGTATAAAACAGTTATTCGGGGTCAAAGTAAAAACTGCCGGCCTGTTGCTCGCTGTTTTTGCTCTGACCCCAAATATAGCCGCGGCGATAGCCGTGGTTGATGATATGGGCCGGACGGTACGGTTGGAGAAACCGGCCGCAAGAATTGTCAGCCTGGCGCCGCACATTACTGAGAACCTGTTTGCCGCGGGTACCGGGCACCTGGTCGTGGGGGTGGTCAGTTACAGCGATTATCCCGCCGAGGCCCGCAAGATTCCGTCGGTCGGTGGGTATGACAACTTTGATACCGAACTGGTCCTGGCCATGCAACCCGACCTCGTGGTTGCCTGGAAGGAGGGAAACCAGTTCCACCAGGTGGAGAGGCTGATGGACCTGGGCCTGACGGTATTCGTCAATGAGCCGGAACAACTTGGAGACGTAGCCGCGGATATAGCCAGGTTCGGTATCCTCGGCGGCCGGGAAGACGAAGCCGGGGCAGTCGCCCAGGAATATATGAACGGGCTTTCCCTGTTGCGGGACAAGTATTCAGGACTGGAAAAGGTATCGGTCTTTTACCAGGTCTGGCCTAACCCGCTGATCACCGTGACGGACAGGCAGATCATCGGCAATGTCATCCGCATGTGCGGCGGGTCGAATATTTTTGCCGGGCTGGCCAGCCCTACGCCGCAGGTAGGCAAGGAAGCCGTGCTGGCAAAAAACCCGGACGCCATCATCGCCAGCGGTATGGACGAAGCGAGGCCGGACTGGCTGGACGAGTGGAGACACTGGTCTTTTCTCAAGGCCGCCAGCTACGGCAACCTGTTTTTCATCGACCCCGACATCATCCAGCGCCATACGCCCCGCATCCTGCTGGGGTCCCGGCAACTGTGCGAGGTCCTGGAACAGGCGCGCAGGAATATCAGTACGGCCGGGCGCTAGTACTCTTTCCAGACTTCAGCTCCAGGGCCAGTCCTGCGGCCATCAGGTACACCTGGTCCGCGCGTGCGGCGAACATCTGGTTTACCCGTCCCAGTACGTCACGGTAATTTCGCCCCAGTTCCGTGGCCGGCACCACGCCCAGCCCTACCTCGTTGCTGACCACGACCCATCTCGCTTCCGTCCGATCGTACAGATCGAGGAGCGCGCCGGCGCGGGACAGGATTTCCGTTTCTGCATGGGTATCGTCATCCAGCTTCAGCAACAGGTTGCTGACCCAGACGGTCAGGCAGTCCAGCAGCAGCGTATCATGGCCGGATAATGCAGGGGGAATTGCCGCAACCGGGTCAAGGGGCTCTTCCAGGGTGTCCCAGCCAGCGGGGCGCTGTGCGCGGTGCTTCTTTATGCGCTGCTTCATGTCGTCATCCAGGGCCTCGGCGGTAGCGACAAAAAGAGTTGCTTCACCCTCCCGGGCGAGGTGCTCAGCATACGCGCTCTTGCCGGAACGCGCCCCGCCCAGTACCAGGATCAGCTGTTTTTCCACCTTGCTATGTCTCATCTGCCGTATGCCGGAATAATATCCGGGGTTACAGTCCGAATTGTCAGCTTGCAGTGTCCCGTACGGGTCATGTCAGTATCCGCGCAAGGCCGTCAGACCAAGAGCAAGCAGCATCCCGAACACCGCAACAAGATACGCAAGACGCACCGCGGTGCCGATATCCGCGGCAGCAGGGTGGCGCAGGTCTCCACCGAGAATATAATGACCGCGTTTTTCCAGGACGACCCCGATCAGTCCGGACATGGCGCTCATCGTCCAGCCTGCATTGGGGCTCTCGGTCAATCCGTGGTCACGGCGCATGATCCTCCAGCCGCGCCGTACGGACAACGTCCCTGTGTGTCCCGCCCGGCCGTCCGCGCCATCGGTCCACCTGCAGCATCCAGCCGCCAGCAACATCAACGCACTGATGCGCGCCGGCACCAGGTTTACCAGGTCATCAAGTTTTGCCGCGACTTTGCCCGTGTATTCATACTTGCCGTGATAACCTATCATACTGTCCAGGGTATTCAGCGCCCGATAGGCAAACGCACCCGGCAGACTCAGCAAGGCGAACGCCAGCCAGGGGGCAATATAGCTGTCCGTAGTGTTCTCGCCCACGGATTCGATGGCCGCCGCCGCTAACTGCGGTTCGGTCAGAGTCTTCGTGTCCCGGCTTACCAGGTTCCTCAGGCTGTAGCGCGCCCTATCCAGGTCGCCGGCGTCCAGGGCACGCCGGGTAACCTGCGCGGCCCGGCCAAGTCCTTTCACTGCAAACGTGGTCTTGAGCAGCAGCGCGCCGCCCAGCAGGTAGGGAATGGTTCCGAGTTCACGCAGACCAAGGGTAGCCAGCCAGGCAATGCCGCCGAACAGGGCCGGTACTAACAGGGTTGCTCCAGCACCCGCCAGCAAGGCTGCGGTACTGCTTCCCGCAGGAAAGAACCTCTCCAGCACGGCAATGAGTTTACCCATCCACACCACCGGATGGAATGCATCCGGCGGTTCACCCAGGGCGAAGTCCAGCGCCAGCGCCAGCAGCAGCACAGCCGCGTCCAGATACCACTCGCCCGGAAAGAACTGCCAGCCCATCACCCGTTACCAGGGCAAGGCAATGGAGAATTCCATCATATGGAAGAAACCAGCCGGGATAAAACAGGCCAGGACCAGGACTGCCGTCTCTACAACCTCGTTGACTGCGCCGTAGACGTCACCCGTCAACCCGCCCAGGCGCCTGCAGGCCCAGGCGCCGACGGCCCAGGCAACGAGAGTGGCCGCCAGCAGCAGGATCAATCCGCTAATCCCTGCCGCCAGCAGACTGGCGAACAGCACGCAGAGGAATCCGAAACACAGTTGCAGGCGGCCGCGCGTGCGCCGGAACGCCACGCCCAGCCCTTCCGTGCGCGCATACGGGTAGCACTCCATGACCAGCAGCACGGCCCAGCGGGACAGGCACGGGAACAGGATGAGCACAGGTAACCTGAGAGGCTGGAGCAGGCCGGCGACGGCCGCGCATTTGATGACCAGCAGGCAGACAACACCGACGACCGAGAACGCGCCCACGTGCGGGTCGCGCATTATCTCCAGGCGCCGTTCACGGGTATAGCCGCCCAACAGGGCGTCGCAACTGTCCATGAAGCCGTCCAGGTGCAAGCCCCGGGTCAGCACCACCAGGATCACTACCAGTAGCGCGCTTTCCAGCAAGTGGTTCGGCGCAAGTGCGCTGAATGTGCCTTGCGGCAGGAAAAGATAGCCGCTCAGGATCATGTCCAGACCCGCGAGCAGCAATCCCAGGGCAAGCCCGACCAGCGGAAAGTACCCGCGTGCGTGTGCCAGGCCATCCTGGTCCCGGGGCGAAACCGGCAGGATGGTAAGGAACCCGGCAGCGGCCCTGAAACCTTTCACCGGCCGTCCCCGCGCGCCGCGCTTGCTCCATGGCCGGAAACGCCTGCCTCGGCAAAGGTGGCCATACCGGCCAGGCATGCCGCCGCGCCCTCGATAACCGGCATGGCCAGCACCGCGCCGGTCCCTTCGCCCAGCCTCATGCCCAGGTCCAGCAGCGGGCGCAGTTTCAGGTGGGACAACACGGCGCGATGTCCCTTTTCCGCGGACCGGTGGGACGCGACAAGGTAGTCCCGTACGTGAGGAGACAGGGCGCAGGCGATGAGCGCGGCCGCACCCGAAATGAAACCGTCCAGCACCACTACGCGCCGCATCATTGCGCCGCCCAGGACAAGGCCTGCCAGGACGCCGATCTCAAAACCGCCCACTTTTGCCAGTACATCTACCGGGTCTTCCGGGGCCGGTTTGTTGACCTCCAGGGCCTGTTGCACCACGGCTATCTTGCGGGCCAGTTCCGCCGGGGAACGTCCCGTGCCCCTGCCCGTTGCGGCCGCGGGCGGCGTACCGGTCAGCGCGGCTACTATCGCACTGGACGGTGTGGTATTGCCGATGCCCATATCCCCCGTGCCGATCAGGTCGGCGCCGGTAGCGGCAGCCTCCGCGGCAAGATCGATGCCGGCGCCGATGCATTGTTCCGCCTGGGTTCGCGACATCGCCGGTCCCTGCGATATATCACCTGTAATTCTGCCGATGCGCAGCGTCCTGATCTCGGATGAAGGGGGCAGCTCACCGGCAACGCCGGCGTCAACGATGATCCGGCGTACACCCAGGCGCCGGGTCAACACGCTGATGGCGGCGCCATCGGCCAGGAAGTTGCGCACCATCTGGTTGGTGACTTCCTGCGGGTAGCCGCTTATGCCGCGGGCAACGACGCCGTGGTCGGCGGCGGCGATTACGACAGTCCTGCCGCGCACTTCCGGCCTGTCCGTGCCGAAAATCCCGGCCAACTGTACGGAGATATCTTCCAGGCGGCCGAGACTGCCCGGCGGTTTGGTGAGGCGGCGTTGCCTGGCGCGCGCACGGCGCTCTGCTGCGGCATCTGCCGGGCGGATTTTATCCAGTGCTTCGGATAGCCTGGTAACGCTCATGGAGATGTTCCAGCCTGCTGCAAGACCGGGTAACGAAGCCTGTCAGGCCTGGTTTTCTTTGGGCCTCACGTAGAGCACCAGGCTATGGTCCTGCAGTTCGTAGCCGTGTTTTTCCGCTATCTCCTTTTGCAGTTTCTCGATGTCGTCATTTTCGAATTCGATGACTTTCCCGGTCTTGACACAGACCATGTGATCATGGTGCTCACCGCGATCCAGTTCAAACACGGAATGGCCTGAATCGAAATGATGGCGGATTACAAGTCCGGCGCTCTCGAACTGGGTGAGCACCCGGTAGACCGTGGCCAGGCCAACGTCTTCACCGGCATCGAGCAGGGCTTTGTAGACGTCCTCGGCACTCACGTGCTTTGTTGCCGACACCTCCAGGATTTCCAGTATCCGGATGCGCGGCAGTGTCGCCTTCAGACCCGCTTCTTTAAGAGACTTGCTGTCCATACGGTATTTCCTGCCTGTAGTTGATTAAAACTGATAACACCCTCAGAGTTGAGTATACTGCATGTCGGTGAGAATGTCGTAAATTCCGGGCTGGATATCCCCGCGCTCCGGACAATTAGTGGAACCTGATTTCGAGATAATACGCCGGATGAGATTTTTGATACCAGCACTTGCGCTTTGCCTCGCTGCGTGCAGCCACGAAGGAACCTTCAAGTTGCCGGGAGTTTACCGGATAGACATACAGCAGGGCAGTATTGTCGACAACGAAATGCTGGCGCGGCTGAAACCGGGTATGGACAAGAACCAGGTGCAGTTTATCATGGGAACACCGCCGTTAATCGATCCTTTTCATACCAACCGCTGGGAGTATGTCTATACCTTTTCCAAAGGCGGCCGCCAGCGGGAACAGCGTCATATCACGTTGCATTTCGAGGATGACAAACTGGCCTACATCGACGGTGACGTCGTCCCGGGACTTGAAAGACCCGAGGAGATAACAACCAAAACCACAACGATCGTTGACGTGCCCATAAAGAAATACAAGCGGCGCGGCTTCTTCGGCAAACTGTTCAACAAACTGCCGTTTACCGGCGATGACGCCGAGGCAGAACCACCGGAACAGGAGCCAAACAAGGAAACCGCTGAACCCGACACCCAGGTCGATGAAGGCCTGTCAGTCCCCTGATAGTTTTATCCGCAGATTACGCAGTTAAAGTTCCTGTTGTTTCCCGGCAGCCGGCAGAATGCGGATAAATCAGTCAGGGAAATAGTAGTTCCGGCCCCCGCCCGACAGTTCGCGCACAGGGTGCCGGTACAGGTCTTCCAGGTTAGCCTTGTTTATTACCGTTGAAACCTCGCCGCACAGCATCTGTTGGGCGCCCGGCATCAGTATTGCGTGACTGCAATAGCGGCTGATCAGGTTAACGTCGTGCAGCACCATCAACAGGGCGCCGTTCCTTTCCCTGACACGCTGTGCTATCAGTTCGAGGACTTGTATCTGGTGGTGAAAATCAAGGTGGTTGGTCGGTTCATCCAGCAGCCATAGCCCCGGGTCCTGTAACAACAGGGTCGCAATTGCCAGGCGGCGCCGTTCCCCGCCCGACAGGGTGTCCACCTGCCGGTCCTGCATCTGGGTAAGGTTCAATTGCGCCAGGGCCGCGTCTGCCAGGGCAAGATCTTCGCGCTGTCCCGGCGGCCAGAAGGTCTGATAGGGATACCTCCCCGTCAACACGGTTTCCTTGACCGTCGCCGGAAACGTATCCTGGCTGTCCTGGAACAGTACGCCGAGCTTCCGGGCCAGGTGTAGGCGTTGGTAATCCTGCAGGTCGACCTCATTCACCATGATGCGGCCGCTGACCGGTGTTCTCAACCCGGCCAGGGTATGCAACAGGCTCGTTTTCCCGACGCCGTTGCCGCCCAGTATCCCCCAGTGCTCTCCTGACCTGATTTTCAGGCTGAACTCCCGGCAGATCTGTTTCGGCCCGGCATGTACGGTTAATCCTTCAGCGCTCAAGGTGACCGCGTTCCCTGGTCCGTCAGTCCGGTTCGTGTTGCTGGTTGCCGGGTTCATGGTCTTTGCCTGGCGCCGGTGGATTGCAGCAACAGGAGGAAAACAGGTACGCCGATCAGCGCCGTCAGCACACCGACAGGCAGTTGCCTGGGTTCCAGCAGGGTGCGCGCCAGCAAATCGGCAAACACGAGGAGTATGCCCCCGGCGAACACGGAGGCCGGCAGCAACAGGCGGTTATCATTGCCGATCAATAACCTGACCGCGTGGGGAATGATTAAACCGATAAAACCTATACTCCCGGCCTGTATGACTGCCGCCGCCGTCAATATCGAGGCCAGGAAATAAATGAATATACGCAGACGGTTGACGGAAACGCCAAGCGCCGCCGCCTGCAAATCCCCGACCGCGAGCAAGTTCAAGGCCCGGGAATAATACATCGCCAGGATGACGGCCAGCATCAATACCAGGAAATAGCGGCCGCCGGGCTGGCTGAAGCTGAGGTCGCCCATCAGCCAGAACAACATATTATGCAGCTTGGCAGCGGGACTGATCGCCAGGAGAAAACTGATTAGCGCGCCCCAGCCGGCCGCGATGACGACACCTGTCAGGAGCACCTTCAGGGGGTTCCAGCCCGCGCCTGAGCCGGTAAATACGAACACCATAAACATGGTCAGCAGTGCGCCGAAGCATGCGCCGAGGGTAAGCCATACCCCGCCGAGTCCTATGCTGATAGCCAGCAGCGCAAACACGGAGGCGCCGCCGGATATGCCCAGGATATACGGCTCCGCCAGCGGGTTGCGCAACAGTATCTGCATCAACGCGCCTGCCAGCGCCAGCATCCCGCCGACGACGAAACCGGAAGTGACCCTGGGCAGACGCAGGTCCATGATTATCTGGGAATTGATCCCCGGCGGCTGCCTTAACAGGATGTCGACGACTTCCCGAAGCGGTACCGGCACGGAACCGCTGGCCAGCGCTGCCAACCCCGTGAACACGGCAGTCACGGCCAGGACGGTGAACAGTATTACTACCTTGTAGCGGGGAGTTGAATGCAGGTTGATATTGAGCAAAGCCATGGAAAACCTGCTCAGCCTTTCATTGTTCCGGCGCGGCGGCGGCGCGCCTCTTTCGGGTCCACCTTTAACGGCTGATAAATCTCTATGCGGTCACCGGCGCGCACAGGTTCGTGCAGCCCCCTTTTCCTGCTGAATACTCCGATTTCATTCTTGTCCAGGTCTATTTCCCGGTACATATCCAGGATGCCTGATTGTTCGATAGCCTGTCTCAGTGTCGCGTTGATCGCGACTTTGCGTCTGATTACCTGTGCTCCGGTCCTGCCATAGACTACCTCAACCTCGACCTGCGGCACAGTGCCGGGATCAGCCCCCGCCATATAACTGCTCCGCCCTGTTCCTGAATGCATCGACTGAAGAATATGTCAGTCGCCCGAATGCCTTGTCCAACGCAAGCTTGAGAACCCTGTTGTTAAACTCAAAGTCCATGTTGAGACTCACCCGGCACTGTTTGGCGGCGACGTCGTCGAAGCGCCAGGCGCCGCAGAGTTGCCGCAACGGCCCCCTGACCAGTTCCATGTCAATGCGCCTGCCCGGTTGCAGGGTATTCCTTGTCGTTACCGATTGCCGCAGCCTGCCCAGGGACAGGGTCAGCGTGGCTACCAGGTGGTGTTCATCGATGCCTGCCACTTCGGCAGCGCTGCACCAGGGCAGAAACCCGGGGTAGGATTCAACATCGTTCACCAGCGCATACATCTGATCGGACGTGAATGGTACGATCGCTGTCCTGTTTACCTGGCCCACATCAACCCAGAAATCCGAAGAATTCCTGCAACAGGATCAAGATTACCCCGGCCGGAGCAATAAACATGGCTCCCACCTTCCAGGCCAGGTATGCGGGCCGGCTCAATCCCAATTCATCAAACGACGAGGAACGGGCCATGAACCAGGCGGCAAACAAGGAGATCAACAACCCCCCTACCGGCAGCATGATGTTGACCGACAGGTACTCCATCAGGCTGAAGAAAGTCATCCCGAACAACTTTACCCCGGACCAGAGGTTCAGTGACAACAGGGAACCCAGTCCCAGTATCCAGGCCAATGTCCCGGACCAGATTGCCGCTTTCATCCTGGTAAACCCCGTCTTTTCCACCAGCCAGGCGGTGATGGGTTCGAGTATCGACAGGGCCGAGGTCCAGGCGGCGAACATCAGCAGGGTAAAGAAAATCACGGCCAGGACACGCCCGTAAGCCATCTGCCCGAACGCTATCGGCAATATCTTGAATATCAGCCCCGGCCCGCCTTCTTCCGGCTGCAGGCCGAAAGTGAACATGATGGGGAATATGGCAAGACCGGCCAGCAGTGCAACACCGGTATCCATCACTACTATGGATACGGACGTGCCGGGGATGGAGGCGCGCCCGGACAGGTACGACCCGTAAGTCATGATGGCGCCCATACCCAGGCTCAGGCTGAAAAATGCCTGGCCTAATGCAACCAGTATCGTGGACGGGCCGACCTGGCTGAAATCGGGTTTGAACAGGTATGCCACGGCTTCCGAAAAACCCGCGGTGGTCATGGAATAAACCACCAGCAACAACAGCAGCAGAAACAGCGCCGGCATGAGGTAACGCACCGCCTGCTCCAGCCCTTTTTTTACACCCCTGGAAATGACCAATACCGTCATGATCATAAAAATGGTGTGCCACGCCAGCAGGCGCTCCGGGTCCGACACCAGGGCGCTAAAAATATCCTGTGTCTGTTGCGCACCGGCCTGGGTAAACATCCCCGATACTGCGCGTGCGATATACGCCAGTGTCCAGCCTGCCACTACGCTGTAAAACGTCAGGATAAAGAACCCGGCAAACACTCCCATCACACCCACCAGGCGCCAGTGCCGGTTGCGTCCTTCCTCCTCGGCCAGGATCTCCATGGTATGGATGGGGCTGCGGCGCCCGCGCCGGCCCAGCATGATCTCGGACATCATGATAGGCAGACCTACCAGGACGATACAGACCAGGTAAATCAGCACAAATGCGCCGCCGCCGTGTTCCGCGGTGATATACGGAAACCGCCAGATATTGCCCAGGCCGACGGCGGAACCGGTGGCCGCCAGGATGAAAATCCACCTCGACGACCACTGGCCATGTATAGAAGTTCGATCAGTTGCCATACCCTTCCCCTTTTTGTTACCGATTGTGATGGAAATCCAGGGTTGTTACAAGTTTTGGATAGTGATGAGGGATATCTGCCGGATGATATACTGTGGGTGAATGTTCCACGCATAACCACTGGTGTCGAAGAAGAAAAGCAAAATTCCGGAAAATACCATCGCCCTGAACAAAAAGGCGCGCTTTGAATATTATATTGAAGACAAATTCGAGGCCGGCCTGGTCCTGCAGGGGTGGGAGGTGAAAAGCCTGCGCGCCGGTAAAATCCAGATCAACGAGAGCTATATCCTGCTGAAGGAAAGGGAGGCCTTCCTGTTCGGCGCCCTGATTACACCGTTGCCGACGGCTTCCACGCATATCAGGCCCGACCCGCAACGAAACCGGAAATTATTGCTGAACCGGGCCGAGATAAACCGGCTGGCCAACGCAGTTGAGAGGCAGGGATATACCGTGATCCCGTTAACGATGTACTGGAAAAACGGCCGGGCCAAACTGGCAATCGGCGTGGCCAAGGGGAAAAAGACCCACGATAAGCGCCAGACTGAAAGGGACCGTGACTGGCAACTGCAAAAACAGCGCCTGATGAAAAGCCGCTGAATATTTGGGGTCAGAGCAAAAATACGCATCCTTGAAATAACAACACCTCTCGCGCTGAATGTATTTTTACTCTGACCCCAAATATTTCTTTTTCCTGGCCCGGGGGTGGGCCTGGTCGTATACGCTTGCCAGGTGCTGGAAATCCAGGTTGGTATAGATTTGCGTGGTGCTGATATCTGCATGTCCCAGTAATTCCTGCACCGCCCTGAGGTCGCCGCTGGATTCAAGCAGGTGGGTGGCAAATGAGTGACGCAGCATGTGCGGGTGTACCGGGGTATCCAGGCCCTGTTTCAATGCCCAATGGCGCAGGCGTTGCTGGACCGACCGGGCACTGATGCGCCGGCCCCGGGTGCTGACAAATAACGCGGTCTCATCCAGCGCCGCCAACTGCGCCCTGACCTTCAGCCAGGCGCCGACCGCATCCAGGGCGTATTTACCTACCGGCACCTTGCGGGTTTTGTTGCCCTTTCCCACGACTGTTACCAGCCCGTCCCGGGGGTCAATACTGTACAGGTCCAACCCGACACATTCCGCCAGCCGCAGCCCCGATGAATAGATCAACTCCAGGATAGCCCTGTCGCGGATGGTCAACACGTCGTCCCCCTTGATCTCGACCAGCCGGGCTGACTGTTCCGTGTCCAGTGTTTCCGGCAGTCTCTTATCTACCTTGGGTGTTGTGATCCCCTCAGCCGGGTTCTGTGTTACCTCGCCCCTGTTTAACAGGTACCTGTAAAATGCCCTGATCGATGACAGGTTGCGGCGCAGACTCCGCCCGCCTATTCCCCGCCTGTGTCTTTGCGTTATATATCCACGTATCTGGCGGCCGTCAAGCTCCTGCCATTGGTTCACCTCGAGTTGATCGCAGTAATCCAGAAAAACCGCAAGATCGCCGGCATAAGCCTTGCGCGTATGGCCTGAGAGGTGGTGCAGGGTTCCCAGGAACGCGTCGATCTTGGCGGCTTCGGATTCCTGCACGCTAATCGGCTATCCAGGGCTTGAGGATGAAGCTGAGCACTTCACCCATATTTGCCAGCAACTCGACCCCCATGCCTTTCTGGAAACGGTCCGGGTCGCTGCTGCCTATTGCCATTACGCCGCCCCAGTTGCTGCCGCGCAAAGGGACCAGTACCACGGATGTAATTTCAACGCCGTCGGCACCGAACAAAAATGCCTGTTGTTCCGCGTCCGGCGCCCCTATGGTCGGCAGACGTTTCTCAATCAACGTCTCGAACAACCCGGTCGCCTCTGCTTCGTTCCCGGCAAACTCGTCCATGGTGAGAAACTCCGATCCTGCCGGCTGTGCAAACAACCTGATTGCCACCGTTTCAGCCCTGAAATTCCGCTTCAGGTTTTCGTAGAGGGTCTTGAATATCTCTTCGGGATCAGCCGCATCTATCAGGGTCAGCACCAGGTGATGCATGCGGTGCGCCAGGTCTTCATTCAACTTGGCTATTTCTATTAATTCATGCAGCCGTTTCCGGGCCTGTTCGTTCTGCTCCCGCAGCACCTTGACCTGTTTTTCCACCAGGGAAACAGCCTCTCCGGACCTGTGCGGTATCGATAGTTCAGCCAGGAGTTCCGGCCGGGCGAGTAAGAAACCCTGGTTCTTTCTGAGATAATTTTCAACGTCTTCGGCTGTCAGGGAAGAACCGTCCGATATTTTATCTGTCATGTTCATAGATTAATGTTTCCCTCGTAAACTGTTGTACTCGGCCCTTTCATCCAGATCGGTGTATCGTCACCTGCCCACGAAACCTCCAGACTGCCACCCGGCAATGATACATCGACCTTCCTGCCAAGATTATACACCTTAATGCCGGCGGCCACGGCAGCACACGCCCCGCTGCCGCAGGCCGGTGTCTCGCCGGCGCCGCGTTCATACACGCGCAACCTGATGCGGGAATGATCCAGTATCTGCATAAATCCCACGTTCACACTGTTGGGGAACACCGCATGGCTTTGCAGCTGCGGGCCAACCACGCTTACCGGTGCGCTGTCAAGGTCGTCAACCAGCAGAACGGCATGGGGGTTGCCCAGGGACAAGGCTACGAATTCGATGTCCATACCATCCACCTCGAGCGTGTAAGGTTGCCGTTGTTCTGCGGCGGCAAGCGGGATATCCGCCGGTTTGAAACCGGGACGGCCCATATTGACCCTGATGAGATCGCCTTCACAGTAAAGCTTTACCAGCCCGGCCCCGGTCTCGGCGACCAGTTCGTCCTTGCTGACGAGGCCGTTTTCCCGCAGGAAAGCGGCCACACAACGCATGCCGTTGCCGCATTGTTCGGCTTCACTGCCGTCCGAATTGTAAATACTGACGAGAAAATCCGCCTGTTCATGACGGCCCGGACGAATTATCAACAGCTGATCGCAACCGATCCCGTGCCTGCGGTCCGCAATCCTGCGGATTTGATCCCTGTCCGGATTAACGGCCCGGTCCAGTGCGTTGACTACCACGAAGTCATTGCCAAGCCCGTGCATTTTCGTGAATTTCAACGGCATGCCCGAACCTGCCTTCATTCCGGTTGCCGTACACCCTCGCGGGTTGCAGGATCGGGCTCGAATTCCGGCCCCGGTTTCCCAACCTCGTTCGCGCCAAGGTGTATGGTCGAGGTCGGAAACGCAGATTCAGCGCCGTGCCCCTCGATAATTTCCAGTATCTTCAGCATCACGTCTTCCTTGATCTCGTGGAACCTGATCCATTCAGTCGTCCTGGTAAAGGTATACACAAAAAAGTCCAGGGAAGACGGCGCGAACTTGACAAAATTGACGATCATCGTCTGCTTCGTGTCAATCTCGGGATGATCACGCAGCATCTGTTTCACGTCACGGGTAATCGCGGCCATCTTGCCTGCGTCTTCGTAGCGAATCCCGATGGTTTCGTAGATACGGCGGTTGGTCATCCGCTGCGGGTTCTCCACGGCAATATTGGCAAATACGGAATTGGGAACATACAACGGCCTTTTGTCAAAGGTGCGTATCCGGGTCAA
Organism: Gammaproteobacteria bacterium; assembly: GCA_965208655.1. Taxonomy (GTDB): domain Bacteria; phylum Pseudomonadota; class Gammaproteobacteria; order Eutrophobiales; family Eutrophobiaceae; genus JAAXHV01. The sequence continues at coordinate 158,379 of CBDBPJ010000005.1, forward strand.
TCGCCAGCCGATGTGCTCCACGGTCCCTTCTATCTCCTTGTCGGGCGAGCGAATCCAGTCACCTACGTCAAACGGGCGGTCCAGGTAGATCATCAAACCGCCGAAAAAGTTGGCCAGCAAATCCCTGGCTGCAAACCCGACCACGATGCCGCCGACGCCGCCGAAGGCCAGCACACCTGCCACGCTGTAACCCATGGTCTGCAATATGACCAGGAAGGCGATGACGGTAATCGAGATACGGATTAACTTGGCGATGGCATCGGCGGTAGTACGGTCAAACGGCTTGCCCGCCGCTAACCGCGCACTCAGCACGTGGGCTTCGATCCGCGTCACCAACCTGACCAGAAACCAGGTGACGGCAGCGATTGCGCCAACGTCGCGAATTGGGTCAACGGCTGTAAAGATAACAGCTTCCGATTCGCCTTTTGCAATATCAATTGCAAAGGTAAACGCAAGAATCCAGATCAACAGGCTTACAGGTCTGGCTGCCGCCTCGAGCAAGGCGCTGTCCCAGTAAATCCGGGTTTTCTCCACTTTTGCATGCAACTTCCTGATTACCCGTTTCTGCGCCCAATCAACGGCCAGGGCAACCAGGAGAACGATCAGGGCCTGGACAAGCGAAGTTCCCTCTTTCAGATAATCCTGAAAATAAGTGATCAACTGATTGTAGTCCATCGGAGCCTCATCGGTTCAAGAATCAGAAAACCCGGGTAATTTCAAAATCGTATTTTTCCAGCAAGGCAAGCACGCCTTCTGCGCCGGGCAGGTGCAGTGCGCCCATTGCAATGAATGCCGCACCGCTCTCCAGTATCGGTTGCAGTCTTTCAACCATCCTGTAGTTTCGCCGGGTCAATATCTTTTCAGTCAGGTTTTCGTAAAGCGTATTATCGTCAAACGAATAGCGCTGGCCGTAGGAAAACAGTCCCGCCAGGTCTCCTTCCGTGTATAACGAGATCATTTTTGCAAAATCACCCTCAAGCATCTCACGGTGGCAGACTGCATCCGTCAGTAATCGTACCTGATCGGCGAGAGAAAGACTATTGAACACACCACCCAGTTCTTCCATGGATTCGAGCCCCCTGGCAGCGGCCTCCCCGGTACGGGCAAGATGCAGTAACTGCTGGTCCAGCACCATGCCCATCTCGGCCGGATAACTCATCGTCAGGTAGGCGGCCCAGGGTTTCATCGTTGCCACGTCGTTCTCCATCAGGTGATAGGCGCGCAGCACCATCAGCGTTTGCGTGTAAAGATCGGCTGAAATGACGTCCTGCAGCCTGGTGCCGTCATCGAAGAACATCATGCGCCGCATCAGGGCGATATCATCCGGCCCGGGGACCGCTTCCATGACAAATACCTCGCTTGCCGCCAACACGGCCCTGACCTTGTCCAGTTGTTCGCTGACGTGACGCTCGACAACGTGGATTGTACCGAACACATAACTTGGCGGCAGACCTTCCCTGGAGACCTTCCATAACAGGCCCTGCCCGAATTCGTCCGGGCCGGGATAGGGAATTTCACTGATCTGCAACGGGCGGCAGGCAAGTTCCGCCGGCAGGACGACGCCAGTCCAGAACAGCAACGGAATGATCGCAGTAATGCTACGACACAATGTTGTCATCATCCAGTTCCAGTTCCGGCGCAACGTCCAGCCCGGACACCTCGTCAGCGACCCTCAAGCGCCTCTCGTCAACGCGTAAATCGTCATAGGACAGACCGGATGTTGCGCCATGCATGCGTATCAACCTCAGTCGCGATGCCGGCTCGGTATTTATCTTCAACTCATCCAGCAACGCGCCGGCAGCTGCCTGGTTATTGCATACCAGCACCATGTCACAACCCGCATCCAGGGCGCAGTACGCCCGTTCCGCATAAGTCCCGGCCACCTCGGCCCCGGCCATGCTGATATCGTCGCTGAAAATAACGCCCTGGAAATTCAGCCTGCCGCGCAAGACCTGCTTCAGCCAGCGTTGCGAGAAACCGGCAGGCTTATCATCCACCTGCGAGTAAATCACATGGGCCGGCATGATAGCTGCCAGGCCGGCATTTATCAGTCGTTCAAACGGCAACATATCCGCCATGTATATCGCTCCGTAACTTCGGTCATCCACCGGTACTTCATGGTGGGAATCCCCTTTCACGTTTCCGTGTCCCGGAAAGTGTTTTCCAACCGCCGTCATGCCGGCGCCACGCATCCCTTGCACCAGGCGTTGCCCCAGGCTCGACACAACTTCCGGGGAACGGTGGTAGACACGGTTCCCCAGGAAGGAACTGACACCGGAATTAAGGTCGAGCACCGGGGTAAAACTGAGATCGACACCCACGGCCAGCAGTTCACTGGCCAACAACCAGCCGGTCTGTTCCACCAGCGTCAATGCCCTGTGCGCGTCCTGTTCGTAGAGTTCGCCGAAACAACGGCCCGGGGGCAAGCGGGTGAAGCCCTGGTGGAAACGCTGTACCTGTCCCCCTTCATGGTCTACGGCGATCAACAAGCCGGGTTTGCGCAGCGCGTGGATTTGAGACGTAAGCGCAATCAACGTCTCCGGGTCCCGGTAATTGCGCGCAAACAGGATAACCCCGCCCACCAGCGGGTGTAACAGCATTTCCCGTTCATCCGCCTGCAACTCAATGCCGCGCAGGTCGAGCATTATCGGTCCTAAAGACATTTTGCTTTTTCCGATTGTATCACTGCTTCATCAATGACAATTCAGCGTACCAAAAGGCTCTATTGACACTTTCACCAATAGTATAGTACCATTTCCACCATATTCAATAATACCAATTTCACCATAAAGAGCTGTCCCTGAATGCTGAATGACAATTCCATTCTTCCTCGTCACCTGAGTGCCAGGCTACTGGAAGCGCTCACTTACTCCCGTGTGGTGAACATTATCGGCCCCAGACAAGCAGGAAAAACAACGCTTGTCAGAGATATTCTGAATATGGGCAAGTTTATCACGCTGGATGACCAGAATACGCTCAATGCCATAGAGGACGACCCGTCAGGGCAACTCGAAAGCTTGCTGGATGATCTTGCCGATGCGCCTCTCATCATTGATGAAGCGCAACGTTCAAAGAAGCTGGCGCTGGCGATTAAGATGATTGTCGATGTCAACAGGCGCAAGGGTCAGTTTATCCTGACCGGGTCATCCAACTTGTTTACGTCAGCAAACATAATGGACTCGCTGGCCGGGCGCGTGATGACCCTGAAGCTCTGGCCTTTGACAATCGCTGAAACGAAATCTCAGCCGCCGTGCAGACTGCTGGATTGGGCTGTCTCAAACTCCCTTGTTTTAAAGAGTTTACCCCCGGCAGAGCCATTGACGCGCGCCGGCTATATCGATCTCGTGCTGCGCGGTGGATATCCGGAAATCAAGGGTTACCCGCTGGCTCCCAGGCAGGCTGCATATCGAAATTACGTGGATGCCGTGGTTGACAGAGATATTGCAGATATCCTGCGCGTACGCAAGACTGATGCACTGCGTCGTATGATCGATCAACTGGCCGTTCGCACCGGTACGGAGCTCAACATTGCAGAGTTATGCGAACTGGTCGGCGTACAGAGGAAAACCACGGAACAGTATCTTGATGTTCTACTGAAACTCTCAGTTGTCACCAGACTCGGAGCCTGGACGTCCGGCGAAAGCCGGCGCGAAATCAAGAACTCAAAAAATCATTTTGTGGATACGGGCATTGCTGCGGCACTACGCAACCTGAGACCGGATTCTTTCAACGCCGATGCCAACCCGTCCGCACTCGGCGGCCTGGTCGAGAGCTTTGTTCTGTCGGAGTTGATACGCTCGGCGCCCTTCCAGGAAAACACTTTTCGCTTCTATCACTGGCGCGATCAGAGAGGACGTGAAATTGATATACTCGCTGAAAGCGCCAACCACCTGGTGGCAATTGAAGTAAAAGCGTCCTCGTCAGTGAGCACGGAGGACTTCAGGCACTTGAACTGGTTCCGCAATACCGGGCCAGGCAAACGTCGGAATATTACCTCCATTGTATTTTACCTTGGCGATAAGAAACTGACGTTTGGTGAGAGGAGATACGCCCTTCCGGTAAGTTGCTTTTGGGGAAGCCGTGCGAAGGATCAACACTGAGAAAGCTGACAGCCTGACGGAGGTTTACAGGCAGACTGGTTTCAACGGCCGGGCAGTATGGAGCGAACACCTTCCAATATGCGCAGAGTTGCCTGTCAGCGGAACACCCTGGGCCGGAAGTCTGTCCGGTTAATGATGCCGGCGCTGTTCCTGGTGGCCCGGATGACGAACAAACCCTGCCGATCGTTGTCAACAACAACATGCTTGTATGTCGGCTTCCGGGCAATTCCAACAATGTGCATGCTCTTGCGAATAGTAACCAGGTACGTTACAATGTTTCAAATTAAAGGAGATTACTTTTGATCCAGAGTTTTCGGGACCGGTGGCTGCGGGATTTTTACCTGAAGGATAAAGCGGGTAAGAAAGTGCCCGCTGAGATCGAAGATAGGTTGTTCCGAAAATTGCAGTTAATCGATGATGCAACCTGTGATCTTGACTTGCGGTCACCACCGAGCAACCATTTTGAAAAGCTGAAGGGAAAACTGGCAGGTAAACATTCCATCCGCATCAATAAACAATGGCGGTTGGTGTTTGCATGGTCTGGTGAACATGGCGAAGCGCAGGGTGTGTATCTGGACAATCACGAATATCGGTGAAGCAGACTATGAATATCACAAAACGGCAACCTGTCAGTGTCGGTGAGATGATTACCGAGGAATTCCTCGTGCCCATGGGATTGACACAGGGACAACTGGCGGAAGCGATGGGTGTGAGTCGAAAAACCGTCAACGAACTGTGTACCAATCGTCGCGCCATTACGGCGGATACCGCATTGATGCTTGCCACGGTTTTCGGCAACTCTGCTGAATTCTGGTTAAACCTGCAGCAACGCAATGAAATCTGGAAGGCGCTTAATACGACAAAACGTCGGTCTCGAATAGAGAAGGCAAAACCTATAGCCGCTTGAACGTTTTGCTGTAATAGGGCGGGATTATTGCGCTATCGATAAATTCTTTTATGCCGCCTGTTCCTGGCCAGCCAGCCAGCGGATTATTTCGGCGACCCAGGCCGGGGCGTACCGAAAATCATTTATCAGTTGTCTGCGAGCATTATCATCAAGACGACGGTCAAGCTGCGCAATGATTTGCTCATCGACGTTTTCCGGGCCCAGGTGGCGCAAAGCCTGGATCACCAGCCCGCTGCTTCTCCCTGCAGTAGCCATATTGCGGGGAGTGGTTCGTTTCAGGATGATCTGGCGTTTGCCAACCTGGACCGTTCAACGGCAGTTTCCGGGATGAATGTTTGAACACGAACTGGTTCCTGTCCCTGGATGATGCGAAAGAGAAAATTGAATCGTGGCGAATGGAGTATAATCAGTATCGACCCCATTCATCGCTAGATGACTTGACGCCGGAGGAGTTCTACCGACGATATCAACAAGCCGGGAAACTCGAATTTACGGGTGTCTAGTTCCCGGGTGAGGCTCACTATTGAAAATCCTTCCAGAATTTTCGGATAGGGAGTCCTGTGTACTCCACCAGCAGCGCGACATCGTCCCGAAACTTCTCCTTAAGCATCCGCCGCGTCTCCAGAGCCATCGCCTCCTTCCTCAAATTCCCCTCCATCACCTTCCGATAAACCCGCTTCGAACGGGCATACAACGGCGTTGCCTTGACCATGTTCTTGATTTTTCTGACAATCAGTTCATCCGTCATCAGTCGGTGCAAGACGCGATTTTGCGGATATCCTGAAACATTTACATGTACTTTGCCCAGGTCTTTCGGGAAAGGGTCCAGGTTCAGGAATTTCAACACCTTACCCGTTGCCTGGCCCGTTATGATGTCTTCTTCAAACAGGAGGAGCAATACTCGTTCAAAATTGTCCATGTACGCCTTGACCTGTTCGGCGTATAACCCGACATCTACGTAACCCCAACCCCAAGTCCAATTTGCTGAACGACGTTCACCCTCCGCATCAAGGGCGTCCTCAAAACTCAAATTTTCCCATCTTTCGCGCACGTGGTGCAGGTAATTGGAATAGGCCCGATCTATGGGATTACGCAAAACGACGATAATCGGAACATGAGTATCTGTCTCGTTAAGAATTTTGGGAACGGCATTCTTGTGATAATACAGGTAATCAGGTGAAACATCGCCACGCAACTGCCCTGGTCCAGCCTTATTAAACAGAACCCTATACTCTTCCAGAGATTGAATTATATAATTCGGAGATATTGTCCCGGGCCCGGAGAAATCAGCGGGCATACAGGAAAAATAGCGGCACTCTTTGCGTTGCGGAATAAAAATCCCCGGGTGCCTGCTGAGAGTCTCAAACAGCGTCGCTGTTCCTGATTTCGCGGCGCCGACAACGAGAAAATCGACTGGATTACCTTGGCTCAATCTGGTCACGCTACATTGCACTCAGGTAGCAACCGGAGCGAACACCTTCCAATATGCGCAGAGTTGCCTGTCAGCGGAACACCCTGGGCCGGAAATCCGTCCGGTTGATGATGCTGGCGCTGTTCCCGGTGGCCCGGATAACGAACAAACCCTGCCGCTCCGCATACGCCTGCACGGATGCATCCGTCTTCAGGTAGGCCACCGCACCGAAGATATTCTTACCTTTCCATACCGGCTCATACTCCGTGAATCTGGCCAACTTCCCCAGAAAATGCGTCACGTCCTCAGACCGTAACGTGGTCTTCACTTCCACCACGACCACTTCCTCCCCGTTAATGGCCAGGATGTCAAACTCATAGTGCTCGCCTTTGCGGCGACCGCTCACCCGGGGATGCGTAGACTCCACCTCTATGCCTTGCGCCTGCAACAGAGCAACCAGGTCCCCCTCTACCAGGCTCTCCACCAGCTTGCCCCATTGACTGTTAAACAACTCGTCCGTTTTCTTCAGGCGCCGGTCGGTGTCCTGCATCTGCCGCCGGGTTTCCTCCAGTTGCCGATCGATTTGTTTCTGCCGCCGGTCGGCTTCCGCTATCAGCTTGTCGAATTTCTCGGATGATTTTTCCTGTTTCTCGGAAACAGATCGCAGGATGGCCCAAATCTCTTCGGGCGTCGCGGGATGTGTATGCGGTTCGTTTTCCATAAGGGCGTTCTCCTTTTTCGTTTCGGTCAGGAACAGAGAGTAGTCCGCCTGCCGATCGTTGTCAATAACAACTGAAGGCGAAGCAGTTTTCCAGGAACTTCATCGAGACCTTTGTAATCCCTGCCTTTGGGGCAATCTCGAAGACTGAGGCTGATAACCTTGTATCAGGATAACCAGGATGTGTTACTGAAAATCCGTCCAGAATTTCCGAATGGGGAGCCCGGAGTACTCTGCCAGCAGTGCGACATCGTCCTGAAATTTCTCCTTAAGCATCTGTCTCGTCTGAGGGGCCATGTCTACTTTTTTCAAATTTATTTCCCGTATTTTTCTGTAAATCCGCTTTGCTCCAGGGTATAAAGGAGTCATTTTGATCACATTCTTGACTTTTCTGACTATCAGTTCATCCATCAAAACTCGCATAGTCACTCGATGCAATAATCGATTTTTTGGATAACCTGAACGATTAGCGTGTACGTTACTCAGACTTTGCGAGGCAGACTCGAGATTTAAAAAATCCAATATCTTATTAGTTGCCTGGCCCGTCACGATATCTTCTTCAAACAACAGCACCAAAACTCGCTCAAAATTGTCCATATATGCCTTGACCTGTTCGGCATACAATCCGCCCGCTATGTAGAACCACCCCCAAGACCAATTTGCTGCACGACGTTCTTCTTCTGCATTCAGAGCATCTTCAAAACTCAATTTCTCCCTTCTATTGCGTACATGATTAAGGTAATGTGAATAAGCCCGGTCTATGGGATTACGCAACACTATAATAATCGGGATTTGAGCATTCTTTTCCTCAAGAATTTTAGGGACGGCATTCTGGTAATAGTAGAGGTAATCAGGTGAAATATCCCCACAGAGCTGACCCGGTTTGGCTTTTTTAAATAGCGCTTGATACTCCTCGAGGGATTTAGTGTACATATTTGCAGCTATCATTCCGGGTCCCACGTAATTACCGGTCATGCAAGAAAAATAACGGCACTCTTTACCCGGAGGAATAAAAATCCGAGGCTGCCTACTAAGAGTATCGAATAGCGTCGTTGTTCCTGATTTTGCTGCGCCAACAATGAGGAAATCGACTGGATTAACGTGGCTCAATGTTTTACGGTTTAGTGTTAAAATCACAATCACTCCTGGCAAACTCCACCAGCTACAAGCGTCTTATAAATGTTGGCCATCGTAGCTGCGGCGACCTGCCAAGTATAGCGTTCGGTAACCAGTTTTCGCCCCTGCTGTCCCATGTGCTCGCGCATGTCAGCATCAGAGAGGAGCATGGTTATGGCCTCAGCAATTGGCTTCTCGCCAGTTTCGACTACAAGACCCGCGCCGTGTTCAGAGACTTCCGGAAACTCACATCCTTTGGTTATGATTACAGGCAGCCGTGCCGCCATCGCTTCCAGAACGGCAATCCCCAACACGTCTGAATGTGACGGCAGCACGAAAAGATCGGCACAGCTCATTGCTGCCAGCTTGTCTTCACCGGTCAGCAACCCGGTAAACAGAGTTCTATCCAGCAAACCTTTTGAACGCAATATTGCCTCCATATTCTCCCTGGTGCCAAATTTATCAGGGCCGACTATCAATAAGACGGCGTCCTCAAAATGCCTTGCGACGGTTGAAAAACTTCGCGCCAGTATGTCCAGGCCCTTCTTTGGATGTAATCGGCCCAAAAAAAGGATAACGCGTTTCCCTTTTAACTTCGGAAAGCGTCGTATCAACCTTTGCGGAGACGGCAGGGCCTCAAATCTGGACTGTTCAACGCCATTCGGAGTTACCACAACAGGAGTTTCAAATCCCAGCTTTTGAACCTGCTCTTTTTCAGCATCGGTAATTGCATGGATTGCTCCGGCACCGTTCAACATCCTGTCCAACAAACACAGCCTGTATAGTCGTTTCTTCAGTGCTTTCTGCCTGAGTCCCCAGTCACTGAGTTCACCATGAATGGTCAGCACACAAGGAAGCTTATTTTTCCTGGCTGAGCGAAAGGCCGCATATACGGGGTAATGCCATACTTGATGGATATGAATGAGGTCGAATCTGTCCGCGTTTTCGTTTATAAATCGAGACAACTCCGGTGAATAAGCGGTCCAAAACCGTGCCGGAAATTCTGTATCAAAACTGTATATCGGCACACCAGGAGGCGATATTTGGTTAATGCCCACCCTGTATCCTCGGGTCGTTACAATCTCGCAATTTACACCTTGTCGAGCAAGCTCCGACGTCAGTTCTGACACTGCAACTGTCGGTCCTCCCCATGTGGGTGACATGCTCGGGGTAACGTGAAGCACATTTAACATTTTCCTGGTATCCTGAAACATCACACGGAGCTTGACGATACTTCAAGCCTGCCTGAACGGTCTGGTTTGGGCAAGCTGCGCATACAACCTTTTGCGGGACAGCAAATAACCGTGTTTCCAGAAATAATAGCCGAGTCCGTAAATGTGTTTCCACACCAGACCGGATGCGAGTAAACGGGTCATCCTGCGTTCCTTATGCACAATAACTGCTTTCGGGTTATACACCACCCGCCAACCGGCCTGTTGCATGCGCAGGCACATATCCACGTCCTCCGGACCGTAAAAAATGCGTTCGTCAAGCAGGCCCACTTCCTGTAAAGCGCGACGGCGAATGACCTGGCAGGCGCCGATCACGTAATCCACCTCGCGGATTGTCCGGTGGTCCCAGTCCGCCATTTCCGCTTTTCGGGCTATCTCTTGACCCAGGATTGCAGGCAGACGTCGGGCCAGCTTATCGATCAGGGTGGGAAAGCGCCGGCACGATAACTGCAACTTCCCGTCGGCGCCAGTCAGCTTGGGACCGCATAAACCTACCTCCGGACGATCCTCCATATAACGAATGAGAATTTCCAGTGCTCCCGGTTGCACAACCGTATCGTCATCCAGGATAAGCACATATTTGCCCTGGGCAAGTCGGATGCCCTGGTTGCGGGCCGGGGCAACGCCTCGATTTTCAGGATTGCACAGCAACTGCGCGTCAGGCAGAACTTCCCTGATTACGGCGCAGGTCTGATCCTGTGAACCGTTATCAATAACAATAACTTCGGAGGGAAATTCGCTCAGCCCCCGGTCAAGAGACGCTAAACAGGCGCCGATCTGTTGCTCGGAATTCCAGGTCAGGATGATAATGGAAACGGTGACCTGCTGATCCTGGTTCTGCTCAATCGCCAAGTGCCTTCCTCTACGCCTACCTCTTCATTGAGTCTGGTCAATCTCAGCCCCATTATCCGCCACGGAAGCGTCCGGACCATAAAATACACGCTTGATGGCAACCCAGACGGCAAGAACAAGCAGCTTGCAGTCCAGCCAGGGACTCATGGTTTCAATGTAGAGGTTGTCGTATTTCAGTTTGTAACCCGGATCCGTCCAGTAACTGCCGCGCACCTGGGCAAGCCCGGCAATGCCCGGCCTGACCCTGAGGCGCTCGGAGAAACCGGGCACTTCGCGGCTGAACTGTTCGGCCAGGGCCGGGCGCTCAGGCCGCGGCCCCACCAGGCTCATCTCGCCCTTCACGATATTGATGACCTGCGGTATCTCGTCAAGGTGGAACTTACGCAATATTTTCCCAACCCGGGTCAGACGAGGATCGTCTTCTGCGGCAAGGACCTGTCCCGTCAGACTCTCCGCATCCTGGATCATGGTGCGGAACTTGAGGACCCTGAAATGCTTCCCTCGGCGGCCGACCCGTTCCTGCGCATAGAAAACCGGGCCGCGATCCTCCAGCCAGATGGCCAGAGACACAAAAATCCAGACTATCAGCCACAGGGGAAGCAGCAAAATATAAGCGATAATTATAACGGCCAGGTCGAAGGCGCGTTTATATCCGTCACGCACGCCAATGCTTTCGTTCACGCTTTCTTTACCGGATCAATCAACTACAAGGGCCTTCCGCACATCTAAGAATGATATGCAAAGTATGACTGTTCCGGGGTTGATGTCAACAATCCTCCCGTTCCCGCGACAGCCATTTGCATCCCTTTCTCATATAACTCCCCGGCGCGCCCAGTACCTCAAAGGGAATATTGGTCAGCGCCCACTTGAGGGAGACAGGGCGGGCATAAGACGGCGCGTAATACAGCGCCGCGAGCAGCGCCGCGAACCAGACAAGCAGCTCAAGAACCAGCGCCGGTCCTGCCGGCAACTCCATAGCCCTAACCTGTCCGGCCGTCAGCCACAGCGCCACGGCGGCCCAGGCACCAACCCATAATGCCGGCAGACAACAGCGTAGCAGGTGGCGCCAGCGCATACTCAGGAGTGAAACCGTCAACTGCGTTAACAACAGGTAAGCGAGAACCTGGGCGCCGACTATGACAATCACCACGGCCTCCAGGCCCCATCGGCTCGCATACCAGGCGCCGCCGACAACAAGAAATGCGTGTATCCCTTGCCGCCAGGCCTGGCGATACACCGCGCCTACCGCGCCGATAACCGCGAAATTCAGGATATCGCACATCTGGAACAGGACGGCAAACGCCAGGATCTGCAGAAGGACAACTACCGGGGCCCACTGTCCTCCCAGGATCACCGAGACAATCTCAGGAGCGCACACAAACAGCATGGCGCTTACCGGTAAAGCCACCAGGGATAATACCTCAGAACCGTGCAGGTAAATGGTTGCCAGACGCTCCGTTCCCTGCTGCCGCTGCGCCATGGCCGGAAAAAGCACGTGGAACAAACTCTGGCTGACGTAGTTCCTCGGCAACATAATCAACTTGTCGGCGCGCGTGAAATAACCAAGTGATGCGGCGCCCAGCCAACGCCCGACGACAAAATAGCCGCCCTGCCGGGCGATGAATTCAAATGACCGGGTTAGCGAAAATCCGGCGCCGCGGGACAGGAGGTCCATTGCCTCCGGGAGCGCCCAGCGGGGATGAAGAGGCACGCGTGTATAACGGATTACCATAATCGTATGGACCACTTTGTGCATGATCTCTCCCCAGACAAGAGACCATACACCGTAACCCTGGAAAGCAAGTACTACAGCCGTAAAGCCGTAGCCGACACTGTACGCAAGAATGTTGGCTACCATCAATTCCCTGAAACGCAGGTCGCGCCGCAGCAAGTGGGCAGGTACGCTCCCGATTCCGTTAATGACGAATATCGCTGATAACACCTGGAGAACCTGTGATGCGGTGGGTTCACGAAAGAAATCGCCGATGAACGGGGCCAGCAACCAGATCATCGCTGCTATGGCAATGCCGATGAGCACTGACAGGGTAAAACCGACTTGAATGTGAGTGTCGGTCAACTCAGGCCGCTGGATGATTGCCGGCCCGACAAACGCCTGGCCGAACCTGTTTCCCATCATGATAAAAATCCAGGCAATGCCAAGCAGACCGAAGTCAACCGGCGTGAGCAACCGGGCGAGGATCACCAGCACCAGTAATGACAGGAATGCCTTGACGAAGGTAGCCAAGTAAGACCACCCAAGCCCGCTGAGGGTACGCGCGCTCAGGCTTTTGTCGCGCTTGCTTTCATTGTCCTGATTCAAAATCATTCGTTTTGCCGCTCTATTTCACAATTATAATCTTTTCACGGTGTGCCTGTGAGACTCCAGGCGTGGCTGATATAATTCCTCCGATGTCCCGCCGGCAAAAAAAAACCCCTGCAGAACCGTTATCAGCCGTAATCGAATCTCTCTCCCATGAAGGCAGAGGCATCGCCCGCATCAACGGCAAAACGGTATTCATAGACGGCGCGCTGCCGGGTGAGCAGGTCCGGTTCCAGTATAGCCGCAGGCGCGGGCAGTTCGACGAAGGACGGGCGGTCGAAATAGTCGAGGCATCGGAGATGCGGGTTGAACCCCGGTGCAGTTATTATGGCAACTGCGGCGGATGCAGCCTGATGCACATGGGACCCGAAGAGCAGATAACACATAAGCAGGCGGTATTACTGGAACAGTTGCAGCATATAGGCGGGCTGGAACCTGAACGGGTGCTCCCACCGCTGTCCGCATCACGCTGGGGTTACCGGCGCAAAGCAAGAATGGGTGTGAAATACGTAGCCGGCAAGGAAAAAGTGCTGGTGGGATTCAGGGAAAAGAACGGCAGGTATATTGCCGATATAGATTCCTGTAAGGTCCTGCATCCGTCCCCCGGGGAAGATTTGGACCAACTCAAGGCACTGATCGGCACACTGTCTGTTTTCCGGCAGATACCCCAGTTGGAGGTGGCGGCAAGCGATACGGCTACCGCCATCGTTATCCGGCACCTGGCCCCTTTGAGCGAGAACGACAAGCGCGTACTGGCTGAATACGAGGAAACGCATCCGGTCCGGTTTTACCTGCAACCCGGCGGGTTGGACAGCGTACAGCGTCTGTCCGGCCGGCAAGAGCAGAACCTGTATTACCGGCTGGACAAGCACGGCATCAAGATAGAATTTTCCCCCGTTGATTTTACCCAGGTCAATTTCGATCTGAACCCCCTGCTGGTTGACCAGGTCATTTCATTACTGGACCCGTGTGCCACCGACTCGGTCCTGGACCTGTTCTGCGGCCTGGGCAACTTTACCCTTCCCATCGCCAGGTATGCAAACCACGCAACCGGAGTTGAAGGGTCGGCAGAACTGGTCCGCCGCGCAGCGGATAATGCGCTGTTAAACGGTCTGACCAATGTCAGTTTCAGCGTATGCGACTTGTCGGGAACGGATGCGGGTGACCAGTCAGCAGCATGGGATTACAACAAGGTCTTGCTTGACCCCCCGCGCAGCGGCGCCCGCGAGATTATCGAGCAACTGGATCTGCATCGCGTGACCAAGCTGGTGTATGTATCCTGCAATCCTGCAACCCTGGCCCGGGATGCGGGAATCCTGGTACAACAGGGAAACTTAAGCCTGAAGGCCGCCGGGGTAATGGATATGTTCCCCCACACTTCCCATGTTGAATCCATTGCCTTGTTTGAGTAAGGTACAAAATCGATGGGACCCGATGACTACAAGATCAACGTCGATTTGACCAGGCAGGTCCTGCAACTGCTTGGTCCCGCTTCTGCACAGGGTAAGCAGGGGACTGATGGTGTTATGCGCGAATACCCCGTTTCGACCGGAAAGAACGGCAGTGGTGAAATGCTTGACAGTGGTTGCACTCCCCGGGGCAGGCACAGCATAGCGGAGATGATCGGCGCAGGGCACGCGCCCAACACGGTGTTCGTGGGCAGACGGCCCACAGGCGAAATTTACGATGCGGACCTGCGCCTGCAATTCCCTGACCGCGACTGGATACTGACCCGCATCATCTGGTTGCAGGGGGAAGAACCCGGTATCAACAAGAGTGGTACGGTAGACACCTACCGCCGCTACATTTACATACATGGGGCGCCCGATGACGTGCAGATGGGTGTGCCCGGTTCAGCCGGTTGTATCCGTATGCGCAACAGTGATGTGGTCGAGTTGTTTGACCTCGTCTCTGAAGGTTGCGAGGTAAACCTGTTCGAGTGAAGGAACAGCAAACCATGGGTGATAATACAGTGTTGTTGACAGGCGGCGCCGGCTACATCGGCAGCCATGTTGCCCTGGACCTGGTCAAGGAAGGTTACGGGGTTATCGTCCTGGACGACCTGTCCAGGGGCTTTCCGCAGGCCGTCAGTGATTGCGAACTGGTACAGGGAGATGCAGGTGACAAGGGACTCGTCAGCGCATTGCTGAACGAGCACCGCATAGGCTCGGTATTGCATTTCGCCGGGTCCACCATCGTGCCGGAATCCGTCGCGGAACCACTGATGTATTACGAGAACAATACCGTGAAGTCGCGCAACCTGATGGAAGCCTGCGCGGATTGCGGTATCAGGCACTTTGTCTTTTCTTCCACGGCTGCGGTTTACGGCATCCCGGATTCAGGCCGGGTTACACTTGAAACCCCGACTGAACCGGTAAACCCTTACGGGATGTCCAAACTCATGACCGAGATCATGCTCAGTGATTTATCCCGGGTGACGCCGCTGAACTATGCGGCACTGCGTTATTTCAACGTGGCGGGAGCCGACCCGGAAGGGCGCATCGGGCAGTCGACGCCTGGTTGCACCCTGTTGATCAAGGTTGCCTGTGAGGCCGCCCTGGGAAAACGCGAGCGGTTGCATATTTACGGCACGGACTATCCGACGGCGGACGGTACCGGTGTCAGGGACTATATCCATGTCAGCGACCTGGCTGCCGCGCATGTCCTGACCCTGAAGTACCTGGAAGCAGGTGGACCTTCCATTACCCTTAACTGCGGCTATGGACACGGTTACAGTGTGCGCGAGGTCGTACAGGCAGTTGAACGCGTACATGGCGACCCCATACCCGTAACGGAAACAGGGCGCAGGCCGGGCGACCCTCCGCAACTGGTCGCGGACGGCAGTTCGGCCAGGGAAACGCTGGGCTGGCAACCCCGTTACGACGACCTGGAATTCATCGTCAAAACCAGCTACAACTGGGAAAGAAACCCCCGCTATTGAAAAATTCCCCGCTCCCCATTCCTAATTCCTAATTCCCCCCCTCCCAGGCGTCAAGAAACTCTGCCAGATGCGGCTTGTTTTCATCCTTGAGCAGTTGTTTCAGGCGCTCACATTCCGCCTGGTATGCCTGCTCGGACCTGCGCCCGCTGATAAGCAGGTAGCGCAGGTAGACCAGGTAGGTATTCAGGACATCGGTCTCACAATAATCGCGTATCGCCTCGATTTCACCCGCAAGGTAACAATCCCATACCTTGTCTCCACCCATCCCCATTTTGCCGGGGAAACCCAGCATCGAGGCAATTTCATCCAGCGGCGCGGCGCCGCGGAATTCATAACCCGCCAGTACATCCATGAGGTCCGTATGGCGCTGGTGAAAACGGTTGATGTAATTGTTCCAGCGAAAATTCGAGTCATCGTCACCGGTATCCCAGTACCTCGGCGCCTGGATACCGTGCAGCAGTGCCCGGTAATGCAGTACCGGGAGATCGAAACCGCGCCCGTTCCAGGAAACCAGAGTCGGCGTATATTTTTCTATGCCGTCAAAAAACCGCTGGACCAGTTCTGCTTCGCCGGATTCGGGCGTGCCCAGAGACCACACACTGACACTGTCCCGGGTCGCCAGCACGACCGAGATTGCCACGACCCGGTGCAGGTGCAGTCGCAGAAAATCAGAGGCGCTATCCGTCTCCTGGCGGCGGTTTTTGAACATGACTTCCGCGGTGTCCCTGTCGGGCAGGCCATCCAGGTTGTACAAACGCCGGCCGCTCGCAAGGTCCGGGATGGTTTCGATGTCAAATACGAGGATGTTCATGGTGTTGATGGATATTTGGGGTCAGTGTAAAAACTCTTATTTGGACTGCCACGGATAATTACACCAGTTGTGAGTTTTTACACTGACCCCAAATATCCCAAATATCAATCGCGGAAGACGTCCGAGGACAGGTAACGGTCTCCGCGATCGCAGATGATCACTACGATGACGGCGTTTTCTATTTCGGCCGATAATCGTAATGCGGCGGAAACGGCGCCGCCCGAGGAAATGCCCGCGAAAATCCCCTCCTCATCCGCCAGTTGCCGGGTCATATCCTCCGCCTCTTCCGGCGTCACGTCGATTATCCGATCGACCCGTTCCCTCTGAAAGATCCTGGGCAGGTACTCTTTCGGCCAGCGCCGGATCCCGGGGATATTCTCATCGCCGGCAGGTTGCACACCGACGATTTGCACCTGGTCATTTTTTTCCTTTAAGTATCTCGATACACCCATAATCGTTCCGGTGGTGCCCATGGCGCTGACAAAATGGGTCACGCCGCCTTGCGTGTCGCGCCAGATTTCCGGGCCGGTGCCTTCGTAGTGCGCCAGGGGGTTGTCCGGGTTGGCGAACTGGTCCAGTATCCTCCCCTTCCCTTCACTTTCCATTTTCTCAGCCAGGTCGCGGGCGCCCTCCATGCCTTCTTCCCTGGTTACCAGTATGAGTTCCGCGCCGAACGCGCGCATGGTGCGGCGGCGTTCACCGCTCAGGTTGTCAGGCATGATCAGGACCATCCTGTAGCCGCGGATGGCAGCAACCATCGCCAATGCGATTCCCGTGTTGCCGCTGGTTGCCTCGATTAACACGTCGCCGGGCTTGATATCACCGCGCGCTTCAGCGCGCTGGATCATACTTAACGCGGGCCGGTCCTTGACCGACCCTGCGGGGTTGTTCCCTTCCATTTTTGCCAGGATGGTATTGCTGGTTTCGCCGGGCAGTCGCTGAAGTCTGACCAGGGGGGTTTTGCCGACACTGGAGTCGATAGTGGGGTGATCGCCGGCCCTGTCTGATGTTATGGCAGACACGGTCTCACACCGTTTCCCGGGCCATTATGATGGCATCCTCCCGCCCGAACTGTGCAGGATAGTAATTTGTCCGCATCCCTACTTCCACGAAACCGCGCCTCTCATAAAACCTGCGCGCGGCCATATTGGACGGCCGCACCTCCAGGAACGTGCTCACGGCTTTGTGTTTGCGCGCAAAATCGAGCACAAACGTCAACAATTGATCGCCCAGGCCCATCCCGTGACGGTCGGGATCCACGCATAGATTCAGCAGGTGCGCCTCGTCCTTACCCATGGACATGATCGCATAACCGGCTATCTCTCCATCCACTTCCACCACCCGGCAGCAATAATCATCCCGCAAACAGCCCCTGAAGATGTTCCTGCTCCATGGGAACGCATACGCCGCACATTCAATCTGCAATATGTCAGCTATATCGGTTTCCAGCATCGGGCGCAGGTTCAACCGGGATTCTTTCAGCACGGCATTCATGATTGCTCTTCAGATATTGTCATTGCCAACTGCAAATCCTGCCAGGACTTCTTTTTCTCCCGCGGCGAACGTAACAGGTATGCAGGATGATATGTTACCACGACCGGAACGGGAGGATCACCGTAGTGGTAGCGCTTGCCGCGCATTTTCCCGATTGGGGTTTCGGTCTTGAGCAGGTTCTGCGCGGCAACCCGGCCAAGGGCCAGGATAATCTTCGGTTTAACCGTGTTTATCTGTTGTTCCAGGTAGTTCGAACAGGCCACGACCTCCTCGGGCCTGGGGTCCCGGTTACTGGGTGGGCGGCATTTCAGGATGTTGGCGATAAACACCTGTTCCCGGGCTAATCCGGCCGCCTGCAGCATGGCATCCAGCAGCTTGCCGGCCCGGCCGACAAAGGGCTCTCCGCGCCGGTCCTCTTCTGCCCCGGGCGCCTCGCCGATCAGCATCCAGTCGGCGTTCACATCGCCCACCCCGAAAACCGTCTGTGTCCTGCCCTCGTGCAAGCCGCACAGCCGGCATCCGGCCACTTTGCGCTGTAATTCTTCCCAGCCGGCCACGTCACCGTTTTCCGATTGCGGGGCTATTCCGCCTGCCCTGACGGCATTGTCCTGCTCAATCACACCGGCAGCCGGTGTACTGGCGGGGACAGATTTCAAATCTGTCCCCTGTCGGCCCGGTCCGGTGTGTTCCGTGTTGCGGATCTTGTATACGTCTATACCCAGGGCCTGCAGGTAATGGTGTTGCCGGGGTGACAGCCTCATACCTGGGGATGAATTTTGCTGCTGATGGAATAGGCCCGGTTTATCGCATTGATATACGCCTTTGCCGAAGCCGCGACGATATCCGTATCCGACCCCCGGCCGTTTATGACATGGCCGTCCTTGTTCACGCGCACCGTCACTTCTCCCTGCGAATCGGTCCCGTCGGTGATATTGTTGACGGAGAACAACTGCAACTCACAACCGCTGGATACCACGGTCTCTATGGCCTTGAATACCGCATCCACGGGCCCGTCTCCTGCGGACCTGCCCGGGGTTTCCTCCCCGTCTATGGACAGGGTCAGTTCCGCCATGGGTGTCTCACCTGTTTCCGTTACCACCTTCAGCGACAGCAGCTTGATCATTTCTTCCTCGTCCTGCATGTTATCCGTGACGATTGCCTGCAGATCCTCATCGTAAATCTCGTGCTTCTTGTCCGCCAGTTCCTTGAACTTGACGAACGCACTGTTCAGTTCTTCCTCGCTTGAGAACTCGAAACCGATTTCCTTTAACCTGGTACGGAAGGCATTACGGCCCGAATGCTTGCCCAGCACCAGGCGGTTGGTGGACCAGCCGACGTCCTGGGCGCGCATGATCTCGTAGGTTTCCCGGCTCTTGATCACGCCGTCCTGGTGTATGCCGGCCTCGTGGGCAAAGGCGTTGGCGCCGACCACGGCCTTGTTCGGCTGTACCGGAAAACCCGTCACGTTCGACACCAGCTTTGAGCAGTTCACGATCTCGGTGGTATCCAGCCCGGTGCTGCACGGGAAATAATCCTTGCGCGTCTTCACCGCCATGACTACCTCTTCCAGGGAGGCATTCCCGGCGCGCTCTCCAAGCCCGTTGATGGTACATTCCACCTGGCGGGCGCCGTGCATGACCGCGGCCAGGGAATTGGCCACGGCAAGACCCAGGTCGTTGTGGCAATGTACCGAAAACACCGCCTTGTCGGAATTGGGTACCCGCTCGATGATACTGCCGATGGTTTCCCCGAATTGCGTGGGGATGCTGTAGCCCACCGTATCGGGGATGTTGACAGTCGTGGCGCCGGCAGCGATGACCGCCTCGATGATGCGGCACAGGAAATCAAGCTCCGATCGTCCGGCGTCCTCCGGAGAAAATTCTACGTCATCGGTATATTTTTTTGCCCTTTTGACCGCTTTTACCGCAGACTCCACCACCTCGTCCGGCGTCATTTGCAACTTGCGTTCCATGTGGATGGGCGAGGTGGCGATAAACGTATGGATACGGGCAGAGCGCGCCGGCTTCAGCGCTTCCGCCGCCGCGTCTATGTCCGCGTAACCGGTACGCGCAAGTCCGCAAACGGTGCTGTCGCTGATAATTTCCGCCACCGACCTGACGGCCTCGAAATCCCCGCCGCTGGCAATGGGAAAGCCCGCCTCAATCACGTCCACCTGCAGTTTCTCCAGCGCCTTGGCTATGCGCATTTTCTCGCCACTGGTCATGGACGCGCCGGGACTTTGCTCACCGTCACGCAAGGTGGTATCGAAGATGATTAACTTGTCTGTCATGGTACTGCTCCTGAATCAGGATAAATTTTGCCTGTAGAAATGAGAAAAGTTGTGATGTATGTGTGTGTATCTGCCCTAGCAGGGCAGGAGGAGCAGACGCAGGGAGGCGACTGCCGACAGGCTGGCTGAAACAGGAAATGGCAAACGATTTAAATACATAAGTTCAATATAGTGGCTATGGAAAAAATTGCAAGCGGAAATATTCATTTGCCGGTTATCATACCGGATGGTATTTTTTGATTCATTAACAGCCACAGAGGTGTACTTATGAAGCTGGTTTTAACTCTCGCGTGTTTTACCGCACTGGTTATGAACCCGGCAGCACGGGCCGGGCAGGATGCGGACATTTTAGCGGTACATCCAGCCGAGCGGGACATGATTATTATCCCGCCAGGTTTACCTCAGATACAGGGTGTGAAAATCAGACCCGCGGGGGTCGAATTACTGCCGCAGGAATTCGCGCCCGGCGTTTACGGATTGATCTCGACGAAAAAACCGGTCGATAATTCAGGCGTCGTAATCGGCGACGACAGTATCCTGGTGATCGATGCCCACATCAACGAGGATATGGCAAGGAAAATACTGGCGAACGTGAAATCGCTCACCGGTCGTGACACGCCCGACTATCTTTTTAATACGAACTACCATGGTGACCACACCTTCGGCAACGGCTACTTTCCGGAGGAAACCCACATAATTGCCCACAGGATCACCAGGGATTTGATTGATTCGCGTTTTGAGTTCGAGAAACAGTTCCTGCTGGCCCTGGTCGATGATCCCGCCGTTTATGCCGCTGCGCCCAAGCGGCTGCCGGACCAGGTATTCGACGAGTTCATGGAACTGGACCTGGGCGGGCGCGTTGTCGAGTTCCACTACTTCGGGATGGGCTGCGGGCCCGGCGACAGCATCGTTTACCTGCCGGAAGAGAAAATCGCCTGGACGGGGAACCTTATACTTGGCCCGTCGGGTATTCCCTGGGTGATCGAAGGGCACGCGCAGGAGTACCTGCAGACCATGTCCAGGGTAATCGAAACGCTCGACATTGAAGTGATCATCCCCGGTCACGGTGGGGTACTGGTCGGGAAAGACAGGATCAGGGCCCACATGCTCAAGTTTCAAACCTACCTGGCCGAGTTAATATCGGAAACGGACCGGTTGCAGCAAAGCGGCGTCGCTTATGAAGACATCGTTGAGGCCTTTCCATTGCCGAAGAAGTATCTTCCGCCGGAGGAACTGCAGAAAACCAGCGGCGGTTATCCGGATGCCCTGCTGCAGGGCTGGCACGCATGGAACGTGTTGAAAACCTACGTTGAACCGTAACCGGTCAACACAGGGCAAATTCCGGATGAATATGGAGATGCGGGTAATCATGAGAACGGGACGCACTCTTTACCGTATTGTTGCCACAACCCTGTGTGTGTGTTGCCTGGCACAGGCGTCACCGCTCGCTGCACAGGCCGACCCGGGCAGCACGGACCCGGATAACTGGCCGCAGTATCATCGCACTTCGAATGCCTGGCGCTACAGTCCGCTGGACCAGGTCAACACGGATAACGTGAAGCGGTTGCGCGTTGCCTGGATCCACCAGCCTGGAGACATCACCAACGGTTTGCAGACCACGCCTGTGGTTGTGGATGGCGTCGTGTACTACGCCGGCCCGTTTAACAATGTCTTCGCACTGGATGCCGCCGGCGGCAGGACGCTCTGGGAATATAAGCCGGACATCGATGGTGTGGCGTACGAAATCTTGCAGACGGGGATCAATCGCGGCGTGACGGTCGGTCACGGCATGGTCTACCTGGGGACGGTGGACGGACGCTTCATTGCCGTCGATCAACAGACCGGGATGAAAAACTGGTCATTGCAACTGACAAACCCGCGGGAATGCGACTGTGCTTTCACTTCTTCTCCGCAACTCGCAGGCAACGTTCTGATCGGCGGTTCTACCGGCGGCGACAGTGCAACTTCGACAAAGATCTACGCAGTCAATGCAATGACAGGCGAGTCCCTGTGGACATTTGACATCATCAAGGACGATGAAACCAGTTGGCCCGGGGACAGCGGGAAACACGGTGGCGGCGGCGCCTGGTTGCCCGGTACCTATGATGCAGCCAGTGACACGTTTTACATCGGTACCGGCAATGCGGCTGCGGATTTTTATGGCGAGAACCGTAAGGGAGATAATAAATACGCCGCGACCCTGCTCGCCCTCGAACCGCAAACGGGCAGGCTCAAGTGGCACCACCAGGAAGTCCCGCACGATGTCTGGGATTTTGACGCGGCTTACGAGGCGCTGATCGTGAAAGACAACGGTGTCGAATACATCGTCCATCTGAATAAAAACGGCTTCACGTACATCTATGAGAAAAACAGCGGTCGATTGGTCCGGACCTGGGAGTTTGCCGAGAACATAAATTTTGCTGACGGCGTTGATGTTGAGACAGGCAGGTTTATCGACCGGGTGGATACGCACACCGGGAAAGAAAACATCCAATGCCCGTCTTTCCTGGGCGCCCGCAGCTTTAACCACGGCGCCTACAACCCGCACACGGGCCTGTGGTACACCAACGCTGTCGAAGCTTGCCTGCGCACCAAGCCCGCCTATATGGATCCCGAATCCCTGGGCCTGGCGCAGCCCTATCTAGGTAGCAGTATCCTGGAAATGGTTGCGCCGCCGGGTGAAGAAGCCCGGGCTCGGCTGGATGCCCTTGACCCTCTTAGCGGCGAACTTGCCTGGCGTGTCGAATACCCGCTCCCCGGGCTGGGTTCCGTACTCACAACCGCGGGAAATCTTGTCTTTAACAGCGAACTGGACGGCGTTTTCAACGCTTATCACGCCGAAACCGGTAAACTGCTCTGGAATTTTCGCACCCCCGCCGGCTCCCGTGGCGGTACGGTCAGTTATGCAGTCAACGGCAAGCAGTACATCCTTACCACCAGTGGCTTCGGCGGTTTTGTCCCCAACCAGTTCGCTACGATATTCCCAGCCATCCGTAACATACCGGGCGGCGCACTGCTGATCGCGTTCACACTCGATGAGAATCTTTAGCCCGCCTATTCACCGCTTGATACGATGATGTCAGACGAACTGGTGAGAACTGCGGGCTGTTATGTTCTCGTAAGCTTGAGCCTGTCGTTGGCGATTATGCAGATCCGACCCCTACAGGCCTCGGCTGGATGTCTGGCCTGGGATGCTTGATATTTGGGGTGATATTTGGGGTCAGAGTAAAAATGCAGTCAGGTTGACATCTGTGCTGATTTATGTCGAGTATTATTACTCTGACCCCAAATATCAAGATCAAGTCAGAGCGAATTCGACGACCGCGGCGCCGCTGCCGTAGAGGGGGCCGTAGGCGTGAACTGTGGCGGTGTTGAAGCGGTTGCCGGTGGCGCCCATAATGAAGGCAAAGTGTTTGAAGCCCATGTCCACCCGGGCCGCGGCGGCATAGTCGTGGCAGGTCTGTAACAAGGTCTCGGTGTCGCCCTGCTCCATTATGGCCAGGATCTTCCTGTTCCATTCATCCTCCGCGGGGTCGGCGATATTGTCGTCGCTGATGTCAATCACGTGACGGTAGATGGAGCCGGACAGGCCGCCTACGCCGACAACGGCCAGTTTCCGGTCGAGTTCGGCTGCTGATTCGGCAGCGACCCGGCCCAGGGATTCGGTCATCTGCCAGTCGTGGTAGACGTTATTGGACGTGATGGCCAGGGGGATGTCCCCGCCCGGGTTAAGGAAGTTGGACGCGACGATGGCGCCGGTATCGACCGGGAAGTGGTCGTAATCCACACCCTTGGCCTTGATACCGGCCTCTGCAGTCTTCTTCAGCGCCAGTTCGGCAAATTCAACGTCGATGTTCATGTCGAACGGCAGATCGCCGTACTCGTGCCAGTTCTCGTCCACGTGCAAGCCCTGCAGCACGGCCCGGGTCTGCCACAACTGGTCCAGCACCGCTATCCACTGGGTGGAATAGATGACGATCAGGTCCGGGTCTGAGGCGGCGAGCGCCTTGCCGGCGGTTTCCATGGCAGCGGCGATTTCGCCCCACGGGGGGTTATCCCGTTGCACGTAGGGTAATGGGGAACCAGGGACGAGGAAAGCAGATACGACGCTCATAGCTCCCTCACGCGGCCTTGGCCAGCCCGGCCTTTATCAGGTTCCATTCCATGACCGCGTTGCCGGTGCCGATCACCGTACCATAGCCGTAGAGTTCTCCCGGCAGTTCGGGATAGTCCATGGCGGCGAACATCCAGGTGAAGGCGCCGGATTTTACCTCGGCAAAGGCTTCATCAATGAACTGGGGCAACACCTTGAAGACTTCATCGATCTTCCCCTGCCGCAGCAGGTCGATCATGCGCATGTCCCACAGGTAGCCTGCATAGTTCTGCGGATGTTCCTGGGACATGTCCTCGGGAGGCACCGGTTCCTCGTGAAAATGGTAGTGGCACAGGGTATTCGACGCCAGCAGCACCGCGCGCCGTCCGGTCTGCTCGATGGCCTTGCGCGTGGCTTTGCCCAGGATGTCCATCTCTTCCAAGCCTTCTTCCATACTCAGGTAATAAGGGGAGTTATTGGCGGAGATGCCGACCACCGGGATATCCCACTGCGGGCGGATCATGTGCAGGGTGGTGATGGTGCCGTAGTCCACACGGAAGTTCGGGTTACGCATCATCTTGGTCGTCAAACCCATGTCCGCAGCCTCGTTGCAGCAGGCCTCGGCCAGTTCCACGTCCACTTCCAGTCCAAATTTGTAACGGAACAGGTTGGGGAAAATGGGATCGACGGATTTACCGCTCAAGTCCCTTACCCCCAGGAAGTGATGGCCCTGCTGGGTGATCCAGTGAGGCGAGTGCACCAGCAGCACGTCCGGTTTCAATTCTTCCAGGCTCCTGCGGGCATGCTCGTAAGCCCATCTGAGCGGTTCCCAGCCGCCCTGGGAACGGGGTTCGTTCTGCGGCGGGTTTTCGCCATAAACCAAGTGGGGCGGGTGTGGCGCCAAAAATCCGGCTATGATCTGACCTTCATTCATATCTGCTCTCCCCCTTGAGCTCATTCAGGTTTGTAGGCAATGGCCTTTATTTCTATCGCTAACAGCGGGTGCGGCAACTGGTGGACGGCCACCGTGGTACGAGCCGGGCCGTCATAGTCGAACACTTCCGCGTAGGCCTCATTATACCCGGCAAAATCGTTCATGTTGACAATAAAAGCCGTTATTTCGGTGAGGTCATCCAGTGTTGCATCGAAACTGGCCAGTATATCGGCAAGATTGTTCAACACGGCCCGGGTCTGCGCCCGGATATCCAGTTCCGACGTGCCCATTGCGTCCACTGCCCGTGCGCCGATGACCGTATTATCGGCCTGCCTGGCGCTGGTGCCGGATATGAAGATGTAGTCCCCGGCGCGCCGGGCATGGGGATACTTGCCCCGGGGTGTGGCCTTGCCTTCCAGTACTTTTGTTTTGTTATCTGTCATGGATTTGTATTAAGTGTCAAATCAAGGTTGTCAATATAAGCCATAACCTCCTGCAGGGGCAACACGTCGGCGTAGCGCCGGCGCATGTCCAGCAGGTTGGCGTCATGGGGCGCCTGGTCCACGTCGCCCACGCATTCCCCGGGGACGATGGTGCGCCAGCCGTGGGAAAAGCTGTCGATGACGGAGGCGCGCACACAGCCTGCCGTCATGCAGCCGCAGACAATCACCGTGTCCACGTTGTGCCGGGTGAAATACTGGTGTACCGGCGTGGCGAAAAAGATGGAGGGCGCGCTCTTGATAACGGCCAGGTCATGCCCGGCATCGTAGATGCGCGGGTCCAGTTCAACGGCAGGGTGCCCCTTGAAGAAAGACCCGGCGTACATGGCCGGGATCTTCCAGTGGGGCATGTCGCCCGCGTCCTTGTAGGCCATGGCGCAGGAAGCGACGGGTACGCCTTTCCGGCGCGCCGCCCTGACCAGCGTCGCGGTATGTTCCGTGGCCGCCACGACCAGCGGGCGTCCCCCCAGCGGATACTGTGGATCGGTAAATCCCACCTGCAGATCGACGACGGCGATGGCCGGTCTTTCGCCAAACCCCACCGGCCTGCCGCCGTAGGTCAGGTCATCGTAGGGATTACCCAAGGTCAGTCCCGTTTGAAGTAACCGCGGGTATGATCGGCGGTCTGTATGCCGCGGGCATGTTTGCTGGCAAACCGGCGCCACATGGTCAGTTCGACGTCCGGCTGGAACAGCCGTTCCCGCTGCCAGCCGTCCTCCTCGGCATAGTATTTGTGCAACTGTTCCCGGGCAAAGGCATCGTCCACGGTGAACCCCTCCACTGCCGGGACTTCCCACATGATTCTGCCTTCTTCGCCCAGCCAGCGTTCCGCTTCGTCCTCGTCGTCCGTATGGATCACGCCGAACTGGAAATAGATGTGCACGTCCTTGTTCTTCGGCACGTAGAACTCGTAGTGGGTGCACTGGGGCGCGGGGAACGTGGTCACCTTCAGGGAACTGGGCATCCACAACCCGACGGTGCCGAGGCGGATGATATCGGTCAACTGCGCCAGTTCCTCCGGGGACTTGCCCCTGGCCAGGGGCAGGACCAGGTCCTTGCGCCCGCCGTCCTTGAGGGGGATAAATGCTTCATGCTTGAATTCCGTTTTCTCCACCTTGCGGGTAAAGCCTTTCGGCCCGTCGTCATTTTCTACGTAACGGGTGGTATCCAGTACGGCTTCCCTGGTGGACGTATAACCGTAAGAGGTGTGCATCCCGGCGTTGATGCACATCTCCGACCAGTTGTGGATGAACTGGTGGCCGGGGTCGTAACCGTTTTCACAGCCGAGGCGCCAGTTGGCGTTAATCTCGTAGGGTTCGCCGCAGTAAACCACGGCGTTATCGTCCAGCAGTCCGGGGGCCAGGTCGTAGTGCAGGGGCGGCGGTTCGATATCGCCCACGAAGATGAAGATGATGCCTTTGTGCTCCTCCACCGGGTAGATCTTGATACTGCACTTGCCTATCATCTTCGAGTCGGGCGAACTGAGTATGGTGCGCAGGCTGCCGTCCTCCAGGTCGTAGGTCCAGGTGTGGTACCAGCAGGTCAGGGTTTCCTTTGTGTAGAACAGGGGCCGGGCCGAAAAACGGATGCCGCGGTGCGGGCAGCGGTCTTCCATGGCATGTAGTTTGCCGTTCTGCCGGGTGAGCAGGATTTCCTCTCCCAGCAGTTCGATGCCTTTTGCCTCCCCTTCACCCAGGTGGCGTGACAGCGCCGCCGGGTACCAGTAATTGCGAAACCCCCATTCCGCGTCAAGCCAGACCTGCCAGGGCTTGCGCGCCCGCGCTGTCCTTGCCCTGGCCTGCTCCACATGGTCCTGGGTCTCTTCCAGCAGGTTTCGGGTTATATCACTCATGTCAAAACTATCCGTATCGGTTCGAATTATTCTTCACGAAATATAACAGCATGTAAGCAGGTTCCACAACTTTACGAGACATTGGCATATATCGGCACCAAGGCGAGACTATGCGTCCGCGTCCCAGAACCCGTGAAAGCTGAGCGGTACATGGTGGCGCAGGCGGACCGTCGCGACCGGCCCGGCGGCCAGGTTACCTGCATCGAACACGGCGAGGAAATTATTTTCGGCCTTGTCGCTATGTACCTGGGTGAGAATCCAGCCATCGTCCTCATTGCTTCCCCGAGGCGCAAATACCGGCTCCCCGACGAACTGGCGGGGACCGAAGCGGTATTCCTCCCGCGCCCCGCTATCCATGTCGATACGCGCCACACCATCAAGAATCCAGTCGCCGATATGGCCACAACTGAAATAGCCGTAGCGGTGTTTTCGCATACCGGCACGAAGGTCGACCATCGGAAATTCGTGCATCCCGGCATCGACGGTTTCCTGGCGCAGTGACGATGTGTTCAGGTCAATGACGTAGCGGCGAATCGTGCCGGGAAACTCAGCATCGCCCTCCTCGCCGCGCATGACGGCGGCAAACGCGGGGTCAGGACCGATGAAATGGTCCGGCGTGTCGTAGCCGACGAAGTCGGCGACGATCTCGCCATTCTGTTCGTAGGCGTTCAGAGCGTGCCACATGTAGGCCGCGGGCGCCTCGATAAACTCCGGCTCCCCGCCAGACCTGTCAAGCACCATGACCAGGTTCCCCTGCTCCGGCATCCAGGTCAGGCTGTCGGTAAAACTGCGCAGTCCCAGCAACATGCCTGCAGGTGAGAACTCGACCGGATGCAGCACGAAAATAATGTACCGCTCGGTCACCATGAAATCATGCAGGTACGTCATACGCGGGGACTTAACGGCGCCCTGTGCCTTGACCGTACCGTCCCTGGCGAGCACGAGCCAGCGCAACGTCATGGTGCGGCCGTATTCAGTGGCCGCCAGAACCCAGTCACCGCTGACAGGATCGGTCTTGGTGTGCGCCTTGCACCCGGGCATCTCGACACCTTCAGGGAAGTTAAATGCGCCAAGCGTGTCAAGCGTGTCAGGATCCAGGACATGTAACGGAATTACCTCATCCAGCGCCAGCACATTACCGTCCCTGACCAGGGTGGTCACTCCCGCCTGAGACTTAATGCGGTTGCCGAGGTTCGTGAACAGCCCGGCTGGCGCCAGTGTTGTCCAGGTGGGGTAACTGAAGACCCCGGCGGCTTCTTCCGCAATGAATTTTTCGGTCCGTACGAAGCGGTTGCGGTAACGCACCGTGCCGGCAGAGAATTCAAAACACTGCAGCATGCCGTCTCCATCAAGAAGATGCTGCTTGCGATAGCCGCCGCGCTCAAACAGTCCCGGTCCGTTCCGGTAAAGCCGGCCGTTTAAACCTGCCGGAAGATCCCCCTCAACATCCGCTTCGTAATCATGTTCATCCCGTAGTGAAGTGCCCAGCGCAGTCCGCCATTCGCGCTCGGGAGTCAGCACCTTCCCGCTCCCGGGCCTATCGGGCGGCATACGACAAGCCGTGGCTGTTACACCGGACGCAGCGGCAATGAGAAAGTTCCTGCGAGTAGTCTGAACCTGTCTCATACCGGTACCTGTCCTCGTTCATGGATAGCGTCAGATAATGATGCGTTCTGATGGTGAATCCGCCGGGTAGACGCCGGGGTTATTTCAACAGGTACCCGATATGCGCCTTGTTGAATGCTTCCGGTTCCTCCCACTGCGGCCAGTGGGCGGAATTTTCCAGCACCACCAGTTCGCTGTCGGGAATCAGGGCGGCGCCCTGCTCCGCCAGCGGCACCAGTTGGCCCGGGTTGTAACGCGTCCACAACACCAGGGTGGGACAGGGCAACTGCTGCAGCAATTCCGGTTTGTACCATTTTTCCTGCTCGACCGGGTCCAGCAGTGCGCCGATGCTTTGCTCTGCGATCTTCCTGATCACCGCGGCGCGGCCCGGTTGCTGGTAGATGCGGTAGCGCACTTCGACGATCTCGTCTGTCACGTCCTCATCACGGTGCATCAGCCAGCGCATCCGTTGCCTGACCGCATTGCGATCCGGCGAGCCGGCGGCCTTGCGGCTGCGTTCCAGCAGATCTCTTAATTCCACTGCGCCTGCCTCGTCCGGCGGCAGCATCATGCCGGTATTCATGACGATCTTGCCGACCCGGTCCGGATACTGCAGGGCGAACCAGGAAGCGACCGTTGCGCCCAGGGATTCTCCCGAGATGTGGGCCTTGTCTGCGCCGATGGCGTCCAGGAAGTCTTTCATAAAGTCCACGTAACACTGCATGTCATAACCGATATCGGGGGCGTCGGTGTAGCCGTGGCCCACCATGTCGATGGCATAGACGTGGAAATGTTCTGCATGGGCCTCGATGTTTTTCACGTAGGCTTCCGCGTGGCCGCCGGTGCCGTGCAGCAATATCAACGCAGGGCCGTCACCCGCTTCGATGGCGCGTGTCCTGACACCCCCGGCGTCGTACCAGGTCTGTTTGAATTCCACTCCCTGCAGGTGGTTCCAGATATTTGTCATTGTTCTCTCCAGTGTTTACTCATCGAGGAATTTCTCCGCGTCCAGCGCGGCCATGCAGCCGAATCCGGCCGAGGTCACGGCCTGCCGGTACACCTGGTCGGATACATCGCCCGCGGCGAATACGCCCGGTACGCTGGTTGATGTCGCATCGCCGTTCAGGCCGCTCCTGATGACGATGTAACCGTTGTTCATCTCCAGTTGACCGGCGAAGATCTCCGTGTTCGGCGTGTGCCCGATAGCGATAAATACGCCTTTCAGCTCCAGGTCGGATTTTTCCCCGGACTTGACGTTGCCGACGCGTATCCCGGTGACACCGCCCTCATCCCCTTTCACTTCCTCCAGCACGTGGTCCCAGTAAATAGTGACATTGCCTGTTCTCTCCTTCTCAAACAACCTGTCCTGCAATATTTTCTCGGACCGGAGTTTGTCCCGGCGATGCACCAGCATGACTTCATCAGCGATGTTGGAGAGGTACAACGCCTCTTCCGCTGCCGTATTCCCGCCGCCGATCACCGCGACTTTCTCACCCCGGTAGAAGAAACCATCGCAGGTGGCGCAGGCGCTGACGCCTTTCCCCATGTATGCCTGCTCGGACGGCAGGCCGAGGTAACGGGCGGAGGCGCCGGTGGCGATGATCAAGGCATCACAACTGTAACTGCCCGAACCACCCTGCATGCTGAAGGGTTTCGCGCCCAGGTCGACCTGGTGAATATGATCAAAGATAACCTCGGTCTCGAACCGCTCGGCATGACGGCGCATCCGTTCCATCAAGTCCGGTCCCTGCAGACCTTCCACATCGCCGGGCCAGTTATCTACATCAGTAGTAGTAGTCAACTGGCCTCCCATCTCCACCCCGGTGATCAGCACCGGATTCAGGTTGGCCCGCGCCGCGTAAACCGCCGCGGAATACCCGGCCGGCCCCGAACCCAGGATCATGACTCTAGCGTGTTTAACTTCAGACATGACGGTCTTTATTTTTCCGCAGATGACGCAGATTAATCATTTCAGCGTTTATGCTGTTCCCCCGTTGACGGCGTGCCTGGCGGCGGCAGCATTTCATGGCCCCAGATCTTCGGGGAATTGTAAAACTTGGGTTCCCATTCCGCATCATCGATGAGCCGGGCGCCGTAACCGTACTCGATCCACCAGCCGGAAGGGGAATAAATATAAAACGACATCATGTGGTCGTTGCTATGCCGCCCCAGCGTCAAGGCCAGCGGCACCTTGTGTTCGTGGACGATATCGTAGGCGCGCCCCACGTCATTCAGCGACAGGCTCTCGAACATGAAATGACCCAGGTCGCCGGGTTTCATGCCGCCGACCGGGTTCATGAAGGCCAGGCTGTGGTGGCGCGGGTTGCAGTGCAGGAAGGTCGCCTGTATGTCATCCCAGAAAATATGGTCGCTCAGGCGAAAGCCCAGGTTGTCCTCGTACCACTTCACCGAGGCCGGCCGGTCGGCCGTGGCCAGCACTATGTGTCCCATACCCAGGTCGCCGGTATTGTAACCCTCCATCCCCCGCTTCGGCGTAAACGGTTTGAAGTCCTGCACGGGGCCGAAAAAGATTTCCAGGCGGATATCGTCAGGCCCGCTGACCACAAACAGGTCCATCACGGCGCGCTCTTCGCGTAACGCCGCGCTGCCGGCTTCTACCGCTACACCCTTGTCGCCCAGTTCAGCGGCCAGGTTATCCAGGTCTCCCTGGAATTCCACCTCCCAGCCGATGTATTTCAATTTGTTGCTGTTCGATTTATGCAGCGCCAGCCTGTGGTGATTATCGTCCATGCGGTAGTGCCGGAGCGATTTCCCGCTGTCCGCACGCCGCTCCAGCCCGTACACGGTGTCCAGCAGGCTGTCCCATGCACTAAAGTCCGTTACTTCGCAACCGATATAACCGAGACCCTTGATCTTAGACATGCCGTCTCTCCTCCTGTCAGGAAATATGTTCTGCGTATTTTACAGATTCTGTTGAATGTTCTCGATTGCTGCATTTATCGACCGTTCCCGTTCCTGCTCTCCCCATGCCAGTCCCTCCGCATCGAAATAAACGATATCCGTGATCCCGATAAATGCAAAGATCGTGTCCAGGTACGGGCGCAGGTGGTCCATGTCCGTGCCCCTGGACTTGCCGCTGCCGGCTGTGCATACATAGACCTTTTTACCTCCGCACAGGCCTTCAAGCCGGCCGTTGGCCACCCGGCGGAAGGCCTTTCCGGGCCTGACCACGTAATCGATCCAGGCTTTCAGGCTGGCCGGCACCGTGAAGTTATACATGGGTGTTCCCAGCACCACGGTGTCGGCCTGCAACAACTCTTCCGTCAAGGCATCGGAATCTGCCAACGCCCCGACCTGCTCCCCGGTCCTGTCCGGAGGCGGGGTAAAAAAGGCTTCCGCCTCCAGCGCGTTAACGGGCGCAGGCGCCGAGGCGCCCAGGTCCCGCCTGATCACCCGGACCGACGGCTCCGCTTCCAGGAGTTGATCAACCACAACCCGGGATAACCTGCGGCTGACCGAATTGGCAGTACGAGCACTGCAATCGATATGCAATACCGTACCCATTGATTCTTATCTCTTGAAATGGCCTTTCGTGTGCTTTTCCTCCTGGATGCCGCGGCTATGCTCACCGGCAAACACGCGCCACATCAGCAGTTCGATATCGAACCGGGCCGTCTGCTCCTGGTTCCAGCCGTCTTCGCTGGCATAGAATTCGTGGATGTATTCCCGGGCCTCGGCATCCTGGATGGTGAAGTCATCTACAACAGGGACTTTCCAGCGTACCTGGCCCAGGTCGCCTTCGGCCCATTCCCGGGCTTCCTCTTCGTTTTCCACGCGCTTCCAGCCGCACTGGAAATAGTAGTGGGAGTTGGCGTCCCGCGGCACGTAATACTCGTTGTGCACCACCCCCGGGAAAGGCCACGGATTGACCTTCAGCCCGCAGGGCAGCCACTCGCCGACCTCGGTGGTGAACGCGTGCTGACCGAGTATTTCTATTTCCCTCTCTGACTGCCCCTTGGCGATGGGCAGGATGATATCGGTATCCGCGCCGCCGTTCCGGCCGGGTATTTTTGCGGTCATGGACATGTTGGTCTCCGCCGCCAGGCGGGTGAAGCCCTTCGGGCCGTTTTCCATCAGCTCGTAAATACTGGTCTCCAGCACCGCTTCCTTCTTCGACACCCAGCCGAAGGTCATGGGTATGCGTGAATTGATGGAGAATTTTGACCAGTTGTGGATGTAATGGTGGCCCGGGTCGTAACCGCCTTCGGAACCCAGGCGCCAGTTTGCCTTTACCAGGTAGGGGTCCGCCACGCAGATCGCCATGTCGTCGTCAAAAAAACCGGGGGGTACGTCATGCTCCAGGGGCGGCGGCGGATTCATATCGCCGACGAATGTAAAAATTACGCCTTTTACTTCCCTCACCGGGTAGCTCTTTATCCCCTTGCGCCCGGCCAGGGAGGATTCGGGATCGTTCAACAGGCAGCGAATGCGGCCGTCGTCCAGGTTAAACGTGAAGGCGTGGTGCCAGCAGGTAATGGTATCGTCCGTATAACACACGGGCCGTTGCGAGAAGCGCGTGCCGCGGTGGCTGCAGCGGTCTTCAATCGCGTACAGGCGGCCGGCCCGGCGCAGGTAGAGAATATCCTCGCCCAGCAACTTGATCGCCTTGTGCTCGCCGTCCCTGATGTTGCGGCAGGCCTCCGTCGGGTACCAGTGATTGCGAAACCCCAGTTCCGCCTTCAGCCACGCCTGCCAGGGTTTTGCAGCCGTAGCGGGATCCGCCCCCTCGAACTCAAAATCCGGGACGTAAGCTGCGGTGCGTTTCATCAGGTCCAGCGCGATTTCATTGAACTTACCCATGCTAAAACCCCCATGTTAAACTTCTGAGACAGTGAACATTAAAGTATAAGTAATCACTTGTAGAATTTAAATAAAAAGTTTATATAAATTCAATATGGGTTCACTCCCCGCTGATTTCTTCCGAAAACCGGGAAAAGAAATCATTTGACATCTTCTTCGTCGTGGACGCTATCAGCCTGGACCCTACCTGGGCGAGTTTACCGCCCACGGAAAACTCCGCCTGGTAGCGCAGCAACGTACCCTCCCCGTCCTGTGCAAGTTGTACGTCTGCCTTGCCCTTGCCGAACCCGGCAACGCCGCCCTTGCCCTCGCCGGCCAGCGTGTAGGAATACGGCGCATCGATGTTGGTAAGTGCCAGGACGGTTTTAAACCTCGTCTTGACCGGCCCGTACTTAGCCGTTATCAGGCACTCGTAGCGGTTTTCCCCTGCCGCTTCGATACTTTCACAACCCGGGATACAGAGTTTCAGTACTCCGGGGTCATTCAAGGCCTGCCATGCTCTTGCCAGTTCACAGGGCAGCCTGTGTTCTCCCTCGATTATCATGTCTAATACAATATCAGGATCACAGAAAACAACGGATCGGTTATTATAGAAAACTCTGTGTCTTATTTCAGAGGTTCCCATACTAACCTGAACAGGTACCTTGTTAAAAAATTCTTAAACATTTTGGGTGGCAGATATGAGTAATAATCCGGGCAAATTGGTCGATACAACAACTATTCAGGCGCATCATGGCGGGCATGGGCATATAAATAAGGGACAGACCCTGAGAATTGTCGACGTGGAAGGTCAGCAGGTGGCGGATTTTGTCGCCGTAAAAACCGGTGACCCCAACGAATTCCAGGATTGCGTCTACACAAGCTGGCATCACGGACGCTACAAATGGCAGGAAGGGGATACCGTTCGCAGCAACCTCATGAACGACATGTGGACGATAACCAGCGACAAGACCGCCAACCATTACACCGGCGGCGGTTTCTGCTCCAATGCCGCACGCAGGTTGTACCTGGGCTCGGATGAGAACGGCTGCCGCGACACGATCCAGGAAGAATACCGTAAGCTCGGGATTGACCCGAACTACCTGCAATCGGTTGCCTGTTTCAATATCTTCATGACGGTGATCTACTCCCCGGAGGGGGACTGGCTCATCGACAGGCCTGTTACCAGGGCGGGGGATTATATTGATCTAAGGGCGGAAATGGACCTGACCTGGATGGTGTCGGTCTGTGCCTGGCCGGAGGTGGTGAATGGCGATAAGCCTACGCCGCTGCGCTTTGAAACCTACGATGCATCCAACTGATATGCCTGAAGTAAAAACCATAAAACACGATGCACTGGAGACCAACTCCGTCACGCAGCACTATCTGGAAGACGACACCGCGGTTGCCATCTACAACCTCGAAGGGGAATACTTTGCCACCAGTGACGTATGTACCCACGGCCAGGCGTTCCTGTCCGACGGTGAAATCAGGGGCGCCGAGGTCGTCTGCCCGTACCACGAAGGCACATTCGACATCAGGTCGGGAGAACCCGTCGACCCCCCCTGCGTGATACCGCTGGACAGGTACGAAACCCGGCTGGGGGAAGACGGGTATATCTACATAACTATCGAATAACCGTCATTCCTGCGCAAGCAGGAACGACGAACGCGGTAACGTATGGGGTCAGTGTATTTGCACTGACCCCAATTTTCTGTTCTCTCAGGTGGTCTTGCTCAGCGTGGCCTGTCCCGGTCCCCGGGACCCTTGTGGTTCTTCGACGCAGTGGAAATTCAATTCTATGATGACGCCGTCCGGGTCGTTGACGAACAGCTGCCAGATACCGAAGTCCCGGATATTGTTTTCCTTGTAGGTGATACCCGATCCTTCGAATGTATCACGCATCTCATCAAAACCCTGCGCCTTGATTGCCAGGTGGTCGACGGCGCCGCTGCCGCGGGAAATTTCGCCGTCCGGGCCCAGGGCTGCGTAGCCGGCCATCAGGTGAAACATGGTCTCCCCCATCTGTAACCAGGCGCCGGGGAAGTCAAAATCCGGCCGATCCACTTTTTCCATGCCGAGCACTTCCGTGTAGAAATGTTCACTGGCCGTAAGGTCCTTTGTTCTCAACGCCACGTGATGCAGGTCGGTTAATGGCATTTATCTCCTCCTCCGCAGTAGTATTTCAATCAGTCAGTCCGACTTCCGCCCGCGTCCGGGTGCAAGAATCAATAACAGTATAGATCGCTTCCTTGATGGAAACTTCCAAATCGGGTACCCGGATGACCCCCATGCCGCCCAGACCCTCGGTAAATTCCGCCGGCGTATCGGCTTCGCCCAGCCAGGCATAGCCTATACGCACCAGGGGGAAACCGGTCCGGTTGATGGTTGCGGCATCGGTCTGTCCCGCCATGTGCGGGGCGCCGGGATACGGTTTGCCGTGCACTTCCTGCCAGGCCCGCAGGGCCGACTGCACCACCCAGTGGTCCGGGTCGGTCGACGCTGCGTCACAGGTCACGACGGTCTCCCATTCCGCCTTCACATCAGGATGTTTATCCAGGATGGCTTTCATGACCTGGTCGAATTCCCGCTCGACCTGGGCCGCCTTCTGCAGGGGACTGGTGCGCACATCGAGCCAGATTTCAGTCGCCGCGCCGGGAAACGCGGGTTTATCCGGCCAGCCGCAGCGTAACGCGGAAATCCAGCCTTCAGGTTTTACCTGGTCGCTGGTGTGCTTGTCCGGATATTCTATCAACCATTCCTCCAGGTCCAGGATAACCTTCGCCGCGGGGATGATCGAACTGCGGAAGCCCGGCACCCCGCGGGGAATGCCGGCGTAACCCATGGTCCCCCAGACGGTTACCTTGAACCAGACCATGCCCGGGTGTTCATAATAAATATCATCCCAGGGTTTGCAGATCACGCCGAAATCGGCGGTTACGCCGTGGGACAGCAGGTGGTTCACGCCGTTGCTGATGCCCGTATGGTTGCGTTCAGGCACAATCCAGGGCATCCCCCCGCCTGCCGTGGCGATGACCACATCACCTTTCAACTCCACCTCCGCTTCCACAACACAGGTCAATGCCTCCGTCAACAGGGCGACCATGGATTTCGGGTTGGAGGCTCCCAGGCCGATGACCAGGTCGCCGTCGATATACGGCTCGGGCCGCATGTCGGCCCGGTGTTCCGGGCCGGCATGGGGCAAGTCCTGTTCCGGGTCCCCCTCCAGCAGTGTGTCGACAGGGGCGTACAGCATCAGCGTGGGCCCGTCGCCCGATCCTTTTACCCGGCCGTAGCAGTTGCCCGAGATATCCGTAATCGGTTGATAATGCGCCCTGATCCCCACGCCGTTCAGGTAATCGGTCATGAATTCACAGGCCTCCCGCTCGGCGCCGGTGGGACTGTGTTTGGCAGTCAGGTCGAAGATCAGTTGCTTCAGGCGCGCCAGGTCAATTTTACTGCAGGCAGCCTCGTACCACTGCCTCTGCTCCTGGCTCAACGGAAGGTCTTTGGTTGTTAATGTTGTCATTTCCACTCTCCGTCAGGGTTGTTCAATATCATACCCGGTTAAATTCTGCAGGTAAGCCGTGTAAGCAAATAACTGTTCGTCTTCCCGTCTGTTGCAGACCAGTTGTATGCCGATGGGCAGCCCATTGCTGCTTCTTGTCAACGGCAGATTCATACAGGGGGTCTGCAGAAAAGTCCAGATCCTGTTGAACATGGGGTTGCCCGTATTGTGCAGACCCGCCGGCGCGCCGCCCGGCGCGCTGGGGGTTATGATCAGGTCAGCACGGGAGAAAACCCCGGACAGGTAGCGCTCCCCCGCGGCCAGGGCGTCTTTCAGTTCCGCATTGAACGCTTCGCCCACCCGGCGGCCTTCCGTTACCAGGTCCCGGGTCTGCGGGCGCACCTCGTCCGGGTGCTGATCCGTGACGGGTCCCAGGGAGGCCGCCGCGCCGCGGGCAAGGTACGCCTGCTGGACTTCCATCATGCCGTCCAGCAGGTTTTCATCCGCTTCGATGACTGCAATGCCCGCCTGCCGTAACCGTCCCGCGAAGTCATGCATACTGTCCTGTACCTCGGCATCGGCGTCACCCCAGGCCGGGGTGCGGACAACCGCAACCGTAGCGGGTCGCGCTGCGCCCGGCGTCCCGGTTTCCTGTTGCGCCAACACGCCATGCAGCAGGGCCAGGTCCGCAGGCGAACGGCTGAACGCGCCCAGGGTATCGAGTTCCGGCGCCAGGGGATGGATGCCGTCGAGTGAATAAGAGTTATACGTCGGCTTGCAGCCGAAGACGCCGTTAAAACTTGCCGGCCGGATGATGGAACCCGAGGTTTGCGTGCCCAGGGCAAGCGGCACATGATAATCGGCCACTGCCGCGGCGGAACCGCTGGAAGACCCGCCCGGCGTGTGCTCAAGGGCATGGGGATTGGCGGTTTTACCCGCCGCATAAAAGGCAAATTCAGTGGTCACGGTTTTCCCCATGATAATCGCCCCCGCCTGTTTCAGCAGGCGGATACACTCTGCGTCCTCAGCGGGGTAATGTCCCTGAAAAACCTGTGACCCGTAACAGGTCGGCATGTCCGCCGTGTCGATAATATCCTTGACGCCGATGGGAATACCGTGCAACGGCGTTGTTGCATTCCGCCCATCACAGGCGCGTGCCCGGGCCAGCGCCTGGTCTGGGTCAAGCCAGGCCCAGGCCTTGACCTGGTCCTCTCTTGCATGAATTCGTTCAAGACAGGCGGTCACCAGGTCAACCGGGGTAAACACGCCGCCGGCAATGCCCCGGGCGGCTTCAGCAAGATTGAGACGATGTAATTCTGATGTCATTATTTCAACTGG
This sequence comes from Gammaproteobacteria bacterium, assembly GCA_965208655.1. GTDB lineage: Bacteria > Pseudomonadota > Gammaproteobacteria > Eutrophobiales > Eutrophobiaceae > JAAXHV01. The sequence continues at coordinate 197,201 of CBDBPJ010000005.1, forward strand.
AAACGGGGAAATTTTCTGTATGATCCTTGATTGTATTGCCCTATAATCCCGCAATCAGGAAAAATATCCTGAGTCCATAACACATAAGGAGCTTAGCATGAAATTATTCAAACTTATTCTACCAGCAGCAATGATATTGATTCTAGCAGGTTGCAGCAGCGAGCAGCCCGCCCCGATGCTTGAGGTCAGTAAATCAATGACCATCAATGCCGGTCTTGACGATGTCTGGGGCTATGCGGGCGATTTCTGTGCCATCAGCGTCTGGCACCCTGCTGTTGAAACCTGCGAAATAAGCGATGAGGACGGCACCACCTACCGAATTCTCACCCTGGGGGACGGGGCACAGATCAAGGAAAGGCATGATGGCGCTACGGCTACCGGGTATTCCTATACAATCATCGAGGGTCCGTTACCGGTCAAGGATTACAGTTCGACTTTTGAGGTCGTTGGAGATGCCGGGAGCACAACCATCAACTGGTCATCGTCGTTCATGTCCGAGGGCGCAACGGATGACGAGGCCAAAGAAGTCATCAACGGTATTTACGATGGCGGCCTTGCCACTATAGCCGGCAATTTCGAAGAGTAGTCTCAGCTTCCCGTCATTCCCGTAAAGCCTGGGTTCCCGCTCGCGCGGGAATGACGGTGGAGTCCTATCGGTCGATATTTTCGCCGTGAGCGGCGACAAACCGGTGGGCGTCGAAACTGTTCGGCACCGTATTGCTGCATTCGTACAGCTCGTTATGGGGCGCGGCCTCGGCGAACGCCAGGGCCAGGTAATATAGCGGCAACGCATGTTCCGGGACCTGTCCGGGCTTGAATTGATCCAGGTACTCCAAGACCTGGTCCAGCAACGGCAACATAGCATCATAAAAGTCCAGGTAGTCATCAGGGCCCGCGTTCCAGCGCTGTTGTGAACGCTGCAGTTCGGCCGGAAAGGCCCAGGCCCGCACAAACGGCTCCAAACCGGAAAACTGCTCAGGTAACGTCGCCACGGTTCTCATAAACCCATGTAATCATGCCAGTGTTTATGGGTGTTCCTGATCATCAACTCCTCGTCCATCAATAGCATCTCGTCCAGTACGCCGGATGCCAGGGCCTGGTAAGTGTCCTCCATGGTCGAGGTATCTTCCAGCCAGGCATTGCGGTGTAACGCGTTGATATGCGCGATTGCAATCCGTTCGCTGACGGTTTCAGGCGGCCTGAAAAAGTTCGTGCCTTCCCACAGGGTCCTGTCTACCGAGATGGGCCAGAACTGGTGGGTAAAATAGGCCATACCCGGATAGCCGTTGCCTGCGCCCAGGTGCAGTAAAAAATTGGGGAAGAATACGGGGAATTCAAACTGGAAGTCTCCCCGTTTGTCCCGGTTGATATGTTCCGGCAACAACTCAAGGTGAGGTCTGTGCCGTTCCGAAGTCCTCAGCCGGCCGCCAAGGTTTGCCGTTACCGGGGTCGGTTCGAGACCCGGTACCGGGGGCACATAGATACCGGACGTGCTGTGTGGCCCGAAACACTTGATCTCCGTATGTTCCAGTTTGGCCAGGCTGGGGAACGTGCCCTTGTGTATGGTGGAGACATGATATGCCTCCGAAAAGGCATACAGGGCCACTTTCCAGTTGCAGTCCAGCACGGCCGAGTAACGGAACCGCATGGCCGCTTCGTGGTACGGGTATCCGGCGAAGTGGTCCGCCATGCCGTCCAGGTACTCAACCAGGTTCTGCCGCGGCTGTTCGGCAAGGTTGATAAAGATGAAGCCTTCCCACTCGGCGCAGTGTATCCGCTTCAGTCCCAGGCAGGATTTGTCCAGGCCGGCAAAACTCTCCTGGCGGGCCACCCCTCGCAATGTACCGTCGGTATTGAAGGTCCAGGCGTGAAACCGGCAGGTCAGGGTATGCGTAGACGTATGTCCCAGTGATTGCGTGTCCTGCTCCGGGATGAGCTTGTTGCCGCGATGGGTACAGATATTATGAAAGGCATGAACCTCACCATTCTTGTCCCGGACGATAATCACGGAGGTATTCGCGACATCCAGGCGGCGCAGTTTGTAGTCGCCGGGCTCGGCCAGTTCTTCGGCCCGGGCTACGTAGAGCCAGGCCCGCCCGAAAATGCGCTCCCGCTCCAGTTCGAACAACTCCGGGTCAATCATCGGCCTGACATCCACCGGGCCCGTACCCAGTTCAGGATAGCGGGTGGTGAACGGCATTGCCTGCCTTATCTGATCGGCGGACGCCGCCATGCCGCTTACTCCGTGAAAATATCCAGGGGCAGGAATGCGGAGACAACGAAATTTGGCACGTCTACCATTTCCGATATCCTCAGGTCCACCGCGACGCTGCATATCGCGTAAGCCTGCTGCTCGCTGTAGCCCCGTTCGCTGACCAGGTATTCGATCATGTTGAGCAAGGCATTGCGCGCCGCCAGGGTGGTCTCCTCCGATTCCGCCCGTCCGTCTTTGCTGAAGGACTGGCCGGTGGTCGCAAAGAAGCGTTGCGGAACCGCCATCTCCGGCGCTGTGAAGTAATCGTCGCGGTAGAACTGCATGTCGTTTATGTTGCGTTTCGCCGCTTCTCCTTTCAACAGCTTGAAAGAGCCGTAAAACGTCGCGCTCATCTCCACCGCGGTGCCGCAACTTTCATTGTCCCCCTGGGCAAAATGGGAATCGCCCACCGAGAACAGGGCCCCCGGCGTATACACGGGGAAGCGTACCGTGGTGCCGGCCGTCAACTGTTTGATATCCACGTTTCCGCCGGATTCATGGGGGGCAATGGTGCGTACGGCTTTGGCGGCAATGCCCGGTTCCCGGGGAACGGCATCGGCCGCGTCGGGCAGCAGGACCATGCCGCCGCGGGCCTGCAGTTCGGTTTCCCGCTTGTTGATCTCTTCCAGCAGTTCATGGGACGGCGCCGTGCCCATGACACCCATGAAGGGAGCGCCCGGGATTTTCACGCCGGGCAAATCCGCCGAAGCAGCGAAACCATCGGCGATATCCCAGTGGATGATATAGGGCTCCGTGAACAGGTCGCGCAGGAAGCCGAAACCCGGCACCTGCACGGTAAAGCCGAACGGTTCCGGCGCCACTTCCAGGACCTTGACTTCCAGGATGTCACCGGGTTCGGCGCCGTTAACATAAACGGGACCGGTCAGGGGATGCACCAGGTTCAGGTTGGAAGCGGCTACTTCTTCCGCCGTGGTTGCAGGATTGTATTGCCCGTCAAGGGCATCCCGCGTTTCCATGCCGATGACCTGGCCCGGGTCGACCTCGGCTACCGGTTTTATGTCCGGGTGCCAGCGGTTGTGTCCCGTTTCGGGTTCCTCGCCCAGTTGCCGGGTCCGGTCAATGCGGATGTATTCGTCAGCTTTAACAGCCATGGGAGAACCTCCTTCAAAAGTATCAGGGTGCTATTTCACTGGGTACATCCTGGTATGGAACGACTTTCTTTACCTCCAGTACCAGGTGTTTTATCTTCCAGCCGTCAGCGGCCCGGATGAAATCGCATTCGTAGGTGGCCGCCAGCCAGTTGCTTTCCTCGTCGCCTTCCTCGCCGCGCATGGTCGTCAGTTCCCACAACCACCAGAAGGCATGGGCCGTGTTGAGATCGTCTGCGATATCGATGATGGGGGAAACCGGATAGTGCAACGACCAGACGATCATCTCCTGGCCGATCTTCGATAATTCCTCGGCAATGACGTCCCTGCCGGTAAACTTCCCGAACCCCTTCGCTTCCCAGATGGCGTCTTCCGCCAGCACCTGGCGCATCTGTTCGGGGTTGTTTTGAGCATCCCCCGCTTTTGCGTATCTTGCTATGACGCTCCTGATGTGTTCGTTCGCCGTCAACCAGGCGACCTGTTTTTCAATATCCGTAGCCATGATCAATGCCTGTCATTGCCGTGCACGGCAATAAAGCGTTTTTCCTCGAAACTGTGGGGTACATTCGGGTCGCCGTCATACAGTTCCACGTTGGGCGCGATTTCGGCGTGCATGAGCGCCAGGTCAAACAGTCTTGCAGACTGTTCCGGTAACTCCCCCAAAGGATACTTGTCCACGTGATCGAGGATGCGATCCAGGTGGGGCAGGACGGCGTTGTAGAAGGCGATCAACTCTTCCCTGGTCGACGCCAGCCGTTTATCCCAGCGGGTGTTCTGGGTGGGCAAGGCCCATGCGCCTGCCCAGGTTTCCATCTCTTCAAACCCTTGCGGCAGCAGTTTCATCAAGGGTTTTCCTTGTCCAGGTATTTCTCCAGTACGTGATAGCCGTGCCTGACCAGGATTTCCTCATCATGCAGGTTCATGTGCTTCTTGCTGCCGGAATTCAGCGCGAAGAAAGTCCCCTCCATGGTCGCCGTATCTTCCAGCCAGGCGTTGCGCTGCACCACCATGGCATGTTCCAGCGCCCATTTCTCACTGTTGGTAGTCGGTTCCATGACGTTATACTTCCCTTCCCACAGGCACTGGTCATAACCGATGGGCCAGAACTGGTGGGTGAACCATATGCCTTCCGATACGTGCAACAGCCAGTTCGGAAAGAACACGCTCAGTTCGAATGCATAATCGCCGCGCTTCTCATCATTCAGGGTAGGCGGCAGGATCGTCTCCCTGACGTTGTTCACCAGTGAACCCCTGGCCTTGGCCTGGGCCAGCGATGCCACCGGCGGCGCATCCTTGGGCGGGTTGAAGCAGACTGCGGTGGTGCGGTGATCACCCAACAGCTTGATCATCTGCAGCCCGGTCGAAAAGGTGCCCGGGAACGAGCCCGCATGGATGGTATTCACGTGATAGGCCTCGGCAAAGGCATCCAGTCCCACCTTCCAGTTGCAGTTCAGGTACGTGTAATAGGTAAAATTGTGGGTGATTTCACTGTAGGGAAAACCGGAAAAATGTACGCCCATTTCCCCCAGGTACTCGTGCAGTCCAACTGATGGCTTCTCATCCAGGTTGATAAAGATGAACCCTTCCCAGGTATCGCAGTTGATCGGCGTCAGACCGTTTTCCGATTTGCGGAAACAGGGCGGCATGCCGGTTTCTTCCTGGGCGCCGATAAGCTCGCCCTTATCGTTGTAGGTCCAGGCATGGAAGCGGCAGGAGAAGGCTGCCTTCTGACCGAAGTTGTCCCATTCCCCTTCCGGCACCACGACCGTGTTCCCTCTGTGGGAGCAGGTGTTATGGAATGCCCGTATTACACCGTCTTTGCCCCGTATCAGCAACACCGTGGTACTGGCAAAATCCAGCCGCTTGAGCTTGTAGCAACCGGGTTCAGGTAATTCATTGTCCCGGCCCACGTGCAGCCAGACCTTTTTGAACACCTTCTCCACCTCCTGGCGATAGATGTCCTGTGAAATACAGGGTTCGGTCGGAACGGGTTCCTCACCCAGCCAGGGATAAGTCCTGGCCCAGCGGCGCTCCCCAACTACAGCTGCACTCATCTCCTCCTCCTCCACGCAGGTTCTCGTCAGTATAGTATAATGGATTGCAAGTCGGCTTGGAACCGACTACTAAAAACCAAAAAAAGGAAAAACTGATGACTGCACCCCTGCGCTTCGGCACGTATGTCGAATTTCAATGCCCGCCCGGACGTGATCATGCTGAATTGATCGAAGATGTGCTGGCACTCGGCGTACACGCGGACCAAAACGGTTTCCATGTGTTTACCACGCTGGAACACCCTTTTTACGAACAGTTTGCTATAAACCCCAACCCGCTTGCCGTATTCACGCACCTGGCCGGACGCACTAAAAACCTGCGCTTTCGCGCCCTGTGTCATACCCTGCCGTTGCACAATCCCATGGTCCTGGCCGGGGAGATTGCCATGGTCGATATATTGACCCGGGGGCGCATCGAGTGTGGCGTGGGACGCGGACATCCCTGGTTGTGCGGTCCGGCTGACATACCCATGGAAGAAAGTATGGGGCGCTACATGGAAAGCCTGGAAATCCTGCAAAAGGCCTGGACCGAAGAGCGCTTTTCCTACAACGGCAAGTATTTCAATGTCAAGGACGTCAGTGTTGTGCCTAAACCCGTGCAGAAACCACATCCCAAAATCTACCAGGTGGGCACCAGCGCCAAGTGGTTTACCATGGCCGCGCAAAAGGAATGGGGCATCGTCGTAGGCGGTCCTGCCCCCAGTGCGGCATTCAAGGATGCCGTCAACGTGTACCGGGACGCCTGTACAGCCGCCGGCACCACGCCCAGCGTCGGCTTCATCAAGGCGGTCTACCTGCACGAGGACGAAGCCACCGCCCACGCGGAAGCCAGGGAAGCCGCGGTAAACTTTGTCCGCTACAATGTCGCGCCACAGTTGACGATCATGCCGACAAATGATGCCGAACGGGAACGCTTGATCAGCGCCGGCTACAAGTTTTACACCATGGACTACATGCCCAGTATCGGCAGAATGGAATACGAAGAATTGATCGAAAATGACATTGTTTACGTAGGGACACCGGAATCAGTCGGAGACAAGATGGAAGAATTGTACGAGGACTTCCGGTTTGACGAGGCAATAATCATCAGTCATTACGGCGGCCTGGAACGGGAACAGGCGCTGCGCACGCAGCAGCTTTTTTCCGACCGTGTAATGCCGAGGATGAGGGGGATGGTACGCTAGTGCTAGACCTTTGTGGTCAGCGCTTCAACGGGTGTTGCGGGCGCAGGTTCCGGTGTGGTTTGTGCGGGGAATTCAGCCAGTTTTTTCTGCCACAGTTCTGCAAGGTTGATGAATTCCTCGGCCAGGGACGAAAATCGGGATAAACGCAAGGCCGATAAGTCCTCCGAGCGGATCATGACTACTCTGCCGCTTGCTTCATCCACGCCGATAGTTGCCCCTCCGGTGCCCCTGAAAAGGTAGTTTGCGTCCAGCAAGGAGGCGAACAGGGTATTGTTATTGCTCGGAACAACGTCGCCGAGATAAGCGTATATGTATACCGCGTCTTCGTCCGGGCTCAACTCGAAACTCACCGCCACCTCGTCGAACATGAGGTTGCAACGGTTCTCTTCGTCCAGGGTCAACTCGGGGATTCCGATCGAGGCGCCGAATTCCGCGATCAGGTTATTCAGTAAATTTGCAGATCCCATGACTGTAAGGTGTTTTACCTGCCCTCCAGGAAACCAATTCCGGCGCATGCCGTAACGTATATCAAGCTGAAGTTATGTCTGCTGGTGATACGCTACTGCCTGTGTTATAAAAAACATCCCGACAGTCACGTTAGACCTGCATGACTATACTATAGTTTCCATGAACTTTATATGTTGTAGAGAACAGGAAGGATAATGCCATGAGTGAACCTCACAAGATCGATGATTTGTTGAAACGCCTTGAAAGACTGGAAGCCATGGAGGAGATAAGACACCTTAAGCAACGGTCTGCGGTAGCTGCCGACCCGCAGATGGATATCGACATGTTCGTCGACCTGTACACCGAGGATGGAATCATGGAATTCACCAACTGGGATACGGTGCTGAAGGGGCGTGACGAGATTCGCGCATTCCTGGAAGTCAACCCGTTCACCTGGATGTTCCACTGCCTGATACCCATCAGGATAGAGGTCGCGGATGACTGCCGGACGGCTACGGCGCGCTGGTACCTGTTTGAAGCCGCCACGGTACATAACTCCAGGACAAAAGAATATGACCCGGTCTGGGTCGCCGGCCATTATGACGATGAGATGATCAGGATTAACGGTGAATGGAGGTTAACCCATACCGCGCTGACCCAGCAGATCCTCTGCAACTACGAGGAAGGCTGGGGAAAGACGCGGGTGAGCATGGACGAGGACTGGCTGAAGCCGGTAGATGATCTGAAACAGAACCTGTAGATGCTGGTTGCTCCGGCGTATCAGGGGCTCCCTCCTCCGTCCAGCACCAGGCCGGTTCCGTTGACATAAGACGCCGCATCGGAAGCCAGCCATAGTACAGCCTCGGCGATGTCTTCCTGGCTGCAAAGCCTGCCAACGGGGAGTGATTGGGCAAAACTGCTCTTGATCTCCTCGTTGCCGCCGGTCATGCGGTCCAGGATCGGCGCATCCACTGCGCCTGGGCAAACCGCGTTGATCCTGATCCCGGCGTCCACGTATTCCATGGCCGCCGCCCTGGTCAGACCCATTACCCCGTGGGCCGCGGCACAGTACGCGGCGTAGGTGGGAAACCCGATCAGGCCCCAGTTGCCCGCCATGTTGACGATTGATCCGCCGCCGGATTCGAGTATGGCCGGTATCTGGCATTTCATCCCGCGCCATACGCCGTTCAACTTGGTATTGACCATATCCAGCCAGTCTGCCTCGCTCTCATCGGCCGTCTTGTTTCCCGTACCGGCCAGCCCGGCATTATTGAACGCTACGTTCAACCCCCCAAACGTGCCGACTGTCCTGTCCACTGCATTCTGCATCGCGCCCAGGTCGGTGACATCCGTCTGCACGTAGAGGCCGTTGCCATCCATCGCTTCGATGGAACGCACCACTTCGTTGCCGCCGTCCGCGTTGCGCCCACCTATCACCACGTTGGCGCCTTCTCCGGCGAACAGCAGGGCCGTAGTCCTGCCGATCCCGCTGGTAGCCCCCAGTATCAATACCGTTTTGTCCTGAAACCGTTTAACCATCGCAAAAAAATAATTAAGAATTAATTCTTAATTATACTGTACCTTGAATTCAGTTCATCTTCCGGAAAACGATCATGATAAAACACACTTTCCTGACAATAACCTGTTGTTGCCTGCTGGTAAATCTGACCTGTTCCGCCGATGCTCCCGAAAACAAATGGTGGCCATCCGAGTGGGGAGCGGACGACCAGCTGGGTGCGTTGAACCGGTTGACGCCGGCCAAGGTACTGGCTGCCGCGGGGCTGATTACCGAGGGAAAGATTTATGACATGGGCCGTGTGTTTGAGGAAGACATGCCCCTGTTCGACCTGACTCCGCAACACCGTAAATACTCCCTGACGGTCCCGGGCGCCACTTCCTGGGGACCCATGGGAGACAACAGGCTGGCCTGGAATGAGGACTATATCGCCGGACATATCACCCAGGACGGGACACAATTCGACTCGCTCAGCCACATGGCAACGGTGACGGGCAAACCGGGAGACCTGAACGAGGTGCGCTACTACAATGGTTACAGCCATGCAGAAATAGGCACCGGGCGCGGGTTCCGTAAACTGGGCGTGGAACATGTCGTACCGATCTTTACCCGCGGCATATTGATTGACATCGCCGGGTTAAAACAGCGCATGCTGGAATGTACGGAAGAAGTCACGCTTGGCGACCTGCATGCAGCGCTGAACAGACAGGGAATGGATGAAGGCGCCATCCAGCCCGGTGACGCGTTATTCTATTACACCGGCTGGGGTACCCTGTGGAAGACCGACAATAAAAAATTCAACAGTTGCGTACCAGGCCTGACGGACAAGGCGGGTGACTGGGTGGTGGACAAAAAAGTCATCCTGGTGGGCACCGACAACTGGGCGGTCGAGGCCATACCCGGACCGGACCCGACCCAATTTGCCCCGAACCACCAGAAATTCCTGGTGGAAAACGGTATCTATATCATGGAAAACATAGAATTCAGCGCCTTGTTGCAAGACGAGGTGTATGAATTCGCCTTTGTCTTCGGCGCCATACCGTTCAAGGGCGCTACGGGTTCTCCGGCCCGGCCGTTTGCTATAAAATAATTTTTCTGCTGCCGGGACTCACCCTCATTCATGCAGTTCAGCCTGGAAAATTCGCGGCCCCTGGCGCTGGTCCTGGACCTGCAGGAACTCTTTACCAGCGCCGACGGTCCCCTGAAAAATGTTGCAGCGGCTTCATTAATCGAGAACGTAAACGGCCTGGTAACAACCCTGAGAGACAAGCGCCTGCCTATTGTTTATTCCAGTTATGTGCTGGCCGATGACCTTTCGGACGCAGGACTGCTGAAGGAGAATCTTCTCGTGAAACAGGGGTATTTCTGCGCGGGTTCCAGGTGGATGGAATGGGACAGTCGCTTGCACACCCGGGACTCGGATATTTTTATCAGCCGTAACCGTCCCAGCGCTTTCTGGGGAGACGGTCTTCCTGACACACTGAAATCCCTGGATATCGATGTTTTGCTGCTATGTGGTTTAAGTGTGAATAATGCCGTCAGCAGTACCGCAAGAGATGCCTTTGCCCGGGACATTCCGACGGTGGTCATCAAGGACTGCACCGGCGCGGCGCCCTGGGAACACCATTCGGAAACCTACTTCGAGATATTGGACGATTGGACCGCCCGGGTGATGACGTCGGAAGAACTGTTACGGATGATTTAACGCGCCACGGCTATCGAATTGTGACGGATACATCGTGTGTTGAAACTCAGCTCTACCGTCCTGATCATTCGAATGATATACAGGTTATTCATCTTAACATTACTAATTTATTTACCTTTTGTTATTGCTGATGTAAATGACATCGAACCATCTATTGAAATCAGATCTGATAAATCCAAAGTCCTTTACTATCTGCTTGAACCTCCCAATCTCAATGATAGCGACAGCTTGCTGTTAGTACTACAAGGTTCCGACTGTAATAGCGCGTTACGAATTGAATCAATACGAAGTAAATTTTGGACGGTTTGGCCGGCAGCTGACCTCTTGCTCGTTGAAAAAATCGGAATTAATAATACGCTACCTTACAGTACTGATGCTGATCGAAAAGACTGCCCTGAGCTTTACCTCCAAAAAGATAATCCAAAGCAACGTGTTGAAGACATACAGTTGGTTTTAAACAAAATTCGCAAGCAGACCAATTACTCTACAATAATTGTAATTGGTGGTAGCGAAGGAGCATTGGTCGCTAATTTATTAACATCATCCGTGAATTATATTGATGCAACTATTTCATTCAACGGTGGTGGGCGCTGGTTCATCGATGATGTATTGCATAATATGAATTCTCATTTTACATCCGAAGATGAGCGAAATAGAGAAATCAAGGAATTTAAACAATTTGCCAGTCGTATTGTCAATAACCCGCCATTTGACATAGTGGCAAGTGGACATGGTTACTATTGGTGGCATGAGAGCCTGTCTACCGATCATTACGCTGTATTAATGGATGTAGAAACTCCATTGTTAATTATCCAGGGTGGAAAAGATAAATCAGTGTCGCCTGAAAAAGTTGAAGATATGCTAAAGGCACTGAAATCGGCGGGGAAGGATAATATCGAGTATCTCGTGTATGAAGACCTCGATCATTTTTTTTATGGGACTGATGGTAAAAGGCGTCTGAATGTTGTAATTGAAGATATGAAAACCTGGCTGAATACTAAATTGAAGACTGGCCATGACAGCGTGTCTATTCCAGTCGCCCCTGAATAACACCTGAAACGGATGATTTAACGCGCCACAGCTATCGGATTGTGACGGATACGGTGAATTCCTTCCCGCCGTAACCTGAATATTTCGCGGTATAACGCCTGCCCTGCTCTGCCTTCACCGGTCCTCCGATGGCGCCCAGGCTGATTATCTGCCCGGGCTTCAGTGTTTCATTTCTCAGGGCCAGTTCCTTCAGTAAAAACAGGACGGAATTTAACGGGTGTCCCAAAATCTGGCTTCCCTGCCCCTGGCGTAATATCGCTCCCGTATCCGTCTCCAGGTGAAATGTCATGGTGGGGAGATGTTCGACCAGGTCCTGCGCATCAGCTACTATTACGGGGGTACCGGTGACACCCCACCTGGAGCCTACGTTGCCGGCCAGTAACAGCGCTGCCGCGTTGCCGCCTTCAAGCCTGAACAACGCATCGGGTAATTCAATGAACGGTATGATTGCATCGATATGACGGGCAACGTCTTCAATTGATACGGCCTGGTTAATCTCAGACGAGTTTACCCGCGCCAGCAGGTCCAGTTCCACCAGCAGTGACGTGGCGGAATTCAGTGCGATCGTCGCACCATCCGGCAGTAACATCTCCTTGAACAGGACACCGACCAGCGGTTGGGGTATGCCAAACATTTCCTGTGCTTTACTGTCCGTTAGTCCCACTTTGTAACCGGCATGTTGATATCTGCCGGCCATCAGGCCGACCAGGTCTGCCTGGACAACCCGGGCGTCATCCAGGTTGTCGATGAGTTGCTGGTAGCATTGGTCAAGCAGTCCCCGGTTTTCGTAGACCTGCATATAATGTTCGGGAAAATCATCCGGCGTACACTCCTGGCTTGCCGCGAGCGGAGTGTACGGGGTCAGCAACAGTGCAAGCAGGATATATTTGACCGCGTAATTCATGGCGTCCATCACTACGTGTAGATAATCAATGTTACTTCCAGTTACCGGTCAACTTGAGAAACCGATCTACTTCCTCTGCATTGTTATATAGCGCGATACCGACCCGAAGGTGGGAATGGTTGTCGCTGATGTTTATTTTAACCCCGCCTGCCTTGAGATCATGCCGAACTTCTTTGGCGTCTCTCCCGTGTTGAAACGTGACAATAGACGCTCCATTGCCGGCAGGCGTGTCGATGTCAAATCCCTGGGAAGCCAGGCCCTGGCGAAGCCGATGGGCCAGGCCGACCGTGTGGCGTTCAATATTGGCGACGCCAATCCCGTGAATATACTCCAGCGCCGCATTGAGGTGATAGACGGCGCCGAATGACATGGTGGCGTACTGGTATTTGCGACCATCCGTATGGAGCCTGAATTGATGATCGCCCAGCGCCTCGGCTGCCTGGAAACCGCCGGAACGGTCCGTGCTTACCAGGTCCAAAAGTTTTTTGCGCACATAAAACGGCGCCACACCGTAACCGGCCAGTAACCATTTATAGCTGCCGCTGGTGAGGAAATCGACGTCAACGGCTTTCACATCCAGGTCCAGCATGCCTATGCCCTGTATGGCGTCGGCATACAGGTAGCCGCCCTGCTCGTGAACGAGATCTGCCAGGGCCCGCAGGTCCTGGCGATAACCGTTGAAATGGGACACCCAGGACACGGAGATTAATCGCGTGCGCTTGTCCACATGTGGCGCAAACGACTCCGGCGGCGTTGCTCCGTTTATATTCCGCACGATCCGTACCTCTATCCCCAGTTTTTCCTTCAAGTGCTGGTAGAGGACATAGGTGGACTGGTAATGAAGATCATCAATGACCACATTGTCGCCTGGCTGCATGTTCAACGCCCGTGAGACGATGTTTTCTCCGTCACTGGTCGCATAGAGCAGTCCAATCTCTTCCTGTTCTGCGCCGATTAATCTTGCAAAGCGTTCACGTACCACCCCTGCCTCATGCATCATTTCCGGCACATTCGGCGGGTTGTGACCGATGGAACCAAGAAAAGCCTGCGCCACCCCGACTGCCTGCCTGGGTGAAAGCGCGGTATAGGCTGAATCGAAAAATATTGATTTCTCCACGCCGGGGAAATCTGCACGGACAGCAAGCGGGTCTTGTGATGCAGAAGCCGGTTTTGCGTTTGTGGCGCCGGCCAGCAACGCGGAGGCGGCCGACGCTGCGCCTATGAATGTACGACGAGTAAACAGCAATTTATGATCTCCCAAGTACCCCTGATAATATAATGTAATAGAAAACAGCCAGGATATCAGGAATTATAAGAATGAAAATCAGGTCAATCACGTTATTTGCAGCTCCCCTGGCATCTGTTCTGCTGTACTTCCTGCTGCGCCAATATGATATCGAATACGCCATCGCCATAACCGCGGCGATAACCCTGTTGACCGCAACCTGGTGGGTCACTGAGACCATTCCGATACCGGCGACCTCGCTGATCCCGTTTTTTGCCTTCCCGCTGGCAGACGTCCTGACGCACAGGGAGGCGGCGGCCGGCCTGGGCAGCCCGGTGATCCTGTTGCTGATGGGCGGTTTCATGCTGGCGAAATCCCTGGAAAAGTCCGGTGTCCACCGGCGTTTTGCCCTGGCGATCCTGCATACGGTAGGTGGCAGCGGTAAACGCATCGTGTTTGCCTTCATGCTGACTGCGGCCATGTTGTCCATGTGGATCAGTAATACGGCCACAACCTTGATTCTGATCCCGATTGCCCTGGCGGTGCTGAAACAGGTGGAGGACAAGGCCTTGTCGATAGCCGTGGTTCTCGGACTGGCCCACTCAGCATCCCTGGGCGGCGTGGCAACCCTGATAGGGACGCCGCCCAATATCATATTCGCGGGCATCTATACCGAGTTCACCGGCCTCGAATACACGTTCCTGGACTGGATGAAGATTGGCCTGCCGGTCGTCATCTGCGGCCTGCCCCTGATGGCATTGTGGCTGACCCGTAACGTTAGTTGGAACGAGACCCTGAGCCTGCCTGCAGCCGACCCTTGGCAGGTGAACGAAGTACGCGTGCTGATTGTGTTCGGAATCACAGTGGCGCTATGGATCACGCGTTCCGAGCCGTTCGGAGGGTGGTCGGGTCTGTTGGGGACGCCGGGTGTGGGCGATGCCACCGTGGCGCTGGCTGCCGTGGTTGCCATGTTTTTGATGCCTTCCGGCAAGGGCGATCAACTGCTTGACTGGAAGACGGCTGCGGATATTCCCTGGGGTATGCTGATACTTTTCGCCAGCGGCATTACCGTAGCCAAGGCGTTTTCATCCAGCGGTCTGGCAGAATTGATCGCACAACAACTGGCTGTGCTGGCGAAGTTTCCGCTACCTGTTCTCCTCCTGTGCATTTGCCTGGGCGTGACATTCCTCACCGAGATTACTTCCAATACGGCTACGACTACGCTGCTTATGCCGATTTTCGCAGCGACTGCGATAGCGGTTGGCGTCAGCCCCGAGCTGATGATGATCCCGGCGGCCATGTCGGCAACCTGCGCTTTCATGCTGCCGGTCGCTACCGTCCCCAACGCCATCGTGTTCGGCACGGGCCACGTCACTATTAAAGAAATGGTGAAGGGAGGATTCGTGCTGAACCTGATAATGGCGGTCGTGATAACGCTGGTGTGTTACCTGGCCCTGGGCTGATTACCGTATCACTTCCATAGCATGCGTCTGAGCGTATCGTCCCTGTTAATGAAGTGATGTTTCAACGCCGCTCCTGCATGCCCCGCAACCAGGAACAGGGTAGCGTATGCCAGGTAATAGTGGACGGCAATGGCAAGCTCCCTGAGTTCCTCATCCACGTCCACGACGGCGGGTATGTCAAACCACTCGAAAAACTGGATGGGTTTTCCCGCGGAAGTGGAAATCAGGTAACCGGTGATAGGTATCAGCAGCATCATGCCCCATAAAACGTAGTGCATGAACCTGGCCCCGCTCCTTTCCCAAGCTTGTAAATCTGCCAGTGGATCCGGTGCAGGGGTATACCTCTGCCAGCCCAGTTTGAACAGCGCCAGGGCCAGCGCCAGGATGCCCAGGGATTTATGGTAATGCAGCGAATCGTTATACCACTTGTCGTAGTAGGTCAGGTCAACCATGTACCAGCCCAGCCAGATCAGGCCGAGAATGAGAATCGCGATCAGCCAGTGCAGCAACTTGCTGCACAGGCCGAACCCGGACAAGGTGTTTTTGATCAGCATCCAAAAGTGCCGGGGACAGATTTGAAATCTGTCCCCAATCTGGTTCTCGTCGCTGCTATTTCCTGACGCCCTCGATATACAGGTTCAGATCCATCTCTTCAGACCTGGGACCCAGGTTATAGTCCATGCCGAAATCAGCGCGCCGCAGGGTCACGCTGCCTTCAAAACCGGCGCGATAGCCACCCCAGGGATCATCCCCCTCGCCGATGTATTCCACGTTGAGAGTGATGGGTTTGCTGACACCGTGCAGGGTTAGAATCCCATGCAGCTTGCCGCCGCCGGCGTCACCATCGTATTGCGTGCTTTCAAATGTCGCTTCCGGATATTTTTCCACGTCCAGAAAATCCGCCTCCCGCAGGTGTTTGTCACGCTCGGCATGGTTCGAATCGATGCTGGCCGTTTTAATCGTCACGTTGATCGATGAAGCGCCGGGATTGTCCTTGTCCCAGGTGAAGCTGCCGCCGAAGTCGTTGAAGCGGCCGGTCAAAACACTGTAACCCAGGTGATAGATACGGAACTGGACAGCAGCGTGCATGCCCTCGATATCGATCTCGTATTCGGCCGCAACGGCGCCCTGGTTGAATGCCGCCAAAGTTGAGAACAGCAGCGCGATGGATAAAATACGTTTTAATGACATAACCTTTCTCCTTAATATCCCGGTCTCGATTGGAATCGCCGATTATAAGATATTCGGGGTCAGAGTAAAAATCAATGGGGTCAGACTCGATTGTTTTTTACGAATAGTCGCTCCAATGCTCAGCGATATGCCGGGCTGATCGCATTGCCAGTGCGTGCGCGGTGAAGGTGGAGTTGACACTGGAACTGGTAGGAAAGACGCTGGGGCCGCCGATGATGACATTGGGTACGTCGTGCAGTTGCGCGTGCTCGTTGGTCACCGAGGTTTCCCTGTCCCTGCCCATGATGGTGCCGCCCATGATGTGCTGTCCGCCCGGAGGACTGTGCCAGGCTTCGATTGCGCCGGCCGCCTTGAAGATTTCCACACCCAGGTCTGCCGTTTGCCGCCAGAGATTACGGGCGTAATCATCCAGGTTGAACGTGGAGCGCGCCAGGCGCATACCGAACCTGTCCCTGCTGTCTGTAAGCTCGATGCGGTTGTCCCCGTGGGGCAGGCATTCGCAGACCCCGACCATGGCGCCGAAGTGGCGGCTGCCCCGTTTGACGAAATCGTGCAGATCGTTCCCGAACACCTCTGCCCGGCTCATGGCAATACCCAGCAGGTCATTCGGTTTGGTGCCCAGGCCGATCTCCCATTGCCGGCTGCCGAATATCTCCTTGCCTTTATCCTTGTCGAAACCATCCTGGCTGAACAACTGGCCGCCGGACACGCCCTGGTAACAATGCGTCTCCTCCCTGAACATGCCGAAGATATTGACGGCAGGGTGGGACATCAGGTAACGGCCCAGCGTATCGCTTGAGTTACCCAGGCCCCCGGGATGGTTATCGGTCGCCGAGTTCAGCAATATACGGCAGTTCTCGACGGTGAACGCGGCGACGACGACCGCGTCTGCCAACTGCTCATTGCGTTCCCCGGTTTTGTCATAGTATTCAACTCCCGTGGCTTTCTTCCCGTTCCGGTCCGTCAACACCCGGGTAACGTAGCTATCGGGCTGTAAAACGGCGCCTGCCGCCGTCGCTCTGGGCAGGTATTCGACCAGGGGGTTGGCCAGGGCGCCGGTGGGACACCCCGCATCGCACCAGCTGTCATAAATACAGGCTGGTCTTCCCTTGTAATCCTGTGACAGTATGGCTACCGGGATAGGCGAAGTGCGCAGGTCCAGCGCAGCGAAGCCGCGCGCCAGTACCTCGCCATGGACGAATACGGGCAGGGGCGGCAGCGGGTACGGCGCTCCCGGCGGCCGCCAGATTTCCTTTTCCGCATCGCCGGACATGCCAACGTCCGCCTGGACCTGGTCGTACCAGGGGCGGAGTTGCTCGTATTCCAGGGGCCAGTCCAGTCCCTTGCCAAAGCGCGAGTACTCCTGCAGGTCTTCCGGGTGGTATCTCGGCCAGACGCCGTAGTGATGCATTGCCGCGCCGCCGTAGCCGTTGCCGGCATTGAAGTTGTACCAGATGCTGTCCCGGCCCGCTTCAAATACGTGGGGCGCGCCCCACTTCAGGCGCCTGGCCCAGATCTGCGAACTGTATAAATCGGTCAGTTTGCGGTCAGTGCCTTTCTCCAGCACCAGGACACTCTTGCCGGCCTCGGCAAATACGGCCGCATAGACACTGCCGGCCGCGCCGCTGCCGACGATAACCACATCCACTTTCTCCGGATTTTTCACGTCACCACGCCCGCGGCGGTTCGATATGCGCCAGGTAGGGAATGCCCAGGTCGGCAAAGCCTTCCATGGTGCCGTACACCACGTCCACCGCGTCATTGCGCAGGGCGTGATACACCAGCGGCGGCGGCGGGCCGTTCCAGCCGGGCACGTTCCCGTCCCGCAACGATTCGATCAGCGCTGCCGCGCCGGACCGGTCCAGATCGGTGATGCTTTTTCCATAAACCGTTTCACATGCACGGCTTATTTCCGCCAGCGCCGGCCGGTAAAAATCGACATAGGGCGGCTGGACGTTAAACCACTTGATGAACAACAGACTGTCGTCCGGGTCAAGCGGCAACTGGTGGTCGACAAAATGCGCCACGCCGTTCTCCCCGGCGCCCGGCAACAGGTGATCGCAGATCGCTTCCAGGGTTTCGACTTCCGCCCGGTCCAGGACTGAAAACGGCATCTCCCTTGCATAAGCCTCACGCGGGGTGAGCAGCAGCGTCCTGCCTGCCACGGTGAAGCTGAGCGCCAGTCCTGACTGCCTGATGAAGTTCCTGCGGCTGAGTGACATGGCCGTTAATATATCAGATAAGCCGCGCCGTGTGAGACTCGACACACACGAACATATCGATAAGAATTACGTATTCGCCCAGTTCCTGGAAATGGAAACTGAACTTAAATCCTTATGACCTGGACTAATATACAGACTGGCGCAGATCAACTGCATATGGCTGCTATACGGAATCACAACACTCCCGGGAAAACAACCGAACGATGATTATTCTGGATGACTTTCTGGACAATGATGAATTTACATTATTCTGTGATGACAGAAACTGGAAAAAGTCCCTGGATTACACCTGGGTAGACAGGGATTGCTATGATGAGAATTGTATCTGGGAACATGTACTGGAAAAAATCTGGCGACCCATGCGGCCCCTGATGGCTTCCTTTGAAGGAATAGAGTATTGGACTAACATTTTAAGTCCAACCGGAAGCAAAGACCTGGACTGGCATGTCGATAAGGATGAAAAACTCTATGAAGAACAAAACAAGATTAAATCTCCCGTAACCGGCTCTGTGTTATATGGACATACAGAAACGCCTGGTGACGGAAATCTGGAACTGATACACCAGGAAATGCTGGAAAGAATTGAACCCCTGCCAAACAGGCTGATTATATTTGACTCGTCTCAATACCACAGGGTGGCTCCGGTTACAAAGGGGATCAGAAGAACCTTTGCGTCGAATATATGGGAACACAAACCGGACGCAGGGAATTACCGCCCAAAAAGTTCCAGCAGGTTCTGTACGAAAAAGAAACCGTAGAACAGGGCGGTGCAGGCAACCAGCCCGCGCGCCCACCAGGGACTCCTGACGGCCCGGGGCAGGGCCATGTGGTTGAGCAGCAGGATATGCACGGCGCTGACGACCAGGATAAACCCGGCGACGTTGGAGGAAATCAGCACCAGCACCTTCGGTTGGGCCAGGTTGATGGCGATGCAACCCCACAGCACGAAGGCGCCCAGCAGGCAATAATACAGGCGCCTGATGTCGTTGCCGGCCATACGTCTGACGCGCCCGCTCATACTCCAGATGAGATCGGTATTGATACGCGCCATCATGTCGATAGTCACCAACTGGCTGCCGAACAGTATCCAGAAACCGTTGACCAGGGTAACGAAACCCAGTAATTCGCCGCCTTCACGGGCCAGGAACTCGGCCTGGAACGCGCCGATGGACAGGCCGCTCAATTCCGTCCCCGCGGGAACGACATGGGCCGCCAGGATACAGTTAAGGAACATGCCGACAAAACAGCCCGCGGCCCAGACCATTACCTGGTCACAACGCACGTACTGCCACCACACCCGCCAGCGCGCCATGTTGGTCTCGTTCGCAGGGAAGACACTTCCGACCGGTGAGACCACTACCTTCCTGCCGCCCACCAGGGTCGGTATGTAACCGACCTCGCGCCCCATGCCTATTCCCTTGTCCCGCATATAATTGCTCACGGTCAGGTTGGCCATGCCCCCCGCCCCGGCGAATGCGGCAAAACCGCCGATCAATATCCAGCTGACATTTTCCGGAATCAACAGGAATTCGAATCCGGGCGTCAAACCGAAGAAACCCAGGAGCCCCGCCCACCAGGTTTCCGCAGGCACGAGCAACAGGCAAACGAACAACAGGAAACCGAATACGAATATCACCATGAACCAGTTGACGATTTCCAGGGTGCGCTCGACCTTGCCGCCGAACGCGACGATGGCGGCGCAGATCAACAGGTTCATGATGCCCAGCCAGCGCATGACCGATTCATCGCCCGGCCCCGGCAAATGGCCGGTGAAACCGGCGAATAACGGCGCCGCAGAAGCCGCGGCCCAGGCCGGCCAGCCTGCATGAAACAGGGAAAACAGGATATATATCCCGCCCCAGAACAGCGGATGGGGAGCAAGCCGCAAAAACCCGTTGATTACGGGTTCCCCCGTATACACCGTGTAGCGGATAAATTCCAGGTTGAGGGCGAGTTGTAAAATAATGGCGACGGTCACCACCCACAGCATGGTGAAACCGTATTGCGTCACGACCAGGGGCCCCAGTACCCACTCCCCAAGACCGATAGACATGGACAGGACGATGGCGCCCGGGCCGATGATCCTGAGCGCGTTGCGGAAATTGAAATCGGGTGGTACAGGCAGGTCGGTTACGTTCCATGCCGGCCCGGTACCGGGAGACGCGGGTAATTGGGAAGGGTCCGAGGCGCGTGAATCCGGGGTAGCCCTGTTATTGTTGGTTCGATCCTCGGTCATGGACATTGTCCTGCTGCTGTATCGGGGATAATGATACACTATCCGTCCCTTCCCGGGCGCACCCCTCGTCATGCCTGCGCAGGAACGACGTTGGCGTGGTAACTTGATGTAGTAAAATTTCTGCAAACATAGTACAATATATGCTGTTGTTGGACCTTTCTATGAGGCAGATGAGCTATAGAAAATCCAGGGGCCGGGTACAGGACCCGTCTCTTGGCATGTTTGAAATTGAGAATGTCATAATCCGTTTTGCCGGAGACTCCGGCGACGGCATCCAGACGACGGGCGCCCTGTTCAGCCATGACTCGGCGATTATCGGCCATGACATCAGCACCTTACCGGATTTCCCCGCCGAGATCCGCGCGCCTGCCGGCACCCTGGCGGGCGTAAGCAATTTCCAGCTTAATTTTTCCTCTTACGACATCCATACACCGGGGGACAAACCCGATGTACTGGTGGCGCTTAACCCTGCAGCCCTGAAAATCAACCTGAAAGAGGTCAGGCACGGCGGCGTACTGATCTTGAATCACGATGCATTCGACGAGCAGGGCCTGAAAAAAGCGGGTTACGCGAGCGACCCCAGGAAAGATGAATCCCTGTCAGGCTACCAGGTATACGACCTGCCTATTACCTCGCTGACGGTCGCTGCCGTCAAATCATCCTGGTTGACGCGCAAACAGGCGGCCCTGAGCAAGAACATGTTCACCCTGGGCATCATCGCATGGATGTACGACCGTTCCATCGAGGATATTATCGAACGCGTCGATCGGCTGTTCGCCAAAAAGAAACCGGAACTCGCCGAAGCCAACAAGCTGGCGCTGCAGGCAGGATACAACTACGCCGACACGGTCGAAGTGTTCACCGCGCGGTTCCGGGTGAGCAAAGCCGTGCTGCCGCCCGGGAACTACCGGCGTATCAGCGGCAACGAAGCGACCGCCCTGGGCTTTCTTGCGGCATCGGAGATGTCCGGCCGGTCCCTGTTCTATGCATCCTACCCGATCACGCCCGCCAGTGACATCCTGCACGAGTTATCCAGATTGCGGCACTTCGGTGTAAAGACCTTCCAGGCAGAAGATGAAATCGCCGCCATCGGCATGGCAATCGGCGCAGCCTACGGCGGGGCACTGGGCCTGACCGGCACCAGCGGGCCCGGTGTTGCCCTCAAGTCCGAGGCAATCGGCCTGGCAGTGATGACGGAACTGCCGGTTGTCATCGCCAACATACAACGGGCGGGGCCATCTACAGGGATGCCCACCAAGACCGAACAGGCGGACCTGTTGCAGGCCTTGCACGGACGCAACGGTGAATGTCCCGTGCCGGTTATCGCACCGACAACGCCGAGCGAATCCTTCAACCTGGCTATCGAGGCATTCCGTATTGCCGTCAAGTACATGACGCCCGTATTCTTCCTGTCCGACGGTTACCTGGCGAACGGTTCCGAACCCTGGCGCATCCCGGAACCCGACGAGTTGCCCGAATTCGAAGAGAATTACTGCACGGTCCCGGAAACCTTCGCGCCGTATGCGCGGGACGATCAAACCCTGGCCCGGGCCTGGGTAGTGCCGGGCACCCCGGGACTGGAACACCGCATCGGCGGCCTGGAAAAAGAGGACATCACCGGCCACGTCAGCTACGACTCCGAAAACCACGAGCGCATGGTGCAACTGCGCGCCGCGAAAATACAGGCCATCGCCGACGATATTCCCGACCTGGTCGTACACGGGCCGCAAACAGGGGACCTGCTGGTCCTGGGCTGGGGCAGTACCAGGGGCGCCTGCCGCCACGCCGTCGAATACGCACAGGCAAACGGCTTGTCCGTAGCCGGGGCACACGTGCGTTACCTGAACCCGTTCCCGAAGAACATGGGCGAAGTGCTGAACAACTTCAAATACGTGCTGGTGCCGGAACTGAACCTCGGACAACTGCGCATGATATTGCGGGCGGAATTTCTCGTTGACGCTATCGGGCTTAACAAGGTCCAGGGTCAACCGCTGAGCACAATGGAAATCGAGGAAAAGATATACGAGATCCTCGGCGCGACGCTTCCCAGCGCGGCACATGGCTGAATTATTACAACAACATGATGAGATTATGAATGGCCAGGGTAATTGACATACAGGCAGACCCCGACTTCAACACGGCTCCGACCTATGAGCGCAAGGATTTTACCTCGGACCAGACCATACGCTGGTGCCCCGGTTGTGGCGACTATTCGATCCTGGCGCAGATGCAGCGGACCATGCCGGAAATCTGCAGGGAATTGAACCTGCCCAGGGAGAACGTGGTCTTCATATCCGGTATCGGCTGTTCCAGCCGTTTTCCTTATTACATGAATAACTATGGTTTCCATACCATACACGGCCGGGCGCCGACCATTGCCAGCGGTTTGAGGATTACCCGCCCGGACCTGCAGGTGTGGGTCATCACCGGCGACGGCGACGGCCTGAGTATCGGCGGCAACCACCTGATGCACTGCCTGCGCAGGAACATCGACGTTAAAATAGTCCTGTTCAACAACCGGATTTACGGGTTGACCAAGGGGCAATACTCACCGACATCGGAAATGGGTAAAAAGACGAAGTCCAGCCCCTTCGGCACCGTCGAAAAACCCATCAATCCCTTGTCGATAGCTATCGCCTCGAAGGCAGGCTTTGTGGCCCGCGCCGTCGACACGGACAGCGGTCATCTCAGGGAAATGCTGTTACGCATGGCCAGGCACAGGGGTTCTGCCTTCATGGAAATACTGCAGAATTGCAACGTGTTCAATGACGGCGCCTTCAAAGACTTCACCCACAAGGACGTAAAACGCGACCGCACCGTTTACCTGCAACACGGCGAACCCATTATCTTCGGCAAGAACAGCGATAAGGCCATCTCGCTGCGGGGTGGCGCAAGCGGTCTGCTGGCACCTGAAGTCATCGAGGTCAACGAGAGTAACAGGTCAGAAATCCTCGTCCACAACGAGGCAGCTTCCGGTACTGCCGGTTCGGCGCTGGCGTACCTGCTGGCGCAACTGGAGACCCCCGACTTTCCGGTGCCCCTGGGGGTGTTCCGCTCCATAGATAAGCCCCTATATGGCGAGTTGCTGGACGACCAGATCGCGCAGGCGAAAAATCAACTGGGCAGGGGTGATTTTTTCAAACACCTCAACAGCGGTGATACCTGGAGGGTAAACTGAAACCGGGGATATTTGGGGTCAGAGTAAAAATATCTTCAGACTATCGGGGTCGGACTTAAGTCCGTCCCCATTCTCTCTGCGAATTTTTACTCTGACCCCAAATATCCGACACCCATTTCCTGCAACACCTGCCTGACCGCCGCTACCGCCGCCTGCATCTGGTCTGCGCCGAAGTGGCCTATGCAGCCAATCCTGAAACTGTCCGTACCTGTTAACTTGCCGGGATAGATGACATAACCCCGGTCATTCAAGCGTCGATAAAAGTCCGGGAAGCTGAATTTATCATTGCCCGGCATCAAAAACGTCACGATGATCGGCGCCTGTAATTCATCCGGCAGCAAGGTGGCAAAACCAAGCTCACGCATGCCTGCTACAAGTACCCGGCAGTTTTCTTCATAGCGCCTGCGGCGTCCCGCAATACCGCCTTCTTCCTCGAGTTCCAGCAAGGCCTGGTCCAGCGCCAGCAGGCAATGAACGGGCGGGGTAAAACGCCACTGGCCGCTTTCGTCCAGGGAGCGCCATTGCCGGTAGAGATCAAGGCTGGTCGAGTGCGCATTGCCTTCAGTCGCGGGGAACGAATCCTGGGCAGCAATGACAAATCCCATCCCCGGTACGCTCTCCAGGCACTTGTTGGCGGATGCGGCGAGGGCGGCAAACGGGATTTCGGCGGCGCTCAACGGTAACGCGCCGAACGCGCTCATGGCGTCGATCAGTAAACTGCGGCGGTGAGTTTCGACCACCTGCGCGATATCCGCAACGGGATTTGCTATACCCGACGTGGTCTCACAGTAAACCACTGCGACGTGGGTAATCTCTTCATCCGTTGCCAGGGCGCGGTCCAGGCCGGCCACGTCGACAGGCCGGTCTTCCCTGGTCTCCAGCACGCTGACCCGTCTCCCCAGGTAACTGCAGATCTCGCTGATGCGGTGACCATAGGCGCCGTTGACCAGGTTCAGCAGTTTCCCCTCCCCGGGTACCTGGTTGGCTATCATGGCCTCCACCGCAAACGAACCGCTGCCCTGGAGCGGGATGCACAAGTGCGAGTGCCCGGCGTCACACAGTGCCAGCAGTCCGTTACAGATGCGCCGGTTCAGTTCAATAAACCGCTTATCCCGCGAACCGTAGTCGTGCAGCATGGCCTGCTTGACGGTTGCGGAGGTGGTCAGCGGTCCGGGCGTCAGCAACAACGGGTCAGTCTTGGGAGGCAGTTCCACTCTTTTTGATCTCCAGTGTCAATCTGCGAGCATATTGCGTGATACGCTGGACTCAATGCCTGGTTCGTGAATAATAAGAACCTCTTGGACAGGAGATTGTAACATGACCAACAGCGTTTTATACGAGACCGAAGGGGCTATTGCCACGATTACGCTCAACCGGCCCGCGGCATTGAATTCATTCGACAGGGAGATGCGGGCCGACCTGGCTGCCGCCACCGCACAGGCCCGCGACGATACGGGGATACGCGCCGTCATTCTCACCGGCGCCGGACGGGCCTTCAGCGCCGGGGCGGATTTGAAGGCCGGGTTCAAAACCGGCGCAGAGGTTGAGCGGATAGTGAATGAGGAATACGGACCCAGCCTGATCGACATTACGGAAATGGAAAAACCCGTCGTCAGCGCCATAAACGGTTTCGCGGCGGGCATCGGCCTGTCCTACGCCCTGGCGTGTGATTTATCGGTGATGGGAGAAAATGCCTTCCTGCTCTGCCCGTTCAGCGCCATCGGCCTGATCCCGGACGGCGGTTCAACCTGGTTGCTGACCCATGCCGCAGGATACAAAAACGCTTATGAAATGGCCGTCGAGAACGAGCGCATGCCTGCCGCGCGTTGCAAGCAACTGGGACTGGTCAACAAGGTAACGGCAGACGACGAACTGATGGAAACAGCCAGGGAGTGGGCCGGCAGGCTGGCCGGCAAAGCGCCGCTGGCGCTGGCGCGCACCAAGAAAATGATGCGCCGGACCTCGACGCTCAGCTATGCAGAGGCCATCAGCGCCGAAGCCGCCCTGCAGCGCCTGTGTTTCGACAGCGCCGACTGTAAGGAGGGAGTCACGGCATTCCTGGAAAAAAGGGAACCCCGGTTCACGGGAAGCTGAACGCACAGTGACCGAGCCAACCCATTCCACTCCTGTCCAGGTACAAGCGGTACGCTGGCAGGATGGCGAACTATACCTGCTGGACCAGACCCGCCTGCCCGGTGAGATCGTAGAAGAACGGCAGGGTTCCGCCGCCCAGGTCTGTGCTTCGATCAAGCAGCTCAAGGTGCGCGGCGCCCCGGCCATCGGCATCGCCGGGGCCTACGGCCTGGTCGTGGCGCTGCGCGACAAGCTGCACCTGGACCGGGACTCATTCATCGCTGAAATGCACAAACAGGCAGGCAGCCTGGAAGCTGCCCGCCCTACCGGGGTAAACCTGCGCTGGGCACTGCGCCGGCAGGTGGCGCACGTCCTGGGAATGACTCGCGCCGGGCCGGAACAGATACACGCGGAACTGCTTGCAGAGGCAATCCGCATCCATGACGAGGACCGGCGCCTGTGCCGGGATATCGGCGCCGCCGGCAGGCCGTTAATCCGGCAGGGCATGGGCATACTCACCCATTGCAATGCCGGTCAACTGGCCACGTCGGAGCTGGGCACGGCCACCGCGCCCATGTACCTGGCTCACCGGGACGGCGTCGGCTTCAGCGTGTTCGTGGATGAGACCCGGCCCCTGTTGCAGGGCGCGCGCCTGACGTCGTGGGAACTGCTGCAGGCAGGCATCGACGTGACCCTGATCTGCGACAACATGGCCGCCACCATGATGGCGCAGGGCAGGGTCGACCTGGTCATCACCGGCTCGGACCGGGTTGCCGCCAACGGCGATGCCGCCAACAAGATCGGCACCCTGGGTCTTGCCGTCCTGGCGCGCCATTTCAACATCCCGTTCTATGTCGCCATTCCCTACTCAAGCATTGACCTGGATGCGGCCAGCGGCGCGGATATCCCCATCGAAGAGCGGGCGCCGGACGAGGTTACCCACTGGGGCGGACACCGCACCGCGCCGGAAAACGTGAAGGCCGGCAACCCCGCTTTCGACGTCACGCCCAATGACCTGATTACGGGTATCATTACCGAGCGGGGTATTCTCAGCAGTCCCTATGATGAATCGATCCGGTTTCACTATCCATATTCCGGAACGTAGTATTTTTTTATTCACTCCGAGAGGCACAGTGGCTCACTCGAAAAGGCCGTTCAATAAAGCATCGATTACGCTATCACTGACTTGCTTTTGAAGATTGGGAATTCCGTCATTCCCAAATACAGTTCGAAAAGTACTTGTGTAAGCCAGTCCCTGCAGGACAACAAAAAGCGACTCGGCAATGACGAGCGCAGGTAAGGAATTGTTTCTACAGCGCAACTCGTCGGAAGCCAGTCCCAGCTCAATTTGCTGAGTGACCCATTCATATTCCAATAGGCGAAGGAATGTTTTGTGTAGTATTGATCCTTGCTTTCTCCTTCATCCAAGAGATGGATCATAATACTCATTCAGCACTATAAACCAGCTTCCCTTCAAATACCGTCATAACAACCTGCGCTTCGCTGATTTCATCAACCGGTATGTCAAACAGGTTCCGATCCAACACGACCATGTCAGCGCTCTTGCCCACTTCAATAGAACCAAAGATATCTTCTTTTCCCACTGACCTGGCACCGTTCAGGGTCAGGACTTCTATTCCGGCTTCAAGGCCTATACTGTGCCTGTCGCGCGTGAGCATGCCCTCAAGGGCGGGGATCAAGTTGGGATTAGGGAGTATGACCCAGTCTGTTCCGACAGTAATCAATGTTCCCTGTCTATCCAGTTCCTGAAATTCAAACGCGTCTTCCATCCCGGGCCAGCCGTGATGCCAGATCGCCGGTGACATTTCTGCGACGGCATTGAGTTGCGCCACCCGCGGCAGGTCCTTGTCTGAATACCAGACACTGTGGGCAATCTCGTGGTATATCCCCGACTCACCATTAGTCTTCCGGGCGGCTTCAATTGCATCCAGACCTGCTCTTGCGGCGGCGGTCCCCACACAATGCAATTTTACTTTAATACCCATTTTATCGAAGCGAATCAGGGCTGCGTTGAGCCTGTCGGGGCTGATCAACAACCTTTCCGCGGGAATTTCATCGGTGTCTGGATCAAGGTCAGCATGATTGGCGTGTGGCGCCATGGGTGAGCCGTCAACGATTATTTTTATAAAATTCGGATCAATTCTTGCGGAAGCGTAGTCAGCACGATTATCAATTAGATTTTCCACTATGTCATTGGGCACCCCCGCAAACCCGGGATGGTCCCATATGATATGTGTAGCTATACGAAGCTCCAGGCCTTCGGATTCATCCAGTGCCTTCAACTCTTTTAATGTCTGAGCCGTCGTTTCAGCGTCCTGTACACTTGTGACGCCATACCTGTTATGCATGGCGATAATCCATTTTATTGCATTTCGAGCTTCATCTGAGGGAGTTTCAGGTATGTGTTTTTTCACTAGCCAGGCTGCTTTTTCGATTAATTCTCCTGTGGCCCTGCCCGTATTATTTCGAACTATCTTTCCTTCTACAGGATCAGGCGTGGTGTCGTTGATACCTGCAATTTCCAAAGCCCGGCTGTTGCCCATACCGTGATGCCAGGAATGTTCAACGATATATAAGGGCCGATCAGGGAAATACCGATCAAGGTAGCTGCGATCAACCTGACCGTACGGAAACATACCGGGGCCGTAGACGGACGCAAGCAACCATTCTCCGGGCGCTTTTTGTTTCGCACACTCCTGAAGTGTCAAAATAAACAGTTCCGGCGTCGCATCCGCCGGAATAAAACACCAGACTTTCCTTTGGTTACCTACCGATTCTATATGCGTGTGTGCATCATGCATTCCCGGAAGAATCATCTTTCCTTGAAGATCCACAATGACGGTGTTTTCTCCAATTACTTGCTGTACCTCCTTTGTTGTGCCTACAACCGAAAACTTACCATCTTTAATTGCAAGGGAATCTGCCCAGGGCTGTTTTTTATCGACGGTATATATTGCACCATTAATATAAACAACATCTGCCGATGCCTTTCCGGGGTCATCACTGGAACAGGCGGTAAGAATTGCAGCAGCAAGAATCAGGAATAATGGGTTCAATACCTGCATGGTGAGATTACTGAATTTACGGATTACGATGAACAAATACACCCTTTTGAATTACCAGTTCCGGGTTCACCAGCGCACGGAGGTTTTCTAGGGGATTTTCACCCAGAATCAAAAGGTCGGCCCACTTACCGTTCTCGATACTACCCGCCCGGTCCTGCAGGCCCAGTGTTTCGGCCGAATGCAGGGTGGCAGATTGAATCACCTGCATGGGGGAAAGACCGCCATGAATGAAACCTTCCAGTTCTTGGGCATAGATATCAGCGATATTGAGCATGTTGAACGGGTTGGATTCGGTCCCCACGGCAAATTTGACCCCTGCTTTTTGCATGGCCTTGAATGTTGACATAACACTGTCATAGTTATGGCCGAGATTATCTTCCATCCAGTTGCCGGGAATATGCTCAATTCCTTTTACCTCGCGCAGGTGATATCCGATAGTAGGAATAACGTTGATACCTTTTCTGGCCATTATTGAGAATATTTTGTCGCTATTTTTACCATAGGGATGAAGATGGTGAATACTGTCCACCCCGGCTTGCACAGATCGAAACGCTGAAGTATGGGACAAATCCTGGATGCCACCTGCATGGGAAGTCACGCGAATTTTCCAGGCGTGTGCCTCATCGACCACGGTTTGATACTCTTCCAGAGTTAAAGGTGGGAACACTTTGATAAAATCGGCACCTTTTTTGACCGCAGCCCGCACCAGTTTTCTCAACTCCCAGGGGCCATCTCCTTCGACGCCGTAGTGTGAAACCTGGTAAGGTTGAAATTCTGTCGGGTGTCCGCCGGTCACCGTAATACCCGGTCCGGATACATAGAGCCGCGAGCCACCCATAAGCCCCATTCTTTGCGCGCGTTTCATGGAGAAACCAACGTTGTTGCGGGAGGCGACATCACACACCGTGGTCACGCCGATCTTCTGGTAGTGCTCCAGGAAGCGCTCAGCGCGGATGCCGCTGATAAAGTCGTCTTCGGCGTTAAAGCCACCGGGCAGATAAAAGGTCAGGTGTGCGTGCAGGTCAAAAAGGCCGGGCAGAATCCACTTTCCCCTGGCATCAATTCTGATTGTTTCTGAAGGCAGCGGTGATCTATTATCGAGAATAATCAAGCCGTCTTTAACGAGTATGCCTGGGTGGTTTCGAGGGGCGTTACCGGTCCCGTCAATAAGCGTACCGCCTTCAATGAATAAGGGTCTCGCCGGCTTAGCTTTTACGAAGTGATGTACATCGTCACGGTATAAAAAAGTAATATCCCGTTCGGCAGCATTACCGATATTGACTGATAACAGTACTAAGAAGAGAGTGAATAAACAGTTTACGAAAGGCCAACCATCTCTACGGCTAAAATACATGGGGCTACAATCAGGCGTGGCGTAATACCGAATGCTTGAAGCGATCACTGGTACGACGCCACGTGGGGGAAGTTAGATCAGAATGTAGCCGGTAACAATAATTTTATATTCAGAAAGTATAAGCCAGGGAAGCCCCGACGGTACGGCCTCTATCGTACATGACCTGACGGTAACCAAGATCGCTGAAAGTAAACGAGCGATGCTCACGTTCATTGTCAGAGAGGTTGCGCCCGTAGACGGTCAGTGTCCAGTTTTCCCGCCAGTTTATAATGGCGCTGGCATTGTGTACGAAATAGGATTCGTTGCGTTCGCTCTCCTCGCTGAAATTGTTACTGAAACGGTTATCCGAATAATTCCAGTTCCAGTACAGACGCACACTCGTGTCATCTGTCACGTCAAAGTCGTAGGATACCGAACCATTGCCCGTAAAGTCCGGTGAGTAGGCGGCGTCCCGGTCGGCAACGTAAGTGGCCGCCCTACCCGTGACATTCTTCACGTTGGTATCGAGAAATGACAGACCAAGTTTTGCTGTTATCTGGTTCGTTAGCAGAGATTCCAGTTCCAGTTCACCTCCCTTTGAAGTGGCATCACTGTTGGTAATCTGGCCACCAAATCCGATCCAGTTAAAGGCCTGGAAGTCATTGTAATCATAATAGAATGCACTGCCATTAAGACGCGTGCGGTCATTCATGAGGATAGATTTAAAGCCAATCTCGTAGGCGATATTTTTCTCAGCGCCATAATTAATAAGACTGTGATCCAGAGCTATATCACTTCCATAGAAGCCATTATTGAAACCTCCACCCTTTGTTCCCTGCGATATCGATGCATACAACATAATGTCGTCGGTAGCGCGGTAGTCCAGTTCAGCCCTGAAGGAAATCAGGTTGTCTCTGTAGGAACCGGTGATAGGATTGGGAATACCCGGACCGCCATCGGCGGGTAGAAAACAAAATCCTGCAGGTCCAAGCAGGAAGCCGGGACAGTAACGCAGGGTTGCGTTATCGACGTCGGAAAAGTCTTTCTCGTCCTTGGTCCAGCGTATGCCGGCAATGAAGGTGAATCGATCGGCAAAATCATATTCGACTTGCCCGTAGGCAGAGTAGCTCTTGGTTTTCATTGTCCAGTTACCCGCCAGTTCTATAGGAAACTGAAAACCATTGTACAAGCCCGTTACGGGATCAAGGGTAGTGGGAGGATCAAACGGGATATTGAAAGTCGCACGGGGGTGATTCTCGGCATCCTGATCAAGATAAAAAGCACCCACGGTCCAACGCATGCGATCCGTACTGCCGTGTATACGCAATTCCTGGGTAAACCAGTCTGTTTCATAAGGAAATTCGGCGAAGCAAAGACTGTTTGCGGTGGCATCGCAATCCTCATTTAATTGCCGATCCAGCTCCAGATACCCGGTCAGGGATGTCACGGTAAAATTTTCGAAATCCTTTTCAATACGTAGCGCAAAATGCAGGCTATCCTGTTTGAGAAAGGTTGGGAAATCGGCAGTAGTTACATTTCGTGCGCCGGCACCGAAATTGCTCTCATTGAAACCGGCGCCATCAACACCACCGGGGTTGACATCATAGAGTCCGGTCACGGGATCCGGTGCTGACAGGGGAATGGATTCATAGTAATTATGAATCGTATCAATTTCACCGTATTCCGCCTTCAGAAGAATGCTGAGATCTTCTGAATCTTCAAACAGTAACTGTGCCCGCACTGCATTCGTACCCGCTTCCCCGCCATCATCCAGGAGCGGATTGAGGTTCTTTTTGAAACCATCACTATGATGACTTAGAAAGGACAGACGACCTGCAAGCGAATCGCTCAAAGAGCCACTGATGGCACCTTCCGCCTTGATTTCACTGTACGAGCCACCCCCAATTGATACAAAACCGGAGGTCTCCTTGGTCGGTTTCACCGTCACATAATGCAACAGACCGCCGGTGGAGTTTCTGCCGAACAGTGTCCCCTGTGGACCTTTAAGCACTTCAACTCGCTCGAGGTCGAACATTGAAAAATCCGCTGCGGGTACGGAAACCAGATAAAACTCATCAATGTAGGGGGTAACAGGTGACTCATGACCTTCACCGAAATCGTTTTGCCCTACACCGCGAATCATAATCTGGGCACTCGAACCTGTTCCATATGCGGAAGCCACTTCCAGCCCCGGTGTTTGTTCCGAAATATCCAGGGCAGTGGCAAAACCCAGTTCCCGTATTTCTGTGCCCGTCAGGCTAGTAATGGCAATTCCAACATCTTGCACACTCTGTTCGCGTTTTTGTGCGGTAACCGTTATTTCTTCCAGCACGCCGGCCGTCCTTTGCGCCGTTACTTGCGGCGGAGAGAGTATTATCAGCAGAAGAACCAGCCAACTTGATACCAGGGTGAACACGGTTTGGGATACAGGCAACCCCTGAAACGCTGTCAATAACAAACAGATAATGCCCGGTTCATTCTTCATCACTACCGAGATATTTGATTTCATGATTCCTCCCCCCTCTCGACGGTGGCGCAATCAGGCCAGCATCATTGTATAATCAATATTCAGACGGTTGTATGATATAGTATAATACACATGTATGATTTATCAAGTGATAATTTCCTGTAGACTTTTATTAAACTAACTCATGTCAAATGGCGAGCCGGACTGCGAATGTTCCCGACTGGTTTCCCGTATCATTTAGTGGAGAAACGATGGGCCGCACAAATCGAATGAACAGACAATCGGGGGAAATACGCAGAACTCAGATTCTCGATGCGGCCTATTCGATATTGGCGCACGAGGGTTATCCCAACTTCACGCTGCGAAAGATCGCCAAGGCCTCCGGGATCCACTTTGCGACTTTGCGGTACTATTTCAAGACGAAGGACGACCTCCTGGCGGCCCTTATAGAATCAAAGCTAAGGCGCGATTTCGATAGTATCAAAGATGTGCTTTCGAAAGCTCGCAATTCGCCTAAAGCTCGATTTAATGCAGTAATTAACCTGATCATACAAGCCAACAGCGACCCCGAAATTCTGGGCTTTTTTAAGGAATTCTGGGCGCTCGGTAACAGCGACGACAAGGCCGCCAGATTTGTTGACCATTACTATGAAGAATATTGTCACTGGATTTCAGATCTGGTGCGCATGGTCAACCCGAAACTGAGCAAAGTAAGGGTCACGCGGCGCGCATTGCAACTAATCATGCTGCTTGAAGGCATCATTCCCGCTTATTCAAGAGAGCAGCGGCACCGTAACGACGTCAGGTCCATGGAGCGCGAGCTTCGAGAAGCCGCGTGGCTGATTGCCACGGTGCCATAAGCGCAGGATATCTTGATAGGCTCAGTTATCGCTTTACCAGGATATGTCATGTGTTTGAGCGCTTTTCAATTATCCACTGGCAAACATTGTCACCTTTGCCGAGGCAATTGGTGCAGGTATGGCTCAGGTCCGGGGAGAGGGTCTGCGCCTCAAACGTCCTGGCTGCCGAGCACTGACGGGAAGGTCATGGCATTGTCAACCTTTAGCGTGTTCTTATGACATGAAGCGCCCAATAACCATGACCCGCCGGACTATGATGGGTGGTGTGGTAGGAGCAACTGCCGTAGCGGCGGGTCTGAAAATTACAGCAGCCCCGGTTCGAACCGCGCAATCCATGGACAGGGCACCTGCCCTGGACTGTGGTGCCTACAGTAACGAAATAGCCCGTTTCCGCGAAGCCTCTGATCGGGGGTTGAACTGGTTGCTGGGGAAACGTCAGCCCGACGGAACATGGCCGGAACCCATTATCGATCTTACCGGTTATTTCAAAGTAGCCTACCTGTTTTGCATTGCCGGCCGGCTTGAGGAAGCCAACCGGCTGATATCCGAAATAAAGAATCGCTTTATGCAACCAAACGGAGATTTCAAAATCAGCCCCGTCCGGAAAAGCGCACAGGTGAATTATTACGAGAGGGTGTGGGGTTACGCTAATGCCTGGATTACCTTTACTGCCCATAAACTGGGACGGTTTGACGTGTCATATCCAGCCTGGGATTACCTGGAGCGCCTCTATCAACCCGCTATCGGCGGCTATACCAGTACTGATCCGGACAGTGGCGTGGAAGCGGTAGTCGATTTGTTGTCTACTACACACATCGGCCAAACTGCGCTTTATATGGGGCATCTGGATCGAGCGCAGCGTTGTGCAGAACTGGTAATTGAGTTTGAAAGAGGGCAAGCAGACAGGAAATCCGGCATGTACCTCAGGATGAATGGAGATGGGCGATACATCACCAGCTATCCTGATTCGGAAACAGACTACTATTTTCTCAGCACAGAAGAGCCCGGCCAGCTCTATTTCATGGCCGGCTATCCTATCGCATTCCTGGCGCTGCTATACAGGCAAACTGCCAAACCGCAATATCTCTTATCCGCCAAACGATACTTTGATTTTGCGGAGAACTGTACGGGTGTGTTCGATTCCCACTTCAGCCATAAGGTCGCCTGGGGAGCGTCTATCCTTTACAATTTAACGGCCCAGCAACCCTACGGTGATTTTGCCGCGAAAATTGCCGGGCTTCTGGCACAGATGCAGCACCGGAGCGGCGCCTGGTTTCACGATGCGCCTCCCTATGTTTCTTATGACCAGAGTGCAGAGTGTGCAAGCTGGTTGCGGCAAATAAGTTCTGAAATCTGTGATAGATGAGATACAAGATGATTGATTACTCAACAACAAAACCAGGTCTTTCATCGTTGAACAGGTAAATTACAGTCAGCATTATTGTTATATTGCACGTACATTCCCTGTCCGGATGCAATGTTGTCACTGCGAACGCCGATCTGATCAGGGCAAATGAAAATCGGAACGCGGATTATTACTGGGCTGCAAGAGGTGCAGGTCCTAATTTCTTCGGCGTTGTTACGCAGTACACCCTCAATTTATATAAGAATCCCGTAGTCATGTTGACGACGACATCAATTTGGGATGTGGACCGCGCAACAGAAGTTGCTGACTGGTTGGAGAATAAAGTCAGATTCATGCCCGGACTTGCCAGAGGTTCCATAAATTACGTTTAGTCCGATTTTAAAATTGCCAGGGCTTCTTTAGTTACACGCTTCTCATTGTTTTTCATTTTCAGATCCTTGTTGACGCCTTTACCGTGTACTAACGGTGTGCCTTGAAGCATGGCAAGGATAACAGCCAATTTTTCCTTTCGCTCTTTCGTCGAAAGATTCGGTGTAAGCGGCAATATGAGAGTAAATATAAAGTCGCAATAGGCTGCCGTCGCGGGGATAATTGCTCTGGCCTGTACAGACCCTGTGACGCCGCAAATCAATTGATAGCGCACATAGTGTCGCAAGTTGCGGGTTGCAGTTGATACCTTGTTACTACTTCATTAGAGTAGGAATAACTTGGGAAAGAGACCTGGAGCACTACCCATGAGCATGAAATACCACTTCGCCAGCGATAACACTGCCGGGATAGTTCCCGAGGCATGGGACGCCCTGGCCGCTGCCAACCAGGGTTTTGCCGCAGCTTACGGCGAGGATGAATGGACTGCCAGGGCCTCGGATTGTATTCGTGAACTGTTCGAAACGGACTGTGACGTGTATTTCGTCTTTACCGGCACTGCGGCCAATTCACTGGCCCTGGCCGGGATCTGCCGCCCGCAGCACAAGGTTATCTGCCACCGGCTCTCCCATATTGCCACCGCCGAGTGCGGTGGTCCGGCCTTTTTCACCGGCGGCGCCGGGCTGGAAGTCCTGGATGGTGCTGCCGGGAAGATTCTGCCCGGCGATATTGAACGGGTCTCGCAACAACCTTACGATTTTCATCACCAGCTTCACAAGGCGGTGTCCATCACGCAATCGACGGAAACCGGCACCGTTTACACGGTTGATGAAATCAAAGCCATCGGCGAAGTGGCAAACGACAACCAACTGCACTTCCACATGGATGGGGCCCGGTTTGCCAACGCCGTTGCCGCACTGGGCGCAAGCCCCGGGGAGATAACCTGGCAGGCGGGGGTGGACGTGCTTTCCTTCGGCGCCACGAAGCTGGCGCTGCCGGTCGGGGAAGCCATTGTCTTCTTCGATAAATCCCTGTCTGATGATTTCGGGCACCGCTGCAAACAGGCCGGTCACGTGGCATCAAAGATGCGCTTCCTCTGCGCCCCCTGGGTGGGTCTGCTGGAAACCGGGGCCTGGTTAAATTATGCCCGGCATGCAAACGAGTGCGCGGCATCGCTGGCTGCAGGGCTGGAACGGTTTGCCGGGGCTGAACTGCTGGCGCCGGTGGAAAGCAATGCCGTGTTCGTCAGCTTGCCGGAAGCCGCGCACCGCTCAATGCGGGATAAAGGCTGGATTTATCACATCGTCACCGGTGACACGGGCGCACGTTTGATGTGCTCCTGGGATACGACGGAGGAGCATATCAATCAGTTCCTCTCCGACCTGGGGAGTGCTTTATCAGATTAACACCGGCCATAACGGCCTGGTCAACCGGCTATTCGATTGTCAGGACGAGCCGGCCGTGGGCGCTGCGGTCCCTTACCTGAATCAATGCTGAGCGGTAATCGTCCAACGGAACCTGTGTGACAGGAGCCGGTTTAATCTTTCCTGCTTCATACAGCGAGAATATGTCAGTAAAGCATTCCCGCATGAGGTCCGGGGTCTGCTTGCGGTAATCGCTGACCTGCAACCCGCTCACCTCGATGTTCTTCAGGAGCAGGTAATTGGCTTTGACCACGGGTATGCGGCCGGCGGCAAAACC
The DNA here is from genome assembly GCA_965208655.1 of Gammaproteobacteria bacterium. GTDB lineage: Bacteria > Pseudomonadota > Gammaproteobacteria > Eutrophobiales > Eutrophobiaceae > JAAXHV01. Next base: position 234,188 of record CBDBPJ010000005.1, read on the forward strand.
GATGACCACCAGCCTGCCGCGCCAGGCCAGCGCGCGTAGCGCGGCGTCGAATATATCGCCACCCAGGGGATCCAGGATAACATCGGCGCCGCGGCCCCGGGTGGCGTCATATACCTGGCGGCGCAGGTCCTCGCGCAGGTCGGGAACACTGAGGTCGATCACCGCATCAGCCCCGGCATCCAGTACGAACCCGGCTTTTTCCGGCCTGGCGATGCCTGCCAGCGTGCGCACACCCATGGTCCGGGCGAGCTGCAACGCCGCATGGCCGACTCCGCCGGAAGCGCCGAGTATGAGCGCAACCTCCCCTTCCCGGACCCGCGCCCGGTCCTGCAGAGCCACCCAGGCCGTGTCATAGACCAGCGCCATCGCCGCGGCATCGGCGTAAGGCATGCTGTCGGGAAGACCATAGCACTGGCCAGCCGCGAGCGTTACCTGTTCCGCATAACCGCCTTGCTCCGCCATGGCCAGCACCCGGTCGCCGGTCTTGAACCGGTCCACACCATCACCCACCGCTGCCACCACCCCGGCGGGGGCTTTCCCGGGCACAAAAGGGCACTCCGGGCGGAACTGGTAATTTCCCGCTATTACCAGCAGGTCCACGTAATTGACCGCAACGGCCTCGATATCAACGAGTACCTCACCGGGACCCGGTAACGGTTCCGGCAAATTACCGAGTCCGGTCGCTCCAACATCTCCAAATTCACTGACAATGACGGCTTTCATAACAACTCATCCTCATGTTCCGACCGGCTGCGGGTTAATCCGGCCTGCACTGATCAAGGACAGTAATTCACGCTTGATCACCTTGCCGCCGGGGGTCATCGGCATGTCGTCTATCTCAACCAGGTATTCGGGCATATCGTATTTTGACAACCCTTCAGCCTTGAGGTGTTCGAGTAATTGCCCGGGGTCAGGACCGGTGCCGTCGGCGGGTTTGATTACCAGGCACACTTTTTCACCCAACCGCTTGTCCGGGAACGGAATGGCGGCGACCTTTTCCACGTCAGGGTGGCGCGCGGCAAGCTGCTCTATCCGGGCCGGGTGAATGTTGTGCCCGCCGCGGATGATCACGTCCTTGAGACGCCCGGTGATATGCAGGTAACCGTCTTCGTCCAGGCTGCCCAGGTCACCGGTCATGAACCAGCCGTCCGAATTCATTGAAGCCGCGGTTGCCCCTGCGTCCCCGTAATACCCCAGCATCAGACTGGCGCCCTTGCCGCCGATCTGGCCGACCTCCCCGGTATCCAGTTCCGCGTCCTTATCATCCAGGGACCAGATCTTTATCCGGTAGCCGGGGCAGGCGCGTCCTGCCGTCCCGATAATCCGTTCCGGGGCGTCGTCCGGCAAGGTGTAGTTATGGGAATGGGCTTCCGTCATGCCGTACCCGGTCTGCGGCGTGATGCCGTATTCCAGCAACTCTGCCGCAACCTCAGCGGGCACCTGCGCGCCGGAAATGCGGAAGCCTGTTATTTTTCCGGGGGCCTTCTTCCCGGGCTCCTTTAATTCCCGCAACAGGTCAACGGCATGGGCCGGCACGCCGTAGATGAACGTGGCCCCGGTGCTGAGCAGGTCAGCCACCAGGGATTCACCCGGGGCAAGCCGGCTCAGCACGATTTCAGCGCCGCGGTACAGCGCGCTGACCATGGCGCCGAAACCCAGGTTATGGCTTAACGGGCTTAATGTGTAAATGACCGTGGTCTCGTTGAAACGCCAGTCCGCGGCGATGGCGCGGGCGTTGGCCAGCAGGGTATTGTCGCTGTGCATGACTCCCTTGGGAATGCCGGTAGTGCCGGACGTCAATGCCAGGTAGACAAGTGTATCCGAATCCCCGGCTTCCGCTTCCACGGCAGGGTCCGTGCCGGATCGAAGGTTCAGGTGATCAGCGAAAGGGGGGTCCCCGGCATTCTCCGGTTTGAGCGGTTGCAGGGCATAGTGAACGGGAATATTGTCCAGGCGCGCCAGTTCGGCTTCGATGCCGTATTGTTCCGCACCCGCGCCGTAGCCCGTCTCGCTGATCAGGGCAGCGGCATGAAATCGCTCCAGCAACCCCGTCACTTCCGCAACCGTGTGGTTGCGGTGCAACGACGGACAGCAGACATAGCGGTTTCTTGAGCAGGCCAGCAAAGTCACCACGGTCTCCAGCCGGTTCGGCAACCAGACCGCCACCTGCTGGCCTAGTTCGACTCCGTTTTCAGACAGCTGCTTTGCCAGGCGGTCCGCTGCAGAAACAAGCTGCCGGTAGGTCAAACGGCGGTACCGATCGCGCACGGAAAAACGGTCCGGCGCATTGTCGGCATGGTCCCGCACGATCCGGTATATCGTCGACTCCTGCCAGAAACCGGAGTCACGGTATTGCTGCCGCTGCGCCGCGCTGTGGGTTGTGATTTCAGGGTTATTCATTTTTCCGCTATTATTCTGTCGTTCATATAACAACGGATCAAGCGACTTGAAACTGAAAACCCATAATCGGTACGCCTATTCCCCGATCAGTGAACGCGCGGATTACGACTGGCCGGACGGCAAACGGCTGGCCGTCTATTTCGCCCTGAATATAGAGCATTTCAGTTTCGGCGAGGGCCTGGGGCACACCCCGACCCAGCCGGGGACCCCGCCGGACGTGCGCAATTACTCCTGGCGGGACTACGGCCTGCGCGTGGGAATCTGGCGAATTTTCGACCTGTTTGACGAACTTGAACTGCCCGCCTGCCACCTGATGAACGCCGCCGTGTATGACTACGCGCCGCAGATACCCGACCGGATCCGCGCGCGCGGGGATGAGTTCATCGGCCACGGCCGCACCAATTCCGAACAACAGGCTGCCTGTCCGGAGGAGGAAGAACGCCTGCTTATCGGTGAGACCACCGAGACGTTGCGCCGGCGCGAGGGGCAGGCGCCCCGCGGCTGGATGGGTCCCTGGATTTCCGAGAGCGAGCGTACGCCCGACCTGCTCAGGGATGCCGGTTACCGTTACCTGCTGGACTGGTGCGCGGACGACCAGCCCTTCTGGATGACCACCCGGTCGGGCCCGATGCTCTCAATACCCTACCACATCGAGATCAACGATTCCCCGGCACAGTTGACGCGCCGTCATACGGCGGACGACTTCACGCGCATGGTCACTGCACATTTTGACGAACAACTGCGCCAGAGCGGCAAACAACCCCTGGTCTTCAGCCTGGCCCTGCATACCTTTGTCTCAGGCCAGCCTTACCGGCTCGCCGGCCTGCGCGCTATCCTGCAGCATATCGTTAGCCACCCGGAAGCCGATACAGTCTGGTTTACCCGCCCCGGAGCAATTTACGAGCACATCGTTTCACTGCCGGAAGGGCTGATACCCTGAAGGCGGATCATGCGATACGCAGGACCCGCCCGCATTCGCTTAATTCATCAACCGAATAACCCAACCGGTAAGTCGAGCGGCCTGCATGATACCCCAGCCCCACTATCCGCATCCTGTTGCGATCCGCATCCGGATAATAAAATATACTGCAACTCCCCACCCCGGCTATCCCGGCCGAAGCATGTAACAGGCCCGGATACCCCGTAGTCGGCTTACCCCTGCCAAATTCCATGTTATTCACTGCCTGGCTGATAAACTTGTGATGCGCCGGCGCCAGGTATTTCCTGATCTCTGCCTCCACTGCCTCAGCATCCAGGTTTGCGTTATCACCCAGGATAAACCCGGAAATCTCTTTCGGCTTTGCCTCGTCCCTTATTTCCGCAAACCTTCGCCGCAACGGCCTGTTCCGTGCACGCATTTTCTTCCTCTCTATTCCTGCCAGACGGTTATAGATACCGCATAACCCGTCCAGATCAGCAACCATATTCACAGCTTCCAGCAGTCTGATCCCGTCCAGGTGGTCGATCAGCTCATCTTTGAGCCTCTTGAGTATGTCCTGCCTGAATTCCAGTTTAGACTGTTCCAGGAGTGAACGTGTCTCCGTTACCCCCGCTTGGCTGCCTGGTGCGGTTTGTGATGAGCCCCCGGACTTGCTCACAGCTTGAGCCTTGCCATCCGTTTCGGCGCCGGCCCCAACCCCGCCACCTTGCACAGTTTCAGGCGTTGGCACGCTATCCTTTGTTGGTTCGGCAGGCAATAAAGCCGTCGAGATCGTGGTTGGCGTTGCCTGTTCCGCTTGAACTTCCAGTGCCTGCCCCTGCATGTAGCAAGCAGGGGGCAGACTTTCGAGTTGTGCCGCTTGTCCTGCCCGGTGCCGGCTGCGAGCTTCCAACAGACTCATGACCTCCTGTTGATCTGCGATAGAGGCGACCCGGTAAGGAGTATATTCATCTTCCGCCATCAAACCCATATCGGCTCCGGCGTCCAGCAACATTTCGACAGATTCCCTGGACCCCAGAAGACAGGCAATATGAAGGGGAGCAAACCCATCATCATCGACCATGTTCGGATCTGCCTTGTTGTTCAGGAGCAATTCGACGATTTCCGTAATACCCACGCCACAGGCAACCTGAAGTGCGACCCGGCCGCCTTGAGCAGCTATATTCGGATCTGCCCCGTTATTCAGGAGCAATCTGACAATTTTCGTATTACCCGCGGCGCAGGCAATCCGAAGTGCGACCCAGCCGCCTTGAGCAGCTATATTCGGATCTGCCCCGTTATTCAGGAGCAATCTGACAATTTCCTTATGTTCCTGATAACAGGCAGCATACAGGGGAGTTGCTTTGTCCGTGCCGGGCTTATTGATCTGAACGCCGGGAACCTGTAACAGTAGTTTAACCACCTCAATGTAACCTTTAAAAGCGGCGAGACACAGCGGCGTTGTGCCGTCCCTTAATGACAGATTAACATCAGCGCCTCCCCTGATCAGCAGCTCAACAATCTTTGGACAGTTAATATCAGCCGCAAATAAAAGGGCTGTTCCCCCCTCTTTCTCGCGTAGATTGATGTTGGTATTACTGAAAGAGAGAAGTAGCTCGACCATTTCCTTATGCCCGGAACTTGCAGCAATGGTAAGTGGCGGTGTCCCACGATTAGACGTACATATTGACGGGTTAATTTCCGGCCGTTCCAACAGCATCCTGGCAGCCTCCAAGTGCCCCCGTTGCGCAGCAGCGTAAAGTGGCGTGAATCCTGACGAGCTCACCTGATTTACATCAATGCCAGGCCGCGACAACAGAACCTTGACAACAGTCTGGTGATTTTTTATTGCAGCAATATATAAGAGTGTGCCGTTTGGAGTCATCATATTTATGTCTACCGTTCCAAACCTGAGCAGGCTTTCGAGCTTCCTGGCATCACCTCTGATGCAACTGTCAAGCAGCGCAACTTCTCTATAAGTCGGCGAGGTCTTTACCGGTGCAATGACAGCGCCCTCAACAACCTGTTCCGGGCCCTGAGCGGACGCCTGCGGTAAATTCGCAACTGCCATCGGATCAAGCGTCCTCAGCCGTGCCTGCACGACGTCCAGCGCCGCATCCCTCACGCCGGCCAGGTCCTGCGCCCTATGCACCCGCTCTATCAGCGTGTCCAGCAATGCCGTGTCGTCGACTTCGGCTTCGAGATAGTCTTTGAATGCCTCTACCCCCTCCGCCCGCAAGGTATTCAGCGCCACCTGCACCCGGGATTTCTTCTTCTTTTTCTTCTCCCCCGCCACGGCCGTCTTTGTTGCCGCCGCGTGTGTCCTGGTGGCCGCCGCTTCCGCCCCGGCCTGCGCAACCGCCCCTGATGGCGTGTCCGATGTCGTACCGGGCACCTCAGGCGTGCCCGTCTCCGGTGTCGCTTGCGTTTGTCCCTCCGGCGTTACCTCCACAGCCGGTTCCTTCTTCCTGCGCTTCGTCGGCATGAACTGCAGGGGGGCGCTGCGGCCCGGGTCCTGCCAGCCTGGTACGGTATCTGTATGTGCCCCTCCCCCGCGGCCGGCTGCGTGCAACGCGCCGACCCAGTGCATGAAGGCGCGGTTGCCCGGTTGCCGGTTCCCTGCGGCGATACTCTCCATGACCTGCAGCGGCGAGGCGCCGCACTGCATGGCCGCAGCCAATTGCTGCAACACACCGGTACCGTCCTGCCGGGGCGAGTGCCCCGGCCGGACGGTGGCGCTCCGGCCATCAATCTCGTGCTCGCCCTGCTCCGGAAGCGCTGCGTTAAGATCCACGTCAGAATGATGGGGCGTATAACTCATTTAACTGAGCCTCAATATCTTCCCGCTTCCACCCAGTGCCTCAACCGCATAATCCAATTGGTACGTCTTCCGGTCCAGGTGATGTCCCACCCCCACTATCCTTATCAGGTTCCGTTCTGTTTCAACGTTAAAAAACACGCTGCAGCTCCCCACGCCGGCTATCCCCGCCGAGACATGCAGCAGACCCGGATAACCGCTCGTCGGCTTGCCCCTCCCGAACTCCATGTCATTCACCGCCTGGCTGATGAACCGGTGATAGCGCTGTTCCAGGTGGCGCATGATATCACCCTCCACTGCCTCGGCATCCAGCTGCCGTTTACCCCCCAATGAAAATACAGCAGGTCCCGCCACCGGCAGGGCGTCCTCGACACCCGCGCCTGAAACAGGTCGCGCGACCAGACTGCGCCCGCTACGCAACTTTTTCCGCTCTATACCCGCCATCCTGTTATGGATGCTGCACAGTCCGTCGAGGTCAGTGACGCTGTTCACTGCTTCCAGCAGCCTGACGCCGTCCAGCGGGTCGAGCCGGTCTTCCCTGAGCCTCATGAGTATGTTCTGTCTGAATTCCTGTTTCGCCTGTTCCAGGGGTGATTGTGATAGCGCAACACCTGGCCGGCTGGCCGCCTTGGCGCCTGGTGACACCCCGGGCGTACGGACACTCCGGGACACGTCAGCCGGTGACGTACCCCCCGCGGGTGCGTCATCCTCGGCAACCCCGGTTATTTGCCTGGCCGCTTCCGGTAACGCGGCAGGTATACCGGCACCGGATGGCGTTGCCTGCCCCGGGCTATCTTCAGGTGCTTGCCCCCTTTCCTGGCACGCCGTTTGTTTCTTCTTCTGCGCCATGCGGGACTGCAACAGATCCAAAATCGTCCAGTGACACCCGATACAGGTGATTTGGTAAGGGGAATATTCATTTCGCAACAACAGTTCCACGTCGGCTCCCGCATCCAGCAGCATTTCGACAATTTCCCCGGACCCCAGAAGACAGGCAAGATGAAGGGGAGCAACCCCGGCAACATCGAGTATGTTCGGATCTGCCTTTTTCTCAAGCAGCAATTTGACTATTTCCTTGTTTTCCTCCTGACAGGCAAAAAACAGCGCGGTTACTTTTTCGCCTGTTGCCTGGTCGACTTGAATGTCGGGCACCTGTAGCAATTGTTTAACCACGTCCACATTGCCTTGATACGCAGCGTGGCACAGGGGAGTAGTACCTTCTATTAATGGAATATTCACGTCAGCGCCTTTGCTTAGCAGCAGCTTGACAATTTCCGTATGGTTATTCTGGACTGCAGAAAACAGGGGGGTAGCCCCGTCGTATCGACGGACATCGATGTTAATATTCCTGAAATCAAGGAGTAGCTTTACTATTTCTTCCCTTCCCATATACGCGGCAATGGCCAGTGGTGTTGTTCCCTGCGGGATCGTGCCTAACGCGGGATTGATGCCGCGCTTCTCCAACAGCAGCCGGACAATCTCCACATGTCCGCATTGGGCCGCGATCAAAAGCGGCGTGACACCTTTCTCCTGCGCCAGGTTGACATCTATCCCGGGTTCGGAGAGAAGCACTCTGACTACCGCGATATGGCCACTGAAAGCGGCGATATAGAGAGGTGTGCAATGATTAACCGCCACATTTACATTCGGCTTTCTGTTCTTGAGGAGGGATCTGAGCCTGCCGGCATTGTTGTTAGTACAACAATCAATCATTTCCTTTTCCCTGAATTTAATCACTGTCCTGGCAGGCGCTATATCCGGTCTTTCGACAACCTGTCCGTGAGCGGGGGCAAGGGCGCGCGGCATGGCGGGGATACCCTCCGGGTCAAGCTCCCCTGTCCTTGCCGCAATCGTTTCCAGCGCCGCATCCCTCACGCCGGCCAGGTCCTGCGCCCGTTGCACCCGCCCTGTCAGCGTGTCCAGCAACGCCGTGTCGTCGACCTCGGCTTCGAGATAGTCTTTGAATGCCTCTACCCCTTCCGCCCGCAAGGTATTCAGCGCCACCTGCACCCGGGATTTCTTCTTCTTTTTCTCCCCCGCTACGGCCGTCTCTGTTGCCACCGCCGGTGTCCTGGTGGCCGCCGTTTCCGCCCCGGCCTGCGCAACCGCCCCTGATGGCGTGTCCGATGTCGTACCGGGCACCTCTGGCGCGCCCGTCTCCGGTGTCGCTTGCGTTTGTCCCTCCGGCGTTACCTCCACAGCCGGTTCCTTCTTACTGCGCTTCTTCGGCATGAACTGCAGGGGTGCGCTGCGGCCCGGGTCCGGGTGGCCTGGTACGGTATCTGTATGTGCCCCTCCCCCGCGCCCGACTGCGTGCAGCGCGCCGACCCAGCACATGAAGGCGCGGTTGCCCATCTGTTGACTTGTGATATCCATGCTGTGCAGGTATTGCTCCTGCGCGATGGTGTTCCACCGGCCCGAAGCCAGGGTTTGCCGCGCAGCATGTTGGGCTGTGGGACCGGCCTCCAGGGACAATCCGCCGAGTCGGACCGCACCGCTGTCTGTCTCGCTATGGGACGTCTCTCGTCCCCGGCTGTGATATGGATAACTGCAGTTGGAGGACATGGGCGTTGACTGTCAGGATAGCCGGATCGTGCGCAGACCCTGTAATTCGTCAGCCGCATAGTCCAGCCGGTAGGTCCTCCGGTCCAGGTGATGACCAATCCCCACTATCCTTATCAGCTTAGCTTCATCCCGGGGGGAAAAGAACAAGCTGCAACTCCCTACCCCGGATATTCCTGCAGAAACGTGCAACACACCCGGATAACCCGACGTCGGCTTGCCCTGGCTAAACTCCATGTGATTCACCGCCGAACTCACAAACCTTTGATTACGTGGAGCCAGGTGACGCTTTATCTCATCCTCCACGGCCTCGGCATCCAGTTCTTGTTTCTCCCCCAACGCATAGCCGGAAGGCCCTGCATCCGCAGGTAGCTCCTCCGTTGCCGGGAACCTGCGCCAGGTACGACTGCGGCCGGCGCGAAACTTCTTCCGCACAATACTTGCCAGACGGTTGAATATCATGCACAACCCTTCCAGGTCCGCTGTCGTATTCACCTGTTCCAGCAACCGGATACCGTCCAGTGGATCGAGCCAATCGTGTCTGAGCTTCTTGAGGAGCATATCGATGAACTCCGCTTTTGCCCGTTCCAGTGGTGAACGGGCTGCCGTTACCGGGGGACGGTCACCGGACGCCGCTTCCGTGGAAGACGCGGCTGCAACATCATCCTGGCCCGTGACGGCCGGCTCCGGCCCTCCTCCAACCTCCTTACCAGGCAATGGCTCATCCCGGACGCCGGCCAAGGTGCCGGCTTCCGGCATCAGCCCGGTCTCTCCTGGTGCTGCATGCTCTAACGAGGGGGATAATTCTTCAATGCGCGACTGCCGGACCTCCTTGTCATGCATGCGTTCCTGAATCAGGCGTATAGTCGCCTCGTTGCCGCTGAATTGGGCTACCTGGTAACAGGTATAATCCTGTTCAGTCTTGGCGTCCATGTCGGCCCCGGCGTCCAACAGCAGTTCGACTATTTCCGTATGTCCACTAAGACTGGCAATATGAAGCGGGCCTACCCGGTCTTTACCTGCTTCATCCGGATCTGCTCCATTTCGCAGCAATAACTCTACAACCTCCTTATGCCCGAATTCAGCGGCGTAGAACAGTGCGGTTGACTGTTGCCCCGATTTCAGATCGACCTGCACACCGGGTGCCCGCAACAGGTGCTTCAACGATTCAATATCACCGTTAACCGCAGCGACACACAGAGGCGGTGTTCCATCAAACAATGTCAGATTTACATCGGCGCCGCGCCTGACAAGCTCCTCGACAATCCCCGAAAAATAACTCTCGGTCGCAGCAAACAGGGCCGTGGCCCCGTCTGCCTGACGCAAATTAATCCTGACATTATTTTCCGCGACCAGTAACTTCACCACTTCTTCACACCCTTGATTCGCCGCAATAATGAGCGGCGTGGTTTTTGGACCCTGCATGCCCAGATTCGGGTCAATTGCGCGCGCAGCCAACAACAGCCTGACTATATCCTCATGTTCATGTTGCGCGGCCAGGAACAGCGGTGTGGCCCCTTTCCATTGCGCCAGGTTGACATCGATATCCGGCATCGACAACAATTCCCTGGCCATTGCCGTATAGCCTTTGAAAGCAGCAATACAGAGAGGTGTGCTGTGGGCAGTCGATAAATTTACATCGAGCGACCTGAACCTGAGCAGTTGCCTGAGCTTCCTGACATCGCCCTGGAGACAACTACCGATAAATCCATGTTCCCTCTTACTCAATATCAGCTTCATTGGCGCAATGGCGGCTGTCTGGGCAACCTCTCCCCGTCCGGGAGCAGCCGCCTGCGGCACATCTGCAACAGCCATCGGGTCCAGCGCCCTCATCCTTGCCGTAACGACGTCCAGCGCCGGCTGCTGCCTGCCGCCCAGGTCCTGTGCCCGCTTGATACGCTCAACCAGGGTATCCAATAATACTGCCTCGCCGATTTCGGCCTCAAGATAGTCTTTGAATGCCTCCACCCCCTCCACCCGCAGGGTATTGAGCGCCACCTGCACCCGGGGTTTCTTCTTTTTCTTCTGACCCGTTGCGGCTGTCTCTTTCGCTTCCGCCTGTGTCTGTCTGACCGCGGCTTCCGCTCCGGCCTGCGCAACCGCCACTGACGCTGTATCCGGGGGCGCCGGCACACCAGGCGTGCTTGTCTCCTGTGTTGCTCCCGTTTGCCCTTCCTGCTTTACTTTCATAGCCGGTTCCTTCTTCCTGTGCTGCTTCGGCATGAACTGCAGGGGTGCATCATAGACCATGGGTCGATGCGGACCCTGCGGGTCTTGTGCGGCAGCCGCATGGGCCTCTCCTGCGCGGCCGGCAGCGCGCATCTCCCCGACCCAGTGCATGAATGCGCGGTTGCCCACCTGTTGACTTGCAATATCGGTGTTGTGCAGGAAGCGCACCGGCACTGCACCGTTGTGTCGGCCCGACACCAGGGTTTGCAGCGCGGCAGACAGGCCTGTGGAACCGGCCTCCAGGGATAACCGGACGGCGTGGGGCGCATCACTGACGGTCTCACTATCCGGCGCCTGATGTTCCCGCTCGTGACGTGGATAATTGCAGTTCAGGAACATGGGCGTTGCCAGTCAGTATAGACGGATTGTACGTATGCCCCGCAATCCGGCGGTTGCATAGTCCAACTGGTAGGTCCCACGGTCCAGGTGGTGGCCTATCCCTACTATCCGTATCGTACCGGCGTCTGCATCCGGATAATAAAACACGCTGCAACTCCCCACCCCCGCCATCCCCGCCGAGGCATGCAGCAAATCCGGATAACCACTTGTCGCTTTACCCCGGCCAAACTCCATGTCATTCACCGCCTGGCTGATGAACCGGTGATAAGACTGTGCAAGGTGCCGCTTGATTTCTTCCTCTACCGCATCGGCATCCAGGTCCTGTTTGTCCCCCAGCGCAAACCCGGGGACAGCGCCCGGTGTTCCGGCCTGCGCCCCCGGAGCCGGGATGCTGCGTCGCGCGTTTTTGCGCCTCCTGGCGCGTTCTTTCTGTCGTTCTATACCCGCCAGCCGGTCTGTTGTGAGCCTCATGAGTATGTCCTGTCTGAATTCGTGTTTGACCTGTGCCAGGGGAGAGTCTGTTTCCCTAACCCGGGTCCGAGTTGCAGGCGCAGATTGTGAAGACTCCGCAAACGCGGCTTTAGCCTGGGCCGTACCGGCCGGCTCCTTATCACCCGTGGCCCTGCAATCCCGGGATACCTCCGCTGTCGATGTGAGCTCTTCAGGTTGTACGGCAGTTACAGTACCGGCCTGGGGCAAAGATGCCGGCGAAACTATTGGAGGTGATACATGGCCCTCCAGTGCCTGCTCCACCCTGTCCCGCCTGTACCCCTCAATCAGGTTCATAATTTCCCGGTGGCCCCCCATTCGGGCCAGCCGGTAAGAGGTGTATACTTTATCCAGCATATTTTCCATGTCAGCTCCTGCATTCAGTAACGCCCTGACAACACCGGTGTATCCGAGAAGACATGCAATATGCAGCGGGGCTACTCCGTTTTCGTCTGCAAGCTCCGGGTCTGCCCCTTTGTTCAACAGCAATTCGGCAGCTTCTGCGTGCCCCTGCTTAGAGGCGTAAAAAAGCGCAGTGATACCCTCTTTTGTTCTCTTATTGACCCGAATACCCGGTGCCTGTAACAGGTGTTTCAACACCTCGATATTACCTTTAAAAGCAGAGTGGGTCAGGGAGGTAGAATCATCCAGTAAACCGAGGTTTACATCGGCGCCTCTGGTGATCAGCAACTCAACAACCTCATGACGGTTACCCTGGGTTGCAGTAAAGAGGGCTGTCGCTCCGTCGTGCTGGCGAATGTTGATGTCAATATTCCAGGCTGTAAGGAGTAACTCAACCACGTCTTTACGTCCTAAAAACGCGGCAACAGCGAGAGGTGTAGTTCCTTCATCAATTGTTCCCAGATTCGGGTTAATCCCATGCACATCCAGTAACAGTTTTATAACTTCCAGGTGTCCTTCCTGCGCCGCGACGAAAAGCGCTGTAGCTCCTTTCTCTTGTCCCAGGTTTACATCTACACCGGGCACAGACAGTAGTTCCCTGACTACGTCTGCATGACCATTGAGGGCGGCAAGGAAAAGGAGCGTGCCTTCCTTAATTGCCAGATTTACATCAATAATTCCAAACCTGAGCAGGCGTTTGACTCTTCGGGCATCACCTGAATTACAACAACTTATTAATTCTCGTTCCTTATAACTCAGCGTAGTCTTTATCGGTGCTACGAATGGTCTTTCCACATACCGGTCCGGTCTGGAAGCAACCGCCTGAGGCATATCCGCAACGGCCGATTGACCCAGCGCCCTCAATCTTGCCCCAACAGTTCCAAGCGCCGGGACTTTTTTATCCCCCAGGTCCTGTGCCCGGGTTATCCGCTCCGTCAGGGTGCGCAACAACGCGGGCTCGCCGATTTCCGCCTCGATGTAACGACTGAATGCCTCCACGCCCTCCACTCGCAAGGAATTAAGCGCCACCTGCACCCGGGGTTTCTTCTTCTTTTTCTTCTCCTCCGGCAGAGCCGCTGCTCCGGACCGGGACTGGGGCAACGCCGCCACCAACTCCGGCACGGACTCTTCGTTTGCCCGGGGTGTGGTTTCCGGCAGCCCCATCGGCGGTTCCTCTGCTGCCGGCGCCTTCTTCCTGTGCTTCTTCGGCATCAATTGCAGGGGCGCGAGACAGGCCAAAGGTGGCCCCGGGGGTTGCTGTCCCGGAGTGGTGAGTTCCCGGATATTCACATCCTGTCTGCCTGCCTGCAACTCACCCACCCAGCGCAGGAATGCACGGTTGCCCATGTGCCGGTTCCCGGCCTGTATGCTGTCCGTAAATTGCAACGGTGAGACACCGCTCCATATGCCCGACGCCACTCTTTGCAGTGGGCTGAAATTATTTTTCCATGGTGCCTGGTATACCCGGGCAGTGCCGCTACCGGCGCCGAAATCCTTTCCGGATGGTCCAGTAGTAACCATCATAGTGTTCGATTGAGGATCGTATTGTGTATGGCTCATTTGTTGCCGGGGAGTCTCGTAATATTGTTCAGTCCGGCTCCTATACTGTCACCGGGGCATACGGGTCGGAAGGTTAATTTCCCGACCGTATGTGTTTATATAGCCCCGTATTTTGATAATGGCAATAAATGATTTACCAGGTGCTGAAGCGATCAGTTCCGGTGCGGCATCAGGATTCAACGTTGCCGGACAACAGACAGGTTCCGTTGCATATTAAAGTAGATGGTCCCAGCTTAAAGGATAGAATCACAACCATTCATTTCGCGGCAATATTCGGTAAAATGTATTTATGGACATACCACCGCTTTCAGTTCCCTGACATTCATGGAAATCCACTCGCTCCTTATCAGGATTTGCCATGATTCCGATTATGGGAACGCGGGAAATGGCAGATGACTTCCGCGCCCGATTGTGATGTGCTGGTTGTCGGCGCGGGTAATGCCGCGTTTGCCGCGGCCCATGCTGCCCGTGAGCATGGCGCGAAAGTGGTTATGCTGGAGTGTTCCGGTGAAGACGAGGCAGGGGGCAACAGCCGCTACACCGCCGGCGCCATAAGAGTCGTCTACGACGGCGTGGATGACCTCAAGGCCTTCATGCCCGATCTCACCGAGACGGAACTGGCGAACACGGACTTCGGCAGTTATCCGGAAGATCATTTCTTTGATGACATGGGACGGGTTACCGATTATCGCACTGACCCGGACCTGTGCGAGTTGCTGGTAAGAAACAGCCGCGCCACGCTGTTATGGATGCGCTCCAAGGGCATCCGTTTCACGCCGATTTATGGCCGCCAGGCCTTCAAGGTTAACGGAAAATTCAAGTTCTGGGGTGGTCTCACGGTTGAGGCCTGGGGTGGCGGTCCCGGTCTGATCGAAGCCTGGACAACGGCCGCGAACAGGGCAGGGATTGAGATCCGCTACGAAACGAGGGCACTGGAATTGTTACACGAAGACGGACAGGTATCCGGGGTACTCATTCGCCGCAAGGACCGAACCAGCGTCATTAAAGCCCACAGCACGGTACTCGCCACAGGGGGGTTCGAGGCAAACAGCGAATGGCGCGCCCGCTATCTCGGCCCCGGCTGGGACCTGGCCAAGGTCAGGGGCAGCCGCTACAACGTGGGGGACGGCATACGCATGGCCCTGGCCATCGGCGCCTCCCCGGCCGGCAACTGGTCCGGCTGCCACGCGGTGGGCTGGGACCGGAATGCACCGGAATTCGGCGATCTCGCAGTAGGCGATGCCTTCCAGAAACACAGCTATCCCTTCGGCATCATGATCAATGCCAGGGGCGAACGCTTCGTTGATGAGGGTGCGGATTTTCGTAACTATACCTATGCAAAATACGGCCGGGTTATCCTGCAGCAACCGGGTCTGTTCGCCTACCAGATATTCGACGCCAAAGTCCTGCACCTGTTACGGGACGAATACCGCATCAAACAGGTTACCAGGGCCGTTTCCGACACGCTGGAGGGGTTGTTGGAACAGCTCGACGGCGTCGATGCCGGCAACGCCCTAGACCATATCAGGGCTTATAACGGAGCGGTACAAACCTCGGTTCCCTTCAACCCCAACATCAAGGACAACAGGGGTACGACCGGTCTTGCCGTCCCGAAAAGCAACTGGGCCAATACCATCGACACCCCGCCGTTCCATGCTTACGGCGTTACCTGCGGCGTGACCTTTACCTTCGGCGGCCTGCGCATCGATACCGATGCCAGGGTGCTCAATACGGATTATCAACCCATTCCCGGACTGTACGCGGCGGGCGAACTGGTCGGCGGACTGTTTTATTTCAATTATCCGGGCGGGACCGGGCTGATGTCCGGGGCCGTATTCGGTAAAATTGCCGGAGAGCAAGCAGCATGTCAATCACTGGAAACCCGAACAGGTACAGGAAAATCAAATGAACAATCAACCTGAACAAGCGGTCTATGATCGCCAGGGCTTCGGCCGGAGCCTGGAATTATTGCCGCCCGCAGGACTCCTGTTAGTGGATTTCGTCGTCGGTTTTGCCGACCCTGAGGTATTCGGCGGAGGGAACATACAACCGGCCATTGACAAGACCCGGGAACTGCTGGCACTGGCCCGCGCACGGGGCTGGCTGGTCAGTTATACCCGCATTGTCTACGCGCACGACGGTTCCGATGCCAACGTGTTTACCGACAAGATTCCGGGATGTCTGATCCTTACCGAAGATTCGGATCTCAGCCAGGTCGTCCCGGAACTGCCCCCGGCCCCGGGCGACTTGATTATACGCAAGCAATTCCCGTCTGCGTTTTTCGGGACCCACCTGGCATCATCCCTGGCAATGCACGGCATCAAGACCTTGTTCATTTGCGGCGCAACCACCAGCGGCTGTGTGCGCGCCTCGGCGGTTGATGCGATGTGTCACGGTTTCAGGCCCGTGATCGTGGAAGATTGCGTGGGGGACCGTTCGATCGTACAACATGAAGCCAACCTGTTCGACATGAAAATGAAATACACGGAGAACATGAGTTTACAAGAGGTTGAAGCGCTGACGTCTATTTAAAATTGTCACAGAGACCACAGGGTAAATAAAAAATATTTTAATCGTGGCTGACCTGCGGTCATAAGCAGGGGCAGATGCTGTGGTTCAACTCAACAGAGTAAAATCAGATGACTCATAACGGTAGGGTGCTTGGCGCGTCGGTTGGTCGACTGGAGGACTACGGGCTGTTAACGGGGCAGGCACGTTTCATTGACGACCTGCAACTGCCCGGGGCACTGTCCGCCGCCTTTGTGCGCAGTCCTTACAGTCATGCGCTGATTACCGGAATCAACACGCAAGCGGCTTTTCAAATACCGGGGGTTGCAGCTGTTTATACCTTGTCCGACCTGCGACCCCGGCTCACCGATACCAGGATGGACACCGGACTGCCAAGCAGCAGTTTCCGGCTCGATGCCAGGCCAGGTGTGCTTGCGGCAGATGAAGTAGTGTATGTCGGGGAACCCGTTGCAGTGGTAATTGCCGCTTCACGTTACGCCGCAGAGGACGCTGCCGACCTGGTGGAGATTGATTATGAGCCCCTGGCGGCGGTATCCGACTGCCGTGCTGCCCTGTCAGCAGACAGTCCCAGCGTCCACAGAAAACTCTCACATAACCTGGTGGCCGCCTTCGATTTCGATTACGGGAACGTCGAAGACGCGTTCCGGCAGGCGGATGCAATCATCAGTGAATCCTTCCGGCTGCACAGGGGCGGGGCCCATTCCATCGAAGGCCGCGGCGCCGCCGCAAGCCGCGATCCGGATACCGGCAAACTGACCCTGTGGACCTCCACGCAACGCCCCCATGGCGTAAAACGGGTAATCTGTGACCTGCTCGGGCGCAATGATGATGCCGTACGCGTGGTCGCACCCCATATCGGCGGCGGGTTTGGACCAAAACTGGTGTGTTACCCTGAAGAGGTGGTGATTGCGCTGTGCGCGACGCTGCTGCAGCGACCGGTGAAATGGACACAGGATCGTTACGAGTATTTTCTCAGCACCACCCAGGAACGGGACCAGTACTGGGACGTCGAAATCGCCGTCGATAACGACGCCATGATCAAAGGCGTGCGCGGCGCGCTGTTGCACGACCACGGCGCCTACACGGCACGCGGCCTTAACGTACCCTACGCCTCGGGGATAGCCCTGCCCCTGGCCTACAACATCCCCGCCTACCACCTGGATGTTTACGCGCTGCTGACCAACAAGGTCCCGGTCACGCCGGTGCGGGGCGCCGGCCAGCCCCAGGGCGTGTTCGTGATGGAGCGGTTGCTGGACCGCGTGGCTGCCGGATTGTCCATGGACCGCGCCGAGGTGCGCCGCCGCAACCTCGTTCGAGCGGAGCAGATGCCGTGCCGGAAGTCCCTGCGCTTGCGCGGAGGGACCGAAGTCATCCTGGACAGCGGAGATTATCCGGCTACCCAGGAACTCGCGCTGAAACACGCCGGCTGGGCTGCGTTCGCGGAACGGCAACAAGCGGCCCGGGAACAGGGCCGGCACATCGGCCTCGGCCTGGCCAATTTTGTCGAGGGAACCGGCCGCGGGCCTTACGAAATGGTCACGGTGCGCATCAACCCGTCAGGAAATATTCTCGTGGCGACGGGCGCAACGGCCATGGGGCAAAGCACGCAAACCATGCTGGCGCAGATCGTTGCCGGACAGCTCGGCGGCGACCTGTCGCTGATATCCGTCAACTGCGGCGACACGGACGCCACGCCGCTGGGTTTCGGCGGTTTCAACAGCCGCCAGACGGTCGTGGCGGGCGCTTCGGCCCATGCCGCCGCCAGGGCCGTACGGGACAACGTGCTCAGGCTGGCAAGCCGCCTCCTTGAAGCGGCGGAACGGGATCTTGAAATCAACGGCCACAATGTGTTCGTCAAGGATATGCCGGACCGGAAACTGACCTTTGCGCAACTGGCGCGCGCCGCATCCGGCCTGCCGGGCTTCAAACTGCCTTTAGCTGATACAGGTCCAGCACTGGAAGCCACGGAGAGTGTGGTCATCGACGACATGGTCTACTCAAACGGGTCGGCCGTTGCGGAGGTGGAAGTCGACATCGATACCGGCCAGGTGGAAATCCGGCGTTTCCTGATCGTCCACGATTGCGGCCGCATGATCAATCCCGTGCTGGTGGAAGGACAGGTTGCCGGCGGCATTGCCCACGGCATCGGCAATGCGCTGTTCGAATGGATGGGTTTTGACGATAACGCACAACCTGTCACCACCACGTTTGCAGATTACCTGCTGGTCTCTGCGGATAAGATGCCTGCGCTGGAATTGACTCACCGCGAGTCAGCTTCACCGTTCAACGAACTGGGCGTCAAGGGTGTGGGTGAATCCGGTTGTCTCCCTACACCCGCAGCCATCGTTGCCGCTATCGAGGATGCACTGAAACCTTTTGACGTAAAGCTGAACCAGGCGCCGCTCACGCCGGCTGTACTGTGGGGGCTGATCCGCTCGGCGCCTGGGTTTCCGGCGCCGGAACACTGGCGCTCGCCGGGGATAGATATTGCTGCGTATGGAAAGGAGGCGCTGCTGTAAATCATGAAGACCGCACCGTTCACCTACCACCGCCCCGGCAAGCTGGAAGAAGCGCTGGATATTCTCTCCCGGGTGGCCGAACAGGATGGCCGCATCATCGCTGGCGGCCAGAGCCTGGTGCCTATGATGGCATTACGCCTCGCCCAACCGGCGCACCTGGTTGACATTAACGAGATAGCCTCGCTGCGGGGTACGGGTGTGGAACGGCAAACCCTGGTGATTCGCGCCCTGGCGAGGCATGCGGACTTTCATCAACCCGCGCTGACCGGCCCGCTGGGCCCGCTGCTGGCGACAGTTGCGCACAACATTGCGCATTACCCGGTCCGGCAACGGGGCACCTTCTGCGGCAGTCTTGCCCACGCCGACCCCGCTTCGGAATGGTGTCTTACCGCGGTCACCCTGGGCGGGACCGTGATAGCGCTGCGTCGTGGCGCTGCCAGGGAAATACCTGCCGGGGAGTTCATTCAAGGTCCCCTGACAACCACGCTTGAGCCGGATGAAATGATCAGCGCGGTACACCTGCCGGTCCCTGACCAAGCCGGGCGTTTCGGTTTTTACGAGTTCAATCGCAGGGCCGGGGATTTTGCCCCCGCAATGTCCCTGGTTACGTTCACGGTGCAGGACGAAACGGTGACGCAGGTACGCCTGGGAGTGGGCGGCGCCGAGGACACGCCGCGCCGGCTGTCGCAGGTGGAGGAAGCGCTGAATAACAAGCCGCTCACGAACGCACAGATTCACATGGCCTCGGAACTCGCGGCAAGCTTGATAACGCCCCTTGAAGATGCGCTGATCCCGGAAGATTACCGGCGCCAGCTCGTAAAGACCGCGGTAAGACGCGCACTGGAAGCAGCGCAGGGTTCCCGTCATGGACAGTAAAATCGCGGTCCGTCTGGACATCAATTCACGCGACTACCACGTGAACGTGGAGGCGCGGCAGACGCTGGCGGATGTCATCCGCGAGGAATGCGGGCTCACCGGTACCCGCGTCGGTTGCGAGCACGGAGTGTGCGGCAGTTGCACCATCGTTGTCGACGGCGCGCCGGTGCGCGCCTGCCTGATGTTCGCGCCGCAGGCCGAGGGAAAGAAAATCCGCACCATCGAAGGTATGGCTGAAGGCGATGACCTGCACCCGATCCAGCGCGCGTTCAGCGACAACCACGCCTTGCAATGCGGTTTCTGTACACCCGGGTTCATCATGCTGATCGCAGCGTGGCTGGAACAAAATCCTGCCCCGTTGGACGAGGAGATCACCGGCATGCTCTCGGCCAACCTGTGCCGATGCACGGGATACCGGAATATTTTCAAGGCCGTGAAACAAATTGTGGCAGAATTGAGATGACAATAACCTGGAGATACATACAACAATGACTGAGATAACAGAGGCATCCACCAGCCTGTTCGTGCCCGTAGAGGGGGTGAACATCCACTACAACGACGTCGGTGAAGGCGAGCCAATATTGTGCCTGCACGGCGGCGGTCCCGGGGCTACTGCCTGGAGCAACTTCAAGCAGAACATCCCGGTCATTACCGGCGCCAACCGCCGCATGGTCATGATGGATATGCCGGGCTACGGTAAATCTGATTTCCCAGATGGCTGCAACGAGGATTTCTTCGATTTCACGGGCGAGATGATCGACGCCTTCCTGAGCGCGCTGGGCATCGAGGGCGCCGTGGACATCATCGGCAATTCCCTGGGAGGCCAGGCCGCGCTCGGGCTCGAGCGTATCAACAGCGAAAGGATCAACCACCTGGTGCTTATCGGCAGCCAGCCCACTTCCGCAGGACTCGTCATTCAACCCCAGCCCCAGGAGGCATTGAGAAACATCTTCAACTACTACGCCGGGGAAGGGCCGACCCTGGATAAGATGCGGCGCCTGGTGGAGAGTTTGCTGTACGACGCTTCCCAGGTTACCGAGGAGACCCTTCAGGAACGCTTCGAGGCAAGCAAGGACCCGGGGCAAATGCGGCTGCTGGGCCTGCCGCGCCGGGACCTCTATTCCGAACTGGACCAGATTGCCTGCCCCACCTTGCTGGTCTGGGGCCAGGAAGACAAGGGCGGCGCCCTGGAGGTCGGTTTACAGATGCTGAAGAAGATGCGGAATGCCCGCATGCACATCTTCCAGCGCTGCGGCCACTGGGCCCAGGTAGAGCACCAGGCAGAGTTCGAGCAGGTTGTGCTGAACTTCTTTGCTGGTTAACCACAGAGCGCACAGAGAACACAGAGATTGTTAACGTTAATTTGGGATAACGTTAATTTGGGACACCCATAAATTTGTGCAGCGCGTTAATTTGGGACACCCATAAATTTGTGAGAATTTCAATTACCTGGGGACGGAATTAATTTCCGTCCCCAGTCTGGTGAGATATACGGTCTAGTAGGTGTAACGCAGACTTACTCCATAACGGCGCGGCTTCTCAAAGGACTGCTCGTCCGAGCCATCGACAATCGCCAGGTCGAATGCACTATTCTGGGCCCGGCTGTCGGTAAAGTTCCTGACGAAACCGGTCACCTGCCAATGGTTATCGGGGCTGTACCAGGTGATGCTGGTATTTCCAATCCAGTTGGAGGGCAGCCTGTGGCTGTCGAAGTTATTGATGTTGCCCCAGGCGTCATCGGCGAAGGTGCCGTCCAGTTGCAGGGCGACGGCGCCACCGAGCACGTTCGGTATTGTGTACCGGCCAACGCCCGAGAACTGCACGTCGGGGGTGTAGGTGGGTTCCACATTGCGGAACACGTTATCCGCCACCTCAAGCCCCTTGACCTCCGTATCGATATAGCTCATACCCAGCCAGATATCCAGGTTATCCAAAGGCGTGGCCAACAATTCGACTTCAAAGCCGTAATATTCGGCGTCGGCATTGAACACGGCGCCGGAAGTGCCGACAAACTGGAATGCCTGGTAATCCTTGTAATCGTAGTAAAACCCCGAAACGTTGAGGCGTGCCTTGCCCCCGGCCAGTGTGGACTTGAAACCGGCCTCATAAGCCCAGAGGATCTCCTCATCATAGCCATATTCATCCTGGGTCAAGGGTGTCAACAGCGGCCCGTTATAGTTGCCGGCCTTTACCCCGCGGTTGACACCGGCATATACCAGCAGGTCATCGTTCGGGGTATAGTTGAGCTGGACCTTGCCCGACCAGAGAAAATCCGATGAACTGCCGGCAAACGGCGCCAGGAACTCGATCGGAACAGTCGGAGCAAAAATCACGCCTAACGGCTGCGCCCCGGCGAACGCTGCGCCATCGGTGCGGCCATCTCTTTCGTTGAAATAAAGCCTGTTGGTAAAGGAATAGTCCTTTTCCTCGATAATGGCGCGAAAGCCCAGGTTGACCATCAACTGCTCTGTCAGGTCATAGTCTATCTGGCCGAACAGTGAGTAGGAATCGGTTTGCAGGTTTGCGTCCGTGGTGGCTTCCAGGTAGGTATCGCCGCCTACGCCAAACCCCAGTTCGCCGGTGATCAGGTTGATGGGTGTGCCTGCGCCGGGGAAACCAAGGGGGATGCCCGTGGTGGTGTTAAATACCGGACCGAAGAACAGGCCGCCGAATGTGTTGATACCGCCGCGCTTGTCCTCCAGCCCCTGGGCCGATTTCGTGTCGATATACAGGTAGTAGGCCCCGGCAATCCAGCGAAAACGGTCCGCTTCTCCTTCCAGCCGTATCTCCTGGGTAAACCATTCGCTTTCAAACTGGCGTATGAAATTGGAGCGCGGTGTGGGCGCAGCGCCGACATCCCCACCCTGGTATTGCTTGATTTTCGAATAACCGCTTACTGCCACCAGCTTGCCGAACGCCAGGTCCCGGTCCATCTTGGCGGAAATGCTCCAGAGCCTGATTGCGTTGGCATCCGTGGGCGAGTGATCCATGTTGACATCCAGCCCATCCCTGCCTCCCGGCTCGAAACTGCCGAACAGGTCGCCGCGGTCATTGGGCCTGACTGTGTCAAAGTCACCGTCGAATACACTGTTGACACAATCTCCCGTGTTGACGTTGATGGCCTCGCAGATGGTGCGCACGTCACTCTGCAGGCGGGTATTGACCGTGTCGTCAAACATTCCGTCGCCATCGGTATCGTCCACATAAGCCACAGACGGCACACCCTGGTAGCCCCAGCCGCCGAATTCCTGCCGGGCGTACTGCCCCTTGACCAGGAAATTCATGTCCTCACTGGGTTCGAACAGGAGTTGGCCGCGCAGCGACCAGGTCTCTTCTTCCCAGGAATCGTTGAAGTCGTCCGGGTCCGGCGTCAACTCAGGTCCCCTACCGAAGGCCTGCAGGACCCCCGGTGTCGGGGGAATGCCGACTTCTTCGATGTTGTTGTTATAGATTGCGTCATGGCCGCTGTAGACACCGGAGATACGGGCGGAAACCGTATCAGACAGGCCGCCGCTTGCCGCACCCTCAACCCGGACCTGGTCGAACCGGCCGTAAGTCAGGTCCAGAAACCCCTCGGCTTCCTGGGACGGTTTGTTCGTCACGAAATGCACCAGCCCGCCGGTCGCGTTGCGGCCGAACAAGGTCCCCTGGGGACCTTTCAGTATTTCCACCCGCTGCATGTCATAGGAGGCAAATAACTGGGACTGTTGGGAGGCCTGGTAAACCTCATCCACGTAAATGGCGTTGGGGGCCTCGGAGTGGTCGCCGAAATCATTCTGGGTGGCGCCGCGGATAGTGAACTGTTGCTGGTCGCCGCCACCGGGTCCGGAAATGTAGACCCCGGGACTGTAGCGGGCCAGTTCCGTGTTGTTGACGATGCCTATTTCCTGCAACTGATCACCACTGAACGCGGTAATGGCGATGCCCACGTCCTGGATGGACTGTTCGCGCTTCTGCGCGGTAACCAGTACCTCCTCCAGGATGCTGCCCCCCTGGGCAAACACCGGAAGGGCAAAACCTGACAGACAGACCGCTAAAACGGCGGGAAAAACCCTGCCCCTGACGGAGCAGAAAGATACAGGCTGGAACAGCATGATGAACTCCCGATAGTATTTTTTAGTTTCTTTAACAATTAGAAAACTCTATCCATATTACATTAATAGTCTATAGATGTTCAATATTTTATCGTGTGCCAAAAACTGGCATATAATGGTTAAATAAACTATTTCGAACATTATCTTACCCCTCATTACAACTATGAAATATATCGAACCCGCCAGCCTGTCTGAAGCGCTTGAGATCCTTTCGCAAGACGATGAGGCCCGCTGCCTCGCCGGCGGCGCCACCCTGGTGGCCATGCTGAATGCGGACCTGGTTGAACCCTCAACGCTGGTCGGATTGCGCCGTATCGATGAACTCTCCGGTATTTCGGAAACCGGGGACCATATTCGCGTAGGCGCTACCACCACCCATACACAGATCGCCGCGGACGGCAGGGTGGCCGGCAACGCGGCAGTTGTCAGGGACGCGGCGCGACAGATCGCCCACCCGGCCATCCGTAACATGGGCACCATCGGCGGCGCGGTGTGCCACGCCGACCCCAACGCCGACTTCCCCGGCGCCCTGGTCGCAGCCAACGCCGTGCTGGAGGCGGCCGGCCAGGCGGGACGCAGGCAGATCCCTGCCGGCGAATTTTTCCTGGACTACCTGGAAACTTCCCTGGAGGAAGACGAAATCCTCAGCGCTGTCCTGGTACCGCTGCAACCCGAAGGCGCCAACGGCAGGCATCTGAAATTCAGCCGGACGCACGGTGATTACGCTACCATTTCCATCTCCCTGGTGCTGGTTATGGATAATGGCGCCTGCAGTTACGCCAGGGTGGCAGTCGGGTCGGCAGGGCCAGCGCCAGTGCACCTGACTGAGGTCGATGCCCTCCTGACGGGATCGGACCTGTCCGAAGAGACCGTCAAGCGGGCAGGCCGAAAACTGATGGAGGCCGCCGACCCCATCGATGACGTACGCGGCAGTGCCGAATACCGGCGCATGATTATCCCTGGATTGTTGCAGCGGGCCGTGGACGAATTGCGGGATATTAAATGAGAAAAATTGTAACCCCTGGAATGATACAACGGGTTCCCGCGTGCGCGGGAACGACGGGCCAGGTGAGCCGGCGGCGTTTCCTGCAACAAACGGGGGGGCTGACGTTCTGTTTCGCCTTTGCCGGTTTTTTCGGTAATGGCCGCACGTATGCAGCCGGAACGGTAACCGGTACAAAGCTGCAATCGACCGAACTCAACGCCTACGTGAGCATCTCTCCCGACGGATCGGTGACCATCATCAACCCCGCCGCGGAAATGGGCCAGGGCGTCATGACGGCCCTGCCCGTCATCGTCGCCGAGGAACTGGACGTGGAATGGGATGACGTGCGCATCGAAGATTCTCCGCCGTTCGGCGAGGTCTACGGCGACCCCCTGTTCTTCAACAGGATTTTTACCACCTCCAGCAGGACAGTCACCAATTACTACGAGCGTCTGCGCCGTTTCGGCCGGCAGGCGCGACAGGTATTACTGGACAATGCTGCAGAGAACTGGGGCGTACCGGTAGCTGAACTGAGCACCGCGCCCAGCCTGGTCTTACATGATAAAACCGGGCGCAGCATCAGTTACGGTGAGATTGCCGCATTTGCCGGGGCTGCCGCTGCCGTTGACGGGAGCGAACCGGTAACATTCAAAGCCCCTGAAGCTTACCGGCTGGTGGGTAAGAGCATCCCGCGCCGGGACCTCCCGGGCAAGGTCAGCGGCAGCGCGCAATACAGCATGGATGCCCGGCCCGCTGGCCTGGTTTACGCTGCGGTATCCCGGGCGCCTGTTGAAGGCGCCACGGTACGCGCCGTCGATGAACGTGATGCGCGCAGCATCAGCGGCGTGATCGACGTGATAAGACGGTCCGAATCCGTTGCGGTCGTCGCCGCCAGTTACCCGGTTGCCCTGAAAGCCCGTGACCGGCTCGACATCACCTGGCGCGAGGTGAAAGGCATGAACCGCTTCGACAGCGATGAAGCGATGCGGCAGCACCGCGCGGCCGCGCATGACGTGTCCCGGGCCGGTTTCCCCTGGGACGTACAGGGCGATATTTCCTCCCTGACGGATAATTCCACAACGGTCTACTCGGCCGGGTACCGGACGGATTACGTTTACCATGCCCAGATGGAACCGCTTAACGCGGTGGTATCGGTCACGGATGAAGGGAAAAAAGCCGAGGTCTGGGCCGGGACCCAGGCGCCGGCCAACACGGTTGAGGCGGTTGCCGGAATACTGGCTATCCCGGCACACGACGTCAAGCTGAACCGTTCACTGCTGGGCGGCGGGCTTGGACGGCGCACCGTCCCCGGTATGGATTTCGTGGTTGACGCCGCCTGGCTGTCCAGGGAGTTGCAGAGACCGGTAAAAGTAGTCTGGACCCGTGAAGACGACCTGCGCAGCGGGCATCTCAAACCCATGACCGCCCACTACCTGCGCGTTGCGGTCGATACCCGGGGCAAAATCTCCGCATGGCAGCATCGCGTGGTCAGCGATGAGGCCATAAAACTGCTGGACCGGCCCAGTTACGAGGCGTTCGGCAAGGTGCCCATCACGTCCATGCTGGGCGCTTCGCACCACGCCATTGACCGGACCATCGGCGACGCCTACGACCTGCCCAACCGCCTGGTGGAGCACGTTGCCATGGATACGGGCGTGCGCCTCTACCCGGTACGCGGCGTGGGCGCAACACCCAACAACCTGGCGATTGAATCCTTTATCGATGAAATAGCCGCGCAACAACACACCGATCCCGTCGACTTCCGCCTGCGGCTTCTGCACAAATCCGCACGCGGCAGGCGTATTGTTGAGACCGTTGCGGGTATGGCCGGCTGGACGCGGGGGCGGACCGGCCGCGCGCTGGGCCTTGCCTATAGCCATTACGTGGATACCGTTGCCGCGGCCATAGCAGAAATTTCCTACGATAAGAAACAGGAAAAAATCATGGTTCACAGTGTCTGGGTCGCCGCCGACGTCGGCCTGGCCATCCAGCCCGACAACGTCAGGGCGCAACTGGAAGGCGGCATCGTCCACGGCCTGGGTTACACCCTGTCGGAACGCATCACCATCAAAAACGGCCTGATAGAACAACGTAATTTTCACGACTATACCGTTATGCGCATGGCGGATGCGCCTGCCGTACATGTAGAACTGCTGCACAGCGACAGGGAACCGACCGGGGTCGGCGAAACCGGCTCAATCCTTGCGCCTGCAGCCGTGGCCAATGCCTTCGCCGCGTTGACCGGCAAACGCCTGCGCCATATGCCTTTTACCGCGGACCGGATCCGGGAAGCATTACACAGTTGAGGAAACACTCATGACAGACAAGCAAGCCGTGACATTATCCATAAACGGCGACCCGTACGAGGTACTGGCCGACCCGCGCCACACCCTGTTGCAGGTGTTGCGCGAACAGCTTTCCATGACCGGGACAAAATGCGGCTGCAATAACGGTGTATGCGGCAGTTGCACGATCCTGATGGATGACTTGCCGGTACGCGCCTGCCTGACGCTGGCAGTGGCGGCGACGGACCGGGAGATCACCACTATCGAGGGGCTGGCAACCAACGGTAACCTGCATCCCGTACAACAGGCCATTATCGACTGCCAGGGTTTGCAGTGCGGCTTCTGTACCCCCGGGATGGTCATCGCGGTAAAGGCGCTGCTGGACAGCAACCCGAACCCGACCCTGGATGAAATCCGCGAGGAGTTGAGCGGCAACCTGTGCCGTTGTACCGGCTATGTGAAAATTGCCGACGCGGTACTGTCCCTGGCCGGTGGGGCGACGGATCGGAATTCAAGCGGCTCATCAGCAACTGCGGGAGAACAGGCATGAGTACGAACATAGCGGAAAATTTGCAGACCAACACTATAATCGGCGCCTCCGTTCCGCGCATAGAAGGACCCGAAAAAGCGACCGGGCGCGCCATATACACCGACGATATTACCCGTCCCGGCATGTTGCACGCAGCCCTGCTCGGCAGTCACTACGCCCATGCGAGGATCCTGTCCGTCGATACTTCCCGGGCAAAGGCATTGCCCGGCGTCAAGGCCGTGCTGACAGGGACCGACCTGCCGCTCAACTATATCGGCATGTTCATCAAGGACCAGCTTCCCCTGGCGCGGGACAAGGTCTGCTACAGCGGCGAACCGGTCGCGGCCGCGGCCGCGGTCGACCTGGCGACGGCGCGGCAGGCGTTGCGGCTCATCGAGATAGAATACGAAGAGCTCGAACCCGTGACGGACGTGGAACAGGCCCTCAAGCCGGACGCACCTGTCATCCATGAAAAGCGCGACGAATACCCCACCATGTTTGAATTGCCCGAAGAACCGAACGCCATGTGCTTCACCGAGTTCATGGAAGGCGATCCAAACAAGGCCTGGGATGAATGCGACGTCATCGTAGAGGACGAATACCTGGTACCGGCCCAGCACCACATGTACATGGAGCCGAGCTCGACCGTTGCTGAAGTGGACGGCAACGGCAAGGTCACGTTGTGGTCGTCAACCCAGGGCGTCGCCCGCTCCCAGATGTACACCGCCCTGGCGATGGGGTTGCCCATGTCGAAGGTGCGGGTCATTGCCCCGCGCATCGGCGGGGGCTTCGGCGGCAAGTGTGAGTTTACCAACCAGCCCATCACCGCGCTGCTGGCGCAGGCGACGGGCCGCCCGGTCAAGCTGACGTTTTCCCGGGAAGACGACATGACCATGATGAAACGCCGTCACGGCGGCAGGATTTACATGAAAACCGGCGCTACGAAGGACGGCACCCTGGTGGCCCGTGATTGCCGCATCGTCCTTGACGGCGGCGCCTATGCCGATGAGAGCCCGGAAGTGTCCCCGGTGGCGGCTTTTTTCAGCCAGGGACCGTACCGCATCCCGAACATGCGGGTGGAAGCCTGGTCGGTATATACCAACCTGTCCCGCGCCAGCGCGTTCCGCGGGTTCGGCAACCCCCAGGCTACGTTTGCCAGTGAATCCCAGCTGGATGACCTGGCGGAGCAACTGGGGATCGACCCTGTGGAACTGCGCCTTGCCAACGCGCTGGAGCAGGACGATAAATTTTTCTGCGGCAAGACCATCGAGAAGGCCACCATGAAGGCTTGCCTGGAAAAGGTGCGGGACGCCTCAGGCTGGGCCGGCAAGCGCCTGCACGGGACACCTGCCAGGCCTGGTAAAAAACGCGGCATCGGCATGGCCGGCATGAGCCATATCTCCGGCCTGGCCGGCGCCGGGGCGAACGTCTTGTTGAATGAAGACGGCAGCGTCACGTTGAACTGCGGGGCGGTCGATATCGGCCAGGGTTCGGATACCATATTCACGCAGATCGTAGCCGCCGCCCTGGCCCTGGATATGGACCAGGTCAACTTTGCCGCGCCGGACACGGATTCGTCCCCCTACCAGTTCCAGACTTCGGCAAGCCGCAACACCTACGTCATCGGCAACGCGGTAAAAAAAGCCGGGGACGATGTCCGGGAACAGATTTACCGTCATGCCGGGGAGATACTGGAATGCAACACCGCGGACCTGGAGCTCAGGCAGGGCGGTGTCGTCGGCGTGAAAGGCGTCCCGGACGCGGCGCTGCCGTTTTCCGCGATTGCCGGCAGGGCGCTGTGGCAGGAAGGGGGCCCAATCATGGGCACCCATAACTGGCTGTACACGCCGCAAGACCGCATGGACCCCAAACGCATGCTGCTGCGGGGGTTTGCGCTGATGCCCGACGCGATCGGCATCTTCACTTTCGGCGCCCAGGTCGCGGAGGTGGAAGTGGATGAGGTGACGGGGCAGGTGGAAGTGCTGGAGTACTGGGCCGCCCACGACGTTGGCAAGGCGATCAATAAAGCCTCGGTGGAAGGCCAGATAGAGGGCGGAATCGTACAGATGCTGGGTTATGCCCTGACCGAAGAGATGCTGTGGGACAACGGCCGCATGATCAACCCGACCATGATGGATTACAAGATACCCGGTATGGCTGATGCGCCATACAAAATCCACTCGTTACTGATTGAAGAGGCTGAAGAATCAGCGCCGTACGGCGCCAAGGGGGTCGGCGAGATCTGCGCAGTGGGACCGGCGCCGGCCATCGCCAACGCCATCAAGAATGCAGTGGGGGCGCGGGTGAACCAGATCCCTGCCACACCGGAACGGGTGCTGAAAGCCATGCACAAAGCAGCCGGCCGGGTATGACGCCAACCGCTGCCTGTTACGGCATCGATACCAGCAACTGTACATACAGCGAGGTCCCCTGCCAGGGCACCAGGGAATCGCTGCGGTAGAGGCGGCCGCAACAGGTTTCGAACTCGCCCCGCCCGGGGTAGGTGTCGAACAGGTTTCTCCCACCCAGCGTCAGTGAATAACGCGCGCCGAAACGCCAGGTCGCCTCAGCGTCAAGCATGAAGCGTGAACCGAATTGCTGGATCCTGGACAGGTCGGCGGTGCTGGTGTTTTCATAGCCGCCGTAATAGCGTCCCCGCAACAACAGGTTAAGATGTTCCCGGTCGTGATGCAGGGTTGCCACCGCGCGTACATCCGGGGCGCCGTTCTCGACGTCAAATTGCGCCTCTGCATTGACGAAACGCCCGCGTTCAAGCAGCCGGGTCTTGTTATGGTTACCGAGCAGGTGCAGCGAGTTGGCACCGCCGAAGGCGGTAAAATCAAATGCGACCGACAGGTCAACGCCGCGGGTCCTGGAATCCACGTCGTTGGTAAAAAAGCGTACCTGGGCAATGGTCTCGGCGCCCGGCACGCCCAGCGTCCTGAGTTGTGCAACCAGGTCAGGTGTCACTGCGAACTGTGATGACAGTACGATGCGGTCGTCCAGCCGGATATGATAGTAATCCAGGGTCAGGGAAAGGTTGTCCAGCGGCTCTGCAACCACCCCCAGGTTATAGGACGTCGAGTCTTCAGCGTCCAGCGGACGCGCACCGAACAAGGCGGAAACCGGGTGCGTGGCCGGATATACGCCCTCGGCCATGGGCAGGCCGTTCGGGTCAACCCGCGTCGAGACATTGGTCGTCGACGTCTGGCCCGGCGTCGGCGCCCGGAAGCCCGTGCCGACGGAACCGCGCAGGTTGATACGGTCGCCGAGCCGGTAACGGGTCGCCAGCTTCCAGGTCGCGACATCGCCGAAGTCGCTGAAATGGTCGAAGCGCGCCTGGGCGTTGAGCAGCCACTCAGGCGTCACGTCCATTTCGAAATCGACGTAGCCGGCATAGTTGTTCCGGCTCAGCGATCCGGAAAACCCCGGTGAATAACCGGGGAAACCGTTGGAGCCCACCGGTACCGCGTTATTGACGGGATCGCCGGCAGGACATAGCGAGCCGGCAGCTTCCAGACCGGGTATGCGGCACTCGACATCGGTCAGTCCGTCATCCGGGTCGGCGTCGGCCTCAACCCGGGTAATCTCGAAATTAAACGGATCGGGCGCGGCAAACGGTCCTATTACATACGACAGCGGGTCGCCTGCACCGATCCGGTAGCGCTCACGGCGGTACTCGAAACCGAAGGCGGCGTTCAGCGGCCCGCTGAAACCCAGCTCTACGGGCCAGACGAAATCGGCGTTCACTGCCAGCTCTTCATTGCCCAGGGTACCCGGCCGGAATTGTGTCGGCGTCTCCGGGCCCAACGACGGATTCAGCGTATTCCCAATCCGGTAACGGATCTCGTTGAAACCATAGTTCGCCGACAGGTCCAGTGCCAGGCCGCCGGCAAATTCGCCGCGCAGGCCGCCGATGACGCTGTAATCGATAGCCTTCCCGGAAAACTGCGGCGTAAACCCGGAAGGGTACAGGCTGGTCCGGGGATCGTAGATGGAACCATCCGCCAGCCGCAACGGCAATAACTGGCTGACGCCGGGGCGCCGGTAAAAGAATCCCCCGGTCTGGTCCTTTTCGGCGTAATTGCCGAAACCATACAGTTCGAACGACTCCGTGACCGGTAGCGCGGCGTTGGCAAAAAAGAGCGCCTGTTCACGCTCAGGCTGCCCCCATACCTGCGCCGGGCTGTCAAATTCACGCGCGCCGCCCACCCCGGTGAAGTTGTCGGCGAAGCGTGTGTCAAGATCGTCCGGTATGCCGTCGCTGCCCGGCAGCACCTGTTCTATGGTACCGTCATCTCCATAACTGTACGTAAAGGCATCGGGTCCGTAATAAGTGACACCGTCCACTGTCAACCGGCTGCGGGTGGCCTGCAGCGGCGTCAGACCCGATGCGCCGATGGTAATATCGTACGGCTGGGAACGGCTGGTCGGATCGGTATCCGAATATTGTCCGCTTATGCTGATAAACCCCTCGCTGCCGAGCGGAAGTCCGGCGTTAGCTTCGATGGTGATCTCCTCGCCGTCGCCCTCCGTGTAACCACCATACTTGGTGCGCAGGTCGAAACCGGAGCGGTTGTCCCTGAGGTTGAAATTGATGACGCCGGCGATGGCGTCGGAACCGTACTGGGCCGCGGCGCTGTCCCTGAGTGTTTCCACGGACAGCAACGCAATGGAGGGAATACTGCCGATATCGGGACCGTGTGCGCCAAAACCGCCCAGTTGCATCAACGCCGCGCGCTGGCGGCGTTTGCCGTTGACGAGCACAAGAGTATGGTGTGAATCCAGGCCGCGCATACTGACCGGCCGTATGAAGGTTGCGCCGTCGGAGATAGGCTGCCGGGTAACGTTGAACGACGGGACAATGGTGTTGATCACATCCACCATGTCCGATGAATTGACGCTTTCAAGGTCCGGCAGTGTGAACACATCAACCGGGACTGCTGCATCAGCCATGACTCGCGCCGAGGTGCGCGTGCCGATGGTGACGATTTCTTCAATCCCCCCGAGCGTGTGTCTTTCCCCGTCATCGGCCGATACGGAAACGCTGACAGCGAGACAGAGACAAAGACAGAAACGGAACAATAATGGGGACCTGTGTATCGTCCCATCGAAACCGGCAGACATGGTATTTATCGCAAACCTCATTTCATCCGAGTGTAACAAGCAGAAGTGCCGCTCGCAAACCGGCTCCCTGCTGTCATACCAATCCCACGCCGCCAACCCGAACAATCCGGTTGCTTATGCGGCCGGTAAAAAATAGACTCCTCTCAACCGGGGAGAAGAATCGATGAAAGTAGAAAAGACATTTACGGTGCAGGCGCCCGCGCAAACCGTCTGGGATTTTGCCAAAGACCCGGCAAAGATGGCGCCGTGCATTCCCGGTTGCAAAGAGATCACTGCTGTCGATGCAACCCGCTACAAGGCGCGTGTTGCCGTCAAGGTGGGGCCGATCTCTGCGAAGTTCAACCTGGACCTGGAAATCATCGAAGAAACACCGCTCGTGGAGATCATCTCCAAGACCCGCGGCGAGGAAGGCACCCGGGCCAGCATGCTGACCGCGGACAACGTCGTGCGCCTGCGCGCCAACGACGACGGTTCCACCGAGGTCTATTGCAGTTCGGAGTCATCCATCACCGGCCGCCTCGGCAAATACGGGGCCGGCATGATGATGAAAAAGGCCGATGCCATCTGGGAAAAACTGGCCCGGAACGTGTGTATGGCAATTGAGCACGGGGGACAGATTTAAATCTGTCCCCGGAAAAGTAAAGGCTGACTGACTGTGAAACCCGCACAATTCACCTACGTCAGGGCCGAGACCGTGGACCAGGTCCTGGAACTGCTGGAACAGCCGGCAGGCTTCGTCAAGGTCCTTGCGGGCGGACAGAGCCTTAATCCCACCCTGAACATGCGCCTGTCCGCGCCCGACATGCTCATCGACATCAATGACCTGGATGAACTCAAGGGAATCTCGCTGGAAGACGGCCTG
Organism: Gammaproteobacteria bacterium; assembly: GCA_965208655.1. Classification (GTDB taxonomy): domain Bacteria; phylum Pseudomonadota; class Gammaproteobacteria; order Eutrophobiales; family Eutrophobiaceae; genus JAAXHV01. The sequence continues at coordinate 267,712 of CBDBPJ010000005.1, forward strand.
TTGCGCGTCGGCGCGCTGACGCGGCACGCAGAACTTGAGCAATCCGAACTCGTTGCCAGGCACACACCCCTGCTGGCAACCGCAATCCGGCACGTGGCCCATGCGGCCGTGCGCAACCGGGGCACGATCGGCGGCAACGTGTCGCTGGCTGACCCCGCTTCTGAACTGCCGGCCTGCTGTGTCGCCCTGGACGCCGGTATCACGATACAAAACAGGCAAGGAACAAGGGTGGTGCGCGCCCGTGATTATTTCAGGGACCTGTATGAAACCGACCTGCAGGAAAACGACCTGATGACTTCGATTGCCTTCCCTCTTGCCGCAGAGACGACCGTCTGCGCCATGCGCGAGTTTGTGCGGCGCCGGGGTGATTTCGCTTCGACCGGCCTGGTGGTCAACGCAGAACTTGAAGACGGGATGTTTACTTCCTTCAGCCCGGTATTCTTTGCGGTGGCAAACACCCCCGTGCTGGCTGCAACCGTCGCGCAACTGCTGGTAAACAAGACCCTGACGGGTGACCTGGTCGAACAGGCGGTCGCCGCGGTGGATGACGACGTTGAGATAACGGGCGACAGCAATATGAGTACGGAGATGAAGCGGCATCTGGCCAGGCATTACCTGAGAGAGGTTATCGAGGAATTGTATGGCTAAGGAACCGCATTTTTCCGTTGCAATCACGGTCAACGGCGCGCTGGTAGAGGCCGAAGTGCCGGCGCGGGAGAGCCTGGCGGACTTCCTGCGGCACCGGGTGGGGCTGACCGGCACCCACGTCGGTTGCGAGCAGGGTATCTGCGGCGCCTGTACGGTCAGGTTCGACGGCCGTATTGCCCGTTCCTGCCTGACCCTGGCGGCGCAGGCGCACGGACACTCTATCGAAACCATCGAGGGAGTCACGGACAGCGGGGAGTTGGCCGGCCTGCAGGAGGCTTTCCTCAGGCACAACGCGGCGCAGTGCGGGTTCTGTACCCCCGGCATGTTGATCTCCGCGGCGGAGTTTCTGAACACGCACACAGCGAGCGACCGGGAGTCGATCCGGGCCTTCCTGTCAGGCAACTATTGCCGCTGCACCGGTTACCACGCAATCGTCGATGCAATTGAAGAGATCGCCGGGAAGCAGGCCAATGCCTGATCCTTATAACACCAACCCCGCTACTCCCAGGCCGAACGCCCGTAAATTCATCCAGGGTCGCGGTCGTTATCTTGACGATATTACCCTGACCGGTATGCTCCACGTCTGTTACGTCCGCAGTCCCTACGCCCATGCGAAAATCGCCGGGATAGACACCTCGGCGGCCCGGGAAGTCAGTGGAGTGAGTCACGTAATTACCGGCCGGGATCTCGCTACTGTCTGCCAACCCTGGACTGCGCAACTGACCAACCTGGGCGAGATGAAGAGCGCGGCGCAGGCCGCGCTGCCGACGGACGTTGTCAGGTGGCAGGGTGAGCCCGTTGCGGCCGTTGTGGCATCGTCACGGGCCGTCGCCGAAGACGCGGCAGAACAGGTCGAGGTGGATTACGAAGAACTGCCGGCAGTGGTCAACCCGGAGGCGGCGCTAAATCCGGATGCACCCCTGGTGCATCCCGACCTGGGCACCAATGTCGCCTGGTCGATCAACATCGATACGGGTGAAGTGGACGATGCCTTCACCGGTTCCGACGTCGTTATTGAGAAAACTTTCACGGTGGACCGGCAGACAGGGGTGACGCTGGAACCGCGCGGCGCCATCGCCGATTACAACACTGCCGGACACTACCTGACCGTGTACCTGACCAGCCAGGTTCCCCATATCCAGCGCTATATCTACGCCCGGCAATTGGGCTTGAACGAAGCAAACGTGCGCATCATCTGTCCGGATATCGGCGGCGGCTTCGGCCTGAAACTGCACGTTTATTCCGATGAGATCGCCACCGCCGCGATCAGTATGCTGATCGGCCGGCCGGTCAAGTTCGTGGCGGACCGGCTGGAATCGTTTGTTTCCGACATCCATGCCCGGGGGCACCGGGTAAAGGCGCGCGTCGGTGTCAATAACGACGGTAAGATACAGGCGCTGGAGGTGGACGACCTGGCCGGCGCCGGGCCTTACCTGATCCATCCCCGCACCAGTGTCATCGAGCCCCTCCTGGTTGCCATCTGTACGCCGCTGGCCTACGACCTGAAACACTACCGGGCCAAGGCCTCGCTGGTCTACCAGAACAAGGTCAGCACCGGCCAGTATCGCGGCGTGGGCATGCCCGTCGCCAGCCTGGTGGCGGAAGGGCTGGTGGACGCGGCCGCAAGGGCAACCGGCCTCGACAAGGCCGAGATCAGGAAGCGCAACCTGTTCAGGGACGACGCTTATCCCGTCACCGGCGTATCCGGTGAATACCTCGAATGCCTGTCCCAGCAGGCGTCGCTGGACAAGTTGCTGGAGATGATGGATTACCCCGGACTGCAGGAGGAACGGGATGCAGGACGCGACCGGGGAATATACAAGGGCATCGGCCTGGCTACCGTGGTAGAGGGCACCTCCCCAAGCCCTGCTCTCTATGCCGCGGGCGGCGCGCCGATCAGTTCCCGGGACGCCTGTAGCCTGCGCCTGGAAGCCGGCGGCAACATCTCCTGCGCGACGGGTCTGACCGACCAGGGCCAGGGCGGCGAGGCAGTAGTGACGTCGATCATCTCCGATGTGCTCAGCATTGCCCGGGATGAGATCAACGTCGTCATGGGCGACACCGCAACAACGCCGTTCGGCGGCGGCACCTGGGCGTCCAGGAGTACGGCAATCGCGGGTGAAGCCTGCCTGCTGGCGGCAACGGAAATGCGGGAGAAGATACTGGAGGTAGCCGCTGCCATCCATGAACAACCGGCGGACATCCTGGCTATCAGGGCCGGCGACATCTTCAACCTGGAGACGAATGAGAAAGTCTCATCCCTGGCGGAGATTGGCAATACGGTCCATTTCAATACCCATACGCTGCCGGCGGAGTTTGAACCGGAACTGATCGTCACCCGCCACTACAGCCAGCGCGAACAACTCATGGTCTACGCCAACTGCGCTCTGGGTGTATCCCTGGAGGTAGACGTCAATACGGGCCTGGTAACACTGAACAAAATCTGGACGGTGGACGATTGCGGCCGCATCATCAACGAGAAACTGGTGGTTGAACAGATGCGCGGCAGCATCGTCCAGGGCATCGGCTCCAGCCTGTATGAGGAATGTATTTACGATGAAAACGGCCAGTTATTGAACGGCAACATGTTCGAATACCTGTTGCCCATGGCCGGGGAAATGCCGGACATCGAATGCAATCATATCGAGACACCCACAAAGTCCACGCAACTGGGCGCGAAAGGCTGCGGCGAAGCCGGCATCATCGCCGTCTGCGGCGCCATCATGAACGGCATCAACGATGCGCTCGAACCCTTCGGGGCAGAGGTGACCTCACAGCCGTTTACACCGGAGAAGATCCTGAGGGCGCTGGGGAAGATTGGTTAGGGGACAACCGATAAATTTGGGACACCCATAAATTTGTGCAGCGCGTTAATTTGTGGGTGTCCCAAATTACCGTTACTCCCTTGCAGGCTGCAGCGCCAGTCGCGAGACGAACAGGATCGATATCAGCATGGTAATGATCCCCATCCACAGGACGGGAACGAAACTGTCCGAAGTCTGCAGCAGGGCGGCACAGGCAGGACCGGTGGAGGTACCCAGGCCGGCTACCATGTTGGACAGGATCAGCAGTCTGCCGGTCGCATCCACGTTGGCGATACACCCCATAATGTAGGGCAGGGTAAAATACCAGGCGAAGATGAACAGACCGACACTGATAACATAGGTGGCGGTGGAAAAATCGGTCAGCAACAGCGCCGTGCAGAAGATTGCCAGGCCGGTCCCCAGCGCAACCGGAATAAGGCGGTTGAAACGGGTGGACAGCGCGGCCGTAGCCATGGAGCCGAGAAAACCGAGGAAGAGACTGGCTGATAGCGCATAACCGATGGTCTGAGGTGAAATACCGCCGGCATCTCCGATGCGTTCGTAGTAGGCCCACACGCCCATGATCCCCGCTTCGAACAGGTACAGGCCGACAAAACCGAGCGCAACCAGGACAGGAATCGAACCCGTGGCTTTGACTTCCGGCATTTGTTCAATTTCACCGCGGTCGGGAATAATTCGGATGAACAACAGCAACAGTGTATGCAATCCCGCTATCACCAGGAACACTGCCCCGACTCCGAAATCCGCGATCAGACCCGGAAGGAATATCACCCCGACCGAGCCCGCCAGTAATTGCAGGCCGAACCAGTAGCCGAGACTGCGGTCCGTATCCAGGTTGCGGTGGATCACAGCCATACACACGGCCAGTTGTATGCCGGCAGCAAATCCGCTCAAAAAACGAATAACGGGAAACAGGGCAAAACCGGTTAACGACGAGGTCACCAGGTTCATCAGGATGACGCAAGCGGCGGAAATGTACAGCGCCGTGCGCCAACTGAACCTTTTGACCCAGATCGCAGCCGGTATCGCAGCCAAGGCAAAACCCGCCAGTTCCGCCGAAATAATGTAGCCGCCCTGCTGGCTGCTGAACCCGAGTTGGGTCACGTATCCGCCTACCAGCAACGGGGCGATGAAATACACAGCCGCACCGAAGGTGCTCAGTAACGACAGGATGGTGAGGACGCGATAGTTCGCTGCGCTGTTATTTTGGGTTCCGGTCATGGCTTGCGGATATTAACATGGATGAACAGGATGGACAGGATTATGAGGAATAATAAATTTGGGACACCCACAAATTTGTGCAGCGCGTTAATTTGTGGGTGTCCCAAATTACTCCCATAAATTACGGCATCACCGGATTCCCGCCGGCGCGGGAATGGAGGAGGTTGATTAACGGGGAAAATGCTGTTGTGATATCGGTTGCTTTCCTGGGAGATGAAAATGAATTGGCGAGACTATCCGCTGGAAGAACTGCGCCGCCAGTATCTGACCAACCTGACGCCCGGCATGGGCGATCATGTGCGGCGGTACGAGGAACTCAGCGAGGAACTGGTGCGAGCCATGCCTGGCGACCTGGACGTGCCCTATGGGACTGCGGGACCGCGCCAGATGCTGGATATCTTCACTCCCGGCACCGGCGAGGCGCCTGTGTTGATCTTTATCCACGGCGGCTACTGGTACTTCAACAGTAAGGACCCCCGGCGCTTCCCGGCAAAAGAATTTATCCCCCGCGGCATTGCCTGGGTTCCCATTAACTACCGGCTGGTTCCGAACGTGACCATGACTGAAGTCGTTGCAGACGTGCGTAATGCCGTAAAATGGCTGTACGAACATTGCGCGGACTACGGTTGTGACCCCGGGCGGATTTACGTCAGCGGCAATTCCGCCGGCGGGCACCTGACGGCAGAGCTTATAAGTGATGACTGGCCGGAACAGTACGGCCTGCCCGCGGACGTGGTAAAAGGCGCCTGCGCGATAAGCGGCCTGTACGACCTGGAACCGCTGCTGGAATGCGAACCCAATGAAAAACTGCGGCTGGACCTGGAATCCGCCAGGCGCTACAGCCCGATCTATCACCTGTCCCGGCGGCCTGTCCCTGCCATTATCACCTGCGGGGCGAACGAATCCGCCGAGTTCCGCCGCCAGACCGGCAGTTATGCGGAACGTAGCGCGCAGGCCGGTTACCCCGTCACCCACATGGAGATCGAGGGACACGACCATTTTTCCATCATAGGAGAACTGGCCAACCCGGACAGTCCGTTGTTCCGGGCCATCACCGGGATGATTGTCTGATGTGCAGGATCAGGCGCCTGTGAGAATGATCAGAGAGAAAAATCAATACACCGAAACCGCGCCGGGAAAACCGCTCCTGACACCACACTTGAACAGTACTCCATTGTAGTATATTATTGCCGGATGATCACCGTTGCAGAGACAAGGATGTTTCAAAGGAAAGTGACTCGCTTACTTTCTGGAGGGGAGCGACAAGATTTGATCACTTATCTCGCTGAGCATCCCGGCGCAGGTGTGATTATGCAAGGAACCGGCGGTATTCGTAAACTGCGCTGGGCACGGTCCGGTAGCGGTAAAAGTAGCGGTATCCGAGTTATCTATTATTTTTTTTAATGAGTCTATGCCACTGTATCTACTGACGGCATTCGGTAAAAACGAAAGAGCTGATTTGTCGAAGCAGGAAAGAAATCTTCTGGCTAAATCAGCCGAAAAACTGATGGTGTCCTGGAGACAAAAAAATGGGTAAAGCATATACTGAAATAGCCGCTGGCCTGGAGGATGCGATTTCTCATGTTGAGGGAAATAAATCCAGGGCCAGGGTTCATCAGCCTGAACCAATCGATGTGCAAGCAATCCGGAAGAAAACCGGAATGAGTCAGCAGCGATTTTGTGCAACTTTTGGTATTTCGCTTGGCGCGCTACGTCACTGGGAACAAGGTCTTCGAACGCCGAGAGGGGCAGCTCGGGTATTACTTAAAATAGTCGCTGACAACCCGGACGCAGTAATTGCAGTGATAAATCGGTAGTGGGTTGGTCGTTTAGTTAGCTGTATTTTTTCCGTCACAGGCAGAGGGTATATGAAATTCAGCATAATCCTGGTTCCCCAGGTACTGGATGGGATGCCGGAACCTTATGAAAACATTACCGAGCAAATCCGTTTTGCCGAGGAACTGGGTTATGACACGGTGTGGCTTACCGAACATCACTTCAGCCCGTATGGCAGACCGTCGGTCCCGGCCATTGCCGGCCATGCACTGGCCAATACCTCCCGCATCAGAATCAGTACTGCCGTCGTCGTGTTGCCGTTCCAACACCCGTTGCGGGTGGCGGAAGACTGGGCGACGCTGGACCACCTGGGCCGGGGCCGCGTGGACGTGGGCGTGGGGCGCGGCAACCAGCCGAAGGAATTCGCCGGTTTCAACCTGACCCTGAACGAGGCGGAACAGCGTTTCAGCGAAGCGCTGGACATTATCCGCCGCGCCTGGACCGAGGAGAGCTTTTCGTACGACGGGCAATACTGGCAATTCCCGGAACTCTCCGTCCTGCCGAAACCCTACACCAGGCCCCACCCGCCGATCTGGCAGGCGGCAATCAGCGACTACACTGTGAAAAAGATCATAGACCGCGGCATCAACGGCCTGATCGGTCCTTACCTGTGCCCGCACGAAATCCTGAAGACCTCGTATTTTGATGTCTGGTACAGGTTATTAAATGAAGCCGGACGCACGGATTTGCAAATGGCCCACAACGAATTCATTTACGTGGGAGAAAATGACGCACAGGTTAAAGCTGATATCAGGGACCACGTTCTATGGTATGTGCGCACCGCGGCGAAAATTTGGGGGGAACGGGACAAGGCCAAGGTGGCCGAACAGTTCGCTAACTACACCGAGATCCTGGAATACTTCGAAACCGTTCCGTTTGATGATATCTACGGCAAGCTGGGCATATTCGGCACACCCGACTCGGTCGCCGAAAAGATCGAATGGTTGAACAAGGAGGGCGGCCTTGAGCACATAATCATTTTCAACTGGTTCGGCAAACTGGCCCATGAAAAGGCCATGCGCAGCATGGAACTGTTTGCGCGGGAGGTCATGCCGCGCTTCCAGGAGCCTGCCGCGCAAGCCGTGGCGGGCTGACCAGGCACCGGGACCTGCTCACTATGGCAGCACAACGGTTAAATCGCCAGGGACGGTGCAAATCCCCTGTAGACATGCAAACACGAGGTTGACACACCATGATTGAATCACTCAGCTCCGAAAACCTGCCGGAACCCCGGTTCCGTTACAGCCCGCTGGTCAAATCAGGACCATTCTATAAAACCGCCGGGATGATTGCCCTGGACAAGGATACCGGCCAACTTGAACCGGGCGGCGCCGGCGCGGAAACCGCAAAAATCCTGAATAATCTGCTGAAAGCCCTGCCGGATTTCGGCCTGTCCCTGGATGACCTGTTCAGCGTGAACATCTACACGACCCGTTTCGACCAGTTCCCGGAGATCAACAAGTCCTGGGAAGCCGTTATCAGCGCGGACAGGCGCCTCCCGGCGCGCACGGCCGTCGGCGTCAACGCCCTGCCCATCAACGCCACGGTGGAGATGGAGTTCTGGTTTTGTAAATAGGATGAAGATCTACGGCGATACCAATTCCGGCAACCGGCTCGCGATTTCGACATGACGCTCCGTCCACAGATCACTCAATGGATAAAGGACTGTGAACAGCGTCTATCGCTGTAGCCGCTTGCGCGTCATTACAGAATTTGCCCGCCTCGGCACCGGAACCGGGTACGAAGCCAGGCCGGGTGCCAGTGACTGGACAAGCTGGTATACTTGTTGCCGATACTGGCATCACACGGCAATGCGCTGATGCTTAGACGGACAGAGTGGAGTGTAACTTGAAAAAGTTCCTTAAAGGTTTTGCAACAGTCGTCATTATCCTGGGGCTGCCCATCGCGGCTGTCATGCTGGATAACCCGCCCGCCGAACTGTTCGGCGGCAAGGTTGTCGGACTCCTTGCAGCTCCTGCTACCAGCGGGATGTTCGTTGCTGAAGATCCGGATGCATTCAGCCCGGGGCTGCCGGTCGGCGCCCGGTTTCCCGCCATCCGGGCTCTCTACCAGGGCCGGGAAATCACCGGTATCGACCAGTTCATGGGTGAACGCGGGGCAGTCTTCGTCGCGGTGCGCTCGGCTGACTGGTGACCCTATTGCCGGAGGCAACTCGTGCAGTTGCAGGAACAGACAGCGGACTTCGAAGAGGCCGGTATCGGCATTGTTGCAGTTACCTACGACGCGCCGGAGTTGCAACAGGTGTTCATCGATGCCGCTGCCATTACCTATCCGCTGCTCTCGGATATCGACGCCGAAACCATCCTCACCCTGGGCATCCTGAACGAGCAGTACGAACCGGGAGATCTGGCGTACGGCATCCCGCATCCCGGGGTGTTCGTTGTGGACCCGGAGATGAACATCGCCGGCAAGATATTCGTCGAGGATTACCAGGTGCGGGTAGATGGCGAGGGCACCCTTGCCTTTGCGCTGAAAGTCCTGGACGAGCAATAACCGCGCCTTATTTGCTGCCTTTCCGAATGTTGCTCCAGGGGGTGACCGGCGCGCGCCAAAGCTCTCAGGGAAGGCCGCCGGGTGGTCCCTGAACCGGGGGTATTGGCTCGTCCTGCGGGATGATGACGGCGGCGATCAGCAACGCAACCAAAACGGCAAGGCTCAGCCACACCGTCGTGTGGAAAGTGCCGAACTCATCATAACCAACGCTGAACAGGGCCGGGCCTACGGCGCTGCCGAATACAATCAGGGACATGCTCAGGCCGCTGATCTGCCCCAGGTGCTGGCGCCCGAAGAAACGAATATAAGCCAGGTTTGAAATGGCGGCCCAGATACCGCCGCAGACACCGAAACCGGCGACCATGGTCCAGTACCCTGACTGTTGCTGCAAATGCAGCAGACCCCAGGCCCCCAGGATAAACGCCATGAGTTTTACCACCAGCAGGTTCTTGAGCCGGGTCCTGTCGGACAACCAGCTGCTGCCCAGGTTGGCGCTTACCGATACCAGCGCGAGCGGGAAAAAGTAGGCGAATGCTTCCGCCGAACTTCTGCCGGCCTCGGCAAATATCGCGACAATATGAAAAATGAACGCCGTTCCGAACATCGAGTAAAAGGTGAGGGCCAGCGCATAGATCCAGAATACCGGGCTTTTCCTTGCCTGGGCCAGCGTTTGACCTGTTATCGCGGGCACCTCGCCACCGTTCCCTGGGACCTTTCCGTCGGGTAACAGGCCACAGGATTCGGGGGTGTCCCTGATAAAAACCAGCGCCGTCAGGCTGAACATCGCGCCGACGATAACGGCGAGGACAAACAAGGCGCCGCGCCAGCCGAAATGACTGATGAGTAACGCCAGGAACGGCGGCGCCAGCGAAAATCCCAGGGTGATAAAGACACTGCGCGCGCCGACGACCAGGCCGCGCCGTTTTTCAAACCAGACCAGCAGCACGTTCCTGGAAGAATTCGTCAGCACGCCTTGCCCGGCAAAGCGCACCCCGAAATAACCCAGCAGGATCAGCGGGAAGGTAACGGCTGCCGGCGACATTTCAGTGGTATGGCTCAGGTACCGGGCGACATGATCGATGCAGGCAATGTAGCTGACGAACAGGCCAAGCGCGATGCTCGAGGCGACCATGGACACCCTGGCGCCTGATTCATCATAGAACCGCCCGGCGCTGGTCAGGAAAAAAGAGCTGCCGAGCGTACCCAGTAAATACGCTATGGAGAGTTCCGTGCGCGATAACCCGAATGCCTCGATAAAGTGGTCGGTGAACACGGCCATGCCCATGGTTTGCCCCGGTATGGACATGACAAAACCAACGGAAGACACAAGCCAGATCACCCAGCCGTAAAATACGGGCGAACGTTCGACCGGAAACGGCCAGTCAGGTCTTGACTTTATTACAGGCACAGGAATTCATTGTTGTTGAACGGAGAGACAGTTGCCCGGTGGTGAAACAAAAATCCGCGCAACAGGGGCTCACGCCATGGGGACGGCGCCGTGATAACTCTGTTACACCACCGCCGCGACAGGCCCCTGGTGTCCGGCCTTAATCCTTCTCCATCAGCCCCCGGGTAACCCCGTCGAAGAGCGACGCATCGATCATCTCCGGCAGGTGTATGGTCCTGAGATCGGGGACCTCATCCATACCCTGGACGGGCGCGGTGGGCGGATTTTCCGGTTCGCCCAGTTGCGCGGCCCGTTCGGCGTTGGTGCTGCCGATCTTCTGCTCTTCCCTCAGGTAATCGGGTTTGCCGTCCTCCTCGCGGAACAACGGCATCACTTCCTCGGCAAACATCTGCATGTTTTTCATTGCCATCCAGTTTGGCATGGGGCCGGAGGGCGAACCGGCGCAGAGCACGCCGCCGGCGCCGAGTTCATCACAGTATTGCGCGTAACCTTCCGCTACGGTCTGGGGCGAACCGACGATGATGTATCCCTGTTTTATCAGGTCGTCATAGGTTAAATCCATGGGCGCCTTTGCGCCCTTGTCACGCACGGCCGACCAGTAACCGCGGAAGGAGCGGTCGCTCATGTAGCCGGGGGGGAAGTAGTGGCTGGATTTTATCTTGAGTCCGGTATTGAACAGCCACTGCATGTGCGCCTTGGCTTCCCGGTGCGCCTGTTTATCCGTTTCTGCCACGTAAGTGGGGATGGCCGCCATGCACTGGTCCCTGGGCAACTCGTATCCGCATTTCTCCGCTTCCTCCCTCAACTTGTCGAAGGCCCATTTGCACATCCAGGTGGGCGCGAAGATCATCATGTAGGTATAACGGTTCCTGGCGCATTCTCGCAGGGTTTCCAGGGAGCCCATGCCCGGCAACCAGACCGGCGGGTGGGGCTTCTGGATGGGACGCGGCCAGACGTTGACGTTGGGGATGTAATAATGTTTCCCCTGCCAGGTGAACGGACCGGGGTCGGTCCAGGCCTTGAGGATCAGTTCGTTGGCCTCCCAGAACCTTTCCACCGAGTCCGTCGGCGATACCGGGTTATTGAAATACTCGCAACCGATGCCGCGTACGAACCCGGAGATGATGCGCCCGCCGGAGATCACGTCCAGCATGGCGATCTCCTCGGCGACCCGTACCGGGTTTCCGTGCAACGGGATGGCGTTGCCCACGATGCCCACGGGCATGCGCACGGTCCGGGTCACCACCATGGCGGCAATCAGGTTCGGAGACGGCATGGTGCCGTAGGCGTTGGCGTGGTGTTCGTTGACGATGGCGCCGTCATAGCCGTATTTTTCCGCCGCCACCAGGAGGTCGATGTATTCGTTATAGAGCTGGTGGCCGCGGGTGGGGTCATAATGCTCGTTGGACAGCGTTACCCAGGATGAATCAAACTCGCTGGACCTGGGCACAAAACCGTAGGGCATCAAATGAAAAAAATAGAATTTGAGTTTATTCATCAAGCATTCTCCCCAATGAACTTCAATATTGCCGCGGCAGTTTCCTCCGGCCGTTCAATGCACAGCGCATGGCCGGTCTCCGGGATGGTGACGGTCTCTGCACCGGGTATCACTTCGGCATAACGCTGCGCCATGCCGTTGGGCACCAGCCGGTCGTCTTCCGCCTTGACTACCAGGGCCGCGCAGCCAAGCCGCTGCAGGCGGTGTTCCAGTGCCAGGTTGTAGCGCGGCGACCAGATCAGCTTGGCGAAGGTGGAGGCTTCATAGTGGCCCTGGCAGATCTCCTCGAAGTCATCCGGCTCAGGCGCCACCGCTGCCAGCGCGGTCTTGTCGTTGAACAGCAGGTCGACCAGTTCTTCCGGCAGCAGTTTGAAAATATCGACGCCCGGGTTGTCGACCAGGCGCAACCCTATGGGGACAATCAGGGTCAACGATTTCAAGCGGCGCGGGTAATAGGATGCAAACTCCGCCGCGGTCCAGCCGCCCAGGGACCAGCCGACCAGGTGAAACCGGTCGATGTCCAGTTCGGCCAGGAACTGATCGTAATGAATCACGAGGTCGTTGAAATTCTGCAGCCAGTCCGGTCGCGGGGTTTCACCGAAGCCCGGGTGTTCCGGCGCGATAAAATCTGTCGATTGCGAGAACTGCTCGTACATGGGCAGCCACATCCGGGTCGAACCGGCGCCGTGCAGGAACATCACCGGTTCTCCGTTGCCCTTGCGCCGGTATGCCGTGCTCAGGCCGTTCACGTCAATAAACTCCGGTTGTGTGTAATAGTTACGCGGTTTGGGAACAGCCATGTCTGATTCCTCTTTATCTTCAGCAGTTGCCTGGGCTCTCTTTAAAGTCCTGTTTTGGCCTGTGAAAACTGCAGTTTAAGCCCATAATAGCACGCCTTTTAAACAATTTTCTATTTATTATCAGTAGGTTGTGTTAATTTATGCTGGTCCGGCCCTAAACCGTTCCTTCCAGGATCATCTTCACTCCCAGCATAAAGAGGGACACGTATAGAATTCTGTATACGAGTTTCTCGGATAGTCTGTGCAACAACCAATAACCCAACCAGATGCCCAGCGGTGCAACGGGCATCAGTATCAGCGAAGTCATCAGATTGCGCGTGGTCAACAGATCCAGGTAACTGTAGGGTATGAGTTTTACATAATTAATGAAAAAGAAAAACATGACCATGGTGCCGATCATCGTTTTCTTCTCCAGGCGCTGGGGGAACATATAGACGCTCAGCGGGGGTCCGCCGGCATGCACCTGGGTGCTAGTAAAACCGGCAACGCCCCCCCAGAAGTAGCCGCTCGCCTTTCCGGGTCTGGACCTGCGTACAGACCGGCGCAGCCAGTGGTTCAGGCTGAAACTGACTGCGATAATTCCTACCATGATGCGTAAGTGGTCTTCCGTCAGTTGGCCCATCAGGATGGCTGCAAGGGCAATGCCGATGACGCTGCCCGGAAGCAGTATCTTCAGGTGGGTAACATCAAAGCTGTGGCGGAAATTCCAGGCGGCAAATATATCCATGACGCACAGGATCGGCAGCAGGATGGCAGCAGCCGTAACCGGATCAACTGCGAATGACATCAGGGGGACGGTTATTGTGCCGAGAGTCCCGGCAAAACCTCCTTTGGCTATGCCGACAAACAGTACGGCAGGGACGGCGATCATGTAAAAGAACGGGTCTGTGATAAACTGCATGACGTTGGCCATTATACAGCCAAGCATCGTGAAAGGAGATTTACAGGAAGCCAAGCATGACTTCAGTAAACACATCCAAACTCAGGATAACCGCTGATCGGCTCTGGTCATCTCTTATGGAGATGGCCGAGATCGGCAAAACCGCCCGTGGCGGCTGTAACCGCCAGGCCCTGACCGATGAGGATAAGCAGGGGCGGGATTTGTTCATGGCGTGGTGTGACGCTGCCGGCTGTGATATCAGCGTTGACACCATGGGTAATATCTTTGCCCGGCGTGCCGGTAAAGATAATTCACTCCCACCGGTTGTCGCCGGTTCCCACCTGGATACCCAGCCTACCGGAGGCAAGTTCGACGGCGTTTACGGTGTGCTTGCCGGCCTGGAAGTGATCCGCACCCTGAATGACAATAAGCTTGAGACTGAACACCCCGTCGAGGCGGTCTGCTGGACCAATGAGGAGGGCGCGCGCTTCTCGCCGGCCATGCTGGGTTCGGGTGTGTGGTCCGGTGAGTTCAGCCTGGAATACGGCCACAACAGGACGAACAAGGAAGGACAAACCGTACTGCAGGAACTGCAGCGGATCGGCTACCTGGGTCCGGCAGAATGCCGGTCAAAACCACTCAGGGCCGCATTCGAGGTGCATATCGAACAGGGACCCATCCTGGAGAACGCGGGCTTGCAGATCGGCGTTGTCGGCGGCGTACAGGCTATCGGCTGGTACGACCTGGTCATCGAAGGCCTGCCGTGCCATGCAGGCACGACACCCATGGAAGTACGCCGGGACCCGGTTATGGCCTTGTATGTCATCCTCGACAAGCTTTACCAGGTCGCCGATGACTTCAAGCCCCGGGCCAGGATTACGTTCGGCGATATCAGGACGGAACCCGGCTCGCGCAATACCGTGCCGGAACGTGTGACAGTGACCGTCGACATGCGCCACCCCGAGCGTACCCAGGTAAAGTACATGGAGCAGTTGATGCGGGAAATCGTCAGGAACGAGTGCAGAAAGCTGCGCCTCGCCGGCGAAGTAAGAGAGGAACTGGACTCTCCCGCTATCAGATTCAACGATGACTGTATACGCTCGGTACGTAACGCGGCCGGGTCACTCGGGTACTCCAACATGCAGATGGTCAGCGGCGCCGGGCATGATTCCGTCTACGTATCCAGGGTGGCGCCCACCAGCATGATATTCATTCCCTGCGAGGGCGGGTTAAGCCATAATGAAGCCGAAAACGCCCGCAAGGAAGACCTGGAAGCCGGTTGCAACGTCCTGCTGCACGCCATGCTGGAAATGGCTACGCAATAATTGGGGTCAGAGTAAAAACTCCCTTCAATATACCAGTATCCACCGATAACTCGGGAGTTTTTACTCTGACCCCAATTATTAACCTGGCTGCTGCGAAAAAAAGGTCTTGATCTGGTTGGCGAGTGACTTGCAGGCGTTCTCCTGGACGCGGGCCAGCAGCGGGACCGGGATGATAATAGCCGGCATGAACGAGGTCCCCTTGGTTTCCGCATTGATCTTTCCGGACAGGGCCAGTTCCTTGAAATCCCAGATACTGGCCTCGTAATTGGCTTCATCCTTCCAGTAGGCAAAGCCGAAACAGCCGCCACCGCCCGGGCCCACGGCACAGGACACCGAACCGGATGAATCCGTCCTCTCGGTGGCGCCGTCGATCCAGACGAAATAGCGCAACTTGAAATCGTTGAATTTTGCCGCGATGACAGGGATCTGCGCCAGTTTGCCCAGGTTCTTCACGTCCATGGGCGCGGTACTGGTCTCAAAGTAAGGATACATGCTGTCGACAAAATCCTTTTCCGGGATGACACTGATGTCGGCTTGCCCCTGGCCCAGTGACTTGCCTACACAACTGATGAAATCATCCTCGGTCTCGTAGCCGGAACTGTGGCGCCGCCCCAGTACGACTATGGATTCATCCGATGTGAGGGTCGACGTGGCGATCTCCCGGTACTCGTCGATCACCGTGGTGCTCTTGCACCCCGCCAACAGGACCAGACCGATAAACGCTGTAATGACCGACAGAATTTTCATACTTGCACGACACCCACTGATGCTTGCCACACTACAAATTATAGATGATCAATCCGCAGATTACGCAGATTGACGCAGATATGGTAATTGATTTGGGGGGTTGGCGGTCATACTGCACACCCCGCACATCATTACTAAAATATCATCTGCGTTAATCTGCGTCATCTGCGGATGCATCAAACTGCTCCAGCCAGGCGCCGACATCCTCTACCCTGTGGAAACCGAGCGCAAATTTGGCGCCCGCATCCCGCAGGGCCTGGTTTACCGCCGCATTGAGTCCCTTGTCCCGGCTTTTCATGAACTCGGTCGAGGATTTACCGTAACCGGTAACCGACCAGCCGGCAATCCGGCTGCCGTCCCGGTTATAAAGTTCCATATTGTATTTAACCCAGGCCTCGTAGAAATCGGTCTTGGTTTCCTCCGGCAGGGCAAACTGCATTTCGGCAACGCTGGGCGACAGGACCGCGTCAAGCGTTGTGTCGGCAGCGGTGCCCGCGACTTCTTTCGTCTCAACGAACATGGAGGAAATAATTTGATCGAACAAGGCTACGTGGGAGGAACCGCTCTCTATCTTCCAGTTAGGCCGGTCTTCGGAGTTTTCTTCAAAGATATAGTTGCGCATTTCATCACTGAAGAAGACCCCCATCTTTACCGGCATCCGGGAAATCACCGGTGTGGGTATTTCCGTATCGACTTTCAGCGACACGGACTGTTCGCAGGCCGCCAGCGCCAGCAACAAGGCGAACGGGAAAATGAATTTGTGAGTCATTACTATAGTGCTCCTGTATCATTCAGGCCGACATACGCGCCGCCGTTTTCCTGGGTCAATTGGCGCATGAGCGAGGCATAACGTTTGTTGGTCAGGAGGAAGTGATCCCCGGCGCTGGTGGGCACCGGAAAACCGACCGCGTGGATGCGCACCCGGGTGTTGCCGTCCTTGTCTTTCGGGTTGATGCGCTCCACCTGGTCCAGCACTTCCCTGATTGACGGCCCGGTAAACTCGTCACCGTACACGTAGATACTGATCTTTTTTCCGGGGTCGTAAAAGCTGCGGATCGCAGTGGTGATGCCTTCCACGGGGCTGCTGTTGCTGAACGCGCGCCAACTGCGCAGGGTGTTGATGATGACCTTGCGCCTGCCCTCCGTATCCGGAATCCAGGTGCGCCGGTACCGGGAAAACAGGTATTCGCCCATGTCACTCATGATCTGTATCCCCTTCAGACGGGGATATACGTTAAGCGTGGTTATCAACTGCTTGATCATGTTTTCCCAATGATAGTTGACCATACTGCCCGAGGTATCGATGATGAAAATGACATATTCGCTGTCCACCGGTATCCCGCCGATCAGATCGGTTCGTACCCGGTCTTGTTGCGCCAGCAGGCGCTTCATCTCTTCCGTCAGTTGCTGCAGGGCCAGTTCAAACTCCCCCTTGATTATGACGCCGACCGCAGAGTCGTCGCGCACGCTGTTATAACGCAACTCCTCCTTTATCAATTCCGCCTCAAGGCGCGCAACCCGTTGCTCCCACTCGGAACGCTGTTCGTGTTTGGCATCCAGTTCACGGTTCAGGATCCTGGCCTCGCCGCGGATTTCAAACAATTGTACCTGCAATTGCCGCACGATACCGTGCATGGAATCGACCGCGGTCTCCAGTATGGGGCTGTCACCGGTCTTGGCGATCATGAGCAACAGGATGATTGCCCCGAAGCCGCAGGTGATGACATCCAGGAACGAGATACTGAAGGCCTCGTTTTCCCGCCGTTTCTTTCTCATGGCCAGTCCTTGCTCGGTATCAGGAATGAACCGTTGCTGTTCATGGCCAGACGCCAGAAGGCATAGGCCGCCTCCGGGTCTCCTTCCAGCGGCGCCAGGATCACGTTAACGGGCACATTGCCCGGAACCTGGTTGACGGCCCTGTCAAACAGGTCCCGGCGCTGTGTGCCGGTAATGGTAGTACCCCTGATCGTTCTTGAACCCTGGGTCGGCAAACCGTCCGTTATCAGGTAGACGTTGTCGGGCCGCGGGCGCATCTTACCGATTGCGGCAAAGGCTTTCTCCAGGTTGGTGCCGCCCTCCGGCACGATTTTTCCGAGCGCCTCGATGACCGAGTTCAATTGCGCCTTGT
Organism: Gammaproteobacteria bacterium; assembly: GCA_965208655.1. Taxonomy (GTDB): domain Bacteria; phylum Pseudomonadota; class Gammaproteobacteria; order Eutrophobiales; family Eutrophobiaceae; genus JAAXHV01. The sequence goes on from CBDBPJ010000005.1 coordinate 285,542, forward strand.
TGCCGACCTTCAGCCATTTCCCGTCCTGCCCGGGCAGTACCGATCGCGTCCCGGTATTGAAGATGTAAATCTGGTATTCACTGTCCCGGGGAAACCTGGCCGTCAACCAGTCGACCATCCTCAGGGTCTGCACCCATTTCGGCGCGTTGCGCTTGATGCCGTCGCGCATGTTGCGAATCCGGATGACGTTGACGATGGTGTCGTCCAGCATGCTGCCGGAGGCGTCCAGCAGGATCAAAATGCGCTTGCCTCCCAGCCTGAGTCCCGTGAGGTACTCGCGGTTCCCTTCGCCGACCAGGCGCCGGGCATCATCCCCGGTCTCCCTGATCTCCTTCTGCAACTGCTGTTTCCGGTCCTCCAGTTCCTTGATATTCAGCTTCAGGCGGTCCAGTTCCACGGTATCGGTAGTCTCTGATAATTGCTCGGCCAGGGACCGGGTTTCCTCGATTTTATCCATGATGCGCCGGGCCATGCCTTGCGCGACCACCAGTTGCTCGTCGATGTCCGAGATCGTGTTGCGGGTCTTCGCTAGATTTCGCTTGCCAACCAGTATTTCCTCCTCCAGCAGCATGACCTCGGAGGTCTGGTCACGGGTATCGACGGGGATGGGGATATTGGTATCGACGTTATGCTTGATGATGAGAAACAGCAGGACTACCGAGCCGAAGCCGCAGGACATGATATCCAGAAACGACAGGCTGAAGGGGGTAAGCAGTCTCCTGTTGCGCATTTCACACCGTGACAAAAGGGGACGGATGTGAAGCATGCCCCTGCACGTAGTAAGCAGGGGTCTGTCCCCGGTAGGGTTTGCGTCTGTCAGCGCGTATCATGCCAGCACCTTGATAAGGGTGAATTCGCGCGTCGAACCGGGAAAACCGACAACATCACCCGGCTTGAGGCCGGTATTGCCGGTGACGGCCCGGCCATTGACAAGGACAAGCGCGGGGTCGGCAACCGGGGCAAGGGTTGCAATGGAGCCATTCGATGTCAACGAACAAAGAGGATGCTCGCCCCCGGACTCACTGAACACGCCTTGCGCAGACAGGTATAACGGGGCCGGTCCGAGCGACTGGGCCTCGGCATCGACCAGGACGTGGGTTGGCCCCGCTTCCGGTTGCCGGTCCTTGCCCTCTGCCGCCGGGTTTGCCGGCTGGATCGCAGGCTCCGATACAGCCTTGAGCCGGGTGACGAAATAAATTTCTTCACCTGCAGCAGCATCTCCCTGCACGTGGCCCATGCAGCCATCAAATAGCGCGCGTTCATCCACGACCTCTGCCTCCACTTTTGCTGCAGCCAGGTGATCGGCGAACGCAGGGAGAACAGACAGGCGCCTGTTGACCAGGGCGGGGCAGGCGGGGTCAACCAGGGCGCTGATCTTGTTATAAAGCGGTTGCAACGCTTCCACCAGCCGTTCCCGGTTTACCCGGGCCTGGTAACGGGTGTTCTCAAAATCGATCTCGATCAGCGCGTCGGTTTCACTTTCCAGTTCCTGCAGGCATTGCGCCAGCCGGTTGTACAGCGCCTGCTCCGTTGCCGCATGATGCAGCGGATCGAACCGGGATTGCTGGATAAACAGGTCGGCCATGTGATTTACGCACTTGTCATGGATTTCCAGCAGGCCGACGTCGTTTATGGCCTTGACCGCCGTGCGGTTTACCGTGCCGGAGACTTCCAGGGAGGTGATGACGGTGTGGTGCAGGTGGATATCCAGGTAGCTGTACCTGCCTGCCGCGGCGCTCGCGGCCGCCGCGGCAACCGCGCTGTCGACCAAGCCTGTTACGGTAAACGGAGAAGCCTCCGCCAGGCCAAGCAACAGCGACAGTTGGTTGTTGGTAAAACTGCCCGGCACCGCGAACACCACCCGGTCCACATCGCCCGCCATCTCGTGCAGGGACAACAGGTGGGCAAAGGCCAGGTCGGCGTTGTGCCTGGCCGGTTTCGTCCGCTGCTTGAAGTTATCCTGGTTGAGATTGCTCCAGAAGCGGCTGAAGGTATTCCTCGGGTCGATATGCGCGGATTGCAGCGCCGCCTGTCCCAGTTCCATCCGGTCCTGCCTGAGCACGGCGATGCCGGGGCTGCCGGCCACGACGTTTCCGGCCTGGATTACGCTTACCTCGCAGTCGTTCAACTCTATGACGGCATCACCCATTCACGTACCCTCTACCTGATCTGCAGGTGGCGCAACAGGTTCACGTCGCAGTAATGCTGGGTATCCAGCACCAGCCTTTCCTGCATAAGCTGTAGCTGGTGCATCAGGAACATGATGAAAATACTGATGATCAGGGCAATAAAGGTGGAGTTGAAGGCGACACCCAGGCTGACGGTAACCCCCACAATATCGCCTTCAACCGCGCGGTGGGCCTGGCCGAGGGCTTCGCCGATACCGCGCACCGTGCCGATGAAGCCGATGGACGGTATGGCCCAGATTACATACCTGATCATGGAAAGTTCGGAATCCAGCCGGTCGGATTCCGTCTCGCATACTTCCCGTATGGCTGATGAAACATCCTGTACGTCGGCGGTGGAACCGAAGCGCTGCAATGCCGCCTGCAGCGCCCGCGGCAGCAGGTATTCCTGCTCATCCTCCGCCAGGGCCTGTAACGGCCGGATATATTGCCGGGTATCCTCGGGCAGGATGGCTGCGCCGGCAGCCACCTCCAGCAGGGAGCGGTTCAGGAGACGCCGTTCGGAGAGCGCTATCCTGGCCTTCAGGCCGATTATGCCAATTACCCATAGCGCGAGGACAAAACAGGCTTCCTGTTCAAAATCCTTGATGACAATAAAAAAGGAACGTTGCACTTCGTAGTTTTCGCCGGCCTGCTGCTGGATACGCTGCTGCTCCAGGATGGCTTCCGCGTTGGGCCGGATAACGGCAACATAGACCGCATGGACGATAATAATTGCGGCAATCAGGGTGAACAACTGGTAGAAAAAATCTGTCGTCTGGTTATGTTTCATGATCGCTTTTATATGTCCACTGGGAATTCTATGGAATAATCTTCGGAAACCTCCTCAGTCGATTCGATGATTTCCGGCGCGCTTTCAGCGACTTCCTCTGTTTTCTGTTCATCTTCCGTTACCTGGGTTTCCGTACCGCCGGGTTCAGCTGCAGCAGGAGGTTCCTGCGCCGCGACCGCAGCCATGACAAACAACGTGAGCAACAACCCTCCTTTCAGGATCATACTAACGGCCTCCGGAATTTATGAACCCATCCCGGTATTTTAACCGGATATTTGGGGTCAGAGTAGATATTTGGGGTCAGAGTAAAAATACAGCTATGAGCTGGGGCTGAGGGTTTATTCCTCAGTATTTTTACTCTGACCCCAAATATTTACCCGAAATACTTCCCATCAAAACGCATTGCGCGCAACCCGGAAACCTACGTCTTCCCTTGCTTTGCTGCCGTAGTCGCGGAATGACAGGCGCAGTTCGGTAACGGCGCCGTGGGCCCAGCTTGACCCGCGGATGACGTGGAACTCCCCGCCGGCAGGCCCCATCGGGTCGAGCTCCACTTTTTTCCCGGTGCTGATCACAACGTCGTAGAAGTCGTTGGTCCATTCCGCAACGTTGCCGCCCAGGTCGAACAATCCCTTGTCATTCGGCGCAAAGCTGCCCACCGGCGCACTGACCACGTAGCCGTCGTCGTAGTTGCCGATGACCCTGCCGAACAATGCCATTGCCTTGCGGTCGGCATAATTGCCGCTGTTTTTGCCGGGGGGAAGTTCCTTGCCCCAGGGAAACTTGAGTGTCTCACCTGTACCTGTGGCCCGCGCCGCCCAGGCCCATTCCGCCTCGGTCGGCAACCGGTAACCGTCGGCTGTCTTGTCAAAACCGGTAATCCTGCCCTCTTTTTCGAGATAGAAAGGCGTCAGCGAGGCTTCCCTGCTCAGCCAGTTGCAATAGCCCGCCGCCTGTTGCCAGGTGACCTTGGCAACCGGTTGTGTCTCGCCGTTGAGACTGTTGGCGCTCACGGCCCCGGAAGAAAAGCCCTTGTCAAACAGCCTGTACTGCTGGTTCGTCACTTCTTTCAATGCCAGGTAAAAGGGCCGGGTCAGTTCAACATTGCGAACGGTCTCATTGGCCCTGCGTCCCGGTTCCCGCCGCGACGCCCCCATGGTGAAAGCGCCCGGGTAAAACAGCTTCAGTGTCTGTCCTGCCGGTGACGTAATAACCGGTTTGACGGATTCCAGTTTTGCCTGCCTGATGGTCTTGAGAACCACGTTCAGTTCATGTTCGACCCCCGCGAGCGGGGTCAGGGTGGTCTTGTAATCAACGTAACCCTGCTTGCGGATCTCTACATCATGCTTTCTGGCCGATAGCTGCAGGGTGCGGTTGGCCTGGCCCACCAGTGCACCGTCGACGTACACCGACGCATCGCCGGGTTCGACGTTGACCGCGACGGAGACCAGTTCGGGTTCCAGCGTTATCGACAGTCTCTTCTCCTCACCTGATTCAGCCGTGAGGGACCTTGCAGCCGGTTTGTAGCCTTGTTTGAACAAGCGCACATGGGTGGTCTCCCCGGGTGTCAGAGGCACTTCCAGTGGGGTCAAACCCAGGTAATTCCCGTTGATGGTGGCATTGGCCCGCGCCGGTTTTGACACCAGGAACAGCGAGGCGTCCGCCGGCGCCAGCCTGATATCCGTCAGCGACTGCGGTGTCCCCGCGACGACGCTGAGCGTATCCTGCCAGACCTTGTAACCTGCTGCCTTTACCACGATATCGTGTTTGCCTTCCAGCAGTTCCGTTGTCAGCGGCGTCCTGCCGAGAATGCTGTCTCCGCTGAACACCTGGGCATCCGCCGGTTCCGAGGAAAAACTCACTTGCGCCCACGCAGGCTGCAGTTCAGCGCTGACAGACTGTTCGCGATCGAGTCCTTCCAGGGTGATTTCAGCGCGGTAAGGGAAATACCGCTCGGCCCTGATCTCCACGATATATTCCCCGGCCGGGAGGTCCCTGACGGTGACCGGTGTCTCTCCTTTTTCGATGCCATCGATGAATACCGGGGCGCCCGTTACCGGGGCACTGTCAATCCGCAGGTGGCCGGGCAGTTTCTCCAGCCGGAAAATATAATGCTGGGCGGAATCTCCGGTGACTCCAAGGGTTTCCTCGAGCGGGTGATAACCCGGGGCAGACAGGTCAAGATCATAAGTCCCGGGACGTATGAGATAACGATTGGCCAGCTTGATTGTCATGGCCCCGGATATATCGACAGCCGTAGCCGGCGGCTCAGTTTCAATATAGACCGCCCTGGCGGTCAACATGAACCAGGCACCGAACGCGCCGACGGCAAGCAGGGCAACAACCAGGCAAACCCGCGGGTTCAGCGTAACGGACCGGGCCGGTTTTTGAGACGTCAGCGGTTCAAACTTTGCCGCTTCAATCCTGGTGGCAGCACCGGAGTCAGTTCCGGGTTCGTTAACCATGCTCATCCGGGTCCTATCAATTCCCCAGGGCTATCTTTTCATTACTGCTGACAACGACCGGTTCCATGGCCTGGTCCGGGTCAACAAAAAATTCCACCCGCACGTCACGGTAACCGTCCCGGTGACCGACCGCCACGTAATGGCCGGGACGCAGTACCAGGCTTTTACTGGTGAAATAACCCAGTTCGCCGATCTTGTAGAGGGTCACCAGGGTCAGGTTGTCGGATATTAACTGCACCGCGACAGGCTTATCAGCCAGTTCCAATAACCGGTTAAGCCGGGCAACCTGCCCGGCCAGGACCGGTCCGGGTTCGGAGAGGGCCTGTATTTTATCCCGGAAGCTGACGACTTCGTTAAATGCGCTCTGGTCGAAAAGGCGCTCGGGGCCGGCAAGTATCTGCTCCAGTTTATCGTGTATTTCGTTGCGCAGCGCTGCACGCCGCTTGCCTTCCTGTGCGTTGCCCAGGTTTTTATCCAGCTTCAGGGCTGCCTCATAGGCGGACATGGCTTCCTGCCAGTTTTCATTCTGTTCCGCTGCCTCGGCCTGTTTCAGCAAGGCGTTAATTTTTTCCGCGGTGATACGGTGTTTTGCCTGCTCAAGCCCGCTGCGCGCATCACGCGACCCCGGTTTTATCTTCAGCGCACCGGAAAACGCTTCCCGGGCCTGTGCATAGCGTCCCTGTTCCAGCAACCGGAAGCCGGAAGACATGGCGTTACTGAATGCGCCCTCGCTGATCCTGTTTTCAGCCGACTGCAGCTGTTGCCTAGCCCGTTCCGAATGACTGTCGAGCGCCAGCGCCTGTTGATACAACGACCGGGCCTGCTCGGTATGTCCATCCCGCAACAACTCATCTCCCCGGTCAATCAGGTCATTGACCTCCGTCAGGGTCCCGGTCCGTTCCATACCCAACAGGGCGTCCCGGTCAATCGGGTCTATGGCGAGAGCGATGCCGAATGCTTCCGTGGCTGCGGCAACATCACCTGCAGATAATGCATTTTTGCCGGCTTCCATCGTTTCGGCAAATAACTCCTCCATGCCCTGCAGCAATCCGGAAAACAACTCCAGTGCCTGCGCATAGTGGTAATGGGCCCGGGAGAAATTCTGCCGGCTGTATTCCGCGTCGCCGGACCTGGCGTGTTCTATCGCCTGCTCGTATTCCTTCCTGCCCCAGACATTCACCCCTCTCTCCTCCAGCATTTTCTGCGCATCCAGTAATTCTCCCAGTATTTCCTGGCTCTCCTTGCGCAGGGAGAATTGCTGTGCTTTTCTCCACGGCGCATCACCCGTGGCTGCCGCACCGCCCGCCACCGGCGCCGCGCTTTCCGGGGAAGTCCCCTGCCGGGGTTCATCCGGTCCGGTGCGGGTGGTCACGGCGGCGGGATCGATGTCAGGGTCGGCAACCCAACCGGGGAGCAGGAAAAAAACCATAACGGCGACGAACAATACCGCACCGATCCCCAGCCACATCAGGGACTGTTTGCCCGGGCGGATGCTTTTTGGCTGTTGCGTGGTTGCGGCGGCAGTCAGGTCGACTGCCGCCGGCTTGATGGGGACGAAACCGGAATCGTTGCTATCCGTCATTTGCCGGCGTCAGTGGCTGACCCGGTTTCCGTTGCATGAATTTCTTTCAGTATCCTGCGCCATTGACCGTATTGTTCACGGACTGTACCCGTCAGGGTGACCGTACGGTCCTCCAGGTCTATGGAGTGGGGTTCTATCTCCGAATCCAGGGAGGCGGAAACTTCTTCCAGCGCTTCAACGTGTATCTTGGCCTCTTCACGCTTCTGCAGGCCGCTCTGGATCGCCGCCGCGCCGGCGCCTATGCCGACCCAGCCGGCAGTATTCGCAGTACGGCTGTCAACTCCCTGGGCCAGTATCCCGGCCAGCACCGCAAGCGCGCCGCCTATCAGGCGGGCATTCGACTCGGACTTGACTTCCTTCAATGCCTGGCTTTCCAGGAAGTAAGCCTCGCGCCACTCGCGGTACGGTTCCTCCATCTGGTTGACAAAAGAGGCATAATACTGCTGCAGCGTGTCGACGAATATGTTGTCCCGTTCCCGGATCTGGCGAATCTGCTGCAGGCTCGGATCGCCTTCGGCGGGAAGCCGGGTGACGGAATAGCGTCCTTTCTCATCGAGTTCCAGGTAATCGTGGAACACTTCCGGAGAGAAGTCCCTGGCGAACTTCAGTTCAGCTATGGTCCTGATCTTCCTGATTTCGCCTGCATCGTACTGGTTGCGGTAGGCCAGCATATCGTTTGCAATCTGGTTGTATATCTTCTGGAACGGTTCGCTGCGGTTCGCGGTAGTGCCGTCATAGGAGTACTTGCCGGCAATGTCCGTATACTTTTTGCTGAACCAGCGTTTCCCCGATGCGTCTTCCACCGACACCTGCAGCCACAGGTTTTCACCGTCGGACTTCAGGATTTCCCCGTCCACCCAGATATCCATTTCGCTGATCCGCTCCGGGACGACCCGCACCACGCCCCAGTTGCCCGTGTGTTGCAGGGTCTCCATCAGTTTGAACGGTATAAAGCGCGCCTCTGCCTCGCGGATTTTCGGAAAGACACCGTCTTCCTCGGCGCTGAGGGCATCGAACCCCGGATTGAAAATTCCGACGCCCACGTCCAGCAACAATTCCTCCGGCGTCACCTCCGATTCGAGGACCACCTGCTCGTAGCTGGTCGTTTTCACCGTCGTCGTGTTGCAGCCGGCCAGGCTGAAACACAACGGAACAATTGCCGTAAGGAGTTTGATATAACCTGGTTTCATCTTAAGTCTCGTTTGTATTTGCGATATTCGTCCCACAGTTTTTCCCTCAACTCGGGGTCATCTTCTTTCATGGCAGCCTCGCGCAACTGGCGCGCGATGATGTCATCCCCCTTGGCATCGACAAGGTCGGGAGGGACCCGGCTGTGGCTGCGCGCCGGGGTATTGCCTTCGCCCTTGATGGATGCGGGATCCGTATCGGCCATTGCAGTATGTAACGGCTCGGCGGCCGTGTCCTGTGCAGGCTCGTCCTCCGCGAAAATATCACCATCCCCGGCAAAGCCGCCGTAGTCTTCCTGGGCGGCTTGCTCATTGATGGCCTGCTGCTCGCTCAGCATAATCTCGTCAAATTCCGAAAAGCCTTCCTGCAGTTCCTCGCCCAGGGCCTGTTTCTTCTCGGTATCGGTCCTTGCCGAACCAACCCCGCCTGCTTCCGCTGACTGCCTGCCGGCGCCGTCACCGGTTTCTGCCTGTTGCTTCGCGTTCGACCTTTTATTCAATTCCTCCAGCGCATCGGCCAGGATCTCATCATCGGACTTTTGCCGGCCGGTCCCGGCGGCGCTCTGCGCTCCTGCCGGCGCGCCGCTTTCTCCGTCGGCTGACCCGGGTTGCGAAACGGGTATTGAAATCTTGCCGGGCGCGGGCGCATCGGGCGTGCCGCCGGTACCGGCATCGGGCAGTCCCGGCACGCCTGGCACACCCGGTACTTCAGGCATGCCCGGTACGGACACCTGGACGGACGGCCCTGACGATCCTGTTGAACCCGGAGAACCCGGAGAACCTGGAGAACCCGGGGCGCCTGGAGCGCCAGAGGAGCGGACGGGGGCGGTCGTATTGCAGGCGGCAAGGAGCGCCACTGCGACAATCATGATAAAACAGTGTAGTACCCTGCTGACATTATCTGTGTAATTCATGTGCCCTGTCCGAATAGCCGAGCTTTTATTATAGTGCATACTCCTGTTGCGTTACTACTTCCGGCCTCTGGTTTAGACAGGAAATGTCGCGCAGCGTTCCCCTGCAATGGCGTAATACCCGTTACCGGGGGGAACTACTGTTACATTCGCGTCCTCTAACGGTTTATACTTTACCGCGACCTGTTTATTCAAAACGCCAACCGGGAAATGACATTCATGAGCAAACAGACAGCCCTGATCGCCTGCCTGGCGCTACTGATAACCGGCCAGAGCCTGGCAGCGCCGTTCGGCTACACCTGGAGGATTGAAGACCTTGCCAGGACAAGCGCAGACACCGTTGAACTGCGCGATAAGAACAACAGGCTCCTGAAGCGGATAGGTGCAAAACAGCTGGTCTATCTCTATTCGGTTATGCAGGCGATTGAGGAAGTCTCGGAACTCAGGTCGGAACTGATCATCACCGATGGCGAAATACCCAACGCCTTTGCAACCAGGGGCATGGCGGAACTGGTGCCGGCGGATAGCGGCGGCGGGGATGAATCCGGATCGGGCGCTGAAGAGGTGAGCCTGCAGGGAAACGCCATTGCAGATTCAAAGCCGGTTGATGAAGAAAATGCCGTTGAAATCAACATTATCGGCATCAATTTCGGCATGCTTGATTTACTTGGCCTGGACGTACACATGGCCGCGGCCCTGATCGGCCATGAACTGGGCCACCTCAAGCTGGATCACGGCGCCGAGAGCAAGACCAGGCGCAGGACCGACATGCTGTCTGCCGCCGGCACCAAGTACAGTCGCGACAACGAACGGGAGGCTGACTACCTGGGGGCAATCTGGGCGGTTGAAGCCGGTTACGACCCGCAAGGGGCGGTGCGCCTGCAGGAACTGGTATACAAAAAAACCAAACACCTGTCCGGTGGATTTTCCGGTTCACACCCATCCTCGATAGAACGCATCACGAAACTGAAATCCCTGGCTCGCCGGCTTTCCCAGTAGTATGGGGCTCAACGGGCATATCGGGCGCGGCCATACCATCGTCTGCGCCAATGTGCGGCTGGCCCATCACTTCAGGCACCGGTACGCGCAGGAACAGTTGCGCGGCAACCGGCGCGCCTGGGAGACCCCGGATATATTACCGTGGCAGGCATGGCTGCGGCGCTGCTGGAATTCCCTGCGCGAACGCAACGGCGCCGGCAGCCTGCTGCTGACCGGTGAGCAGGAAAACGTACTCTGGCAGCAAATCATTGAACAATCCGATTACGGCAACAGCCTGTTGCAGGTGACTTCCGTAGCCGGACAGGTAGGCGCTGCATGGCAGCGCCTGAAGCAATACCGTGTCCCGGTTTTCCCCCTGGGAACGCCCATGAACGAAGACGTCGCCGCTTTCAAGTCCTGGGCAGACGATTACCGGCTGCGCTGTGAGGAAAACAGTTGGGTCGATAACGCTTCCCTGGCAGACGTCCTGTGCGGGAGTATGGCAGCCGCTACTGCTGTTTTCGGCAAAGGGTTGGTGCTGGCGGGATTTGACCGGTTTACCCCGCTACAGGCAATGTTACTCAAGGGACTGGAGGATACCGGCATCGCCGTGCACGAGTACCGGGAAGATAGCCGGAACGTCTCGGTTGAGGTGCGGAATTTTGCCGATATTGAGGAGGAAATCAGGGCGGCTGCACTCTGGGCGCGCAGCTGTGTTGAAACAGAGAGCGGGGTCAGCGTCGGAATTATCGTACCGGATCTGCGCAAGCTGCGCACCCGTATCCGTTATATTTTCGAGGACGTGCTGGTACCCGGCAACCTTGGCTACCGGGAAACCGCTGCGCCCCTGCCCTTCAGCATCTCGGCGGGCCAACCGTTGGTTGAATACCCGCTTATCAACGTGATCTTCACCATCCTGGGTTTGAACAAGGCGCCGCTTGCCCTGGATACCCTGGGTACCCTGCTGCGCACGCCGTTCATCAAGGGGCACGCTACGGAACGTGCGGCCCGCGCATTGCTGGATGAAACACTCCGGTCCCGCAACCAGCTTGCATTTAACCGGGGCGACTTGCTTTACCTCGCCGCTGCGGCAGGCGATAAAGGCCGGCCCATTCCCGTCATGACGGCCATGCTGAAGGAAATCTTCTCAGTCCTGTCCGAACTGCCGGCAAAGCAATCACCGGAAGCCTGGGCCGACAGCTTTAACCGTTTCCTCGAGATATTCGGCTGGCCGGGGGAACGCAGCCTGGACACTACGGAATACCAGCAGGTGCAAACCTGGCACTCGGTGCTGGACAGCTTTGTTTCACTGCGCCTGGTAAACCCGACCATGTCCCGCGCCGAGGCGCTATCCCACCTCCGGCGCATTGCCGGCGGGCTCAGTTTTCAACCGAAAACCGCGGAAACCCCGGTACAGGTCCTCGACCCCCAGGGCGCCGCGGCCATGGCCTTTGATCGCGTCTGGATGCTGGGACTGACCGAGGAGGCCTGGCCGCCCCGGCCGCGGCCCAATCCTTTCGTCCCCATCCCCCTGCAAAAAGAATACAGGATGCCGGACGCCGACCCGGACAGCAACCTGCAGCAGGCCAGGGACCTGCAAACGGCGCTGGTGAGTTCTGCCCCGGAGATTATCCTGAGCCATGCCCGTAACGAAGAGGACCGGCCGCTCCTGGCCAGCCCCCTGCTGCCGAAACCGGAATCTTCTGCCTGGACAAACGGGCTGGAACGGGCCGGCGCCAAAAACAAACCCGCTCACCAGGGTCCAACGGCAGCAAGCTACGCTCGGGAGATTTTCGCAGCCGGCGGAATTGAATCGATTACGGACACGGTAGCGCCCCCTGTTGCCGGCCTGCACAGCGGTGGCGTTTCCCTGTTCAGGGACCAGTCGCAATGCCCGTTTCGCGCCTTCGCCAGGCACCGCCTGCACTCCAGGCAACTGGAACAGGCCGACATCGGCCTGGATGCGATGCAGCGGGGCAGCCTGTTGCACCAGCTTATGGAAAATACCTGGTCACAACTGGGAAGCCGGGAAACACTCGTAGCCATGACCCGGGAGGAACGGGAGGGTTTAATCAAATCACGGGTAACGGAGTTGATTACGGACCAGCGGAAGCGCTACCCGCTGGTGTTTTCAACACGTTTCGCTGCTGTCGAAGGCAAACGACTGGCGCAAGTGCTGGGCGATTGGCTGGAACTGGAACTGCAGCGTACACCGTTTGCAGTGGTCAACGTGGAGGAAAACACCCGCCTGGTCATCGGTAACGTGGAGTTTACCGCACGACCGGATCGCGTTGACGAACTCAAGGACGGCCGCCGCGTAATCATCGATTACAAGGGAGGGCAAGCCAATATCAATGCCTGGACGGGCGACCGGCCCGATGAGCCGCAACTGCCCCTGTACGCGGTTACCCACCCCCAACCGGTAGCTGCGGTTACCTTCGCCAGGTTGAAACGGGGCAAGGGTTTCGGCTTCGCCGGCCTGGCTGAATCTGAAGACGTCCTGCCGGACACCGGGGCTTTTGACCAGGACCGCCGGGCAACAAGGTTTGTTGCAGACCGGGATGCACAAACCGGGGCAATGCCGCCTTCCTGGGAGGCGGTGTTCGATAACTGGCGCGGCGTATTGGAAAACCTGGCAAACGAATTCCGCCAGGGCGTAGCTTCGGTAAGCCCGAAAGCGCGCGCCTGTGACTGGTGCGACCAACAACCCCTGTGCCGCATCCACGAGATATCCCTGAAATGAACCCGGGCGACCAGGAAACCCGTGCGCGGGTTTTAAACCCGGAACGGTCTTTTATCGTGCAGGCGCCGGCCGGTTCAGGGAAAACCGAGTTGCTGGTGCGGCGCTACCTGGGGCTGCTGGCGGTCGTTGATGCGCCGGAAGAGATTGTCGCCATCACCTTTACCCGCAAGGCCGCTGCTGAAATGCGGAAAAGGATTATAGACGCGCTGAAGCCCGTGGAGGATACAGGTAACACGCACGCGGATAGTCCGGATGCAAGCACAGAAATCCGCCGGAAACTGGCCGGCGCGGCCCTGGCCAGAAGCCAGGAACTCAACTGGCAACTGACGCAGAACCCCGCACGTATCAGGATCATGACCATCGACTCCTTCTGTACGGGACTGACGCAGCAAATGCCGCTGTTGTCGGAACTTGGAGGACAGCCGGAGATCATTGAAGATGCCGGCGACCTGTACCGGGAAGCAGCGGCCGATACCCTGAAACAACTGGATGAGGATGAGCCGCCGGAGGGCGGCCGCAACAGCGGGAGCGCAGCCATTGAAACGCTGCTGGCGCACCTGGACAATAACCTGCCGCAAGCCAGGGACATGCTGGTGGCGATGCTGAAAAAAAGGGACCAGTGGCTGCGCCATCTCGCGGGCCGGCGCCCGGATCGCGGGGCGCTGGAGGATGTCCTCAAGCACGTCGTGGAGGCTGCCCTGGAGAATGCCCTGGAGGTTTTGCCGCCGGAATACACGGAAGAATTGACGGTCTGTCTTCGATATGCGACGCACAACCATGATGATCCCGCGTGCCTGATTGAACGATTGCCCGGGACGGGTTGTGCCGACCTGCAGTGCTGGAAATTCATCGTCTCCCTTTGCCTGACCCAGCAAGGCGGCTGGCGCAAGAGCGTTACTGCCAGGCAGGGATTCCCCCCGGGCGAAGCCGGAAAATCCATGAAACACCGGTTTCAATCCCTGTTGAGCCGGTTCGCGGATGATGAACGATTGCAGGAATCGTTCCTGGAGATACGCGCACTGCCGCCGATCACTTACCGAGATAATGAATGGCGGGTATTACAGGCGTTATATGAATTGCTGGTACTGGCCAACGCGCAATTACACCTGTTGTTTGCCGCGCGCAACCAGGTGGATTTTACCGGCTTGTCCCTGGCCGCCCTGAGGGCATTGGGATCGGATGACAGCCCGACCGATCTGGCCTTGTACCTGGATTACCGTATACGCCATATCCTGGTGGATGAATACCAGGATGTTTCAGTTAACCAGTATGAATTACTGGAGAAACTGACCGCCGGATGGTCCATAGAAGACGGCCACAGCCTGTTCCTGGTAGGCGATCCGATGCAGTCCATTTACCGCTTCCGGGAGGCGGAAGTCGGTGTATTCCTGGCTACCTGGGAACTGGAGCGCCTCGGACAAATACCTGTTGAACCGGTGAAAATCGAGGTCAATTTCCGTTCGGACCGGGCCCTTGTGGACTGGGTAAACACGGCATTCCGTGAAGTCCTGCCCGGTGATCCTGATATAGCTCGCGGTGCGGTCAGTTATTCACCGGCAACGGGGTTCGTGGAACACCCGGGAGAGAATGACGTACGCGTGCATCCCATCTTCGTATATGACCGGAACCAGGATCGCAGCAGGAATGATGCACGGGAAGCGGAACTGGTACTGGAACAGGTTAGCAATATCCGGGATCGATCGGATTCAGAAAGCATCGCCATACTGGCGCGCAGCCGCCCTCACCTGAAAGCCATAACGACGTTGCTGGCCCGGCATGAAGTGCCGTTTCAGGCGGTCGAGATAGAGCAACTGGAAAGCCGGCCCGTTATCCAGGACCTGCTGGCGCTGACCCGCGCCCTGCACCATACGGCAGACCGCATAGCCTGGCTGGCCATTTTGCGCGCTCCCTGGTGCGGACTGACACTGGCAGACCTGTTGGCGCTGGGCGCGGATTCCCGGAACGATACCATCTGGCATTGCCTGCAGGACAGGCAGAGGCTTGCAATGCTGAGCGCCGACGGTCAAGTCAGGGTAACACGCCTGTGTGACGTGCTTGAGCAGGCATACGCGTTGCAGGGCAGAATGCCGTTGCGGCGCTGGGTGGAGAGTGCATGGCTCAACCTGGGCGGCCCGGCCACCCTGGAAACTCCCACTGATCTGCGCAACGCCGACAGGTTTTTCGAGCTGCTGGAAGAACTTGACCAGGGCGGCGACCTGCGCGGACCGGACCAGCTTGAAGACCGGGTGAAAGTACTGTACGCCAGCGCCGATACCCGCGCGGATAATACCCTGCAAGTCATGTCAATCCATAAGGCAAAAGGCCTGGAGTTCGACCATGTTATCCTGCCGGGACTGTCCCGGCGCAGTCGCAGCGACGACCCGCAGTTGCTGCTCTGGTCGGAGATTCCCAATCCGGCAGAATCAGGTCTGTTGCTGGCGCCGGTCAAGGCAAGTGACGAGGATAGCTCGCCTATCTATGATTTCATCAAGGGTCTGGAGAAGAAAAAACAGTACCACGAAGAAGGCCGCCTGCTGTACGTTGCGGCAACCCGGGCGCGCAAGCAACTGCACCTGTTCGGCAGCGCAAACGTGGATGATGGCGGCGGATTGGCGCCGCCTCCCAACAACACATTACTGGCCCGGCTATGGCCTGCCGTCGAAGCAGATTTCCGGGCAGAACTGGAAAAACAGACGCCGCAAGCTGGAGCAGTGGCAGTTCCCGCAGACATTCAGGAACCACGCCTGCGGCGGCTGGTCGCGGACTGGCAGTTACCTGCCCCCCCACCCCCGGTCCAATGGAGCGGATTAACCGGTGCCGGGCCGGAACAACAGGAACCTGACAAGGCAAACGGCGTGATTGAGTACCGGTGGGCGGGACGAACCATCATGCATGTGGGCACCGTAGTGCATAGTTACCTGCAGGTGATGGCAACGCAAGGCATTGACCAGTGGGATGCCGGGAGAATCAGCGGATTACGGCATAGCTACCAGGAATCACTGCGAGAATTGGGCGTACCTGAGGTAGAACTGGAAACGGCTTGCGGTTGGGTGGAACAGGCATTGACGAGCGTGCTGGAAGACCCGCGCGGACAGTGGGTGCTGGCCTCCCACAAAGACAGGAAAAACGAATATGCACTGAGCGGCGTCTACGTGGGAAACGTCATCAATATTATTATCGACCGGACTTTTATCGACCAGAAAGGCATCCGCTGGATCGTTGACTACAAGACCTCGCGCCACGAATCCGGAGACATCGACGAGTTTCTCGACCTGCAGCAGGAACGCTACCGGGAACAGCTGGAAAAATACGCTACCGTCATGTCCGCCCTGGCCGACAGGCCGATACGGCTCGGCCTCTACTTCCCGTTGTTGCGCGGCTGGCGTGAGTGGGCCTATTCATCATAAGATGGATATATGGGGTCAGAGCATTTGCTCTGACCCCAGCTATTCTTAAATCAAGGAGAATGCGATAAAAGCTCACTACTTGCAGCACGTCCCGTTCGAGGGGTTGGGCAGCATCCATACATGGCTGCAGTCAATGCGCGCCGACGTCACGGTCACGAAGTTCTTTGAAAGCCCGACTTTGCCTGATGTGGATGATCTTGACTTGCTGATTATCATGGGCGGTCCCATGAGCGTGAATGAGGAGGCGGACCATCCCTGGCTTGCGGCTGAAAAGCAGTTTATCCGTTCAGCCATTGAGAACGACAAGGCCGTAATCGGCATCTGCCTGGGCGCGCAACTCATTGCCGGCGCCATGGGCGCCGCTGTCTACCCGAACAAGGAAAAGGAAATCGGCTGGTTCCCTGTCGCAGGCACGCAGCCCGACAACGCGGAAGAGTTATTCACCTTCCCACAGGAATTATTGGTTTTTCACTGGCACGGCGAGACCTTCGACCTGCCGGATGGAGCGATGCGGCTTGCCCGGAGTGATGCCTGTCATAACCAGGCTTTCCAACTGGGCAGTCGGGCTATCGGCCTGCAATTCCACTTGGAGGCAACCCCGGCCGGCGCCCGGGATCTCGTCCATCATTGCCGTGATGAATTACGGCCCTCCCGTTACGTGCAGTCCGAGGCGGAGATACTCGGGATTGATCCTCCCTGTTACTCCACTATTAATAGCTATATGGATAAGGTCTTGCAGTTTATAGTCAGACGATGAAAGAAACTATCGATTCGTAAACTTCTTGACAAAGAAACGAACGATTCTTAAACTTCGGGATTAGGAAAGGAGCGATTCCCAGCCATGACTCGCAAGACCGGTCAATACCGTATCACCAGCACTCTTGGAGAGGAGGTACGCGCGTTCGTTCCATATCCACTGCCCCCGACCGACCCGCCGCTGGTGATGGACAGCCTGACAGCGGAACTGCTTGCAGCCGCACAGACCGAGCTGGCCCGTCTTGCCGTGGCGGGCTCAATGGTACCGAGCACCGGTTGGTTCCTCTACGGCTTTGTTCGGAAGGAGGCGGTCATCACCTCGCAGATCGAAGGGTCGCAGGCCACACTCCGCGACGTTCTCACTTTCGAAGCTACAGATCAAAGCGAGCGTCCGGACGATGTCCGGGAAGTCTGCAACTACGTGGATGCCCTCACCTACGCACGAGAACAGCTTGCAAGCCCGAGGGGCGTGCCGCTGAGTATCCGCTTGCTTTGCGACACACACCGTATCCTTATGCGCGGCGTTCGCGGCAGGAACAAACTACCTGGTGAAGTTCGCCGGTCGCAGAATTGGATTGGCGGCAGCAGACCCGGCAATGCCCGCTTCATCCCACCACCGCCCGAGGACGTTGCCGGCGCTCTCGGAGCCCTGGAACAGTGGTTGCATGATGATAGTGAACTCCCCCCACTGGTTCGGATTGGACTCGCACACGTGCAGTTCGAGACAATCCACCCGTTCCTTGACGGTAATGGCCGCATCGGTCGGCTGCTTATCGCACTGCTTGTTGAGCACTGGCGCCTGCTCAAGCAGCCGCTGCTCTACCTCAGTCTGGCGTTCAGGCGTAAGCAGCAGGAGTACTACGCACGATTGGCTGCTGTACGTAGCGACGGTGATTGGGAGGGGTGGACCAGGTTCTTTCTCAAGTGCGTCTATGAGGCGGCCGACGACGGCGTTCGCGTCGCTCAAGCACTCCATGCCCTGGTGGGACATGACCGCAGCCGCATTATTACCCACCGCAGGTCAACCGTTGCCGCAGTGCAACTGCTCGACCGCCTGCCCGCCAATCCGGTTGTCACCGTTCCCAACGCAACGGAACTGCTCGGCTTGACTGCACCTCCAACCCGCAAGGCGATTGATCTGCTGGAAGGTCTGGGCGTGCTGCGTGAGATCACGGGCAAAAGGCGCGGTCGCGCGTATGCCTATCACGAATACTTACAAGTCCTGACAGGCGATGAGGTGTGAGCGATGATAAGTTTTATTTCGACCGGCGCAAATGGGAAATAGCTCATTATCTTTCCGGGAGATACGACAATGATCGCCCTCTTTACCGACTACGGCCTGCAAGGACCCTACCTGGGACAGGTGCAGGCAGTACTGCACAGGCATCTCCCAAATGAGAAAGTCATCAACCTGCTGGCCGACGCCCCCCGCAACAACCCCAGGGCCTCGGCTTACCTGCTGGCCGCGTTCAGCCGGGCTTGTCCCGCGCAACCCGGAACGGTCTTCTTGTCCGTGGTCGACCCCGGCGTAGGAAGCTTCCAGGACGCGCCAGTGGTAATCAAGGCGGACGGTCAATGGTACGTGGGGCCCGACAACGGCCTGTTCGACATCGTCTGCCGGCGCAGTTCCGACGTGCAATGCTGGCGCATCGACTGGTGTCAGCAAGTATGTTAAAAGTCCCCATATCAGGAAACTAAAAAGTCCCCTCAACCCGAGCATCGGGGTTACCTTCTTGTTTTGTTCAAGAACAGGAGATAACCGATGCTCAAGCGAGGAGACTATCTGATGATACAACACAAACACGACGACGGGGTGTATATCAAAGACATTGCCGGGGAGCTGGGGGTACACCCCAGGACGGTGAGTCGGGCATTGAAGCGAGGCGGTGCGCCGGCCGGGAAACGGCCGCGTGCCCGGGGCAGTATTCTGGACCCGTACAAGCCGGCGATAGACCGGTTGTTGCAGGCGGGGGTGTGGAATGCGATGGTGATTCAGCGCGAGTTGCAGGGACAGGGTTATCCGGGTGAAGTGAGTTTGATCCGGGCCTATATCCGGCCCAAGCGTCCGTTGCGTGCGAGCCGGGCGACGGTGCGTTTTGAGACTGGGCCAGGGGAGCAGTTACAGCATGACTGGGGCGAAGTCTGGACGGCGATAGGCGGACTTGAGCAGAAGGTGTTTATTGCGGTGAACACGCTGGGGTATTCGCGCCGGTTTCATGTGTGGGGCACGGTCAGTCAGGATGCGGCGCACACCTATGAGTGTCTGGTGCGCAGTTTTGCGTACCTGGGCGGTGTAACGAAGACGGTGCTGGTGGACAACCAGAAGTCGGCGGTGATTGCGCATCGAGTGGGGGAAGGCGTGCAGTTTCATCCGCGTTTTCTGGACCTGGCGGGGCATTACGGATTTATGCCGAAGGCGTGCCGGCCGTACCGGGCGCGCACCAAGGGCAAGACCGAACGCATGGTGCGTTATGTGAAGGAACACTTCTTTGTGCGCTACCGGCAGTTTGAGACCCTGGCGCATCTGAACCAGCAGTTGGAGAGTTGGTTACGGGACGAGGCGGACCCACGCATGCACGGGACGCATCGGCAGCGCGTCATAGACCGGTTTGAGGCAGAGCGTGGACAGTTATCCCCCTTACCGACGGTGCGTTTTGATACGGCTTACCGGGAACAGCGGTTTGTGGCCTGGGACGGGTATATCGAGGTGCGCGGCAACCGCTACAGTGTGCCGGCAGTGTACTGTGGTCAACCGGTGACGGTGCACATCGGCCTGGATGACCGCTTACGCGTGGTGGACGGCCAGGACCGGTGTATTGCCGAGCACCGGTTGCGCCCGGCCGGCGCCGGTTGGCAGAGTATCCCGGCCCATCATGCAGCGCTGTGGCGGGAGGCCTTGCAGGTAGAGCGACGGGAGTTGGCTGCGTACGAGGAGGCGGGACAATGGAACTGACACAATTAATGACGAAGCTGAAGTTCCAGCACCTGCCGGCACAACTGGAGACGGTGTGTGAACAGGCCGCCAAACAGGAATGGGATTATCCGGCCTTTTTAACCGAGGCCTTACGGGTCGAATGGCAGGGACGCCACGTTAACGGGGTGGACAGCCGACTGCGGCAGGCGCGCCTGCCCTGGGTGAAGACCCTGGCACAGTTCGACTTCACGTTCCAGCCGAGCCTGGACCGCAAACTGGTCAAGACCCTGGCGGGCCTGGCGTTTGTGGAACGGGGCGAGAACGTCATCCTGCTGGGACCGCCGGGAGTGGGCAAGACGCACCTGGCCGTCGCCCTGGGCGTGAAAGCCGTGGAAGCCGGGCACCGGGTCCTGTTCCTGACCCTGGACAACCTGCTCAGCAAACTGAAACGGGCCCGGGATGAGAACCGCCTGGAGAAACAACTGCAGCAATGGGTCTACCCCAAAGTCCTTATACTCGACGAAATGGGCTACCTGCCCCTGTCCCGGGAGGATGCCAGTTTGTTGTTCCGGCTCATCCAACGCCGCTATGAGAAGGCCAGCCTCATCCTCACCTCCAACAAGAGCTTCATCGACTGGGGCGAGATCTTCGGTGACCAGGTGCTGGCCACGGCGATCCTGGACCGTTTGCTGCACCATGCCACCACCCTGAATATCAAGGGTGAGAGTTACCGGTTGAAGGAGAAGCGCAAGGCGGGGTTATTGGGGCGGGCGCCGGTAATGAAACCGGAACAGTTGCCAGATACGGACTGATTCACAAGATGATTGACACAGCCATTTCTTTATCCACCAGGGGACATTTTAGAATCCTGAAAAGTGGACATTTTAATTTCCTGTTGACACTGGCGGCCCGAAACAATGTCGGCCACCTTTCACGGCCGGGATTTATACGCCCCGGCAGCGGCCATGATCAGGAAAAATGAGCTCCCCGGCGAGGCAATAACCTGGGAAGACCGGCACGGCTGGCCGGATGATTTAAACGAGGTCGTCTACATCGATCACTTCGGTAACTGTATGAGCGGGATCAAGGCTGGGATACCGGCTGATATCGGAACGGTACAGGTAAACGGCATCTCTGTTCCCTTCGCCGATACATTCTCCGCCGTAACCGAAGGCACTGCCTTCTGGTACCGCAACTCACAGCGCCTGGCGGAAATCGCCGTGAACAGCGGCAGCGCGGCAGATCAGCTAAATATGGAAATTGGAACCGAGTTAGTTATTTGTGAATAAAGACAGAATTCATCCCAAAACGGAGTTGTTGACATTTTTCTTAGGTGACAGCCCTGCCGGATAGACGGTCTTTTCATTAGTATCTCCCATACTATCGACCTGTTCCTGAGTCATGGATGATTCTTTCAAATCAGACGCGATAAAATTGGACTCTGATAATTCCGTCTTGTCAAAAACACAATTAATTAAAACACTGTCGGAAAAATTAACCCTTGACAGCTTGGTATTACTGAAATCGGCGGTAAATATATATGCGTTAGACAAATCTAAAAGATATTCTCCTTCCCCAGGTGTTTTATCATGCTGCACATCCCTCCCCCGGATTACCGCGATAGCCGCTTCGATATCCATGGGCATGGGTTCCAAACGAAGCTCATCAACCAATTCGTCTTTGTCTATGGATTTGCCCTCTTTCTTACGTTCATTTTTTTCTTTAAAAAACCTGTTGCGACTTTCTTGTCGTATATAAGAAGCAACAATATCCATTATCATCGGATGCAGTTCCGAATTATCCACAGCAAGTCTCCCCAAAGCATAGATTCCACCTTGCCTCGCGGCCTCCCTTTGGTTGCCGAGTAATTCAACGGATTTTGCGAATGCTTCGGTAACCGCTTTTTCTTTTTCGGTTTCAGTCTGGAGCTTTAATGATTCAGTGCGGTTATATGCCAGTAGTAACCCAAGTGGCGCAACGCCTACCCCTAGTAGAAAGAAACCTATTCCCCTTAACAATTCGGGTTTGCCTTTTGTTATTGAAAGATCGCTCTCGGAAAGAATCATCCATATAGCTAAAGCCACGACAACCGACATCCATAGCCCACCAAATAAAATCTTCCAATACTTTTTCAAAATCCCTTTCATTTTAAAGAGTGAGGTGATTAATGCATCACCTGCTGGCAAATAAATAATCTCCTCCTACAGGGAAATGCCCATATCAGCCAGCCTGGGCCTTCGCTCATCAAAGACTGGCTGGTTTAATAGCCCATTATCCCCTCTTCTGCAGCGGCGCCCGCAGTTGGGGCAGCGGTTAGACTTCGGCCATAGATCCTTAGGTGCGGATTTGCCGAATGTTGATTCATACAATTCCAGCGATTTCTCCCATGCTAGACGTAGATTTCTCGCATCTTCCTCGCCCCTCATTCCGAAATAGGGAAAGTGATGCAGCATATAACCAAGATATTGGTGGCAGTCTTCCATATACTTTTGTGTATCAAGTATATGTAGGTGCCAGAAGTCATCGATAAAACTAGAAGGAACGACAGGTTCATCCGGATGCTCAAAACAGAGGACGAGAAATTTGCGGTATTCTTCCGCTACTCGGCCAGCAAAACCAAGAGTCCATCCATAGCCTTCATCCGCATCCATTGCCTTGATGATGATGGGTTCGAGGTCCAAATCTGTTAAAATGCGTTGCTTTTTCATTTTCTTTTTACCCAAATATTGATTATAGCCTTGGAGTTTGAAGTTTCAAGGAGCTATCACGGCGAAAGCCGATCCACAGGATAATAGAATATTATCCCTCTCAATTGACTTTTCCATTAAGTGATACGACCAGTGGGGATATTATTTTTTCCTCAATATTTCGTTCAGACCGAATATTTACAAGCGGTACAGCAAGGGCTTGTGAGGCTAAAATCCCAAATTTACCAAGATACTCTTCTAACTCAGGAAATATATCGGTCATTTTGTCCTCCAGGTTGGTATTTTTCAGGTCCAGAATGAGCTTGGAAAATTTATATACCCAAGTATTTCCATCAATCTTTGAATTTCGTTCTTCACCTTTTTTAATTACATTACCTTTTCCATAGTCAAACCAAAGAACAGAAATCATAGGCTGCTCAAATGATTCCGGTTCATTCAGATCATCAATAATTACCGAAATACCAACCAGAATATGCTCGTTTTCTTTATGCTGCAAAAATCTAAAAACAGCTTGTGGAAGCCACTTTTGTGGTTTTTCTATCGATATTGCTTCAACTACAATTGCTGTCTTATCAAGTGCAGTTTTATAGCCAAGCTTGTTCAACGAGGCCTCAGTCGTCGAAAGTAATTTACCAATATCTTCCAAATAGTTTCGAAAATTGCGGGTTGATTCCAATATTCGTTTTCCTTCTTCACTCATGTGTCAAATCTCCAATTGACTGCCTGTATTCCGGTATATTTCTGCCAATCGAACACCTTCTCAAAAGACCAAGGGATTTGTACATATTCCAGTTTTACACCATCAAAAAATTTGAGGTCTAACCTATCCAGGAGAAGCTTGATATCATTGAGAACTGGATGATATGAATTTTCACATGCCTTGTATAAATGTCTCCAGGATAACCAGTAAATGACGGGTTCAGTTCTTTCCGGCCGTTTATTCAGATACTCATTTTCCGCATCATTGATATCCTGAATTGGATAAGCATAGTGAACCGTCAGATAAATAAGAACTGGACACTCATCATTATTAGCCTTTACGCTAAGATTATCCCACTCCCTGGCAAGTTGGTCGATAGGAGCATCATATGATTCATCTGCTTCCGAGGATTTACCGGACAAATATTTTGCTTCAATCAAAACCAGTAAATCTTGTTTATCAGGAATTTCCAGTTTGATAACTACATCCGGTTCACAACCATAACAGTTCGGTTCCTCCCACCAAGGCCAGAATTCATAACTTATTGAATTCTGACTTACCTCATTCAAAGATCTGAGATATTTGAGCGGTTGATTACCGTCTTTATCCTCTGAAAGAGCAAGATAGTTCAATAATCCTTCTTCTGGTGGTACATATTTGAGTAGACCAAAGACATTAGAAGTAAGGATGTCTTCCATGTTTTCCTGCTCTCTTGAAAGCTTTCCTTTTAATAATGCTTGCAGCATTTATTCTCCATTGGCTAAATTATATGACAGTCATACATGTATGATATCCGAAAATCTTGTTGAAATTGATACGGTTCCAGTCGTAACCGATTTCCGTAGATTCACCTCATGCGACTACACTATAGTATTCGCATGGAGGATAATCAAAAATCGGTGCCCCGGACATCATAGAAAACGACTGGTACTAACTTCCGAGAAGCTATAATGCGAATCAACAAAGTCAAAGCCCTTGTTTTCGATGTTTTCGGCACGGTGGTAGATTGGCGTACGAGTGTCGCTCGCGAAGGTGAATCTCTTGCCAGACGCAAGAGCATCATCCATGTGGACTGGCTGGAATTCGCCGATGATTGGAGGGCGGGATACCGCCCTTCCATGGACAGGGTCAGGCGGGGTGAACTTCCCTGGACTCGGATTGACGACCTGCATCGAATGATTCTCGACGAACTACTTGTCAAGTACAATATCGAGAGTTTGACGGAAGACGAGAAACGCGATTTCAACAAAGCGTGGCACAGACTGGATCCCTGGCCCGATTCACTGCCAGGAATCGACCGCCTCAAGCAGCGCTACATAATAGCCACACTGTCCAACGGTAACGTTGCGCTTCTTACCAATATGGCAAAGTACGCTGGCATGCCATGGGACTGCATCCTGTCAGCAGAACTTATACGTCACTACAAGCCTGACCCAGAGATTTACCTCATGGCTGCCGATATGTTAGACCTCGCCCCTTCCAAAGTAATGTTGACAGCCGCACATAAAAATGACCTCAAGGCTGCACGAGCGCAGGGACTTATGACCGCGTTCGTTCCTCGCCCCCTTGAGTATGGCCCAAATCGAGAAATAGATACTTCTCTCGAGGATTGGATTGACGTGTTTGCAAACGATATTGAAGACCTCGCTCAGAAAATGGAGGCATGACCTCTGTAATGATCATGTAGTCAGGTGATTGCATTGTGACGTTGTAAATTGCCATTCTAGTTCAGTATATTCTTATCGGCGGTAATCAGGGTTGCTGAATTGGAAATGGCCGCTGCTATAATCAGCCCGTCGGCGGGGTCAGGATGGAAATCGGTGAGGCCAGCCGCACGCAGGCCTATTTTCCCATCCACTGGAATTTCGACCATTCACTGTTCCAATTGTACTCGGCGCCACCGTTCAAGACTTTCCTGGAAACTGATTCGGCTCTTGCTCATCAGCATTGCGACTTCCCAAAACGAAATCGAGGAGACGGCAAGTTAGCCAGATTGCCACGCCCGATCAAGTGCCGCCATCTTCACTCTTCCCTGAGCGACCGGGCGAAATAATCCGTCAGCGGCTTGACGAGATAAATGTTGGCGCATCACCTGGTGAGAAATGCGGGCTAGACGCAGCGCAGCGCGACGACGGGAATTTCGCGGTCGGTAGCGGCGCGGTAGCCGGCGAAGCGTGGATTTACTGCAACTACCTTTTCAAACAACGCGGCGCGTTCCTCGCCCCGGGTTATGCGGGCCTCGGCGACGAAGCGCTCGCCGTTAGTTTCGACGGTAACGTTCTCATCGGTCGCGATGTTCAGGTACCAGGCCGGGTGGTGGTCCTGGCCGTAGTTTGAAGCAACGACAATGAGGTCGCCTGGCTCTTCAAACCGGAAGTACAGCAAGGGCGATGAGCGCGGCTTGCCGCTCCTGCGTCCCCTGGTCACAAGCATAAGGACTCCGTGGCCTTCCAGGCGGCCCAGGAGGCGGCCGTTGGAGAGGCGAAACAAGAGCTTGTGTATCGGGACGAAAAACCACGCTATGAGGAGGCGTTGATAAGTCGGCATGGCGAGTTCCTTGACGGGATTACAACCATGCTAGCACTGTTGCAGCACCCTGCCAAGATGGCCGAATTATTTTCCGGAGCAGGCTGGTTCCCGGCATCAGGGCATGCTCCGCCGGCACTCGGTGAGAAATCCGGGTCAGCAGAAGTCCCTGGATTTCAGTTGCATATCTCCGAGCCAGGAGCTGAGATCGGTACACTGTCGCGCTATGAGGTGTAGTACTCCGTCCTGTTTCTGTACCGCGCCGGATATTTCCAGGAGTTTGGCCGTCGCCAGCATAGCACCTTGTTTTGCAAAGATTGAGGGCCATATCACGATATTGATAAACCCGGTTTCATCCTCCAGGGTGAAAAACATGACTCCGGAAGAGGTGGCGGGTCGCTGGCGGCTGGTGACGATACCCGCGGCCCGGGCCCAGGCGTTGTCGGCCAATTCCCCGAGTCCTGTTGACGTGGTAACGCCCCGTTCGTCCAGGCGTCCGCGTAACAGGGCCAGCGGGTGGCGGCGCAAGGTAAAGCCGATACTGGCGTAATCCGCCAGGATATTTTCCCCTTCCCGGGGCTTGCGCAGCATAAGGTCGGTTTCTTCCTCGTCAGGCGTGGAGAACAGGGGCGCGCCCGGCCCCGGGTCCAGGACCTCCCAGCAGGCGCGGTGACGGTCTTTGCCGATGCCGTTCAAGGCATCGGCGTCTGCCAGACTCGTCAGGTCTGCTTGATCCAGCCCTGTACGCACCGCAATATCCTGTGCACTGATATACCTGCCCCGTTTTCGTTCAAGCGCCAGGGTGTGGCCGCCGGCCCGGGACAAACCCTTGACCAGGCGCAAACCCAGGCGCAGGGTTCCGGGCGTTCCGGCCTGCCCCGGGGCGCCCTCCAGGGTACAATCATAATTGCTGTCGTTCACGTCAACGGGCAGGACGGTCACGCCATGGCGCCGGGCGTCCTGCACCAGTTGCGCCGGCCGGTAGAACCCGAGAGGCTGGCTGTTCAGCAGCGCGCAGGTGAAAGCAGCCGGATGATAATACTTCAACCAGGATGACACGTAAGCAAGCAGGGCAAAGCTGGCGGAATGGGATTCGGGAAAGCCGTATTCGCCAAATCCTTTTATCTGGTTGAAGATCTGGCGCGCAAAACTTTCCGGGTAACCCCGTGCTTTCATGCCGCCCAGCAGTTTTTTTTCAAACGGCTCCAGTCCGCCCTTGCGATGCCATGCAGTCATGCAACGCCGCAGTTGATCCGCTTCCCCCGCGCTGAACCCCGCAGCGACCATCGCCAGTTGCATCACCTGTTCCTGAAAGATGGGAACGCCCAGGGTGCGCTTCAACACTTTTTCCACTGCCTTGCCGGGATAGCTGACCGGCTCCTCGCCGCGCCGTCTTCTTAAATAAGGATGCACCATGTCCCCCTGTATGGGACCGGGCCGAATAATGGCGATCTGTATCACCAGGTCGTAATAATTCTGAGGTTTGAGGCGTGGCAGCATACTCATCTGTGCCCGTGATTCGATTTGAAAGACACCCACGGTATCGGCCTTCTGCATCATTTTATAAACCGCGGGATCTTCCGTGGGTACCTTATCCAGGGTCAGCGGCTCACCCCGGTATTGACTGACCAGCGCCAGCGCCTTGCGGATGGCGGTGAGCATCCCCAGGGAGAGCACGTCCACTTTGAGCAGGCCCAGCGCCTCCAGGTCGTCTTTTTCCCATTGAATGACGGTGCGCTCAGGCATGGCCGCGTTTTCAACAGGGACCAGGTGGGAGAGCAGGCCCTGACTGATGACAAAGCCACCCACGTGCTGGGATAAATGTCGCGGGAAGCCGATCAGGTTATTGACCAGGTAAACCAGTCTTCTCACAAGCGGGCTGTCCGCCGGAAAGCCATCCAACTGCCCCGTTTCCAGGGTATTTCCATAGCGTCCGGAGACGCATGCGGCCAGACGCTCCAACTGGTCCGTACTCATTCCCAGGGCTTTGCCCACGTCCCGCAGCGCGCTTTTTGGCCTGTAGGTGATGACGGTTGCCGTCAGGGCGGCGCGCTCACGCCCGTATTTTTCATAGATATAAACAATGACCTCTTCACGACGTTCATGTTCAAAGTCCACGTCAATATCCGGCGGTTCATTGCGTTCCCTGGAAATAAAGCGCTCAAACAGCAGGTCCATGGCGTCGGGGTTGACTTCTGTTATACCCAGACAATAACAGGTGGCGGAGTTGGCGGCGGAACCGCGGCCCTGGCACAGGATACCCTTGCTGCGGGCAAACTTTACAATATCGTGAACCGTCAAAAAATAATGCTCATAGTTAACCTCCTGTATCAGGGCCAACTCATGTTCAATCAATGCCCGCACTTTTTCCGGCGCGCCTCCGGGCCAGCGTGTTTGCATACCCTGTTCCGTGAGCCGTCGCAGCCATGAGCCGGGAGTATGGTGTTTCGGAACCAGTTCCGATGGATACTCATAGCGTAATTCATCCAGGGAAAAACGGCAGCGATCGGCGATCCTTACGGTCTCTTCCAGCAAGGGGCGCGGATAAAGCTGCGCAAGACGCCGGCGCGAACGCAGGTGTCGCTCGCCGTTGGAATAAACTTCGTAACCCAGTTCACTGAGGGGTTTGCCGAGACGGATGGCCGTCAAGGTATCCTGTATTACCCGGCGCTTATGCTCATGTATATGTACATCTCCACAGGCGCATAAGGGAATGGCAAAACCTGCGCTGATTTCCTGTAAGCGGCGCAGTTGTTCCCTGTCGTTGCCGTCGAGCAACGCCTCTACCGCTATCCACAGTACCCCGGGGAAAAGACCGGCCAGCCAGCGCAAGCCGTTTGTTTCGATCTCCCCCCGGTTAAAGCAAGGCAGCCAGATGGCCAGGCAACCGGCGGGGCAGTTGTCCTGGACCAGGTTCCGGTCGATAAAATACTCCCCTTTTTTTGCCTGCCGGCGAGCCAGGGTGATGAGGTGGGCGAGTCTGCCGTAGCTGCCCCGGTCGGAGGCCAGCAATAGAAAGCGCCACCCTTCCTGTAATCGGAACTCGCTGCCGACAAGCAGGTCGATACCTTCTTTCCCGGCCGCGACATGGGCGCGGACGATTCCGGATAAGCTGCATTCGTCGGTGATGGCGATGGCGCGGTAACCCAGGGCTTTTGCCCGGACCACCAGTTCTTCCGGATGGGAGGCGCCCCGCAGAAACGTAAAGTTGCTGATGCAGTGTAATTCCGCATAAGGCGGCAAGCAGGCGCGTTCAGCCGAGCAATCCATGCAAATACCATTTTTGCCTGGTTGTCAGGTCGTGGTAAATCCACACACGTCCGGCGATGTCATCGACACCCACGTAATAATCCCGGCGTATGCCGTCGCTGTCCCACCAGCCCGCTTCGATGCGCTCCGGCCCCATGAGGAAATGGATGCGGCCCCTGTAGTAAATTCCGTCGTCCTTGTTCAGCAATTCCCTGGGTTTCGGCAATAACCACAGGGGGCGCCGGTTGCCCGGGGGCGCCGGCCCGGCGACGGCCGGCACGCCAGTGCGGCAGGCGTATTCCGGTCGATGGTCCGCATGGGTTGCGATGCTCTTCAACGCAGCGGCGCCGAGACGAGTGGACAATTGTTCAAGGAGTGGCGCAATATCCTGATCTTCCTGTTCAAGCTCGCTGCCGGGAAATAAACAACGGGTCCGGGGGGCAACGCTATAAAACCGCTCGGCGGTCAGCGTTACCCTGACGACGGCCGCGTCCAGCTTTGCCCTGCTGAGTTGCGTCTCCACCAACATCATCAAATAACCCGGGTTGGCGTATTGGCCGGCGCAAGCCGATATGGAGCATCGTTACCGGGTCCTGCCTGTGATAAAAATGCACCTGGTAATCCATGGTGTACAAGTCCTGTTTCTGCAGGAAATTGCATAAGCCGGTCACCAGCCCACGAACGACGGGAAGAAGCGACTGCCGCTCATCGATGTCAAACGAACATTCCCGGGTATCCGGAAAACCGGGGGGGTATCCGATAAGCATTCAAGGGTTCAGGCAGCTTTCCCAGGGCCCGGTCCAGGTGGGTAACCAGGTCTGTTCCAAAACGCCGCGCCAGCCCGTCTGAAGGCAGACGCCAGAGGTCGCGCAGGATACGCACGCCGGTTTTATTCAGTCGTTGTTTGCGCTTGTCATCCAGGGGCAGGACCTCAATACTCAAGGGCCCCAGGACCGAGCGCAAATCTGCGCCGCGCTCGATAACCAGGTTGCGTCCAGCCCGGGCCAGCATCAGGCTGGCTGTGGGCGTGGGGGCCGTTGCCTGGTAAAAAACGTGTTTCCAGCGTTCGGTCAGTTCCCGGGCGATGGTATCCCGGATCGTGGCGAGGCCGCCAAAATAGTTGATGCTTCCCCCCGCCTCCAGCAGGAACGAGCAGGGTGGATGCAAACTGACCGCGGCGCTGAACTGCAAGGCCCAGGCTGCCAGCGCATCCAGTCGTTCCTCCCGGGCGATTTCGTTGATTTGGTGAACTTTCAGGCCGGGGCAACAGGCGTAGGCCGCGCCCAGGGCCATGCCCGTGCTGACACCCATCCGTTCCGCGGAACAGGACGCGGTATGGACGAGTTTTCTGCCTTTTATTTCCTCAACGACGGCCGAAACCTCATCAGACTGATCGGCAGCGACAACTTCCAGGGCCAGTTTGGGCAGATAAACAGCAAGCCACAGGGCTTGTTGCCTGGTCCGGGTACCCTTTTCGGTTTTGGTACATGCCTCTTGTTCCTGGTAATCCCGGAAAGAAAGAGCAGAAAGTGGCCGGGGCATATCCGAAACCCATGGGGTTAACCCGGATAGTGGGATGTCCGCGCTGTGGTATTGATGGGCGCCGCGGGCTTTCAAAACCCGTGCATGGATGCCCCGGTCGCTGTGGTTCACCTGCAATTGCAGCGCTGCGGGTGAATTTTTCCCGCGCTGGTTGCGAAACAGCACACAGGGTGTTTTACCGGCATCGGCAGCCAGTTGCAGGCGTCGAATGACCCCATTGGGCAGGTGGTTCAACCATGCCATGAGCAGACCGCAGCGCTGTGACTGCAGCGCTTTTTCAATCGTCCAAAGAGCATCCCGGCAGGCGATATTCGGGCCGATTGTCATCAGGAAGTTAATATCAATATCGGCATTCACCAATGCCGGAGCATACGGGATGTACGGCGGGCAAACCCACAGTATCCAGCGCCTGCGCCGTGTCATGGACTTCATCAATGGCAACAACAACTGTAATTCACCCGTACCCCAATGCGGGGTAATCATTTCGACCACGGCATTTTTCGGCCAGCCGCCGCCGGGCAGTATTGCATCCAATGAAGCATGACCCGTAGGGATGCCGCCCGGTTTCCCCTGACAGACCTCATCACCCGACCATAGATGGGGGTTGTTGCGTATCAGCCTCTCGCAATGAATTGTTCATGGTTATGCGCTACAGGTTGCGTACTACGCCGACGGCGATACCCTCAAGGGCCAGTGTTTCCTGTTTCAGATCCACCTCAATGGCAGGAAAGGCGGGTTTTCCGCTTCCAGGTAAAACCACCTGTCCGGTCCGGCGCAGCCGTTTGACCGTTACCTCATCCTGCAGCCGCGCCACCACGATTTGGCCGTTATCCG
>CBDBPJ010000006.1:0-456933 GCA_965208655.1 Gammaproteobacteria bacterium
TGTGAAATGCTTGTGCTCATAGTCTTACTCTTAAAATGTTATTTATTGAACCAGTCATACAACTCATCGGCCGTGGCAAACCATACATCATCCTTGCCCAGAATGTAATCCAGGACCTCCTCGAAATAGCCTATCCGGTGCGGCACACCCATTATATAGGGATGCACGCCCAATGACATGACCCTGGGCTGGTCCGCGCCTTCCCGGTAGAGCCGGTCGAACTGGTCTTTGGCCCGCTTCAGCCACACCTCCGATGTGTGCGCGTGCACGACCATCATCGGCAGATCGCTTAGCTCAAACGAATAGGGCATGGCCATGATCGGCCCGGCCGCGGTTTTCATGGTGACGGGGTGCTCATCCATGGGCCAGTCGCAGACGAATTTGAACCCGGCCGCGGCCAGGTGATCCAGGGTATCCAGGGTCTCCTGCAGCCCCGGCCCCAGCCAGCCCTTGGGCGCCTTGCCGGTGTATTCCTTCAGAATGGCAAAGGATTTGTTCACCACCTCCACCTGGTCCTCGACGACGTGCATGGGCGCCTGGGCATAACCGTGCCCCATGAAATCCCAGCCCGCCTCCAGCATGGCCCGGGCAACCGGCTCGCCGGCGCCCTCGCACACCCGCGCATTGATGGCGACATTGGCCTTGAGGCCGCGCTTTGCCAGGGCATCCATGATGCGCCAGACACCGACCCGCATGCCGTACTCGTGCCACGACCAGTTGGGGACGTTGGGCACGGTCACGACGCCCGCCGGTGAGGTCACGTACTCCCTGGCGACGGGCTTCTCGATATTCCATTCCTCGATGTTGACGATCATGTACACCGCAATGCGCTCGCCGTTCGGAAACCGTACCGGTTCGCGCTGCGGCATGGCGGAGTAATCAAATCGTTCGTGGGGGAGTTTCATCAAGGTATTTTAACCCTGAAACGGATAAACTACTATTACCAGGTAGGAATTCAGGAAATTTAGAGGGTTTCCCCACATGACCAGGCTTGCAGTCATAACAGGCGCAACCAGCGGCATCGGCGCGGAATTTGCGCGTCAGCTCTCTGCCACGCACCAGACACTGTGGTTGATAGGCAGGCGCGAGGAAAAATTGAAGCAACTGGCTGTCGAGTTACAAAAAAAGCATGATGTTGAACCGGTGGTGATGATAATGGATTTATCCGATCCCGCGGTAATTGACGACCTTGCCGTGAAGATTCGGAACCAGCCGCGGTTAAGCTTCCTGGTCAATAATGCCGGTTATGCCGAAGACGGTATTTTCCACGAGATGGACTGGCAGAAACACGATGACATTATGCATGTGCACGTGCAGGCTACGTTGAAACTCAGTTACGCCGCGTTGAACGTGATGGCGGCGAACGGTAACGGCAGTATTATCAATGTTTCCTCTGTCGCTTCATTCATGCCGACGCCGAGCAGTCCGTTGTACGGCCCCACCAAGGCATTCATTCGCAGCCTGAGTGAGTCACTGGCAATCAGGTACAGTGACAGTGGAATCAAGATCCAGGCATTATGTCCCGGCTTTACCATCACGGATTTCCATGAAAAGATCGGTCTTGAGCCGGAAAAATTCTATAAGAAATCAGGGTTTGCGCGCGCATGGACATCAGAGTACGTGGTAAGAAAATCCCTGGACGACCTGCAGCGCGGAAAAACGGTGTCGGTTCCAGGGTGGAATTACCAGGTAGGTGTCATGTTACTGCGCAGGTTGCCACTCGCCTGGTTACACAAAATGGTCGGTGGCGATAATAAGAGTCACCGCTATGAATAAGATCAAGAACCCAGGGGTCAGAGTAAGAAATTCGAAGAATTTTTACTCTGACCCCATAATTTAACGATACAGGGGCGCTACCAATGAACCCACCACAACCACCGTCACAAGAAATCAGCGTCGGCCACAACAATTTCATCGCCGAAGCCGGCGCATGGAACGAGGAGCAATCAGAACGCGCCGGGCAACTGCCGGCATTAATCAAAGAGAACGGCATCACGACGGTACGGGTCGTTTACAGCGACCAGCACGGGATAATGCGGGGGAAAGCGTTAAGCGTGGACAATTTCCTGCTGGCCCTGCAGAATGGCGTGGCCGACACCTTCTCCAACCTCGGCAAAGACACATCCAACACCCCCGTTTTCCCGCTGTTCGAGGCGGACGGCGGCTTCGGCGTCGAGCAGATGGGCGGCGCCGGCGACATGATGCTGGCGCCCGATCCGATGACGTTCAAAATCCTGCCCTGGGCGCCGGACACGGCCTGGATCATCGCCGATATGTACCTGAAGGACCGCACCCGCATGCCGTTTGACACCCGGCAGGTAATGCGTAACGCACTCAATGCACTGGCGGATCTGAACTACAGTTTCATCGCCGGGCTGGAACTCGAATTCTACGTATTTACTATCGAGGATGAGAAACTGGCGCTCAGTGAAGCCGGGCACCCGCCCGACCCGCCGGCGGTGAAGGCGCTCAGCCACGGCTTCCAATACCATGCCGAACACCCCATGGACAGGGTGGCCCACGTGACGGAGATAATCCGGGAGATGGCGGCCGGGCTGGACCTGCCCCTGCGCAGCATCGAAGCCGAATGGGGGCCGGGCCAGTTCGAGGTGACATTCAACCCCTTAACCGGCCTCAAAGCAGCCGATTCCCTGCTGTTGTTCCGCTCCGCCGTCAAACACCTGATGCGGCGTCACGGGCTGCTGGCCAGTTTCATGGCGAAACCCGCCCTGCCCAACGTCTATTCGAGCGGCTGGCACCTGCACCAGTCATTGCGCAATACGGAAACCGGGGCCAACGCCTTCACCAGCGACGACAACCTGTTGAGCGATACCGGTTACCATTACATCGGCGGAATGGTCGAACACGGGGCCGCGCTGTGCGCCTTTTCCAACCCGACCATCAACGGCTACAAGCGCCTCAACGCCAACCCGCTAGCGCCGAACCGCATTCTCTGGGCCCACGACAACCGCGGCGCCATGCTCAGGCTGGTGGGGGGTTACGCCGAGCCGAGTACGCGTATCGAGAACCGCTCGGGGGAACCCTCGGCTAATCCGTACCTGTACATGGCCTCGCAGTTATACGCCGGGATGGACGGGGTTCGGAACAGGACGGATCCGGGGGAGCCGGTGCTGGGGGATCCCTACGGGCAGACCGACAAGCCGCCGTTGCCTAATTCGCTTATGCAGGCGGTTGAGGCCCTGGACCGGTGCAAGGTATTGAGAGCCGGGTTCGGGGATCAGTACGTTGATTACTTTCTGCATATAAAGCGGGCTGAGATTGCGCGGTTCCTGGCCCATCCCACGGACTGGGAGCATCGGGAGTATTTTGAGATGTATTGATTGCCGTATTCCAACCTCTCTGGTGGAGAGGGACTGCTACGGTTGCCACAGCCTGACCGAACCCCTCATCGGACCGCCGTACCAGGCCATCGCGAACCTGCATGCCGGGAACAGGGAGGCGATGGTTGAAGTCCTGGCTCGGAAGGTTATCTACGGCGGCGCGGGAACCTGGGGTGTCGTGCCGATGGTGCCGAATGAGCACGTGAGTGAGGATGAGGCGAGGGCGATGGTGAGGTGGATTTTGGGGCGGGTGGGTGAGTAGGTTTTTGGTTCCGGGGTATTAAACAGTTTCATTTCTGTCGGGCAAGCGGCGGACTGCTGGAACACGGCGCGGCGCTGACCGCGTTTTCCAACCCGACCATCAACGGTTATAAACGCCTTAACGTCAACCCGCTGGCGCCGAACCGTATTCTGTGGACATATGACAACCGGGGGGCGATGCTCAGGCTGGTGGGTGGGTACGCCGAGCCGGGGACGCGGATTGAGAACCGGTCGGGTGAGCCTTCGGCAAATCCTTACCTGTACATGGCATCGCAGATCTATGCGGGGCTGGACGGGATCCGGAACGGGACGGAACCGGGGGAGCCGGTACAGGATGATCCTTACCGGCATACCGACAGGCCGGCTATGCCGAGATCGTTGATGGAAGCGGTGGAGGCGTTGGATGGGGTCAGTGGTGTTGAGATGTGGGTTTGAGGATTGGTTTGTTAACCATTTTTTGCTGATTAAGCGGGCGGAGATTGGGCGGTTTTTGGCGCATGTTACGGATTGGGAGCATCGGGAGTATTTTGAGATGTATTGATGATAGGCCGGATGACCCTTTCCCTGAATTGCACATCATACTATTTAGGATGAGGTCAAAATCGTCTACCTAACGAGTATGGATGACTCAAGGTAATGAACTAAATCTACTCGAAACTAGATGACGGATTCGAAGAAATAATATATCCTGTTAATGAATAATAATTAGTACTTTTGATATTTTTTCTGTATATGATTTCCCTAACATATTTTTATCATAAATACTGAAAAAATCGTAGATTTTGAATCTACAGATGATTAGTTTAGTTTCAGGTTGAAGCTCATATCTACTAATCTTTCCTAATAAGATCATTTGTACACACTCACATGGGTGCTAAGAGCAGTATAAATCGAGATTAGTCTCCTAGAGGCATGAGTTTTCAGAGTTCGCATTCTATCTATACCCTACCTATTTAGGCAAAATCTAATTACAAAGAAAGAGCAGAATTTTGAGTGGTTTTACGAGACCACTCATGGAAAAATTTTCCATGGGGATGCATACCAGTTCATCTCGAACCTTGATGCTGGTTCAATTGATTTGATTGTCACTAGTCCACCCTTCGGCCTTGTAAGAGAAAAGGAATACGGGAATGTTCCGGCAGATGAGTACACTGATTGGTTTCGGCCCTATGCTACCCAGTTTCACAGACTACTGAAAAAATCGGGCAGTTTGATAATTGATATTGGTGGAGTATGGAACAAAGGAGAGCCGACCCGCCACTTATATCAATTTAAACTCCTAATAATGTTATGTGAGGAGTACGACTTTAAGCTCGCCCAAGATTTCTATTGGTGGAACCCTGCAAAGCTTCCAACACCTGCAGAATGGGTAACAGTACGGCGCATCCGTGTAAAAGATGCAATAAATAAGGTTTGGTGGCTCTCTAAGACACCATGGCCTAAGGCAAGTAATAAAAGAGTCCTTCAACCATACAGTGATAGTATGAAAGACCTTCTGGCAAATGGCTATCAACCAAATATTCGTCCTTCAGGTCATGATATTAGCGATCAATTTCAGATAGATAACGGTGCTGCTATTCCTCCCAATATTCTCGCCATCGCCAACACTGAGAGTAATAGCAAATATTTACGGTACTGCCGTGCCAATGATATAAGGCCGCATCCGGCCCGCTTTCCTGCCGAGCTACCAGAGTTCTTTATTCGAATGCTGACTGATAAGGGTGACTCAGTACTAGACCCGTTTGCGGGCAGTTGTGTAACTGGTGAAGTCTGTGAGCGCCTAGGGCGGCGCTGGCTCTGCGTTGAGTTATTAGATACCTATTTAAAGGGGGCAATCGGGCGTTTCGAGGCGCCTGAGGGTAACCTCAACGGTATAAAGAAAAAATCAGCAAAGCGGAACTACTATAAGCTTCCTCGAGTTGGACTTCTTTGGGACAAATTAACGAAAAACAAACTTACAAAGGACGGAGGCAAAACTCGCCCTTCTTCGATAAAAGTTCGAAAAAAAAGCCTCTTGTAAATTAAAAATATTTTCCATGAATAAATGGACACTAAAGTTTCCACCACGTGAATGGCAGATGCAAGCCTTTGACAAATGGAAGCAGAATCGGCGTGGGATAGTTAAAGTTGTAACAGGTGCTGGAAAAACAGTATTCGCCCAGATGTGCATATTAGAATTTTTTACATCTGAGGAAGATGGACAGATCCTTATAGTTGTACCGACGATTTCCTTACTTGATCAATGGTGGATCTCCCTTCAGGAAGAAATTGGCGTCTTATCTCATAACATCGGTTTGCTTAGTGGCCAAGAAACATGTAAAGGCGAAGAGCCAATTATTATAGCGGTAATCAATACTGCTCGAAGGTTTACAGAAGAATTTTCGAGAGGCCGAAAGCTATTTTTGATTGTTGATGAATGTCATCGCGCGGGCTCTCCTGCAAATGCCAAAGCACTTCTGGGTCAATTTGTCGCCACGCTCGGTCTTTCCGCTACACCAGAGCGTGATTATGATCTGGGTTTTCAGAAATTCATCGCTCCACGCCTCGGTCCAATAATCCACCAATATACCTATGTTGATGCGGCTCATGATGGGGTGATTAGTCCCTTCTCACTTACGAATGTGCAAGTTGAACTCCTCCCTGATGAAGCAGAAAAATATCGCAATTATTCACGATCAATTGCCCGTAATTTGCGTAACAAAAATGAACCGGATATAGATGATAAATTGAAGATCTTGCTTCAACAACGCGCGACAATTGCAGTTAATGCGACTAGACGAATACCAGTTGCAGTTAAACTTGTCGAACAACACAAAGGCGAGAGAGCGATAGTCTTTCATGAGCGAGTTGAGGCAGCGAATCATATATTAGCGACGTTAAGGGCTAGAGGACATAGAGCAACGATATATCACACTCAAATCGGTGAGACAGCTCGAAGAGATAATCTGCGCCTTTTCCGCAAAGGACTGTTCGATGTGTTGGTCTGTTGTCGCGCTCTTGATGAAGGAATTAACGTGCCTGAAGCAAGTGTTGCCGTCATCGCCAGTTCGACTGCGAGCTACCGACAGCGGATACAAAGGCTTGGAAGAATTCTTAGAGCATCAGAGGGTAAAGACTCCGCGTCAGTCTATTCGATCTTTGCGACAGATGAAGAACAGAAACGTCTAGTAAGCGAAGAGTTGAAGCTCGAAGGAATTACTTCGGTCTCGTGGTACAAGGGACATACTCAAATAGATGCCTAGGCTTTACCACAAAGGCGAATGGTTTGATGAAATCTCCCCGACTGCATTGTCGGAGATAGAGTTTGAAAACCTGTTGATTCAGAATGCTGACATCATTAAATCTGATACAGTAATCATACCATTCAAGAAAACTGTTTACTCGCCAAATGGTTCTGCACGAGCGGACCTAGCTATGATCTCGACTGACTACAACCGATGGGTTGTGATCGAAGTCGAGATGTCGCATCATGATCTTTTCTCTCATGTGTTGCCACAAGTTCGTAGTCTTTGAGAGGGAAGATATACATCAGACTATGCCAATTATATCCATGATAAGTGTCCTGAACTTGACATTGATAAATTGAGTAGCATGATGCTGGGTGACCAGCCTGATATATTGGTCATCGTCAACAAGCCCGACGAGGAGTGGCAAAAAGAATTGAGGCGGTATGGCGTCCACATGATGGTCTTCGAAATTTTTCGCTCACGCCAAAATAGAAATATCTTTGTGATCGATGGGGAACCACCAAAAATCGCGCAAAATTTTCTTTCGGAACTATCTTTTGGATTGTTACCACGTTGTCTTACTCTCAGTTCGCCTGCAAATCTACCAGTGACCTCTGGCGAACAGTTTCCTGTTCTAGTTGAAGGACAAATTACCTATTGGGAACGCTTCAACACAGCAACAGATGCTTATCTGACCCCTATTGGTAAGCTGCCTATCAATCCTGGTAATAAATACGCTCTTATCCGCGAAGAAAGTGGTAGGTATGAGATACGCTCACTCATAAAAAAAGGATAATCATATGTCTATTAAAATTGAGATTGGACTCAATGCCATTGCAAGTTATCGTCGTTTGGACTATGAAGTTTGGTATGCATTAGCAGAATTTGTTGACAATTCAACACAGTCCTACGCTAACAATAAAGACAAATTGGACGAGGCCTACAACAAAGAAGGAGTTGGCCTTGAGGTTCGTATCACCTACGAACGTAAAGGCACAGAACCCATGTTCCGGATTGTCGATAACGCGATGGGGATGGATTATGAAGAACTGGAACAAGCTCTAAGAATTGCCACACCTCCTGCCAATCCACATGGACGCTGTCGTTATGGGATGGGCATGAAAACTGCGTCATGCTGGATTGGTAACCGTTGGTCAATTACAACAAAAAAGCTCGGCCAGACTAACGAATATACAGTCGAAATCGATGTGGAAAAGATTGAAGGTGGTAATTCTGAGCTAAAAACAAACACAGTCAGTGCTCAAGATCCTACGGAGCATTATACCCGTCTGGAAATATTCGACCACAACCGCGAATTTAAAGGGCGTACAATTGGCAAAATTAAAGACTATCTAAAATCGATATATCGCCAAGACTTTCGTAGTGAATCTCTAACACTTTTATACAACGATCAGGAACTATCCTGGGAGGAGTTCGATACTCGACTCCGCGTCAACCGTGCTGGAGAACTTCTCAAAAGCCATTTTTCTTTCCATATAAATGATAAGACAGTACACGGCTGGGCTGGTGTCTTAGATAGGGGTTCACGCTCTGATACAGGATTCTCTATCTTGCATGCTGACAGAGTCGTAACTGGATGGCCAGATGCGTGGCGACCAGAGCGAATTTTCGGGCTTAACCGCAATGATCTGCTAAACCAGCGCCTTCTCGGTGAAATTCATCTCAACGAGTTTGAGGTCACGCATACAAAAGATAATATCCAATGGTACGGTGATGAGGAAGAGCTAGTTGAAAAGGAACTCGAAAAACAGATTGCTAATTTGATTAACGTAGCTCGCACACCTTGGAAAGACCAAGAAGACACGCGCACACCATCCCCTGCTGAAGTAGAAATTGCAATCGCAGGTATACGAGACGAGTTGTTGTCACCTGAGATGATAGACAAGATAACAATCTCAGTTCTACCTGAAGAAACTGCGCTGAAAGAAAGTTTAGAGCGAATAGCTGAACCAATAAAGTCACTGAGACAACCAGATATCCGCGCAAGTTTAGATCAACTTGATGTCTGGGTTTATATTGTTGGCGATGACTTTGGGCCCCACGATCCATATGTCGTGTGTGAGACCGGCCAAGATAGCAAGATTATTGTCATTATAAACATGCAACACCCACACGTGTCGTTCATAGAAGGCCAACAGGGATTGATGAATTATTTTCGGCACTGTATCTACGATGCAGTTGCAGAATGGCAAGCACAACGCCTTCGTTCAAAGCTTGATCCAGACACAATCAAAATGCTCAAGGATCAGCTGCTCCGTGTTTCATTCCAAATAGAGCAACACGCTACTGAGGATAGTAAGCAAGAATGACCCTATTCACTTCTATGTACAACGGGCTGTCTATGAGTCGCTAGAGATGGTTTGCTATGCGCCAGATGGATCAGTTCAGAGAGCATTTCATAGATTATGGTGTGGGGGTCAGGGACTGTGCTGAACAAAAAGAAAATTTAATCGGGGACTCTTCTCAATATTTAATTTATGAGAGTTTTAATTTTTGATTCACTAGTACGAGATAGTAGGTGATCTCTGAAATATTTACCACATAGATATCAGCAAAACGAAATATGGCTTTAATCGATATTTGGCGTAAATCGCCCGAACAACTACAAGATAAACAGATTAATCAACTCATTGCCATCGCTGGTAAGGGAACTCTACGAGACAATAATGAAAGTTCGTCGGAGTTCCGTAGTTTTCTGACTTCGATTTCATCTGCACATTTGAAGCGCTACGCTGAAGAATGTCTTGAACTGACATTTAAAGAATCAGGATTTGCCCTTCAGGACATTATCAATCAGGTTGGTTCACGATTGTCATTCGAGGTCAAACATGGTCTATATCAGGGTAGAGCTGGGGAAGTAGGCTATGACGGACTATGGATGTCACCAGAAGGCAAATCACTCATTATTGAAGTTAAGACTACTGATACATTTAGTTTTGCTCTAGATACGATCGCAAGTTACCGTAAAAACCTTGTCAATAATAATGAAATTGACGTTGAAACTTCATCGATTCTGATCGTTGTCGGACGCGAGGAAACAGGAGATTTAGAGGCTCAGATTCGTGGCTCAAAACACGCGTGGGACATTAGATTAATTAGTGTTGAGTACTTGCTTAAGCTACTTGATCTCAAAGAGGATGTAGATGACCCACAGATTGCGGTTCGTATTCGTGCAATTTTAAATCCTCAAGAGTTCACTAGGGTCGACGGAATAGTAGATCTATTGTTCTCTACGAAGGAGGATCTTCAGGAGGAGGTAGAGTTTACGGATACGAATGAAGAAGAATCGGCTCGTACTGAGAGAACATTAACACTGGCCAGTTTTCATGAAGCTTGTATCCAAAAAATTAGTAAGACACTCGGGCACACATTGTTGAGACAGACAAGAACGGTATTCGCGGCAAATAGTGAAGGAGTTGTCGTCGTTAATGCCGTATCGAAGGAATATACATCTCCAAAAGTTAAGCGGTATTGGTTTGCATTTCATGAATACCAAAGAGAATTACTACTCGCTGCAACACTCCAATACGTATCGTTTGGATGTGGTTCAGCGGACAAGCTAGTTTTGATACCTTTTCTTGAGTTTGATCCATGGGTCTCAAAAATGAGTATGTCAACACGCGATAATGGAAAAAGATATTGGCATGTCCATATTTATGATGAGGATGACAAGCTATATTTGCGTTTGAAGTCAGGTGGTCCGTGCGAATTAGAAAACTATCTTTTGTCGTAAAACTTTTTCAGCCTCACTCTGGAGTTAGGTAACTGTAAATCAAGATTTCCGAAAGCAGACATAAAACCTATAGGCAATTGGTCAAAAAACTTTGCATATATTCGCGTGTGTGATTCACAGAGATCGTTTCAATTTTCTCAGTTCCAAATCTACCTTGTAATTTGGGTTTTGAATTCGTTCAAGAGAAGGTTCATAAAGTTCATAGGCTTCATCTGAGTAAGGGGTTTCATTACTCAGTTGAAAGTAGCGTTCCATCGGCGATCTGCCATGATGCGCGCTGTGCGGCCGGTTTCAGTTGTAGTAGTGTTGCCATTCCGCCAATAGCAAGTCCAGGTTATCATCAGTGAAATCAACCGTTGCATAGAATTCAGTCCTGTCGGTTTGGTGTGACCGCTCCACCTTGCCGTTCAAGTGGGGTGAGCCTGGCTTATTGGGGCGAAACTTGATGCTGTATTGTTTTAACCTCTCCTGAACCTTCACTGCAAAGAATTCGCGACCCCGGTCCGTCTGGATCCGCTGGACAGGAAACGGCATTTCCTCAATGACACAATCCAGAAAATACAGCGTATTAGCCGCAGTCCGGCGTGTATATAACCGCAATACCCGATAGCGAGTGCAATCATCAATAGCGGTGTACTGGTACAGGCCTAGGGCGATTTTACAAGTGTCCATCTGAACCCGTTTACCCGGTATGGGACAGGCATAACGAAAATAATCGGTTTTCCTGCGGTACTTTTTAACCGGTTCAACGGAGTGCTTCTGCAGTACTGCGTAATCCGGCTGAACGTGAACACTCATTCTGGTTGAATGTGAACACCGATTCCGGTTCATCGTGAACACCTGTTCCGGTTGAACGTGAACACTTTTCCGGTTAGTGCTCGGCCCATTGCTGGTAGCTGGGATTGAGGTCCGGATCGTAGCGGCAGGCCGCACTCACCCCGCTACGCAGGTTGTCGGGGACAATGAGGGCAGGACAGCCGCCGAAGAAAGCCAGCGCCCGGCTGTGACTGCCCAGCCAGTCGAGCAGTGACTGGGTCCAGGTGGCCTCGGCAAAGGTGTAGTTGGAGGCGCCCAGGACCGCCACGAAGAGCTGGGCCTGGCGCACCTCGCCAGTCTCTGCATCCATCACCGGCACGGTGGACCCGCTGTAATCCACAAAGCACTTCTCCCCGGCCTGGTGGGATTGCCGCAGGGTGCGGCGCTGTTGGCCGCGCCAGTGCCGGTAACGGTCACAGAACTGGGAATAACTGTAACACCGGTTCGGGTAATGCTGGGTATATTCCTCCCACAACAGCCGTTTGGTCACATGCGGCCGCTTCAACTCCTGGTGCACCGCCGGCCAGTCCGGAACCTGATGGCGTCGGCTATTGCCGGTATCGGCACCGGGGTAGAACAACTGGGCCAACCGGGCGTCATCCAGGTCCGCGGGGAACGGCCAGCTCAGTTGCAGGCCCTCGGCCCGGCTCAGCAGCTTCTGGATCCCGCCGACACTCAGCTTGGTGCTGCGGCTGATGTCGCGGATGGACAGACCGGCAGTGTGCCGGAGTCGGAGTACGTCTCGTAGTTTACGCATTGTTGTCCTCTTGCCTGGCATGGTAGGTTCCTCCAAAAAGGAGAGAGCCTATCAAAAGGTTACAAGTTCAATGCGTTGAGAGTGATTCCGGTTGATTGTGAACGGTGATTCCGGGAACGTGAACACCGATTCCGGAAATAACCGGAAAAGTGTTCACGTTCAGCCGGATTACGCACTTGGACGGCCGTGGAACATGAACTAATGCGTATTTCACTGAATCCTGCCACCCGTTTCACGTGAAGGCTGCCACCCGGAACGCAGCAAAGCTGCCACCCCCGGGCGCGTGATGACGTGGGTGTTGGTCATTATGACTCTGTTGGGGTCATCGTCGTCAATATTTTTTTCTGTTTTCGCATGGATTCTCCCTTGAGGTTGATTTTGTAAGCATTGTGCACCAAGCGGTCGAGGATGGCATCGGCGAGGGTGGGGTCGCCGATACTGTCATGCCATTTTTCGGGCGGTAATTGACTGGTCGCGAGGGTGGAGCGTGCGCCGTTGTCAACAGGAAATTAAAAT
The DNA here is from genome assembly GCA_965208655.1 of Gammaproteobacteria bacterium. Lineage (GTDB taxonomy): Bacteria > Pseudomonadota > Gammaproteobacteria > Eutrophobiales > Eutrophobiaceae > JAAXHV01. Next base: position 12,673 of record CBDBPJ010000006.1, read on the forward strand.
GTCCACTTTTCAGGATTCTAAAATGTCCCCTGGTGGATAAAGAAATGGCTGTGTCAATCATCTTGTGAATCAGTCCGTATCTGGCAACTGTTCCGGTTTCATTACCGGCGCCCGCCCCAATAACCCCGCCTTGCGCTTCTCCTTCAACCGGTAACTCTCACCCTTGATATTCAGGGTGGTGGCATGGTGCAGCAAACGGTCCAGGATCGCCGTGGCCAGCACCTGGTCACCGAAGATCTCGCCCCAGTCGATGAAGCTCTTGTTGGAGGTGAGGATGAGGCTGGCCTTCTCATAGCGGCGTTGGATGAGCCGGAACAACAAACTGGCATCCTCCCGGGACAGGGGCAGGTAGCCCATTTCGTCGAGTATAAGGACTTTGGGGTAGACCCATTGCTGCAGTTGTTTCTCCAGGCGGTTCTCATCCCGGGCCCGTTTCAGTTTGCTGAGCAGGTTGTCCAGGGTCAGGAACAGGACCCGGTGCCCGGCTTCCACGGCTTTCACGCCCAGGGCGACGGCCAGGTGCGTCTTGCCCACTCCCGGCGGTCCCAGCAGGATGACGTTCTCGCCCCGTTCCACAAACGCCAGGCCCGCCAGGGTCTTGACCAGTTTGCGGTCCAGGCTCGGCTGGAACGTGAAGTCGAACTGTGCCAGGGTCTTCACCCAGGGCAGGCGCGCCTGCCGCAGTCGGCTGTCCACCCCGTTAACGTGGCGTCCCTGCCATTCGACCCGTAAGGCCTCGGTTAAAAAGGCCGGATAATCCCATTCCTGTTTGGCGGCCTGTTCACACACCGTCTCCAGTTGTGCCGGCAGGTGCTGGAACTTCAGCTTCGTCATTAATTGTGTCAGTTCCATTGTCCCGCCTCCTCGTACGCAGCCAACTCCCGTCGCTCTACCTGCAAGGCCTCCCGCCACAGCGCTGCATGATGGGCCGGGATACTCTGCCAACCGGCGCCGGCCGGGCGCAACCGGTGCTCGGCAATACACCGGTCCTGGCCGTCCACCACGCGTAAGCGGTCATCCAGGCCGATGTGCACCGTCACCGGTTGACCACAGTACACTGCCGGCACACTGTAGCGGTTGCCGCGCACCTCGATATACCCGTCCCAGGCCACAAACCGCTGTTCCCGGTAAGCCGTATCAAAACGCACCGTCGGTAAGGGGGATAACTGTCCACGCTCTGCCTCAAACCGGTCTATGACGCGCTGCCGATGCGTCCCGTGCATGCGTGGGTCCGCCTCGTCCCGTAACCAACTCTCCAACTGCTGGTTCAGATGCGCCAGGGTCTCAAACTGCCGGTAGCGCACAAAGAAGTGTTCCTTCACATAACGCACCATGCGTTCGGTCTTGCCCTTGGTGCGCGCCCGGTACGGCCGGCACGCCTTCGGCATAAATCCGTAATGCCCCGCCAGGTCCAGAAAACGCGGATGAAACTGCACGCCTTCCCCCACTCGATGCGCAATCACCGCCGACTTCTGGTTGTCCACCAGCACCGTCTTCGTTACACCGCCCAGGTACGCAAAACTGCGCACCAGACACTCATAGGTGTGCGCCGCATCCTGACTGACCGTGCCCCACACATGAAACCGGCGCGAATACCCCAGCGTGTTCACCGCAATAAACACCTTCTGCTCAAGTCCGCCTATCGCCGTCCAGACTTCGCCCCAGTCATGCTGTAACTGCTCCCCTGGCCCAGTCTCAAAACGCACCGTCGCCCGGCTCGCACGCAACGGACGCTTGGGCCGGATATAGGCCCGGATCAAACTCACTTCACCCGGATAACCCTGTCCCTGCAACTCGCGCTGAATCACCATCGCATTCCACACCCCCGCCTGCAACAACCGGTCTATCGCCGGCTTGTACGGGTCCAGAATACTGCCCCGGGCACGCGGCCGTTTCCCGGCCGGCGCACCGCCTCGCTTCAATGCCCGACTCACCGCCCTGGGGTGTACCCCCAGCTCCCCGGCAATGTCTTTGATATACACCCCGTCGTCGTGTTTGTGTTGTATCATCAGATAGTCTCCTCGCTTGAGCATCGGTTATCTCCTGTTCTTGAACAAAACAAGAAGGTAACCCCGATGCTCGGGTTGAGGGGACTTTTTAGTTTCCTGATATGGGGACTTTTAACATACTTGCTGACACCGTGGCGGTCTTCCAGGATTTCCAGCAGGTCACGGCGTTGTTCTGCGTTCAATTTGACCAGTCCCCAGTCATCGAGGATGAGGACCTGGGTTCTCGCCAGGGTGTTGAGGAGTTTGGGGTAGCGCCCGTCCCCTTTGGCGATAGTCATGTCCTGGAGGAGTCTGGGCAGGCGCAGGTAGAGGGCGGTGTGGCCCACTCGGCAGGCGCTGTGCGCCAGGGCGCAGGCGAGCCAGGTTTTGCCGACGCCGGTGGGGCCGGTGATGAGGATATTGAGGTGTTCCCTGACCCACTGGCAGGTGGCCAGTGATTGCATCAGGGATTTATCGAGGCCGCGCGGGTGGTGATAGTCGATATCCTCCAGGGCGGCATTGTGTTTGAGGCGGGCGCGGCGCAACCGGTTGGAAGTGCGCCGGTTGTCCCGCTCGGTTATCTCCCGGTCGACGAGCAGGCCGAGGCGTTCCTCGAAGCTGAGGGTGTCGATATCGGGCATATGCTGCTGCTCGGTGAGCGCGGCAACCATACCGGTGCATTTCAGGGTGTGGAGTTTATCCAGGGTGGGATGTGTCAACATAGTGCTCTCCTGTTGTGGGTCAGTGGTAGTAGGATGGGCCACGCAGATTGTCGTGGTCCGTGGGCAGTTCCGCCTCAGTCTGTGAGCTAAGGGGTTGCCGGTCGAGGCCGTGGCGGAGGATGGATTCGAGACTCTTGTAGCTGTGGCTGCCCAGGGTGAGGGCGCGTTGGCAGGCGGCCTCCAGCCGGTCATTGCCATAGGTTTTGCCAAGACGCAGAATGCCTAAACAGCTGCGGTAGGCCTGCTGGGGGTGCTTGCGGGCAGACAGGACACGGAGGATAAGGGTTTCTGTGGCCGGCCCGACCTGCGCGGCCCAGCGGCCCAGGCGTTGCGGAGACCACTCGCCGGCCTGGCGGTGTGCCTCGGGCATGTGGGCCGTGACGGTGGTATGGCGCGCCTTGTGGCAGGAGCGCCGATGGCTGGCGATGCGTTGTCCACGGTGGAAGCACTCGATGGTGTTGGCGGTGATGCGCACGTCCACTTGCCTTTTGATGAGCGCATGGGGCACGGAGTAGTAATGGCCATGGACCTCGACGTGATAGTCGATATGGACCCGTGCCTGCTTCCACTCGGCGTATTCGTACGGTTCGACGGGCAGGGGGCGCAGGGCCGGTTTATCCAGTTGTTCAAACAGGGCGCGCCGGGTGCCCGGCAGTTTCTTGAAGGGCCGGTTGTTGAGCGTCTCGAGCAACGCCCGGATGGCGCGGTTCAACTCGGCCAGGGAGAAGCACTGACGCCGGCGCAGCGCGGCGAGGATCCAGCGCTCCACCACCTGGACCCCGACCTCGACCTTCGCCTTGTCACGGGGGTGACGCACCCGCGCCGGCACAATGGCGACCCCGTAATGCGTAGCCAGGTCCTGGTAGGTGGGGTTGATATCCGGCTCATACCGGTGTGCCCTGGCAACGCCGGCGCGTAAATTGTCCGGCACCACCACCTCCGGCACGCCACCGAAGTAGGTAAAACAGCGCACATGGGCGCCGATCCAGTCTTCCAGCCCCTGGGTCCAGGTGGCCTCGGCATAGGTGTAGTTCGATGCGCCCAGCGCGGCCACAAACACCTCTGCCTCACGGACTTCCCCGGTTGCCGGGTGGATGACCTGGGCACGCATCCCGGCATAATCCACAAACAGCTTCTCACCGGCCCGGTGACTCTGGCGCATCACCAGGTCCAGCTTGCCGGCCCAGGCCCGGTACTGCCGGCAGAACCAAGTGTACTGATACCCGTGCGGGTAAGTCTGGCGATACTCATGCCATAACAACTGCAGGGTGACGCCCGGGCGTTTCAACTCCCGATGAACTTCTGACCAATCGGGCATGCCGCGGGCCGCAGCGGGCACGGCCGGGGCGGGCGGAAACAGCAGACGCTCCAGCGCCCCGTCATCCAGCTCAACCGGCAACGGCCAACCCAGCCCGGCCGCCTCGGCCCGGCGCAGGTACGCATCCACCGCCGGACGGGAAAGGCCACAACTCCTGGCGGTCTGGCGTTTACTCAGGCCCTGGCCCCAACACAGGCGTAATACTTCTTTTATCTTTCTCATGGACAACCTCTTTGCGGGCATCTGTGTCTCCTCCTTTCAGTAGAAATAAGGACACAGGATACCCGTGGTTATCCACGTCAAACGCGCCGGCTATCTACCTCCCTGGGGGTGGCAGCTTTGCCGTGTAATGGGTGGCAGCTTTCGTGTGTAATGGGTGGCAGCTTTGCCGTATAATCGGTGGCAGCTTTGCCATGAAATACGCATGAACTAACGATGTTGATAGAGAAGTTTAATATATCAATGGGTAAACGGCGGCATTATGCAGTAGCAAATAGTATTAGATTGCTGCACAAGCGGGGGCACTTGGACGATAATACGCGGGAGCTATTGGACCATATGCGACATCTAAGAAATTTTGCTGTTCACACACCGCAAGAGCAAATACATATTCCGCCGCAAGAAGCGCATGAATACATTGCCTTGAGCCAGGCGATGATCGATAAGCTTAAGGACATAAGGAAAAAGCCATAATTTCACCGTAGCTTAACGACAGTACAAGAGCTTCAGATTAGATGGTGACCATAAAGCATGTATTAAACTAATGAAATTTTCAGTCTTGAGAATTGCGAGTTCATAGCAGACCTGCTTCATGGCGATAGGAGCGGGTGGGCCGAGCAAGAAATGATAAACATATTATTGAGTTTCATGAAGCTAAGACCATTCCTATTATTTTGTCTTTTGAAGTTTAGGGGCGAAAACTGATATAAATTATCAAGTAGTAAGCGTGAAACTTGGCTGCAACCAGATATATCTGGTTTCGTAAAATTACTTCACATAGGTCTACATGGTAAGAATAAATATACTCAATGAAATTCTAAAATGGTTGACCTCCCCCCACAAAACTGGACCACTCTAAACTAGAGATTTCTGGCAAATGACCTGCCCCCTGCAACTGATCCATCCGGCGCTTAGCAATTCATCCCCAGTGACCTGCCCCCTGCAACTGATCCATCCGGCGCTTAGCAATTCATCCCCAGGCAACTCGTTGTGGTTGAAATTGCTCCGCATATTCCCTCGGCGTTAACTGGCCCAGAGAACTGTGCGGACGATAGTCATTATAGTCGATCCGCCAGGCTTCGATCTTCCTGCGTGCATCCTCCAGTGATTCAAACTCATGGCTGTTCAGGCATTCATCCCGAAAGCGCCCGTTAAAACTCTCAATATACGCATTTTCAACGGGTTTTCCCGGCCGGATAAAGTCCAGGCGCACGTCGTTATCATACGCCCAGGCATCCATACGACGACTGGTGAACTGCGAGCCGTTGTCACAGGTAATGGTCAACGGCAGACCCACCTGGTTGCGCACACGCTCCAGCGCTGCTATCACCTGGCCGGACGTCATCGGCTGCGCCACCTCTATTATAGGACTTAGCCGACTAAAGTTATCCACCACGGTCAGGGCCTGAAACGCCCGCCCATCCAGCAACCGGTCCGTCACAAAATCCATGCTCCAGCATTGTCCCGGGGCACTCGGCACCGGCGCCGGACCCCGGATCGCCGCCGCCCGCTTCCGGCGCCGTTTAATCCGTACCCACAGCTCCGCCTCGCAATACAGGCGGTAAATGCGTTTGTGGTTCACCGCCCAGCCTTCCCGCTGCAACAACACATGCAGGCGCCGATAGCCAAACCGCGGCCGGGCCAGCGCCAGTTCCTTCAGGCGCAATGCCAGCCCCCGGTCATCCTGACGGCAGGAACGGTACCGCTGCGTTGACCGGGGACACTGTAACAGCCGACAGCCATGACGTTCGCTGATCTGAAACACGTCCATCAAAAACGCCACCAGCGCACGCCTGCCTGCCGGCTTTATAACTTTTTTTGGATCACCTCGGTCAACATGTGCTTGTCCAGGGTCAGATCCGCCACCAGCTGCTTCAGCTTCTTGTTCTCCGCATCCAACTCGCGCAACCGACGCAACTCCGAGACACCCAGGCCACCGTACTTCTTGCGCCAGGTGTAGAAGGTTGCATCACTGATCCCGTACTTGCGGCATACATTCGCCACCGAGGTGCCGCTCTCCGCCAGCTTCAGGGCATACACAATCTGCTGTTCGGTAAAACGGGTTCGTTTCATGGTCTCTCTCCTCTCTTTTAGGAGCTACCTTAGGGCAAAATCGCTAAGTTTTAAATGGACCAGTTTTTTGGTGCAAGGTCACAAAATCATAAACCTGAGAGGAGGGTTTTGCCATGAAGAAGACCAAGTTTACCGAAGAGCAGATTGGAAAAGGTGTTCACGTTCAATCGGAATTAGTGTTCACGATGAATCAGTATCCGCATCTGAATCGGCATTCCCATTTTAACCTTCATTGTTACATTTAGAAGTTAAATCAATTCCAGCAATCTTACATTTATTGCTGCTTCCCCTCTTTTTTCTATTTTAGTATCGAAAATTACGCGTTTTGATATGAGATTATTATCCCAGATCGTTGGGTCAACAACTTCACCTTTGTGGAAAAAATATCTGTTCCCTCTTTCGCTTTCAATAAACCCAAAATTTTCCCTAGTTTTTAGGGTTATAACTTCGCCAGTGAGATCCCTATTTCCTATCTCATCAGCATTAGCACCTGAATAATTCTCCACCCAAAAAATATAATCATTAATATCTTTTATAACTTCAATGTCATCAATCTTCGAAAGACAATTCTTGGCAGTAAAACGTGACTTATCTATGTGCTTTTGTGCTTGTTTGTCTATTTGAGGTCTATTGCTATTGCAAAGTCGTTTGATCTTTATTAACTCAGCCAAGGATCCGCTGTAGTCAGCATTTCTTGCTAAGAATTCCGCCTTACGTTGAAATAAGTTTACCTGTAAGCCATATGCTATTCGGGAAACTCGAGCTGGCAAGTCCATAGACATAACTTGCTCAATTAAACTTTGTGCATTTTGATATTCATTTTTAATAATAGAAATTAACGTCATACGCATCAAAAACCTTATTGGCTTTGATTCTAATTCAACGCCTTTGTTGTATTGATCCATTGCCCCATCGTAATCATGTAGGGATTTAAATAAAAACTCACCATAAAAATAGCGATAGGGAGCCCAATTAGGTTTTAGATCAATTGCATTTAAATATTCATCATTTGCATTGACATTATTACCTGCATACATACTTACCGTAGCAGATACACGATGAACTTCAGGATTGCTAGGGCCGATACTTTTTGCCTTATCTATTAAAGCAGTGGCCGTATCAAAATTACGAAGTCTAGATTCTTTCAAGGCTTCTCTGAGATATTTAGCAATTACTAATCCGTCAGTCGAGCTTATGTTCAGATAACTTTTATTGTATTTATCTGTATATCCCGAATATTGGATTTCCTCTTTCGAGGAAATCAACTGATTATATTTATTTTGAATTATCTGTTGACTATCATAGCCAGGAGGATGAAATTCTAAAAGATAACTTCTTGCAAGGACACTTAATTTATAGCCTGTATCATCGTTAATTTCAGGGTTATCTTTAACCATTTCGATTAATCCGAAGGTTAATAATTGTGACAATGCATTTTCAATTTCATGAATTTCGTAAGAAGAAATATAGGACAACACAGCTATAGTAAGATTCTTTGTCAGTACTAAAAATATCTCCAAAATTGATTTTGAATTTTCATCTAAATGTTGATAAACATTATCGAGGCAATACTCCAATGCTAATCTCTGGTTGTTTATTGCAACCTCTGGTCTAGTTCCGCTTTTAATTGCTAATATAAACCACTTTATAAATAACGGATTGTATTTTAATTTTTTACAGTACCTCTTAACTTCCTGAGAAGGATGATTCCTAAATTCCGGTAAGTCGTAGGCACGAATCAAAGCCCTGAAGTAGTGCATGGCTTCTTTTTCTGACAATGGAGGTAGCTTGATAGGAACATCGTAGGCGCCTAGACCGATTCTTGAGGTTATTAGTACTTTACTATTCCCGTCAGGTATATTCTGGATAAAATCTCTTAATTTGTTATCAAGTACTGTTTCTAAATTGTCCAATATAAGTAATATATTGAACTCTTCCATATACGACGTTAAGTCAGCTATTGGATCTTGTGAACCACTTTCATCTAAACCTTTTTCGGAAGCCTCTCTAAATAAATCTAACGAATTATTTATACTTGTGTTAATTCCCCTAATTTCTGTAGGGGTAAGGATATTTGTTTTTGCGCTACTCCAAATAATGGCATCGAATTTACAGTTCGGATCGTCTAATAGATCATATGCGATCTTCAGGACTATTGCAGTTTTGCCAACACCACCTTCACCTATTATTGTAATAACAGGAAAGCGACCATTAATAGTTTTTTGCACATGTTCAATATTCGCATTTCTGCCTATGAATCCTGTGTCATCAAAGTCCGGGAGAGGTAAATTATGTGAAGTTCTATTTATAACATCATCATCAATTTTCAAATCAACTTCATGTAAATAACTAGGATTTTTCAAACTCTCTACTACATCGCCTAAATTAAGCCATATTTCTGGATGTTCTCTGATAGCTCTTTTACAATAGTCAGTGACATTAGGATAATCGTCGAAGTCCAATGGTCTTGTATGCATTACTCTATTTCTGATCTGAGCTAGCTTTTCAAAAATACCAGCATTACGTTTGAAAAATTTGACCTGAGATTTTGAGAGGTCCGAGGAAAACCGATTTATAATTTGAAAAGCGTCAAAAAAATCTAGGTAGTCAAGTAATTCAATTTCTGTTATTTCATCATCTGTAATATCGTAGTCTCTTTTTCTACGTTGTATTACTTTCTCGTATTCATCAGGGGTTAATAATTTGTTTATATCTCTATTGGGGCAAATATGATTTTTTATCAAAGCCCTCATATCTCCCTCAATAGAGCTAATTAATGCATGTAGTGTCAATCTTTGTGTGCTTATATTCATGAATGAATTACCTATAGATGCATTCTTAATTGATTATGTAATTTCGATGAGTTGCATAACTTAATAAGCAATATTGGAGACAGGCCATCGTAGTATTGGAAACCCAAATATGCTAAGGACATCAGCGAATAAAATCAGTCATCCACGTAGTCTTCAACTTCTAAACTCTGAATGACCGGTTTTCCCATTACCCTCTCAATCAATCTACTCAATTGCTTGCGACGATCTTCAAGAAAATTATCGAATTTATCCTGCCGAAGCAGTTCTGGTGAAATCGCATGACTAGCCAGTAATTCATCCATTTCAGAGTCACTTAGTGAAACCTGCTTATCCTGCTGAATTTTCAGCAAATAGACTGACGGTGCTTCACCTCCTATCTTACGGTTGGCTTTGTAGGAGATAGGAGTCTTATTGAGAATACTGTCATATTTTTCCCTGCCGATGCCCTGGCTCTCGCACCAGTAGCGAGGAAAGATGTGGTGAATATCCAGGGCAACCTCGTCAACATCCAATTCCCGAATACTGGCCTTCCAAAACCAGTCTTTCGAACCTTCGCGCAGTACCAACACATTGATAGCCTTGTAGGCTGCACTCAGACGTGAGCGCAACGTGTCGAAACGTTCGGGCTGGAAACTGGCATCACGTACTGTACGCGGCAAGGCTTCATCGTCCTCAATCCAGCGCAGCACCTCATCATAATCATTGGCCATCCGGGTTTCGACTGCACCGCCATAAAGCTCACCTAACACGCCAGACCAGAACCAACGTGATACCTTGTCATAAATGCGCTGTTCACGCCAACGACCACCCAATCGTGTGAATATCGCTGCCAAAGGAACTAATTGGGTACTGTAGGGAAGTTCACGACGGCTATAGAAATATTCCTGGCGTAAAAAACTCGCAACCTGCCGGAAACCTACCTCCAGATCGTCGGACCATTTTTTCCAAGCACTCAGAGGTAATTGAAGCACATCAGCGCGCTTTGCGCTGACCGGGCGCACTTGCTTACCGGTTTTGCCGTCCTCTATATCCTTTTTTCTCAATTCGTGCGTATACAGAAGACTGAGTGCTTGTAGAAACTCCGTCGCCTCGATACCCTTGAGCAGTGCTTCTTTTTCTAGCCGCTCCTTACGTGATTCAACGTTACGTATCTTGGAGCCAAACCAATCATCGCGCAGGTTGTAACCGTCGGCGGCGTAACTAGCGGTGATTAGTTCGAATACCGAGAGTTGTACCCCACCGGTGTTAACCTTCTCAAAGACTAGGCAGACAGCCTCTTTCTGGGTTTCTTTTTTCAGGAAAATGACAGGAAGTTGATATTCGCGGAACGATGTCAGTATCTGACTACGAAAAGTCATGTAGGTGTCGTAATATTCCGGCGCAACTTGATACAGCGTGATTTCCCATTTATCAGAACTCATGATTTGGCTGCAGGGGAAATAGAGTTGTTTGCATTCCCTCTCTGTTGTGGACAAATCTAGTTCTATATCGCGCCCGAAATTACTGCGTAATTGCTTGTTCTCATCTACTGCTACAACGGCCTCGTCTAGTGAGCGTGGGGCGTCAATCGCTTTGTTGATATTGAAGTAGTAATAGCGTTTGATCTTCTTGCCCTTAGCGGTACGTGTGTGTACAGGCTTACTTAGGGAAAGTGCCTGGGTCAGCGTTGTAAGGCGTTGCTGCCCATCTAGAATCAACTTCTCAGGCTTCTGGGGCTTCGATAACGCGTCCTCCAGCCCTTCCACGGGCCGGGTTTGAAAACGCACATCGCCGCCAGCTTCCAGGAGCATTACTGCACCTATCGGAAACGAACGGGCAATGCTGACTAGTAAATCACGAATATGGTCATCATCCCAAATCCAGCCGCGCTGGAAATCTGGTAATTGAATTTTGCCCTCCTCAATTTCTCTCAAAAGATCTTTCAACGAGGCTTTGGTGCTGTCAAACGTAGTCATATTATTTCCTTGTATTTTTGTGAGGTTTTGAACGTTCCTACAGTAGACTAGGTTATCAGTTTGGTTCCCACCCTAACGCAACACAGAAGCCGTTATATCCGCCTTCGACTCTTGCTTCGAGTAATGCTGGCGACAGAATTTCATCGTCTAGGAACACAAAAAAAGCGTTGCGCTTTTCGATCCGGACAGAGGATTCTGGGAATTTTTTTTTCAATAAGTGTGCCGCTAGTTCGGCTTCATGTTTGTCTTTAATAGCAATTGCTCCCATCCGGGTAGATTTAAAATTCTCTAAACTCATAATTCAGTTCTCCTGACTAATCTGTGCTATCGAAGCGTTGAACAGCGCAGCTTTTTCGACATTTACCATTCAGTGAGTTATGTCAACTCGGACTGGTCTGGCCCTAAGAATCCAGGACAGTGTAACTAATTTAGGCAGCCACCTTAAATTGTTCGTAACGCAACGATAGCCGGTCCCGATCCGGATAGTCCTTCGCCCGTTTCGGAAGATGAAGTATCCCCCCGTCGAGTTGCTTTAACGCATCAAGCATCGGACCGTCATGTAGGTCGAGCAAACGTCCCGAAACATGCAGTCGATAATCAGGATCAATACCGATAAGATGCGCATCGAAAGCAGCGTGATGGATTTTTGAAAGTGGCAATCCATTTGGCACGACTGGCTGGCCCAATTGCTCATCCTTGTCGGAAATTATGTGCGCCGCATCAAGCAATCTCTGCTCAGGCAACCCGGACAGGGCACAACGTCCGTTATAAGCTGTAATAACGGCCTCACGAAAAGATGCTTGATGGAGGCGTTGTTTGACTGTCTGAAGCGCATAACGGCGTTCGCTGACACTTTCTGGTGCAACATAGTCAGTTTGATCCTGAATTCCGAAAACGATCCGTGCCTTCAGCGCGTTTGCATCCCAACCAGAAATATATGTGGGTATTATCGCCTGATAAAGCCCCGGTGCGATGCCGAGGAAATAGATCACCGGGACCCGGTTTTCGAAGGCTTCACGGAGCCAACGATTGTCGGCGGCATCCGGATTAGTACCCATGAAGGCATAATCGACGGCTTCGCGGCTTTCGAAAATCTGGCTGTGTACCTGTCGTTGATCATCGTACCAGACACGCTTACCAGGACGAGGAAACACCGTCCTGATCGAAAGCAGATATTGCATTTGCCTCGGCTTGAAAATACCTCTTTGCGGGTTGACCAATGGGATGCGCTCACCTTCAAAGGTAAACCCGCGCCTTAACTCCTCCGCAGAAATATTATTTTGTGTTTCGCTCAGCTTCAGCACGTGCCCAAAGGCTGCCACGCGCATCAGGGTGTCGGCAACGTCAGATTTCATTGACTCTCTCTCCAATAAACCGAACTAATCAAAAATGAGAAATTCTGATAACTAAGCGTTTAGCATACTCACAAATAAGTTTCGGTTCGAAAAATCTTCAACCCAGAACTCACATTTCCCCTCCAAGCGTCCCCCTACACCAATGAAATGCCACCCCAGTGTTTCAGCCGCCTGTGAATCCCATTCTGCATCGCCGATATATACGATGCGATTGAAACGGTTTCCCAATGCAAGCAGACATTTCTTCATAATCTCCGCACGCTCGTCACTATCATCGCTCGAAAACAGGACAGAATTTTCCAGGTTAAATCCTGCCTGCTGAAGGTTCATTTCGGCAGTATGCCCCCACCCGCCTGTGGCAAATCCAACTTTATACCGCTGGTCTGATAGAAGTTTATCAATCAGGCCAATTGCCCCTTTCTTTGGGTGGCATTCACCACCGTTTTCAAGATGCCGCATGACCAATTCACCGAATTTCCAGCGGACTTTACCGATTTGTCCTTCTTCACAAATCTTATTCTCATCCATTATTTGCCGTAAGATGCCTGTGTCAGTTACGTTTTTGTAATGCTTCCAATTATCCTTGATGATAATGTCGCCCAGAACATCTTTTACCGCTGAGGCGTAGGTGATTCCGTCGAAATGAAAACTTTCGACCAGGGTTCCGTCAATATCGAATATTACGGCAATCATTTTGTATCATTACATATCGCTTGTGGAACCAGTGATCTTTCCCCTTTAATCCGCCCTACTCACCCTAAGGGTGTCGACCAATTTGTACAATTTCCTTTAAATCAAAGATACCCCTTCAACCAGTTTCCTGGCACATTTATAGTGCCAGTTTATACGAGTGGAAGTTGGAAACGGGACTAATCTGCATCCAGGTGCATCTGGAGAAATTGCAGAGTTATAAAATACAATTCGCTCGGTTCCGGCACGCAAGGTCAGATCACAGAAAAAGCGGACATAATCTTTCCCTCCCAGAAAGATAATCCTTGAAGAAGTATCTTGTGACATCATCGAGAAGTCCGAATATCGATCACGCAACCGCCGTTGCTTGTAAGCGTCCGCACTTTTTGAAAATGTGATGTCGTAGTTGGGAATAAGAAAGTTAGAGGAAACAAGTCCCCAGCCGGCAGAAAGAATATACACATTCCTGACGCCATATTTTCGTACCAGTTGCCCGTACACGGGATTTTTGTAAAGTTGCCACGCAGGTAGCAGCTTTAAGGGATTGTCTGCCGGGTCCCGATTATATTCGATGACTAAATCCCTGTATGACTGCGATGAATTTGCCGGGTCATCGGGCCGCTTGTAAACAACTGGCGAGTGTTTTGGTGCTATTTCAGGATTAGCAACGAACATTATCGGTTGTCCATTCTCTGACTTCAGATTACCGGTGTACGGTTGTTTACTGGCAGCACACTGAATTACAACAATAGCATTCGTATCTGCATCTGGATGAATATGTGACATGTTATTAGTAGATTGCCTGGTCTTGTCTGATTTACTCAGGGATGTATCAATGAATCAACTTGTTTGGTAACCAGATCATCAAGGGTAGACAGGAAACCTGGATCGTGTGTTTCTTCAACATGATTTTGGTTCCAGAGACCTGATTTTAGAACTTTCATGCGGGAGCTGTGCATCCCCAGCCATTCACTGGATGGCGGGTCGATTACCGTTCGGTTGTAGTTACTAAGCAAGGCAATGGAGTTACTTTCGATGTATCCACGCAAGCTGTCCCGGCCGGGGGGATCGTCGACTTCTAACCAGAGAAAAGGCATTGCTCTGATTATATCGCTGACCTTCCTTTCAAGCTCAATCTCGTTAGCGCGTATATCAGACGGCGCAGAAGCTCCTTTTCCCCATGTGGCAACACTACAGCGGGAATCGCGTGCAATCAGCGCCTCTCCCACTATCAGACGAAAGATAGAACCCCTGTGGTTGCCACCGCCGGTTGCCGCGACACCCCGGTGCTGGGATAACCTGTTCCAAAGACTGGTGCGGGAAGTTGCAGTCAGTGCATGTGTGCCGATGCGTACTACGCGCGGGCTTTTATCTGAAGCAGAACGGGATTCTCCTGGTTCAAAAAAGAAGTATACCCCACGCTTCGGCCATTTCATCCTGCCGTCGCAATTTGAGAGCTTACGCATCCCGCCAACGCCTGTTTCCAAGCGTTCCAGAGCGAGGTAGAAGCGGGACAGGTCCTCTGTTCGTGATTTTTTGACGCTATTTCTCACGAATAGCAGAATACGACAAAATCACCGCCGTACAGGGCCAGTGAGTCGGCCTGGACCGGCTTGCCGGACCATGGGCAGGTCTCGTTGATGCAATCGTCAATGTTGAGATCGGTCATGGTGTCTCCTCAGTATCCGTCGGTGATATCCGGTGATGTTCGTCTTCATAGTCTTCTGGTTTATGTCACAAGATGATAGCATCATTGTTTGACAATAATAACATATATGTTATCTTTTCTTTATGCCAAGGATTGTCGAATACGAGGAACAAGACGGATCACATCCATTTGCCAAGTGGTTCCTGTCCCTCAATGTTCAAGCGGCCTTGAAAATACGTACTGCCATCGCACGCATGGAACAAGGCAACTTCTCCAACGCGAAACCTGTTGGGCAAGGCGTCAGCGAGTACCGGGTTAATTTCGGCCCGGGATACCGAATTTACTATGGCAGAGACGGTAATGAATTAATCATTCTTTTAGGTGGAGGCACCAAGAAGCGGCAAGATCAGGATATTCAAGAGGCACATGCCCGTTGGAAAGCCTACAAATCCCGCAAGAGGAAGGAGTAGCTAACTATGGCGCTTACTCGAGATTTTAAAGTAACGATTCAAGAACGCGTGCTAACCGATCCGGAATTTCGTGTCGGCTTGCTGACACAAGCGGCAGAGTGTTTATTGGATAATGAAATTGACGTGGCAAAAGCCCTGTTGCGCGATTACGTCAACGCAACCCTGGGATTTAAACAACTCGGCGCGCTGATGGATAAAAAACCGCAAAGCCTTATGCGTATGCTCAGTGACAATGGCAACCCGCGTCTCAGCAATATTTCTGAGTTGGTTTCATCACTTCGCAAAAATGAAGGGATAGAGCTCCATGTCAGCGCGTTATAGCAAATCTCTACTGTAGAAGTTCAGATTTGCTCTGACAGTTACCGGCTTGCCGGACCAGGGACAAGTCTCGTTGATGCAATCGTCAATGTTGAGATCGGTCATGGTGCCTCCTCAGTATCCGTCTTAGTAAATCTATCCTTCCATCCTGAGCTACTTCAGGTCAGGCAGCTTCATTTATGGAAATCTCCACATGCCGCCCTACCCGGGCAAGCATATTGATCAAATTGTCGGTAGAAAACAGCTCTATTTTCCCCCGGTAAATTTCGCTGATACGGGGTTGGGCGACGTTGAATCGTTCAGCCGCCTCGCGTTGCGTGATTCCTTCAGATTCGATATAGGCTTTTATCGCTGCCATGAGCCTGGCGCGTACCAACAGGTTTTCAGCCTCATTTCGCTCAAAACCTAAATCAGCAAAGACATTGCCGGAGGATTCTATAATTTGTCTGTCTTTCTTGCTCACGATCGCACCTCTGAAATCATTTTTAAACGAGCCTTGATCAATTCTGTATCTTTCCTGGAAATTTTCCTGGTCTTCTTTTGAAACGCATGTAATACATACACAGCTTCATGAAATCTGGTGATATAAATCACGCGAAATTCTCTCTGCTTATGAATACGGATTTCCCGAACACCGGGGCCAATACTGCCAAGTGGTTTCCAGTCAGTCGGTTCAAACCCTAACTGCACCTGACTGAGCTGGTAACCTGCCTCCCGTCTGACTTCCAACGGAAAATTCCGAATGTCAGCCAGCGCGCTTCCTGCGAATAACAATTTCTTCATCAGGTTATTTTATACAAAATCTCGTATAACGCAATATTGAATATGGAGTTCTGGGGACGGGATTTGGCGCCGTTTGATAACAGCTTATCTTAAAGTATCTATTTGATATTTCTACCATTTCATGGTATATTGTCAGTTATATTTTCGAGTATGAAATGTGAATCCTGACACTGCGATATCCTGCTGAAAAGGTCCTTGTGATGGTATCAACCCGTATCAAAAGGTTGCTGATGAAGCTGTTGGGTCTCAGCATGTTGTCGTTGATGGCGCTGTCAATCCAGGGACATCCCGGACGCACGAACTCCGAAGGCTGTCACGCAGGTAAACTGCCGCGGCATTGCCATGATGGTGCACGGTCCGGCCATCCTGCACAGGGTAGCCAATTGGCCCCGATGAAAGAAACAGGCCGCTCGGCGCCACCCACGACGGCATCAGAGGATGATTACAATCGCTGGTTTTGTTCCATGGTCAACGGGGAGACGGAAACCCGTCATGGGTACGCGTCTGCCGGCGGTCGCGGTTACGTGGAAGTGGATTGTGAGACCGGCACGATGGTTTACGAGGGCGGCCTGGATAAGCGCAGCAGCCTGGACAGCGTACAGCAGGCGCTGTTTTACAGTCACGTGACCGGCAAGCGACCGGCGGTGGTGATTTATGACACGGATGGCCGGGAAGGCCGGTTTGAGTACCGGATCAGGATCGCCTGCCGGAAAGCCGGGGTGCGTTATGAGGTTTTTCGGAAGCGGGCTGTGGAAATTTCTACATAGCGCCCTACGAAGTCTAATGCAGCGATACGGAAAGCTCTTTACCCACGGCATGAGCAGCTTTGATCAGAGAGTCGAGTTGAACGCGTTGATTATCCGGATCAAGAATACGTTCAAGCTGAGAGGCGCTGGTCCTCATCCTGCGCGCCATTTCTGCTTTTGAGATTTTCTGTGTAGACATTTCATTTTCGATTTGCATCGCGATGGTGCGCTTTATCGCAGTCGCTGTGATGTCCTCGAGAATGCCAAGCTCTTGCCACAGATCATCAGCGCTTGAGCCGATACGTGGATTTTTCTTCTCAGTCATTTTTCTTTACTTCTTTCATACGCGACATTGCAAGATTCAAGTCTTTTTCCAGAGTCTTCTGACTCTTTTTCACGAATCCATGCAGCAATACCATCTCACTGTCATGGATGCAGAAAAGAATTCGTGCAATACGTTTACTCGAAATGTTCGAACGGATTTCCCAAAGCCCTTTTCTACCCTTAACGGGTTTGCACTTTGGCTGGGCCACCGGCCAACAGAATTCGAGTGTTGCAATATCCTGTCCGATTAATTTTTGATCTTTCGCATCCAGCGCTTTAATCCAATCACGTACCGGCTCTGTGTCCGATAGTGAGCGGTAAAAAGCGGCTGGCAATTTCTTTTTCAATTCCAGCATCAATCATTATTACCTTATATAATATACCTTGTAAGGTAATTTTCAAGAATTTATTTATGTGAGATGTAAGACAGGGGCAGATCGCACATTGAGCACCCGTGACACGCCCCTTCAGCGCAATGATGTGCATTGTGCGACCTGACCCCGAAAAATTTATGCGTCAAATCCCTGTCGGCCTTCGGTGTGAGCCTGTACCTGGAAGTTGCGTTTACTGCTCACTGACGCGTTTTCTTGCCCTGGCTAAAAACTCGTCTGTGTTCCAGTTTTCCACGACGGGGCTGTTTTGTCCCCTGATGAGTTTGGCTCTCAATGCCTGTAACTTCATTTCTTCATAATCAACGTTGGATAGGACCACCGCGATAGGTTTGCCATTACGAGTGACACTCACCGGCCCTCGTTGTGATTTGGTAAGCACTTCGCCAAACTCCCGTTTGGCATCGGTTGAACTGTAGGTTTCCATTATTTATCCTCAAAAATATGATTGATTTCTTATGAAGACCAAGGAATAACTTCATTTTGAAGCCTTAAAATTAATCAACTTAATTAAATTGATTATTATGCCTTTTTGCCTACCGGTTCAACGAAATCCGTATCGTGCTTTAAAAACCACTCGTAGCCCTTCAGCATATAATTCCAGTAGAATACCGGCAGGCCGGTTGTTTTGATCCACCAGTAACTCCAGCGCTCCTTGCGCGGGTCCAGCGGGAACGTCGGTGTGACTTTTCCCCCGTAACAAAATTCAGCCATGATCACTTTCCCGTATGCCGTGGTTAAAGGACAGGAAGCATAACCGTCGTAACCTGTGTCCAGTTCGCCGCCATTGATGAGCGTCAACAGGTTTTTCACCACGATAGGGGCCTGTTTACGAACTGCAGCTGCGGTTTTCGAATTCGGGGTAGAACCTGCGTCACCAAGACCAAATACATTGGGAAACCTGGTGTGTTGCATGGTGTTTTGATTCAGGTCGACAAACCCACCCTCGTTCGCCAGCACGCTCGTCTTTATCACCTCCGGCGGTGATTGCGGCGGGGTCATGTGAAGAATGTCAAAATCCATAGTGACTGATTTGCCTTTCAGATCACCTCCTGCTACCTCGAACGTGGCGTTTTTTTGTTGCCCATCCACTGCGACCAGGTTATGTTGAAAGTGAACATGGATACCATAACGCGCTGCCACGTCCTTCAGTTCCGCAGCAAACAGGGGTACGGCAAACATCCCCGGGGCGTGGGTCAGAAAGTGTAATTCGCAATCTTTCAATATCCCCTTGTTGCGTAAATGGTCCGCCGCCAAATAGGCAATTTTCTGGGGTGCGCCAGGGCATTTAAACGGCAGGGGGGCCTGGGTGAACAAGGCCTTTGAACCCGGTTTGAGGTTTTTGATCCCCTCCCAGGTGTATTCCGCATGTGTAGGCGAGTAGTTGCTGGATACGCCGTTCTGTCCCAATGCTTCTTCCGCTCCTTGAATTTTTTCCCAGTTTAATTCGAGACCGGGACATACAACCAGGTAGTCGTAACTGACAGTTGCCCCTGATCCGACCTTGAGTGTGTTATTTTCCGCTTCAAATCCGGTTACCGAATCCCTCATCCAGTTTACCTTTGGCGGGATCAGTTTCTTTACATCTCTCCGGGTTTTTTCAAGGCTGTATGTGCCCGCGCCAACCAGTGTAAAGGCGGGCTGATAGTAATGATCGGCGGACGGTTCGATTACGGTAATATCTACTTCACTGTTTTTTACCTGGCGCGCCAGGCTCGCGGCGACCGTAATGCCGGCGGTGCCCCCACCTGCAATAACAACATGTTTTGCCATACTATGCCCCCTTCGGTATTTGTCTGCACGTGATTAATCCTTAGCGTATCAGAAGGTTGGCGTTCAGTCGATTTTATGACAACAATTACTAATCCAGCGTACTCCCATATACCTGCTTGACAGGTATTGAATCCAGGTCAACGCCATCCAGGCACCGGACATTCACTGTCCATATTTCCGGTTTATCACGTGGATGGCGAAACGGCAAAATGCCACATACGGGGCAGATGTAATCAGTCGCTGTCATCGTGTGCCATTTGTATTGAATTAATTCATCCAGGGGTGTGAATATTTGAATATCCTTCTCCTCAACCCGGTGGTTCAGCGCACCACGTTTCTTGCAAACCGTGCAGTCACACACCCTGACATGATCAAGGTCCATATCTGCTTCAAACCGTACCTTGCCGCAATGGCATGAGCCGTTATATGTCTTTTTCATCCCTGTCCGGCAACCGGTAACTGGTGCTGCGGCCGCCACCCGGGTTCTGGATGAAAATCCTGCGCACCTTCAAATCCTGGATATCCCGTAGCGCCGTATCGTTCGAGCACTTGGCCATCCCGGCATATTTGGATGTGTTCATGTAGCCTTCAAAGCCATCTTTCAGCATGCGGTTGATGACGAGGCGTTGACGTTCGTTGACGGGATTTCGGTTGATCCTGTCCCATAGCAGTGCTTTGAACAGGACATTATCCAGCGTTTGTTCCGCACTGGTTATGGCCCGTCCCAGACACCCCAGGAACCATGCCAGCCAGCCGGTGATCTCCGGCGTACTGCGTTGCTGTCTTTCCAGTTGAGCGTAATAATCTTTCCGCTCGGCCTCAAACTGCGAGGAGAGGCTGTAAAAACGATCCGGCGAGCCGTCGGCTCGCGCCAGCGCCATGTCGGCGATTGCCCTGCCGATACGGCCATTGCCATCTTCAAAGGGATGGATGGTCACAAACCACAGGTGGGAGATACCTGCCTTGAGAACCGGGTCGATATCGCCCTGTTTCTCAAACCATGCCAGGAAGGCAGCCATTTCAGCTTCGAGTTGCTCAGCGCCCAGCGCTTCAAAATGCACTTTCTCGCGGCCAATATGACCGGAAACAACCTGCATGGGGCCGGCATCAGGAGTACGCCAGCTACCCACGATAATGCGCCGCATAGCGCTGCGGCCGGTTGGAAACAACGCAGCATGCCAGTCGAACAGGCGTTCCCTGGTCAGTTGCCTGGAAAAGCCCTGCGTCGCATCGAGCATCATTTCGACAATGCCTTCCACATCGCGCCCGGCGGGAATGAGCCCGCCTGTATCAATACCCAGACGGCGGGCAATAGATGAGCGCACCTCTTCAGGATCCAGGTTCTCCCCTTCAATCGCCGAGGACTTAACTACATCGCTGGTCAGCACACTGAGTGTAGCTTCCTGCTTTAACTCAAAGCCAAGCCCTTCCATTCGTCCAAGTAAACGGCCCTGGCGATGGCGCAAATCGGCCAGCCCGGAAGCAAGCGTTTCAACAT
The DNA here is from genome assembly GCA_965208655.1 of Gammaproteobacteria bacterium. Classification (GTDB taxonomy): domain Bacteria; phylum Pseudomonadota; class Gammaproteobacteria; order Eutrophobiales; family Eutrophobiaceae; genus JAAXHV01. Next base: position 33,755 of record CBDBPJ010000006.1, read on the forward strand.
TCCAGGTAAAGTCCGGCCAAGTCTGATGTTCGTGTATCCACATGCTAATCACCGCACAATTTACGGTGATTATAATCACTATTCAGCGCAGGAACAAGATATCACCGCATAATGTGCGGTGAATAATACCTCTATTCACCGCAACTGGCAGCCGGCGCCCGGAAAGTCATTGACGAATGGCTGGACCGGTGCTTTGTCAAATTTGGAGCCAATTTAATAAGAATTCTAATGATAAGGTATGCATGGTAGCCGCTTTCAGTCGTATCGTGACCTTTCCCACCGATTATGCTACGTTGTACTCATGATTTTCCGCCTGTCGTAGCACAGGAATCTTTCGACATGCACTGACCAGGTTCGGGAATGGATACGCATAAAATCTCTGCCGTGAGCGCCGGTGCCGCCGCTGACTGGGACTACCTCATCCAGGAAGGCCGCGTCCACCGTTCGGTTTATACCAGTGAGGCGCTGTTCCGGCGCGAGATGCACAATATCTTCGCCCGCACCTGGGTGTTCGTCGGCCACGAGAGTGAAATCCCTGCGCCGGGCGATTTTGTCACCCGCCATTTCGGCGGCCGACCGGTGATCATCACCCGCGACAGGGATGCCGCTATCCACGTCCTGTTTAACCGCTGCGCGCACCGCGGCGCGAAGGTGTGCCGTGAGGACAAGGGAAGCTGCAAGGTATTTGTCTGTCCCTATCACTCCTGGTCTTACGATCATGCGGGCCGCTCCGTGTCCGTGCCCCTGGACTATGCCTACGACGCTGACCGGGGAAGCGGTAAGTTCGACCTGGTGAGGGTGCCGCGGGTCAGCGCCTACCGCGGTTTTATCTTCGCCTGTCTCAATCCCGGACAACCGGCTCTGGAAGAATACCTGTCCGGCGCCCGGAAAGTCATCGACGACTGGCTGGACCGCTACGGCGGCGGAGAAGTAGAGGTGAGCGGCACCCAGCGTTACCGCATTGCCGCCAACTGGAAATTCGTCACCGACAACCAGGGGGACGGCTACCACCCGGCCTATTCCCACCGCTCCCTGCTGATGATGGCGGCATCCCGCTACGGGGACAAGGACATGCAGTACTTCGCGGCCGATCCGGACGCGAGCGACATGTTCGTGAAGGCGTTCCGCAACGGGCACTACTACCTGGACCAGCGCCCCGAGATGCACAAGGTTTCCGCCTGGGAGCAGCAGCGCCCGCAGCCGGGACGGGAGCACCTGGAGCGGTCCCTGCCGGAGAAATACGGCGAAACCGAGGCAAAACGGCTGCTCGAACTGGCGGTGGGCGCCGGCCTTAACCTGACCGTGTTCCCGAACCTGTTATTGATCGGCAACCAGATACAGTTGGTCGACCCACTGGGCGTGACCGGGACCGATCTCTACTGGTTTGCCACCACCGTCTCCAACCTGCCGGACGAGGTGAACGCGATGCGCATGCGCACCCAGGAGGATTTTCCCATGTTCGGCGAGGTGGATGACGTGGAGAACTTCGAGTCGTGCCAGACTGGTCTCGGTATCCCCGAGGCCGAATGGGTGGATTGCAGCCGCCACCTGCACAGCGACCGGGAAGTGGCCGAGATCGACGGCACCCGGGCGCCGGTCACCAGCGACATCACCATGCGCACCTTTTACCGGGAATGGAAGCGGCTGATGAGCCAGGATGCAGGGAGTGACCAGCGCCGGGAGAACTTATGAGCAGGGAATTACTGCAACAACAGCCGGGGCCGTCTGCCTATGTTACTTCCGAGTACTACCAGCGCCTGTACCGGATAGCGAAGGAATGGAGTAACCCGGGACCGCCCGTTTCATTGGAACTCCACCATGAAATCAACGCTCTGCTCAACCGCGAGTGCCGCCTGCTGGATGAGGGCCGGTTCGAGGAGTGGCTCGGCCTGTTCCAGGATCAGTGCATTTACTGGATCCCCAGTGATCCGGCGCCCCACAATCCCGGAGGCACAATCACCTGGGAGATACAGGACCGGCGCCGCCTGGAAGACAAGATCGCCCGGTTCCGTACGGGGTTTGCCTTCTCGCAGCTACCGCCCACCCGCACCCGGCATTCCTTAAGCAATATCGAGATCTGGGCCGTCGGTGAGACAGAACTTCGGCTACGCACGAACCTGACCATTCATACTTACCGGAAAGGAGAACATGGCACGCTCGCCTGCATGGGCGGTTACGTGCTGCAGCGCCAGGATGACGGCGGTTGGCTTATCGAGGTGAAGCAGGTCAACCTGATCGATGCGGACCAGGCGCAGGGGAATATCTCTTTTATGCTGTAGCTTTGATATGGCGTTCTTGCGTCATGGGGGGCAGGTGAACCGGGTCGCCGGTCTCATTGATAAACTCGTAACGGGTGGTGCGCCGTTGCGGTACCTTGCCCGCGGCCGTGATCAGCTCGCGCATGCCCGCGGCGGTGAACTCCTGGCCGTGGGAGGCGCCCGCGGCGCGGCTGATGCTCTCGTTCATCAGGGTGCCGCCCAGGTCGTTGACGCCCGCATCCAGGCAGGCCTTGATACCGTCCATGCCCAGCTTTACCCAGGAGGCCTGTATGTTGGTGATATGCGGATGCAGCACCAGCCTGGCGACCGCGTGCATCAGCAGGGCTTCGCGGAAGGTGGGCCCCTTGCGCGCCCTGCCCTTGCGGTACATGGGCGCTTCCATGTGTACGAAGGGCAGCGGTACAAACTCGGTAAAGCCGCCCGTCTCTTCCTGCAGGTCGCGGATACGCAGCAAATGCCGCGCCCAGTTGAGCGGCCCGTCCACGTGTCCGAACATGATCGTGGACGTGGAGTTAAGGCCCAGCGAGTGGGCGGTGCGCATGACCTCCAGCCACTGTTCCGTGTTCAGCTTGTCCGGGCAGATGATCTGCCGGATCTCATCGTCCAGGATTTCCGCTGCGGTGCCGGGCAGTGTCCCGAGGCCCGCTTGCTTCAACTCCTTGAGATAGTCCCTGAGCGGCAGCCCCAGGGTCTCTGCCCCCTGCCTGATCTCCAGCGGCGAGAACGCATGTACGTGCATGTCCGGCTGGGCCTGCTTCACCGCCCGGACGATTGAAAGATAGGTCTCGCCGGTGTAATCCGGGTGTATGCCCCCTTGCAGGCAGACCTCGGTCGCGCCCCGCTGCCAGGCTTCTGACACACGCGCCTGGACTTCCGCCAGGGGCAGGTCGTAGCCCCGTTCGCGCAGGTTCTCGGCCACGCGCCCCTTGGAGAAGGCGCAGAAACCGCAGCCGAAATAGCAGATGTTGGTGTAGTTAATATTCCGGTTGACCACGTAGCTGACCGTGTCGCCGTTCACCGTGCGGCGCAGGTCGTCGGCGGCCCGGATGACGAGTGTTTCATCGGCGGCCCGGGCATTGAACAGGCTGGCGATTTCGTTCTCATCAAGACGCACGCCGGCCATGGCCTTGTCCGTCAGTGACGCCAAGGGGCTGTCCGTTGTGCGTTGTGTTCCTCCACCGTTCAGGTGTTTACCCGGTTCCGGCCAATGTCCCACGCCTCCCGGCGACCAGTCACCCGAACGGGCATAGCCGGCGGCGTCGATCTTTCGTATCACCGGGGTGTGCAGGGCCGGGTCGATCCAGGTGTCCCGCTTTTCTATGTACTCCGGGTAAACCGGCAGTCTCGGCGCCAGGGTCTTGCCAGTCGCCTCCGTTGCGGCGCGCAGCTTATCAAGGTGCGGCCAGGCCGCTTCCGGGTTGACGTGGTCCGGCGTCACGGGCGAGACGCCGCCCCAGTCGTTGATCCCGGCGTGGATGAGGTCCGGTAACGACTCGTCCAGGGTCAGGTTGGGCGGCGCCTGTACGTTCATGTGCGGGCCGAAGATGATGCGCGCCATGGCGATGGACCAGAGCAACTCTTCCAGCGCCGGTTCCGGGGCAGCGTGCATCTTCGTGCCGGGCTTGCGCCGGAAGTTCTGGATGATGATCTCCTGGATATGCCCGTGGGTATCGTGCAGGTCCTTCAGGGCCAGCAGGGCTTCCAGGCGTTCCCGGCGGGTCTCGCCTATGCCTATGAGGATGCCGGAGGTAAACGGCACCCGCGCCGCGCCTGCCGCGGCGATGCTGTCAAGGCGCACCTGCGGCCGCTTGTCCGGGGAACCGTGATGAGGGCCGCCTTTTTCGCACAAGCGCGCTGAACTGCTTTCCAGCATCAGGCCCTGGGATACTGACACCGTGCGCAGGTCCTCAAGTTCGGACAGGCTCATCACGCCCGGGTTCATGTGCGGCAGCAGGCCGGTCTCGTCCAGCACCCGCTGCGCCGCCTCGCGCAGGTAGGACAGGGTCGAGGCGTGGCCCAGTTGCTCCAGTTCATTCCTGGCTGCCTTGTAACGCGCTTCCGGTTTGTCCCCCAGGGTAAACAGGGCCTCGTGGCAACCCGCCTCGGCGCCGGCCCGGGCGATGGCCAGGACTTCTTCCGTATTCATGTACGCCCGCTGCCCGGCCCGCGGCGGTTGCGCGAAGGTGCAGTAGTGGCACACGTCGCGGCACAGTTTCGTCAGCGGGATAAACACCTTGGGGGAGTAGGTAACAACCCGGCCGTGGCCTTCATCGCGCAGCGCCGCGGCGCGTTCCATCAACTCCCGTATATCAGAACGGGACCATGACAGGACTTCATCAGGATTGTTTAACATCGATGTTGATTCATTCACCTCGCAACGCCGCAGATCATCAGGATGGCCTGGATGTAGACCTTGATGATATCCAGCATGTCGCCGATGTGAACCGCTTCGCCCTGGGAGGTGGAGAAACCGCCGCCGCCGGTGGTGCGGATGCGACCGGCCGAGCCGTAGTTCACCGTGGGTATGCCGTAGCGGTTCATGTGCGCCGCATCGCTGTACCAGGTTTCCATCCCCATCTGCGGCGGCTCGCCCAACTGGTCGGTGTGCGCCTGGATGACGGTCTGCACCAGTTCGTTGTCGTCCGGTATGGAAGTGCCGGGCGCCGACAGGAAGATTTCCACCTTGGTGCCGGTCAGTTCTTCGTTGGCGCTGACCGCGTCCGCGATGACGCCGCGCACCTCGTTATACACCTGGACCGGCATCACGCCCGGTATGGTCCTGACGTCGATGTAGATGCAGCAGTTGTCCGGGGTCCTGGCGCCGCGCCAGGGCCAGCCGCCCTCGATGGCGGAGACGTTCACCCGTGGCTGGAAATCGCCCACCCGGTTGCGTTCGCAATAACCCGGGATCCACTCGTGTACGGCGTCCAGGACCTTCCTGGATTTGTTGATGGCGTTGGTCTCGACCTTGGACCAGGCGGTATGGATCAGGCGGCCCGGCACGGTGATCTTCATCCAGGTGGTGCCGCAGTGGCGCGGGATCAGCATCATGTTGGTGGGTTCGCCCAGGATGCAGTAATCGGCCACTGCGCCGTGGGTAATTGCAAACTTCGTGCCGACGCCGTAGCCCTGGTACTGCCTGCCCTCGAAGTCGTTCACCGGCGCTTTCTCTATCTCGCCGGCCACCCCGGCGATCACCACGTCGCCGGCCAGCTCGATGCCGGCCTTGCGGATCGCCTCCGTGGCGACGATATACGTCCCCATGGCGCTCTTCATGTTGAACGAGCCCATGCCATAAATCCATTCGTTGTCCACCAGCGTGGCCTTGCACTGGTAGCCGATGCCGCGATGGGCCTGTTCCGGGCCGAACGAGGTATCCAGATGGCCGTTGAACATGAGCGACTTGCCGCCGCCCTGCCCCTGCAGCCGGCCGATGGCGTTATAGCGGTCGTCGCCGATGGGTTGCAGCGTGGCGTCGAAACCGGCCGAGCCGAAAATCTCGTACAGGGCGCGGGCAACGCCCTCCTCCTCGCCGGTCGGACTGGGGATGTCCACCAGGTCCATCACCAGTTTCACCAGGCGCTGCCGGTCGACGTGCTCGATAGCCCGGGCTACCAGTTCTTGATTCACTTCAGCATTCATTCTTCAAACCTTGTATGTTTAATATCATATTTGGCATATTTGGGGTCAGAGTAAAAACTCATATTCGTAATCTCAGACATGGGCAATACCAGTTATGAGTTTTTACTCTGACCCCAAATTTGGAATTATATAATCCTGGTCGTCAAAGTACCCAGTTTTGCGATGGTCGCGTCCACCGTGTCGCCCGGCTGCAGCCACCTGGGTTTATCCATGCCGGCTGCGACGCCCGGGGGACTGCCGCTGGTGATGACATCGCCGGGATACAGGCCCATGTGCGACCACCAGGACACCAGTTCCGCGGTCTTGTAGTGCATCTGGCCGGTATTGGCATCCTGGCGCACTTCGCCGTTGACGCGCAGTTTCATCTCCAGGTCGTGGGGGTCGTCCAGTTCATCCAGGGTGACCAGCCAGGGGCCCAGGGGACAGGAGCCCTTGAAGCTCTTCCCCATCAGGATCACCTTGTTGGAGTGCTCCCGGGCCTGGATGTCCCGGGCGGACAGGTCATTGAAGATGGTGTAACCCGCCACGTATTTGAAGGCTTCATCGACACCGACCTTGTAGGCCTCCCTGCCGATGATGATGGCGATCTCGATCTCGTAATCCAGTTGTTTCGTGAACACCGGTATCTCGACCCCGGCGCCGCTGGGCACCACGGACGACGGCGCTTCCAGGAAGCCGGTCGGGTGTTCGAAGTGAAACTCACCCCAGTTGTGGGACTCCCATTCCGGATCGTTCCAGGTCGTCAGTTCCTCCAGGTGGGAGTCGAAATTGCAGGAGGTATGCACTATCTTGCCCGGCAACGGCACCGGTGACTGCAGGGTGACTTGATCCGGAGAGTAAACATACGCGCCGGCGCTGCCCCCGACTCCGGCCAGCAGGCTGCGGGCCTGGTCCATGATGGGCTTGCCTCCCTTGATAAATTCGATCATGTCCGCCGGCAACAACCCGCCGGAAAGAACTACGAGGTCCACGTAGGCGCCGTTATGGTACACCCCGATGGTGCGTTTCCCGCTGCTATTGATATCAAATGTCGCTAGTTTCATCGTTATCTCCTCATCACTGCGCAGGCCTGAGATTAGGCACGACCTCCTCTCCCATCAGCCGGATGGTTTCCAGGTTATCGGCCTCGTTGGCGCCGACCACTTCCAGCAACGGCAGGTTCAGCCCCGCATCCACCAGTTCCTGGGTGATCTCGAGACAGTCCTCCGGCGTGCCGGAGATAACGGTAAACTTGCGCATCATCTCATCGGTCACGTACTGGGTGACGTTGTCCTGGGTACCGTCCGCGATGGCCTGGCGAAACGGCTCCCAGGCCGAATCGGGCAGTCCTGAACCGGCCAGGATGATGTCGTTCTTGATATTCCTGATCTTGTTCACCACGTAGGTTCCCGTATACGGCCGGGTCGCATCCCGCGCCTTGTCGCCGTCCCGGGAGCAGGAACAGAGGATCACGCCTCCCACCGGGAAGTCCGCCGGCAAGGTGCGTCCTGCCTTTGCCGCGCCTGCGTCCATGTTGTCGCGGGCATATTTAACGAAGGGGGGTGACGTCAGCCCCGCCAGCAACATGCCGTCGCTTTCGCTGCCGCACAGCCTCTGCATGAACGGCCCGGTGGCGCCCACGTAGATGGGTATTCCGGTGCGCAGGCCAGCGCCGGCCCGGTCGTATGCCGGCATGGACGATTCATAGTATTTGCCCTTGTATTCGTAGGCTTCCCCGGAGAAGACCTTGCGCATGATCTCCATGGATTCATGGTGTACCCCGACCGGCCGCAGTTTCTCGATGTCATATTCCAGGTACTCGATACCCACCTTGCCCACGCCGATGCCCATGATGAAACGGCCGCCGGACAACTCGTCTATCGCCGCCGCCTCGGACGCCTGTATGGTGGGATGGCGCATGTAGGGTGATGTGATACCAAGCCCGATGGGAATTTTGCCGGTCGCCACACTGACCGCCGCCAGCGTGGTAAAACAGCCGCGGGCTTCCAGCCCGTACTGGCGGAACCAGTGGTAGGCCTCGGCAATCCAGAACCCGCCCATCAGGCTGGATGCCTCGGTCTGCCGGGCGTACTTCTGCATGGATGCCAGCGGCTCGTAGGATTTGAATATGACCCCTGCTTTGGGGACGACAGGTACACTCATTCTTTTTGTTTCTCCCGGGCTATTCCTTCAATAACATTAAACGCCTTATGCACTTCCGGCAAAGGCCATCGCCGCGCGGCATGCGGCGCGCGGCGGATCTGAAAAGGGTTCGGATTATAGCTGATTTATATCCTGCTGTCTCTGCAGGCCAGGACTTTCCGTGATGAACCCGTCTCCCCCGGCAGTTTTTTCCTACCGGTTATCAAACCGGTAAAAAAAATCTTTACATTGGTTTGCAACAGGTCTATTATCAGCAACTCAATGTAATGGATTGCAGGTTTTAATACAATGACTCGTACACTTTTAGTTTTTTTGACCTTAATTACCATTTGTTATGCAGACCCGATAGACAAACATACCCTGCGAACCAGTGAATACGGCGACGAAGGTAAGTTCGGCGGGGGTATGCCCGGAAATACCAACGCGATGATTCTGTGGCCTGATGACAGTCCCAGTATCGTGCGCCGGCATCGGCCGGACGGGCACAGTAAAACCACGCCCAAAGCGATCAAGTTATGGAGTGAGCGCACTGCCGGCGGGTTCCCCATCAACCTGAAAAGCGGAAACAGTTTCTGTTCGTTTCTCAGCAAGATAGACAGCGAGCCCGACCTGCACGCATGCATCTGCGACGATACTGCCGCATGGGATACCGGCATTCCGTTTACCTGCACGGAGCCTGTTCTCCTTGCCCAATGTTCACCCTCTGCGTGTTTCGCCGGCACACCGGCCATTAATCCTCCCCCTGGTAACAGCTGTACCGTTACCGATTGGTCCCCAGGGACCGATACCGTGTGTGCCGGCGACATTTTTGACCAGACCCGCACCCTTGGCGATTGCAGCACGGAAGCACAGGCGGCAACAGGCACAATGCAGTGCGATGCAACCTGCCCTGTCACCGACTGGTCCCCCGCAACGGGCGATATCTGCCAGGGTACGAATTTCACCCAGACACTCACTTCCGGCGATTGTTCCACCGATAGCCGCGCCGCGACGGGCACTGAAAACTGCGACAGTTGCACAATCCAGGACTGGACACCTGCCGCATCAACCGTGTGCCTGGGCGATACCTTTACCCAGACCCGCCGCGAAGCCGACTGCTCCACGTCCACGCGCCAGGTCACCGGCACCAGGGACTGCCCTACCGTATGTACCCCGACAAGCTGGACTCCTTCACAATCCGGCTATTGCACCAGCGACCAGCTGACGCAGCGGCGCACCCTGTCCGATTGCAGTGTCGAAACGCGCACTGTTCATGGCACAAATTACTGCCCGCCGCCCACCTGCCGGTACACCACCGGCCCCTGGACGCCCAGCGCCGCAGGCAGATGCACCACCGACAGGATAAGCCAGACCCGCAGCGTGACCGTTGTCAACCAACCCTGTGCCGGCGGCACGCGCCCCGCATCCAGCCAGACCGTATCCGGCGATACTGATTGCTCACTGCCGACCTGCCGATGGACTACCGGTGCCTGGACACCCAGCGCTGCAGGTAGATGCACCACCGACAGGATTTCGCAGTCCCGTACCGTTACCCTGGTAACGTCCTCATGCGAAGGCGGCACTCCTCCCGCATCCAGCCAGACCGTGTCCGGTGATACCGTATGCACTACACCGTGCACCTATAGCACCGGCGCCTGGTCGCCCTCAGCCGGCGGTTACTGCGACGATGAAACGGTTACGCAGACCCGCCCCGTCACGGCATCGCCGGCAGGTTGCACTCCCGGGACACCGCCTGCGTCTAGTCAGACCGTGAGCGGGACGAAGGATTGTGGCGGAGTTGATGATCCTCCACCACCTCCACCGCCGACACCCTCTCCCGGTTGTCCTTCAGGTTATAGCTATTGGGGAACAGGCATGTGTGGCGGCACCGCATCCTGGTGCTGCATCCGACTGGGTCCAGGACCTGGCGGCCAGCATTGCAGTTGCTTCTGACCGGATCAATGAACGAGGCCGCGGTTATGAAACAAATCATTGCCCTGGTACTCAGCCTCCTGGCACTGGTTGCCTGCAACCAGCCTGTACCGGACCCGGCGCCGGAGCCGGACCCTGTGACATCCCCCGAAGAACCGTCCCCCGATCCGTGCGAGATCGATACCCGGGACCACGGCTGCATCACCCTGGAACGATTCAATGCCCTGAAAGCAGACCTGGTTGCCGTATACGAAGCCGATACGGCTTATAACCGCCATTTTTATGGGCGCGAATCGAAACTGGCCGAAGCCTGGTCCAACCTGCGCCTGGTATATGGCGATGACACGCGGCCCGGTGCAGATCTGAAGATCGGAATGATAGACGACGGCATTGACCTCCGGCACCCGGGCCTGGCTGACACGGACGTGACCGAACGTTTCTACGGCGGAGCAACAAAGGAGTCGACCACCACCTACGACCCCGATATTCATATATTCTCCCACGGCGCTGCCGTTGCCAGCACCATCCTAGCCAACAGCCAGCTCACCGATAACCAGTACAACTTCCCCGGGATCGCTGTCGCGGTACAACTACAAGTTTTCACCGTGCCCGAAGACAAAGACACCGGCAAAATCCAAGCCGGCCCATACACTGCCGAGATAATGAACACCGCCCGCTCCGAAAACATCCGCATTATAAACATGAGTTTTGGTAACCCGGACCGAGCAGACGAATACGACCCCAACCTTATCAGCCTGGAAAACGAGATTATCAGCGCGTACACGCAAACCGACCATGAGGACAAAATCATCCTTGTCAGAAGCGCCGGCAATAATTCCTACCCTCATCCGTCCTCAAGCGCCGCCCTACCCCACTTCGTGCCGGAACTGAAAGGCCACTACGTCGCTGCCATGGCCGTACACGAAGACGGCACCATAGGCCAGCTTTCTAACCAGTGCGGCCTGGCCGCTGATTTCTGTATCGCCGCACCCTCGTCCGGTAAACCGATACTCTATAGCGGCTTGCACGAAGGCGAAACCGTGCACGATATTCGGCACAGCCACGGCACATCAACCAGCGCCGCTTTCATCACCGGCAGCCTGGCACTCATACAACAAATGTTCCGCGATCAACTCTCCAGCGAGGAACTCGTTACGCGCCTGTTTGCCACCGCCGACAAAACCGGCCTGTTTGCCGACTCAAGCATCTACGGCCAGGGACTGGTTGACCTCGACGCCGCCACCTCGCCGGTGGGCGAACTGCGCGTAACTCTCAGCGATACGAGCAGCGCACTGTTAATCGATACGCAGGTCAACCTCGGCGCGCCTTTCGGTGATGCCTTGTCCCTGGCTATGTCCGGCCGGGAGATTGCCGCCCTCGATGCGCTGAATGCACCATTCTTCATGCCCCTGGAACGCCTGTCCCGGCAATCTGCACTGGTTACGCCCGGCACGCTATACCGTCCCGGTTTCATGACAACCGGCCCCGTTCAATACCTCGACAACGGCCTCGGCAGCCGGGCCGGCCTGCTTACCATAGCCGATAACGCCATAGCCGCCACCCTGCCTCTGGACCGTAGCGCGCTGCGCACCTATGCTTCATTGACCCGTCCGGGCCGTCCGACCGTCACCGGCGCGGATCTTGCCTGGCCCTTGCTGTCGCCGCGCGTGTCGCTGCAAACAGGCTCCCTGTTCGAACAGGGTAGCCTGCTCGGCACCCGGCCCTACGGTGCGTTCGGCGACGTCAGCACCTTGATCAGTTACAGCACATTGACCGCCCGGGACACGCTTTACGGCTGGCAGGTGCAGGCCGACCTGCAACTGGGCTATGCGGTGCCCCGCTTCCGCGGCGCAGGCATCATCGATACCATCAGCCCCCTGGTCACCAGCGCCTTCAACATTAATGCGAAACGGCAACTGGCCGGCAAGACTGCCGTCCTGTTTTCAATCAGCCAGCCGTTACGCGTCGAATCCGGGAACGCCACCCTGGTCGTGCCCACCGGCCGCCGGAGAAACGGTGCGGTCATGCTGGAGCAGTTACGCTCGAACCTGGTCCCTTCGGGTCGCCAGATCGACCTGGCAACCCGCATCAGGGGCGCATTCAGGTTGTTCAACTACGACCTGTCGGCGGCCTACTCCCTGGCCCCGATGCACCGCTCGCCGGCCCCGAATGAATTCCGCTTGCAGTTTTCACTGCAAGCCAGTTACTGACCATGGCAGGAGGTTAAAATGCAAATAAGAGAGCACTACATACAGAGTTTCAACAGGATAAGGCGCAGGTTCGGCATGAAGGCGCCCGCCGACCATGTAATACCCGGAAACGTCTCGCTACAGGAAGCGATAGGGTTTACCAGCAGGTTCATCACCGAGTCCGGTGAAAAGCACTTCCGCTACGACCACTACAGGGCCAGACTTGATGAAGCCCTGACCATCCTGGGCTTTAATCCTGCGAAAAAGAAAATAACCCACCTGGATCTGGGTTGCGGACCCGGCTTGTTCTCATGGGTAGTACAGGATTACCTGCATTCCAGGTACAACAAGAACCCCGGCGACATTGATTTTATCGGATACGATCATGCCAAGAACATGATTTACCTGACAAACCTGTTATACGGATATTTACCTGTCGGATATAATTTTCAGGGTTATTTTGAGATCGACAAGCTGCGAAACCTGCTGGAATCCAGGGATTTTTCCCGCTCAAATTGCATCATCACAATCGGCCATGTCTTGATCCAGGCCAGGGATAACACCGAAGCGCTACAGGATTATGTACAAATCGTTCAACACCTGTTTCCTTCGAGTTCGTGCATCCTGGTGGCAATTGACCCATACATTAATGAGGATATTCATAAGGACTTCCCCGATGCCTGTAATGCGCTCCTGGATGCTTTAGCCGGGGCCGGCATCAATGCAGTACCTGAACCGGCAGGCGATACCGGCAGCAGTATGTACGCCAGCCTCAGCCACCAATAATAAAGGCGTTCAAACAGGGTTCGGACCTGACGGGAAACCCGGGCTAAAACCGGTGCGTCCACACCAGCCGTGCAAATAAATCAGCCTCGGTGCGCTTGTACGACCCGTTGTCCCTGGCCCAGTCGTGGTTGAGCGTCACTGTCAGTTCATTGCCCGGGACGATGATCCAGCGCAACTGGCTCTGCAGCGTCATGAAATGGGTCTCGGACTCCTGCTGCAGGTAATTGGTCCAGGACAAGGTCGGCGTGAAGTTGATGTTGAAGCGGGCGCGGTTGATCTCAAACTCGAAATCGCCTGCCGGCAGGTCGACGTCGAAGACATGGCGTTCCAGGGTGATGAAAAAATTAGGCGCCGGCCGCCAGCGCAATAACGTCTGCACGTCAATGAGATCACCATTATAGAATTCACCGAATTTAGCCTTTACTTCAACGGAAACAGGCCGGTGGGCCGACGTGGACAGCTTGGACCATCCATAGTAGAAATCGTAGTCACCCGGGGGAATGATCACGCCGGGTTGGATTTCAAAGGGGTCAAACAGGGTTTCGCGCTGCCAGTTCCCCCAGAGTTGAAGCTGATCGCCGTCATGACTCTCCAGGTCAAAAACCCGCATATAAACCCGGCCGCTCTCAAGCTTGTTATCCGTTGTCGTCTTGAACGACGACATAAAACCCCAGTTGACGGTCCTGAGCAAGCGGTTGTTTTTCGGCCTGATCCGGTAGCGTAAATCACCCTCGTAGAGCCTGATGCCGGAGCGATTGACAAAACCGAGCGCCGGATTGAAGTTCTCCTGGATTTCCTGGTATTTTGCCTTGACATTCCAGCGGTCATTGGGGAATTCCAGCGTCAGGCCGTACGACAAATCATCGTTGTTGATACCTTCACTGAAAGACTTCATGACATAGGCATCGGCCACGAATACCTGCGAACCGAACAGGTTGCTGTTGCGATAGCGGTAATCGACCCCGGCGACGCCGTTGTCGTCGCTGTCCGTGGGGTTGCCGTAAGTCATCATGGCGCCGACCCTGGATTCTTCCTGGACGTCCATGGCAAGCCTGGCGACAGACAGGTTTTTCGAACCGATCCCCTGCCCGGAACCCATCTGCGTATTCAGCAGACCCATGGTATAACGCCCGAGCCGGCCGCTCAGCTTGGCGCCGATGTCGATATCGAGCGGCTCGGGGTTTTCCCGGTCAAAGGGCAGTCCGATACGCCTTGAAAAGAAGGGAATGCCATTCACGTCCTTTAACCCGCCAAACTCGAAGACGTCCGCATCCCGCACAAAAATATCCCGTTGCTCCGGGAAAAACAGGTCAAACCGGGTGAGGTTGGTCTTGATATCATCCACAACGGTATTGGAAAAATCCGGGTTGATGATCAGGGACCCGTTCAACGAGGGCGTCAGTTTGTAAATCACTTCCACGCCCGGTTTTATCGTGAAATCCTCGTCGCCATTGTCATACCGCTTGCGGTACCGGCCCGCCGCCTGGGGTTTTATGTCCAGGCCCATCCCCTGGTCGAGGTCTTCCAGGCCCAGCAGATCTCCGTAGGCGGCCACGTAGCCGAAGCCCTTGTCCTGGTCATGATTGGCCCACGTCGCGAATTCGTTACGGCGCTTGATATGGCGCTCCAGTTCCAGCCCCCAGGCCGGCGCATCGGCGTCCAGGGACAGTGTCTTGAAGGGGATGGCAAACTCGGCGATCCAGCCCTTTTCATCACGCGTGGCGGCGCCGTACCAGATGCCGTCCCATTCGCCGCGTAGCGTGACATTATTCTCGATGCGGGCATCGCCTTTCGTACCCAGGGCGTTTATGTAGAACGCAAACGCATTTTTCCGGTCCAGCATGCTGTCGATGGCAACGGTAAAGATATCATCGCTGATCGTCACCTCATCCTCCCGCATCTCCCTGGCCACAATCGCGTCGGGATTCCGATCGTACAAGCGCGCCCCCACGTAGAGCATGTCGCGGTCGTAGGTGAGGTAAGCTTCCGTCGCCTCGCTGACCGGCGCGCCTTCAACCGGAACACTTTGAAAAAACTCCGTGACCCGGGTCGCATCTTTCCAGGTTTCATCATCCAACACACCGTCAATGACCGGCGGATTATCCGTTCTCTGGATATGGAGCTGCGGTTCATTGGCATGGCTCGGAGCAAATGCTACGCAGAGGATCAGAGCAATAAGAAAATGATGCGGGTAATTCACCATAACTTTCCTCAACCTGATCATCGAACGGTAATAGTAAAGTTACCGATTAAGCGCCCAGCAGGCGCCTGCTTAACAGGGTTTGCATATCTCAACGTCCGTCAGCGTCAGCATGACTCAATATGGACTGAATATAGTCATTAATCAAGGTAAGAGAGTTCATGGAAAGTGACAAGTTCTGAAATCAAATACTTGCCGCTCAGGACTGCCGCTATTTTATTTAAGCAATTAATTTAATTTCATGATATAGTTCGTTGTTGCAGCTTGAGTAATACCTCGTTGCAAGTGCATTATCTTTAGCTATAGGTCTTTTTTCTGCTTTTGTCACCCGTCTAAGCGCGGTTTCGAACTCCGAACATTATCTATCGATTGCACACCCGTGCAACCAGACGCCATGCGTCCGGGGAACACATACATTGGTCATTCACCGCCAACCGCTTCGCTAATCCCGGAGTCGACAGGCTGTGCGTGCCTGCAAAATAATTTTTTATAGAGATACATATGACTTTTACGACACTCGGACTATCCGATTCCCTGTTGCGCTCGGTTGCGCACACAGGCTATACAACTCCAACCCCTATTCAGGCCCAGGCGATACCTGCCGTTCTATCCGGCGGCGACGTGATGGCCGCCGCCCAGACCGGCACCGGCAAGACCGCCGGGTTTGTGCTTCCCATGCTGCAGCAATTAGGCGCCAATGCCAGGGCCAAGCCCGGGCGGGCGCGGGCGCTGATCCTGACGCCGACACGGGAACTGGCGGCCCAGGTACACCAGAGTATCCTGACTTACGGCAGGAATGAACGACTCACTTCAGCGGTGGTGTTCGGCGGAGTAAACATTACTCCGCAACTGCGCGCGCTGCGACGCGGGGTCGACCTGCTGGTGGCAACACCGGGACGCCTGCTGGACCTTTATCAACAGAAAGCCGTGCGCTTCGACGATCTGGAACTGCTGGTACTGGACGAGGCCGACCGGATGCTGGACATGGGCTTTATCACGGACATACGCAGGATTCTGAAACTTATTCCACAGCGCAGACAGAACCTGATGTTTTCAGCCACATTCTCCAGGGAAATTCGCCAACTGGCCGGCACGATTTGCAGAAACCCGATAGAAATAGACGTGTCTCCCCGCGACTCGACAGTCGAGGCAATCTCACAGAAACTGTACTGGGTCGAGAAGGAACGCAAAGCCAGGTTGCTGTGTGATCTTGTGCGGGACACGCAGGAGCAGGTACTGGTTTTTGCCCGCACCAAGCATGGCGCAGACAAGCTGGTAAAACGGCTGGGCAAGAATTCAATCTCCGCCTCTGCTATTCACAGCAATAAAAGCCAGGCACAACGCACCAGGGTGCTGGATAACTTCAAAAAGAACAAGATACAGGTGCTGGTCGCCACTGACATCGCCGCGCGCGGCATCGATATCGAGTTACTGCCTGTAGTCGTCAATTACGACCTGCCGCACGCACCGGGAGATTATATACACCGTATAGGCCGTACCGGCCGGGCGGGCGCCAGCGGTCAGGCTATTTCTTTCGTGACCAGGGATGAAAAGAAGCAATTACGCGCCATTGAGTCGCTGATTAAGCGCAATATTGAATGCCTGAATACGAAACACTGATCCGGCTCACCCATCTCACTTCAGCAACCGGGCGGGAGACAACCGGTTAACCAGGTTCTCCCCGATCCCGGCCTGTTCCTGGGGTGACGACCCCGTGACCAGGGACGTTGCCAACCGCGCCATGCCGGGAGAGGTCTGCACGCCGTAGCCGCCCTGCCCCGCCAGCCAGAAAAAACCTTCCGCCCTGGGGTCGAAACCGACTACGAAGGTCTTGTCCGGAGCAAAAGTGCGCAGGCCCGCCCAGCGGTGGTTAACCCGGGACACCTCGAGACCCGTCGCCGTTTCAAACCGGTCCACCGCCATTGCAACGTCCAGTTCTTCGGGCTGGGCGTCACAGGGAGGACTGGGCGTTTCGTCGGCGGGAGACAGCAGCAACGCGCCCGCGTCCGGTTTGAAATAGAACTCCTCCTCCACGTTGACCATCAGGGGCCAGTCGCTGATATCCCGGCCTTCCGGTGCGTCGAGCAGCATGGCCGTGCGCCGTTTGGGTTGCAGACCCAGCGGCGCCAGTCCCGCCAGGCGCGCAATCTCATCCACCCAGGCGCCGGCCGCATTGACCAGCACCGGCGCGGTGAACGTTTCATCGCCGCCGGCCACCCGCCACAATCCGCCGCTGCGGGAAATGCCCTGCACTTCACGCTGCGTGTACAGTTTCCCGCCGCGGCTGCGCAGGCGCCGCAGAAAGCCCTGCAGGATGGCATCCACGTCCAGGTCGCCGCCGGTCTCGTCCATAAGACCACCTTCCAGGTAGTCAGGCAGCATGATGGGGACCTGCTGTCGTACCTGTTCAGGGATCAGTCTCTGCAGGGAAGGAACTTCAGCGTGCAGCGACAGCAACGCCTGGCGCTGGTCGGGCCGGCCGAAGAAGATACAGGGCCGGGGCCGTATCAACGGGATATCGGTGAACCCCTGCGGCGGCGAACGGTAAAACGGCTCGCTCGCGGCCGTTACCGCACGCACCGCGGCATTGCCGTAGGAGATCACGAAGAATGCCGCAGAGCGGCCGGTTGCATGGTAACCGGGCTGGGGCTCCCGCTCCAGGACGGTAACACGCGCCGTTGCCGCCAGTTCGGCGGCTGCGGAGACCCCGGCGATACCGCCGCCGATGACGATGATGTCCGTGGTTGCTGTCATGTCAGCTCAGGAAATTACCCTCGGAATTCAGTGGATGAGGATTATAGCCATAGAAGGCACAGAGAACACGGATAAAAAAAGGAATGAATAAATACTGGATTCCCGCCTGCGCGGAGCCTGCCCCTGCGGAAGCAGGGTAACGACGAGGGAATGCAGGAATGGCGGGGTTTAGAGTAATTGCAGCAGGGAGTGTACGAGAAAAGACAGGCGTTGCGCTTTTATGTGATTGATTTTTGGGGCTTCCGTGTCTTCAAGATAGGTGTTTTGATTGATTTCAAGCTGGATCGAATGGATGCTTTCTGCCGGGTCTCCGTAGTGGCGTGTTATATAACCACCCTTGAACCGCCCGTTTAACACCGCACTGTAAGTCGATGCCCGGGCGGCGTGATCCACAACTCGATTAATGATCTCCCGGGCGCAGGAACGGCCGTCTGCGGTGCCGAAATTAAGGTCGGGCAGTACGCCGTCGAACAGGCTTGGGACTTCAGCGCGTATGGAGTGGGCATCCCAGAGAATTGCATACCCGTGCCTGTTTCTGATGCGTTCCAATTCCGCCCGGAGGTGGTCATGGTAGGGTTGCCAGTAAGCCTTGATACGGCCTTGTATTTCCTTGTCATCCGGTTGTTTCCCCGGAAGGTATACAGGAATACCGTCAAAGGTCGTCAACGGGCAAACACCCGTTTCCATCTTGCCGGGGTACAGCAATTCACCGGCAGGTGAGCGATTCAAGTCGACGACGTAACGGGAAAGTCCGGCCCTGATGAAACTAATATCCCGCGCAAGAACCCTGTTATACAACTCGTATACGTACCAGTCACAGTCCGTGTTTTTCAGGCCAGTTTCATTGAGCTGGAGTTTGACGGGGTCCGGGAAGTCCGTACCGTCATGGGGAAAACTGATGAGAATCGGGCTTTCGCCGCGCTGATACTCAAATGTCTCAGGCATGACTCGGCATGATTTCGGCGATATCTTCTGCGAAACCCCGGGAGGTGATAATTTTTTTTGCGGCTGCTATGTCCGGTGAAAAGTAGCGGTCCTTGCCGTAACGGGGAACCGTAGTCCTGAGCTTTGCCACGGCAGACTGAAGCGGCCCGGAGGTCTTCCAGGGTCTGTGGAATTCAATCGCCTGGGCGCCGGCGAGAAATTCCAGCGCGATGATCCCGGCAACATTATCAGCGATGTCACCCAGCTTCCTGGCGGCAAACGTCGCCATCGACACATGGTCCTCCTGGTTGGCCGAGGTCGGCAGGCTGTCGACACTGGCCGGGTGGGCCAGCGTCTTGTTTTCCGAGGCGAGCGCGGCAGCGGTGACCTGCGCCGCCATAAACCCCGAGTTCAGTCCCGGTTCATCGACCAGGAACGCCGGCAACAGGCTCAGCGCCGGGTCAACCAGGTTGGCAATTCTCCGTTCCGTGATGGCGCCGATCTCCGCAGCCGCAATCGCCAGCAGGTCCGCAACTATGGCGACCGGTTCGGCATGGAAATTCCCCCCGGAAACGGCTTCACCGGTAGCGCTGAAAATCAGGGGGTTATCGGTGACGGCATTTGCCTCTGTCTCCAGTATGCCGGCGGCAAATCTCACGCTGTCCAGGACGGCGCCCATGACCTGGGGCTGGCATCGCAACGAATAGGGGTCCTGCACTTTTTCACAATCTATATGCGATGCGCGTATTTCACTCCCTGACAGCAGCCTGGTATAGACTTTTGCGACATCGATCTGACCCTGGTGACCGCGTAAATCATGGATCCGGGGGTCAAACGGCGTATCGCTTCCTTTCATCGCATCGACCGAAAGCGAACCGGTTAGCAGTGCCGCAGCAAACAGGTCTTCCATTTCAAAGAAGTGATACAGCGTTATGGCAGTGGACGCCTGTGTCCCGTTAACCAGGGCCAATCCTTCTTTGGGGGCCAGGGTCAACGGAGACAGGCCTGCGCGGCTGAGACCGTCCGGCGCGCTGACGATCCTGTCCCTGTAGCGCATTTCACCTGTACCCGTCAGGGTTGCGCTTAAATGGGCCAGCGGGGCCAGATCGCCCGAGGCCCCGACCGAGCCTTTTGCGGGAATACACGGATACACTTCATGGTTGATCAATGCAATCATCGCATCGATAACCTGACGGCGCACGCCCGAATGTCCCCTGGCCAGCCCGAGGATCTTCAACAACATAATCAGGCGTACGATATTGTCGTCCAGTAACGGGCCGGTGCCGGCGCTGTGTGACAGCAACAGGTTATGCTGGAGTTCGGTAAGCTTGCCGGCGCTGATCCGGGTCTGGGCCATTTTACCGAAACCCGTGTTAATGCCGTATATTGCTTTGTCCGATGCGCATAAGCGTGCGACCGCTTCACTCGACCTGTTGACGGCGTCATAGTCGGATTCGAGCAACGTCACTTCTGCCGCGTCGAAAGCGATCTTTCGCAGCAGTGATAACGAAGCATTACCTGCTTCAAGTATGTGTTTCAGCTTACCCATCTACGTGGATCTATCCGACCATCGGCAATGACAGGCCGTGTTCCTTTGCGCACTCAATTGCCGTCTCATAACCGGCATCGGCGTGGCGGATGATGCCGCTTGCCGGATCATTCCATAACACCCGCTCGATGCGTTGCGCGGCACTGTCAGTACCGTCGCAGACTACGACCAGACCTGCATGTATCGAATAACCCATGCCCACGCCTCCGCCATGGTGTATCGACACCCAGGTAGCGCCGCTGACCGCATTCACCAGGGCATTCAGCAAGGGCCAGTCGGCCACGGCATCAGAGCCGTCTTTCATGGCCTCGGTTTCCCGGTTCGGGCTGGCGACCGAGCCGGAATCCAGGTGATCCCGGCCGATGACAACGGGACCGGCAAGCTCTCCGGTTTTGACCATCTCGTTGAAGGCAAGACCGAGCCGGTGGCGCTGCCCCAGGCCGACCCAGCATATGCGCGCCGGCAGCCCCTGGAATTGAATCCGTTCCTGCGCCATATCCAGCCAGTGATGCAGGTGCGGATCGTCTGGAATGAGTTCCTTGACCTTTCGATCGGTTTTATAAATATCGTCCGGGTCGCCGGACAGGGCCACCCAACGGAACGGCCCGATACCCCGGCAGAATAACGGCCGGATATAAGCCGGCACGAACCCCGGGAAGTCAAACGCGTTGGCAACGCCTTCGTCTTTTGCCATCTGGCGGATGTTATTGCCGTAGTCGAATACGGGGATACCGGCTTTTTGGAAATCCAGCATGGCCCTGACATGAATCGCCATGGATCGTTTTGCCGCGGCAGCCACCATTCCAGGGTCCCTGTGACGTTGCGCCTCCCATTCATCGACCGACCAGCCAATGGGCAGGTAACCGTTTATCGGGTCGTGCGCGGAGGTCTGGTCGGTGACGGCATCGGGACGGATGCCCTGTTCAACCATCTCCGGAATGAGTTCAGCCGCATTACCCAGCAAACCGATGGATACTGCCTCACCCTTACTGACAGCATCGTTTAACAGGGTCAACGCTGAAACCAGGTTTGTCGCTTTCTTATCCACATATCCAGTACGCAGCCTGAAGTCGAGCCGACTTTCCTGGCATTCGACAACGATGATCGAGGCGCCGGCCATGGTGGCAGCCAGAGCCTGCGCACCGCCCATACCACCCAGACCGGCGCTCAGTATCCACTTTCCCCTGAGGTCACCGTTATAGTGTTGCCGCCCCATTTCCACAAAGGTTTCGTAGGTGCCCTGGACAATTCCCTGGCTGGCGATGTAGATCCAGGATCCGGCTGTCATTTGCCCGAACATCATCAGGCCTTTGCGGTCGAGTTCGTTGAAGTGGTCCCAGTCGGCCCAGGCCGGCACCAGGTTGGAGTTGGCTATCAATACCCGCGGCGCGTCGGCGTGGGTTTTGACTACACCGACCGGCTTGCCCGACTGGATCAAAAGGGTCTCATCCCGGTTCAGTTCCTTCAACGTTTCGACAATCCTGTCAAAACAGGCCCAGTTACGGGCCGCTTTACCGATGCCGCCATATACAACCAGGTCATCCGGTCGCTCGGCGACATCCGGGTCCAGGTTGTTCATGATCATCCTCAGTGGCGCCTCGGTCTGCCAGCATTTTGCCGAGAGTTCGGGTCCGCGTGGCGCCCGTACCACGCGGGGCCGGTGTTCTGCCTGCCTGGCCTGGCCTGCACTGTTCGTGTTCATTTTATTTCTCCAAAAAAATAAAAGGGCGAGAGCCGATACTATTTTGTCCTATTTGTATATACAAGTAAAGACATTTACACTATAATAGTACTATTGCTGCAAATATGAAACTCCGACCGGTTGACGACAATGAATGATTGGGACTGCCTGTGGGTCAATGCCCGGCTTGTTACCATGACAACAGGGAATGGTGAGTACGGCATGATCGAAAACGGAGCTATTGCCGTCACGGGCGACCGTATAAGCTGGTTGGGACCAATGGAGGGACTGCCCGCCGATACCCACCTCAAAACCCCCGAGGTGCTCGATGCAAACAGACATTGTATAACGCCCGGCCTGATCGACTGCCATACCCATCTCGTATTCGGCGGCAACCGCGCCAGGGAATTCGAACTCCGGCTGAAGGGCGCCACGTATGAAGAATTGCAAAAAGCGGGCGGCGGCATTCTGTCCACGGTGAATGCGACGCGCAAGGCATCGGTAACAGAGTTGCTGGCTGCGGCAAAAAAGCGGGCCGAGGCGCTTAAACGTGAAGGCGTCACGACGCTGGAAATCAAATCGGGGTACGGCCTGGATGTCGACACCGAGTTAAAGATGTTGCGGGTGGCCAGGCTGCTCGGGGAAGATGACCCGCAACTGGATGTCAGGACCACCTTCCTGGGCGCGCATGCGCTGCCGCCGGAATATGCTTCGGACCGCGCCGCATATGTCCGTCTGGTCGCCGATAACATGCTGTCGCAGGTTTACCTGCAAAACCTGGCCGACGCCGTTGACGGGTTTTGTGAGACCATAGCCTTCAGCCCGGAAGAAATGGAGCCGGTGTTCGACCGGGCGAAGGAACTGGGTATGGATGTCAAACTGCACGCCGATCAACTATCAGACCTGGACGGCGCCGCCCTGGCGGCCCGTTACCAGGCCCTGTCCGCCGACCATCTCGAGTACACCTCGGAAGCCGGCGTCGATGCGCTCGCCCGCTCCGGCACCGTCGCCGTGTTACTGCCTGGCGCATTTTACATACTGAAGGAGACGCAGAAACCGCCCGTCGAACTGTTACGCCGGTACCAGGTACCGATCGCCATTGCGACCGACGCAAACCCGGGCTCATCACCGGTGCTGTCATTGCTGCTCATGCTCAACATGGCCTGTACGTTATTTTCCCTGACCACGGAGGAGGCCCTGGCCGGGGTAACCCGCAACGCCGCACAGGCACTGGGCCTGCTTGACGACCGGGGAACACTGGAAACCGGCAAAAAAGCTGATTTTGTCATCTGGGATATTGCCCATCCGGCAGAACTGGCATATATGGTCGGTAGCAATCCTTGCCTCGACATTATCAAGAACGGCAGGGTCCTGACAAAATAACGTTGCCTGTACGGGGACGCATATAAGGGGACGGAATTAATTCCGTCCCCTGTCGTTCTGACTGCATGTTACTGATTTAATTCCATTATTACTTTTCTATAACGCGTAACAATTTCCTGTTCCCGTATATGAACGCCGTCCCTGACGACCCATTTACCGCCGGCCATCACGTCCCTGATCAGGTTATCATTACCGCTGAATACCAATGAATCGAGGACAGCACCCGCGGGTATGCCATAAAGCAACGGGTGTTCCCGGTCGAGTACCATGACATCGGACTGCTGATCCGTTTCATTACCGTCAATGCGGCCGAGCGCTTGGGCGCCGCCCTGCACCGCATTTTTCCAGAGATAACTGCCGACATGGGGTTCAGCTGCGGATGCGCTGACGTTCCTCCTGTGGGTGATGAGACGTTGCCCGTATTCCAGCCATCTCAGCTCTTCAACGGGACTCACGGAGATGTTACTGTCCGAACCAATACCGAATGTCCCGTCGTCAGCCAAAAATTCCTCAAACCTGAAGATTCCATCTCCCAGGTTGGCTTCCGTGACAGGGCACAGCCCGGCAACACAGTCGCTCGCAGCCAGCCGGTCAACCTCCCAATCAGACAGGTGGGTTGCATGAACCAGGCACCAGCGCCCATCGATGTCGAAATTTTCGAATAACCACCGTACCGGGGTCAGCCCATAAAAATTCCTGCAGGCGTCGACTTCCTTCAGCGTTTCTGCGATATGGATATGGATCGGACAGTCGATACCCTCCCCGGCGAGCAGTTTCAGAACTTCATGCAAACTCCGTTCGGGCACTGCGCGCAGGCTGTGGAAGGCAACCCCCATCCTCACATTGCTGTTTTCCCTGCCCTTCAATTTGCTGAACAGCGAAAAAAAACCGTCCGGATCGTTGATGAACCTGGCCTGTTCCGGCAGGGAATCCGGCCGGTCAAAATCGGCCGTCATGTACAGCACCGGCAGCAGGGTCAAGCCTATGCCGGCCTCTTCAGCCGCAGCAATAACCGCGTCCGCCATTTCCGTCGACGGAATGCCGGGCCGGTGGTGTTTCGTGTGATGCAGGTAATGGAACTCGGCAACCGAGGTATAACCGCTCTTCAGCATTTCCATGAACAGTTGCGCGGCGATTGCCTGTAATTGACCGGGCGTTACGCTGTTAGCGTAGCCGTACATTTTTTCCCGCCACGACCAGAAATCATTCCTGTCCGCTACCGCCTGTTCTGCCTGGCCCGCCATTGCCCGCTGAAAAGCATGGCTGTGCAGGTTGGGCATCCCCGGGAGGACGTAATCGCCGGAAATCATCCTTGATAAATACGGCTGCGCGTAATGAGAATTACTATAACCTCAGGCCTTGAAATGATCGCTGAGTTCATACCGGCTCCCCGGGTGATAAAGTGTGGCAATGGAAGCGATTTCCCCCTGACTCCAGGTGCGCCGCAGCAAAACCAGGCATGGCTCGCCCTCCTTGAGGTGTAACAGTTTCCTTACCCGCGCCGTGGGCATGCGCGCCTGTACGGTGTGTTCAACCTCCTGCAAAGGGGCTGTTTTGAGCAGGTACTCCGTGGGTGTTGTCCGGGTAAAATCAACATCGCCGTAGCCGGGAACAACCCGGGGATTCACGTAACGGTCTTCCACCTGTATGGGGATGTTATTTTCCTCGTGTACGATGATCGAATGAAACGCCTTGCTGCCGGGCGCCAACTGAAGTCGTGTTGCGGTATCGCTGCTCAACCTGTCCCGCCTGTTCAGAATTACCTCCGCGGAATAACTGTGTTTGCGCGCCCGGACTTCGTCGGCGATGTTATTGATTTCGAGGAAGTGGCTGCGGCTGTGTATCTCTGCAACGAAGGTGCCGACGCCCGGAATCCGGGTCAGGTAACCTTCGTTGGCAAGTTCGCGTAATGCGCGGTTTATGGTCATCCTCGACACCTGGAGACTGTTGACCAGTTCGTTTTCGGACGGGAGCTGGTGAGCCGGCGGCCAGTCGCCTTCTTTTATGCGGGCGATGATATGGGATTTGATACGCTGGTATATGGGCCCGACCGCGTTCTCGATATTTACCGTCATGGTTGCCTTTAGTCTCGTAAACCTGTTTGTTCCGCGACGATCATCTTGTCCAGCATCCTGCGGAACTGTAACGAACCGGCGTCCAGACCCAGGTTGATGTGCCGGCTGGTTTCATTGGCTATACCCTTGTGAACGGCTTCGAGGATCTCCCGGTCCTCGAGAAACGCTTGCCTGGCGCCCTCTGCAATCTTCCGGGTAACCTCTTCATTACCGGGATCGGTATTGCGCTGTTGCAACCAGTGATAACGAGTGA
This sequence comes from Gammaproteobacteria bacterium, assembly GCA_965208655.1. Classification (GTDB taxonomy): domain Bacteria; phylum Pseudomonadota; class Gammaproteobacteria; order Eutrophobiales; family Eutrophobiaceae; genus JAAXHV01. The sequence continues at coordinate 59,523 of CBDBPJ010000006.1, forward strand.
CGTTTTCATCCTCGGGGGTCAGAAAGTTATAGGAAATCATAACGTAGGAACGCTCAGTCAGCGGCTTTTCCGGACCGCCCTCCCCGGCCGGGGAAAATACCGACTTGTTGATGGCGATGGACGGATAGCGGACCTCGTAATGTTGCAGGCGGTCACAGTTCCCCTTGAATTTCACCAACGGCGCATAAAACGGCGGCGGTTTGCAGTCATATATCCACCTGGACACGATCAACCCGTCAGCGGTTTCCCGTGTTTCCAGGGGCGTAATATCCGTGCCCGGCGCAGCAAAAGACGATTGATGCACCCAGGCGACATGAGACGGATCCAGCAGGTTATCGGCGAGGTATAAATAATGGCACTCACAGGTTAACGCATCGCCGGCGGTAATCTTCCACGCGGGGTTGTCATAATTCTCTATATCGAGAATTTTTGCCTCATCGGCAAGGTCAGGATTACCCATCCAGATCCAGACCAGTCCCCATCTATCGGTGACCGGGTAGCTGCGTACTTCTGCCGATGGCGGGATCCTGTCCTGGGTCGGCGCGGCGACGCACTTGCCGGTACTATTAAAAGTCAGGCCGTGATAACCGCATTGCACGTCATCTTCCTTCAAACAGCCTTTCGATAAAGGCAGTTTGCGATGCGGACAGGCATCCTCCAGGGCCGCAGGATTGCCGGCCGTGGTCCGGTACATCATGATGTTCTCACCCAGAATGCGCAAGGGTTTTAAATGGCGGTCAACTTCACCGCTCAGCGTAGCGACATACCATGCATTTCTGAGATACATCAGGCTGTCGGGGACGGATTTAAATCCGTCCCCTTTCTCCGGAAATGTGTTTACTTGTAATAACCAATCGAGTCGCCCTCGGTTGTGACTCCCAGTCCATTAAGCAGTCGGTTGGAATAATTGAAATAGGCAACGACCTGGTTGACCTCCAGGATTTCGCCGTCATCGCAACCGGCGTTGCGCAAGGTTGTAACGTCATCCTCGGTCATGCTCGCGACACCTGTCGTCAGCTTTGCCGCGTACCGGAGAAGCGCCAGTTCTTTCCCGGCAAATACCGCCTCCGGCCGGCCTTCCTGCAAGGCGGCATGGATGTCATCGGCGCGCTGCTCGTTATTAATCAACCTCCGTGCGTTCATGAAGTGGTGGGTCAGGCTGTAATCACAACGGTTCTTGATACTGGTATACGAGGCAACCACTTCCAGGAACCACAGGGGCAGGGTTATATCGGGATGGTGCAGTACGCTTTTATAGAGGGTCACGTGGCCGTGCATGGTATGCGGGCGCAGGGAATGGGCCTTCATGACGTTGTCGACCGTCCCGTGGGGAGTCATGGCCCCGGCGTACATCTCCTTTAATATCCCCGTTGCCTCATTTTCCGGGATCATTTTTATCCAGGCCGCCATTATTCGTAAAAAATTCTGCGGGGTTGTTTTGCAAACAACCGTCTTACCATGGGCTCAAAAGCATCGACAGGTAATATTTCTTCATCATAGTTGATAGTCGTCTGATCATACTTGTCGACAAATTCCGCGGTCCAGGCATAGTAGGGATGGCCTTTCCACTTATCCCGTTCATGGCGGTCGCAACCCTCCAACTCGTAGAAGTGGTACTGCTGGAAAACCGCGTGACGCACCAGCATCCAGTGGTTTCGTTCCGAGATATAAGGACGCAGCAACGCAGCGGCAAACTCGCCATGGGTTTCGTTACAGGTAATAAATCCGATATCGTGTAATAAACCGACGACAACGTCTTCTTCAGGACAATCATCACGAAACATCCGGGTAGCTGTCTGCAGGCAGTGATGAAAATTATTAATCGTGTAAGCATAACTCGGATCGTCCTTCTGGCAGGTCAGCATACGTAGTATCTGGTCCACCATCTGCTCGTCATAATACCGTTTGCGTTGACGACTTAAGATTGCCCAGTCTTCTGCCCGGTAGTCATCCAGGCAACGTTTCTCTACATATTGCCAGTCATCATGTGCCAGAGGGCTGGGTTTCTTGATGTTTGCTGGGTATGACACCTTGGAATTCCCGTTGTTATTGATTCAAAAAGTTGAAATAATATGCAACAATGTTGCATAATAAGCAATACGTGTTTATAATTAGTTTATATAGACAGGTACTTACTTACAAATTAATTAAACAGTTTTTTGTTCATTTTCCGCCGGGGGAAGATAGTCATGATAAAACTGATGCCAAACAATAAGTTGCTTCATGTATTGTGGTTTGCCGCAGGCATTTCCGGCACCTCGTCAGTATCAGCCCAGGGCCCTGCCCTCCTGGAAGAGATCATCGTCACGGCGCAAAGACGCGCTGAATCCGTTCAGGACGTACCGATTGCCATCAATGCCTTTTCCGATGAGCAACTGAAGGCGATCGGGATTGAGTCAACACTGGATATCCAGCTCAAGGTTCCAGGGCTGCATCTCGAACCCCTGGCCGGTCAAGGGCTGGCCTACCTGCGCGGTGTAGGTACAGACACCCTGACACCGGGCCTGGAACCCACCACCGCGGTGCATATAGACGGCGTCTATTTACCACGGTTAAGTTCGATTATCAGCGATTTTTATGATGCGGAGCGGGTGGAAGTGATTAAAGGGCCCCAGGGCACCCTGTTCGGCAGAAACGCCACCGGCGGCGTGATTCACTTCCTGAGCAGAAAACCGGAAGATGAACCGGGCGGTTACCTGGACGTCAGCGGCGGTAATCACGCCACCGTCAGGGTAGAGGGCGCACTGAATGTCCCCATCAGTGAACGCGCCGCGTTTCGTGTCGCGGGCCTGTTCCATGACAATAACGGCTATGCGGATAACGGTTACACCGGCAAGGACGAGGACACCACCGACGTAAAGTCCTTCCGCACGCAGTTGTTATTCCGGCCGTCAGACGCAGTAAGCATACGCGTATTCGGTGATTACCTGGACGATCAATCCAGCCGCGGCACTGCATCCCACGTGAGTCCGCCGTTGTCCGACAACCCCTATGTCGCCTTTTCCGGCGGTACGGTACTACCGGATATCAGGGATACCTACCGCGATGTCACGGCGAATAATGAAACGGAGGCCTGGGGCATCGGCGCCGAGATTACCTGGGACCTGGGCAATGTGGAGATCAAGTCCCTGACCAGTTACCGGGAGGATGAAAATCGCTACCAGGTGGACTTTGACCTGACCGAGATCAACGCCGGCGGGTTTAACGACCCCATCACCGATTCGGAGTTCTTCCAGCAGGAGTTCCAGATGTCTTCCACCGGCGATGGGCCGCTGAACTGGGTGGTGGGCGCGTTCCTGTTTGATGATAAAGCGCTGCATGACTACCCGTTTCCGTTCAGCTTCGGTCAATTTGTTGTCGGACCGACGATAGGCGGCACCTATGACACTGTCTTTATACACGGTTATTCGAACCTGGACACCTTTGCCTGGGCATTGTTCGGCCAGGCCAGTTACCGCCTTAACGACCACCTGCGCGCGCACGTGGGTATCCGCTACAGTGACGAAGAGAAGGAGATTGACTTCGAGAGCTATTCGTTCGTACCCATCAGCCCGGCCCAGACAGGCCCCGAATACATTGCCGACAGGCTGACGCCCGGCGGCCCGCCAACGGTTACCCACCAGGATGAGACCGACAGCGACAGCGTCACCCCCAAATTCGGCATCGATTTTTTCGTGAACGAGGACGTGATGATCTACTTCGGCGCTACCCGGGGCTTCAAATCGGGCGGCTATAACACCGTGCTGTTCGGCCCGCTCCCCGAGGCGGTAAAGCCTGAAACAATCTGGTCGTTCGAGGGCGGTTTCAAATCCACCCTGGCGGACGGAAAACTGCGCCTGAACGCCAGCGCCTTCTACTATGATTACAAGAACATACACCAGAACGTGGACCTGGCCGATAACGCCCAGGGTTACGCCAACGTGCGCAATGCCGGAGATGCGGAAGTATTCGGTATCGAGGCGGACATGGTGCTGGCCCTCACCGATCAGTTTGTGATTGACGGCATGTTTTCCTACCTGGATACGGAACTGAAGGACCTGATTGCGCCGGACCTGAACGTGCCGGGGAACCCCACTACCGACCAGCGCGGCAATCCCCTGCCCCGCTCGCCGGAATTCGTATTCGGCTTCGGGGCCGCCTACACCATGCCGGTGCAGGCGGGTGATGTAACCCTGCGCGGCGACTACTATTACATGGACGATGAGCGCTATTGGTCGGTCTTCAAAGACCCGTTGAACAGCGGCGATTCCTATACCCGCGTCAACGCCAGGTTACAATTCAACCATGGCAGCGGCAAGTGGAGTGTTGCCGCTTACGCCCGTAACCTGTTGGATGAAGACGCCGAGAGCAACGGCTTTCGTTCAACGACATTCGGCAACCTGCGGACTTATCAACCGCCGCGGACCTGGGGCGCCAATGTGAGATACAATTTCTAACCGTCGAGAGCGTATTCTGCCAATGTGGCAGACAGGCAATCGGGAATACCGGTTGCCTGTTTTTTTTATCCGTAGTACGTTTCACATTCCATATGTCAGATCGGAAAAATATGCCGGAGAAGGCTTTATTCAATCATGGTTATCTGCAAGGCGCTGACGGCATCAGGCTTTATTATAAAGACACCGGCAACACGGATGCGCCGGCTGTGCTGTTTATCCACGGCTGGTCGCAGACTCATGCGGCATGGATCAGGCAATTCAACAGTGAACTGGCTGAAGAGTTCCACCTGGTTTCTTTCGACCTGCGCGGGCACGGTTACTCGGAATGCCCTGCCGGCGAGGACCACTACCTGGACGGCAGGCTGTACGCGGATGATGTGCTGGCCGTACTCAATCACTACAGGAAAAAGCAAGTGGTGCTGGTCGGCTGGTCCAGCGGTGCGCTTGTCATCGGTGATTACCTGCGCCGCCACGGGCAGGCGAACATTTCGGGTATTATCATGGTCAGCGGGTTGCATGGCCTCGGCATTGCGGACCTGGCCGGCATGCTGGGGACAGGACCCGCGGAGTATATGCCTGATACGATGGCTGATGATCCGGAAATACAATTTCGGGCCATGCAAAGATGTACCCGGGATATGGTGGTGGAAATTACGCCGGCACAGCTGCAACTTCTGACAGCCCAGGCCATGATGACCGCGCCCGCGGTCCGGGCCGCGCTGATGAACCGGGTCATTGACAATACGGACGTTCTGACCTCGTTCAGTAAACGGGCATTAATCATACACGGCCGCCATGATCCGTTTATCCTGGTGGATGCGGCCGAGCACTTGCACAAGTTGTGTTCCCGATCAACACTCTCCATCTATGAAAAATCGGCCCATATGCCGTTCCGGGAAGAACCGATAAAATTCAATAGCGAAATTGCCCGGTTTACCAACGAGATAAGCAGTTAATGGACTGGACGAAAACAAATATTACTGCCACCATCGATTTCAGCAAGGAAGGTAAACAAATCGGTGATTTGCGCCTGCCCTGGTCCGGCAACGAGCACCCGCTGGGCTATCACCCGATCCCGGTTGCCGTCATAAAAAACGGGACAGGTCCCACTTTGCTCCTGACCGGCGGCACCCACGGTGATGAATACGAGGGGCCGGCGCTATTGCTGCAACTCCTGCACTCCCTGGACCCGGTCCACCTGCAGGGGAGTATTATCATGTTTCCAGCGCTGAATATGCCGGCCGTGGCAGCCGGGGCGCGCTGCTCTCCCCTGGATGACGGTAACCTGAACAGGGCATTTCCGGGCAGTAGAACTGGCGGCCCAACCGCCATGATTGCCCATTTCATCGAGGAGGTGGTATTACCGGAAGCTGACGCCGCCATTGATTTTCACAGCGGCGGCAACGCGTATGTCTTTGCGCCGCTGACGATGGTGTACCTGGGCGCCGGGACTGCCGATAAAACAAGCCTGGGGCTGGCTGAAGCATTCAATGCACCTTATACATGGTGCGACGAGTTCACGGAACAAAGCACGTTCAACGCCGCCGCAGTCCGCAATGACGTGCCCATGTTCGCGACGGAACTGGGCGGCGGCGGCAACGTCAACCCCCACATGGTACAACTGGCCTGGGACGGGTTGTTACGGGTCATGCATCGCCTGAATATGCTGGATCAGTCAGTAGAGATACCATCGCCGGGTAATAAGAGCCTCTTTGTTGATGTGGGCATGAACGGGAAAATATATTCAGACGGACAGGGATTGTTCGTACCGGCGGCAAGTCCCGGGCAGCCGGTTAAATCAGATGATGTGGCAGGTATGCTCTACTCCGTTATGGAACCGGAACGCGAGCCTGTTACAGTCTGTTTTATCGAAGATGGTGTTGTTTTGACCGTTATCGACCGGGGGATGGTTTCTCGCGGGGAATTACTGGTGATGGCCGGCGTGCCGCACGGGAATTAATCCGGTCCCGGCAGGCAGGTTTGGTGCTCCAGCCGCCCGGCTGGTTCTGATTCAAACCAGGGCTTAACAACTGGAGTTCACAGCTGTTCCGCTATTTCCCGGTGTACGCGCATCAGTTCGGGCAATGTCTCACCGGGACGGCGGCCGAAACCGCATTCGGTGGCGATGCCGAAGTTACCGATATGACGTTTGGCGGTCGTTAACCTGCGCCCGGTACCTTCCACGCCGTCCGTATGATGTACCAGGCCCAGAAACAGCTTGCCGGCGTTTTCCGGCCAACCCGATAACGGCGCAAAATAGTCGTCGTCATGGCGGTCCCTGGGCACCGGGATATGGCAGAAATCAACCGTGCGTCCGATAGCCTTTACTGATTCCGTTGCAATACGCGTCGCATTTGCCAGGTTTCGGGGTTCGATGAAGTGCCTGTGACCCAGGTCGCCGTAACAGAAATGCAAACCCAGCAAAACGTCCTCCGGCACGAAATCCGAACAGGTCCTGACTGTCGCGGTATAACGTTCCATGGCCTCGCCCCCGGGTTTCCAGGGGAACAATGCCGAGTGAATGTCATTTACGTCAACTGCCAGCATTTCCATGCAGATATCCCACTGGATCGCCAGGTCATCGGCCGGGATAACATCCAGGATTGTCGCTATCTCCCGGGACATGGCTTCGGTATAGGCCCCGGAAATCATTTCGTAGTCATTCTCCCCGGCCTTGCCCAGGAACGGACGCACCGCGGATTCACACATGGGCATGGCCACCATAAAGCGCTGGGCGCTGGAGATGAGACCTTCGGCACGCAGTTGCTTGAATACCTGGTAGGATGCAACAGCTTCCTGCGCATAGCCTATATGGTCAAAATGGACCTGCCTGCCCTCCTTAATCCTGAACTGCCAGTGATCATGATAGCCCCTGGGAACCCAGTGATCATTCTCTTCCCGCCACTCGTCCGGGTCATCCGGGTTCACGGGTTCAGGCCGGTTGACCGTCTCCAGGGCATCGTTGGCTGCGTAGATGGTTGCTGCGAGAAAGTTGATCCAGATTTTTCTGAAACCGGTTTCCCCATCGGGCAAAAAGCCCAGCCTGTCTCCCAGTTCCCGGGCACAAAACCGCATTGCCTCCTGCGCGTCTTTTCCCGGGATACTGCCGACCAGTAAAACTGAAGCGTCCACTCTTGACATGTTGTTATCCTCTTTTGGCTCCCGTCGAGAGTCTAACATTTTCAATCTGGACCGTTAATTAACCCATGCCTGCAGCTTTATCCAGCCACATACTCAAATAGTTCGCATAGCTGCGCCAGGCATAAACATCATAGGCAGGCGTATCATCCACCTGGTGAAGGATCACTCCCGTCTTGCCCAGGCTGGTGCGCACGCACGTACCGGTGCTGAATGTACGCGGGTGCAGATCGATGCCCGTGCCCTGGTTCAGCACGGCCCTCGCGCCTGCTCCGGAAACCGTGAAAATCATGTGTGCGTCGGAAACCATCGTGACCGCCGCATGTTGTCCCTCGACCACATCCAGCAGCGCTGCGGATAACACCGGTTCCTTGCCGTCATCCATCTTGATCAGCCATTCGTCGGGACCCAGCCACATTGCCGTAATGTCATCGTTAGCGGTCGCGGTATTCGGCGTTTGCGGCAGTTCAAGACCGAGAACGCGGTTGAATCGCCGGCACATGTTTTCCGCGCCGCGCAGGTTGAGCAGGCCGCAGGTCGGTTGTTGCATGATGTTGACGTCATAAGCCATGGGCTAACTCCGCATCCGTTCGCCGGCAGGGTCGATAAATACCGGTTCGGTGACCCTCGCTGCCATGGTTCCTGCAACCGTTGAGATTGTCACCGTATCACCTGTCAGCTCCCGGCCGTTGCGTAATTGCGCCAGGGCGATGGCATGGCCGAGATTGGGGCTGTAACCGCCGGCGGTTACATGGCCGATCATTTTTTTTGCCTCATCGGTTTCGCCCGGTTCGACGATTGGAGCGCCATCCGCTGGAACGAAGTTGGGGTCTTCGGGTATCAGGCCGACGATATGGGGTCGATCAGCGCCTGAATTGCGAGCCTGTTCCAATGCTCGCTTACCGATAAAATCTCCTTTACCGTTATCGATAACCCAGCCCATACCAGCATCGTAAAGGTTGGCGTAACCGTCACCCTCCGCCCAGGCCGCAATAAAGCCTTTTTCCAGCCGCAGCAGCAGGCTCGTTTCCGATCCGACCGGGGTAATATCATATTTTTTGCCGGCTTCCATCAACGCTTCCCACATGGCCAGTCCATCCCTTGCCCGGACATTGATCTCGAAACTGAGTTCACCGGTGTAACTGACCCTTGCCACGCGCGCTGCAAACCCGCCTACCCTGCCGGTGCGGATTGCCATGAAAGGAAATACCTCTTTGCCCAGATCGATGTCTGTTCCGGTTTCAGTGACGACCTCCCTGGCCAAGGGGCCGCAAACACAGATATTGGCCCATTGTTCGGTGACCTCGGTCAGGTAAACCTTAAGGTCGCGCCATTCGCATTGTAATAACCGTTCCAGGTGAGCGTGAACGGCGGCGGCCACACCGGAGCCGGTCGTCATCAGGTAATGGGTCTCGCCCAGGCGAAATGTAACTCCGTCATCGAACATCCTGCCGTCCTCAAACAGCATGAAACCGAACCTGCCCGAGCCTATGGGAAGATTATCCCAGTTGTTGGTATACACCCTGTTCAGCAGCGTCGCTACGTCCGGGCCGTTAATTTCAATTTTTCCCAATGGCGTGCCGTCATAAATCCCGACCCCGTTGCGCACCGCCAGCGCCTCGCGGTTAACCGCCTCTGCCGGTGTCTCTCCTTCATGGGGAATCTGAAACGGCCTGCGCCAGTACGCGCCGGCCTCATCGAAATTTGCCCCGTATTTCTCAAACCACTGTGTAATCGGGGTACGCCGCGCCGGAAAGATGATGTCTCCCTGGTCGATCCCGGCCCAGGCGGCAAAACTGGCCGGGCTGTATAGCGGCCGGTAACTGGTCGTACCGACGTCACCGGGTTTGCTTCCGCTCAGGCCGGCTATCACGCCGATGGCATTGACGTTGCTTACCTTGCCCTGGTCGGTACCCATGCCTGCCGTGGTATAACGTTTTACCAGTTCCACGGAGGAGTAGTTTTCACGCAAGGCGAGCCTGACGTCTGCGCTGGTGACGTCATTCTGGTAATCCAGGAAGGCGCGCCGGTCTTTGCCGCCGGCGGGCAATTCCCACAGGGCGTCGATTGAGAATGCAATCTCATGCCCGGCAACGGGGATGCCCGGTCCGGCCGGTTCATGCCCGGTTTTGCGCGCGGCCTGCCGTCCGGCCTCGATCCCGTCCGCCAGGCACTCGTTCAAGCCAAAACTGCCGTTGGCCGCGCCGACCGTTGTCTCGGCCTGCACGGACTTGCCGGGAATAAATCCGGCTATGTTCTCTGAATAGACCGGTTTTGCGCCGGATTGTGACTGCAGGTGTAACGTCGGGTTCCAGCCACCCGAGCTACAGACCAGGTCACAGGAGAAATATTGCTCCCGGGGAAGGTCGTCCAACGGCGCGGCCACCACTCCCGACACGGCTCTTGTCCCCTTGACTGACGTAATCCCGTAGCCGGCCAACACCGGGATCCCGAGTTGTTCAGCCTGCCCGCGTACTTCACTGCTGATTTGCCGGCGCGTATCCAGCAGCGCGGCGACCTGCACTTCATTGCGGGCAAGGATGACAGCCGACTCATAGGCGCTGTTGTTGTTGGTAATCACGACAGCCCGCGTTCCCGGCCTGACGCCATAGCGACAGACATAGGCTGCGGCCGCGCCGGCCAGCATAATGCCCGGCCGGTCGTTGTCCGGGAAAACCAGGGGGCGTTCCAGGGCGCCGGCGGCAATGATGACCTGCTTTGCCCGTATCCGCCAGAGCCGTTCACGTAACCACGAGTCTTCAGGTTCGTGCTCCAGCGCATAAACCATGTTGTGATCGTAATACCCAATGGCTGTTGTACGCTGTAAATGGACGACCTCCGGTGTGTGCTGCAGGCTGCGTACCGTTTCTGCTACCCAGTCCGGGGCAGGCCTTCCATTGATTTCCCGTTCACTGTTCAGTAATGAGCCACCCGCTTCCACCTGTTCGTCCACCAGCATGACCCGGGCGCCGCTCGCCCCGGCCGCGGCGGCGGCAGCGGCAAGTCCGGCCGGACCGGCGCCGATAACCAGCACGTCGCAATGGTGGTAGCGTTTTTCGTAACGTGCCGCGGGCTCGTGCGTTAGGGGCGCTGTTCCGAGACCGGCCATGCGGCGGATGAAGTAGCCGTAAACATTCCACCAGTTATCGGGCCACATGAATGTCTTGTAATAAAAACCGGCGGGGATCAGGCGGTGCAGCCAGTCGTTGACCGCGCCGATGTCCCATTGCACACCCGGCCAGCCCTTGACGCTTACCGCTTCCAGTCCCTCGTATATGGGCGTGACGGTTGCAACGACACCCGGCTCATCTTCCCTGCCGGTGAGTTGCACGATGGCATTGGTCTCCTCGATTCCCGCGCCCATGATGCCGCGCGGCCGGTGGTATTTGAAACTGCGCCCGATAATTCTTACCCCGTTGGCCAGTAATGCCGATGCCAGCGTATCACCTGCATAACCGTGCAGTGTCTTGCCGTTGAATTTGAATGTGATCGGTTTATCCCGGTCAATACGCCCGACCGCGGGTAATCGATAGTGGTTTCTGCCTAACGCCACTGGTCCGCGTCCGCTACCTGGTTTATTTCATGGGTGTAGGTATTGCGGTCTATCTTGAACCAGCGCCGGCATCCCCGGACATGCCACCAGCGTTCACGCAGCCAGCCTTTCGTATTTGCCGGAGTGTACAGGTATCGATACCACTCTTCGCTGCCGGCCTGTGCCGGATCCGCCGGCCGGCGCTTTTCCGCTTCGCCGCCGTTCAGGAATTCGTCCTCGTTACGCGGACCGCACCAGGGACAGGAGATCAACAACATGTTAGCGCACCCTCCGGGTCAACGGTTGGCATCGACGCCTCCCTCTACTATCACCCTGCCGCTCTGGAAGCGGTTCAGACCGAATTCCTCAATCAGGGAATGAGGGCGATCATTGGCGATGAGATCGGCATGCATTTTTGCGGCGATCGGCGTCGTCTTGAACCCGCCCGAGCCGGCCACATCGATATAGAAACCTTTCAGATCGGTCCCGGAAATGATCGGGCTGTTGTCGTAGGTGATATCCAGCATACCTGCCCACTGGCGCATGAACTTCATGCGTTTGAACACGGGAAAGACGTCTGTCAGACCTTCGATTACATGCTCGATGATTTGCGGCGATCCGCGTTGCGCGTAGGAGGGATAGGGATCGGTGACACCGCCGACCACCAGTTCCCCCTTGTCCGACTGCATGAAGTAATTGTGAAAACTGTCGACGACGAAAATTTCATTCAGTACCGGCTTCACCGGCGTTGAAACCAGCGCCTGCAACGGCCAGGTTTCCAGCGGCAGCCGAATCCCTGCCATGTCCGCCACCACGCTGCCGTGCCCGGCAACCGCCATCCCGATCTTTTTCGCCTTGATCACTCCCCGGTTGGTGTCAACGCCGCTCACCCGGTTGCCTTGCCGCAATATGCCGGTCACTTCACAATTCTGGATAATATCGACACCCCGCCTGTCGGCCGCGCGGGCATAGCCCCAGGCCACGGCATCGTGGCGCGCCATGGCAATCTTTTTATGATAGACCGCACCGATGATCGGCATCCTGGCCGTGTCGTTGAAAAAAGGGACTCGCCGCTTGAGTTCATCCAGGGACAACATGATGTATTCCGAATCGAATACATTCATGGTATTGGCCATGCGCTGTGCGTGGCTGACCCCGCTGCCGGTCTGTAAAAACGTGATCATGCCCCGCTCATGCAGCATCACGTTGTAGTTCAACTCCCGGCTCAACCCGCGCCACAGCTTCATGGACTCGCGATGGAACGGCACGCTGGAGGCGCGGATATAATTATCCCGGATCGTCATGGTATTCCTGGCCGTGTTGCCACCGCCCAGCCAGCCCTTTTCCAGCACTGCGACATTGGTGATACCGTGGTCCCTGGCCAGGTACCAGGCCGCACCCAGGCCGTGGCCGCCGCCACCGATGATAATGACGTCGTATTCACGTTTCGGATCGGGGCTGCGCCAGGCTTTTTGCCAGTTTTGATGATGATCCATGGCATTGCGAACAAGGCTGAAGACGGAATAGTTCATTTCTCAATCCTGAATTTGGCGTTATACTTGACGTATAGTCATGCCGGCGTTTCAGTAAATGTCCACAGAGAACAGCACAGGTGATTTGGAGCAGATGCTCGGTGATACGATACGCCGTGCAAGAAAGAAAAAAAATCTTTCTGTGCACGAATTATCCAGTATTGCCGAGATCTCCGTTTCGATGTTATCCAGGATAGAAAACGGTCATACGTCCGCATCGCTGTCTACCTTAAGATCCCTGAGCGATGCCCTTAACATTTCACTCGCCAACCTGTTTCAGAATGTCCGGCAAAGCCATGAATCCACTTTTGTCAAATCCGGCCAGGGGTTGAGCGTACAACGGCACGACAACCGGATCGGGCATCAGTACCAATTGCTCGGCCACACCTTTCACTCCGATATCAAGCTCGAACCTTACCTGATTACGCTGACGGAAAAGTCCGAGGAATTCCCTTTGATATTTCATGAAGGTATCGAGTTCATGTATGTTCTTGAAGGAGAGTTGAAATACCAGGAAGGCGACCGTACCTATCACATGTATCCCGGTGACTCTCTTTATTTCGACCCTTCATCACCCCATGGTCCCGTGGAACTGATTACTGTGCCGGTAAAAATGGTGACCGTGATTGGCGCACTGAACTGACTGCCCTTTCATTAAATACTGACTTGTACCTCACCGTTTACAGTCCTGGTTGAATAGGTTTTCAGGTCAACCGTCGCCGGCGAGCACAACGCCCTGCCATTGCGCAGATCAAACCTTCCCTGGTGCAGCGGGCATTCAATAATTTCTCCATCGAGATAACCATCTACCAGCGGTGCGCTGGCATGGGTGCAACAACTGTCTGTTGCATAGTAATTCTGTCCGCAGCGAAAAACGGCAATTTCCTTATTTTCAACTATTATCGTAATGCCGTCGCCGTCCTCAATATCATCACAACCGGCTATAATGTGCCATTGCCCGGACATTTGATCGTGTGTCTTATTATTAAACTGATAACACCAGTTTGGTTTATTATACAGATAATTAATGTTGTATAATATACAAAATAGTTTATTATTATGCAACATTAATTCATGTCACGGATAAACTGATTATGGCCCTGGAACACATACACCAGGTCAAGGGAATCGTGGATCGAAAACGCCTGCGAATACTTATGCGCAGGACTGACAGGCACGCATGGATGTACCTGTTACGCCATGTCGCTATTCTGTCCATCACAAGTTACCTGGTTTACCTGTCCGTTGATTCAATTTTCTTCATACCTGCCATGTGCCTGCACGGTGTGGGTATCGTGCACCTGTTTTCCCCGCAGCATGAATTCGCACACCGCACCGCCTTCAGGACGCGTTGGCTGAATGACTTCTTCGGCTGGATTTTCGGTGCGATCATCCTGCTGCCGAACGTCTATTTTCGCTGGGAACACACGGCACACCATACTTATACACAGAACAGATTGCGTGATCCGGAATTGATCCCGCAACCAAAAAACCTGTTGGGCTATTTTCTCTACCTGTCGTCCCTGCCCTACTGGTGGGGTTTTCTAAAACCATTTGTCATTCACCTGTGCGGCATCATTACGCGGGAAGAAAAACTATTCCTGCCTCAGACAGAACGCTGGAAAGTCATAGTCGAGGCCTGGGCCATGTTGTTGATTTATGCGTCGATTGGCGCGTGTATGGTAATCTACGATACTACCGCGCCATTGTATTACTGGCTGTTCCCCAGGTTTCTGGCCGAACCCTATATGCGTATGGTGCGCATGTCCGAACATGTCGGACGGCCGGTAGATAACACTGACTTATTGGAGAATACCCGGACAACACTGGTCAACCCGCTGCTTCGCTGGCTGGCCTGGAATATGCCTTATCATGCGGAACACCACCTGTCACCATCGGTACCTTTCCATGCGCTGCCGGCATTCTACAACGAGATCAAACAGCATCATAAGAAGATTGCCCATGGCTATTTTGGCGCCCATAAGGATATATTTCACCACAGCCTGCACGGACTGGAGCCGGGACTTTAACCCACACTGCTCCCGGGTATATACCGGTCAATCCTGAACGTGCTCCCCGTTGATTACAGCGCCGTAACGCAGGCCCGCGAGCGGATATACCAGTACCTGCGCCCCACCCTGCTGAACGAATGGCCGCTGCTGAAGAAACGGCTGGGTTTCCGTTACCTGCTGAAACACGAGAACCACCAGCCCACCGGGGCGTTCAAGGTGCGCGGCGGCATCAACCTGGTGAGCCGCCTGTCGGCAGAGCAGAAGCAACGGGGCATCATCAGCTGCACCACCGGCAACCATGGCCAGTCGCTGGCCTACGCAGCGCGGCAGTTCGGCGCCGCTTGCACCCTGGTGGTGCCGGAGCGCAACAATCCGGGGAAGATCCAGTCCATGCGCGCCCTGGGCGCTGAATTGATCGAGCATGGCAAGGATTTCGACGAGGCGAAGATTTACTGTGAGAAATTGACCGAAGAGAAAGGACTGCGCTACGTGCATTCCGCCAATGAACCCCTGCTGATCGCCGGGGTCGGCACCATGGCCGACGAGGTATTCGACCGGGAACCGGCGCCGGACGTGATTATAGTCCCTATCGGCCTGGGCAGCGGCATCTGCGGCAGCGCCATCGTCGCGGCAAAACGCAGCCCGGGAACACAGGTGATCGGGGTTCAGTCCTCAGGGGCGCCCGCGGTCACGGAGTCCTTCAAGACCGGGAAGATGGTCCGGTACGATTCCCTCGATACCATCGCCGAGGGCCTGGCGACCCGGGTGCCGGCGCAGATGACAATGGATATCATGCGCCGGCTGGTTCACGACATGGTCCTGGTAACCAACGATGAACTCAAACAGGCCATGGCCTGGCTGCTGGAGGCCACCCATAACCTGGCCGAACCGGCCGGCGCCGCGGCAACCGCCGCGGCCTGGAAACTGCGCGACAAACTCAAGGGGAAAACGGTTGTCGGGATCCTGTCGGGAGGGAATTGCGACCTGCAGTTGCTGGCGGAGGTCTGCGCCGGCTATTCCGGCCTATAAATACGAGCGCTTGCGGATTTTTTCCAGCAGCCCCATATCCATCACCCACAGGCACAGCAGCAGGCGTGCGCCGGGCTCCAGGCCGCTGACGAAGTTCACCTGGGCACGGGGGCTATCCTGCAATTCCTTGAGGGTCCTGATGCCGCCGGCAATGCTCGCGACGATCTCCTCGTTCAGGTTCAGGTCGGCAATATCCAGTTGACCGGCCTGCTCTACCGTTTCCCGGCCGAACAGAAAGGCCAGTTCATCGTTGGAGCGCTGGTAATCCTCCATGGACTGGATAAGCTCATCACTGTTACCGGTTGCCCTGTCTGCCAACGGTTATTCTCCCCAAGATGTCTGTTAATCTTAACCTGTAATCCGGGAGGGAGCCAGACGTTCCGGGCTTAACGGACCCAGCCGTTGTGTGGCGGATTCACCACTTGACCGGCATGCCCCGACTCGCCTAGGATCAATTGTCCTATGTCGGGCAATAATCAACTAAGGAGTAACGCTATTGGTGCAAAATTACATTAGACTGGCGTGCGTGACGCTGTTGCAGGCCATAATACTGACGTTGCCCGTACAAGCAGCAGTTCTGGAGGAGGTTATCGTCACGGCACAAAAAAGGGAGCAGTCATTGAGTGACGTCGGCATTGCAGTCACGGCATTTACCGGGGAACAGATCGATGCCCTGGGATTTGAAACCAGCACGGATATAATCGGCATGTCTCCAGGTGTATATGTTTCCGCGGATACGGGTGGACAGAACCGGAAATTCACGATACGGGGCGTGACACAGAATGACTTTCTCGACTCCAGTGAGGCGCCGGTCGCGGTCTATATCGACGAAGGGTATATCTCTACACAACCTTTCCGGTTACGTCTCAGCCAGCGAGGTAGGCCCCGGCGCTTATGAAGCGGGCGCTATTGTGGCTGTCCTTGACGAACAGGACTGAATAGTTGGACTTACAAACCTGCAGCAGCAGGATACGTTACCGCAGGGTCATTCAGTATTATGATATTAAATGCTCATGCATAGCAGCATGAGTTAAACTAACAGGACTCCGGTATTCCCGGAGCGATTCAAACTTTTCGGGGGGAAACACATGTTAGATATCATCAAGATGCGGTGGATGGTTAATTCAGTCGTCTTGTCCGCTGTGTTATTTGCATTGGCACCAATGCCCTTGTCGGCAAATGCACTGGAAGAAATTATCGTTACCGCCCAGAAAAGAGAGCAGTCTATTCAGGACGTAGGTATTGCTATTACAGCGTTTTCCGCTGAGCAGATTAAGCAATTTGGTTTTATTCAAAGTGTAGACCTCATTGCCTTTACACCCGGGGTTTCTCTTTCCTCGGTCTCCGGTATATATAATACCCAGTTTGCTATCCGCGGCGCCGTGCAGAACGACTACGGTGATATTGCGGAGGCGCCAAATGCCGTATATGTTGATGAAGCATACCAGTTGGCGCCGCTGTCGCAGTTGTTTGCCACCTATGACCTGGAACGTGTTGAGGTCCTGAAAGGACCGCAGGGCACCCTGTTCGGACGTAACGCGACCGGGGGTCTGGTCAGTTTTTTTACCAGGGAGCCCACAAAAGAGTTTGAAGCCTATGCCGACGCAGGTTACGGCCGTTTCGACTCATGGCGTGTCGAAGGCGCGGTCAGCGGGCCGGTTTCAGATGCACTGTCCGTACGGTTATCCGGCTTCCGTGATAAGCACGACCCGGTATACGACAATACAATGACGGCTGCCGATCTCCCCCCTACCCCCGGATTCCTCGCTTTCCAGGGACGCGGACCTCTCTCTCCCGACCTGAGTGGAGCCGATGACTCCTGGTTTGTGGATAACTGGGCTGTGCGCGGGCAATTGCTGTTTGAACCTGATGAAGATATCACGCTTCGAATCAAGGTGGACTACGCCGAATCCGACCCAAGTTCGGAACCGACCCAGCATCTTGCCACGGTGGCGTATGTCGATGACACAGACGGTGACGGCCTCGAAGACAATGCGGTTGATACCGCCAGGGCCGTCGATGTGCTTTCGCCGGGCCTTCCGTGTGAGCAAATATCAGTAAATACGGGTCAGTGTGTGAACTCCGCACTTGATCTCGATTTTGATGGAGTGCGTCCTGATGCGCGGGGTGATTTCTTCGGATATTACGAAGAGGATGGAATAGAAGGATTGACCATGAAGAACCATCATACTCCTCGAAGCGATAATCCAAGCGAACTTTACAACATTACCGCGAAACTCACCTGGGACACGCCGCTCGGCCTGATCACTTCCGTTACCAACTACGCGCAACAGGACAGGCGTCAGAACCTCGGCGTTACTGCGAATCCCGTACCGCAGATAAATTACCAGAAACAATCAGATACCGAATGGTTCACACAGGAACTGCGCCTGGAAGGAGAGACGGACAGAATCAACTGGACGGCAGGCGTGTATTATTTATCGGGTGACACCAAGGCCTCCCAGGGTCTGGCGGACGCGATCGGCGGGATTAACGCGTTCGCCGGATTGTTCTTCAATGGCTTTCTTACCACTGCGCACGACTATGCGGCCGCCGTTGGTGACTCCACACTTGAAACGGATTCATATTCCTTCTTCGGGCAGATCGATTATCTGCTGACGGAGCAATTGCGCTTCACTCTCGGGTTCCGCGGTATCGTTGAAGAGAAGGACTATTTTTTCTCGAGCCGCATCTATCTGAACACCGTTAATGAGACACTGGAAAGCGGGTTGTTCGCGGAGGCAGCGCCCTTGACCATACCGGGTACGCCCATCCCCTTCGAGTTCCTTGCCAATCCTGTATTTGAAGATTCATCGTCGGATTTTCTCTGGTCGGGCAAGGTGCAGCTCGATTATATACCGACCGATGACTTGCTGGTCTATGCAAGTGTCAATCGCGGCGTCAAGGCGGGCAGTTATAACCAGCCTCTCCTGACATTCCTGCCCCGGGACGATCTCCAGTACGATGAGGAGGTATTGCTATCCTATGAAATTGGTTTTAAGGCGACCTTTATGGGCGGCAGGGCGCGCCTCAATACGGCAGCATACTATTATGATTACAACGATTACCAGGCCTTCCAGTTTGTCGGAACCTCGGGCGCTATTTTTAATGCCGATGCTGAATACAAGGGGTTTGAAACCGAGCTTGTCGCGACTCCGACCGACAACCTGGATATCATGCTTGGTTTCAGTTATATCGATGCGAAAGTCAAGGATCTGCTGGTAGCGCCCAATCTGCCCCGAGACGTGGAGCCTTCGTATACACCGGAGATTCAGTTCAGTGGTCTTGGCCGTTACACCTGGCCGGCTGCTGTATTGGGTGGTGATTTCAGTGTGCAGCTGGATGGAGGTTTCACCGATTCTTCATTCTTCAACATTAATAATTTCGGCAGCCATCGTATGGATTCATACTGGCTCGGTAATGTCCGGGCCCGCTGGGCCAGTGCGGATGCACGCCTGGAACTTAGCGCGTTTCTCAATAATTTTACGGACGAACGCCCGCATATACTCGGGTTCGAGTTAAGCACCATCTGCGGATGCGACGAATACATTATCGGCAAGCCGAGATGGTGGGGCGTCAATGTGCGCTACAGCATGTAGTGCGGAGAACCAATACCTGTAGATCGTGATATACCGGGATATAAAAAATGGTTTCGAAAACAGCTGTTAATAATACGAATGCCCCGGACATGAGTTCGTTTTTCAACTGGGGTTTGAAAATCAGGGACATGGAAGAGTTGTTTCTGATTACCGGCCGGCCTGCATGGGCTGCGGATGGTTCGGTAATCAGCCCGGATGATCCGGTGGCACAGACGAAATACATTCTTGACGATATTGAACGTTACATGCGTGAAAACGGCTATACCCCGGACGATTTGATAAGGATTGAATATACATTCACAACGGCTGTCCCGGAAGAGAAATACCAGGAGGTTTTCGGCTTGTTTGCCGGGTTTCTGCAGGATGTGGACGTCAAACCTGCTGCATGCACCTTACGCATCGTTGATTCCCTCGGACTGGACGGATTATGTGTCGAATATGAATTCTGGGCAGCGAAATAAACACTCATCCACTATAAAGTTTTCCCGCCAGCCGGCTCACCGTAACGAAGAGGTCACATTACATGACTGATTCAACTTTTTCCGGACCACTGGAAGACATGCCTTTGACCGGCAGGATTCAATCCATCCTGTCACAACTTGAACCGGTGTTACGCGAACCCAGGGAAGCAATCTCGCTACCCATGGAGTGCTACACGTCTGAAGACTGGTTCGAGTTCGAAAAGCGCGCGGTGTGGGA
This sequence comes from Gammaproteobacteria bacterium, assembly GCA_965208655.1. Lineage (GTDB taxonomy): Bacteria > Pseudomonadota > Gammaproteobacteria > Eutrophobiales > Eutrophobiaceae > JAAXHV01. Next base: position 79,500 of record CBDBPJ010000006.1, read on the forward strand.
CAAGGAGTGGATATGCCTTGGACACCAGGGAACCATACCGAACCCCGGTGACTATTTCTCCATAGAGATCAATGAAGACCCTTACCTGGTTGCGCGCGCTGAAACAGGGGAAGTGCGTGTAATGTCTGCCGTGTGTCCGCACCGGGGACATGTTCTTGGACAGGGCGCCGGAAACACCCGGTTATTTGTGTGTCCCTATCATGCCTGGTCTTATGATTTGGCGGGGAGACTGGTCAATGCACCCAGGATGGAAGAACATGCGAGCCTGGATGAGTTGCGTGCGGGTCACTGCCTGCCGGTACTGCGAACCGAAATCTGGAATGGTTTTATCTTCATCAACCTGGACGGCAAGGCGCCCCCGTTGGCTTCCCGCCTGAGACGCGTTACGAAAGAACTGGAAAACTACCAATTCAGTGACCTGATCGGTATCCCGGTGGAGGAGTACAAGGGAAATCCCTGGAACTGGAAGTCGATGCATGAGAACGGGCTTGAGCCCTATCATGCCCTGTATGCCCATAAGGGTTATCATGAAATGGCCCCGGCGGAATTGACTGTTTTCCCCGAGTGGGACGAAGACGATGACGGCGCGATCTACGATGCAATCAAACTTGCGCACATCGATGCAAGTTTCAACCCTACGGAGAAATGTTTGCTTCCGGTCATAGAAACGTTGAAGGAAAGAGACAGGTGGCGTTTTGTAATCTGTGTCGTGCCACCCAGTGTTCTGATTGCGACACTGTCTGATCTCGCTTTTTATTTTCTTGTATTACCACACGGCGCAAACAGCATCACTTTGCGGGTTGGCTTCCTGTTTCCTGAAAGCACCCTTGAACTCCCTGACTTCGAACAGAAGTACCAGCAAATCCTGGAAGGATTCAACATCATAAACGACCAGGACATCAATGCGAATACAAACGTCCATAAAGGGAAACGCTCAAGGTTCGGCAACCGTGGACGTATGGCTCCCCTGGAAGCGTCAACCGACCATTTGAACCGCTGGTTTGTCAAGCGCTACAGGGCTTATGCCGAGGAGTTGGAGCGAAACGGAAGAGAGACAAAAGAAGTAATGACAGGTGTAAAAACCGTATGAAGGCGGCAGTCCTGGAAGACCTGGACAAAGGTCTTCAGATTAAGGATGTCCCTGAACCGGACCTGCGCCCTGAAGCAGTAATCATACGCCTGATTGCAGCCTTTATTCCGGGTGCCATGCTGGAATTAATCAAGCGGGAATCACGGGAACAGATTCCATGGCCGCTTCCGCAACTGCCCTATACCCCCGGCGCGGATGCGATTGGAGTGGTTGAAAAAGTTGGCGAGGAAGTACGCCACGTGGTTCCCGGACAGAAAGTCTATTGTGATGATTATGTCACGTTACCCGGTGAACCTTCGGTTGGTGCATACGTCGGGTTGCTTGGTCCGGCGCCGGGCGCGGAGATTGTTTTTGAAACGTGGCCGGATGGCTGTCTGGCGGAAAAGTTCAGTCTTCCGGCAGATTGTGTCACGCCGCTTGGCATCGCTGAAACCGTAGCCCCGGAACAACTTGCAAGATTGGGTTACATCGGTACCAGTTACTATGCAATACAACGTGGCGATTTCGAGCCGGGACAAAGCGTAATCGTAAACGGTGCAACCGGAGTGCTGGGCGTCGGCACCGTCCGTCTTTTGCTGGACATAGGCGCAGCGAGAGTTATAGCCGTGGGCAGACGCAGGGATATCCTGAAAGGCCTTGAAGAACTGGACCCTGAACGTGTCAAGGCGGTAGAGTGGCAGGAAGACAGCACTGAAGCGGATACGTTAATTGAAGCCGCCGGTGACAGATCCGAGCTGTTTATCGATGCGGTAGGCTTTGCCGGGAATTCCAATACGACTACGGCGTGTATAGGCGCGTTAGCGAAGGGAGGGAAAGCTGTTTTAATGGGAGGCATCAATTCAGCCGTGCCTATCGACTACCCATCCCAGATGATTGGTTTACAACTCACGATTAAAGGCTCTGAATGGTTTCCGCGTTCAGCAGTGAGAAACCTGCTCAACCTGGCAGGATCGGGAGCGCTGGACATGTCCTGTTTCAAACCCTGTATTTTCCCCCTGAAGAAAGCACAGGAGGCGATTGAAGCTGCTGCATATACGGCACGCGGTTTCGAACATGTTGTAGTGGTTCCGTAGAGCTCCCTGAATTGGGCCTGCTGAAGAATAAAACACCTGTGCCGGCCTCGGGGCAACTCCCCGTCAGGCTTGGCGAATAAGGATTTATACCAGACACATAATAATGGTTTGATGTATTTCGTAGATATTGACACTGGCGGCACCATGACCGACACCCTGGTGAGCGGCGCTGAACGGCCCTTGCTGATCAAGGTGGAGTCCACGCCGCATGACATTACCCTGTCATTCAGGCAGAGCCTGGAAGCCGCAGCGGCACAATCAGGATTTGAATCGCTGCAGGAGTTCCTGAATCATGTACGGCATATCCGCTGGAGTTCAACCCTGACGTCAAACGTGCTCGCTGAACGAAAAGGTCCCAAGCTTGGGCTGATTGTCAGTGAGGGACACGAAAAGGATCTGTATGCTTCCGACCCTGCCGATGCTGAAACAGTGATCCCGTCCCTGGTTCAGACAGAGAACATTATCGGTTTACCGGAAAATGCCGGCAAGGCGGACATCATTGCCATACTGAAATACCTGATGGACAAGGGCATCAGGCGGGTTAACATCTGTCTCCGCAACGCTTTCCCCGACGGGAGTCGTGAACAGGAAGTGCTGGCTGTCATAGATCAACAGTTTCCGGATCACTTTCTCGGTTCCGTCCCTGCCCTGGCAGGCAGCGAAATGCTGATGAGGCCCGATGACATGTCGCGCACTTTTGCCGCACTGATCAACGCCTACGTTCACAATGCCCTGGCAAACACCTTGTTCAAGGCGGAAGACGAACTGAAACTGGAGTATAACTGGAGAGGCGACCTGCTGGTCGGGCATCTCAACGGCGGAGTGGGCAGTATCGGCAAGACCAAGGCAGTGGACACTATCGAATCGGGACCACTGTTCGGCGCTTATGCCTCAGCTCACGTAGCGCGTGAGCAGCAGCTGAAAAAAGTGGTCGCGATTGATATAGGAGGAACAACAGGCAAATGCAGCGCGGTCAGCCAGGGCAAAGTAGAAAGGTTGCCTGGAGGTCATTTTTTCGGTATCCCGGTGCGCATGCCGATGCCTGTATTGCGCTCCAGCGCGCTCGGAGGGGGCAGCGTTGCCGGTTACACCGACGGCGTTGTGAAACTTGGCCCGGAAAGCATGGGCGCCGCGCCCGGCCCTGCCTGTTACGACCTTGGCGGGACCAGCGCTACCCTGACTGATGCCCTGGTAGTCCTGGGGGCTATCCTGCCTGATAAATTCCTTAACGGCACAAGGAAACTGAATGTTGAAGCCGCGCACAGGGCAATAGAGAAAAACCTCGCCGGCGTCATGGGCGCAAGTGTCGTTGCGGCAGCGCAAAGGGTATTCGAATGCGCGGTCGGCAAAATGGCGGGACTCATAACAGACACCCTGGCCGAGGTGGCCTGGGATAATAATGACGATGCGGTATTGTTCGCCTTCGGCGGTAATGGTCCGATGTTTGCCACCTATCTCGCAGATTCTCTGGGCATTGAAGAAGTCAGGGTATTTGCCCTTGGAAACATATTCAGCGCATACGGGTCCGCTAGCGCGGATGTGCTCCATGTCTATGAACGGGCGCTGGCCGACGGCAATAAAAGCCTGGAGGCATCAGGACTGCAATTGTTTCAACAAGCCCGGCGCGACCTGAGCGGAGAGGGTTTTGACCCGGGCCAGGCCGGTTATACCTGGCATATCGATACGGCAGACGGAACAGGCGACAGCGCAGAAGGTGATGCCGATAGAATGCTGGAAGCCCTTGGTCGGAGAGACGATGCGCAGCTTTTGCGCCTGGAAGCCCGGTTTGAACTGCCCCGGATAAAAATTTCAGACAGGGAAAAGACAGGCGCTCCCGTACATGTTGAAAAACGCGCATCGGTACTCGGAACAGGTGGAGAGATAACTGTTTTTCTGCATGATGAGTTATACGGCCACCGGGTCCAGGGACCCTGCATTGTTGACGGCGGCAGCTTTACCTGGCTGGTTGGAAACGGATGGCAGCTTGATGTTGACCTGCGCGGTGACGGAATCGCCCGGCGGAGTAACTGAGATGGCAGACATAGTAAGAATAGCTGAAAACATGGAAGTCAACCTGGATACGGAACGCTGGCTATGCGCAAAATGCGGCCATGATTGCGGTTCAGCCCGGGAAAACATGAAGTACGGTTTACTGGTCGCAGAGCGCGACCCCACCGAGATACACCGGCGGTTGATAGACAATGATATAAATTTTGCTCCCAACCCGGAGTGGATTCGTATCCTGGAATTCTATTGCCCCGGCTGCGGCCTGCAGATGGAAACAGAGTATCTGCCGCCGGGCCATCCCATAACCAATACGACGGAAATCGATATCGACAGCCTGAAACGGCGACTTGCGAATAATGAAATCGAAATCGTGGAAAAACATATCCAAGTGGTACAGGGGGACGCCGGGTGAAAAGCATAGATGTCGATGTTGGCGGCACTTTCACTGACATGGTGTTGACTCATGGCGATCAGAGAGTGATTGCCAAATCTCCCACTACCCCCTATGACCTGTCGGTTTGCTTCCTGAACGTGCTGGAAGACGGTGCGGCCCAGCTTGGCGTTGGCCTGGAATCGCTGCTTCCGGACATCGAGATAATGCGCTACTCCACAACAGTGGCAATGAATCGGCTGATTGAACGGCGTGGCCCCAGACTCGGCTTCATTACAACCGAAGGGCACGAGGAAGCGGTCCTTATCGGCCGCGGCGCGCAATGGTGTGACGGTTTGAGGATCAGCGAACGACGCAACCTGGCAGTTCAATACAAACCCAAGCCCCTGATCGAGCGATCCATGATTGCGGGCGTTAAAGAGCGGGTCGATTCTGCCGGCCGCGTGCTTCGCACACTGGATGAAGAGGATGTAAGGCGTAAATTGCGCACGCTGATTGACAGCGGCGCGCGCGCGATTGCCGTGTCGCTGCTCTGGTCATTCGCCAACCCGGTCCACGAGAAACGGGTAAAGGCGATCATCAGGGAAGAATACAAGGGTTACCATATCGGCTATCTCCCTGTCGTACTGTCCCATGAGGTGGTTGGAAAGGTGGGCGAATACGAACGCAGCATTACGGCCATCCTGGATGCATACCTGCAGAAATCCATCAAGCTGGAACTGGAATCCACCTGGGACAAATTGCGTGACAAGGGATATAACGGCACTTTTCTGCTCACACACAACAGTGGCGGCAGTGCTGAAATGTTCAAAACCACTGCGTCACGCACCTATAACGGCGGGCCGATATCCGGTTTGATGGGTACCTACCACCTGGGCAAGGCGCTGGGTTACAAGAATGTCATTGCCAGCGACGTCGGCGGCACCAGTTTTGACCTGGGCCTGGTCGTGGACGCAGGTGTGCGCAGTTATGAGTTCCGCCCTGTTATTGATCGCTGGATGGTAGGTATTTCCATGCTGCAGACAACCACTATCGGCGCCGGAGGCGGATCGATAGCTCACTATAACGAACTGTTGGACCGGCTTGAAGTGGGACCGCGCAGCGCCGGTGCGATGCCGGGCCCGGCCTGCTACAACCTCGGCGGCAAGGAGCCCACCGTTACCGATGCGGACGTCATCCTGGGTTATATCGCGCCGGATGCCTATTATTCGGGACGCATGCGTTTGAGCGTGAGGAAGGCGCACAGTGCCATCGAAGAGAAAATTGCCCGGCCTCTGGGCGTGACGGTCGATGTGGCAGCCGGGATGATTCGCAGGGTTGTTGAAGAAAACATGGCCTCATCCATCAGGCGGGAAGTGCATTTACGCGGTTACCATCCGGAAGACTTTGCGATATTCGCTTTTGGAGGCGGTGGCCCGACACACGTTGCCGGGTACCGGTCCGATATACCGCTCGCAGTGATTTTCCCCCAGGCGCCCGTATTCTGCGCCCTGGGCAGTTCGGTCATGGATATCATGCATGTATATGAAATGTCAAAACGCATGGTATTCATGCAGCCCCATACGGAGGAGTTCATAATCGACAGGGAATTATTCAACAGTTCGGTAGAGAGCCTGATTGAACAGGCAAAAATTGACCTGTACTCCGAAGACCTGGACGTGGATTCAGCCGTGTACGAACTGGAGCTGGATATGCTCTATGGAGGACAGGTACATGTTAAACGCTTTACTTCCTCCCGTTTGACGATCCAGTCCGATGAGGATGTACAGGATATTTACGACGACTTTGAGAAAGAGTTTTCGGAAACGTTCAGCCCTCATGTAGTGAACAAGCCTGGCGGCGTTTATCTTGACGCCATGGTCCTGAAGGCCATTGTTCCCACGGAAAAGCCGGTCATGCAGGAATTTGCATTGAACGGGGAAGACGCAAGCCATGCGCAAAAGGGCAACCGCAGCGCTTACTGGCTGGAGTTGAATACACGTATCGACACCGATGTTTACCAGTTTGAAAAATTGGCGCCGGGCAACAGGCTTGAAGGGCCGGTATTGATCGAGGCAGAGTTTACAACCATAGTTGTCCCGCCGGGGCAATTCTTCCACATTGACAGCCGCGGCCTCGGCCTGCTCGAATACCTGCCCGGCCACGCCCCGTCCGAGAGAGGGATGGACTCATGAGTATACCTACCGTAGAGCAAAAGCTGCAGTCACTGAAGGTCACAACTCCGAGCAAGTACGAGTTGGAGTGCATGGACAAAGTCAAACGGGGATCCTATGAAATCGCGGTACAGCGGACTTCCGACATCCTGGATGAGGGTTATGAAATTTTCATGCGGTCCTCGCGCAGTTCCATGGGAGTGGCGGGAGATTCCATCGTCGCCATGTTCAATGCTGCAGGCGACCTGGTCAATGCCTCGGCCGGCACCTATCTACATGCTGTCATCCCCCCTATCGTCATCAAATACATCCTCAGGGAATACAGTGACAACCCGGGTATAGAAGATGGCGACATTTTCTATACCAACGATGCGCTCTACGGCGGCATACATAACCCCGACCAGTGCGCAATCGTGCCGGTGTTTCACGATGACGAACTGATTGGCTGGACTGCGGCATTGTCCCATACCACGGAAACCGGCGCCTGCGAACCCGGTGGGATGCCCATGTCCGCGACCTCGAGGTTTGAAGAAGGGATGAACCTCCCGCCAATGAAAATAGGCCGGAACTTCCGGATTAACAATGACATAATCGAGATGTTCAGGGCTTTCGGCATTCGCTCGGAAGCCAACGTGATCATTGACCTGAAAGCACGCTGCACCACTGCCGACCGGGTGCGCATACGCATCCAGGAAATGTGCAACCGTGAAGGTAAAGACTTCGTTACCGGCTTATTCCGCCGCATGCTGGTTGAGGCTGAAACAGGCGCCCGTAAACGTTTGAAGAGCTGGCCTGATGGTATATTCCGTTGTGTTACCTTCTCCGATGCGGCCGGATTGGTGCGCGGCCTGATCAGGAACTGCTGTATGACCATGACCAAAAAGGGAGATTCGTTAACCATCGACTTCACCGGTACCAGTCCTGAAAACCTGTCCAGCTATAATGCCCACCCCCAGGCCGTGGTAGGCCACCTGGCCAACTATATTTATGAGTATGTATTTCACGATTTGCCCATATCCAGCGCAACGTTTGCGCCGATTGAATTCGTTTTTCCGCAGGGCAGCTGCCTGTCGCCGACCGACCGTGCCGCCACCAGCAATTCCGTGATGATTTCTACCGGCGCCATGAGTTCCATTGCCAACTGTATTTCCCGGGCCCGTTTCGCCACTACGGACTGGCACCAGGCAACGGCGTCGATGGGTAACGGGGGTAATGCCACGGTCATTGCAGGCATATCCCAATGGGGGCAGCATTTCGCCGACATGATTGCCTATCCGATAAACACCGAGGGTCAGGGCGCGCGTTCCGGTTGTGACGGTATGGATGCTTACGGTTTCCCATGGTGCGCATTCGGCCGTGCGCCCGACGTGGAAGCCATCGAAAACGAATTCCCCATGGTAATCCCTTTCAGCCAGCACTGGCCTGACTCAGGCGGGCACGGCAAATACCGGGGTGGTTGCGGGACCACGCAATTCTGGGCGTCTCATCACGATATTCCCCAGCTCTACTTCATGGCCATTGCCGACAACAGTACCGTGCAGACCCCGCAACCACTGTTCGGTGGTTATTCCCCTCCTACAGTGCCCGGGTTGTCGATAAAAGGGACAAAAGTCAAGGAGTTACTGCAGGATATAGGAGACAGCAACCTGGATTTTCAGGGGTTGATCGACGGCAAGTTCGGCGAACTGGCTGTGGAACCTTTCGGCAGAATGACCAGGCCCATCAACCAGGGCGAAACCGTAACTATCGGGCTATCGACCGGCGGCGCAGGCTATGGCGACCCGCTTGAGCGCGACCCGTCCCTGGTCGGGAAAGACCTCATATCCGGATTGATATCGGAATGGAGCGCCCGGGAAATATACCGGGTTGTATGGAACCAGGAACAGCAACAGGTTGATTTTGAAGCAACCGAAAAGATCAGAAATGAGGTGCGTAAAGAAAGACTGGCCCGCGGACGCAGCTATAAAGAGTTTGAAAAAGACTGGCTGAAGCGTAAACCTGCCGACGATATTCTGACGCTGTACGGTAAATGGCCCGGCGGTGAGGCCTTGCAGCCGGTTATGAGGCCATAATCCGGATTTCACCGCTGTATACAATAAACGGCAGGGTGGGGGCGAGCCTGGAGGCATGCCGCCGATTTCGATATCGAAGCATTGCGCAACTGGATAACTCAAAGCAGGTAACCACATTATGTCATTGACCATCATTAACGCCGCAGCCGTGCGTAAACTGCTGCCCATGGACGAATGCATAGACGCCATGGAACCCGCCATGATCGCCGCCACCACCGGCGCCATATCCATGCCCCCCCGGCTGGTCGCGCCGCTCATCGATGAAAGCGGCACGCTTGTACTGATGCCCGGTTCTTCCACCGAACTGGCCGCGTTCGGCGCCAAGGTGATCAACCTGATCCCCGACAATCCAACCAGGGGACTCCCCGCCATCCAGGGCTTCATCGCCCTGTTTGACCATGCCAGCGGCACCCCTGTGGCTATTATCGACGGCGCCGAGGTGACGGGAATCCGCACCGCAGCGGCATCCGGTCTGGCGACCCGCCTGCTGGCGCGCGCAGACGCGCACACCTGCGGCATCTTCGGCAACGGCGTGCAGGCGGTCACCCATATCGACGCCATGCGCGCTGTGCGCTCCGTGGATGAGATAGTCGTGTGGGGGCGCAACCCGGACAAGGTGCAGGCTTTCGCCCGGGAGCAGGCGCAACGCACCGGCATCGGCGTCAGGGCGACGGCGGACCCGGCAGAAGCCGGCGCCTGCGACCTGGTCTGTACCACTACCACTTCACCTGATCCCGTACTGGCAGGCGAGTGGGTCAGACCCGGCGCCCACGTCAACCTGGTCGGCGCCCACAGCCTGACCACCCGGGAGTGCGATACCGGCCTGGTCGTCAAGTCATCGGTCTACGTGGACCTCATGGAATCCGTCCGCAACGAGGGAGGCAATATCATGATACCCGTGGCCGAAGGCGCAATTGATGAAACTCATATAATCGGGGAACTGGGTGAACTGCTGGAAGACAAAATCCCCGGCCGGCAGGACGACCGGCAGGTTACGCTCTACCAGTCCCACGGCGTCAATGCCCAGGACATGTTCGCGGCAAAGCATATCCATGCAAAAGCGCAGACAACGGGTATAGGCCAGGTTGTGGATTTTTAATCCCTGCCATGGACGGGAGGGCGAAACCGGGCCGTGACAAAGTATAGGATATGCTATTTACAAACTGTACAAATTGATGCACATATTGGACTGCCGTGTCAATCGGCGAGCCACATGTGCACATACCGGCTGTTTGCACGACCCCTGAGGCAACCGCCGCAAAAAACGCTGCGTCAGGCAAACCCGACACCGGGTAAATTTCAGAAAAATACTTGCTTATTTAACAAGATAGATTAGAATTACCCGTTTGATTTTCCGGAATTTGGAGCCATGCCCGAGCAGAGCGCAGCAACAGTAACAGATACGCTATTTGGCGAATTACTTTCAGCCCGGTTCCTGCAGCGGGAAGAGATAAACGTTCCGGTTCCTAAAACCGACCCCCTGGCCGACACGCTGGTACAATCGGGCACGGCTTTGCTGGAGCGCCAGTACCGTGCCGGTTACTGGCGTTTTGACCTTGAAGCCGATACGACCATCCCTGCCGAATACATGCTGTTGCAACACCTGATGGGCACGGTGGACAGGGAACGGGAACAACGCCTGGCGGATTATATATGCAAGCGGCAATTACCGGACGGAAGCTGGCCCCTGTATGAAGGCGGCGCCGGTAATATCAGCGCCACCGTAAAAGCCTATTTTGCCCTGAAAACGGCCGGTTATGACCCCGCTGCAGAGGCCATGCAACGGGCCCGCGTCTGGGTGCGCAACAACGGCGGCGCGGAGCGGGTCAATGTCTTCACCCGTATCCTGCTCGCTATTTTTGGCCAGATGCCCTGGCGAACCGTACCCGCCATGCCGGCAGAAATAATCTGGTTGCCGCGCTGGTGGTATTTCAGCCTGGACAAGATTTCCTACTGGTCCCGCTGCGTCACTATCCCCCTGTTGCTGATCTTCGCGCACAGGCCGGTACACCAGGGAACGGATATAAGAGAGTTGTTCAAACGGGCACCGGAGTCCCTGAAGCATATCGATCACTATCAGGCGGGGAACCACTTCAAAAACGCATTTATCCTGCTGGAGCGTCTGCTCAAGCTGTTGGAACCGCTGGTACCCGGGTTTGTCAGGCGGCGTTCCATGCGCAAGCTGGAAACCTGGATGCGCGAGCACATGCGCGGCGAGGGCGGCATCGGCGCGATTTACCCGGCCATGGCGAATGCCGTCTATGCGCTCAAGTTATTGGGCCGTGATACGGCCGACCCGGACATGAAGCGCGGCTTGCAGGCTATAGAGGACCTGGTGATTGAGGAAGAAGCACAGACTTACGTTCAACCCTGTGTGTCGCCGATATGGGATACCTGCCTGAGTTTGTCCGCCCTGTCGGAGGCCGGCCTGAGTGCGGATAACGGGGCTGTAAAACCGGCAGCGGACTGGCTGTTCGATAAACAGGTGTTTACCCGGGGGGACTGGAACAGCATGGCGCCGGACCTGGAAGGCGGCGGCTGGGCATTCCAGTTTGAAAATGACTTCTATCCCGATGTCGACGATACCAGCATGGTGGTCATGGCCTTGCTGCGCGTGGGCGCCCACTATAACCCGGACCGGAAAAAGCGTATTGCCCAGGCCGTCAACTGGGTCATCGGCATGCAGAATACCGATGGCGGATGGGGCGCGTTCGATATCGACAACCATTACGAAAATCTCAACAACATACCTTTTGCCGATCATGGGGCGCTGATCGACCCGAGCACTGCAGACCTGAGCGCGCGCTGTATTGAAATGCTGGCCATGCTCGGCTATGACAAAAGTTTCCCCCCCATCGCACGCGCGCTTGAATACCTGCGGCAGGACCAGGAACCCTGCGGCGCCTGGTTCGGCCGCTGGGGCGTCAATTACATTTACGGCACCTGGGCCGTACTGGTCGGCCTGGGCGCCCTGGGTGAGGACCCGAACCAGCCTTACCTGCGTAAGGCCGTGAACTGGTTAAAACGAATCCAGAACAGCGACGGCGGCTGGGGTGAAAGTTGCGATTCTTATAATGACCCGGACCTGGGAGGGTCGGGTGACAGCACCGCTTCACAGACCGCATGGGCCCTGCTCGGCCTGCTGGCGATGGGTGAAACGGAATCCGAAGCAGTGGAAAAAGGCGTTAATTACCTGGTGCGTAATTATGACGGCGCAAAGGGCTGGGAAGAGACCGCGTTCACCGGCACCGGGTTTCCCCGGGTGTTCTACCTGCGTTACCACGGTTACAGCCACTACTTCCCGCTCTGGGCATTGGGTGTGTACGCGCGTTCCCGGCAGGGACTGGAAACCCGGCAGGAGGCACTGGTGCGGGAAGGGCCGGTTGACCTGGGCGTGTTACCCGTACTGGACAGTAAACATTACCGGTCGAGATTCGTAAACGCGTGAACCCGGAGTGGTATGCTGCAAGAAGTCGCTAACGGCACAATCAGGGAAATAGACGGACTGGAGCGCATTTATTTCGACGGCCACTGGATCCGCTATTACGATGTACCAAACAACCTCGCTTATAAAAAGTCTCTCATAGACCAGTTGACCCGCCGGGTCTTTCATCACGTCGAACCCGGCATCAATACGCCCGGCAACAAACTCGAAGAGGTCAGGCGCAGGTACGAGGCGGAGGACGACGCGTCGAGAAAACGCGTGCTGGCCGCCATGCTGGCCGGCGCCCTGCTGAACCGCGGTTCGGACATACTGACCCACATCGTCGAACTGGAACAGACCGGCGTCACCATCAACCCGGAAAACGAACTGATAAAGGAATGCGGCCTGTGCTTCATGGGCGCGCTTGAATACGGGAAATACATCCGCGTCAAACACGGCCGCGAGGGACTGGAAGAGCTCTGGGGAGAACCTTTCAGGGCCTTCACCACACCGGTTGAACGCTTCCTGGAAAGCCGCTATATCAAGATTGCGTACACCATGCAGGAAATCGATGAGATTACCGAAAAAATGAACGCAGTCTTCGCAAGATCACCCATGTTCCATAACCAGGTACAACTCATCGAGGAACTGGCTACCAGCGGTAAAAACACCATGGAAACGCTGCGCAGCGACCCGGCCATCATTGAAATCTGGCCGCGTTTCGTCACTGCATCGGAACAGGTGACCGACTGCAAACCCAGCCTGGGTGAAGATGCCACCCGGCGCGAACAGGCGCTGGGAAAACGCGGGATAGATATTTTTCACCGTTGCGGCACGCTGATCGAGGACTTGACCAATTACCGGATACCGATGCCCAAAACTACGCAGACCCTGCTTGACGATTGTGACCAGTTCAAGGAAAGGTATGCCGCTCGGCTGTATCAATGATATTTGGGGTCAGAGAAAATCATTCCTAATTCGTAATCACATGAGCAATTACTCAGCCCCCACACGCGACATGCGCTTTGTACTGAATGAACTGGCAGGGCTGCCGGATCTCAACAAACTGCCCGGATTCGAAGAAGCCACGACAGAGACCGTGGATGCGGTCCTGGAGGAAGCAGGAAAATTTGCCGCTGAAGTACTCGCCCCGCTTAACCGTCAGGGAGACATCGCCGGCGCGGACTTCAAGGAAGACAGGGTAATCCCACCTGCAGGTTTCAAGGATGCGTACCAGGCGTTCGTGGAGGGTGGCTGGGCCTCGCTGCCGTTCGAACCCGGGTACGGCGGCCAGGGACTGCCGGAACTGGTCGCGGCCGCGACCAATGAAATCTGGCAATCGGCCAACATGGCATTTGCCCTGTGCCCCATGCTGACGGAAGGCTGCGCGGTCGCCATGGGAATTCATGGCTCTCACGACATAAAGTCCATATTTCTGCCGAAGCTGGTGTCGGGCGAATGGGCCGGGACCATGAACCTGACGGAACCGCAGGCCGGTTCCGACCTGGCGGCGATTAACACCAGGGCTGAGCCCAACGGCGACACCTACCTGTTGTCGGGACGGAAAATATTCATCACCTGGGGAGACCATGACTTCACGGACAATATCCTGCACCTGGTGCTGGCCCGCCTGCCCGACGCGCCGCCGGGAATCAAGGGTATCAGCCTGTTCCTGGTGCCCAAATACCTGGTCAACGCGGACGGTTCCACCGGCCGCCGCAACGACGTCTACCCGGTTTCCATCGAGCACAAGCTGGGCATCCACAGCAGCCCGACCTGCGTCATGAGTTACGGCGACAACGGCGGCGCCCACGGCTACCTGGTGGGTACAAGGCATAACGGCATAGCCTGCATGTTCACCATGATGAACCATGCCCGCCTGTCGGTCGGCCTGCAGGGACTCAGTATCAGCGAGCGCGCTTACCAGCAGGCGCTGGACTACGCGAAAGAGCGCGAACAGGGCAAGATCCCGGGACAACCCGGGCGCGCCAGGATCATAGAACATGCGGATGTGCGGCGTATGCTGATGCTGATGAAATCCGGTTGCGAGGCGATGCGCGCGCTCGCCTACGTCACTGCGGGCTCGCTGGATCACATGAACCACTCTCCGGACGGCGGCAACCATGGTGAAAGATTTGCCCTGCTGACCCCGGTCGTCAAGGCCTGGTCCACCGAACTGGCCCAGGAAATCACCTCCCTGGGGGTACAGGTGCACGGCGGCATGGGCTATATCGAGGAAACCGGCGCAGCCCAGCATTACCGGGATGCGCGTATTACCAGCATTTATGAAGGCACCAACGGCATCCAGGCCCAGGACCTGGTCGGGCGCAAGGTCATCAGGGACAACGGCAAGGCCATCGGGGACCTCATCGGCGGGATCAGACAAACCATCGCCGGACTGTCCGATGCCGACGTCAACCAGACAGTCATAAAACGCGCCCTGGACGATGCGACCGGAAAACTGGAGCAGGCAACAGGCTGGTTGCTGGACAACTACCAGAGCGACTACAACGCACCCGGTTCCGTCGCCATCAATTTTCTCATGCTGATGGGTTACGTCTGCGGCGGCTGGCAAATGGCCCGGGCGGCGCTGGTTGCCTCGGCAAGGTCCACCACCTCAGATGATGACTTTTACCGGAGCAAGATCATAACGGCCAGGTTCTACGCCGAGCACTACCTGCCCCGGAGCAGCGGGCATTTCTCGTCCATCCGGGCAGGCAGCGGGACGATCATGGCTCTGGATACGGATCAGTTCTGATCATTTCTTCTTTCTCGAAGATTCTGAACAGGCGGCGGCCGTCTTCAGGAAGTTTTGAACAAGCCGGAGGCACCCTTAACTCTCCAAGCTCGGGCAGAACAACACTGATCGGTACCCCGGTCACATTTAACGGCCTGCCAACCAGTACGCCGACGCGTGACCTGCATGCGCCGGTCAGGAAGGGGCCTGCTTCAACGGGATAAACGTAGATCAGGTCGTGCGCAGCGGAAAAGCGCTCGAATTCGTATTCCCGGGCTCCCATCTGTTTTGCTGTTTTATAATCACCCATCGCCCCGTAAAGCCGCTGGTAGAATGCATGACCGGCGTCCGCGCCGGCGCCTGTGCCGGCGCCGGAACTGAAAAGCCGCTGTATTGTATCCGGGTCCCGCCTGATGCATCTTGCAGCTATTTCTTCCAGGACGCTCATGGAGTGACACACCAGTTCGGCACGGCGTGCCTTGTCAGTACCTTCACCATACATTCGGCGGCTTTGCATGTGGAATGCTTTTAATTGCCTGTCGAGAGTTCTTTTCCTGCGCGTCCAACGCTTGTAGTGTCTGGCAAAATCTTCCATAAGGGGAACGCGTTGCAGTAACAGCTCTGTCATTTCACGACTGGCCTTGAAATCTTCAATGATGCCGGCTATGTCTTCCGCAACCTTCCGGACATGGGCTTCCTTTCCCGGCATGGTCTCTTTGATCATCACGTCAAAGCCCACCCCCTCTCTCCGCGCCTGTGTTATATAGGAGGTCGCATCGGCAACGCGATTTGCAGCACATTTTGCCACCTTGGCTGAATCGGACAGTTCGCCAAAGTAGCGTTGTATGATATCGGGGTTCCAGTCAGCCTGGTAGGCTGCAGCATGGACCGACATGCGGTTGCCAAGCAGGGGTCTGTGCGCGGCCAGGGTCCGGGACAGCGCTTCCGGCCTGAAATGTTTATGGTAGCCGACATACCAGTCGAAGATGACATGTTTGTCATCATCAAAGAAAAGCTGGTGAAGGAGGCCGATTTGCCCCTCGATAGCGTATGTGATACCACCGATAACCAGGCAGATCTGTCCGTCCGCTTTACCAACTTCGTAACCGAGCAACTCTGCCGCCTCGAGTATTTGTGTCAAGTCAGGATCCGCTGCCAGCGCTCTTAACCGGCTTATACCAGCGGACTTCATCTCCAGTTTTTTAGCCGATTCCGGCGCCGCCTTCTTCGGTGTCACTGCTGCACGGGAGGGATCGGTGATTGCATTGATAATACTCAGGTCCAGTTCGCCCATCAACCGGTCTATAGCTGTTTGTACGTTTGAAAACGCAGTATCAATATCCGTGATGTCACTTACCGACGCGGCCGCGGCAAGGTGCCGCAAAGTTGCCCCTTTGCCTGGAGATGCTGCCGCCATTTCTTCCACCGGCCGTCCCAATCCCGGTGGATTTACGCTGGCCGCCGTTCCCAGGGCATGCAACAGGTCTTCGCGCCTTCCGGATCCCGGTATCCGGCCCTCCTCGCTCTTTGGCGATTGCTCACCTTCTGCCAACCGGGCTGCCTGGTCCGGTTGCTTTTGTCTCAGTCCCTTTTCAGACATCTTTTTCCGTTTCGCCGGCATCATCTGCAAGGGAGCGGCAGGCAGGACGTGAGCGACCTGCTGCCGGCCCGGTTGCAAATGTTCACTCATGAACTGCAAAAAGTTACGGTTGCCCAGCGTCCTGTTGACGGTATTGACGGCATTAAAATAATGGAAGGAAGATACCCCCTTCCCCCCTCCCTGTATTATCGTATGGAAGGCGGTAAGGCTGTCGCTTATGGAACTGCTGCCCACACCCGGGACAGGGGTTGCTTGCTCCGTTGCCTGTTCCGGCTGTTCTGATTCAACATACGGTTTATCGGAGCCGGCGTCATACTGAAAACTGCGCATTGGGCTGTTCACTCCTGAAATAAATGTGTATTCCCTGGATTTTCAACTGTGGAATATCAATTTAATTCACCTTTCAACCAGTAACAAGAAGAGTTTTACCAGGCATAACCAGGAATTGACTTTTATTCACGCGAACCACATGGAGGAACAGGATTTTCTGAGTATCCGTACTCGTGAACGGTTTGCCGCATCTGGGTTTCCCATTTGGTCTTCCCTATGAGGATTAAGAAGCTGTTTGCAATGTTCAAGGCAGTGACGATGGAGGCATGGCAGACGATTGGGTTACGTCTGCGGCGGCTGGCAAATGGCCCGGGCGGCGCTGGTTGCCTCGGCAAGGTCCACCACCTCAGATGATGACTTTTACCGGAGCAAGATCATAACGGCCAGGTTCTACGCCGAGCACTACCTGCCCCGGAGCAGCGGGCATTTCTCGTCCATCCGGGCAGGCAGCGGAACGATCATGGCGCTGGACGAGGAGCAGTTCTGACCGCAGTTGCCATCAAGTCTCCGACAGAATGTTGCAACGATGATAGCATGAGAGTATGATTGCTATCATTGAAAGCAATTGCTGGTGATGATTATGGCAAGTCTGACGATACGTAATTTGCCGGATGATGTTCATCGTGCCTTGCGCGTACGCGCTGCCAGGAACGGGAACAGCACCGAGGCAGAGGTCCGCGCAATACTGAAGCAAGCCGTAAAACCGGAGGGTCGCGTCAAGCTGGGTTCGATACTGGCTGAGATAGGCCGTGAAGTAAAGCTAACCGACGAAGAATTCAAGCTGATTGAGCAGGTGCGCGACAAGAGCCCTGCCAGGTATACAAGTTTTGAATGATTCTCCTGGATACCAACGTGATTTCGGAGTCATTGCGCCCCGTCCCTGAAACCCGCGTCCTGGATTGGATCAATACACAGACCATAGAAACCCTGTACCTGTCAGCCATCACTGTCGCTGAACTACGTTTTGGATCGGCCCTGCTGCCGTCCGGCAAACGTAAAGCAAAATTACAGAACAAACTGGAAAACAAGCTGTTACCACTGTTCACCGGCCGCGTATTACCATTCGATGTTGCGGTCACGAAAGCTTATGCCGACCTGATGTCGCAGGCCAGGATGACTGGTCAGTCAATAAGTACGGCTGATGGATATATTGCAGCAACAGCTGCTGCCAACGGGATGATCATCGCCACACGAGACACAAACCCGTTTACCGCGGCAGGTCTTCAGGTAATTAATCCCTGGGAGACAGCAAAGCCCGGGGTCTAGTACTAGGCTACTACAGCAGGCACGTTGATGACATTTCCGAATTTATAATCCCTCTGGAACAGGTTGAAAGCTCTCAATTCGCCCTCCGGTGGTGGCTGCATGCTCCCGAATCTGCTGTTTTTCCAGCCGCAATTATTTAATAATGCCGCATTTTCTGCGGCCTTGAAGGCGGCGATAGACGGATCTATAACTGGAATTCCGGCGCCCGGAAACGCCTCCGGACCATTCAGGTAATCCTGAAGTTCCCTGTAGAAACCAATTTCCAGGGTGCAACCCAGTATGATTGCTTCCGCGTTGTGAACACGCACGGCCTCGATGGCAGCAGCTTGCAGGCGTTTGCGCGTCTCGTCCGGGTCCTTATGAAATTCAGCTACCCGCAGGTCAACGGCCTGGAACGAGGCCAGCTTGTCCCCGTACCCGTATTCATAAACGGTCTGGCGCATCTGGGTTTCCCATTTCGTCTTTCCTATGATGATCGAGAAGCTGTTTGCAATGTTCAAGGCAGTGACAATGGAGGCCTGGCAGGGAGCGACGACGATGGTATTGCCTGAGATCTCGCGGGCGTCATACAGGGCGGGGTCGTAAAAACAGCCTATCACCATGGCATCATAGCCGTGTTCCGACGCGTGGCGCGCCGCTTTCACCGTATCGTTGACGATGAAGGATTCATAGCTGCGGTATTCCAGGTTGTTCATACCCGGCGGGACGCTGGCCGGGTCCATGGAGACGACATCCGCACTCGTTGAGGGATACTTGTATTGCCCGATCATGTCTGCAAAAACCCTATCGTAGGCGCTGCTGCCTATCGGGTTAAGGTACATCACCTTTATATTCATATCGTTGCTCATCATCGCTTTCTCCCAGGCTGTCCCGTACAGTTATCCAGAAGATCCGGACCGATACAAGCTACCTGAAAGAGTGGAACGGTTTCACGATGGCGCCTGTACTCCTCGATGTGTGCCCGGTCATGCCGCCTGCATATGACCTACTCTTGAGGGTAGCTTGTGGCTGTGCTGCAGGCCCGCTACTTTTTCGGCATGGCAGACGATAAATTTGCTTCCGGCATTATCCAGGATGCCCTGCAGGCGGTCGGCGATGAGATGTTCGAGGCGCTGCGCCGCACTTCCATGAGTCCGATCATTTACGAGGCCCTGGATTACGCCGTGGGCGCCACGGACGCACAGGGAAACCTGCTGGCCCAGGGCAACGGGGTAACGGCATTTCTCGGTTCCCTCGACAGCGCAGTCAGGGGCGCGCTTGAACATTATGACGGCGGCGCCGGCCTGCACCCCGGTGACATCATTCTGACCAACAGCCCATACCGGGGCGGCGGTACACACCTGCCTGATGTTGTCACGATACTGCCGGTGTTTCATGACGGCCGGATTGTCGCGTTCACCGTCAACAAGGCCCACTGGACCGAGATCGGCGGGATGGATACCGGCAGCCTGACCACCCGTTCCACCGAGATATTCCAGGAAGGCCTGCATTTCCGTTTCCTGAAGTTGTATGAAGCGGGGCATCTCAATACCTCCCTGGTCGAACTGATCCGGGAAAACGTCCGCCTGCCGGATGATACCCTGGGCGACATGCACGCGGGCGTTGCCGCGGCGCGGGTCGGCGCCCGCCGCCTGGAAAGCCTGATCGGCAAGTACGGGTTGGATACGGTACTGGCCGCGATGGAGGAACTGCTGGATTACGGCGAGCGTATGACGCGCCTGGAATTGCTCAAGCTGCCCGAAGGCGTATATACGGCGGAAGATGTGATCGAAGAGGATGGACTCGGCAACGGACCGTTTACCATCAAGGTTGCCGTCACCCTGAAAGACGGCCGCTGCATTGCCGATTTTACCGGAACGGCGGCACAGGCGCCCGGGCCGGTCAACTGCTCCTACGCAGGATTGCTTACCGGCGTGCGCTGTGTCTTCAAGGCGGTCACCAATCCGGGTATCCCCGCCAATGGCGGCGCGTTCCGTCCCCTGGAGATTATCTGCCCGCCCCGGACCCTGCTTACCGCGCAATCGCCGGCGCCGGTATCCCTGTATTTCGAGGCGCTGATCGCCGCCATCGACGTGGTATGGAAAGCGCTGGCGCCCGTTGCGCCGAACCACCTCCCTGCCGGCCATAAGCGTACTGTCGGCAGCACCTTTATCTCCGGCCGTCATCCGGACACGGGAGAGCTTTATATCATGGGTGAACCGTTGCTGGGCGGCTGGGGGGCGGCGTGCGACGCGGACGGTATCAACGGCATGTTCTGCTGCGGTAATGGAGAGACCTTCAACATTCCGGTCGAGTTGACCGAGGCGCGTTACGGCCTGCAAGTGGATCAATACGCATTTCATACACAACCGGGCGGTGAAGGGAAATTCCGGGGAGGCAAGGGTGTGGTCCTGGATTACCGGGTCACAGGTGAAGAAGCTTTTTTGACCGTTGCCTTTTCACGCACCCGGTCCCGGCCCTGGGGATTGCAAGGCGGCCGGGAAGGCAGTCTCAACTATGCCGAAGTCCTGCGCACCGACGGCAAGGTTGAACGCCATAGCGTGGCGACTGCCCTCGCCCTGGGCAAGAATGAAACAGCCCGGCTGTATTCAGCGTCAGGGGGCGGATTCGGCGATCCTGCGGAGCGCCCTGCGGATGATGTTCACAGTGATCTGAAAAACGGATTTGTCACCCCGGAGCAGGCTGTCCGCTATTACCCACAGGCAGGCGGACATGAGCCTACCTGAACGGGTAGCAGAAAGCGCCGGCAGAGATACCCGGAAAGGTATTGAACTACCCTTTTGCGTATTTGAAGCAGTGTCCTCTCGTGGTCTATCGTGGCTCTGTTGATGCTCACTTTAGGGGAATTCTTATGAAGAATTACAAAACGTCAATCGTATTCGGCATTTCATTCATGGCATTAACGGGACTGTGGCAAACTGCATCCGCCCAGGCTGTGCTTGAGGAAATCATCGTTACCGCCCGCAAGGTCAGGGAGAACATCCAGGATGCCCCGATCACGGTGAGCGCGTTTACCGCAGAACAGATCGAAGAGGCGGGCATCACCCAGACGGCCGATTTTATCCAGCTTACCCCCAATGTCACCCTGGCCGAATCGCAGACCATCGGTACATCGTTTCTCACGGTGCGCGGCCTGAGCCGGGTGCGCAACGGCGAGTTGCCGGTTGCCGTCGTGGTGGATGACGTACTGGTAGTCAATGCCCGCCAGTTTATCGGCCAGGTGTTCGACACCGAACAGATAGAAGTGGTGAAGGGCCCGCAAGGCGCGCTGTACGGCCGCAATGCCTCCAACGGCGCCATCATCATCACCACCAAGGCCCCCGGTGAGGAACCGGAAGGACACATCAAGGCGAGTTACGGCGAGGCGGACGAGGTTGCCATAGAAGGGTCCTTCAGCGGCCCGATTACGGACACGCTGGCAGTGCGCCTGTCCGGACGCATGCTGGAGCGGGACGGCTATTTCAGGAACGTCACCCTGGACGACGAGACGGACCCTTACAACGACCGGACCCTGCGCGGACGCATCACCTGGACGCCCACGGATAACCTTGATGTGGATTTCAAGGCGCAGTATTCCAAGCACAAGGGCAAGGGCATCGGCTTCCACTGGCCCGGCGCGGCAAATTTCGAGGTAATCGGATTTTTTGTCGGCACCGCGGCCGAACTGGGCGTGACGACGGATGAAATCAATGCAAAAGGCGCCGATCTTACCGGTCTTCCCTACGTGGCGAACAACCCCGACCGCGGCCGGCGCGAGACCGTCGGCTTTTCCGTCAAGCTGAACTACGACCTGGGTTTTGCCGACTTCAAGTCCGTAACCACCTATGACGAACTGGAAACTTCGTCGGTTGCCGACCAGGGGCCTTACCTGTCGGTCCTGGACGGCACCCAGCACACCTTCGTGGACGTTGACGGCTGGAGCCAGGAATTGCGCCTGACTTCGAGGCAGGACAGTTCCCTGCGCTGGCAGGCGGGCGCCTATTACCTGTCCTGGGACCGGTTGCGCACCACCGTAACCGGACAGGACAAGGGGCTCGGCATCCTGCGTCCCACGGTCGTTCCCGCGTTCGAAGACAGCACCAATCCCAGCGGGGTCGCCCCGGGCGATTTCCTTTCCTTCCTGGAAGACAGTTATGCCTGGGCGGTGTTCGGCAGCATCGACTGGGACGTGATGGAGCGCCTGACCCTGTCCCTGGCGGCCCGCTATGACGAGGAGACCCGGGAACAGAACGTGAACCCCTATAATACCGCCGGGCGGGTATACCGGCAGGCTGATGAGTCCGGGGTGAACCAGCCATACAGCGCGCTGGGCTGCGACGCCACCGACTTTTTTGGACAGCCGCTCATAGCCAACCCCATGCCGGCAGCCAACTGCGGCGCTTATTCGACATTTGACGAACTGCTGATGTATACCCAGCGCTCAACCGAGGTGAACAAACAGACTTACAGCAAGTTCCAGCCCAAGATTACCCTGCGCTACGGGGTCACGGACAATATCAACCTCTACGGCAGCTGGGGCATCGGATACCGGGCCGGCCAGTTCAATTACCCCGGCATCGGGGTGATCAGCGCCACGGCCAAGGAGTTCATAGAACAGGAAGAGAATACCGCCTGGGAACTGGGCGCAAAAATGACCTACGGGCCGTTCCGGCTGAACCTGGCCTACTTCAATTCCACGGTGGATAACACCCAGTATTTCCCGTTTGACGGCCTGGCCTTCGTACAGGTGTTCGAGGACATCGATGAAGGGGAACTGGATGGCTTTGAAATAGAGGGCGTCTGGCGGGTCTCCGACAACATCGACGTGTATGCGGCCTACGGCCAGACAGACAGCGAGATCACCGGGTACGAGGAAAGACCCGCGACGGTCGGCAACGAGTTGCCGTACATTGCCGAATATACCTTCAATACCGGCGCGCAGGTAGAGTTCAACGTGCTGGACGGGGCTGCATTATTTGCCAGGGTGGACTACGAGCGTCGCGGCAAGCAGTTCTGGACTCCGGAAAACACACATCCGAGATCGCCCCTGGACCTGGTAAACCTGCGCTTCGGCGTGAGGGGCGAAAAATGGACGCTGGCGACCTATATCAATAACCTCACGGATGAAGAGTACAACTCCGAAGTGGTGACGCCGCTGTTCCTGCACCCGGCTCCCCCCAGGATCTGGCGTGTCGAGTACCGCTACGATTTCTAACCGGGGCAGGTACAGGGCGGCCAGTGACGTAGGCGGGACATTTACCGATCTCGTATATTACCGGGTTGACGGCGGGACAGGCGCCGGTGGCGCGGTACACTCCGTAAAAACCGATACCACGCCGCCCGATTTCGAGACCGGTGTGATGGCATCGCTGGAGCAGGCGGGGATATCCCCTGCCGATCTTGATTTCTTCGCGCACGGTTCCACCCTGGTCATCAACGCCCTGACGGAAAAAAAAGGCGTCAAGACCGCGCTGATCACCACAAAGGGGTTTCGTGATGTCCTGGAAATAGCCCGCGGCAACCGGCCTGACCTGTTCAACTTCAACTTCAGGAAACCCGCGCCTTTTGTCGAACGTTACCTCAGGGCTGAACTCGACGAACGCGTCAACCACAAGGGAGAGGTGCAAAAAGCAGTATGTCTTGAGCCGCTGCCGGCGCTGCTGGACTTCTTCAGGGCAGAAGGGGTGCAGGCCATAGCCGTCTGTTTCCTCCATTCGTACATCAACCCGGAAAACGAGATACAGGCTGTGGCGCGGATCAAGGCGCTGTGGCCGGACGTATCCGTGCTGGCATCCCACCACATCAGCCGGGAATGGCGGGAATACGAACGCACCAGCACCACGGTGCTCGCTGCTTTTGTCCACCCCCTCGCCAAAAAATATATCGAGTCCCTGGAACAGCATCTGCTTGCGGGCGGTTTCACCGGAAAGCCTTACATGATGCAGTCGAACGGCGGCATAGCAACAACGGATGCCGCCAGGTCCAACCCGATCGCGATGGTAGAGTCCGGCCCCGCCAGCGGTATTTTCGCCGCGGCCGGCCTCGGCAGGAATATCGGCGAAGAAAACCTGATCGTCCTGGATATCGGCGGCACCACGGCGAAATGCGCCCTGGTTGAAAACGGCGAGATCAGGATCACAACGGAATACCATATCGACCGGGACCGGAAAAACCCCGGCTATCCAATCCAGACCCCGGTCACCGAGCTAGTCGAGATCGGCAACGGCGGCGGTTCCATCGCCTGGATTGACGCGGGCAACCGGCTGCATGTGGGACCGCAGTCCGCGGGCGCGCTGCCGGGACCGGCGGCTTACGGCAGGGGGGGCGCCAGGGTGACGACGACGGACGCCAACCTGGTGCTGGGGAGGATTGACCCGGGCAGCTTTGTGGGCGGAACCGTGCAACCAGACTGGAACGCGGTAACAGCCGCCTTCAAACCGTTACAGGACAGGCTGAAATTGTCCCGGGAAGAACTGGCCAGGGGAATCGTCAGGATCGCCAATAACAATATGACCAATGCCCTCAGGCTGGTGTCCACCAATAAAGGCTATGACCCGCGCGATTTCACCCTGGTTGCCTTTGGCGGCGGCGGCGCGCTGCACGCCCTGGCCCTGGCGGAAGAATTACAGGTACGCCGGGTTGTCGTGCCGGTTAATTCCGCCGTATTTTCCGCCTGGGGGATGCTGCTTACAGACCTGCGCCGCGATTACCTGCAAACCTGTCCCATGGCGCTGGAGCCGGGCAACGCAGCTAAGCTGGCGAGCGCTTTTCATACGCTGACAGAGAGCGCATACATGGATTATGCCGCCGAGGGCCTAGGTGCGGACGAGCATGAGGTGGTATTCGAGTACCATGCCGATGTGCGCTATCGCGGCCAGGAGCACACGGTCAAGATTTCGTTTCCCTTTGCCGGCGGCAGTGCAGACCTGGCGCTTGCCGCCGATCGGTTCCACGCCGCCCATGAGAAACTCTATACCTATCGGCTCGACGCAGAGCTACAGGTTGTGAACCTGCACCTGGTGGCGTATGTGGCGGTGGATAAACCCGGTCTGCCGGAAAAACCTCAAACCGGGATAAGGCCGGAAGATGCGATCCTGCACGTGCGTAAAGTGGATTTTGACCGGCATGGAATTCATGATGCCGCCATTTATGACGGCCTGCGGCTGGAACCGGGCATGAAGTTCGGCGGGCCGGCCGTTGTCCAGGAAGCGTCGGTCAGTATGGTGGTTCCGCCGGATTACGCGGTTACTGTCGATAGCTACGGCAATTACCACGCCGGCAGGATCTGTGAGCCGCCGGCTTAACCTTCAACAGTACTTTATATCCCGTAGACTTTCCGCGCACGTTCGGCGGAGATATAGCCGTTTTTCAGATCTTCGAGGATTTTATCTCGCGATCTGCGGCGCGGCTCACCGTATCCGCCGCCTGTGGCGGTGACGACCTTGACCACGTCGCCACGCCCGAGCGGCAGCGCGGTACAGGACCGGTATCTCTTGTCGTCACCGTCCTGCCGCACCACCTTGATGTAATTCGTCGTACCGTCAAGACCGCCGTCCAGCCCCCAGGGGGGCTTTTCCGAACGCACATAAGACATGGTGATCCACCACTCGTCGCGCAGGATGCGGTAATCCAGGTTGATCCCCTTGCCGCCGATGAACTCGCCCTCTCCTCCCGGCTCCTCGTTCAGGCAGAAACGATCGACCAGCAACCCGTTTCTCTGTTCCGTGATCTCTACCGGACAATTGAACGTATCGCCGTGATGCCCGGTGTACAACGCGTTGATGCCGTCGGCATCCCGGCACGCGCCCCAGCCGCCCAGTTGCGGCTCGACAATGCTGTGCGGCTTGCCGGTTTCGGGGTGGGGGCCGCCGATAAAGGTGCCGCAGATGGACGCATAATGCCCTGCCGGCAGGGAGTCGCCCAACGCAGGGGCGAGCGCCTTCCAGAGCAGGTCGAACAGCATGATGCCGACTTCATAGTAAACGCTCATGGCCGCCGGGTATTGCGCGGCGAACATCGAACCTTTGTCGACCAGGACCCGCAACGGCCTGAAGGTGCCCGCATTGGCAAAGGAACCGGGGCTTGCGACGGCCTTGAAAATCATCTTGGCATCGACAACCGTCGCATCATGGGAGGTGTTGAAAGCCGATTTGCTCTGTTGCGGATTACCCCTCAGGTCGACGACAAATTCGTCCTCCGTAATGGTAATGACGGCCTTGACCGTACGCCCGTCATCGAGCACTTCGCTTGCCGCGTAGTCGCCCTTCGGCAATGTCTTCAGCACACGCCGGGAGATCGCTTCGCCAAGCGCGATATAGTCCTCCATGGCGTACAGCACCGCTTCCTTGCCGTACTTGGCGACCAGCCCGGAGAAACGTTTTGCCCCGGCGCGCATGGAAGCGACGCCGGCCCAGAAGTCGCCCTCCGTCGTCTCCGGCAGGCGGCTGTTTATCTTGATGATGTCCAGCACGGCCTGGTTCAACTCGCCGCCGGCTATTACCTTGATGGCAGGGATCTGTAACCCCTCCTGGTATAAATCCTGCGCATCGGGACTGATGCTGCCCGGGTAAGCGCCGCCGACATCCACCCAGTGCGCCTTGTTGGCGAGCCAGCCGATGATATCCTCTCCGGCAAACACGGGGAGGATCAGCACGACGTCGTTCAGGTGACTGACGCCGCCGTGATGAGGTATGTTGGTGATGAATATATCACCCTCCCTGATCTCGTTACGCGGGCCGAATTTCCTGGCAACCGTGCGTATGCCGGGTTCCAGCATGCCGATAAAACCGGGTATGCCGGCGCCTGAACTGGCGAGGTTGCCCTGCGCGTCTGTCAGGGCCACGCCGAAATCCAGGACTTCGTAGATAATGGAACTCACGGCGGTCTTGCGCATCGTCGCGAACATCTCATCGGTGATGGCCTTCAGGGAGCTCTGGATTATTTTAATCGTTACGGGGTCGTATGCCTGTGTCTTTGTCATGGCGCGGCCTGTTGAATGGAAATATGCAGGTTGCCGTATTCATCCGTGAGAACGGTCTGGCCCGGGAAGATCACCGTTGTACTACCCACCTCTTCGATGATGGCCGGGCCGCTAAATTCGGCGCCGGCGGGCAATTTTTCCCTGTCATAGATCGTTGCCTCGCGGATGCCCTGTTCGTCAAAATCAACGGTGCGCCTGCCCTTGACGGCGTCGGCAGTTTTACCGCCCACGGGAAGTCTTGCGAGTTCAGGTCGATCGACGGCTGCATAGGCGATGAGGTTGTAACTGACTATTTCCACCGCGTTATCCAGCCGGTAAGTGTATTCACGTTCGTAGGCGTCTTTGAAACGGCCGATCAGTTCACTGATTTCCGCGGCGCCGAAGTCACCGGCCGGCAGATGCACGCTTATGGTATGCTCCTGCCCCTCGTATCTCATATCGGCCAGGCGCTCAAAGTAGACGGTGTCCCGGCCGATGCCTTCTTCCAGGTATGCCGAACAGGCTTCCTGCTCCATCTCGCCGATAATCCCGGCCAGTTCCCCGGCCCTGGATTCATCGAGCAGCGCCGGTCTGGTGCGGACATAATCGCGGCGCAGGTCCGACATCAGCATGCCCCAGGCGGAGAATACCGCGCAGTGTGCCGGTATCACGATCTTCGGTATGTTCAGTTCAGCCGCCAGGGCGCCGGCGTGCATGGCGCCCCCGCCGCCGAATGCGATCATCGTGAAATCCCTGGGGTCGTACCCCCTGTTGATGGAGACCAGCTTCAGGGCGTTGACCATGTTGTGGTTGGCGATCCGGATCATGCCGCGCGCTGCTTCCTCTGGCTCCAGCCCTGTGTGTGCGCCGATACGGGCCAGTGCCGCGCGTACTGCATCCATATCGGGGTCGATGCTGCCGCCGGTAAAGTAGCGGGGGTTAATGCGCGCCAGCAGCAGGTTGGCGTCGGTCGTGGTCGGTTCCGTACCACCCCGGTTATAGGCGACCGGTCCGGGCAGGGCGCCGGCGCTGCGGGGCCCGACGTGCATCCGGGTATGCTCATCGACCCAGCCGATGGAGCCGCCGCCGTTGCCGATCTCGACGATATCGACGACCGGGGTCATGATGGGGTAGCCGCTGGAAACGTCACTCCGCTCCACCACGTAACGGTTTGTGGTCGCGACCCTGCCGCGGTCGAGCAGTGAGCATTTGGCGGTCGTGCCGCCCACGTCGAAGGCGATGATATTTTCCAGGCCGAGCAGCTTGCCCAGGGAGGCCGCGCCCAGCACGCCGCTCGCCGGTCCCGACTCGACGATTGTGATGGGGGTCTCCCTGACCGCTTTTACCGTATCGATGCCGCCGTTTGACTGCATGACGTAAAACGAACCCGGGAACCCTTTTGTTGCAAGAGCGTCTTCCATGCCGGCCAGGTACTTCCCTGCCCCGGGCCGTACGTATGCGCACAGGACGGCCGTGCTACTGCGCTCGTACTCGCGCCATTCCTGGGACAACTGGTGGGAAGCGACGCTGGCAACCTCCGGCCATAACTCCCTGACCCTGTCCAGGACCGCTTTCTCATGGGCGGGATTGGCATAGGAGTGCAGCAGGCAGATCGCCACGGCCTCGACGCCTGCCGCCCTGAAATCTTCGATGATCGGCGTCAGATCGTCCAGCCGGAGTTCGGCCAGGATCTCTCCCTTCCAGGACATGCGTTCCCTGACTTCCCGCCGCAGGTATCTCGGAACGAACGGTTTCGGTTTCCGGTAACGCAGGTTAAAGAAATCCGGCCGGTTGCCCCGGGCAATCTCCAGCACGTCGCGAAACCCGTACGTTGTTATCAGCCCGGTCCTGGCGCCCTTGCGCTCGGTCAACGCGTTGATGACCACGGTGGTGCCGTGGGCAAAGAAATCGATGGCGGCATAATCAAGGCCGGCCTTGTCGAGCGTATCCAGGACGCCTTTTTCAAAGTCCGGGGGTGTGGTGTGCGCCTTTTCGGTCCGGAAAGACTCCATGGCGCCTGACTCCCCGTCGATCTCGTAATAGACCAGATCGGTAAAGGTGCCTCCCACGTCCGTGGCTGCCCTGATTCTCCTCACTGTATTACACCTGTTTCAGCTTTCATTATTTCGGACTTGCGGTCACCCGTGATTATTGGTCAGTGAAGATCGAAGTCAAGCCACTCGTTAGGGTAGCTTGTGGCGCCCGTACCTGCCTGCACATACTACGGCATGGATGATTTTTCCCGGGAACAGGTGCCGCGGGACAAGACCTACAGCGGCATTCACATCGGCATGATTATCGTCGGCGGTGTCATCGGCATCCCCGGTTTTTTGCAGGCCGCAAAGGTCGGCGGCAGCCTGGGACTGGAAAAAGCGGCCATTGCCTTCCTGGCCGGCTGCTTCATCCTGGGCAGCCTCGGCGCCCTGACCAGTTACGCGGGTACGAGGACCAGGTACTCGACCTACATGCTGACCGGGTTTGCGTTCGGCCGCGCAGGCGGTAAATTCGTAAATTTCATCATCGCGCTGACCCTGGTCGGCTGGTACGGGGTCATCATCAACGTATTCGCCGCTGCGGCAGACCTGGTCATACGGGACCTGTACGGCCCCGGAGTCCCCTTGTGGGCTTATATCGTCGCGGGTGCGACCCTGATGATCGGCGTCACCCTGTCCGGGTTCAAGGGTATCGATAAACTGGCATTATGCCTGGTGCCGGTCATGCTGGTGTTCCTGTCCTATGCCGCCTGGCTGTCCTGGGACGATATCCCCGCATGGAACCGGGGCAGCCCCGGCGCGCAGCCGTTAACCTATTCCACCGCGATATCGTCGGTCGTGGGCGGATATATCGTCGGCGTCGTTATCCAGCCGGACTACAGCCGTTTCGCGCGTAACGTACGCCATGCCATGTGGGCGGTCTTCATCGCCCTGTGGGTGGTACAGGCGCTGGTTTTTTTTCTCGCTGCCATCCCCAGTGTCGCCACGGGGGTATCGAACCTGATCAGGATAATGGTTGCGCTGGGGATCGGCGTCCCCGCCTTTTTCCTGTTGCTGCTCAGTTCCTGGTGCAGCAATGTGCTGTGCCTGTACTCATCGGGCCTGTCTTTGTCGACCATCTTTACCCGCGCGCGCCTGTGGCAGCTCATCCTCGCCATAGGGGTGGCGGGAACCGCCATCGCATTCATGTATTCTGACGACTACCTGATTCCTTTCCTGGTATTGCTGGGTGTGACCGTCCCGCCTATCGCCAGCATCTACGTCCTGGATGTCATCCTTATCCGGCGCGGCGGGATTGATGTAGAGAAAACGGTGGCAGAGCCCGCTATCAACATGAACGCATTCACCGCCTGGGGCATTGCCGTACTGGTCGGCTACCTGGCGGAGGCAGAACGGTTTTCTATTTCAGGAATCGCAAGCCTGGATTCCATCATGACGGCAACCGCCGTCTATTATGGGTTGACTATGTTAACTAACAGGGGACGGATTTGAAATCCGTCCCCTTTTAACCAACGATGATCAGTTATAGTCGTAGGAGAAACGCACGCCGAAGGTACGGGGCCGGTTGGTTACCACCTTGGGCACATACTGCAAGGTGTCGATGTTCAGTTCGGCCCGTTCATCCGTCACGTTGTTTATGAATAGTTCCGCGCCCCAGGTGTCGCTCTGGAGGCCGACTGCAAGGTCCAGCAGGACGTAGTCATCCTGGATGTACCTGCCGTTTTTGCAGAAGCTGGGATTGTCGTAAGTGCCGCAATTCCCGCCGACAAAATCGCCTCCCTCTTCGGCTATCTTAAGGCCCGAACCCCGGCCGCCATGGGTCAGCATGAGCGTGTTTTCAATGTGGAAGGCGCTACCTGCGACACCCGATTTACTCTCGCCGGTATAACTCAGGCCACCGGAGATATATGCGCTGGACCCACCCATGAGGGCAAGGTCGAAGTCATAGCGTGCCCGCAGGTTGCCGGAGAAATCCGCAGTGAACGGCAATTCGCTGCCTTCCGGCACAGAAATGCCTTCCAGCTGCGAATTCAGGCGGGTGATCTCGCTGTCGACAAAACTGAAAGCGCCGGCGATGGTCAGGTTCGCCGTGGGCGCCCAGGTGAAATCACCGTCAGCGCCCAGTATCTCCGCATCGCCCACGTTCTCGATGAAAACCAGGAATGCCACGTTGGCCGGGTCAAACCGGGAGACCTGCAAGTCCTTGATTTCGGAATAGTAGCCGGTTGCATTAACTCGTAATGTATTATCAAAGAGATCGGCTTTTACACCCCATTCGTAATTTTCCAACTCATCCGTGACGGCAATAGCGGGTACACGGTAGCCCTGGTAGACGCCGGCCTGGTTGTTTGCAGCTTTGCCCGCATTCCGGTTTGTGACGGGTGGCCGGAAGCCCTGGCCGAAGGTAGTGAACAACAGGATATCGTCGTTCACCTTCCAGTCCAGCGAGGCCCGGAAGATCACATCGGATTCGTTCAGGACACCGTCGTCGTCCAGGTTGGACACGTTCAGCGACCCGTTCTGGATATCCGCGAGAACCGCCTCTGCGCCGCCGCCACCGAACATATCTCCGGCGCCGCCACGGCAGCGTCCGGCATCAGGCCGGCATGCGTCCGCGTTGACGGTCGCGAGCGCCTCCAGCGTACCCTGACCCAGGGCCGCGAGCCGGGCGGTCACGTTGTTGCCGGAGGTGGGACTGGTGGCATCAAAGCCGCCTCGCCCGATACTGGAGTCGCAGTTTTCAGCACCGTATTTGCAGCCAAATGAAAAGCTGCTGGCGCCTTTGAAATCGAAGTCGATGTCGTACCAGCGGGCGCCGAAGCTGGCGGTTACGTTCGGCAGAATATCAAAGTCAAGTTGGCCGAACAGGGCCATCTGTTCGGTTTTGCGGGTATAGTCATTGACGAAGGTGACCTTTGAATTAAATGGCTCAAGACTGGCATTCGTTCCTTGTACAGCATCGCCCACCAGGGCCATGGTCGGCCAGGCGCCATCCCCGTCACCCCCCCTGGTAGCTGCGTCTTCGAAAGAGGCCGTACCGTGGGTTGTCTGCTCGTCAAAGAATGCACCGGCTGTTACCCGCATGCGGTATTCCGCCGGCATGGAGACGCGGAACTCCTGGGTCACGCGGGTGCTGTCGTTGTTGTCCTCATACTGCGCTTCCGGATCATGACAGGTAACGGGAGGACTCGCAGCACCGCTCCTGCCCCACGCGCCATTATCCGCATACCCCGGACACAGGTAATACACCTGGTAACCACCGCCGTTGGTGTAATCCGAGTAGTCTACCAGGGCCTCCATATCGCGATCCAGGTAGCCGACCGTGTAGATCATATCCAGCATGCCGATGCGTCCGTTCAGGGTCAGGGTGGTGAGGCCGAATTCATCTTCACTGGTGTCGCGGGTGAAGCGGGTCGTGCTGCTGTCGCCGTCCAGGTTAGGATCGTAGGCGAACACCCCGTCCGTCTCCAGGGATTGCTGGGTGTGTTGAACCAGCAGGCCGAAGTTGTCGGTCGGTTCATAGGCAAGGCTGAAGCGTCCGCCGATGTAGGTGGCGTCGTTGAAGTCATCTTCAACCAGCCCACTGTTGTCCGCGGTTTCGACCTGGCTGGCAGGATTAATGGGGGCGCCTGAAATATCATTCCGGTTGAGTACGGCAACGAGACCGCCGTCATTCGTTTCCCATCCGCCCGGTATGACATTACCGCTGCCGTCCAGGTTGCTGATATTGTCGATCCAGCCGGCCTGCTCGTCGTGGTAGGCTGCGATGCGCACCGCCAGGTCGTCCGTCAGGGCCACGTTCAGGTAGGCCTCCTGGGAGTTGCTGACGTCGCCACCCCTGGTAGTGGAAACATCGGCCCTGGCGCCGGCCTGGAATTCGCCCTGGACCGGTTTATTGGTAATCAGGCGCACCGTGCCGGACTGGGAACTGGCGCCGAACAGGGTGCCCTGGGGTCCGGGCAACACCTCGATACGGTTGAGATCCGTTGCATAGACGTCGAGATTTCGGCCGCCGAACGCGACCGGTTGCTCATCCACGTACAAGGCCACCGCCGGCGCAGAGCCCTGGATGGCCGATATGGTAACTTTTGATTGCTCGGTGGCGGCGCCGCGGATATAGAGTTCGCTCTGTCCGGGACCGGTGCCCATGGTGACCACGTTGGGCAGGTACTTGACGTAATCATCGAACGTGCTGATGCGCAAGTCTTGCAGGTCTTCACCTTGCAGGGCCGATACCGATACGGGAATATCCTGGGTGGATTCGGCGCGTTTGGTCGCGGTAACGATGATTTCTTCGATCTGGGCACTGGCAGGAGTGCTGACTGCTGTTGCGGTGAGGGCTGACAGGATTGCACAACTCAGTCTATTGCGTTTGAAGTCGGCTTTATTGGACATACTCTATACCTCTTGTTTTTGCCTCAAATTTTATTATAGGAAAGAGGCATTTTACCACAATCCCTGAACCGACATTTTTTGTATTCCATGCGACATTGTTGGAATTTTGAGACTCTTCTCAGGTGTGACGAAAATCCCGGCCTTTTCTGCGTAATACTTCCAGGCGGCTGTGTAAATCATCCCGGCCGATATAGCAGCCCTGTAAATGACGATAACCGCTGTCCGGGTCAAAGGCGGTGCGCGCGTGCATGATGCGGTAGTTGTCGAATACCTGGCAGTCGCCCCCGTTCAGGCGGAACCTGTACTGCATTCCAGGACTGGTCGCAAGCGCGAGGAACGTGCGGTGCGCACGGTAGAATTCCGCCTGTAGTTCCGGCTCGATGTCCACCGGTCCCAGCAGGGCAGGGTGCAGCCGGGTGCCGACGATATCACCGTCTTCATCGACCTCGATCACGTTGCCGCGGTTGACGATGTGCCTGTCGTCTGCCATGTATGTGTACGTGACCTTGCGGGTGCTCAGCAGGTTAAAAGCCGCCTGGTCGGTTTCCTGTAACTTCATGGCCGAAGCCATGGAGTCGACCAGGATACTCTCCCCGCCCTGCGCATCGTTATGCAGGCAGTGCAGAAACTGTATGCCCGGTAAATGTTGGCGGCTGGGGAGATCGTTATGCGGATATAACGCCTGCGGTGTATAAGCCAGGTTTTCCGGGTTTGGTTTCGATTCGACATCGAAATACCGGCCAAAATGGGATTCCTCGATGAAGGCAATCCGTTCCGCCAGCCTGGTGACGGCAAGATGTTCCGATGGAACGCCGGTGACGAGGGCAACACCTGTATCATCGATATGTTCCAGCATCTCCAGCAGGCCCTCATCACTGCCCATCACCCGGGCATGGTCAACGGACAAGCGCCTGATGTCGAACTCCGCGGCGGTCCAGGCCGTACGCCGTTTCTTGCGCGCCAGGCGCGCGGCCGGTTCGGACCGGTGCCGGTTCAACCACTCCCAACTGTAGAAGGTCCCGTCACAGGCCGCCTCGTGCTCCGGCCAGGATAGATGCAGGCCATGGACGTCGCGGCGGCACGATGCGGGTCTTATGTCCAGAGGTATCGCCATGAAATCGACAACCCGCTCCCAGGCGTCCTGGTGAGTGCATCTGGGGCAATGGCAGTTTTCCCGCAGCCAGTAGTAAAGATGGCGGCTGCGGACCCCTCCGGGCCAGTTAATCTCCAGACTATCTGCCTGTGCCTCTACTGTGGGAAGTTGTTCCGGGATGTCCTGGGATGTTATCACCGTAGCGTTGCCTTCACCGGTCATTTCTGTCGAGAAATAGTCACGAAAACAGCTGCCATTTTATATACGCAGACGGGGCCGACAATCCGGCTTACTCTAAAATAACCGCGTATGTCGCATAGAGACGCAGGAATGTCGTGCTGTCATATACATGAAATCCCGGTCTAATCCAGACTTCCGCGAAATCCAAGTTCATGAAACGGGGTAAGTTTTAGTTCTATCTCCTTAGAGTTACTGACGAGGCGCGATAGCGATGATTCAAGAAGCTGCAGCAGAAACCTGGGTTGAAGACCAGGATGATGAACTGGTTCTATCGGAACTGAACGATACGGAACTGGTGGAGCAGATGCACGATGACCTTTATGACGGTCTCAGGGACGAGATTATAGAAGGCACGCAACTCCTGCTGGAACGTGGCTGGGCCGCGGACAAGGTACTGAACGAAGCCCTGGTCGGCGGCATGCAGATTGTCGGGATCGATTTCCGCGACGGCATTTTATTCGTTCCCGAGGTATTGCTGGCGGCCAACTCCATGAAGGGCGGGATGGAAGTATTGCGCCCGCTGCTGGCGGAAACAGGGGCTAAGCCCATCGGTAAAATGGTCATCGGCACCGTCAAGGGCGACATCCATGATATCGGCAAGAACCTAGTAGGCATGATGATGGAAGGGGCAGGGTTCGAGGTGATCAACCTCGGCATCAACAACAGCGTGGAAGACTATTTTGCCGCCATGGAACAGCATCAACCGGATATTCTCGGCATGTCCGCCCTGCTTACCACCACCATGCCCTACATGAAAGTCGTGATCGACGAAATGGTGTCACAAAACATTCGCAACGATTACATCGTCATGGTCGGTGGCGCTCCGCTGAATGAGGAGTTCGGCCGGGTGATAGGCGCCGATGCTTATTGCCGCGACGCGGCGGAAGCGGCCGATACCGCTACTCACCTCGTTAGTACGCGGACTGCTGTCGCCGCCTGATAATCATCGGGGACGGATTTCAAATCCGCCATCCTCGGTTTTTTTGCATTTTCATACCTTCCCTGATATTATACTATCTATCTGATATTGTTTGTTTTATTGTCTGTTAACGCCTTACGTCGTATCAGGCATTCTTTTACACAAAGTGATAACGGTAACAATAACATTATCCTGTCATGAAACGACCCAAAATACTCTCGGCCTCCTTCGTTCGCACCATCAACCGGCCCGGCCGCTACGGCGATGGCCGCGGCGGTCATGGCCTGTCACTGCTGGTCAAACCCATGACCAACGGCCGCCTGTCAAAGACCTGGTCTCAAAGACTACTGATAAACGGCAAACCCGTCAATGTCGGCCTCGGCGCCTATCCACTGGTGTCATTAGCTGATGCCAGAGGCAAGGCCCTGGAAAACCGTCAGGCATTACTCAAAGGACGGGACCCGCGCGGGAGTATGCCGCTCTTCTCGCAAGCCGCCGAGGAAGTCATCAGGATACACGCTATAGGCTGGCGGGACGGGGGCAAGTCGGCCAACCAGTGGCGCGCCTCCCTGCGGGATTATGCCCTGCCCAGGATTGGCCATAAACGCATCAACGCCATCACCACGTCCGACATCCTGGCCCTCCTGCTGCCGCACTGGCATGACCGGACGGAGACTATGCGCCGGGTCAAGCAGCGCATCGGGGCCGTCATGAAGTGGGCCATCGCCAACGGCTACCGGGAGGACGACCCGACAATAACACTGTCGGCGGCGCTGCCGAAGAACGGCGTTGTCCGCCACCACCACAAGGCCCTGCCGTATGCGGAGGTGGGTGCGGCCATTGCCAGGGTGCGGTCATCCGGTGCGTACTGGGCCACCGTGGCCTGTTTCGAGTTCATGACGCTGACCGCGGTCCGCTCCGGCGAGGCGAGGCTGGCGCGCTGGGACGACATCGACCTTGAGACCGCCACCTGGGCGATACCCGGGGAGAGCATGAAGTCGAAGCGACCGCACCGTGTCCCGTTGTCAAACCGTGCGCTTGAGATACTCAAGGACGCATCCCGGTATGCAGACCGGTCCGGGTTGGTGTTTCCCGGCATGAGCTGCAAGGTGTTAAGCAAGAATGCGCTCAGCAAGCTGCTTGTGGAAAATAATATCGGCTGTGTGCCCCACGGCATGCGCTCATCGTTCCGGCAGTGGGCTGCTGAGCGGACCCACCAGCCCCGTGAGGTGTGCGAGCTGGCCCTGGCGCACGTCAATTCGAACCGGGTTGAGGCGGCGTACCAGCGCTCTGACTTGTTTGAGTTGCGGCGGCGGCTGATGGCGCAGTGGGCCGGTTACCTGGCGGCTGAGAAAGCCGCCGTTACGGCCATACGGTAACAAGACTACTGACGGCCGGATTGGCGGCGCGCTGAACGCGGTAGCCTGACGCGTGCGCCACTGCACAAAACGCGGTTCGAAATCCAGTCTTGGATTTGTTATTGATAAACAACCCTGAAAACCGTCACACAGGCGCCACAGCCCGTCCAGGGCGACGCAAACCGTTGCCAGTCTACCAGGGGCCATACCGGCATGATGGAACCGCGGGGCTGATTATTTCCATCAGACCGTTCCTGCAGTGCGTATTCCGGGAATGTGAACACTGATTCCGGCTGAACGTGAACAGTTGTTCCAGTTCATCGTGAACACTTTTCGGGTATTTCCGGAATCGGTGTTCACATTCCCGGAATACGCGTTCACTTTGAAACGGAATCCGCATGCACCGGATCCGCCTGATCAGAACGACCTTACCCGAGCAATATGACAGGGTGGCGGGACAGACTTGTCTTGATGCCGGAACAGTTTCCTGCAAGTGGATAGGGCGGCGCGTAACGAGTGGCAGGACCGGGCACAGGACTTAGGTCTGCCCGGTCGGTTGCGATGGAATGGTGCCCATGGGCACCGGCCGGGTTGTTCAGGGCGGCAGTGGTTGCTGTGGTTTTGGGGGTCTATCTCTCGGCCATTGTGTCACACAATGCCTATCTTGCCCTCACTCCCCTTAATCTGATTAAAGGACGATATTTGTTTAAGTATACGTTATTTGAGAACGTGTTTCAGTGCGGTGAAACGGGGGTGCATGTTTCATTTCATAGCAACGCTGCCACTGATTATACGGCAACGCTGCCACCTGCGTAGTCCGGCTCAGCGTGAACACGTTCAGGCTGATTCTGGAATCGGTGTTCACGGTCCCGGAATGGGTGTTCACGTTGGGCTGGAGTATTCACGCAGTCGCCTGTTGTGCCGCGTCTCATCGAGTACGCCTCGGGAGTGGTTGTTTGTCATTAACAAGGCTGCTGTTGCCGACATCGGGCCGTGTTGCCAGGGGTTGACCGGTGTGCCCTGGTTATTGATTTGGCAAGGTTGTCCAGGATGAACCAGGCCAGACGCGCCCGCCGGTCCGTGCTTCTGCGGGATATAGTCAGTCGCCTGGCTGAGTGGATGACGACGGATAAATGCTGGCTAATCGAACAACCGGATTCACCTTGTGACAGGTTATCCGATAGGCCACGGAATTATGCCGTCAGGGAACAACGCACACACGGTCGATTACTGTCGGTAACGGCAGGGGCGAGACTACTCCTGTATACAAAACTTCGTTCTGTACCAGGAGTCTCGCAAGAGGGGGACACCCCCCCTTGACCCCGCCCGTTTGCAACGGGCCTGATGATAAATTGACATAATCCGATGGCTGAGCGCACCACATCACACGAGCCGCTGGACCGGACCGGACAGTTACCCTGCGCGTGGCTGCGGCGACCCGGTCCGAGTGGACATCACGGACACAGGCTGCAGCCTGCCTGTCGGAGACTGGATACGGAATCAGGTTGCCGCGAGCGCGGCCAGCACACATTGCCGCGGCGCAAATACCCGCATCTCGCCTACCTGGCATTGCTGGCCACCCTCGCCGTATCGGCAACAACCTCAACCAGCTCTCCGGGACCGTAGCTGCGACGTATCTGGAGGAAGACACAGACCACAAAGGCAAGTCACGCGCCGGCGTTGACGTGCTGCGATGCGCCCCGGGGCTCATCGGCGCCGGGCTTGTATCCGCAGTATTCAGGCCATACCAACCCTTAGGGTCGCCCCGATAAATCGCTTACAGCGCCTCCACGGCGGTCGAATATTACCAGAACAGGACGCAAACAAGTCCAGTTCTTGATATGGCAACATCATTATTATCATCATCATGAATGCGTATTCCGGTACGTATTTCTCGGATTGTTTCGACCCGGCGCACAAGCGCACGGGTGCAACCCATGTCCAGGCCCGAGTTCGGAAGACCGGCCGCGGAACACCCAGCTCCGTCACCATCGTGTGCTGATCTCAAGCCCTATGCCATGGTCCGGTGGCAGGCTGGCGTCCTCTTTCCGCGTGATCTCGATGCCGAACGTCAGATCGGGCGCCTCCGAGCGGGCAGGCGCGAGCCGCCAGCCGAGGCGGTAGTCGCGCATCGTGCCGGACACCCCGTAGCCGACGTGCGGGGCGCCGGTGAAGTGGTCGCGGAAAGCGGGCAGGCCCTAGGCGGCTTCCGCCGTCCAGCGCCCAGTGCCTCTGGCCGCGCCGTGGCCTCCGAGCGGTTCATGGGCGAACAGCGCATCGAGCCCACCCCGGGCGCTGCCGCCGAGCTCCTGGCGCAGTGTCAGCGACAGGCCGCGCTCGGTGTCCGGAGCGGGATCCAACTCGATGGAGGCCGACAGGCCCCGGTCGGTCCGTCCGTCGGACTCGTGGGTGAGCAGGGTGCGCGCCGCAATATCGAGCGACAGGCCGAACCGGGGGTCAGTCCAGACGACCCCGCCGCCGAGCTCCACCCCGAACCCGGTCTCGGCGTCGCCGCCGTCGTGGCGCAGGCCGGTTTCCATCCGGGGCGTGAATTGTCCACCTCCGGCGAGTTGCAGCGCTCAGCTTCCCTCCAGGCCAAAGCGCAGCCGGGTGACGTCTCCGCCCGTGCCCAGCATGTCGCGGGTCTTCTCCGAGCCCGTATGCGACCACAGCGCATCGGAGATGAGCGTCAACGACGGGCCGCCGCCCGGCCTGACAGCTACCTGACAGCTACACTGACAGCTACAGTATTTGCCACTGCGCGCCACGTCCGGCCGCCGGGGCCTGAGCCTGAATCGCATTGCCGACCTGACCAGCTACAACTCGGCCAGACGCTTCGGCCTGAACGGCAAAGGCGATATCGCCCCGGCTGCGACGCCGACCTGGTCCTGGTCGACCCCAACGAAACCTGGGTCATCCAGGCACAGGACTCCCCCTCCACCCAGGGTTATACCCCTTTTCGAAGGAACAGAACTATCCGCCCGGGTCAAACAAACCTGGCTACGCGGCCGCCTGATCTATGACGGCAATATCGTGGGCGAATCCGTGGGGAAGTTTCTAAAACGTGCCTTATTTTGCTAATGTGTAGATTCTGGAGTTTTATCAGCTGGCGCACTCGGAGAGTTTTTCTTTGACCCACTGATTTATACTCACGCCGCTGAGTTCTGCCGCTTCGGCTACCGCTGCATGTACTTCAGGGTCAATGCGCAACAAGAGTTTTCCCGAATAGGGTTTATTCGGAGCTTCGCCACGTTTGTCACAACTGTCGAGGTAGAATTCAACCGCATCTTCAAATGCCTCACGAACTTCGCCTACGTTATTTCCATGGAATGTTACGATGTCCCGTATACCAGCCACGCGGCCAATGAAGCATCCGTCCTCGTCACTGTATTCGATTCGTGCCGGGTATCCTTTGTAGCGCATTGGCTTCATGGTGTTACTCCTATATGTTTGAGAAATTCCCGTGCAGCGCGTACCTGGTAGGGTTTAGCCTCCTTACGTGGATGAGGACGATGGAAATCGGCCCGCAATGTACCGTATTTGAAAGCTATTCTGGATCCTCCGCTTCTAATCACGTCACAACCCACAGAAACAAGAAGTGTCTCTATTTGCCTCCATTTAATCTTTGAAGATACCGGGTCGGCAAAAATCGACTCGAGGACCCTACGCTGACTACTGTTCATGCCACACGATATCACATTGTAATATCATATACAAGTGATTTTGTCGTCAGACCTTCGCGACTGTCTGATCTATGACGGCAACATCGTGGGGGAGCCTATGGGCAAATTCCTCAGACGGCCTTATTAGAGACATTGTCGTGACTGGAAGGGCAGTCATTATTTTTCTGATTTGATGCAATCTTCTCGTACAGTGTCTCAGGCGCAATGTCAGCGCCATTCGGCCAGGCAATTGTGCCGCCCTCTATAAATAAATTCCATTTCTTTCAGGGGATGAAAAACAGGTCCCTTGTCGATATATTCATGAAAGTCAACGTTGCCAGTTACGCCGTTGTCGAACTCAATGTCGTAGACGTAATTTCCCTGGTAGGTGATCTTTACAACGTCATTCATGTTCCACACGGGGGTCTTCCTATTTGAGTAGCTCTATTTTCTTGATTGTCATATTTTTCATGGCTAATTTCCAGTCCGGACATCCTTCCTCCAGGCTCATTTCATATTGGAAAACACTACACTGCGCACATTCCCAGCGGGTATGTCTTAAACTGTTGACCTCTCTCATGGTTCCTCCTGCGTGTGACGCTTGGCGGCTCACACCGGGGGGATACCATGAGAGTCCCGGAACTGTCAAATTGGGTTAGTCTCCCCAGCATAGTTGGGGGGTTTCCAATTTTTACTAACAGGCCTGGCTGGCCCGATACATGCGTAAAACATCGTAGCCCACCTGTTTCTCCGAGACTTTCGCTCCCGCTACTCGCCTCAGCTTTCTTTCCTTGCAGCGCTATTTGCCCGGACCTCCCTGCCCGGCCGGGCTCGATTGACTCCGGCCCGCCGTCGATAATCCGGTGCAGCAGGGCCAGCACGAACCTGTCCTTGATGCGCCGGGCCAGTTGCTGTTTCAGTATGGCACGGTCAACGGAGGGAAAGTAACGGGCAATGTCCAGCTTCAATACGTAGGCGTTCTCCCGGGCGAACTGCCGGTAGCGGTCCACGGCCCGGTGCACGCCCTTGTCCTTGCGGCAGGCACAGGTGTCCGGGATGAAGCGTTTGTCCAGCAGGGGTTCCAGCACGTTCATCACGGCATGGTGCGCCACCCGGCCACGGAACGGCGCTACGGAGATGAGCCGGGGTTTGCGCTCGTACACGGTGAACTGCCGGTAGGGGCCGGGGGCATACTCCCCGGCCACCAGTTCGCGTTGCAAGGCCAGGAGGTTCTGCTCCAGGTCCAGGCCGAATTGCGCCACGTCCGGTTGGCGGCGCTGAGTTGAGCGCATTTGTGCTTGCTGTAGGCGGCGTCAATGCATTCCTCCAGCACAGTCAGCAAGCCAGATTCCAGGCGCTCACCCAGGGTGAAGCGGCGGGAACGGGGGAACTTGTCCAGGACGGGTATCAGCCACTTGAGCAGATC
The DNA here is from genome assembly GCA_965208655.1 of Gammaproteobacteria bacterium. Classification (GTDB taxonomy): domain Bacteria; phylum Pseudomonadota; class Gammaproteobacteria; order Eutrophobiales; family Eutrophobiaceae; genus JAAXHV01. Next base: position 121,668 of record CBDBPJ010000006.1, read on the forward strand.
ATGGCAGTCGTCGATGACCTGGGGCAATGCAGCATCAGCTCTTTGCATGGAAAATCTCTCCAAAAAATTGCGCAGCTCGCCGGGGACGGACTTAAGTCCGTCCCCGGTCAGCGAAAAATCGTGTCCCGGCGCAGTGCGCCGGGCGGAAAAGGGAAAAAGGGAAAGAGGGAAAGAGGGAAAAGCACAAAGGGAATCCCGGTAGAGAGTCATGTGCATATACCCGGTATAACGCCTTCGTTCTACTCGTCCTGGGCCAGGCGAAAGCCCATGCCGTCGTCGCGCGGCGCGCGGCTCGTGCGACCGGCCCTGTCGCGGTAGGCGGAACGCAGGTTCTCTGGAACGCTATACCGGGAACCGCCCCGAATCACGCGCAGGCTGCAGTACCCACTCGTCCAGGCGCTGCCATCTTTCGGCGCGCCCTTATAACTGTCATTCCAGCAATCCTGCACCCACTCCCACACGTTGCCGTGCATGTCGTGTAATCCCCAGGCATTGGCCGGGAAACTGCCTACCGGCGCTGTTCGGTCATTGTCCCACTGACTGCCGCATCTATCACAATTCGCCCGGTTGCTGCCGACCTCATTCCCCCAACTGAAGTTCGTGGTGCTGCCGGCCCGCACCGCATACTCCCATTCCGCCTCCGTCGGCAAACGGTAATTGCCGCCGGTCTTCTCGTTCAGCCAGTCGATGAAGGATTGGACATCGTCCCAAGAGACCCTTTCGACCGCCCGGCTGTCACGACCACAGCCTGTTTCATCAACTGGCGTGTATCCATTACAGCCCCCATCCGCCACACAGGCGTCCCACTGGGCAAATGTCACCTCGTACTTGCCCAGCCTGAAGGCCGGTACCGTGACAATGCGCACCGGTTTCTCATCATCATCATAACCTTGCCCGCTCAAGTCCCCCATACGGAACGTGCCAGCAGGGATGGAGACCATTTCGCCAGCCGGTTGTCGCCCCAGCGCCGTCTGCTCCGGGGACTTTTCATGCGTAGCCTGCCGTTCACTCCCGCCGTCTTCGTCTTGTACTACTTCGACACTCAGGTCAAAATCGCTGTCCATATTACCCATTCTTCCAGAACTGATAGGGCAGACGGGATAAAAAAAGTGAACGTCTTTGCACCTATGCCGGTAGCCTGTTTCGATTTTCATGACCTCGTCGCACCATTCTATGCAACCTCTGTAGCGGATGTTCCAGCGCAGGTTAGCCCAGATATCCGGCTCCCCGGGCCTGGAACCAAGACGGCTGGCCCGCTCGTAATGGTATCTTTTCGCGGCGTCTTTTACACTCTCTGGAAACTTCATAAAATTAGTTTTTGCGCCGGAAAAGATTGTAAATGATTCACAGTGTAATATTCTTGTTCTTCCATCGAATGTCATGCCAAAAATGCCGCTCAGGAATGCGTCTACCCCAAAATGGCCTGATACGTCTGTATCGCAACGGTTTGTCACCTTGATTCCCTCGGGGTAACTGAAGAAATAATCAGATGTCAGGCTGTTTGCGTCGGAAATGCGCTCTTCGGCCCAGACAATCTCTGTGTTCACACACTCTTTCGGGTTTTGGATGTTGCCGTCCCCTTGCGGGTTAGTCCCTTGTGCATGGAGGATGGCGCAGAAAAACAACAGGCAAGCGCTGAGAGCAGACTGAAAAAGACCATTGAGTTTGTCACGTTGTGGCATGAGAGACCCCTGAATAGAAAAAAGCGACTACATCATCCATATATGAATTTACTCCTGCTTCACATTGTTGAAGCCCATCTATAAATGGCGCACATCCAAGTAAAGCGTTATTATGAACAGGAACCCATAACAAGCCGTACGGAGTAGTATACAAACGCAGCCAACCCAGCCAGAACGCCCCTTGTGAAGCGCTTCTCGCGTTTTCACTCATGACCAGATTGATCTTGATTCACAAGGCTCGGAGACGAGGAACATCTGGAAAGGGAAAAACAAAAAAGTCAACAGGGAATCCCCGTAGAAAGTCATGTTCAAATCTCGGTTATGGTGGCTTCGTGCTACTCGTCCTGGGCGAGGCGAAAGCCGATGTTGTCGTAGCGGTTCAAGCGGACGGCACTGGAACGGAAGGCGGAACGCAGGTTCTGCGGGTCTTCGAAGTAGGACCAGGAACCGCCCCGAACCACGCGCAGGGCACACCTCTCACTCGTCCAGGCACTACCGTCCGTCGGCGCGCCTTCATAACTGCCATTCCAGCAATCCTGCACCCACTCCGACACGTTGCCGTGCATGTCATGCAGCCCCCAGGCATTGGCAGGGAAACTGCCCACCGGCGCGGTGTATCTCCACGAGTCGCCACAATCATCATTGTCACAATTCGCCCGGTTGCTGCCGATGTCATTCCCCCAACTGTACTTCGTGGTACTGCCGGCCCTGGCCGCATATTCCCATTCCGCCTCTGCCGGCAAACGGAAACCCTCATCGGTTTTGCTGTTCAGCCAGTCAATGAAAGATTGGGCGTCGTCCCAGTTGACATTGATGACCGGCCGGTCGCCACGGCCATGGCTTCTACCACCAGAAGTGTGGCCCTCATACGGCACGTAACCGTTACAGCCCCCGTCCGCCACACAGGTGTCCCACTGGGCAAACGTTACCTCGTGTTTGCCAAGCTTGAAGGCCGGCACCGTCACGGTATGAACGGGCTTCTCATCATCATACCCATCCCCGCTCAAGCCCCCCATGTGGAACGTGCCGGCGGGGATGGAAACCATCTCGCCTGCCAGCTCCTGCTCCAGCACCGCCTGCTGCCAGGCATCTTGTTTCTTGCTGAAGCTGCAACCAGCAATGACGATGGTGGAACACAACAGATAAACAACGTTGACTGATTTCATTCTTCTCTCTCTACTCGTCCTGGGCCAGGCGAAAGCCAAGAATGTAGTCGCGGTACGAGCGGGCGTACCTGAAGCGGTCGGCGGAATGCAGCCCCCCCGGATTGTTGCCCCAGGAACCGCCCCGAAACACGCGAATGCCACAGTCCCCACTCGTCCAGGCACTGCCGTCTGACGGCGCGCCCTCATAACTCTCATTGTAACAATCCTGCACCCACTCCGACACGTTGCCGTGCATGTCGTGCAAACCCCATGCATTGGCAGGAAAACTACCTGTCGGCGCAGGCAGGTAATAATCAGCCCAGGGACTGCCGCATCCATTACAGTTCGCCCGGTAGCTGCCGACGTCGTCTCCCCAACTGTACTTCGTTTTGCTGCCGGCACGCGCCGCATATTCCCACTCCGCCTCGGTAGGCAAGCGGTAATTCCCGCCGGTCTTCTCGTTCAGCCAGTCAATAAAGGATTGGGCATCGTCCCAGGAGACACCGTTGACCGGGAGGTCGTCACGGCTCCAGTCCCAGCCCCTGCCTGCATCATCATCATACGGCGTGTAACCATTACAACCCCCGTCCGCCACACAGGCGTCCCACTGGGCAAATGTCACCTCGTATTTGCCTAACTTGAAGGCCAGCACCGCGACGCTGTGGACGGGTTGCTCCCAACCATAACCCTCCCCGCTCAAGTCCCCCATGCGGAACGTGCCGGCAGGGATAGAGACCATGGGGACCATTTCGCCGACGTTGACGTCTTCTTCCATTATTATCAGCAGTTCGATCTGGTAGTCGACGCGGCGACCAATGGCGGAAGCTGAGTCGAATGCCACATATTCCGGATACCCATACTCGGCATTGTAGCGCGGGTCTACAAGGGAATAATGAGACCTGTCTATGGTGATGAACAGAGAATCAATGGAGCGAACGCCACCTACAGAAACCGGCGCTCCGTCATCTTCGTACACAGCCGAATGCACAAGCCCTTTTCGAATGTCAACGATCATAGACCGTCCTGCATGATCGCATAAACAGTTGTTCATTTGGAATCTCATTCGGTAGTTCGTGATCCCGTGCGACCTCCATCTCTCCAGATTTGCCTCCATCTCTTCATACTCAGGCACATGAATATACGTAGCGTAGCCTACAGAAAGAATCAGCAGTCCGATGATGCTGACTGCCCATTTCAAAGTGACGATGCCACCTCTACCGTTGCGTATATCCATTATTTGAACCATGCATTCGCCGATGACTTGGGGCAAGCGTGTGTTTGTGGTTTGCATAAGTGTGCTCCTGAAAAATCGCAGCCCGGCGCAGTGCGCCGGGCGGAAAAGGGAAAAAGGGAAAGAGGGAAAGAGGGAAAAGCACAAAGGGAATCCCGGTAGAGAGTCATGTGCATATACCCGGTATAACGCCTTCGTTCTACTCGTCCTGGGCCAGGCGAAAGCCCATGCCGTCGTCGCGCGGCGCGCGGCTCGTGCGACCGGCCCTGTCGCGGTAGGCGGAACGCAGGTTCTCTGGAACGCTATACCGGGAACCGCCCCGAATCACGCGCAGGCTGCAGTCCCCACTCGTCAAGGCACTGCCATCTTTCGGCGCGCCCTTATAACTGTCATTCCAGCAATCCTGCACCCACTCCCACACGTTGCCGTGCATGTCATGCAACCCCCAGGCATTGGCCGGGAAACTGCCTACCGGCGCAGTAGTGTCCCACGAGTCGCCACAATCATCATTATCACAGTTCGCCCGGTTGCTGCCGAGGTCGTTCCCCCAACTGTACCTCGTCTTGCTGCCGGCCCGGGCCGCATACTCCCATTCGGCCTCCGTCGGCAAACGGTAATTGCCGCCGGTCTTCTCGTTCAGCCAATCGATAAAGGATTGGGCATCGTCCGAAATCCAGACCATCAGGGGACAATGCCACTAGCAGTCGGCCGGCGTCGTTTCCCCTTGCCGGCCTTGTAGTACGCCGTATACAGGTTGTCCATGACCACCACCTCCCGATGCGGCGCATGGCTCAGCCAGGCGCCGATTGGCAGCGATGACATCCTGTCACTGTGTCTGTCCCGGCTTACCGTGGAAGGGATACCCGGATGACATACTCTTTGCCTGCCATACCGTACAACAGTTTGAATTAAGTGTTGCGTCCCCGGAATTCTCTGGAATTCCCTTCTGCGGTTCCTGTTTTGCAATCTCAGCATTAAAGCGGGTTTTCGCCTTCGTCACAGTCTAATTCGCGGGCTGTTTCAACGAATCGCTTGTGCTGAATGCTTTTGTCTTTTGTAGTCATTGAATGTCAGCCCACCCATCATAATGGCGGACATTCGCGACTTATGATTTCACGCTGACTGCAATTCGGAGAGTATTGTTGCCCAGGGTTATAAAAAGGGATGTCTGGACGATAATCTGGTTTTAATGTCTCATCATGTTCACACGATGGGTATGTGATTGGGACCTCTCCTGCTGGAGTATGTTTGACTACATCCTTCATGATGCATCTTTCATAGGGACCGCACGTTACATATTCACAAGATTTTGAATTTTGGTCTTGTGCAAAAGCACTTTTCAGACCGCTAAAAAAACCGTATATTATTAGTATCGCAACGGCAAAGATGACGATTCCGGCTATTGCATCTTTATTGCCCTCTGAATCATTTATACCTGTGTCGTTATCTACATAATCCCAATTTGTTTTGGTTTCTGAGTTGGTCTGTGATGCTCTTTCCGCACTTTCCAGTTCTGCCTCCCACTTTGCAAGTTTATGTATGATGTTCATTGTCTAACCCCCTGTATTACGTAGTTAAGTAGCTTTCTGTTTTTCGTATTTTGTGCATTGTGCGACCTGACCCCGTTTGCTTGTTCCTAATCCGCGATTAGTCCCTTATCAGCCACACTACAGAATTCATTTCTCATTGAGCGACTTGTTTTGCGGTTTCGCTTCCTCACTTTCGGTATTTTCTGCTTCATTACGATCTTCTCTCTTCTTGGGATAAGGCTTCTTTTTGGTTACTTTGTGTTCAAACTCGTAAGTGAAGAATAAGATATCAGCCCTGAATTTGTTTGTTGTCGTAGTCTCTGTAGTTTCCGCCCGACGATTAGGACGATAAACTTTCACCGCCGCTTTCTCACCATACAGTGACCAACAATTGTAAACTATTCCGCCTGTGGATTGGTCGGGTTCAGTCGAACGTACGCATTTCCACTCAGGCATTACATTTCGGTTTTTTATTGTTGGGAACCCGCCGAATTTAAATGCACCAGAATGATAGTTGACTAATATGTAAATATATTTAGGTCCGCGCGTGTTTTGAGGAAAAGGCAAAGAAGGTTCATTGGTGGGAACACTACTGGAGTAAAAAACATTTGCCCCCATAAGCAATTCATGACCACAATAAGAAGGAATATAATTGGGATAGGGATATACCAGACAACTTAATGACGTATTTTCACCATAGATTGATCTACAGGCGTAATCAATCGGCCCGTCGATATGCGACAGGTCAACAACTTTTTCACACTTCCACTCAACAGGATTATTACTTCCTTGTTCATCGCAACCAACTGGCTCAAGTATTAATTGTGAATCATCACTCCTCCCCAAAGTTTCAACCCCGTCAGTTTTTGTGTTCAAATATCCTTGAAGTGAGACAGTAAGAGCCCTCTCAATTTGAGTATCGATAGCTGGGTTTAGTTCTTTCAAATCATCGGTCACATCATCGAAAATGGGATGGAGATCGAGAACGGATGCGCATTGGAATTGGTATCCACTGGTGTTATCCTTCGAAATCTCGGCATTGCCTTGGGCAACAATGCTCGGCGCAAGTAGGACGAGATGGCATAGCGCGAGCAGCCGACCGAGCATTACCTGAGCAAAACACCTATGCGTAGATGTAACGATCCTGCATGAGGCAAGCGCTTTTTGTGTAGGAATTTTCGCAAGAAAATTGCATCTACTCAAAGGTACCGACGTACAGTTCATCACGCTTCTGCAACGCATGGCGTATCCGCCCCCTTTCATCGAGGATGAGTCGGGTTTTGGAAAGTTGGTTGAGGAAGGCACGGCAGACTTATCTTCAGTTGGCGTGTTCTTCATCATCACAATTCTCCAAAGCATACTTGCCATGCTTTCAGTAGCAAAAACCCAATGTTCAAGAAGGTTGTGCAGCATAAAAGTTGTTATGTATGAGAGGGAATCCTGATAGACAGCCATGTGCAGTTATCAGCTGTCACGCCTTCGTTCTACTCGTCCTGGGCCAGACGGAAGCCAAGGTAATTGTGGCGGCTCGAGCGGTCGCGCCAGTAGCGGTTGGCGGAACGCAGGGTCCCCGGAGAATCGGCCCAGCCGCCCCAGGAGCCGCCCCGAAACACGCGTAGGCTGCACTCCTCACTCGTCCAGGCGCTGCCATCCGTCGGAGCGCCCTCATAACTGTTATTCCAGCAATCCTGTACCCACTCCCACACGTTGCCGTGCATGTCATGCAACCCCCAGGCATTGGCAGGGAAACTGCCCACTGGCGCAGTCTGTCTATCGTCCCACTGACTACCGCATCCATCACAGTTCGCCAAGTTGTGCCCTATGTCATCCCCCCAACTGTACTCCGTGGTGCTACCGGCACGGGCCGCATACTCCCACTCCGCTTCCGTCGGCAAGCGATAATTGCCGCCGGTCTTGCTGTTCAGCCAGTCAATGAAGGATTGGACATCGTCCCAGGAGACATAGATGACCGGGAGGCTGCCGCGGCCCCAGCCTTTATCATCCGGCGTGTAACCGCCACAACCCCCGTCCGCCACACAGGCGTCCCACTGGGCAAACGTCACTTCGTGCTTGCCCAGCTGGAAGGCCGGCACCGTGACGCTGTGGACGGGTGTCTCATCACCATTACCCGCCCCGCTCAAATCCCCCATGCGGAAGATGCCGCCGGGGATGGCGACCATTTCACCGGCGTATTGCCTTGCTTCCGCTTCGGCTTGCTCTCTTTTTTTCTGCATCTCCGTCCAGTCTGCTAAAGTCATGCCCCCCAGTAACGCCAGCAATGCCGATGATACGCCGTTCTCCCGCGCCGTGTTAGCATCGCCGTACCTCGCTTTCGCCACTTCCACCGGCGTCTTGCCCTTTGGCCCCTTAATAGTGACATCAGCGCCGGCCTTCATCAGCAGTTCGATTATTTCCGTGTGCCCGTGCGCCGCTGCCATGAACAGCGCCGTGGCGCCGTCCGGGGCGCGAACGTCCATGTCCGCCTGCGCCTCCAGCAACTCTGAGACCAGCACCAGATAACCCTTGTTCACCGTATGCATCAGCGCGGTCCAGCCGCGGCTATCGCGTGCGTCCAGGTCTACGCCGGCAGTAATAGCCGCTTTCAGGACCTCGATATCGCCCGACTGCACGGCATTGTGCAGGGCATCCGGTGAGACCGGGGGAGGGACGTTCGCTGCTGGTGGGGCGGGGGTTTGCGTTGTCCCGGCAGTTGTTGTTTCGCTTCCGGTTTGCGCAACGCCCTGTTGTTCTGCGGCTGCTTGTATGGCGCGCAGTGATTGTGGAGTCAGTGTATCCGTTTGCGGCAGCCCCATATCACGCAGGAACGCCTGGTAAGCCGTCTTCGTGCTTGAGGTCCAGACGCCATCCGCCGGGCCGGGCTGGTAGCCGAGAGCGGCCAACAGGGACTGTGCCGCGCGTATCGCCTGCGGGGGTGGTTGGCCTGTGTCCTGTGCAGAGGATGATTCTTCGGTCTGCGCGATGGCCCCGCCGGGCTGCCAGGCCGCGGCTTTCTGTTGGGCTGTCGCCACCTGCGCCGGCGTCATCTGCGCGGCCAGTGCATCCCGCTCTTCCAGGGCCGCCGCCTCACCGCGGCTGGCTGCCAGGTTGAGCCACTTGTGCGCCTCGACGTAGTCCTGCACCACACCCAGGCCCTGGCGGTACAGCCGCCCGAGTTCGAGCATCGCCCGGCGATCGCCGGCATCGCCCGCATCTCGCCAGTGGGACAGCGCCTCGTCCACGTTGCCTGCGTCCCAGGCCTGCTGGCCGGCCTCGAAATCCGCGCTTGCATGGGGTACTGCAATGAGCGCGAATGTCAGGATTGCCGTTCGGATGATAGTTATGTGCATAGTCCAATCCCGTATTTTATTCATGTGTGGCCAATATCGGGCAGCGCACACTACTCCGCCCTTTTCCAATATGTCGTGCCGTCCGGTCTCGTGCACTTTGTCGGGCGGCCGCAATCCTCACCCCTCCCATTATGGCAATAACGGAATTCACACGTATCGTACCCGCCACCGGACGTTGTGCCGGTCGTTCCGCCCCCACCGTATGTCCGGTTCACCTGATCGGCAAGACCTCTGAGCGATTCTGCCGTGTTCTGTAACGCCTGCCGCCGGTATTCCGCTTGCTGGCGCTGTTCCGCAAGGTCGTACTCCCGCTGACGCTGACGCTCTCGCTCGTCGAGTCGCCGTCGTTCCTCCCGCCTCGCCAACCGCTCACGTTCCTCCTCCTCTTCCAGACGCGCCTGGCGTTCGCGTTCTTCCTCCTCCAACCGCAGCCGCGCCGCCTCCTGCGCTTCCAGGTCGTTCAACGCGGACAGGTAGTCGCCGGGGACAGTGGCATCGTCGTAGGATGCCTGGTCCGTCTCTTCATTCGGACACTCGTTGCGCTGCATCCGCGCCCGCATCAGCTCGTACAGGCCGTGGCGCGTCGTGACCTCGTACACGCCCCAGCAGTCAGCGGCAAAGACGCCGACCCGCGCCGCGTCCCGGTCTGCCTCGCTGTAACGGTCATCGGAGTTATCCCAGCCCGACCAGCCGTCGTCTTCGGTCCACTTCCCGGCGACCCAGTCGGCTGCCCCGGTCCGTGGGGAGTCCGCAACCTTACCGGCGGCGGGACTCGCTGCGCCTGCGTCTCCGAAACATTCGGGCGGCAGGGTCTCTGGGTCCACGACGCCGTAGCAGTGCGGGTGGGCGTCCTGTTTGGCCATGACCCATTGCTCGAAGTCCCAGGAAGAGTCGGCAGGCTTAGCGCCGGCAGCGCCAGGTTCCTGACCGGTTTTTCCGGTCAGCGTGGCGGGGGACATCGGCCGGGGCTCAAGGTTGGATGCCGCGAATGTTGTCTTGGTCGGCGTCGGCAAGGGGTCCCCCTCCAGCAGCGAGGCATCGCTCCAGCCGCCGTTCTTATCACCTCCGTCGGTCGCCAGCGCCGCACGCGCATCGGTGAGACGCTCCCCGGTCCCGCTGACAAAACGTTTAATCTTCTGCTTTGCTGATTTCAACCTATTGGCAATTGCTTGCGGGGCTTCCAAGACCGGAAACGCCCGCTTAACCAGCTTCCCCGGCGTCTTTGCCACTTCCCCCATGAGCTCGGAGACCGTTTCATCATCGCCTTCGATGAAGGCGCTGACCATCTCACCAAAGAGGTCGGTGGTCTCCGCCAGGGTCTCCTTCAGGGAATGGCCGGCGCCGGCGGTTCCCACGCCGCCGCTCAATCCGGCCCCGGCGGGGAGTGCGCACAACAGCAGGGCGCCCGCTACCAGAGTCACGGCGAGGCGCAAGGTGCGCGGGGGACGGCTTTTCAGGCAGTTCATATCTATCATCAGTGTGTCCTCCGTTGCCGGTGTGGGTTATAACTCCCTCATTCAAGCAACGCTACCAGCATAAGGCGGCGCAGCGCGCAGATGTCGGTGTTGAGGCCGCACACGGCCAGCACGTAGGTGTCGCCGTCAGTAGTGAGGGAGCCGATGAGCAGTCGGCCTTGCCCCTCTGCCTCAAGTGCCATGTCGAGGGTGAGTTCAGTAGCAAAGCCGGCGGGCAGGGTTGCGAGCGCGGCGGCGGTGTCCGCATCGGTGTCGGGCGCCGCGGCTGTCAACACGGCCGGGTCGCGTGCGACAAGGGCATCCTCAATCGCGACCAGAACAGGCCGCAGCCATGGCCGCGCCTCGTCGGTCCACTGCGCCCGTTGCGTCAGGTTCCAGGCCAGGCGAGGCAGGGCCGCGCGCAGGGCCGCCGCGGCATCAGCAAACGTGGCGGCAGCGCGGCCGGGCTTGGTCGCACCAGGCGGGTGGGCCAGGCGGAAGGCGTCCAGGCGTGCCGCCGTGGTTCGGGACAGCGCCCCGACCGCGCCGTCCTGAGCCGATATCCAGGCCGGTTCGACCGCTACCTCAGCATCCGGCTCTGCCAGCCGCTCGCCGGGCAGGGCGCGGGCCGAGACCACGCGATAACCCGCTTCCTCCCGCGTCCACAGGGTGAGCACGGCGATATCGAGCAACGGGTCGTAGTAGAGCGCGGCCGGGCCGGTTGAGCGCAGGCGACCGAGCTTGACGATGGCGTTTGCAAAGGACGGACTCCACAACGCGGGCAGCGTTTCGCGGGCGACCATCCCCGCACCGGGCAGGGCGGACAATACCTCCAATGCCCGCTCATCACCCGTCACAACCGCAGAACGCAAGGCAAGCGCCGAGGCGGCAAATTGGCGGGCGGGCGACTCCTCGGCTGAGTGCGCAGGCGCTGCAAGGAGCATGACCGCTACAGCAACCGGCAGGAGAAATCCCCGGAAGCGCTTATTCATCATCGCAGCGCCGGCCTGGCCGATAACAGGCGCGCAAAGACGCCGGCTCGGGGCGGCGGAAGCATCCGGGGTAATACGGATGATGCTTTGAAACGGGATTGTTCGGGACTTCCGGTGTCGGAAGCGGCTGACGCAGTCAGGAATCGTTCAGCAATCTTTTCTTTAAACGATGTGAGATAGTTATTATAACTATATGAAAATAAAATATTTATATGTATATGGGGGGGGGGGGAGATCAAGCGCGCTGTACGCAATGCGATGTGCGAACAGGAAACTGCCTGCGCCGGACAAGTGTTCCAATGTCTTAATCACATACACAACAATTATCTATAGCACTTGAATATAATGATGTCAATACCCTCCTTTGGCACTCTCTCTCTCACTCTCTCTCACTCAGTCTGCTCAGTCTGCCGCCCGGTTCATCATCATGACGGATGGCGCACCAGGCACTGCGGTCCGGCTCAAGACCGGCCCAAGCCAGGCGCTCGAAGCTGTCCAGCACATCATCAATGTCTGGCTGGCTGGGATTATCCTCTGGCGGCCAGCAATGCCGGGTCTGCCGGTGGCGGCGGTTTGCGCCAGGGAGTAACAAGCCGACAACCAAACCCGCCGGACACCTGTACCCGTAATCAGTCGCCGAGAGACAATCCCGCGGCTTGCGCTTGCGATTTCCGGTCGTCACGCGTCGCCGTATCCACGCGCAAGGCAATCATCCGACCCTGCGGCGCATGTAATGTGGTGCGTTCAGCCATTGGAATTTGTCAGCGGATCATCAGGCCCCGTTACAAACGGGGGGATCAAAGGGGGGACGCCCCCCTTGCAAGCACCCTGTATTCATGCGCAGCATGTAATACAGGGGTATACTCCCCTCCGTGAACGACAGTAACCGACTGTGAACGTGTTGTTCCCTGTAAGGATAATCCGATGGTCTGTCGGATAACATCTCACAAGGCGTATCCGGTCGTTCGATTAGCGGGCGCTTATCCATCGTTGCCCACCCGGCCAGGCGGTTCACCCAATACCGCATGAGCCGGAGCCGGCTGGCGCGTTTGGCCTGGTTCTTCTTGTACAACCTGTCCAAATCAACAACCAGGGCACGCAGGTCCACCCCTCGCAATACGGCCCGAAGTCCGCCAGCAACGCCTCGCTAATCAGGGCAACCGCATACGTTCGGATTCTGCCACAGTGAACAGCAATCCGGCTGGAAAGCCCACCTCGTCTTTTGCGCAACTGGTCATTCCCGCAGCTTGCGCAGGACAATAACCCGGATTCATAACGTATGCGGTGATCCTGTCTGCGGAGTGAAAAAAAAACTTGACTGCGCTGTCCATGGACTATACTTAACAGTAAGAGTACTGCTCTTGAGTAAGTGGGAGATTACGTCATGTCTGTGACCTGGTGTAACGCTTATTTTTCAGTCGGCAGGACTCATCCGATGCGTTTCATCCGCGGATGGCGCCTGCAGGCAACAACACTGCTTCTGGCAGCGACAGCCTTCTTTTTACCTGCCGTCTCATCCGCCCAGTCGATCACCGGTTTCACCCTTAACGACGTGGGTCCTGTCCAGGGTATAGAGCAGCTCACTGTGCAGTTCATGACCATCGCCGATGATGTTCCCTCGTCGGTTATGGGCGTTTACCCGCTGCGCATCGAGGACCGCGACACCGGGTACGGGACAGGTTTTACACAGGGGCTCGGCACGCTGTCGATGGGCGGGGATGTCGGGATGGAACCGCGCGGGTGGATGGCGGGGGTGGGGGTAAAAGGCGATATCCTCGACCGCTCGAGCGTGACCGGCCCGGATCTGGCGCTGGTCGGCGATGCGTTATGGCGCTCGAGGTCGTTGGCGCAACCCGGGGAGCGCGTATCCTCGCTTGTGGCCACGACGCACCTGCGGCTGGGCATTGAGAGCGGCTGGACGTACGCACTGCCGAGGGGCGGTTCCTTGCGGCCGCGCCTGGAAGCCGGGGCGCGCCGGGACGGCGCCGGTGCCCAATCCGCCTTCGGGGTGGTGCTGGGTGGCGGGATCGCCTGGAAGCATCCGCGTCTGGGCCTTGCGTTGGACGTATCGGGGAGGGCGCTGGTCTCGTATGAGGCCGGCGGCATCCGGCGCCGGGGCCTGGCGGCGGAACTGATATTGCTCCCGCACGCGGGGCACGACGTCGGTCTGGAGGTCACGGCTCGCTGGTGAACCGGAGCCCGTCCGTCAGGCCTGTTTTAACCCGGATATCCCATTGATGCGATGCGCGCGCAGGATTCTGATGTGCGCCTTCCCTGGCGGCCACAAGACAAGCGAGGACGTATCAAGCGCATTAACACTTTCCTCTCCTGGCATCTCGGTTCCTCTGCTGTGTAGACGCAGCCGAGGTTAATGGAAAGTGGGTCAATGTTCAGTTGCCGCAGCGGGTCATTTTTGCAGTGCCGTTAACACCTTGTCTTTGAGCATTGACCTCCTCCCTGTAACCGGGTCCAGCTGTCGCGTATAATGTTCCCGGAAACAACGATCCATCAATCAGATTAGATAATAGACAAAGTGATAACTTAATGATCTAATAACACATTAATATATTATAATATCAATGACTTATAAATTTCATAGGACGGATTTCAAATCCGTCCCCGGTTTTGCCCAGGGGAGCCGAGGTGATACGGTGAGTGGGGAGATTGCACGGCAGGAGTTATTCCAGTACGTCATCAGGCTTGGGGACAATGCCTTGATTAACGGCCAGCGCCTGGCTGAATGGTGTGGTCACGGACCGTTTGTGGAAGAGGATATCGCCATGACCAATATCGCGCTGGACCTGGTCGGGCGCGCCCGCATGCTGCTGACTTACGCCGGTGAGGTGGAGGGCGAGGGCAGGACGGAAGATGACCTGGCTTATTTTCGCACCGGACGGGAATTCCGGAATTTTCAAATCATGGAATTACCGGCGGGTGATTTTGCCTTCACCACGGCCAGACAGTTCTTCGTTGATGCGTATGATTATTTCTATTACCAGGCATTGCAGCACTCCGTTGATTCCACCCTGGCCGGCATCGCGGCAAAAACCCTGAAGGAATGTGATTACCACCTGCGGCACAGCAGTGAATGGATGCTTCGTCTTGGTGACGGAACCGAAGAGAGTCATGCAAGAATCGGCGCGGCTGTGGCCGAGGTGATGCCGTTCACTTTCGAGTTCTTCGACGCGGACGGGATCGACCGGGCCATGCAGGCGAATCAAATCGGCGTGGACCTGAATACCGTCAAAGCGTTGTGGAATGAAAAAGTGAACAACGTACTCAATGAGGCCACGCTGGAACGGCCGGAACTGAAGTACACCCGCAGCGGGGGAAGACAGGGCCTGCATTCGGAACACATCGGCTATGTGCTGGCTGAGATGCAGTCCCTGCAAAGAGCCATGCCGGGTCAGGACTGGTAACGCAGTATCCGTTCCCACTACCGCTATGACAGCTATTCATACGTCAGCCACCGGCTCTTCCGGAAACTACCCGGACCGCGCCATCGACGAGATAAGAGTTCTTCTTGAACAGGTTGCCGATCCCGAAATACCGGTTTTAACCATCGCCGACCTGGGTATATTGCAGGACGTGTGCCGGCATGAAGGCAGGGTACGGGTCGTGATCACGCCTACTTACAGCGGTTGCCCCGCGATGCTGACTATTGAGCAGGATATCAGGACCGTTTTAACGGAAAACGGCTATGAAGACGTTGAGGTGGCAACACGGATCTCGCCGCCATGGACGACGGACTGGCTGAGTGAAGCGGGCAGGGAAAAGCTGTTGCAATACGGTATTGTTCCCCCGGCGGGTTCGGCTGACAAACAAAGTTTGCGTATGCTGGATGCGGGTGTGGCTTGCCCGCGCTGCCGGTCCGCCGCTACGGAAGAAATCAGCCGTTTCGGTTCAACTCCTTGCAAGGCCTTGTACCGGTGTAACGATTGCCTGGAGCCGTTTGATTATTTCAAGTGCATATAAATGCCGGAATTTCATCCGTTAACCATCGGCGACATCATCAAAGAGACGGATAACGCAGTTTGCCTGACGTTCGACGTACCTGCCGACCTGTCCGAAACTTACCGGTTTATCCAGGGCCAGTACCTGACCCTGAAGGCCGAGATAGACGGCGCCGAAGTCAGACGTTCCTATTCCATTTGTTCCGGTGTTGACGACGGGACCCTGCGGGTTGCCGTAAAAAAAATCACCGGCGGCGTGTTCTCTACGTTTGCAAACGAGAGACTTGGCAACGGCGACGTGATGGAAGTCATGCCGCCCCAGGGGACCTTTTTCACGCCATTACACGAGGAAAATGCACACAATTACCTGTGCATCGCAGCCGGCAGCGGCATCACGCCGATCATCTCGATTATCAAGACCGTATTGAAACGCGAGCCGCACAGCCGGGTCACCTTGTTATACGGTAACCAGCGGGTGGCGACGATCATGTTCAAGGAAGAACTGGAAGCGGTAAAAAACCGCTACATGGCCCGCTTCCAGTGGATCAACATCCTCAGCCGGGAACGCCAGGACGTGGAAATCCTGAACGGCCGGATTAACAACAGAAAAGGCGCTGAACTGATCCGGCACCTGCTTGACCTGCGCGCCATTGACGAGTTTTTTCTGTGCGGTCCCGAGGCGATGATATCGGAAGTTTCCCGGGGACTACGCTCCGAGGGTATTAACGAGCGTAACATCCATTACGAACTGTTTGCCGAATCAGCCGAAGCAGCCGCGGCAAGAGTGGCAAAACACCATGAACGGGCGATTAACCTGGCCGGCATGGTGGCGCAGGTCAGCGTCAATGCCGATGGCCGTGAAACCCGGTTTGAATTGAGCGCTGACGGCCAGAACATCCTCGACGGCGCCCTGGATAACGGCGTCGACCTGCCGTTTGCCTGTAAAGGCGGCGTTTGCGCAACCTGCAAGGCAAAACTGCTGGAAGGGGAAGTGGATATGGACATCAACCACGCCCTGGAGGCTGACGAACTGGCGGCGGGTTATATACTCACCTGCCAGGCACACCCGGTTTCGGACCGGGTCGTCGTCGATTTCGATGAATAACAGACAATGAAGCAGGTCAGCAGATTGCTGGCGGAGTTTGCCTCCCGTAAACCCATACGCACAGGATCGCTGATCATCAGTGTGTTCGGTGATGCGGTCTCTCCCCACAGCAGCGCCGTCTGGCTGGGCAGTCTGATCAAGGTACTGGAACCGTTCGGGTTGAACCAGAGGCAGATTCGCACGGCGGTGTTCAGGCTGGTGCAGGAGGACTGGCTGGTTGCCAGGCAGATGGGCAGGCGCAGTTATTACAGCTTTACCGGGGCGGGCCAGAGGCATTACGAAAAGGCCGCGCGCAGGATTTACCATGCCAAGCGGGAGCTCTGGGACAGAAAGTGGACCCTGGTATTGCCGACTTCGTGCGACAACCGGGAAAAGGACCTGTTGCGCAGGGAGTTATCCTGGCTCGGTTACGGCGCGTTGACCCCGGGCATGCTGGGGCATCCTTCCGGTGACCGGCAATCGCTTGATGAAACCCTGCTGGAACTGAAACTGACGGACAAGGTGGTTGTATTAATCGCCAGTACCGAGGACGTTGCCTCCCGCGAAGTATTGAGGAAGCTATGCCAAGACTGCTGGGGCCTTGCCGGGATAGAGAAAAGATACAACCATTTTATCCAGCGTTACGGCACGATATACCGGGCGCTGAGGAAGGCGAAGCAGCGGGATGACGAGCAGTGTTTCCAGGTCCGGACCCTGCTCATCCATGAGTACCGGCGTATTCTGTTGCAGGATTCCGATCTTCCCGAAGAACTCCTGCCGCCGAACTGGCCGGGCGCCTCGGCATATAACCTGACAAAGAATATATACCATACCGTGCAGCAGGGCTCAGTTGACTACCTGATGAGGAACATGGAAACAGTCGAAGGAGGACTGGACGGACCCGGCAGGAGTTTCTATTCGAGGTTTGACGGCGCCGCAGTATAATATCCGGCTTGTTACGGGATATTCGGGTAAAACAAACGAAAACCTGCCAGGGAGAGTACATATTACCCTTTGCAACCGTTTACATTACCCCGCACCTCTGTATATTCTAAGGAAAACCGTCTATGTTATCTGCGTATAAAAAGTAAAAAACGAGCGAGGAAGAAAGCGATGTTAGGTCTGATGATGGACAGGCAGTTGACCATTACCTCAATAATGGAGCACGCCGACAGGTACCATCCCGACACGGAGATTGTCTCCGTCACCAATGACAGTCCAAGGCACAGGTACACGTATGCAGAGGCATTCCGCAGGACCCGGCGCCTGGCGAACGCCTTGATCGACTATGGTATAGGGGCCGGGGAGCGTGTCGCTACCCTTGCCTGGAACGATTACCGCCACTTTGAGTTATATTACGCCATTGCGGGGATCGGGGCCGTCACCCACACGGTCAACCCGCGCCTGTTCCCTGATCAGATCAGCTATATCGTTAACCATGCAGAAGACAGGCTGGTGTTCGTTGATCCGCTTATCCTGCCGGTGCTGGAGAAAATCAGGGATGATCTGTCCGGCGTTGAAGCCTATATTGTTTTAACCGACGAAGAAAACATGCCGGATACGGACCTGCGCAACGCCCAGTCCTACGAAGGCTTCATCAGCCGGCATGAGGACCGGATTGACTGGCCTGAACTGGATGAGAAGACCGCGTGCTGCCTGTGTTATACGTCCGGAACGACCGGTAATCCCAAGGGTGTTCTGTACCATCATCGCTCGATGGTGTTACATACACTGGTCGGCATCTCTCCGGACGGGCTCAACCTGTCGGTACGGGACGTGGTTATGCCGGTCGTGCCCATGTTCCATGTCAACGCCTGGGGCCTGGCTTACGGGGCGCCGGCAGTGGGAACGAAACTGGTCTTTCCCGGCCCGAAGATGGGGGACGGGGCGACCCTGCAGGCGTTGATTGAAGAGGAAGAGGTTACTTATTCCGCCGGGGTGCCCACGGTATGGCTGAACCTGCTGAAGTATCTTGCAGAATCCGGCAAAGGGGTCAGCACACTGAAACGGGTGGTCATCGGCGGGTCGGCCTGCCCCCGTTCGATCATGGAGGAGTTGGAAGATCGCCATGGGGTTTATGTCAACCATGCCTGGGGTATGACGGAGATGAGCCCCCTGGGTACGGTCAATACCCTGAAGCCGGGGATGCTGCAACTGCCGCGGGAAGAGCAATATGCCGTAAGAATGAAGCAGGGGCGCCCGCTTTACGGCGTCGAGATGAAGATTGTCGATGATGACGGCAATGAGCTGCCCAGGGACGGACAGGCAACTGGGCTGCTCAAGGTACGCGGGCCGTTTATCTGCAGCGAATACTACCGGGAGGATACCCCGAGTGACGTACACGATGATGACGGCTGGTTCAGTACGGGAGACGTAGGCTCCATAGACGCCGAAGGTTACCTGCAGATCACCGACAGATCCAAGGATGTCATCAAGTCCGGGGGCGAGTGGATCAGTTCCATCGACCTGGAAAACGCGGCGGTAGGCCATCCCGACATCGCCGAGGCTGCAGTGATCGGGGTGCCGCACCCGAGGTGGGGGGAGCGCCCATTGCTGATCCTGGTCAGGAAAGAGGGCGGGGATGCGGGCAAGCAGGAAATCCTGGACTGGCTCAAGGACAGGGTGGCAAAATGGTGGGTGCCCGATGATGTGGTCTATGTTGACGAGATCCCGCACACGGCGACGGGGAAGATACAGAAAACCGAACTGCGCAAACGCTTCAAGGACTATGTGATTTAACAAGATATTTGGGGTCAGAGTAAAAATACTTGATAATTCAATGGAAACACCTGTCAACCTGAGTGTATTTTTACTCTGACCCCAAATATCACCCCAAATGTCAAAATATCCGGAATTTCCCGACTGATGAACAGCAAACGAGAAGCGCGGCACCATACGTTGCCCGCAACCAGTGAAACCATACACTGGGGTTATTTCAGCAAGAACGTCGAGCCTGCACTGACCGTCATGTCGGGCGACTTCATTACTGTCGAAACGCTGAGCCACCATGCCAATGATGATGCCTCGTTGATGGTGGATGGCGATCCGGGCGCCGAGAGTGTGTTCCGCTGGACCAGGGACGGCAAGGGCGTTGACCGCCGCGGCGCCGGCCCTGTGGATGCGTCGCTGTTCGGCCGCGGCGCGGGAGAAGGCCTGGGCGTGCATATCCTGACCGGGCCCGTTTATATCGAGGGAGCGGAGTCTGGCGATATCGTGGAAGTCCGCATTCTCGACCTCAGGCCCCGTCCCAGCGCCAATCCCGATCACCCGGGCAAGGCCTTCGGCAGCAACGCCGCAGCCTGGTGGGGCTACCATTACCAGGATCTGATCACCGAACCCAGGCCGCGCGAAGTCGTCACCATCTATGAAATTGACGTAACCGGCGAGCGTACCTGGGCCAGGGCGCTGTATAACTACCGCTGGGTGCCGCAGACCGACCCGTACGGTGTGGAACACGCCACCATCGATTACCCCGGTGTGCCGGTCGACCATGACACGGTTGATAAAAACAGTTCGGTTTTGCCCGGCGTGCGGGTACCGATCCGCCCCCATTTCGGCACCATGGGCCTGGCGCCCGTGGAGGCCGATTTCGTCAATACCATTCCGCCGGGCTATTTCGGCGGCAACATCGATAACTGGCGCATCGGCAAGGGCGGCACAATGTATTACCCGGTGGCGGTGCCGGGAGGTCTGCTGAGCGCCGGCGACCCGCACGCGGCCCAGGGCGATTCCGAACTGGCCGGTACGGCGATAGAAACCTCGCTGACCGGCGTTATCCAGGTCATCCTGCATAAACAGGACGCGCTGGCCGGCACCGTGTTACAGGGGCTGGACTACCCGTTGCTGGAAACCGATTCGGAGTACGTCGTGCACGGTTTCAGCTACGCCAACTACCTGGCCGAGCTTGGCGAAGACGCGCAGAGCGAGATAAACAACAAGTCGTCGGTTGACAACGCCATGCGCGATGCGTTCCGGAAAATGCGCAAATTCCTGATGAATGCCAAGGGGTTGAGCGAAGACGAGGCCATCACCCTGATGTCGGTGGCGGCCGACTTCGGCGTAACCCAGGTAGTTGACGGCAACTGGGGCGTGCATGGTATTATCCCTAAAGGGATTTTTCCTTAAACGGAACCAGGCAAGGTCTCCGGCGGAAATGACTGTTGGCTTGAATGATTAAATCAGGGGGGAATGATGCTGGATACAAGTTTACTGAATGACCTGGTCGGCTGTTATCTTGTCCTGGCCATTGGTTATAATATTCTCAGCCTTGTCCTGTATGACGTGAAGGGGCAGCCGCTCACTTCCAATAAGCCGGTCCAGGCCATCGTCCTGGTGGCGCTGCTCTACGTGATTTACGTGAGTGAAGCCGCGCTGGGCAGCGGCGCCTGGATGTTTCTGATGATCGTGTTCCTGCTGCTGATTCTGCGCTTCGGCGTTTACCAGCACCTGGCAGGTTACGATGAAAACAAGTATTTCTCCCGTAGCGCATGGGTGGCAGCCATTGCGATCAATGTCTTTGGTGTCGCCGTCCTGACGTTGTCCCTGTTTTAACCCGGATATCACAGCGCCAACAGGCTGGCGTTCCCGCCGATGGCCGCGCTGTTGACGCTACAGGTCTGTTCCGTGGTAAAACGTAACAGGTAGTGGGGGCCGCCGGCCTTTGGCCCCGTCCCCGACAAACCGCAACCGCCGAAAGGTTGCACACCCACCACGGCGCCGACCATGTTACGGTTTACATACACGTTGCCGGCGCGGATACGCTCGCGTATATATTGTGCCCGTTGTTCGATACGGCTCTGTATGCCCAGTGTCAGGCCGTAACCCAGCCCGTTTATCCGCTCCAGGAACGCATCCAGTTTTCCGGCATCGTAGCGCAGTACATGTAATACCGGTCCGAATATCTCCTCTTTCAGATCGGACAAAGACTCGATTTCGATGATCGCCGGGGATACGAAATAACCTTGTACACCGGTGCCGGGTCCGCGGTATAACAGCCTGCCGTTTTTCCGTGCGCTGCTTATGTAATCTTCAAGCCGGGTCTGCGCCGCCGGGTCGATGACGGGTCCCATGTCCGTATCCAGGCGGGCCGGGTCCCCGACGACCCATTCATCCATGTGTTTTACCAGGAGTCCCAGCACCCGCGCTGCGATCTCGTTTTGCAGGCAGAGTACGCGCAGGGCCGAACAACGTTGACCGGCGCTGTTGAACGCGGATTGCACTGTGTCCCGGACTACCTGTTCCGGCAGGGACGAACTGTCGACCAGCATGGCGTTGATGCCTCCGGTCTCGGCAATCAGGTTCGCCAGCGGACCGTACCGTGCAGCCAGGTCAAGATTGATGCGCCGTGCGGTTTCCGTGGAACCGGTAAAGGCCACACCGGCGACCCTGGGATCGTACAGCAGGGCATTGCCCAGTTCAGGACCTGAGCCGGGCAGGAATGCCAGTACCTCTTTGGGTATGCCCGCTTCGTACAGCAACTCCGTGAGCCGGTAAGCAACGAGGGATGCCTGCTCCGCGGGTTTGGCGATGACCGTATTACCTGCCGCCAGCGCCGCCGCTACCTGGCCGGTATATATGGCGACGGGAAAGTTCCACGGGCTGATACAGACAAACACGCCGCGGCCGCAAAGCTGCAAACTGTTGGTTTCACCCGCGGGACCGGGCAGTTCAAGGTCCGCGCCCATCAGCCTGCGGCAGCAAGCGGCATAGTAGCGCAAGAAGTCTATGGCTTCGCGTACGTCATCGTGTGCGTCGCGCAGACATTTGCCGGCTTCCAGCACGCACAATGCAGCCAGTTCTGCCAGGTGTGCCTCGACGATATCCGCGGCCTTCTCAATAATACCGGCCCGGTGTTCGGCAGTGGTACGGCGCCAGGAGGTAAACGCTTCCGCGGTAACGGCCAGGGCCTGTGCCGCAATGCCGGGGGTGGCGTCCCATACGCGTCCCACACGCTCACAGGTATCGGCAGGATTGACTACTGTCCTGGATTTTCCGCCCAGGCGTTTACCGTTGACTACGGGGGCGGCTGTCCATTCCCGCGCACGGGTTCGGGAGACGCTTTCGAACAGTGATAAAAGTTCCGCGTGGTCGGCAAAATTCAACCCGCGTGAGTTTCTCCGTTCCGGCCGGAACAGGTCCGGCGGTACCGGGATGCGGGGATGGCGCGTTACTTCGTTGTTACGCTCTGTTGCGGCCACAGGGTCCGCGACCAGTTCGGAAACGGTGATATCCCGGTCGGCAATGCGGTTGATGAATGACACGTTGGCGCCGTTTTCCAGCAGACGGCGCACGAGATAGGGTAGCAGGTCTTCGTGCGCGCCTACCGGCGCGTAGACACGGCAGGGAATATTGAGACCTTGCACATCGGTAACGGAGTCGTACAGTTCCTCACCCATGCCGTATAACCGCTGGAATTCAAATGCCCGGTCCCCGGCGTGATGATGGATGTAACTGACCGTATGGGCATTATGGGTCGCAAACTGCGGGTAAATGTACGGACATTCCGCAAGCAGGAAACGGGCGCAAGCCAGGTAGGAGACATCGGTATTGCGTTTCAGGGTAAACACCGGGTAGTCCGTCAGACCCTGTTCCTGGGCCCGCTTGACCTCCATGTCCCAATAGGCGCCCTTTACCAGGCGCACGGGAATGATGCGTTTCTGTGCGCGGGCAAGCCGGCCGAGGTTTTCCAGCAGGCGCAGGGCGCGTTTCTGGTAAGCCTGTACCGCCAGTCCCAGCCCCGCCCAGTCGCGCAGGTCGGGATGGCGATAAATCCGGTTGAACACCTGGAGACTGATCTCAAGCCGCTCAGCCTCCTCCGCATCGATAGTCAGGGCTATTCCAGCGCTACGGGCGGCTTTCCCGAGGCGCAGCATCCGGTCTGCCAGTTCGGAAACCGCGCGGGTGGACTGGCCGGGTTCAAACCGGGGGCAAAGGGAGGAAAGCTTGACCGAGATTCCGGGGCGTTCCTGAACCTGCATCCCGCTGCCAACGACATTGCCAAGGGCCTCAATGGCCTGTTTATAAGCCAGTTCATAACAGTCCGCAGCAGCACCGGTCAGGGCCGCTTCACCCAGCATATCGTAGGAAAATCGATAATGCCGCAGGCCGTCCGTCTCACTGCGGCGCAACGCCTCGTCAATAGTGCGCCCCATGACGAATTCATCCCCCATGATTTTCATGGCCGCTTTCAGCGCCGCGCGCAGCACCGGCTGTTCGAGCCGGCTGAGCAGTTTGCGCAGCAGGTCCAGCGGCGCCGGTGCAGCGCGCACTCCGGTATAAAGAAGCTTTCCCGTCAGCATCAGCCCCCAGGTAGACGCGTTCACGAACAGGGAGTCATCCTGCCCCAGGTGCTGTTCCCAATCGGCGGATTTCAGCCTGTCGGCGATCAGTGCGTCCGCGGTGCCGGCATCGGGTATCCGCAACAACGCCTCCGCCAGGCACATCAGGACCACGCCCTCGTGAGAGGAGAGGTCATAATGGTTGAGAAACGCGTGCAGTCCGGTTGTCTGTTGCTGCCGCCGGCGCACTGATCGCGCCAGGGACCTTGCCGTATTCTCAATCTTTCGTTTCAGCCCGGGCTCCGGTCGGGCCAGAGGCAGCAGGCGCGCCATGATGCCTGCCTCATCTGCGAGGTAGTCCGTGTTGATTTCTGTCGTATTGATACCGGCTTCCTGTCCTGGTGGACAGTTTTTCGCAAGTTGGTTCATCAACTCTCCGCCATGCGTCATTCCTGCGCATGCAGGAATCCAGGAAATATTATTTTTGAAAATAGAATATTTTGTATTCTAGAACAACCATCTCATATTAAATTTTTATTATTTCAAATATTTAAAATAATATTTTGTTACAATCAGATTATTTAAAATAATAATTTTCTATCCAATGAAAGATCAACTTGACCGCATAGACTTGAGAATTCTCAACGTGTTGCAGGGTAACGGCAGGATTTCCAACATTGAACTGTCGAGGCGGGTGAACCTCAGTCCCGCCCCCTGCCTGGCGCGCGTGCGGAGGCTGGAAAAATCCGGGTACATCAGCGGTTACAAGGCGGTACTGAATCCCGAAAAACTGGGCCTCTCCTTGCTGGCCTACGTAGAGATTACCCTGGACCGGACCACCCCCGACGTCTTCGAAAAATTCAAGCAGGCAGTTCGGGACGTGCCGGAGATTGAAGAATGCCACATGGTGGCGGGCGGCTTCGATTACCTGATCAAGGTACGCAGCCCGGACATGGATACCTACCGGAAAATCCTGGGAGACAGGATTGCAACAATTCCAGGAGTATTACAGACCCATACCTACGTCGTCATGGAGCAGGTGAAGCGATCCGGGGAGTTGAACATCAGGACATAAAGGCGCAATAATGCGCAATATAAGTGGTTATTATATTGCGCCATGCTGCCTGCCGCTTGCCGCCATTCGTGGCTGTCAAAGCCACCCGACAGGGTAGTATTTCACCAACTCAAGGCATACTATAATGATGTGAGCGGGATCGTATGTAACAATCCGAAGGCAATAGCTTCCAGTTTATAAGCCCGGTATGGGAAAGAACAGTGAAAACCTATTCGGTGACCGGGATTGGCTTATATTCGGAAAGTTCGAATCCCAGCACAGCCTGATATCCCAGGTTTCCCGCCCGGCGCTGATCGGGAAACTGAACCGGTCTGCGCAGGGAGTGTTGACCCTGATTGTCACGCCTGCAGGTTATGGAAAATCAACTCTCCTCTCTCAATGGTTCAGATCACTGACAGCTTCAGACCATATCGCCGCGTGGCTGACCCTGGATGAAAGCGACCGCGTAGCGCACCAGTTCTGTTCCCATATCGTACTGTCCCTCTGTTACACGGGAGCGGAGATGGGCGCGCTGGAAAAGCTTGCCGAACAGGAATTTATCGACGTGCCGATAGACGCGGTGATCCGGACACTGTCGGCAACCCTGGCCAGGCAAAGCAAGCCTGTCATCATCATAATCGAAGACTACCACCGGGTAGGTGACGGCCATATCGACACCGTCATGGAAAAAATCCTTGACCTGTCCACGGAGTCCACCCACTTCGTGGTGAGTTCCCGGGAGAAGCCGGGTTTCAACTTCTCCGGTCTCAAGGCCAACGGCCTGGTGCAGGAGTTCGACAGTAACGACCTGCGTTTCAGTATCGAGGACACCTGCCGGCTGTTTCCGGACGATTGCAAAAAGTCCGAACTGAAAACCCTGGCCAGGAAAACCGAGGGCTGGGCTGTCGCTCTGCAACTGGCGCGCTCTATCCTTGATGATGAAACCTCGCTCGCCAATGTAATCCAGAACCTGTCCGGCGTGACCGACGACCTGGCCGAGTATCTCAACCAGCAAATCTATGGCGGGCTCTCCGATGAGATAAAACAGGTGCTGCGGCAGACTTCGCTGCTCGACCGCTTCAACGTCAGTCTGGCCAATGCCGTGTGCAAACGTATCGACTGCCTGGACATCCTCGACCGGCTTAAACGGCGCCACTCATTGATCGTCTCGACGCAAAGGGAAACGAGCTGGTACCGCTATCATCACCTGTTGCTGCAATTTCTCAACAACGAACTGGAACGGGTCGAGCCGGAACTCATCCCCACGCTGCATACACGCGCCGCCGACTGGTATGAGCGTAACAACTTCCCCGCACTGGCCGTCAAACACGCCTGCCTTGCCGGAAACCTTGCCCAGGCGTCGCGCATAGTGGAAGACGCCGGTGGCTGGGAGCTTATCCTGTTCGGCGGAATCCCGTCATTCAGGCGGCTTATCGATTCGTTTTCCATTACGGATTTCTCAGAGTTTCCCCGGATTGAGATTGCCCGGATTTATTACCTGATAAAGAATGGAGATATTCTCCAGGCCCAGCGCTTCTACCACCGTCTGCTGGAGACCAACCAGCGTCTGCTTGCCGATAACAGCGAGGCTGCGCGCGCATTAACACGGGATACCGTCTTGATCGGCGCGCTACTGGATGTGTACGAGGATAAAATTACTGCCCGGGATGAACTGGAGGAGATTGCCGGCATTTCGGTCAAGCTGGCGCACTCCGATGCGGTCGGGCACTCAATTGTCACAGCCTGCTCTGCAGTATCCGCCCTGAACATCGGCAGCTTCAGGGAAGCCCTGGACTACGCTACCCACTGCTGCCGCTACATGCGCGAGATAAGCTGTATGCCGGGGTTGAGTTATGCGTTGATCCACCAGGGACGCGCTTCTCTCTACCTGGGCCAGTTCCGGGAAGCCGGCGCTATCTTCACAGAAGTGCTGGAGATGATCGAAGAGAATTTCGGTGCGGAGAGCAACCTCAAGGCTGTTGCGGAAATACTCACGGCGTCTGCGGACTATATCACCGACCGGGAAACATTCGACCAGGAACGCCTCACGGAGGCGCTGATACAGATGGAACATTACGACGGCTGGTTCGATATTTACGCGGCAGGCTACGGCACGGTTGCATCAATTGCCTACAGGCGGGCGGGCCTGGGCGCAGCCAGGGATATATTGCAGCGGGGCCGGCGCATGGCGGAAGTTCGTTATCTACCGAGACTGGGTGAATTCATCGATGCCTGTGAGTACCTGTACCTGGCGCGCTCCGGTGAATTGCAGGAGGCCCGGACGCTGGCAAGACTGAAAAAACTGAGTTTCAACCCGGATGCGTCGAATTCCGTGAACTGGTGGCGCGATCATCTTGTGGGGACCGCCGAAGGTCTCATGGCGCTTGCCTCGCACAGTAACAGGCGAGCCCTGGAGGTGGCCGGCGCGCTGAGCAATATCGCCCGCAGCGGCAATAACCTCTGGCATGAGATGGAAGCCTCCCTGCTCATGTCCCTGGCACTGCTCGCCGGCAGGCAGGACGAGCGCGCCTTTGCCGGCCTGACGGACACGCTGGACATCGCGGCCAAGGAAGGTGCTTACCGCATATTACTGGATTTCGGCAAACCGCTTGAGGAACTCCTGTCGCGCCTCTATCGCCTGCAGCGCGGTAACCTGCGCCTCAGCAGCTTTACCGGCAGTTTTGTCAAGGACTGCCTGGCGCGCTATTACAAGACCCCGTACCAGCTCAGGGAAAAACCGCCGGAAGCGCTGCTGCTCAGCCCGCGGGAACTCGAGATACTCCAGGAACTTGCGCTGGGCTTTTCCAACAAGGACATTGCCCGCATGCTCGACATGACGGAAAACACGGTCAAGTTCCACATGAAAAACATCTTCAAGAAGCTCGACGTGGACAATCGTTTACGCGCAGTATCCACCGGCCAGGAGATGGGCCTGATCTCAAAATGCCGGGAAATCGTCCGGGGACGGATTTCAAATCCGTCTCGTGAAATTCATAAGCCATTGATATTATAATAGTTTAATGGGTTATTAAATCATTACGTTATCACTTTGTCTATTATCTAATCTGATTGATGGAGCGTTGTTTTCGGGAACATTATACGCGACAACTGGACCCGGTTACAGGGAGGGGGTCAATGCTCAAAGACAAGGTGTTAACGGCACTGTAAGAATGACCCACTTTCCAGTAACCTCGGCTCTGTCTACCCGGCAGAGGAACCGAGATGCCAGGAGAGGACAGTGTTATGGCGTAAAATCAGGTGGAATTATACTTTACAAACCAAGCTTAGTTTCCTATAATCTCAGTATAGACTTTAAACCGGCGATTGAAAATGTCTGTGTTGAATGCCAAATACATGCAAGATGAAGCCGCAGCCTTTGCGCACGTTGAAGGTATGCTCTGGCCACACGGCCCGGTCTGCACTGCCTGCGGTTCGCTGGATAATGCCTACCACCTGAAAGGTGTTCGCTCCAAACCCTCAAAGAAAAACCCCGACGGCAAGGTACGTCACGGCCTGTACAAGTGCAAAGACTGCGGCAAGCAGTTCACCGTCCGCATAGGAACGATTTTTGAGTCCAGCCATATTGATTTACACCTGTGGCTGCAAGCCATACACCTGATTACCAGCAGCAAGAAGGGCATCAGTGCAAACCGGTTGCACCGCACCCTGGGCATTACCCTTAAAACTGCCTGGTTCCTGGGACACAGAATCCGCGAGGCCATGCGGGATAACGCGCCGGCTATCTTCGGCTCCGGCGGCGGCATCGTTGAACCGGAAGAGATCGTTATCGGCACTGCCCGTGAACGCGCCCCCGGCGCACGCGGTTACGCCCACAAGAACCAAGTCCTGATCCGGGTTGACAGGGACAGCAAGCGGGCCAGGCGCAGGGTCGTTGACACCCTGAAAGCCAGTGAGATTATACCCACCCTGAAAGCCAGTGAGATTATACCCACCCTGAAAGCCAGTGAGATTATACCCACCCTGAAAGAGAACATTGCCAAAGAAGCACGACTGATGACGGATGAGGCCAAGCACTACAGCAAGGCCGGCAACCACTTTGCCGGACATGATACTGTCGAACACGGTGCCGGTAAGTAGGTCAAAGCACTGGATGGCGACATCCACACCAACACCGTTGAAGGCTACTATGGCACCTTACCCGTTGGCTGAATACCGGCGTTTACTACCGTTTCCAATAACATGAACAACCATAAACTCTGCGAGAACTGCCGTTTCTGGCACCGGACCGGCAAGCCGGTCGGCGAGTGCCGGATTTACCCGCCATCGAAAAACGGGCTATTCCCCAAGACCCAAAAAACAGACTGGTGCGGGATGTGGCAGGCCACAGAAAGACGATGAGGTTAAAGTCAAGTGTTGGGACTGGATGGCCTGCCCTCTGCCGCCGGCAGATGCAATGAATGACAAGAAGATACTCAAAGCCATTAACAAGCAGAAACCGCCCCGGACCGGATGGTATTACGTTGTTCTCTTTGCCGTGTTGGGCGTGCTGGGGATAATCCTGTTGGCTGTGTGGGTGCCATGGCACGTGTTGTAGTAACCGGCCTCTGGTCTGAAACACCAGTCTGCCGGGCTTTGCCCGCATTTCATTTGGAGTGCGGGCGTTTTTTTATCTGCTGGTAATGCAGGTACCGTGATAGTATGAATCACGCGATGTTGAATAACACCGGCGGCATTTATGGCGAACAGGAAAGTTGATGCCGGTAAAGAACCGCATTCACGGTTCATTCAAAACGCTGACGAACCAGGCTGTGACGAAGACGAATGCCACTTTAACGCCACGCTGAGGAAGATCGCAAAGACTGAACCGCAGAAGAAGCACGGCAAGCGCGCAACCCGCCCCGCATAAATCCCCGTTTCTTATTCTCCCTGCGTAACCCGGACAGGGTGAACATGTGACCCTTCAGGCGGTGACACGGCCCGCAGAGCACTATCCGTTTCGATATCTGATTAGGTCCGCCGTCAGCCCGGGGTGTGTTGTGATCCAGCGCCAGACAGCGAGCATCGCATCAATGGGACATCCGGGTTACGACAGGCCAGCCTGACAGACGGGTTCCGGTTCACCAGCGTGCCGTGACCTCCAGGCCGACGCCGTGCCCCGCGTGCGGGAGCAATATCAGTTCCGCCGCCAGGCCCCGGCGCCGGATGCCGCCGGCCTCATACGAGACCAGCGCCCGCCCCGATACGTCCAACGCCAGGCCCAGACGCGGATGCTTCCAGGCGATCCCGCCACCCAGCACCACCCCGAAGGCGGATTGGGCACCGGCGCCATCCCGGCGCGCCCCGGCTTCCAGGCGCGGCCGCAAGGAACCGCCCCTCGGCAGTGCGTACGTCCAGCCGCTCTCAATCCCCAGCCGCAGGTGCGTCGTGGCCACAAGCGAGGATACGCGCTCCCCGGGTTGCGCCAACGACCTCGACCGCCATAACGCATCGCCGACCAGCGCCAGATCGGGGCCGGTCACGCTCGAGCGGTCGAGGATATCGCCTTTTACCCCCACCCCCGCCATCCACCCGCGCGGTGCCATCCCGATATCCCCGGCCATCGACAGCGTGCCGAGCCCCTGTGTAAAACCTGTCCCGTAGCCGGTGTCGCGGTCCTCGATGCGCAGCGGGTAAACGCCCATAACCGACGAGGGCGCGTCATCGGTGATGGCCATGAACTGCACAGTGAGCTGCTCTATACCCTGGACAGGACCCACGTCGTTGAGGGTGAAACCGGTGATCGACTGGGCGGATGAGACGGCAGGTAAAAAGAAGGCTGTCGCTGCCAGAAGCAGCTTTGTTGCCTGCAGGCGCCATCGGCGGATGAAACGCACCGGATGAGTCCTGCCGACTGAAAAATAAGCGTTACACCAGTGCACAGACATGACGTAATCTCCCACTTACTCAAGAGCAGTACTCTTACTCTTAAGTATAGTCCATGGACAGCGCAGTCAAGTTTTTTTTTCACTCCGCAGACAGGATCACCGCATACGTTATGAATCCGGGTTATTGTCATTCCAGCCGGATTGCTGTCCACTGCGGCAGAATCCGATAGTATGCGGTTGCCCTGATTAGCGAGGCGTTGCTTGCGGATGTTGGGGCCGTATTGCCAGAGGTGGACCTGCGTGCCCTGGTTGTTGATTGGGACAGGTTGTCCAGGATGAACCAGGCCAAACGCACCAGCCGGCTCCAGCGCATGCGGTATTGGGTGGACCGCCTGGCCAGGTGGATGCCGATGGAAAAGCACCATTTCATCGAACGACCGGATACGCTTCGTGATAGGTTATCCGGCAGACCACCGGATAATCCTGTCAGGGAACAACGCGTTCACAGTCGATGACTGTCGTTCACACAGGGGCAAGCATACCCCTGTATTACATGCTGCGCATGAATACAGGGTGCTTGCAAGGGGGGCGACCCCCCCTTTGATCCCCCCCGTTTGTAACGGGGCCTGATGATACATTGACAGTTGCCGATGGCTGAGCGCGCTACATCACACACGCCGCCGGGCCGGCTGATTGCCCTGCGCGTGGCTGCGGCGACCCGGGCAGAGTGGCTGGCGCGGGCCAACGCGGATGGTCTGTCTCCCGGCGACCGGTCATGTCCACAGGGGAATGTCGGATGGTCCCTGACACCCGCATCCACGCGCAGGGTAGTGATCCTGCCCAGCTCGGGTTGTGCGGCTTTACAACAACATCCTGCTTGTCGCCGGTTCCCTGGTGGGCGCCACCGGCATCATCCTCACCAACAGCATGTGCAAGGCCATGAACCGTTCCCTGGCCAACGTGCTGCTGGCGGAAGCGGACGCTCCTTACGACCTGACAATGTGTCGCAAGCAATAAGTATGTGACTGTATTCCGGGTCAAGCCCGTACTGACGAACGGGGAGCGGGAATGCCTATCCCGGCATCTCGTTAATCGGAGGCATTTCTCCTGGTTCCGGCCTGGCCAGGTCAGGGTTCAAAACATAAAATCGGCATTATCCAGGTTGGCGCTATCGAAATCCGACAGGATGATAGTGGTCAAATAATCAGCGCCTGCCAAGTCTATCCGCACGTTATTCCCAACACTGACGATGTCAAGATCGTTGACGCTGCTGATGCCGGAAAACTCGCGCAGGTCGATCACGTCCTCACCATTGGTAAAGTCCCGTATGATGCCACCGCCAAGGTCGCTGGGGAAAAACTGGAACCTGTCATCGTCGGGGCCGCCATATAAAATATCCATATCGTTGCCGTCAACAACCAGAACATCCTCCCCCGGTCCTCCCTTCATCACGTCAACACCGGCACCGCCGGTCAGGGTATCATCTCCCTTGCCCGCGAAGATCCGGTCATCGCCGTTACCGCCGTACATCCTGTCGTCACCGCCGGCCGGTCCACCGTACAAGGTATCGTCGCCCTCTTCTCCCCGGAGGATATTATCTCCACCATCCCCAGCCAGCGTGTCGTTATGCTTGCTGCCGACAAGATGCTCAATACCCGTCAGCGTATCGCCCTGGGCATCACCGTTCTTGACTCCCCTGGCATCGTGCAGGCGCACCAGCACCCCGCGCGCGGAGTCCTCGTAAGAGGCGACATCACTGCCCGCGCCGCCATCCAGCATGTCAGCGCCGGGGCCACCGTTAAGCGTGTCATCACCGGCGCCGCCCTGCAGGGTGTCATTACCGGTCCCGCCTTCGAGTCTGTCATCACCGGCCCCGCCATTGAGCCTGTCATCGCCGGCAAGTCCCTCCAGGATGTCATTGCCGCTGACACCGTCTATGATATCGGCGCCGGCGCTGCCGGTCAGGGTATCCGCGCGCGAGGTGCCGGATTGCGTATTGGCGCCAGAGCCAGTGTTGCCGGAATCTGTATTATCATCGGGGGGCGCCTGAATTTGAATCGTTTCTGTCACAGCTCGCCCGTCGGGCAGAGTCAAGCTGACAGTAATTTGAGTTGCCGACTGATACTCTAAATCAACCGAAGACCGGTCGCCGTCGTTGTAGTACAACCTGAGCTCTGCCGTGTCATCGCCGGTTTTCTCGTAAGTATATCCGCCGGAATCCGTTGTTGTTCCGTCAGTTTCACTGAAACGGGTGACAGAGGTGAATTCAAACGTGGACTGCAGCACAGAGAGTTTCTGTCCGGCCACCGCCTGGTGAAATACATCCTGGTCGGCCGGCGCAAAACCACGCGCTGCTTGAGGGGGTGTAACCACGTCAGGCCGTGGCGGGAATGTCACCTCCACCGTTACACTTGTCCCATCAGCCTGATAAAAGTAAAGGCTGACCTGGGTAGCTGACAAGTAGTTGAGGTCAACCGAAAACCAATCGCCATCATCGTAGTACAATTCGAGCCTGCCCTGGTCGGCCCCGGTTTTCTCATAAGCATATCTGCCGGGATACGTTGTGGCTCCGTCATTGTCCCTGAAATGGGTGGCGGAGGTGAATTCAAACGTGGACTGCAGCACAGAGATTTTCTGCCCGGCCACCGTCTGGTAAAACACACCCTGGTTGGCCGGCGCAAACCCGTTCATCTCGTTGTCATGATTCGACATGCTTTCTCTCCACGCTGATTATCATTCGGTCTCATAATACATTATAACTTCAGCCTGAAACACACATCTCATACCATTCGTTGTCTGTGTCAAAAAGTCCAGTTGCCGGTCTCTATCCTGACGGTATCAACTGCGGGGTCGAAATCCCTGATGGTATCCAACCCGTTATCGCCGGCGGTCTGGAACACAAATACGTCCGCGCCGGAACCGCCGCTGAGCGTATCGTCGCCCGCGGTGCCTGTGAGAGTCTCATTGCCACCGGTGCCTGTTATGTCTGCCATTAACGTTGCCTCACGTGTAAACCTTCACGCTCAGGACTCTGGACACCCCGGCGCGATTCATGTAACCAGCCGGGGATACAATGTGCCTGTCCCCAAAACTTACGCGTACGCGCGCTGCAGGACCGGATGATTGCCCTGCGCGGGGCTGCGGCGACCCGGGCAGAGTGGCTGGCGCGGGCCAACGCGGATGAGCTGTCTCTCGGTGACCGGTTACGCATGCCGGTGTCTGGCGTCTCAGGTGGCCGGCTTGTTACTCCCCGGCGCAAACCGCCGCCCGCGGCTGACCCGGCATTGCTGGCCGCGATTGCGCGCATCGGCAACAATGGCCGGGAGAGATTGAGTTGTTGCACCGGCTCATCAACATTCACCGGGTATTAAGGAACCTGGCGGCATCCCATGATGATTACGTTCTATGCCGGTAATGCATCCGGGCCGTGGCCTACCTGGAGAAAGACACGGACTACAAGGGTCGGCCACGCGCCGGCGTTGACGTGCGGCGCGGGGACCCGGTGCTGGTCCGGCAGATCGTCAATTCCCTTGACTTCAAGGACCACACCACCGCCGCGGTGATTGCCTGGGCACCGGAGCCAGTCATTCATAGCGACACCTTCCTGTTCTTGGAAATTTATACTACCATACGCCCTCTTTATCCAAAGTAGATGGAAACCTCAATGAAATTGCCAGCGTTCTGGTTCTTCACAGCCAGTGCCATATTGACAGTCCTCGCCACACCTGGCATTGCAGGCGCAGAGCAGGCAAGCTCGGGGTGGTACGTCGGCGCCGGAGCAGGCACAAGCTGGGCTTCCACAATTGATCAGGCGGGTTGGAACCGGGACCCCTATTGTTACCCGGATTCCTGCACCCAGCCGGGCCCCGGTCAGGAAATAGAAGGGGTTTCCATACCAGGATACCTCTGGAAGTATGACCTTGATGCGGATACCGGCAGCGCATTCGAAATCTCAATCGGTCGCTATTTCAACCGTGTCCGCCTGGAAATTGCGGCCGCACAGCGAAAAAACAACGTCGAGCAGACGTTCTCCGACATCACCTTTCTGGACGGACGACGCGCCAGTCAGCCACCCGGCAACATGGTCACGTCAAATTTCGAGTCCAGCATCGATGATTTCATCTCGCGCACCCTTTCGTTCAACGCGTACTACGATTTCCA
The DNA here is from genome assembly GCA_965208655.1 of Gammaproteobacteria bacterium. GTDB lineage: Bacteria > Pseudomonadota > Gammaproteobacteria > Eutrophobiales > Eutrophobiaceae > JAAXHV01. The sequence goes on from CBDBPJ010000006.1 coordinate 156,402, forward strand.
GAACACATTCGAAACGTTAACGCCCTACCTGGGGATCGGGCTGGGCGCTGCGTTTGCCGAGGTGTCGGGAGTACACTACACCACCCATTACCAGGACCTGGCGGCTCCTTCACGGGACCTGTCGTTTTATAACAGCAGCCAGGATACCGATATGACGGATACCATCCTGTTCGGTAGCATCCATGCCGGTGCGGACTACCGCCTCGGCCACAGAACAATAGCCGGTTTGAAGATGACCTGGTCCATTATGGATGACATCAAATACACAGGTTCCTACTCCAGGCACCCGGCCCACAGAGAGAACCCCGATTTCACCAATCACACCACGTTCAGCGATCTCCGGCAGTGGTCGGTGATGTTCACGCTGAAATACCTGTTGGACCGCTAGGGACTGGCCGTCACCCGCGTGCTGTGAACGCTGATGTCCCGACCCTGTCCGCTTTTTGTCCCGTGTGCAGCGCGTTCACGTTCTTTTATCCCTGTTCCAGCTTGGGCCACCGGCCCTTGTAGGACACGAACACCCCGAGCACTGCGTTTTCTTCTATAATTGCGGTCGGTCTCGGGTTGCCGCTGCCATTGCCCAAGGTAATGGGGGCACCGTTCCCGACGCCGAGCAGTTGGCATCATGCGGACGGATATACACCTCTGCTTCACCGGGATTACGGGCGGGTTTGGGTCGTTGGCATAGGAATCATTCATCCGGTAGCTTGATGCTGATTTTAATTGGCACTGGGCCGGCATCCACGCGCAGGGTAATGGCCTTGTCCAGCTCCGGTTGTGCGGCTTTACGTTTCGGCATGATGTCCGAAGTACCATCGTGCCCCGTTGCCAACGGGGGGGTCAAGGGGGGGTGCCCCCCTCTTGCGAGACTCCTGTATCAAAACGCCGTTTTGTATACAGGAGTAGTCTCGCCCCTGTGTGAATAACAGTATTTGACCGTGTGCTCTTTCGTCCCTGGCGGAACCATCCGGTTGGATGTCCGGCGACTCATTGAAACATAAAGCGGGTCAGTAGGTGAGCTGGTATTGGTCTCTGGCCGTCCACCCGGTCAGGCAGGTTGTCCGCTTCCGCAGGAGCCGGATCCGGCTGGCGCGCCTGGCCTGGTTCGTCTTGTACAACCCGGCCCAATCAACAACCAGGGCACACAGGTCAACCCCTGGCAACACGGCCCGATGCCGGCAACCACCGCCTCGTTGATGACAAACACCCACCCCCCGCCGCGCACCCGATGACCGCCGTCGTCTCAATGCCGGCTGGAATCAGTCTTCATCTTCGCTGGACTACGCAATCTTGGGGGTGGCAGCTTTGCCGATAGAATGGTTCGCCCCTCTCTTAAACACGGCTTCGCAATGAGCCATAATGAGGTTTTGTTCATTAAACCTGTATTGATGGTGTGGAAACATTTCACCGTCTATATTTTTTGTCGTTACTTTAAACATGACCAGCCACTGCCAGGCACAGGAAACAAGTTATCCACAAGCCTGTCATATTTAACATAACACCCGATCCTTGCACTTAGGCGGGTTTTCTACAGGATGCTCAGCGGCGCGACCCACAGCACCAGCGCCTGTCAGGCTGATTGCCAGATCCAGTGATCCCTGAGCCGAGCACGGCTGCCTCAAACTACCGCCCCCTGACCCAGACTGATCCGGACGTTGTACTGAAGACTAATTTCGTGTAACCAGAATTTTCTTAACCCAGCCGCCACCATTGCTGGTTTCGACCCTGATGAAACCGTTGTTTTCTTCACCCATGAAGATCATGCCATCGGACTTTTTCAGTTCGCCAAGCTGTTCCGCTCCAGTGGATGAGTCAGAGAGTAATTTCACGTTATCTATCTTTGGGTAGAGAATGTCACCTTCAGCAAATACAGCCCCGGCTTTTTTGGACCCGCCGGCAGCAGCTTCCTGTGCCAATGTGCCGACATCACGCTGCAAGCTCGGCTGACCGCGCACTGCCCTGACGATGTGGTTGTAATTGTCCATGAGGCTTGCAACAATAATCTTGCCTTCATTGGTATTGCCATACCCGCCTAAACCGGCTCCAGCGCTGCCACCTATCAGGACACCGCCCAGCGCCAAATCCGCTTTCTTGGAACTGCCGGTCGCCGAAGCGACTTGCACTCCCGAGCGCGCGTCAGAGACCAGCATACTGGTTTGCGCCTCTTTGAATTTAAGACCACCGACCAAACCGCCAATGAGAGACCCCGCGGAGCCGAACACACCACCTAACGCGGCACCGACCCCGCCACCCAAAGCGCCGGCGTCACTTTCCGAAAACACCACTGCAGGCCGCAGAAGAAAATCCGCGCTGACTATCTGACCGCCGCCGACGTTCGAGTTCTCTCGAAGCTGACCCGCTTCCATCAGCGCGCGTTCCTGCATCATATTGTTCATTCCCTGACCGCGTTCTACGACGATGAAACAGTTGGACTGTTGTATCATCATGCGAACCACGCCAACCGGTGATTGCAAGTCATATTGCAACAATGCGCTAATGACAAAATCCTGCGGTTCTATGACAGCCATCGCGGCCATCGGTTGAGCACATTGTTCCAAGGTGCTTTCACTGCCTTGCGTCGAACCTGATGGACCGGCGGCGCCTTGTGCAACACTGCCGCCTTCCCCCTGTTTCATTTCGGTAACACCCTGGGCCTGCGCCAGCGACATAACACCGGCAACCGGTAAAGCAATCAAAATGGTCTTCAAGGTTTGCCGAATAATAGCCAGAGAATTCAGGCTGAATTTTGTACCGTAGAAACTATGACGCCTAAGGGCTTGCCTGCTTTTGTGTCTCATACTACTTCTCCTAATATGCTTATTTGATGAGTAAGCGAAAGTCATCGTCTGTACACTCCGTTCCGTCGTGTGCGATCACGAATTTGCCGCTCCGTAGTCGATGGCACAATGATGCGGGCGCTACCCCGCGGGTAATTTGGACACTGTAGCGCATACAACCCCTATCATCCAGTCCGACGGGAGTGTAAATGCGTCCATCATCATGGATAGTTTCCAGTTCAGGCGCATCATTACCTGGTTCCCTGTTACACCCAGTGACTAAATAACTGTTCCTAACCATCGATCACTTTAAGGGAACTCGGGGGACATTCGTGGATCAGATCAATTAGACGATTTATCCACCCACGAAGAGGTCACCCGATGAAAACGAGTATAACATTGTATCGAGCACAAGGCCGTCGTCTTGCGCGTCAGGTTCACAAGAGCCGCGATGCGCTGCTGGTACGCCGTATCCTGGCCGTGCTATATCTGGCCGACGGGCAGTCGGTGAGTGCGGTGGCGCGGCGTCTGGCCGCGGCGCGCTCGTCGGTAAGGCGCTGGCGGGCGCTTTGGCAGAGTTATGGGGAAGCCGGGCTGGCCCCGTGTCGCGGCGGACGCCCCGTGAGGACGATGAGGGCGCCGGTGCTGACGGCATTACGGGAGTTGGTTGATACCTCACCCCGGCAACTGGGTTACCTGCGCAGTCGCTGGAGCACGGAATTGCTGGCGCAGGCAGTAAATCAACGCTTGGACACCGCCATCCATGCCTCGACCGTGCGCCGTTGGTTGCCCCGGTTGGGGTTTGGTTATCGGCGTGCGTGCCCGACATTGCACAAGCGCGACCCGCACAAAGATAACAAACTGGCTGTTATCAACCGGGCGCTACGCCGTTGTAGCGCCAAGCAGGCCCTGTTCTTCGCCGATGAGGCCGACATGGAACTGAACCCCCGCATCGGCTATGACTGGATGCGGCGCGGGCAATAACGCAAGGTGCCCACCCCCGGACAGAACCAACGCTGCTACCTGGCCGGGGCGCTGCCTGCCAACACCGGCAAGCTGGTCTGGGTACAGGGCCCGAAGAAAAATTCCCACCTGTTCATTGCCCTGCTGGAAACCTTGCACCGCACCTACCGACGCGCTAAGCGCTTATCCTGGACAACTACATCATCCATAAAAGTCGCACTGTACAAGAGTGGCTGGTCAACCATCCACGAGTGCGCTTGTTGTTCCAACCGGCCTGGCATCCCTGGGTGAACCGGATTGAACGCTTGTGGAAAACCCTGCACGACACTGTGACCCGGAACCATACGTAAAGTTCTTGGTGATGAATTGGAAAGAGAAAAACGTAAAACCAACGACACAGAACTTATCAGATAACACTGGAAAACAAACAAATGACTGATGCCGTAATAGACAGAATCCCGGCTAATCTGGGGGGCACACCCGTCTTCACAGGCACCCGGGTACCTATCCGTATTCTGATGGAGCATCTAGAGTCAGGATATGACCTGAGTTATTTTCTGGAGCACTTCCCCTCTGTCAGTCGTGAACAGGCTGTTCAGTTAATTGAACTGGCCATAGAAAAACTGACGGCAGATACAGAGCATGAAGTTACTGCTTGACGAGCCTGTTGACCACGAGTTAGCTACCCATTTCCCTGCATCAATAAGTGCAAGAGTGTATATGCCAGACATACGAATAGGACACGGCATTCGCCTTGCCCAATGTAAATAGCAGGAATTCTGGGGACACAGCACTTAATTCCGCTCTATTGGTACAATAAAACCAGCAAGGAACATGTTATCCCGGCATGCCCTCCACGATAAGCCAGGACATGAGCCGCGACAGGATATAAGTGTCGTATCCCCGGAATTCTATGCAGATTCCCATCGCATGTTCCTGCCTCGCCGCTCCATCATGCCGACAGGGCCCCTGGTACACCGGCAACGGTTTGCATCGCCCTGGGCGGGCTGTATCGCCTGTGTGACGGTTTTCAGGGCCGTCCTCCAGGATTCGTTTACCGTATAGCCGTAACGGAGGCTTTCTCAGCAGTCAGGTAACCAGCCCACTGCGCCATCAGCCGCCGCCGCAGTTCAAACAGGTCAGAGCGCTGATAGGCTGCCTCAACCCGGTTTGAATTGACGTGCGCCAGGGCCAGCTCGCACACCTCACGCGGCTGGTTGGTCCGCTCGGCGGCCCACTGCCGGAACGATGAGCGCATGCCGTGAGGCACACAGCCGATACCGGTTTCCCGGAGCAGCTTGCTGAGCGCATTCTTGCTTAACGCCTTGCAGCCCGCGCCGGGAAACACCAGCCCGGACCGGTCCGCATACCGGGATGCGTCCTTGAGTATCTCAAGCGCACGGTTTGACAACGGGACGCGGTGCGGACGTTTCGACTTCATGCTCTCCCCCGGTATCGCCCAGGTGGCGGTCTCAAGGTCGATGTCCGCCCAACGCGCCAGCCTCGCCTCGCCGGAGCGGACCGCGGTCAGCGTCATGAACTCGAAACAGGCCACGGTGGCCCAGTACGCACCGGATGACCTGACCTTCTCAATGGCTGAACCTACCTCCGAATACGGCAGGGCCTTGTGATGGTTGCGCACAACGCCGTTCTTTGGCAGCGCCGCCGACAGCGTCAGGGTCGGGTCGTCCTCCCGGTAGCCGTTGGCGATGGCCCACTTCATAACGGCCCCGATACGCTGCTTGACCCGGCGCATGGTTTCCGTCCGGTCATGCCAGTGCGGCAGCAGGAGGGCCAGTATGTCGGACGTGGTGATGGCGTTGATGCGTTTATGGCCTATCGTCGGCAGGGCATAGTCCCGCAGGGAGGCGCGCCACTGGTTGGCCGACTTGCCCCCGTCCCGCCAGCCTATAGCATGTATCCTGATGACTTCCTCAGCAGCCTGTGAGAACAGCGGCATGCTCCCGCGCGGGTCGCGTCCTTTGAGTAACGCTTGGCGGTTTTCCAGAGCCTTACCTCTGGCCTCAGCCAGCAAGACAAGCGGATAGGCGCCCAGACCGATGTTGACGGGTTTGCCGTTTATCAGTAGTCTTTGAGACCAGGTCTTTGACAGGCGGCCGTTGGTCATGGGTTTGACCAGCAGGGACAGGCCATGACCGCCGCGGCCGTCGCCGTAGCGGCCCGGTTGGTTGACGGTTCTGACGAAGGAAGCTGAGAGGATTTTGGGTCGTTTCATGACAGGATACCGTTATTTATTCAGTTATCACTTTGTGTAAAAGAATGTCTGATACGACGTAAGACGTCAACAGACAATAAAACAAACAATATCAAACAGATAAGATGATATCAGGGAATGTAATGAAATGCAAAAAAACCGTCGGTGGCGGATTTCAAATCCGTCCCCGAAGCCTCTCGTTAACAAGCTGGAAAACCGGTCGTTATCCGTGCTGCGTACTTGCCATTAATGCTATAATCCAACAGAGTCGTCCGGAATATAAGGAGATATGTTTATGGCTGCAATCATGTTTGATACTCATGCTTTCGTAAAACAACTGACCGAAGCCGGTATGCCGGAACGGCAGGCCGAGGTGCTGGCGCGTTCCCAGGTAACACTGATTGACGAGAAGCTTGTTACAAAGCAGGATTTGAAACAGGACTTGAGGGAAATGGAATTACGGCTGAAGTTACACCTCGGTTCCATGATGGTAGTTGCCATCGGCGTGGTTGCCGCGCTGGTCAAACTGTTGTGAACCCGGAACAACCCGGCGCACCTGAACATCTCACCCTTGCGAAAGAACTGATTCAAACCGCCAGGTTTGGTGATGCAATCTTTTCGCTGAAACAACTGCTTGCCACCGAACCGGAAGATGACGATCGGGTAGAAGCGCTGTACATGCTGGCCGTCGCGCAGCGTTACGGCAATCAGCCCGGTAATGCGATGGCAACACTCGAGAGCCTGCTTGCTGAAAACCCCGAACATGCCCGCGCCTACCAGGAACAAGGCCATATTTTCCTTTCTCTCAACCGCAGCGAAGACGCTGCCCGGGCCTACGCCAGGGCAGTCGATCTGAACCCTGCCCTGAAAGCGGGCCTGAAAGCCCTTGTAAACCTGGAAGAACGGGCCGGCAGGAAGCAACAGTCCCTGCCGGCCCGTGAAAGGCTGGATTTTCTCAACCGGCTGCCTGCGGAACTGGTCAACGTGCTGGACCTCATCCACGAGGACAAGCTCTACAAGGCCGAACGCTTATGCCGGGATTACCTGCAAAAACATAAACACCACATCGAGGCCATGCGCCTCCTGGCTGAAATAGGAGTACGGCTGGGTATTTACGACGATGCTGAATTCCTGCTGGAAAGCTGCGTGGAATTTGCGCCGGACCACGTTCAGGCCCGCATCGATTACGTCAATATCCTGATCCGGAAAACCCGGTTCGAGAAGGCACACGAACAAGCCAAAATCCTGCTGGATCTGGAACCGGATAATCCGGGCTTCCAGAGCACCCTGGCCGGCACGCTCGTCGGCCTGGGCAGGTTCGATGAAGGCATTGCCCTGTACGAAAAGGTGTTGGACGCCCACCCCGGCCGCGCCGAGTTGCATGTTCAGGTGGGCCATGCCCGGAAAACCACGGGCCTGCTGGATAACGCGATTCAATCCTACCGGGACGCGTACAGTCGCAGACCGGATTTCGGCGATGCCTACTGGAGTCTCGCCAACACCAAGACCTATCAGTTTACGGATGATGAGATCGACCTCATCAGGCACAATGCCGACGCCCCGGGCGTATCGTTAAACGACCGGATTCACCTGTGTTTTGCCGGCGGCAAGGCGCTGGAAGACCGCGGGGAATATGCCGCTTCATTCGCCAGTTATGAGAAAGGCAATAGCCTCAAGATGAGGCAGACCGGCTACAGGATTGAAAAGATGGAAGCGCGCGTCCAGGCGCAGACAGAGACCTGTACCCGCGAACTGTTTGAGAAGCGGCAAGGTGTCGGGCTCGATTGCAGGGATCCGATCTTCATTGTCGGCCTGCCCCGCTCCGGTTCCACCCTGCTGGAACAGATCCTGGCGTCCCACAGCATGGTGGACGGCACCATGGAACTGCATAACATACTTGCGTTGGCGCAAAAACTGCGCGGACGGGAATCCGATAAGGCCTCAAGGTATCCCGCTATCCTGCATGAACTGGAAGAAGACTATTTCCGGCGCTTTGGCCAGCAGTTTATCAAGGATACCCGGATCTATCGCGCCGGTGCACCCATGTTCATCGACAAGATGCCGAATAACTTCATGCATGTCGGACTCATCCGCCTCATATTGCCGAATGCCAGGGTGATCGACGCCCGGCGCGAACCCATGGCCTGTTGTTTCAGTTGCTTCAAGCAGTTATTCGGTGAGGGCCAGGAGTTTACCTACGGCCTGGAGGCAGTAGGACGCTATTACCGCGCCTACGTGCGGTTGATGGACCACTGGGACCGGGTGCTGCCCGGTTTTGTCTTGCGTGTCATGCACGAGGACGTGGTTAATGACCTGGAAACCCAGGTGCGGCGCATCCTGGACTTCTGCGGCCTGCCCTTCGAGGAAGCCTGCCTCAACTTCCACGAAACCGAGCGTAGCGTGCGCACACCCAGTTCCGAGCAGGTCAGGCAGCCCATCTACCGCAGCGGCCTGGAACAATGGCGTAACTTTGAACCCTGGCTGAACCCGCTGAAACAGGCGCTGGGGCCTGAGATCCTGGGCGAATGAGCAAGGTCGACCAATCAACCATCAAATCATTATTCGAGTTATACCGGGCCGGAGAGCACCGGACACTGCTGGAACGGACACGTACCCTGCTCGAGACAAACCCAAATGAGTTGGCCCTGCACAGCCTGACAGGATCGGCCTGCCTGGAACTGGAAGAGTATGACGCTGCAATCCGCAGCTACCAGGCGGCGCTGGCCATCAAACCGGATTTCGCCAAGCTGCATAACAGTCTGGGTATCGCATATCTACGCAGTGCACAGGTCAAGAAGGCTGCCGGGAGTTTTCACGATGCAGTCAGGCATGACCAGGAATTTGCCCAGGGCTGGTTCAACCTGGGCATAGTCTATGAGAACCGGCAACGGCCGGCGGAGGCCGCCGGCTACTACAAAAAGGCGACGCTGCTCAACCCGGTCTATTACCAGGCTTTCAGTTCACTGGCCAAGGTGCTGTGGGAGCTGCGCATAACCGATCAGGTGGAGGAATATTTCGAAAAAGCCCTGGCCATTGAAGAAAACTACCAACCCGCGCACCTGGGCCTGCTGCGTTTCCTCGAACAGAGCAACCAGCATGAAAAGCTGCGCACCGCCGTGACCCGGGCTGGTAAGGTTCACGGCGCGCACGATATGGTCAGGCTCTACGAAGGCATTCTTGCTGATATCGAAGGCAGACAGGAACAGGCCAAGTTGCTGTTGGAGGAGTTCTCCATCGACCCGGTCGATGCTGTATCAAGTCACGGCGAGAGAACCCGGTTGGCGCGCCTGACCCATATCTGCGACGGGTTGAACGATACTGCCGCAGCGTTTCGATACGCACAAAAAGCCAACGACCTGTCGCGGGAAATAAGCGACGGCAAGGGAATAGACAAGACAAGATTCCTGCAATTCGTGGAAAACCGCCGAACTTATTTTGTTTCCGGGAACATCAACCAGTGGCCGGACTACGTCTCCGGACGCGACCATTACCCCGTATTCATCATCGGCTTCCCCCGCTCCGGCACCACGTTGCTCGACACGCTGCTGCGGGGACACCCTGCAATCGAAGTGGCGGAGGAAATCGATGCCGTACCCAGGATGGTCAACCGGCTTTCGGGGGATGCGGACGAACGTCTGGACGCGCTGGCAACCCTTTCGGACAGCGACGTTGAAAGTTGCAGACGAACTTATCTCGACACGCTGGCGCGGCACGTAAAACCGGAGAATGATAACGCCATACTGATCGACCGGTTTGCCCTCAACATCATTTATACCGGCGAAATAGTTCGCCTGTTCCCGCAGGCCAGGTTTATCCTGCTGCTGCGCCACCCCGCGGATTGCGTATTGAGTTGCTTCATGCAGACCTTCTACGAAACCTCGGCAAACGCCGGTTTTTTCACCCTGGAAGACAGCGCCCACCTGTACGACCAGGTATTCGGCCTGTGGCGGCAATACACCGACACCCTGCAATTGAACGTCCTACAGGTGAAATACGAAGACCTGATCGCAGAGGTTGAATCAACCTGCCGCCGGATAACGGACTTTCTTGAAATGCCCTGGCATCCGGGCATCCTGGAGCACGAACGAACCGCCGGGGACAGGCCTCTCATCGGCACCGCAAGCTATAACCAGGTAACCCGTCCCCTGTATACCGAAGCCCGGGAACGCTGGCAGCGCTACCGCGCTGAGATACAACCGGTGTTACCGGTACTTAAACCCTGGATCAGTTACTTTGATTACGAAGAACAGGTATGTTAACGACGAGGGAGGCAGCCACCGGCTGCGTAACCCCGTCACCGGGGATCTCCTGAACTCCGCCCAAACCTACCGGCACGGTCGCGTGCAGCAGAAGTTAGTAGAACAGATTGCAACGCCATATTGCTTTACGATCCGGTTAACATTCGCTATGCAACAGGCACTGATAACAGGCGACGGCTGCCTACCTTTGACTAGTTGCCCGTGGCAGGAAAGCTGGTTGATCTGAACCGCAATGGCGCATCCGGCAAATTCACCTTACGTTATCATCGGCGCAGGCATTCACGGCCTGAGCACCGCCTACCATCTCGCGCTGGAACTCAAGGCGCGCGGCAGGGGTTCAGGCAAGGACATCATTATCCTGGACAAGTCAGGCATCTGCGCCGGCGCAACAGGCATTGCCTGCGGTGTCATTCGTAACAATTACTATCAACCCGCCATGCGCGAACTGATGGCGCACAGCGTGAAAGTCTGGGAAAGCGATCCCGAGTCCTACAGTTACCATGCAGTCGGCTACATGCAAATCAGTTGCGAAGCCATGCACGAGGACGTGGCGTCCATTTACAGGCAGCAAAAAGCCATCGGTTATGAGTCAACATTCATTGAAGGCGAAAAAGACTGCTTGCGGTATATGAAAGAAATTTTCGACGACTGGCAGGCCGGGGGCATCACTTCCATACTGCACGAAATGCCCGGCGGCTATGCCAATAACACCAGGGCCATGCAAGGCCTGGCCGGCAAGGCCGAAGCGGAAGGTGTTCGTATCCTGGCCGGCATTGAGGTCACCGGGTTCATCGAGGACAATGAAGGGGCGATAAGCGCAGTCATGACGGATAAAGGTATTGTCGGGTGTGACTATGTCGTGATAGGCGCCGGCCCCTGGGCCAGGCAGTTCTGGGAGATGCTGGACATGCCGAAAACCATTAGCGTGAAAAACCCGGCCGACGGCGCCATGGCTACCGATATTCCTATGTGGGTTTACTGGTCCCTGCAGGAAGGAACCCTGGGGGTAAACCCTGAAATGCAAAAAACCAACGATGGAAAAATGCCTCCCGTAATTCATGTGGATACCGATGCGCCGCTTTACTCCGACGTTGACGGCTCTTTGATTACCGACGAGTTATGGGGCATTTATTACAAACCCGATTTTCACTTTGGCGGTATTCAAGGCGGCGCGGCGCCGTTCAAGGTGGATAAAACCCCGGATGGGGTTGCAGTGGATCCTTATGGCCCGGAATCGCCCGAATTCATAGTCGGCCCTGAATTTGCCCACATGTGGGTATCGGCGCTGGCGCACTGCCAGAAACGCTTCTCTAACACTCTCCCAAAATACAGGAATGAACCTTCCGGCGGCATCGGCGCCTTTACGCCGGACAGTTTCCCGGTGTTCGACACCTTGCGCGACAACTGCTACATGATTGCGGACTCCAACCACGGCTACAAAATGCTTGGCGTAGGCAAACTGGTTGCCGGGGAGATCTGTAACGGCAATTCCGACTTGTTGGAGCCCTTCCGGTTCTCACGCTATGAGCAGGGAAAACTACACCCCGTCTCAAACAGCCCTTTCCCCTGGAGTTGATATATATTTGTTCATGGGGAATACGTCATGACAGCTTCCCGGTCTGCCTCAGGCCTTCAGCGTAGCGGCCGGCAATCCACTGGTGAAAATGATACGTGGGATTGTCAAGCACCGGGGAAAATACACCCCCGTTGAACGCGGGAGATTTACGGCCGGCCTGCATGCCTTCAACCGCAGCAACATCCTCACCGAATACGACACGCCAGCTCTCCAGGACTGCAGCGCGGGCAGCTTCATATTTATCACCGGCAGCAGCATGCCCCACATAAGAGATTTCCAGTTTTTCCAGGGTGCTGTCACAGGCCAGGGGTTGCAAAATAACGGCAAAAACGTGGTCGGCCTGGATGCCGAGCAGTACATTGGGAAACAGTGATATGTATTCAGCCTGGCGTATCCTGTGCTGCGGCCAGCCCTCGAATTCCGGCAGCCTGACACCGGAAACCTCTGACAGGTTATAGGTATGGCTGCCCTGACCCGACATGTTTTCATTCACTATCACGTTATAATGTTGCTCCAGCGGTGAATAAGTATTCAGCGAAGGATGAATCCATGGCAGGTGATAGGCCTCGCAATAGTTTTCCACTGCCAGCTTCCAGTTAGCCCTGACATCCAGTTCCGCCTTGCTGCCGGTGGACGCGGGTTCGAATTTTTCAATACCCCCTTTCCCGATAAAAGCCGCCCAGCGTTCAACCAGGGGTGCTATGAAGTCATGGAAAGCTTCTGCCTCACCGGATAAATTGACAAATATAATACCCATCCACACAGCCGAACGAATGGGTTTCAATCCGAGTTTTTCACGGGCAACCCCATCAACCGAGTGATTGCCGACGCCGCCGATATGTGGCGTTCGTACCAGGTTACCGTCGAGGTCATAGGTCCAGCAATGATAAGAACAGCAAATCGTACCGGCGACTGCAGTTTCCTCTTTCACCAATGGCATGCCGCGGTGACTGCAGACATTGTGAAACACCTTGCAATCACCGTTTCGGCCCCGCGTGATTGCAAGCGGGAGGCCCATAAAGTCAACCGGTTTAACGTAACCATCCCTTGGTAGTTCGCTGGCAAATGCCACGGCTGCCCAGGTCTTCCCGAGAACATGATCCCGATCGAACAGGAACAGGTCATGACTGTTGTAGGCCTGGTTCGGCATACCCGTGGCCTCGGCAATTGGCCGTCGAACAGCATCAAGCGCATACAAAGAGATTATATTTTGCTTATCCGATGCCGGCATTCCTGGGCAGCCATAGTTAAGGAAGAACAATCAGTGATATTGTAGAGAAATTTCACCGAAATCAGAAGCTCCTTAAGCGACTTTAAACCCGGTCATTAATTTAACTTATACTGCCGGCAACAGCATATTACCCGGCATGGGACTATGGAGTAACGATTGTAAGCGGGGGTCCGTCTCAGAACACGACTGTTGCCGTTATATCAATTCCACTGAAATGTTACCTGCCCTCCCACCCAGCGCGGGCGGGCATAGAAACGTTGCACATGGCCCAAACCAAACGCAGCAAAGCTGGCGTTGTTTGAAATCGAGGTGATATATTCCTTATCGCCGATATTCTTGACGAACAAGGCCGCACCCCAACGCTCATCACCGCCGGTCCAGGATAGTCTGGCATTACCAACTATGTAACCGCTAATTGTGTTAGCAGGGTCGTTATAAATGATAAATGAATTTTCACTTTGATAGTTGAAGTCACCCTGGATTGCCATAGTCCCGTTCCCCAGCGGCCATTGATAACGCGCCATGCCGGTAAATTGAACGTCGGGGGCGTTTGGCAAACTGCGATCAGCAACAAAACCTGCGGGGTTGCCGACATTTTTAGCCTCGGTATCCATGATGTTGATGCCAAAATTCAAGTCCAGGCCTTCAAACGGGGAAATCAGCAGGTTTGAATCCACGCCGTATACTTCGGCATCCGTATTGAACACCAGTTGCTGCAAGGCCAGAAAAGCAAATGCCTGATAATCCTGGTAGTCGTAATAGTAAAACGAGGTGTTCCACTGGGCGCGGCCGTCCATCAGGGTGGATTTGAAGCCTGCCTCGTAAGCGATGGGGGTTTCCTTGCTGTATGGAGCCGTGTTCGGATTCGGCAGGCCAAACACTGCATTAAAACCACCGGCTTTTACCCCGCGCGAGACGCCGGCATAGAACAGCAGGTCATCGCTATATTGCCAGTTCAGTTGAATTTTACCGGCAACATCGTCTTCCTCAACCAGCGCGTTCGGTGAATTATCGGGATTAAGCGTCCCATAGATACGAGGAATTGGCAGACCGGCGAGAAACCCGGCAATACTGCCTCTGGCATCCATCTCCTTGTCTTCGTTGAGATAACGCAAACCGGCAATCAGGGTCAAATCCTCAGTGAAATCCCATTCAACCTGCCCGAATACACTCCAGCTATCGGTTTCAACAACCTGATCCGTCAAAAAGGCACTTGGCGCAAACAAGCCCACATCAAGCACTATATCGGAATCATAATCCAGGTAATACAGACCCGCGACCCAGCGTAACGCGTCTGTTTCTCTGGCAACACGCAGCTCCTGGCTGAATTGCCGGGCGTTGGTGTCGGTGGCAAATGTAACAACTACAGGGGGGACGCCGTCCGATTCCTGATTAAAGAATTTATTTTGTTCGCTTAAGCCGGTGACAGAGGTAACGGTAACACCCCCTTGCAGCTCCAAATCAAACCGCAATAACCCTTTAATGCCATCACGTTTCAGACCTTCGGGCGAGGCGCCGCGAGCTGCAACAAGGCCGACAGCTCCGTCGTTGTTCACCTGGAACGGGTCGCCATCCAGGATCTCACTGCCTGGCGGCGGCGTCACCAGCACCGCTGCCCCGAACTCATTGATGGCTGCAGGCGCTGTCTCGTAGTACCATTGGGTGATGTCCGTTTCATAGTATTCGAGTTTGAACAATATCTCCAGGTGATCGGTCGGCGTAAACAGCGCTTGCCCGCGCACTGCCCAGGTATCGGCTTCGTTACCGTCATTCCCAGTGCCGATATTATCCACGTAGGTATCGTGGTTGTTGACGAAACCCGAAACCCTGACCTGCAGGCTGTCCGTAAGAGGTCCGCCTGCGGCGCCTTCAAAACGTATGTGGTCATATTCGGCGTAAGAGACATTACCGTAGGCTTCGAACTCGTCCGTGGGTTTCCTGGAAATGTAATGGACCAGTCCGCCTGTTGCGTTGCGTCCGAACAAGGTGCCTTGCGGCCCGCGCAGGATTTCGATGCGTTCCTGGTCGAACAAGGTGGTATTGGTTGCGCCCATGTACGCGTCGTAGACTTCATCCTGGTAGACCGCGACAGGGGATTCCTGATGGTCGTTGAAATCGCCCTGACCGATTCCGCGCAGCGACAGGGAAGTGATATTGCCTTCGCCACCCGGGTTCCCCAGCGACAAGCCCGGCGTGAGGTACACCAGCTCATTGCTGTTGTTCAGGTTCAACGCCTGGAGTTGCTCTCTTCCGAATGCGGTGATGGATATGCCCACGTCCTGGAGGTTCTGCTCACGCTTCTGCGCGGTGACCACTATTTCTTCCAGAATGTTCGGACCTTCTGTTGCTTCATTCGCTGCAGCAGGCGCACCGGCAAGCAATGATGCGAACATAGCCAGGATTCCGGCTGACTTGACTGCTTTATCGTTCATGTTCTGGCTTACTCCCCGAGGTTGACCGACTGATATCTTTAACTGGTTATCGTCGCCCACATCTGCTTCCAGCCCCGTTCCCTGGAGAAGAATCCGGATAGCCTCCTCGACCCCGTACTCGCCCATAAGCTTGTTGGTGGTCTTTGTCCTGACCAGGTCGAATGGAACAATCAACGTCAACCGGGCCTGCTTTGCAAATGCCGTCAGCGACAGATCCGCCCGTTGCGAAGGGATGTTGAAACTTGTTTTCTGCTCGGCCCTGGCGGTTTCAGCAGACACTGTTAAAAACAGAAACAGCAGCAAGCCGCAGGCCGGACCGGAAAGAAATGTCATTTTGTCATCCCCGCAAACCGGGAAACTCCCTGTACGTTCAAGAGACGAACCAGGGGGAGTTTTCCTCCATAGGTACGGGGACATTTTTGAGTTAGCTGATCAGGAACCCGTAGTGGACTATCTTGCGCCCAGCAGGACGCGCTCGGTACCCACTCGCCGGGATGGAATCTGGAAGTTTTCCCGTAACGTCAGCAGCAGTCCATTGATATCACCAGCCTTGAACAGGCCTGCAACCCGCACGGCCTTGAGTCTTTCATCCAGTATTTCAAATTCAACGGAGGTATACCTGCTTATTTCATCTATGGCTTCTTCCAGTGTTTCTCCCTGAAAGATGAGGTTTCCTTCGCGCCAGGACAAGTCAGCAGCAACCTCTTCGGGCGCTATTTTTCTTATTTTTGCGTTCCCGGAGTCCAGGATGGCTGCCTCACCTTCCGAAACCACGGGCGCGTCCTGTGCCATCCTGATCATGTTCACCGGAATACCTGTTATATCTGAAGCCGTTTGCTCTACGATGGCTACTCTGCCTTCGGTAACAATGATCTCTACAATATTGTGTTTGCTTATCTCCACATTGAACGCAGTTCCCACAGCCTGAATGAACCGGTTGCCGGCGTGCACGGTCAAGGGCCGGGTATTATCTTCTGCAACGCTGAAATGCGCTTCGCCGCGGGAGAGCAAAATATAACGTTCACTACCGGTATAATTGAACTGGATGTGAGTGTTGGTGTTCAGGACGACCTCCGTACCGTCAGGCAGGTTCACGGATGAGTGTTCGCCTATTGAGGTCTCGTAGACGCCGTCGAAAGCTCCTTGCAAGGATTGTGAACGTTCAACCGCAACCTGCGGTGATACAAACCCGGCACGCTCGGCACGTTCAGGGAACCACCAGAATACCAGGACTCCGATTACCAGCACCGTCGCTGCCGTGGCAAGGGAATAGCGCCAGGCAGTATGGCGCTGCCGGGAAACGTCCGGGAACAAATCCGATAACCTTGACAGGGAATCCATCTTGTCCCAGAGCTCGGCCATATTAAACAAAATTTCCCGGTGCTCCTTCCTTTCAACCAGCCACTCCTGCAGCGTTGCACGCTCATCGGCCGACAAGCCGCGGTCCAGTTTCGCCAGCCATTCGCCTGATTCAGTATGAACCCTGTCCTGGCTGGGAAGTTCGTGAATCTTGTTCACGACCCACCTCCTCGAGTTATTTTCTGAGTATTCTTTTTAGCGGGAACGGGTTGTCCGGAAACGTGAGTCATATAATAACTGCAGCGTTTTATCCCGTTTGCTATATGTTTCTCCACGGTACTTTCACTGATATTCATATATTCCGCTATTTCCTTTTGAGAAAAACCGTACACTTTCTTGAGAACAAAAGCCCGCCGGCACTGGGCCGGCAGACAGCGTACGGCTTCACAGAACAACGCGAATTCTTCTTTTGCTACCGCGTTACGATACGTTTCGTTATACCCTTCCCCGGCGTTGACCAATTCTTCCAGTTCATTTTCATCAATGGAATGATGTAGCCTGTTGCCCGCACTTTTCACATAATCCAGAGCAAGGTTTTTTGCCGTTTTAAGCAGGAAGGAGCGGGGATATTTAATATTTTCCTTCTGTTCTACCTGGCAGACCCTGACATAGGTTTCCTGGACAATATCCTCGATATCCCTGGGCGGCACAATATGGGAGATTGCACGGGCCAGGGCATTCCTGAAAGATATGTATATCGCACCCAATTCTATCTGTTTAGTCATCAACCCCTGCTATGGATAGAACATTAACTGAATGATAGACGAATGGGACAGGAGTTTCCTCCATAACGGAGGCGCCGTTTGTCGTTTCGGCACAAGCGGGAACTCGGTAGACGAACAGTCTCCGCAGGCAAGATAATTAACTGCGCTTAGATATCCTCGTACAAATCAAATCCAAGCACAATCCTGAGATATTCCTCGACCTCCGCAAGTTCCGGTTTGGTCAATACCGTCAGCACCTCGGCGGAAACTCGCCTGTTATCAATACTTCTTACCTGGTCCAGCATGGCTTCGGAAGCCGATTGCAGTTGATCCCTGGCGCTGATCCTATATCGCAATGGCGCCGCGTCATCGACCAGCCTGCTGGTGAGCGGAATAACTGTTGTACTCGGGTGGTTGGCATCATTCAGTAGATCACTTTGAATGATCAGGCATGGCCGTATCTTGCCGGGTTCCGTACCTTTTGCAGGATTGAAGTTTGCAAGACGTATCTCCCCGCGTCTACAGGCCATCGGCGTCGGCCGCTTCGAATTCGGATGCGTACTCCAGAGCTTCCTCTCGAACTCTCAGTGACGCTTGCCGGACCTGACGCCCGAGGGCAACTCGCTCCACGTGTTTTTTGTAATTCAACACCGCGCTGCGCATGACCCCGCTCTTTGTAGTGTTCAGGTTTCTTGCCAGGCCTGTGAGCAAGGCGTCAAACGTATCATCGGCTTTCAGTGTAATGGTCTTCATTGCTGTAAATAGTAATACTGTTTTAAGCAATTATAAGGATAAACCGGGCAGAATTCAAATGGGTTGCCGGATCCTGCCCCGGCATGACGAACGGGGGCCCCGGGAATGACGGACCCGAGGTTAAACAAAGGTATTCGGCTTGCGCGCAAACAGCCGTTCGACCATGGGGATGAAGTATTCCAGCGGTTTTGACGGATAGGCGGGATCGAATGAGCACTGATCCCACCTGGCGCAGAAATCGACACAGTCCTGGTACCAGGGATGGTTCTTGTAGCGGTCACGGGCATTCCTGTCCTGCCCGTAATGCTCCATCCAGTAATAGCCCTGGAACAGCCCGTGGTGTTTCACTACCCAGTAGTTCTTTTCGCTGACATAGGGCCGCAACACGGCCGCGGCGAGTTGCGAGTGGTTATATGGGCCGAGCACGTCGCCGAGGTCGTGCAACAGGGCGCACACCACGGTTTCCTCATCAGCGCCGTCCCGCTCCGCGCGGGTGGCGGTCTGCAGGCAGTGTTCAAGACGGCTGACCTGATACGGGGAATCCCCGTCCATGGCTCGCAGCCAGCCAATCACCCGCTGCGCCTGGCCAGCCGCATTTTCTGCGTCGTGGGCGAACACCAGGTCGTAGTCTTCACGGGTACCGTGATCCATAGCAGTGAAATTTACTTTACTCATCGTTACTGTCTCATACAGCTATCCAAACCCCCGGTATATTTGGGGTCAGAGTTTTTACTCTGACCCCAAAAATTGATCGTAGACATCAGGCGCGAGGGCGGCGCGCAGTATGCGCTGTATGATTACCGGATTCACGCCGATATCGTTGGCGGAGATTAACAGGGCCCGCCGGTCGGGGTGTAACTCACTTTTTACCCGGTCTATCAGGCGCCGGTAATGGGGTAATCCCTGTTTGCCCATGCCGTAGCGGTGCCAGGTCTCGCGCCAGTCGCTGGCGAAGTCGATCAACGTGCATTTGTAGCGCTCGACGAGGTCAGGATCATTCTGGGGGTGATCCTCAAATTCACGCACCAGCCCATCCACCAGTGCATCGATTTCCCCCGGCGCCATGACCGGCGTGATATTGTAATTCTCGGTCCGGATGTCAACCTGCCTGCCCGGCTCGAACGGTACGAATTCGACCTGTTTGCCATCCGTGCCGTACCCCGCCGGACCGATCTGCACTGAGCGCCTGGCCATCTGCCAGAAGCGCGAGGAACCGGCCAGGTCTATGACCAGGTGAATACGCTCGTGTTCACCAGCATTGACTACGTTGTGCCGGCGCCAGTTATCGAATATCCAGCATTCACCCGCCTGCATGTGGACTTTCTCATCGCCGCAATAAAACATGACTGCGGGGTTGGTCGTGATCGGTATATGTATGCGTGTCCGGGTATACCAGTGGTAATTGAAGTCGACGTGGTACTGCACCTCGCTGCCCGGACCCAGTTTCATCAGGCGGGAACGCGCCAGTACTTCGCCGAAACTCGCCATCACCTGCCGGTGGTAGGGGCACCGGGCAAGGTTGGGGGTAGCCGCCATCCGTCCGCCGAATTCGTCGTTTTCCCCGCCCGCCCGGGAGATTAGCGCTACGGCCGAATTCCCCTTCAGTCCCAACGGGTGCGGCCTCCAGGCAGCCGGTTCCAGTTGCGCGGCTTCCTGCGCCAGCGCGCTTGCGTCAAAGGACAGCGGAAGGCGGATGAAGGGTCTGGCAAGTTTCATGGGGTATCCGGTTTGTGTTCGTGATTTCTCAAGGCGTCGGTAACACTGTTTCCGCATCATATCCGAAAAGCTCGAAATCCTTCCGGTAATATCCTGCAACCGCTTGCTTAAGGGTTGCGTCATAATAGCATTCGTAACTCCTGTGTTTGGACGCATTCTTCCTTGTCAATGTCGACGGGGCAATACCGATGTGGCGGCAGATCTCATCAAACGATTCCTGCAGGGTTTCATATCGCCCAACGTAATCCATCATGATCGTACCGTTACCATCCGTGAGCAGGTGGTGTTGGGGCCTCACCAGGACGCGCTGCCGGAAGCGCGTATTGCCGAGGGCCTGGCGCATTAAGCCGGCTTCGTTTCCGGCAAAGCCGGCATTGCGCCGGTTCAGGAAAAAACAGGTGGAAACATACCGGTCAAAAGGATTCCTGACAAAGCCGAACTTGAAATACGACGACCAGGTCTCAGCCTGCAGGTTCGACTTTACCTGTTGAAAAGAGATATGGCCGTGCCTGACGGCGGCGATACCCGGAACCGGTATGCTCTGTTCGCCGGACAGCACCTGTTGCTCCCAATCGCCTTCATCCAGGTATGCCCTGAGGGCCTGGCGCACGGCATGGGTTGCCGTCCTCGGCACTGCGAAGAAGATGAAGCGGTGTTTATGGGAGATGATCACCGGGCAGAAAATATATTTCGCCGTCTACCACCCTGGCCGGACAGGTTTTCAGGTCTATGCATACCGGTGCGCCCATGGCCTTACCGGAGGGGATGTGGAACCGCCCCTGGTGCAACGGGCATTCGATGATATCGTCGATGACAAACCCTTCCGCCAAGTGCTGCTGCTCATGGGTGCAGAGGCCCTCAGTGGCAAACACCTTACCAGCCAGGGTTCTGTATATGGCATAGGTTTTATCTCCATGATCAAACCGCATCACGTCCTCTTCGTCAATATTGTGGACAGAACCCACCAGTACCCATTTGTCAGTCATTTTGATAGACATACCAGGGATCTGTTTTCTGCCTGGCTTTGGTTGCAAACACTTCTGCCATGGCGCCGCTAACCCCGTTGCTCGGCACGGGCATCTGGTC
The DNA here is from genome assembly GCA_965208655.1 of Gammaproteobacteria bacterium. Classification (GTDB taxonomy): domain Bacteria; phylum Pseudomonadota; class Gammaproteobacteria; order Eutrophobiales; family Eutrophobiaceae; genus JAAXHV01. Next base: position 177,473 of record CBDBPJ010000006.1, read on the forward strand.
CCTGACGCGCTCATGCAGCTCTTTCAGGGCGTGGAACGGCACCATGGGGAACATGTGATGTTCAATATGATAGTTCATATTGCAATAGAAAAACCGCAGCAGCGGGTTCAGGTACATGGTCCGGGTGGTCAGGCGGTGATCCCTGACACCGGTCGCCAGGGCGCCATGCTGGGTGATGCGCAGAATTCCGTGTACCGGCGCGCCGACCGCCCGGGGCAGCAACAGCAGGCAGACCGGCAACCATGTGTGCATCCAGACGGAGAAGCCGATAATGGCGATATAGCTCGACAGAAAAAGCCGGGCATTACGGAAAACAGCCGGTAGTTCGGAGGCAGGTACGGAGTCCCTGATGAAATAATTCGCATGCCCGAAGGTCAGTTGCACCAGTTCTTTATTATAGTGCCATATCTGGTTCCAGCCGCCGGCCAGGCTCAGGATATCCACCCAGCGGACAGGGTTGGGCAGCAGGTATTCCGCATCATTCCCTACGTCGGAGGTATAGGAATGATGCCTGGCGTGGACCCATTTCAGCGAGATCGGTTCCCAACTCAGCATCCAGCTGCAAATATAAAGCAGTGTCTGGTTTAACGTATGGCTCCTGAACGGTGTACCGTGGCAGGCTTCATGTCCTGCCGCATTGGCAAAAGACCACACAGCGCTGTACAACAGCATCACTGCGACTGCCCACCAGGTACCCCAGGTGTAAACCAGCATCGCAGCCAGGCTAATCAGGATAGAAAAGTAGGTGCCGAACTGCAGGATGCCGGGGCCGTCAGCTCGCCTGGACAAGGCTTTCAGCGTCTTCCGGTCAATATCACATTTGAACCAGTCTTGTTTATCCTGCATCTCACCCTCCTGTCAAGGATGATAATCGGAGAAATGTCCGGTGGCTGTGCCCATAACCCACAGCCTGCGCGGATTTTAAAACATTATTCGCCCATGTCCGATCAGTCTGGATTCTAATGTGTCGCCTGCGCGTAAAGTCGCGTCGTTTGTTCTGCAAATTTGCCTGAACAGTTGCTGTTGATTCTTCTATATTACATTTCTGAAAAGCAACTGGAATAATGTGACAATGGTGCAAAGATGGTTACCCGGACCGAGACATTGACAAGCTTGCCGGAACTGCTGTTCCGGCAGGAGCGCACCGACCTGGCCGCGGCATTCCGCTGGGCGGTGAGACTGAATATGCATGAAGCCGTTGCCAACCATTTCTCACTGGCCGTGGACAGTTCCGGAAAACGCTTCCTGATCAATCCCAACCAGCGCCATTTTTCCCTTATCAAGGCGAGCGACCTGTTACTGCTGGACGCGGATGATCCCGGCGTCCTTGACCGGCCCGGCGCCCCGGACCCGACCGCCTGGGGACTGCATGGACCAATCCATCGCTACTGTGCCCATGCCCGCTGCATCATGCATACGCACTCCATCTACGGGACCGTGCTGAGCAGCCTTGCCGACAGCACGTTGCCGCCGATCGACCAGAACACCGCGACGTTCTACAAGCGCTACGTGATTGACGATGATTTCGGCGGTCTGGCCTTCGAAGAGGAAGGGAAACGCTGTGCCGCGCTGCTCCAGGACCCGAACAAGAAAGTCATGATCATGGGCAACCACGGAATCCTGGTGATCGGAGACGGCGTTGCCGATACATTCAACCGACTCTATTATTTCGAACGGGCTGCCGAGACCTATATCAAGGCGTTGCAGACCGGCCAGGAGTTAAGGGTGATACCTCCTGAAACAGCCGGGAAAACCGCACAGGAACTGGAGGATTATCCGGACCAGGCAGAGCGTCACTTCAGCGACCTGAAAAAAATCCTGGACCTTGAAGGTGACGATTACGCTGAATAACCGGTTCGCTGCGACTGACGCAGCTTCCAGCGGTATCCGGATGGACCGGAAATAACTTTACGAGGATGCAATGGAATTCGGTTTGACACATGAACAGCAACTGGTGGTGGACACCGTGCGGGACTTCGTCGAGAAGGAGTTTTACCCGCTCGAAGACGAGGTCGAGCGAACCGGGCAGGTACCCAGGGCACTGGGACGGGAGATCCAGGACAAGGTCCTTGAACTCGGTTTCTACGCCCCGAACATCCCGGATCAATTCGGCGGGGGCGGCCTTGATACCCTGACCTTTACCCTGCTTGAACGGGAACTCGGACGCGCCTCCATGGCGCTGTCGGTATTCTGGGGCAGACCGTCCAACATCCTCTGCGCAGGCAATGCCGGGCAACGCGTACACTATCTGGACCCCTGCGTGCGCGGCGAGAAGATCGACGCCCTGGCGATGAGTGAACCCGACGCAGGCTCCGACCTGCGCGGGATGAAGACCTTTGCCCGCCGCGACGGCGATGACTACGTGATAAACGGCACAAAGCATTTCATCAGTCACGGAGATGTTGCCGATTTCGTAATCACGTTTGCGGCAACGGGAGAAGACGAAACGGAAGCAGGTTCCAGGAAACGCATCACCTGTTTCCTGGTTGACCGTGATACTCCGGGATTCGAGATACTTCCAGGCTATAATTCCGTCTCCCACCGCGGTTATCACAATACCACCCTGACCTTCGACGACTGCCGCGTGCCGGCCTCCCGTGTACTCGGCGAGGAAGGCGCCGGTTTTGACCTGGCCAACTCCTGGCTTGCCGCCACCCGGCTCACCGTAGCCGCCATGTGCGTCGGCCGGGCGCGCCGCTGTTTCGATCTCTGTGTGGACTGGGCCGCCAACCGCCGCCAGTTCGGCCAGCCTATCGGCAGGTTCCAGGGTGTCTCCTTCAAACTCGCCGACATGCTCACCTGGATCGATGCGGCAGACTGGTTGACACTCGCAGCGGCATGGCGCCTCGATCAGGAACTGGACGCCAAGCGCCAGATCGCACAGGCAAAACTCTATGCCTCGGAGATGCTGGGACGGGTGACGGATGAGGCTGTGCAGATATTCGGCGGTATGGGCCTGATGGACGACCTGCCAATAGAACGCTTCTGGCGTGATGCCCGGGTTGAGCGTATCTGGGACGGCACCAGTGAAATCCAGCGCCACATCATCGCCCGCGACCTGCTGCGGCCGTTGGGGGCTTGAATAATGTGTCTTAACAGCAAATATTAAAATGACGAATACGACCGAGAACCCCATTCACACAAGCCGCAACGGCGCCATCCTGGAAGTCACCCTGGACCGGCCCAAGGCTAATGCCATAGACGGCCCCACGAGCAAGCTCATGGGCGATGTATTTGCCGGATTTCGCGATGATCCTGAATTGCGCGTAGCAATCCTGAGCGCGGCAGGCGAGCGTTTTTTCTCGGTCGGATGGGACCTCAAGGTCGCCGCCGAGGGCGAACCGCCGGACACGGACTACGGCGTAGGGGGATTCGGCGGCCTGCAGGAACTCCCCGGCCTCAACAAACCGGTCATCGCCGCGGTCAACGGTATGGCCGTCGGCGGCGGATTTGAACTGGCGCTATCCTGCGACCTCATCTACGCCGCCGAACACGCCCGGTTCGCTCTGCCTGAGATCAATGTCGGCGTGCTTGCCGATGCCGCCAGCATCAAACTGCCGCGCCGTATTCCTCACCATGTAGCCATGGACATGTTGCTGACGGGACGCTGGATGGAAGCGGAAGAAGCCGCACGCTGGGGACTTGTCAACGAAGCGCTGCCTGCGGAAGTACTGATGAACCGGGTGCGGGAAATCGCGCTACTGCTGGCTGAAGGCCCGCCGCTGGTGTTCGCCGCCACCAAGGAAACCATCCGCATGACCGAAAACCTGAGCGAACAGGAAGCGCTGCAACTGGTGAACAACAAGGGAGTGCCTTCCGTTAACGCCCTGTATGCCAGCGAAGACCTGCAGGAAGGCACCCGCGCCTTCGCCAAGAAGCGCAAGCCGGTGTGGAAGGGGCGGTGATTATAGGGTGTCCCAAATTAAGTTCTCCGGCTACGGCGCGCATCTTCCCGGGCGAGCACGTTGCCGGCGCCGACTTCGTAACGCTGCAACGCCTGCATTATGGCGATCAGGCAGTCATCGCGTAATCGCTCAAGTTCCTTCACAGTGCGGCCCGCGGCCTGGCGTTGCGTTCCCGTAACCATTTTTGTTATCAATTCATCGGTCAGTTCAGGCGCTTCCAGTTTTGTCCAGGGCAATTTCAGCGCAGGGCCGAACTGTTTCATAAAATCACGCATGCCCGCATCACCACCTGCCATGTGGAAAGACAGGCAGGTGCCCATACAGGCCCAACGCAAACCGGGTCCGTAAGTGATGGCCGCATCAAGTTCCCCGGTGTCGGCTATATCCTCGTTGACCAGGTGCAGGATTTCCCGCCACAGCGCCTCCTGCAGGCGGTCGGACAGGAAACCTTCTATTTCGCTGCGTACCCGCAACGGGTGCATTCCCAGGTCCGTATAGAATGCCACGGCGCGGTCAACAGCCTCAGGCGCGGTTTTCCTTCCGCCCAGCACCTCCACCAGCGGCAGCAGGTACACCGGATTGAACGGATGGCCGACGACGACCCGTTCCGGCCGGTTGCAATCGACCTGGAGATCGGACGGCAGCAGTCCGGACGTGCTGGATGCTATGACAACGTCTGTGCCGGCGCAGGCATCTATTGCGGCAATCAGGCTGCGCTTCAATTGCAGTTGTTCCGGTGCGCTTTCCTGGATGAAATCGGCAGCCGCGCAGGCCGCCTCCATCGATTCCGCATGACGCAGCCGTTCAATGCTTGCGCCAGGGTAGAGACCAAGTTTGCATAATGCCGGCCAGGCGTTCTCCAACGCGGCCCCCAACCTGTTCTGCCAGCCCGGTGCGGGGTCCCAGGCGACCACGTCGAGACCGCTCGCCAGTATGCGTGCGGCCCAGCCCGCGCCGATAACCCCGGTACCGATTACGGCTACGGTTTTAATATCCTGCGCCATCGGGCCTTAGCCGCGCACCACCGGATTCCAACCCCCTGCTTGAGACTGCAGATTCTGCCGGATATCATGCAGAGGCAGCATGACTTGCCGGAGGCCCATCAGCCACGCTTGACAAGTCCGAATTTCATGCGCGTCTCCTCGGGACCCAGCACGCGGGCGCCCATCAATTCGATGATATTACGCGCCCGCTCTACCAGTTGCGCGTTACTGGCGAACACACCTTTTTCCAGGTACAGATTATCTTCCAGGCCCACGCGCACGTTACCGCCGAGAATCACTGCCTGCGCCGCGAACGCCATCTGGTAGCGTCCGAGGGCGAAGGCAGTCCAGTTGGCGTCCGGCGGCAACTGGTCAACCGATGATTTGAGCACGCCAACATCCGCCGGCGCGCCCCAGGGTATGCCGTGACACAGTTGAAACAACGACGGGGGTTCCAGCAACTCTTCCTTAAGCATCTGCAGCGCAAAACTCAGGTTGCCAGTATCGAAAATTTCCAGTTCCGGTTTGACGCCCAGTTCCCGGATACGTTTTGCGCCCCGGCGCAGCATATCCGGCGTGGAGACATAAACCAGGCTGCCATCTCCGAAATTCAGGGAACCGCAATCCAGGGAGCAGATTTCCGGTAACAACTCCTCTACGTGGGGCAGGCGCTCCATAGCGCCGACCAGGTCGGTGTCTTCCCCGAATTTCGTCGGCGCATCATCCGGCCCGATAATGAGGTCTCCACCCATTCCCGCGGTAAGGTTGATGACGACGTCGGTTTCGGCTGAACGAATACGATCGACGGTTTCCCGGTACAGCGCGACGTCCCGCGCCCCCTTACCCGTCTCGGGGTCGCGTACATGACAATGGACTACAGCCGCTCCGGCCCTGGCTGCATCGATGGCTGCCGCGGCTATCTGTTCCGGGGTAACCGGAACCGCGGGATGTTTCCCGACCGTATCGCCGGCGCCGGTCACGGCACAGGTGATAACTACTTCAAAATTCATTCATCAACCCTCCGGATACAGTCGTCACGCAGGTAATTGAAGCATAGCAGGTCTGCGGAAACCGGAGAAAAAACGACATGGATTTACCTGTTTTCGCAACCAGTACTCTTTCAACTTAATATTGACAGAGTACTAGGTCCGCTTATGTTTCTGAATACCTGGCGCGCTCCTGGGTAGGCCGGAGCTTGAAATGCTCGTGGTAACACTTACTGAAATGCTGCAGGGATTTGAACCCGGTTTCAATCGCTATCCCGCGTACGGTGGTGCCGGTATGGCGCAGGAGATTGCGCGCTGCGATCAGTCGGAGCCTCAGGTAATACTGACTTGGGGAATAATGAAAATACTGCTGAAACACACGCTCCAGTTGCCGGGTCGATACATTGAGATACTTGGCTATCTCCTCTACGAACAACGGCTCTGAAATATTATTGCGCATGAGCAGTACGGCCTCGTTCAGGTAATCAGGTGCGCCCGGCGCCTGGCTGCGCACCGATATATACTGGGGTTCACCGAGTTCCCTGATGCGGTCGATAGTGAACTGTTCGGAGATCGCGGAGGCTACCTCACGGTTGTAATCCCTGCGTACCAGGAACAGCATCAGGTCCAGCGGCACCGTGCCGCCGGCACAGGTATAACGGTGCCGGTCAATCTCGAACAGTTCGTCTGTCACTTTCAGTTGGGGATATTCCTCGCGCAGACTGCCTATGTTTTCCCAGTGAATCGTGCAGCGATGATCGTTCAGTATGCCGGATTTTGCCAGCAGGTATGTCCCGGTACACAAGGCGCCCATAGGCTTGCCGCCGGCCAGCCGCTGCAATGCCCTGCCCAGCGGCGGATTCCAGGAGTCCTTGACATGCACTCCTGCGCAAACGAATAACATGTCAAGTTTTCTTGCCTGCTCAAACGGCAGGGTGGGATGGATTTCCAGGGCGGCGCTTGAGGCCACCGGAGCATCGTCAAAAGTCAGGACGGACCAGCGATACAACTCCTGCTCGGAGGTTAAATTTGCCATGCGCAACGTCTCGACCGCCGAGGAAAACGCTATCAGGGTAAAATTCGGCACCAGCAGGAAGCCGTAATGCAATGGTTGTTTCGTAGCTATCGCCCTACCTCCGGGTTAAACCTCGCGTACCTCCGTACTGCCGTCCGGCCGTTGTTCAAGTGCGTAATTCGCCGATCGGAGTATTTTACCAAAATCCTTGCGCAGCCATTTGAACAGGGAAACCTGCAGGATCACCAGAACCGGGATCAACGGCAATGCGGCAATCACCGTTGACGTCTGTACGGTCTTCAAGCCGCCGGCCGCGATCAGCCCGACCGCTATAATGGCAAGGGCAAAGGCCCAGGCAAAGCGGTTCCAGCGAGCCGGTTGTCCCTCGCCGGTCAGGTTCCTGGTACTCATGCTGGACAGTACGTAAGCGGCAGAGTCCAGCGTCGTGGCAAGAAAAATAATGCACAGGAGGGTAAATATGAACACCGTAAGCCCCCCTCCCGGAAGGCTGCTGACGATGGTAACGACAGCAGCAGGGATACCTGAATCGTTCAGCACCGAGGATATGTCCAGAGTTCCACTCATCTCCATATCCAGGGAATACCCGCCGGCAATCGCAAAAAAGGCCATGCAACCGATGCTCCCCCATATTACCTGGCCGATGATCACCTCCCTGATGGTGCGTCCCCTGGAGATGCGCGCCACGAACAGCCCGACCATCGGCGCATAGGCAATCCACCAGCCCCAGTAGAACACCGTCCAATCCTCCGGGAAGCCGCTTTTTGCAACCGGGTCCATCCAGAAACTCATGCGGAACAGGTTGTCCAGCATCAGGCCGAAACTGTTCACGGACATGCTCAGGATGAATACGGTCGGACCGGCAACCAGCACGAAGACAAGGAACAGGATAGCGAACACTGCGTTTGTGTCGGCGAGTATACGGATACCCTTCTCCAGTCCCAGGTATACGCTTGTCGCAAAGACTGCCGTCCACACCACCAGGACGCCGAATTGCAGCATGGGCGTATCCGGCAGGGAAAAACTATCGGCGACCAGCGCGGAGACCAGGGGAAGACCCAGCCCCAGGCTGGTGCCGGTGCCGCCGATGATGGCAATTATCACAATCACATCGACTCCGGTACCGAGCCAGCCCGCACTCCGCCTGCCGAGCAATCCGGCGCTTGCGGTGCTGATCCTGCAGAAAGGCTGTTTGCGGACGTACATGGAATAGGCAATCGGTAACGCCGGTAGCGCGTAGATCGCCCAGGGCACTATCGACCAGTGGTACTGGCCGTACATGTGCGCCCACTCGGCCGCCTCCGGCGAACCCGCCTCGACTCCGAACGGGGGCGATTGCAGATAAAAGATCGGTTCGATAAATGCCCAGTTGGTCAGGCCGATGCCTATTCCCACGGTAAACATCATGGCGATCCAGCTTGGTGTCGAAAACTCCGGGGGCTCCCCGGGAGCGCCCAGCAGCACCCGTCCGTAACGGCTGAACGCCAGCCAGACAAGCACCGCGATGGCGCTGAAACCCACCAGGAGATACAACCAGCCAAAATAGCCGGTCACTACCTGCAAGGAATTGCCGAGCAGCAACCTGGCATGGTCGGGTTTCAGGACCAGCAATACACCGATGAGCATAACCAGGATAAAGGTCGGCAGGAAAACCCTTTTATCCAGAGACGGCTGTGGGGATGGCGAGTCCACGTTTACTTGATATCCAAACTGTAAGCTCGACAGAGCATATCATTAGTTCGCTTCGGACAACAGACCCAGGACCAGGCACAGGCAGGACAGAAGCAGCACCAGGGTGAACGGTACGGCTATGGTGATGGTACCCGCCTGCAACGCGCTCAGGGCATCGCTGCCGCCGCCGATGAGCAAAGCCGCTGCGATAAACCCCAGCATGACAGCCCAGAACGCGCGCTGGTAGCGGGGAGTGTCCAGTTTGCCGCCGGCAGTGATTATGTCTATGACCAGGGAACCGGAATCGGCTGAGGTAATAAAAAAAGTCAATACCAGGACCACGGCCAGCAATGATGCAAGGATGGTAAACGGCAGGTTTTCCAGCAACTGGAACAGCGCCAGGGACGGGTCGCTGATACCGCCTGCCAGTGCGCCTATGCCTTGCTGCACCTGGTCCAGGGCAATACCGCCAAAGACGGACATCCAGATGGCGCTGACCAGTGTCGGCAACAGCAACACGGCCGTTAAAAATTCCCTTACGCTGCGGCCCCTGGAAATGCGCGCGATAAATACGCCGACAAAAGGCGACCAGGATATCCACCAGGCCCAGTAAAACACGGTCCAGCTCTTGTACCACGCCTCGTCTTCACGGCCCACCCAGTCACTCAGGGGGAGGAAGTGCGTCAGGTAGTATGAAAGGTTCTCGCCAATGCCGGACACAGTCACCAGGGTGGGTCCGGCGCATATAACGAAAACCAGGAGCAGCAGGGCAGCCAGGATATTGAAGTTGCTCAGTACCCTGACGCCGCGGTCCAGGCCGCGTACGACAGAAATGATGGCGATTGTCGTGATCACGGCGATAAGCAATAACTGTGTCGTCAAGCCGTTGTCGACACCAAACACGGAATGCAGTCCCCCCGTGGCCTGTTTTGCACCCAGGCCGAGAGAGGTTGCCAGGCCGAATATGGTTGCGAACACAGCCACTACGTCTATGACATGGCCCGGCCAGCGCCAGCATTGCTCGCCGAACAACGGGTAGAAGATGGACCGGGTCGCCAGCGGCAGGCCCTTGTTGAATGAAAAGAACGCCAGGGACAGCGCCACCACGGCAAAGATGGCCCAGGGATGAAGCCCCCAGTGATATAACGCCGCCCCCATTGCCGCGGCTGCGGCCTCGGGCGAATGGGGTGCTACGTTCAACGGCGTTCCCGACCAGTTCGTATAGTAAGCAACCGGTTCGGCCACGCACCAGAACATCAGGCCGATACCCATCCCGGCCGCAAACAGCATGGAAAACCAGGACAGCCTGGAAAACTCCGGTTCCGCCGCGGGACCGCCAAGGCGCACTTTCCCGAACGGCAGCACGATCAGCAGCAGGCAGAATACAACAAAGAAATTGCCGGAAACCATCACCAGCCAGTCGAAGTTATCGATGGACCAGTTCTTTGCCTGGTCAAGAATGACTTTCGCGTCCTGCGGAAATGCCAGTACCCCTATAACAAAAGCCACGGTGAGAAATGCGGTGATGAAAAACACCGGGTTATGCAGTTCCATCCTGAGGATGCGGACGTTGTCCCGGCCGACCCTGTACGAGCTCTGGTAGTGATTGCTGGATTGCACTATATATCTGATTGAGCGAAGTTTTTCTGCAGTCACACTATAACCCGGAAGAGCAGGTAAAGCTACGCATCGATTGTACTTGACTATCTGCAAAATTAGCGGACAATCGCGCCACCTGCCGGTAACCAGGCCAGGCAGGCAATCCCTGAAATTACGAGGATCAGACATCGATCACCTGTTCACACGCTTGGAGTAACCGGAACAGAACATGAAAACACCGCAGATTTTACCTGTCTGGAGCCTGCTGTTCGGCGTTGCCCTGATATCCGTCTGCAGCGGCATGCAGGGCACGCTGCTGGGGCTCCGGGCCTCCCTGGAAGACTTTGCCGTGGACACTATCGGTTTGATCATGTCCGCGTATTACGTCGGTTTCCTGCTGGGGGCGCATACCGTACCAAGGTGGGTTAAACAGGTGGGGCATATCCGCGTCTTTGCTGCGCTGGCATCGGTGGCATCGGTCGCGGTCCTGCTGCACTCTGCCGTTGTCCATCCGGTAATGTGGTTCCTGTTGCGCGCGCTGACAGGGTTTTGCCTGTCCGGCCTGTTCATGGTCTCGGAAAGCTGGCTGAACGCGATCACCGGCAACGCCAACCGGGGCCGCCTGCTGGCTGCCTACATGTTCACCATCACCCTGGGGTTCACGGGCGGGCAGTTCCTGTTAAACCTGGCATCACCGCTGGGCTTCGAGTTGTTCATCCTGGCCTCGGTTATCCTGTCCATTGCTATCGTGCCCATTTTGCTGAGTAATATCTCCGCCCCGGTAATCGCCTACGCAGAACACCTGGAACTGGGCAGGTTGATCAGGCTTACCCCGTTGGGCGCCGCCGGCGTGTTCGTCCAGGGCGTCACCTTCAGCGCCGTGATGTGGCTGACCGCGGTATTCGCCAAGCAGAGCGGTTTTTCCGTCACCGAAAGCGCGCTGCTGGTCGGCATCCTGATGTCTGGAGGACTGGCCCTGCTGCTTCCCGTCGGCTGGTTGTCGGACCGGCAGGAACGCCGTCATACCCTGCTGCTGCTCGCTGCCCTGGCTGCTGGCGCGAGCCTGTTGGTACCGTTGGCCGCACACCTGGGCAACCTTTTGCTGACTGCCGCCTTGTTGTTCCTGGTGGGCGGCGCGGTCCTCTGTTTCTACTCGGTGTCCATGTCCTTCATCAACGACCACTTGCGTAACGAGCAGATCCTGTCAGTCAGCGGCAGCATTATCTTCATAAACGGCATCGGCGGGTTGTCGGGTCCCATACTCAGCACCCAGGCAATGAAATTCTTCGGCCCGGGCAGCCTGTATTATTTCGTCGCGCTGGTTTACCTGCTGATGGCGGCATACACGCTGCACCGGATTTCGGTGCGCAAGCCGATTGCCGTGCAGGAACAATCCCACGGCATGGCGGTCATGATGCAGACCTCGCAGGTCATCGTGGCGGAGGCCATGGATGAAGCGGACCAGGGTGACCCGCTGGCGCCGGAACAGCGGGACCGGGCTTGATTTGCCTCGGGTTCCCAACGAAGAACAGTTGCGCCTTACCCTGCCGTGGCGCTGCTATGCAGCAGCCAGCGGGCCGCGTACTCGGCAAAACTACGGCGGACGATGACATCGAAGGTCGGCGCATCATCTACCAGGGCGACCAGCATGGAGGTCTTTGCCAGCGTGGTCTGTGCGCACCGGCCCACTTCGAAGGTGCGCAGGTGGAGGTCCAGGGTGCAGCCTTTAGCCAGTACCTCCCGAACCTGAGGGCCGGCCAGGCGCAGCAGGATCTGGCCGCCGGTCAGGTCGACCAGTGAGCAACACTGTCCCGCCAGGCTTTTTGCCAACCGCCCGGCTAGCTCTTTTTCCTCCCCGGGAGCGGTTGCCAGCAACCATTCGTCCGGCCCCAGCCAGTAGATTGTGTGCTCTCCCGCCGTAAACGTATTCGGAACGGTGGGCGGGGGCTGTCCGAGCATCTGTTGTATTGCCTGCAGGAAGCGTTCATCACCGGGGTCGCCGCGCAGGTTCAGGTAGCCGTAATGGGGTCGCACTTCCAGGCGCATCCCGGGATATCCCGAATCCGGCACACTGTTCCCGTTCAAAAATGATGCCAGCGCATGCTGTCTCTGCATCGGGTCAGGCACGTTGCCGCACTCCTTCCGGGTCATGGAATACCGGGGAAACTATCCTGGCCCTTACCCGGCGACCGTCGCGTAATGCGGCGTATATAACGTCGCCCTCGCGTGCGCGGCCGGCGCTGACCAGCGCCAGGGCAATGGGATGACCGAGACAGGCGCTGAAATAACTGGAGGTGACGTGGCCGAGTTTGGCCGCAGGGGGTTCTCCACCGGGTTTATCCACCAGTTGCGCGCCTTCCGGCAGGGCCCCGGTCCCGTTCTCGCATAACAGGCCGACCAGTTGTTTACGGTCCGGCCGCCGGCATTCGGGACGGTCCAGGGAGCGTTTGCCCAGGTAGTCCCTGTCCCGCGACAAGAGCCAGTGCATCCCCAGGTCCAGCGGGGTGACCGAACCGTCGGTATCCTGGCCGACGATGATGAAACCCTTCTCGGCACGCAACACATGCATGGATTCAGTGCCGTAAGGAGTAATGCCGTATTGCCGCCCTGCCTCCATCAGGGTTTGCCACAGGGCCGGGGCCAAATCGCTCTCCACGTTGATCTCATAGGCCAGTTCACCACTGAAACTCACACGGAATATCCGTGTGGCGAACCCCGCCAGTGTGCCTGAACGTACCGACATGAAGGGAAAGTCATCCGGTTTGAAGGCGATATCGGATTCCATGCCCTGCAACAGGTTCCTGCTGTCGGGACCGGCCAGCGCAATGGTGGACCAGCGTTCCGTCACCGACGTCAGGTAAACCTTCAAATCCGGCCACTCCGTCTGCAACCATTGTTCCAGCCAGCCCAGCACGCGGGCAGCGCCGCCCGTGGTGGTAGTCAGGTAATAATGCTGATCGCCCAGGCGCGCCATCACCCCGTCGTCCATGACCATGCCGTCTTCGCCAAGCATGATGCCGTAAGCGCAGCGCCCGGTCCCTATCCGGGCGATATTATGGGTATAGATACGCTCAAGAAAGACCTGCGCATCCGGGCCCTGCACCTCTATCTTACCCAGGGTCGAAGCATCCATGATCGCCAGCGAGGAGCGGACGGCGAGGCATTCACGGGCAACCGCACGTTGCATATCCTCTCCTTCCCCGGGGTAATACCAGGGGCGCAGCCATTGACCCACCACTTCGAATTCAGCCCCCGCCGCTTCGTGCCAGTCATGCAGAGCGGTCTTGCGCACCGGGTCGTAGAGCGCTCCCACGCCGGCGCCGGCGCAGGCGCCGAAGGTGGCGGCCGTGTAGGGCGGCCTGAACGTGGTCGTGCCGACATCGGCAACAGGTTTGTCCAGACACTCCGCCAGGATTGCCATGCCGTTGATATTTCCCAGTTTGCCCTGGTCGGTGCCGAAACCCAGCGCGGTATAGCGTTTGACGTGTTCCACGTTCCGAAACCCTTCACCCACGGCCTGGTACACGTCCGCCACGGTCGTGTCGTTCTGGTAATCGATAAACTGTTTCGGGCAGCGCTGCGGCGGTCGCGGCAAGGGAACCCGCCATAACGGTTGTTGCGGGTGGGTGTCTCCAGCATGGATATGCTTAATCTCCGGTGTGGGAAGCGGAACCGGATGAAACCCACAGGACTGCGCCGCATCCAAGCCTGCCTGTTTCCCTTCCTCCAGGCCGGTTTCCAGTGAAAAGGCACCGTTGCACGCGCCCACGGACACATGCTCCTGCCGGGCAGCGCCGGGTACAAAACAACTGCGGGCCTGATCCCAGGCAATAATGCCCCCCGCCTGTGAATGCAGGTGAACGGCGGGATTCCAGCCGCCGGACATGGCAACCAGGTCGCAGTCAAGGGTCCTGGATGCATCAGCGCTGGAAACCCGTACCGAACGCACACCTTTTCTTCCCGCCACGTTGGTGATGACGTGTCCCGGGAAAATCTCGATCCCGGCCTGGCGCAGGTACCCGGCTATGCTGCCGGCGCCCTCCCGGCGGCTGTCGACAACGCCTGCGACGGTGGCGCCTGCCGATAAAAGATCCAGGGCCGCATGATATCCACCATCGTTGTTTGTGAAAATCACGCCGCGCTGTCCCGGACATACGCCGTAGCGACGAATATAGCCGGATACCGCGCAGGCAAGCATCACCCCCGGGCGATCATTGTTCGGAAATACCATGGGCCGTTCGTGACTGCCCTGGGCAAGGATGACGCGCCGGGCGCGTACACGCCAGACCCGCTGACGTATCTCTCCGGCGCGCGGTTCACCCGGATGGCCGCCGCTGCGCTGCAGGATGGTGAGGAAATTGTGATCGTAGTAACCGAACACCGTGCTACGGGTCAGCATGGTTACCTCCGGATGTCCCGCCAGTTGCTGCACTGCCCCGTCCAGCCATTCAGCGGCGGAATTGCCGTCCAGCCCGGCCCCGTCATACAACAGGCTGCCGCCGAACTCACTTTGCTCATCTGCAATGATGACCCTGGCGCCGCATCCGGCCGCGGCCAGCGCCGCCATCAGCCCCGCCGGTCCGCCGCCCGCCACCAGCACGTCGCAATGCGCGTTGATATGTTCATAGGTATCCGGGTCCGCCTCCCGTGGTGAGACTCCCTGACCGGAGGCGCGCCGCAGAACGTGTTCATACCAGCGCCACAGGAACCGTGGCGCCATGAAGGTCTTGTAATAAAATCCCGCGCCCAGCAAGCGGGAGCAGAAATCGCTGATCGCCAGCAGGTCGGTATCGAGACCGGGCCAGCCCCTGGTCGTGGATGCGACCAGGCCCTCGTACAGTTCCACTTCTGTGGCGCGCAGTCCGGGCACCGTACGGGCGCCGGTCCCTGCCTGGACTATGGCGTTGGGCTCTTCCACACCTATACCCACGATGCCGCGCGGGCGATGGTACTTGAAACTGCGCCCGACCAGCCGGATCCCGTTGGCCAGCAGGGCTGAGGCCAGGGTGTCACCGTGATAACCCTGACAGGTACGGCCGTTAAACCTGAATGTCAGGGGCTTTGAGCGGTCGATACGGCCGCCTTGTGTGAGGCGGTCAGGTTGTTTCATCCTTGAATTCATACGTTACCGTGTCCCTTTCCACTACGAACCAGCGGCGGCAGCCGTGCTCATGCACCCATTGTTCCCGGTGCGCCCCCCTGGGATTTTTGCGCATGAACAGGTAATCCGCCCACTGCTCGTCGCTGAGGCTGTCCGGATCGGGCGGCCGGGTGATATCCGCTTCACCGCCATAGCTGAATTCACTCTCATCGCGCGCACCGCACCAGGGACACTTAATCAGCAGCACGTTAACCCACCTTATTCACAATTTAGAATTACGAATTCCTAATTCCATCAGTGTGACACCGCTGCGGCGCCGTGCTCGTCTATCAGCGCGCCCGTTGTAAAACGCGCCAGTGAGAACGGGGCATTGAGTTCGTGGGGCTGGTCCCGGGCAATGGTATGGGCAAACGCCCAGCCGGAACCGGGCGTGGCCTTGAAGCCCCCGGTGCCCCAGCCGCAGTTGAAATAGAGACCCTGCAAGGGAGTCTTGCCGATAATCGGGCAGGCGTCCGGCGCCACGTCGACGATGCCGCCCCATTGGCGCAGCATGCGCACCCGGCTGAAGGCGGGGAACAGTTCAACAATGGCCTGCATGGCATGCTCTATGGTGTGGAAACTGCCGCGCTGGCCGTAACCGGTGTAGGCATCGATGCCTGCGCCGACGACCAGTTCGCCCTTGTCCGACTGGCTGATATAACCATGCACGGCGTTCGACATCACCACGGTATCCAGGACCGGTTTCAGGGGTTCCGACACGTAGGCCTGCAACGGGTGGCTCTCCAGGGGCAGGCGCAAACCCGCCATCTGCGCCAGCACGCTGGCATGGCCGGCGACCACGACACCGACCCGGTCTGCCTCGATGCGTCCGCGGCTGCTGTCGACGCCGGTCACCCTGGAACCGTTACGGCAGATACCGGTGACTTCACATTGTTGAATGATATCGACGCCCAGGGCGTCGGCGGCGCGGGCAAACCCCCAGGCCACGGCATCGTGGCGGGCAACCCCGGCCCGGCGTTGCAATGAAGCCCCAAGGATGGGATAACGCGCCCCGGGAGAGATATTGATCATGGGAATGGCTGCCTTGATCCGGGCCGGCGTGACCACCTCGGCATCGATCCCGTCCAGGCGGTTGGCACCGACCCGCCGTTCGATATCCCGCATGTCCTGCAGGCTGTGACCCAGGTTATAGACGCCGCGCTGGCTGAACATGACGTTGTAATTCAGGTCCCGGCTCAACCCTTCCCAGAGTTTCAACGACTTCTCGTAGAACAGCGCGGCCTCAGTCCACAGGTAATTTGAACGTACTATGGTCGTGTTCCGCCCCGTATTGCCGCCGCCGATCCAGCCCTTCTCCAGCACGGCGACGTTACGCATCCCGTGTTCTTTTGCCAGGTAATAAGCGGTTGCCAGGCCGTGGCCGCCGCCGCCGATTATGAGCGCGTCATACTTCTTCCGCGGCGCCGGACTGCGCCAGGCCTGCTGCCAGTTCTCATTATGAGAGACGGCATTGCGCAGCAAGGAGAATATGGAATAGTTCTGCCTGGTCATTCCGGTCCGTTTAACTCATCAAGCGCTGCGGGCTAACATTCGATCACATTCACGGCCAGCCCGCCCCGGGCCGTTTCCTTGTACTTGGTCTTCATGTCCCGGCCGGTATCCCGCATGGTTTTAATCACCTTGTCCAGTGACACATAATGCTGGCCGTCAGACAACAGCGCCATGCGCGCGGCGTTGATCGCCTTGACGGATGCGATGGCGTTGCGTTCTATGCAGGGGATCTGCACCAGTCCTCCAACCGGATCACAAGTGAGGCCGAGGTTGTGTTCCATGGCGATTTCCGCAGCCTGTTCCACCTGCGACGGCGACCCCCCCAGTACCTCGGCCAGGGCGCCGGCCGCCATGGAACAGGCCGAACCGACCTCGCCCTGGCAACCCACCTCGGCGCCGGAGATGGATGCGTTGAGCTTGTAGAGAGTACCGATCGCGGCCGCAGTCAGGAGAAATCTTACAATGCCGTCATCCTCCACGCCATCGCAATAGTGATAATAGTAGTGCAGCACCGCGGGGATTATACCGGCTGCGCCGTTGGTGGGCGCGGTCACCACTCTCCCCCCAGCGGCATTCTCCTCGTTGACGGCCAGTGCGTACAGGTTCACCCAGTCCATCGCCTCGAATGCGCCGGCAGGACCACCCTGTTTCTGCAGAAGTTTTTCCTTCAGCGCTGCGGCGCGGCGCCGGACTTTCAAACCACCCGGCAGTGTGCCGCCCGTACGGCAACCACGGGCCACACATTCCTGCATTACCTGCCAGATACCAAGCAACCCGGCCCGGATTTCCTGTTCCGTCCGCAGGCACTTCTCATTCTCCAGCATCAGGCCGCTGATACTCAGTCCATGGCTGCCGCATAATTCCAGCAGTTCCTTTGCCGTGCGGAACGGATAGGGAGGCGCAACGGCTGCGTCTTCCATCAGCATTGGTTCGCCCTGCTCGTCCGTATCGATGACAAAGCCGCCGCCGACCGAATAATAAATCTTCTCGCTCAGCGTGTTGCCGTTCTTATCCAGCGCCAGACAGCGCATGCCGTTGACATGTAGCGGCAAGCGTTGTTTTTTGTGAAAGACGAGGGCCTTGTCCGGGTCGAACCTGACCGGCTGCTGTCGCAGCAGGTTGAGAAGGCCGGATACGCGTACCTGTTCAAGCTTGCTGCCCGCCTCATCAGGATCGGTTGTCTCCGGGGCTTCACCCAGTAATCCGAGCACCACCGCCTTGTCGCTGCCATGCCCCTTGCCGGTGGCGCCGAGGGAACCGTACAATCCGATACTCAACCCATCCACCTGCGCCAGCAAATTTTTTGATTGCAGGTGGCGCGCGAACATCAAAGCCGCACGCATGGGGCCGACAGTATGGGAACTTGAAGGTCCAATACCGATGGAAAACATGTCAAATACGCTGATCAAGAAATATTCTCAGCCGTCAAGGAACAAGTCAGGGTCAGGGTAAAAATGACCTGCCTTACCGGATAATTCTGTAATATGTTTACCCCGACCCCGGGTTTGCGGAGCGCAGATTCAGTTATTTGCGTCATTGATGTCCAGCAACCGCTCGTTGCCGGGGTCGTACGGACTTTCAGGGATCACAATAGCGCGGTAGTTCCTGTTGAGGATATCGATTTCCATGTCCGTACCTTCTGCCGCGTGTTCCGGCCTGACCATGCCCAACGCCAGGGATTTGTCGACCCGGAAGCCGAAGCCGCCGCTGGTGGCGCGCCCGATCAATTCACCGTCCCGGGTCAGGGCATTGTTGCCCAGCGCATCGGCGTCATCGGTATCCCGGACCTCCAGCGTGACGAGTCTGTATCCGGGGCCGCGTTCCCGGCCCGCCAGCAGCGCTTCCCGGCCGAGGAAGTCTCCCTTGTCCGGGTAAACGAAACGGTCCATTGCCGATTCCCAGGCGGAATACTCGATGGATAATTCCGTACCTACCATGCGGTACGATTTCTCCAGCCGTAACGAATCCATGGCCCGTATGCCGAAAGGCCGTAGTTCGATGTCTTCACCGGCCGCAAACAAGGCATCGAACAACTCGTTCTGCCGTTCGATGGGGTGGTGCAGTTCCCAGCCCAGTTCACCGACGTAATTGACCCGCATGGCATGCACGGGTATGCCGCCCATATCTACCTGCCTGGCGCTCAGGAACGGGAAGCCTGCGTTGGAAAAATCATCACTCGACACGCGTTGCAACAGCGTGCGTGAACGGGGCCCGGCAACGACGAATACACCGATAGCGTCGGTAATGTGATCATAGTTCACCGAGCCGTCAGCGGGCATGAACTTGCCGAGGTAATCGTGGTCCAGTCTCTGCCAGGCACCGGCCGAGACCAGGTAGAACGAATCGTCCGTCTCGCGGGTGACGGTGAATTCAGAATGGACTCCGCCGTTACGGTTCAGCGCGTGACAAAGCCGGATACGCCCCGCTTTTGACGGCAGCCGGTTTGCAACCATGTAGTCCAGGAACGCTTCCGCGCCCGGCCCGGATATCCGGCATTTGGCAAAGGCCGTCAAGTCCAGCAACCCCACTGCGCGGTTCAGGTGCAACGCCTCCTTTCTGATGCCTGCAAACCAGCGCGAACGGCGGAACGACCAGTGATCCTCCTGGGCCATGCCGTCGGTGGCAAACCAGTTGGCCCGCTCCCAGCCGGATTTCTGGCCGAACACGGCGCCCATCTCCTTGAGACGCCCATGGCAGGGGGCGGTCTTCAGGGGGCGGGCCGCCGGCCGCTCCTCATCGGGGTAATGGATGATGAATACGTGGGAATAGGCTTCCTCGTTCTTTTTGACCAGGTAATCCTTGCTGACGTAATCGCCGAAACGGCGCGGCTCGACCCCCAGCATGTCGATGCCCGGTTCACCTTCGACTATCCATTCCGCCAGTTGCCAACCGGCCCCGCCCGCGGCGGTAATGCCGAAGCTGTGGCCTTCGTTGAGCCAGAAGTTCTTCAGGCCCCAGGCCGGTCCGACGATGGGGTTGCCGTCCGGGGTATAGGCGATGGCGCCGTTGTAGACCTGCTTGATGCCGCAATCGGCAAAGGCCGGTACCCGGTGCATGGCCGCCTCGATATGGGGTTCCAGGCGGTCGATATCTTCCTGGAAGAGTTCATATTCGGCATTGTCATCGGGGCCGTCCACGTAACAGCAGGGTGCGCCTTTCTCGTAAGGCCCCAGGATGAAGCCCTGGTTTTCTTCCCGCAGGTACCAGGAACCGTCGGATTCACGCAGCACGGCCATTTCAGACAGGCCCTGCCCGGCCCGGGCGACCAGGTCGGGGTGGGACTCCGTGACTATGTATTGATGTTCCACCGGCATCACCGGGATATCCAGGCCGACCATGGCGCCGGTGCGGCGGGCATAGTTGCCGGTCGCAGAGACAACATGTTCACAGGTGATATCACCCTTGCTGGTCCTGACCTGCCACTCACCTGAAGCGCTGCGATCAATGCCTTCGACCATGGTATTGCGATAAATTACCGCACCCCGCGCCCGGGCGCCCTTTGCCAGGGCCTGGGTCAGGTCGGCGGGCTGGATATAGCCGTCTTCCGGATGGAACAGCGCCCCCACCAGTCCGTCCGTATTGCACAGGGGCCAGGTCTCTCCAATCTGTCCCGGCGTCAGGAATTCGATATTGACGCCGATGGTGCGGGCCGTGGCCGCGTACTGGTAATACTCATCCATGCGCTCCCGGTTCATGGCCAGGCGCAGATTGCCGACCTGTTTGAACCCTACCTGCTGCCCGGTTTCGGCTTCCAGTTCCTGGTACAGGTTCACCGAGTATTTGTGGATCTGGCCGACGCTGTAACTCATGTTGAACAGCGGCAAGAGTCCGGCCGCATGCCAGGTGGAACCCGAGGTCAGTTCCGCTTTTTCCACCAGCACGACGTCGTCACCCCAGCCTTTCCGGGCCAGGTGATACAAAGTGCTGACACCGACAACGCCGCCGCCGATGACGACTGCACGCGCGTGTGTTTTCATGGTTTCAAGTCCCTGCTAGCGAGATCACACAGACATGCATATTAAGCGGCGGAAAACGCCGCGCTTCATCACGGGGACGACCGGGATTAGTCAATATACGCCATCTAGAATTCCCAAAACGCTTCTTCCAGTTTATTTGCGCGGACATGGATGGAACACAATCGTCCTTTGCATTCCAGGTACCTGTTATCGTCACGTATGTACACCGAAGATGTATTAGTCCAAAATGCTGTTGGGAAATCGCCTGCTTCAAACTTTTGTCGCACTTCCTCCCGTTGCTTGTCTCTACCGAACAGACCCCTGATATTCCCCACTTCGGTACCTGTCAGTTTTCCCAGCTCGACACCGTTGATGATGAGGTGACCGTCCGCCCATACCTGCCTCACGACCTTGCTTTCGTGCAGGTTACGATATTCCAGGCGAACATCGTTTTTATCCGATTGACGGAAATTTCCCCTGCTCTTTCGTGAAAATTCGGCAATCTTCACCCACCTGGTCCTGTGTTTTTCCTTTTCTGCGTCCTGTTCCTCAGTTGCGTATCTGACGACTGATGCATGGACCCGGTCAGCCCAGACGGACAACTTTTCTTCCAGGATGGGTCGGAGACTGTCCGAGTTGGTTACCGCCAAGGGGATACCTATAAGCCTGCAAATTTTCCGTTGGGTGTGATCAACACCAGCAATCCGTAGCTTTTCCGTCAGTACGTTTACCGATCTCAAATATTGATGTCCGTAGTTCGAAGCAAACGCTGCATGTGCTCCACAATGAGAAATGGCCATATTGCTATCTGCCGAGAAAGCCAGGTGATGGTTGCCGAAATACAGGTACCCGCGGCTACTGCCACATGAAAGATCCACGGAACGGCGATCCACGTTAATGAACTCCGTGACCCCGTTGACGAAAGTGAGAACCCCCCAGGTCCCCTCACTGAACCCGTGCCTGATCAGCGCACCTTCATCCAGGGATTCCTTGATGTCATCGCTGTTGCGATTGAACAGCAGAAAGGCATATTCTCCGGAAGAGGAAAACGAAAAGGAAATGCCTTGAGTATTACCCCGGCCGTAGATCTCGTCGACGATGGAATAATGGTTGTCATTCGGGCTTCCGGACCTGCCGTCCAGATTATTCCAGTAGTTGAAATTCGGAATAATGCTGTCCGGGTACCAGCGGCTCGATTCGACCCCCAGCATCACAGCGCCGGTATATTCAAAATAGGGATACTCTTCCTTGTATTGAAATACGTGCTTGAACCGGTACCGATTATTGTCGACATCGCTCCAGCCGCCATCATTAACGTCAATCGAACCCAGCTCTTCGTGGCACGGGTCCGATGGTTGCGATGATGTTTTCGCCAGACACAACGCTGCGGAAAAGGCGAGCAGCAGAAACACGCAGATTCTTGCCAGAGACATGAGTTTAGTGGACATGCTGATCCTGATATTGCGATGTGGACGACGGAGATTGATTTTATGATATAGACGCTGACGGAACAAGCAAGGATCGGGTCGGACCAGCCCAACATGACACAACCTGCTGATAATACGGATAAACCATCTCGATGCGCAGTCAATAAAGCGGTTAAACTGCGTTTCTTGCTGGCCAGAACAGGGCTTTAAGGAAGAATTACCAGGTGCTCCCTGGAGTAGACGATGGCCATGGCGACCGTATGTTCGCGGGCATGGGAAACGGCAATCCCCGGGTTGGGGAGTGGGAAATCGTCACGATTTTTCCCGTCATTCCCCGTTACCAAGAGAATGACGGGAAACGGATACGGCTTCAGCCTTCTTTCGCCGCCTGCGCCGCGTCCCAGGCTTCCTGGACAGTCTGCCAGGTCACCAGGGCAACGGTATTACCATCATCGTCAACAAAATTCAGGGGTCCGAGAAACGTCATGTAAAACTCGCTGTCTTCAAGAAAGTTTGTCAACCCATGAAAGGCCTGGCAGGCCTCGTAGCCGTATGCCGGGGCTTTTACGCTGACGCCGCCTTCATCTTCGCCGCCCCGGACTTCCATGTGGCCTTTCGTCAGGAAATATTCTCCCGGGCCGATATGTACATGGCTCGCAAAAGACGAGCCTTTCGGGCAATCGTATATGGCTGCCCAGGAACCCAGTTCGGGCGCCACGTTCAACAATTTCCAGCGTATGCCGCCCTGGCTCAACGGCCCTGGAAAATCTACCCAGTCAACTTCATCGATCTGCACAGAACGGCCGGGGACAGGGTCATACTTTTGTGGATTCATGTTATTACCTCCTCATATGTCAGGTTTTTTTACTGTTTACTGGTTACATAAAGCTGCCGATATTTTTGCTTCCAATATTTCTATCCAGTACCCGTCCGGATCCCTGATAAATGCGATGCCTTTCATCTTGCCGTCATCCGGACGCTTGACGAATTCTACCCCTAACTCCTCGAAGCGGCTACAAGCTTGATAAACATCGGGAACGGACAGTCCTATATGGCCGTAACCACGCGGGTCATTGTTACCGTTATGGTAACCATCAAATGATTCGTCATTTTCCGTGCCCCAGTTATGGGTCAGTTCCAGCAACGCTTTCTGCTCGAAAGTATATGCAGTCCTGTCCAGGGGGTTCTGTGGTATCGGATCATCGTCCGGGCGCACGTAACCCATGAAGAACAGCGAAAATTCCATCTCGGGGAAGTCCAGCTTCTTGAGCAGGGTCATGCCCAGCACGTCCTGGTAGAACGCAAGGGAGCGCTCCGGGTCCTTGATGCGCAACATGGTCTGGTTAAATACGAATCCATCCGTTTCGTTAGACTGTGTAACTCTCCCCTCCTGTACTGTTCCGCTCATTGCATAAATACCTTTTTCTGGTTTATTTTATCTTTATCATATCCTGAATGATTTAATCAATTGAATCCCGGACCCCGGCTGACTGCATGCCGGGGTGGATTTCTCCCGAATCACATGCTGGCGCTTGTTTCGCCGGAATTCTCCCCTTTGTTTGTATATTCATCCTGGATGCGCTGCAGTTCTTCCCAGCCCAGGTAGCTGGTGAAGTTGTCATCGTCGAAGAACAGTACCGGCCCGTTACAGATAAACAGGTAGTCGGTATCCTCCAGGGCCGTTGTGGCGCCGTGGACCATGCCGTTCGGTTCGTACACGTAGTCGCCAGCTTCGAGGATCCCGTCGCGCACCTGCAACTTCCCGGACAGGACATACACATGGGCCGGACTCAGGTGTTTGTGGGGCGGCGCCACGTAGCCTTTATACCAGCGGAACAGCGCGGCCCAGGCGCCGGTCTCCGGCCCCGTCCACAGGACTTTCATAAACCCCCGCTCGGGGTCCGCTGCCATGGGGATCCAGTCCATGTCACCGGTTTTACACAGCGAATCCATCAGTTCGCTGTTAACGGGACTGATATCTTGCGGTAGTGCCATAGCTTTTACCCGTGAGTGCGTTTACAGGAATAGTATCCGTTAGAAATGGTACTGTACCGAACCGACCACGCGGCGCGGTTGTTCCAGGGTGCCGATGATGATATAGCCTGGAGCGCCCGGCAGTTTGCTACCCGCAAAGTTCGGAAATTCCTGCACGTCGATGTAGTAATCCTCGTCGAACAGGTTCTCTATATGAACGCCGAACTCCCAGTTGTTCCACTCCACCCCGGCGCCCAGGTCCACGACGGTAAAATCAGGGTTCGTCCAGAACGGAAAATCATCCCCGGGTGAATCCCAGAGCTGGGCATTGGTGGACGCCTCCCCCTTGTAGCGCAGTTGCAGGCGCCCGAACAGGCGCATGTCATCGTTCACCTGCTGATCGTAATCCAGGGCCGCGGTTGCGCTCCACTTTACGGTGTTGGGCGGTCTCCGTCCCGAGAGGTCGGAGAGATAATCGCTTGGGGTCACGAATTCAGTGCCACCGACCCATTCCGCGTCCACATAGCCAAACCCGGCAGAGAGAGTCCAGTTCTCATGCATGGACAGGACCATATCGCCTTCCAGTCCCCATGACTCTGAATCGCCGATATTGAAGATGCCTTCAAGTACAGTGCCGGTTTGAGGGTTCTTCGTCTGAAGTTCGAACTGCCGGCCCTCGTAATCGATATAGAAACCCGCCAGGGTCAATATCAGGCGGTCATCCAGCAACCTCCCCTTGTAGCCGATTTCAACCTGTGTTGCCTCTTCCGGCTCGATGTCGAACAGGGCGTTCTCGCCCTCCAGGTCGAACGCATTGAAACTCCCCGGCTCAAAACCCTGGGAGAACGTCGCGTACACCATGGACCGGTCATCATCAAAGAACATGGAGACGGACGCACGGCCCAATACCTCGGTGTTGGACTGGCTTCCGGTGGTGCCGCTGTCCAGGTTATTCGCGTCGAATTCCCAGTGGTCCACGCGCACACCGCCACCAATCTCCATGTTATTCATGCGATAACTGAAATTGGCAAAACCTGCCACCTGTTCGCGTTTTTCGCTGAGGTTCTCGAAAGGAACCACCACGACTACCGTATCCTCGGGAGGATCCTCGTCAATGCGCGGGTACGGGATCGGATCATCCGGGTTGGGATTGCAACTGGGGTCCAGGAAAAAGCAGAAACCGTAGGGAACCGGAAGTTCCCCGAACTTGTGCCTCTTCCAGTCCAGGTAGTAGGCGCCGGCCTGCCATTGCAAGGGACTGTCATCCGTGGAGGTAAAGCGCAATTCCTGGGTCCATACCTCGACCGGCCATGACCGGGTCAGGTCGAGCACGAACTCCTGGTCGATATCAAGATCGGTCTCCCGGTACGAATCCGTATCTGTATACGAGGTAAGGTATATGGCGTCGAAGTTGCCGAAATCATAGGTCAGTTCTATGCTGCCCGCGACGGTTTCCCGCTCGTGGCCCGCATTGTAGCTGGTGTCGATGATGTTGGTGTGGGTGAGATCACCGCTCATCTCCCGGTTCCAGATGTTGTTGGGGCCTTCGTACTCGTTGTAACGCAGGGTAGCGTACAGCGAAAGCTGTTCGCTGATACTGCCGGCCAGGGCCGCGCGCACGCCGTATTTCTCCGTGTGCCCCACGTCGGGATCAACGTCCGGAACGCCGCCGTTCAGGCGCGGGGTGTTGGGGTTGACCAGGTACGAATCATCGGTCATGGCAAACCCATACAGCGCCAGGGCCCAATCATTGCCCAGCGGCACGTTCAACTGGATCTCGCCGTCATAGTAATTATCTTCACCTCCCTGCGCTTTAACCCGGCCCGAAAAGGCTTCGGGGTCCGGCCGCCTGGTAACAAATTTGATCGCGCCGCCGATGTTGGCGCCACCGTACAGGATGCCCTGCGGCCCTTTCAACACCTCTATCCGTTCGAAATTGCCGAAGCGGGACGAAGCATCTCCGAACAACTGCACGTCATCCAGGTAAAACCCGGCCCCCTGGGTATTGCCGAATCCTCCCAGACTGCGAATGGAGACATTGGGGTAACCGTCCAGGCGCCGGCTCATCCAGAGATTCGGCACCAGCAGCCCTATATCTTCCAGGCCGTTGATATTGGCGCTCTCCACCATGTCCCCTGTGAAGGTGGTCAGGGACTCCGGTATCTCCAGCACGCTCTCCTCGCGCTTACGGGCAGTAACGATGATCTCCTCCAACAGCGTATCTCCTTGTGCCATGACAGCCGAACTCGTCAACAGGGCGGTTACCGGTGCGGTCAGCAATGCCAATGCAAGCATTGCCGTCCCGGCAGCGGAACCTGTAATTACACTTAGCCTGCAGCGAGTCGCCCATCCTGGGATTGCTGCGGCCAATTGCCGTTCGTCTGAAAAGTATCTGTTCATCTGCTGTCCCCCTTTGTAAACCGCATTGGTTTCATCCGTTTCCCGGCCCGTCACACAGGCATTAAGGATAGATGTGTTTGAGTGAAGCGTTTTTCTGTTGTATTTAAGCTATGAGAATCTACCGGATATCGCTGAAAGTAACTTGTTTCCAGGGGAAACTGTACCTGTCTGTATGTGCAAGTGGTAAGGAAGAGACAGGTTTTGAAGAAAATTACCGGCTGAAGCCTTGCCATTAGTGCAAATCAACTTGGTTTTAAGTGAAAACGCGCTACACTTTAAGGTCACAGAAAAGCTTGGTGCTACGGCATAGAGCTATTATTTTGTTTACATCTCCGGGCAGGTGTTGCTGAAAACACACATTGCAGTCCTGACAGAGGGAGACAACCATGGCATGCGTTGGTAAGACAGGCAGCTTGAGGGGGTAATGAGCGATAATACTGCACCATCGTTCGTCAGTACCTGGACGACAAATGAACTGGCAATGAGCGACCGTTACGATGCCTGGTCAAGCATGCTGAACCAGGCTTACGGCCGCTGGGAAATGGATAAACCGGTCAGGCCTGACTTCTTCAGCAGCGTCAAGCACTATGACGACAGCATCCTGAAGGTCATCGAATGCACCTGTGACCCCTGCGGCGCAACCCGCACCCGCGCCAGTATCCGGGCCGACGGCCTTGAGACCCTGACCATACAGGCCGTTCTCGAAGGCCGTGAATACATCAACTTCAACGGCGAGGATATCCTGTTGAAACCGGGCGATCTCCTGGTCTGGGACAGCACCAGACCCATGACTTTTGAAGTTCAGGACCGCTTGCACAAGATATCCGTCATGATGCCGTTGCCGCGATTTCAATCCTGGCTGCCCCGGTCCTGGTTCTCGATCCGGCATTCCCTGGATGGGCAGTCAAACAGCGGCCAGTTGTTGACCGACCATGTGAAATCATTGCGCCAGTCGGTATTCGACGGAGGTTGCAAGGACACATACGCATTGATTGATGCGACCATCGGAGTGCTGGTCAACGCGCTGGATCCGGGCACCGCCGATGATCCGAAACCTTTACGGGTTACCCAGTTGCGGAATATCAAGGAATACATCAAGGCCAATATCCGCAACCCGGACCTGTCCCCGGCCATGATCGCAAAAGCGGGCGGCATGTCCTCCCGCTACCTGCACTGGCTGTTCAATGCCGATGCCGACGACGACACGGTCAAGCAGTATATTTTCCGCCAACGGTTGGACTTGTGCTCGCGCGACTTGTCGAACCCGCACATGAGAAACAGAAAGATTTCCGACATCGCCTTTTACTGGGGCTTCCAGGACACCGCGCATTTCAACAAGCGCTTCAAACAGCAATACAACCTGTCACCCGGCGCGTTCCGGGAAAAGATGCTTGGGTCGGACCAGGTTAATCTGCGCAAGATGAGCGGGTCGGACCATCTCAATCTGACGCAACTTGCTGATAATAAAGATAAACTATCTTGAAGCACGGACTATTCAGCCGTTAAACTGCGTTTTTTATGGATTATGCAGGCCCGACCCTAATCCATCGCAATCCGGATGATCTGTTTTCGCATTTCCGTTTCAATACCCGACTCGCTGGTTTCGAGTTCGTTATCTGCTTCTTCCAGCATCAGCATCATACCTTCAATCATGGCGGCAATCATGGCTGCCCGTTGCTGCCTCACCCCGGGAGACAGTAGCGGGTTTAATTCCGCAAGATGTTCATTGAGTGATTTTATGTGTGGCGCGTACATATCATTCAATAATCTCTCGGTATGCGCGCCGGATGCGTCAAGCAAGGCCCAGAACTGGATAAAAAAGCGCCTGGTCAACGGGTCCCTGATATCTTCAATGAGGTAATCGATTACTGCAAGGAACCTGGGTTGCGGCTGCGTCGGCAACGCGGCAAACCGTTCCGTATACGTTTCAAGATAGGACTGGCTGTTGTAATCGATCAATCCCTTGATCAACTCTTCCCTGGTGCGGAAATAGTATTGCAGGTTGCTGAGATGCATGCCGGCTTCCCTGGCGACACTGCGTAGTGAAAATTGCGTATAACCTTTATCGATCAATACCGTCCTGCAGGCTTCCATGATATCGGAAATACGTTTCCTGCCCTTAGCGCTGGGCGCAGTGTCTGCGCCAGTGGTGACCTGGTTGGGATTCTGACCTTGGGCGCGCATTAAATGGTGGAAAAAAGGTTTGGGTCTATATAGTATTTGTCATACGACCAATTTTATACTATCATACTCACGTATTCATTTCTATTTGACGATGGGGGCAATCAAAATGTGCTTGATCAGTCGACTTTACCGATGGACATTCATCCCGGCGCTGTGCCTGGGTCTTATGGTTTCCGAAATTGCCAATGGGGCTGTCCTGGAAGAAATTATTGTGACCGCGCAAAAGCGCGAACAGAACCTGCAGGACGTGGGTATTTCCGTCACTGCATTTACCGGCGAGCAACTGGATAACCTTGGCGCGACCAATACCACGGATATCACGCAGCAGGCACCAGGCTTGCAGTTATTCACATATACGCCTTCCCTCATCGTATTCAATATACGGGGCGTATCACAAAACAACTTCATCGATACCCTGGAAGCGCCGGTAGCCGTGAACGTTGATAATGCCTATGTGGCCTCGCTCAACGGCATCGGCCAGCAGATGTTTGACATGGACCGGGTGGAAGTATTGCGCGGCCCCCAGGGGACGCTGTTCGGGCGCAATGCAACGGGTGGCGTAATTCAATATTTTACCAACGCACCGGATGAAGAAGAAGCCAACGGTTATATCAAGGCCGGCGCGGCTGAATACGAAAACTTCTTTGTCGAAGGCGCCGTGGGCGGCGCCCTGGCGCCCAACCTGCGCGGCCGTTTCGCGGGCCGCTGGGAACAGGCGGACGGCTACACGGAATCCGTAACGCCGGGGGTACGCGACACCAACGGCAAGGACGGTTTTGCGCTGCGGGGCTCCCTGCAGATGGACGTCACTGAGGACCTGCTGGTGGACCTCAAGGTCTATTACTCGGAGGACAACGATGCCCCCACCGGCGGCTATGTCGCTTATGCCTCCAAGGCGGACCGGGAAACCGGTTACAGCGCCACACCGGAATCCTCACCCATAACCGGTGACGTCCACAAGCACGCCAACGGTATTGAGGGCAGCCTGGACCGGGAGGTCACCTCGGTTACGGGCCAGATTACCTGGGACCTGAATGAGCATATCCAGGTGGTCTCCGTCACCAATTACATGGATATCTTCAAGGATTATTACGAAGACGCCGGGGGGGGGTATATCCCGAATTTCCCCTACAATCCCGTTGCAGATACGGAACAGATAACTCAGGAACTGCGCCTGAGTGGAGACTATGACCGGTTCCGCTGGCAACTGGGCGGCTATTATATGGACCTGGAAATCATCGGCATGGACTTCGTCAGCGGCGAGTTTGTCAGCGCTTTGCCTGACGGGCAGCTCAATGCGGACTGGAACCTTGACTCGGAAAACTGGTCGGTCTTCGGACAGGTTGAAGTGGACCTGAGTGACCAGGTCACCCTGATCGGCGGCGTGCGCTACTCCATGGACGACAAGAAATACTCATTGGTCAACAGCGCCGCAGGTGGTGGCGCCTGGCTCGGGCCGGACTTCTACGTCGCGCCGGGTGAGGTATTTTTCGACACCGCCTGGGTGCCCTCGGACTTTACCGAGATTGACTATGATGACTGGGCCGCGCGCGCGCAACTGGACTGGAAACCCAACGACGACTTGCTGGTTTATGCCGCGTTCAACCGGGGCATCAAGGGCGGTAACTTCACGACTTTTTTCAGCACTCTCGAAAACCTGCAGCACAAGGAGGAGATCCTCTATTCCTATGAAATCGGCTTCAAGAGCACCTTCCCGGAGCAGGCAATGCGCCTTAATGCCACCGGTTTCTATTACGATTACAAGAATTACCAGGCATTCGGCCTGATTGCCGCGTTCCCGGAAATCCGCAACACCGATGCCGAGGCCTATGGAGGTGAAATCGAACTGGCCTGGTCCCCTGCCGAACGGCTTGACCTGCTGGCGGGTATCTCGTTCATAGACTCGGAGATTGACGAGGTGCCTACCGTCCAGGATTTCTTCGGGATCGTGCTGCCGTTGCAACACATAGAGGATAACGAACTGCCCAACGCACCGTCGTTCAGCATCAACTTCCTGGCGCGTCATACCTGGCCATTCGCGGGTGGCGAACTGGCGTTCCAGATTGACGGCAACTACAATGACGATCAATACCTTGACGTATTCAATTCGGCAGGCTCCAAAGAAGAATCGTATTTCATAGGCAATCTCCGCCTTACCTATATCACAGGGGATGATAAATGGGAGCTGGGTGCGTTCGTCAGGAACTTCACGGACACCAAGCACCGTTTATACTTGCTGGACCTCGCTGCGGGTGACTTGTTCGTTCCGCCGGATGTGCCCCCCACTGGCGACGGTATTATTGAACAGGTCTATGGTCCGCCGCGCTGGGCGGGAGGTTTTATTTCGTACCGTTTCTAATTCACCTGGTGACAGCAACCAATTCCGGTTTCCGAGGGTAATGACGTGACAAAACAGAAGAGCAGTGCCAGCGAAGACAAGTTACTGGGTTTTGATTCAGACATCACCCGCCGGGATTTTATCGGCAGCACCTTGATCGGCGCCGGCGCCGGTTTGTTATACGCCAATGCGCCCGGCCTGATGCGCAATGCAAGCGCCCAGACGCTGCCTGTTCCCCTGACCGGCGTAGGTCCCGACTGGACCGGCCCGGGCGGTGTCGGCGACTACAAGGACGCAAACGGCAATACCCACCAGGTAATGAACGACGGCCACGGCATCCGTAACGGCGCTTACGAAAAAGCCTTCAAGGATGCCGATGACTCCGGCGAGGTCTATGACCTGGTCGTGGTCGGCGGCGGCTTTGCCGGCCTCGCTGCCGCCTATCGTTACCACGAGGACCGGCCGGATGCGCCGGTCTTGATCCTGGACAACCATGCCATGTTCGGCGGCGAGGCCAAACAGAACGAATTCGAAGTGGACGGCGTCCATCTATGGGCCCCGCAGGGTTCCAACGGCAGCGTATTCCCGCCCAACCGCACCAAGCCCATCGGCTGGCACCATGATTACTGGGACAAGCTGGGCTTGCCGCAGGATTTCAAATACCAGGCTGCGAAAGGCCTGGAAAAGGATCTGAGTATCCCCAGGGATGTCTACAGCCCCATGCACATCGCCTGGGAGCATGCGGACCTGGCCCACTACTACGAAAACCACGGCATGGTGATGAACCCCTGGAACACCGGTTTCAGGGATGCGCCCATGAGCGACAACCTGAAGCGCGAGCTGTTGCAGATGGAACTATACAAGGATGTGCCGTACCGGAAAGATGACTGGCACCACTGGCTGGACACCCTGACCTACGAGGAGTTCCTGACCCGGCACGTCGGTGTTTCAAAAGACGTGACGCCTTATCTCAACCCGCAGACCGCGGCCATGGGTTGCGGACTGGGCGCGGACGTCATTTCCGCGTATTCCGCTTATGAATTTGTCCAACCGGGCGTGATAACCTACAAACGCTTTGCCGGTCTGGAAGACCCGTCCGACTACGTTTACCTGGCCAGCTTCCCCGGCGGCAACACGGGTATCGCCCGCCATTTCGTCAAGGCCATGCTCCCGGCTGCCATCGAGGGGGATAACTCCCTGTCGGCAGTGCTGTTCAACAATATCAACTGGCAGGAACTGGACCGGGCCGGCCAGCCGACGCGCATGCGCCTGTCGGCTACCGTTGCCGGCGTGATGCACGACGGTTCGCCGAATTCCGCCAAGAGCGTGTCGGTGATCTATTACCGGGACGGCAAACTCCACAAGGTCAGGGCGAAAAACGTCGTCATGGCCAGCGGCCAGTGGGTGAACCGGCTGGTGTGCAAGGACCTGCCGCCCAAATACCAGGACGCCATGGCCACGTTCCACCATGCGCCCATGCATACCGTGAACGTGGCGCTGCGCAACTGGAAGTTCCTGGAAAAACTGGGGGCGACTGCAGTACGCTGGTTCGAGGGATACGGCTGGTTTTTCAGCCTGCGCCGGCAGATGATCATCGACGGCAAGGAACCCATGCCCCTGGACCCGTCCAAGCCGACCGTGCTCACCATGTACAACTCGTTCTGCAATCCCGGCATCCCCATGCCGCAGCAGGCGACCACGGCCCGCATGCAATTGTTCGGATTGTCTTATGCAGACGTTGAACGCGGAGTTCGGGAACAGTTCACAAAGATGTTTTCACCCTACGGTTTCGACGCCAAACGCGATATCGCCGGCATCGTCTCGAACCGCTGGGGGCATGCTTACGTGGTATCGCCGCCCGGATTTTACTACGGCAAACACGGCGAACCCTCAGCCAGCGACGTTATCCGTGAACCGCACGGCCGCATTAGCTTCGGCCACTCCGAACTGACCGGCGCCCAGCTCTGGGGCACGGCCGCAGAGGAAGGCGCACGCGCAGCCAGCCAGGCTCTGGATATGAGTTGAAGGATTGCTGCAGGGTCCTGACTGATATCAGGTTTGTACGGGTTTTTCAGGAATATCATCCGCAGGGAAAGCGGATACTAAGCGTACAGGGATGTATTCACAGCGCACTTTCCGGGGTCAGAGTAAGAAATTCGTAAGAATTTTTACTCTGACCCCCCACATTTACACGCTCAATCAATCGTATCGAGCACCTTGCGCACGGTATCGAAGGTCTGCTCAAGCAGATCCGGCGTGAACGTTAAAAACGGTGAGAATGCCAGCGTATCCATGCCGTGGCGCACCATCAGTCCCTGTTCAAAACATTTGACGTGGGCCTCCATTCCCCGGGCGCCAGGCGCGCCGGGGCGCGGGGCCAGTTCGATGGCGCCCATCAGGCCGAAATTACGTATGTCTATGACGTGGGGAGCGTCCCGCAAGTCATGCAGCGCGGACTCGAAAATTGGCTCAAGTTCTCTCACCCTGGCGCCGATATCTTCCTCGATATAAATATCCAGCGCTGCCAGGCCTGCGGCGGCGGCGACCGGATGGCCTGAATAGGTATAACCGTGGAAAAACTCGATGGCGTAATCGGGGCCGTTCATGAAACTCTGGTAAATCTCCCGGCTGACCAGCACCGCACCCATGGGAATGACACCGTTGGTGATCCCCTTGGCCGTGGTGATGATATCCGGCATTACGCCAAGGCGCTGGCAGCCGAACGGCATGCCGATGCGGTGAAACGCGGTAATCACCTCATCGAAGATCAATAGTATGCCGTGCCGGGTGCAGATTTCCCGCAGGCGTTCCAGGTAACCCAGGGGAGGAACCAGCACGCCGGCAGATCCGGATACCGGTTCAACGATCACTGCAGCGATATTCTGCGCGTCATGCAACGCGACAAGGCGTTCCAGTTCATCGGCCAGGTGCCGGCCCCATGCGGGTTGCCCTTTGCTGAAAGCGTTATGTTCCAGGTTAAGGACGTGCGGCAGGTGGTCCACGTTAGGCAGCATGGCATTGCCGAACATCTTCCGGTTTCCCGGAATACCGCCCACCGACATCCCGCCGAAGTTGACGCCATGATAGCCCCTTTCGCGGCCGATCAGCTTGATCCGCGTTCCCTCTCCCCGCACCCGGTGCCAGCCCAACGCTATCTTCAATGCGGTATCGACGGACTCCGAACCGGAATTGGTGAAGAACACGTGGTCGAACCCGTCAGGGGCGAAATCGATGACCTTCTCCGCCAGTTCGAACGCCCCGGTATGTCCCACCTGGAAAGCCGCAGCGTAATCCAGTTTTGCAACCTGGTCCTGCACGGCCTTGACGATCCTGGGGTGACAGTGTCCCAGGCCGGTGCTCCACAGGCCGGAGAAAGAGTCCAGGATGGTCTGTCCATCCCGGGTCTTGTAATAAAACCCCTGCGCGGACTCGATGATACGGGGGGCATTCTTGAAGGCGCGGTTCGCGGTATATGGTAACCAGTATGGTTCCAGGTTCAATTCATTGCCGACAACCGGCTTCGCAATATCATCCATCGGACTATTTAACCAGAAACAAGCAATAAAAAGGTAGCTCTTGACCCAAAGAATACAGACACGGGCACGGATTGACAATACAATGTTCCCTGGTAAAAATTTATCCCTGATCGACACGTTTTAAGGTTGGATGAACATGAGCGCAGTTATCAAGACCGATATCGACCGATTGATTGCCGGCTACCGCGACGGTTATTCCCTGGAACAGCCGTTTTACCTGTCGCCGGACATCTTCGCCCAGGACATGGAACGCCTGCTTTTCCGTAGATGGCTCCTGGTGGACCATGAATCACGCATACCCAACAAGGGCGACTACTTCCTGTTTGACATAGCGAATGAGTCCATCATTATTATTCGTGAGTCCGAAAACAGGATTAATGCTTTTTTCAACGTTTGCCGGCACCGCGGCTCGCGGGTATGCCTGGAACAACAGGGCAATAAAAGGTTGCTCACCTGCCCCTATCACGCCTGGACCTACGACCTGAAGGGAGAATTGCGGCCGCCGCAGTTGATGCCGGCCGGTTTTGACAGGTCGCAACACAACCTGCATAAATGCCACGTGACCGTCTTCCACGGCTTGATTTTTGTGTGTTTGTCTGAGGATGCCCCGCCTGATTTTGCCGAGCAATACGCACCTTTCGAAGAAATGCTGGATTTTCACGGGTTCAAGGACGCGAAGATTGCGGTAAAGCGTGATTACCCGAACCGCTGCAACTGGAAGCTCGTTGTGGAAAACTTTCTCGAATGCTACCACTGCGCCCCGGCGCACCCGGAATATTGCAGCGTACATCCCCCGGACCAGTTGCTGGCGCTTGGAGCGGGTCCCGGTTCCGGGCCCGAGGAAGCCATGGCAAAATATCAGCCGATACTGGACGAATGGATGGAAAAGACACTGGCCATGGGCCATCCCGTACCTGAATTCGAGCGGGATGAGAATTCCATCGATTTTGCCCAGTTATCAAGATTGCCCATTAATGACCGGAATTTTGCCTCGGAGACCAGGGACGGCAACCCCGGCTGCAAGAAACTGATGGGGAAATTCAGGGAATACGACCATGGCGAGACCGCTTTCGTTTTCAACCCGACCAATTACATACTGGCCTTCAATGATTTTGCGCTGATGGTGCGCTTCACCCCCCGTGACGCCGTCAATACCGATGTGCAGTTCAGTTGGCTGGTACACAAGAATGCCGGGGAAGGCGTTGACTATGATACGGATAATCTCATCTGGGTCTGGGATGAGACGACAAAGCAGGACAAGAAAATTACCGAAGACAATAATGCGGGGGTGCAATCAAGCCGTTACCGGCCGGGCCCCTATTCCACGCAAGAGGTAAAGGTTGCGGCTTTTATCCGCTGGTATTTGAACAGTATCCGTTAGCTTTCAGCTACGGCAGAACTTATTCAGGTAACGTAAACGCCACGATGGCGTCGCTCAATTCGGTTTGAAAGGTAGGGTATCCACCCGCCGCAATAACGATAAATTGCCGGTTGTGCTCACCATGGGAATAGGTCATTGGCGTGGCGTTACCGGGCGCGGGAAGCTGCGCGCTCCATAATTCCTCACCTGTGTGAAGATCGTATGCCCGGAACCGATTGTCCAGGCTTGCCCCGATAAAGATCAAGCCTCCCCCGGTAATAACCGGTCCGCCCTGGTTGGGCGAACCCCAGCTTTGCGGAGTATGCAAGAGTCCGAATGCGAACGGCTTGCGCCCGAAAGGGATTTGCCAGCGTATTTCCCCCGTGGAAGTGTCGATCGCGGTCAGATTACCCCACGGTGGAGGATTACAGGGGACACCAAGACCGGATGCCAGGTAATCCCGAACCCATACGAACGGCGTCCCGGGCATCTGTGCGATTGAACGGCCGAATTTTCTTTGCGAGTAACCCGACTCCTCGAATTCATTGCGGGGCACCAGTATCTGCGACTTGAGAATATTCGTGGAGTTAACGACCGCCAGGCCGGATTCCGGATCATAGGCGATTCCTCCCCAGTTGCTGCCGCCGGAATCCGAAGGATAAAACACGGAGCCGTTGACGCTGGGCGGCGTATACAAACCCTCGTTCCTTAATGCCAGGATCTTGTCGCGGCACTGTTTTTTGTCCCAGGGTGTCAGCCCCCAGGCATCCTTTGCCTTGATGGCTTGCGGTGTAAACGGCGGCGGCGCTTGTGGCGCCGGTTGGGTGGGAGATGATTTCTCGCCCTCGATGTCCGATTGCGGCGCCTCCATTTCCTTCACTGGGAACAACGGCCGCCCCGTCAACCTGTCCAGCACAAACAGGTAGCCGGTCTTCGTCGCCTGCAGGACAGCCTCCACCCTGCTGCCGTCGCGGTTCACCTCAACCAGCGCCGGCATGGACGGCAGATCGTAGTCCCACAGGTCGTGGTGCAGCGTCTGGTACGACCAGATCTCCTCGCCCGTCAGGGCATCCAGCACCACTACGGCATTACCATGGGGAATGGATTCGGACCGGTATAATCCATACGGATCATGGCTGGGGCTGCTGGTTGGCAAAAAGACCCAGCCGCGCTTGCTGTCGATCGATACCGGCGCCCAGGTGTTCGCTGCGCCAAGCTTGTCGCTCAAGTGTTCCGGTATCGGGTTCCAGTTCCATATCTCCCGGCCGCTGCGTACGTCAAATCCCCTGACTATGCCATCCGGTGCGTTCGCCCATTCACCATCAAGGATTGTCGACCCGACTATTACGATATTCTGGTAAATTGCCGGTGGTGAAGTCAGGGAAATACTGCCCTCGCCGTAATAGTCAAAGGTGTTCAAATCAACCTGGCCGTTATTCCCGAAGTCGCTGCAGAGCCTGCCCGTATCCGCATCGACTGCAACCAGGCGCCCGTCGCCGATACCGCTTAACACGCGTTTATTACAGGAGTCTTCCCGGTTCCCTGCTGTGCCTTCGGACCAGTACGCCACACCCCTGCAATAACTGCCTCTTGAATAGGTGTTTTGTTTATCCAACCCGGGATCATGGGTCCACACCTCGGCTCCCGTTCCCGGGTCCAGCGCGACGATACGATTGAACGGCGTGCAGATATACAGCTTGTCATTGGCCAGGATGGGATTTACTTCCAGGGGAGTCACCGCCGTACCATCCGAGCCGTCCGACACATCACCGCTGTGATACGCCCAGGCAACCTCGAGGTCTTCGACGTTATGCCTGTTAACCTGGCTGAGCGGAGAGTATTGGCCGCCTCCCGGCGCGCCGCCGTAGGCCGGCCACCCATGTTTACTACCTTCCGGTTGCACCTGGTGCGGACGGTTGCCAGGTTGCCCGTGAGGCTGGTCCTGCGCTAAGGGATTGCCGGCAGCTGTCAGCAGAAGACTGAAAAAAAATACGTGACGTCTAATACAGGTGTTTGCGTTCATCAGCGTCAGGGCCTTCACCCTGGTGACGCGCGGTAACTTGCCTCGCCGCGGTTTCTCCCGCAATTCAGACCGGTAATTGACAAATTATCCTGCGAGTTTTTTTCGCGCCGCCTGGATTTCCTCGAGATCCAGGTCGCTCTCCTCCCAGAACTGCAGGAAGCGGCGGTACCAGTCACGGGCGCGGTCCTGGTTGCCCTGTAGCTCATGCAACTGTCCCAGTTGGTAATGCGCTTTTACATAATGGATGGGGATGTCCAGCCTGGCGTCGGTAAGGGCAACCAGTCTTTCCAGTTCTGCGATAGCGCCCTCCAGATCTCCTGCCTGCCACCTGGCCCGGGCCATACTCTCGCGGTATAGCGGATGGTCATATATCTTCAAGGTAGCCTGGAAGTTTATTGCAGCGTCTTCCGGCCGGTTGCGCGCCAGGAGAATTTCACCGTTCAGGTGATAGAAGCGGCGAATATGGGAGCGGAATTCGGGATAGTTCACAGAATCGCCGATCACCCGCAGGCGCTGGGCGGCATCGAGCAGCCGGCCTTTCTTGACCAAGGCCAGGCCGACCAGGTGCTCGATATCAAGATTTATAGCACTCGGGTCCCGCGCCAGTTCCAGCGCCTGCCCATAGCTCTCGATCGCTGCGTCGACCCGGCCGGTCTCCGCCTTGAAATAAGCGATGTAGAACAGCTTGAGCCCTTCGCCCGCCGGGTCATTACGCAGACCCCGGAGACGTTTGGCTTCAAGCTTGTGTTGCGCGGCCTCGGTAAACCTGCCCTGGTAGGTGGAAATCAGCGCAAGATCGTCGTGAACTTCCTCCAGCACCTCGTTAGCGGCGCCGTTAACAAGTATTGACTCCAGGATTTCCCTTGCCGCACCGATCCTGTTTTCAAGCGTGTCGGTTCTGGCAATTTCCATGAGCACCATGGGGTCGCCAGGTTGTTCCTTTTGTTTCTCCCCCAGCAGTCGGCGGGCCGTGTCGAAATCTCCGCCCCGGCGCGCCTTGATGACGTCGGCCAGCTTGCCTTCCGGTTCCGGCAGGCCGCCGTAGGGCAGGTCGCCCGGAATTTCCGGCGCCCATCCCTCCCGCGCTGCCATGACATAGTCGGACAGCAACTTGGCCCGGCTGTCCAGGTATTCCTGACCGGCTTCAACAGTCGCGCCGCGCGGATCCCCCAGGACGCCTATCGGCGAGATGCTATGGGTGCCGTCCCGGTTGAGCTTTTCACCCATCGCCATGGCATCACCCATAAAGCCCTGTTCGGCGCTCTCCAGGTCAACCAGTTCAGGCTGGCAGGCCAGTATGAATGCCGTTTCCGACAAACCGGCGTGAGTGCCTGCCGTTGCAGGGTCGATGCCCAGGCGTTCCGAAATAACAGCCGCCGACCCAAGGTAGGCACCGGCATCGGAATAGGAAAAAATGTTCACGTGCGGATAGAGTACGCGCAGTTCTTCCTCCAGTTCACCGGCCATGGGAAAGTTGGTGCCGTGGGTCGGGATAATGGCGATGTGGCGGAACCCGTGCCAGGCGAGACTGTGGACGTATTCGTATACC
Organism: Gammaproteobacteria bacterium; assembly: GCA_965208655.1. Classification (GTDB taxonomy): domain Bacteria; phylum Pseudomonadota; class Gammaproteobacteria; order Eutrophobiales; family Eutrophobiaceae; genus JAAXHV01. The sequence goes on from CBDBPJ010000006.1 coordinate 217,049, forward strand.
AGGGATTTGAGTATCTGTTTCCGAACGGTGATCGTCCCGGGGAAGTGCATGTGATGGGGAGAGATGCCGACCCGGATGTTGGGCGTTATGAGCGCCTGCCCCACCCGTTCCGCCACCTCGCGCGCAAGGCAGTCGCCGGAGGCTGAGTCGGCCGCCAGGGCCAGTTGCGGTCCGTGTTGTTCGGTTGCACCGATAGTAATGATAGCCGTATCAATTCCCTGCCCGAGAGCTGTCTCGACTTCCCTCCACGTCTTTTTTTCCAGTTCGTACTGGGTTGCCGGCGCCATTGGTGTCAAAAGCAGCATGAAAACCACTGCCACGGTTGTCTTATAGATCATTGCAGCCTCGCACCGGCATTATCCAGCAGCCGGAAGTTGGTGAACAGGATAATCATAGCCTGGGAAATCAACAGGATCAGATTCGATTGATTTATCTCAGGACCTGAAAGCGCCGGCCATCTTCCAGGGTCAGGGCCTGCCCGTCAAAGACAGCTTTGATAGCGGTATGGTTGGTATTGGAAGCCGAAGACTGATCTGCCGATGTCCAGTAGGTTATGTCGAGACTGAGGGCACCATTGTCCGCTTCATACCTGCCATAGCCGGTCTCGACGCCATTTTCATCGCCGCTGACAAGGATCAAATAGCCGTCAACGAAGGCCAATGCTCCGTTTTCCAGCCTGTACACATCACCTTCGCCCGGTCCGGCCCGCTCAAATATTTGTACCGTTCCGGAGCGCATGAAGGTTAAAGTCATTTCATTATCCACGAGCATGACATCAACCTCGTGTTCCGTGAGGCCCCGGTAGTTGAGCGGAGGATCATTGGACGGCGCCGTACTAATGGTCTGCTCCGCCACCATCCCGATAAAACCCTCACCTGCCGAGTAAGGGCCGGCATGGGCCATCGCCCCCTGGTCCCGGGCCGGCTCACCTTTGTACTGGGCGTACTGCAGGAAAAGGCCATCCCCGAACAGGAAGATCCCATCCAGCGGCAGGTCTTCACCGCTTGAAGTAATCAAACCGGTATAGAACCAGAGTCCCTTGACCTGTTGTTCGAGAGAAACCGGCTGTTCCGCTTCATTTGCAGCAAGATTACCGCAGAAGAGAACAAGCAGGAGGTAGAAGACAACAGGTCTGGCCGTGTGGTGTTTTTTCATGATTTGCTTTTAATGGTCAAGTATATCCGCCATTTTACGCACAGCTTTCAATGAGTGGCAATGTTTCCGGTTTTCAGTCCAGGTTTTCCTGGCCGGATTCATGCGTACGGTAATTGCCTGCGGCAGCAGGGGAACGGCGATCAGGGCGTTGGCCGGACCAGGACGAACGCCAGTGCCGCCAGCAGGCACAAGGCACAGGAAAACCAGCCGATGGCTGCGTAAGAGAACCAGGTTGCAATATAACCGCCGCAAGCGGGTCCGATTGCAAAGGTAAGCGATATGGCGCCGGCGGCCAGGGTGGCGGCGCGGCCACTCGGGTCCATGGCCGCGCCGGTGCCGATCATCAGGGGCAACAGGAACATATACGTCACCCAATAAAGGTTGACGCCGGTGATATAGCTTGTGCTGTCCATAGCACCCCCCAAAATCATATACCCCAGGCTCGCCAGGACCAGGGCGAGTATTACGGGCCGCCTGCGGCCCCACCTGTCACCCAGCCACCCGGCAAACAGCGCGCCTATCACACCGCTGACAGCGCCGGTTGCGATGATAAAGCCCGCTTCCTCGACGGAAAAACCCGCCTGCAGACCGAAGCGCACGGAAAAGCTCCAGATGGCGCCGGAACCGATATTGAAAAAGCCAATGCATAACAACAGGCCGGCCAGGGATTGCAGCGGCAAACCCGGTGCCTTGCCCGCCTCCGCTGCCTGCGTTTGCCCCTGCCCCAGCCATCTCATTACGGGAATCAGCATGATGACCAGCACACCCAAGGCAATATACGCGCCTTTATAGCCGGTGGCCGTAACCACCATGGTAAAACAGGGCAGGAGGACGACTATCGCCAGCAAACCGGCGGTAACCCCGTAACCCAGCACCCGGTCAGGGTTCGCGGTTACCGCAGCGGCCATGGCTGCAGCCGCGTAGGCCAGCCCGAGTCCGGCGCCGGCGATGGCCCTCAAACCAACCAGCAGGTATAAACTGCCGGCGGCCGCGCTGAGAAACTGCGCCGCCACCGCAAGCAGGCAACCGAATACAGCCAGTTTCCTGTTGGATACTTTCCCGGCCAGCGGCGCAGCGGCCAGGGCCGCAATAGCCACGGCAAGCAATTCAACCGTTCCCAATACCCCGACTTCCGCTTCGGTAATTGCCAGGGCATCGATCAGGGCGCTGATAATAACCGGTATGGAATTGGCGCTCAGCACACCGAGGAACATACCGAAGCTGATGGCGAGCAGGAGTTTTATCGGGATACGCTGATTGGCTGCCGTCATGGTAAGGGCCGGACTAATGATGTTCCTTGCTGATTGCCTTGGAGTTTGGGGTGATAATTGGGGTCAGAGCAATTGCTCTGACCCCAATTATCCAAATATCAATCAGTGAAAAGCGTTTCGTGGTGCTCCTTGAGATACCTGGTGCGGTAATCCTTTACCACATCCTCAGCCCCCAGGACCGCATGCTTTGCAATATCGGGCGAGTACCGGCTTGCCGGGACTTCCTTACCCAGTGCCTCGGCCATGGCCCGGACATGGTGCGGGGCGCCGCCGCAGCAGACGCCGATATAGCGCACGCCCAGGTCTCTGGCGGCCAGGGCAAACTCGGCCATCTCCGAGCGGGTCAATACAAACGGGTCCAGTTCCGCCGGGAATCCCGCTTCCCTGCCCTCCTGTTTCAGGTCGATAAAACTCAGGTGATCCGCATCAGTCCGGTAGGCTACAGGCAGCGCCGCAACGGGACACTCGACGCTTTCGACGACCTTGGCCAATACCGGCAGCAAGGTGGCCGGTCCCCGTCCGCAATTCAATCCCACCACGTCGGCGCCTTTATCACTCAAGATCCGGCAGGCGTCGTCAAATGCATAGCCGTCCGCCGTCGTGGGGGTGACGGCCGTGAAGGTAATCACGGCGGGCAGGTTGAAGCCCTTGATCACGTCGAGTGCGATGTCCGCTTCCGCAAACCAGTCAAAGGTCTCCGCCACGACGTAATCGACACCCTCATCCACCGCCCAGGAGAGTTGTTCCTCGTACATGGCGCGTACTTCCTTGCCTGTTTCCTCCGGGTTGCCGGGGTCATAGACCCAGGTATTGCAGATATTGGCGGCGACCAGCTTGCCCGACTCCCGGGCCACCTCACCGGCCAGCCTGACGGCCTTGCGGTTCAACTTTTCGGCATCGAGCTCACGTCCCACTACCTTCATCTTGTCCCGGTGCGCATAGTAGGTCAGCGCCAGCACCACGTCCGAACCGGCGCGCACGAATTCCCTGTGCAACTCCTTGACGGCCTCGGGATAATCGAGCACAACCTCAGGTACGTATGGGCCTGATTTTACATAGCCCCGCCGTTCCAGTTCGAACACATAGCCTTCGGCGCAGATGAGGATGTCATCCTGCAGTTTTTCGAGGAGAGTATTTGTATTCACTGTTTCCAGTCTTTTAATAAGTCAAAGTTGTGAAATCAATGTAACATATTGTCTAAATTCGCTGTCTTTTAGCATGACTGGGGTTATTCCTGAACCAGCTCGGAATTGACAGGAAAAGGTTTAATTAAGGCCAGGTAAAGTTATTTCGCCGGCACGGTCAAAGGCGGATCATCGGGAATGTCACCGAACAGGAATATCTCTCCCTGCCAAAGCGCCAGACCTTTGCCGCTGTTGAAATGAAAGCTGGAGTTTATAGTCCAGGTATCCAGGTTGATAACCTGGGTGACGACCTGTCTGGTCCCAGGCTCGAGCCAACTGACCTGGTATATGTTCTCGGCAATCCTGACCGTACCGCATGGTTGCCGCGCATGCTCGCCGGCGAAAATGTCGTGCGCAAACCATTCGCACTCGCCGTCTTCGTAAAAGAACAGGTCGTGCACCATTGCCGCCGGCGCGCCCTGCACGCCTCTGTCCTTGTTTACCTCCCAGAAGGTGTGATAACCGTACCGCATGACTTTACCCGCCAATGGCCGGGCTGATAAATCCGCTCTCGGCTCCGACCGCTCCATGTCGTACATCGGCGTCATCGGATCCTCATCTGCGAAGACGGGGGAAGCGACGAGTATTACGGAAAATATGAAAAGTTGGACAGGATAATTGGGCTTCAATATTATCATTTCGATTTCCTCGGTAATAAATGACCAGAATACAATCGGGACCGCAAAAAAGGTGTCCTGCTGATGCTTTCTCAGGCTTCACCTGCAGTGGTAGAGAATACGTGCCATTTTACTCACAGAATTCAATCAGCGACAAAGTTTCTGGTATAAACTGTAAACTGACCCGCCCCCGACAAGCTCGCGTAAGGCTTTCAAATATGCACACCGCCGCTGACTAAAATAATGTTATTTTAGAATAGTCTTGACCAAAATAAAATCTTATTTATAATAGTCGAATGCGATACTTGCTGCCCAAGCTGCAAAAAGACCTGGAAAAGAAAATGGTCATACTGGCCGGCCCGCGCCAGTGCGGCAAGACGACCCTGGCCAAATCATTGCTGGATAAAGACGGTGAATACCTCAACTGGGACATCGTTAAAGACCGCAGGATTATCCGGGACATTGCCTGGCCCAAGGATGCCTCCCTGGTGGTGCTGGATGAATTGCATAAGGCCCCCAAGTGGAAAAACCTGCTGAAAGGCGTGGCGGACGAATTCGGCAACAAACCACCCGTGCTTGTCACCGGCAGTGCCCGTCTTGACAGCTTCCGCCGAACCGGTGACGCTTTGACCGGCAGGCATTACTTTTATCGGCTGCACCCCATCGACGTCGCCGAATCGAAACGCTTCCTGCCCAAGCTTGATCTCGCTGAGCGCGTACAGCGATTGCTGCAAACCGGAGGATTTCCCGAAGCCTTTCTCAACCCGGGTGAAGCTGCCCGGTTGCTTAATGATCGGCTGGAACTGGTCGTCAAGGAAGATAGCCGCGACCTGTCCCGGATCAGTTCCTGGCGCGGCGCTGCCGACCTGGTGGAACTGCTGCGCGAATGCGTGGGGAAACCGGTAAAGTACGACAGTCTTGCCCGGGATTTAAGAATTTCTCCTCCTACGGTCAGAAGTTGGATTGAACTGTTGGAGAAACTTTATATCGTTTTTTTGCTGCCGCCATATTCAAGCCGTCTTTCCCGCAGTATTCGCAAGGAAAAACGGGTGTTCTTTTTCGATTGCGCCGCAGCTTATGATGAGACGCAAGGCGCACAACTGGAAAACCTGGTCGCCTGCTGCCTGTTAAAGCACATCCAGTTCAGAAAAGACACCACCGGGGAAAACTGGGATTTATTCTATTTACGGGACAAGGAAAAACGGGAAGTGGATTTCGTCGTCACGCTTAACCGGCGGGTGTATTGGCTTATTGAGGTTAAAACATCGGATGACAGCATCAGCAACAGCCTCAGGTACTACACAGACAGGCTGCAGCCGGAAGAATCCATACAGCTTGTATTACAACTCGACCGCGCCCGGGAAAAGTACGGGATTAAGACTTTGCCTCTCGGAAAGTGGTTAGAGAGTGTTGGTTAATGCCTCAACTTCGAACGGCGATACATTCAACTTCCACCTGTGCGCCGACAGCGAGTCCGTTGGCGCCGAACGCGCTTCTGGCCGGGTAGCGGTCATCAAACCAGGTTTTGTAGACCTCGTTGAACGTTGCCCATTGGGATATATCCGCCAGCATGACCAGGCACTTGACGAGATCGTTCATCGAATAGCCGTGCGCTTCCAGAGTCGTTTTTATATTTTCCATTGTCTGCCGGGTCTCGCCTTCCAGCCCGCCGGGCGCGAGATTCATGGTGCCGGGGACAATACCGACCTGGCCGGACAGGTATAGCGTGTCGCCTACACGCACTGCTTCGGACAGGGGGAGACCAGCGGGGAAAACCTTGCCGGAATTGAGATGCTCTGCGGAAACCGCTTCATCAGCCGATAGCGGCGCAGCCATACTGCCGATAAACATCATGAAGATAATCAGGATATTGTATGTTTTGTTCATGGTTGATAGCTCACTTTTTTCAGTTTGGATATTTACCGGGGTCCATCCTCATTTACAGTCTTCAACTACGAGTTATTCGACTCATTCCTGTTCACGGATTTTACCCTGCTTCATGATGTATATCACAAACAGGCAACTCCGGAAGCGATTCACCGGCCTCACCGTTCGCTGAAAGCATCCTGCCGGTACTGTGATTTTCACCTATAGTCAAAAATACTCACGGCGATTTTCTACTGGTGTAGAAAATAACCTTATTCAGCCTGGTGTTCGGACGAAATCAATCCCGACCTCTATTCCATTGAATAACCTCTTCCAGTGACTTGCGTTTCAACTTCGGCACCCGTGCGTCCTTTGCCGGATAACCTACGGGCAGCAACAACACCGCGGTTTCATTTGCCGGGCGGCCGAGCAGTTCGCTGAGAAATCCCATGGGATTGGGTGTATGCGTCAGGGTGGTCAGTCCCATGTGATGCAGCGCGGAGATAAACAGGCCGGCGCTGATGCCGACGCTTTCCTCGACGTAATAATTCCTGGATTTCCTGCCTTCACTATCGAGCCGGTAACGTTCCTTGAACAGCACCACGACCCAGGGGGCGTCGGTAATGTGTTCCTTTACCCAATCGGTGCCCAGCTTCGCCAGCGCCAGGCGCCATTCATCGCTCATGCGTTCGGTATAGGTCAGGTATTCCTCATCTTCGGTTGCCTTGCGGATCTGCGACTTCAGTCCGGGGTCATCGATGGCAACGTATTTCCAGGGCTGGTTATGGGCGCCGGACGGTGCGGTATTGGCAGTCCTGACGGCATATTCAATCAGGACCTTTGGCACGGGTTCTGTAGAAAAATGCCGCGTGGTACGGCGCCTGTTGCATTCCTCGTACCAGTCTTTCGCCCTTTGAATCATTTCCTGTTCCGGATAGCGGGTAAATTTCAAAGGTTCATAGACCGGATCCGGCAGGTCCGGATACATGCGTCGATAGTCAGTCATCTTGATAGTCAGCTGTTTTGACGAGCGTGTATTGGAAAAGTGCTCGAAGTTTAAACCTGGTTCCGGCTGTCCTGCCCGATACAACCGATACGGGTAAATGGAATGAGGCGCGGGGTGGACGCCTGGTAGTCCCGGTAAGCCGGGTAACGGGACAGGGAAATGGATTCGGCCAGTCGCGTTGACCCGAAGAACACCAGGGTAAGCACGATAAAGCCCAGACCGGTCCAGTGGACCCATTGACCCGTCGCCGCGACCGCAAACAGGTAGAACACGTACCACATGCCCATTTCGCAGGTATAACTGGGGTGACGGCAGTATTTGAACAGGCCGCTGGTAATAAACGGCTGTTCCACGGTCTCCCCGGCGTTGATCCTGCGTTTCTTATCCTGTTGGAACGCCCACATCTGCCCGTCAGAGACGGCCTCGATGACAAACAGGACGGCAAACAGCATAACGGCAACGGCATCCAGTAAATTCAGCGGTTGATCCTGACCGGACCAGGCCTGGTGTACCGGAGAAGTAAACAACCATACGATCAGCAGTTGCCCCGGTGCGATAAATGCGACATTCAGCAACTGGAACCGGACGGGTCCAAGACGTTCCCGCATGACCGTCCAGCGGTAGTCTTCCCCGCCTGCCTGGAAACCACCTTTGCGTGCGTAGTTGAAGGTGAGCCGGGCGCCCCACGCCAGCACCAGGAGCGTCATGATGTTGAGCCGCGCCGATCCGAAATCCTCATCAGCCGCCACCAGCAGGCAATAAATGCCGGGACAAATGGGCCAGATACGGTCGACCCAGGAATATTCCCGCATCAGCACCGACAACAGCCAGCACAGGATTGCCAGGATGACGGTCAGGTCCAGCGCCGTCCCGTAAGGAGTACCTTGCAACGGATGCGGTATGAAGTTGATATCGATCATCCTGTATGGTCTCTCGTATTAATGCCCGGGGCTGCAGTCTCCGGAGAACCCGCCACCTGAACAATATATAATTAATGACCCGATGACAATAATCCGGCAAACCCGGCAGAATCAATGTCTTGTAAATACAGCGCCAGCATGTTGTCCGTAACAACCGGTATCCTGTTTGCCATTCTTGCCGCCCTGCCCGCTTCGCTGCACGCGGAAACAATCCCGGCAGGGTCGGCAAGTGGAGAGTTTGAACTCGACCTGGGACCCCAGGGGAAAGAGTATAACCGGGACCTGTACGGATATGGAAGCCTGCTGGAACAGGAGAACATAGCGGCCGGTGAAACAGGCTCCTGGAGGCTTGTCTACCATGTCGGCCGTCTGGGTGTGGATGACGGCGGCCGCATTTTCCTGCTATTCAACGCCGTCGCGGACTGGGGTACATTCCAATTTGACGACCCCCGGGCGGCCGGTTATGTGTCTGTGCGCACGGACGGTAACGCCCGGGTTACCGCCCACAGGAATTCACGGCACGCAGGACCCAGGCCCTACTGGGGCGGCCTAATCATCACGGTCCGCGAAGGGAACCTGGTCAAGGGAAACAGGGTTTTTATCACGCTTGGCGATAGCAGCGGCGGCAGTCCCGGCATACGCGCCCCGACAATTGTTTCGCACCTTGCCCACGAGTTCCGTTTCATGGTTGATCCGCTGAACGCGGTGAATCCCGTCCGGGTGAAAGATTCGCCCGGAACACGTATCGTCAGTGGTGAAACCGCCAGACTGGAAGCCCTGTGGCCATCCGAAGCCGCCCCGGGAGGGCAGACCTGGCTGCTGGTCAAAGCCAAGGACAAATGGGGCAACCCGGCAAAATCATATTCAGGCACCGTGCGGATAAACGCGCAGGGGTTCGGGAACCTCCCCGGCACGTATCGTTTTTCGCAAGATGATGGGGGGTACCATCGATTTGAAGATATCATCGTGCCGGACAACGGTGAACACGTCATCACCATCTCAGACATTACGAACGATCAGCTGTCTGCACAGAGCAACGTAATGGTGGTGAACAATGACGGCGACCTGCAGCCCTATTGCGGCGACTTGCACGGTCAGCATATTCGCGGTTCATCCAACCTCAACCAATACGCCTCCTATGCCCGCGGCTTTGCCGGCATCGACTTCATGTCCTGGGCCGTCAATGATTTCCACCTGACCGGAGCAACCTGGGAGGACATCCAGAAAACCAGCAGGGAATTCAACGAGCCAGGTCGTTTTGTTGTATTTCCCGGTTATGAATGGTCGGGAACTACCGGACGGGGCGGCGATCATAACATCATATACCTGGAGGAAAACCAGCCGCTGTATCGCAGCGCCTACGTGGAACATGACCTGCGCGGATACGATTACAAGATGGACCGCTACACGGTTGACTCATTGATCAGGTCGCTCACGCCTGAAAATGTATTCCTTATGCCGCATATAGGCGGGCGCCGGGCTAATCTGGATTTTTTTGACCCTGAAATGATGCCGTTCATCGAAATCTATTCGGACCACGGCCAGTTCGAGTGGTTTCTTGAAGAAGCGATAACCCGTGGATTAAAAGCCGGGTTTACGGCCAGCAGCGACGATGTGTATGGAAAACCCGGCGACTCCATACCCGGTGACCGCCTGTTTGCGGTACACGGCGGCCTCACCTGCGTCTATGCAGCAGGTCTTAACAGGAGGGACCTGTGGCGTGCCTTCAAGGCGCGGCGCGTCTACGGCACGACCGGCGAACGTATGCAACTGCGCTTCAAAACCGGCGGACACTGGCTCGGCGAAGAGGTACATACGACAGAACCACCCGTTTTCAGCGTGGCAGCCGGCGGCTCGGCAGGCATCGAACGGGTAGAGATCCTGCGCGGGACGGAGGTTGCGTACACCCACAGACCGGAAGCCGGACAAAACAGGGACAGGATTAAACTCATCTGGCGCGGCGCAGCTTCAAGGGAAAGGGCGAGACAAACCACCTGGCGGGGAAAAATAAAGGTTGCGGGAGGTAATATACGGAAGATCACGCGCTACAGACTCGATTACCCCACCGAGTTGCTCGTGCAGGAAAGCAACAAGGAGATCAGGTTCGATACATTTACCGCGGGAGATGAGGATGGCGTGATCCTGGACCTGGAGGCAACGGGCAATGAAACATTATTGTTCGAGTCGGAGGTTAACTCACGCAGCCAGTTTGATGATGCCGGCGAAGGAACAAATACCATCAGTCTGGAGCTGCCCTTGACGGAAATAAGTGGTCGGGACCTGGTCTACCCCGCCGGCGGTGTTGACCGGGAGATAATTGTCAGGAAAACGGGAAGCGATTATCCGCGCAGGGTTACATTTACCTGGGCGGAACAGCAACTGCAGGAGCAGACAACAGCATACTGGGTGCGTGTCGTGCAGGAAGACGGCGCAACGGCCTGGTCGAGTCCGATATTCGTAACTCCGGGCGACACGTTATAACACGTCCATGACACTCAGGGTGTACGTGCCGGTGTAGTCCTCATAGGCGCCGGCAGCGATATAGTAAGTGCCCGTCTCAGGCGCCTCGAAACTGGCGCGGCTGTTGAGTCCTTCACCCCCATCGTCATTGGCCGTACCTTCGAACAGGATCCCCTCGTCATCGTAGACCCCGAGCAAATTCGGGTCTTCCAGGGTGCCAGCGCTGGTGCGCCAGCCTTCAAGGTCGATCCGGTACTCCTGGCCTTCGACAAGTTCTACAGCAAACCAGTCACCATCGCCCGGCCCCTCAATATCGCCCGTGGCCGATCCGCCGACGGTTACAACGGCGCCGGTGATCGTTGAAGCGGGGTAGTCATCGACGACTTCCGCCACCGACAGCCGGTAGGACCCGGTGTGTGCAGCATGGGCCGCGGCGGCGATGTAGTATGTGGCCGATTCCGGCGCGGTAAATTCCAGGCGGCTGTTGTAGCCGGCGCCGCCGTCATCGTTATCACCGACACCCGCGACCGGATCGCCGGCGCTATTGTAAATGCCGCTCAGGGAGGGGTCTTCAAGGTCGCCCTGCCCCGTCGAAGTCCCTTCAAGGTCAATCCGGTAATGCCGGCCCGCAACCAGCGTGACGGCGAACCAGTCCACGTCGCCACCGTAGTCAACCGTGCCGCCAACCGGGACACCCACTGTTACCGCGGCGCCGGTATCGACCGCAGCCGGGTAGTCATCGGCAACCTCCATAACCGACACCCGGTAGGACCCGGTGCGGTTGCTGTAAGCGCCGGCGGAAATGTAGTACGTGCCCGACTCCGGCGCAAGAATATCCACGCGGCTGTTGAGTCCCACTCCGCCGTCATCGTCTGCCATACCCGGCAGGGGTTCCCTGTCGAAGTAAATATTGCGCAGGTACGGGTCGAGCAGGGTGCCCTGCCCCGTGGGCGACCCCTCGAGGTCGACCCGGTATGCCCTGCCTCCAGTGAGTTCCACCGCAAACCAGTCGCGGTCGCGGGGCTGTCCGATATCGCCCGTATTCGACCCGCCGACCGTCACCCTGCCGCTGTCGAGAATACTCGTCGTATAATCATCCGTCAGCCTGTTCAGGTACACCGTGTAGGAACCCGTGCGGCCATCGCCGTCGATACCGATGAAATAGACGCCGGACGCATACGCCTTGAACTCCAGGTCCGCGTTGTAGCCCAGCTTGCTGCTGCCGTCCCCTGCGGCAGCCGTGTAGAGAACAGCGCCTTCTCCGTCATAGACGGTCAGGTTCGGGTTATACAGCGACCCGCCGTAATCATTCCGGGTATTGCCCCTGGCCTCGATGCGGTACTCTATTCCCGCTTCCAGGTCGACGGCAAACCAGTCCTCGTCCGCGCCGTTTTCCAGGGCGCCCCTGGAACTGCCGCCGACCTGTAACATACCGGCAGTGCCGGTATCCGCGCGTTGTTCAAAAATTTCCGTTACCGATACAGTGTAGGTTCCGGTGCCTCTCGTGTAATAAGCGCCGACGGAAAGATAGTAGTCTCCCGATTCCGGTGCGCGTACCAGTACCAGGCTGTCCAAGCCCGCGCCGCTGTCGTTGTCGGCGGAATCTGCGAGCTTTTCGCCGTAATCACCGTCCCCGTTATCCCGGTAGATGCCGTGCAGGTACGGATCAGCGAGGGTTCCCTTGCCGGTCTCGCTGCCTCTGACGTCCACCTGGTACAGCGCGCCAGCCACCAGCGTGAACGTGAACCAGTCGCTTTCGCCGCGTCTTTCTATCTCCCCGGGGACCGGATTGCCAACTGTCAGCGCGCCGTAGGTGCCGACCGGGATGTCATCTGCGTGCGTGATGTCCCGTACCGATAGTGCGTAACTGCCGGTATTTCTCGTGTCGTCCGTGGTGCTGCCGACCTTAATGGTGTAGACGCCGTCCTCCCCTGGCCTGAAGGACACGCGGGTGGGATCTTCCCTGTGATAACCGGTGACCAAGTTGCCCTGCTCATCGCGCAGGTCGGACAACCTGCCGATTATCTGCCGCCCGGCGACCGGGGATCCATCCATCTCGATGCGGTAGATCCTGCCGGCCTCCAGCCTCATCTCGAAACTGTCCTTATCGCCCGGCATCTCGATTTCCCCCCTCGTCGCCCCCCCGACGCTGACGGCGCCGAACTCTCCGGCCGGGTAGTCGTCCGTGCTGACTTCCTCAACCAGCAGTTTGTACGTGCCTGCCCCGTTGCCCCTGGCTCCGACGGCTATGTAATGGTCTCCGTACCTGTCGGCGGTAAAGAACATGCGGCTGTTAAGCCTGACTCCGCCATCATCGTTCTGCGTGTCCGGAAGCAGCGCCTCCCGGCTGTCGTGGATGCCGAGCAGTTTCGGATCAGGAAGGGTTCCGGCCCGGGTCGGCAATCCCTCCAGGTCGATGCGGTAGGTCTTGCCCGCCTGCAACCTGACCTTTATCCAGTCGATATCGCCCCCGGTCTCAACCTCGCCGGTTGCCGAATCGCCGACAAGCAGGACGCCGGTGGTTGAACTGTCCCGGGTATAGTCGTCAGACATGGGACATTACTCTCACCAGGGCAGCGAAGTGCTCAGCATCAGCCCGCGCCCGGCACGGCCCGGGTCAACCTGCACGCTGCCGGACAAGCCCCATTCCTCATACCCGCCGTCCTCATGGGCAATAAGGCCCCTGGCCCGGGTCTCCAGGGTCAATTCCAGCAGCGGGTCGGCATAGCGCAGCCCGCCGCCCAGCTCCATGCCGAAACCGATCTCCGCAGCGTTGCCGGCGTCGTCGGTGTAACTCACCTGCACCTTGATTTTCCTGCCCGCGTCACCCGCCACCAGCGTATAAGTATCCCGGTCCGACCCGACATCGGTGGGGTTGCCCACGCCGTCGCTGTCCACCCGGATCCGCCGGTAGCTGTAGGCAAAACCCGCAGCGCCGGGCAGCAACGGCAGCGCAACGATCTCCACGGTTGTGTCCAGGGAGCGGACATCCGGGTTCACCTGCAGCGGCGCGCTCGCGGTGGCGCCGGTGGGTATCGTGAGCGTGTTCACACCGCCGGAGAGGCTCCCGTTCGTCACACTCAACGTGAGCACGACGTCAAACGGCGCAGCGGCCGGCGCCAGCGCCCTGACCCGGTCCTGATCATCCAGTTCCTGGGAAACGGCCAGCACCATGGGATCGGCGCTATTGCCCTCCAGGTAGAGCGCACGCAGGTTCGTGAGGCCTGAAAAAATTCCGTCGGGCAGCGCGGTGAGCTGGTTTGCTCTCAAATCGAGTACCTGCAGCGCCGGCAACCCGGCAAAGAGCCCCGCCGGAAGCTTAGCCAGGCTGTTGCCGCCCAACCGGAGTTCCTCCAGCACCGTCAGCCCGTCAAATACTTCCGCCGGCAGGCCGAAAAGCCGGTTGTGCGACAGGGACAGCCTGTAGCGGTATTCGTGGTGCGTGATCGCTACCGCGCCATCGGGATGCGGCGGCGAATTCCAGGACAGCCAGACTCTGCCCGGCGCATTCATATCTGAATACGCCACCAGTTTCTCGGGAGCGGCGGGAAGATGGCGGGGTTGAGCATTTAAACCCAGGACCGGAAACACGATCGATAGTCCCATGGCAAAGGCAACCCCCGCGGCAACGATACGGATCGGGTCGCGGAAAAGACCTCCGGACAAACTGGTGCAGGCGCGTTTTAGCCCTTGCCTCCACTTGAGCCTTTTGCATACCCGTGACGTGTTTGACGATCGGTCATTGCAGTTCTGTGAGTTGTGTTTCCAGACCATTACCAGGCTAATTTGCACCTCCCCGCCAGAGACTCTTCCCTTAGTCTTACATCTCAATCATAAATAAAATGTAATCAATTGCATTATGAATTGCAAGACTGTTGTTTCATTTGCCTGGAATTGGGGCATTAAAAATTATGATCCACAGCCTCAGCTTGTGGATTTGATATGCCTGAGCTATTGATCCGTTAAGCAATCACGTGGGACAGCAAGGAACGCCGAATTGACTCGATTCACAGGGTCATCCTACAATCCGAAGGGGAAATGACATTTAGAAAATTCCCTAAAACACCAATCCATCGGCCACATAAAATAACAGGCAAAGTGATAGCCCACTTTGCCTGTTAAAAATATTCCTTTAATATCAATATATTATAATAATACACTGGCGGAGAGAGAGGGATTCGAACCCTCGATACGCTATTAACGTATACACACTTTCCAGGCGTGCGCCTTAAGCCACTCGGCCATCTCTCCCGATGAGAGGCAATATATGAATGATACGACAGAAACGCAAGAAAAAGGTATCTATCCCGTCTTTGCTTTGCGTCGGCACTGCATCATCCCAATTCCCTGAAATAACGCCGCATTTCTTCCACGACCTTTGGCGCCAGCAATATTGTTGCAGTAAGTGTCGGAATAACCATCAACGCAAAGGCCGTGTCGATAATATTTACCGCGGTAGCCTGGCTCCAGTTCGCGGCAACAGGGATTAGCAGCAGGTAAACATATACATACCGGCTCCCCATGCGCTTGCCCAACAGGTAGCGCGCGCATTTCACGGTGTAATAGGAATACGTGATCATTGTGGAAACGGCGAACAGGGAAAAAGTGACCAGGAGAACAACGCTGCCCAGGTAAGGCATGGTCTGTTCAAAGGCATCGGCCGTCATCGCAACACCGTTGCCCGATGGCGTGACGTCGGCGCTGAGTATCACCAGTGCAGTCAGGGTACAGACGATAATCGTGTCGATAAACGGACCCAGCATGGCGACCAGTCCTTCACGGATCGGTTCCCTGGTCTGCGCCGCGCCATGGGCCATGGCTTCGGTTCCGACTCCTGCCTCGTTGGAAAAAACCGCGCGCTTGATCCCGGTCACCAGCACCTCCTTGAATGTGAGGCCTGCCGCTCCGCCCAGGATTGCCTGGCCGCCGAATGCCGCCCGGAATATATCGGCAAACAAGGCGGGGATTACCTCGTAATGGGTGACAATCACCAGTATGCTCGAGAAAAAATAAAGGATGAACATGCCCGGCACCAGTCGCGACGTCGCCACGCCAACCCGTTTGATGCCGCCCAGGATCACGGCTCCCACAAACACCGTTGCGATAAGGCCGGTAACCGTTCGATCGACCTCCCATTCGGCTTGCAACAGGCCGGCAAGCTGGTTGGCCTGGAACAGGGGTAAACAGCCTACCATGCCGCAAACGGCAAACATCAGGGCAAGCGGTTTGAAACCCGGGCCCAGTCCCGTTTCAATAAAATACATGGGGCCGCCCTGTGCGATGCCGTCTTCATCCTGTTTCCGGTACATGCAGGCAAGTGTGCAGGTGAAGAACTTGGTACACATGCCGAGCAGACCTGCCACCCACATCCAGAAAATGGCGCCCGGCCCGCCCATGCTGATGGCGATAGCCACCCCCGCGATATTGCCCATGCCGATAGTGCCGGATAATGCCGACGACAACGCCTGGAAATGCGGGATCTCTCCGGGGTCGTCGGGGTCGCTGAACCTGCCCCGCAACAGGTCGTAGGTATGACGCAGGCGCAGGAACGGCAGCAAGCGGCTGAGATAAGCGAAATACGACGCCGCGGCGATAACCATGAGGACCAGGGGCAGCCCCCAGATCAAGTCCACCGCCTGTTGCCAGAAATGATCGAAACTACTCAAACCATGAGTACCTGAAGTTTAGAGCCCCGATTATGGCGGCAGAGGCTTGAACGCGGCCAGTTGCGAGGGACTCATATCATGATTGGGGTCGGGCGCATCCCCCCTGGTCGCCAGCATGCGCCGTGCGTCAAAACTGTGGGGAACTTTTGCCGCACCTTTGTAGAATTCGATGTGGGGCGCGGCTTCAGCCAGTGCCAGCGACAGGTGAAAGAGCACTGTTGCATCTTCCGGCATTTCCTCCAACGAGAATTGATCAAGGTAGTCCAGAATTTCATTTATCCGGGGAACCATCGCATCGTAGAGTTCCTGAAACTCTTCCCGGGAAGTCGACCAGCGTTTGGTCGAGCGTTGGTTTTCCGTCGGCAGGGCCCATCGTTCCACCAGGTATTCGAGATTGGCGAACAGGGCGGGCAAGTGATGTCGTTCAGTCATGGCCGGCTCTTCTCAAGACCCATGAATTCATGCCAGACCCGGTCCTGGTGACGGAGCATGACTTCGTCATCCATCAACGGCATATGCTCAAGCACACCAGACTGAAGGCCCGCGAAGGTATCTTCCATCGTCGCCGTATCTTCAAGGTGCGCATTCCTGTGGATAGCGTTTGCATAAGCGATGGCGAAGTATTCACTCGCGTTTGCCGCGGACCGCCAGTAACGCGTGGTCTCCCACAGGGTTTTATCCACCGCCAAAGGCCAGAACTGGTGTGTAAAATACAGCATGCCGGGGTCGCCACCACCGCCGGAATACACGTGTATCATGAAGTTGGGAAAGAAGGTGGGCAACTCGAACAAAAAATTCCCGCGCCTGTCGGGATTGATGCCGGCCGGTAATTTATCCATGACGAACTGCTGGCGCGTCGAATTCTGCATTATCCTCAAAGCCAACCCATCCACGGGGGCAGGCTCGGCTACCCTGGCTCCTTCAACCAGGCGCATATACAAGGTCGATGTCCTGTGTGGGCCAAAAAACTTCAGGTCTTCATGATCTATCTTGGCGTACCAGGGCAAGGTGTTGGCGTGGATGGTCTCTACGTGGTAGGCCTCGGTAAACGCATTCAGGGCAACTTTCCAGTTACAGTTGAACTCAGCGGTGTAGCGGTAATGGGCGGTTCCCTCGTGGTACGGGTAACCGGCAAAGTGTGACGCCATACCGTCAAGATAATCGACCAGACCCTGGCGTGGTTCAGGGTCAAGGTTGATAAAGACAAAGCCTTCCCAGACGTCACATGAGACCGGCTTTAGTCCATAATCGCACTGGTCGAACCAGGGTGGAAATTTATCCAGGGAAGGCACGTTACGGACTGTGCCAGTGCTGTCAAACACCCAGCCGTGGAAGCGGCAGGTCAGGTAATCCGCGCGCGCCCTGCCGAAGGTTTCATTGTCTGTTTCCGGGATCACGCGATTGCCGCGGTGCGGGCATACGTTATGAAATGCCCGTATGGTATCGTCCTTGCCCCGGATCAGGATTACAGACGTCCCGGCCACGTCGACCCGCTT
The DNA here is from genome assembly GCA_965208655.1 of Gammaproteobacteria bacterium. Taxonomy (GTDB): domain Bacteria; phylum Pseudomonadota; class Gammaproteobacteria; order Eutrophobiales; family Eutrophobiaceae; genus JAAXHV01. The sequence continues at coordinate 234,690 of CBDBPJ010000006.1, forward strand.
GACCTTGAAACAGCCCGGGTCGGGTAATTCCTCTACCCGTCCGACTTTCAGCCATAGCCGCTTGAAAATTCTCTCCCGCTCAAGTTCAAACAGGTCGTCCGATACGATTGGCTCGATAGAGAGCGGTTCAACCCCGAGTTCAGGGAACCGGGAACGCCAGCCGGAGACATCGCGTGTTCCTGCCATACTTATATCCCAGAAGTCATATTGTCGTACGCGTGAGTGACTTTATTGATATGATACTCCCAATTTTGGCGGCAGGATGCCTGCGTCGACAAGTAAATTAAGTCAATAACAAGAAATCCGGTGCAATAACCGGACTAACCTTGGGACGATAAAATGCCATTGGCAGAAATTCTGATGATTCTGGGCTTTGCCCTGGCAGCTTATTCGGTAGTATCCAACGATTCAATCCAGACCCTGGGCACGTTCCTCGCCTCCAACCGCCATCGGCCCTGGTGGGTTCTCTGGATCTACTCCAGCAGCATTCTCGTCGCGGTCCTGCTGTACGGATGGTTTACCAACGACGGCGACGTGGCTTACGGCCGGCTGACGGCTTTCCCCGAACCGCAAGGCGGCGTAAACTGGCTGCACGTCCTGGCGCCGGCCACACTCCTGGTACTGACCCGTTTCGGGGTCCCGGTCAGTACGACCTTCCTGATATTGAGCGTATTTGTCCCGCGCAACATCGAGGCCATGCTGGTCAAGTCATTATCCGGCTACTTCATTGCCTTCATCGTCGCCATCCTCCTCTACTGGGCCATACGGAAACTGACCAATTACCTGAGTAACAACCTGAACTCCAAAGAAGCAACTGCAACGCACTGGGTCGTGTTGCAATGGACCTCTACGGCCTTCCTCTGGAGCCAGTGGTTGATCCAGGATCTGGCCAATATATACGTTTTCGCGCCGCGCCAGATCGAATTAAGCTGGCTGCTTGGTTCTATCCTGATGCTGTTGTTGATGCAGGGCTTTATTTACTACCATCGCGGCGGCCATATCCAGCAGATCGTTACCAGGAAAACGATGACCGGCGATGTTCGTTCGGCCACCATCGTTGACTTCGTCTACGGCCTGATACTGCTGGTCTTCAAGGAATGGAGCCACATGCCGATGAGCACGACGTGGGTGTTCCTGGGCCTGCTCGCGGGACGGGAGATCGCCATGACGATGCAGCTTGGCAACCGGCCTCTCAAGGATTCGCTTAAACTTATCGGAACGGATGCATTCAAGGCTTTTGCAGGGCTGGTTATCAGTGTCGCCCTGGCATTGGCGGGGACTTACTACGCCAGGTAGATCAATCATTTTTTTCGTTCCGCGGCAACCTGCGGCGGTTGCCTGGCGTGGCCTTGTCCGGCCTGATTTATACATAGGCTGCAGCGCTGCGCTGTCCGAGGGGGAAACCATGAAACAATACCTTTCCCATTGGTACAACAAGACGTAAGGAATACCGTGCAGTTTTTAATCTGGCTGCAGGACAGCGCACTGGGAACCTGGGTGGCGGAGTCCATCTGGGGTTATCCGGTTATCCTGGCGTGTCATGCCGTGGGCATGGCGGCCGTTGCCGGCACGGTCGTGATGATCAACCTGCGCATTCTCGGGTTTGCCCGCAGCGTGCCCTTCACCCTTCTTTCCAGGTTGTCCGTCATCGCCTGGGCAGGCCTTGCCTTGAATGCCCTGACCGGCCTGGCGCTGTTCACGGGCGACCCCGTCAAGTTTTTTTATCACCCTGTGTTCTGGATAAAGATTTCACTCATCAGCTTCGGGGCTGTGTCGGTTTGGCTGGCTGTGCGGGAACTGCGTAAAGCCGCTTCCGTACCGGCAGTCCCGCCTGAGATGCCCGCCAGGGCGAAGCTGATTGCGGGATTTTCTGTCGCGTTCTGGGCCGGCGCGATTATCGCGGGACGCTTAATCGCGTATATCGAATTTGATGTGTGACTTCCCTGGCACACACCCTACGGGCATCCTTCGGACGTCCAAATCTGTTCCTGACAGGTTTGTGTTGACGGGGTAAAAGCGTATGTATGACATCCTGTTACGAATTGAAACCTCTGCATTAGGCCAGTTGATGCGTGAGAGTATCTGGCTGTTCCCCATGGCTGAAATCCTGCATTTCATGGGACTTTCCCTGCTCATCGGGTCATTGCTGGTCGTGGATTGCAGGTTGCTGGGTGTTGTCCGCGGCTTCCCGGTTGAAGCGGTATACAAATATTTACGGTTGTCCCTGGCCGGTTTCAGCATCAACCTGGTAACCGGCACCATGTTTTTTTTCAGCGACCCGTTCCGTTACTACCCCAACATCGCCTTCCGGATAAAGCTGCTGTTTATCCTGCTGGCCGGGTTGAACGCGTTGTATTTTGCCCTGGCAGTCCGCGGAAATTCAGTGCAGACAGAAGGTGGAGAGGCAGGAACAGACATCAAGACGGTTTCCACACTGTCTCTACTGTTCTGGCTCGGTGTCATCATCCTGGGCCGGTTCATCCCCTACGTGGAATAATCAATGGGGTCAGACTCGACTGATTTTACCGGAACGCTTCCGGCAATTCCTGATACCTCCTCATGGACCGGCCATGCACCCCGGTTTTACCGCAACCCAGATCAGATCGATCGGTTCATCACCGGAATTCCGGGACTCGTGGTCCGCTTCCAGTCCAAGCCCTTCGTCGCTCCAGCCAACCTCACCATCGGGCGATACCGAAGTCTCGGTTTTATCTCCAAAACGAACCGTCCACTCACCGCCCTTGACATGGATATAAAGCTGATTCGGCGGATGTGCGTGGACACCTTCCCATTGTCCGGGCGGAATGATGAATCTCTGCACCACGACAGTATCGTTATCAAGCAACGTCTCACCGGGGACATTAGGGTAGAACTGGTGGCATGGGCTCGCAGGCCCATCTGCTCCGTGTGACGCCAGCGCGACCAGGCTCATCAGAAACAGCGACATGATTTTCCTGCCGTAACGTGGTTGTTGCAGGTTAACTCCGGCCATAATGCATCCTCCGATTATTGTTATCTGGATCTTTGAAATTGTTGGTTCAGTCAAACTGAAGTTCAGCCAGGCGCGCATAGATCCCCTCCTTGGCCGTCAGGCTGTCATGGGTGCCGCTGTCCACCATCCTGCCCTTGTCCATCACGATGATTCTGCCCACCTTTTTTACGGTGGCCAGGCGGTGGGCAATGACGATCACCGTCCGGTTTACCATCAGTTCCTGTAATGCCTGTTGCAGCAGGCTCTCGCTTTCGGCATCCAGCGAACTGGTGGCTTCGTCAAGCAGTAATATGGGCGGGTCTTTCAATACGGCCCTGGCGATGGCGATACGCTGTTGCTGGCCGCCGGACAAGCGGGCGCCCTTCTCACCCAGGAGGGTCTGGTAGCCCTGGGGCAGTTGACCGATGAACTGGTCGGCATGGGCCGCCTCAGCCGCATTGACGACCTCCTCGTCCGTTGCCTGCGGATTGCCGAAGCGGATATTTTCCAGGACGCTGCCGGCGAATAAAACCGTTTGCTGGGGCACGATGCCGATCCGTTTCCTCAACTTGCGCAGGTCTGCATCACGGATATCCACACCATCCAGCCGGATAGTACCGGAGCCGGGATCATAAAACCGCAGCAATAACTGGAAGACCGTGCTTTTGCCGGCGCCGGAAGGTCCCACCAGGGCCAGGGTCTCGCCGGGGGTGATATCCAGGGAAAATCCGTCCAGCGCAAGCTGCCCGGGACGGCTGGGGTAACTGAAACTGACACTTTCCATGACCAGGTGGTTTTTGCCGGCAGCGGGAAACGGCCTGCTTTCGCCGGAACTGGTGATAGCAGGCCTCTGATCAAGGATGCCCATCAACCTTTCCATGGCCCCCGCAGCCCGCTGTACGTCGCTCCAGACCTCCCCCAGCGCCGACGTGCTACCCGCGACCAGCGTCGCATAAAACAGGAACTGTACCAGCGTACCGGCGGAGATACTGCCGTCTATGACGAAACGGGCGCCGGTCCACAACACGATGACGATGGCGCTGAACGCGGTCAGAACAATGAGGCCGGACAGCAGCGCGCCAACGGAAAGGCGCCGCCGCGCCGCCTGGAAGGAACGTTCCACGGCGTCGCTGAAACGGCGGCTTTGCAACGATTCCATCGTGAATGCCTGGACGATGTGTATTGCATTCAGCACTTCCCCGGCAATCCCGCTGGAATCGGCCACCCGGTCCTGCGTTTCACGGGACAGTATTCTTACTTTCTTTCCGTAGAACCATACCGGTAATACGACTAACGGCAATAAACCGAACAACAGCATGCTGAGCCGGGAATTGGTGACAAACAACATGACGAGGCTGCCTGCCAGGATAAATGAACTGCGCAGGGCGATGGAGATGCCGGCCCCGACCACGGACTGTACCAGGGTGGTATCGGTGGTCAGCCTGGAGAGGACCTCACCGGACTTATTAACCTCAAAGAATGTCGGGTCCATTTTAATGACGTGTTCGTAGACGGCGGAGCGGATATCCGCGACCACCCGCTCACCGATCCACATCACCGTGTAATAGCGCAATGACGAGGACAAGGCGTAGATCAGCGACAAAATCAGCAGCGCGATGAAATAGATATCGAGGGTCTGGGCATTTTCGCCGGAAAAGCCGTGGTCGACCACCAACCGGATGGAGACCGGCATCGCCAGCGCGGCCAGGGCGGCGATGGTCAGACAGGTAAACGCGAACAGAATTCTGCCGCTGTAGGGCCGCAGAAAAGGCAGGGAGCGCGTTAACGGTTTAACCTTGGACATTTCTGTACCTGAAATCCTGAAACTTGTACCGACAAGAGAATATATCCGTATTCGGGGTATAATTCACACCTTTGTTAACAATTGTTCAAGAGAAACTTAATCAATGTGGATGGATTTTATTTATGAGTATGGATTGTTCCTGGTCAAGTTCGGAACGGTCATCGCAGCTGTTGCAGCCGTCGCCTTCGTTATCGTCATGCTGAAGATGCGCAGCCGGGTCGCTGAAGAGGGACACCTTGAAGTCAAGCACGTCAACGACAAGTTTGACCATGCGAAACTGCTGCTGGAAGCAGCAACGCTGCCGAAGGGAAGTTATAAAAAATCCGCAAAAGAGCATAAGGAGAAACGGAAAAAGGCGGAAAAATCGGACGCGGATGACAAAAAACGTATTTTTGTGATCAATTTCAAAGGCGACATAAGGGCGAATGAGGTCGCCTCCTTGAGGGAAGAGGTTTCCGCCATCCTGACGACTGCCGCCGCTACGGACGAGGTCCTGGTGATCCTGGAAAGCGGTGGCGGCACGGTGCATGGTTACGGGCTTGGCGCATCCCAGTTGCAGAGGATACGGGATAAAAACGTCACGCTGACGGTGGCCGTCGACAAGGTTGCAGCCAGCGGCGGCTACATGATGGCCTGTGTCGCCAACAGGATAATCGCCGCGCCGTTTGCGATCATCGGTTCTATCGGGGTGCTGGCACAGGTGCCCAATTTTCATAAGCTGCTGAAAAAACACGATATTGATTTTGAGCAAATCTCCGCGGGCAAATACAAGCGCACCTTGTCCCTGTTCGGCGAGAACACGGAAGCAGACCGGGAAAAATTACGCGAGGAGCTTGAAGAAACCCACGAACTGTTCAAACAGTTTGTGCGTGAAAACCGCGGGCAGGTCGACGTGGAAGAGATCGCCACGGGAGAACACTGGTTGGGCAAAAAAGCCCTGGAACGGGGCCTCGTGGATGCGCTGCAGACCAGTGACGACTACCTGAGTGATGCAGCAGCATCCGCCGATATTTACGAGATCAGGTTTGCGCGCAAAAGATCATTTATGGATAAATTCTTCGCATCGACGGCCAAACTGTTCCATGCCGAATTCAACAATGATTAATCTATGATAAAATCGGGTGTTTGCGCACTTTCCGATTAAGAAACCATGTCAAAAAAACCGATTTACAAAGTAATATTTCATAATCAGGGAAAGATCTACGAGATTTATGCCCGTAACGTCCATCAAGGAACGATGTTCGGTTTTGTCGAGATCGAAAACCTGGTATTCGGAGGAAAAAATGCGCTGGTGGTCGATCCCACGGAAGAAAACCTGAAATCCGAGTTCAATCACGTCACCCGCACTTACATTCCCATGCATTCGGTCGTCCGGATTGACGAAATGGACAAGCAGGGCACCGCCAAGATAACGGAATACGACGATACGGGAAAAAACATCATGCCCTTCCCGCTGTACACCAAGGGTGGAGAGTAAGGCAACAGTCTCCATGCGGTAACGGGGACTCCTGCAGTAACCATGGAAGTTACCGTCAAACAGACAAACAGCCTGAACCAGGTTGCCAAATCGGAATGGGACCAGCTGGGTAGCAACGGCAACCCGTTTTTAAAATATGATTTCCTGAACGGACTGGAACGCTTCGGGTGCCTGGAAGGGCACGGCTGGACACCCTGCCACCTGCTGGTAACAGGCGGAGACAGCCTGCTGGGGGCGATGCCCCTGTATATCAGGGATGACTCTCACGGTGAATTCGTGTTCGACTGGGCCTGGGCCGACGCCTACGAAAGGGCCGGCGGCAGGTATTATCCCAAGCTGGTATCCGCCATCCCCTTCACCCCCGTATGCGGCCCGCGCATTCTCGTAAACCCGTCGTCAGGCAAGGACCGGGAGATCAGGACGTTAATCATTAAAACGGTGACGGAACTGGCCGACCGGGCGCAATTGTCTTCATTCCATTGCCTGTTCACCGGGCAGGATGACCAGCAAGTCATGGCGGACAGCGGCCTGTTACTGCGCAAGACCTGCCAGTTCCACTGGCACAACCGCAACTATGACGATTTTGAACACTTTCTGCAGGGACTGACTTCCAGGCGGCGCAAGCAGATAAAGCGGGAGCGCAGGACGATCAAGGAGAAGAATGTCGAAATTTTACGCGTGCGCGGCGAGGATATTTCAGAAGAACACTGGGCCGTATTCTACGAGTTTTACTGCAGTACGTTCCACAGGCGCTGGGGCAGCCCCCGCCTGACACTGGAGTTCTTTCACCACCTGAGTACGGCCATGCCGGAAAATACCCTGCTGATACTGGCAAAACAGGACAAGGAGTACGTCGCCGGCGCCTTTGCCATGCTAAGCGATACCACCTTGTACGGCAGGCACTGGGGCTGCGACAGGTACCTGGCCAACCTGCATTTTGAACTCTGCTACTACCAGACCATCGAGTATTGCCTGGAAAACCGGCTAAGCTGGGTTGATGCAGGTGTCCAGGGGGAGCATAAATTATACCGGGGGTTCGAACCGTTCCTGGCGTTGTCAGGCCACTGGATCCGGCACACCGGTTTCCGCGCTGCAGTCGATAATTTCCTGGAACAGGAATCCGCACAAATGAACGCTTACGTTCAATCCCTTGAAGCACACCTTCCTTTTAAAGAGGATTAAACATTGAGAATTACGAATGAAATGACACATCAACCTTCCACCAATTCCTAATTCGTAATTCCTAATTCGTAATTTTTAATTCTTGATTCCCAGTACGCCAGGGCGTCCGGGACGTCCGCCTGGTTCTGTTCGTGGCGGTATCCGGATGAGGCCGGGTAGGCGTGTCTTCTCAGCCGGTTCAACTGTCCCAGCGGGCGGTGTTCAGGCAGGGCGTGCCACGGCGCAAATGACAGGTTCTCGCAGAATTGGGCCTGTTCCGTAGCGGAGAAATCCTGTTGCGGAATGGTAATCGTGGCCAACGGGACAAACGGGGCGTCCTGTTCAGACCATTCCCTGGTCGCATCGTCCAGGGACATGCCGCCCTTGTCGGTTCGCTGTTCCTGCACCTGGAAGATGTAGCATGCCGCCGTTTCGCCCAGCTCTTCCTGCAGTTGTTCCCGCAAGAAATCCGCCTCGCCCTGCTCGTCTGCGACCGGCACAGTATCGTCTCGCTGATGACAGGGGCGTGCGCTGAACTTGATATTACGGGGGCCCAGCTTGTACGGGGTAATGCTGTAATACACGGGGTCCAGAATACTGGCCGGCGGTGGGGAGAGGAGGCGTTTTCCCGCAAACAGTTCCCTGATACGCCAGTTGAACGGATTCCGGTCCGGGAAGAAAAACGCATTCAGGTTTTCCGGGTTGGCGACAAAAAAATTGTAATCGGGCATATTCCTGACGAAAAAGACCGGAGCATTGGCCATCAGGAAATCCTGGGTGACATTGTTGGCGTCACTCTGCTCCAGGGGTTGCCCGTCTATTTCCATCAGCTTGAGCGCCATGCCCCTGGCGTCGTTTTCATAATCCTGGCTTGTGTTCAGGTCGTAATGACCGTTGGAAAAGCGCACCCAGGTCTTGTAACGCCTGCCCGGTTCGGCAAACACGCCATAACGATTGTCGCTACGGATATCCGTCAATACATCGAAATAGGCCCGCAGGCAGGCATGGGCCTTGGCATGGGCGCCCCTTGCCACGTACGCGGTCCGGTAATCCTCTACCAGCTTCTGAAAAGCAACCCTGGTGGCTTCCCCCTGTTCCGCCTCGTCATCCCGGAAAACCTCCTCGCTTACATCAACTTCAGAACAAGCCGCAAGCGCGCCGGCAAGAACCAATACGAAAACAACTTTCAGGTGTTTCATAAGCACTGATGTTCAAGTCTCACTATAGCGTTTTCAGGTATTCCAGTAGCGCCCACACTTCCGCCTCACTCAGGGACGCCAGTCCATCCCCGCCGGTACCGTACTCGTGTCCGGCATTGCTGTTGCCCGGCAGGCTGGTGTCTAGCAGGAACGCGCCCGGTTCAGGCCGGTCCACGTAGCCAACCTTTACCGGATCGTATTCCCAGGAGCCGATGTAAAACGTCTCGCTGCGCGCGGCGGCCGGCAGCAGCAGTTCATACAGGTTCGGCACCGACCCGTTATGCAGGTACGGCGCGCCTGCCCAGATGCCGTTCAACGGCCTGGCCTTGTACGCCAGCAATGCCCGGTCGGACACTTCCTCCCCGGCTTCCAGTATCTCTCCGTCCAGGTATTTGGGCGGGTGTATCATATCGGGATGCCCCATCGCCTTGGCGTCCCTGATCGCCAGCAGGCTCTGTAGCGGGTTGTTCCTCAGTACCCCGCCCATCAGGTTGTTCGCCACGAACAGGGCAGGTGCTTCCGCACCCATTATCGAGCCGACGAAATAAAAGCGCGGTTTGCCTTCGAATATCCCGGTTTCCCCCCGCATCTGCAGGACGTTTTCGGCCATTACCGGATCGGTCCCGATCTCGCCCAGGCTGCTCATTCTCACCTTGATTTGCCGCCCCGGGTCGGTCCGGTCGATATCCTGGTGGCAACTGAGGCAATAGCGCTCGTACAACCTCCTGCCGTGCCCCGCCTGTTCCTGGTCGATGGCCGGAAAAAAGTCCGGCCATCGCGGGGATTGCAGTTCGCTCACTTTCTTTTCCACGGCCCTCAGGTTACGCGCGTGGACCGTTGAGGGATAGCCCGCGTCGTAGAAATACAGCCAGGTCGCCGGTGTCGTTTCCACCCGGCCAAAGACGCCGATGACCTCACCGACATTTCTGGCCAGGGCGCCGATATCCGAGTTCGACTGGGAGCCGTTCCACTCGACGTAGTCATGCTGCGGAGTGTCCCACAGGTAGGGGAAGCTGGTGGGGGCATCCGGTTCGTTGAAATTGTCTGCGACGCCGGTTGCCGCCAGTCCCTTGTTCAGGATCGCGCCGAAGGCGTCCAGCCTGGTATAACCGTAGGGGACGCTGCTATGGTTACGATGGTTATTGTCGCGTATCTGCGCATGCTCCGTATCAAGCAGGTTCTTCAACTCCAGGAATTCCTCTTCATCAGGCCCGTCGCCATAGAACCGCGTGCCCAGGCGAGCCAGTTTGTCGTCGTCATTGATCGTCGCCGACAGCGATTTTTCCAGGTGCTCCAGGAACCGCGGCAGGTCCAGCATCGCCTGGCCGCCGTCGATACGCAACAGCTTGCCGTTGTGACGGATATGCTGGGTGTGACAGGCCGCACAGGTCAGCCCCACGTAAGCGCCGTCCCGGGCCAGGCCAATGGCCAGTGCATCAGGGTTTTGCGCCGATTTCACCCCGGGCAGGAAACCGAAGCGCATCATGTTGAGGGGAGCACGCAGCAACTCCTCGCTGTCGTGCTGCTCCAGGCGGGTAAACAGGTCGTAGGATAACAGTCCGGATCCCTGGTTAACATGGTAAAACCACTGCCTGTCCTCCTCGTCCCAGTTCTGCTCCAGGTAGAGGATATTGGCAGGGTCCAACGCTGCTGCATCCTGCAATGCGCTGGATTCCGCTGCCTGTGCCACGCTGCACAGGTACAGGAGCAAGCTGATTGCCGCGAGCAACAGTGTCGTATACCGGCGTTTTGTACCAGCCGGTATTGGTGAAATTGTATTGGTCATAGGCAAACTCGACAGGTGCTATTCATCAAGCGACAACAGCGAATGCAGTAAATTGTTCTGGAAGCTGACGTTGCCGGTCAGACTGTTGTGTTCTTCACAGAGCAGGAACACGTGGTGCAGCGGGAAGAAACTGTATTCATGACGGCGCACGCTGGGGTCGATGGTATTCCGACCCAACAGGGATGCCTTGGTTACGGAAGCATCCCCCGGCTCCAGCAGCAGTGCGTCGTAATCCACACCCGGCTCCGGCATAGTGACCTCATCCGGATACATACGTATTTCAGATATGCCGTCGACTTCCTCAACCAGTATCCGGGCCGGTGTCGGGCTGCAGTCCCCCCCGAAAACGATCAGCCCGGGGTGTCCTTCGGGCAAGGGCACGGTAAGCGACCAGACAAAACGCCTGGCCCGTTCCAGGGACTTTGCAAAATAGGCCTCAAATGTTTCCAGGTAAGCCTCACCTTCAGCGGGCGATGCGTACCTGGACAGGATGCGCCGGCGGGTATCTTCGGCAAAGATCGACCATTGGAACCGGCGCCACAGGTTCACGTCGAATACGTCACGGTCCAGCGGGGTACCCTCGCTGGTGACGAGCCAGTTGTTGAGCGGATGGGGCAGTAACTGGTACAGACTCGGCATGGTCACCAGGGTTTCCGTGTTGATCCTTGAGAAACCCAGCTTGATCCCGCCGATAAACGCGTTCAGGATTTCTACCGAACCCAGGCTGGGCGTACCCAGCAGAATAATCCTTCTGACCCTTTCCGCACCGTACATATTGACCGGAAAATCATTACTGCCCAGCACATCTGTGCGGCCGTAACGGATATAGTAACGGGCTATCAAACCACCCATGCTGTGGGCGACGATATCCACTTTCAAATCGGGGTTGTCGAAATCCTGTCTTATCTGTTCGATGAAATCCGCAAGATGCGCCGCATTGACGGCATTATCGAGGCGCCAGTCGTAATAAAACGTATAGAGATACCTCGACCCCGGCCGGAGTTCCTGTCCCGGCAGCGCTTTTACATAACCGCCCGGCCCCTCCAGGGTCCGCAGGATCTTGCCGTAGTAATCCTTGCCCGCCGTGTTCTCGGCAATGGCAAAAGCCGTCAGCCCATCGGGTATCGGCTCAAGCGTGCCGGGGTCAATCCTGAGGGCCAGGTCTTCGTGTTCATCGAACAGCAGTTTCCATAAGGAACCGAACCACAATTCCCTGCCGGTCATCCTGTCTTTCAGCTTGCTCCCGAGGATGCCGTGGATGAAAACGACCGGTGGTTGATCCTCAATTGCCATGCTTTGCATGTAGAGACGCTGCAGGTCCGGCTTGCTGGACGTAATGAAATAGTGGTTGCCCAGCAGGGCAATAACAGCACCAATTGCGATGTAGATCAGACGTTTCATTCTGCAGGCCCGTACAATATTTTGATATACAGTAAGACTCACCAATCCCGCACAGGTTCAGGTGGTCATGCTTTATTTATATACTTCGGCAAATGAAAATATTAGCGTATCATATTTACAGTACAAATCATTGGCGCCGTACGCGGTTTATGCTGATTCGAACTATTCGCTTCGCTAAATTCATTGTCAGCGCAGTTATTTTATTACTGTGCTGCCAGGCTTGCGCGCCGCAACAGGAAGCAATAGAACCCTTCGACATGGCCGCGCATTCCACCACCCTGACGGTCAATGGCCTGGAGTTCCCGGTCACCGTGTACGGAGAAGGCCCGGCCGTCGTGTTCCTGCACGGGTTCCCGGATTCCCGGGAAGTATGGCGCTACCAGGTACAGGCGGTGGCTGATGCCGGTTACCGGGTCATTGTCCCGGACCAGCGCGGGTTCGGCGGCGCCAGCCGGCCCGAAGGTGTTGAGCACTATGATATACAGGCGCTTGCAGCGGATATCATCGGCATCATGGACCAGTTGGGCAGCGGCCGGGCCAGGCTGGTCGGCCATGATTTCGGCGCCGGACTGGCGTGGTTCATGGCTGCACTTATACCGGAACGTTTCAGCCAACTGGTGGTCATGTCGGTCGGTTCTTCGGGCAATCCGGGCTGGGATACCGTAGAACAGCGGGAGGCGTCATGGTATTTCGATTTCTTCAACAAAACCGGGATAGCGGAAACGGCTCTCACGGCAAACGACTGGGACTTCTTCAAGCGGCTTACCCGCCACAGCGGCGACCAGGACCACTTCATCAGGGATTTGTCCCGGCCGGGCGCCCTGACCGCTGCCCTGAACTGGTATCGCGCCAATACCCGGGGCTGGGGCGGCCTGCACTCCGGCCTCAATTACCCCTTGATCGATATGCCGGTAATGGGGATCTGGAGCAGCGCAGACCCGTTTCTCAAGGAACAGCAGATGCAGGAGGCCAGGATAAACGTAGCAGGTCCCTGGCGTTATGAACGCATTGAAGATGCGGGACACTGGTTTATGCTGGAAAAGCCCGCGGCCGTGAACAGTTTGCTGCTGGATTTCCTTACCACTGACTGATTATGGCGCAACCCGGCACAGGGCATCCAACCAATGGTCAATTCTTCTGTGTTGCGGATAACGTCATAGCCAACGACTTTCCTGACGTTTCCACCGCCCTGCGCCATCCGGACGGGTTGCTGGCCATCGGCGGCAACCTCGAACCGGGCACCCTGCTCAACGCTTATCAACGCGGCATTTTCCCCTGGTACAGCCAGGGGCAACCCATTCTCTGGTGGTCGCCGGACCCGCGTTGCGTACTGGACCCCGGCCAGGTGAAGATCAGCCGCAGCCTGGCCAAGACCCTGAAAAAGAAAAAATTCAAGGTGACCTTCAACCGGGCATTTGCTGAGGTAGTGCGGCACTGTGCGGCCCCGCGCACCGGCGATACCGATACCTGGATAACTCCCGACATGGCGTCGGCCTATATCAGGCTGCACAAGCTGGGACATGGCATTTCAACCGAATGCTGGCGCGACGGGGTCCTTGCGGGCGGTCTCTACGGCGTGGCCATCGGCAGGGTATTTTTCGGCGAATCCATGTTCAGTCTTGTGCCTGATGCCTCCAAGGTGGCACTGGTAAACCTTGCGGAAATGCTCAACAGGCGGCAATTCCGCATCATCGACTGCCAGGTCCAGTCCAGGCACCTGCAGAGTCTGGGCGCCAGCTTGATGCCGCGGGAAGTATTCATCAATATCCTGAAACACTACTGTTCATGAGCTATGGTACAAGAGGCGTTTATCAGGCATAATTCATTTTTTTCAACAGCGAGGAACCATGCCGAAAGAAGATCAAATTGAAATGGAAGGGACGATAATCGAAACCCTGCCGAACACCATGTTCAGGGTGGAACTCGACAGCGGCCATATCATCACCGCCCATATTTCCGGGAAAATGCGCAAAAACTATATACGGATCCTCACAGGAGACCGCGTCACCGTTGAAATGACCCCATATGACTTGTCAAAAGGCAGGATCACCTACCGCAACAGGTAATTTCAATTGAGAATTACGAATTAGGAATTACGAATTAGGAATGAAATTTTCCCGGCACCAATTCCTAATTCGTAATTCCCACTTGATACGCCTTCTCAGCCAACTCCAGGTCCTCCGGCGTATTGATCTCCATCCCGGTTTCCTCCACTGCCCGCTCCATGTGGATCGGGAAACCATGATACAGCGCCCGTAACTGCTCCAGCCGTTCCGCCTGTTCCAGTTCACAGACGGGCAGGTTCGTATAGGTTTTCAGGAAGTCGCAGGTATACGCATAAATCCCTATATGCCGGCAACCCAACTCACCAGCTCCGACAGCGGACGCTTTCCATGGAATCGGCGCGCGGCTGAAGAACAGGGCGTGGCCCCGGCGATCTGCTACCACTTTTACACTGTTGGGATTATCAAGTTCATCTGCCGACTTAACCGGCGCGTAGAGGCTTGCCATGGCAGCGTCTTTCTGCTCCATCAGGTTTGCTGCAACCTGGTTGATCAAGGCAGGCGGCAGCCCCAGTTCATCTCCCTGGACGTTGACAATGATACTGTCACCGGGTAGCTGCAGGCGGGTTACGACCTCGGCGATGCGGTCCGTTCCCGACTGGTGTGACGGCGAGGTCATGACGACCCTTGCTCCAAAACTCAGCGCGGCTGCCTCAATCCTTTCATCATCGGTGGCAATGATCACCTCTGCTGCAGCGCTGTTTACGGCCGCCAGGTACACATGCTGCAACAACGGGTACGCGCCGATTTTTATCAATGCTTTCCCCGGCAGGCGCTTTGCGGCAAACCTGGCAGGTATAACCACGTAAAAATCCCGTTTCACTTTCTGTAGTGTTCCACTTCTTCCGGGGACAGGGTGCGGGCGTCACTTTCCAGCATAATGGGAATATCATCACGAATCGGGTAGGCCAGGCGCGCGGCGACCGATACCAGTTCCTGTTTTGATTTGTCATATATCAACGGCCCCTTGGTCACCGGGCACACCAGGATATCAAGCAGGTTCTTGTCCATGTTTCACTTTCTCCAACAACAATCTCAGTTTTCGTTCAAAAGGTTCGGGCATATTCACGTCTATCGGCACGTACCAGGCGTTCTCAAGTTCAAAGCGGCGGCACTTGACCGCATCCTTTTCAGTCATCACTACGGCAGCAGTGTCGCCGAATTCAAGATCGGACCGCCTGAAACCATGATGATCGGGAAACGCGTGTTCTTCAATATTAATGCCTTTTTGCCGCAACATGGAAAAAAACCGCCCCGGGTTACCGGTTGCCGCGACCGCGTGCACGGTCTGTTCCCTGAAACCGGCCAGTTCCCTTTCCTGTTTGCCGTCCAGGGATCTGACCGGCAGGGATGCATACTCCATGAGAAATTCGTCCGCTGCCGCGTTGCCGTTGGCCACGACCAGGTCCACCGTATGCAGCCGCTCAACCGGTTCGCGTAACGGCCCGGCAGGCACACACTGGCGATTGCCGAAACGGCGCACACCGTCGATAACGACAATCTCGATATCCCTGGCCAGCGAGGTATGCTGCAGGCCGTCATCGCTCAACAGGATATCGCAATCCGCCTGTTGCAGCAGTTCCTGTGCTGCTCTTGCCCGGTCCGGCGCGACGGCAACCGGGCACCCGGTCCGTTGCGCCAATAGCACCGGTTCATCGCCCACCAGCTCCGGATCGCTGTCAGGCTCAACCCGCCGCACCTGTTGCTGCGACGCGCCCCCATAGCCCCTGCTGATAATACCGGGTTTGTACGCCCGGGATTGCAGGTAGCGGGCCAGCCACATGATGAGCGGGGTTTTTCCGGTTCCGCCGACCGTCAGGTTTCCCACGACAATGACCGGCGCGGCAAGCCGGCATACAGGCAGTATGCCGGCCGCGTACATGAACCTGCGGCAGGCAAGTCCCAGGCGGTATAACCAGCTGAAAGGCAACAGCAGCAGGGTTAACGGATGGCGGCCGTACCAGATAGCTTCAATACGGAACTGGAGCGTGCCTGGTTGACTGTCCATTCTATCCGGCAGGCAGGCTACTCTTCAGTACTATCGTCCGGGATGCGCGTTGCGAAAGTGACATTGACCAGCCCGGACCGGCGTGCGGCATCCATCACCTTGATCACCATCTGGTGGCTGACCTGCGCATCGGCGCGGATAATAACCGGCAGGTCGGTCACCCCCCGGGCCTGTTCTTTCAACGCCGCGTGAATGGCCGATACCCTGTTGTTCAGCAATGGGTTGTCGTCGATATAGATTTGTCCCTGGGCGTCTATCCTGACCAGAATGAAATCAGGCTTCGCCTCGGCCTGTTCTTCAGAGGCTTCCGGCAGGGTAATCCTGATCTCTGATTCACGCTCGAACGTAGTGGAAACCATAAAGAATATCAACAGCAGGAATACCACGTCGATAAGCGGCGTGATGTTGATTTCCGTTTCGCTATGCCGTTGTGAACGAAAATTCATTCCCTCTCCCCGTGCAGCACCTCGACCAGCTTCAATGCTTCCTGTTCCATGGTTACCACCAGTTCATCCACCCGCCCGCGGAAATAGCGGTAGAACATCAACGACGGTATGGCTACGGTCAAGCCGACGGCCGTGGTAATCAGCGCCTCGGATATGCCCTCGGCCAGCACACCCGGGTCACCGACCCCCTGGGCCGTTATGACGGCGAACACCTTGATCATTCCGACAACCGTACCCAGCAATCCCAACAGGGGCGAAATGGAGGCAATAGTGCCCAGTGTATTCAGGAAGCGCTCCAGGTCATGAGCTACGTGGCGCCCTACTTCCTCTATGCTTTCCTTCATTACCACCCGGTCATGATCCCGGTTGACCAGGCCGGCCGCAAGAATCCTCCCCAGTGGTGAATCTCTTCTTAAATCCTCGATATGATGTACGTCCAGGGTCCCGGTTTTATTCCACTCCCACACCTTTTTGACCAGGTTCACAGAGAGGATGCGTTTTGTCTGCAACGACCAGAACCGTTCGGCGATAATCGCCAGTGAAATGATAGAGCACAACAGCAACGGCCATATCAGAACACCACCGGCTTTAACTAATTCAAGCACCTGATACTCCTGTTTATCCGAAGGGTACTAGTATAATTGAAACCTCATAATCCGAAAAATTCAGTTTTACGCCCCGAAATTGTCCGATCCCGTCAAGGAGGACGGCGTGCTGGAGTACAGCAGGTAGCCGGATCACTTTGCAGCATGCCAGAACCGGCGCTGTTTTTCCCTGTGTGCCGTCACCTGCAATCCGGCGCCGGTCACTTTGATACGGATCGCGCCGCTCTCAGCCGTGCTTAACAGCCTGGCACCGTGCTCCCGGTAGCGGGAAACTACATCCCGGTCGGGTAATCCGAATCGATTCCGGTAACCCACCGGAAAAACTGCAATATCCGGGGACACGGCCGCGATAAAATCCCGGGTCGAAGAGGTCTTGCTGCCGTGGTGGGGGACCACGAGCACGTCAGCCCGCAACCGCTCTCCATGGCGCTGCAGCAGGCTTCGTTCAGCTCTCTCCTCGATGTCACCGGTCAGCAGCATGACCAGGCCACGCGTCTCCACCCGTACCACGCAGGAACGGTCATTGGCGGATAACTGTTCCGTACTGCCGGGGTGCAGGACCTGGAAATGGACGTCATCCCAGGACCAGGCTTGACCGTCGAGGCAATCCCCGGCCTGCAGCAGCGGGATCTCCCCGGGCACACTGCTGATAACCCGGGATACGGGCAGCTCGCCAATGAGACCTTGCAGCCCGCCGATATGATCCGTGTCGCCATGACTTTGCACCAGCATATCCAGCGTTCCTATGCCTTTGTCACGCAGAAACGGCACTATGACCGCCGCGCCTGTATTAAAACCGGAAGCATAGGCGGGTCCCGCATCGTAAAGCAGGCTATGCCGTTGCGTGCGCACGATTACGGCAAGCCCCTGCCCTACATCCAGCACGGTCATATCCGCTTCACCGGATGACAGCCCGGTTTTGGCGGTGAAGAACAAGGGGAGCAGCCAGATCAGACCCAGCCACCTCGATGTAATCCCCCGGGGCAACAGCAGGATCAGCATACCTGCACTGATAACGGCCATGGTCATCAGCCCGGGCCGGCTGACCGGGAGCAACTGGAATTCCCATGCCGTGAACAGGTTCATTACCCACCAGAACACGTGCATGGACGCCAGGGCAAGTTCCAGCAGCAAATCCACCCCGGCGAGCAGGAGCGCGCAGCCGGTGAGTACGAGAGGTATGACGACCAGGCTGACCCACGGCACCGCAAACATGTTCGCAAACAGGCTGAATACCGGGATTTCCTGGTAATACAGGGCCAGAACGGGCACCAGGCCCATAGTGACGATGTACTGGACCCTGCCCCATTCCCATAACCGGCGGCGCTGCAGGTGAGCCCGGTAGCCGACCCCGTAAAGTATTACCGCAACGGCACTGAAGGACAGCCAGAAACTGGCCGACAGCGGAGCAAACGGATCTATGGCCAGAACCGCGAACAGTGCGGTTCCAAGCACGTCACTCGAAACGGCCGTGCGATAATACAGCTTCATGCCGAAATACACACACAACATCACCAGCGCGCGTTGCGTAGGCAGTGCAAAACCGGCGAGCAGCGCATACCCCAACGCACCAAGCATGGCGGCTGCCGCGGCCGGCCTGACACCGGAAACTTGACCCGGCAGTACAGGGAAGAACAGGCACAGGGGGCCCCAGGCCCGCAGCACGAGCAGGTAGACGATACCGGCTACCAGGCCGATATGCAGGCCGGAAATGGCAATGAGGTGATTGGTGCCGGTTGCGGTCAGCACCTGCCAGTGCGCATCGCTGAGACCGCCCCTGTCGCCGACGGCCAGCGCCGGAATAAACCCGGCCAGGGCATCGGCCGGAAGCACCGCCCGGATCCTGTTTCTTATGACAAACCGAAGGATGTCGGGGTCCAGTCCGGCGGCCTTTTGCAGCCTGGTATTGTTCTCGTCATCAATGACATATCCCGTTCCCCGCAGCCGGTTTTGAAACAACCACGACTCGTAATCGAAACCGCCTGGGTTCATGTAGCCGTGCGGCCGCTTCAACCTTATCGTCAGTCTCCACCTCTCCCCGGGCTGTAACGGTTGACGGCCTTCATACCAGCTCAGCCTTACCTTGCCGGGATTTGATTTTACCGTGTGGCCGTAATGACTGAGTTCGTCAATACGGAAATTGAAGCGGGTGGAGCGGTCCCGTGTCTCCGGTAACGATACAACCACCCCTTCGGCGTAAAGCGACTTGCCTTCGTCCCCGGGCAGCAACTCATGCCGAAGCACAAGGTGGGCGTTCAACAGTGTCCAGAGAAAGCCGCAGATGATGTAACCGGGGAACCTGAAACCGGGAAACTTCCAGATCAGCCAGGTGGCCGGAAGCAACCCGGATGCGAACCAGATATGCGGCAATGCGGGCAGGCGGGTACAGAGAACGGCGCCCGATAGGAATAACAATCCCTTGAACAACATGAAAAATCCCTCTTTTCTTCCTAATTCCTAATTCGTAATTCCTAATTCCTAATTCGTAATTCCTGCTTTCACCCGCCATGCAATCTCCCGTCACTTAATTCATACACCCGGTCCAGGCCGTCCAGCAGGCGGCTGTTGTGCGTGGCCATGACCAGGCTGACGCCGTGCATCTTGTTCAGTTCCAGCATGACCTTGAAAACCCGGGACGCGGTGTGCTCATCGAGGTTGCCGGTGGGTTCATCCGCCAGGACACAGCGCGGCCGGGCCACCAGCGCCCGGGCGATGGCGGCGCGCTGCCTCTCACCACCCGACAACTCGCCCGGCTTGTGTTGCAGGCGCTGCTTCAATCCCACCTGCGCCAGCATATCCTCTGCGGCGTCCCTGGCCGCCTGCGGGGCTTCACCTCTTACCAGCAACGGCAGGGCCACGTTTTCCAGGGCGGTGAATTCCTGCAGCAAATGATGAAACTGGTAGACAAATCCCAGTTTCCGGTTACGCCAGCGGCCGATTTCCGCCTCCGACAGTCCCGCCAGCGGGACGCCGTCCAGCGTCACTTCGCCGCCGCTGGGTTCGTCCAGGCCGCCCAGCAGGTGCAGCAGGGTGCTCTTGCCCGAACCGGACGAACCGATAATCCCGATGCAACTGCCGGCGCGCACCTCCAGGTCAACGCCTTTTAACACCTCGACATGGAGGTCTCCCTGGCTGAAGGTCTTGCGCAAACCGGTACAGGTTAAAGTGACCGGATTACTCATAGCGCAGCGCCTCCGCAGGCCGGGTCTGCGCCGCCCGCCAGGCCGGGTACAAAGTCGCCAGGACGGCAAGCCCGAACGCCGCGGCTGCCGTGATGAATATATCCATCCAGTGCAGGTCGGACGGCACGCGGCTGATGAAATACACATCGGGAGATAAAAACTTCACCTGCAGGAAATGCTCAATACCGGCCGCGATGCTGTCTATATTGCCGGCAAGGGCGACTCCGCCGGCCACGCCCAGCAGTATCCCGGCCACACCCAGGGTCGCTCCCTGGATGATAAAAATCTTCATGATGCCTTTCGGCGTCACCCCCAGGGTGCGCAACACCGCGATATCACCCTGCTTGTCCGTTACCATCATCATCAGGGTCGAGATGATATTGAAGGTAGCCACGGCGATGATCAGGATGAGTATGACGAACATCATTTTTTTAGTCATTTGTATGGAATGAAAATAATTCACGTGCCTCTGAGTCCAGTCGATCACACCGTAGCGCCCCGGCACATCCCGGAACGCCTCCCGGCTGATCCGGGGCGCCTGCATGACGTCACTGGTTTTCAGGCGCAGGCCGTCTGGATTGCCCGCGCGAAAAAACCGGGCTGCATCGTCCAGGTGTACGAACACCATGACACTGTCAAACTCGTACATATCGGTATCATAGACCCCGGCGACGGTAAAGCGCTTGGTCCTGGGAATAATCCCCGCGGGCGTAATCATGGCGGAGGGTGAAACGAGCGTGACCCGGTCTCCCAGGTCTGCCTGTAAAATATCCATCAGGTCCGTGCCGAGGATAACCCGGAACTCCCCCGGGACCAGTGCGCCCAGTTCTCCGGCGATCATTTTTTCCGGGATAAAAGATACCCCGGGCTCTGCTTCCGGCAGGATGCCCCGCACCAGCACACCCTTGACCTGCCGATCAAAGGTCACCATGCCTTCTGATTCCACGAAAGGGGCGGCGCCGACTATACCCGGGTGCAGTTGCGCCCGGTCCGCAACGCTCCTCCAGTCCTCCAGCGAGTCGCCGTAACCGTAAACCGTTGCTTCGGCTTCCATGCCGATCAGGTGTTCGGTCAGGACCCTCTCAAAACCGCTGACTACCGATAACACCGTGGTCAACACGATGACACCCAGGGCAATGCTCAAAACCGAGACGAGTGAAATGAATGAAATGAACCGGTTGCGCCGCCTGGACATCACGTAGCGCAACCCGATAAAAACCTGGTAAGAACTGAATAGCCTATTCATAACGCAGCGCCGTTGCAGGTTGTACCTGCGCCGCCCGCCAGGCCGGGTAGATCGTGCCGGCCACGGCAAACAGGAGTGCCAGTGACCCGGTCACGGCCACGTCCCGCCAACGCAGGTCGGAAGGCAGTTCGCTGATGTAATACACATCCGGTGAGAACAGACTCACGTTCAGGAGTTGTTCCACCGACCTGGTGATGGCGTCTATGTTCTCAGCCAGCCAGACCCCTCCCAGCACACCGAGGATAATGCCCGCCAGGCCGATCACCGCACCCTGGATTACAAAAATTTTCATGATGCTGCGCGCATCGGCCCCCAGGGTGCGCAGTACGGCGATATCCGCCTGTTTATCCGTCACCACCATCATCAGGGTGGCGATGACGTTAAACGCCGCTACCGCAATTATCAAGGCCAGGATAACGGTCATAACCCGCTTTTCCGTCTTCAATGCCCGGAAAAAAGTGGCATGCCTGCGGGTCCAGTCAATGACGTCGTAATCCCCCGGCACGTCCTGCATAGCCTCCCTGCTGATGCGCGGCGCCTGCATGACATCGCTGGTCTTCAGCCTCAGGCCCGAAGGCCCGGGCTGGTCAAACAGCAGCAAGGCGTCTTCCAGGTGGACCAGGGCCAGGCCGCTGTCGAACTCGTGCATGCCCGCGGTAAATATGCCGGTAATGGTAAACCGTTTCAAGCGCGGCAGGATACCGGCGGACGCCTGCGCGGCCTGGGGCGCAACCAGCGTGACCGTGTCACCCGGCTGGACCCGCAGCCGCGCGGCCGCTTCGGCGCCGATAATCATGCCGAATTCGCCAGGCCGCAGTCCGGTAAAGTCCCCCGATACCATCTTGTCCGCTACCAGGGACACCGTTTTCTCCTCCCCGGGCACAATGCCGCGCAATACCGTTCCATGCACCCTGTTTTGATGGACCAGCATCCCTTCCGCGCGGAAATAAGGCGCAACCCCGACGATACCCGGCTGCCGTCCCAGAATCGCGGCCGTCGCCCGCCAATCGGTGATACCGTCACCATCCTGCACCACTGTCGCATGGGAGGCCATCGCCAGGATGCGGCCGGTTAACTCCTTCTGGAAGCCGTTCATGACCGAAAGGACGGTGATCAAAGCCAGTACCCCGATGGCAATGCCCAGGATCGATACCAGGGATATGAATGAAATGAAATGGTTACGGCGCTTCGCCCTGACGTAACGCAGGCCGATAAATGCTTCAAACGGATTGTACATCGGGCCAGTATACAACCTATCGCCTCTCTGACGAACCAATCGTCATTCCCGCGTAAGCCGGAATCCGGCGCCATACCGGTAAATTATCCAGCCTGGAATCAAAAGTATGAGTCTGTCCTGAGTGCGAATATAATGAAACGGATATGAAAATCCTGGCACTTGATACCGCGACCGAGGCCTGTTCCGCGGCATTGCTTTCCGGCGCTACCGTCCATGAGCGGCATGAAATCGCGCCGCGCCGGCATGCGGAGTTGATCCTGCCGATGGTGGATGGCGTCCTGGCGGAAGCCGGACTGGGCCTGCAGGATCTCGACGCCATTGCCTTTGGCCGGGGACCCGGCGCCTTCACCGGCGTGCGTATCGCCGCCGGGGTCACCCAGGGCCTGGCGCTGGGCGCCGGTCTGCCGGTGATACCGCTGTCATCGCTGGCAACGCTGGCGCAAGGCGCAGTCAGCCGGTCCGCTGTCCTGTTGCCGGCAATAGACGCCAGAATGGGCGAAATTTACTGGGCTGCATACGAAAATGTGCAGGACAACCTGTTGCGGCCGGTGGCAGCAGAGCAGGTAACGTCACCCGACGCGGTCCAGGTCCCGGTTGACAAACACGTATTCGGTATCGGAAGCGGCTGGGGAACCTACCGGCTGCGTCTCGAGGACGTGCTCGACGGGCAGGTTACCGGCATGGACCCGGAATGCTACCCGCTGGCCAGGGACATGCTGCCGCTGGCGGTGAGAGAATACAACGCCGGGCGCCTTGTCGGCGCAGACCGGGCATTACCTGTTTACCTGAGAGATAACGTCGTAAAACAGGGTTAGGGATAGAGTCAAAGTTCCTTGATAAACTCCTGGTAGGCGTCCTCGTCCATGAACTGGTCCAGTTCATCCACGTCATCGGGAGCCACTCTGAAAAACCAGCCGCTGTCGATTGGGTCAATATTGACCGCCTCCGGTTTGTCTTCCAGAGCATTATTTACCGCCAGAACCTCACCGCCGATAGCCGCTTTTATCTCCCCCGCGGCCTTGACGGACTCAATGACTGCCGCCTCGCTGCCCGAACTCAGTAACTCTCCTACATTGGGCAACTCGATATAGACGATATCACCAAGCTGATCCTGGGCATAATCGGTTATACCGATGGTGACCGTTCCGTCGTCTTCCAGGCGCAACCACTCATGGTCTTCGGTAAATTTAAGGCCGCTCATCTGCAAAAATTCTCCTCATTTCCGATATCTGTTATTTTGACGTATAACACTGCAGGAACGCAATGGTAACAATTTTTCAAATCCGGGAAAATCCCATTGTTTACACCCAATGAACTCGGGTTTGGATATCACCATCCTCAACCAGTGTCAGGGTCCGGTATGCCGGCGGTTTGCTATCGACCGAGGCTGCATCCGCCTGCGGGCGAAACTGTATGCAGGTTGACGGAGAACCGAGCAACAGCACACCGTTCCTGGTAGTCGTGAACTCCTGGTGGATATGCCCCCAGATGATCCCCCTTACATTAGTATGCCGGTCCAGGACCTGGAACAACGCCTCACCGTTTTCCAGCGCCATCCTGTCCATCCAGGGACTGTGGATGTTCACGGGCTGGTGGTGCAGGCAGATTAACACATGCCTGCCGGTAGAACGTTCCAGGGCTTCAGCAAGGCCCTCAAGTTCTGTTTCGGATAAACAACCTCCCTCTTTACCGGGTTCGTGGGTATCCAGCAGGATTATCGACCAGGTCCCGCAGGTGATAAAGTTGGCCGTGCTGACGTTACCGGTATTCAGCAATCGCTGCATGAGTTCGGGGTCGTCATGATTACCGGGCAGACAATAAACCGGCAGTTCAATACGACGCAACAACCCAGCCAGTTTCTTGTACGTGTCCTCGGTGGCAGTCTGGGCCAGGTCTCCCGTCAGCAACACCAGGTCCGGGCGTTGCTCACGCTTGACGGCAGCAATCACCTCCACCAGGGTTCCGGTCGTGTCAACCCCGGCCAACGTGTCATCCTCAACCGATGAGATGTGCGTATCCGTCATTTGCACCAGGCTGATTTTCCCTGGATACTGACGCTGAATTTCAATATGCTGTAGCATAATTCCTATTAAATTACCGAGCAGAAAGAATGTCCAGACATTCCATCAATTTAACCGACCGGGTGTATGAATATTATCAGTCCGTAACGTTACGGGAGGATGGCGTCATGCAGCGCTGCCGCGCGGAAACCGCCCGGCATAAATGGGCCGGCATGCAGATTTCTCCGGAACTGGGACAGTTGATGGGACTCCTGGTGAAGATGCTGAATGCAAGGAAGATCATCGAATTGGGCGTTTATACCGGGTACAGCAGCCTGTGCATGGCCAGGGAAATGCAGGTTGGCGGGAAACTCATCGCCTGTGACGTAAAAGAAGAATATACCAACAAGGCGAAAGAATACTGGGAGGCGGCAGGTGTTGCGGATAAAATCGAATTGCGCCTTGCCCCTGCCCTGGACACACTGAATGATTTATTGAGGGCCGGCGAGTCGGACAGCTTTGATTTTATCTTTGTCGACGCGATAAAAGAGGAATATTCCGCCTATTACCCGCTGAATTACCGCCTGTTGCGCAGCGGCGGGCTGATGGTTATAGATAACGTGCTGTGGGGAGGCGACGTGGCCGACCCGGACAACCAGACTGCCGAAACCAATGCCATCCGCGCGTTCAACCGGATGGTGCATGAAGACGACAGGGTAGACATGTGCATGCTGCCTGTCGGCGACGGCATCACCCTGATCAGGAAACGCTGATCCATGCAACATGATAATACGGTTAACTCCCTGTTGAATGCCGCCGGGCCCGCGCGCGACGTGGCGCTATCCGGCTGGGTCAGGACGAAGCGGGAGGCCAAGGACTTTTCCTTCATCGAACTGAATGACGGCTCCTGCCTGGCGAACATCCAGGTCATCGCCGACGCGGAACTGGACACACTCACGCTCAGGCAGGTCAACACCGGCGCGGCGATCAGGGTGCAGGGGGATTTGGTCGAATCACCCGGCAAGGGCCAGAAATGGGAGATCCGGGCATCTGCCATTGAGGTGATAGGATCAGCGCCGGAAGACTATCCCCTGCAAAAAAAGCGCCATTCCGACGAGTTCCTGCGCACGATTGCCCACCTGCGCCCGCGCACCAACAAGTACGGCGCCATGTTCCGCATCCGTTCCATGCTGGCACAGGCGGTTCACGGCTTCTTCGGGGAACGCGGCTTCAACTGGATCCATACGCCCATCATCACCGGCGCCGATTGCGAGGGCGCCGGGGAGTTGTTCCGGGTGACCACCCTGGACCTGCAGGAAGTGCCGAAGCACAACGGCGCGGTCGATTTCGCCGAAGACTTCTTCGGCAAGGAGGCGAACCTGACGGTTTCGGGACAACTGGAGGTGGAGGCTTACTGTCTCAGCCTGGGACGCGTGTATACCTTCGGCCCGACGTTCCGGGCGGAGAACTCCAATACCTCCCGTCATATCGCCGAGTTCTGGATGATAGAACCGGAGATGGCCTTCGCCAATCTGAACGACAACATGGACCTGGGAGAGGAGTTGATCCGCTACCTGGTGAACTTCGTGCGGGAGGAGTGCAGCACCGACCTCGACCTGTTCTGCCGCTTCGTCGATAAATCCCTGCCCGCCACACTGGACAATATCGCGGACAATGATTTTATCCGTATTCCCTACACTGAAGCCGTCGAAATACTGCAGAATTCGGGACGAAACTTCGAGTTCACACCTGAGTGGGGCAAGGACCTGCAGTCCGAACACGAGCGCTTCCTGACCGAACAGCATTTCGGGCAACCGGTGATCGTGTTCGATTACCCGAAAGACATCAAGGCATTCTACATGCGCCAAAATGATGACGGCAGAACCGTCGCGGCCATGGACGTGCTGGTGCCTTCCATCGGCGAGATCATCGGCGGCAGCCAGCGTGAAGAACGTTACGACCACCTGTACCGGCGCATCAAGGAGTTGGGGTTCAACCCGGAGGATTACTGGTGGTACCTGGACATGCGCAAGTACGGCAGCGCGCCCCATTGCGGCTTCGGCCTGGGCTTTGAACGGTTGCTCATGCTGCTGACCGGCGCCGCCAATATAAGGGACGTGATCCCGTTCCCGCGCACTCCCAAAAATCTTGAATTTTAAATTACGAATTACGAATGTCGGAGCAAAACACACAGTGACGTAACACCTCCAATTCGTAATTCGTAATTCCTAATTCGTAATTATAAAAAAGTGCATTTTTTTCAATTACTGGCGCGTCCGTTTGTAATATTCGTAGAACGCTACTACCCGGACCCGTTCGTGTTCGTGGTCCTGCTCTCCGTTCTCACTTTCCTGTTGTCCATGGTGCTGGCCGATGCAACACCGGCCGGCGCCCTGTCCGCCTGGGGTGACGGACTGCCGAGCCTCCTGGCGTTCACCGCCCAGATCTGCATCACCCTGCTGACGGCCCACGCCCTGGCCCATACCGACCGGGTGCAGGTCCTGTTAAAGCGCATCGGCAACATCCCGGACAGCGCCGCCGGCGCCTACGCCCTGGTCGCGTTCAGCGCCGGCATCGGTTCGCTGATTGCCTGGTCGCTGGGGCTGATTGCCGGCGCCACGGTGGCGCGGGAGGTCGCCAGGCAGGCAGTGGCAAGGGGCATACGGATACATTACCCGCTGCTGGTCGCGTCCGCGTACGGCGGGTTTGTGATATGGCACATGGGATACTCCTCTTCAGCCGGCCTGTTTGTGGCCACACCGGGCCATTTGCTGGAAGCTGAGATCGGCATTATCCCCATCACCGATACCGTGTTCACCCTGCATAACGGTTTGCTGGCGTTGATCACCCTGGCGATCGTCACAGTTGTCTGTCCGTTGATGCGGCCCCGGGATCAGGACATCATCGAGATCCACCCGGTGCTGCTTGAGGAGCATGCCGAAGAAACCGGCAGCACACCCGGGCACGGGACATTTGCCGAGTTCCTCGACAGCATGCGCGGCCTCTCGCTGGTCCTCGGCATCGCCCTGTTTGCCTATATCGGCTACAGTTTCTACATCAAGGGGTTTCACCTCAACCTGAACCTGGTGAACTGGTCGTTTCTCGGCGCCGGCCTGCTGCTGGCCCGTTCGCCATCACATTACGTCCGCCTGATCAACAATGCGAGTTCGACAATAGGACCGGTACTCATACAATACCCGTTCTATGCGGGCATCCTGGGCATGATGCAGGGCACCGGCCTGGCCGGCATCATTTCGGACTGGTTTACCTCGATAGCGACCCCGGAAACGCTCAGCTTCTTCGCCTTCCTCTGTGCCGGACTGGTCAATATGTTCATCCCGTCGGGCGGCGGCCAGTGGGCGGTGCAGGGCCCGATATTCATTGAAGCGGGACAGAACCTGGGGGTGGACCCGTCAATCATCGTGCTGGCCATATCCTACGGCGACCAGTGGACCAACATGATCCAGCCGTTCTGGACCATCCCCCTGCTGGCGATCGCAGGACTGCACATGCGCCAGATCATGGGCTACACTTTCGTGATCTTCCTGCTGACACTGTTCCTGTTCGGTGGGGGGTTGCTGCTGTGGGGGGCGGGCTAGGCTCAGAACGTAAACATCACCTCGCCCCCGATGACCCGCCCCTTGGCCAGGGGCGCGTAGGCGCCGCCCAGGGGGATGGGTCCCAGCCTTGACGGGAGTTGGGAATCGGCGCCGTGCTTGACTTCATCCAGCAGGTTCTTGCCGTAGACTGAAAACACCCAATGGCCGCCTTCCGTGTGGAAGTCCAGGCCGGCGTCCAGGATCTTCTGCGACAGGATATAGCCCAGGTTGTTATCGGTGAAGCTCGATTCATCGCGGTAGGAATACCTGACCCGTGTGTCCAGATGACCCAAATCACCGACCTGAAGGTGGTGCCTGAGGCCCAGGCTCCAGGTCCATTCCGCGGCGCGGGGCAGGTCCAGGTCCTTGTCCCGCCCGTCGATCATGCCGTCACTGTTGAGATCGAATTTCACGTCCTTGTAATCGGCATCAAGCCAGCCGACCGAACCGGTAGCCTGGAAGTCATCCGTCAGGTTGACAGCGCCGTCCATCTCGATGCCGAGTATTTCAGCGTCCGCGGTATTCTTGACGACCTGTACTACACCGGAGAAGGGATCCGCCAGGTTGATCTCCCGCTGCATATCTTCGATATCATTGAAAAACAGCGCACCGCTCAGGTAGCCTCGTGTAAAACTGGCCTTGAAGCCGATTTCATAGTTGTCCACGGTCTCCTCGCCGAACGGGCCCGGCCCGAGGTTGACGGTATCGATGGCAGTGTTACGCAGGTTGTAGCCGCCGGAACGGAAACCCCGGGTCCAGTGCGCGTAGATGCGTGCGGTATCGGAAATGTGGTAAGTCATGCCTACCTTGGGAGACCAGCTATCCCACTCTTCAGCGTCGGTAAAATCGTATGGACAGGTGCCGTCCAGCACGTTGCAAGGCGAGTTCACGTTCCTGACCAGGGTGGCGATCCTGGCCTCCTTCTCCTCGGTTGTGTAGCGCAATCCCGCGCTCAGCGTGATTGCATCGTTGAGATCATAATCCACGGCCGCAAACACGCCGATGGTTTCCACTTCGTATTCGCCGCCGCCGTCCTGGAGCAGCGCCGGAGAGCCGTCCGGCGTCAGCAGGCCCAGCAGGTTGCGCCGTTCGTGGTAGTTGATATCGTTGTTGAAATAGTACACTCCCGTGGTCAGGTTGACGCGTTCGGCGAACACGCCGTGATAGCGCAGTTCGTTGCTTACCTGTTCTATGTCCTGGGACGCGCCACCGTGGAACAGGCTGACAGGTTGGGCATCGATATCGCTCAGCAACTCCGATTCGTAACTTCGATATCCGAAAATATTGGTAATCACACCGTTTTCGCCAACCTCCAGATTCATTTCCGCCGCCACAAAATGTGTTTCCGAATCCTGGAAACCTTCCCCGTCTATGGAGAAATCATGGCTGTCGCGGTCAAAGTTGGCCGGCTTCCCGTCGATCCCGAGACCGTTGGTATGCGTCTGCGAGGCGGAACCGTCGCCTTCGGTTTCGCTGTACTGGTAGCGCAGCACCAGTTCCATCCGTTCAGTGGGTCTCCAGACCACGACAGGACGTACCATCACCTGTTCCAGGGCGCCGAAATCAGCGCCGGTCAGCTTGTTCTCGAACCAGCCATCGTCATCGTTGTAGTAAGCCGTAATACCAACGCTGAGGCTATCACTGACCGGCCCCCCAAAACTACCCATCAGGTACTTGTTCAACCCGCCATCACCGCCGCCGTCCAGCGCGGTGCGCACGCGGGCCTCGAACTCGTCTCCGGGTTTCCTGGTATTCACCAGGATGGCGCCGCCGGTAACGTTACGCCCGAACAGGATGCCCTGGGGTCCGCGCAGCACTTCGATGCTTTCCAGGTTGAAGGTATCGAACGCGGCGCCGGTGTTCGATCCGATATATACGCCATCCACAAAAATACCCACGGTGGGGTCGATGGAGGGAATGGAACTGTTTATCCCCAGTCCGCGTATGGAAAAGTTGCTAATTCCCCTGGCGGTACCGACTTCATCCAGGGCCACGTTGGGCATGCTCACCGCCAGGTCGGTCAGGCCGCGCAGTTTGCGCGCCTCGATCTGGTCGGCCCCCAGCGCTGTGATAGAAAGCGGCGCGTCCAGTACCGTTTCCTCGCGCTTGCGCGCCGTGACTACCACCTCTTCCAGCAGGGGGACCATATCGCTGTGTTGCCGGGAACTCTGTGCACCGGCAGATCCCGTAGCGAGTGCGCCGCTCATGATCATCAGGGCAACGAGTATGGGTGAGAAATAACTGTTGTGATTGGTCATGTTATCTGACCGCCGGGAAATTTCGCATTAATATTGTAGTAGCATATTATGCCGTAATCCAAGATTATGCCAGGTAGAAATACTTGAGGTCAGAGTAAAAATACAGAGGAATTGGGGTCAGGCCCCAAGCATTATTCGTGCCGGCGAAAAAATGCCTCGATGGCGCCCAATTCCCGGGTATGCGTTATCTGCGGCAGGCTGTTCAGGAAAATCCTGCCGTAGGGCCTGGTCCTCAACCTGGGGTCGCCGATCATCAGCACCCCGTAATCGCTCCGGTCCCGCAGCAGGCGGCCGATGCCCTGCTTCAGCGCGATGACCGCCTCCGGAACCTGGTAATCCATGAACGGGTTTTTCCCCTGCTCTGCCATCTGTCTTAATCTTGCCCGCAATACCGGGTCATCGGGCGCGGCGAACGGCAGCTTATCGATAATGACGCAGGACAGGGCCTGCCCCCTGACATCGACACCTTCCCAGAAACTGCTGGTGCCCAGCAACACTGCGTGGGGGGTGGTCCTGAACGTTTCCAGCAGTTCGGTACGCGGAGCATCACCCTGCACCAGGATGGGAAAATCCAGTGCTGCGCTGATTAACTGCGCTGCTGCGCGCAGCGCGCGATGGCTGGTAAACAGGAAAAAGGCCCTGCCCCTGGTGAGGCGCAACAGCGGGATCGATTCTTCGACCACCGCTTCGGTATATCCGGGTGTTCCGGGATCAGGCAAACCCCGGGGTGAATACAACACGGACTGGGTATTGAAATTAAACGGGCTATCCCAACTCCGGGCCTCGACATCTTCCAGCCCCAGTTGTGTCGAAAAATGGTCAAACCGGCGGTTTACGCTCAGGGTGGCCGAGGTGAAGATACTCAGGCAATCGTAATCGCTCATGCGCGTGCGGAATACGTCGGCAATATCCAGGGGCGTGCGGTGCAGGAGAAACCCGTTGCCGCGCAGTTCCAGCCAGCGGACGTATTCACCTTCCTCCGTTTCACCGAACTGCTCTATAAAGGCTGACAACGCCGCAACCCGTTTGTGACAGTTATCCAGCGACTTGCCCCTGCCGGCGAAATCCTCCAGCACCTGGTGGACGTCGGCCATCTTCTCCAGCAGGGTTGACAAGGCGGCGGAGACCTCCGCCGTGTCCTTCAGTTCGGACCAGGCAACCCGGTTGTCCTTTCCCGGAAAACTCAGGCGCAGGTCGCGCACTGCTTTTTCACAGCGGTCCAGCATCTCCGGGAAACCGGGCAGGTCTGTTGCTTCCTCAAAATAAGCCGTCCTGGAATCGGCCACCAGTTCCAGCAGTTGCCTGCCGCTCAGGGTCTCGCTGAAGAACTGTGACGCCAGTTCCGGCAACTGGTGCGCCTCGTCGAAGACCACCACCTCCGCGCTCGGCAGCAACTCGCCATAACCGGCCTCCTTCAAAACCATGTCCGCCAGGAACAGGTGGTGGTTGACCACGGCCAGGTCCGCGTCCGCGGCGCGCCGGCGGGCGCGGAACACGAAACAGTCATCGTAATAATCACATTCCTGGCCCAGGCAGTTATCGACGCTGGATATGCAGGCGGACCTGACGGCAGCATCCTCAGGGATGTGGGTCAACTCGGCCAGGTCGCCGCTGTCCGTGCGTTGCGACCAGTCCCGTATATCGAACAGGAAACTCCGCCCCTGCCGGTCCAGCCGGCGCGAGTCGGCTTCCGCCAGTTTCATCCGGTACAGGCACAGGTAATTGGCCCGGCCCTTCAGCAATGCAACATTGAGCGGCCTCCCGACCGCTTTGCGTACCAGGGGCAGGTCCCGGGTAAACAACTGGTCCTGCAGGTGCCGGGTACCGGTGGAGATAATGACCTTGTAGCCGGACTGCAGCGCCGGGACCAGGTAGGCAAAGGTTTTGCCGGTGCCGGTGCCGGCTTCGCAGACGAGCGACTCGCGTTTGTCTATGGCCTCCCCGATCGCCTCGGCCATCTCGACCTGCTGGGGCCGGATGGTGAAATCGGGTATCAGTTCCGCCAGGGCGCCGTCTTCACCGAGGATGTCTGTGGGGGTTTGCATTTACATCATATCCACTGGGTTCCCGCGTAGGCGGGAACGACGGTCATGGTCAGGTCTTGACGCGGCTCACATACTCGCCCGTGCGGGTATCCACCTTGATTTTCTCGTCCTGCTCGACGAACAAGGGCACTTTGACCGTGGCGCCGGTTTCCAGGGTGGCGGGTTTCGTGCCGCCGGCGGCGGTGTCGCCGCGCACCCCCGGATCGGTCTCCGTGATCCTGAGTTCGACAAAGTTGGGCGGCTGGACGCTCAGGGGCGCGCCGTTCCACAGGGTCACCCCGCATAACTCCTCTCCCGTCAGCCACTGGCCGGTATCTCCCATTACCGTTCTGCCCGCTTCGATCTGCTCATAACTGCTCATGTCCATGAAATGCCATGTCTCGCCATCGTTGTAGAGGTACTGCAACTCCACGTCCATTACGTCAGCCGCGGGTACGCTGTCACCCGACTTGTAGGTCTTCTCCAGCACCCTGCCCGTCTTCAGGTTGCGTATCTTGATGCGGGTGAACGCCTGACCCTTGCCCGGCTTGACAAACTCGCTCTCAAGAATATTGCAGGGATCGCCGTCGATGGTCAGTTTCAGACCCGGCTTGAATTCATTGGTACTGTGGTTAACCATGTGCTGTGTACATTTACTTTTTCGGTTTGATGGTTGACACCTGCCGGTAGCCGCGCGGCAGGACGTTGCCGCGGCGGCCACGCTCGCCATGATAATGGTTCCAGTCCTTGGGTTTCAAGGTCAGGTGGCGCCTGCCGGATTCGAGGTGCAGCTTGTCTTTTCTGCCGAACACGGTGAGCGCAACCAGGAATTCCTCCCGGCTCTTCAGCCTGGCGGGCGGTATCTGCATTACCTTGACCCCCTTGCCCCTGGCCAGTTGCGGAAACTCGGTCAGGTCAGTCACCAGCAGGCGGCCCTCGGAACTGACGGCGGCCACCAGGTCCTGTTTCCGGTCAGAAACCGGCACGGGGGGCAGTACCTGCGCAGACTGCGGTACGTTCAGCACGGCCTTGCCGGCTTTTGCCTTGGCGTACAGGTCGCCCAGGCTGGCGACGAAGCCGTAACCGGCGTCGGTGGAAAGGAAATACAACTGGCCGCTATCACCCAGCATGACGCCGTTGAACACGGCGCCGTCCGGCGGCGTCACCCAGCTTGACACAGGTTCGCCGTGGCTGCGCGCCGAGGGCAATATGTGCGAGGCGATGGAATAACAGCGCCCGGTCGAATCCAGGAACACGGCAAACTGGTTGCTGCGACCCATAGCGGCCTGCCTGAAACCGTCGCCGGCCCGGTAAGTCAGGGTCTGCGGGTCGATATCGTGGCCTTTCGCGGCCCGGACCCAGCCCTTCTCCGACAGGATGACCGTAACCTGCTCCGTCGGCATCAACTGGGTTTCATCCATGGCCCTGGCTTCCTCCCGTTGTTCCAGGGGCGAGCGCCGCGCATCGCCGAACTTTTCCATGTCAGCGCTGATTTCCCCTTTCACCAGGGTTTTCAGACGGGTATCCGAACCCAGCATCTGCTGCAACGACTCCCTTTCTTCCTGCAACTTGTCCAGTTCGCCGCGAATTTTTATCTCCTCCAGCTTCGCCAGGCGCCGTAACCTGAGGTCGAGGATGGCCTCCGCCTGGGTGTCCGACAACCGGAAGCGCTGCATCAACTGCTGTTTGGGTTCGTCCTCTTCGCGCACGATCCGGATCACCTCGTCGATGTTCAGGTAAGCCGTCATCAGGCCTTCCAGGACATGGATGCGCTGCTGCACCTGTTCCAGGCGGTATTGCAGGCGCCGGCGCACCGTTTCCGTGCGGTACTGCAGCCACTCCTGCAGGATGGCCTTGAGGTCCTTGACCTGGGGACGCCCGTTGATCCCGATCATGTTCAGGTTGACCCGGTAACTGCGCTCCAGGTCCGTGGTGGCGAACAGGTGCGACATCAGTTCCGCCAGGTTGACCCGGTTGGAGCGCGGGATAAATACCAGGCGGGTCGGGTTTTCGTGGTCGGATTCGTCGCGCAGGTCCTCCAGCATCGGCAGTTTCTTTGCCTGCATCTGCGCCGCCACCTGTTCCAGGATACGGTTGCCGGAGGTCTGGTAAGGCAACGCGGTCACTATGACGTTGCCGCTTTCCTTCTCCCATGTGGCCCGCAGTTTCACGGAACCGGTGCCGTTGCGGTAGATCTCCAGGAGTTCTTCAGCGGGCGTGATGATCTCGGCCTCGGTGGGAAAGTCCGGGCCCTTGACGTATTCGAACAAATCCTCGATCGTGCTCCGGGGCCGGTCCAGCAGGCGGATACAGGCGCCGGCCACCTCTCTGAGGTTATGGGGCGGGATATCGGTCGCCATGCCGACGGCAATCCCCGTGCCCCCGTTCAGCAGGATGTTGGGTAGCCGCGCCGGCAACAGTTTCGGCTCCTTCAGGGTGCCGTCAAAATTGGGCACCCAGTCAACGGTACCCTGCCCCAGTTCCGCCAGCAATACCTGGCTGTAGGGCTTAAGCCTGGATTCCGTGTAGCGCATGGCCGCGAACGACTTGGGATCGTCCATGGAACCCCAGTTGCCCTGGCCGTCGACGATGGGATAACGGTAGCTGAACTCCTGCGCCATCAGCACCATGGCCTCGTAACAGGCGCTATCCCCGTGGGGATGGAACTTGCCGATGACGTCCCCCACCGTGCGCGCCGATTTCTTGAACTTGGCGGTTGCGCTCAGGCCCAGTTCCGACATGGCGTAGACGATGCGCCGCTGTACCGGCTTCAATCCATCGCCGATATGGGGGAGGGCCCGGTCGAGGATGACATACATGGAGTATTCCAGGTATGCTTTTTCGGTAAATTCATATAACGGCTGGGTTTCGTTCTGCTCGAAATCCAGGATGAGATTTTCCGGCATTTAGCGGTCCCTCTGGCGGAGTAAATCAGTATCAGGCAATCTACGGATTTCTGCCCGGGGTGTCAACTCTAGATCGTCGCCAGATCTCCCTTACTCTCCAGCCAGTCCTTGCGGTCCGGCGCGCGCTTCTTCGCCAGCAGCATGTCCATCATCTGGTCCGACTTGCTGTCTTCCGGCAGGGTCAGTTTTACCAGTCGGCGCGTTTCTTTCGCCATGGTGGATTCCCGCAATTGCATGGGGTTCATCTCGCCCAGGCCCTTGAAGCGCTGTACGTTGACCGTGCCCTTGATCTTCTCCGCGGCGATGCGGTCCAGCACGCCGGACTTCTCCGAATCATCCAGGGCGTAGAACACCTCCTTGCCGACGTCGATGCGGTACAGGGGCGGCATGGCCACGTACACGTGGCCTGCGTGGACAAGCGGGCGGAAATGCTTCAGGAACAGGGCGCACAGCAAGGTGGCGATGTGCAGGCCGTCCGAGTCCGCATCGGCCAGGATGCAGACGCGGCCGTAGCGCAACCGGGACAAGTCGCTTGAGCCCGGGTCGACGCCCAGCGCCACCGAGATGTCGTGGACTTCCTTGGATGACAGCACCTGGCCCGGTTCCACCTCCCAGGTATTGAGGATCTTGCCCCGCAACGGCATCACCGCCTGGAACTCCCGGTCCCGGGCCTGCTTGGCGGAACCGCCGGCGGAATCCCCTTCCACCAGGAACAATTCGCTGTGGTCCGCGGACTGGCTGGCGCAATCCGCCAGCTTGCCGGGCAGCGCCGGGCCGCTGGTCACTTTTTTCCGGACCACGGTTTTAGATGCTTTGAGGCGACTCTGGGCATGCTGGACGGCAAGTTCCGCAATCCGCTCGCCGGTCTCCACGTGCTGGTGCAGCCACTGGCTGAATGAGTCGCGCACCACGCCCGAGACGAATGTCGTGCATTGCCGCGAGGCCAGCCGTTCCTTGGTCTGGCCCATGAACTGGGGATCGTTCATTTTTACCGAGAGCAAGTAGGCGCAACGGTCCCAGACGTCTTCCGCGGTCAGCTTGACGCCGCGGGGCAGCAGGTTGCGCGACTCGCAGAACTCCCTGAGAGCTTCCAGCAGGCCCTGGCGCAGGCCGTTCACGTGGGTCCCGCCCTGGGTCGTCGGCACCAGGTTGACGTAGCTCTCGGTGATCAGGTCGCCCGGTTCGGGCAACCAGTGCACCGCCCAGTCGACCTGTTCGTCATTACCTTGCATGGAACCGGTGAACGGCTCGGCGGGCAGCAGTTCGACACCCGCAAGCATGCTGGAGAGATAAGTGCTGACCCCGTCTTCATAATGCCACTCCGTGTTTTCATCATTGGCTTCATCGTTGAGTCTGACGGTGAGCCCGGGGCACAGCACTGCCTTGGCGCGCAGCAGGTGTTTCAGCTTCGCCCTGGCAACCGTGACGCTGTCGAAGTATACCGGGTCGGGCCAGAAGCGCAGGGTCGTGCCGGTATTGCGCTTGCCGACCTCCCCTACCACCTCCAGCGGGCTGATGCGCTTGCCGTCGGCAAAGGCCATGTTGAATTCCTGGCCGTCCCGCTTGACCCAGACCTCCAGGTGTTTGGACAAGGCATTGACGACGGACACGCCCACACCGTGCAGGCCGCCGGAGAACTTGTAATTCTTGTCTGAGAACTTGCCGCCTGCGTGCAGGCGGGTCAGGATCACTTCCACACCGGGGAGTTTTTCACCGGGATGCTTGTCCACGGGCATGCCCCTGCCGTCATCCGTGACCGTGACGGAGTTGTCTTCGTGCAGGGTGACCTCAACCTTGTTCGCATGGCCGATGATGGCTTCATCGACGCTGTTGTCGACGACTTCCTGCACCATGTGGTTGGGCCGGGAGGTATCCGTGTACATCCCGGGACGCTTGCGCACCGGTTCGAGACCGGTTAAGACTTCGATATCGGCGGCGGCGTAGGTGGTAGTCATGGGCGGGTGTTTATTATACTGGATTCCGGCGTGCGCAGGAATGACGATCTGGGTTCCGGCGTGCGCCGGAATGACTCACCGGGTTCCGGCGTGCGCAGTGCCTGCCCCTGCGAAAGCAGGGGAACGACAGTAACAGTCAATTTTCCGGGCAAAATACAAACTTGATAAACCGGGCTGTTTCATTGTATTTTTCTATCGCGAATACAGGTTTTATCAATAAGGTGTGTAAATCATTGAGTTATTGATACAATTCCGGCATCGACGACAGGAGGCGAGCTTGTGTCCGAAAAAAAACCTGAAATAGATTTTGAGAAAGCGCTGGCTGAACTGGAACAACTCGTTGAAACCATGGAAAAAGGCGAACTCACCCTGGAAGAATCCCTGCAACACTTCGAACGCGGGGTAACCCTGACCCGCGCCTGCCAGCAGGCCCTGGCAGACGCAGAACAGAAAGTACGCATCCTGACCCGGAACAGCGAGACGGAAGAACTGGCGGAATTTGCAGCAGATACTGATAATGATGGATGATGGGGTACAGACCCCCGCTTACGATGCGCGGGGGTATGCTTAATCCTGTTCCCGATAACCGCTTTTCCGCACGGCTGGCAGAATACCAGGCCCGGGTGGAAGCCACTCTCGACCGCTGGTTGCCGGCGGCGACGGAAAAACCCGAATCGTTGAACGAAGCCGTTCGCTATTCGGTTTTCGGCGGCGGCAAGCGCGTCAGGCCGGTACTGGTGTACGCCGGCGGTGAAGCCTTCAACGCCGAACCTGCAGCACTGGATGGCTGCGCCTGCGCCGTGGAGATGATCCATACCTATTCGCTAATCCATGACGACCTGCCGGCTATGGACGACGATGACTTGCGCCGCGGGAGGCTGACCTGCCATAAAGCCTATAACGACGCCACCGCCATCCTGGCCGGCGATGCGTTGCAGGCCCTGGCTTTCCAGGTTCTGGCGCAAGATCCCGGTATCACTGTGTCAGCCGAACAGCGCCTGAGAATGATCGATACCCTGGCGCTGGCTGCCGGCCCGGGCGGCATGACCGGCGGGCAGGCCATAGACCTGGAGGCGGAGGACAAGAAGCTTGGCCTGGACGAACTGCAGAACATGCATTCGCGCAAGACCGGCGCACTGATCAGGGCCAGCGTTGAACTGGGCGCGTTATGCTCCGGGACGGTTGACGAGCAACAGTTTCAAAACGTCTCCCGTTATGCGGGCTGCATCGGCCTGGCTTTCCAGATTCACGACGACGTCCTCGACATCGAGAGCGACACCGAAACGCTGGGCAAACCCCAGGGTTCCGACCTGGAACGGAACAAGTCCACCTATCCGAACCTGCTGGGCCTGGATGGGGCAAAACGCGCAGCCCGTGACAAGCTGGACGAAGCCCTGAACCACCTGTCGGAGTTTGATGAAAAAGCGGATATGTTGCGACAGATAGCTCTCTTTATCGTAAACAGGAATAGCTGACACCGGGGAGGTCTGGATAGCCTTTTTAAGACCCGCTGTGAATACATCCCTGTACGTTCATTGCGCCCATCCATGGGCGCAACCCTACGGGCGGCTAGCGCCGTGCAAATCGTCTGTCCTGACGATTTGTTACCATCCGCTGTCCCTGCGGATGATAGTCTTAAAAAGGCTATCCAGACCTGCTTACAATGTTAGAGTTCATTTTTTGACTGTTCCCATAACGTATCCATTCTCTCCATTGTCGCGGTTTCAAGGTTTTCTCCGTTCGCCTCTAATGTTGATTGTATAAAGCGGAAGCGCTGTTCGAACTTGTTGTTGGCCTCGCGCAGGGCCGTTTCCGGGTTGATTTCCAGGTGCCTGGCGAGGTTGATGGCCGCGAAGAACAAATCGCCCAGTTCCCCTTGCAGCCTGGCGTGCTCTTCCCGTCGTATCATTGCCTGTTTCAGTTCATCGATTTCCTCTTCAACCTTGGCCAGCACCGGGGCCGGTTCATCCCAGTCAAAACCTGCCTGGGCCGCGCGTTTTTGCAGTTTCTCCGCCCGCGACATTGCCGGCAATGCCCTGGCGACGGCGCCGAGATAATCCCCGCCGCGCTCCTCCCGCTTCATCTTTCTCCAGTTACTCTTCACTTCCTCGACCGAGTTCAACTGCTGCCCGGCAAAGACATGGGGATGTCTTCTCTCCAGTTTCTCGCTGACAGCGCCGGCCACGCCGGCAAAATCGAAGCTGCCGGCCTCGGACGCCATTTGCGAATAAAAGATAATATGGAACAATAAATCCCCCAGTTCATCCCGGATTTCTTCCGTATTGTTTTGCTCGATGGCATCGACCAGTTCGTATATCTCCTCCAACGTATAGGGGACAATGGATTCCATCGTCTGTTCCCTGTCCCAGGGGCATCCGCTATCGGGGTCGCGCAATGCGCTCATGATATCGATTAGTTTTTCAATAGCCTTCATTTTAACTTTCCTGCAAAAATGGCTTGTAATATCTTAATTTTCTGGTAGTTTTTGACCGTTATGGTTCCTGACGGAAAACATGACGGCCTGCCGGGTCCCTCTGGATACGGCAGGGCATGCGATTACCGGATTAAAACATGAAACCACTTATCTTGCGACTTGATATGTCCGGGACACCCGTTACCTGGGTCCCCTGGCAAGATGCGGTAAGCCTGTACTGCCGTGATATGGTGGGCTGGACCGCGGGCGACGAAACCTTTACGTTTCACGGCGGCATCAACAGGAAGAGTGGTTTACGTTCAACTATCTCGATCAATTCCATTATCGCGGTCAAGCGTTCAAGAAATCATAAACACACTTTCCGGATCGTTCCGCCACTGACCAATCGTGAACTGTTTCTGCGGGATGCGAGTATCTGCATGTACTGCGGCGCCCGTCATAAAGACGGTGCGTTGACGCGGGACCATGTCGTACCCATATCACGCGGGGGCAGGGACCGCTGGTCCAATGTGGTAACTGCCTGCAAGTCATGCAATACCCGCAAGGGCAACAGGACTCCTGAAGAAGCCAGGATGGCGCTCCTGGCGGTGCCTTATGTGCCGAACTGGGCGGAGTACCTGGCCCTGTCGAACAGGAAGATACTGGCAGACCAGATGGAATTTCTGAAATCACAGTTTTCCGGCCGCAGGATGCCGTTCCACAGTCAATAATCTGTGAGGAAGAATTCATGAAAACCATGCTGGGTGTATTTATACTCGGGTTGTCGTTGCAAATCCAGGCTGCCGACAGGTCAGGCAACTATGCTATTTGGGGACTGGGCCAGAAGTCCTGCTTCCGTTATCTGAAAGAGCGGACTGCGGCTGAAGACGGGCCGTATAAGAGCTACGTCATGGGCTACCTGACCGCGTATAACGCCATGACGCCGGAAACCTACAGTATTTCCCGGGACATGAATCTCGACGATATCATGGTATGGCTGGATGATTTCTGCGATGAAAACCAGATGCATGGCATGGAATCGTCGATGCTTGAGTTCATCAGGACACACTACGAAAAACGCTTCCGGACTCCACCCTCTTCAATAGGTCGTTGAACGCGTAACCTGCCGATTGTTACTGCATTAATTTTCGTTAGATGTTATAGTGATCGTTTAATGGAGGGTTATAATCTGCGGATTGATTATATCGGTAAAATACGCCATTATTGGCGCACTTGAAGTTTATATCCTTAATACGGGGCAAACTGGAGAATAAAACATGAAGAGAACCTTAGTCAAAGTAACATTTTTTGCGGCTGTACTGATGATACTGGGCGGCTGTGCAACAGTTGAACAGCTTAACGAGGTCAGGGCAATTGCAGAGAACGCTCAATCCGCAGCGAACAGTGCGGCCTCTGCAGCGGACAGTGCAGCATCGGCAGCGGACAGTGCGGCATCGGCAGCAAACCAGGCGATGGACGCAGCCAATTCAGCCCAGTCTGCGGCAGACGCGGCGATGGCATGCTGCAACGAAAATTCAAGCAAGCTGGATCGCATGTTTGAAAAAGCGATGGCGAAATAAACGTCTTACCAGCTAAAGCTGATTAAATAACCAATTCCTCACCGGTGCGTCACGTGACCGCGGCGCACCGGAGGAAGGTACTCTCCAGTCCGGCACGACGATGGTCAATCGTCGTGCAATGGGCCAGTTTCCCTAAAATGAATTGCCGTCGTTCTGTTCCGGCGGCTTGATGCTGCCGATTTCAACCGGGATGCCGTTACTTTCCGCTATTACCGATTGCGCCAGGCCCCAGTCCACCTGATATCCCCCCTTACCGGTTACTTTTATCAGCATTTCAACCACGCTGGTGAGATTCCCTTCAAACAGTTCCGTATCCTCTTCCAGGTAGGGATGCGCTTCCAGGTAGATGCTGCCGTTATATGTTCCCACCTTGTAAGGCTGATTGACGATGCGCACAGGCGTACGCAAAGACACCTGCTGGTACAGGCTCTTGATGTCTTCAGGATATAGCCGGATACAGCCATGGCTGACGCGCATGCCTATGCCGAACGGTTTATTGGTGCCGTGAATAATATACTCGGGCATTCCCAGCCTCATCATATAGTTACCCAGGGGGTTTTTCGGTCCGGGAGGCACCCGTTTGGGCAGCGGGTCACCCTGCTCCGCATGTTCCTTGCGGATTGATTCGGGAGGATACCAGGAAGGACGGGTTTTCTTCTGGATGATGCGGGTATTCATATACGGCGTTGACCAGCCCTGACGGCCGACTCCGATCGGGTGGGTAATTACCTCAGTTAGCTGGTTCGTTTCCTGCGCAGGGAAATAGTAAAGACGCATTTCCGGTATATTCAGCACGATGCCGACATGGGGGGTGCCGGGCAGGACATACAGGTTCGGCAGTACAATTTCCGTCCCCTCACCCGGCAACCAGGTATCCACGCCCGGGTTAGCCAGCTTGATCTCCTGGAAACCCAGTCCGTTGGCCCTGGCTATGTCCGGGAGTGTATCTTCGTGTTCGGCATGGATTTTGTCCACGGTGCCCATCAACGAATCACCCGGATTCTCCAGCGTGAAGGAAACCGTTGCCCGGGCCGGCGTGAAAATGATTGCGATTGTCAGAATAAGCACGAGTCCGTGCAAGCTTGTGATTGTACTTTTCCGCATCAGAATTCCATCAGCCTCGGCATCAATTCAACCAGGTTGCAGGGCCGGGTCCGGTAATCGAGCTGGTGTGAGATGATGTTGTCCCAGCCCGTAGCGCAGGCGCCCGATGAGCCCGGCAGACAAAAAACGTACGTGCCGTTGGCTACCCCGGCAACCGCGCGGGATTGCAGCGATGAAGTGCCAATCTCCTGGTAAGACAGGTAGCGGAACAACTCACCGAAGCCCTCGATTTCCTTATCAAACAACACGGAAACCGCTTCCGGCGTGCCGTCACGTCCGGTCACCCCCGTCCCGCCCGTGGCCAGGACCGCATCCGCGTCGGCATCAGCGCACCACCGGGATACCGTCGCGCGAATCCGGGAGATATCATCCGCTACGATGGCCTTTTCATAGAGCCGGTGACCGGCCTCTTCCAGCCTGCGAACCAGGAGTTTTCCGGATTTGTCGGTTTTTTCCGTGCGTGAATCGGAAATGACCAGCACGGCGATATTCAGTGGTTTAAATTCTCTCTCAGACACGTCTTGGTTACATACTGAAAAGGGGTCAGTATAAACTAACATGGATACACAGGATATACAGGATAAAATGACAGCGCCCGAAAAGAAACAAATACCGTGATCCCGGGCTGTTTCATGGTAAAAAAATCCTGTTTATCCTGTACATCCATGTTAAATGCCACCTGTCCGGTTCCCGCCTGATTATGGCGGTCCTGGTTTATCCCTTATAATCTGCACTATTCCCCCTGCTGAGTGACTGACGACATGAATACCGGACGCTGTGCCGTTTTCCTGATTTTCACTTTGATTTCCCGGCTCTGCCTGCCTGATAACATGCCTGCAGAGGACTCGTCCGGCAAAATATCTGCAGCAACAGCATCGGCAGAT
Source organism: Gammaproteobacteria bacterium (assembly GCA_965208655.1). Lineage (GTDB taxonomy): Bacteria > Pseudomonadota > Gammaproteobacteria > Eutrophobiales > Eutrophobiaceae > JAAXHV01. The sequence goes on from CBDBPJ010000006.1 coordinate 277,999, forward strand.
GTTGCCGGGTCGCTGGCCGCATTGGTGGAAATCTGTGAGATACCGGACCCTGCCGTACCTTCTTCCGCCTTCAACCTGGCGCAATCAGCACCCGGCGGGAACGGCGATTATTTCGTGAGATACAGTTGCAAACAGGCCTGCAGTGACTGGCGGCAATGCCGGGTTCCCGCATACGAAGACGACGGCATGCAGGTGATGTACCAGGGGCGCAACCCTGAACAAGCCAAGCTGGCGCTTGCCTATGTCGTGGATCAGATGGCCGGCCACCTGGTGTTCACGCCGGACGGCGACAAGACGCTGTTGCTGCACGCGGGCGCCGGCGGCACGAACTACCGTTTCTCGGAACCTGCCCTGGAACTGGAGCAACGGTTACCCGTGCGTACCGTAATGGTGCGCTGGGAAAAAGGCTTTACCGCCCCGGATTTTGCCCCACCCTTCCCCTTTCCGATTAACTGGGGCTGGTACTCGCGTACCGCTGCTGAAGCCACCAACGTTTACGAACTGAACCGGCGTGTTGCCGGGGTTATTGCCTGGGTGCATGAAAATCTCTCGGGTAATGCGGCGTTCGCGACGGCCGCCTGCAGCATGGGCAGCAATGCAACCTTCCTGGCCAGACTCTGGCATGGGCTTGATCCAATTCTCGATTACCAGTTGTTTGTTGGCGGCCCGAATATATGGGACGTTAATGCGCATTGCAGCCGGCGCCGTTACACACAGGGGCATTGTGATTTTGACGGGAAAAGCATTTGCTCGACGGACAATGAGTGCGCGGCGCTGGACCCGGGGAGCCGGTGCCGCATGCCCGGGTCCTACCGGCATATCGGCGTCAACTATGAAATTTTCGCCAACCACGTGCATAAAACAGACGCCTGTGACTATTCCCTGGAGGGGGACATGGAACCCTACCCGCCGTTCGACGAAAGCAGCATCGCATTTCGCAGCGACGCAGACTGGGAGCTGGATCACAGGATTGACCTGGTGGCGAATTTCAACCGGGAAATGGGCGCCTACGAGCGCCCTGGCGGTGATGAGTATTTTTCACTGGGCGAATTTGCCTACACGTTTGCCAATTTGCAACCTGATGAAAACAAGCAATGGCATGGTCTGCGTGATACCGGCCATTGTGAGGCCTGGTCCTCCGGCTACGCCGTGGACCTGCTGTTAAAGCGCCTCGGCGCGCTTTGACGGGCCAGTCTGGGAAATCCAGTCCCGGGCCGTACGAAAATACCAGAGCAGGCTTAACGCGCGCGCGATGAAAAACCCCATCAGGGCCAGCCACAGACCGTGGTTGCCCAGGCCGAGCAGCAGGTACCAGCATGGAAGATAGACCGCGAACGTGGAAAACAGCATGCCGTTCCTGAGTTCCCTGCCCCGCGTGGCGCCGATGAAGATACCGTCAAACATAAAACACCAGACGGAAATTACCGGCGATGCGATCATCCAGGGAAGATAGAGGTAGGCAGTCTCCCTGACAGCCTCGATATTTGTCATCAGGTTGACCATCCCGGTGCCGGCGATGATAAACAGCAGTGAATACAGCAATGCGACAGCTCCTCCCCAGGTCATCACCGAGCGCACGGACTCGCGAAATTGCCTGTGGTCTCTTGCGCCGACGGCCTTGCCGACCAGGGCCTCGGCGGCATTGGCGAAACCGTCCAGGCCCAGGGCGACCAGCATCTGGAAGTGCAGCAGGACGGCATTGGCCGCGAGGATCAGTTCTCCCTGGCTTGCGCCCTGCCGGGTAAAAAATGCAAAGGTGAAGATCAGGCACATGGTCCTGATAAAGATGTCCTGGTTCAGTAGCAGCAGGGCGGCAAAATCCTTCGTATCGAGGATAACCTGCCTGCGCCAGCGGCCGGGGTGGCGCTTCAGTTCGCCGTAGATGAAAAAGGCCGCCAGTCCGGAACCGGAATACTGGGATATGACGGAAGCCAGGGCCACGCCGCGTACGTCCAGCCCCAGGCCGAAGACGAAGACAAAATCAAGAACGATATTCAGGATGCCGATCAACAGGGTAACGTAAAGCGTGGCCCGGGCATTCTGCATGCCCAGCAACCAGCCGATGCATGTCATGTTCAGCAATACCGCGGGCGCGCCCCACACCGCCCAGTAGAAGTAGACCCCGGCATGCTTCCTGATGTCCGGGGAGCCGCCGACAAGATCGAGTCCGAGGGTAATAATCGGGGTCTGAAGCAACAGGATGACCAGGGCTATGACCACTCCCAGGAAGCAACTGTGCAGCAGGGCGGACCTCAGGCGCTCATAATTTTCATCGCCCTTGAACTGGGCGATGATGCCGACAGTACTCATGCGCAGGAAGCCCATGCCCCAGTAGAGGAAATTGAAAATCACGGCGGCCACTGCCACGGCGCCGATATAGACAGGGGTGTCCAGGTGTCCGACGACGGCCGTATCGACTATTCCCTGCAGGGCGACCGTCAGGTTGGACAGGATCAGCGGCACCGCCAGGCGCAGCAGGCGGGTGTTATGTTTTAACATGGATGGACAGGATATACAGGAAATTGAAGGGGCAAGTCCTGTCTATCCTGTAAATCGATGTTAATCTTTATTATCTCCGGCTCCCCATTTGCCGAAATAGAAGTGCTCAGCGGCAGGGTTTCGCCTTCTCGGGGCAAATTCTCGCTCCCGCCGTTCTTCAGGGATATCCTCCCGTGCCGTTTGATAGCCTATGGCGATCATGGCCATTGGCGTATGCCCTTCCGGGATGTCGAAAACCTGCCTGGATTGATCCGCGTTGAACCCACCCATCTGGTGCGCCATGAGGCCAAGGTCCGTGGCCTGCAGACACAGACTGATGCCGGCGGATCCGGTATCGTACTGCGCCCACCGGTTCGGTTCGCCGTTGTGCGCGAAGTGTTCCACCGCCACCGCCAGGATAAGAACCGACGCATTTTGCGCCCAGGCGACGTTGCCCTCTGCAAGACATTCCAAGGCCGTGTTCCAGGCCGCCTCATCCCTGGACCGGTCACAGATGATGAAATTCCAGGGCTGGGCGCCGTAACAGGACATGGACCATCTTGCTGCCTCTATACAGCTGGTAAGTTTTTCAGCTTCCACCGGCCGGCCGGAGTCGTACGAGACCCCGCTCCAGCGCCGCGCCAGCAAGTCATTAATGGGAGCAGTAGTTTGCGCTTTTTTCTCAAACATAATTTTTTTCCAACGTTGGTTTCGAATTTCTGATCATTATATCGTCTGGGCCGGGCGTTGGCACGGTATCAAACCAGGGAACGGGAGTTGCCACCGAATCAATCCCGGCGCATGCGGTCCGAGGTTGCGATGGGAGTGCGGTAGCTGAGGACAACAATACAGGAAGAGATGATAAAAGTGAGTAGCGTCGCCAACTGGATCATGTACGAGGTTTCCTGCTGTATAAAACGCGCCTCCGCCGCCAGTACGGCGATCAGGAAGGAAAACTCGCTGATCTGTCCCAGCCGGTAACCCACCTCCCTGGAGATCGCCCGTTTTTCACGGGCCCTGACGAACAGCTTCTCGAAAATAACGGGTTTTATGACCAGGGCACAGACGGCAAGAGCAGCCGCCGGGAGGATGATCTGCGAGACGATATCCAGGTTGAAACTGGCGCCCAGCGAAAAGAAGAACAACACCAGGAAGAAATCCCGCAACGGCTTCAGTTTCATGGTGATGAACAGGGCGATTGGGCTGGAGGCTAACGTGATCCCGGCGATGAACGCGCCGATCTCGCGGGACAGGCCCATCAGTACGGCCACCTCGGCGACCGCCAGGCACCAGGCAATGGCCAGTAAAAAAATATATTCGTGAATTTGATCAAACCGGTTGATTAGCCTCACAATCACGTAACGTTCAAAGAACCAGGAAATCAGGATCAAAAGCGGCAGCGTCAATAATTGCATGGTGATATCCACCAGCAGCTTGTCATCCTTCCCGTATCCCTGCAGCATCAGCAGAATAATAATCGCTATCAGGTCCTGGATTAACAGCACGCTGATGATCATCTGTCCCGTATGGCGATGGTGCAGCGCAGTGGTGGGCAACAGTTTCACACCGATGATGGTGCTGGAGAACATCATGATGGAACCGATCAACAACGCTTCCGGCAACGGGTAGCTGAAACCCCAGGCAATAGCAAAACCTGCCGCAAAAAATATGAGCGAACTGAGTAACGTTACCCACAGGGCCTCGCCCAGCATCTTCCATAATTCCTGGGGAAACAGGTCCAGGCCAAGCAGGTAGAGCAGGAAAACGATGCCGATGTGCGAGATATCGGCAATCAACTCCGGATCGTCGACCAGACCTGCGCCCCACGGTCCCAGGATGACGCCGAGTATGATATACGCAACGATTATGGCCTGGCGCGCGTACAGGGCCAGCGTGGCAAGTACCGCGGCGCCGGTAAAAATCAGGAAGATTGAAAACTCTATTTCGTGAACAGCCGCCATGAGACATAAAATATCATGATTACGTGTTTACTGGATTCCTGCTTTCGCAGGAACGAGGAATACATTGGACTGCCTTTCAATATATTATCTACAGTAATCCATACCCCTTCATGCTTTAAGCAGGGGTGCGTCAGCTGCGGATAACAGGGGTTTTTTCATCAGGTAGATGATAAGCAACAGCGCCGGCGCACCCAGCAACCCGGCGTAGAGGAAGAACCAGGCATAACCGGCGGCCTCAACTACAATTCCGGAAAAACCGCCGATGATTTTTGCGGGCAGGGTCATCAGGGAGGAAAACAGGGCATACTGGGTAGCGGTATACGTGGTATTGGTCAGGCTGGAGAGGTAAGCGATGAAGGCCGAGGTGGCAAAACCGCCGCTCAGGTTGTCGAAACTGATCACAACAGCCAGGCTCACGAGATCGGGGTCGCTCATGGCCAGCCAGACAAACAACAGGTTGGTCACGGGCACCAGCACGGCGCCCAGCAGCAACGGCCGGTAAATCCCGTAGCGCATGACGAATATCCCGCCCAGTCCTGCGCCGAGGATGGTCATGAAAAACCCGAACACCTTGGTAACGTTCGCAATATCAACCTTGCTGAAACCCAGGTCCAGGTAAAATGGATTGGCCATGACACCCATGGTGATATCGCTGAGCCGGAATGTGCCGATGAGCAGCAGGATCACCAGGGCCAGCATCCCGTTCCTGCGGAAGAACTCTACAAAAGGGCTGATAACGGCGCCGGCAAACCAGGCAGTAAGCCTGGCGAACCTATGGGTTCCCTCTGCCACTCCCATCTTCCGTCCCAGTTCACTTTCCAGTTCCCCGGCAGCAGCGGATTCCGGATGGGTCGGCTCGGCAATGACCAGGGTTGTTACTACGCCTATACCCATCAGGCAGGCCATGGTGAAATACGCGTATTGCCAGCTCTGGGCCGCGGCAATATAAAACGCGCCGGCGCCGGCAACGAGCAGCGCCACCCGGTAACCGAATACATAGCTGGCTGCCATCGCTCCCTGCAGCAACCGGTCCACGGCCTCAATGCGATAGGCATCGATGGTTATATCCTGGGTCGCGGACCCGAACGCGACCAGCAATGCAAACATCGCAATAAGCTGCAACTGTGACAGGGGATCGGACAGCGCCATTCCGGCCAGGCCCAGGGCAATCAGAAATTGTGCACACAACATCCAGGAACGTCTTTTACCCAACCGCCTGGTCAGGACAAATATCGGTGTCCGGTCAACCACGGGAGCCCAGAACACCTTGATCGAGTAGGTAATGCCAATCCAGCTGAAAAAGCCGATGGTGGATAAAGCAAGGCCGGAATCCCGCAACCAGGCCGACAAGGTGGAAAAAACCAGCAGGAAAGGCAACCCCGCGGAAAATCCAAGGAAACACATGGCGATGACGCGGGGCCGGCTGTATACCGCCAGCGCCTCCCGCCAGTCTCCGCCTGGGTTGCCGGTCACGCGGTTATTCATTCACAGGCTTATACCGGTCCGACCCTTAACTCCTCTTCCGACATATGGTGCCGGGGGTGGACCGGGCGCATGAAGGCATTGCTGACCAGTGCGATAGCCAGCAACAGGGCCATGAGGTACATGGTGGTGTTATAGAGGTTCGGTGTCGGGTCTACGGTGCCGGCCGGGGCGATATCCATCAGGCTGGCGATCGTCACGGTCTTTGCCTGCACCAGCGCCGGCAACTGGTCCAGGCCGGCGCCGAATGACTCGGCAAATACGGCAGGGTCAATCTTCGCAACCAGGTCATCAATGGCCCTGGTTACGGCGTTTTCCCGCAGCGAGGTAATCGCCAGCGGACCCAGCACGCCGGCGGTGCTCCAGGCAGTCAACAGGCGGCCATGAATACCCCCGACGTATTTCGTCCCGAAAATATCCGCCAGGTACGCCGGGATGGTTGCGAAGCCGCCGCCGTACATGGTGAAGATGATCATGGTGGCGGCGTAGAAGTACACCAGCCAGACCACCACGGGGTTGACGCTCACCTGCTGCGCGGTATAGGGAATTGAGCAGTACAGCAGGATGCCCAGCGCAAAGAAGATCCAGTAGGTGTTGCGCCGCCCGATGTAATCCGATGTACTGGCCCAGATAAACCGTCCTACCATGTTGAATACGCTGATCATGACGACATAGGTAGCGGCAAACGCGCCGTCAACGATGTGCGGCAGGGTGGTGCCGAAGATCTCGGTCATCATGGTCTTGGCCACGCCCAGCACGCCGATACCGGCGGTGACGTTGAAACAGAGCACGATCCACAACTGGTAGAACTGGCGCGTCTTCAACGCCTGGTCAATGTCCACGTGGTTGCGGGTCATCATCCGCTTTTCTGCGTGCGCCTCATCCGGGGGCGTCCAGCCGGCGGGTTGCCAGCCCTGAGCCGGTAACCGGTAGGAGAACGCGGCGATCATCATGACGACAAAATAAATCACGCCCATGGTGAAGAACGTTTCGGCGACGCCGACCGAGCCGGTGCCCACCAGGTAAACCCCCTCAGGCCCCGGAAGCACCATCTGCGCGACCTCATTGGCGCCGACAACGACGACTTCGCGCAGTTCTCCGCCGACTTCCGCAAAGCGCCGTCCCGCCCGGGTAACCAGTTCGAGATCGGCAACCGCGCCCAGGTACTCCGGAGCCCGGTAGAAATACTGTATGAAATACTCTTTCAGGGGCGCGCCGATCATTGCGCCGCCGCCGAAACCCATTATCGCCATCCCAGTGGCCATGCCGCGCCGGTCCGGGAACCAGCGTATCAGCGTGCTGACCGGGGAGACATAGCCCAGGCCCAGGCCGCAGCCTCCCAGCACGCCGTAGCCCAGGTACAGCAACCACAACTCGTGCGTGATAATGCCGATGCCGCCCACGATAAAACCGCCACCCCAGCAGCAGGCCGAGACAACGCCTACCATGCGCGGTCCCACCGTCTCCAGCCACCTGCCGGCGATGGCTGCCGCCAGCCCCAGGACCACAATCGATACGGTAAAAATCCACACGACACCCTTCAGGGTCCAGTCATCGGCGGCGCTGATCACCACGCCGACCTGCTTTACCAGGGCGGGATTGAAGATGCTCCAGGCGTACACCGAACCGATGCACAGGTGAATACCCAGGGCCGCGGGGACGATCTTCCAGCGGTTGAACCCGGGTTCTGCGATGATGTGTTGCTTGGACAGGATGCCCGACATGACTTACCTCTTGTTATTGTTGTCTGTTAGCGAACTACCCGGACACCTTCATCGCCTGGTCAGACCGGGATGGAAAGTTGACCATTGTAACGTGAATAGGATTGAAATTATCGAAAAATTCGCCTAGTCTATAGTATTACGTAAAGTAACAGTCCATAGTATTATTCATCAGCAAAACCAGCATCTATCGGTTTTCTGCCCCTTTCTGCGAGGCTTGTCCCTGCGCAGGCAGGGAGCGGGAAGCTACGGGGAGGTGCACGCTTGCGGAGGACTGCCAAGAGAAACGCAATGAGACAGGAAAGCGACATATTAGTCGACAATTTCGGACGCACGGTCAATTATGTCCGTATCTCGGTTACGGACCGTTGCGACTTCCGTTGCGTCTACTGCATGGACGAGGAAATGCAGTTCGTGCCCAGGGCCAAGCTGTTGTCGCTGGAAGAGATTGCGATAATTGCCGAGGCTTTCACCGAACTGGGTGTCGGGAAGATCCGTATTACCGGCGGTGAACCGCTGATCCGGCGCAATATCACCAAACTGTTCCGGGATATCGGCCGGCTGGACGGCCTGGAGGAACTGCTGCTCACCACCAACGGTTCGCAACTGCCGAAACTGGCAGGCGAACTGAAAGATGCCGGGGTGAAACGCATCAACATCAGCCTGGACTCCCTTGACCCGGACAAGTTCAGGCGCCTGACCCGGATCGGCGAACTGGACAAGGTGCTGGCCGGTATCGATGCAGCCCGGGCAGCCGGGTTTGACAAGATCAAGATCAACTCGGTCATCCTGAAAAACCGCAACGACGATGAAATACCGGACCTGGTCGGGTTTGCTTCAGCGCGGGGCATGGACATCAGTTTCATCGAAGAGATGCCTCTCGGAGAAATCGGCGACCATGACCGTGAAGAAGCCTATTACTCGAGTGACGAGATCAGGGCCGACCTGGAACAGCGCTACACGCTGTTGCCCACCACCGAAACTACCGGCGGCCCCTCGCGTTACTACAGGATCGTCGAAACCGGCACCAGGGTGGGCTTCATCTCGCCCCACAGCCATAACTTCTGCGACAGTTGCAACCGGGTCAGGCTCACCTGCGAAGGCCGCCTGCTGCTCTGCCTGGGGCAGGAACACTCGGTGGACCTGCGCCAGGTCATCAGGACCCATCCCGGCGACAAGAACAAACTGAAACAGGCGCTGCGCGCATCCATGGACATCAAACCCAAGGGACATGAATTCGACCTCTCAGTCAAGCCAGTCATTTTCCGCCACATGAATATGACGGGAGGTTAAATGCCCTCCAGGTCATACCGGCCGGAAATGACCGATGCCGGCATCCAGCCAACCATCGCAGTCGAGGCGGTTGACGAGTTCCGCAATATCCGGGAAATGCACATTGCCGATGAACGGCCCCTGACCATCTACGTCGACAGCTACGAGATCGTCACCCTGATGACACTCGGTAAAACCCCTGAACTGCTGACCCTGGGTTATTTGAAAAACCAGGGTATCGTCGCGGATGTCAATGAAATACGCTCGGTGCAGGTCGACTGGGAAGTGAATGCCGCGGCGGTGGCCACGTGGTCGGGAAGGGATGACTGGAAAGAACGGCTGGGCCCGAGAATCGTGACCACGGGCTGCGGCCAGGGGACGGTGTACGGGAATATCCTGGAGCAACTCAACGAGATAGAACTGCCCGTGAGATGCCTCAGGCAATCGGACATCTATGCCCTGCTGAAAAACCTGGCACACCATAACGACGTCTACAAGAGCGCCGGCGCCGTGCACGGCTGCGCCTTGTGCACCGGCACCGAAGTGGCCGTTTTCATCGAGGACGTGGGCCGCCACAACGCCGTCGACGCCATTGCCGGGCAGATGTGGCTTGAAGGGACCCCGGGCCATGACAAGCTGTTCTACACCACCGGCCGGTTGACCTCGGAAATGGTGATGAAAGTGGCGCAAATGGGTATTCCTGCCCTGTTGTCACGCTCCGGCATCACCCAGATGGGGCTCAAGCTGGCAAAAGATTTCGGCGTGACCCTGTTTTCCCGCGCCCAGGGAAAACATTTCCTTATCTACAACGGGGCGGAGCATATTGAATTTGACGTATCCCTGCCGCCGAAGCGCGCGGTCGCCAATCTTAAAAGCGCCGGCTGAATATCTCTGCGGATCACAAGGTGCAAAAGGCTGAAATAACGGGCATTATCCTGGCCGGTGGAGAAGCCAGACGCATGGGGGGAGGTGACAAGGGCCTGGTGGAATTACGCGGCAAACCGCTGATCGAGCACGCGCTGGCGGCGTTATCCCCGCAGGTCAACATGGTTATCATCAATGCAAACCGGAACCGGGACCGTTACGGCGTATACGGCCATCCCGTTATCGCCGACAGCAGGCAAGGCTACCAGGGTCCGCTGGCCGGCATGCTGAGTTGCCTGCAGGCAACGGAAACGGAATTCATGGTGTCCGTCCCCTGCGATTCACCGCTGCTGCCGGATGACCTGGTAGCCCGCCTGTTCAGGCAGCTGAGCGATGATGAGGCGGACATCAGCGTTGCCCATAACGGCGACAGGGTCCAGCCGGTGTTTACGCTCATGTCCACCTCCCTGGCGCCTTCCATGCAGGCATTCCTGGATGGGGGAGGCCGCAAGATCGACAAGTGGTTCGCTCAACACAGACTGGCGGTGACGGATTTTTCCGACAAACCCGACTGCTTCAGGAATATCAATAAACCGGCTGAACTGGCGTGTATGGAAGCTGAGTTGGATGCCTGAAAACCAGACAGTCCCGCTGATCGGTTTTGCCGCCTGGAGCGGCACCGGGAAAACGACCCTGCTGGTCAACCTGCTGGGTATTTTTACTTCGCTCGAGCTGCGAGTCGGCGTCATTAAACACGCGCACCATACGTTTGAGATTGATTACCCGGGCAAAGACAGCTACGAACTGAGAAAGGCCGGCGCCAGCCAGGTGTTGATCGGATCCAGGCAGCGCTGGGCGCTGCTGGTTGAAAACAGGGACGCCGATGACAAGCCGCTGGAATACCATGTCAGGAACCTGGACCTGGATAAACTGGACCTGATCCTGGTAGAAGGGTTCAAACCCGAGGTCATCCCCAAGATTGAGCTGCATCGCCCAAGCCTGGGTCACAATTTACTGTATCCGGAGGATGAGAGTATCATAGCGATTGCAACTGATGCCGGGTTATCCGAAGATACGGAATTACCGGTCATGAACTTGAATGACCCGCAGCAGATCGCACAGTTTATAATTGACCGTTACAATTTAACCAGGGGACAGATTTAAATCTGTCCCCGAAACCATTCAAACATGAAGGTAGAGAAAGATCCGAGTTGCAGGGATGACTTCGACCCGAAGTCACTGTCTGCCGATGCCGCCCTGGAACAGATAATATCCGGGGTCGACCACGTCAAAGGCATTGAAAAAATCGCTATTCGCGATGCGTTGAACCGGATCCTGGCGGAAGAGATCCTATCCGGTATCAACGTGCCTTCCGGGACCAACTCAGCCATGGACGGTTATGCGGTCAACAGCGCTGATATCCCCTCCGGTGGTACAGCCGCACTGAATGTGCTCGGTACGGCGTGGGCCGGCGAACCTTTCAACGGCAATTTAACCCCGGGGAACTGCGTCCGCATCATGACCGGGGCAATCATGCCGGACGGCGCCGATACCGTGATCATCCAGGAAGATGTCCGGCAGGGTGATCCCGGCATAATCATCGATGGTTCCACCAGGAAAGGCGACAACGTACGCCAGGCCGGTGAAGACATCGCCGTCGGCGACCTCGTATTGAGCCGGGGCCGGCGCCTGAACCCTGCGGATATCGGCCTGATTGCTTCTCTCGGCATCGCCGAGGTCTGCGTGGTGCGCCGCTTGCGGGTGGCGTTTTTCTCAACGGGCGATGAACTGCGTTCCATCGGGGAACCCCTCGGCAACGGCGCCATATACGACAGCAACCGCTACACCTTGTACGGCATGCTGGAGAGGATGGGCGCCGATATTATCGACATGGGCGTGATAAAGGATGACCTGGACGCCCTGGAGGAGGCCTTTTCCATCGCTGCCGCCAATGCCGATGTTTTGATCACATCGGGCGGGGTTTCCGTCGGCGAGGCGGATTACATCAAGGAAATCCTGGCGAAACTGGGCAAGGTGGATTTCTGGAAAGTAGCCATCAAGCCCGGGCGCCCGCTTGCCTTCGGCCATGTTGGAGGTGCCGTCTTTTTCGGCCTGCCGGGAAATCCCGTCTCCGTCATGGTGACTTTTTACGAGTTTGTCCAGCCGGCATTGCGAAAAATGACAGGCGAGGACGATACCGGCATCCTGACCCTGAAAGCCCGTTGCGATTCCAGGTTGAAAAAGCGTCCGGGGAGAGTGGAATACCAGCGCGGTATTTTACAGAGTGATGAGGATGGTAACCTGGTGGTCGCCAAGACCGGCGCGCAGGGCTCCGGGATCCTGCGATCCATGTCGCAGGCGAACTGCTTTATCATCCTGCCGATTGAATCTGGCGGCGTGGAGCCGGGAACAGTCGTAGATATCCAGCCTTTTTCCGGACTGGTTTAATCCGTCATTCCCGCACACGCGGGAACCCGGTGAAATAAATCGCCGCCTGCGGCGGCACAATTTTATAATTGAATATCCATCCCGTCATAGGACACCTCCCAGCCCGCAGCTTCAACCGTCCGGCGTTCCCCGCTGTTGGCAAACAGGATCGGGTTGGTCGTGTTGATGTGGATAAAGACTTTTCTTTCAATTCCCAGGTCTTTTAATGCGGCGAGGGTGCCGTCCGCTCCGGAGACGCTGATGTGTCCCATCCTCTGCCCTGTCTTCACCCCGACGCCGTCACGGATCATCTCGTCATCCACCCACAGGGTGCCGTCGAAGAAAATCAGGTCGGCGCCGCTGATCCTCTGCGCCAGTTCCGGTGTCACCCGCGCGCAGGCCGGCATGTAGTAAAAAGACTTCCCGTTGTTGATATTTTCAACGTAGAGGGCGATCGTGTCTTCATCCACTGAGCCGAAGTCCTTGCCCTTGCTCTCGTCCTCCAGCCACAGGGCCACCTTGCCCGGAACGGCAAAAGGCGTTATGCGTATTCCCATGGAACTGCCGCCCGGTTTCAGCAGTTCCAGGGGTTCATTCAATACCATGGCTTCCCGGCTGACGAATTTCGGGTTCAACACGTTAAATATCGTATTGGCCTGCAGTACGCCCAGCACTCTCTGGGTTGCATAGATGCGCAGGGGTTGCGATTCACGCAGATTCAGCAGCCCCGCAACATGGTCCACGTCGGCATTGGTCAGTACCGCGCCCATTATGGGACTGTGCCGCAGGTCTTTTTTCGGGTGCAGGATGTCATTGTCGTTGATCTGCTGGCGCAGGTCCGGTGATGCATTAAACAGGTACCAGTCCTCCCCGTCGGCGCTGATTGCGATGGACGACTGCGTCCGCTGCGGCGCCGCCGGATCATCCAGCCTGGCCCGCCTGCTGTTCGGGTGGTTACAGTTCCACTGTGGATAGCCGCCGCCTGCGGCCGCGCCCAGTACCCTTATATACATATTGTAAACTCCTCCTGATATTCTGGTCTGATGGTCACAGGTCAGATCAGGTTTTCAGGGCACGCTGTGAATACATCCTTGTACGCTTACCATCCGCTGTCCCTGCGGATGATAGCCCTGAAAACCTGATCTGACCTGTACGGACATTACCTGACATTAAATCTGCCGATTTTTTATTTTGGTGAATACCCCGTGGTATTTTGCTCCACCCAGCGTTCCCCGTGTTTGACCGTTTCTTTTTTCCAGAACGGCGCCCTGTGTTTCAAGTCCTCGATGATGAACCGGGTCGCGTCCATGGCGTCGCCGCGATGGGCCGCCCAGGTCGCGATCAGCACGATGTCATCGCCAATTTCTATGTCGCCGGTGCGGTGCAGGACCAGGACATCCAGTATCGGCCATTGCTGCCTTGCCTGGTCGCAGATTTCCTGCAGGTGCTTTTGGGTCATGCCCGGATAATGCTCCAGGGTCATGCTGCGGACTTCCTCGCCTTCGTTGAAATCGCGCATCGTGCCGATAAATATACAACTGGCGCCGATTTTTCCCGGGTTGCCGGGCAATGCCTGGTAGTCTTTCACCTCCGCCAGGGCATCGAAAGGCGTCGGCCTCAATTCTATCCGCATGACGGCCGGTTCAACCCCCGGTTACGGGCGGGAAAAAAGCGACCTCGTCTCCCTCCCTGAGTTCCGGGTCACCTTTAACGTGTTCCATGTTGACGGCTACGAGTAACGAGTCCGGCATCGCAGCACCGCCCGAAGTTGTCTGCCAGACATCCGAAACCTTCAGGCCGGGCCTGAATTCCACCTGGTCTTCCGCGCGCCCCATTTGCTCTCGGATACGGGCGAAAAATTTTACTTTTATCAACATCGTATTCTGTCTTGCTTATCAACCTGTCCGGTTCTGGGGTATATTATAGGAGAATTGCAGGCATGCCTGTAGGCATTTTATGAAAACGGTTTGAGTATATGTCCAAATTGACACATTTCAATGAAACCGGAGAAGCGCATATGGTCGACGTCTCCGCCAAGGATGCGACCCACCGCATCGCCGTGGCTGAAGGCACGATCAGGATGCAGGACAGAACGCTGGCCCTGATCATGGACGGTGGACATAAGAAAGGAGACGTGCTGGGAATCGCCCGGGTAGCAGGCATCATGGCGGCAAAAAAAACCGCGGAACTCATCCCGTTGTGCCATCCCCTGTCCATCAGCCATATCGATATCGCGCTGGACCCCAGACCCGGCGAAAGTGCGGTTTACTGCCAGGCGCGGGTCGAGACCATCGGCCCCACGGGAGTCGAAATGGAGGCGTTGAACGCGGTCCAGGTCACCCTGCTGACGATCTATGACATGTGCAAGGCCGCCGACCGGGGTATGAGCATCGAGACGGTCCGGCTTGTGAAAAAATCAGGGGGGAAATCCGGCGAGTGGACCAGGTAAGATTCCGTCATTCCTGCGCAAGCAGGAATCCAGGATATATGGGATCAGGGTAAAATTTCATTATGAACATTACTCTGACCCCTTAACTTCATGTAGTCAAACGACGGTAGATGTCAGACACTTTATAAGGCAGTTTGCGCACGTCATCGATCACCGTGTAGTTGGCGCTGCCGTACATGTAGGGCAGGTATTCCCTCGCTTCTTTGTCGATGGTGATACAAAAAGGATAGATACCGTCTGCGCGGACTTCCGCGATGGCCTGGCGGGTGTCTTCCATGCCGTAACGCCCCCGGTAGCCGCCGTAATCCTCGGGTTTGCCGTCAGACAGGGTAATCAGCAACCTGGACCTGGCCTTCAGCGCCTGCAAGTGTTTTCCCAGGTGGCGTATCGCTACGCCCATACGTGTATAGGTCCTGGGCCTGATGCCACTGATCCGGGCCCGTACCAGCGCCGTGAAGGCATCCTCAAACTTCTTGATCCTGTAGATTTCACAACGTTTGTGCGTCCTGCCGGAAAATCCATAGATGGCGTAAGGGTCGGACAACATCTCCAGGGCCTCACAGAGTAACACCAGCGCTTCTCTTTCCACCAGGTTGACCCAGCCCCGGGTGGAACCGCTCATGTCCACCATGAACATCACCGCCACGTCGCGCCGGCTCCTGTGGAAACAACTGTACAGGTTCTCGCGCATCTCCAGGCCCTGCCGATGATCGACACTGGCCTCCACCAGGGTGTCAAAATCGATCTCGTCGCCAAAGGTCTGGCGCTTGCGCTGTTCATAACCCTCGGCCATTGTCTCGAACGAACGGCGCACCGAGCTTAGATGAAAGCGGTATTTTTCCAGTGTCGCGGCGAAAAAATTATCATCGGCGGGGACAACATCAACTTCCGTCAGGGCGCAGAAATCATTACGGTAGCGCTGCCTGGTGTAATCCCATTCCGGGTAATACACCGGATTTTGCAGGTCGTAGCCCGCGGCGGCCTTGACGGCCTCACCCGGGCCGGTCTCCGTATCCGAATCCGGAAAACCGGAATAACCGCCACTGACCTGCAGGTAGTCTTCCGGCAACCGGCCCAGGTCCTGTACGATAGACACAAGCAACTGTTTTACCTCGTCATCGGCAACAGTTTCCTGGTTCCCGAAAAGCAGTGTCACGGCGCCGGCCCCCTGGTTTGCGCTGTTAAAGGCAAACCCGGGCTCGACCCCGGATAGCGTCCAGTGCGTACTGTCCGGCGCGGTCGCGCCGGCAATTACCGGAGCCGGCTGTTCCCGTCCGAGCCGCGCCAGCGACTGCTGCAATTTGTGTTTCTCCTGTTTCACCCGTTCCCGCAGCTTCTCCAGGACCGTGTCCGGGAAGTATTCGCCATGGTAACCCTTGCGCGCCGGCAGCGATTTGCCCAGGTTGCTGCCGATTCTGTCCATGCTGTCCATGGGACCGGCGCCGGCCTGCAGTAGCAGGCGGTTGTCATCAGACCAGGCCAGGTAACGCGCCCTGTTGTCTGCATCCAGGTTATCAAGGCGTCGCAGCTCCCGCTGCAGCCCCGGAAAATCCAGGGCCAGGCGCGCCTCCAGACGCAGGCTCTCCAGGGTCGCAAAAACAGGCAGGGCACGGGCCGGATCGGGTAACTGCAGCAGGCGTTCCAACGCATCCAGACGCCAGCCGCCGTAGCGATTCTGCGCCCAGTGATACACGGCGATCAGCTTGTACAGGGTTTCATTGTCACTGCGTCTGTCGAATATATTCAAAAAAGCCGGCAGGTAAATCGACTCCGTATCGGTAAATACGTTCCTTCCGTTCGTGACGCGCAGGGGCCGGCCACCCAGACCGGTTAAATACTTCTCCAGAAATGGTTCAAGTTCTTCCAGGTCCGCTCCGGACTGCCGGGCGCGGTAATCTTGCGCGAATGCGTCCAGGTTTGCTATGACCTCAATGGCAGCGCCCAGGCCGGACTTGTCATAGCGGTCCAGGATTGCAGTCATCCAGGCGTCAACGCCTGCTATTTCCAGGAGAGTTAATGCCCGGCCAAGCCGGCCTGAAAAATGCGCTTGCAGGTCGGGATGATCCCGCTGCAGGATCTGTAACCAGTGATCTATGTGACGCTGTGCTGCCGGGTCAAGTTCCGGCAGCGGCCGGTCCGGTTCCTCTCCGTATGCTCCCCGGGACAGACCGCCTCCCACTGCGCGCCGCAAATGCGCGGGAATCTGCACTCTCTCCCGGGCCTGCTCAGTGGCGGGTGGTGGCGTCGAATCGTCCATTAACGGCACACGATCCGGCACAGGGGATGGGCTAGAGCACCGAGGCGCAAAGTTCCCTGACCGTCTTCAGTATTTCTTCATCGTCGGTGAGGGCCTGGCTCACCGCGGTCTCACAGGCTTGCCGGGGAGCAATGCCATGCCGGATCAACCTGGCCGCGTTCACTATTAACCTGGTGCTGGCGCCTTCGGTCAGTCCATTGCCTTTAAGGTTCCGGGTCATGCCGGCAAACCTGACCAGCATTGTGCCTGTTGCCGCACTGACGCCCGTTTCATTCACCAGGATTTCCACTTCCCGGTCGGGCTGAGGGTAAGAAAATTCCAGCGCTACAAACCGTTGCCGCGTGCTATGTTTCAAGTCCTTGAGAACGCTCTGGTAACCGGGGTTGTAGGAAATGGCCAAACAAAACTCCGGCGGCGCTTCCAGCAATTCACCCAGTTTTTCTATGGGCAGGAGACGCCGGTCGTCACACAAGGGATGGATTACCACCGTCGTGTCCTTTCTGGCTTCAACGATTTCGTCCAGGTAACAGATCGCGCCGTTACGCACCGCCCGCGTCAGCGGTCCATCGACCCAGACAGTCTGCCCACCCTTGATCAGGTAGCGCCCTACCAGGTCGGAAGCGGACAAATCATCATGGCAGGATACCGTGACCACGGGCCGGTCCAGACGCCAGCTCATGTATTCCATGAAGCGGGTTTTGCCGCAACCGGTGGGACCCTTGAGCAAAACAGGCAGGCCGTTACCGGCGGCTGCCTCAAATATACCTATCTCGTTGCCGGCGGGTTCATAATAAGGCTCCTGCCGGATGGCATATTCTTCAATCCTGACAGGGTTGGCGCTCATCAGCCATACTTGATGTACTTGAATCTCTGGTCGTCCGGCGTGCCGTCCAGGGCGCTGTCTTCATCCGCGCCCGGTTGCCACATGACCACGTCCTCTATCTTCTTTGCCAGTTCGAAATCCTTGTCGGTGACTCCTTTTGCCGCGTGGTTCATCAGTTTGACGATGACAAAAGCATAGCTGGCGGTCAGGTCGGGGTGATGCCAGCCCGCTTCGGCCAGGTGGCCGACCGTGTTGATCACCATCAACGTGCCTTTCCAGCCGCTGGTCTTGTAGCGGCGGCGGATCCAGCCATCCTCGTAATACCAGTTCGGCAACTCGTCCTTCAGTCGTTGTTCAATCTCGTCCACCTCGTAGGTGTCATCTTTCGTTTCTTTGCGCCACTTTGCCATAATCATTCCTCACGATGGAATTGTCACAAACAGTTTTTCACTCGAAGATTATACCAAATAGCAGGCTCTGCGGCTGATAGTCCTTATCAGCCCTTCCCCACTCTCCCCAATCCATCGCTATAAGTTCTCTCGGGAATCAGGTTTCTTATCTCAATAACTTTCTCCCTGTCAATCTCCCTGGTGCGTTTGTGTTGTTTACATAGCGCGCCGCGGAACCCCAGGTAATCCGGGTTGATGCGCAGCAATGGCGGGATGTCTTCCCTGGTGAGCGAGCCGGCCAGGCCGGTAATAAGCCCTGCCCGCTTGGCTTTGCCGGTAAATCCCGCCAATGTTTCGTCTGCCATTTTCTCTCTGAGGTTCCCGCTTGCCTTGTCGCAGGTATCCAGCATCACGCCCATAATGTCTGTGTGCTTCAACTTCTCGAAATCAACCTCGACAGGGGAGAATTCGGCAAAGAAAACCAGGACAATGCGGATTTTCCTGTCCGTAATCCTGTCGAGAGCAGACAATGCGAAGGGTGACAGGGATTTATCAAACACACCCACCTTGACGATATCCACCCCGCAGGCGTGCATCCCGACCACGGCGCTTTCCAGATCAGCGGCATAGGCCGGGAGGTCGCCGATGGTTGCGCTGATCGTGACCCTGTTACCGGACAGGCCCGTAATCGAGCGTACCTTGTCCTCATCCAGCGCGCCCAGCGCGCCCCGGTTCGGGTCTTTCAAATCTATTATGTCCGCCCCCATGGAGCGGACCAGTCGCGCCTCATCGGCAGATGATACGCTGGCAAGAAATCCTGTCATGGTATGTTCATCTTATTTGAGTTGCCTGTAATAATCTTCAACCTTTTCCATCAACCATTGCCATGCTGTCCGCTCTTTTTCTCCGGCGGTCTTTTTGATCGCGATGTCCAGGTATTCCAGTTCCGAGCGAATCTTCCGCTCCGGCAACATGTGTAACCGGCTTACCAGTATAGCCGCTTCAATTACCGCAGCCTGGGCGCGGTTGAAACCCTCGAACGGCGCATGGCTTGCCGAATGTACCGGCCGGCAGGTAAATACGGGTCGCAACTCGTCATCCTTGTGACCCTCTACCCTGACTTCAACGTGGGCATGGGCTGCAGCGAGTCTTTTACAGTCAATATGTGTTGCAGGTATCACCGGCCAGTCATCCCGGCCGGTCAAACACCCGGCAATGACCATGACATCGGTGGTTGCGTTAATCACCGCCACGCCGGAGTTTACCAGGTTATCCAGTGTTCTTGACGGCTTGAACGGTGCGATCAGGTATTTTTCGTTCTCACGGCGGATACCCATGGGCGCGATGTGCACGCTCCCGTCCCCGTTCAACGTAGTAACGACCGTTTCGTAAATCATCGGGATTTGCGTTTCCCTGCTTGCAGGGTTGTTCCTGCAGGTTTATATTCCTCAATAGTCCCATCCTTCAGGCCGTGCGCGGATTTCGCCCGCTTATCCTGTTCCCCAGCCGTTTGGGAAACGGCCGCCACTCCCCAATCCAGCTCTTCATCCTGCACGTAGCGCTTACCGAGTCTCAGGGCAATCCCGGCCTTTGCCAGTTCCACTCCCATGTAAAAGGCATGGGGGGCGTCCTCCTTCAACAATTCCAGCGCCGGGAACAATTCAAAAGGATCCTGGCCTGTTAGCAGGCCGTCCCGGTTGTAGACATGAATGCCCTCAGGCGTTATTTCCACCCGGTAGCTGGGGTCCTTGATCTGTGCGGCCAGTTCCCTGATCTCGCCGATATCGTATGGAAAAGGTTTACGCGAATGGCCCGTGAGCAAGCCGCCGTCAACACCTTTCGGCAAGCCTTCATCCTGTTTTGCGGCGAGCATGATACGCCTGGCCAGGTCCAGTTCACGCACGACGGAACAGGCATGGGGGCTGACTTCGGTCGCCAGCACGTGGTTGATGTCCAGTTCCGATATGATCCCGCACAGCATTGCGTTGATGCCGCTGGTATCCGCCTCGGTCAATTCGGTCAGGTTGCCGGTGCCCATCATGATCTCGATACCGGGGTAACGTTCCCTCAAGGCGTGATAACGGATAATGGAGTCGGTAAAGCCGAAATGGACAGGGTCCAGGATACTGTCGGCAATGAACGGCTTGTCCTGCGCTATGAATTTATCGATCAGCCGGTACAGGGAGGGCAGGTCGGTGTGTTGTTCCGGGATCAGGATGGGGACGGCGTCCGTTTCTTCCGCTATCCAGGCGCTGCTCTCATGCAGGCTCAGCAGGTAATCCGCGCCCGCCCTGGCGCCGCGCAGCAACTCTTCATCCTCCAGGGAATCGACGCTGACCTTGTAACCCGCGTCATGCAGGGCTCGAACCGCCTCTTCCAGGTGCGGGAAGGGCGTATCCGGCAGGCAGCCCAGATCGATGACGTCGGCGCCGTCCCGTTTATACCTGGCGGCTCTCGCCAGGATGGCGCCAACACTGATCTGCGGAGCCTCCACTATCTCGGCAAAAATGCTGACACTGTATTTATCCAGGCTGACAGGTTCCGCGGCCCGGCCGAAAAAAACGGGCAGGTCCTTGACGTCAACAGGACCCCGTTGCACCGGTGTGCCCAGGGACTTGCTCAGCAATTCCAAGTCACCCTGGCACAGTCCCGGAACAATGATCCTGTCCACTCCGACAACGTCATGCAACCGGCGCCCGATCATCTGTGCCGTCATCAGCGCGGCGACACTGACGCCGATCTCTCTTGCCTCCCAGGTAAACTCGACCGGCTGCATATCCCCAAGGACGCGTCGCAAGCGCTTTTCCGCAAGCTTGCCGGTCAGAAAGAGAATGTGCTCGGTCATGGGGTTTTTCATTTATCCGCAGATTAACGCAGATTAGCGCAGATAATAAGAACATAAAAGCTGGAAGATCGATTAATAATTGGTTGTTATCAACCAGTGCCGCTGCAGAGTGGTTTAATAAAATGACTATTACTGATATAATTGTTCAGTTACAAAATTAATAACCTTTTGTTTTGTAACGATATTATTTTGACGTGGGGAACCCCGCAGAATCTGGCACAATTTTCGCTCTATATTTCCGAATATAACAGACAACGAAACATAAACAGGTATGACAGAAACACTGACTCCCTGGCCCCGGCAGGAATTTGAACAGCGCTTGCGTGACAAGGAGAGGTATTACCATATCCATCACCCGTTTCACGTTTTGATGAATTCCGGGAAACTGGACAAGCCGGCGATACAGGGCTGGGTAGCCAACCGATTCTACTACCAGACCAGCATCCCGGTAAAGGATGCCGCCATCATGGCCAACTGCCGCGAACGCGACGTCAGGCGTCAATGGGTACAGCGCATTATCGACCACGACGGCCAGGCAGGTGAGGACGGCGGTATCGAGGCATGGCTGCAACTGGGCGAAGCCGTGGGCATGGACCGGAATGAACTAATCTCGGAGGAACATGTACTGCCGGGTGTTCGCTTCGCCATTGACGCCTATTACAACTTTGCCCGCACGGCCACCTGGCAGGAAGCGGCCTGCTCATCGCTCACCGAATTGTTCGCGCCCAAAATACACCAGAAGAGGCTGGACAACTGGCCCCGGCACTACACCTGGATTGACGAGAAGGGATACAACTATTTCCGCAAGCGATTGAGCGAGGCAAGGCGGGACGTACAGCACGGCCTGGACGTGACGCTGGATTATTTCAGGACCCGGGCAGACCAGGAACGGGCCCTGAACATACTGCAACTGAAGCTGGACATACTCTGGACCATGCTGGACGCCATGTGGATGGCTTACATTGAAAACAGGCCGCCTTATCACTGTGTTGAAGCATAATATTCCTGAAATTGCCCCCACCTTCCGCTTCCAGTGGGAGGAAGCCCAGGATTGTTACGTTATCCTGTACCCGGAGGGCATGGTGAAACTCAGCGGCAGCGCCGGCGAGATCATGAAACGTTGTGACGGCAGTAAAAGTACAGATGACATCATCGCCGAACTTGAAACCGCATTTCCGGGGGTAGACCTGGAAGACGACGTGCGTAACTTTATAGAGAATGCAAAAGACAATGGCTGGATCAGATACAAATCGTAGCAAGCCGCTTTGGCTGCTGGCTGAACTCACTTACCGCTGCCCGTTGCAGTGTCCTTACTGCTCGAACCCGGTGGAGATCGCCAAATACAACAACGAACTTAGCACCGAAGACTGGATAAGGGTCCTGCAGCAGGCGCGCAAGATGGGTGCGACTCAGCTGGGTTTCTCAGGGGGCGAACCCCTGGTACGGCGGGATCTGGAGGACCTCATCCGCGAAGCCCGGCGTCTTGGTTACTACACCAACCTGATTACCTCCGGGGTGGGCATGGACGCCGATCGCGTGGAGAAATTCAAGGAGGCGGGCCTTGACCATATCCAGATCAGTTTCCAGGCCAGCAATGAAGAGTTGAACAATTATCTCGGCGGCAGCAAAAGCTTCCGGCACAAACAGGAGATGGCCAGGGTGGTCAAGGCGTATGAATACCCCATGGTCCTGAACATCGTGCTGCACCGGAAAAACGTCGACCAGATACGCGATATCCTCGATATGACCGTGGATTTGAACGCCGATTACGTGGAACTGGCCAGCACCCAGTATTACGGCTGGTCAAGGGTCAACATCGAGCAGTTGCTGCCCACCCGGGAACAGCTTGCCAGAGCGGAAATAGTGGCGAAGGAATACCAGGAAAAGATGAAGGACAGGATGAAGATCATCTACGTGATCCCGGATTATTTCGAGAACCGTCCCAAGGCCTGCATGAACGGCTGGGGGTCGATCTTCCTGACCATCGCTCCCGACGGCAGCGCCCTCCCCTGCCATGCCGCCGCCCAGTTGCCGGGGCTGGAATTCCCCAATGTCAGGGAGCACAGCATCGACGAAATCTGGAATGGTTCCGATGCATTTAATAAATTCCGTGGATTTGACTGGATGCAGGAGCCCTGCAGGAGTTGCCCGGAAAAAGAGAAAGACTTCGGCGGCTGCCGCTGCCAGGCTTACATGCTGACCGGCGACGCCACCAACGCAGACCCCGTGTGCGATAAATCACCCCACCACGGGCAATTACACGCCGACGTGGACCGGATCGACAGCTTGTCCGGCACGAAAGAATTTGAGAGCAAGCCGCTGGTATTCCGGAACATGCGCAACTCCAAGGACATCATGAGAGACAGCGTCATTCCTGGCTGAAAAAAGGATATTTGGGGTCAGAGTAAAAATACCGTCAGGCTGGCTAGTAGTGCTTGTTTCTTGCGGGGTATTTTTACTCTGACCCCAAATATCCCTGCCTGCTGCGAAGCGCCCAGGTGACATCCAGGGCCTGGCGGTTCTCCTTTATATCGTGCACTCGCAGGATGCTGACGCCGGCAAAGGTGCCGATTGTCGTAGTCGCGCAGGTGGCTCCGACCAGTTCGCTGTAGCTGGTTATATCGCAAATTGAACCCATGAAGCGTTTTCTGCTGGCTCCCAGCATCACCTTGTAGCCGGTTGCCTTAAAACGGTCCAGGTTCATGATGATATCCAGGTTGTCGTATTTGGATTTACCGAATCCGATGCCCGGATCGATTACCAGGTTCTCCTTCTTGACGCCGGCATCCCGGGCACCTGCAGCGCGTTCCTGCAGGAAAGACTTGATCTCTTCCACTACGTCGGTGTACTGCGGATTGTCCTGCATGGTCCTGGGAACACCCTGCATATGCATGATGATATAGGGGACTCCGGCTTCGGCAACCAGCCGGAACATGCCTGGGTCATCCCGGCCTGCAGAGATATCATTGACGATGGCTGCCCCCTGCTCGAGTGCGGCGCCGGCTACCAGGGACGAGGCGGTATCTATGCTGATGGGAACTTCTGCCGGAAGCTCCTGCTGCAGTTGCCTGATAACCGGAATCACGCGCTGCATTTGTTCCTCAGGCGTCACCCGGTCAGCGCCCGGGCGGGTGGATTCCCCGCCGATGTCTATCAGGTCCGCACCCAGTTCCACCATTTCATGCGCGCGATCCACGGCGGCAACCAGATCCAGATGCAGGCCGCCGTCGGAAAAGCTGTCCGGAGTTACGTTAAGGACTCCCATGAGCAAAGGTTTGGCGGATGAATCTGGTAGTTTCAACTCAGGCGCCCAGCCATTTCATCGGTTGCGGTAACCAGGGCATCCACCATGACGGATTCACCGGCCAGGTGCCCTCCTTCCCTGACTACAACCAGTTCGGATTCCGGTAACGCCTGGTGTAACGACCAGGATGCATCCAGCGTACAGGTGAGGTCCCGGCGTCCGTGGATGATCCTGGTCGGCACCGCGGGAAGTTGAGCCACGTTATCCAGTATCCGGTTCTCGGCAATAAAGTAGCGGTGTTTTGCATAGTGGGTCTCTATCAGCACCTCACAGACGGTTTTGTCGACATCGCCCGGGGTATACTCCCCCGTCGCCCCCGGCAACATGTAAGTGACAATCCGCCCCGCCCATTTTGACCAGGCGAGAGAGGCGGCCTCCCGGAGTTTCCGGTCCGCGCCATGCACACGGGCATGGTAAGCGGAAACCAGGTCATGTCTTTCTTCCTCCGGGATGATTCCCGTGAACTCCCGCCAGTAATCGGGAAATATCATGCTGGCGCCGTGCCTGCCGAACCAGTCCAGGTCTTTTTGCCGTGCCAGGAAGGTGCCGCGCAGGACCAGGGCCAGAACCCGGGAAGGATGCGACTGCGCGTACAATAACCCCAGCGTGGCGCCCCAGGAACCGCCGAAAACCATCCACTGATCGATCCCCAGGTGCTCTCTTATGCGTTCGATATCCCGCAGCAAATCCGGAGTTGAATTGTTCCTTGTCTCACCCGCCGGTGTTGAGCGGTTGCAACCGCGCTGGTCAAACAGGACCACCCGGTATTTTTTCGGATTGAAATAGCGCCGGTGATTCTCGTTACAGCCGGAACCGGGACCGCCGTGGAGAAATATAACGGGAGTACCTCGTGTATTGCCCGTCTCCTCGACATGGAGAGTGTGTACCTGATCTACCTTCAGGCGATAGCTCTTCGTCGCTCCTATTTCAGGGTATAACTCTCGCATGGGCGATATTATATCTCGCCCAGGATCTGCTCTCTCTTCTGTTGGTATTCTTCGGCGCTGATCAGTTCCTTGTCACGCAGGTCCTGCAAGGTCGCCAGTCTCTGCTCGATGGTCTGGGGTGAGCTGCTGCCGTTCGAGGATTTCATTTCCTTGCGCATCTTCGCCATCTCCAGGCGCATTTCCCGTCTTTCCCGCGCCATCCTGGCCGCTTCTGCCTGCATGGCTGCGCTGGTCACAGTCTCTTCTGGCGCCTGTTCTGCCTTCTGGGCCAGGTATACCGAAGCTGCCTGCTCCAGGTCTATCTCAACCCAGTCCCGGCGCATCTTTTTGCCGTCTACATGAGGCTCAACGCCGGCCATGCCGACTATTGAACCCTTGAAACCCACCGATTTGGCCCGGCGGCCGTGTTTGAAGTATTGTTTTGTGGCCGTTACGCCATGGCTCCTTTCAACTGTTTCCTTGAACCTGTCGCCTTCATGATCATAATCGCCGATGATGAGATGCAGCTTGCCGTCCAGGTAGAACACCCTGCCTCCGGTATAACCGGTGTTCCGGAGAACGAGATATTTCTTTTCCGAACGGGCCAGCACAAAGACGATGTCCTGGTCCGATCTCGCTCTGGATAAACCGGCACTGATATATTGTCCCAGCAGACGTGACTGCTGCAGGGAAAACAGTGTATTGCGTTTCTTTTTCTTGAAGAAACCCCCGCCAGAATTGGCTTCGATTCCTTCAAGGGCATTGACAACCAGGTCGGCTTCCAACTGCACCGGGTGCTGGTTCGGTGGCGTCACATCCTTTTTGGACTTATCCTGGTCCGTCAGCCGGATGTACAGGTTAGCCCCTGATTTCCACAGGTCTTCATCGTTTGTACCGAAATTGGGCAATAAATCAGCCCGGATAGTGCCTGCGTACAGCAGCAGCAAGTACAGGATGCCTGTTTTGGTAGATTTTCTCATACGATTGGTTAAGCGTGGTTCTCAAACACCTTGGATGAAGCAATTATAGAATAATCCCCGTCCCAAAACAAAAAGGCGCACAGTGTGCGCCTTTTCGTCGGGCCAGACAGACCCTCTTTTGCTTAATACAAACTTACCAGAGCAGGAACCCGCCGATGGAGAACGTGTCTACATCATCGTGTCCAAGTATGTCATGGCTGTAGTTGCCATATTCGGCAACAACCTTCAACCAGGAAGTGACATCATGGTAAACACCGACTGTCCACAGGTCGCTCTCCCATTTGGGAATACCATACATCGCATCGCCATCCTGTCTCGACTCGCCATAGCCGCCGCCGATCTTGGTGGTGCCGTTGAAGGTGTAAGCCGCCTGGAAGTAGAAACCGTCGTTGTCGGCTTCGTTACAACCCATAGCACTGCAATTGAAGCCAAATCCTCCACCGCTGCTGAATAATATGACACCCAGAGCTTCGCCGTCATAGTACTGACCTGTCATGCTGAATCCCTGAGCAGCGACCGAGGCGCCGATGTTCCAG
Organism: Gammaproteobacteria bacterium; assembly: GCA_965208655.1. Classification (GTDB taxonomy): domain Bacteria; phylum Pseudomonadota; class Gammaproteobacteria; order Eutrophobiales; family Eutrophobiaceae; genus JAAXHV01. The sequence goes on from CBDBPJ010000006.1 coordinate 304,713, forward strand.
CCTACTGATTCCACGTCACCCGTGCCGCCTGCCGGAGAACCGGTGATTTCCTGCTCCTGCCAGAGGAAGCCGGCCCAGCCGCTGAAACTGCCGCCCTCGAACGCAGAGTTGAAAGTAGCCTCGGCCTGGAACTGCGGGGTATCCGTTTCGGAACTCCAACCGGGGGCAGTACCAAGCAATCCACCCGGCTCCTGGGGATCAAAGATACCTACGGACAGTTGAAAACCGTTCATGTCCGGGGTCTGGTAGACAAAGCGGGTGCGGAAATCGGGATACACATAACCGGCGCCGATACGGCCCAGAGTGGTGCCGCCGCCATCCGGACCTACCAGGTAACCCACACCAAACAAGGTAATATCTTTCAGGATGGCCTGACGCCCGAACAGGGCCAGGGTACGGCCTGCGCTGATGGTGCCGAAATCACCGGATACGTTGAAGAACACTTCACGCATATCGATGTTCGAAGTCGTTCCAAACAGGCCCGATTTATTCAGGCGGCTGCCCTTCTCGGCAGAACTGTCCACCGCGAAGGTAATCTGGCCGGTGCCGGTCAGACCGTTCACTTCGGGAGTCTTGACCACCATGGTATGGAAGGAAGGCAGCAGACCCTCGTTCAGGTGGGCGCTGTCTTCAGTACCGAAATCACTCTGGGTATAGAACAGGTTGATAAAGCCGCCGTAGCTGACTTCCCAACCGTCCGCGCCACCCAGTACGACAGCCGCATTGGCGGGCATGCTGAAAGCAGCGACCAGCGCGAGCGTGCTCAGTGTGGTTGCGATCTTGGTTGTATATGATTTCATCATTCTCCTCCTCAAGGAAAGGTATTAAGCCAAAAGTTACTTCGTTTTTAAAAATTCTTTATTCCAGCTTATAGAGTCCTACCTATTTCTGTAGAATATTGCATAACTGGAGAAATTGCAACATATAAAAGGCACATTTACAACACTTTTTTTCATTTTTTTTGCCATAAGCCACGGTTCTGTTTCTTTTACACAACACAAGCTGCGCTGGAACGAAAAAAGGGATGCCGTACGACTATTTCCGGCCTCACGAGTGCAGCGCCGGGTTTATCGTCCAAGTATATAACTAATTCATGCCGAATCAAACCTTTTTCGGCTCACCCACCCCCTTTCTGGTACGCCAGGTCGAAGCGGGACAGGAAAGCTGCCTGATCGGCGGCGCTGAAACCGTTGAATTCGATGGTGACTTCGGTCACGGGGAATTCCATGAGGGCCAGTTTTCTTATGGTTTCGGGCGCCAGCATAATTTTCACGACACCGCTACTTGTATTGATTTCGGCCTGGTCGCCCCGTCGTGAAACAGGGGCGCCACCGGCCGCCCTGGGCAGCAAACGGAAAAACTCCCTGTGAGAGATGCTCATTTCGCGGGTGAGGCTGCTGTGCGTTGGCTGAGTGGTACTCATGGCAAGACCGGTCACACTGATGGATGTGGAAATGTAACTGCCGGGAGGCAGGTTAAACCCTGTTCCCTTTTTTTATGGCTCAGCCACCGGCCACCGGCGGCCATATTGCCAGGGTATCTCCATCGTTGAATACAGCCTTGCTGCGGTCTTCCGGATTTACATAAACACCATTCAGCAAGACGAGGTGCGCCATTTCCCTGGGGACGCTGTACCTGTCTATAAGTTCATAGGCCGTAATGTGTTCGGATATCTCTATGACAAGTTTGTTATCCACCGCGTCGGGGGGAAGATAATCGGTCAGACCGGCGTAGAGTTTGAGTGTGAGTTTCATGGTGTTGTGTCGCAGCGCGACGGGTTGTATAACTGGTTTCCCGCTTGCGCGGGAACGACGATGAGATTGCTCAAAGCAGTGCGGCGTTGTGGCCGATGGACTGGGTCGCGCCCAGGTATGCCTCCATGATCCGGGTCGGGTCCTGCAGCAGGTGATCCTTCCACTTGCCCAGCTTCAGCTTTGTCTGTATCAGGCCCCGCAGTACGCCCACGTGGTTGGTCAGCCCGAGGGCCTGGGCGCCGACCAGGACATCGTCCTGGAACTGCAGGCTGATGTAACGGTAACGTTCCTCATCCACCAGTTCGACGGACTCACCGCCGTCGACACCCATCCACAAACCGTAGGAGGTGGAGACCAGACCCATGGTATCCAGCACGTTCATGTTGACGCTGCCCTGGTGGCGGGTATCCCTGCCGGTCATGTTCATCGCTGCGATCCTGCCATGGTCCGCGGCAGTGGGCTGGATGGCCTGGACGCTGAATTCTTCCGTAGAAAAGTCCTTGCCCTGGCACACGTCGCCGGCGGCGTATACATCGGGATGGCTGCTTTGCAGGCGATCGTTTACCAGCACGCCGAAGTCAGCCTCGATACCGCTGCCTTCCAGGAACCGGATATTGGCCCGCACGCCGGTGGCGGAAATCACCACGTCGGCGCCCAACTGTTCGCCGTTATCCAGTTTCACCGCCAACCTGCCGGCATCGTCCTGTTCGATGGATTCAACCCGGGTCGACGTCAGCACGTTGACGCCCTTGGATATACACCACTGTTTTATCAGGTTTCCTGCAGTCTGGTCCATCATGCGCGGCACCATGCGGTCTTCCATTTCGATTACTGTCAGGTTCACCCCGCGCGCGGCCAGCGCCTCCAGGATAATAGAGCCGATAAAGCCCGCTCCCATCAGGATAACGTCAGCACCTGAATCGGCCTTGTCTGCGATATTCCTGCCGTCCTCCAGGGTCCAGCAGGAATGGACGCCAGGCAAATCCAGTCCCGGAATCGGTGGCCGAATTGGATGGGATCCCGTGGCGATCAATAACTTATCGAAGTTGACATCCGCTCCGCCTGACAGCGTTACGGTGTGAGCGCCGGGGTCTACCGACTCTACCCGGTCCTGGATTACCTCGATGTCCATATCCGCATAATGCGATGCGGACTTGCGCAGGTAAGTGCCGTCCTCACCGATATTATTGATGAGGTAGTACGGCAGGGCCATGCGCGAATACGGCGGTTCCGTCTCGTCGCCTATGAGCTTTATTGAACAGGAGGCATCGTTCTTCCTGAGGGTTTCCGCCGCGATAACGCCGGCGGGTCCGGCGCCTATGATTACGTGCTGCATGTTTTCAGTCTCTTATTTTGCTCGCCTGGGGACGGACTCAAGTCCGTCCCCGGCGTCCTTCATTACAGACTCAGACGCTGCCGGGTCTCGTCGGTGGGCTCGCCCTGCTCGTTCCAACCGCGCACCTCGTAGTACTTGGGCAACATCTCGTGCAGGCGGTTCACATGGCCCTTCGCCGGTCCGGTCTGGGCCGGTTCGGTCAGCAGGCGCTTCGGCAAGGTGTCGTCCGCCGCGGTCAGTCCCGCCGCAAGGTTGAACTCGCGTTCCAGGTTCCAGATGCGCTCGCCCGCTTCCAGCATGGTCTCTGCGGTCCAGTCGCCCTCGCAGGCCGCCGCTACCTGGGGAGCAATATCTTCCAGGGTCCAGGCAAACGTGGTGAACACGCACAGGCCGGACGAATCCACGATCGCGGTAGCGTCCTGGAATGCCTTGACCAGTTCCGGCTTGCCTTCCGTTTCCAACGGGTCGGTTTTTACGGGCACGCCCATCACCTCGGATGAAACGGTGTAACTGCGCAGGTGGCAGGCGCCGCGGTTGGACGTGGCGTAAGTCAGGCCCATGCCCTGGATGCCGCGCGGGTCGTAGGCAGGGAATTCCTGCCCCTTGACCGTCATGGACAAATCAGGATGGCCGTATTTTTCACACAGGCGCTTGGAACCCATTCCCAGTTCCTGACCGAAACCCTCACCCTTGCAGGTGACTTCAGTCGCCCAGGTCAGCGCTTCCGCCGAACCGAACTTCAGTTCGACGCCGTCCGTCTGCTCTTTTGTAATAGCGCCGATCTGGTAAAGCTCCATGGCCGCGGCGACGGTGGCGCCGAAGGAGATGGGGTCGATCCCGTCCTCGTTGCAGATAAAATTCGCATAGGTCAGCGCATCTATGTCGTCCACACCGGTATCCGATCCCAGCGCCCAGGCTGCCTCGTATTCCAGGCCGCCTGACGCGCCCCAGTATTGCGGCTTGTTTTCGATGGAGAAATGGCCGCGATCGATAGTGGATATGCGCCCGCAGGCAATCGTACAACCGAAACAACCGGCGTTGGTCACCAGGTTGGGTTTGCCGTCGCTTTCGCGCGGTTCGTGCATGGCCTCGGCGGAGATCTTGCTGGCGCCCTCGAACTGCACTTCACGCATGTTACGGGTCGGCATGGCGCCGACCTCGTTAATCACGTTCATCAGCACCTGGGTGCCGTAGGTCGGCAGACCCTGAGAGGTTACCGCGTTCTCTGCCAGGACTTGCTTGCCGTCATTGACCGCCTGCATGAATCCGGCCGGGTCCTTTATGTTGCCTACGCCCTTGGTTCCCCTCACCGCAACCGCCTTGAGGTTCTTGGATGCCATAACGGTGCCGACGCCGGAACGGCCGGCTGCGCGGTGCAGGTCGTTCACGATCGCCGCGTACAGGCAACCTTTCTCGGCAGCGCGGCCGACGGCGGCGATGCGCAATAGCGGGTCCTGATATTTCTTGTGCAGCCACTCGTCCGCAGTCCAGACCGACTCGCCCCAGATCTCATCAGCGGAGATGATCTCCACCTTGTCATTCTCGACGTACAGGTAAACCGGCTGAGGCGATTTGCCTTCAAAAATGATCATGTCGTAGCCCGCGGCCTTCAACTCGGCGCCGATGAATCCACCTGAATTCGAGCAGGCGACAGCCCCGGTCAGGGGGCTCTTGGTGACGACTGAATAGCGGCCGCCGGTGGAGGCCATGGTACCCGTCAGGGGGCCGGTCGTCATGATCAGCTTATTGTCGGGCGCCAGGGCGTCGCACATGGGATCAATCTCTTCCACCAGGTACTTGGTGGCCAGCCCGCGCTGTCCCAGGTAGAGCCCGGCCCACTCCATGTTCAACGGTTCGTTGCTGGTGGTGCCGTCGGTCAGGTTTACTCGTAATACATTATTAGCCCAAGCCATTTTCTATCTCCTCCGTTCAGTTGGCGCCGGCGCTTGCCGCTGCATGTGCGCGCATCCTGCCGAGCCCGGTATGGTCGGCATCAACATACGTGATGGCGGCCGTCGGACAGGCTTTGGCGCATTCAGGGTCGCCGCCGCACAAATCACATTTATAGACAACCTTGGTGTCCTGGTTATAGTTGACCGTCCCGAACGGACAGGCGATGGTGCAGACCTTGCAGCCGACGCAAACATCAGCCAGTACGTCCTTGGAGCCGGTCTCTTCATTGAGCACGATGGCCTCAACGGGGCAGGCGTGCATGCACCATGCCTCGCTGCACTGGGTGCAGGTATAGGGGACAAACCGGCCTTCATCATGGAAGGTAAATACCTTGATGCGGGATTTGGCGGGGTTGAACACCCCTTCCGCCTGGTAGGAACAGGCCAGTTCGCATTGGAGACAACCGGTGCACTTCTCCGGCTCAATCTGGAGCGCTCTCAGCATCACATCCTCCTTAAGTAGCAACGTTTAAAATGACAGGGATCGAAATAATCCCATGTAAAATCGGGAAAAAATCCCGGCTGTATTCGTCCCTGTTTTAATTATAATAGGACCTGCCGGTTTTTTCTTACAGCAAAGTTATAGTTATCAATGAGGTCAGTCACCCTCTATGAAAAGAATACAAAATTATTCCGATGATGACAACCTGCTTTATCATGTATGGCGGAGCAGAACTATTTCCCGCATACTTGGCCTACCCTCCGTTGCCACGGGGGCAGGCTCCGCGCAAGCGGGGGTCAAACGGCAGGATAAATATGAACACCCTTAAAATCACAATAGCTGCATTCATCTTCCTGGGTTGCGTCACGGCCGGCGCCGTGGAGAAAACGGAAATCAATTTCGCGTTCATCGGCGCTACGGACAGCAACGCCTATGACGGTGTTGCGCAGGGCATCCACGAGGCAAACCTGCAAGGCCGGTTCCTGGGCCAGAACTACACCCTGCACGAGTTCAGCGCGGACAACATGGACGCTATCGACCCCGGTATGTTTATCGCCCTCATCGTCGCAACGAATGCAGGCGACCTGCGCCAGGCCGGTAACCGTTTCAAGGACCATGCCGTCCTCAACGTCGCGGTACATGATGATGCGCTCAGGAACGAATGCAGTTCAAACCTGCTGCACGTGATTCCAAGCGGCAGGATGCTTGCGGATGCCGAAGCGCAGTGGCTGCAAAAATCACCGGACGCCGGGGTCACTGCGTCCGGGTGGCATCCTGATTTTGTAAAATTCGCGGCGCGGGATTTGAACAAACGCTTCAAAAAAAGGTTTTCCAGGCCCATGGACCAGTATGCCTGGGCCGGCTGGGCCGCGGTCAAAATGGCCTCGGACTCGGTGGCCAGGAAAGACCTCACGGACCCTGCCGGGCTTTTGCAGTACCTGAAAACCGGGTTATCGTTTGACGGCCAGAAGGGTCTGGACATGGATTTTCGTGATACCGGCCAGTTGCGCCAACTGCTGCTGATGGTTGATCCCGCCGGAGATCTTGTGGGTGAGGCGCCGGTAAGAGGGGTCGTCGCGCCGGATGACGTGGATAGCCTGGGCCTGGCTTCCTGTTATAATTGAGCCACAGAGGACACAGAGGACACAGAGATCACAGAGAAAAGTCAGAGACAGCAGAACTTTGCTCAGCAACCTCTGTCTACCCTGTGGCTGACTACATATTTTATTCAGGAGTAACAGATGAAACATCTCATTACTGTTAGCGTAATCTTGCTGGCCGCCATGCAGCTTGCCCATGCCGCCAGCGGCCGTATTTTCGTCACCAATGAGCGGAGCAACGATATATCCGTCATAGACGGCTCATCGCTGGAGGTCGTAAGAACCATCGAGGTCGGCGACCGGCCCAGGGGTATCGGCATCTCGCCGGACGGCGCCGAGCTCTATATCGCGGTCAGTGAAGAAAACGTTATCGCGGTACTCGACCTGAACACACTGGAGCTGTTGCGGAAATTCCAGGCCGGTTCCGATCCGGAAACCTTTGCGGTACACCCGAACGGGAACATCTATATTTCCAACGAAGATGACGCCAAGGCCTCTGTCTATAATCCCAAAACGGGCGAGCAACTGGCGGAGATACAGGTAGGCCTGGAGCCGGAAGGCGTGGCTATCTCACCTGACGGCAAGCATGTGATCGTGACCAGCGAATCGACCAACATGCTGCACGTCATCCAGGTCCCCGAACACACCATAGTCGCCAATATCCTGGTGGGCGCCAGGCCGCGCGCAGCCACGTTCACCAACGACGGCACGATAGCCTACTCCACCTCCGAGATCAGCGGCGAGGTGAAAAAGGTCGATATGACTACTTTTGAGGTGGTCGCAGTCAGGAAAATAGCCGATGAAAAAGCCAAACCCAAGGACGTAATCCTGAACAAGGACGAAACCAAGCTCTACGTAGCGGGCGGCAGGTCCAACCAGGTCATCGTGATGGCCGCGGATCAGATGGAAGTCATCAAGGGCATCCCCGTGGGCAAGCGGGTATGGGGTCTTGCCATGACCAAAGACGGCAGCAAGGTGTTCAGCACCGACGGGGTCAGCGGCACGGTATCCGTGATCGACACCGGCAAGGACGAGGTCATCAAGACAATCGAAGTCGGCAAATTCCCCTGGGGCGTCGTAATTGATGATTAGGAATTCTCGTAATTCCTATTCCGGTTTCATAAACTTCATGGTCATCCTGTCGCTCTCGCCGATGGCCGCATATTTCTCGCGATCCTCATCTTTCAGCCGGTAGACCGGCGGCAGGGTCCAGACGCCTTTCGGGTGGTCTTTGGTATCTTTCGGATTGGCATTGATTTCGGCCTTGTCGACAAACTGAAGGCCGGCCTGTTGCGCCAGGCGGATCACTTCAGCCTCCGGGACATAACCCTGTTTTGACCATTCCTTGCCGACCATATGCTCCTCGCCCCGGTGCGTCACCAGGCCCAGGGTACCGCCCGGCTTGAGCACCTTGTATATCGCCGCAAAAACCTGGTCCGCCGTGTCGTTGTTCAACCAGTTGTGGACATTGCGGAAGGTCAGCACCATGTCCGCCTGCCCCTCCGGCTGTAGCTCTGCCTTATTCGGGGGCGCAAATTCGAACATGCTGACTTCGCCGTAGATTTCCGGTTCGGCCGCGAGCTTGTCCGCGTATTTTTGATAGCTGCGCCGGTAGTATTCGATCTCGGATTCGCTGTCGTAGCTCCCCACGTAGAAATTCCCGTTGTCCCTAAGGTAAGGGGCCAGGATTTCCGAGTACCAGCCACCCGCTCCGGGGGAAATCTCGACCACCGTCATGTCATTGCGGATACCGAACCAGTCCAGGGTTTGCGCCGGGTGGCGGTACTGGTTACGGGCCTTGTAGGCGTCGGAACGATGGTCGCCGTCGGCGAGCGCGGTAAGTTGATCGATGTGTTCATTGGCGGCGGCGTGCAATGCCGGCAGGCTCAGAATCGCAACCAGGACGACCAGATAATGTTTCAGCTTCATTACTCAATTCCTCCGTTATTCCGGGTAAGGCATATATGTTACCCTGTCTTGCAAGCGTAGAGAAATCCCTGATGAAACAAACTGCCATCATAACAGGCGCCGGGGCCGGCATCGGCAGGGCCTGCGCCGGATACTTTGCAATACAAGGGTACCGGGTCGCGGTTGCGGATATCGACCCTGAACGTGTTGCAAAGACGACCGCTGAAATCACCGGCTCAGGGGGCGAGGCCATCGGTATAACCGGTGATATTTCCCTGCAGGAAACCGCGCAGGAAATCAGGGATAAAACCCTTGAAGCATGGGGGCGGGTCGATGTGCTGGTGGCCAACGCGGGGATACAGACCGGCGGCAGCCTGCTCGATACCGGGGAACAGGACTGGGACAGGATCATGGCAGTCAACCTGAAAGGTGTTGCACATTCCTGCAAATCCGTTCTGCCAACCATGAGGGAACAACAACAGGGGTCGATAATCATCGTCTCTTCGGTGAATGCCACGGTCGGTTCGGCCGGGATGGCCATGTACGACGCCAGCAAGGCAGCCGTGCTCGCGCTGATGCGCAACCTGGCGGTGGAAAACGGCGAGTACGGTATCAGGGTGAATGCCGTTGCGCCGGGCGCGACGCTCACCGACTACCACCTGCAGCGGGCGGCGGACAGGGGAATGACACCAGAGCAATTGCGCTATGCTACGCACGGCTACGGCTTGCTGGGCCGCGCCGCGGAACCGGAAGAAATTGCTGCTGCCATCTATTTCCTGGCATCGGATCAGGCATCATTTATTACCGGCCAGACCCTGTTCGCTGACGGCGGTTTTTCGGTTACCGCCAACCGTCAGCCCGCCTAGGTCACTTTCAACATGCCGGAAAAGATCAGGTGGGGCATCCTCGGGACCGGGCGCATAGCCGGGAAGTTTGCCGTTGCCCTGAACTATCTTGAGGATGCCGAACTTTATGGAGTAGCTTCCAGGTCCGAAGAAAAAGCCGCGAGTTTTGCTATGGAGTATTCGGCGTCCGAACAATATCCCGACTACGACAGCCTCGCCGCCGATCCTGATATCGACGTGGTATACATCGCCACTCCCCATTCCCTGCACAAGGACAACTGCCTGATGTGCCTGGGGCACGGCAACGCGGTGTTATGTGAAAAACCGTTTACCATCAATGCCATGGAAGCCGTCTCGGTCATCGGCTTTGCACGGGAACGGCAACTCTTTCTCATGGAGGCGATGTGGACACGTTTCATCCCCGCGGCAATTAAATTGAAAGAACTGATAGAAGATAACGTAATAGGCGATATCCGGTACCTGTTTGCCGGTGGCGCAATCCTGCCCGATTTTGACCCCGACTTTTATGTGTTCAGGAAAGAACTGGGCGGCGGAGTGTTGCTTGATGCCGGCGTTTATCTCGTCTCCCTGGCGTCCTGGCTGCTGGGTTACCCGGATAATATCCAGTCCGCGGGCAAGCTGAACGGGCGCGGCGTCGACGACCACGATGCGCTCCTGCTGGAGTACGACTCCGGCGCCATTGCCAGCATGTACGTCTCGATGCGCACCAAATCCCGCCCGGACATCACCGTCCTGGGCAGTAAAGGAAAGATATATGTTCATCCTCCCCTGTTCTGTCCAAGCAGGATCACACTGAGCCTGTTCGATGCTGAAGAAACGGAAATAACCCTGCCGATCGAATCCAACGGTTATCAATTTGAAATAATGGAAGTCAACCGATGTTTGAGAGAGGGAAAAACGGAAAGCGACGTCATGCCGCTGGATGAGACATTGGAAATAATGCGAATGATGGATGAGATACGCGGGCAAATCGGCCTGAAATATCCGATGGAATAAGCCTTAGGCCTGAGAAAGTGTTGTATTATATGCCGGCAAAGCCGGAGCAGCACACCTGTGGCGGCCCTTGAACACACCATAATGCCGGATTAGCTCAGTTGGTAGAGCGCCCGCCTTGTAAGCGGATGGTCGGCGGTTCGAATCCGTCATCCGGCACCATCTTTCTTTTTTTCGTTACAATCACCTTCTATGCCCGCTCCAACCTCTGCTGGACACCGGGCTCGGGCAACCTGCTCGATAACTACCCGGACAAGAACCTGAACGCCCGTAGCGGCCTCGGCAACCTGTACAGCCAGTATGCGCCGGCCGGTCTCAACGGGCGGTTTATTCTGACGGGTTCGAGCAGTCCTGCCTTGATTGCCGAGATATCGGAAACACTTGCCGGCCGTGTGGCCATCGTTGAACTGGGCACGTTCAAGAGTAATGAGTATTATGGTTATAGTGATATGAAGTGGAGTCTTCAGTGCGTTATTTTAGACACCATACCTGTTTTAAGTCTATTATCTGCACTGTTCCACAACAGGTAACCGTAACATGCCGACTTATACAGTAACCCATTCATCCCTGGACCTGAATCCGGAGCAGAAAAATCAGATCGCAAAGGGAATAACCGAAGCGCATTACAGGGTAACCGGGGCAAACAGATATTTTGCCCAGGTGATATTCAATGAGAAATCCGAAGCAGACCACTTCATGGGCGGGAAAACCATATCCGAACCACAGTTGTTCCTGCTTGGTCAGATTCGGTCAGGAAGAACGGAACAGGTGAAGAAAAAATTAATTCTGGAATTAAGAGATGTCCTGATTCAATTTTCCGGACTGGATCAGACCAATGTCTGGGTATATATCATCGACTTATTGCCAGAACAGATGATCGAGTACGGAGAAATCCTACCGGAGTCAGGCAAGGAACAGGAATGGTATGCAAACCTGTCTCCGGAACTGAAGGACAAACTGTCCAGGATAGACGGGTAACCACGCCGGATTTACCGCCACTCCCGGTTCTGCATCCGCTGCCTGCACTGGTGTTGCCAACTACAGGATATCGCTCATGAGAGTTTTCACCCACCTGGTTCGCTGGATTAATCCCGGCATTTTTCTCGTGCCGGGTATTTTGTTCATGGTTGCACCGGCCCTTGCCGAACAATGGATACCGGTCTACGAGGAACCCAGGCACCGGCTGGTATTCGAAAACGACCATGCAATGATACTGAATGTGTACATTCCACCCGGTGATGTGAGCCTCTATCATGAACACAGGATTGACCTGCTGTACGTGACCATCAGCGGGACCACGGTGTGGGCGCAACCGCTCGGCGGGGAAAAGCGGGAAGCGAACGTAACAACCGGCGATCTGAGATTCAGTTCCGATAACCATCCCCTCCCCCATGTCCACCGTGTAGGGAATGTCGGTGTTACCCCCTTCCATGTTGTGGGGGTCGGAATAAAGGACGGGATATCAGGAGTGGAGCACCCAATCGAAGGTGATACCAGCGGTATGGTACTGGACCAGGTCAAACCCCACGCCGGCGTCTACCGGATTCGGCTCGGACCCGGTGAGATATCCGGTACGCATACCCACAATCTGCCCTTTACCGCGGTCAACCTGACTTCGGGCATATTACTGGCGGAACATGGTGAAGCGCAATCCGTGAAAGCGGGGGAATATCACTGGTACGAGGCCGGCTTAAGCCATCGTTATGAAAATACCGGTGATGAGCCAATCGAAATAATCGAGATACAGTGGCGTTAAGGAGTGAAATTCAGGCGCTTTAACAACTTGTCGTCTACCATGATCATGTCGCGGTACCACACAAGCCAGTGGATTCTTACTTCTATATTTTCCGTGTCCGGTTCCAGCGTAAAGCACGAGGCCCAGCCCAGGTTGAGCAATATTGATGGATCCGGAAACGGTTCGCCTTCGGGAATTACCAATGGAAAGATACGGTCATCAGTAGTGACACGGGTATCGTCTTCATACACGTAATCGCCGCGAATATAACTGTCATCCCTCGGGATGGGCCGGTTACTTCCGGGGAACGCCGTGTAGTATATCACCGGATGTTGTGGGTCCGGGTGCTCCGGCAACGGGATTTCCCGGGCCAGCAGGCGGGTGCCGTCCGCATACCGAATCAAGGCTTCGATGTGATCAGGACTCGGAACTGGCCGCCCCGTTAGCTCGCCTCTGTCCACGGCGTGCATATGCATGACGTTGACGGCCATATGGGCTTTGACCGTGGGCGCAAGAAATCTGACCCAACCCCTTTTCTGCAGGCACTTTATCAGGATTGGCATGGCAGCCGTACGGATTTCCTGCCGGTCCGGTTTGGCCAGGCTGCCGACTTTCACCATGTCCTGCCAGTATTTCCTGGCCTCGCTCTCGACAAAGGCCTGATGAGGACGCCCGGGGCCCATAGGTTCGGTCTCATCGGATTCCAATCTCGGACTCTTTGTAACAGGCGCTCCCTCTTCCTGCTCATGTTCCGGGGCAGGCCGGGGACCCCGTACCCGGGCTGTTCTTTTTCCCGGCATCAGTTAGTTCCCCGCTGTTGAATGCATGAAGCTGTTAACTACGATTGGATTAGTGCGTTACGATTCTGCTCATGCAGGGTAGGCTTATAGCCTGAAGGTATATTTCCCGACGATACAGAATTTTTATAGCCTGAAGTTCAGATAATGGCAAGTGACAATTTACCAGTGAACCGGGTGCCGGAGACCAGGGTGTGATATAAACCGGGGTTTTCCTCCGGTGCGTGAATCCCCGAAGTTGTGTACGCTTGAAATTTACCTGTAATACCGCTATATTTTAGCCAGATATGCTGATGTCAGGATATTTGTCGGTGTTCAAGGGGGCGTATCTGGTTTCGACGAGGGTACTGAAACCCAAGGGGCATGCCGAGGTGCAGACTACCTCGTTAATCCATCTGCAAACTTTTATAGTTGACGAAGAGTACAACTACGCTCTGGCCGCTTAAAAGCAGGCCAGCCTCTGACTGAACTGTGCTTGTGCTGTCTACTCAGAGGTCATATACACAAGATCGCGATGAAGTCTGTCCGGGGCGGATTCGCTAAAACTTAACGGACTCGTCGCCCGCATTCCCCCGCCGTTTCGGGCAGCAGGTGATTAAATTTAAAGATTCGGCTAAGCATGTAGAACCGAAGGCAGAGGGCTCGCGGACGCCGGTTCGACTCCGGCCGCCTCCACCATTTAACCCTGTTGCGCTGATCAGATTCAGTTCCTGGTCTGCAGATACAGGTCCGTAACCGTGCCTTCGAATACGTCAGCGGAGAAGGCGACAGTTTCCGACAACGTGGGATGGGGATGGATGGTCAGGCCGATGTCCTCCGCCGTGCAGTCCATCTCGATGGCCAGGGCCACCTCTGCAATCAGGTCGCCGGCATTGCTGCCGGTGATTCCTGCGCCGATAACGCGCCGGGTTTCCTTGTCGAATATCAACTTGGTCAACCCTTCGTTGCGGCCCAGGCTCAGGGAACGTCCGCTGGCCGCCCAGGGGAACACGCCTATGCCGTAGTTGAGACCCTGCTGTTTCGCCTCGGCTTCCGTAACACCCACCCAGGCGACTTCCGGGTCCGTGTAGGCCACGGACGGGATCACCCTGGCGTCGAACCAGCTTTTCATGCCGGCGGCGACTTCCGCGGCCACCCTGCCCTCATGGGTGGCCTTATGGGCCAGCATGGGCGGGCCGGTCACGTCGCCGACGGCGAAGATATCGGCCACGTTGGTGCGTTGCTGTTTGTCCACGGGGATAAATCCCTGCTCATCGACGTTAACGCCGGCGTTCCCGGCGCCGGTCTGTGCGCCGTCAGGGCGCCGGCCCACCGCCACCAGGACCCGGTCGAAGGTATCTTGAGACGGCGCCCCGGGACCGGAAAACCCGACCGTCAAACCGTTTTCGTCCGGCTTGATCCCGGTCACGCGGGTGCCCGGGAAAATATTTTCATACTGACCGGCAATGCGTTTCTGCAAGGGTTTCACCAGGTCGGGGTCGGCGCCGGTCATCAGGTTGTCGAGCAGTTCGACCACGGTGACCCTGCTGCCCAGTTCGTGGTAAACAGTAGCCATCTCCAGGCCGATAATCCCGCCGCCGATGACCAGTAACCTGGGCGGTATCTCCGGCAGGGCCAGGGCCGCCGTGGAATCCATAACACGGGGGTCATCGGGGCAGCCAGGCAGGTTTACGGGCCGTGAACCGACGGCAATGATGGCCTTGTCAAACACCACGTCCTGCTCCCCGTCACCGGTGTCCACGGCGATCCGGTTGGGCGAGGTAAACTGACCCGATCCCTGAACCAGCGTGACCTTTCTTTGTCTCGCCAGCCCTTTCAGCCCGCCGGTCAACCGCGCTACAACCTTCTCCTTCCAGCCCAGCAACCCGGGCCGGTTAATGTCCGGCGCGCCGAATTCGATCCCGTAAGCCGCGGCTTCCCTGGCGTCGCTGATGACCCTGGCCGCATGCAGCAGGGCCTTGGAGGGAATGCAGCCGACGTTCAGGCATACGCCCCCCAGGGTGGGATAGCGTTCGATCAAAACGGTGTTCAGGCCCAGGTCGGCGGCGCGGAACGCCGCCGTATAGCCGCCCGGCCCGGAACCCAGTACCGCGACGTCCGCCCGTATCGTTGTTTTCTCTACTGACATATTATTGAATCCGCTGCATTTTATTCTCATCCATCATTTTTTGCACTGTTGTTTTACGCAGCTTATCCACAACCAATTCAATGGTAAATCACAGCAACATCCACAAGGTATTGTAGTGTAAATACCACTTGACCACATAATGTAGTAGTGCAATAATCAGCTTTGCGTAACAAACTTCATCTCGTTTCCGGGTTCCTGACCAGGCCCGGAAGTGATAATACCAAAACTAGAACGTTGTGCGGATACGGCTTATGCAAAGCGAAAAACCTGTCCTGGTGGAGTCCGTAGTTGATATTAACACCGATAATATTCACACGGATAATGAACTTGCCCGACAGAACGGCGACCAGCCGAATCGCGAATATACCGATGAATTAAACACCTACCAGCCCGGTGAATACAACGTCATTCGCCGCAACGGCAAAGTGACGGCCTTCAACGCATCAAAGATTAATGTCGCCATAACCAAGGCGTTCTTGGAAGTGGAAGGCGGTACGGCTGCCGCGTCGACCCGTGTGCACGAAAAAGTAGCGGTTCTCAGCGAGCAGGTAGTCAGCGCCCTGACGCGCCGCCTGCCCAGCGGCGGCACCGTACACATTGAGGACATCCAGGACCAGGTTGAACTGGCATTAATGCGCGCCGGCGAGCAGAAGGTTGCCCGCGCCTACGTGCTCTACAGGGAAGACCGGGCACGGGCCCGTGTTGAAAAAGAAAAGGAAGAAGATGTTGAACAAACCGGGGCGGCGGGCGGCATCAACGTTAAGACCAGGGATGGCGCCTTAAAACAACTGGACATGGATCGCCTTGTCGCGATCGTCGATGAGGCCTGTAACGGCCTGGAACACGTCGACGGCCGTCTTATTATCGATGACACGTTGCGCAATCTGTTCGACGGCGTCAACGAGGCAGATGTCAACCCGGCCCTGGTAATGAGCGCCCGGGCGCTGATCGAAAAAGAACCGAATTACTCTTACGTTGCCGCCCGCCTGTTGCTGGACGGTTTGCGCAGGGAAGCCCTGAGCTATGTCAACCAGAACGATATGGAGGCAACCCAGGCGCAAATGGCGGAGCAATATCCGCTGTATTTCCATAAATACATCGAAACGGCCTCCGCCCTGGACCTGCTGGGCCATGAACTGGTGAAGTATGACCTTGACCGCCTGGGCAAGGCGCTGAAACCTGAACGTGACCACTTGTTCACCTACCTCGGCCTGCAGACCCTGTACGACCGTTACTTCATCCATACCGACGAACAGGTTCGTATCGAATTACCGCAGGTTTTCTTCATGCGCGTGGCAATGGGCCTGGCCATCAACGAACTGGACCGGGAAACCAGGACGATTGAGTTTTATGAGCTGCTGTCTTCCTTCGACTTCATGAGTTCCACGCCCACCCTGTTCAATTCGGGGACATGCCGGCCGCAGCTTTCCAGTTGCTACCTGAGCACGGTGCCCGATAACCTGGACGGGATCTTCAGCGCGATCAAGGATGATGCCCTGTTGTCCAAATTTGCCGGCGGCCTGGGCAATGACTGGAGCCGGGTCCGCTCAATGGGCGCGCATATCAAGGGGACCAACGGAAAATCCCAGGGCGTCGTGCCCTTTCTCAAGGTTGCCAATGATACCGCCGTCGCAGTCAACCAGGGCGGGAAACGCAAGGGCGCCATGTGCGCTTACCTGGAAAGCTGGCATCTCGATATCGAGGAGTTTCTGGAACTGCGCAAAAACACCGGTGACGACCGGCGCCGTACCCATGACATGAATACCGCCAACTGGATCCCGGATCTGTTCATGCAACGGGTCAGTGAGGGCGGCGGCTGGACCCTGTTCTCGCCGGACGATACGACGGACCTGCATGACCTGTATGGGGAGGAGTTCAGCCAACGTTACGTCGAATACGAACAAATGGCAGCCCGCGGCGAGCTTAAACTGCACAAGGCCATCAAGGCGGCGGACCTGTGGCGCAAGATGCTTTCCATGCTGTACGAAACCGGCCACCCCTGGCTCACGTTCAAGGACCCCTGCAACCTGCGTTCGCCGCAACAGCATACCGGCGTGGTGCATTCATCCAACCTGTGTACCGAGATAACGCTGAATACCTCCGACGATGAGATCGCGGTCTGCAATCTCGGTTCCGTCAATCTGGCGCAGCACGTGAACGAAAACGGACTTGACCAGGATAAGCTGGAACACACCGTTAACGTCGCCATGCGTATGCTGGATAACGTAATCGACTACAACTACTACAGCGTGCCGCAGGCGCGCCGTTCCAATCTGAAACACCGCCCGGTAGGTATGGGCATCATGGGATTCCAGGATGCGTTGTATAAACTGCGCCTCCCCTACGCTTCCGGGGAAGCGATCGAGTTTGCCGACAACAGCATGGAGATGGTCAGTTACTACGCAATCAAGGCGTCAACCAACCTGGCTGAAGAACGCGGCACTTACACCAGTTTCAAGGGTTCGCTCTGGAGCAAGGGAATTTTGCCGATCGATTCCATCGACATACTGGAAAAACACCGCAACGGCTACCTGGACATGGACAAGGCCCATAAACTGGATTGGAACAGTTTACGCAAACGTGTGAAAAAGACGGGCATGCGTAACTCCAACTGCATGGCCATTGCGCCCACCGCGACCATTTCCAACATCTGCGGTGTCAGCCAGTCCATCGAACCGACCTACCAGAACCTGTTCGTCAAATCAAACCTGTCCGGTGAGTTTACCGTAGTCAATCCTTACATGGTCAACGATCTCAAGGAACGCGGTCTCTGGGATGACGTCATGGTCAGCGACCTCAAGTATTTTGACGGCAGCGTGCAACAGGTCGACCGCATTCCTGATTATTTGAAACTGCTTTACTCGACCGCTTTTGAGATAGACCCGCGCTGGCTGGTGGAATGCGCATCCCGCCGGCAGAAATGGATCGACCAGGCACAGTCGCTCAACCTGTACATGTCCGAACCGGACGGCAAGAAAATGGACAACCTGTACAAGCTGGCCTGGATACGCGGGCTCAAGACAACCTATTACCTGCGCAGCCTGGGTGCAACGCACGTAGAGAAAAGCACCCTGAGCGGCGGCCGGGAAACCAAGCTGGCAGCGGTTGAACGTACCGGCCACGGCCAGGCCGAACCCCAGGTTTGTTCGCTGGATGACGCGGATTGCGAGTCATGCCAGTGACGGGGAATTAGGAATTACGAATTAGGAATTAGGAATTGAAAAACTTGGTAACTGAATGGGGAATATTATGCTGACCAGTTGGGATGATCCTATTGCCGGTGTCAAGCAGACAAAATCTGAAGACAGCTTGCCGCCTCAATCGTTAGCAGGGAACGGCCTTGATGCGGTGGACGGCGCCAGCCCCCCCGTTCCGGACGCTTTCCCGGCGCCCGGGCCTGACCTGGGCGGCATAACCGGCCTGGAAGAAGTTGAATTCGGCGCCGGCAGGATCAGTGTCGATGACAAACAGATGATCAACTGCCGCGCTGACCTGAACCAACTGGTGCCGTTCAAATACAAATGGGCCTGGCAAAAATACCTGGACGCATGCGCCAATCACTGGATGCCCCAGGAAATCAACATGACGGCAGACATCGCTCTGTGGAAAAACCCCGACGGCCTGACCGAAGATGAGCGGACCGTCATTAAACGGAACCTGGGATTCTTTGCCTCCGCGGATTCGCTGGTAGCCAACAACCTGGTGCTGGCAGTGTACCGGCACATAACCAATCCCGAGTGCCGCCAATACCTGCTGCGACAGGCGTTTGAAGAGGCATTGCACACCCATGCCTACCAGTACTGCGTCGAATCCCTGGGGCTGGACCAAGCCGAGGTATTCAACATGTATCGCGAAGTCCCTTCCATACACGACAAGGCGTCCTGGGCAATGCGCTTTACCCAAAGCCTCGGGGACCCGACCTTCCATACCGGCACGCCGGCGGCTGATCAGCGCCTGCTGCGGGACCTGATTGCCTTTTATATCGTATTCGAAGGCATCTTTTTCTACGTGGGCTTCGTACAGGTCCTGTCCATGGGGCGGCGCAACAAGATGACGGGTTGCGCAGAGCAGTTCCAATACATCCTGCGGGATGAATCCATGCACATGAACTTCGGTATCGACGTAATCAACCAGATAAAAATTGAAAATCCCCGGTTGTGGACCGCGGAGTTTGAGCAGGAAATCATCGCCATGTTGCGTGAGGCGGTAGACCTGGAAATACGCTATGCCTGTGACACCATGCCGCGGGGCGTGCTGGGTCTGAACGCCAACATGTTTGAGGATTACCTGAAGTTCATCGCCAACCGGCGCTGTGCCCAGATCGGCCTGGGCGAACAATATCCCGGGGCGAGCAACCCTTTCCCCTGGATGAGCGAACTGATGGACCTGAAGAAAGAAAAGAACTTTTTTGAAACACGCGTCACCGAATACCAGACCGGTGGCGCATTGAGCTGGGACTGACGGTGGCTGACCGGCAGGTGAACCAGTAAGACGATTTCAGCGGGAAGCCCAGCAGGAGCTCGGCTATTGCCTGGCGCCTCCAACCTCCTTCAGGCGCCAGGCTTTCTTAATTCACGGAGAATGGGGACGGGGCAATCCCGTCCCCTTTTTTCATTGTGCCCATCCATGGGCACAACCCTGCGGGCGGCCTTCGGCCGTGCAATTCGGCTGTCCTGCCGAATTGTGTCCGCGTATGTCCTTGAGCGTAACCATGAGTATATTTCATACAATTCGGATTCCATGGGGAATCGAGTCGGAGCCCAGGGATTGCTGGATGACCGCCTGGTCATTTACACACACACAGGCAATTTCGCCGACGCTGGTCTGTTCCAGCATCCGTGGAAAATATGCATCCAGGTAACCCGCCTCGGCCAGGCGCTCAATATCCGCCGTCCTGTTTGCGGCAGACTTGACCAGGATCAGCGCCTCTGCCCCGATACGGTCCGCCAGCCACAGGGCGAGACTGTCGGATGTCACCTGCCAGTTGCAGGGGATACCGGGCTGGTCTGCAAGCAGCTTGCCGGGCAGCCAGACGGGTACGGATAATACGTCACCGGCGTTAGCTGACGCTTCAGGATCCGTTGCGGGATACAAGCGGGTGTTTATTCCACATAATACGGCCGCGTAGTGCTCCATACCCTGTATAGCCAGGCGGTGGGCAGTCGCATCATCCATGGCCATCCCTTTTTGTTCAGCCCTGACCTTGTCGGCAAACCGCCCGCCGCCGGGCACGATGATTATTTTTGAGCGTCCGTATTCAACCAGCACTTCCAGCAATGCGCGTAACCCCGGCGCCGTCTCCAGGCTACCGCCTATCTTCACTACCCACATACAGTAAGCTACACGAACATGCGCATGATGGCCTCGGCCTTTGTGAAACACTCCCTGTACTCGCTTTCCGGTACGGAATCCGCCACTATGCCCCCGCCTGCCCAGAAATAAACCCGGTCGTCCTTGTGTACCAGGGTACGAATCGCAATATTGGTATCCATGTTACCGTCAAAGCCGACATAGCCGATGGCGCCGCAATAAACAGTCCGGCGAAACGCCTCCAGTTCTTCAATGATCTGCATGGCCCGTAATTTCGGCGCGCCGGTGATGGAACCGCCCGGAAAAGCGCCACGGAGCAGGTCGAGTGCGTGTCTTCCCCGGTCGAGACGCCCGGTTACCGTACTCACCAGGTGATGAACGGTCGCAAAACTCTCCAGTGCAAACAACCTGGGGACCATGACACTGCCGGTTTCACAGTTCTTGCCGATATCATTTCTCAGCAAATCGACGATCATCAGGTTTTCAGCCCGGTCCTTTTCGCTCTCAAGCAACTGTTCGGCCAATGCCTTGTCTTCATAGGCATAAACAGAACGTCTTATGGTGCCCTTTATGGGTTTGGTCTCAACCTGTTCATTGGCAACTGAAATAAACCGCTCCGGCGAAGAACTCAAGATACAGCCCTGCGCCAGCCGCAAAAAACAGGCGTACGGGGCCGGGTTCGACTGTCTCAACTGCCGGTAAATGCTCCATGAATCGCCGCTAACGGCAATGCTGAAGCGTTGCGCCAGGTTCACCTGGTAGCAATCCCCGTCCCGGATATAGCGCTGAATCCGCTCAAAGGCGGCGCTGTAATGGTCCTTGCCGGTGTGATTCAGCATGGGCGATTGTACCGAATGCCCCCCCGCCTGTTGTGGCTGATCAGCGTTGAACAACTCCTGCAGGTCCTTCCACTCTTGCGCGCCAAGCCGGGCCTCGTCCGCGGCGATCAACCAGGTCCGTCTCTTATGATGATCAACGATAACTGCCCAGTCGTAAAGACCGATAGCCATATCGGGCATGTTGATGTCATCCCGGCACAGCCCCGGCAACTTTTCTATCCGGCGCCCCAGGTCGTAGGAAAAATATCCCAATGCCCCACCGGAAAAAGGGAGGCCGGACAAATTGATACGGCGTTCGCCCAACTGCCGTTTGACCAGGGTAAAGGGATCCTCACCCGAGTATCGTATGGATTCCCCCTCCGTTATCATGGTCTCGTCGTCATAAGTGAGAAGGGTGCAGTACGGGCGGGCGCTCATTATGTCATAGCGGCCGCTGTCAATGCGCGGGTAGCCGCTATCCAGGAATATACTCCACGGCTCAGCCGCGATCTGACTGAATAACAGTGTTGAGTCCCGGGAATAATCCAGTTCAACCAGACGCATTACGCATTATCCGGGTTAACGCCGCGACCGCCACTGCTGTAGAGCAATTGTCGGCAGTGCGTATTGTCCTGTCAGAACTCGGCAATAAACTCTCAAAATCCACCACCCCGTAATTATTCTTCCGCGCCAGTTTTTTAATGATGAAACGCCCTGCTCCCGCAGCTACGATGTTTTTCCCGGCGAAATTCCCGGGCCTGTCTGTCACCTTGTTGAAGGCCCGGTCTATTTTTTCAAACTGTTTTTCCGCTATATGCTGCGCCACATCCGACCAGGGTTCCATGGCATCGCTTTTATCATAATCCGCCCCCAGCATCCTGGCCAGGCGTTTAATGCTATGGTAGCGTGTTTTCCCGCCGCCGTCAGCGGCAGGCATCAGGTCGAAGTGTTCGTCCAGGTCTCCTGTAATACGGTACACATCCGCCATATTGGCAAAATACTCCGCGGCTATGGATTGCCAGACGCCTTTATAAGGCAGGCGCTCCAGCACAGCCATAACGGGCGTCCGGGTTATACCTGTGTAGACCAGTTCACCGGTTTGCAGACGCTCCTGGTCGGTGTAACCGCGACTGCAAACCTGCTGTTCATGGAATGGAATGATATCCGTCGTGGTGGTGCCAAGGTCGACCAGGACCCCCGAACCAAGGTATTTTGCAACATACGTCGCGGTCGCATGCCAGTTGGCTGATGCGACATCGGTAAGGCAACCATGCAGCCGGTCAGGCGCTATCAGCCCCTGGTTGCCTGCATACACGTAGACCGGGTTACGCCGGCCCAGGCGCGCCGACATGTAATCCACCAGTTGCGTCACTCCTTCCCGGCGCCCGGGAAAGCAGTCTGCCAGTTCGCCCGTCATGGTCAGTGCATGTACGCAGTTACTGGATGGGAGAGAGTTCAGCGCCCGGGTAACCGATGCTTCCAGGGTGTCGATGCCGTCCCATAACGGCGTCGCATACTGGTCCAGGGTACACAGTACGCCGTTATTATCGAGGCAGGCGACCTTTAAATGTGCACCGCCGATATCCCAGCCTGTATAATTTTCCGTATGCATGTCGTACCCGTTATCGACCTTAAAGACGGTCTGGTAGTTGCGGCCAGGCAGGGTAAAAGACAACAGTACCGGCCCCTGGCTACCGCGCTGTGCCCGGAACCGGATATCCTGGCCGTCGTCCGGGCCTACCTGTCCGTATACCCGTTCAAAACATTTTATATCGCTGACCTGGATGCCATTGAAAACAACGGCAATAACCATGTCCTTATCACGCGGTTACTGGAGACGTGCCCCGGTATCAACTTATGGGTAGACTCCGGCCTCGACCCGTACATTTACGAAAACCCCGGGTTACTCCGGGACCGCACCAGCATCATCCTGGGGTCGGAAACAGGCATTACCCCTGGTCAACTGGACAATTATACGCGCAAATCGGATTGTATCTTATCCCTGGATTATGCCGGCAGGCGCTTTCTCGGCGATGCGGACTTACTGGAGCAACCTGCCCTGCTGCCGCAACGCATTATCATCGTGTCCCTGCAGCGCGTGGGCAGCGGCACCGGACCGGAGTTGGAACGCATCAGTTTCCTGATGGATAAACTGCGGGGTAAACAGGTTTATGCAGCGGGAGGCGTACGAAATGCGGACGACCTGCGCGTACTTTCTGCCAACGGGTTGCAAGGCGCACTGGTCGCCACGGCCCTGCACAACAAGACCATTACACACGAACATTTGGCACAGTCCATCTGATATAAGGAACTACGAGGTCTGGACGGGCTTTCAGGACTATCATCCGCAGGGAAAGCGGATGGTAAGCGTACATGGACGTATTCACAGCGGGTCCTGAAAGCCCGTCCAGACCTGCCCCGATCCCTCATAGATCTATATATAGACCTTAAATAAAAAAACCCCGGCTGGTGCCGGGGTTTTAGCTACGGCTGAACTACTCTTACGAGTGAGCCTGGAACGGATGATCCGCATCACCACGCTTACTCAGCACTTCAGAAGCCTTGGGTTCACGAGCAACTGCACGTTTGACGGACATCTTGGTGGCTTCGTAATTGTAATCCTGGATCTTGCCGTCATCTTCGGCAAGCCAGTGGATGAACACGCCAACGCAGATAAAAATATCATCGGCTTCATCTGCAGGAATAGTGCCATCTTCAACACAATCCATCACTGCCATGGACACAGCACGCTGCGCCGGGCCGAACATCTGCACGGCTTGCTTTGCGCCCTTCATAGTTACCTTGTTGAACAAAATCGTAGTAGGTTTACATGCCAGGTTTGGCGAAACCACTGCGAGCAGGGATGTAAAACCGTCTTTGTTATTGGTAAGAGCATTGCAGGCTGCCGTTTCAGCCGCACTGCCGCGGGGACCCATAATCAGGTCAATGTGGGCAACCTCATTGCCATCCCCCACCAATGCTTCACCAACGAGTACTCTATCAATTACGGCCATATCATTACCTCCTTCTTCTGTTTTAAATATACTAGTAAGTTTTTCAAGAATTTTAAACATAATAAACCTCCGTAAGGTCTATCAACCAAATAACCCGCACCTGTCAACAACCGCCAACTCAGCAGACGCCCAGCCGGTACAGCAGCAGGCTGGCCACGGTCAGGTCCGCACAGGTGCCCGGATTTATTTCCGATTCTTTGAGTTCCCTGTCAAAGATCATCAATACATCTTCAGCATCGCCAGGATCATCATAGTCCCCAAATTGCGCCAGTACAGGAGTTGCTTTCTTCCGCACCTGCTCCGCTGTTTCCTTTCCATATTTTCTGCGGATATGAGAATCCGGGAAACTCGCCATATACATTAGATAACAGGCAACAACTGCCCATTCTACACTATTCCAGCGATTGTGATAGCTTTGCAGGCATTTTATCCCCGGATTAACGACTTCCCGGTAACCGTTTACGTATTGCAATGCAACCAGGTCCCGTTCCTTTGCGGCATCCATGGCTGAGTATATGTCTATATCCGTTGCAGAGTTTACGTCATATTTGTCCACCGTGCCAAGACCACCCGGGTTGGCCAGGCGGATAGCAGTAAAAATGTCCCGTGCGTCCTGCCGTCCCAATGATTTCAATGCGGGCTTGATCGCACCCCGGAAGTTCTCCGGGGCCTCCAGTTGTTCAAACACCCAGATGACAGGCGCAACAAGTAATATCATACCGAGGTTGGTATTGCAGTTTACTGCTGCCGACGTGGCCTCGACACTGGACAATATCCTTTCACCAAGTCCAAGCCGGTGATTGCACAGTATGGGTGTGACGACTTCTGCGCTCCTGACAAAATCAGCGTAGTCCATTCCATGTCCTGCGCCGTGCCGGCCTACGTTTCCGGGTTTTAACGCGTTGATATCGCAGATGAAGCAGTTATATACCAGGGCGTCCAAGAGTTTTTGTAGCGCATGGGGTCAGAGCAACGGGTCAGAGCTAGGGGTCAGGTCGCACAATGCACACGGGCAAAGTGTACATTGTGCGACCTGACCCCTAGCTCTGACCCGTTGCTCTGACCCCTTGTTCTTTAGCTGAATACGGTGGTAAATGACTTGTTCAGGGCCGGCAGGTTAATCTCGCCCGCCTGGAACGAATGCCCGGTCTTGAGAGAACTGACGGTAACCCGCGCCGGGCTGAACAACATGGGGTCAAGTTTGTAGAAATCATAGTTCGCGCCTTTGAATACCTCGGCAAACGGCCTGCCGTAGTCTTCCGATGTATTGCTGGGCAGGCACCGGGCCAGCTCTGCCGCATCTTCATCCCCGGCATTGACGAACAGGTGAACCTGCCCGCCGAACAATATCGCATCATTGGTGCGACTCATGGCCGTAAGAAAGTCGGGCGCTGGTGGGCACAGGGGTACGGTTCCCATCCCGTCCACAATCTTTTCCAGTGGGAAATGCATTGTATGGGCCTTGTGCAACGCGGCCTCGAACACCCGGGCGACAATCTGCACTGCGCCCGCAAGGCTCGAGGTAGGCGTCAGGATAAGCGTGAGGTTTTCCGGCGTTACCCGGCACCGGGCGGCAATTTTATCGGCTATTTCAACCGGAGGAACTTTATCGACTTCCAGCACGATACAGGTTTTATCGGCTTTGTCCCGGTAGCCGATTTCATCGAACAACGGTTCCTTGCTGCCCAGGGCCCTGGCAGGGCCGGAACCCAACGCGTTGAAAGTGCCCTGACCGTTGCCGTGGGAAAGGCTCCAGCCGGCGTATTGGCTGGCTAAACAGGCTATTACCGGGTGGCTGGTATGGACGTCTACGTGCCACGGCCAGTTGTCGTAGTCCCGCGATGCCCGCAATCTCGCCGTGGCAAGTCCGCCCAGGCAGATTTCGGCGATCTGTCTGCCGGCCTCAATAGTGCCGCTGCCATTGATGCCCGCGTCTATCAGTACGCTACCGTTTTCCGTGCGGCTGGTATTTAATCCAAGACCTCCCGCAAAGTTAACCAGTTGATTAACCCTGGGGGCTATCAGGCTATTGATGCTCAGGTTTGTTTCTTCTGTATCAATACTATTCATATTCCAACGCCACGCACGCCCGCACAAAAGATCGATTTTATATCAACGGCCGTAGAATGTCCAAGTGTTTAGCCGCCAAACGGCACTAACCGGCACCCGGCGAAAACAGGTTCGTAAGCCGTGTTCAGCCCGGTATCCTTTTCCTGTCCGATGGTTCGCACCTGCTTATCCGGGCCCGCCTGTTCTCGGCGCCGGCAAGCCTGAGCGTGACCCGCGTATCCTGCCCGGCAACCTTGTCTACGGCCCGCAATGCCGAGAGTTTGTCCGGGAATACGGCAAACCCCGTCGGCCCCCAGGAGGTCTGGCCGATACCGGTCGCCTTGTTCTCCTGTAACAATTCCAGCGTTCGCCTGACTTTGTCGCTTGCAAATACACCGCCCTGGGCGGTACTGAAATATTCGCCGACGCATGCCTGAATCCTGCTGACGGATGCACCGAACTGCACGCAGTCATTTTCCATGATACTCGGAAGCATCTCCATCAATACCTGTTGGCAGATTTCCGCGCTGGCTTCACCCGGCATATCCGGCAATGAATTGAACGCCTCCAGTTCTTCTTTCCCGCTGATTCCCCTGCTCGTTTCATCCATCACCAGGACAAATTGCCATTCCTCGGGAAAGTCATGGCGGAAGATCAGTACAGGCGGTTTGTGAACCCCTGTTTTACCACTGTCGACTACGAAGCCGCCGTACTGGAACACTCCCAGCCCCACTCCGGAACGCCCGCCCCTGCCGGTCGCGGCCGCAAGTTCTTCAACACCGGTATTTATCCCGTACAGGCCGGTAATGGCAGCGCCTAACGCCAGCGCCATCTGCGTGCCTGAACCCAGGCCCTGGTGGCGCGGAATACACTCTTCAACTTCGACCCGGACCCCGGAATTTATACTGAAATAATCCAGCACAGCCTGTGAGATCCGGGCGATAAATTCATGATCTGCCCCACGGACGTCCACCCGCTCGCTATGGCTGACATTTAACGCAGTGGAAAAACCTCTAATTCCGACACCGATGCTGCCGTAACGCCTTTGCGGTCCACCGTTCAAATTCATGAAGCCCAGGTGCAGGCGGGCCGACGCAGCGACGCTCACCGCATCGGCAGGACCGATAATGTTTTGTGTCATCTTCATAACCACGGCGCCATTCTAACCTTTTTGATATTTGGGGTCAGAGGATATTTGACGATTACCCGCTAAAATGGTATTACTATTCGCAGTCTGTGGATTATGGCGCCGGCATACATCCCGATACATTTCACTGATTCAGCTAGAATTTTTACGGAGTAGACATATGCCGGAAACCATGTTGTTGATCCCCGGGCGTTCCAGTAAACAGGGGACCTCTCTCAATAAGGGAAAACTCGGCGACGAGTATCTCGACGTCACGTCCACCGTTGAGATAGATGTGGACGAGATGTCCCGGCTTGGATTCAACAGCGGCGATAAGCTGCGCCTGAAAAACCACATCGGCGAGGTTGTTGTTACCTGCGTTCCAAAAAAAGCCGGCCATTTGCCCGAAGGCATGATCTTCATTGCCTACGGACCCACCTCAAGCCGCCTGATGGAAAGCGACACCGCAGGCAGCGGCATGCCCCTGTCAAAACATATCTCTGTCGAGGTGGAAAAAATCAGTTAGAATACCGTGCCCGAAATGATGGGGAGAAATCATGAGTGAGAACGTCAAAGTTGTAGAAAATGCCACCTGTACTTTCTGTGGTTGTGTCTGTGACGACATGATCCTTACAGTGGACCTGGACGAAAAGCGGATTACCAAATCAAAGAACGCCTGCATACTCGGCAAAGCCTGGTTTGCGGAACACTACATCGAGGAAGACGCGCCGGCCGCCATGATAGATAACAAGCCGGTCTCCATTGAAGAAGCAGTGGAAGAAGCTGCCAGAACCCTGGTCAATGCCAGGTTCCCCATTACCTACGGGCTGAGCGACACGACCTGTGAGGCGCAGAGACAGGCCGTCGCCATCACCGACACCATAAAGGGCAACATAGATACCACGACATCAGTTTGCCACGGGCCTTCCGGCATCGCCCTGCAGGGGGTCGGCGAGAGCACCATGACCCTGGGCGAGGTGAAAAATCGCGCCGACCTGGTCATTTACTGGGGCGGCAATCCCGCCGAATCCCACCCGCGCCACTTTGGCCGTTACGCGGTTACCGCCAAGGGGATGTTCACCCCGCGCGGGAAAAAAGACCGGCACGTCGTCATGGTCGATGTGCGCCGGACCCCAAGTGCGCCGGCGGCCAACCAGTTTATCCAGGTCAAACCCGGAAAAGACTTTGAACTGCTCTGGGCCCTGCGCGCCCTAGTCAAAAACCGCGAGATCGACCCCGATATCGAGGACATCACCGGTGTCAGCCTGGAGACCCTGCAGGAACTGGTCGAGAGGATGAAAAACTGCCGCTACGGCGTTTTGTTCTTCGGCATGGGCCTGACCATGACCCGCGGCAGACACTTTAATTCCGGCGCCCTGCTGGCGCTGGCAACGGACCTGAACGAGTACACTCACTTCGTCGCCAAACCGGTGCGCGGCCACGGCAACGTAACCGGGGCCGATAACGTCATGTCCTGGCAGACCGGCTATCCCTTCGGCGTCAATTTCAGCCGCGGTTTCCCCCGTTTCAACCCGGGCGAGTTCACCACCGTGGATTTGCTGGCCAAGCGGGATGTCGATGCCGCCCTGATTATTGCCACCGACCCGGCGTCCAATTTTCCCCAGGCGGCGATTGACCACCTGGCAAAAATTCCGGTGATATGCCTGGATACAAAGACAAGCCATACCAGCAAGCTGGCGCACGTCGCATTCCGGACCTCCACCTACGGGATCAATACTGAAGGCACCGTGTACCGGATGGATGACGTGCCCATCACCCTGCGCAAGGCCTTTGATTCACCTTTCCCGACCGATGAGGAAATTCTTACGGCAGTTAAAAAACGCGTGCGCGAACTGGTGCTGGCGAAAGGCCGGGCCGGGGGAGCAATTGGTGAGAGCAAAGCTGCAGCCCCTGTGCAGGCAATATGACGGAATGTATTCAACTTGCAGGGGGCAAGGTTCATGACCCGGCCAACGGTATCGACGGGGACATAAGGGACCTCTACCTGGAACAGGGGCGCATAGTAGAGACCCCTTCCTCCAAGCCCCGGAAGATTGACGTCAGCGGCATGGTGGTGATGCCCGGCGGCGTGGATATACACTGCCATATTGCCGGCCCCAAGGTGAACCTGGCGAGGAAGCTTCAACCCGAGGACCATCGCCGCGACCCGCACCCGGGTACGGAGCACACCCGCTCCGGCGCCGGCGGTACCGTGCCTTCCACGTTTGCAACGGGCTACCGCTATGCCACGCTGGGCTACACGACCGCCATGGAGGCGGCAGTAACCCCTATCGGCGCCCGCCATGTCATTGAAGAGTTTCACGATACCCCGGTAATCGACAAGGGTTTTTACGTGCTGCTCGGGAACAACATCTTCCTGCAGCAGCTTATCAAGGCCGGACGCAAGGAAGAGTTCCGCCACGCGGTGGCCTGGTGGATCAACGCAACCAAGGCCTACACGACAAAACTGGTAAACCCGGGCGGGGATGAGCCCTGGAAGGGCAAAAAGAATTCCAACGTCAAGAATATAGACGAAAAAAGCGATGCCATCGAAGTCTCGCCGCGCCAGGTGATCGAATCCTTCATCGAAACCGTCAATGACCTGGGCCTGCCGCACCCGCCCCATATTCACTGCAACAACCTGGGCCACAGCGGCAACTTCGAGACCACCCTGGAGACCATGAAGACCGCCGGGGACAAGCGCGTGCATCTTGCCCACATACAGTTCCACAGTTACGCGGGCGAACCCGGCAAGAACCCCAAGTCCGCATCCCGGCAGATCGCCGAATACGTCAATGAGCATCCGAACATAACCTGCGACGTCGGCCAGGTGATGTTCGGCAAGTCCACGATCATGACCGCGGACGCACCGCTGGCCTATATGCTCAGGGGCTTCAAGAAAGCAAAATGGGTCAATGCCGATACGGAGTGCGAGAGCGGTTGCGGCATCGTCCCGTTCAACTACCAGGAACACGTCTATGTTCATGCCCTGCAATGGGCCATCGGCCTGGAACTGTTCCTGTTGTCAAAAGACCCCTGGCGCATCGTGCTGTCCACCGATCACCCCAACGGCGGTTCATTCATGAGTTACCCGAAGCTGATCCGTCTGCTGATGGACCGGGAATTCCGCCGGGAAGAGATAAAGCGCGTCAACCAGAAAGCGATCAACGGCACGATACTGAATGAACTGGACCGGGAGTACACGCTCAACGAGATCGCGATCATCACCCGCGCCGGTCCGGCGCGGGCGCTGGGACTGAAGAACAAGGGGCACCTGGGGCCCGGCGCCGATGCGGATATCACCATCTACGACGAGATGGACGATAAAGAGGCCATGTTCAACGCCCCCCGCTACGTGGTCAAATCAGGCGAGGTGATCATCGAAGACCACGAGTTCCGCCGGGACTACTACGGCAAATTCCTGCACACGGAACCCGGCTACGATGAGTCGATCGTCTCTGAAGTGAGACCGTTTTTCGAGAACTATTATTCCATCGAGTTCCCCAATTATGCGGTCAATGACAGCTACCTGCACGACCATGAAGTGATCGCGACGGTGTGATAATGAAAATCAGGTCAACGGAAATCGTCGGCACTTTCGCCGAGGCGTTCAAAATGTGGGGAGCGCGTGTCATTGTCACCGCAGCTACCAGGCAGTGGAGCCAGGCCGCGGCGCAGTCCATGACGGGCTTCGCCACCTCGGTCATCGGCTGCAAATGCGAAGCCGGCATCGAGGGCGCCCTGACGCCCGACCAGACCCCGGACCGCCGTCCCGGCGTGAGTATCCTGTTGTTTGCCATGGACAAGGCCTCGGTGGGAAAGCGCCTGCTGGAACGCATCGGCCAATGTATAATGACATGCCCCACTACGGCCTGTTTCAACGGCCTCGATGGTGACGAGACGGTCCAGGTCGGTTCACAGTTACGGTATTTCGGTGACGGTTTCCAGGCGAGCAAAAAACTGGCGGAACGGCGCTTCTGGCGCATCCCGGTCATGGATGGCGAATTTACCGTGGAAGAATCGTTTTCCGTACAGCAGGCGGTAGGCGGCGGCAACATTATCATACTGGGAACGAATGAGAAAAAAACACTGGCTGCGGCAGGCGCGGCAACCCGCGCCATGGGATCGATAAAGGATATTATCCTGCCTTTCCCGAACGGTGTCGTACGCAGCGGCAGCAAGGTAGGCTCGCGCTACAAGACCCTGCCTGCGTCCACCAACGACGCCTACTGCCCCACGCTGAAAGCGGTGACCGAAAGCAGCCTCCCGGCAGACGTCAACTGCGCACTGGAAATCGTGATTGACGGCCTGACGGAGCGCGCAGTCAGGGACGCCATGGCCGCGGGCATACGGGCCGCGGCAAAACCCGGGATCAGGCAGATTACCGCGGGAAATTACGGCGGCAACCTTGGGCAATACAAGATTAGCCTGCACGACCTGGACCTGACGGCGTAATGTTGATATGCCTTTAGTACTGAAACAGATCGCAACGCCGGATGTGCCGATGGAGGCGGACAACATCACTCCTGCCCGGTTCACCGGCCAGACTCCGGCAGGCGTGGAAAAACTGGCCGTCATGCACGGCAGCGAACCCCGCCGGATAGGTGACTTCTTCAGCGCGAGCGGCCAATTCGACGGAACCATCAACCTGGAGGGAGACCACCTTGGCCGGGTAAAACTCATCGGCGCCGGCATGTCCCGCGGGGTAATACAGGTAGACGGCGATGTCGGCGAACATCTCGGGGCCGCCATGAGCGGCGGTGAAATACGGGTTAACGGCAACGCCACCGACTGGGTGGGACCGGAGATGTCCGGGGGAAGAATTGAAATTCACGGCAACGCCGGCCACATGGTGGGAAGCGCCTACCGGGGCGCCGCCATGGGCATGACGGGCGGCGAGATCATCATTCACGGCAACGCGCGCAACGAGGCCGGCAACGCCATGCGCAACGGCGTGATTGCGATCGGCGGCAACAGCGGTGACTTCACCGGGGTCAACATGCTGTCCGGCAGTATTTTCGTACTCGGGGAACTCGGTATCCGCACCGGCGCGGGAATGAAGCGAGGCTCTATCGTCAGCATGAAAGAAGCCACGCTGCTGCCCACATTCAGCTATTCCTGTACATACCGGCCGGGTTACATGACGCTTTACCTGCTCCACCTGTCGCAAATATTTGCGGTTGCTGAAGAATACCTCGAGGGTTCGTACAAACGCTATTGCGGGGACAGTGTTGAGTTGAACCGGGGAGAAGTATTATTATATGCGGGATAGAACCGGATATTTGGGGTCAGAGCAAAGGGTCAGAGTAAAAATACAAGCAATCCGGCAAACGGAAGCAGCTTATATTCGAGTGTTTTTACTCTGACCCTTTGCTCTGACCCCAGAGAAGAGCTTATTTAGGAGAATATCATGACAACCATCGTAACCGACAACTGCAAAGACTGCCGCTATACCGACTGTGTCGCCGTATGCCCGGTGGAATGCTTCCACTATGACGATCAGATGCTGTACATCGACCCGGAGGTCTGCATCGACTGCAGCGCATGCCTGCCGGAATGCCCTGTTGAGGCTATCTACGAGGAAGACGACCTGCCCGAAGACAAGTACGAGTGGATAGAGATTAATGCGGAAAAGTCCAGGGAACTGCCGGTTATCACCGATACCATGGATCCGTTGCCCGGCGCGGACGAGAGAAAAGCCGCCCTGGGCTTCTAGCCCCGTACGGCCTGCATTCTGAATATACAGGGAAACTCCGGCTTGACCGGAGTTCCCCCGGTTCATCCCCGGACTGACCCGAACGGCGCGGCGTCGGGTGTTCGGGATACGTATCCATTCTTTCAACTACTGTATTTATCATGAGTCGATTAGGAACCCCGGACAACCCCTTGCACGTTGCCGTTGTCGGCAGCGGCCCCAGTGGATTCTACGCCGTTGACGCGCTGATCAAGGCGGGCGTCGAATTCAGGGTCAACATGTTTGAGCGCCTGCCGGTGCCGTACGGCCTGGTAAGAAGCGGTGTTGCGCCCGATCACCCGAAACTGAAACAGGCAATCAAGGTCTACGCCAGGCTCGCCGAAGCGGAGCAATTCAATTATATCGGCAACGTCACCGTAGGCACCGATATCAGCGTGGATGAACTGAGGGCAACCCACCACGCCGTGATCCTGACCTGCGGGGCTGAAACGGACCGGCGTCTCGGCATACCCGGGGAAGACCTGCCCGGTAGTTACACGGCGACTGAATTTGTCGGCTGGTATAACGGCCACCCTGATTACCGCGACAGGGAATTTGACCTGTCCCATGAAACGGCCGTCATTATCGGCCAGGGGAACGTAGCCGCCGACGTGAGCCGGATCCTGGCCAAGACCGTTGACGAGTTGAAACACACGGATATCGCCGGACATGCCCTGGACGCACTGGCTGAGAGTAAAATCAGGAATATCTATGTCATCGGCCGGCGCGGTCCTGCCCAGGCCAAGTTCACCTCAAAGGAGTTGAAGGAATTCGGCGTGCTGGCCGATTGTGACCCGGTTATCGATGAGGATGAACTGGCGTTGAACCCGGCAAGCGAAGCCGAACTGGAAAACACCGGCAATAAAAAAATCTACGACCTGTTCTGCGGTTTGGCCGGACAGGAACCAGCCGGCCGGCGACGTTGCATTTTCACCTTCCTGAAAAGCCCCAGGGAAATCATCGGGGAGGGCCGGGTTGAACGTTTGCTCATAGAAAAAAACGCCTTGTCGGGAGAGCCGTTCCGCCAGTCGGCGAGGGGCAGCGGAGAAACATTTACTCTTGATACGGGCATCGTGTTCCGCAGCATCGGCTACCATGGCATACCCATGTCCGGAGTGCCGTTTGACGAATCACGCGGGGTTTTTTCCAATGAGCAGGGCAGAGTCATTCAGGACGGCGCCGTGGAACACGGCTTGTACACGGCCGGATGGATAAAACGCGGCCCAACCGGCATCATCGGCACCAATAAGGCGGACAGTGTGGAAACAGTACGCCTGTTGCTGGAAGACCTTGACAGGCTGGACATCGGCGCGAACAAAAGCGGCGCTGCGGGATGTTACGAAATCCTCGACCGGAGCGATATCCGTCATATCAACTTCGCCGACTGGAAAAAAATCGATGCGGCCGAGATAAATCGCGGCGAACCTGCAGGCAAGCCCCGGGAGAAATATACCTACGTCAATGAAATGCTGGCCCTGCTGGACCGTGCATGAACCGGGATGGCATTGACTACAAATGTAACCTGCCCGTTTTGCAGCCTGTTATGCGATGACCTGTCGGTCCGTAATGACCACGGGCAGCTTGATGTGTCTGCCAATGCCTGCCGGCTTGCCAGGCAGGGGTTTGCCTCTCCCCTGCCTCCTGCCGAAGCAAGGCTGACAGGCATACCGGCTACTAACGGACAAGCCGTAAAGGCGGCAGCCAAACTTCTGCAAAAGTCAAACAAACCCCTGATCGCCGGCCTCGGCACGGACGTTGACGGTATACGCGCAGCCCTGCAACTGGCGGAAAAGACCGGCGCCGCACTCCTGCACGCACAGGAGCGGTACGGCGCGCACAACCTGAACGCGCTGCAGGCCCGGGGCGGGATCATGACCACCCTGGCGGAGGTAAAAAACAGGGCGGACACGGTGGTCCTGGTCGGCAACAACGTTACCGGCGACTACCCCCGTTTTATGGAACGTTTCATCAATAACCCCCATTCACTGTTCACCAGCCAAAACAGGAAGCTGGCCTACCTGGGCAGACCCGGCAGGAGGGAACTGGATGAATGCGCCGGCCATGCTCCCGTGGTCATTTCCGGCCACGGCGTTGAAATTGCCGACAACCTGGCCTTGTTGCGCGCCAGGCTTGCACAAGGCCGTCTGTCCGGCGGCAGCAGTACCCCGGCAGCAAAAAACCGCAAACTGGACCAGGTGGCAGACATGATAAGAGACGCTGAATACGGCGTCCTGGTGTGGTCCCCGGCGGCCCTGCCGCAGGATCACGCCGACCTGGTTATCAACTCAATACAGGACCTGCTGCGTGACCTGAATACCAGGCAACGTTGCGCCGGCTTGTCCCTGGGCGGCAGCAACGGCGGCGCCTCCTTCCAGACTGTGGCGACCTGGCAGACCGGGTTCCCGGCAGGAATTAATTTCCGCAACGGGTGTCCGTCCGCTACGGGCGCACACACGCCTGATGCGGACTGCCTGTTGTGGGTCTCGGCGTTTTCCGGCGAGCCTCCCCCGGCGCTGGACGTGCCCACGATTATATTATCCGCGTCCCGCTCCGGAGCGGCAGATGCCGATGTCTATATCCCTGTCGGAATACCCGGTGTCGACCACCCCGGCAACCTGTTCAGGACGGACAGCATCGTCAACATGCCGTTGAAAAAAGTGAGGGATTCCGCGTTACCCGGCGCTGCCCGGGTTATCAGGGATATTATCGCTGAAATAGAAGGTAAGCCGGAATGATCAAGCTTGAAGGCGGCAGGGTTTATGACCCGGCAAACGGGGTAGACGGCAAACTCATGGACCTGTATATCGAGGACGGTAAACTGGTCAAACCCGCAGCCGGGAAAAAAGTCCGGCAGGTAATCGGCCTGAACGGCAGCATCGTCATGGCGGGCGGAATAGACATCCATACCCATATCGGCGGGGGCAAGGTCAGCATCGCCAGGTTGTTGCTGGCGGAGGACCATGACGATAACCGGGTAGCGTCAAGCGCCCTGACCCGGTCAGGTTCCGGATCCATTGCGCCGTCCAGTTTCGTCACCGGCTACCGCTATGCGGAAATGGGCTATACCACCTGTTTCGAACCGGCGATGATGCCGGTTAATGCGCGCCAGTCACACCTGGAAATGGCGGACACCCCCATGCTTGACACGGGCGCTTACGCGCTGCTGGGCAACGATGACTTCCTGTTGCGCCTGCTGAATGCCGGGAAAGAACAACCCCTGGTCAATGATTACGTCGCCTGGACAATCCACGCGGCGCGCGCCATGGGCATCAAAGTGGTCAACCCGGGCGGGATCAGCGCATTCAAGTTCAACCAGAGGAAGCTGGACCTGGATGAAAAAAACAATTACTACGATATAACCCCGCGCCATGTTCTGACCGCACTACTCGATGCACTGGAAGCCATCGGCGTTCCCCATCCCCTGCATGTCCACGGCTGCAACCTGGGGGTGCCGGGAAATTACCTGACAACGCTTGAGACCATTGCCGCTGCCGACGGCAGGCCCCTGCACCTGACCCATGTACAATTTCACAGCTACGGCGCCGAGGGCGACAGGAAGTTCTCGTCCGCGGCGGCACAACTGGCCGAGGCGGTCAACCTGAACCGCAACGTGTCCATAGACGTCGGCCAGATCATGTTCGGCCAGACTGTCACCACATCCGCCGATTCCATGATGCAGCACAAGGGACACATTCACGCCCATCCAAAAAAATGGGTGTGCATGGATATAGAATGCGACGCCGGCTGCGGTGTGGTGCCGTTCCGCTACCGGGACAGAAATTTTGTCAACGCCCTGCAATGGTGTATCGGCCTGGAAATATTTTTACTCGTCAAGGATCCGTGGCGGATTTTCCTGACCACCGACCATCCCAACGGGGCGCCGTTCACTTCCTATCCGCACCTGATCAGGTTGCTCATGGACAGGGGCTTCCGCAACGACATGCTGACCACGATCAACAAGGACGCGGCAGACGCAAGTATCCTGTCCACCCTGGGCAGGGAATATTCATTATACGAAATTGCAATTATCACCCGGGCAGCCCCTGCCAGGAGCCTGGGATTGACAAACTGCGGCCACCTGGGCATCGGGGCAAGCGCGGATATCACCGTCTATAAACCGGATGACGACGCCGAGGCCATGTTCGCCACACCGGAGTACGTGTTCAAGCGCGGCGAACTCTGTGTGCGGAACGGCAAGGTCTGCGCCATCCCTGCCACGTCCACCCACGTGGTCGAACCGGAATACGACCCGGGCATAGAAAAACCGCTGAAAAGTTACTTTGACAGGTACATGACCATGAACCTGGACAATTTCAAGCTCAGCCGGGACGAACTCGAGTCATACAACCAACACTCACTTATAGTCCATGAATGCAGGAATCGGGCGAATCGATAACACGTGGTATGGTGGGTTGGGATGGGCTATTCAAGACTATCATCCGCAGGGACAGCGGATGGTAAGCGTACAAGGATGTATTCACAGCGGGTCTTGAATAGCCCATCCCAACCCGGTCTCCTGCTATTGTCTCAGAATGAATATGAACATTAACGGCGTAACCATCGACGATACGTTTGCGGAAGCCTTCCCCATGAAGGCGACCCGGCTGATCATTACCGCCATGACCCTGAAGTATGCGTATATCGCGGCCAACTCCCTGACCGGGTTTGCTTCCTCAGTGATTGCCTGCGGTTGTGAGGCGGATATCGAACGGGAACTGAAGCCGGAGGAAACCCCGGACGGCAGGCCCGGGGTCGCGATCATCATGTTTGCCATGTCCAAAGCGCAGTTGGCCGACCAGCTTACCAGGCGGGTCGGGCAATCGGTGATGACCACGGCTACCAGCGCATGCTTTGCCGGGACCCACAGCGATACCATGCTGCCCCTGGGTAAAAGCCTGAGATATTTCGGTGACGGCCACCAGATCTCGAAAATCCTGGACGGTATCCGTTACTGGCGCATCCCGGTCATGCACGGTGAATTCCTCTGTGAAGAAACCACCGGAGTCGTACCCGCCATCGGCGGCGGCAATTTCATGGTTATGGCCAAAACGTCCCGCCACGGCCTGAGCGCCTGCGAAAAAGCGGTGAAGGCCATACGGGCGGTAGACGGCGCGGTCACCACCTTCCCCGGCGGCATTGTCGGGTCCGGTTCCAAGGTAGGGTCGAAATATTCATTTCTCCCGGCATCGACAAACGAAGTATTCTGTCCCACGCTGAAAACCCGCGTGAACAGCACGCTGACTGAAGAGGTCGGTTCCGTCCTGGAAATCGTTATAGACGGCCTGAACGAGGAGGCGATCAGCAAAGCCATGCGCGCCGGTATCGAGGCGGTCTGTAAAAACGGGCCTGAGAAGGGTATCTTCCGCATCAGCGCGGGAAACTACGGCGGGAAACTGGGGCCTCACCATTTCCATCTCCGGGAGATCCTGAAATGAAACCCTTGATCTTCACCCTGAAGAAAAAACTCCAGCGGCGGCTGGATTTATCCGCGCTGACCCCGGACAGGTTGGCGGCCACGCATGACCCTGCCGAAATCGAACTGGAGTATGGCGCCAGCCGGGTCAGGGCAGGAGAGCTGTTTTCAATCAGCGGGGAAGATGCCGGGAATATCGAATTACGCCGCACGACAGCACTGGTGACCCGCATAGGCGCACACATGACGCAGGGTCAAATCAGCGTCAAGGCCCACGGGGGCAGTTACCTGGGTTACCGGATGAGGGGCGGTACCATCAGGGTCAACGGTGACTGCGGCGACTGGCTTGGCTGTGATATGGACTGGGGCCGGATCGATGTAGAAGGTGATGCCGGCGACTATATCGGCGCGGGAACGCGCACCGGCATGTACGGAATGCGCGACGGCCTGATTACCGTATGGGGTAATGCCGGTAACCGGATCGGTGAGAAGATGCGGCGCGGGATGATCATGATCGGCGCTGACGCCGGGGATTTCAGCGGCGCCTGCATGGTTGCCGGCACCATTTTAATCCTGGGCAAATCCGGTAAGCTCCCCGGTTACGGGATGAAACGCGGCACCATCATACTGGGCAGGCGGCCGGACCGGATTGGCGCCACCCTGGCCAACTGCGGCGTCCTGAAAATGGAGTACCTGCGCCTGTTTTTCAAGCAGTTATCCAGGATGGGAAGCCGTTACCGGTTTTTTCGTAACTTCGGCCCGGAAGTGCGTATGTATACCGGTGATACGGCGAACAACGGCAAGGGGGAAATCATGGTCCTGCTCAACGCTGCCAGGTGAGCACCACGTTACTAATCAGTTAGTGAACTCTGCGCTCTGCAGGGTCAGTATCTCTTCGATCAGCGGTTCCTTGTCAGGTGAACTGTCCGGGATGAGGGTCTTGATCTGGAACAGCTTTCCCGGTACCTGTTCAGACAGTATGAACTCGTATAGCTTGGGAGCAAACTCGGCGAATTGCCTGCGTCTCGGGTCTTTCAGATAGGGGGCAATGGAAATCTTCTCTCCCGTCATTTGCGCACCGTTATATTCAAATGTAACAGGCTCTATTTTCGCTTCCTCGGCAAATGCCGACTTGATCCGCCTCTGGAAATAACGCCAACTGCCATTGGTCAGCCGGTTCATCTCATAGACGTCTCCCTGCATGAAGACTACCAGGACCGGGTTGCCGGTAATGCCCATCAGGTTATCCCGGCTGGCATTCTGTTGCCTCTCCGCGGTGAAAAATTCCAGGTCGGCATCCTTGCTCCCGTCCTCGTTGACCTGGGTGATATCCAGGTACACGGAGTCACTGAAACCCTCTTCAAAGCTGCCGCGTTTGACGAAATCATAATAAAGCCGTCCCGGGCTGTTGATGTTCTGCAGGTGATTGTCCAGCCAGAGTTTCACTTCCGCCTCGCCGAACTCATAGGAATCCGGGTCGACCGCTACAGGGTCACCCATCCTGCCGATGACAGCCCCCTTCACTTCCACGCCGCCATCCGCGTCCTCAGCGAAAGCCGGCGGCGTAAATGATAAACACAGAGCGCACAGGGTTATCCGCAGATGAACGCAGATGTATTTATGTGTTTTCTTTTCTTCAGGATGTAGTCTCAAAACTGCAAACATAATAATATTATTCAGATTGTTTGTTGTGTAAGCAGATGTTACCCAAGCTGCGCTATTTCGGCGACATACACATAGCAACATCCATATTATCTGCGCTCATCTGCGGATGACTCTCTGTGTCCTCTGTGGTAGTTCAATCGTCGTCATCGTCGCGTTTTGGGGATTTTTTCAGCGGCAGCAACGGCACGCCGTAGTCCTCCAGGATGGCATTGATTTCCGCCTGGTTCTCGGCGATCAATTGATTTACCTGGTCCTTCCACTCCTTTTCCCCGTACCTGACCGCCATTGCCACACTGAATTCAAACTTTACCGGGGGAGGTGAAAAATCATCACTTAACGGCAGGATTATAAGGTTCTCAGCGCCTTCCAGGGTCTTGACATACCATCCTATGGTAGGACCCCAGACTATCGCCGCATCAATAGTACCGGCAATCAAATCCTTGGTCAGGGTCTCGCCAGGGTGTACCTCGGGGTCGCCGGTCTGGCTCTGGTACGGCTTTATATTCCCCATCAGGCCGTGTTTGAATACCCAGAACTGGTCCGGGCCGCGGTCGGTGACGCCAAATCTTACTTTCAAACCGTTTTCGATCAATTCAAACAGCATTTCCGGTGAGGTGACATCATCCATTCCCCGGCCATCGGCCAATACCAGGGCATGGGTACTGGTGTAATAAGGATCTGTCGGCGCAGCCAGTTCGAAATGTTCCGAAACGTTCATGACCAGGTCGCACTTGAAGCCGAGTCCCGACTCGGATTCCGCCTTGAGAGTATTGCGGATAAACCCTATCCTTGTCGGAAAAAATTCATACTGCACTCCTTCCAGGCCCAGTTTCTCCGCGAACAGCTCGGCTATCTTGTTCTCAAAGCCCTGCTCCTTGCGATTGGAAAACGGCAGCAGATACGGATCAGCGCATACTTTCAACACGGTTCTTTCTCCGGCATCAGCCAGTACGGACGGCGCGCCGGGGATCAGCAACAACAGGCATGCCAGACAAATCCGCCAGGAGCGGATTTGGACGTTCGAAGAACGCCCAAAGGGTGTGCGCCAGGGAAGGCGCACATCAATATATTTTTTCATCGTCATCAACCTGCTTTCTTCGCGGCCCGTTGCACTTTGAGGATTTTGCCGATAAGCCGCCGCCAGCCACCCGTAAGGTTGGCTCTCGCATTCTCCATGGCAGTATCAATGTTGACCGGCTCGCCTACTACGATGACACCCACCATGCCGAACCCGATATGGGGAATGCACACAAAGGGATACACACCCTCTATGTCCAGTTGCAGGGTAAAATCGTTGCCCATTTTACTTTTCCAGCCTTCGGCGCCTTCGGGAAGCATTCCCTCGAAGACCTGGCCATCGGGAAGCGGCACTTGATTAATCGATACGGCGTCATGGGACGTCATATTGACGAACCTCACGTTATCGCCCGGCTTTACGTAAATCACGTCCGGATTGAATATACGCGCCTCGGCATTAATGATGTGCATCTGCTGGGCAGATACCTCAATGGAGCCCATTACAAACATACTGATCAGGGCCAACAGGATTTTCTTAATGTGCATGTTTCCACACTCCCCTTTTAATTTAATTTTGTTGGATTGTAGCATGAGAGGCTACAGAGGGCACAGGGCATATAAATTCCTCCACTGCTGTTACAGGCTATGTCCTGAAGACATTCATCCCTGTTTTTCTCTGTGTTCTCTGTGTCCTCTGTGGTTGATATCAACCAACTGTTCTTATGATTAATTATTCGTTTACAAGTTCAATAAAAAAATCCCCGATATCACAGATACCGGGGATCATGGTTACAAACTTTGTGTAAAGTTTGTCGGTCTACGGCAGGCTGAACACCATCAACACGCCACTGTTACGTGTTGAATTCCACAGTGCGCGATAGCCGCCTACAGCACCCAACGCTGCATCGCCGGACATGTCACGCAGAACCGGGATAGCCACAACAGCGCCAGCCCATCCGCCGATGCCGGAAAGCACACCAACGTATTGCTTGCCCTTGTGGGACCAGGTGTTGAAGTTGCCGATAATGCCGGACGGGGTCTTGAATTGCCACAGCAGTTTGCCGCTGCTGGCATCAATCGCCTTGGCATAACCTTCAAGCGTTCCGTAGAAGACAACGTCACCATTGGTTGCAAGTGCGCCGCTCCATACCGACCACCGCTCAGGAATAGACCATACGATCTTGCCTGCGCTGGCATCCCAGGCAATAAAATTGCCCATATTGGTCGTGCCGTTACCCATTACCTGCCCAGCCGGATACATCGTCAGGTTGGCATTCACATACCAGCTGCCGGCTGCCTGTTCGTAGGTAACACCACCAGCGTCGTAGCTGACCGGTTCATAGGTCATGCAGACGTGGTTGGTAGGTACATAGAACAGGTTGGTTTTCGGGGAGTACGCAGCAGGTTGCTGGTCCTTGGTGCCCAATGCAGCAGGGCAGACGTCCTTGGAAACGACGTCCTGACCGTTGTAGTGAGTGCTGTACTCATTTACAACCTGGGGATAACCCGTCTTCATATCTACATGGGTTGCCCAGTTAACGGCCGGGTCATACTTCTCAGCTACCAGCAGTTCGCCGGTCTTGCGGTTCATGGTATAACCGAAACCGTTACGATCGAAGTGAACCAGGGCAGGCACAGATTCGCCATTCACGTCCAGTTCCGCCAGGATCATCTCGTTGATACCGTCATAGTCCCACTCATCGTGGGGCGTCATCTGGTAAACCCAACGAGCCACACCGGTGTCGATATCACGGGCAAAAATGGACATGGACCACCTGTTATCGCCAGGACGAACAACCGGGTTCCAGGTACCGGGGTTGCCGTTACCGTAGTACACCAGGTTCTCATCGAAGTCGGCAGGCCACCAGCCCCATACGGAACCGCCGCCTATCTTCCACTGGTCGGAAGTCTCTTTACACATACGCTCTTCCTCGGAATTGGCGCGCAGGGCCATCTCGCCCCATGAGCTCTTGCCGGTGCTTACTTCGGCATCGAACGCACACCAGGTCTTCAGGGAAGAATCCGCACCAACCGGCTCGCCCATGGACGTGGTATTCTCATCAAACAGGATATCCGCGTCGGGACCCATGCTGAACGCACGCCATGCCAGGCTGCCGTCGCTTGCATTGAAAGCAGCAATCCAGCAACGTACGCCAAACTCTGCGCCGGAACATCCGGTGAGGACCTTGTCCTTAATCGGATGGGGGGCGTTCGTGTTGGTCATACCATTCGCCGGGCCGTAGGGACCGCCAAGATCAGCAGAAATATCGGCGCCGTTCTTGGTCTGCCAGACAATGCTGCCGTCTGCCGGGTTCAAGGCATACAGGGTGGTGTCAGCCGCTTGCAGGTAAATCTGTCCCATGCTGTAACCCAGTCCGCGGTTTACGATATCGCAACACATTTTCGGAACAGTTTCTGCTTCGTCCTGCGGCGGCACGAAGTCCCAGGTGATTTCCAAAGTCTCAAGATCTATGGCAAAAACATCATTCGGGAATGATGCGTGAATATACAGATGGTCTGAATTCAGACCTGTTTCACTTGCCGGCAGAACGAGAGGACCTCCCTCATGACCTTGCAGGCGTCCCGTTGAGAACGTCCACGCAGCCACCAGATCACCGACGTTATTGTTGTTAATCTGATCAAGTTCAGAATAACGCCAGTTATTATAATTGCCGCCCGGAAATACCCAGTAGTTTGCGTCATTCATCAACTCCCTAAGCGCATCGTTAGCGTAAGTCGGGAATGACATAAACAGGGCAAGAGAGACAATTATCCATCTACTGAAGGAAAATTTACTCATGACCTCCTCCTCTTTTTGTTAATTAACAATTTTGATCTCGATTTTATTGACCTCCCCGCTATCTTGAGATCATGAAAGATAGCTGAGAGTTAAACTATCAGAGTGAAAACCCTGCGTCAAACTTTATTATATCCTGTATGTTATTTTTTTATCCCGTTATTATTCAACGAATATTACCACAATAACAAATCAACTCCAAATATAGGAAATTTTCACCCAATTAGCAAGTTTTTTAGCATAACAGCCACATATTTCACCCTAATTGGAGAAGAAGTCAAGCATATATTCGGGATACGGCCCCTGATCCGCGCAAAACTTGGAAATATCAATATCAATATTATATAATTATTGGCCGGAACGGCTTGATAAGCCTGAAACAAGACTATAGGGGAACGTATGTTAAACAACACCATGAACACCATGAAGACTCTTAACATAATTATTGCCGGGATATTCATCACCATGTCGGCAGTGTACGCGGACACCATGCCGCCTGACTGGCGGCAGAAGCTATCGGACCAGGCCTGGGAGGAAAACTCGCGCCATGCCGCGTTCCAGGACCGGGAAATCATTGAAGACACTGAGCAGAGTGTCCTGGAAATAAGAGTGCCGTACGCGGCGGAAGATGCAACGCTCGCCCCCGTTACCATACATACCAAAATTCCCCAGGCCGATGAACTGTATATACAACGTATACATGTCTTCATCGACAAGAACCCGGTCCCGCTGGTAGGCATATTTGATTTCACACCCGCCAGCGGCAAGGCCGAT
This sequence comes from Gammaproteobacteria bacterium, assembly GCA_965208655.1. GTDB lineage: Bacteria > Pseudomonadota > Gammaproteobacteria > Eutrophobiales > Eutrophobiaceae > JAAXHV01. Next base: position 349,441 of record CBDBPJ010000006.1, read on the forward strand.
CTGGCCATGCGCGTCAGGATAAACGATCATACCTTTGTGCGCGCTATCGCCGAACTGAATAGCGGCGAGCTTTACATGGTCAAGAGTTTCACCCGGGCCAGGGGAGCGTGTTCCGCGCCGCCACCCAAGAGCATCGGTGATTCCATTGCCAACATGGGCCAGATGAACATGAGATTGATCGGCGATGTTGAATACAGCAAGCCGAATTTAATGCAACTCAGGATAAAACACCCGAACATAACCGGGTTGCAACCGATGCGGATAGGTTCCCACGTCCACCCCCCCGCTCATTTCGTCAACACGCTGAACGTCGATTACAACGGGACCCTGGTTATGAAAGCGATATTGACCTTTGCCATCAGCATGGACCCCAGCCTGCGTTTCTTCTTCGTTCCGGATAACGAGGGAGTATTGACGATACAGGCTACGGATACCAAGAATGCTTCGTGGTCTTCGGAATTTGCCGTGAATAACGAGCTTGCCCTGAGTTCCCTGTAACCCGGAAAAACCCTGACAGGTCCGTCCCGGACCTGTCAGGGGCTTCTCAATTATCTCTCGGTACGCTCGGCACCTTCCTGACCTGGGGACACGAGGACGCCGCTTTTTTCCTGGCGGATTGCAACTGCTTCAGGTTTTCCCTGCTTATCTCGTCATCGCGAAACAGGCCGCCGCGTTTGCCGGGCATCGAATTGTAGCGCTCCTGCAGGCTGGCCTCCTCGAACACCTCGAAGCTCAGTTCAGTTTCGAGTACGTCCTGCCGGCAGGCGCAGGTCAACAGGTTTTCTTCGCTCTGTTCACCCAGTCCGGCCATGCAACCGACGACCATCCTGACGGTTTCGACTGTGGGGAAGCCGGCAGCCGCGGCGAATGACGGGACCAGCAGGGCCAGTATGGTTACAGCTTTCAACATTATTATTTCTCCTTATTTAAAACCGGTACCCTAGCCGTACGCCGTAGGTGCGCGGGGGCTGGTACATATGGGTACAGCCCAGCCCGGGGAAGGGTGATCCTGCTACACCATTGACCATCTGCTGGCATCCTGATGCGGTCTGGATGTCCTCGTTCTCTATGTTATGCACGAAACCCTCCAGGAACAGACCGGTCTTGTTGGATTCCCAGTGCAGGCTGGCATTGGTGCGCGTATAGGAGTCCTGTTTGTCGACAGACTGGTTGTGTGGGCGGGTAATATAGTCGGATTTGAATGAAAACTGGACCATGGGACGCAGAATTCCATTCATCGTTTCCAGCTCAACCGGCACCCAGGTGACGCCGATATTCCAGTCCGGCGCATTGACCATGCTGCTGCCGCCGAGATCCAGATTGTCCTGGCCTGGTGTCAACGGATCATCCAGACCGACGAATTCGTCAAATTCCGCATCCAGCCAACCCAGGTTCAAATCGATGCGCCCACCGAAATCGCCGTACAGCAATGAGGCCTCCAGTTCCGCCCCGTAAATGGTTGCCTGCCCCGCGTTGATCGCCGTGTTGGTCGGGATCCCGCCGATGACGCGTACCACGGCTTCTTCCTTGTCGGAATAGTCATACCAGAACAAGCTGAAGTTCGCCCGGGCGCGGCCGTCCATGAAAGTGGATTTGATGCCGCCTTCCGTGGCCAGCACCTGCTCCGGGTTATAGACGATCAGGTTCGCAACATTAAATGCGCCACTCGGCTTGAAGGGATCGACGCTGCCGCGATTGAAACCGCCCGACTTGAAGCCCTTGCTGTTCTTGACATAGACAAGGGTGTCGTCATTGATATGCCAGTCAAGACCGAACGAATAGGTGACCTCACTCCAGGACGGGTTCGCCACCTGGGCGCGGGGAAATACCGGGAAGACGGGAGCGCCGAATTCCCTGATGGTGACCGTCATATAACTGCCGGCCGTAGGATTGGATGGGTCGTTGACGCCTCCCTTGTCTTTCTCGTCTTCCGTATAACGTATGCCGCCGTTCAGGGTGAACCGATCAGTGACATCCACGGAAGCATTGGCAAACACCGCCCATGACTCCACGTTGAAACCTTTATCGACAAACTGCACATTCAGGTGCAAGCCATTCGGCAATACCGGCTGGTAACGAAAATCGCCCGCGATATCCTCATCCAGGTAAAACCCGCCCAGGATCCACCGGAAGCGGCCGTCCGTGTTGGAATTCAACCGCAGTTCGCCTGAGAAAGCTTCGGATTCCGTCTGTTCCACGACAATGGTGTCGATAGGGACCAGCCTGCCTGCCGGCGGCAGAAAGACGGAAGCGCCGGTACCGTCAGTATCCATAAGATAATCCCGTTCATGGTCCCGGTAGGAACCGATGAAGGTCAAATCCGCGAAGGAGAATGAGTGGTTCAGTTCGACCTTGAAATTCGTATCCGTATTATCGCGGAAGCCTTCCGTATTAAGCGGGTTTGTATCGGCAGGGTCCGGAGGAATTGGAATATTACATCCCAGGTCGGGACATTCCACCTGGGCGAGTACCGGTCCCACACCCTGGTGTTCATAGTAGTCCGCGGAGAGGAGCAACGAGGTATTATCGCTGATATCCCAGAGCAGGTGGCCGCGCACCCCAATGTCATCCAGGTCGTCGCCATCGGCAACCGGACTGTTGTCCCGGTAGCCGTCCCGTTCGTTATAGGTAAACGCGACACGCGCGCCGAAACTGTCTGAAAAGGGCACATTCAGGGCGCCTGTCACGTCAACCGCATCATAATTGCCGTAACCGACCTGGATATCGCCTCCAATTGCTTCCAGATCGGGCTTCTTGGTAATGACATTCACCACCCCCGACGTACTGTTGCGCCCGTACAGCGTGCCCTGGGGGCCGCGCAGCACCTCGATACGCTCAACGTCATAGAAATAGGCATTGATGCCGGACATGCGCGGCACCAGGGCGCCGTCCATGTAGAACGCGGTAGTCGGGTCCGAGGTGTTCCTGCGCTCCGACTGGGATATGCCGCGTATGTTGATAAAGATTGCGTCCCTGGCGTCTTCGGTCCCTATGGTCACATTGGGTACGATATTACTCAGACCGATGGCATCGTATACGCCGGCCTGCTGCAATTGCTCACCGGTGAATGCGGTAACGGCAACCGGCGTGTCCTGCAGGTCTTCTGCGCGCTTTTGCGCGGTAACCACGATCTCCTCCAGCACCTGTGCCCAGGCGCTGCCGGAAATCAGCAACGTGCCGGCAACTGCCAGAACCAGTGTGCGGGAAAAGCCGTTTTTTCTACGTGTCTGGTGTTCCATAATGCCCCCCAAAAGTGATGTAGATTAATCAGTTGCTTGTACAACTAATATTAGCTGCTACAGGGAATATTTGTCAAAATTATGTGATCGTCCCTGATTCTACGTTCGTCGTGTCACTTATAATGCGATTGTTACCGATAGTCAATCGTTATCATTTCGCTTTTTATAAACCGAACCACCATGTACAGTTTAGCGATTGCGCGTATATTAATCAAGAAGTATTTTCGTAAAAAATCAATGGGTGATATTTGGGGTCAGAGTAAAAATACTTTTTTAGAAATCAGGACACACTGCCGCCACTACAGTGTTTTTTTACTCTGACCCCAAATATTTCAAATATCCTTCCAGTATTCCCATCACCGTGTCCAGCGCGCCCTGGTTCTGCCGTACCAGCCGTTGCCCGCGCTCACCGCAGGTCCGTCTCAGTTCCGCGTCCGACAGCAGCCGGGTCAGCGCCGCGGCAAGTTGCGTTGCATCGGTCACTATCATGATCGCGTCTTCCGCCTTGAAGAGGCCGATTATCTCAGCGAAATTTCCGGTATGCGCGCCGCTGACGAGCGGCACACCCAGCCTGGCTGCTTCCAGCACGTTGTGCCCTCCTGCCGGCACCAGGCTGCCGCCCACAAATGCCGCGTCGGCACAGGCGTAGAACAGGGGAAGTTCTCCCAGCGTGTCCAGCAGGTACACGTCCGTATCCCGGTGTGCGGCGCCTGCTGCGTCGCTGTGCCTGGACACTTCCAGGCCGCGGCGGCGGCACAGGTCGTATACCCTGTCAAAGCGTTCGGGGTGGCGCGGCGCAATGATCAGCAGGCAGTCGGCGAGTGATTTCCGGACGCGCCGGAACGCCTCAAGCACCTTGTCTTCTTCACCCTCGTGGGTGCTGGCCGCGATCCAGACAGGACGGCCGGATGCGAGAGACTGTCTTAGCGACTGCGCCTGTGTATTGATTTCCGGGGGTGTCTCAATGTCAAACTTCAGGTCGCCCGTTACCAGGACCGCGGCGGGATCCGCGCCCAGCGCCAGGAAACGGTCGGCGTCTTCAGCGCTGCGGGCGGCAATATCACCCAACAGTCGTATGGTGGACTCCGTGAAGCGCCGCATCCTCAGGTAAGCGCGGTACGAGGTGGAAGACAACCTGCCGTTGACCAGGATCGCGGGGACGCCGCGGCGATTGCAATAATGCAGCAGGTTCGGCCAGATTTCCGTTTCCAGGATAACCAGCAGGCGCGGGTTGATGCGGCGCAGGAACAGGTTGATCCCATGGGGCAGGTCATAGGGCAGGTAGCGGTGCTCAACAGCACCGGAAAACAGTTTCTCAACCTGTGCCGCGCCCGTCGGCGTGATCGTCGTCAGCAACACCTGGCAACCGGGATAAGACCTGATCAGGCGCTTCACCAGGGCGCCGGCTGCCTGTACCTCACCGACGGATACCGCGTGAACCCAGATAACCGGTAGTCCGGACTCCGGTGCCGCTACGCAACCAAATCTTTCCGGGATGCGCTCCAGGTAAGCCCTGTTCCTGCACCCGCGCAACAACAGTTTCAACAATACCAGGGGTACGGACAGATACAGTACCAGGCTGTATAAAAACCGTATGGCTCCAGTGTTCAATTCAACCAGTCCAGGTATGTCCCGATGCCTTTTTCCAATCCCGTAAACGCTGTCCGGTAGCCGGCCTCCCGCAACGCCGAGACATCCGCCTGGGTAAAACTCTGGTACGCGGGTAACAGGCCCTCCGGGAAATCCACATAGCGGATACTGCCTTTGCCGTGCCAGCCGGTCACCAGCCGGGCTACATCGTTAAAGCTCCTGCTCTTGCCGGTGCCGACGTTGAATATGCCGCTGCTCCCGTTGTTATTCATAAACCACAGGTTGACGTCGACCACATCACCGATATGGATGAAATCACGGCGCTGCTCCCCGTCCGCGAAGCCGCTGCTGCCCCTGAACAGGCTCAACTCGCCCGTCTCCAGTAATTGTTTATTCAACTGGTATATCACGCTGGCCATCGCGCCCTTGTGCCGCTCACCAGGGCCGTAGACGTTGAAATACCTCAGCCCGGCAACCTGCGAAGCCGAACGCTGCATCATCCTGCGGGCATAGCGGTCGAACAACAGTTTGGAGTAACCATATACGTTCACAGGTTTCTCGCAGTACGGTTTTTCGATGAAACTTCGACTGCCGCCATATACTGCAGCGCTGGAAGCATAAATAAAAGCAGTGTTGCGCTGCAGGCAGGCATCCAGCAAGCGCCGGGAATACGCATAGTTGGTTTCCAGCATGAACCTGCCGTCCCATTCCCGGGTATCCGAGCAGGCGCCCTGGTGAAATACCAGCTCCACGCCGTCCAGCCTGTCCTGCACGGAAGCAATGAACTCGTCCTTGTCCAGGTAGTCCAGAAAATCGCATTCAACCAGGTTGCGGAACTTGGTCCCGTCGGTCAGGTCATCGACGGCAATAATATCCGTACGCCCGGCCGCGTTCAGGCCCCGCACCAGGTTACTGCCGATAAACCCGGCTGCCCCGGTAACGACGATCATGCGGGGCCCCGTCCTGCGTTCCTGATTTTATCCAGTATCAGGCTGGTAGAGCAGTCCTCCACCAGCGGCAGTACTTTCACTTCTCCTCCCTGTGATTTCACATGTCCGGCTCCGGCGATTTCATCGACGCCGTAATCACCGCCCTTGACCAGCAGGTCGGGACTGACCAGTTCCACCAGGCGCTCCGGCGTATCCTCGGAAAACGTAACCAGCCAGTCGACCGCAGCCAGCCCCGCCAGTACCGTCAGGCGTTTTTCCAGGTCCTGTACGGGCCTGCCGGCGCCCTTGAGCCTGCGTACGGACGCGTCGTCGTTCACTGCAACGATGAGCCGGTCGCCCAGCGCCCCGGCCTGCTCCAGGTATTCGACGTGGCCGGCGTGCAACAGGTCGAAGCAGCCGTTGGTCATAACGATTGTTTCTCCCTGTTGCCTGCTGAGATTGAGCGCGTCGAGCAGGGCGTCAGGCTGCAGGTGCCTGGCGCGGCCGCGGTCACCGGGTTGGACAGGCAGGGTGTTCAATTCAGCGAGACTGACGGTGGCCGCACCCAGCTTTTGCACGGCGATGCCGGCAGCCGAGTTGGCGAAGCAGACGGCCTCCCTGTAACCGTAACCGGAGGCTACGGCTGCCGCAAACGTGGCGATGACGGTATCCCCGGCGCCGGTGACGTCAAACACCTCGCGGGTTTCAGCCGGCAGGTTGACGATTTCCTGGTTTGACCTGTCCAGCAGGGTAACACCATCCTTGCCCCGGGTGACAAGCAAGGCATCCAGCGACAATGTTTCACACAGGTTCATGCCTTTTGTACAAATCTCGTCATCGTTCTGGCTGCTGCCCGCAACGGCCTCGAACTCCCGGTAATTCGGCGTCAGCACCGTGGCATTTTTATAGCGGGAGAAATCGGCGCCTTTCGGATCGATGATGACCGGCAGGGCGCGTCCGGCCGCGAGCCTGATGAAAGCCTCCACACGGGCCAGGCTCCCCTTGGCATAATCGGATAACACCACAACCGTCGCGTCGCGCAGCAGGTCGGCATATATCTCCAGCAGCGGGTCGGCCGCGGCTGCAGCCGGATCACCTTCGTAATCAAGACGCAGCAATTGCTGGTTTTGACTTAAAACCCGGAGTTTGGTTATAGTGGAAGCACCAGTTTGACGATGAAGATGATAACGGACTCCCGACTCTGACAATGCTTGCTCCAATACCCCGGCCTGCTCGTCGTCTCCGGTAATGCCGGCCAGTCCGACTTTCAACCCCAGGCAGCTGATATTGGCTGCAACGTTTGCCGCACCGCCCGGCCGTTCCACTATTCTGTCCACCTTTACCACCGGGACCGGCGCTTCCGGCGATATCCTGCCGGCGTCACCAAAGACGTAGCGGTCCAGCATCACGTCACCGGCTACCAGGATATTCGCATGTTCACCGGGATTAAATTTTTTTCGCGCTGTCTGCATGTCCTGACAAGTTTACCTCCGCGTCGGGCTAACTGTACAGGCGTGGCACGGTTATTCAAACTGCTGTTTTTATTCTGCCTGCTCGCGAGCGCCGGCCCGCTGCGCGCCGAAAGCGTTACCGCCCTGCCCACCTTCGAGGCGGAATATTCGTTGTACGCGAAAAATACGAAAGCGGCGCGCGTGGTGCGCAGCCTGGCGAAACTGGACGATAACCGTTATGAATACAGTTCGGAGACGAAAACGACCGGCCTGATCTCGTTGTTCAAAAAAGTGCACATTGTAGAGACCAGCAGGCTGATGGTCCGGGACCGCCTGCTGCAGCCTGTTCTCTACAGTTATAAACGGACCGGCGACAGGAAAAAACGTGACGTCTCCATAGAGTTCGACTGGCACGGCAAAAAGATAAAAAATACCATTAACGGTGATTTCTGGCATATGCCGATTGAACCGGCCGTGATGGATAAACTGCTGTACCAGCTGGCAATCATGTACGACCTGCAAAACGGGCACAGCCCCGATACCTACCTGATCGCGGACGGGGGTGGAATCAAGACCTACCGTTTCGAAAGGCTGGGCGAGGAAACCGTTGAGACACCCCTGGGCAGCTTCAACACCATAAAAATGCTCAGGCACAAACCCGGCAGCAGCCGCAGGTCCGTTTTCTGGTGCGCACCCGAGCTGAACTTCTTACAGGTAAAGGTCGAACACACCGAAAAAGACGGCAGCAGGACGGTGGCAGTGATTAAATCATTGCAAGGCGAACTGCAACGGCGCTCACCGGGGACGGACTTGAAGTCCGTCCCCTGATACTGAAAGAGCTGGAAGTCTCAACCCGAGTACTGGCTGAGTGCCTGCAACAAGGTGTCCGGCGGTACGTAACCGGGCATTTCCTGGCCGCCTTCCAGGTAAATGGCAGGTGTGCCTCTCACGCCCAGCGATTGCCCCAGTTCATACTGCCTCTGCACCGGGTTGTCGCATTGCGCCGGCGCTACCTGGTCGCCCTGCTTGGCCCGGGTTATGGCAGTATTCGGGTCTGCGGCGCACCAGACCGATTCCATTTCCCTGAACGACTCCGAATCGATGCCGGCGCGCGGGAAGGCAAGGTACCTGACAGCTACACCTCTGCTGTTCAACTCTGCCATGTGCTGGTGGAAGCGCCGGCAATAGCCGCAGGTAATATCGGTAAAAACGTAAACCGTATGCTCCGGATTTGACGGCACAAAATCTATGGTCTCGGATGCAGGGATACTTTCCAGTAACTGCTTCCTGGCGGCAGCGCGCTCCCGTTCGCTGAGATTAACCCTCTCGCCGAGATCGATCAGGTCCCCCTGCAGGATATAACGGCCGTCCTCGCTCATGTAGACCATGTCCGTACCCAGCATGACCTCGTAGAGCCCGGGTATGGGCGCCGGCTTGATCCGGTCGATTTCAACCTCGGGGAAAACTTCACTGATCGCCTCGCGCAGGCGGCTGTCCCGGTCCGGGTCGGCGTATGTTCCGGCAGCGAACAGCGCAGCAGCCAGAATTATTAATCCAAATCGCACAGGCATCTATTCCTATCCAGTTTTTTGATGGGATAACCACCATCAATCATAACACAGGCTGGCACAAATTTGGGACACCCATGAATTGCGAAAGGATACTAATTTGGGACACCCATGAATTGCGAAAAATTGGGAATTTATGGGTGTCCCAAATTGACAATGGGTGTCCCAAATTGACATCCCAAATTGACACTACCGGCTCACCCGCGCGGGTGGTGTTCCGCATGGAGGTTTTTCAACCGTTCCCTGGCAACGTGGGTGTAGATCTGTGTCGTCGAAATGTCGCTGTGTCCCAGCAACATCTGTACCACGCGCAAATCCGCGCCATGGTTCAGCAGGTGGGTGGCGAACGCATGCCTGAGCACGTGCGGCGACAGCGTTTTGGTTACTCCCGCCCGGACGGCGTGGCGCCTGACCGCGTACCAGAAAGTCTGGCGCGTCATCGTGCGTCCGCGACGGCTCGGAAACAGCGTTGCCGAAGGCGGCCCCGGGAGCAGTTCAGCACGGCCGTTACGGATAAATTTCTCCAGCCAGTCTGCAGCCTCGTCCCCCAACGGTACGAGACGTTCCTTGTTGCCTTTGCCGACGACCCGCACCACACCCTGTCTCAAATTCACCTGGCCCATCTGCAAGGTGACCAGTTCGGTTACTCTCAGCCCGGTTGCGTATAACACCTCCAGCATCGCCCGGTCGCGCAGGCCGATGGCGGTGGAGGTATCCGGCGCGTCAAGCAACCCCTCCACTTCCGCCTCGGTCAGGGACTTCGGCAAAGGCCGGCCGATACGCGGCGCAGCAATCCGGGCACAGGGGTCGTGGTCGATACGGCCTTCCCTGGCCAGGTATTGGAAAAAACGGCGCAGGGTGGACAGGCGGCGCGCACTGGTACGGGAAGACATGCCGCTCAACGAGGCCAGGTAGGCCAGGATATCCTCGGGCCGGGACTGCAGTAACCCGCGGGAAGCGGACGCCAGCCAGTCCGAGTATGAATTAAGGTCGTTGCGGTAGGCGCTTAAGGTATTCTCGCTCAGCCCCCGCTCCAGCCACAGGGCATCGAGAAACTGATCAATAACAACCTGCTTTTCAGTCACTAACCACCATCACAAGAGAATAATCCGCAGATGACGCAGATAAATCAAGATGTCAGGATGATGGCTTGATTTTTTCCTTGATCCTGGCCGCCTTGCCGCGCCGGCTGCGCATGTAATACAGTTTTGCCCTGCGCACGTCCCCGCGTCGTTTTACAGTGATCTGCGCGATACTGGGGCTGTGGGTCTGGAATACCCGTTCCACGCCTTCGCCGTAAGAAATTTTGCGCACCGTGAACGAGGAATTGAGGCCGCGGTTCTTCTTGGCGATTACCGTGCCCTCAAACGCCTGTAACCGCTCGCGCTGGCCTTCCACTACCTTGACCTGTACAACAACGGTATCACCGGGATGAAATTCCGGAATTTCCCGGTTGCATTGTTCAGCCTCAAGTTGCTCAATTATGTTTACCATGGTTGTACTCCTCGTCAGGGCCCGGCTATCTCACCAGGCCGTATCATTCGTTGTCGCGCTCTTGCTCTATGTATTCAGCAAGCAATGCCCGTTGTTCCGGGTCCAGGGTCAATGCTTCCAGCAGTTCCGGGCGCCGCTTCCAGGTACGTCCAAGCGCCTGTTTCAGGCGCCACCTGCGGATGGCGTTATGGTCGCCGCTCAGTAATACCGGCGGCACCGACCGTCCCGCAACCTGCTCCGGCCGGGTGTAATGGGGGCAATCCAGCAGTCCCCGGAAAAACGAGTCCTCCTGCGCGGATTCTTCATTCCCCAGCACACCGGGCAGGCACCTCGCTACCGCGTCAATCAATACCATGGCCGGAAGCTCGCCGCCACTGAGCACGTAATCGCCAATGGACCACTCCTCGTCCACTTCCAGTTCGATAACCCGTTCATCAACACCTTCATAGCGGCCCGCCACCAGGATGAATGAATCCCTGCGGGCGAATGCCGTTACGTCCTGTTGTTGAAGCTGCTTCCCCTGCGGCGACAGGTAAGCCACCGCGGCGCCCGGCAATGCTTCCCTGGCAGCGCCTATGGCAGCCTGCAACGGCTGCACCATCATGACCATACCGGGTCCGCCGCCGTAAGGCCGGTCATCCACACTGTGCTGGCGGTCCGTCGCGTAATCCCGTGGATTAATCGTGCTGATGTGCAGCAATCCCGACCTGACGGCTTTGCCGCTGATGCCGTAGTCGCTGACCGCAGCAAACATCTGCGGAAACAACGTAACCACACTTACTGCTAATCCCATTCCCATTCCACCGTGATAAGCGCGTCATCCAGGTCTACCTGCGTGATGACTTCACCCATTACAAACGGGATCGAACGGCGCTTGTCGCCCTCCACAACCAGCACGTCATTGGCGCCGGTCTCCAGCATGTCAACGACCCTGCCGAGGCGTTTGCCGGTCCGGGTTACAACCACCATCTGCATCAGGTCAGCCCAGTAATACTCACCGGATGCCGGCTCCGGCAACCGGTTGCGCTGCACGGCAAGCGGACGGCCGACGAAGCGACCCGCCACTTCCCTGTCTTCCACCCCGGGAAATTTAACTACCAGGGTTTTGCCTCTGCTCCCGCACTCGTCATATTCGACCTCGGTCCATGCAGTGTCCGTACCCTTGTCGTCTTCTCCCAGCAGCCAGGGCTGGTATAAAAAAATGTTATCCCTCGGCGCCGTATAGGAAAATACCTTCAACCACCCGCGTACCCCGTGTACGCCGGAAATCCTGCCGATGATGACCCGCTTTTCCTGCTCATTGCCGGCAGGCTCCAGCATGGAGGTCAGTCCGTCTTGGCTTTATTTTTAGCGTTAATCCTGATTAACCCGGCCACGCGTTCCGATGGCTGTGCTCCCTGGGACAGCCAATAGTCAACCCGCTCCTGTTCCAGGTTCAATCTTTGTTCCTGGCCGGTGGCCATGGGGTTGAAATAACCCAGCCTTTCTATATACCTGCCGTCACGCGGATTGCGTGAATCGGCTGCAACTATATGATAAAAAGGTCTTTTCTTTGCGCCAGCCCGCGCTAATCGAATTGTTACCATAAATTTAACCTTATGCCATCCAGACGGCAGAACTTTCCTACTGAAAAAAAGGCGTTATTATACGGCCTTTTTGCGAAAATGAAAACGGTGATTTCAGAACGACAGCGGCAGAGCCGGCCGGTACCATGCTGAGCAGGCAAAAAGCGACCCTGCGAGAACGCCTGAAACTGGCGCGTCAGGCTTTGTCGCGGCAACAGCGGCAGGAATTCGACCAGGCCATTCATGCGCGCCTGCAAGCCCGGGTCGAACAGGCCGGTACGGTCTTCTGCTACGTGTCCACAGATGCCGAAGTCAATACCCGGGATGTCATCGATCGACTGCGAGCACTGGGTAGAACAGTTCTCGTCCCCAAAATCATCAACATGGAAGAGATGATCGCGGTCCGTTTCGGCGGCTGGGAGAAACTGCGGCCCGGACAACTGGGCATTCTCACACCGGAGCACGATGCTGAATGGCAGTCCCCGGTTGACCTGAGTATTACGCCGGGCCTGGGGTTTACCCTGGACGGCAAACGCATAGGCTACGGCAAAGGCTATTATGACAAGTGGTTTGCCGCTCATCCGCACACTGCAAGAACGGCGTTATGTTACGAATGCCAGATCGTCGATGATATGCCCGTCACCGACACGGACGTGCGAGTAGAGAAGATCATTACGGAAAAGCGGATTATCGATTGTCAGAGGTTAGGGAGGTGATTCTTAATTCTCATCCCCCTCCCCCACCAGGCGGCCAGCACTGAACCGCTGATGTTATGCCAGATACTGAATACGGCGCCGGGCAGTGCGGCGAGCAGCGGAAACTTCGTCAGTTCGACCAGGGCAATGGCGAGACCGGAATTCTGCATCCCCACTTCTATCGCGAGGGTGCGCCGGACACGCTCGTCGCAACCGAACAGCCAGGCCAGGCAATAGCCGCCTGCCAGCCCGGACAGGTTGTGCAGGCACACCGCGACGATAACCGGCGCCGCCAACAGGGCCAGTTGCTCCCGGGTATTGGCGATGATGATGCCGATGATCAGGATGACGGCAACCACGGAAACACCGGGGAAAATGCGTTTGACCGTCTCCAGCCTGTCACCGAAACGGTTGTTGATGAACACCCCCAGGGCAACCGGCGCCAGCACGATGGTAAAGATATTCAGCATCATGGCCGGTACCGGCACCGGTACTTTCTGCCCGATATACAGCCAGGTCAGCAACGGTGTCAGGACTATCGCCAGCAGTGTGGATACGGCCGTCAGGGTAATGGATACGGCAACCTCGCCTTTTGCCAGGTAGCAGATTATATTGGATGCGGTGCCCCCGGGGCATGAGCCTACCAGCACCATGCCCAGCATCAGTTCAACCGGCAACCCCAGCGCCGCCGATACCGTCCATGCCATGAACGGCATCAGGATAAACTGCAGGGCGACACCCAGTGTCACGGGCCGGGGCCTGCTGAGTACATTCCTGAAATCAGCTGATCGGAGGGTCATCCCCATGCCCAGCATGACCAGTCCGAGCAGGGGGACGATATAACCCTTGAAAGGCTGCAACAAACCGGGGAACAGGTAGGAAATAACGCTGATCGCGCACGCGCCCAATGGAAAAAGCGTAGTCGTTCGCACCTGTATTGACCTCACCCGCGCGTAAAGGAGTTTCAGCATCTCCCGCTGTTTGCCGGGAGGGTTAACGGGAACCGTTGTAAAGATGTTATTCTAACCGTTAATGAAACCGCTCATTAATCTTATTTCAGCGCGTTTTCGGAACAGTTTCCGGAGTATCAACCGCCACGGTAACAACAGCCTGTTTCTATTGTTGTTTTGCCTGTTTCCGCTACCCGCCGGCGCGGCCCTCGTCCTGACTGACAGCGGTGACTGGCCCCTGTACGGGCGCACCTATGACAACCAGCGGTTCAGTCCCCTGTCCCAGGTCAACAGCGGCAACGTGGACCGGTTACGGCTGGCCTGGCGTTTCAAGACCGACAAGTTCGGATCGTTCCAGGCTTCACCCATCATACGGGACGGGGTGATGTACGTAACGACCCCGTACAACGACATCATTGCCTTGCGCGCGGACACGGGCAAGCTGTTGTGGCGTTACCGTCATGACCTGCCGGACAAGACCTTTTGTTGCGGACCTGCCAACCGCGGGCCCGCCCTCACTGACGACAAGGTGTTCAGCGTCACCATCGATGCCCGGCTGATCGCCCTGGAACGGGACACGGGCAAGGTGCTCTGGGATGTGGCGATCACGGACACCGACGCCGGCAAGGCGGAACAACTCGACCCGCTGCTCGGGGTGGACGAACTGCAAGGCGCAACCCAGTCCGGCCAGACCGGCTACACCGCCAACCTAGCCCCCCAGGTCGTTGCCGGCAAGGTCCTTGTCGGCATATCAGGCGCGGGTTACGGCCTGCACATGGACCTGGAGCAGGAAGGTGAATACGTATTGTCTGTCGGCGGCCTGTCCGGCGGAGGGCACGGGTTAAGGGGCTTTATCGTTGCTTACGATACGGAAACCGGCAAGGAAATCTGGCGCTGGTACAGCACTCCGGAATCCGGCTGGCAAGGCGGATGGCATAAGGAAACAGGTTATGGCGTCCCCCTGAACCGGGACCTGAAGGCGGAGCGGCGCGCCAACAGGACCCATGCCGATACCTGGCGTTACGGCGGCGGTTCCATCTTCACGACACCGGCGGTTGACCCTGAACTTGGCCTGATTTACATCGGCACCGGCAACCCGTCGCCGCAGATGGATGATTCGACCCGTCCGGGCGATAACCTGTACACCGTCAGCCTGGTTGCCCTGGAAGCAGATACCGGCAAGCTGCGCTGGTATTACCAGCAGGTGCCCCACGACCGCTGGGGTTACGACGTCGCCAGCCCGCCGGTACTGTTTGACCTGGTTGAAAACGGCCGTACCATCAAGGCGGTGGGACAGGCCAGCAAGCTCGGCTGGTTTTTTATCCATGACCGGCAGACCGGCAGACTGATCCGGCGCAGCGAAGCCTTTATCAACCAGGAAAACCTGTTCGCGCGCCCCGCGGCGGAAGGCGTGCGCATCGTCCCGGGCACCCTGGGCGCGGTCTCATGGTCCCCGGTGGCGTACCACCCCGGACTGCAACAGGTGTATATCGCAGGCATTTACCAGCCCTCACTGTTCTTTGCGCGCAGGCTGGAACCCGGGCCGGGCGCACCCTGGCAGAGCTACACCTTTTTCAGGAAGGCGGATGAACCGGACTGGGGAGTGCTCAGCGCGGTAGACGTCGTATCCGGCAAGCTGAGCTGGCAACAAAAAGTGGCGCAACCCATGGTGGGCGGCGCGCTGGCTACCGCCGGCGACCTGGTCTTTAGCGGTGAAGGGAACGGCCGCTTCGTCGCCTATGACGCGCACAGCGGCGCACCCTTGTGGCAGCACCAGGCCGACTACGGCGTCAACGCCCCGCCCGTCAGTTACATGGTCGGCGGCAAACAGTACATAGCCGTTGCCGCGGGCGGAAATTCCCTGTTCGGTTACACGGTCGGCGACGAGATACTGACGTTCAGCCTGGGTGACTAATAGGTCGCATATTGTCGAGCGGCAAACTGTCAGGTGCGTAATCCGGTCAATGGGATATAATATCAGGAGCGACGTTTCGCAATCAGGTGAATGACTATGGACATAAAAGAAAACGTAAAAAATACCGATGTGTGGCTGCGCGGCCTGTTTATCGTCATCTTCGGGGCCATTCTTTACTTTGCCTTCATCCTGGTCTGGTTGCTGGTAGTGTTTCAATTTTTCAGCAAGCTTCTGACCGGCGACTTGAACCGGCAACTGGCCGGTTTCAGCAGCGGCCTGCTGCGCTACATCTCCCTGGTCCTGGGTTACATCACATTCCAGTCGGACGAACGGCCGTTCCCGTTCAGTCCCTGGCCTGCCGGCGATACACCCGCAACAACGGCTAAACCCAGGACCCGGCGCCGTACAACACGATCGCCTGCGCGGAAAAAAGAAGACTAGCCCGGGTGGGTCGAGCGGTAGACCTCCCCGATCCAGTTGTTGATCACGGATTCGGCGCTGTCATGCCAGGTATTGTCGAGTGAAGGGCTGATTAACTGTTCCGGGAACGGCGGCAGTTCCCTCCCCCTGATCCTGGCATCGACTACACGTTCCCGGTATTCGGCCAGTATCGCCCTGGTCTGCAGGGAGAAATAATTCTCCGGGAACGGCGGGTAGATGTCCGTCTCACCGCCCATAAACCGTAAAACCTCGCGCTTGTACTCCTTGAACAGGCTGTTCGCGTCGTACTCGGGATGTCCCTGGAAAAACACCAGCCGCAGGCCGTCATCGCTGGCGGCCAGGTGGACCCCCACCTCATCACTTTCAACCAGGACCTTCAGGCCCGCTTCGGCAAACTGTTGCGGCGTCACTGCATTGAAACGGGAGTGGGGAACGTCAAAACGCGTATTCATGCCGGCCACCAGGGGATGTGAGCGTTCCCGGACCCGGTGCGAATAAACTCCCCAGCACTTGCGCGCAAGCGGGATACGCTTCCGGCCGTACCGGAACTGCAACAGGGCATGGGTAGCGAGGCAGGAACACAATATGGACGTGACATTGTCGTAAGCCCAGTTAACCACGTCAATCAGCGGACTCCAGAACTCCTGGCGGTCCAGGGCCGGGTCGACTACGTTCGCCCCGGTGATGATCAACGCGTCCAGCCGGTCGGACTGGATTTGCTCGAAACTCCGGTAATACTTCTCGACGTGTTCCCGCCCTTCCCTGCCGCGCTGCAATTCCTTCAGGGTAAACGGGTGCATGTAAAACCTGGCTATCTGGTTGCTTTCGCCCACCAACCGGAAGAATTGCCTTTCCGTGGCCTCCAGGGCCTTGTCCGGCATCATGTTCAACAGGCCGATATGCAGTTCGCGCACCTCCCGGGTCTCGGCAGTATCCCTGGCTATCACCAGACTGCCTTCACTCTGAAGCCGCTCGAAGCTGGGTAAATCGGTATGCGCAACCAACGGCACCGCTAACCCCCTCCCTGCCGGTCCAGGACCGCGGCAATTACATCGATGAAATCCTGTTCGGTTGTTACATGAAGCACTTCATCGGTGGCAACGCTGTAACCGTAACTGGCGGCGATGTGTTCATAACGCGGGATACGGGCGCGGAACAACCTGGGGAACACCCACCTGACAAAATCATCGGGGTCGATCAGGGCGATGTAATCCAGGTTCCGTGAACGCATGTACCCGGCCAGTTGTTCGTCCAGGAATTCCTCCTTGTAATACATCGGCTTGGGGTCCTGTTCGGCCCGCGCGATCAGTTCCTTTTCATCCTCTGCGGTGGCCTCCATGTATAAAACCAGCGTGTGCTGCGCCAGCAGCTTGATCACTTCGTCGTCCATTTCGCACAGGCTGCCGCCGGCGTCGTTGACAAAATGCGCATAACCGTAGACTTCACGTGCCCGGTGCATGAACTCCGGTACGTCGTACATGGAATCAGCCTCGGCTTGCCGGTGCAATTCCTGGCGGCGTTTGAATTCCTTCAGGTCCAACCCATCCTGTTCCGGGTTGCCCAGTTTGCCCAGGAAGGTGGAAAGCGGTTTCAGGTTGTCGATGTCCAGGTTGTTGGTGATGTAGATCGAATCCGAACGCAGCAGTTCCCGGGTAAAAGGGATCTGCATGACGTGCTGCTTGATGTTATCCAGGATAGGCTCATCCAGGTAACGGGTACCTATCCGGTAATCGCCGGAATAATGGAACCAGTTGTGCCGGCGCAACTTTCTCGCCAGGGTGGTCTTGCCGACCCCGGACATGCCCAGCAGCGTTACGGACTTATGCTCCCAGCGCCTGAATTCATCACCTGTCAGTCTCATGCTCGTTGAAATACCTGGAAAAATAACGCCTAGTATAAAGCAAAGCGGCTAACAGTGAATTTTCAGGTAACCTCAATTCCGGTTCAGCATCGGGAACGCGCTAGACTGACAGCTGATCCTGCAGTGGAAGCCGGCGCATACGCCGGCCGGTTGCAGCGAATATGGCATTACACAATGCCGGCGCCAGCGGCGGCGTGCCGACTTCTCCCATGCCGCCCGGCGCGGCGCCGCTCTCGATGAAATGCACCTCCATGGACGGTGTGTTGTCCATGCGCACCATGCGGTAGTCGGTAAAATTGCCTTGCCGCACCCGGCCCCCGTCAACCGTGATATCTCCGTACAAGGCAGCAGTCAGACCGTAGATAATGCCGCTCTCCACCTGGTCCCGGGCCGTGGCGGGATTGATGACCTCGCCCGGGTCGACCGCGGCCACCACTTTTTCCACCCGCAGCCTGTCCCCCGTGACGGCCACCTGCACCGCCTGGGCCACGATTGAACCGAAGCTGGCAACAACGGCAATACCCATACCGGAATTCTCGGGCAGCGCTCTGCCCCAGCCGATTTTCTCCGCTGCCAGGCGCAACACGGCCTGGTAGCGCGGCTTTGCATCCAGCAGGGCAAGACGGTATGCAAGCGGGTCCTGTGCGGCGTGATGCGCCAGTTCATCGATGAATGACTCGTAGAAATATCCCTGGCAGGAATATTCCACGCTGCGCCAGTAACCGAGCGGGACCGGCGCCTCGCAGGGAACCCTGCCTATCTGCTGGTGCTCGACCGCGTAGGGAATCAGCGCGGCTTCACCGCCGCCGCTCAGACCGATGTCCGTATAACGGTTCAGCCAGGTTACGGGTTTGCCCCCGGCATCCAGTTGCGCCTCGAAGCGGCTGAGTTCAGCCGGGCGGTAATAATCATGGCGGATATCTTCCTCCCGGGACCAGACGAGCTTGACCGGGTAGGACACGCGCATGGCGGTATGCACCGCGGCGTGGATGAAGTTGGGGCCAAATGTAGACTTTCGCCCGAAACTCCCACCCATCTGGTACGGGTGGACAACGACGTTTTCCATGTCCAGGCCGGCTGTCTCAGCGGCCAGCGCCCGGGCTCCAAGGGGGTTCTGGACGCCGACCCAAAGCTCCAGTTGCCCGTCGTGACGCCAGGCCGCGCAGTTCACCGGTTCCATCGGCGCATGGGCCAGGAACGGCACGCGGTATTCCGCCTGTACACGTCCGGAGGCTCCGGATCCCGCTGCAGCGACGTCGCCCTGTTGATGATCGGCGCTGAACTCCCCTGCGTCCAGGGCTGCACCGAAGCCGCGGCACATCCGCTCCGAACTGAAACCACCGTTGCCGCCGTCGCTGAACTCCACGGTCAGGGCGGCAAGCGCCTTGCTTGCGCGCCAGTAGTTATCCGCAGTCACGACAACGGCGCCGGGAATTTGCAATACATCCGCTACTCCGGACAGGGCCTTGGCGGGACCAGGCTCAAGGGATTTGACATCCCCGCCGAAAACGGGCGCGTGGCGGATAGCCGCGACCTTCATGCCGTCCAGCCTGAGGTCGCCGGCATAGACCTGCGCGCCGGTAACCTTACCGGCCAGGTCGATACGGGGCACAGGCTTGCCGCACAGGACATAATCCTGTTTCGCTTTCAGCCTGGGGGTAAGCGACGGCATGTGGTCTGCAGCCGCCGCAGCCAGGTCGGCAAAGCGGACGGATCGGCCGCTGGGATCGTGGTGTATATGACTCAACGCGGCGCGACATTCCGCCTGCGCCACCTTCCAGTGTTCAGCCGCGGCCCTGAGCAGCATCTCCCTGGCGGCGGCCCCGGCGATGCGCATCCCACCCTGGCCGGTAAACCTGACGCTCGTGCTGCCGCCGGTCAGTTGCAGGCTGCGCATGCCTGACGCCTTGTAAAACGAATAATCCCAGAGCTTTTGCAGCGGGTCGGGCACGTCCGTCCTGCCCGTCATGAAACCCTGGGCTATCTTGTCCGTTACGTAAATCTCCTCTGCGGGGGCCTGCCTGGTATCGACCAGTGACCAGTCCGCCTCCATCTCTTCCGCCAGCATCATCGACAACGCGGTGTGGATTCCCTGGCCCATTTCCGTCTGCGGGATCAGGATGGTGACCGTATTATCGGCATTGATGCTGACCCAGGAGGTCAGCCAGATCTGTTCGGGGGTTGAAACGGCCCGTAATGCCAGCCGGTTCGGCGTGAAGATATAGCCCAGCGCCAGGCCGCCGCCTGCTAATCCGCCGGCAACCAGAAACGCGCGTCGCTTCATTATTTACCCGGGAGAAACGTTCCCATCGGTTTATTCCTCGACAGCTTTCATGCTGAGACGGACCCGGCCCTGCCGATCTATCTCGAGTACCTTGACCTTGACAAAGTCGCCTTCCGACAACTTATCGCTGACATTCTGGACCCGCTCATTGGAAATCTGCGAGATATGCACCAGGCCGTCCTTGCCGGGCAGAATATTGACGAATGCGCCGAAGTCCATCAGCTTGGCCACCTTTCCCTTGTATATCTTTCCTACTTCCACGTCAGCCGTAATGTCTTCGATGCGTTTAAGCGCCGCGTCGCTGGCTGTCTTGTCGCTGGAATAGATTTTGACATAGCCGCTATCATCTATGTCGATGGCCGCCCCCGTCTCTTCCGTTATTGACCGTATCGTGGCGCCGCCCTTGCCGATAACGTCCCTGATCTTGTCCGGGTGAATCTTAATCGTGGTAACCCGCGGTGCATATTCGGACATCTCTGTACGCACCGTACCCAGCACGCTGTTCATGTTCTCCAGGATATGCAGCCGCCCGTCCCGGGCCTGGGACAGCGCAACCTCCATAATCTCCCTGGTTATGCCGGGCACCTTTATATCCATTTGCAGTGCGCTGATACCCGTCTCCGTCCCGGCCACCTTGAAATCCATATCGCCGAGGTGATCCTCATCACCCATGATGTCCGACAATACCACAAATTTGTCACCTTCCTTTATCAAACCCATGGCGATGCCCGCCACCGGCGCCTTTATCCCTATACCGGCATCCATCAATGACAGGCTGGCGCCGCATACCGAAGCCATGGAACTGGAACCGTTCGATTCGGTTATCTCGGATACAATCCGCAGGGCGTAGGGAAATTCCTCCATGTTCGGCATGACTGCCATCAAGGCTCGCTTTGCCAGCCGGCCATGGCCTATTTCGCGCCGTTTGGGCGACATCGCGCGTCCGGTTTCACCGACGCAATAGGGAGGAAAGTTATAATGCAGCATAAACGGATCCTTGCGTTCTCCTTCTATCGCATCAATGATCTGTGCATCCCGGTCCGTGCCCAGGGTAGCCGTTACGATGGCCTGCGTCTCACCCCGGGTAAACAGGGCAGAACCATGAGCCCTCGGCAAAACGCCGACTTCCGATCTTATTTCCCTTATCGTTGCCGTGTCCCTGCCGTCAATACGCGGTTCGCCGGCAACTATGGCACCCCTGACGATACTGCTTTCCAACTGTTCAACGGTTTCCCCGATTGTCCTCTCGCTCCAGCGCTCAGGGTGCTTTTCGGCAAGCGTGGTGATCGCCTCATCCCGAATTTCGCCCAGGCGTTCCCGGCGGCTGATTTTATCCTGGATTGCATAGGCTTCACGCACCAGGTCGGCACACAGCTCACTGACCTCATCCTCCAGTTCCCTGTCGTCAGCCGGAGGCTGCCAGTCCCAGGATTTGGTTCCCGCCGCGGCAACCAGCTGGTTGATATTTTCAATTACCAGCTGTAACCGGCTGTGACCGAACATCACTGCACCAAGCATTACCTCTTCCGATAACAACCCGGCTTCGGATTCAACCATCAGCACGGATGTTTCCGTCCCCGCCACCACCAGGTCCAGCTCCGACGTGGACAAGGCGCCGTAACTGGGGTTAAGCAGGTATTCGCCATCCCGATAGCCCACGCGCGCCGCGCCGATGGGTCCCTGGAATGGAACTCCGGATAGTCCCAGTGCGGCCGAGGCCCCTATCAGGGCGGGGATATCCGGGTCAACCTCCGGGTCCAGCGACATGACCGTGGCGATGATCTGGACTTCGTTTTTAAAATGCTTGGGAAACAGGGGACGTATCGGCCGGTCGATCAGCCTGGAAGTCAGTACTTCCTTTTCCCCGGGCCGCCCTTCACGCCGGAAAAAACCGCCGGGTATCTTGCCCGCGGCATAGGTCTTTTCCTGGTAATCCACCGTCAGCGGGAAAAAGCCCTGGTCCGGCCTGGATTCCCTGCTGGCTACGCAGGCTACCAGTACGACCGTATCCCCCATGCTGACCATTACCGCTCCGCTCGCCTGCCTGGCGATTTTGCCGGTTTCCAGGACTACCGGTAAGTCCCCGTATTGAAATTCTCTTTTGACTACGTTCATTATTTTTCCCGATTATTATCTGTCTGATATATGAAACGACTTGTTCCTGCAAGGAATGGAGCATGCTGACAGCCCGGGTGACTTGCCCGGGTTGCCGGATTTACTGAATGATGCCGGATCCGTTACTTTCTCAACGATAAACGGCCAATCAGTTCCCGATAGCGGTTGACGTCTTTGTTCTTTAAATAACTCAGCAGTTTCCGACGCCGATTTACCATGCGCAACAGGCCCTGCCGTGAATGGTGATCTTTGGAATGCGATTTGAAATGCTGTGATAAATCAGTGATACGCGCGGTCAGTAACGCGACCTGGACTTCCGGCGAACCCGTATCGCCGGAGGCACGTTGATAGTCTTTCAGGATATCAGCTGTTTGCTGCTGACTTAACGGCATTGAAATATTATTCTCCTTCCCAATCATTCTAAAGCGTGCGTATTGTACCCGCGCTTGCGGCAACAAACAAGAAAAAAACAACAAGCTCCAGGAAAGGGCTTGATGAAGGCTGAATCCATCCGGCATCGTCCGGGAAAGCCCCCTGCGTGCGGCAGGGTTGCTGAAGCGGCTCAGCTATGCCCGTGCCTGTAAAGGCAAACACAGGTATGGATGTACTCGGCGAGATGATATCCCGCGACGGTTCAGAAATTCGACCAAGTGCCGATGTGCGTATCCATGTGCTCCACCGTTTGCACAAGTCTGGATACCTCCATCAATTAACTGACGAGGTCTTCGGTCAACAAATCAATGTCCGGAAAATTACCAAGCAAGTAACCCCGTTCTCTGAGTTCCTCTTCAGATTGAAAACGCAGTATTGTTTTCAGTTGCCTGGAAAACTCTATACGAATTTCCTCAACAATCTCACCGGCATTCCCAATTGGGAGAGAAAAGTCGTTCTTTTTAACATCAAATTTTTTTCGTTCTCTGATTACTTGCCTTGTAATCAGACGAAGATACAGCTTTGTGAGGTAACGAAATAATTTTTTTTCCGGCGACAGCTTCCACTGGATAGAAGCGCTGTCAAAAATCTTGGGTTTTCCGCCAAATAGTTCCTGTTTAACACTGAATATACTCCGCGGTAAATGCTGTCGTCTATTTGTTGGGTTTACGAAAAAGATAAGACGAATATATATCCCCAGCATCGCAATATAGTAATCGCTCGGAAGAAACTGTCTGACGATCACTGCACGAAATTTCTGCCAGGCATTCATATTTCCGAACTTTTTCAGATCGTCTGTTGTTAAAGAAAAACTACCTTGTTCTTCCGCTTCAATTGTTGCGTTCAAGGTCTCGGTTGCAGACAAATCAATTGAAAGACGGTCTCCTTTCGCCGCGCCCGGCCAACCGTGATCGGGCCCCCACGGATCATAGAACACGGTAGGATTTTCCTCGGCTGACTTTTCATCTCTCCACACTTCACAATCTCGTACCAGAGCGTTCATGAACGGAGGCAGAAGATTACCCGCAGAAAATGCTTGAAGTACCGCTTTAGGATTATCTGACGACAGCAACGTTTCCAGATCCTGAAATTTCTCAAAAAATGCAAATTTCGGCAAGAAGTCTCCCCTATTGAGATCCAGATTTTCAGGGGACATATCTACCAGGTAGTTAAAGCCTTCTCCACCGTCGCCTTCCAATTCCTTCTTGACCATATCCGCGACTTTCTCGAAATATTTTTTCCCTAGCACAATCCTTTCTGTAAACCCATGTTTCGTATCATAAGAAAGCATTTGAATTTTTCGAAGCTCCTCCAGAGGCGAGTTCTTCGTGCCCGCTGGGCTGGTACCGGGTCCTTTCATCGGGTTGGTGAGGTAATTGTGATCTACCCGCCGATAGTCACTTGACCCTCTGGCCGTAATCAACTCAGACAAATCCTTCTTGACAGCATCCCAACTGGAGGGTTCCCTGGAATAGGAACCATCAGGCCTGGACAACATGCAGCGCAGAATTATACTCACAATTTCATGACTCGGATATTCACTCCCCGTATCAACACGCAAGCTTTGAAATACTGCGTCAACTTCGGGCACTGTGCCGCCACCGTTCCTGAAATGAAGATAACGCTGCAACAACCCGGTCGTTAGAGATTCTCCCGGCTGGTCGTGGCTTCGAAGCAAATCGTAAAACTGTTCCGGTGAACGTCCGCAGGTAAGCATATCGTAGATAATTGCACCTAAACCGAACAAGTCGGTTCGTACCGTCTGTTTCTTGTGTATGGTTACCTGGGTTCTTTGATCCGGATTCAGTTTAATTTCATCAAGCCCTTTAATAGTCATCCTGATGGGCTTGTCCTGGTCGTCCGGACCGGGGAACTCCATTCCTGTAATTTCCCATTGATACGGCTTGTCAAACTTCGCGAACACAACAAGATCACCATCCTCGGAAAATGTTTTGGCGAATTTTGGATCTTTTGTGGTAAGCACGTACTCGTTGCCTTCGCCTGGCTTGATATCAACTTCACAAATATCGTAAGAGTCCGTTTGTTCCGGAGAACGGTAATGGCGTGTTCCGATTGGCCGATATTGCGCAATGCTGCCGTGAGCCTGAAACCTCCCACTGTCTATGAACCCAAGGTCAGAAATCGCGGCCCGTAGTTCCTTGCCGACACGGCGAACGAGGACATTGGCCGGTTTGATATCCTGATGGCGGTATCCGGGCTGGTGAAGAATAGATAATCCTTCGGCAATATCCTGGATAAATGGCAAGATACAGTTTTCACGTTCCGATTGAGACAGTGAACGTAATATGCTGTATCCGGGACGCTCACCAAACGAACCACCTGCGCCGCGTCCGGCAGGTTGTTCGGATTGCTGGTCGTCCGGGTCATCATCACCCTGGGTTTCAAGGTGGGTCGGTGCTGCAGGCCATCCCCTTTCCAACAGGTCTTTCAAGCTCATCGGATAAAAATCCATTACGATTGCTTTGTCCGACAAATCCAATGAAAGCAATGAAAAATGTTCTTTTAGTGAGTCATATGCCTTGGTTTTTGTAAAATTATCGACCCTGAATACGGGAACAACGAGGTACTGATCAATCGCGGACGCGATCTCGTGTTTATCAATATAGCAATTCCGAAGCGCACTCCCTATCGACATTTCAAGTTTCTGGCTTTCCTCTATAAACTCCTCTGCTGTTACGAAAAAGATTTTCAGTGCATAATTTTTGTTTACGCCCCGAACATGATAAACACACCCGAAAGTGCCATCTCCCAGCTTCACAGGTATTTTTTTCTTCTTTGATATCCCCTCGGACTGCTCCTCTACTTCCTCCATTACAAACTCAAAGGGAATGCTTGCTCCGCCGTCAGTAGCCGTAAAACTGTAATTCTTTTCGTTATCAACAGCCTCACGATTTGGCATGGTTTCTTTTTTTCCTACAATTTATGTAATATGAGATACGCTTCATCACCACGTGTCTTATGGTGGTTCACCAACCACCATAACGATGAAAAGCACGACTTTCGGTACCGAACAATGATGTCGGCGTTATTCAACGGTAATTTGACAATCCTCGTGGGTGGTATATATTTCAAAGACCAGTTGTGTTTTCTCGATGAAGTCCGCAGCGTTCCAGCAGGCATCTCTGGATTAAGATTCAAAGTAAAATCCATACCATCGAATTCACGGCGTATACACAGTGAATCTTTCTTCAGTTTTAAATTTATCGTTCTTCCTTGTATCTCCAAAGAGGGAATATCTTGTGTTTCCCCACTGAACGGAACAAACCTGACATTGGGGGTGATGTCTACGAATTGAGGGCAGTTCTGCCACCACCCGACATTAAAGAAAGCCGGATCATTGAAATTAAAATAAAGCCCGGTATCGAAGGGGAGGATGGCTTTTTCAATTTTAACTTCTGAATTGGAACCGTTCGCCGGATCAGGGGTAATTTTCAACGACAACGTTGGAATAATTTTGTCCTGTTGGCGACCGGAACTACTGTCGGTACTATTTCTCTCAGGTAAGAACGCATTTTCCTGGTTCGGTGATTCTGAATTACCTCTGTTCCTGCCCGTAAATGACAATACGATGTTAGTGTTAATATTCTCTATATTTATGATGCTATTTCTTGAATTACTCAACAGGTTTTGCTCTATTTTCATTAGAGCAGGAATAAGCTGGTCTAACATTCTGAACGCTGTGCCGATGTGTGATTTTGGGAATCTCTAGTTAAGACATGCTGATGAAATTATAGGCGTAATTTGACTGGGCCGAACGCTCCAAGCGGAGAAATATGGTAACAATCTCGCACACAGAGTGTCAAATTAATATTCAGGGTAATATGGATTACAACCGGGTAAACCCCGTCAATGACAGGGTAAGTCGTACCCCTGGGAACCACTCCTCCCGCTGGCCGGGAAAGTATCAGCCAGGCACAACCAGCCGTTTCGGCGCCACGCGCCCGTCTTCAAGCACCTCGCCCACCCCCAGAAAACGCCCTTCCTCGGTGTAGATCCGCAACGTGCCGCTGGTCGGCGCCCCGGGCACCATGACCGGCTGGCCCTGGCACAGGTAATAGGCAACGGGGTCGACCAGGTGGACTGCCGGCATATCCTGCAGGACGGAATCGACGCCCAGCAATTCCGCATCCAGGTCAGGCAACCCGGTTTCGGCAATGCTCTCCAGTTCGTCAATGGTCAGCAGGTTTTTATCGGAATATGGCCCTACGCCGATGCGCCTGAGGAATTTCACGTGGGCTCCACAATCCAGTTCCTTGCCGATATCTTCAGCCAGTGTGCGGATATAGGTCCCCTTGGAACACAGAATCTCCAGTTCCAGTTCTTCATCCCTGTAATCGAGCAGTTCAATGCGATGGAGGGTAATTTCCCGGGGCTCCCGGTCCACCTCCAGCCCCTGGTGAGCCAGTTTGTACAGCCTTTGCCCCTTGTGTTTCAGCGCTGAGTACATGGGCGGCACCTGCAGGATTGTGCCCTTGAAGTGCTTGAGGACCGCGTTTATACGCGTGCGCGTCAGGTTCTGCAACGCGCCCCGGAATACAACCTCGCCTTCCGCATCGCCGGTGCTGGTCTGTATGCCCAGTTGAAAAACTGTCCGGTAATGTTTATCTGCATTAAGCAAAAAACCGGAAAATTTTGTTGCCTCGCCAAAGCATACCGGCAACAGGCCGGACGCGGCCTTGTCCAGGCTGCCGGTATGTCCCGCCTTTTTTGCCCGGAACAGGGACTTCACTCTCTGCAGCGCGTCATTGGAAGTCAATCCCACCGGCTTGTCCAGCAACAGTATTCCTGTGACGTTGCGGCCTCGAACTTTGTTTCCTCGTGTCATAACGAAAAATCAGCCACAGAGGACACAGAGATGATCAGGGATTAACATGTTTGTATGGTCCGGTGACGATACCAGACACAACAGGCATTGTTTCGGTTTGGGCATTATAAAATTACAGGCAAACTAACGATATACATAAAAAGCGCTCGTATATCAATAAGCTTCCCAATCCACTCTGTGATCTCTGTGCCCTCTGTGGCAAATCTATTTCTGTGTCCTGCAGGCAACTATTCGGCAGGCTTTTGGTTTGCGCGATCTATGAGTTCAGTCAAGCGGTTTGCCCGGTTGAGGGTGTGATCCAGGCGGAAAGTCAGTTGCGGCACGCCCCGTAACGGCAGTACCTGCGCCAGCAGGTGACGCAAGTGGCCGGCCTGTTCGTTGAGTAAATCCACGATTTCCTCCTCGGCGCAGGCAGGTTGCAGGCAGGTAAAATAGACGCCGGCATTTCTCAGATCAGGACTGACGTCGACAAATGACACCGTAATCAGTCCCACCTCCCGGAACGACGTTTCCTTTTGCAGCAATAACGCGATTTCCCGTTGCAGCAGGTCGGCAACACGCTGGCTTCGTGCAAATTCACGCGGCATTTAACTTTCAATTACGAATTAGGAATTAGGAATTAGGAATTGGTGCGCAAACCTGCAATTCGTAATTCCTAATTCGTAATTCTCAAATACTCCTGTCGACCTCGATCCGTTCAAATACTTCAATCTGGTCGCCCGGTTTTACATCGTTATAATTCTTTACGCCGATACCGCATTCAGTGCCGGACTTGACCTCGTTTACGTCATCCTTGAAACGCCGTAACGATTCAAGTTCTCCTTCATAGATGACTATGTTGTCGCGCAGCACGCGTATCGGGTTGGACTTTCGCACCGATCCGCTGGACACGAGGCAACCGGCGATCTCTCCCAAAGCTGGAGAGCGGAACACTTCTTTCACTTCCGCCACACCGATGATCTGCTCCCTGACCTCCGGCGATAACAGACCGTTGATAGCTGCCTTCACATCATCGATGACATCATAAATTACGCTGTAATAGCGCAGGTCCACGCCTTCTTCGTCAACCAGTTTTCTGGCCGCGCCGTCGACCCGGACATTAAAACCGATTACCATTCCGTTTGACGCCAGCGCCAGGTTGATATCCGATTCCGTAATACCGCCGACCCCGGCGCTGATGATATTGACGGCTACTTCCTCACCGGAAAGTTTCAGCAGGGCCTCCGACAGGGCTTCCGCCGAACCCTGGACGTCGGTCTTGACGAGAACATTTATCGAAACACCGTCTGTGTCGTTCATGCGGGTGATCGCGTTCTTTGTCTTGGACGCCTGTTGTTTTGCCAGCTTGACTTCCCTGTACTTGCCCTGTCGAAACAGCGCGATTTCCCTGGCCTTGCGTTCGTCGGGCACGACGATCATATCGTCACCCGCCTTGGGCGTTCCCGACAAGCCCAGGACTTCTACAGGAACCGAGGGACCGGCTGCGGATATATCATTGCCATCTTCATCATGCATTGCCCGGACCCGGCCGAACTCATGACCCGTGAGGATCATGTCGCCGCGCCGTAATTCCCCACTCTGCACAAGCACGGTGGCGACAGGACCCCTCCCCTTGTCCAGCCTGGCTTCGATGACCGTGCCGGAGGCTGGTCCGTCGGACACTGCCTTGAGTTCCAGAATTTCGGCTGCCAGGGAGATGCTGTCGAGCAGGCTGTCAACCCCCTCCCCGGTTATTGCAGAGAGGTTGACAAACATTGTGTCACCGCCCCAATCTTCAGGAATCACTTCGAACTTGGATAATTCCTGTTTGACGCGATCCGGGTCTGCTTCAGGCTTGTCCGTCTTGTTGATCGCGACGATCAGCGGAACGGAACCTGCCTTGGCGTGTTGTATCGCTTCTTCGGTCTGCGGCATCACGCCGTCATCCGCAGCGACAACCAGGATGACAATATCCGTCACCTTGGCGCCGCGCGCACGCATCGCCGTGAACGCCTCGTGGCCGGGAGTATCCAGGAAAGTAATTTTGCCGTTTCCCGTCGTAACGCTGTACGCACCGATGTGCTGGGTCACTCCGCCGGCCTCACCGGCGGCAATCTTGCTGCGCCTGATAAAATCAAGCAGTGAAGTCTTGCCGTGATCCACGTGGCCCATGATCGTCACTACCGGCGCACGGGTAACTTCATCCCCCTGGGTACGGCCGGATTGTATGATCTCTTCTTCAAGGGCATTTTCCTTAAGCATCTTTGCTTTGTGGCCCATTTCCTCGGCAACGATGGCGGCAGTTTCCTGGTCAATCATCTGGTTGATGGTAACCATGGTTCCCAGGTTCATCATCACCTTGATGACCTCGGTACTCTTCACAGACATGCGCTGGGCCAGTTCGGACACCGTGATACTTTCAGGTATCTCCACTTCGCGCACGATAGGCGCCGTCGGCTTTTCAAATTTGTGTTGCGCCGGCCTTTTTAATACCTGGCGCGGCCTTTGCTTCTTTTTCCTGCGGCCTGATTTACCCGAAGCAACGTGCAATTCTTCCCGGTGAATGCGGGCAGGTTTTTCAGCTTCAACCGGCGGCGGGGCTTCTGCAGGCAATTCAGGCGCCCTGTCAGGCTGCGTTTCGGCTGCTTCCTCGGCGGGTCGCGGCGCTGCCTCCTCCTGCACGTCATCGGCACTGACTTCCCCGACAGGTTCAGCCCCGGCAACTGCAATGAACTCTTCGACCTGCCCAGGCGCGGCCTGCTCCAGGACATCCGGCTGTGTTTCCGTAACAACCTGCGCCTGTTCATCCGCTTTTGCAGCAGCTTCCTTATCAGCCTCCAGGCGGGCCTGCTGTTCTGCCGCTTCGGTCCTTGCTCTCTGCTCTTCCAGTTCCTGTGTCCGCTTCAGGGCTTCCTCTTCAATTACGCTGCGCTTGATATAGGTCCGGCGTTTTCTGACTTCCACGCTGACTGTTTTCGAGCGCACCTTGCTGCGGCTGCCCAGACCGGTGGCCGGTATCTTGATTTCACTGACGGTTTTCCTTCTCAGTGTTATTCTCTCCGGACCAGCCTGGTTTTCCTTTCCGTGTTTGCGCCGCAAATAACCAAGCAGTTCCGTTTTCTCATTATCGGAGATTGCGTCATCAGCAGACTTTCCTGCCAGACCGGCCTCCTCGAGTTGCTCAAGCAACCGCTCTACCGGTATCTGTATAACCTCTGCGTACTGTTTTACCGTAACTTCGGGCATATTCAACTCGTCTCTAACCGTTGATTTCTTCCGCTGCAAACCAGGGAATGCGTGCGGTCATTATCAGTTCACCCGCGCGGGCTTTATCCAGACCGTTAATTTCAAGCAATTCATCCACTGAGCTTTCTGCCAGGTCTTCCATGGTAACCACGCCCCGCACGGCCAGCTCATAAGCCAGCGCCTCATCCATACCCTCCATTTCCAACAGGTCGTCAGCCGGTGTTACATCCGCCAGTTTTTCCTCGTTGACGATGGCGCGGGTCAACATGATATCCCGGGCGCGCCCGCGCAGTTCCTTAATCAACTCCTCATCGAACTCTTCTATATCCATCATCTCATTCTCAGGAACGTAAGCGATTTCTTCAACACTGGAAAACCCTTCCTGTACCAGTATGACCGCGATTTCCTCATCCACGTCCAACTCTTCCATGAACATTTGCTGCAGTCCCTGGGCTTCGGTCTCGGTCTTCTGGTCCGCCTGTTCAACCGACATGACATTCAATTCCCACTGCGTCAATTCACTGGCAAGCTTGACATTCTGGCCGCCCCGGCCAATCGCCTGCGACAGGTTGTCTTCGGACACGGCTACGTCCATGCTGTGGCTGTCCTCGTCAACCAGTATCGAAACCACCTCAGCCGGCGCCATCGCGTTGATGACGAATTGTGCAGGATTTTCGTCCCAGGGTATGATATCAACCCGTTCGCCTCCCAGGGCATTGGACACCGCCTGCACCCTTGATCCCCTCATGCCCACGCACGCTCCGATAGGGTCGATTCTCGGATCATTGGCTTTTACCGCAATCTTTGCCCGGGACCCCGGGTCGCGCGCGCCGTTGATGATCTCAATAAGGCCTTCGTTGATCTCGGGCACTTCAATTTTGAAAAGTTCGATCAGCAACTCAGGCGCCGTCCGGCTGAGAAATAACTGCGGTCCCCTGCTTTCCGGCTTCACTTCACGCAGGTACGCCCGGATCTGATCCCGTGGTCTGACTGCCTCCCTCGGTATCATTTCATCCCTGGGTATGAACCCCTCCGCATTACCTCCCAGGTCCAGGATGACATTACCTCTCTCCACCTTCTTCACAAAGCCGATGACCATCTCGCCGACCCGGTCAATATACGCATCGAAAACCTGTTTGCGTTCGGCCTCTCGCACCTTCTGCATTATGACCTGTTTCGCGCTCTGCGCAGCTATCCTGCCGAACTCGACCGAATTCATCGGTTCCTCGATAAAATCGCCAACCTCGATGGGCGTTTCTTTTGCCAGGGCGTCCGCCAGGTAGATCTGGCGTGTCGGAAATTCCAGGGGATCAGGATTGTCTTCCACTACCTCCCATTGCCGGAACGTTTCGTAGTCGCCTGTCTCATGATCGATGGCAACCCGCACTTCTATATCTTCTCGCTGGCGCTTTTTGGTAGCGCTGGCCAGCGCAGCTTCAATGGCTTCGAATATGATCCCCTTTCCCACGCCTTTTTCGTTGGAAACCACGTCCACTACCATCAAAATTTCTTTATTCATCGACATAAGCCGTTAAAACTCCCGGGGCACAATTCTTGCCCTGTCTATATCTTGCAGCGGAATATGGAATTCCCTGCCTGCCTCATTCAGGATCACCGTGTCTCCACTCACACTCTGTATGGTTCCCGTGATCCGTTTACGCGTCTCATAAGTCCTTGAAAGTCTGACTTTTACCGTCTCTCCTGCAAACTGTTCAAATTGATCCGGGGTAAACAGCAGCCGGTCCAGCCCGGGCGAAGATACTTCCAGCAGGTATTCACCGCCAATGGGATCCTCGACATCCAGGACTCCGGACAGCCGGTGGCTCACTCTCTCGCAGTCTTCCAGCGTGATCCCCGGCTCGCCATCGATATAGATACGCAATAGCGAGACGCGGCCTTGACGCAAGTGTTCTATCCCCCAGCACACATAACCCATATCCGTCACGACGGGTCTTAACAGTCTGTCCAGGTCCAGTCTTTGTCTGTTCATGTCTTCACCACAGCCGGATAAAGTCATTCAAGCCGAACCAGTGCTCCGGAATGCCGGGGTTTAAAACAAAAAGTGGGCATATAGCCCACTTCATGAAACCCATGCAACCGTTACCGTTACCCGACACCAGGATAACGGTTTCCGGCTTCCGGTTTTCTATCCCTGTATCTCTACCCTTAGTATCTGGTAGCGGGGGCAGGATTTGAACCTGCGACCTTCGGGTTATGAGCCCGACGAGCTGCCAGACTGCTCCACCCCGCAATATAAACAGCTAGGTTAGAACATTGAGACACAAATTTCAAGTAACTTATCGCTCATTCAGCCTGTTTTCCTGCGCGTTCGATCAGTCCGGCATTGGCCTTGCGTAATTCCGGATGCCTGATCGACAGGGAGTTCGACTTTTCCGCCAGCGCCACAGCCTGGCGCCAGTGCCCCTGTTGTAACCGTAAGACCGCAAGGCGATGCCACAGCCACGGGTTTTTCGGTTCCAACCGCAGGGCCCGCTCCACGGAACTGGCGGCTGCCTCAGCGGCGCCCTCGCCGAGCCTGTAGTCCGTTTCATCCATCAGGGCAAGCACCGCGGGATTGTCGCTCACCCGTTCCGGTTGCAGCGGCGCTGCAGTTTCCCGGGTTTCCCCCTGCGGTTCCATATCCTCCGGCTGAGGCAACTCAACCCATGTCCCGCCGGCATCATCGCCTGTTTCAGGGACCGCAACCAGGCCTTCATCCGGCTGGCCGGGGGCCTCCACAACGGCTTCTGCTTCCGCCCTGTCCACCACAGGCGCCTGGCGCACGGTAGAACAGGCGCTGCAGAATAATAATCCGGCGATTACCGCAACAAGCCTGCCCCTGTGTAAACAGGGGGACAGATTTATTTTCATCAACTTAAACCCTCCGTAACTCCGGCGCATGAAACGGGTTCTATTCTACACGGGAATGAACCCATAAAATAAATCCGTACCCTTTTCAACACCTGTCAATGTGTGCAGGCCTGGCGCCAAGTACGTAGGGAATTCGGGGGAACCGGACGCAGGCACCGGCAAAAGGCAGGGAAATGTCCGCAAGCGAGCCTGTACCGGGCGGCGGCAACAATTCGATCCCCCTGATACTTTGCCGCTTGACGATATTGCCCCAGATTTGCAGTGCGCCGGATGCGCCGGTGAACCCGGTCGGCCGGTTATCGTCGCGACCCACCCACACGACACCGGTCACATCGTCGCCAAATCCGGCAAACCAACTATCCCGCAGGTCGTTGGTAGTGCCCGTCTTACCGGCCAGGGGCACGCCGGGAACAATGCGGGACAAGCTGCGCCCGGTGCCGTGACCGACTGCCTGTACCAGCATGAAACCGGTCAGGAAAGCAGCCTCTGCCTGCAGCGCCTGCCGTACTTCCAGGGCATAGCGCCTGAGTGCGCGCCCGTCGCTGTCCAGGACCTCCCTGATGCTGTTGACAGGAACAAAAAACCCACCGTTGGCCAGGGTCTGGTACAACTGGCTGACCTGCAACGGCGTCAACTCCAGAGCACCGAGCAACAGCGCCGGGAACGGCTCGATGTCACCGTTGACCCCGGCCTTCCGGAGTGTGGCAATGACCCGGTCCAGGCCTACCTCCCAACCCAGCCTTACGCTTGCCCTGTTGTATGATCCGGCCAGGGCTTCGAGCAGGCTTACCCTGCCGTGGTTCCTGCCATCGTAGTTATCCGGCCGCCAGGATGTGCCGTCGGCCAGCCTGATGCTTATGTCGCTGTCATTCACCCCGGAAACGAGTGAATAACGCTGCGGGTCGGTCAGGGCGGTATAATATATAAACGGTTTAATCAACGACCCTACCGGGCGACTCGCATGCATGGCCCGGTTGAAACCGGCATACTGCGCGTTCCTGTCTCCGGCCAGTGACAATACCGCGCCGGTACTGCTTTGCAGAAAAATGCCGGCGGCCTGCAGGGTGCCTGCTGTCATGGATCTGCCCCGTTCCATCTGCTGCAACTGTTGCCGCAGCACCTGTTCGGTGCTGTCCTGACGCCGGGTATCCAGCGTGGTAAATACCACCAGGCCCTCATTGCGCAAATCTCCCATCTCGTATTCACGCAAAAGCTGACTCTTGACAAGTTGCAGAAATGCCGGGTATTTGCCGCTGACCCAGCGCGGGCCGGCGCTCAGGTCCAGCGGCAGCGTCCGGGCCTGCGAGCGGGTTCGCTCGTCCAGGTAGCCTTGCTGAAACATCAGGTCCAGCACCAGGTTGCGACGCCGTTCGGCGCGCCCCGGGTGGCGTCTGGGGTTATACCAGGAGGCGCCCTTGACGATACCGGCCAGCAGGGCAATCTGGTCCAGGCGCAGTTCGTCCAGGGGCCTGGCGAAATAAAACCCGGCGGCAGTGCCGAAGCCATGCACGCTGCGCCGCCCTTGTTGTCCAAGGTAGACTTCGTTGATATAGGCAGTGAGTATTTCTTTCTTGCTGTAATGGCGCTCCATGAGTAACGCCATGATCATCTCGTTCATTTTCCTGGCCAGGGTACGCTCCCGGCTTAAAAAGAAATTCTTTACCAGCTGCTGGGTGATTGTGCTGCCTCCCTGCTCGATTTGCCGTCTGAGAATGTTATGGTAAAGCGCTCTCATTATGCCCCTGAGATCAATACCCTTGTGGTGGAAAAAATTGCGATCCTCCACTGCCAGCAAGGCATCGATCAATGCGGGGGGAACATCATCGTAGGCGACCAGTATGCGGTCTTCGTAATTATCCGGGTAGATCCTGCCTATCAGTTCCGGTTCGAGACGCACCAGCGGCAGTGCCCGGTCCGGGTCAAGACCCCGGATCCGTGCTACGCGCCCGTTGTCAAACCGTATCCGTACCAGCCTGCTGTCCTGCCTCCCGTCCCAGTAATTGAATGCGCGCTGCCTGAATTCCAGGGTTGACGCGGTGCGCTTGTAGGTGCCTGGCTGCCTGACGTCTGCAACATTCCTGTAACCCGACCTGGCCAGCAGGTCTTCGGTTTTTCCGGCTGTCAGTTCCTGGCCCACATAGATCTCTGTCGGACTGGCATAAACCCGGGCGGGCAGGAACCAGCGTTTGCCGGCAAATTCAGACTGCACGCGATAATCGAGCCAGAGGATGTAAGCAACGACCGCGCATAGCGCGATGAGCACGATATGTACGTACCAGAATTTATGGCCGGCACGGCGTTTTGCTTTACGTGAGGGTTTTCCCGTCTTGCGTTTACGCGTTGGCGGCATTACTGCCTTGTCAACCTGTCAAGTCCTGAATTCAGGTTTTCCCATATGTCCCGGACAGTACCGATTCCGTCCACCCGCAGATACCCGGGCGCAGTCCGGCCGGCCAGGTTGCCGTAGAACCTGACCAACGGCGCGGTCTGATCATGATAGACCTGCAAACGCTTCCTGACCGTCTCTTCCCGGTCGTCTTCCCGCTGGATCAGCGCCTCGCCGGTGCTGTCGTCGATACCGGGCGTTTGCGGCGGGTTGAACGCGACATGATAAACGCGCCCGGACCCGGGGTGTACGCGCCGGCCGCTCAGGCGTTTGATGATCTCTTCATCAGCTACGACGATCTCGACTACGCAATCGATTTCTATCCGTTCCTGCCGCATCGCTTCAGCCTGGCCCAGGGTCCGGGGGAAACCGTCGAACAGGTACCCCCGGCTGCAATCATCCTGACGGATCCTCTCCTTCACCAGCCCCATAATCAAATCATCGGAAACCAGTTCGCCCGCCTCCATCACCTTTTGCGCCTCCAGGCCCAGGGGAGTTCCGGTCCTGACCGCGGCGCGCAACATATCACCGGTTGAAATCTGCGGTATGTTAAACTTCTCCGTGATGAATGCAGCCTGGGTTCCCTTGCCGGCCCCCGGCGCCCCTAATAATATTATTCTCATGTATTCGTTATCCGACGTTTTTCAAAAACCCTTGACAGGCGATTTAACCACAGCTTCCTCTGACCAGGTAGTGGAAATAGACAAACCCGTTACTGTTACCCATGAAAATTGAAGCGGATATCAATCAAGGCCAGTTCAAGATCGATGCCTACGCGGCCGGCTCTATAACCGTTGCCGGCATACACTATTCAACAAATATCATCATCACGCCGGAAGCGGTCATCGAAGGCCGGTTGCCGGACAGCACACACTCCCTGGCGGAGCCGCATGTCACGACCCTGCTCGAATTCAATCCGGAAATCGTGATATTCGGCAGCGGCAGAACGCTCACTTTCCCGCCTGATGAAATCTGCGAAATGCTCTATGTCCGTCAAATCGGTTTCGAAATCATGGATACCGGCGCTGCCTGCCGGGCCTTCAACTTCTTATCAGGAGAAGGCCGTCTGGCCGTTGCCGCACTGTTTCAGATCAGGGGCTAGGGGCCAGCCCCTAATCCCTGTCCCCTAAATCATCAAGGGAAAATCCTTCCCGTTTCAGGATGCGCCGCAGGCGTTTCAGCGCTTCGATCTGAATCTGCCTGACCCGCTCTCTGGTTACACCCAGTTGCGCGCCTACGTCTTCAAGGGTAGACGCTTCCCTGTCGTGCAGACCGAAGCGGAGTTCCACCACGGCGCGCTGCTTTTCCGTCAATTGTTCCAGCCACAAATCGATGTGTTCCTTGACATCATCATTCTGGATTAAGACCGACGGGTCGATATTGTGTTCATCGGGTATGGTATCCAGCAGCGGCCGTTCCGCTTCCCTGCCAATCGGGGCATCCACCGACGTCACCCGTTCGTTCAGTCCGAACATGCGTTTAACGCTTTCCAGCGGCCGGTCCAGCATTTCCGCCACGTCCTCGCTACTGGGTTCGCGATCAAGGGTCTGCGCCAGTTTCCTGGCTGCGCGTATGTAAACATTTATCTCCTTGATTACGTGTATCGGCAACCTGACCGTCCTGGCCTGGTTCATCAACGCCCGTTCGATGGTTTGCCTTATCCACCAGGTGGCATAGGTCGAAAAACGGAACCCTTTATCCGGATCAAACTTTTCCACGGCCCGGATCAAACCCAGGTTGCCCTCTTCAATCAGGTCCAGCAATGCCAGGCCTTGATTCATGTAACGGCGTGCAATTTTCACTACCAGGCGCAGGTTGCTCTCGATCATGCGTTTACGCGCATCTTCGTTGCCGCAACGCGCCTGGCGGGCAAACTTTACTTCTTCCTCGGCAGTCAACAACGGCGTAAAACCGATCTCGCTCAAATACAGGCGCGTGGCGTCAAGGTCCGTGTCATTAATGGCGGCCTGCCGGGAGTTTTTTACGGACTTCCTGTTGCTTCCGGACGCAGCGGGACCCAAACCGGAATCCTCCAGGTTCAGGGCCCCTGTTTCTTTGTCTTCAGGCATAAGTGTTTGATTTTTACCCTGCTATATCATTAGACCTTCAGCCGCGTGGAAGTTGCCTCAGCGGGTCTATGGGCTTGCCGTTTTTACGGATTTCAAAATGCAACACTGGAGCGCCTTTACCGTCAAGGCCCATGGTTGATATCTGTTGCCCGGCTGTTACCATTTCACCTTCACTCACTATCAATTCGCGATTATATGCATAGGCGCTCAGGTAGGTATCATTATGCTTGATTATAATCAGCTTACCATAACCGCGTAATCCACTGCCGCTGTAGACCACTTCACCGGTAGCGGCAGCGACGATTTTCTGGCCTGTCCTGCCGGAGATGCTGATGCCTTTTTGCGCAGTCGGTGATGACGGGCTAAGCAACTTGCCGCGTGCCGGCCACTGCCAGCGGATTCCCGTGACGGCCGTTGTTGCTGCGGCCTTGCGTTTTGCCGTTGTTTGCTGTTTTGCCCGCGGCTTTTCAGGCGGCTGGTTTTGTTTTTGCGTGACGGGAGGCGGTTGGGTTGCGCGCCGCTGTTTAACCGGCTTCAGATTAATGACCTGGCCCGGGTAAATAACAAAAGGAGGCTTGATCCGGTTCCAGGCAGCGAGGACCTTGTAGTCATGCCCGTAACGCCAGGCAATTGAAAACAGGGTATCGCCTTTGCTGACTATATGTGAATTACGTGTCCTGGCAGTTCTTGTGGAAGCGGAAGACACTGCAACAGCAACCTGCTCTTTTTCCTTGCGGGCGCTTACCGGGGCATTGGCTGTTGTACAGGCACAGATACAGCCTGACAGTAATAACAACAAACATATACCGGGAAATTTTCTCATCCGTTATCCCATTCCCGTGAGCAGGGGAACGAAACTGACGCCATCCAGGTACTTTTCAACATAGCCGTCATCGGTCCGGGCAACGGACAGCAATTTCTGTTGCCCACTGTGACCGATGGGAATGATCAGACGCCCCCCGACAGCAAGTTGTTCGAGCAGCGTCTGCGGAATTTTAGCGGGCGCGGCTGTTACCAGGATTCCCTGGTACGGCGCATTTTCCTGCCAGCCCTGGCCACCGTCACCGTAGATGGTTTTAATATTGCGGTAGTTCAGGGACTGAAACCGCTCCCTGGCGTTAGCCAGCAATGCCTCGATACGTTCAATGCTGTAAACCTGGCGGGCGAATTGCGCGAGAATTGCCGTCTGGTAACCACAGCCGGTGCCTATCTCCAGCACCTTGTCCGGTTCCCCGGTTTCCAGTAAGGCTTCAGTCATGCGCGCGACAATATACGGCTGCGAAATGGTCTGATTATGCCCGATGGGCAACGCCGTATTGTCATACGCACGGCTGGCAAGGGCCTCGTCAACAAAAATGTGCCGCGGGGTGCTGCGAATGGACGCCAGGACGCCTTCTGAGCGTATTCCCATCTCCCGCAGTTGAGTTACCAGCCTGTCCCGGGATCGCTGGGACGTCATTCCGATACCTTGAAAATGTTTAGCCCGCATAGATTTTGCCAAGTTTACATCTGATTCAGTTCCAGGTCAGCCAGCCAGTCACCGATACGCGTCAGGGCGGCATAACGGGTCAAGTCAACCTGCAACGGCGTAATGGAGACCCTGTTAACGGATACGGCATGAAAATCGGTGCCGGGCCCCGCATCTTCACCCGCGCCGGCCGGCCCGACCCAGTAGACGGTCCGGTCTTTGGGATCTTTCATCCGTATCGCAGGTTCGGATTTGTGCCTCTGGCCCAGCCGCGTTACTTCAAAACCGTGAAGCTGCTCATACGGCACATCCGGGATGTTGATATTCAGCAGCATGTCGTTATCGATGGGGTCGGACAGTAACTTGCCGACAATATTCCTGACAACCATCCCCGCTGTTTCATAATGTGTCGGATTCTCGCCTGCCAGGGACAAGGCAATGGCCGGCCGCCCCAGAAACCGCCCTTCCATTGCCGCGGCAACGGTCCCCGAATATATCACGTCGTCGCCGAGGTTGGCGCCATGGTTGATGCCGCTGATCACCATGTCCGGAATGTCATCCAGCAATCCAGTTATAGCCAGGTGTACGCAGTCCGTGGGCGTTCCGTTGACGTAGAAAAACCGATCCGAGACCTGCCTGGTATAGAGCGGAGAGTCAAGAGTCAGTGAATTACTCGCGCCGCTTCGATTCCGGTCCGGCGCGACCACGGTAATCTCGCCAAAGTCCGCCACCGTCTGCACCAGCATCTCCAGGCCGACAGCCTGGTAACCGTCATCATTACTCAAAAGGAAATGCATCGACAGCTGCTACAGCAGGAATTCCAGCAGCGCTTTCTGGGCGTGCAGGCGATTACCCGCTTCTTCCCAGACCACACTCCGGCTGCCGTCAATCACTCCTGCGCTTACCTCGGCGCCGCGATAAGCCGGCAGACAGTGCATAAAAATCACATCCGTTGCCGCCTGCGCCAAAATCTCTTCATTCACCTGGAACGGTTCAAGTAATTCCTGCCTTTTCTCTCTCTCGGCTTCCTGACCCATGCTCATCCAGGTATCGGTAACAACCAGGTCGGCGTGGGCGGCTGCCTGTTGCGGGTCCCGGGTCAGGGTAATGTTGCCTGCGGACCCGGCGAGCATCTCCCCGCCCGGCTCATATTCCCCGGGGCAGGCGATATGCAAGTGGAAGTCCATCAGCTTTGCGGCATTGATCCAGGAATTGCACACGTTGTTCCCGTCACCCAGCCAGGCAACTTTGCGGCCTTTGATGGGGCCTTTCCGCTCATAAAAAGTCTGTAAATCCGCCAGCAACTGGCAGGGATGATAACTGTCCGACAGCCCGTTGATCACCGGCACCGATGAATTTTCCGCGAAACAGGTTATCCGGGCATGCTCAAATGTCCGTATCATGACGCCGTCAACCATCTTCGATAACACCTTGGCAGTATCCTCAATCGGTTCGCCGCGGCCCAGTTGGCTGTCCTGTGGGGACAGGAAGATCGCATGTCCTCCAAGATGCGCCATCGCAGTCTCAAATGACACCCGGGTGCGGGTAGAGGATTTTTCAAAAATCATCGCCAGTACCCGGCCGTTGCAGGTCCGCTGCAAATCCCGGCGTTTGAACGCCGCCTTCAGGTCGATAGCCCGGAATACCAGGCCCTCTATTTCAGCGGGGCTGAGATCGTTCAGAGTTAGAAAATGACGCGCCATGTCAACCTGCAAATTTTTTGACCAGGAGGCAGACCGTATCGACAATGTGGTGCAGTTCCTGTTCAGAAATGATAAGCGGGGGCAGCAGGCGCACTACCCTGCCCGCAGTGACATTGATCAGCAACCGCTGCTCGAGCGCCTGCTCGACCAGGCCGGCGCAATCCCGGGAAAGCTCTATCCCGATCATTAATCCCTTGCCGCGTATCTCAACCACTTCCTCCAGGTCTTCCAACTCAGTGCGGAACCTGTCCAGCATGATCCTGCCGAATACTGCCGCCCGTTCGGCCAGGTTATCCCCGCGCATGATTTCGGTAACGGCAAGCGCCGCAGCCGAAGCCAGCGGATTGCCGCCGAAAGTTGAGCCGTGACTCCCCGGTTGCAGCATCTCAGCGGCTGTTCCCGAAGCTAGGCAGGCGCCGATAGGCAGTCCGTTGCCGAGGGATTTCGCAAGGGTTACGACATCCGGCCGGATGCCTTCATGCTGGTAGGCAAACCAGGCGCCGGTCCGGCATAATCCGGTCTGGACCTCGTCCAGGATCAACAGCCAGCCGTTCCGGTCGCAGATCCCGCGCAGCGCCTGGAGATAACCGGGATCGGGTATGACGACGCCACCTTCTCCCTGCACGGCTTCGAGCATGACGGCGACGACCTGGCCGCGCCCGGCCTCGACCTGTTCCAGGGCAGACACGTCGTTATACGGGATATATTGAAAACCGGGCAGCAGGGGAGCAAATCCGGCGCGCACTTCCGGCTTTCCGGTTGCGCTCAAGGTTGCCATCGTGCGGCCGTGAAAACTGCCCTCCATAACGACAATAAGCGGGTCGGAAAGCTGTTTGTGCGCGGCGAATTTGCGGCATATCTTTATCGCAGCCTCGTTTGCTTCCGCCCCTGAGTTGCAGAAAAAAACCCGCTCCATCCCGGCTATCCCGGCCAGGCTCCGGGCCAGTTGCTCCTGCAGGGGAATACGGTAAAGATTGGAAGTATGGACCAGCCGGCGCGCCTGCTGCGCAACCACATCGGCAATCCCCGGATGGGCATGGCCCAGGCCGCAGACTGCGATGCCGCTGAGCGCGTCAAGGTAGCGGGTCCCCTGCCCGTCAATCAGCCACGCGCCCTGACCCGTTTCAAAAGCCACGTCCAGGCGCTTGTAGGTTGTCATTATCGCTTCCGGCATTGCAGGGATCAGGGGTTAGGGGTTAATATTGCCTGGATATCACCGCGATCGAAAAAACGGAGTGACCATTGAAGATCACTCCGTATCATCAATCTAAACGCGCTCTGTTCCCTGGTCCCTAGTCCCTGTTCCCTGAATTAGAAAGGCAGCCCATGCCCTTGCCC
This sequence comes from Gammaproteobacteria bacterium, assembly GCA_965208655.1. Classification (GTDB taxonomy): domain Bacteria; phylum Pseudomonadota; class Gammaproteobacteria; order Eutrophobiales; family Eutrophobiaceae; genus JAAXHV01. Next base: position 391,876 of record CBDBPJ010000006.1, read on the forward strand.
GACCATGCACATCAGCATGGGTATGGACAGGAAGGTATTCGTGCGTGACGCCATGGCGGCAACCACCCTGGCTTTAGCCTTTTCTTCGTCCGAGGCCTCAACGATTCCCAGAATTTTCTTCTGGTTCGGCCAAATCAGCACCCAGACGTTGAACAACATGATGGTGCCCAGCCATGCACCCGTCCCGATAATGACTGCGCCGCTGCCCAGGGCAAAGGCATTCATAAGACCGATTCCCATCACTTCCAGTGCGGCCGCGCCGGTCAACCAGGTCAGTACCGCCGCCCAGCGGAACCATAGCAACGCCACGGGTGCGACATACTTGCCGATAGCGGCCGGCCCGGGACCATCGCTGTCCGCCGCCGCGGTTGCCAGCGCCGGGGTCTGGACAAAGTTGAAATAATAGAGCAGTCCTACCCAGATCACTCCGACGAAAACATGCAACCAGACTACCAGTGACCAGCTGTTTAAACCGCCCATGGCGGAATCGGTCACACTTTGGTTAATCAGTACGGCTATCACCACAGCGGTGGCAAACCCCAAAATCAATGTGCCTTTTATCGTTTTAAGCGGATTCATTGTTACTCCTCCAGCATAAGGTTTCTATAATGATACGGTGCCAGCCAATTATACTACCGCATGGACACCGGACAAGTATTATTAGTTTCTGGTCATTAATAAGCGGAACCACTATAATAATGATTAAACTACCTGCTGCCGGCAATTCATTACCGGCGGCCGGCTACCGGCAACCAAAAACGGAAACTGAAAACTTACAATGAGCGACATAATTGAGCAGTTAAAAACTACCATTTCGGAAAATCCGGTCATCCTGTTCATGAAAGGGTCCCCTGATTTTCCCCAGTGCGGGTTCTCCATGCGCACCGCGCAGGCGCTGAAGGCATGCGAGGTCGACTTCGTGTACGTCGATGTCCTGGCATCTCCCGAAGTACGCAGCAACCTGCCCGGCGTCTCCAACTGGCCGACATTCCCCCAGGTGTTCGTCAACGGCGAATTGATCGGCGGATGCGATATTGTCCTGGAAATGTACCAGTCGGGAGAACTGAAGACCGTTCTGGAACAGGCCGGAACAACCACGGACAAGATTAACTAGCTGATTTCGACTGGTTCAGACGGCCTTTTTAAGACTGTCATCCGCAGGGATAGCGGATGGTAAGCGTACAGGGATGTATTTACAGCGGGTCTTAAAAAGGCTGTCTGAACCAGTTCCCGTAGCTATATATTTTTTGCTGCTCGTTCCTCGATTAGTCCGAGCATCCTTTGGTGGGCCGCCAGTTCGTCCTGGCTGGGTTCCACAATTTTCAGGCTGGTTTGGCGCGTAACGGCACGGGGGCGCTGTGAACTTAAGCGCGCGCCTTGCTCACCATCCTCGTCCAGCAGTAAACTCGACTGGCCACCGGTCATTGCCAGGTAGACGTCCAGCAGTATCTGCGCGTCCAGCAGGGCGCCATGCAGGTTACGTTCGATATTCACCTGGTAGCGCACGGACAACGCATCCAGACTGTTTCTCTGGCCCGGGTGCAGTTCCCTGGCCATCTCGAGAGTATCCGTAATCCTGCAGTAGTCTTCCAGTCTGCCCCATTCGTCTCCAAGGCGGGACAACTCCGAATCGATGAAGGCCGCGTCGAACGGCGCATTGTGCATGATTACCTCACTGTCCCTGATGAAGTCGATAAACGGGTCGGCAATATCCGCAAAAACAGGTTCCCCCTGCAGTTGTTCTTCCGTAATACCGTGTATTTCCACTGCTGCCTCTTCTATTTCCCGTTCAGGATTGATGTAGTAGTGCAGCACGCGGTCAGTCTTGCGCCGGTCCTCGATTTCAACACAACCGATTTCAATAATCCGGTGTCCGCTGGCCGGTTTCAGCCCTGTCGTCTCGGTGTCAAGAATGACCTGGCGCACATTTACCCCCCTTGTATTGGTCCATTTTCAAGCATCGCGTCTATGGCCTGGTTTGCCAGGGCATCGACCCGTTCATTTTCCGCATGGCCGCTATGGCCTTTTACCCAGCGCCATTCAATCTCGTGGCGGACCGCCAGTTCATCCAGGCGTTGCCACAGGTCCTGGTTTTTTACAGGACGTTTGGATGCAGTGCGCCAGCCCCGGCGCTTCCAGTCGCCGATCCATTGCATAATGCCGTTTTTTACGTAATTCGAATCCGTAGTCAGGCTGATGCGGCAAGGTTCGGTCAATGCCTCAAGGGCCTTAATTGCCGCGGTCAATTCCATACGATTATTGGTCGTTTGCGCTGCCGCGCCGCACAGTTCTTTCTCCCTGCCGCTATAGCGCAACAATGCTCCCCAACCCCCGGGACCGGGATTGCCGCGGCAGGCGCCGTCGGTGAAGATCTCAATAAACTTGTTCACAGGTCACGTTCATGATGCAGTTTGTCCGGTCCGGTCATGGTTGCCGGACCTGCCGAAGCGCCGGACAGAAACGTTTTTTTGCGCCAGTTGATTTTTACCGGAGTCACGGGAATACGGCGTTTCCGAGCCAGCATGATATAAGCCGCGCCGAAATACGGCCAGCATAATTTTCCCAGTTTTTCCAGGAACAACCAGCGCTTCATGCGGCTCTTTTGCCCGAACGGGGGGCGGAATAAAAACCGATCCACTTCCAGCAACTCAAAATCGAGCATGGACAACCATTGTTTGAGCCTGGCCGTACCGTGAAAGCGGCCGTTCCACGGCGGCCGGTCACGCAGGGCCGGATGCAAGCGCCACAAACCCCACAGGCTCCAGGGGTTAAAGCCGGCGATAACCAGGAGGCCGTCTTCGATCAAAACCCGGTCGATTTCCGCCAACGCGGTATCGGGATCCGGGGTGAATTCAAGGACATGGGGGATGACCACGACATCAATGCTGTGCGCGGCAAACGGCAGGGAAACGGCGTTGGCCAATACGCCGCAAGCGCAATCCTGCAAGCCGTCTTCTTCGAGGTGCAACTCGATCTTATTCCTGATCCGGCTGGCTGAATCCAGCATCCCGCCATTAAAATGGCCGATCTGGGTTATGTGATAACCAATCTGGTCGGATAATATCCCGGCGATTTTCTCCCGTTCGTAGTTCGCCAGAATGCCGCCTGTCACGCTTTTCAACCATGCGGAAAACCCGGCCCGGGCAGGATTGGAGGATGATCTGGTGGATTTGTTTTCCATGGTCTGGTACCGCTGTCTCACAGGTAAAATCTTACCTTACGATTTGTCATTTTTCCGAAATAAATACTTGACATGGAGTCCGGGCGCACATAGCATTCACCGATGCGTTATCGAGGCTTGCCTACAATTGTTGCCAGTGTCGCTTTCCTGTTAAGCGCCTGCAGCCAGCAACCCCCTCGTGAAACCGCAGAGGCCCCGCCGGAATCCCCAATCCAGTCCGAGCCCGAGCGGGTTGAATACATCGTCCCGGAACCGGAACTTTTACCCGAAGCCGAAACGGAGATTAGCGCGACGGAAAGCGAATTCCCCGAACCTGCCGCACAGCATGCCGACATCTGGAAAAAGATCGGCGCCAACCTGAATTTACCGCGGCATATGGACCACCGCTCAGTCAAGGGGCGGTTGGCCTGGTATGCCAGGAACCAGGAATACCTGGACCGCGTTGCCGATCGCAGCAGGCCTTACCTGTTCCATGTCGTCAGCGAGGTCGAAAAACGCGGGATGCCCCTGGAACTGGCCTTGCTGCCTATCGTGGAGAGCGCGTTCCTTCCGTTTGCCTATTCCCGGAGCCACGCTTCGGGTATCTGGCAGTTCATCCCGAGCACCGGTAAGATCTTCGGGCTGAAACAGAACTGGTGGTATGACGGCAGGAGAGATATCGTTGCCGCCACCCGGGCCGCACTGGATTACCTGGAAAAATTAAACGGGGATTTTGACGGGGACTGGCTGCTTGCCCTGGCAGCTTACAACACGGGCGAGAGGAATGTCGCCCGGGCCATTCGGCGCAACAAGAGAGCCGGCAAGGATACCGACTTTTTCTCCCTGCGCCTGCCCAGGGAGACCAGGGGCTACGTTCCCAGCCTGCTGGCCGTAGCGGAACTGGTCGCCAACCCTGAACAGCACGGTATCGTCTGGCAGCCGGTTGCCGATCAGCCCTACTTTGCACAGGTGGATACGGGAGAGCAGATTGACCTTGCCGTGGCCGCCGAACTGGCCGGGATGAAGATGGATGAACTGTATACGCTGAATCCGGGATTCAACCGCTGGGCCACGGACCCGGCGGGACCGCACCGGTTGCTCGTGCCCCTCGCAAAGGAACAGACATTCAGGGAAAAACTTGCCGGCCTGCCACCCGAACAGCGCATGAACTGGCAAAACCACCTGGTCAAAACAGGCGATACCCTTGGCCGAATCGCCGCACACTATCGCACTTCCGTCTCCGCGCTCAAGAATATCAACAAGTTGCGCAGCAATACGATACACCAGGGAGATTCACTCCGGGTTCCCGTTCCGAAACAGGCGCTGAGACATTATACCCTCAGTGTGGACGGGCGGCGTTTGCACGGGCTTAAGGATACCGGCGACGGCAAAAAGTTTGTCTACACCATCAGGCGCGGCGATACGCTCTGGGATATCGGCCGGAAGTACGGCGTAACCGTGAAACAACTGGCAGGCTGGAACGGCATCTCCCCGCGCAGAATCCTGCGTCCGGGGCAGAAACTGGACCTGTGGTTTGCCGATGATGGAAACAAGGCTGTAGCCGGAACCGAACCACCTCCCAGCAGGGAACCATTCCATTACACCGTGAAACGGGGCGATTCCCTGTCGAAAATAGCCAAAAAATTCAGCGTAACATTAAAAGAGTTGCTGGGCTGGAACAACCTGCGCAAGAACGATACCATCTACCCCAACCAGAAAATAACGGTTTACCGAGGCGCCCGCCCGGTCGGAATTTAACCCCTGTTTCCTCTGTGCCCTCTGTGGCGAATATAGTAGAATAGGCCTGTGATATGGCCGGTTTCATGAAATTCTTGCTGCGTTGCCTGTTACGGGTGCTTTACCGGGTTGAAGTGACCGGGATGGAGCACTACCACCAGGCGGGCAAGCGGGTATTGATCGTCGGTAATCACACCTCCTTGCTCGACGGCATCCTGCTTTACGCCTGGTTGCCGGACACGCCAAGGTTTGCAATCAATACGCAGGTTGCCCGGCGCTGGCAGTACAAACCGTTCCTCTATTTCGCCGACTTGTACACCATGGATCCGACCAGCCCGCTGTCGGTCAAGTCCATGGTGCGGTTTCTGCAGCAGGACAAAAAAGCCGTCATTTTCCCGGAAGGCCGCATCACAACGACGGGCAGCCTGATGAAGATCTATGAAGGGCCGGGATTAATTGCCGACCGTTCCGGGGCGGCAGTTCTGCCCATTGCTATCGAAGGACCGCAATTCACTAAATACGGCTACCTCGGTGAACGCAGGAGACCCTCCGGAATCAGGCTGAAAATACTGCCGCCTGAGAAAATAGAGGTGGCTGCTTCATTCCAGGGACAGGCGCGGCGCAAAATCGCGGCAAAGCTGATGCAGGACCTGATGAACAGGCTGGCCTTTGCCTGCTACGACTATGACAAGACCTTGTTCGAAGCTATCCTGGAAGCAGCCGGCACATTCGGTAAAAAACGCATCGTACTCGAAGACATCAAGCGGGAGCCGCTGACCTACAGGCAGGTGCTCACGCGTACTTTCATCCTGGGGGGTGTATTGCGCAGCGATACGCAACCCGGAGAATATGTCGGCGTACTGATGCCCAACGTCGCAGCAGGCGTGGTGACCTACCTGGCCTTGCAGTACCTGGAGCGCGTTCCTGCCATGCTGAACTATACGACCGGCCTGCAGGTCCTGTTGAAAGCCTGTGACACCGCGTCGATCAGGACAGTCTACAGTTCCAGGCAGTTTATCGAAAACGCCGGGCTTGAAACCCTGGCAGAAGGTCTGCAACAACGCGTGAACCTGGTCTACCTGGAGGACTTGCGCGATCGCATCGGTGTCAGGGACAAGTTACTGGGACTGCTGCGCAGCTACTACCCCCGAACCCATTTTCGCCCGAGCGCAAAACCCGGCGACCCCGCAACCATCCTGTTCACTTCCGGCTCGGAAGGCACCCCCAAGGGAGTGGTGCTGTCCCACCGTAATATATTATCCAATTTCGCCCAGGCGCGCAGTTGCATCGGTTTTCGACCCAGTGACATTTTTTTCAGTTGCCTGCCGTTGTTCCACTCGTTCGGACTGAACATCGGTTGCATTCTGCCCCTCCTTGGCGGTTCGAGGATATTCCTGTATACCACTCCGCTGCACTACCGGGTTATTCCCGAACTGATATACCAGACAGACGCATCGATTTTATTCGCTACCAATACATTCCTTCAGGGGTATGCCCATCATGCCCACCCCTACGATTTCAGATCCCTGAAGTACGTGTTTGCCGGAGCTGAAAAGCTGCAGGAAGACACCCAAAAACTGTGGCTGGAAAAGTTCGGTATCCGCATACTGCAAGGCTACGGCGCGACGGAATGCAGTCCGGTGGTGTCGGTAAACACACAGATCAGCAATAAAAACACCAGCGTGGGAAGAATGATGCCGGGGATGGAAGCTTACCTGGCCCCCGTTGAAGGTATAAACAAGGGCGGCCGACTGGTGGTAAAAGGGCCAAACATCATGTCAGGCTACCTGCTGTACGGCACTGACGGAAACATCCGGCCGCCGGGCACGGAACGCGGGGAGGGCTGGTACGATACGGGTGATATAGCCGCAATCGATGATGAGGGATATATTGAACTGCTGGGACGGGTGAAACGCTTCGCCAAGATAGGCGGTGAAATGATTTCGCTTACCGCCGTGGAGGAACTTGCCGGCGCGGCCTGGCCGAATTACAACCATGCCGCCATAGCCCGGCAGGATGCACGCAAGGGTGAACAGATCATCCTGGTTACCGAATATGACCAGGGTAATCGTAAATCCTTCCAGAAAAAGGCGCGGGAACTGGGCTATGGAGAGCTGTATATACCCAGGGATGTGGTGTGTGTGCGGGAGATACCGGTGCTGGGTACGGGGAAGACGGATTACGTTAGTCTTAACGAGAAGTTGCAAAATAATATCGAATAATTCATTTCCGGGGGCAGGTTTGGATAAGGTTTTCAGGACCCGCTGTGAATACATCCCTGTACGCTTACCATCCGCTGTCCCTGCGGATGATAGTCCTGAAAACCTTATCCAAACCTGTCAGAGACCGTATTATTGAATAACCTGATTATTATCTCGGCTATTCCTCCCTGTTTCCTTTGACGAACGGTACGAATCCCACGGGCAGAATGTCCGTGGTCTGGACTTCGCCGGATTCCTGTTTTTCCAGTACCTGGAGTGATTGGTAGCCGTGTTGCGGGCCGACCGGGACCACCATGCGTGCGCCGGGTTTTAGCTGGTCTATCAAGGGTTGGGGCACTGTCTCGGGGGCGGCCGTCACGATTATCGCGTCGAAAGGCGCGTGTTCCTCCCAGCCGATATATCCGTCTCCGATCTTCACGGTCACGTTCTCGTAACCTAGATGGACCAGCGTTTTTTCTGCCCGCTTACCCAGTGTTTCGATAATCTCAATCGTATAAACATGGCGTACCAGGTTGGCCAGGACCGCCGCCTGGTAACCCGAACCCGTGCCGATCTCCAGGACGGTCATGTCTTCATCCGCGCCCAGCAGGTGCGTCATCAGTGCAACAATATAAGGCTGTGAGATAGTCTGGCCCTCACCGATAGGCAGGGCGTTATTCAAATAGGCAAGTGCGCGTAAGGGAGGGGGCACGAATTCATGGCGCGGCACCGCAGCCACGGCCTGCACCACCTTTTTATCCAGCGCCTCTATGCCGGTATAACTGCGGGTGTCGGCCACCATCTCCTCTACTTCGGCAAGCATCTCCCTGCGCGCCGTTTCATATTCCTGCTGCGCGAACAGACTGCCGGGGAAGGCAATTAAAACGAGAAAACCGTAAACCGCCATTCTGCGCAGACAGAGTGGCGGAAGCAGGTTGTCAGACAATTCCACCCCCTATATTGAGGACCGCACCGGTGATATAGGAGGCTTCGTCGGAGGCAAGAAACACAGCCGCCCTGGCCACGTCGTCGGGTGTGCCGAATCTTTTCAGTGGAATTTCCGCGATACGTTCCGAATAATACTCCTCATCCATCACGTCATTGGCAAAGGCAGTCGCGATCCAGCCGGGCGCCAGTACGTTGACCCTGACCGCAGGGGCTACGGTCCTGGCCAGGGATCTGCTGAACGCCGTAACACCGGCCTTTACCGCGGAAAACATTTGCGGATTGGTGCCCTGGTAACCGTGGATAGCCTGGTCCCAGGACATGTTGAGGATCACCCCGCCGCCCTGCCGCTGCATGATCTCTGCGACAGACCAGCAACACTGGATTGTCCCTCTCAGGTCCACGTCTATCAGTCCGGAGAGTTTTTCCCGGTCCGTCAGTTCGGCCCCGCTCCCCGTCAGGATATCCGCGCCGGCATTGTTGACCCATACATCGATCCGGCCGAAGCGGGTGGTGACTTTTTCGAGCAGGCTGTCGACACTGTCCTGGTCGGCAACATCCGCCTGGATAGCAACTGCCTGTCCGGGCAAGCCCTTAAATTCCCTGACCACGTCCTGCGCCCGGCCCTTTGACCTGTTGTAATTGACGACCACCTGCGCCCCTTCCCCGGCACAAGCCAGCGCGATTGCCCGCCCTATCCCGGAACTCGCCCCGGTGATTACCGTTACCTTATCTTCCAGCAGCGTCATGGCGTATAGTATAGCCACAGAGGACACAGAGATCACAGAGTGGATCGGCAATCTCTGGCATACTTGGAGTCAGAACATAATTTGGGACACCCACAAATTTTTAAAAGTTCATAATTTGGGACACCCATAAATTTCTAAACACTATCAATTTATGGGTGTCCCAAATTATGATAAGCGTTATTATTCCCTGTTATAACCGCGCGCACCTGCTGCCAAGGTGCCTGGATTCGGTGCTCGCGCAGGAGTTCAGGCCTCTGGAAGTCATTGTTGTCGACGACGGGTCCTTCGACTCCACCCGGTCTCTGCTACAGGGCAGCTACCCTGATATCAGGATAATCAGCCAGGAAAACAAGGGGGTGAGCGCGGCCAGGAACGCGGGCATCAGCGCCGCGAAAGGCGATTGGCTGGCCTTTCTCGATTCGGATGATACCTGGTTCCCCGCCAAGCTGGGGCAGCAGGTACAGGCTGTCGAAGCCTCTCCCGGCAGCAGTGTCGTGCATACCGATGAGATCTGGATTCGCAACGGCGTCCGGGTCAACCCCCAGCGCAAACACAGGAAATACGGCGGCTCGATCTTCAAACACTGCCTGCCTCTTTGTGTCATCTCCCCTTCATCCGTCATGATCCACCGGCGCATATTCGACCGGGTCGGCCTGTTCGATGAAACGCTGCCGGTCTGCGAGGATTATGACTTATGGCTGCGCATCTGCGCCCGCATGCCGGTACTGTTTATCCGGGAACCCCTGATCACCAAGTACGGCGGGCATGATGATCAACTCTCAAGCCGCTACCGGGGTATGGACCGCTACCGCATCAGGTCGATCGACAGGGTGCTCAATGAAGTGGAACTGGAAAGTTCTGACAGGAAAGCAGCAATAGATACACTGGTCAGCAAGACCAGGATCTACCTGAACGGCGCCAGAAAACACAATAACCGGGTATTTGTCCAGGAGTGTGAACAGCTGCTGGAACAATACGTACCAGCCTGATGCTGCATATAATCTGTGCCCTGAAGCCCGAGTCCCGGCCGTTGCAGGAATATTTTGAACTGCGACCCCTGCCAGGCGCAGCTTCGATCTACCGGAACCCGGAAGCGTGCCTCACCCTCACCTTGTCAGGCATCGGCAAATCCGCTGCGGCAGCGGCGGTCGCCCGCACCCGCGATCATTTCAGGGCCGACAGGTCGCACGCCTGGCTGAATCTCGGGATTGCGGGCCATGCCGACCTGCCGCTCGGACAAGCAATCATCATCAACAAAGTAACCGATGCCGCGTCGGGGCAGACCTGGTTTCCGTCCCGGGTTTTCACCACGACGCTGCCTGCCCGCGACCTGCTGACCCTGGACCAGCCGGACAACGACTACCGGGAGGAATTATTCGACATGGAGTGCGCCGGATTTTTTCAGGCTGCAACTGAATGTGCAACCCTGGAACTGGTACAGACATTGAAGATAATCTCGGATAACGCCGACCAGCCCATGGACCGCATCAACCCGGACCTTGTCAGTCGCCTGGTGACGCAAAACCTGCCCGTAATTGAAGAGGTCATTGAACAACTGCTCGACCTGTCGAAGCTGCAACAGCGTCTCAACGACCCGGGCCCGGACTACCATGCGATTATCAGACACCGGCATTTTACCGTCAGCCAGGGACACAAGTTGCAGTCTTCACTGAGAAAATGGCGGGCACTGTACCCCGGAGATACAGGCCTTGCCGACCGCCTGGCCGGGATGAATACTGCCGCAGACATCCTCCGGCTGCTGCAGGACGAACTTGCGAAGACACCGATCAGATTTAACAAATAACAGGAGCACGTATGATGGTTGCAGGTTTGGATAAGCGTTTTAAGACTATCATCCGCAGGGACAGCGGATGGTAAGCGTACAGGGATGTATTCACAGCGGGTCTTAAAACGCCTTTCCAAACCTGTCCCCATATTTCAATGCACATAGATTTATGATTGATCAAATTTATATTGAAGAAGCCGTGCGGGATCATCCGCGGGCGCAGGCAATCATGGCCCGTTTCCCGGACGCCGGCGTGACGGTGTGTGCCCGTTACGGCGAAATATTCAACCGCAGAGCGCAGAACTTCCGCCTGCAGAAAATCAAACCGGCGCTGATCCTCGCTGAGAAGTTCACAAATCACGTATTACCCTCCCCGCCCGAATACGCCATCGGGGGAGAGCAGAATTATTATTTCTCCCACATGCTGAACTGCATCTATGACTGCCGCTACTGTTTTTTGCAGGGCATGTACCAATCGGCGCACTACGTGGTATTCGTCAATTACGAGGACTTTTTCGATGCCATCACCGCCAGGATCGGGGCCGCGGGCGACGCCTCGATCCATTTCTTTTCCGGTTACGACTGCGACAGCCTCGCCCTGGACCCGGTCACGGGTTTCGTGGAAGAGTTCCTGCCCGTATTCAGGGAACACCCCGGCGCACTGCTGGAATTACGCACCAAGAGCACGCAGATCCGTTCATTGCTGGCACAGGAACCCATGCCCAACTGCATTATCGCCTACAGTTTCACCCCTGCTGAAATCGCGCACGCCATCGAACACAAGACTCCTCCCGTGAGTAAACGCCTGCAGGCGCTGCAACGGCTACAGGCACACGGTTGGCAAATCGGTCTGCGTTTCGACCCGTTGATTTACCAGGAGGGCGTAAAGGAACAATACAAGACGTTGATCGGGCAAGTGTTCAGCTACGTGGATATGGAATTACTGCACTCGGTCAGCCTGGGCAGTTTCCGCCTTCCCAAATCGTACTACCAGAAACTCTCCCGACTTTACCCCGAAGAGGTCCTGTTCGCCTCGCCGCTTGCGGAAACAGGCGACGGGATGGTCAGCTACCGGGAAAACATACGTGACGACCTGTTATCGTTTTGCCGGGATGCCCTGCTCTCTTACATCCCGGAGCACAAGTTCTTCCCCTGCGAACCGGTTACCCGACAAGCCGGGTAAACGCTTCCCTGACCTTTTCCCTGATATCCAGGAATTCCTCCATGAATTCACCGGTCTGGCCATCGGCGTAGCCCATGCCCCGGGACAGGACCGCGTTTTGTTTATGGTCTGCCGGTATCGTGCTGCTGGGTTTCAAATCTATCAGGCGCATGCAGATCTCTGCCTTCTTCAGGTAGTTGTATGCCATTAATAAATGGCCGGCAGTGTCCGCGTCGATATATTTCAGTTCCGACAGGCGCGCCAACGCAGTCCGGGTGCTCTTCGTCTGTAATTCAGCATGGTTCCTGCCATGGCTTAACTGTAAAAAATGTGTAATAAAATCGATATCCATGATGCCGCCCTTGCCGCGTTTGATGTCATGCTTGTGGCGCGGACTGCCCAGCGTCTCCTCGACCAGTTCACGCATTTTCACGATTTCATCCTGCAGCAGATCCGCGTCGTAGTCCCCATAAACAGAGTCCGAGATAGAACGCAATGCCTCCCGGCCAATATTTTCCGGGTCATAGATAGGCCGGCAGCGGGTCATCATCTGCCGCTCCCAGATCGCCCGGTCGGACCGGTGATAATCGACAAAGGAATCCACCGACGTTATCAGGGACCCGGAGGTACCGTGAGGCCGCAGGCGCATGTCCACCTCGTACAGCAGGCCGGCAGGGGATATCCTGGCCAGGTTGCGCATCAAGCCCTGCAACTCCCGTGCAACCCCGCTAGTGTCTCCGCTGGATGCGGTCCCGTACAAAAATATCAGGTCGAGGTCCGAACCGAATATCATCTCGTACCCCGCCATCCTGCCCATACCCAGGACCGCCACATTGTCGAATAACCGGCGATTGGTCCCGGCCATCTGCCTGAGCATATAGCTGAAGACACACTCGGCAAGCAGGGTCAGGTTTTTTTCAACTTCCGCAAGCGACATCTCTCCCTGGAGAAAACGGATGAGCAACAGCAGCATCCACTGGTTTTTTATCGACGACAGGACATTCAGTCCCTGCTCGATATTCCGCTTGAACCCTTTCACCTTCAAGGTACGCATCATTTCGTCGGCGTTGATCGGTTTATCCCGGTAATTGTCGATCAACTCCGTTATTTCATAGCCGCGGAAAAAGATATACCGGGTGAAATACCAGCTGGCGCCGAAAATATTGATTATCAGGTTCTTGTCTATCGGCCTGTCCCCCCATTGTTCCTTTTCGCACAGTTCGTTCCAGCGGCTGAAACTGACTTCCGCCTGCACCCTGTTCCAGGCGCCGGCAAAGGTTACATGGGACTGTTTATCAACCCCGGCGTCATCTCCTCCTGCCTCAGGCAGAACTTTTTCAAAGGACCTCTCGGCTATTTCCCGGTTAGCGTTAAGGCGGCGTTCGAAGTCTGCCAGAATATCTTCATCCGCCCCGTCTCCTCCACACAGGGAACGCGCTATCTTGATCCTGCCGTCTGCATCATCCGGCAAGGCATGGACCTGTTTCTCGTCCGCCATCTGCAAGCGGTTTTCCAGGCGCCGCAGGAACAGGTACGCGGTCCTGAGATCCTGCTCGTCTTCCGGGTTGATAAAATTCAGCTTGCGCAGGCTCTCCAGCACCGCCAGGGTATTGGTTGTACGCAATTCGGCGTGCCTTGCAGCGCTGACAAGCTGCAGTATCTGCACAAAAAACTCGATATCCCTGATCCCGCCCCGGCCCAGCTTGACGTGCCATTGGCCGCTGCGCGCCCGGACCCTGGCCATATCCCCCTTGATGGCCACAAACCGCTCCAGGTCCTCGGCGCTCATGGAACGGATAAACACGAAAGGACGCAGCCGGGTCAGGAGTTCATCAGCCAGCGTTGCGTTGCCCGCAACACAGCGGGCGCGCAACCATGTCAGCCGCTCCCAGGCCTCCGTACTGGCCTGGTAATAATTCTCGGTCTCGTCCACGGACAGAAACAGCGGCCCGCTTTTCCCCCAGGGCCGGAGTTTCAGGTCAACCCGGTATAAAAATCCGCTACGGGTGGTCTGTTCCAGCATCCTGGTAAACTGCCTCAGGCCGCTTGACAACTCCGCCTGCAGTTCGTGGGATTTTAGACCGCCGATCTCATCGTAATTGGCGACGGCGAAGATCAGGTCCACGTCGGAACTGTAATTCAATTCGCCCGCTCCCAGTTTCCCCAGGGCGAAAATACTGACGTATTGACCGGGATCGTCTTTATTTCCCCCGTTGAAGCAGAAGGCAAAAGCCTTTTTGAGAATGGAATCCGCCAGCAGGCTCAGCCGCTCCAAGACGATCTCATAAGGACAACGCCCGGACACATCCATCCATGTTATTTTCAGTAATTGCTCGTACTTGAAACGGCGCAAAGCCTCCGGGTCCTGGATGCCGTCCAGTTGTGCCGGGGTAATTTCACATGGTTCACCCAGCAGGCGAATGGTCTGCGGGTTGCGGCAGACATAGTTAAACAGGAAGGTTGAATAGCCGATAATACTGATGAAATCAGCCGCAAGCGAAGCCGGCAACCGATCCAGTTCCTCACGCAGGGCGGCATCCTCGTACATCCGGTCAAGCCTGAGCGCAGCAGTCTCGGGATCAGGCGCGCTGGCGATTAATTGCTGGAAATCGGGCATGGGGATGTGAATTAGGAATTACGAATTGCAAGAATCACCGCCCCCGTCCTCAAACCTTGTTATAAATCTCTCCCCCGTGGCGGTTGAACTCCTGCGCCTTATCATCGAGGCCCTGTGAGATTACCTCGTCCATGTCCTCCATGCCCTGCTGCTTTGCATAATCACGCACGTCCTGGGTTATTTTCATGGAACAGAAGTTCGGTCCGCACATGGAACAGAAATGGGCGACCTTGTGGGCCTGTTTGGGCAGGGTCTGATCGTGGAACTCCCGGGCTTTATCGGGGTCCAGGGACAGGTTGAACTGGTCTTCCCAGCGAAATTCAAAGCGCGCCTTGGACAAGGCGTTGTCCCTGATCTGCGCGGCAGGGTGCCCCTTCGCCAGGTCGGCCGCATGGGCCGCGATCTTATAGGCGATGATCCCGTCTTTCACGTCATCCTTGTCAGGCAGTCCCAGGTGCTCCTTGGGAGTGACGTAGCACAACATCGCGGTGCCGTACCAGCCGATCATGGCCGCGCCGACCGCCGACGTAATATGGTCATAACCGGGTGCGATATCGGTCGTCAGCGGCCCCAGGGTGTAAAACGGCGCCTCGGCACAACTCTTCAACTGCTTCTCCACGTTTTCCCTGATCATGTGCATGGGCACATGGCCGGGTCCCTCGATCATCACCTGCACGTCGTGTTTCCAGGCTATTTGCGTCAACTCGCCAAGGGTCTCCAGTTCCGCATACTGGGCCGCGTCGCAGGCATCCGCAATCGAACCCGGACGCAACCCGTCACCCAGGGAGAAGGACACGTCGTAGGCCTTCATAATCTCGCATATTTCTTCAAACCGCGTATAGAGAAAGTTGTCCTGGTGATGCGCCAGACACCATTTCGCCAGTATCGAACCCCCGCGCGAGACTATGCCCGTTACCCGGTCTGCCGTGAGCGGGATATACGGCAGGCGAACGCCCGCGTGGATGGTGAAATAATCCACTCCCTGCTCCGCTTGTTCTATGAGCGTATCCCGGTAAATTTCCCATGACAGCTCTTCCGCCTTGCCATCCACTTTTTCCAGGGCCTGGTAAATTGGCACAGTGCCTATGGGAACGGGCGAGTTCCTGATAATCCATTCCCGGGTCTCGTGGATATTCTTGCCGGTAGACAGGTCCATTACCGTGTCCGCCCCCCAGCGTATGGCCCAGGTCATCTTTTCCACTTCTTCACCGATGGAAGAGGTGACTGCTGAATTACCGATGTTCGCATTTATCTTGACCAGGAAATTCCGGCCTATGATCATCGGTTCCGTTTCCGGATGATTGATGTTGGCGGGTATGATGGCCCGGCCTGCCGCCACCTCGGAACGAACGAATTCAGGGGTGATTTCGTCGGGAAGCCGGGCGCCCAGGGGTTGTCCTGCATGGCGTTTTAACAGGCCCTGCTCCCGGTACTCACCAAGGCGCTGGTTTTCCCGGATAGCGATAAATTCCATCTCCGGCGTCACGATGCCCCGCCTTGCGTAATGCATTTGCGTCACGTTGCCGCCGCTTTCAGCCCGGCGCGGTGGTTTACTGAGCGGAAAGTGTAATTCCGCCGGCCTTCCATCAGCCTGGCGTTTGCGCCCGTACGCAGAGGAGAACACGTCGAGTTGCACGGTGTCGTCCCTTTCACGTATCCAGTCACCCCTGCCCCCTGCCAGTCCCTGCCGGATGTCGATAGCCGCAGCCGGGTCCGTATAAGGTCCGGAGGTATCATAGACCGTGACGGGATGATTGACCTCAATGCCGGAGGATGAAACGGTATTGCTGCAGGCAATCTCCCGCATGGGCACGCGTATGTCGTCCCGGCTGCCCTGGACAAATATTTTTCTGGAATTCGGGAACGGTTGAACAGCCTCGTTATCGACTACCGGACTGTGGCCGTTGCCTGCGCCGGAGCGGATTAATTCAGGATTAGTGGTCATTAAAGGAAAGTCCTCAATCGAAACTTCAATGGGGTATAATAACAAAAAAGCAAGGTAAAATACGTATCATGCAAAGTATCACGGCAGAACAACTGTCAACGCTGCTGAATAACCGGGACAAGGTCGTATTGCTGGATGTCCGCGACCCCTGGGAAATCGAGATCTGCCGGCTCGACGGTTCCCTGAATATCCCCATGAACGAGATTGCCGAAAAGACGAACGAACTCGACACGGACGCCAGGACTATCGTCATCTGCCATTTCGGCATGCGCAGCATGGAGGTGGCGAATTACCTGGAGGGCGCCGGGTTCAAGGATATCGTAAACCTGGAAGGAGGTCTTGACGCCTGGGCGGAACAGGTGGACCAGGACATGCCGAGGTATTGAGAATTAGGAATTGGGAATTACTGATCTGGTATTGCGGGTTGCGGAGTGCGAATTCAGGATATTATGAGAATCAGGAATTTTGCTGTTTTGTCGGTTTTTTTGACAGCTTATGTCAGCCCTGTTTTTCCGGTTGACCTGCTGGAAATCTACGGCTACGCCCTGGACAGCGACCCGCAATACCAGCAGGTGGCCGCAACCAGGAGAGCGGTCCTGGAACAACGGCCGCAAGCCCTGTCACAACTGCTGCCCTCACTTTCATTCAGCGCCAACGCCTTTACCAATGAGCAGGAAATCGAGAGTATTTTCAATCCCCTGGGCCAGGGAGGAAAAGTGACTTACGGCAGCCACGGCTACAGCCTGGACCTCACCCAGCCCCTGTTCCGGGGCGACCGGATAATGCAGTACCTGCAGGCGGACAATCGCATCAAGCAGGCGGACGCGGAACTCATCGCTGCGGAACAGGACCTGATATTGCGCACAACGGTGGCCTATTTCGAGGTGCTGGCTGCCTATGACAACCTGGGGTTTGCCGAAGCCGAGAAAAAATCACTGAGCCGGCAACTGGACCAGGCAAAACAACGCTTTGACGTAGGCCTGACCGCCATCACGGACGTCCAGGAGGCCCAGGCCGGCCATGACCGGGCCTTCGCCGCTGAAATCGAGGCAAGCAACAATGTCGACAATGCCTGGGAGGCGTTGCGCGAGATCACCGGCGCCTATTTTTCCGAGCCGGCAACACTGGGAGATACCATGCCCCTGGTAAGCCCGCAACCTGAGGAAATTGATGCGTGGACCGGCGCTGCGCTGGAACAGAACCTGAACATACTGGCCATACGGCATGCAGTGGATACCGCGCGCAGGGAAATAAAACGGCAAAAGGCCGGCCACCTGCCCACGGTCGACATGGTTGCCAGGCACAGACTGGACGAGACAGGCGGACGTTTCGGCTCAATCGAAAGCACCACCTCATCCGTGGGTGTTGAGCTCAATGTCCCGATATTCCAGGGCGGCTATGTCAGCTCACGGGTGCGTGAAAGCCATCAACGGCTTGATGCCGAGATGCAACGGCTGGAACAGGCGCGCAGGAACGCGCAACGCCTGACGCGGCAGGCCTACCTGGGCGTTATCTCCGGCATCAGCCGGGTCAAGGCCCTGAAACAGGCCGTGGTCTCCAGTGAGACCGCCTTGCTGGCTACCGAAGCCGGTTTTGACGTCGGCACCCGCACCGCAGTGGACGTGGTAGCGGCCGAGCGGGCCACGTCCCAGGCACGGCGGGATTATGCCCGGGCCCGCTACGATTACCTGCTGGATACATTGCGCCTGAAACAGGCTTCCGGCAGCCTGTCGATGGAAGACCTGCGCGAAGTAAACCGCTGGTTGAACTGACAGGGTTGCCTGAATGTCACCGACGAAATCCACTGCCGGGAATTACACATCACTTTGTGATGCCGGAAATTCCGTATTGCTCATTATCGACATACAGACGGAGCTGACCGCGGTCATGCCGGCCAAGGTCCTGGCCAGGCTGCAAAGAAACACCGGGTTGTTGATCAACACTGCCATCAGGCTGTCGCTGCCGATATTTGCCGCGGAACGATCGCCCGAGGCACTGGGTATCATGGAGCCTGAAATACGGAAATTGTTGCCTGCGTCGGCGAAACTTTATGAAAAAACCTCATTCTCCTGTACCGGCGCCAAGAATTTCGCCGAGGACCTGACCTCGACAAAGCGGAAACAGGCCATACTGGTGGGCATGGAGGCCCATGTCTGCGTGTTACAGACGGCGCTCGACCTGTACAACCGGGGTTACGCGGTCTTCGTAGTGGCGGATGCGGTCTGTTCCCGGCAACGGGAAAACTACGAAACGGCTTTACGGCGCCTGGGCAGGGCGGGGATTATCGTCTGTGATGCGGAGTCCGTGCTGTTCGAATGGATCCGCGGCGCCGACGAGACGTTGTCCCGGGAAGTGCAGTCCTTACTGCGTTAATTATCCCAAACAAAGCCTATTGGCCGTTTCTTCTCATTAGTGGATGGCGCCATGAGTTGTTTGATGGCTTCAAACACCTTTTTGAATTGATCATCATATTTCTGTTCAAGTTCATCGATTTTTTCTGCAAGTCTTTTGTCGGATGCCAGTATTTGCCGTAAACGAACGAAAGCACGAATAATCTCAATGTTCACCTTAACGGCATGTTCGCTGCGCAGCACGCTGGACAGCATAGCAACACCATGTTCGGTAAAGGCATAAGGTAAATAGCGCCTGCCACCCCATCTTGAGGACACAGATTGTGACCTCAAGCGGTTAAATTCTTCCCTTGTAAGTTGGAATATGAAATCAGCAGGAAAACGAGACATGTTACGCCTGACGGTTTGAGTGAGAACTTTAGTCTCCACTTCATAGAGTTTCGCCAGGTCAGAATCCAGTATAACTTTTTCCCCACGAATGATAAGAATGAGACTCTCAATTTGAATGGCTGGGATAGTAGTTTTTGATTCCATGATATGTTTTGCCATTCCGTGCTCTCCTTATTTTCTACATCGTCACATAAATTGGTTCAATGATACATAATCTTTCACGTTTTCGGGAACGATCCTTTTTTGTAAGTATGATACTTCATTGTCAATTTACAAGTTGTAGGTGAACAAATAAGTTTGTAACTAAGTAGGTCTGTGACCAGTATTCTGGGCTATCCTGCAGGCTCTTTTCAAAAATAAAGTTTGTAACCAATTCATCTCTTAGCGTATCCAGCAACGAAAGAATAAACAAATAAGTTTGTAACTAGGCTTCCAGCGACCGGGACTGCCATTCCACCACGCGCTCAAGGACCGCATCCGTGACCCGGGATATCAGTGTCGGGGAAATCTCTGCATCGTACATCTCCTTGAAGGTGGCTACTATCTCTCGGGTCGTCATGCCCTTGGCATACAAACTCAGGATTTTATCGTCCATGGAGGTGACATGCCCCCTGCAACTGATCCATCCGGCACTTAGCAATTCATCCCCAGGCAGCTCGTTGTGGTTGAAATTGATCCGCTTATTCCCTCGGCGTTAACTGGCCCAGAGGCCAGTATGGACGGTTATCATAACAGTCGATCCGCTAGGCTTCAATCTTCCAGCGTACATCCTCCAGTGATTCAAACTCGTGGATGTTCAAGCACCCTCTGGCTTGGAAGCTCCATTAGTAAACCCGAGGACATCCATGTTTGGCTCTGCAACGTGACGCTCCAAATCAGTGCCACCTGCCGACATGAAGTCAAGGTCGAACGCTTGTCGGCTCATTACTGCCGTGTATTGGTCGAGCAGTGCCGCCGCATAGGGCATACGAATTCGGCCACACCGGCGAAGGCGCCAAGTTACCCTCTTCGGCTTCTCTATCATCTCCCCATTAACCTTTCTTTCTGACGCCTTCTCGACGACTGGTTGATAGATGTGCTTGAATTCACTGGAGGCGGTGAATGTGAGAAGAAGTTCGATTGCTGTTGCTCCATCGCTGAGCTGGGAACCGTTATCAGCCAATGCTTCTGATGCCTTTGCAGTTCTGTCACCGTAAACTTCTTTTTGTCCGACCAAGAGTTCAGCCGGTGGTTCATGACCATCATCAACACGCACGCGGCCATCTGGACGGAATGAAGCAAGATCGAGAATCGAAAGTCTAACCGTAGTAGCTTTACGGAAGTCGCAAGCCCATTTCTTATCGTGCAAAGTAAATGGGAGCAGCGGAGCCTTCGGATCAATCTTGCCAATGGTCTTTTTATTCCGCAGTGGCACAAGAAATGCCGTGTCTTGAGCTCGGGCTGGTTTTCCTGGTCTTAACGAGATGTCGCAGGGCTGGCCGAGAAGTACGAATTTACGACTACTTGTCTTGGTTGCACTCTCATACGGGTCATGTTCATATATGTCCCCGCATGCAATCGGAGTCAAAGCTCGATTCAATAGTTCATTTGATTCCCAGACTTCCGCTTCACGGAACGCGCTGAGATAGGGGTCTGGTCCCGTTTCCGGAGCTTCAAGAGGAATGGCTCGAAGAGCGCGGAGGCGCTGAACACTAGTATGGATCTGATTGTTGACTCCGAAAAACTCTCGTGCCTGCTTTCCTAGATGGGCGGTTATTGCCCGTTCTACAACATGAAGCTCTGATACACCTTCCTTAAAACCCCGTTCGAATACGTGAGATTCGAGTTTCTCGGGCGGAACACTGAGTAGGTTTTTTGCAGCTTCATCGATAGCTGTGTACATAGTGTTTTGGGCTTTATCCAGAACCTCATGCATGCTCCGTCGCAGCCCAGCACGCTTGACGCCAATACGCAATACCTCTGACATTGCTTCACTGTCGTCAGCCTTATTATAGAGCCGCTCTTTAGAAATAACACAAATTGGAAAGCCGAGCCCGTCAGAATCTGAGAGTTCTTCGCGCACCTTTTTTTCGGTTTTTCCCTCGCCGGCCGTATCAGTATCGTGGGTAAGGATGAAGGCCGTGCCCCCAGACTTTGACTCCCAAAGTACACGAAGCATATCAAGACCGCGAGTGGGGGCGCCTCCAGCCTCGTTAAGATCAACAATATAACCTAGTTCAGCATCGCCATTAGTACAAAGCGTTTCTAAAGCCTGATCCGCTTTCTCAAAAGTCCAGCGATCTTTTTTCTCCACACCAAGCAACTCGCATGCCTTAGAAATCACATCAGCCGACAACTCTTTACTTGGGAAATCTTTCTGGGTGGCTTCCTCTGCAAAGAACTTGGCTTTGATTTCCTCAATTCGTTCAGGAGGGAGATCTGCTAGAATCTGAGCCACTTCAGAGACGGCAGCGGCAGCATCGAATTCATACATCGTCAGTGCGTCTTGAAACTCAGGAAACTCGCAGGCCTGAGTCGTCTCCAAGCTATTGGTCAGCAAATTTGCTAGTTGAGCTGGCGTCTCATTAAAATGATCATCGATCCAAATGACCCGCTTCACACCAAGTATTTCAAGTGCCTGGGAAATCTTCATCATTGAACCGACACTACAAGAGGAGCAAGGTTTACCGAGAAGCTATAGCGTCGACCATCTTCATTCCTCTCGGGAAGTAAGACGATATCGCAACCGTCTATCCTGAGAAGCTCGGTTACAATAAACAACCCGAGTCCCTGGCCTGAATCTCGCTCTGGCTTGGCCGTTACAAATATTTCGAACAGTGTTTCTTCATAATGAGGATCTACACCTGGTCCAGTATCTGAGACGACAAAGCCAGAACGCGTTATCTCTACTGTAATTTGTTTTGGCCTTGTGTTTTGATTGATCAGTTCGCCGCGTTGAAGCCAGTACCTGCTATTTATCACCAGGTTATCGAGGATCTGTGTTAATCGAGGACGGTTCGCGCGAACTGTAATCTCTGTTCCGGATATTTTTGTCCGGATACCAGTTCGCTTGAAGCCAGAAGCGCGCATCTTTAGGTACTCCTCTACAAATGCTCTTAGAGGTATCGTTTCCTTTATAGCCCTAGAACGCGGCAGCATTGGATCGATAAGCGATGCTGCGCTAGATATGGCGGAGCAAGATAATCGTATTGAGCGTAAGTGGGGTAGGACTTCTCTAGCCTTCCCTTTTGTCGCTCGTTCCATTGCAGACGTACGCTGACGAATTTCGGTAAGATGTGTGCGCATTTCATGCGCTAATCCCCTCGCGCTCAGCCCGACAGTAGCGCTTTCAAACAGCGCGACCATCTGCTCGTCACGTTCTTCGAACTCCTGCCGCAATCGCAAGAGATTAATACTCGACTGTGCGCTACTAGATAATTTTGATCGGACTGTCTCAATGGCGGTAACAGCGTTGTTTACGACTTCAATAGCGCGGGCAGTTGAAGTTCCCGCGGTACCACCATCCTCTGCTTCATGCTCAAACTGTTCAATTTCTACTTGAAGTTCCTGTATTATGCGTTCGGCCTCTAGCCGCGCATCTTCAGTGGACTTAAATTCGGACTCGAGCACACGAAACGTCTCTCCCACCGTAGGGGGGGTAGTAACATCCTTGGAAGCAATTAGACGCTTGTAATAATCATCGTGGGCTCGTCGAACTTGTTCCAGACTGTCATTGGCAAAATTCCGGCATTGCAGGGCAATCTGCATGAATCCGCGATATGCAGAGTCTTCCACAAACCCTTCCCGATCCGACTTCTCAACTAGACTAAGGTTGTGTTCGCCGGAAAGCGCGAAATACCCTACAGTATTGTCGACTCGCATACCGTAGGTGCTGCCAGAGGTCATTGCTGACGAAAGACCGAGCCAATCACCTTGTGCTCGGACTCGAAACCCATCTCTGAGTATCGAGACGCCGGTCATGTCCTTTATAAGTTTTCGATCGATCCCCATTCCTGCTACAGCTAGATTATCAGGATCGAGTTCATCGTTATCTTCCAAGTCAAGCTTGTCGAGGTGAAAGAAATAGAATGCTCCCTTGAATGGACCAGGGTCTGTTATTGTGGAGCCACTATCCAGTTGCATATCAGTCCATCGAAAATTTCGCTCAAGCTCGATGAACCATTGACCATTTAGGTCAATCTTCTTGTTGTGATATGCCTTGAGGCGACCGATTGACTCGAGAGCCTTAGCAAAGTTCGTGCCCCCATCTTGATCGAAAATCAATACCTTGCGCTCCTTAGCTTTACTGGAACGGACCGATGTAAAGAGTCGTTTTCGAAAGTTTGCCTTAGTAATTAATACGTGCTTATCAGGATTCACAGGGTCGACCTGCCAACTGAATTTAAACTCTGCGACAGCCCGTTTTAGAGCATCATCTGTAACGGAGACAAGTGAATGGTCATCGCCGTCGAGTTTTATTCCAACTGGAAAAGTGGAAGTAGCCTCGAATGGCGATATCAAACGTGCCAGGCTTCTAGTGATCTCACCAATTCTATCCTTTCGACGCCATTCCGGCAGATCGTGGAGGCCGAGAACAGAGACCCGTGTTCCTTTGAACTTTTCTGGATTAGGCAGTTTATCTACAAAAACCGGAATCTCATCAACAGTTCCTGCAGCAATACAGTCAGCCCATCTGAATTGCGCAACTGCGAGTGGTTCAGAAGGTGAGAAGGACGATTCAATTCGCAGGATATCTCCGAGCTTCATTGAACCGAGACGACCAAGGCCCTTATCGCCTAAAGGTGTCCGCCCTTTCTTTGTCTTTGCCTTTCTGCGTCCTGGCTCTCCCCGTTTACTCGATCGGCTGATCACAAGCCAAGAGCTATGCAATTGATCGGGTCGTAGTCCTTCGCCTTTGTCTTCAATCGTGATACGACCTGTGTACTTTAGTCGGCGAGTCAAGATTTCGTTATCACTGACCACGCTATCTGGCTTAACTCGCACCCCTTGATTACTGACAATCTCAACCGTAACTGTTTCTGCCGGTCTGTCAAACTTCACCAACTTAACTGCCGGGCCGGTTTCCTCCATGACTCCAACCTCACGGGTATCAATTTCGATTAGACAACCAGGCGCATCAGCGTCATATGCATTCTTGACGCATTCAAGGATAGCTTGCTCAACATCTGTGACGAGTTCACTGCCCAGTTGAACGAGCACATGCGCCCCAACTTTCAGCTCAGCGTTTTGTTCAACCGTTTCGTCAATCATGCGAATTCGACGATAATTGTGGTCTCTGCTGTGATCATCGCCCCTTGAGAATTTCGTGACGGCATTCGTTTGTTGGGGAATCGACGCCGAAGGGAAGCAATCGGTTTTCCGCCGAGATTGTTGAGTAAGTCCTCGCAAATCTCGTCAAAAGGTACAGGAAGGCCTGCAGCGGTTCGATTGCCAGTCGTGAGCACCCAATGAGCGGTAGAGGTCACGCTCGCTCGCAGGTGGCTGACGGCTTCGGCAAAGTCGCCTATAAAGCTCGAGACTTTGCGGATTGCCCGCAACTTACCTAGCCGTTCCGCCTCTCGCACGAAAGCATCGAAATGCGGGGAGATGGCACGAACTGCTTCTTGCTTCTGATCAGAGCCACGGATGGTGCCGCCTAGGCTCACCCCATCCAACGAGTGAGTGTTTGACATTAAGTGTGCCGCATCTGGACTCGGAAGGTCTTGTTTTGGGATCCATTGCATCATGAGGTATGAAAATTGACCGTAGGGGATTGTCGTCTGGTTATCGCCATACGGCGGGGAGGTCACAAGCACCTGATGGTCAGAGGAATACCAGTCCAGCTTCACCTTTCGCACGTCTTCACAAATGATCTTGACCGAGGGTCTATCTGCTGTTCGTGACTTTAATTGTGTATGGTATTCTTGCACACGGATTAGCGTCTTGCGGAGGTTGGCCTCGAAGACCTCTATTACTTTATCGGGAGCAACGCGATCATCCGGCCTGCGGATGTGAAGCTTGTAAGTGCTGGTTCGGCTGTTTGAGCAAAGCCGCACCGTCTCCGCGAAGACCGTCCACATTACTTTTCGTTCACCGGACCCTGGAAGCTGCATAATAGCTCTGCGCAAGACCGAAAATCTTATAGCACTAGGATCATCAAACCACTTAGCTCGGCCTGGAAAGTCTACATCTATCGTTTCATGAATATCGAGCCGCAAAGCGGCTAGAAGGGACTGAGCCGCTCCTTCAATATCGATGCCGCTATCGATGGCTGCCTTAGCCTCACAGACAAGCGCAGCCAATGGATTGATGTCAATTCCAGTAAAATCAAGATCGCGCATCAAAGCCTCCGTCATAACTGTGCCTGACCCGACAAATGGATCGAGCACGCGACAACGCCCGCGCTTATTCGAAATTATTGCATCAATGATGTCGCCTTGCAGTTGCGGAACCATCATAGCCGGGTACCGCAGGAGGCCGTGCAAATTCGGCCGCACGTTCACGCCCGTCATACCCCATGAGCTTGGCGGATCGTTTTCCAGTGACCGCAGTTTTTGGCGGAGTGATGATTGTGTGGTCACTTGCACTTGACCCTCTGGCAGCCAGCGATATCTTCAGCTGTGACCACTAAAGCTACTTTGCATAGATTTTTTTGCATGGTTGTGGATCGGGGATTTCCAACCTCAGCAGAATTGAGATCGAACGTGCTCTTTACGTATGGCGGAAAAGTGAATTGATGAGGAGCTTCTGGATCAATTGCAATAGTGCGAGTGTTAACCTTTTGATTTTTCTCAGACACAATTCACCGCGCACATCCGTACAATGAATCAATGTTGAATTTATTAAATGTAGAAATCATAATTGTCAAATCGGCACAAGCCGAAGCGCTATTCCTTATGCTCGCCGACGGGAAGCCGGCACCGTAGGCACTGCATCGATCATGGTATAACTCGCCATGAAAAATCTATGATAACCATGAAATTTGGCCTACATGATATACCGATTTGGGCTGGAGCAACAAGAAAAATTGTATGGTTATCGTTGTCAATCAATCACAATTAGATTCTTGTTTGCTACAGCAAATCCGCGACCTCGACAGTGTAAGTGCCGGTGTCTTCACCAAAGGCACCGACGGCGATGTAGTAGATGCCCGAATCGGGCGCGGTAAACTCCAGGCGGCTGTTGAATTCTGTGCCGCCATCATCGTTACTGGTGTTCGCGAGCAGGTTCCCATCTAAATCATGGATACCGTACAGGAACGGATCGCCGAGTGATCCCCGGTCCGTTGAGGACCCTTCGAAGTCAATCTGATAGTCCTGGCCGGCAACGAGTTCGATTGCAAACCAGTCCACATCGCCCGCATAGTCCACCGTACCCGCAGCCGACCCGCCCACCACCACCGTGCCGGTGGTGCCGGTAAATTCCGGGTAGTCATCGCCAAGATCGTCGACTATGAGCCGGTAGGCGCCGGTGTCTTCACCGACGGCGCCAGTGGCGATGTAGTAGGTGCCTGACTCTGTTGTGACCCCCTCCCCGTAACCTGATCCACGAACCGTTTAGGAAAATTCATCTATGACCTGATTTAATTGCTGGCGAAACTGTGAAGACAACTCTGAGGAGAGTTGATTAAATGCTTCTAGTTTTTCTAGAAAGTCCTCAATTATTATCTTTGCCGAATCATCCGCGTCCTCTGAGTTCAAAACATCCGTATCAGCCGTGATAAAACGTATAATCATGATATCGCCTTCCTTCCTTATGGCTTCGGCAAGTGTGACCCAATCTCTGGATTTTTCCACAGAGTCCTGTGCAGCAATAGTTAAGCAATAACGAATAAGAATTCTAGCTGTATAATCAATCTCAGTTACCTTACTGAGCCACTGTTTTTTCAGAGTGTCTTCATCTTTCTTATCTATTGCTGGACTTATCTGATTAATATAGCGCGGCGTCGTATCATCCAGATCGAGACTCTTAAGCACACGAAATATCGGCTCGAAATCTTCAAATGGACGTTTACCGTTCGGTAATCTGCTTCGATGGTCCCAAAGCTTCAAAATAGCATCACAGCATTCGGACATTTTTCGCTCACGGGCTTCATCGGTGGCAGCTTCGGCCTCTTCTATTTTCTCAGCAATATAGTGACTAATCCAACAAGCAAGTGTGTCAGTTGGTTGATCAAGCTCATCAACAATCTTCCTCCCAAGTGCTAAAACTCTATCAGAGCGAATAAGTTTGTCCATCAGTACTCAGGATGAAAAATTTGAAGTATGGTGGCGTGTGTCTGATATCGTCATCTTTGCTCACTTCGTAATAATTGCGGCGGATACACCGATCTATATTTACCCCTACAATCAGATCCATGTTCATTTTACTAAGAAACTGCCTGACGAAAGTACGAGAAGCCTGAAGATGACGCCCTCGTTCACTTATTGCTTCGTCGTGCTGACCATGTTCTTTAGCCCAAACTTGTGACCAGAGAACTTCCTTGTGGACACCATTCGTCTCAAGTTGCCAAACCCGGCATTCTCTATCCTGTTTTAGCTGAAAAAGATCTCGAACGAGCTTAACAGGTTTCAGTGGTGGATACTGAATGCCTCCTCCCCATGGGTCAAACTCGTCAAGTCTTCTATCAGAAGTGCGGCTATCGACCCAACCCTTAAGCTTAAAGCTCAAAACATCAATTTCCATATCACTACCAGCGTCAGGTAAACGGTAGCTATATGGATTGGTAGCCGTCTGCAAAGCCGCAAGTAAGGCCGCCGACCGCTCAGGAGCAACTAACGCGCTACTTATGCTAACCGTTTCCTCTCGTTGACCCAAGACTGTGTTCCAATATCCACATAAGTTTAATCTATCTTCATCTGCATTGAGAAAATGGTCAAAATCTGATCGGCACACGGACCAACTCCAATCATCTTCTTGCTCCTGGCCTTTCCGACTTGGCCACTGAAGCGGTTTTGGGTCCCTTCGATCTGCCAACCAATAGCCGTCTTGTCGAGAAAGCAGGTGATCTCTAAACCAATCCTCGAATTCATCTTCAGGATTATCTGGGTCTTGATGAAGTGGAGTTGTTGCAAGCAACTTTCCGGCAACGATCATCATCGCGTGGTAGGATAGATAGAATCTGAGATCGTCTGACTTAGGATATGATCCATGAGAATGTCGTGTTTCTAGATTGCGAAAGAGACCAAGCCGATGACGTATGTCTCTATCCCAGTGATCATTCACTGATAGACGCCAGTCATCACAAATTACTTTTTCTGCCTCGACCTCGATATAAGAAGTATTTTTCGCGAAACAATTTCCCAAGCTTCCGAACCAATAACGGCTCATGTCATAACCGAATCTGAAACGGTTTAATCGATCCCCCTGATCCTGAAGATGTTGTAGTCTTTGATGTCGTTTAGATGTTACTACAGGCAATTCAGAACTGTTCACGGTCGCGAGTTTATCGGCACTATTTTCATCGAGTTCAAGGAATCCATTTTCAGTTAACATTAAAGCAGCCTTCGCTGCAAAATGCCGTATTACAACGTGAGGTTCATCTTCTAACGCGACGCGAATAAAGAAATCATAATGAGAAACGAGTACGTCTGGATTTTCGCTGGCAGCACGGGCCAAGGCGATCATAAGCCATTGTTGTCCATGCAGATGATAGAAATGAAGTTGTTTATCTGCAAACGGTCCACCCTCTCTACCTTTAGCCAATTCAACCAGATGGTCCAAGATAGCCTGTTTGCCAAATGTACATAACCCTCTGACTGCATGTGCGGCTTCCCAACGAAGACTGGCTTGTGGGGCAGCCAATGCTGCCCAGATATATCCCGCAAGAGCAGCATTAATATCTGATGGAGGTGCTAAAACATCAGTCCAGGGACCATCTCCATCATCCTCTTTCAGCGTATTTTCGAAGAGTCCAATACCAAAATTTAACGCGTCCAACGCCTCTCGGTGAGATAGCTGCGATGCTAATAATCCGACAAGAGTGAATAACCTATCAGCACCTAGAATCTCGGCTCTTTCACCAATACTAGACACTACAGTGCTGATTAGCTCCTCTTCAGTAGCCTGGGCTAGATCCGAGGCGAGTTCTAGAGGAAATGGTTGGTAATATCGATTCTTAGTAATCTCCATACTATGTCGGCGACAAAGTTTTTCGATCTCATCCCTAAGACAAGATCTGATTGACATTCGCGTTCTCCAATCCTCTGGGATTTGCTCAAGAAAGTTCCTGGTGTGGTACAGGTTGAAATCAGGATCTTGAAAAAATGCTTGAATAAGCTGAGCTTCCTTTCCGACTGGTATCCGCTTGAACAGTTCAGAAAAGAATACCTCATGATAGAATGGTGGGTCATTGCTCTTGAAGTTAGAATACGCGTTGGATAGACCATTTGACGTATATAAATCCAAATCCAGGAATACTAACTCCCAATTAAACTCAATATTTTGCCCGAGTTGCGGATCATCATATGAACTGTTCGCGTTACCGTGAGCACCCTCATAAAGCTTTGTATACTCAATAAGCCGATCAATATCGGGAATAAACTGTGCGTCCTCCTCTGCCATTTTTTTGAACTCTTCCCATGTTGACGAGGACTGTTCATCCAAACGCATGTAATGAAGAAAATGGTTAAGTACTTTCTCGCGATCCGAGTGAGAAGCACAATCCTTAAATATCTTCTTCAAGAGGTCACTGTATTGCCAGTTAGCACGGAACCCAATAAGGGCTGACACGGTTTTAAAGTCAATGTGCTCGTGATCATAAAGAACACTAATAGCTCTAGTAAGCAGTCTTTTGGATTCGCCAAAGTTACGGTCACGCCAACGACTCAGTATGGCTAAACAAGAAGAAGGACATAACCCAGCAATAGCAGTAACAGTGCCTCCCCAGTTAAAATGATCGTACGTATATTCGTGTGCGAGTTCGGCACACCGAGAAAATTCGTAGGCTGTTTTGGGGCATGGCCTACTTGAGTCGACAGCACGGTCGGCTAAATCAAGCATAGCTGACCAACGATCAAGAATCTCATCTCCAATTTTACTGGCTACTTCTATAGCCTGGTTGAAATACGCACCCGCTTCTGATCTGTCCTTGCTCAGGAGGGCTCTCGCGAGTTCCACATAAGTCTGTGCCTTGGATTCGGCGCTCTCTCCCGCATCTCTCGCGAGTTCAAACGCCCGCTGAGCGAAATCATAAGCACAATACTCAAAATTTGAGGTGCGAGCTGCCAAGCGTGCAAATCTAATCCATGTTTGTACATATAAAGGTCGTGCTAGACGCCCAGTCCAAGTCTTAAAGTCTTCCAATAGAGATTCAGCATTACCACTACTGGAGGTTAGGATCTCGAACCAGATTTCCGCTATCTCATTCGATATAAACGACTCTTCGCGGTAGGTAATCTTCTCCGCTTCAGCGGATCGCTGGGATGCTTCAGCGATTTCAGTTGCTAGCGCGGAAGGGCTCTTTGGGGCAAGAAAATTATCAACTCTAAGTTTATGCCACGGCAGTAATGCCCCAATATGATGTTTGAATTCTTGAATATCATGTGAAACAGGCAGGCCATCTCTATTCTCAAGTTGATGTCGGATCTCTGGATGGGCAAGATCAACTAGCTGTAAATCCTTACCTTTGAGACTCGCCCGCAGAGCATAGGCCTGAAGAAATGGAATGCGTTGACTGTTAAATTGTGACGCCAATCCTCGCGGAGGCACTTCAGGTAGATATTGCTCCAACATGGAGACTAAATCATCAGGATGTCCAAGATTATGTGAATGAGCTGATTCGGCAAGCGCAATGATTGCGTGTAGTGCAGTTTCATTATCGCTAGCTTGCGAGTTTCCCATCTCCAAACGCTTATTTCTAAGCAGGCATAATGCACGCTCTATGGCCTCTTTCGGTGGGCTACGATGTACTGCCCGTAGTTCAATATTGATTGCCAATAGCAAATAGATGTTGTCATTTGCGGCCAACGCCAAACCATTCAGGTCATCATATCGCTCGTGATCAACTAAACGCTGAGCGATTAAAAAACCCACTTCATATGACACCTCACTTGGCGTCCATCGGCGTACTTCGTTGGCACATGCTTCGGGGCCATTTATGTTGAAATGGATTAGTGCTATCTCCGCAATATCATTGTCAATAATTTCTTCTTGTTTTCGTTCTCCCTCTGGTAGTCTGCTCCAATTCGCTAACCACTCATACGCCATTCGTAGACGGCTGCGTGCGTCACTCCGAAAATCGTGTACATAAGAAAGAAGTCCGGCCTCATAAGCGTGATGTGAACCGGTCCATCCACTGCCAAACTTTTTTCGTGAAATGATTTCTTGGATATGGTCAGGTTCTGAAAATACAGCAGCAATGTCTGTATTATCTTGTAACAGTCTCTGTTGCCGAGTGTCCCCTGCGGTTTCTTGCGCGGCCTTGAGGGAAAGTTTGGCAGCATCTACAAAACGCTCTTCTCGAAGACTAGCTTTTAGTGCAAATTGTAACCGTTGGACCTCCACATCTCGCTTTTCAATCGGGTTAGTTGCCGGAAGCGAGGATGAAATAAGAGCAAGTTCGATTAACTCACTTAATTGCCCAGCTTCCAGCATCAAATGGGGAAGAGTCGATGCTACATATGTGCTTTCCAATGCAACCGGTTGTAGCTTATTGATAAAATCAGTTAGCTGTTCCGCGTTAGGTTTAAAGTGATCGCGGAACCATGTTTCAACCGGTTCATCCCTAAACTGAACTGTATCTCCCATAACCAGAAGCGGCCGACCAAAATCCGTTGCAAAACTTCTCACCATCGAAGCTGGAACGCCGGATATAGACGCGAGCACCGTAACAGGGATAAGTGGTCTCAGAATGGCTAAAGCAGCACAGATTGAATCAATCTGTGGCTGTTCTGTATTTCCTGCACGTTCACGTAGTTCACTAATTGCTTTGTTCAGTTGAGCAGCGATAATATCATCAACAGTTGTAAAATCCGGCCCCAATGACCGGAGAATCTTAGATAGTGGACCTGACTCAGCCAAAGCGTTCGCCTGAACACGAGGATTACATGATGTCAACTTATGAAACTCGTCAACGTCGTTCTTTGACGCATCGGGATACGTCTCGCGAAGAAAAACAGCAGTCTCGTCTTTAGTAAACGGCTTTAGTTCAAGTCGTAAAACATCTGACGAGGGTTCAAGGTGATGTTGTCTTTCTGTTCTGCAAAGGACAACTAGTCGAGCACGGTCTGGCAAGGGCTCTCGTAGAAGATCGCGGGCAAAAGCTCGTTCATCCCCAAATTCTTTTGCTGCCATCTCGGCATTGTCAGCAGCGTCGATTATAAGGCACAAAATCGCTTGTCCATTTTGTGCATTGATGGAGGTAACACTTTGCTTCACTCGATAGTAAAAAGCTTTCAGATAGTCCGTCTTGTCAGCGTTTGATGACGGGATTAAGGGATCACAGAGTCCGAGTGCGGCGAGTTCGTTCGCGATCTGGACGAGGGCATCTTTATGGCGATGTCGTGGGCTTCCAGGGCGTCTATACTCACCATTTCCAAAGCAGTCATAAACCAATGCTACCGAGTCTGTAGGCAAATGATGCCGAATTCGCTGCGATAGAACAGATTTTCCTACACCGCCCTCAGCATGGAGGATAACTGGTGTACTAGCGTCAACTATCTTAGCTACGAGAGCGGTTTCCTGAGTGCGCGGGACAGTATTTTTCACGGATGTAATGCGAGATGGAGCTGGAAAAATACCATCTTCGGTCGTACCCAACACTCGGAGCACATCTATCTTGGTAATGGACGGATTCTGAGCGCTTTCGGACAAAGCTTTCCGTGTTACCAACTCCTTGAGTTGAACCGGTGCGTCAATATCATTACCGGGAAGATATCCATTGGTTTCCCGAACCAGATCAGCCCGCTGAAGCCAATAGCCATCAATTCCGCCATCCAGCTTCAAGAGTCTGCAAAACGCAGAGAGTTTTTCGCCATTCAGTGATGTAAATTTTTCTAGTTTCTTGAGAGTGCCTGGATCGCGACAACTGCGCCCTAATGCCGCATCCTCGACAGTCTCCAACAATTTAGAATTTATAGGGCGGTTGGAGATAAACCAGAATTCGAACTGTTTGATGAAGTCGTCTCCCTCTGAGTATTTCTCAAATTCTTGGTATCTGCCTGAGAAACCACGTATCGTTTTTTCCAATTCACTGGGGTACCACGGCTTGGTAGGACTTGTTGTCGAGTGTTTAAGCTGAATATATCGAACAAATGTTGCCTCTTTGACATTTTCGCTTCCGTAGTACTCTCCCACATCAATCTGGTCTACCCCATCTTCTGAGAGTTCAGCACTTTCGAGTTCTTGAGCAGAAGGACCCTCTATTGATATTGCAACGAGATCATCTGTCGAGGATAGTAACCGTAAACATTGACGTGCAGCCCATAAGTAGTGAAACTGATCACCATCCCGGCTGGCTCGAACACTATTGCTTCTTGTCATAGATCGAGTAGAACTTTTGTTAAACTATCAATCCAAAATCTCAATGAGGCCCTTCCCGCAACCTGTTACATCTAGCTGGAAGACTGGCAGACAAAAATTTATAAAATTTAGGCTATACGGGAAATCGCAACTGATTTCCTCTCAAGCATGCCAGCGTACACTATCTAGAATTGGGAACATTCCTTTGTATTCCGACGCATTGAATCAGCTTAGGGAAATCCGAGTCTGTTCATCACATGTTATCGCGTAAGATTCTCTTTAAGCTGATTAAAATATTTTATGTTCTTATCTTTGAAATACTGAATGAATTTCGGTGCATCACATTTGTTCTTTTTAGCATGACGTATAAATTCCTGGCAGATATCGTGAAATTTTTTATTTCTATCTACATAAACAGGTTGTATTTTCCGCTTTTGAAATTTCCTTTTCCATTCTTTCATTCTCTGTTTGATTTGAATAAAAGTTAGAGTTAGATTTGTCCTAATCTGCTCTCTAGACATTTCAATAATTTCTTCTTTCCCGTCCTTAGTTTCATCTCCATGAAAGACGTTAAGCCTTCCTTTCTCTTGCCTTCGAAATTGAGATGCTGTTCGATATAATAATTCAACATCTGTTGACCGATCCTGAAAATAAACACAGTTCAGAGCCGAACACATCTGAAGCGTGTTGAGTTCATGTACATCATCTAGGAGAGTGACATCTATTGTTGCGCTACCATCTATGTCGACAGTGTAAGCATTGGAATCATAGAAAACTAGAGTACTTTTTGGACTTATCGGGAGAAATATTTGGAGTCCTTTGTAGGAAAATCCTGTTGAGCTTGAATCATTTTGGGAGGAAAATAACTGATTATACAAGACAACAGGATTATCAGATGTGACGAAATCAACTTCAGTTTTATTGGCTAACAACACATATTTAAGATCCAGAAGCTCGGGATAACCCAGAATGGTAGCTTCAAGAGAAATGCTCGGTCCATTCTGAATACCGATCATGTCTTGCGCTAAATCTACTCCTTGGGACATGAGTTGAGCGCCATATAATTGTTTTATAAGCTTGTCATTTATTTCATCTAGGGCTTCTGCAGAATGTTTGGTACGTACAAATTGCGCCAGCACATAGATAGCAAGAAGAACATGCTCCTTCGACATTGGAGAAGGCAAAATCATTTGCGTATCCATCGCAGATATAATATCCGCAGTTGAAGCTTCCATTCTGCCAAGTCCTTTCTCTAAGTCCGACTGTTTACCGTAGAAGTAGTCTTTGCAACACTGGTTTTTAACACCTACAGAGAGTATTATCTTCTCGCTCGTTATATTCCATAAATTTATCTTTTTCCCGTCAGGAGAAAAGCGTTTTAAATAGAATTGAGGCACATAGTGCTGCTTTTTATACGCAGGCATTTCACCAAATAAAAACAGTGCGGCAGACGGTCAGCCCGCATTATCAATATTTTCTTTCATATTTTCAGTGAGTGATTATCTCGTTTTTGTCTTAAGCCAGCCTTTCTGAAACCCTTCGAGCCCAACCCGATATTGATTCCGATGGAATATTACCCGTTCCGGAAGCTTTACTGAAAGGATGAGCGATGCCAATGTGGTAATCCTCTCCGAACATCTCATTCAGGTAGGATATCGGCCAAGCCAAAGAAGAAGCAATGATACGATGCTTTAAATCGCTGTAATTATTTTCCCAGTGTTTGTCATCGACACCCATTACAACTCTGGTTGAAAGCATCCGAATACCATCCGAGGTATCTATTTCAAGGATTTTGAAGCGCGTGCCACTACAGACAACCGTCGCGCAGCAAATCATTCTCGGGGCGCCTGTTTTTTTTAACAGGTGCTTCTTACTCCTGCCGGCGTCGGGTAATACGTTGGTAATCTTATTAATTATTTTACAACTATGTTTTTCTTCCAGAACTTCCAACATCCGAAAAAATCCTGAAAATCGATCTTCACTAAACTCAGTATAATCAGTTTCATTTTCCCCGCTTGCAAAGTCCGCCGCCTGCAGATCCCCTCCCACTTCAGGCTCAGCAGTGCTCACAGGATCTATAACTACTTCTGACCCTTCCCCCTCTTCCTCAGCTTTTCCCTTGATTTTCTTTTCCTCAGTTTGTTTTTTTGTTTGGAACGGTTTCTTAAAGCTTACCCTGGCAGCAGTATTTCGCATAATTACGGTTTCTGATCTACTTGAAGATGAGCCTTCATCATCGATTACAATGTCATCCGGTCTTTGCCGATAGCTACCTGTTTCTTTACTGTCGACGGACCCGACCATCTTGTAATCTTTGAAAGTCGGGTGCCAAAACTCCACCATGGATGGAATATCTGGCACAACATCTAATGCAGTAATTTCGTATACCAGAAGGCTTTTACTTTCACGATCTAGCTTTCCTTTGTATCCAAGCTCCCAACCTTTTAAATTAGGCGGAGTAAACCGAAACAGCCAAGTTTGTAACGTTCTATTGAAATCACTTTCCACTTTAAGATTTCGGGCAATACTGGTAAAAGAGCCTCTTGCATTGGGATCCAATAAAATCCAGGCTATCGTATTTCGCACTGCCGTATAATTGAATGCCCTCATGGGGAAGCTTGTGGTACTCATAATATTTATTACAGCTTTATCAGCCCGTGAATCTATCTGAACATCAAAATCGTTAACAAGATCAGCCGTTGAAATAGCCGCTCTTGACAAGTAAGAGCTGTTTAGAAACAACACTCGGGCAAACTCAAGCTGAGGCAAATAGACTGTGAGGCCATTTTGTTGTTTGAACTTGAACCCCCATTCATAGCCTTCAAACTTACGAATACTGGCTCGCTGGGACTTTAGAACCGGGCACTCACTAAGCTTAATTTCTTCCAAATCAACCTGATTTGTGAAATTGACGGAACCGTTATCGACTTGGCTGTCTGCCCGGCCGGTTCGATTTAATATCCTGCCTCGAGCCAGTAAAGGTATTTGAGAAAAAGAAACGTACTTCTTTTCTTGATATGGATCAAACCACACACTGATAAGCCAGCGTTGTCTGTTCTCATATCTAAATAAGTTACCAATATGTAAGATTTTTACATTGTCAGCAAATCCATCTATTCGACCAGAAAAGGCCATTGTCTAAGTCAATTCAAGGTTATCGATTACTTCCTGTGCGGGTGGTGTGATTCGCTGCTTGCTAAGACCTGCCATTCTCAAAATCGTCCAACGCTTTACTCCCTGGCCGGCCAATTCTAAATATTTGACAGCGCGCTCCAAGCGCCTTACCTGGTATTCGCTTACAGTTTCACTTGCAGTATTGAGAAATGCCACGGTCAGCGGCAATTTATTCAGGTTTTTACTGTTTGAGGGCCCCTTAGGGGTTTGAAGCAACAACCAGTTTTTTGTTCGTCGTGGACATTCCGGATTATTTCTGTTCTCCTCTATTATTTTTCTCAGTTGCTCCTCAACTTCTTTATCTCTTTTAATCCAATCAACCCGATTATTTTGAGTGGTGCGAGCGAGTTTGAATTCAGCATTAATATCTAACAACCACTGCCTGTCATGTCGGTATAGCCAGGCATAAACTGCTCCGCCGAAAGAGTTGGCTCTGGCTTGTTTAGGACCAAATTTTGTTACTAGCTTACTCCACTTGTGTCGATTGCTGTCCAATAGCTCAGTGGAAACATCGTCAACACTAAATCTCTTCTCCAAATGCACTCTACCCGTCAATGAACCATCGCTAACTAGGTTAATTACATCAACAATATTCGCTGCCGGCATAAGGCACTTAATTACCGTCAAGTGCTCCAAAAAACTGAACGATTTACGGTGTTTCCTGAAGATGGACTTTAGCCAACTAGTGTCTCCTTCTGCCGGATATAGTCCCTTAACCTGCAACCACTCTCGCGGAACGACTCCGAGAAAACGCTCTTTAATTGCCTGATGATTGACCTGGCTTCCTCTTAAACAATTATTGTCTCGTGCGAGGCTATTGTAAAAGGATGTCCACTGGTCAAATGTTGGAAATTTGTCCGCCACTCTGGCCAATAGGCAGTTATACTCCTGGGCCACCATTTGCTCCCAATCTGATTTGCTATGGCAACCAGTTTCATCTATCAGCTCTGGAGTTGGGGATATGAATTCATGCCGGTGTCTTAGTAAATCAAATCTCAACGTTGACAAACGGCCATGTTTTTCACAAACATCCACACCCAGATACTGCCACTGACGCTCCCAGTAGGGCTCACCATACTGTTTAACTTGATCGCTTAAACAGGCTGTACAATATCGAAGAGCTTTGAGGTGATTGACACGAGAAGCTATCACGCCTAAAGATAGGTGTAATGCCCCGTTGGTTGCTCCTTTCATCATTGTTCGAGCTTTATTTCTCACCCTTTCCCCTACAAAAGGTGCGTAGGTGGGAAACAGGGTATGACGATCTATCAGTCTGTCCAGAGAATATTCAGGATTGTGACGGAGGTTTTCTACTATGGCATCCAGGTGGCTGGGCAAGTCGACTGTAGCGATTACTTGTCTATTCCCAAATACCTCATCAAGGAGTTGCTTTGGACTGGTGATACCAGCATGTACACCCGCCCTGGCAACTAAACTGTATATCAGTTCGTTCTTGTACGGAACAGGGAAATTATGCAACTAACCCGCCTCATGGACCCAATCACTCAAGTCCATTGTCGCCCCCATTTTTTCCATTCTTTCCCATAATTCATCTGATGACTCGTGTTGTGAGCGCAAGAATCTGAAGTCACCACTCTCCAATGTATGCCAATCCTTAAAATCTATTACCGTGGCTTTTGCCGGTTTCTCATGCTCACATGACTTTTCTGTATTTAACCTATCACTGATGATAGGAAGTAGTTCTCTTTGACTTAAACCGGGGTGTTCTTTAAACAGCTCTGATATTACCGTTGCCAGATTGTCTGTTTCGTAGCCCAGGTCCCGTAACAGTTGATACAGGCGTTTTGCATCATTGTTGCTGCCCAGCACCGCCAGGTCTTTTGCCATGTGGTCTTCTTTTAATAGAGTCGAATCGATAGTCTGAATTAACTCAATAGTTCTCTTGTCCATGTCCCCGACTGACAGGTCGGAATATTTTAATATTTTTTCCGGATCTCCCGACTTCAAGGCATCAAGCATGGGATGAACCGGCTGCAGTTCGTCCTCATAGACTTGACGCATAATATTTTGAGTTATGCGTTCCGTACGCGTTACAATCGCCCTCAACTGCGACAGCACGAACAACTTTATGACCACATCCAGAACACCTTGGGAAAGCTCATACCAGGTATTTCTGATTTCATCCGTTAGACATACATCACGATTCCGCAACCATTGCATAGTCCATAATTTATCGGTGAGCATCTGCCATTCTGACTCATCACGTTTTGAAGATGCTTGGGGCATGGGGCTCCAGTAAATAGAACCAAAACCGGCGGCCCTGCGCGCCGATCTAAAGTCGATATCAAAAATTTCTCGTGCTTTAGGCGTACCAACCAAAATCACAGGCAAGCCTATGGTATTGACCATCGTCACAAAGAAGTTGAGCATATTTTCCGAGCCGCCAGATCTGGCACTCTTCAGGTGTTGAATTTCGTCGATAATCAATACACCCAATGCATGTAAATTCGACAGTTGCGTCATCTGAGCCAGTTTTGTCGGCACACCTATACCTTTCTTCCCATATTTCTTTTCATAACTAGTACCTAATGCATCATCCAGTGCACGGAAAAATTACGGCAGAGCTCGTCTAAAGAACCATTGTGGGAACAATCGATTTTTAGATAGGCCACCTGCTCAATGTTATGTTCCCGGTGATAGATGACCTGGGGGTATGCAGATAAAAATTTGGTGAGGGTGGTGGTTTTCCCACTTCCTGAGCAACCAATCAGTGACATACTCTGTGCGGTTGACTGCACATTTTCAAAACGATACACACTCAAATCACCTGACATGAGCCGTTCGTAACCATTCTGAAGATGTTTATTCAGAGAGCCATTCGATGGGTTGCGACCCACGTAACCATTTCGGATCATGATTGAAAGTTTTTCTTGCAACTGTACATGTGCGGAGAGTGGGTGAAAAAAGCCATCCAACAGGCCTGCGATACAATGCGCCCTTATCGAGCCACTTGCTGATATTTCATCCTCAGTCGGTTTAATATCACTTCTGAGGTTATCTCTAATTCCTTTGATATCCAATATCGGAGGCAAGGCTTCAATAAATGGATTGCCATCATAGCGCCCAACACCAGTTTTTCGATAGATTGCCTGAACCATTTTTTGACTATTCATCGGTACTTTTTCATCCCTTAATCATCATCATTAAGCTCCTGCATGAAATCAGGATAGTTTGCTGAATCAGAATCGTCGGCAATGGGAATTACCGCAGACCGATCTTCATGTTTTGCGCGCTCAGGCCGATTCGCATTCTCTTTTCTTTCCTGTTGTTGAACCTGTTCCTTATTCTTGTTAATTCCCCGAATCTTCTGAGCATTCGAGATAGTAGTGGGTTGGCGCAGTTTTTCGGCGGTCTTAATTTTGCTTTCTACGAATCGATCAACTTCACGCTTATGTTTTTTTTCAGCCAATTCATACTCGGCCGTCGATTTTTTAATTTCATCTTGTTGTTGCCTCGCCTCCCAAAGCGTCATACCTTTAAACTCTCGGCTTTTTGTTGCTAAATTGCATTCCCAATACAGACTCTTCGTTTTGTCTGGGAACAGATAAATATGATCCACTGTTCCAGGATCATATGCAGCATTAAGATTTTGAGGTCTTTTTATTATTGCGCTTCTATGTAGCCAGCCCGCTTTTAGTATTTCTGGGCCGGTGTAATACATTCCAAAAATACGCACACCATGTTCTGATACACTGACTTTCTTACGAGGTAGAAGATTAATCCGCAATGATCTTTCATTGACCTTCTTTAAACGGCCGACTCTGTTCTGTACTCCCCAGCGCCACAGTTGTATTGGAATTGATGGCAAGTTCTCCGGCATATCTTCTGATCGATCATAACTTCTCAGCACCTTTGATTGATTGTGAAATAAGACCACATTTAATATGATTTCACGAAAATCTCTTAAACTAAGTGTCGCATCCAACCTGTAATCACGCTCACCGTGCTTCTTAATTCTAAACCCTTGAACAACCCCGGGGGCATATGGTTTAAATTCTGCCTGAATCGTTCTGAAGTATCGCTCTACTATCCCTTTCGCATCACCCCTGTAAGGTGGGGCCGCTTCCAGGTTGATCCTGAAAATTCTTGCAAGCGCATCTGCTTGGTGACTCATGAGTTCGCCCCGATCTGCCAGCAAACAGTCAGGCAAGCCCACACTAGGCCACTCTTCAGATGTGATTTCCGTTCCCAATTTTTTACAGTATTCCTTCTTGTCTGTAAGCGCATGCACTACAGCTTGCATTGCTGTCACATAAGATGGTGAGTCCATTCCGACATAAAATCCGGCAACTAGCCGACTAAAGACGTCAATTACCATATAAATGGTCGGTCGCCCGATAATTTTTTTGCGTTCATGATCTGCAACTAAATAAATATCTGCAGTAGTCGCATCAATTTCATAGCGGCTTCCAGGGCCTAATGAATTCTCAGTTGCAGTACCTAAAATAGGGCGGACATCTTTTTGATAATCTATACTTGGAGTTTGGGCTTCCAAACGCGCTACTCGGTCATACTCACGCTTATAGAAATATTCAAATTGCCTCTTGGTAGGCAGTTCTTGTTCCGGTGTTTCCGGCAAATATTGAAGATAACTCTCTTGAAACTTCGAATACGCCTTGGTAACAGGTATCTTTTTGCTCTTTAACAGGTATTTTTCAATAATGCGTCGAAAGAGTGATTCTACCTCTTCAGTTATATTGGCCGTTTTGCCCGGCGCATGAAGTCTCGGATGGCCAAGCCCTTTTGATGCAGGGTTTTTCCTTTTCTTACCTTTACCCCCGGAGTTTTTGTAATCTGGTACAAAAGCATTAGCAATCTGTCCCCGTTCCCAGTACCTTCTCAATAGTCGATATAAGACGGTTTTATGGGTACGCTCTCTTCCAACCACTTTACTGATCCTTTGTGAGCGGACTTTTGCATCCAGGTACTTTGAATCTGCAACAATTGTCGAGATCAATGCCATAGACTTCTCCCGCTTCTCATACGCTTTTGAACCCTCAATGGGGGTATCAAAAAGTAACGCCTCATAAGGATCTCTAATCCTTCTCAGATGACCATCAACTATCATCTGTTTCAATTGTTCCAGATGAACCAAAGTAGGTAACGCCTTTGGATTATCTAATTCAAACCAGATAAACTCATTTACACGAGCATCCAGTATCCGATAACTCTTACCCGCTACCTCAAGTACTTCATTAACCTGAAACATGTAACACCTGCGGTACAGTCTCTAACTGGCAGAAATTTAAGTCAGCGGAAGTTAACTCTTGCCAAGGAACAGAAATATCAAAACAAATAATCCGTTGAGACATCAATACTCTGAGCTCGAATAAAGCTTGCCCAAGTTCTTGTTGATAAGCCGTATCAATAGTTTTGCAAATATCAATTAGTGTACTCTCATGATGATCATGCAGAATACTTTTATAGAATTCTGCAATTCTTGGAATGTCAATCTCTTCATGAGGTACCTCTTTATTTGGAAATAACCAAAAAAGATTCTTGTGAATAACATCAGAAATGCTCCGTTCTGATACTAAAAAGAACGGTATCTCCTTTTTCAACCAGTACCTGCGCTCGATTTCCAGCTTTTCAATGGTTCTCTTATCCTCCATTACACTACTGGGTTTCACTTGCAGGACGAATTTAGGACGGTTCTTATCTGCCGTATCCACTAGAAAATCTGATGACATTACTTGTTTTACACTCGCCATCTCCGGGTGGCGTATCCCAGTTTCTTTGGCTATATCTAAGCTATCTTCACGAATTAAGGGAAATTGCTCACGGATATCCCGAGTGGAGGTTTTCCAGTCAAGAATAAAGAATACTGCCCGTTCGAGGTCAGATAGAAGGTGGTGTGTTCGTTTGGTGATATGGGAATAAATTCGGTGCGAACGGCCAACTGATGGAACATCCTGTACCCTTATCCAAGGTTTGTAATCTTGACCCTGTCCTTTTCCGAACCCCTCCTTGATCCGGCGTTGGATCTGACCTTCTGTAAAGTATTGTTTAGATCTACTCATAAAAGAGACCAGTGGCTACAAACGTAGCTTATACTAATCTCTTCTCAGTTACAAACTTTCTTGTTTCAGTTACAGACTTTCCTGTTACAGTTACAGACTTATTTG
The DNA here is from genome assembly GCA_965208655.1 of Gammaproteobacteria bacterium. GTDB lineage: Bacteria > Pseudomonadota > Gammaproteobacteria > Eutrophobiales > Eutrophobiaceae > JAAXHV01. The sequence continues at coordinate 434,678 of CBDBPJ010000006.1, forward strand.
TTCACCTACACAAGTTTGTAACTTAGCGTAAATGAATTATTCCACCGTAACTGATTTCGCCAGGTTCCTCGGCTGGTCGACATCGGCTCCCTTGAGCACGGCAACATGGTAGGAAAGCAGTTGCAACGGCACGGTGTAAACAATCGGCGCGATACTGTTGTCGACCGCAGGCAATTGCAGGATGTTGACGGCGGGACTCATTTCCATGCCGATATCCGCGTCGGAAAACACGTACAGCCTGGCGCCGCGGGCCCGCACTTCCTGCAGATTTGAATTCAGTTTTCCCAGCAGGCTGTTGTTCGGCGCGACCGCGATGACCGGCATTTCATCGTCTATCAGGGCCAGCGGACCGTGTTTCAATTCCCCTGCCGCATAGGCTTCCGCGTGGATATAGGAAATTTCCTTCAGTTTTAACGCTCCCTCCATGGCGACCGGCAGCATTGTTCCCCTGCCCAGGAACAGGGTGTGCTGTTTGTGGATAAATTCCTCAGCCAGTTTTTTCAGGCGGCTGTCCAATTCAAGTACGTGATTTATCTGGCCGGGCAATCTTTCCAACTGGTTGATCATGTGCCTTTCCTTGTCACCGGCCAGGCCGCGCCGCCGCGCCAGAACTGTCGTCAGCATATACAACGCAACCAGTTGTGTGGTAAATGTCTTGGTCGAAGCGACACCGATCTCTATCCCGGCCCTGGTAAGAAAAACCATGTCCGCCTCCCGCGTCAACGAGCTTTCCGGGACGTTGCAGATGGCAAGAGACGCCAGGTACGGCCTGGTCCCGGCCAGTCGCAGGGCTTCCAGGACATCCAGGGTCTCCCCCGATTGGGAAATGATCAGGAACAGGGTATCTTCCGGAACCACGTTCGCGCGGTAACGGTATTCACTGGCTATATCAACACTGCACTGGATCCCCTCTGCTTCCAGCCAGTACCTCGCAATCAGGCCCGCATGGTAGCTGCTGCCGCAGGCGATGATATGAATATTTCCCACACGGTCGAGCAGGCCGGTTGCCGCCATACCGAATTCAGACTCGATCACTGCTCCATTTTCAATCCTGCCTTCCAGTGTATCGGCGATAGCCACGGGCTGGCTGAAGATTTCCTTCGCCATGTAATGGCGGTAACCGGCCTTGTCGGTGCTGTCCGGAGAAATTTCCGAGGTGACCAGGGCGCGCTCCACCTGGTTGCCGTCCCGGTCGAATACGGTGATCCTGTCCCGGAAAACCTCGGCCAGGTCTCCCTCCTCCAGGATTATAAACTGCCGCGTCACCGGCAACAGGGCAAAGACGTCCGACGCAATAAAATGTTCGCCGATACCCACCCCGATGACCAGGGGGCTGCCCTTTCTGGCGGCAATCAGCCGATCCGGCCAGGTTTTGTGGACGACGCCCAGGGCATAGGTGCCCTCGATTTCCGTCATGGTGTGTTTTACCGCAGCAAGGAGGTCGCCGTTACCTTGCAGGTTGTGGTGGATCTGGTTGACCGCGACTTCCGTATCCGTCTCGGACGCGAACGCGTAGCCGGCGGCGGTTTGTTCTGTCCGCAGCGCATCGTGGTTTTCGATTATGCCGTTGTGTACCAGGGCAATTTCATCCCTGCAGATATGGGGATGGGCATTATTGACGCTCGGACGTCCGTGGGTCGCCCAGCGGGTATGGGCAAGACCGGTTTTGCCGTACAGGAATGAGGCGCCGGCGGATTGCGCCAGCTCGTTTACTTTGCCCTGGACCCGCAGACGGTCGAAACCGTCTGTTTTGTCAAGGACGACAATACCGGCGGAATCATAGCCGCGGTACTCAAGGCGGCGTAACCCTTCCAGGAGGATAGGTGTAACATCCCGTTGCGCGACTGCGCCGACAATACCACACATTATTGTACGGAGCCGGTCTGTAACCGGTTGCGAAACAAGGTGCCTTCGGAACCATGCTCCGTTACTACGGGATTGGCTATGTATTGTTTTGCCTGGAGCTTGGCATAGTCTATCTGGTTCGGACTCAGCAGGTTGTCGTCCGCCAGGGAATTCATATACAGCTCAGCATTTTGATTACCCTGCCGGTAGGAAGCGTAATACCACTTGAACGCATCGGTCATGTTATGTTCCGTACCGTACGCGTTATGGAACATCAGGCCATAGTTGAATTGCGCCTCCGGGTTTCCCTGTATTGCCGCTTTTTCATACCACTGCAACGCCTTGTGCAGGTCCCGTTTTACGCCCAGACCCAGGAAATAATGTACGCCCAGGTAATTCTGCGCCTCGTCGTCGCCGGCCTCGGCCCTGGGTTTGAACAGCTTGTACGCGGTATGGTAATCCGCGTTGTCAAAAGCTTCTTTCGCGGTCCTGCGATCCGCGCAACCCCCTGCGAGCAGGCTCAGACAACCCAGTATGACAAACAGTAATTTCATTCAGTCATCAGTTATAAGGAACAGTCTGCTGAAAACCCGAAACTAAATTGGTCGGGGCGAGAGGATTCGAACCTCCGACCCCTGCAACCCCATTGCAGTGCGCTACCAGACTGCGCCACGCCCCGGCCAACGGTTTAATACCGGCTTATTGTAACCTACATCCCGTAAATATCGCGTCTGAAATCCGTCCCGGCATGCCGTAAGCAGTCTGCAGACAAGGGGTAAGCCATGACAGGATGCCAGGGCCCGGGCATGACGGATGGAAGTTCAATGGTACAGCGACAGGAATTAACGCCGCAACAGTTCCCTGACTTTTTCCAGCTCAGCACACAACTGGCGGATAATCTGCTGGCTCTGGTTGGAATCTTCCCTGGCTTCATCGCCCGACAGGCGCTGCCTGGCGCCGCCGATGGTAAACCCGTGTTCATAAAGCAGGCTTCTGATCTGCCGGATCAGAATTACGTCCTGGCGCTGGTAATAACGCCTGTTGCCGCGCCGTTTCAGAGGTTTCAGTTGCGGGAATTCCTGTTCCCAGTAACGTAATACGTGGGGTTTCACAGCACACAACTCGCTGACTTCCCCGATGGTGAAGTAGCGCTTGCTGGGAATTGGGGGTAATTCGCTATTCAGTGCCGGTTCCAGCATAGGCTTCTACCCGTGCTTTCAGTTTTTGCCCGGGGCGAAACGTCACCACCCGGCGAGCACTGATGGGAATTTCCTGACCGGTTTTGGGATTGCGTCCCGGCCGCTGTTTTTTATTTCGCAGTTCAAAGTTGCCGAAACCGGAGAGCTTGACCTGGCTTCCCGCTTCCAGCGCTGAGCGGATCTCTTCAAAGAACATTTCCACTATTTCCTTGGCCTCCCGCTTGTTCAGGCCATCCTGTTGATGAAGCCTCTCGGCCATGTCTGCTTTTGTCAGTGCTGCCATCTCATTCTCTCAACTGCGCATCAAACTCCTTTCGAAGTGAATCCAGTATCTGAGTCACCATACTTTCCACCTGCTGATTTATAAGAGTGTCCCAAATTCCTTGAAACGTCAAGCCCAATGTTACACTTTTTTTTCCGGCGGCCACAGGTTCCCCCTGGTAGACGTCGAGCACTTCCAGGCTTGCCAGGTATTTTTCTTCCCCCGCCAGGGCCGATTCTTCTTCCCTGGACAAGTGTGTCTCGAATCCCAATTCCAGGTTGTTTATATTCTGCAACAGGCGTGCGACCGGAACGTCCTCACCAATAATGACGGACAAGTCCCGTTTCACCAGGGGAAACCTGGAAATTTCCTGATAATTCAGATCCTTCCTGTCCGGTATCTGCTCCAGGAACAACTCGAACAGGTAGACCTCCCGTTCAATCTCCAGCCAGGATTGTATGGCCGGGTGCAGCGCACCGGCCAGGCCGATGCGTAACCCCCGGTACAAGATCTCCGCCGCTTTTCCCTGGTGCAGCGCAGTTACGGACACCGGTTGGTAATCCACCGAAACCGGTCCGCAGCAGGCTGCCAGCACGGCTTCCACGTCGGACTTCATATCGTAAAAATTGCCGGCCTCGTTCGGGTTGTCCCATTGTTCCGGCGCCACCTTGCCGTAACTCAATCCGCCGATGACCGGCGCCTGTCGAATCCCGCCCTTGCGGCTGAAAACCTTGCCGGTTTCAAACAGGCGCACGCGCTCGTGCTGCCGGTTGAGATTATAGCGCAGCGCCGTCAGCAAACCCGGCCACAGGCTGACACGCATGCGCTCCATGTCGCTGGAGATGGCATTGACAAGGGCAATGCTGTCTATATCCGGGAACAACCGGGACTGCAGCGTATCGCTGACGAAACTGTAGCTGATGGCCTCCTGGTAGCCGCGCTGTACCAGCGCCCCGCGCACCAGGTCAAGACGTTCCCGGACGCCGCTCCTGCGCATATTCATATGCGCCGGCGGCGGCGCGCTGGTTATGTTCCGGTAACCGTATATGCGGGCGATCTCTTCTACCAGGTCTGCCTCGAGCGTAATGTCGAAACGGTGGGTTGGCACCGTGAAACGGCTGCTGTCCGTATCGCCCGCCGCCTGCTCCAGGCCGAGGCGGGCCAGGATCGCCGTACACTCCTGCATGTCTATGGCTTCTCCCAGGAGTTCCTGTACCGCCGCCGGACGCAGACCCACGGTCTGCCGTTGCGGCAAGGCCTGTTCCGCCACTGCTTCCGTAACCGGCCCCGGACTTCCCCCGCAAATATCCAGGACTAAACGGGTGGCGCGCTCCATGGCCCGGCGCTGCAACACAAAATCCACTCCCCGTTCGAAGCGATGGGATGCATCCGAGTGCAGGCCGAACTGCCGGGCCCGGCCGGCCACGGCGAGCGGAGCAAAAAAAGCGCTTTCCAGGAAAACGTGCCGGGTCGCGTCGCCGATGGCTGAAGCCATACCTCCCATTACCCCGGCCATGGCCACCGCCCCGTCGGCATCGGCAATTACCAGGGTCGTTTCCGGCATAACCCGGGTTTCCCCATCCAGCAGGGTAATTTCTTCTTCTGCGGCGGCATAGCGTACGCAGATTGCGCCGTTCAGCTTGTCATTGTCAAAGGCATGCATGGGCTGCCCCAGTTCCAGCATCACGTAGTTGGTAATATCCACCACTACGTTCAGGCTGCGCAGCCCGCAACGGCGCAATTTCTCCCGCAACCATAACGGGCTGGGGCGTGAAATATCGATATTGTTGATAATCCGGCCAACGTAACGCGGGCAACCGTCAGGCGCCGCGAGGCTGATTTCGCGTACGTCTTCATGCCCGGCAGGCACCGGAGGGATAGCGGCGGGGGGCTCAAGGCGCATCCGGTTAACGACTGCGACTTCCCGCGCGATGCCGTTAATACTCAGGCAGTCACCGCGGTTGGGCGTGAGGCCGATGTCGAACACCTGGTCATCCAGTCGCATCGTGTCCGCCAGTGCGGCCCCGGGCCCGGCATCGCTATCCAGCAGAAACAGTTCATCCGTGTCGTCAGACAGGCCCAGTTCAGCCGCCGAGCAGAGCATGCCGGTCGATGTTATACCCCGTATTTCCATTTCCTTTATGGGCGCAGAACCGGGCAACACGGTGCCGATGCCTGCATACGGATAACAACACCCCGGTCTCACACCCGGCGCCCCGGTCACGACGGTAACCGGCGCACCCGCGCCCCTGCTTACCGTGCATACGGAAAGTTTGTCCGCGTGGGGGTGTTTTGCAACAGCCTCCACCCGGCCCACCACCACGTCCCCGAGTTCCGGCGCTGCGGCAACCACGTCCTCCACCTCCATGCCCAGCATGGTCAGTTGGTCCGCCAGGTCCTCGGTCGACAGCGCGGGGTTCACCCACTCGCGCAGCCACTGTTCACTGAATTTCATCGGTTCTAGTTAAACTGGCGCAAAAACCGCAGGTCGTTGTCAAAGAACAGGCGGATGTCTGTTATGCCGTAACGCAACATGGCGATACGCTCGACCCCCATTCCGAAGGCAAAACCGGTATATCTTCGGCTGTCGATGCCGACGTTTTCCAGGACCGCGGGGTGTACCATGCCGCAGCCCAGTATCTCCAGCCAGCCGTTGTCGCCGAGTATATCCACTTCCGCGGACGGCTCGGTAAACGGGAAGTAAGAGGGGCGGAACCGGGTGGTTACCCCTGCACCGAAAATATGTTCCGCAAACTCCTCCAGCACCCATTTCAAGTGGGCGAAGGTAACGCCTTCATCCACCATGATGCCCTCCACCTGGTGGAACATGGGTGTATGGGTCATATCGGAATCACAGCGATACACCCGGCCCGGCGCGATGACCCGCAGCGGCGGTTCGGCATCGTTCATGTAGCGGATCTGTACGTTCGAGGTGTGGGTGCGCAACAGCAGGTCCGCATCACAATAAAAGGTATCGTGCATGGCGCGGGCGGGGTGGTGCTCCGGTATATTCAGCGCTGCGAAATTATGGTAATCGTCCTCGATCTCGGGCCCGTCCACGACGGCAAACCCGATCTCCACGAACAGACGCTCAATTTCCTGCAGTGTGAGGGTGACCGGGTGCAATCCGCCGGCAGACTGGCCGCGGGCCGGCAGGGTCACATCGATTTTTTCCCGGGCAAGAAGTTCCGTCAACCCCTGTTGTTGCAGTTCGGCTTTACGCCGGTCAACGGCTTCCTGTACCTGTTGTTTTGCCTGGTTTACAGCCTGGCCTGCGGCCGGCCTCTCCTCCCTGGGCAGGCTGCCTACCTGTTTCAAACGCTCGGTGAGTTTGCCCCCTTTACCGAGATAGCGGATACGCACATCATCCAGGCTGCGTTCATCTCCGGCTTCAGCTACATCTTTGAGCGCCCACTCAAGAAAATCCCGGAGATCGGACATGACAAATTAAAGACAGGATGCTACGCGTGCAGAACAGGCTCAAAGCCTTTTCCCGGTTACAGGTACTGTCTGGCCTGTTCCGCCAACCGGGCAAACGCGTTTTTATCATTTACCGCCATTTCCGCCAGCAGTTTCCGATCGATCTGGATATCCGCCTTGTGCAACCCGTCCATGAAGCGGCTGTATGAGAGACCGTTCTCCCTGGCTGCCGCATTGATGCGGGTGATCCACAGCGCGCGAAACTGCCGTTTACGCTGGCGCCGGTCCCGGTAGGCGTACTGGCCCGCTTTTATAACCGCCTGTTTCGCTACCCGGTATACATTTTTCCGGCGGCCCCGGTAGCCCTTGGCCTGTTTAATCAGCTTTTTATGTCTGGCGTGTGCGGTAACGCCCCGTTTTATTCTCGGCATGTCTCAAGACTCCTTAACGACATATAACTATTCAACGACGGCAAGCGGCCTGGTTTATTGATACGGCAGCAACTGCGCCAGGGCCTTCTCATCACTCTTGTCGATCAACTGCATCGAGCGCAACTTCCTGATCCGCTTGGCGCTTTTTTTGGTCAGAATATGACTGCGGTGGGATTGCCGGTGTTTATAGCGGCCCGACGCGGTTTTGGTGAAACGCTTCGCTGCGCCGCGGTTTGTTTTCAGTTTTGGCATTATTTGTTTCCAGTCTTCAGTTTTTTGTCATTGATAACGATACCTGGCTGCTGAAAACCATCTTATCTTCTCGGGGCCAGAATCATGATCATCTGGCGGCCTTCAAGTTTGGCCTTCTGCTCTACTTCCGCGCTTTGCTGCATATCCGCCTCTATCCGATCCAGCATTCTGCTGCCCAGTTCCTGGTGAGCCATCTCGCGGCCACGAAAGCGCAAGGTCACTTTTACCTTATCGCCGTTCTGTAGAAACCGGGTGATATTTCTGAGTTTGACCTGGTAATCACCATCATCCGTACCGGGCCTGAACTTCACTTCCTTGACCTGGATCTGCTTCTGCTTCTTTTTTGCAGCGTGCTTTTTCTTGTTTTGTTCAAACAGGAACTTGCCAAAGTCCATTATCCTGCAGACGGGAGGTTCTGAATTGGGAACAATCTCTACCAGATCGAGTTCGGCTTCATCCGCCTGCCTCAGGGCTTCATCCAGGCCTACGATACCGACCTGTCCACCCTGCGCACTGATTAACCTGACCTCGACGGCGGTTATTTCGTCATTCACACGATTCTGTTTTTTAATTGCGATTCGTTATTCCTCCCGGTAATCCGCTGCTTCGCTATTCAACCGTTCGATAAAACCGGCTAATGATAACACACCCTGGTCTTTTCCGTCACGGGTACGAACGGCTACCGTATTACCCTCTGCCTCACGGCCACCGATAATCAACTGGTAAGGGATGCGCTGCAATGCGTGTTCGCGGATTTTAAGGTTGATCGTTTCATTTCTCAAGTCCGTATTGACCCTGAACCCTTGAGCGGTCATTGCCTGCGCTACGGACCGGGCATAATCTGCCTGGTGTTGCGTGATGGAAGCAACGACGACCTGCACCGGCGCCAGCCACAGCGGGAACGATCCGGCGTAATGCTCGATGATAATTCCGATAAAGCGCTCCAGTGAGCCCAGTATTGCCCGGTGCAGCATCACCGGCACCTGCCTGTCACTGTTGTCATCCACGTACTGTGCGCCCAACCGGCCGGGCATGGAAAAATCCGCCTGAATGGTACCGCATTGCCAAACCCGTCCGATACTGTCTTTAAGGGAAAAATCGATCTTGGGACCGTAAAACGCGCCTTCACCGGGTTGCAGGTCCCAGTCCACGCCCCTGGCGTTGAGCGCCTGCTCCAGCGCCTGCTCGGCCTTGTCCCAGCTCGAATCATCACCCACACGATTCTCCGGCCGGGTGGACAACTTCATGATGACTTCGTGGAAACCGAAATCGCCGTAAACCTCGAACAATAAATCGATGAAATCCGAGACTTCCTGCTGGATCTGGGCTTCGCTACAGAAGATATGGGCGTCATCCTGGATAAACCCCCTGACCCGCATGAGTCCGTGCAAGGTCCCGGACGCCTCGTTCCGGTGGCAGGAGCCGAATTCGGAAAAGCGCAGCGGCAGGTCCCGATAGCTCTTGAGGCCCTGGTTGAACACCTGGATATGGCCCGGACAGTTCATCGGTTTAATCGCATAGTCGCGGTTTTCCGAACTGGTCGTGAACATGTCCGCGTGAAACTTGTCCCAGTGACCGGATTTCTCCCACAAGCTGCGGTCCAGCACCAACGGCGTGTTGATTTCCCGGTATCCCCTCAACGCCAGTTTACTGCGGATATAATCCCGGATGGTGTTGTAGAGCGTCCACCCATGGGGATGCCAGAATACGAGGCCCGGCGCTTCTTCCTGGAAATGAAACAGGTCCAGTTTGCGCCCCAGTTTGCGGTGGTCGCGTTTCTCCGCTTCTTCCAGCCGCCGCAGGTATTGTTTCAGCGCCTTCCGGTCCGGCCAGGCCGTCCCGTAGATACGCTGCAACATTTCATTGGCCGGGTCGCCGCGCCAGTAAGCGCCTGCCAGCTTGGTCAGTTTGAACGCAGTCAGTTTACCGGTACTGGGCACGTGCGGGCCGCGGCACAGGTCTGTGAAGCCGCCCTGCCGGTACAGCGACAGTTCCTCATCTGCGGGAATGGCTTCGATGATCTGCGCCTTGTACTCCTCGCCGAGGTTGCGGAAAAATGCAACGGCCTCGTCCCGCGCCATGACCGCGCGGCTGACCCCGAGGTCCTGTTGGGCAAGCTCCTTCATCTTTGCTTCGATTGCGGCCAAATCGTCAGGGGTAAACGACCGCTCAAAGGCGAAATCATAATAGAACCCGTCTTCAATGACGGGGCCGATGGTGACCTGTGCCTGCGGGAACAGTTCCTTCACCGCCTGCGCCATCAGGTGCGCACAGGAATGGCGCAATATTTCCAGGCCTTCATCGTCACGCGCGGTAATGATGCGCAGGCCCGTATCGGCGTCGATCCGGTAAGAGGCATCGACCAGCCTGCCGTCTACTTCGGCCGCCAGGGTCGCCCGGGCAAGTCCCGGCCCGATGTCGGCGGCGATATCCAGTATGGATACGGGCTGTTCGTAACTGCGCTGACTACCGTCAGGCAGGGTGATAACAGGCATTTTGTCTCCTTCACCAGTGGTGGCCCCCACAACAGGCCACGTGCTTTAAGAGATAATCAATGTTGTGGATTGTTTACCGCGTGCATCAAAACGGATGCATGCCTGATGTCTGGTAGGCGCGATTGGATTCGAACCAACGACCCCTACCGTGTCGAGGTAGTGCTCTAACCAACTGAGCTACGCGCCTTTGGACGGAAAAGTGTAACGCAAATCAAATTACCTGGCAAACAGGAAATCCGACGGGTCCAGATTGGAAAGGTTAAACCTGCGTAATATGATCTTCCCACCCCCGTGGCCGGTGAGATCAATGAAAGTGTCATCGTCCCTGACCGATATTACCAGGTCATTGAATGACAGATCGCTGAAGCCGGAAAGGTCGATGCGGTCTTCTCCATCTGTGAAATCAGTCACTGAATCTGTACTATCACCTTGCGGGAGAAAGATGAAGATGTCATTTCCCTTCCCTCCTTCCAATCTGTCAGCGCTACCCTTTCCATCCAGAATATCTGCTCCTGCATTGCCGAAAAGGACATTGGCTCTATTATCACCAGTAAGTAGATCATCGTGGGCTGAACCGAAAATGCTTTCGATATTACTGATTCTGTCACCAGTTGCATCACCGCCAAACGCGGTATTATCAGCCAGGCTTACTATCACCCCTGATTTGGATCCTCCGTAATCCACTATATCTTTTCCCTCACCGCCATCAATTATATCTGCGCCTGCTCCCCCCCAGATCAGGTTGTCGCCAGGGTCACCGATGAGAGTATCGGCACCCGGCCCACCATAGAGATCGAAGCCTTTATCAGGAAAATTTTTAGTTAATACAATAACTGCTGTTGCGATGACAAAACCTGCAATCAATATATCTGTTGTAGACAAATACAACTTCATGAATATCTGATGTTTCTCACAAAGAATTAACTCACTTCCCTCTGGCCGATTTCCAGGCTGAATTCCTTAATGCGCGCAATCTCGTCGCGGATTTCAGCAGCCTGCTCGAATTCCAGGTCGCGTGCATGCCGGTACATCTGTTCTTCCAGTTGACGAATTTTTTTTATCAGCAGGTCAGGGGGAAGCTCCATATAAACGCTCTTCTGCTCCGCCACCTTTGCGTAACGGCGCGCCCGGCCGCGCGGGTCGCTGTAAGCCCCTTCCAGGATGTCGGTGACTGCCTTGCGGATGCCCTGGGGGGTGATACCGTGCCGTTCGTTAAAGCGTTGTTGTTTCTCCCGGCGCCGCTCGGTTTCCCGCACGGCCCGTTCAATGGAACCGGTTACCGTATCGGCATACATGATGGCCTTGCCGTTGATGTTGCGGGCGGCGCGGCCTATGGTCTGGATCAAGGTGGTCTCGGAACGCAGGAAACCTTCCTTGTCGGCATCCAGGATCGCCACCAGGGACACTTCCGGCATGTCTAGCCCCTCGCGCAGCAGGTTGATCCCCACCAGCACGTCAAATTTCCCCAGGCGCAGGTCGCGGATGATCTCCACGCGTTCCACCGTGTCGATATCGGAGTGCAGGTAGCGCACCTTGACACCGTGTTCGGCGAGGTAGTCGGTCAGGTCTTCCGCCATGCGCTTGGTCAGCGTGGTGACCAGCACCCTTTCGTTATTCTGTTCGCGCAAACGGATTTCCGACAACAGGTCATCCACCTGGGTCGCAACCGGGCGTATTTCCACCTCCGGATCGACCAGGCCGGTAGGACGAACGAGTTGTTCGACGATCTCGCCGGAGCGTTCGCGCTCATAAGGACCGGGCGTCGCCGAGACAAACACCGTCTGCGGCGACAGGTATTCGAATTCGTCAAAGCGCAACGGCCGGTTGTCCAGCGCGCAGGGCAGCCGGAAACCGTACTCCACCAGGTTTTCCTTGCGCGAACGGTCGCCGCGGTACATGGCGCCAAGCTGGGGCACGGTTACATGGCTTTCATCCACTACCAGCAAGGCATTGTGGGGCAGGTAATCGAACAGGGTCGGCGGCGGTTCACCGGGTTTCCTGCCGGACAGGTGGCGGGAATAGTTTTCAATGCCGGTGCAGTAGCCGATTTCCATCATCATCTCCAGGTCAAACCGGGTACGCTGTTCCAGGCGCTGTAATTCGACCAGTTTATTTTCCCGGCGGAATTGTTCCAGGCGCTCTGCCAGTTCCTCTTTGATAACTTCAATAGCGTCCAGGATGATCTGGCGCTCGGTGACGTAATGAGTCTTGGGATGTACGGTAATGCGCGGTACCTGCTTGTGGATTTCCCCGGTCAGCGGGTCGAAGAGCGATATGGACTCGATCTCATCATCAAACAACTCGACGCGGATCCCCTCGCGCTCCGACTCAGCCGGATAAACATCGATGATGTCACCCCGCACGCGGTAGGTGGCGCGGTGCAGTTCCACCTCGTTGCGGGTATATTGCATCTCGGCAAGCCGGCGCAGGATAAACCGCTGGTCCATGCGCTCGCCCCGGTCCAGGTGCAATACCATCTTCAGGTAGGCCTGGGGGTCCCCCAGGCCGTAAATGGCGGACACGGTGGCAACAATGATGGTATCCGGCCGTTCCAGCAGCGCCTTGGTGGCGGACAGGCGCATCTGTTCGATGTGTTCATTGATGGAGGCATCTTTTTCGATATAGGTATCGGTGGAAGGGACATAGGCTTCCGGCTGGTAATAATCGTAGTAGGAAACGAAGTATTCCACGGCATTGTCCGGGAAGAACTCGCGCATTTCTCCGTACAACTGTGCGGCCAGGGTCTTGTTCGGCGCCAGGACCAGCGTCGGACGCTGAATTTTCTCGATCAGGTTGGCAATGGTAAAGGTCTTGCCGGAACCCGTTACACCGAGCAGAGCCTGTTGCGCAATGCCGCTCCGGATGCAATTGTACAACTGGGCAATGGCCTCGGGTTGATCGCCCGATGGAGCAAAGCCAGCCTGTAATATAAATTTCTTTGTCATAGCCCGAATTTTCCGCATTATAATACACGAACAGTCATCCAGTAGAGGAAACCAGCTTGGAAAACAGAGTGGCGCAGCGCGCAGCAAACATCAAACCTTCGCCCACCCTCGCGGTCACCGCCAAGGCCGCGGAACTGAAAGCGGCGGGAAGGGATATTATTGCCCTGAGCGCAGGCGAGCCGGATTTCGACACCCCCGGGCATATCAAGGAGGCCGCTATCAGGGCTATCCATGACGGCAGGACAAAATACACTGCGGCAGGCGGCATGCCTGAGCTCAAACAGGCGGTTGCAGACAAGTTCAGGCGGGAAAACAACCTAGTCTATGAACCCGACCAGATCCTGGTCTCCTGCGGCGCGAAACACAGCATCTACAACCTGATGCAGGCCCTGCTCAACCCGGGCGATGAGGTGATTATCCCGGCGCCTTACTGGGTTTCCTACCCTGACATGACAAAACTGGCCGGGGCGGAGCCCGTGGTGATCCGGGCCGGAATCGAACAGCGTTTCAAGATCACCGGAAAGCAACTGGAAAGGTCCATTACCGAAAACACACGGCTGTTAATGATTAACAGCCCTTCAAACCCGACCGGCGTCAGTTATTCCGATACGGATCTGGCGGCAATCGCAACGGTACTGGTTGAGCACCCGGAGGTCGCTATCCTGACGGACGATATCTACGAGCACATCCTGTGGGGGCAGGACGGTTTCAGGAACATCGTCAACGTCTGCCCGGAACTGGCCGGCAGGACGGTCGTGGTCAACGGGGTATCCAAGGCCTATTCCATGACCGGCTGGCGCATCGGCTACCTGGGTGGTCCGCCGGCGCTGGTCAAGGCGGCGCAGAAGATCCAGTCGCAAAGCACATCCAACCCGTCTTCCGTCTCCCAGTACGCGGCCCTGGCCGCGCTGAACGGCGACCAGGCCTATATCAACGAGAGCGCGGCGATTTTCAAACAGCGCCATGATTTTGTCCACTCGGGGCTGAACAGTATTGACGGCGTTGACTGTACTGCATGCGACGGCACATTTTACAGCTTCCCCAATATGCAGGGCGTTATCGACAGGCTGGACGGCATCAATAACGATGTCGACCTGGGCGAATACCTGCTGGAGCAGGCGGAGGTTGCCCTGGTACCCGGCTCGGCTTTCGGGGCAAAGGGCTACATGCGCCTGTCCTACGCCACCAGCATGGAAAACCTGGAGACGGCCACACAACGATTGAAGGATGCGCTGGATTGAGATTATATGTATAATCTGCGCTCCAGTATTCCCCGGTAGCTCAGTCGGTAGAGCGGGTGACTGTTAATCACTAGGTCGGCGGTTCGAGCCCGTCCCGGGGAGCCAGTTTAATCAACGACTTAAAGGTTTTAAGAGAAAGTCGAACAGGCCGTGTCGACAATATGCCAACACGGCTTTTTTACGTTTATGGAAAGTCCACACTCTTCCCCCGCTAATACGGACCTTGAACGGTCTGCCACATTTGTCATCAGGATCAACCCTGGTGGCGTCAGGCCGGCTGCCCGGAAAAATCCGGGTTTTGAATTAACCGGCGCAGGTCATAAATCGTTAAACCAGACTGGCGCATTCGAGTGGTCGGATCCGGCGGGCCGCGTGGTCGTGAAAGCATGGCCCGGCAACGTGTCCCGGGACGTGCGCGACGGTCTTCGTATCATCACGGGCTGGCCGGTCTTCGTTGAGGACCGCCTGGCCGGTCACTACGCCAGGGTACAGATCGATGCGTTCGGCCAGGGCACAGTACACCAGGACCCGTACGGTTTGCATCCGCTTTACATCGGTAGTGTTCGTGGTGTCACCCTGGTAGCCAACAGACCCCACCTGGTTGCAGCTGAACTGGAGCAACTTACGGGAGAGCGCGCTGCGCGTGATCACCGCTGCGCGGCCTGGCTGGCATTCAGTGGCCGCCCCATCGGTGACCGGACCGGTTACGAAGACGTGCGTTGCATTCCTTTCGGCGCGATCCTGCAAATTGATCCGGACCACGGTGTCAGGTTTTCCTTCACGGACGCGCCCTGGCGACTCCCCGTCACGGATATTGACGACTCGTGCATAGACCGGATTGAAGCTGAATTGATTGCGAATCTCCGGGCTGCGATCAGGGCGATGGGACATACGCCGCGTCTTCAACTTACCGGGGGTCGCGACTCGCGTCTTGTGCTGGCGCTTGCCGTTCGGGCCGGATTATTACGGGACGTCGAGATTGTTACTCACGGAAAAGCCGGCACTCCGGACGCAATTGTGGCGAAGGAGCTGGCAACGAGTCTCGGTCTTCGCCACACCATATCGAAGTGGAATGACGGCGTTGTCGTTCGAGATGAGCTGTGTCCTCATGTCGGCCGCGTTGCGGGCGCCGTTGGCTGTATCGATAGCAGCATTTCTCTTTCAAAAGACGGTCGCATGACCTTATCAGGGTTTCACGGTGAAACATTGCGAACACATTGGCCGGACCTGCCAAGTTATGAGAATTTGCGGTCTGTTGTTACGGGTTATCTGTCCCGACCGTCAGGAAAGACCGGTATCCTGCACCGGGATGCGTATACTTCCGCCCTGACCGACGGTATTCAAAGCCTGCTCGAACCGGCTGAGCAAATGGTCAGGCCGGGAGATTTATTTGATATATATTCGATTCAACACAGGGTTCGCAGATGGCTGTCGGCAAGGCCCGAGAGACTTGCGGACGAGTTCCTGCCGTTATATTATCCGCCGGCCACCGAGCTTGCTTTTCAAATGGACTGGCGCGACCGCGTTGCAGGACGGATTCATAGCACGATCATCGAGCGGGCCGGACGGTTGCTTTCGCAACCGCCCTACTATAAGCCCGGAGGACTCTACAAACCGGCAACAATATCCTCGCCCAAGCGGGAGGGACAAAACAAACCGGGCGCCAGGAAGTCCAACGATAACGCAGATGGACGTGAGCGAAGTTTAGACAAGAAAAGCCTCGACAAATTAATATCGAAACACGTGGAAAAGGCCTTCAATAACACAAAGCCGCCGGTAGCAACTGCCGAAGGTTGCGCAGCGGACCCCAACCTGATCAAGCGGCAGGCGGCATACCTGGAACTGATCGCCGCCCGGGACGATAACCCGGTCTTCGACCTTGTAGACCGTGACCGCCTCATTAACGCCGTCAACCGTCTGCCGACTCTTAACCCTTATATTGCCCTGCAGGTACACGGTGCCATGACGGGCGTTATCTGGCTCGGACGATTGGAGGAGGAGTATTAGTGTAGCAGGGGACGGAATTGAATTCCGTCCTGTATAATTTATAAGCCATTGATATTATTGTAATATAATACGTTATTACATCACTAAGTTATCACTTTATCTATTATCTTATGTGATTGATGGATCAGGTTACAGGGAGGGTTTCATTGCTCAAGGACAAGACGCACTGCCCGTTCCCGGCTCTGTGGGGGATAGCGTTTGTATCGGTTCATTGCCCTATCCTCTCAAGAAATGGCGTTTCCGGCAACTTCGGGGTGGTTCATTCCACCAGTTGCGTATTCCATTCCAGCGAAGACGAACACTGGTTCCAGCCCCGTTCGTCATGGCTGTCGTTACGCGGAAACGGGCTCAGCCCAAGAGCGGGGCCTCGTCGGTGAAGAAGAGGACGTCGGTGTCGGCGAGCGTGTCCTGTTGGACGCCGGCCAGGGTCACCGTGCCGCCGCCGTGGGCGTTGAGGTCGATGACGAGGCGGTCCGGGTCCTGTTGCAGGGCCAGGTCTGCGAGTGAGCGCAGATCGGTGAACTTCGTCAGGTCCAGTGTGTCGGCGCCCACCCCGAAGTCCGCCACGGTATCGTCCCCGCCGTTCGGCGCAAAGACGAAGGTATCGGCCCCGGCCCCGCCGTGCAGCGTGTCGTCATGGGGTCCGCCGTGGAGGGTGTCGTTGCCCGGCCCGCCCCGGAGCGTATCATTGCCCTTGCCGCCGTAGAGGCGGTCGTGGCCGGCGCCGCCGCTGAGGGTGTCATCGCCGCCGTCGGGGCCGCCGTAGAGGCGGTCGTTGCCACCCCCGCCGTTGAGCACGTTGTCGCGGATATCGCCGGCCAGGGTGTCGTTGTGGGCGGAGCCGTGCAGGTGTTCGATGTCGGGGACGGTCACGGTCAGGGTATTGCCGCCGGCAGCCGTGGTGGTGACGGTGTCGGTGCCGGCAAAGGTATCGCCCTCGGCGTGCCCGCCCCGGGCCGTGGCGTTGTGCAGGCGCACGCTGACGCCGGCATCGGAGTAGCGGTAGGCGGCGGTGTCCTGGCCCGGCCCGCCGATGAGGGTATCGGCGCCGGCCTCGCCTTCGAGCCGGTCGTCCCCCTCGCGCCCGTCGAGGCGGTCGTTACCGCCCCGGCCCTCGAGCCGGTCGTTGCCGCGGGCCCCGGCCAGGATATCGTTGTGCTCGGAGCCGTCCAGGTATTCGATATCGGGGACCCGGGCGCTGTGCGTGGCGCCGGCGGTGTCGGTCCAGGTGACGGTTTTGCTGCCGGGGAAGGTGTCTCCCTCGGCGTGCCCGCCCCGGGCGGTGGCGTTGTACAGGCGCACGATGACGCCGGCATCGGAGGCGGCGTAGCTCACCGCATCGAAGCCCTCGCCGCCGGTCAGGGCATCGGCGCCCGGCCCGCCGGTCAGCCAGTCGTTGCCGCCTTGTCCGTCCAGGGTATCCTCGCCGTCGTCCCCGTCCAGGGTATTGGCCAGCCCGTTGCCGATGAGGGTGTCGTCGTGCGCGGAGCCGTGCAGGTGCTCGATGTCCGGCACGCTGACCTGGTGCGTGTTGCCGCGCTCATCCACCTGTGTGATGCGTTGGGCGCCGAAGGTATCGCCCTCGGCGTCCCCGCCCCGGGCGCTGCCGTTATCGAGGCGCACGGTGACGCCCGATCCCGAGTCCCCGTACCAGGCCGTGTCCTGCCCGGCCCCGCCGGTGAGCCGGTCCGCGCCCGCCCCGCCGTCGAGGAGGTCGTCCCCGGCCCCGCCGCGCAGGGTGTCCGCGCCCGGCCCCCCGGCCTGCGCATCAAGGAAGCGGTCGGGTGCGCCGGTGCCGGTGAGGGTGCGCGGCGCGGCGCCGGCCTCGTCGTAGAGCCGCAGCTCGTAGCGCCCGGCGTAGTCCAGGTCCGGGTTGTTGGTGTAGGCGGTGGCGCTGAGGTAGTAGGTGCCCGAGGCCTCGGGGGTGAGCGTCACCCGGGAGTGGAACTGCCGGGCGGGGGTGCTGATATCGTCATTGCGGGCCACCTCGTCCCCGGCCGCGTCATAGACCGTGAGCACGGTGTCCGTGACCGGGTCCGGGCCGATGCCGCCCAGGGTGACGGTGTAGGTCTCGCCCGCGACCAGCTCGATACGCACCCGGTCCTCGTCCGTGCGCTCGGCCAGGGTGCCGCGGAAGCGCTCGCCCACGGCCAGGGCGTAGGGGGTGTCCGGGGTGTCCGGGGCGTCGCGGTCGGGGTGCTCTGTAATGATCGTCATCGTCGCGCTCTGTGGTCAGGGGGCCAGGCGCAGGCCGAGCAGGGCGCGCGGCCCGTCGCCGGCGTGGCTGAGGTTGAACGAGCCGCTGAGCAGGGCCCCGCCGGGCAGGCGCAGGCCGAGCTCGGTGCGGGCGTCCAGGGACCAGGCGTGGTTGCGGGGGGTCTCGTGGCGGTAGTGCAGCTGTTCCTGCCACAGGGTGTCGCCGCCGGTGGCGGCATCGCCCCAGCGGCCGGTGAGGGACAGGGACGGGCCTTCGCTGCCGGGTTGGCCGATGGCCAGGGTGGTCTCGAGGCCGCGCTCGCGATAGGCGGTGTCCGAGTGCGTGGTGAGCAGCCGGCCCTTGACGTTAAGGTGCAGCGCCCCGCGTGCGGCGCCGAGGGCGAAGCCCAGCTCCAGGCCGCGCCCGCCCGGCCCGTCGCCGGCGTCGTGGCGCAGGTGCCCCTGCAGGGACGGGGTAAGAGTGAGGCCGGCGACGGGTGAGAGGGTGCCGCCGGCATCGACCCCGACGCGCAGGGTGCGCACGGTCTCAAGCTGGGTGTCAGGGCCCTCCCCGCGGGTGAGCCCGGCCCAGGCGGCATCGGCGCGCAGGTCCAGGTGCAGGCCGCCCCAGCTACCCACGGGCCGCTGCACGTCTACCCGGCCCATGCGCAGGCTTAAGGGGCGGGTGTCACTAACGCCGCGGTCCGGGGCATGCGGCGTCCAGGACCGGTCATCCCCGGCACGACTGCGGCCGATACCGCCCAGGGCCGAGAGGGTGGTGGTGCCGTCGGACCAGGCGAGATACGGGTGTACGGTGCGCAGGGCGCTGCGGCCCTGTCCCTGCGAGAGGGCGAGACCGACCCGGCCGTTAGCCCCGAGGGCGGTGTCAAGGCCGAGGTAGCCGGTGCGCAAGCTCGCATCGACGTCGCTGCCGGCGGGCAGGCCGGCCACGGCCTGCACCTGGCCGCGGCCCCACAGGGTCCAGCGGCGCCCGCCGCCGTGTCCGTCCGCATCCGGCCCGCCCAGGGCGAGGGTGAACTCGCTGCCCTGCCACAGGGCCGTATCCAGTCCGCCACCGATGAGGCCGGTGGCCAGGTTATAGAGCAGGGTGTCCCAGGGGCCGGCGTTCGGGTGGTGCGCCGTCCCGTCACGGCCGGGCAGGGCGGACTCCCCGCAGGCGGCGGTGGTCCAGGAGGCGCAACGGCCGGTGGCATCAAGCCAGGACAGGCCAGTGGCCGGGCGCGCGGTGTCCCCGTTGAACGCCGTCCCGGGCCCGGCCGGGCGCAGCAGCTCGGCCAGGGACAGCGTATGCCCGCCCAGGGTGAGGCGCGTGGTCTCGTCCGCCCCGGGGTCAAGGCGCGGGCCCAGCGCCTGGCGGGCGCTCGTCAGGTGGCCCCGGGCCAGGGCGGCCAGGGCGCCGGCGGGGGCGTCCGGCGCGGACACCGGTTCAGGGTCCGGCTCGGTCGCTGGTTCAATTGCCGCTTCAGTCGTTGGGTCGGTTACCGGTTCCGTTGTCGGTCCGGTGGTCGTGCCGGTGACGGGGTCGGGGTCGGTTGTCGCCGCAGTTGTCAATTCAGACACCGGCTCGGTCGTTGGGTCAATTGCCGGGCCGGTCGCCGTTTCGCTTGCCGGTTCAGTTGCAGCGCCGTCAGTGCAGCCGGCGCAGGGGGGGCGGGGTGCGGTGTTTGCGCGGGTCGGTGCCGCCGTCGCCCACGATGACCGTCACCTCGGGGACCCGGACGTTGTCGTAGCCGCCGCCGGCGATGCGGTGGGCGATGCCCACCCGCCCGGCGCTGAGGCCGGTGACGGTCACGGGCTGCGGGCTCGCCCAGTCAGACCGGGTGAAGCGCAGCGCGCCGGACACGGTGGCGATGGCCGGGTCCGAGCTGACCGGCGTCAGTGTGACCGTGCCCGAGGGCCGGCGGGACAGCGCCATCCGGTAGCCGGCCGTGCGCTCGTTGACGCCCGGGGTGGCCGGGTCGTCCGCGGCGGCGATGCGCAGGCCGTTGCCCGGGGTAACCGTCACCGAGGCCGCCAGTGGCTCGGGCTCGGGGCTGCCGCCGCCACCGCCGCCACCGCCACCACCACCACCGCTGCCGCTGTTGCCGCCATTGTTGTTATTGTTGCCGTTGTTGTTATTGCCGCCGCCGTCATTGTCGGCCTCGTCGTTATCGACCAGCGTCACCTGCCCGTTGCCGAAGCGGCTGCCCGTGGCGCCGCCGAGGCCGGTCGCGGTGAGCCGCGGCGCGCCCGTCGAGGACGAGGCCGGGATGGACACCGTCACGGTCTCATCCTCGGTGTCGGCGTCCTCGCTCGCGCGCAGCAGCACCCGCGCGGTCCTGGCCGTCGTGCCCGAGGCCGGGCCGGTGAAGGTCACCGTGGAACCGCTGAAGGTCACGCCGGTCGGGGCCGGGGTCTCCAGCGCCAGGGTGAAGTCCGTGCCCGGCGCGCCGCCGCTGAACTGCAGCGGCACCGCCAGGCTCTCGCCCAGGACCAGGAGCCGGCCCGTCAGCCGCACGGAGAGCTGGGCCGTGTCGGTGCTGTCGCCCTCGGTGGCGCTCGCGTCCGATATCGACAGCTGCACGGCCGTGGCATCGTCGTCGTGCAGCGTGACCGCGGCCGAGGCCGGGTCGCCCACGGTGTAGCCGCTGCCGGTGTTGACGGTGACCGTCACCGGGCCGTTGGTTTCGTCGGTGGAGTCCGTCTCCGTCGGCACGCTGTAGGTCGCCGTGGCGGTGTTCGCGGCGATGGTCACCGTCTTGCCGCTGCCCTCGCGGGTGGAGGCCAGGAAGTTACTGCCCGGCGCGTCCGCCACGGTCAGGCCCACGACCAGGTCTGCGGCCGGCGCCGGGTCGGCGCCGACGGTGAAGGTGGCGGCCGTGCCCTCGGTCACCGGGGAGGTGCCGCGGGCGATGGTGATGACCGGCGTGTTCTGTGTCGGGTCGTTAATGGAGAAGGTGGCCAGGGTGACGGTGCCCGCGGCGCCGCCGCCGAGGTTCGTCCCGGAATTGGTGTTCAGTGTGCCGAGATCGATATCGACGGTCTCGCCGCCGGTCTCCGTCGTGCTGTCCGCCGTGGCGCTCAAGGTCAGGGTGACACTGGCGGCCGTGGCGCCCGTGTCGGGCCCGGTGAAGATCACCCGGGGATTGTTACCCTGGCCGGTGTTGTTGAGATCGGCGCAGGTGACCCCGGTGGGCAGGGAGGTGGGGCAGGCCGTGGTGTAGTCCGTGCCCCGGGCGGCGGCGCCGGCGAAGCTGAGCGGCACGTCGAGCGCCTCGCCGCTCACCAGGCCCCGGCCCAGGGTCACGGTGAACGTCTTGCTGCCGCCCTCCACCACGTTCCCGGCCGCGCCGGCCAGGGTCACCGCGGTGGCGTCGTTGTCGGTGACCGTCACCGCGGCCGCGCCGGCGCTGCTGCTCACGGTGTAACCGCTGCCGGTGTTGACGGTGACCGTCACCGGGCCGCTAGGCTCGTCCTCGGTCTCGCTGTTGCCGCCCGCGGTGGGGACGCTGTAGGCCGCCGTGGCGGTGTTCGCGTTGATGGTCACGGTCTTGCTGCCGCCCTGGTTGCCGGCTGTCACGAAGTCCGCATTGGGCGCGTCCGCCACGGTCAGGTTCACGGCCAGGTTTGCGGCCGGCGCCGGGTCGGCGCTGACGGTGAAGGTGGCGGCGGTGCCCTCGGTCACCGGGGAGGTGCCGCGGGTGATGCTCACCACCGGCGTGGCCTGCGCCGGGTCGTTAATGGAGAAGGTGGCCAGGGTGACGGTGCCCGCGGCGCCGCCGCCGAGGTTCGTCCCGGAATTGGTGTTCAGTGTGCCGAGATCGATATCGACGGTCTCGCCGCCGGTCTCCGTCGTGCTGTCCGCGGTGGCGCTCAACGTCAGGGTGACACTGGCGGCCGTGGCGGCCGTGTCGGGCCCGGTAAAAATCACCCGGGGGTTGTTGCCCTGGCCGGTGTTGTTGA
>CBDBPJ010000007.1:0-931197 GCA_965208655.1 Gammaproteobacteria bacterium
AGAAAATGATGGCCGGTGGATGGTCCCGCGACGGGGCGGTACAGGAACAGATCGATGCCAGTATTGAAGATGCGGTAAAACACGCACGCAGCCGGCTGCCCGAAGGCGAGAGCCTGGACCTGTGCGAGGAATGCGGAGCAACGATTCCTGCCGAGCGGAAACAGGCAGTCCCCGGTGTGCGTTTTTGCGTTAATTGCCAGACCGATCATGATAAGGAACAGGCCTTTTCCAGCGGATACAACCGGCGCGGCAGCAAGGACAGCCAGTTGCGCTAGTTTTATTCCTCCACCCACTCCGTGCTGTGTTACAATAAAAAGTCCACCGCCGTTCCTTGTTGAAACCACTTTGTTATAACTGTACACCGGGTCGTGCTGGAGATCGCAGATTTTGATAGGGGCGTAGCCAAGTGGTAAGGCACAGGGTTTTGATCCCTGCATTCCCAGGTTCGAATCCTGGCGCCCCTGCCAGATTGAAAAATTGCGGGAAAAATCGATGTCACTAGACGATGTAATGTTGTTTTCAGGGAATGCCAACCCGGTGCTGGCGGCTGAAATCGCGCGCCGTCTGAACATGCCCACGGGCAAGATCAACGTGGGCCGGTTCAGCGACGGCGAAGTCATGGTGGAGATTGCGGAGAATGTACGCGGGCGTGACGTGTTTATCCTGCAGTCACTGTGTACGCCCGCCAATGATAATTTAATGGAAATGCTGATCATCGCGGACGCATTGAGGAGGGCGTCGGCGGAGCGGATTACGGCCGTGCTTCCCTACATGGGCTATGCGCGCCAGGACCGCAGGTCGAGGTCGGCTAGGGTTCCCATCACGGCCAAGGTAGTGGCGGACATGATCGGCATCACCGGCATCTCCAGGGTATTGACGGTGGATCTCCACGCCGATCAGATCCAGGGCTTTTTCGATATGCCGCTGGATAACGTGTATGCGACCCCGGTGTTACTGGGCGAAATATGGAAGCACAAATATGAAAGACAGATCGTCGTTTCGCCTGATGTAGGCGGTGTGGTCCGGGCGCGCGCCATTGCCAAGCAACTGGATGACACGGACCTGGCCATTATCGACAAACGCCGGCCAAAGGCGAACGAGTCCGAGGTAATGAATATTATCGGCGATGTGAAAGGCCGGACCTGTATTATCGTGGATGACATGGTGGACACTGCCGGCACGCTGTGCAAGGCAGCCAACGCGCTGAAAAGACTTCGGCGCCAACCAGGTCGTCGCGTACTGCACACACCCGGTACTGTCAGGCAAGGCGTTGGATAATATCAATTCATCACAGCTGGATGAGCTGGTCGTCACGGATACCATCCCGTTGCGTGATACTGCCGCAGAATGTGATAAAATCCGCCAACTCAGCGTTGCTGCAATGCTGGCGGAAAGTATCCGCCGGATTTCCGAGGGAGAATCGCTGAGTTCCATGTTTATTGATTGAGAGTTATGAAATGCAAGCTTATGAATTAAAGGTACAGCCGCGTAACGAGCTGGGAAAGAATGCAAGTCGCCGCCTGCGTCGTTCAGGCAGAATTCCCGGTACCGTATACGGGGCGAATAAAGAACCGCAGTCGATATCGGTGCTGCATGATGATGTGCTGCACCGGCTCGAACATGAGGCGTTTTACTCAAGCATCCTGACCATCAATTTCGACTCCGAAAGTGAGCAGGTCGTATTAAAGGATTTACAAAGACATCCCTATAAACCCGAAATTCTGCACGTCGATTTCCTGCGCATTGACGAGAAACAGAAAATCACCATGCGGGTGCCGATTCATTTCATCAATGAACACCTTAGCCCGGGTATCAAGACCGGCGGCGGCGTGGTGAGCCGCACAATGACCGAACTGGAAATCAATTGCCTGCCCAAGGACCTGCCTGAATTCATCGACGTGGACCTGGCAGACATGGATCTGGGCGATACCGTGCATCTCAGCGATATCGAGCTGCCCGAGGGGGTCGAAATCTATGCCTTGTTTCATGGCGGGGATGCATCTGCATCGGTGGCATCCGTGCACCTGCCCAAGGGCGTGTTAGAGGAAGAGGAAGAGGAAGAAGAACTGGAAGGTGTAGAGGCAGAAGCAGAGGAACAGGAACAGGCAGAGGCGGATACGGAAGAAGAATAGGAAGGGAACCGGTTCCTGGGCAAACCATAATCTTCTACTTTCCGGGTGAGCGAACCAACCGGGTTGAAACTCATAACAGGCCTGGGTAATCCGGGCGCTGATTATTCGACGACGCGTCACAATGCCGGCTTCTGGTTCGTTGACAGGCTTGCCGAAAAGTACCAGGTCAGCTTCACCGTCCAGAAAAAATTTTCCGGCGACCTCGGCCGCATCAGGACTCCCGGTATTGATTGCCTGCTTTTCAAACCGGCCACCTTTATGAACAGCAGCGGACGCGCAGTTCATGCCGTTGCCGACTATTACCGGATCGAGCCTGCACGAATCCTGGTTGTTCACGACGAAATAGACCTGGAAGCGGGCGTGATTCGCCTGAAACAAGGTGGCGGTCACGGCGGACATAAGGGGCTGCGTGACATCAGCGCAACACTCGGCGCTTCAGATTACCTGAGACTGAGAATAGGGGTGAGCCACCCGGGGGACAAAACCCGGGTGCTGGCGCACGTACTGGGAAGACCCGGCAGCGGTGACACGGAGTTGATCAACGAGGCCCTGCAAAGAGGTATGGAAATACTGCCTTTTCTGTTCAGCGAAGAACTGGACAAGGCCATGACCCGCCTGCACACTCAATAAACCGCGCAGACATACCGTAATGGGTTTCAAATGCGGGATCGTCGGGTTGCCAAACGTAGGCAAATCCACCTTGTTCAATGCCTTGACCAATGCCGGCGTCAGCGCCGAGAACTACCCGTTCTGCACCATTGAGCCCAACACAGGCGTAGTGCCCGTACCCGACGCCCGGTTGCAGGCTATCGCCCGGATTGCCAGGCCGGAACGACTTGTGCCTGCCCATGTGGAATTTGTCGACATAGCGGGCCTGGTCGCGGGCGCATCGAAAGGGGAAGGACTGGGCAACAAATTTCTCGGTCATATCCGCGAGATGCACGCCATCGCCCAGGTGCTGCGCTGCTTTGAGGATGACAACATTGTCCATGTCAGCGGCAGGATAGATCCGCTGGCCGACCTGGACACGGTCAACACGGAACTGTGCCTGGCCGACCTGGAGACCGCGCTGCGGGCTTCACAAAAGGCTGAGAAAGTCGCAAAAACCGGCGATAAACAGGCGCTGGAACGCTGCCGGAAACTGGCAACCCTGGCCGCCCATATTGATACCGGCGCGCCTGCCAGAACCCTGCCGGCGGGGAGCGCGGAACGGGGCATGGCGCGGGAGTTGGGCCTGCTGACGGAAAAACCGGTGCTGTATATCGCCAACGTGGAGGAAACCGGCGTTTCCACCAATCAATCGCTGGTGCAACTGGCGCCGCGCGCACGCGCGGACGGCGCTCACCTGCTCGCCGTATCAGCTGGTTTTGAGACCGAGATAGCCGGACTGGACGAAGACAGCAGGAACGAGTTCCTGCGTGACCTGGGACTGCCCGAACCCGGTCTGCACCGGCTCATTCGGGCCGGTTATGAACTGCTTGGCCTGCACACTTTTTTTACGATGACGCCCAGGGAAGTCCGGGCCTGGACCATCAGGAAGGGAACCAGCGCCCCCGGCGCCGCCGGCATTATCCATACGGATTTCGAGAAGGGATTTATTCGCGCCGAGGTGATCGCCTATGATGATTTCGTCGAACACCACGGCGAACAGGGCGCAAAAACCGCCGGCAAGTGGCGCTTGGAAGGGCGGGAGTACATCGTGAGGGACGGCGACGTGATACTGTTCCGCTTCAACGTCTGACGCTCACCTGCCTGGAATGTTCAGGGTCAGTATAAAATAGCCCCACCCCCTCAAGTCCGATATAATCCGCGTCTATGTCCGATTACATCATCGCCCCTTCAATACTGTCCGCCGATATGGCCCGCCTGGGCCGGGAGGTGGAGGCTGTGCTCGCGGCCGGCGCCGACTATATCCACGTGGACGTGATGGATAACCACTACGTGCCCAACCTGACTTTCGGCCCGGTGGTCGTGCGCGCCTTGCGGGATTACGGCGTGACGGCGCCCATGGACGTGCACCTGATGATCGAACCGGTGGACCGGATCATCCCCGATTTTGCCGCCGCCGGCGCCGATATCATCACGTTCCATCCCGAGGCGAGCCGGCATGTTGACCGGACCCTGCAACTGGTGAGGGATAACGGTTGCCGCGCCGGGCTGGTGTTTAATCCGGCAACGCCGCTGGAGCATCTCCGCCACGTCATCGACAAGGTCGATATGGTACTGATCATGTCCGTCAACCCCGGTTTCGGCGGGCAGAGCTTCATCCCCGCCGCGCTGCACAAGCTGCGCGCGGCAAGAGAGATCATCGATGCCTCCGGGATGGATATTCGCCTCGAGATTGACGGCGGCGTGAAAGTGGAGAACATTGCCGAAATAGCCGCCGCCGGCGCCGACACGTTTGTGGCCGGGTCGGCGATTTTCGGGAGCGCCGATTATGCTGGCGTCATCGGCGCCATGAGGAAGGCATTGCAACAGGTTGCCGGGGGATAGTGCGGGGGTGGCCATGTTATTGATGATCGACAATTACGACTCCTTTACCTACAACCTGGTCCAGTACTTCGGCGAACTGGGCCAGGAGGTAAGTGTTTACCGGAACGATCAGATTACCCTGGAGCGAATCCACGAACTCGAACCGGAACATATCGTCATCTCGCCCGGACCCTGCACCCCGAGCGAAGCAGGCATATCGGTTGACGTCATTAACGAGTTCATGGATACAATTCCCATATTAGGGGTATGCCTGGGACACCAGAGTATCGGCCAGGCCCTGGGAGGGCGCATCATCCATGCCAACCGTATCATGCACGGCAAGACGTCCGATATTTATCATGAAAGTTCGGACGTCTTCGGCGGGCTGGAAAGCCCGTTTGTCGCAACACGTTACCACTCCCTGGTGATCGAACAGGAATCGCTGCCTGACTGCCTGGAAGTCACAGCCTGGACCAGGATGGACAACGGTGGGATCGACGAGATCATGGGGGTAAGGCACAAGGATTATCCCGTTTTCGGCGTACAGTTCCACCCCGAGTCGATACTGACCACTTTCGGTCATGACCTGCTCAGGAATTTTCTCCGAATCAGTTCCCACTGATGAGTGTCCAGTCCGCACTGAACGAAGTCATCAACGGCGGTGACCTGCCCGAGGATATCATGCGGGCCGTGATGCAAGACATGATGTCGGGGAAAATGACCGAAGCGCAAATCGGCGGCTTCCTGGTAGCCCTGCGCATGAAAGGCGAGACAATCGAGGAGATCGGCGCGGCAGCCTCGGTGATGCGCGAATTTGCCGTAAGAGTACACGTTGACGGCCCCCACCTGGTGGATATCGTCGGCACCGGCGGCGACGGTGCGCACACCTTCAATATTTCTACCACGGCGTCCTTCGTTATCGCGGCCGTCGGGGGCAAGGTTGCAAAACACAATAACCGTTCGATTTCCAGCCGCTCCGGCAGTGCCGATGCGCTGGAACAGGCGGGAGTCAAACTGGGACTGAAACCGGGCCACGTGGCTGAGTGCATCAACCAGGTGGGGATAGGTTTCATGTTTGCCCCGGCCCACCACCCGGCGACCCGGTATGCGGCAGGGCCGCGCCGGGAACTGGCTGCCAGGAGTGTATTCAACCTGCTGGGGCCCATGACCAACCCGGCATACGTCAAACGCCAGCTGATCGGCGTCTACCAGCCGGAACTGCTGGATGTGTTTGCCAGGGTCATGCAACGGCTTGGCAGCGAACACTGCATGGTCGTTCGCTCGCACGACGGACTTGATGAGATAAGCAACTCTGCGCCGACCGACGTGGCCGAGCTTAAGGACGGGTTCATCACCCGGTATCAAATCACGCCGCAACAATTCGGTATCAAACCCGGAATTGTCTCCGAACTGGTCGTCACCAGCGCAGAGCAAAGCTACGGCATCATGCTCTCCGTCCTCGAGAACAACCCGGGACCGGCCATGGATATCGTCTTGCTGAATGCCGCCGCCGCCGTTTACGTTGCCGGTCTGGCGCCGGATGTGGAACAGGGGATCGAACTTGCTAGGCAGGCCATTGCTTCCGGCGCGGCATTGAAAAAGTTACAGGAACTCGCGTCGCTGACAAACCGGCTGGCGGGCTGACAGCGTTGAATACGACCGATATCCTGGCAACCATACTGGATTACAAGCAGGAATGGGTTGCCGCAAGGAAATCAGCCGTGTCCCCGGCGCGGTTGAAACAGCAAATCAGGGATACAGCTCCTGCCCGGGGTTTCTACCGGTGTATCCGCAGCGCCATCGGCAACGGCCGGGCCGCGGTTATTGCCGAGGTCAAAAAGGCATCGCCCAGCAAGGGTGTCATCCGCGGGGATTTTGACCCGGAAGCGATTGCACGGGCATATGCGGACGCCGGGGCTGTGTGCCTGTCCGTACTGACCGATGAGAAGTTTTTTCAGGGTTCCGACAGGCACCTGCAACAGGCCAGGAGCGCGACCGATCTGCCGGTGCTGCGCAAGGATTTTATCATCGACCCGTACCAGGTGTACGAGGCAAAAGCCATCGGGGCGGACTGCATCCTGCTGATCGTGGCTGCCCTGGACGACATCCGCCTGCAGGAACTGGCGGCAACTGCTGCCGATATTGGCCTCGACGTGCTGGTGGAGGTGCACAATCGCGAGGAACTGGAACGCGGCCTGCTGCTGCGCACGCCGCTGATAGGGATAAACAACCGCAACCTGCATACCTTTGAGACATCCCTGGAAACGACGCTGGGCCTGTTGCCGGACGTGTTCCATGACCGGACCGTGGTGACGGAAAGCGGCATTAACAGCCGTGCGGACATGGAACTCATGCGTAGCCGCGACGTGCATGCTTTTCTGATAGGTGAAGCGTTGCTGCGGGCTGATGATCCCGGCGCGCAGCTGCGCGCGCTTATCGGTTAGGAGAGCTACGGGATCAACCTGGAGTTGCTCAGGCGTTATTTATCCAAATCAAACAGGTCATCCAGCTCCTGCCGGGATTGGTCTGCCGAAGCAGCCGTCCCGCTTGCCCCACCCGGCGCGTCCAGGCCGAACAGGGCATTCAGGTCCGAGGCGGCGCTATCCGCTTCCGAATGATCGGCGGGTTCCCACGCCTGCGGGTTTGATTCGAGATAATCACAGAAATTCGGCCGGTCCTTGTCCTTGACCGCATCGGCGACGGGTTCGCGGCATTGCTTTGCAACCCGGGGATCATAAAACCGGCACATCCTGCACACGTGCAGCGCCGCTTCGCAGGCCTTGCAGTGGGCGCTCCTGGACAACGGCATGAGCAGGTAGTCCAGGCCGGCGCCGCATTTCCAGCATTTCAGGTCTTCCGGTTTAACGTGCATTATTCGTTGCTGTGTATTTTTACCCTGACCCCGGATACTTAACTGAAGAATAGCAGTCTGATGATGATCAGCACCAGTACGGTGTTCAGCACTACCTTGATAATCCATTCGCCCTTGCTTACCTGCACGTGGGCGCTGAGCCATGCGCCGATGGATGTGCCTACGGCCAGGCAGATGCCTAAAACCCAGAAGATCTCCACCTGCCAGGCGAATACGATCAGGGCGGCCGTGGTGTAAAAACTGATAATGAAGGTCTTGTGCATGTTGACCCTGACCAGGTCAAGTCCGAGGGTCCTGTTCAGTATGGGCAGGAACAGGAAACCGATCCCGATCTGGATAAAACCGCCGTAAAGTCCCACAAAAAACATCAGGATATGGGCAAGCAGCAGGCGCGGTTTTTCAGCAGGCGTCCCGGCATAGGTTTTCTCATCCTGTTTAATAGCCATAAGCAGCATTACGGCCAGCGTGATGATTGCGACAATACGGTTAAACCAGATACCTTCGAGGCGGGTTCCGGCATAGGCGCCGGCCACTGCACCGGGGAGCGCGGCAAGGGCCAGGGACAGGCTGAGCCTGAAATTTGAATATCCTTTTTTGAAAAACGCAACGACCGCCGTGGCCATCTGCGCGATTATCGCGATCCGGTTAGTGCCGTTGGCGACGGGACCGGGGACGCCCATGAACAACATGATCGGGATGCTCAGCAGCGAACCGCCGCCTGCCATGACGTTGACGAAACCGACGACAATACCAACCAGGAACAGGATGATGTATTGCCAGAGCTCCATCCGGACTAATACCGGAGTATGCGCCGGGGAACCCGGCGACAGCTAATCCTGTTTGCCATAATCCTTGAATTTTTCCAGGTTGACGTCCATTTCAGCCTCATCCAGCAGCACGGGAGACCCCAGCATGCGGCTTAACAGGTATTGCCTGGCCAGTTCCTCTACGAGTTGCGCCATCTTGAAGGCGGCGCCCACGTCCTTGCCCAGTGCGATGACGCCGTGGTTGGCCAGCAGGCAGGCCTGGCGGCCCGCCAGCGCGGCCAGTGCGTGGTCGGACAAGTCCTGGGTACCGTAGGTGGCGTACTCGGCGCAACGAATGGAAGCGCCGCCCGCGCCGGCGACCATGTAGTGAAACGCAGGCAGGTCCTGGCGGGTACAGGCCAACGCGGTGGCATAGGGGGAATGGGTGTGGACGATGGCGTGTGTATCCGGCCGTTGTGTATAGATGTCCTGGTGAAAGCGCCATTCACTTGAGGGTTTCAGGTCCCCTTCGGCGTGCTTGCCGCGCATGTCCATGCTGACGATATCCGCAGGCGCCAGCGCCTCGTAATCCATTCCCGTCGGCGTTATCAGGTAACCTTGCCCGACCCTGGCGCTGACGTTGCCGGCGGTGCCAGTGCCAAGCCGGTTTTTTTGCAGTGCGCGCGCGGCGCCTATAATCGCTTCCCGTAAACTTGTATGCTCCATGGCCGA
This sequence comes from Gammaproteobacteria bacterium, assembly GCA_965208655.1. GTDB lineage: Bacteria > Pseudomonadota > Gammaproteobacteria > Eutrophobiales > Eutrophobiaceae > JAAXHV01. Next base: position 8,955 of record CBDBPJ010000007.1, read on the forward strand.
ATAATATATGATTCCGGGTTAAAGTTTCCCTTTAACTCATTATTCGATTCCGTATAACACTACCGGTGGTGGCGACATGAAAAACAAGATCACATCGTGCGGCGCGTTTCTCCTGTGTTTTTGCCTGTCTGGCGGTGTTTACCCGGACGATCTGGCACATCCGTTCAGCGCGCGCCGGGTGGTTGACCTGACCCACGCCATGCACCCGGAGATGCCGTTCTGGCCGGGTACGGGTGGCTTTGAAATTGAACGATTGGCTGACTATGACGCGGGCTACCGCATGCATCGTTTTTCCATGTGGGAGAATAACGGCACCCATATCGATGCGCCGGCGCATTTCATCGAAGGGGGAGCCTCCGTTAACGAACTGGGCCTGGATGACCTGGTGCTCCCCGTTGCAGTCATCAGGGTCCAGGACAAGGTCGCGCTGGAGCCTGACTATCAATTATCCGTCGCTGACGTCCTGTCCTGGGAGGACCGTAACGGCCGCATCATGCCGGGCAGCCTGGTAGTCATGAACACAGGCTGGTACAAAAAGTTTGACGACCCGCAGGCCTATGTCAACCCGGACGAGGCAGGCGTGCTGCATTTCCCCGGGTTTTCCGTTGCGGCCGCGCAGTTGCTCGTGGAACGGAACGTCGCCGGGATAGGCATAGATACACTGAGCCTGGACCCGGGTAACGATTTAAGTTTTCCCGTGCACAAGCTTATGCTTGGCGCAGGAAGATTCCAGGTCGAAAACATGAACAACCTGGATGATTTGCCCACCAGGGGCGCAGTTGCCGTGATCGGCGTGCTGCCGGTAAAGGACGGCTCCCAGGCCCAGGCGAGAATATTTGCGTTTACGGAATGAGATAGTGACCCGGCCCCGGAAACGCAAACAAGGAACGGCGACGAGCGCATTCGGCGCGCCTGGAAGAAGCAGCCATGATGCTTCCGCGTTTTACGATACCAGGATGTACCAGGGCCTGGGCAGAGAGGAGAAGACCGGCTATAAGGAAAACAAGATCCCGCAGGAGAATTTAAACAGGATTTTCTGCAAATCAAGCGAACACATGGCGGAACTGCCTGACAACAGTGTCCACCTGATGATCACTTCGCCGCCATATAATGCCGCCAAGGAATACGACGAGGATTTAAGCCTTGACGAATACATGGACCTGCTCGGTAAGGTCTGGAAAGAGACTTACCGGGTCCTTGTTCCCGGCGGACGCGCCTGTATCAATGTGGCGAACCTGGGGCGCAAGCCTTATATCCCGTTGCACGGCTACATCATGGAAGCTATGCGCTCCATCGGCTATATGATGCGTGGTGAAATCATCTGGAACAAGGGGTCCAGCGCCGGTTCATCCACCGCCTGGGGCAGTTGGCAATCGGCGGCTAACCCGGTATTGCGGGACGTTCACGAGTATATCCTGGTGTTTTCCAAGGGGTCGTTTTCCAGGGACAAAACCGGCAGGGAGAGCACCATAGAGCGGGAGGCATTCCTCGAGTGGACCAGGAGCGTCTGGGATTTCCCGGCGGTGTCGGCAAATAAAATAGGCCATCCCGCGCCTTTTCCGGAAGAGTTGCCGCACCGGTTAATCCAGTTATATTCATTCAGGGATGACGTGGTTCTCGACCCGTTCGCCGGCAGCGGGACGGTTTGCCTTGCTGCCTTGAAGGATCGCAGGGATTATGTGGCCTATGAAATCGACCCCGAATATGCCAGGTTAGCCGAAACAAGAATATCGGCGTACGCCGCAGACGTGCCCGGCTGTTCTACCTGAGCGCTTCCCGGTGCTGCGCCAGGGCCCAGTTCACATGTTCGCGCACCAGGGCCGAGGGATGGTCCTTGCGAGAATTCAGGGCATCGATGACCGCTGCTGAACCGGGTGCGTTACCCAGGGCGATGGCAACATTGCGTAACCAGCATTCGTAGCCGATACGCCGGATGGCGCTGCCCTCCGTTTTGTTATTGAAGTCGCTTTCACTCCAGAGAAAACACTCGACCAGTGTGACCGAATCCAGCCGGTGGCGCGGGAGGTAGTCCGGCTCAGCGGAATTCTGTGCGAACCTGTTCCAGGGGCAGACCAGTTGACAGTCATCACAACCGTAGATGCGGTTGCCTATCGCAACGCGGAACTCCTCGGGTATGACGCCGCGGTATTCAATTGTCAGGTAGGAGATACAGCGCCGGGCATCGACCCGGTAAGGCGCGACGATGGCGCGTGTCGGGCAGACGTCGATACACGCCCGGCAGGCGCCGCAGTGTTCCCCGGCAAACTTTTGGTCCACGGGCAGGGGCAGGTCGGTGTATATCTCCCCTATAAAAAACCATGATCCGGCCTCGGTGTGCAGCAGGTTGCTGTGTTTCCCGATCCAGCCCAGCCCGGCGTTGCGCGCCAGCGCCTTCTCCAGCACCGGCGCGGTATCGGTAAAAACCCGGTAACCGAAGGGACCGATGGCCGCCTCTACCCGGCGCGCCAATTTCTTCAACCGGGACCGCATCACCTTGTGGTAATCCCTGCCCAGCGCATAGCGCGATATATAAGCCAGTTTCCCGTCATCCAGAACTGATTGCGCAGGTTTTGCCCTGGCGGGCAGGTAGTCCATGCGCGCGGAAATTACCCGCAAGGTACCCGGCCGCAGGCGCTCGGGCCGGGAACGTTTGCTGCCGTGGCGCTCCATGTAAGCCATCTCCCCGTGCATACCCCGGTCGAGCCAGTCGAGCAGGTGGTGTTCGTCTTCCGCAAGGTCGATGCCGGTAATGCCCACCTGCTGGAAGCCGATTTCCGTTCCCCAGGTCTTTATCGCGGCTGCAAGGGAGTCTGGTTCCATGGTCGGGTCGGGCGGGGGAAAGGATTGTGCATCAGCAGCGAACTGTAAACAGCCATGCCCGTCTGGTCTATTACCTTGTTTGACGTTATCATGCAGGCGTTGCCGGTTATCGGATATTCGGGGTCAGTGTAACAATACTCAAAATAAACCGGGAACACACAGCTGGACCGGTGTTGTTACACTGGTCCCAGATATCTGCGATTGGCCGGTGACTAGAGGTAAACACATGTTCGACTTTATAAACGATTGGTACCGGCGCTATTTTACCCATCCCCAGGCTGCCGTGCTGGTAATTCTGCTGGTTGCCGCTTTTGTCGTTTTCTATTTTATGGGCGGCATGCTGACGCCGTTGCTCGCAGCGGTCGTGATCGCCTATATGCTGGAAGGGCCGATTGTGAAACTGACCGCCAGGCAGATGCCGAGATTAACGGCCGTCTCGCTGGTATTCCTCTTGTTTATCCTGATTATGGGTTTCATCGTGATCGGCCTGTTGCCGATCCTGTCCGGGCAGACAAGTCAGTTTGTCCAGGAATTTCCAGGCATGCTGAGCCGCGGGCAGGAACTGTTGCTGCACCTGCCGGAACAATATCCCGACATCATTTCCGCCGAACTGGTTAACGAGATAGGCCTTGCCCTGCGGCGCGGCGCCAGTGATTTCGGGCAGGGTATCGTGTCCGTTTCGGTGGCGTCGATTCCTGCCATCATAACCGTTCTGATTTACCTGATCCTGGTGCCCTTGATGATTTTCTTTTTGCTGAAGGACAAGGACGTGGTCCTGGGCTGGCTGAGCCGTTTCCTGCCCAGTGACCGCACCCTGGTCGGCCACCTGTGGCAGGAGATGGATGCTCAATTCGGCAATTACATACGCGGCAAGGTCTATGAGATAGCCATCGTCGGGGTGACTTCGTACATCGTTTTCTCTCTGTTCGGATTGAATTACGCTTCCCTGCTCTCCATTACCGTGGGCCTGTCGGTTTTGATCCCCTACATCGGCGCCGCCGTGGTGACGTTGCCGGTAGCCCTGGTGGCTTATTTCCAGTGGGGCTTCGAACCGGTCTTCATCTGGCTGGTCGTTGCCTATTTCATACTGCAGTTCCTGGACGGCAACGTGCTGGTGCCGATCCTGTTTTCGGACGTGGTCAACCTGCATCCGGTAGCGATCATCGTCGCCATACTGGTGTTTGGCGGGTTATGGGGGTTCTGGGGCGTGTTCTTCGCCATCCCGCTGGCCACGCTGGTCAAGGCCTTGATCAATGTCTGGCCCACCAGCGAGGAGCAATTGTCTGAAGCAGGTGGTTAAGCAGGAAACCGCGGGTATTTGGGCCGGAAAAAATCAATCGAGTCTGACCCATTGATTTTTTCCTGTTAATTCAGAGCGCTTTTACCGCTTCCAGCACCTCATTGACGTGCCCTTTTACCTTGACCCTGCGCCACGCCTTGCGTAGCGTGCCCGACGCGTCAATCAGGAACGTGCTGCGTTCGATCCCCATCACCTTTTTGCCGTACATGTTTTTTTCCTTGATGACGTCGAACAGCCTGCACAGCAGTTCATCCCGGTCGGACAGCAGATCGAAAGGGAACGACTGGTTTGTTTTGAATTTTTCGTGGGATTTTATACTGTCCCTGGAAACGCCAAGGATGATCGTCCCGCACGAGTTGAATTCTTCGATATTATCGCGGAAGTCCTGACCTTCAAGAGTGCAACCGGGTGTGCTGTCTTTGGGGTAGAAGTAGATAACTACGTTGTTTCCCTTCAGGCCCGATAATTTTATGGTTTTGTCACCGGTAGCCGGCAACTCAAAGTCCGGAACCGTGGCGCCTGTGTTTACAGTACTCATTCAGTATTATCCTTATTTTACCGGTTCGATGATTGCATCCAGGTTAAGCTGGTCGCAGAATTCCAGGAAGTCGTTGCGCAGCGAGGAAATGGAAATTTCCACCGGGACATTGATGGTCAGGTGCAGGGAGAACATCTCGGTACCGGTGTGAGATGCCTCGTAAGTGGTTGTGTACAAGTCCCGGATTTGAATGCCGTTATCCAGGATAAAGCGGGTGATACGGTTTACCACGCCGATACGGTCGCTGCATACGACGTCTATGGCGTACGGCATCAGGTTTTTTTGCGACTTGTTTAATTCGGTCCGGCGCATGTTGATCGATAAATCCAGTTCTTTTCCCAGCCTGTTCAGGGCATCTTCAACCTTTACAACGGCATTCCAGTTTCCGGAGAGGAGCAACAGCATGGAAAATTCCTGGCCCAGAATGGTGATCCGGCTTTCCCGGATATTGCAGCCGCACTCAGCTATGGCGCCGGTCAATCGTTCGGACAGGGCGGGATCGTGCTTGCCGATCACGGTCAGGGCCAGAAACTGTATCATTAATGTGGTCCGGGTGAGGGGTTTATAGCGCCGGTATTAAAAACGAATCCCGCAAAATACGCAGTTTCCTGATTATCTTGTCTTTAGCGGGACGGACAAGTACCATACTTGTTTTATTATACAACAACGGACTTATATCCCCTCATTATACGCAATATGTGACGTTGTGCCAGCAGGGGAACGACAGGAATGCATCGGATTTGTCATCACCTTGCAGAGTACAAGCGATATGTTTACGGGTAGTCTTGTTGCCGTTGTCACCCCCATGAAGAGCGGTGTCGGACCGGAGACACAGGTCGATCCGGAGGGGCTGGAGAGGGTGATTGAATACCATATCGAGAACAAGTCTGACGGTATCGTAGCCGTCGGCACCACCGGCGAATCCGCCACCCTGATGACGGCAGAGCACTGTGAGGTCATCAGGCGGGTTGTGCAAATCGTCAACAAGCGTATCCCCGTCATCGCCGGAACCGGTGCAAATTCAACTATTGAAGCGATTGAATTGACGGACTGCGCCAGGGCGGCAGGGGCCGATGCCTGTCTGCTGGTAACCCCGTATTACAATAAACCGACCCAGGCGGGTTTGTATGAGCATTTCAAAGTTGTCGCCGAGCGCGTGGCTATCCCGCAGATTCTGTACAATGTTCCCGGGCGTACTGCCTGCGACATGTTACCCGCTACCGTATCCGCATTGGCACAGCTTGATAATATCGTCGGCGTCAAGGAAGCGACGGGCGACCTGACGCGTGTCGGGACAATCCGGGAAGAGTGCGGCCATGATTTTTTACTGTTGAGCGGCGACGATGAAACAGCGTGTGATTTTATGCTTATGGGGGGTGACGGCGTTATCTCCGTGACCGCCAATGTCGCACCGGCTGCCATGCATGAGTTGACCAGGCTGGCGCGCGCCGGTCAGCGGGAGGCAGCGAAGGCGCTTGATGCAAAACTGCTGGGATTGCACCAGTCCCTGTTCCTGGAGTCGAACCCGATTCCGGCCAAGTGGGCTGTAGCGCGCCTGGGTCTTATTGAAGACGGCATCCGTTTGCCCATGACCTGGTTGTCCGGAGAGTTTTGTCCACAGGTTGAAGCCGCAATGAAACAAGCCGAGGTATTGTGATTTATGAAAAAAACGATTTTACAGTTCGTGTTGGGTGTGAGCGGCTTATGCTTCGTGACGTCCTGTGCTTATATGCCTGATGTCGGGAAACTACTGCCTGATAAGAAAACCGAATACAAAAAAAGCGAAAGCATGCCCGATCTGGAGATTCCCCCCGACCTGACTGCGGACGCTATGAATGATTCCATGAATATTCCCAATGAGGCGCCTGCCACCTTGTCCCGATACAGGAACCCGCGTGGACCGGCGAGCACACAGACAGCCATGGGGACAACGGATACTGACGAGCAATGGTTATCCCTGTCCATGCCGTTGTACCTGGCCTGGCCGGCGCTGCTCGAATTTTTCGAGACAAAAAACTACCCCATCGAACTGGAGGATGAGGAACTGGGAGTGCTGGAAACGGGCTGGTCCGAGGCAGCTGAACAAACCGGCTTGCTGTATCGTTATAAATACAAGATCTTTGCCGAACAAGGCGATAGCCCGGACGTTACCATGCTGGTCATCAGCCAGCAGCGCCAGACCCGGCTCGATGAGAACGCAGACTGGCTTGACCATGACAAGGATGCGAGAGCGGAGCGGCAACTGGTTGCAGATCTCAGCCTGTTCATTGACGCCGGCAAATCTGCCGCTGAACCCGCGCCCGCGCCCGCAGTAGCCTCTGAAGAGGCTGCCGGCGCTGCCCCCCGCGCCGGTTCGGGCCGGGAGCTCCGGATGGTTGACGCCGGCGAGGGTAAAATGTACCTGACCATTCCGGAAGCCTTTGAACAGGCCTGGAAAAATACCGGGGTCGCCTTGCGCAACAGCGGGCTCCAGGTAACCGGCGGGGATGCGGCAAAAGGTTCTTACCAGGTGACCGCCGCCGAAATGCGCGAGAGGAAGAAAGGCTTTTTCTCCAAACTGGCTTTCTGGAAAGATGCGGAAGCAGCGCAGGCTTCGTATCAAATCAGCCTGACAGGGGTGGGCAACAAAACCGAACTGATCGTGGTTAATGAAGATGATGAATGGGAAGCAACGGATGACGCTGCCCGCATACTGACGTTAATCCGCGACCGTTATCCGGTAAATTAACGCTATTTCTTCCTGCTGTGCTCAATCAGGCGCCGGCGTTTGCGGATTTGGCGCTTGTTCAGGGTATTGCGGAACGCCTTGTACGGATTATCACCCTGCCTGAACTCGATAAATACGGGTGTTCCCGTCAACTTCATTTTCCTGCGGAAATGGCCGGCCAGATAACGCCGGTAATTTGCCGGGATATCCCTGGTCTGGTTTCCGTGGATGATGATGCGCACCGGGTCGTTTCCTCCCAGGTGGGCATACTTGAGCTTGATGCGCCGCCCCCTTACCAGGGGTGGAGGATTTGCCGCCAGCGCTTCCTGCAGAATGCCGGTTACGGTTGACGAGTTGAGATCCTGCTGTCGTGAGCGGATAATTTTATCTACGCTGTCGAACAGTTTTCCTATTCCCGTCCCGTGCAATGCCGATATGTGCCGGGTAACGGCGTAGTCGATAAAACCGGTCTTCCTTTCGAGTTGCCGCTCAATGGTCGCCTTCTGGTGGGGGCTCAGGCCATCCCACTTGTTAACCGCGATAATCAGGGATTTGCCCGACTGGCTGATTATTCCGAGCAGGGTCTGGTCCTGGTCGGAAATGACATCGCGGGCGTCCAGCACCAATATGACGACGTTGCATTCTTCAATGGCTTTCAGGCTTTTTATGACGCTGAACTTTTCTATTTTGCCGGTTACCTTGGGGCGTCTTCGAATGCCGGCCGTATCTATCAGCAAGTAGTCGTTCTGCCGGCGCCGGAACGGGATCGTTATGCTGTCGCGGGTGGTTCCCGGCAGGTCGGAGGTCAGCACCCTGTTTTCCCCGATGATCCTGTTAACCAGGGTCGACTTGCCGACGTTGGGACGGCCGATAACGGAAATTTTGACGGCACCGGTGTTTTCTGGCGGCGACGCGCTGGCTTGCGGTAATGATACAGCGATTGCATCGAGCAATTCGCTGATGCCGTCCCCGGCTTGTGCCGAAACCGGTATGGGCGCGGCAAACCCGCCCATCGAATGGAACTCGGACATTGCGGTCTCCCGGCCTATCCCGTCGATCTTGTTTACCACCAGTAACACCGGTTTCGCCAGTTTCCTCATCATTGCGGCCAGTTCAATATCGCCGGCCGTCAACCCCGAACGGCCGTCTACCAGCCATACGACCGCATCTGCCTCCTCCATGGCCTGCATGGTCTGCCCGCTGACCGATTCCACTAGCTGGTGATGATCTTCGGTACTGCCGGCTATCCCACCGGTATCACACACCAGCATGCCTGAATTGTGCAGGTTGGCATAACCGTATTTCCTGTCCCTGGTCACGCCCGGTTCATCCGCTACCAGCGCCGAACGGGAACGCGTCAGACGATTGAACAAAGTGGATTTCCCGACGTTGGGACAACCGACAATGGCGATTACAGGGGTCATGGGGGGATCAATTTGGAATTTCGAATTTCGAATTAAGAATTAAGAATTACGTATTGGGAATGGCTGCAGCCTGAATGTCAAAAAGTCATATTGGTATGTTGTGAGTCTGGCGCCCTGCAAGTTGCCCCTTACGACTTATTTATTTCAATTCCCAATTCGTAATTCGTAATTTCCAATTGTATTCATCGGTAGGTATAGGCAGCCAGGCGGCCGTCACTGCAATATGCGTAGGCTATCTTGCCGACTACAATAGGTTTTGCAATGACAGGGTCCTTGCACAGTCGTTCCCGGGCGGTGAACTCACCGGTTTTTTTGCTGATCCAGTGCAAATATCCTTCCAGGTCGCCTACGACGATTTGATCGCCGATAGCAGCGGGCGCGGTGATCGCCCGGGCGTGCAGGTTATCCTGCTCCCAGAGTACCGACCCGCTGAACCTGTCCAGCGCCCACACATGGCTTTCCTCGTCACTGACATAGATGTTTTGTTCATCCGCGCTGAAACCGGCATAGGAAGAGAGATCGCTGCTCCACAGGATGCGGCCTGTTTCCAGTTGCACCGCCGCTACGTGGCCCTGAAACGTGGCGATATAGACAGTGCCGTCTACTATCATGGGTTCGGAATCGATATCGACCATCCGTTCGAGTTCGGAGCGTCCCCGGGCGGCGGATATGCTGGTTTCCCAAAGCAGTTTACCGGTGCGCACATCCAGCGCGGCCATTTTTCCGCCGTCGAATCCGGCTACCACGATGCCGCTGTCTATTGCCGGCGTGCTCGTGCCCCTGAGAGTCAGCGGCGGTACCGTCCGGTCATAAATCCACAGTCTTCTTCCCTTGTCGCCATCGATACCGAATACCTTGCCGTCGATTGTCCTGACGATAACGATATCCGAGTCCCGTTGCGGCGCGGATAGCACCTCACTGGAAACCCGTGTACGCCACAGTTCACTGCCGTTTTCTGAGGACAGGGATATGATTTCACCCTCTAGGGAACCGACCATGAGCGTATTCTCACCGTAGCCGGGGCCGCCCGTTATCTGGATACCGCCACCCCGTAACCAGCCGGATTTTCCGTCGATTGATTCAGACGCGGCAATCTTTTTCTGCCATAAGCGTTTGCCGTTTGTCGCATCCATTGCCCCGATGCTGCCGGCCGAATCGACAATATACAGGCGCTGATTGACGATGACCGGCGCCAGCTTCAGGTATTGTTCGTCCGTACCTACGCCGTTATTTTTTTTCCAGAGTTGGATAACGTTGACAAGCGGCCTGAATTCGACCAGGGGGTTGGGAGGTTCGGCGTTGTCGCTGCCCCCCTTGAAATAACTTGTCACTCTTTCCGTCGCGGCGCAGCCTGACAGGATTACCGCAACTATGAGCAGGGTGATATATCGCATGTTCAGTTTCCAGTAACCAGCAACCAAGAACCAACTACCGGAGACGGCTATTGTCCAATATTGTTGAGTTTGAGTTCAAGGGTGGAAATATCCCGTCCCGCGGCGAGCGCCCCGTTGATGGACTGCTGATATGCAGCGCGCGCGGCTTCGAAGTCTCCCTGCAGGGCGCTGATATCTCCCATCAACTCGTCATAGGCGGAAGCAAACTCTCCTGTTCCGTGCCGGTTTATCATGCTGCTTGCTTCATCCAGCCTGTCCTGGCTGATCAGGACGCGCACCAGCCTCATGCGGATGACGTGAGAAAATGAGGCATCCCTGTTCTGTTCAAGCGCCTCGCGCAGGTGTGATTCGGCGGCGTCCAGGTCATCATCGGCTACGGCCAGCCGGGCCAGTCCCAGCATGGCGAAGACACCGTAACTGGTGTTCCTGTAATCCGCCAGTATCCTGTCGGCATTATCCCGAGCTTCTGCCGTATCATCGTTCACGAAGGCGGCGATCATGTCGGAGTACAGAACGGACGCGGCTTCTGCCTGTTCCACCTTCACGTCCTGCCAGTAACGCCAGCCGAAAATGCCGGATACACCCAGTGTCAGGCCGAGCACCACGGACAAGCCGTTTTCACGCCACCACTTCTTAATTTCCTCGACCTGTTGCGTTTCTGATGAGTATGCGTCCAAGAAGTTCTCCAAGTTTCCAGTAAATGAGCGATTATAAATGATAATCCGCCTCAAGTCCTGTTGTAACAAGACCCTTCCCGGTGATTCACGGGTCATATGAAACAACGATATTTTCGGGATATATTATTTCATAAGACATGCTTGGCGAAAGCCTGTAAACTCGGCACCTTTGCGTAGATAATTTCCACAGGGGAACTAATATGACCAATTCCGACACCAGGAACAAAACCGGATATGCAGTTGGCATTTTCCAGCTTTTTTTGTCCGCTTGCCTGCTCGTAACTACATCTTCCGAATTGCTCGCGCAGGCGGGTGCCCTGGAGGAGATTGTAGTAACCGCCAGAAAGCGTGAAGAAAGTTTGCAGGACACGCCCATATCGGTCGCGGCATTCACTGCTACCGACCTGGAGGAACGCGGCGCAGTTGACTTCTCCGACCTGGGTGAGTTCACCCCCAACGTCGTGTTCGATTTTACCGCGCCAATCGCTGCCGGCAATTCGGCAGCCATCGTCATGATCCGCGGCGTCGGCAGCGCCGACTGGGCCTTGCCCGTTGACCCGGGTGTGGGTATTTACCTGGACGGGGTGTATATCGCCCGTACCATCGGCCAGGTCATGGATACGGTGGACGTGGAACGGATCGAGGTGTTGCGCGGCCCCCAGGGCACATTGTTTGGAAGAAATACCATAGGCGGCGCCATCTCCGTGGTTACCAAGAAGCCGTCCACCGACAGGGTGTTCGGCCGGGTGGAGGTGACGACGGGCAGTTATGACCGTATTGACGCCAACGGTTATGTGAACATCCCCATGGGCGAGAGCCTGGCGGGCAGCCTCTCTTTGTCCACCAGGAACCGGGACGGTTACGTGAAAAACCTGGGGGACGGGCCGGACCTGGGTGATAACGAAGACCTCTCCGGCCGGCTGGCGTTCCGCTGGACGCCGTCCGACGCGATCACGGTGGACATAACCGGAGATTACTCCACTACCGATGAGGCGCCCGCGCCCAATGTGCTGATCGACGTGGCGGAAGACGGGTTCTTCCCCAAACTTAATAACCTGGTATCCGGCGACCCGGCCTGCGGCGGTTTCGTGGTTAGTACTGACCCTGCCCGGTTCGGAAATGACAAATGTTACAACGATCAATGGGTGGTAGGGCCGTTCAAGACCTGGAGCAGCCACCTGAGCGCGACGCCGGAACTAAGTAACAATGACCGGTTCGGGGTTGCCGTACGCCCGGATTCCGAGTTGAATGTCTGGGGTGTCAGCGGCACCCTGGAATGGGATATCACCGATAACCTGACGGTAAAATCCATTTCCGCGCACCGCCGGGTGGAAGACGGTTTCTGGTCCCGGGATACCGGCCATTCGAAGCTGCCGGTCCACGTGATTGTCCGCACCGCCAACGACTATGAGCAAAAACAGACCACCCAGGAACTCCAATTGCTGGGCAACGCGTTCGAAGATCGCCTGGAATGGATGATCGGGTTGTATTACCTGAAGGAAACGGGCAAGCACCTGGACGTGGTTGAGTTGCCGTTCAATACCGTATTCGACAGCGGCGGCACGATAGACAACGAGAGCAAGGCCGTGTTTGCCCAGGGCACTTTTGACGTGACGAACCGGTTATCACTGACCGCGGGCGTGCGGTATACGGACGAGGAAAAGGAATTTATCGCGGACTCCCATGTGGGTATCGACAGGGGTGTCCCGTTCCCGCTTTCCATAGCGCCTGCCTCGCCGTTTGATTGTGAGGGGACGCCGCTGACACCTGCCAATACCGAAGGTTCCTGCGTGTTACCCATGGTACCGGCCCATTCCAATGCCAGCGAGGTGCAACCCTATGTCAACCTGTCTTTCCGCTGGACCGACGATATCATGACGTACGTCTCCTACTCGGAAGGATTCAAGGCCGGCGCCTTCACTCAACGGGTCTTTCCGGCAAAGCGTGAAGCCCCGGTTGCGGGGCCCGAGTTCGTGAAGGTCTACGAAGGCGGTTTCAAAACCACCCTGCTTGATAATCGCATGCGCTTCAACGGCGCGGTATTTTTCACCGACTACACGGATATGCAGGTCACCTCTGACGAGAGTGACAGTGCAGGCACCATAGGCCTGTCCACGGTCAACGCGGCAGAAGCGGAAATCCTCGGGTTCGAACTGGAAATGACCGCAGTGCCTGTACCCGACGCGTTACTGCAGGTCGGCGTAGGCTACCTGGATGCGGAATATGTCAAGCTGGATGAGGGTGTCGCTTTCGACATTGATGATGACCTGATCAACGCGCCGGAATGGAATATCAACGCCGCTGCGCAATATTCCATCAACCTGGGTGATATGGGCACGTTGACGCCGCGGCTTGACCTGTCCCATACCAGCAAGGTCGCCAATGATGACCGGAATACGCCATTGCTGGTGCAAGACGCCTATACCCTGTTGAATCTCTCGCTGACCTGGCGCGATGCCGCCGATGCATGGTCGGTTACCGCGGCGGGACGCAACGTGGCCGACGAGGCTTATATCATCACGGGCTTTGCCAATAACAATGGTGTAGAGGGCGTGTACGGCATGCCGGCCACCTGGTCTGTCAGTGTGCGCCGGAATTTTAACTGACCGGGATAATTTTCAAGTCAGCGCCGGTTAATCTTTGCCGGAGATTGCAGGTCAGGGAGAGTGAGTGCCGGGCAGCAGCCTGGCAATCTCATCGGCCAGTTCGTCCTGGCTGATTTCGTATTGCTCCGTATCCTCGCGCAAAGGTTTGATCTGGACGGTATTTTTCGCAACTTCCTCGTCGCCCAGGATCAGCGCGTAATCCGCCTGTGATCTATCAGCTTTTTTGAACTGGCTCTTGAAACTGCCGCCGCCGCAGTGCATGAGAAGCCTTAGCCCGGGCAGTTTATCGCGTAGCTGTTCCGCCAGTTTCATGCCGGTTTTCATCGCCGCGTCCCCCACGAGTACCTGGTACACCCGGGGAGTGTCCGAACCCGGTTCAGCAGTGCCGGATTGCATCAGGTCGAGAATCCGCTCGAGCCCCATCGCAAAACCTACCCCGGGGGTAGCCCTGCCGCCCAGTTGTGCGACAAGATCGTCGTAACGTCCGCCTGCGCAGATGGTGCCCTGGGCGCCAAGCCTGTCGGTGATCCACTCAAATACGGTGCGGTTGTAATAGTCGAGCCCGCGTACCAGCCTGGGGTTTATGTCATATGCAACACCGTTTGCATCCAGCAGTTCTCGCAACACGGCAAAATGCTCTGCAGATTCTTCATCGATTGCATCGAGCAGCGACGGCGCCGCCCCGATCACTGTACGCATGGCCGGGTTTTTGCTGTCGAGAATTCTCAACGGGTTGGTTTCCAGGCGCTTGACGCTGTCTTCATCCAGTTGTTCCCGGTTATCGGACAGGTATTCGACCAGCAGGCTGCGGTATTCCTGGCGCGCCGGGTAAGAACCGAGCGAGTTCAGTTCCAGGCGCACGTCCGTGATCCCGAGCACATGCCAGATACGGGCGCACAGCATGATGATCTCGGCGTCAATATCGGCGCTGTCTATGCCGAATGCTTCGGCGCCGACCTGGTGGAACTGCCGCAAGCGTCCTTTCTGCGGTCTTTCATGGCGGAACATGGGTCCCTGGTACCAGATCCTTTGCGGGCCGGAATGAAGTAATCCGTGCTGCAGCAGGACGCGCACACACCCTGCCGTCCCTTCAGGGCGCAGGGTCAGGAACTCGCCGTTGCGATCCTGGAAGGTATACATTTCCTTGTTCACGATATCCGTCCCTGCGCCGATGCTGCGGGAAAACAGATCGGTTTTTTCCAGAATGGGAAAGCGGATTTCCCGGTAGCAATACGATTGCAGAACGGATTGCAAGGTTTGCTCGAGAAGGTTCCATGCGGATGCCTCCCCGGGCAGCGTATCGTGCATTCCTCTGACGGCCTGCAGTTTCTCCATCAGCGGCGGGCCTGCTCCTCACCGAGCACAAAGCGGGCCATACCTATCCGTGACATGTAAGGGGTTGTGTCAATGGGCATGGCATTGAATTCTACGGCCGCCGCTTCCGCATTACCCAGCAGCACGGAAAACGGGGCGCTGCCGTTCAGCACCAGTATTTGATCGCGTCTGGACAGGTCATAAAACACTTTATCGTTGTTGGCATCGAATATTTCGATCCAGCAATCTTCCGTGAGGACTATCCTGATTGAGTCAGGCCCTATGCCGGTGGTAATCGTATTCCCGTCGTAGGGGTCTGCCGGACTGTCAAATTCCCTGTCAGGGTTCGTTGCCCGGAGACCCGGTTGTTGCGCCGACGCCGCCCGTTCCGTGTTTGGCGCTCGATAGAACGGCGTATCAGGATGTTCGACAATCGTGATCGGGTAGGACAGGCCACTCGTCGCAGCGTTGCCCCCGGGCTGGTTGCCGCCCGCCCCGGCAGAAATTGTCGCTTCCTGCGTATGATGACTGCGCCACCAGGTGAACGGCAGCAGTAACGCGGCAAACACCACGAGATATAAAATCGTGTAAGGCCATTTCTTCGATTGCTCGGGTTTCGGCTTGGATTGACGTTGCGGGACCTGTTCCGGTTGCTCCGTTATATCATCCTTGTACATCGCCACAACCTGATCTGCAGGTGTGTCCAGTAATTTTGCGTAATTCTGCAGGTAACCGTAGACGTAAGTCCCGGTCGGCAGGCGCTCATGATCGTCCTGCTCCAATGCTTCTATGATGTGAGCCTGCAGGTACAGCTTGTTAGACACGTCTTCTATGGAGAGGTTTTTTTCTTCACGCAGTCGCTTCAGGAATGTGCCGGCGGAAGACCGTATTTCATTATTCTGGTTATCGGACATGTCAACCTTGAAAAGCAGTCCGGGTCAGGCGCACCCGTTTGCCGTGCGCCGGGTCTGGCTGCGCGCGGCGCGCGCGTTCACGCGCCCGACCAGTTGCCCGCAGGCTGCATCAATATCATCGCCCCGGGTCTTCCGGGTAATGGTAATGATGCCGGATTGGACCAGTATATCCCGGAACAGGTCAGTGGTTTCCATGGATGACCGGCTGTACTCCGTACCGGGAAACGGGTTGAAAATTATCAGGTTTACCTTGGCCGGGAAGCCTTTCAGCAGCTGCGCCAGTTCCCGAGCGTCAGCCAGGGAATCATTTACCCCTTTCAGCAGGACATATTCAAAGGTGATGGGTTCTCCGCCGGTGGCTTCACTGTAGCGGCGGCAGGCGGATAACAGCTTACGTATCGGGTATGTCCTGTTAATCGGCACCAGTTCGTCCCTGAGCGCGTCATTGCCGGCGTGCAAGGAAACGGCCAGGCTGATCCTGCTGCATTCAGACAGCTTGATGATGCCGGGAACAATGCCCGCGGTACTCAGGGTCACGCGCTTGTTCGCCAGTCCGAATCCGAGGTCATCCGTAATCAATTCGACGGCTTTTACTACATTGTCGAAATTGAGCAGCGGTTCGCCCATACCCATGAGGACGATGTTGCTGATGATGCGCTTGCGGCTGGCGAAATAACCCAGTTGTTTGTTGGCCAACCAGAGCTGGCCGATGATCTCCGCCACTGACAGGTTGCGGCTGTAGCCTTGTTTGCCGGTCGAGCAGAAGGTGCAGTTCAAAGCGCAACCGGCCTGCGAGGAAATACACAACGTGCCCCTGCTGGTCTCCGGAATGAAGACGGTTTCAATCGCGTTGTCGGCATCGACCTGCAACAGCCATTTACGGGTGCCGTCCGTTGAAATCTTTTCAGAGATAATCGACGGCAGCGGTGAATCCGTATTGCCGGCCAGGTGATCGCGCAGGCTTTTACTCAAATCGGTCATGGCGTCGAAGTCGGTTACACCCTGGTGGTAAACCCACTTCATCACTTGCGTCGCGCGAAAAGGTTTTTCCTCCATGCCGGTGAAATAGTCCCGCATGGCGGCCTGGTCAAGATCGAACAGATTCACGCCGGATTACCTGCTGCGCGGACAAATTTCGTCTGCGTCGAAAAAAAAGCGGATCTCGTCCAGGGCAGTTTCCGGGGCGTCAGAACCGTGTACCGCATTTTCTCCCTGGTCGCCGTCGCGTTCGCAATAGTCTGCACGGATAGTGCCCGGCTCGGCATCCCTGGGAAACGTGGCGCCCATCAGTTCCCGGTTTTTCGCAACGGCGCCTTCGCCTTCCAGAACCTGCACCATAATGGGCCCGGATACCATAAAATCCACCAGTTCCCGGAAAAAAGGTTTTTCCCTGTGGACCGCGTAGAATTCGGCGGCCCGTTGTTCGTCGAGGCGCAGCATCTTTGCCGCAACGATTTTAAGCCCGGCGTTTTCAAAGCGCTGGTATATCGCACCTACCAGGTTCCCGGCTACCGCATCGGGCTTGATTATTGACAGGGTTTGTTCAACAGACATAGCGTTTTACTTCTTTTTCGTTGGTTGGTATCCGTGTTACAGCAGGCCGGTTTCCAGGCGCGCAGCTTCTGTCATCATCTCCGGACTCCAGGGCGGGTCGAAGGTAAGTTCAACGCTGACGTTGCCGACATTCGGCACGACGGCGAGTTTGCTCTGTACGTCGGCTGCCAGGAAATCGCCCATGCCGCAGGCCGGCGCGGTAAGAGTCATGAGCACCTCCACCTGGTTTTCCCCCGCGTCGGAATGTGAGATCCGGCAGTCGTAGATCAGGCCGAGTTCGACGATGTTGATCGGGATCTCCGGGTCATAACAGGTGCGCATCTGCCCCCACAGGTGTTCTTCATTGACGGATCCGTCTTCATTGGGTTCCAGGTCCTGGTTGATATAGCCCGATGCGTCAAAGCCGAGGGCGTCTGCGTCCTTCGGGCCCACCTGGGCAAGGTTGCCGTTTATGTTGACCGTGTAATTTCCTCCCAGCGCCTGCGTTATAAATACGAGGCTGCCTTCGGGCAATGAGATGGGCGTACCCGTGGGAATCAGTATCGCTTCGCAGTCACGCACAACGGTAACAGGGTCGTTGCTGTACATAATTACTCCGTGGATACCGGCGCTTCGTCACCGGCCAGTAATGCATGCAGGGTGTGCCAGCATAGCGTGGCGCATTTGACCCGGCTGGGATAATCCCGCACGCCGGCCAGGACCGCCAGTTTTCCCATGCGGGCCATATCGATTTCCAGGTCGGCACACGTCAGCAGTTCGTGAAAACCAGCAAAGACCGTCTCGGCTTCCCGTACCGATTTTCCCTTGACGCCCTCCGTCATCAACGATGCCGATGCAATGGAGATGGCGCACCCGGAACCATTGAATTTAATATCGGCAATCCGGTCTTCATCCTGGTCCAGGTACAATGTCAGGCGGTCGCCGCACAAGGGATTGAAACCTTCCAGTTTTCTCCCGGGCGGGCCGAGTTCGCCGAAATTCCTTGGACTGCGGTTGTGATCGACGATCACTTCCTGGTATAAGTCTTTTAAGTCGAACATTGCCGTTATTTGAATATGTTTTTCGCTTTGTCGATCCCCGCAACCAGCTTGTCCACTTCTTCAGTCGTGTTGTAAAAGGCAAGGGAAGCCCTGGCCGTGGCAGGGATGCCGAACCGTTCCATTACCGGCATGGCGCAATGGTGTCCGGTCCTGATGGCTATGCCGTCGTGGTCCAGTATGGTGCCCAGGTCGTGTGGGTGAATCCCGTCTATAACAAAGGACAAGATACTTGCCTTGTCGGCGGCCGTGCCGATCAGCCGCAATCCCGGCACGCCGGCGGCAGCCTCGGTGGCATACTGCAACAACCCGTGTTCGTAGTCATGAATCCTGTCCAAATCGACGTCGCTGACGTAGTCAACCGCCGCGCCCAGGCCGATTACCCCGGCGATGTAAGGCGTGCCTGCTTCAAACTTGTAGGGCAGGTCGTTGTACATGGTTTTTTCAAAGGTGACCATCTTGATCATGTCGCCCCCGCCGTGGTACGGCGGCATGTCTTCCAGCAAGGCCTGTTTTCCGTATAACACGCCAATCCCGGTGGGGCCGAACAATTTATGGCCGGAGAAGGTATAGAAGTCGCAATCCAGCGCGGCCATATCAAGCTTCGTATGGGGCGCCGCCTGGGCGCCGTCGATAACTACCACGGCGCCGGCAGCATGGGCTTGCGCGGTAATCTCTGCAATCGGGTTGATCGTGCCCAGGGCATTGGAGATATGGACGATCGCAACAATCCGGGTCCTCTCGTTCAGCAGGTTTTTATACTCGTCCATATCCAGTTCGCCGGCGTCGTTGATCGGAATGACTTTCAGGGTGGCGCCGGTTTGTTCGCACAACAACTGCCAGGGGACGATGTTGGAATGGTGTTCCATCGTCGAGACGATGATTTCATCCCCGGCGCCCAGCCTGCTCCTGCCGTAGCTTTGCGCAACCAGGTTTATCCCCTCCGTCGTGCCGCGTACGAATATAACCTCCTGCAGCGATTCGGCGTTGATGAAGCGCTGAATTTTTTTACGCGCGGTCTCGTAGGCATCCGTTGCCAATTCACTCAGGGTATGCACGCCGCGATGGATATTGGAATTGTAGGAACGATAATAGTCATCCAGAACTTCGATAACCTGGCGCGGCTTTTGCGCGGTTGCCGCGTTGTCCAGGTAGACCAGGGGCATGTCGCGCACGGTCTGCTCCAGGATCGGAAAATCCTGCCGGTACGTCTCCACCGGGAAACCTGTTGCCGGCCCCGTATCTGCCTGCACGGCCTGCGGGTAGTTCATTTTACGAACTCCTCTATCAGGTCGGTGTCGGGCAACTCGCCGGCAATGCTGTGTTCCAGCCGTTCGCGGATTTCGGGGAACCTGATATCGCGGATTATCTCGTCGGCAAAGGCATAGGTCAGCAGGCTCCGGGCCGTATGTTCATCGACCCCCCTGGAACGCAGGTAGAACAACATGTTTTCATCAAGTTGTCCGACCGTTGCGCCATGGCTGCACTTGACGTCGTCCGCGTAGATTTCCAGTTCCGGTTTGGTATCGACCTCGGCGTTGCCGGAGAGCAGCAGATTCGCATTGGACTGGTGAGCCTCCGTCTTCTGGGCCTGTTCGTGCACGATCACCTTGCCGTTGAAAACGGCGCGGGAATGCCCGTTCATGACGCCCCGGAAATGTTCATGGCTGGTGGTATGGGGCTGTTTGTGCTCAACCAGGGTATGGTTGTCGACATGCTGGCGGTTATTGGTCAGATACAGACCGTTGAGCTTCACCTCGGCGCCCGGTTCGTCCAGTTCGACGTCGATGTCGTTGCGCGCCAGTTTCCCACCCAGGGACAGGGCGTGACAGTCAACCCTGCTGTCGGCCTGCTGCCGGATGCGGGTATTGCCGATATGGTATGCGCGCTGGCTTTCCTGCTGGATACTGTAATAGTCCAGGCGGGAACCGGCCCGGCCCAGGATACCGGTCTGGTTGTTGGTTAAATACTCGGTATCGGGGATGCCGGCAAAGGACTCGATCACGCTTGCCCCGGCATTCCGGCCGAGCGCAACCAGGTTGCGCGGGTTCGACATCAACGTTGCATCAGCTTGACCGCTAATGTAAATGATGTGTATGGGTATGGCGACTTCCGTGTTGTCCGGCACATGGATAAGAACACCGTCGTTGACAAATGCCGTGTTCAGCGCGGAAAAGGCGTTTTTGATCTCCCCGTCTACGAAACAGGATTCGAGCAGGAGGGCATCATCCGGTTGCACCGACTGTAACGGCTGTACGGTCACGCCGTCGGGCAGCGGTTCGTTACGCGACAGCGCCGCGGAAAAACTGCCGTTGATAAACACCAGTTCGTGGCAGTCCAGCCGGGAAAATCGCAGGCTGTCCACGAACGCATCGTCAACAGCCGCCGGTGCGGACCTCCCGACCGTGAATTTCTTCCTGGTGATGGGGGTGACATCGGTGTATTTCCACTGTTCCGTCCTGCGCGAGGGGAAACCGTTGGTCCTGAGGAAATCCAGGGCCGCAGCGCGGGGTTGTGCGAACCACGGGGCCGTCAAGGTATCCCTGAACTGTTCGTATTCCGCGAGATAATGGCTGACGGCTGCCTCACTCATGCTGCCCTGGCCTCCTGCCTGACCCAGTCGTACCCTTTTTCCTCAAGTTCGACAGCCAGTTCGCGGTTGCCGGAGCGGATGATCTTTCCATCCGACAGCACATGCACGTAATCAGGGACAATGTAGTTCAGCAACCTCTGGTAGTGGGTTACGAGAACGATGGCGCGGGATTCGTTGCGTAATGAATTGACGCCTTCCGCAACAGTTTTCAGCGCGTCGATGTCCAGGCCGGAATCCGTTTCATCCAGGATGGCCAGGCGCGGGTCCAGGACCGCCATCTGGAAGATCTCGTTGCGTTTTTTCTCGCCGCCGGAGAAGCCTTCGTTCACGGACCGGTTGAGCAGGCTCTCATCCATTTTCACCAGCTTCATTTTTTCCCGCACCACCTGCAGGAATTCGACCGCGTCCAGCGCACCTTTGCCCTGGTGCTTGCGGATGCCGTTCAGCGCCGCCTTGAGCAGGTAGATGTTGTTCACCCCGGGAATTTCCACCGGGTACTGGAATGCCAGGAAAATACCCTCCCGAGCCCGTTCTTCCGGGGCAAGCTCAAACAGGTCGCGGCCCTCGTATTCGACCGTACCGGACATGACCTCGTAGTTGTCCCGCCCTGCCAGCACGTTCGCCAGGGTGCTCTTGCCCGAACCGTTGGGCCCCATGATGGCGTGTACCTCGCCGGTATTAACCGTCAGGTCCAGGCCTTTCAGGATCTGCTTGTTGCCGATCCCGACTTTTAAATTGTTAATTGTTAACATTGTCATTCCACTGTTTGTTCGTCATTATCATCCCACCGCCCCCTCCAGGGTAATGTTCAGAAGTTTCTGCGCCTCCACGGCAAACTCCATGGGCAGTTCCTTGAACACGTCCTTGCAGAACCCGTTGACTATCATGTTGACGGCGTCCTCCTCGTCAATCCCGCGCTGGCGGCAGTAAAACAACTGGTCGTCGCTGATCTTGGACGTGGTAGCCTCATGCTCCACGATCGCGCTCGCGTTCCGGGTTTCTATGTAGGGAAAGGTATGGGCGCCGCAGGTGTCTCCCATCAACAGGGAATCACACTGGGTATAATTTCGGGCGTTGTCGGCGCGTTTGCTGATATTGACCAGCCCCCGGTAAGCATTTTGCGCCTTCCCTGCCGAGATGCCCTTGGAGATGATGGTGCTGCGCGTGTTCCTGCCCAGGTGGATCATCTTGGTGCCGGTGTCCGCCTGCTGATAGTTGTTCGTGACCGCGACGGAGTAGAACTCGCCGCTGGAATTATCGCCGCGCAGGATGCAACTGGGGTATTTCCAGGTAATGGCCGAACCGGTCTCGACCTGGGTCCAGGAAATCCTGGAACCGGCGCCGCGGCAATCGCCGCGCTTGGTTACGAAGTTATAGATGCCGCCTACGCCGTTTTCATCGCCCGGGTACCAGTTCTGTACTGTCGAATACTTTATCTCGGCGTTGTCCAGGGCAACCAGTTCCACCACCGCGGCGTGCAACTGGTTTTCGTCACGCATGGGCGCGGTGCAGCCCTCGAGGTAGCTTACGTGGCTGCCTTCCTCGGCGACGACCAGGGTCCTTTCAAACTGCCCGGTGTTGGCCGCGTTGATGCGGAAGTAGGTGGACAGTTCCATGGGGCAGCGGGTGTTTTTCGGGATGAAACAGAACGAACCGTCGGTGAAAACTGCAGAGTTCAACGCCGCATAATAGTTGTCCGCAACCGGGACGACGCTGCCCAGGTATTCCCTCACGATGTCCGGATGGTTCTGTACCGCTTCTGAAAAAGAACAGAAAATGACACCGGCGTCCGCGAGTTTTTCCTTGAATGTCGTTGCCACGGAGACGCTGTCAAACACGGCGTCCACCGCGACCCCGGCCAGCATTTTCTGTTCGTGCAGCGGGATGCCCAGTTTCTCATAGGTCTTCAGCAGCTTGGGGTCCACTTCATCCAGGCTCTTGGGACCGTCCGTTCCCGCTTTCGGGGCCGAGTAGTAGGATATGCCCTGGAAGTCTATGGGCGGGTAGTGCACATGGGCCCAGGACGGTTCGGTCATGCGTGTCCAGTGCTCAAACGCCATGAGACGCCATTCCAGCAGCCATTCTGGTTCTTCCTTCTTGGCTGAGATCAGCGCTATCACGTCCTCGTTCAGGCCGGGCGCAACGGTATCGGCATCGATATCCGTGACGAAACCGTGTTCGTAATCCTTGTGTACCAGTTCCTCGACTTTTGCCGTTTCGTCTGTCATGGCCTATTCCTGGTTCGCCGGGTTATCGGTAATGCTGAAACTCTCGCCGCAGCCACAGGTCTCGCTTACGTTCGGGTTATGAAACCTGAACCCCTCGTTCAGCCCTTCCTTCACGAAATCCAGTTCCGTGCCGGCCAGGTAGTGGAGGCTGTGGTCATCGATGACAACGGTGACGCCGTTTGTCTCAAACGACGTATCCTGTTCATTTACCGCCTGCGCCGCCTCGACAATGTACTGGTAGCCGGAGCAACCCGTGGGTTTCACGCCGACCCGCAAGCCGACCCCTTCGGTGGTTTTTGTCAGGTAATTCCTTACGTGCTCCGCGGCGCGGTCAGTTAGTGCAATCTGGTTATTCGACATCGGTTGTTACCTCTGTTGTTGCTTGAATCACATCCTTACCAGGACGTGGTCCTGTCTGGCTGAAACCTGTTTCACCGAACGCCGCTGGACCAGGTCGGACAGGCTGACGGCGCTGAGAAAGTCGGTAATATGCGTGCTCAGGTCTTCCCAAAGGTCATGGGTCAGGCAGCGTTCGTCAGCCTGGCAGTTCTGGTTGCCGCCGCAACGGGTGGCGTCGACCTGCTCATCCACGACGCGGATCACGTCCGCCACGGAAATATCGGACCGGGATTGCTGCAGGCGGTAGCCCCCGCCCGGACCTCTTGAACTGGCTATCAGGCCGCCCTTTCTCAAACGCAGGAATAACTGCTCGAGGTACGCCTGGGAAATGCCCTGCCGCTTGGATATATCCATCAGGTTGACAGGACCATAACTCTCGTGCAATGCCAGGTCCAGCATGGCTGTAACGGCGTAGCGCCCTTTCGTCGTTAAACGCATAACAGGTGTCTCAGCAGGTTAAGGGGCGCGTATCCTTACATATCCGACTATTTTAGTCAAGTATATTTTTGACTATTTTAGTCGGGTATTCATGATGCCGTGATTAGTTGATTATAAGGAATAAGTGTTTCTGTAACGGAATAAATACCAGGAACCGACGCTGCGGTAGGGACGCCAGTTCCCGGCTACTTCCAGAAGCGCCGGCATGTCATCGGGGGAAACCCCGTAAGCCGATGCAACTGCCTTTCGTAATGCCAGGTCCTTGACCGGGAATACATCCAGCCGCGCCAGGCCGAACATCAGGTATATATCCACCGTCCAGTCGCCGATGCCTTTTACCTGCAGCAATTCCCGGCGGATGGTGTCGTCATCTGCCGACTGGAGTTTCACGAGATCCAGGGAGTTGTCGCTGATCTTCCCGGACAGGTCCTTGATGTAGACACATTTTCTTGCGGAGAGTCCGGTTGCACGCAGGGCGTTGTCGGGCGTTTCGAGAATACCCCGGGCTGTGATTTTGCCGTCAGGGTAGAGCGCACGGAAGCGGGCAATTATGGTGTCGGCCGCGGCCGTGGATAACTGTTGGCTGATAATGATGCCGGTCAGGAACTCAAGGTCGGCGCGCCGCCCTGCCAACCCGCAGGCGCCGATTTCACTGATAATTGTCCCCAGCCGTTTGTCCTTTTTCCGCAGGTAGCCGGTGATATCGGCAAAATCCGGCATATCGACCTCTCCTTGAATATGGGGTTACGGTTACTTCCTGTGTGTATTTTAACTCAGACCCCGGGTTTTCGGAGGTCAGGTCTGCCCTTTTTGTATATTCCGGATCATGCGCTCCAGGCGTAGCTGGGGCAGGACCCACTCCGGCGACAGTTCCATGGCCCGGCGATAATCCGCCTCGGCGTTGTCGTAGTCCTTATTGTTCTCATAAGCCATGGCGCGGTTGAAATGGGCAATGTGGTTTTTCGCCAGGGTCAGTTCAATGGCAGTGGTGTACTGCTGAATCGCCACGTCATATTTCTGGCTCAGCAGGTAAAGGTTGCCGAGGTTCACATAGACCTCGCCTGTCACCGGTTCCAGTTCAACAGCAGTCCGGTAATCTTTCAGCGCTTTCTGATAATCCTCCATGGCGCCGTACAGGATGCCGCGATTGACGTAAGTGGCCAACAGGTCCTTGCGGGTCAGCCTGCCATGCAGGATGGCCTGGTTGCACTCCTCGACACTCTCCTTGCTTGCCGAGTTCAACTGGATGGCCAGGGTGGCAGACATAAAACAGTTACGGGCGTATGAGCCCCCGCCAATGACACTCATCGACTGGGTATAGCCTGCAACGGGAGAGAATATAAGAACGGGCAGCAACACCCGTAAAATAAACCGAGCTGAGATCATTTTAAGCACCTCTTGAAATACCTGTCTCTTAACCTATTAGTATAGATAAAAAAACCAATTCTGCCATGTTATAGTTACCCGCCTTCAACCCTCCAAATTCACAGACACGCGGAAAGAATTGACAAATGATAGATTTATACTACTGGCCGACCCCCAACGGCTGGAAAATCTCGATAATGCTGGAAGAGTGCGGACTCGAATACCGGCTGATCCCGGTGGACATCGGGCGGGGAGACCAGTTCAAGCCGGAGTTTCTGGCCATCAGCCCCAACAACCGCATGCCGGCCATCGTCGACCATGACGTGGAAGGGGAACCGGTCTCCGTGTTCGAGTCAGGCGCCATACTGATGTACCTTGCGGAGAAGACCGGGCGTTTTATCCCGGCGGACCCTCGCGCCAGGGTAGACGTCATGCAATGGTTGTTCTGGCAGGTAGGCGGCCTGGGTCCCATGGCGGGCCAGCTTGGCCACTTTACCAATTACGCTCCCGAGAAAATCCCGTACGCCCTGAGTCGCTATGGCGATGAATACAACCGCTTGCTGGGCGTCATCGAAAAGCAGTTGGCGGATAAGGACTACCTGTGCGGCGACTATTCCATTGCCGACATGGCCTCCTGGTCCTGGGTAGTGGTGCATGAGCGGGTGAACCAGAGCCTGGACGGGTTTCCACGCGTCAAGGCCTGGGATGAACGGATGAAAGCCAGACCGGCGGTGGCCGCCGGCAAGGACCTGGGCAAGGAACTGCGGCGCCGGTTTGAGGACGATGAGGAGGCCCGCAAGGTGCTGTTCGGGCAGACCGCGGCGTCGGTGGCTGAAGTTGCCGGGAGATAGAGAAAAATTCAAGCCATTCCGGGCTCAAATATCATAATGGGAAATGGTGCCCGAGCGGTTAATCCCGGCTATAAATGGCGCTTTCTCCCGTACAACAAACTTTTGAATTCGACTGTGGTATTTCACTAGAATTTCAGCAAGTTCCGGTCCTGTTTGATGTTTTGCGCGGATAACGATCACGCGTGCTCCATACTCTTTAATGGTACGTATCTCAGCAGTGCGATATCGGATTTGTTTATCGATAATTTGATGTCAAATTACATACCTCAGCCAAGCCTAACATCTAGGAGTCAATATATGGAATATTGGAACGGCGAACATTTATTTCTAGCCCCTTTGACATTCGTAAACGATTAACGCTGTGAAAGCGGACATCCTGATAAGCCCCAGGCCCAATAATAATACCCTCAATGCAATCTAATAAGGCTTCAGATGGAGGGGGCGTCTTGATATATGGCACGAGCATGCCGTTCTTATTATAAAATTGAATATCATCAAAGGGTTCAGCAATAAGAGAACTCATTCGACATTCGCGCTCTTCGGAAAAATGGTTGTTTTTTGTTAGCAACCGATACATTAAATACCTTTGTATTGCTTCCCCAGCCAAAGGAGGTGAAAAAATTATTGAAGCCAAGTCAATCTGTTCGTTAGCTTGTATTTGCTCCTCTTCTTGATAGGCCTTATATTTTAGATAATTCATATAAATCTCTAGGTATACATCTTTATACTCTAGTACTTGCTCCTTCAGTGAATTGTCTAGGACATAATGAACATCGTTTAATAAGTAACTATATCTTTTCGTTTTGTTATTAGTATTTTCTATCCATTTCATCAACTTGGACCGGGAAAACTGCAACGCATAGCCGCCTTTTCTGCCGTAACCCCGCCATTGGCTAAGCAAACCATCTTGGAAGTCTTTTTCCGTAGTTTTACAGAAGCAGGTTATGTAAATTTGCAGAATGTTCATAGTAGCTTTGAAAAATAGACTTTCGAATTTGTTTGCATGGTGAGTGATATTATTTCCACGCTTCTGGAATATATTTACAAACTCGTGCTCTGCAAGTACCAAGACTAATGTTTGCTCATTGAAAATCTTGGTCAAAATTCCTTCTCCAGTATTCAATTCAGATACATCACTGGTAGTAAAGTATGCAGTGCTCCATATTTCACCCTGTGACAATATTCCCAGTAAGCCTGCCGTATCCGTATAGTGGAATATGGCATCATTAGTATAAGTGGCCATAAGTTTTCTTATCTGTTCCGTTCCTCAACCAAAAAAACAGTAGTCGCCCCCACAGTTGGGTCAGGCAAAATATTGAACTTAAAGATCAGAGAATTTGCCTAGATAATTCTCACTTACCCATGCAACGCCCGAACAGCATGTTCCGGGTCTACATCCAGGATTCTCAGCAGAGCCTTAGCCGGTCCAGTCGGATGCCGGCGCCCTTGTTCCCAGTTTTCCAGCGTCCGCTTGCTGACGCCGATTAACATAGCAAATTGATTCTGGCTCAGTCCGATTTTTTTCCGGATCATCTTGGCCTCTGGTTCCGGAAATTTTGTGACCCTGGCAGCCGCTTTTTTTCCTTGGACAATTTCGTCCATTTCCTGAACGCTGGCCAACAATTCATTAAACAGTTCATTTTTCATCTGTCCACCTCTCAACTATCGATTTCAGTTCTTTCACTTGTTCAGACGTTAGATCTTCCTGTTTAGTCTTTTGGTAAATGTACAGCATGTATATCTGCTCATTTTTCGTCATCCAGTAGTAAATCACCCTGACGCCACCGCTCTTCCCCCGTCCTTCATGCTTCCAGCGGACTTTTCTCAGTCCTCCAGTGCCTTGAATAATGTCGCCCATGCCTGGGCGATTTACCAAGGCTTCCTGAAGCTCCCTATACTCCTCATCGCTCATCAATTCTTTGATACGCCGTGTAAAGATACGGGTTTCTATGATTACCATGATTGCTAATTGTACGTCAAAGGCGTATATTGTCCAAGTTGATTCCTGATGGTCAAGACATAATTGTTATAATTTTGTTCAATCAATATTAACTGCAGGTAGATATCCGCTAGACTAGCTGGCAAGGCGGTAGTCGCCAGGTGACTGACAGATCGGAATTTCTTGATTGCTTCGGTGATAAATTTTATCTGTTCGTGGTACTGAACTCCATCGAACCGGTTCAGTTCCAGGAGGTTTGAAACAGGGAGACTAATAATATTTCCCGGATAAGGTCAGATTAGTATTCAATTATGAAAAATATCACGACAGATAACATCTTTGAGGATATCGGTTTCGACAAACAGGAGGCCGCCAACATGAAAGTTCGTGCGGAATTACTGCTGGAAGTCCGAGAGCATATTCGTAAGATAGGCTTCAAGCAGAAAGAAGCCGATGCCTTGCTAGGGATCAACCAATTTGAAGTCAGCGCACTGATGAATGGTCATATCTTCAATTTCAGTATTGATGCGCTGGTGAATATGCTTGCCAGGGTAGTGCGGGAACTGAAAATTACAACACAGCCAAAAAAGGCGATTTGAGTTGTGTACTTCATCTATACAGACCAACTAGGTTTTAAATAAGCTTCTATGAATCAAGAAATAATGAGTAGAGAGATGATTGAGAATGGATAGTTGGTGGCAATTAGGAGAGGGTTATGGGGCTCATGGCAGAAAACTCGCGGTATACCAAATTACATGTGCATTCTGTATGGAAGAGGGAAATTTCGAGACTGTGTTTCATGCCGAAAAGAAAAAACCAAATTCCGACAAGAAATTGAACTTCGATACCCTTGAGTGTGGAAACTGTAAAGGGTACGTAATGGTAATTTGGTCTGCTGGTGACTATCACGGAGACCTTCATAACTACAGAGTTCTGCCATACCCTTTGAAATTAGAAAAGTTTCCTGAGCATTGGCCAGAAGCTGTCGGTCGATACTGGCTCCAAGCAAAACGTAATATACGAGATGAAAATTGGGATGCTGCCGCTGTAATGGCGCGAAGTGCTTTGCAAATCGCACTTAGAGACAACAAAGCTGAAGGGAAAAACCTAAAGCAAGAAATTGATGATCTAGCCGAGAAGGGTACCTTGCCGCCGATTATGAAAGATTGGTCCAATCATGTTCGCGATTTAGGTAATGATTCGGCGCATCCACAACCAGAGCAAGATCCAACGAATCCACAAGATGCACGGGACATGGTTGGCTTTCTAGATTTCTTACTGGAGTATCTATATACACTTCCTCATCGTATCAGTCAGTATCGGGGCCGTGGAAATGAAGAAGAATGAACTGTAGAGTTTGGCTCTGCCGTAATATAAATATTTGTTAGGTGTGTGATTCATAGACATCCTTTCAACTAACTGATGACCTCTCCCCACAGCACTGTTCGTAATATTGAAGAGATCAGGCCACTTCTCGACAGGCAGTATATTTTTGACATTTTTGATTTTTATATAACCTAAATTTTGTTGGGATAATCGTTGGGCAAAGATCAGAAAGTAATATAAATTACATTAAAAACAACAGGTTATTCGCCCAGTCATATTCCCCCTTCCAGCACCAATTTCCTGAATAAAATCAGGAATTCTTGTAGTGCACCTTGGTTATTCCATTCCGCCCTTGTCGCTCAAATTAGCGGGTCCACTATTTCGACCCCGGTATTCTCGAAATCCCGCCGGTTACGGGTTGCGAACTGCAGTCCATGGGTAAGTGCAGTTGCAGCAATCAGACTGTCCTTGACTGTCATCGGTTTTCCGATGGAGCGCAGATACGCGAGGAGTTCTGCCCAAGGTAACCCCGTCTCAACATCCCATGATATACAAATACTACGCCTTGTTATTTCATCAAACCAGTGTTCGGGTTCCCGACGTCGCCGGCCGTGTAGCCTTACACAACACGTTGGTAGCGATAAGACTCGTCACGATGGTCATCCAACCGTGTCGGTAGACTCCGATTCTATAGGCACAAACCAGGCCTTAACCGGACACGCAAGGAGTGTATCAATCAACCTCAGGTTCTTCGGGGACTCGGCAACTACCAGGTGGTATTCGCCTCTGTCCACGCGCTCAATATCATATGCTTGATCGGCCTCGTTCTTGTCCTGATTGCTAAAATCGGCTGGTATGACGATCTGGCCTTTCGATGAAATGATAGTCTTCTTCATATCGGGTAAGTTAACGTCCCATACCGGTATTATCAAGATTCTGGTCAGGAACAAATCCCGAATATCCCGTTGACAGCTTTGAGATGGGAGGGAGATAATCGTAGTGTAATTAATTGGAAGAATGACACATGTCAACTATTACCATCCATACGACCGACGAGGTTTCAACCAAGCTGAACCGGCTTGCAAAGGTGATGAACAAATCAAGGGATCAGGTAATTGAAGTTGCATTAAAGCAATATATTTCAGAGCAATCCGATCAAATTGCAGGTATTGAGCAGGCACAATTATCACTTGCAAAAGGCGCCGGTAAAGATTTTGACACGGTCGTCGAGGAACTACGTAACAAAATCCGACACAAGCAATAGTAAGGAATAAATGAAAATAAGGATTTCGCCGGAAGCAGAACAGGATTTAATCGAAATCTTTGATTACATCATCACAGATAACCCGCTTGCTGCCAAAAAAACACTGGACGTGCTTTATAGTGAGATTCGTCACCTCAGTAATCATCCTGCGCATCTACCATTCAGCCAACAAATGGCCTGATGGCTTTGACTGAATAACGACATGAAATCAATCGTTTTAAACCAGATCATCATCCAGTAACTCCGGCTTCAACCCATACGCCAGTATCTGCGCGAATTTCCTTTGCACAAAGGCAGACCTGGACAGGATGCGCATGGGCAACGGCAGTTGAAACGGCTTATCGGATTTCAGCGCGCCGGCAATGATGCGGTTCTGAATAAACCGTTGCAGTTGCTGGATGAAAGCAACTGCCGGCTCGCGGCGTCTCTGCACTTCGGCAAGGTCATTTTCTGATACGGTTCCTTGCACAAGGTGCGGGGTCAGGACGTTTGCCGCCGACACCGCGTCCTGGATGGCGTAGTTTATACCGACCCCGCCTACGGGCGACATGACGTGGGCCGCATCGCCGATCAACAGCAGTCCGGGTCGATGCCATTGTTCCACCCTGCCGGTGAGCACCGATAAAATGGCGCATTGCGACCAGTCCTGCAGGATGGAGAATGCGCCCTTCAGTTCCGGAGCGATTTCTGCCAGCTGATCCCTGAAGGCGCCGAGACCCGCTTTACGGAATTCCCGGTACGATCCTTTCAGGATGATAAAACCCGCCTGCCAATGATCTCCCCGGTCAATAATGATCAGCATGGTGCCCGCGCCGAAACGCGCCTGCAAGCCGCCAGCCAGCTTGCTGTTTTCCGGGACCGGTAATTTAAACCACAACACGTCCATGGGTGGCGAGGTACGGCAGAGTTCCATGCCCGCCTGCTGTCTGACCGCGGAATTGCGGCCGTCTGCCGCGACGACCAGGTGGGCGGGGATGCTTTTCGATTCGTCGTTGTGTACGCATTTTATCCCGATGGTTTGATCGCCTGTCTTCAGCAGTTCCGTAAATGTGGCGTTAATCCATAGCCGGAAATCAGGATACTGCTTTGCCTCCTCAACCAGCCGTTCCAGGAAGCGGGCCTGGGGGACCAGCGCGATGTATGGGTACGCCGTCTTCAGACGGGTAAAATCAGCCATTGTCACCAGGCCGCGAGCCGTGCCGAATCGGGCTTTCTCTATCCTTGAATTACTGAGTTCCAGGATGGGTTCGGCCAGGTTCAACTGGGCAAGTATTTCCATGGAATAGGCATGCAGGGTATCGCCGCGGAAATCACGGTCGAAGTCCGGCTGTGATTCGACCAGGGTAAGGGGTATCCCGTTTCTCGCCAGGATCAAGGCCAGCACCACACCTGCCGGTCCTGCCCCGACGATGCATACATGGTTACCGGCTGTTTCCCCGAATTCGGTCATGGTTGCCTGGATCAGTTAATGGTGTTTTAATTCCCGACTTTATGAGACTTAGGGAAACATAACCGACATGAACCAGGAAAAACAACCTTCCCCGGAACTATTTCTCAACGCCGTCATGGCATACCGTGATTCTGCTGCAGTGAAAGGAGCGGTGGAACTGGACGTGTTTTCAGCCATCGCCCGGGGCGTGAATACTGCGGAGGCCCTGGCCGGGCACTGCCGGGCCGATAAGCGGGGCATGCGTATTTTGTGTGATTACCTGTGCATCATGGGGATGCTTGAGAAGTCCGGTACGACGTATTCGTTGACCAAGGATTCGGCGGTGTTCCTGGACCGCAATTCACCCGCGTTCATGGGT
The DNA here is from genome assembly GCA_965208655.1 of Gammaproteobacteria bacterium. Lineage (GTDB taxonomy): Bacteria > Pseudomonadota > Gammaproteobacteria > Eutrophobiales > Eutrophobiaceae > JAAXHV01. Next base: position 41,451 of record CBDBPJ010000007.1, read on the forward strand.
GATATCGTGAACTTTTTGCTGGATCCGTTTTTCACCAGGGACATCGGCGACGTCGCCGAGGCGGTGAGGAAAGGCGGGGTGGCGACGTCCATAGCGGGGTCCGATGTGCCCGATCATCTCATGTGGGTAAAATTCGCCCGGTCCATGACCGGCCTGAACCAACTGCCGGCAAGTTTGCTGGCCGACCTTGTCTGCGCAGACCTTGACGGTGAGGATGTAGAGGGGCAGGTCAGGGTACTGGATATTGCGGCCGGCTCCGGTGTTTTCGGCATTACCCTGGCGGAGAAACATCCGCAGGCCGAGGTAACTGCGGTCGACTGGCCCAATGTCCTGGAAGTGGCGCTGGAGAACGCGCGCAATGCCGGTCTCGACAACCGCTACAGGACCATTCCCGGCAGCGCGTTTGAAGTTGATACGGGAACGGGCTACCGGGTAATTCTGCTGTGTAATTTTCTGCACCACTTCGACCCGGCGACCTGCTCGGAGTTTTTACTGCGCATGAAAAAAGCCCTGGCCGCAGGCGGCAAGGTCTACACCCTGGATTTCGTCCCCAATGAAGACCGCATATCGCCGCCTTTTGCCGCGGCGTTTGCCATGCAGATGCTGCGCCAGACCGTTGCCGGGGACACTTACACCGTTGCTGAATACGAGGCTATTTTTGCCGCAGCCGGGTTGCAGGTCGAACAGGCCAATCCGTTATCCGGCACACCGTACGCGGCTATCGTTGCCGGTCATGCGTGAGGCATGTCCGTAAGAGACGAATTACTGAACCTGGTGGAAACCGTGGCGGAGCAGGTCGACCTGCCGCCGGTCGACTGGGTATACATCCCCGAACCCGACCCCGGCCCGGGACGCCATACCGAATTCGGCATCGTCACGCTCAAGGACGGTTCCGCCGGTCTTTACTACGCCTGGCTGGGCGCTTCCCAGAAAGGTATGGGCAGCCGCTACCAACCGGACAGGTTCAGCGGCAGCCATCCCGTGGAACTGGTGCGCTACTGCGCCGGCGCCGACGAAGCGGACTGTTCCCTGGGCTTGGCGGCCGTCAACGCCATCACCCGGCATGTGTTCCGGCAGGCGGATCTCACGCCCGGGGACGCGCCGGATTCAATGGGAATACTGGACATCACCAGCAGCGACCACGTCGGCATGGTGGGCTATTTCCCCTCCCTGGTAAAGCGTCTCAGGAACAACGGGACCAGGCTGACTGTTATCGAGAAAAAACCGCAGTTCCACAAACGGCAGGATAATTTCCTGGTCAGCGCCGACCTGCAGGACCTGGAAGGCTGCAACAAGGTCATGATCACGGCGTCCACCCTGCTGAACAATTCAATCGACGAGGTGCTCGAATACTCCCGCGCAGCGCAAAGAAGGGTGATGATTGGACCGACCGCGGGCTTTTTCCCCGACCCGCTGTTTGCGCGCGGCATCTCCGCCATCGGCGGCGCCGAGATCCGCTCAGCAGATCAGGCGCGGCAACGGTTGAGCGCAAATCAGGGCCTCGGTGAGAGCGCCAGGAAATTCCTTCTGTCTGCACGGGACTACCCTGGACTTGGCCCGATGATGCAGAAATTATGACAGCAAGCGGGCGGAATTCCCCTGAGATTTGAGTATGGAAACTGCCTTTTTGTCGAAAGAGACAAATTCCTCAGCACCTGCCCAGTTTCCCTCGTAGGCGATCACTCCATCGGCAAAATCACCACCGGCATCGAGAACCGACAGTCCCGCTTCGACGGCAGGTCTGTTCATGACGACGTTATCACTGTTCATAAGTCGATTCACTGCATCAGCTATGAGATTCACAGAAATCCCGTAACCTCGCCGCAGCACCCACACGAACTCACAGAATACCGGCAGTGGAATGGCGACAAGACTCGCTTCCTGTAAGGATTTTACTGCTTGTGCAGACTGTTCCGGATGGTCCTGAACGGCAACTCTCACCAGCACATTGGTATCGACTGTAATTTTCATTTTTCTTCGGCCCAGCCTTGCGCCGCGACTTCATTAATTTCGTCAATTGTCAGGGGTCGTGTAGCTTGTTGGGAAAGACAGCCGATAAAGTTTGATATCGTGCCGTCCTGCCTGGCCGCTTTTACAACAACCCTGCCTTCAGGCAATTTATCGACCTCGATCTTCTGACCGGGACCAACACCCATATGTTTTAACAGGCTTTGCTTGAGGGTAACCTGACCCTTGGCGGTAATCGTTAGTGTTGTCATCGTTCTGCCTGCTCTGTCCGGTAAATTATGGTATTCCTAATTGTAAGGAATAATTACCTTACTATCAAGTGTTTTATTGATTTACTGCAGGGCTTAGGACGCTATAGGGGGGTCAATTCACAGGGATGACTATTTGACGAACTGTCGTAAAATAGTCATGACCATTCTACGATGGATTATTCCTTCTCCAGCTTTTTCTTCAGCTCCTCCATTTCCTTGTCCACCTGGTGCATGTGGTCCAGCAGGGTGTCGATAGCGTTCTGGACCGGGTCGGGCATGTCCTTACTGCCGCCGTAGGCGTCAAATCCGATTTTCCTGGCCATGGCTTCCCGTTGCGCTTTTTTCAGTTCATCTTCGGCTTTTGATTCCCTTGCCATCACGCGGCCCGGTATGCCGACCACCGTGGCGTTGTCGGGAACGTCCTTGACCACTACCGCGTTGGAGCCGATCCTGGAATTGGCGCCCAGGGTAATCGGACCCAGCACCTTGGCGCCGGCGCCGATTATCACGCCTTCTTTCAGCGTCGGGTGGCGTTTGCCCTTCTGCCAGGTGGTGCCGCCCAGGGTGACGCCGTGGTAGATGGAGCAGTCATCACCGATCTCGGAGGTCTCACCGATGACGATGCCCATGCCGTGATCGATGAACAGGCGCCGGCCGATGCTGGCGCCGGGATGGATCTCCACGCCTGTCAGGAAACGTGAGACGTGCGCGGTGAAGCGGGCCAGCAGGTAGAGTTTTTTGTTCCACAGCCAGTGATTCGCGCGATGCAGCAGGATCGCGTGGTATCCGGGGCAGGCAATCAGCGTCTCCAGCGCGCTGCGGGAGGCGGGGTCCCGCTCGAACACTACCTTTATATCTTCTTTCAGGGTTTCAAACATAATCATCAACTATTGACCGGCGAGAGAGCAACATCCATGTGTGATATTAACGTAGTTGGGCCGGGCTTGGCAAAACAGGTAGTTCCGGTTCCCGGGTACCTGGTTCGGGAGACAGGGCCTTAGTTGGAAAATCCGGATTTCTTGCGCGCTGTCGGGCTCAATAGTCTTCCGTCATAATGTGTCAGTTCCGGTAGCGGGTAAGTCTTGTATGCAGCAACCCCACCGCGAATGACCGTGGGAATCGCGTGCTTCACACCTCCCGGTCCGCTAGGCCATCCACTTGAATAGCGAGGGTCCGGTTTGTACCGGGTTTCGTCTGTGTTTTGATAATGAGGGGGTCCTTCCCAATCAATCCCCGCCCAGGGTGCATACCTGTGTTCACCGGTAAGACCCATGCTTGCCATCTCTTCCCGGGAATATCTTCCTCCTTCGGGCGGGATGTCGTATCTGCCGTCAGCAGCCAGGTAACGCCATAGCACGTAATCCTTGTAGAGTATCTCCTTGTGTTTTTTCCACCCGAACGTGCGCGCGAGTGCGCGGGATATACTGGTAAATTCGGCCATTACTGCATCGATTCCTTTTGCGTAGTTCTGCGCATCCATAGCCTGGAACAGCAATTTTCCCAAACCTGTGCTCTGATACCGGGGCTCGACACCGGCCATAAACGCGTACATTAGATTATCCTGGTGCGTGATTGGATCCGGCCCATACAAAAGTTCCTTCGTGCCAAACATGTCGAGCGTACCGCCGAGATGTTCGGCCCATGGGTATTTGCCCATGACCGTCTCGCCGAATTCCATGCCGCGCGCAATGGCCCTGCCTTCCTTTATCCATGCTGCCCTGTTATCGTCATCCAGTTTTGAGAATTCCTTTTGATCTTCCGGATCTGTTGCAATATACCCCTCCAGGTACTGGGTGATCACACCTGCCACCTCCCAACCGCCGGAACTGCCTGTCTGGTTTACCAGGATGCCTATGCTGCATTCGTCATTTTGCACATACTTCCTGGAATCACTTACGAATTCCGAAAAACTCTCCTTTGATAACGGCTGTTTATTCAAACCCCTGGAGATTTCAGGGTCCATCAGGGCCGTGGTCAGCGGTTCTACCCCCCCTGAAGTGAAACCTCGTGCCATAACCCGGTCAACAGCCTCCGTGTATTCCGAGTCCCCGGTCAGCACAAAAGTTTTAAAACGGCGAGCCACATCCTCATCGGAGGATACCTCGCTTAAGCCTCTCATTAGACCAGACTCTATAATTCTTTTCCTGTTTTCTGCATAACCGAAATGACTGTGGTTGAGCCTGGCGTATAACTCATTCATTTCCGCTACTGAGACATCCCGGCGGCGCGCCATGGCTTCCCGTCTCGTTATCCCGGATTCTCTCGGCAGAATACTGTTACCTGCGGAGGCAGATCTCCCGCGTCCAACACTCAGCAGACCTCTCAGCGCTATTGACCTCGGCAGCACCATCTGCACCGGGCCGTTGTCCCGGGCCGGCGCAACGCCCGTTGTTCCACCCGGGGCCCGGTCCAACAGGTCCGCTACCGGCTTCCCTGCAGCCACTTTCCCTGCCACCAGGTCAGCATGCCGCTCATAAGCATCGCCTGCCTCACCCACGTCTCCCCCAAGCTGACCCGGCCCGACATTCTGCACGTAGTGCACCGCTTCATGGGCCGCATCAGTCAGCGTCGGCGCTGCGGCAAAGGCTACATCCCCACCCTTGTGATAGGCGCTTGACCCGAAGCTGGAATTAGCCGCACGGGCGGCCGCGTCGGTATGGGCCCGCAGGCTGCTGATATCATGATGGCCGAAGGCCTGCTGGATCTGCTCCCGGTACGGGTAGTCTTGCGCCGGCCCCTGGAATCCTGTGTTCGCTACGGCATGGACAGCCGCGCAGTTCCGCTCATGCAGGCGCATCTGCTGCGCGGCGAATTGCAATGTTGCCCTGTTGCCGCACTGTTGCTGGGCCATATTGATGGCAGCGCTGAATTGCAGCGGCGTTTCTCCACCCCGGATGCCGTCGGAGATCCTGTGCAGGGCTGCACCGGCGGTAAAAATATCCCGGCTTGAGCCGTCCGGACATGCCGTGTTGCCGCTGATGGGAATGCTTTGCTCTGAATCCTGTACCGGTTTGTTTTGCAGGTAGCTTCCTGTTTTTGATACTTGTTCTGCTGAAGCGAAAGTATGCCGTGAATAAATCATTGCGCCTTGTCTCCTGGCCGTCCCCATTTCATAATCACTTGGTGGTGCGGTAGTTGAAAGTTGAATATATGCCAGTGTGTCTCCGGGACTTATTCAGGGAACCCCGGTGATTAACGCCTTGGAAAGCGGGATTCTGTTGCCTGCGGTTTTTGTCCCGGCCTCTCAAAAACATCCTGTTCCACGGCGTCAGCGAAAAACTCGTCTATCTTCTGCTCCGAGATGTGCGCCTGAATAAGGATATGTGTTTCAGCGGAATCGTGGGGGATGCTCCACTTGTAGGTGAACCCGGCATTTTTCACGCGGGGCAGGACGAAAGTGTTATTGTTGTAATACCAGTACATCCCTTCCAAAGGGCCGCCTGGTCCTGTCAATTCCTTCAGCTTTTCCAGTACGTATCCGGACATCCGTATTGTATGTCCCAGGTCCACTTGCGCCCGCTGCACACCGCCGGTGGCCAATCCCCAATGAAAAGCTTCAGCAACGCGGGCATCCCGCACGTCTTCGAGAGGGGCCACGGATTCATCTCCGGTTACTTTACGGTAGATGAAGTAACTTGAAATCTTGTTGCTGGGCGTGACTGCGTTGAAGGCCTTGTGGCCGCTGATGGAAATTGAATCCACCACGTCCAGAATCGTGTTCCACTCAAACCGGGGCGCCGGTCCTTCACTTTCTGCCACGGAATCAAACCCGAACTCCCATCCACCGGCAGAAAAATCCACTGCACTACTCCCGAAGATATAGCCCAGGGAATATGCTCCATCCAGATGGATATAATACTCGTCCCTGTCAATTCCTCTCTTTCCCAATTCAACGATTACCTGTTTAACCGGATCCATCGCTCCCGCGTTTGTAGTGCCGAAAGTCAACATCAGCACCGGAAAAATGTCTTTCCCCTGCAAGGCGCCGCAGACTTTATCCACCAGGGCATCCACCTGGACCCGCCCCTGGCTGTCCATGCCGGTATCGGCGGAATTCCCCGACTCCTCATAGCCCGGGGCAAAACCCTGAGAGTCCGGTTTGCTGTCGGCCGTGCGGTTTTGCGTGTTGATTTTCTTGTAGCTGTAATGAGCGCCTTCACTGCCGAAAACGACGGGGAATTTACCCCGTGCCCTCCCCAGCCTTCTTCCTCTACCGATACCCAGGTCGTTGCCGGCCGTTCCGCCGGAAGATATATAACCACCCAGCAGCCCGGGAGGCGTAGCAGTCGTAAACTCCCTGCCAATGCCCCTGATGGCCTCAGTCTCCGGTTTGAAAGTATCTTTTTTTCCTACCGCGAGAGGTCTTTGCCGGGCCATCAGCAGCTTTAACGCCGCTACCACGTTGTCCTCGATATGAGCCGCTCCGCCATGTGGGAAACCCATCAGCCGGGTGAATTTTCCACGCATGTACTGATTCTGCAGGTCGATAAATTTCAACCAGTCATCCAGTTTTTTGCGCAACGGTCCGGGAAGCGTAGCCAGGACCAGGGCCCTGATTACTTCCGTAATGATATCTGCAAGAAGCCTGCGGTCTCCCGGGACAGGGTATCCGGCCGACAATTTTTCCACTGCTGCCGTGAGCAGGCTTGTTTCTTCCCGTTCCGGTTCGGTCAACGGAAGGTCGTTTATCGCTTCAAATAAACCCTCATGGCCGATATAACTCAGCGCGTACAGCTCCTTGCTGTGGGCTACGTCCATCGACCCTTCCTTGGTGGTATCCGCGGAACCGACATAACTGGGTCCCTCTACCTGTGTCTTCTCAATCGTCGCTGGTTCCCCCCGGATGACCGCAACTTCACCCGGAATACTGGTGATCCCGGTAAAATCCTGTGCAAACGTATCAACCCTGGGGTGGACCGGGCACAATTGATCCGGATAGGTTCCCGGCGCCCCCTGCAGGTGGAGATAAAACCCGGCGCCTGTCTCGTTTTCCAGGCGGCAAATCTCTGCACTTATGGCTGCGTTATCAGGCTTGCCGGGTTCTATCCAGTATTTTTTATCATCCAGAACGATGAGAGGAACGCCCGCCAGATCAGCCTGGTCCCGGGCGACCTGTTTTGCCGCGCCCGGACGACCGCTTACCTGTCCCCAGTAATCCAGGATACCTGTTTTCCTGGCTCTTAAGCGCTGAAGCTCTGCTGCCTGTTCAGGGGACCTGGCCGACACAGGTGTTGCGCTGTTGTTCGTTATCTCACGTTTCAGCAGGTTCAGATCAGCCAAAGGCTCCTGCTCATTATGAAAGATATTTTCGCCCTCTGCGTTCATCCTGGCCTTATCGGCAGGATTAAGGCGCACCAGGCTCGGCTTCGTCGTAAACCCGGTCTTGTTGGCGATATAGTTCACAACCGCATGCTGAATAATGTTTTCCTGGGAATGCGTGCCGGCGCTGTCCGGGTCTCCGCAATTATTTCCCGGACCTCCCCGGGGAATACACTCTCTGACCAGGGTCCAGGGCGATATCGGTTCGTCTTTTACTGCCAGTTCAAACCTGCCGATCTCGTTCCTGATCCCGGCTGCTTCCCTGTCCCTGGTCGTTTCGACCCATTTATCTGCCAGAGCTTCAGAATACGGATTAGTCTCCTTTTGGGCACTGTCCAGGTACAAACCGGTGCGGACGCTCATCAACAGCTTCACGATGTCGCTGCGCGGCGCCCTGTTCTGTAGCGTGCTCTGCAGGCAAAGCGCCGCAAGCGGCGGAACGCCCCCGCCGGTCATCTGTACCGGAGCGTCATTCCGGGCGCGCGCGCCGTGCGTGGTTGCCCCCGGTCCCCGGTCCAGCAGGCGCATCTGCTGCGCTGCGAGTTGCAATGTTGCCCGGTTGCCGTACTGTTGCTGGGCCATATCGATGGCATCGCCGACTTGCTGCGGCGCTTCTCCGCCCTGGATGCCGCGGGAGATCCTGTGCAGGGCTGCCCCTGCGGTGCGTGTACCAGGGTTGGCAATACCGGGCGCCTGCCTGGCGGATGGCCGCTCCCCATCTGCATGGTTGTAGTGATAACTAGAAAGCATACACTGCCTATGTAGCTTTCCGTCCAGGCAATTGCAAATGGTAATTTACCAGGGACGTGGTTCCGCCATCCCCGCGCAGGCGGGAAAGACGTTGATCAGAGGTTCTTTAATTTACTGATGCGCCCAAGCTGTTCGGCCAGTCTTTCCGCGGCTGCGTCCATGTCTGCCAGCTTATCCCGTTCCTTCTGCACGATTGCCGGGGGCGCTTTGTCTATGAAGTTCCGATTCTGCAGTTTCCCGCCCAGCCGCTCCCGGTCCGCCTTCAGCCGCGCCAGTTGCTTGTTTAATTTGTCGGTTTCGGCGGCGGGGTCGATCAAGTCGGCCAGCGGCACCATCAGTGTCATCGAACCGGCCTGGGCAGTTATCGCGTCAGCGGGTTCCAGGTCCACGCGCGCAATATCATTCACACTCGTCAACGCCTGAATCTGTTTGCTGTTTACATCCAGCCATGCCTGCTCCTTCCCGCTGCCGCCTTTGACTTTTATATCCAGCAGCTTCCTGGGTGCAATATCCCGCTCGGCCCTTATGCGCCGTACTCCCAGGATGAACGATTTCAGCCATTCCATCTCTGCAACAGCGCCGGCATTACCCGTGACGACTCCCTGCCATTCGGCCTGCGCGGTCAATTCCATGCCGATCATGCCGGCAATCTCCGCAGTTGAGGGATAGGCCTGCAACATGATGGTCTCGCCGTGCCGGCCAAGCAGGGGGGCGACCTTCTGCCACAACTCCTCGGTGATGAAGGGTATGAAAGGGTGTAACAACCGCAGCAGTATTTCCAGGTTGCCCAGCAGGGTTTGGAGGGTGCCCCGTTGTTGCGCTTCGGAAGACTCCGGGTCATTCAGTGTCGTCTTCGATAATTCCACGTACCAGTCGCAATAGTCATCCCAGGTAAACTCGTACAGGGCCTGGGCCGCCAGGTCAAAACGGTAATCGGCAATTCCCCGGATAACCCGTTCGGTTGCCTGGCCCAGCCGTATGCCGATCCAGCGTTCCGCCGTCCCGTATTGTCCCTTGCCGGCATGGACGTCAAGGTCAGCCTGCGCAACACACAGCATGACAAACCGGGTCGCGTTCCAGAGTTTGTTGCAGAAGTTGCGATACCCCTGGATGCGGCCGGTGTCAAAACGGATGTCGCGTCCCTGGGTCGCGAGCTGGGCAAAAGTGAAGCGCAACGCATCCGTTCCGAACGCCGGTATACCATCAGGGAAGTGACTGCGCGTCGCTTTTTCAATCTTGTTCTGTAACTGGGGCTGCATCAGGTTGGCCGTCTGTTTTTCAACCAGTGCTTCCAGCCTGATGCCGTCAATGAGATCCAGCGGGTCCAGGATATTGCCCTTGGACTTGGACATCTTCTGGCCTTCGGAATCCCGCACCAGGCCGGTTACGTACACCTCCCGGAACGGGACGTCACCCATGAACTTCAGACCCATCATGATCATCCTGGCGACCCAGAAGAAAATGATGTCGAAACCGGTCACCAGGACGCTGGTGGGGTAGAAGCGTTCAAGTTCCCCGGTCCGTTCCGGCCAGCCCAGGGTGGAGAAGGGCCACAGCGCGGATGAAAACCAGGTATCGAGCACATCCGGGTCGCGCGTCAATTCGACCGCATCGTCGAGCCGGTATTTTTTGCGCACTTGGGCCTCGTCCGTGCCAACGTAGATATTTTTGTCAGAGTCGTACCAGGCGGGAATCCGGTGTCCCCACCATAGCTGGCGGGAGATGCACCAGTCGTTGATGTTGTGCATCCACTCGAAGTAGGTCTTGGACCAGTTATCCGGGACAAAGCGGATTGCGCCGCTTTCCATGGCGGCTATGGCCGGTTCCGCCAGCGGCTGGATTTTTACGTACCACTGGTCCGTCAGGTAGGGCTCGACAACCGCACCGGACCGGTCACCCCGGGGCACCACGTGGGCGTGATCCTCGATTTTGTCGATCAGGTCCAGGGATTGCAGGTCCCGGACAATCTGGCGGCGCGCATCGTAGCGGTCCATCCCCTGGTAAGCGGCGGGGCCGTTCTCGTTGATGGCGGCGTCGATGGTGAAGATATTCAACAGCGGCAGGTCGTGCCGCTGGCCCATTTCGTAATCGTTGAAATCATGGGCCGGCGTGATCTTGACGCAACCGGTACCGAATTCCGGGTCGACGTGGTTGTCGGCAATAACCGGGATGGTGCGGCCCGTCAAGGGCAGTTCCAGCGTCCGCCCGACCAGGTCCCGGTAGCGGGCATCGTCCGGGTGCACGGCCACCGCGCTATCCCCCAGCATGGTTTCAGGGCGCGTAGTCGCCACTACCACGTTGCCGTCGCCGTTACTGCGCGGGTAGCGTAGGTGCCAGAGATGCCCCTGTTCTTCCTGCGCCAGCACCTCCAGGTCGGAGACGGCCGTGTGCAGCACAGGGTCCCAGTTGACCAGCCGTTTTCCCCGGTAGATAAGCCCTTCGTCATAAAGGCGGATAAATACTTCCTGCACTGCATGAGACAGGCCGGCATCCATGGTGAAGCGTTCCCTGGTCCAGTCCATGGATGTGCCCAGGCGCCGGGACTGGCGGGTTATGGTATTGCCGGAATGTTCCTTCCAGTCCCACACCGCACCGATAAATTTTTCCCGTCCCAGTTCCAGACGTGAAAGTCCCCGGCTTTCCAGTTGCCGTTCCACCACCATTTGCGTGGCGATGCCGGCATGGTCCGTTCCGCATTGCCATAACGTGTCGGCCCCGCGCATGCGCTGGTAACGTATCAATATGTCCATCAGGGTCTGCTGGAATGCATGCCCCATGTGCAGGCTGCCGGTCACGTTGGGGGGCGGCAGGGCAATACTGTAGGAACCGGTCCCGCCCCGGGGCTTGAAATATCCCCGCTGTTCCCAGGTGTCATACCACAGGGATTCTATGCGGTGCGGGTTGTAGGTCTTTTCCATCATTCCAAAGGGACGGACTACAAGTCCGTCCCCGGGTCAGCGCTCATCGTTCGTGATCCCGGGTAACCTTTATCATGCGTCGCCGGCAACGTCAGAGGTCAGGGCAGACGGATCTGCAGTTTCATCGAGTACCGGGACGTTTTTCTCAAACAGGGTGAAGGTCTGGTCAAGCGCCGGGATACTGTCATCAAGCGCATTTCCGGCGACTTCCTGCTGCAGCACGGGGATGCCGGCTTGCGCGACCTCTTCCGTCAGTTCAGGACTGTGTCGCGGTTTTTTCGTGCCGTCATTAGCGGACGGCGCAGTATTACTGCCCGGCGGGTCGCGGCGCCCGGTGTCAGGCATGGGCCGACTCGACATTATGGCTGTGCATTTCCAGCCCCCTGGCACGGTAATCCTTGTAGCGCAGCCTGGCCCGGCTACGTTCGTCCGGATCGGACGGCACGATCTCGATAATGCGCTCATAATTTTCCGCCTGCACAGGCACGGCGCCGGACAGGTTGATCAGGACCTGGCGCTGTTGCAGTGCTTCGCCCTCCCAGCCGATGACTATCGGGCTGTGCTCTGCGGCATCCCCGGAATCAACCGGCGCGTGGGGCAGGAAGCTGATATCCCTGAATGTCCACAGCAGGTCATCGATGGTCGCCGCAGCTTCCCTGGTGGCGGCGTGGATATAGATATCGCAGCCTTCTTTCCTGGCTGTTTCTGCAATCTGGCAAACGTAGCGGTAAGGTATGGACGACTCGGCGACGATATAAAAGTCGGCTCTGGGCATGGTCTTTGCCGGTGTCTAGTCTTGCTGCTCGTATTGCTGGATCAGGTACTGGACCAGCAGCGGGACCGGGCGTCCTGTTGCGCACTTGTTTTTCCCGCTCACCCAGGCAGTCCCGGCGATATCAAGATGCGCCCATTGGTATTGTTTTGCGAACTTGGCCAGAAAACAGGCGGCAGTGATTGTCCCGGCCTCACGCCCGCCTATGTTTGCCATGTCGGCAAACGGGCTTTCCAGCTGTTTTTCGTATTCATCCCAGATCGGCAGTTGCCAGGCCCGGTCCCCGGCTGTCTGTCCCGCCTGCAAGAGATCGGCCGCGAGCGGATCATGGTTGCTCAGGAGTCCAGTGGCGTGTTTGCCCAGGGCTACCACGCAGGCGCCGGTGAGTGTGGCAATATCGATCACTACGGCCGGTTCAAACCGCTTGCTGTAAGTCAGGGCATCGCACAGTATCAGGCGGCCCTCGGCATCCGTGTTCAATACTTCTATGGTCTGGCCGGACATGCTGGTAAAGACATCGCCGGGTTTGGTCGCAGTGCCGCTGGGCATGTTCTCTACCGCCGGGGTCACGCCCACCAGGTTGATGGGCAGTTCCATCCCGGCAACCGCGGCGACCGCGCCGAATACCGACGCAGCGCCGCACATGTCGAATTTCATCTCGTCCATTGCCGACGAGGGTTTGATTGATATTCCCCCGGTGTCAAAGGTGACGCCTTTCCCCACCAGGACCACGGGCTTGCTGCCGTTCCCTGCACCCTGGTAGCGGAAGATAATCAGTTTTGCCGGCTGGGCGCTGCCCTGCGATACGGACAGCAGGGAGTGCATGCCCAGTTCTTCCATTTCCTGTTCCTCGACAACCGTCACCTCAACGGATGTAAACGCGTTACCGAGTTCTTCAGCCTGTTCGGCGAGATAAGTCGGCGTACAGGCGTTGGCGGGCCGGTTGCCCAGGTCGCGCGCCAGCTTGACGCCCGCGGCCAGCGCAACACCTCTTGAGAGCGCGGATCCGCATTGGGCCAGTTCTTCCCGGGGGACCATCAGGGTTATCTTGCGCAGGGTTTTTTTGCTGTCTTTCTTTGCGCTCTTGAAGTCTTTGAACTGGTAGAGTTCGTGATCCGTGAACTGCACCGCGTACTGTATTTTCCAGCGGTAATCCCGGTCTTTCACATCCAGGCCGGGGATGTAACTGACCGCTTCACGCGCGCCGGTCTGTTTTATCTGCCTGATGCTGTTAACGACGATTTTCCGGTACTGCCTGTGATCCAGGTCAGCCTCTTTGCCGCAGCCGACCAGCAGCACCCGCTCAGCCGGGATACCGGGCACATTGTGCAATAGCAGGGACTGGCCGATTTTCCCGTCCATATCGCCCTTGCGCAGCAGGTTTGACAGGTACTTGTCGCCGGCGTCATCTATGGCCTGCGCCGCGGGTGTCAATTTGCGCGACTCATGCACCCCTGCCACCAGGCATGCACTGCGCTGTTTTTCGGGACTTCTGCTTTTAATGTGGAATTCCATGATATTCTGTGCGCTGTGTGTGTGAAAAAATCAGGTGATGAATATTATCTGATAACCGGCATCAAAACCAGCCATGTTATTTACTTCGTGCTAAATGATCCTGCGACGTTATATTCATAGAGAAATAGTTGAGAAACTCGGCTGGATCATCGGCCTTCTGTTGCTGATTATTACCAGCAACCGTTTTGTCAGATACCTGGCAGATGCCGCGGCAGGGACGTTTCCTACCGACCTGGTGTTCCAGACGTTACTCATGAAAATGCTGACTACGCTGCCGAAGCTGATGCCCATCGCCGTATTCCTGGCGGTCATTCTCGGGTTGTCAAGACTGGCCCGTGACAAGGAATTGACCGCGCTGTCGGTATCCGGCGGCGCGCGCAGGGTTGAACTCGTATCGGTGTTGCAGTTTGCCTTCATGTTTTCCCTGATTGTATTTGCCACCAGTTTTTATATTTCGCCCTGGGCCGCGCAAAATACGGCAGAACTTCGGGCAAGGGCTGAACAGGAAACGGATACGGCCGGCATCGGGGCAGGTAAATTTACCGAGATGAGCAAGGGAGAGCAGGTCATCTATATAGAGCAGTCATCCGGCGACGGAAACCGGATGGACAATGTTTTTCTGCAGGCCAAGCAGGGCCGGCAGACCAGTGTGATAAATTCCAGCAGCGCACGTTACCGGCACGTGGACTCTTCCGGCGATAAGTTCATCCTGTTCGAGGACGGCCGGCGTTATACAGGCGCATCGGACTCGCTGGACTACCGTATCACCCGCTACAAGACTTACGCGGTCCTGGTAGAGCAGAACGATGAAGCGAGAGAATTCGTCAAGCTGGAGTCAGTGCCTACGTCGACGTTACTGGGTTCCGACAGCCCGAAACACGAGGCCGAGTTACAGTGGCGACTCTCGTTTGTCATATCATCCCTGTTGCTGCCCGCGCTGGCGGTCGCCCTGAGTCGTTATTCGTTCAGCGAACAGAAGTACCTGTCCGCATTTGTCGCGGTACTGATCTATGTGATTTACAGCAATATGCTGGGCGTCGCGAAAACCCTGTTGAAAAGAGATGAGATTCCGGGATACATCGGTTTATGGTGGGTGCACCTGGCGTTGCTCGTACTGATCTTCCTGATGTTCCAGTTTCCGAAGTTCAGGTTGAGGATGAAGCAATTCAGCACCGGGCCGGTTGCCGGGTAATCGATTAGCGGACCGCGGGCTCATGAAAATTATACAGCGGTATTTTATCCTCAACCTGGTCTGGACCACTTTTCTCAGCCTGGCGGTCCTGGTCGGGATATTTGCGTTCCTGTCGCTCATCGACCAGCTTGAAGATTCCGGGCAGGGAAATTACGGCACGTACCAGGCGGTCATTTACGTGCTTCTGACCCTGCCGCGCCTGGCCTATGAAATCATTCCGATCGCGGCGATGATCGGAGGCATGACGAGTCTTGCGTTACTGGCCAGAAACAGTGAACTCGACGTGATCAGGCTTTCCGGCGTCTCGGAATATTCCCTTGCCGTGCTGATGGGAAAATCAGCCCTGGTCATCGTATTGTTCTCAATCTTCGTCGGCGAGTTCGTCGTGCCGGCCAGCGAAAAAAAAGCCAGGTATCAACGGTCCATCGCCCTGACTGAGCAGGTCGCCATGAGGACAAAATACGGTTTCTGGGCAAGGGATGGAAACAGTTTCATCAATATCCGCAAA
Organism: Gammaproteobacteria bacterium; assembly: GCA_965208655.1. Lineage (GTDB taxonomy): Bacteria > Pseudomonadota > Gammaproteobacteria > Eutrophobiales > Eutrophobiaceae > JAAXHV01. The sequence continues at coordinate 56,644 of CBDBPJ010000007.1, forward strand.
ATCCTGCCCGGGAATGTAATCGAGGACATATATATCTACGAGTTTGATGATCAGGACCGGTTGCGCAACAGTATTTTTGCGAATAATGCGCGCTATGTCGATGACAGGTGGGTGCTCGAGGAGGTGGAAAGGACAGTTTTTGACGGTAGCGGGGTCACGCGGGAGCAATACCGGAGGGCAGCCTGGGAGTCATGGGTCAATGACGACCTGATCAACCTTGTCATCATCAACCCCTTGTACATGTCCATATGGAACCTGTCCAACAGCATCCGGGTGTTAAAATCGAACTCACAAAACACGGATTCCTACGAGCAGGCCTTTTACGCAAAACTGATCAGGCCATTCACAATCGTCGCCATGATTGTCCTTTCCATCCCGCTGGTTGCCGCGCGCCACCGCAAAGGCGGGTTGGGACAACATGCTTTCAGCGGTGCGCTGATAGGCGTGATTTTCTATTTTATAAACTCTGCATCCGGTCACGTCGGCATAGTCTACGGCGTTCATCCGTTCATCAGCGCGGCTATTCCGACCCTGGTGCTGTTCCTGGTTTTATTCTGGTTGTTTTTCCGGCAACAACCAGCGCTGTTCCCGAAAACCGATCATGGAATGCCAGCCGTTCCTTATCAAACAAGACCCAGAGAAACCCAGCTCCAAATCCAGCTAAAGACACGCCGGCAAGCAAAAACCGCAGTGTCAGCTTTTTCCAGCCGGGTTGAACGCAGTCCGGGGTTGTTAAGTAGATATGCCAGGCGCGCATTCCAAGGGTTTGCCGTCCTTTTTTCCATTGCCAGACGAAATAGAAATAAGTGACCAGCAGCAGGTATGCGGAGTACAACAGGTTGCCTGCGGCAAAGGCCTGCCCGCCGGCAACGGGAAGCGCCAGGACGGTAGCAAGAAACAGCACGGACAACAGCAGAAAGCAGTCATAAAGCATGGCCGCCAGCCTGCGCCACAGGCCTGCAGGCCCGCTTCCGTTTATTACCACTTGTGTCCGCATTACGATATACTGTGGAAATATCTTGGATAGAATCCATTTTCTGTATGTCTAAGGATAAACGGGTTTTAACCAGGTGAGGTAATTATAGAGCCATGCCTTTGAAAATGCTGTCTCACCGAGTACTGTTTCCCGTATGCTTTTCCATACTTGCATATTTTGCCGGGACAACGTTCCTTATGGCATCCCCTACCGTGTCGGAAACCGCCATTCCGGGCAGGCTGGTGGATATCGGCGGTTACCGGTTACATATATATTGCCAAGGCAACGGGATGCCCACCATTATTTTCGATTCGGGAACGGGCGGCTTCTCGCTTGAATGGACCAGGGTACAGAAAGTCCTGTCGCGCCGGACCCGGGTATGCTCGTACGACCGTGCGGGCTACGGCTGGAGCGATCTGGGACCGCTGCCAAGGACCAGCGAGCGTATCACCCGGGAGTTGCATACATTGCTGGGAAAGGCTGAAGTGAACGGCCCCTACATCCTTGCCGGGCATTCATTCGGTGGTTACAACGCGCAATTGTTCGCCAGAAATTACCCTGAGGAGACGGCGGGTCTTGTCCTGATCGATGCATCTCATCCGGAACAGATAGCGCGGTTCCCAAGCCGGGAACCGAAAATCCGCCAGCAGGTGCGGCCGGGGTCGCACACCCATCATATTTTCAGGCTTCTCCTGCATCCCGACTATCCTGAAGAAAATATGCTGACGGCTCACCGCATCATTCAAAGCTGGCATCACAGGCTGACCTGGCGCGAAGAAATGAATGTATTTACCCTGAGCGCAAAACAGGTGCTGGCTTCCAGGCCGATGCCGGCCGTGCCCGTTGTCGTGCTCACCCGCGGCCGGCGCGTCTGGCCGCATGACGCCCATGGTAATGAAATGGAGCGGGTCTGGATGGAACTGCAGGATGAACTGTCCCAGCTCGGCGCTAACCCGGTGCACCTGATTGCGGAGCGTAGCGGCCACATGATCCACCTGGAACAACCGGGGATTGTCATCAACGCCATGCAGACCATGCTGGATGCCAATTTCTCCGGGGAATAACGGGTGAAAAAGAGGAAACACATCCCTGTCTCCGACTTTTGATTTGCGCTCCCTAGGGGAATCGAACCCCTGTTTCCGGCGTGAGAGGCCAGCGTCCTGGGCCACTAGACGAAGGGAGCATCTTCATTCCGATATTATATTAAGTGATGAATAAAAGCCACGATAAAGTCGTCTACCTGAACCGCGAACCCGCAATCATTCCTAGCACGGAACACAACATAACCAGGGACTCTATCAGTGCCAGTGCGCTGAAAGTTTTGTACCGTCTGAAAAATGCAGGATTCGCCGCTTACCTGGTGGGGGGGAGCGTGCGCGACCTGCTGCTGGGCCGTGAACCGAAGGACTTTGACGTGGCGACGGATGCCACTCCTGAACAAATACGGGAACTGTTCCGCAACAGCCGGTTGATTGGACGGCGATTCCGGCTCGCCCATGTTCACTACGGCGAAGAAATTGTCGAAGTGTCGACTTTTCGCGCCCCCCACCGTATCGATACCAGTGCAGGACATGCCGTCGATGGCCGGATCATCCGTGACAACGTTTACGGCGGTATAGATGATGATGTCTGGCGGCGTGATTTCACCGTAAATGCGTTGTACTACAATATTGCGGACGACGCCGTGGTCGACTACGTCGATGGTATGCGGGATATCAAATCCTGCTATATAAGGCTGATCGGCGACCCCCGTCAGCGCTTTACCGAAGACCCGGTGCGACTGTTGCGCGCAGTGCGCTTCGCTACCAAGCTGGGATTCCGGATCAGCGCTGATACGGAGAGGTGTCTCTCCGACCTGGCGCCGTCACTGGGCGGCATCGCCCCTGCGCGTTTGTTCGAGGAAGTCCTGAAAATGTTTTTTAACGGTTGTGCTCTGCAAACGTTTGAACAGTTGCGGCATTACCGGATGTTCGGTGAACTGTTTCCGCAGACTGAAGAGGCGCTGGCACACCAGTACGGCGGGTTTCCCCACACGTTTGTCGTCAACGCGCTACGCAATACCGATAACCGCCTGGCAGAAAACAAACCTGTTACGCCCGGGTTTCTCCTGGCTGCCTTGTTATGGATACCCATGGACAGGCTGGCCCGGGACAACATCGCCCAGGGTCTGAAAGAAATGGAGGCTATCATGCTGGCCGGCGATATCGTCATATCCAAACAAACCCGCAGCACCGCCATGCCGCGACGTTTTACCCAGCTTGCGCGGGAGATCTGGCAGTTGCAGCCACGCCTGGCCCGGAGTGTAAACCGGCGCCCGCACCGGTTGGTGCAACATCCGCGCTTCAGGGCCGCCTATGATTTTTTATTGTTGCGTGCAGAATCAGGGGAGGAGGTTACCGAACTGGCGGACTGGTGGACGGCGTTTCAACAGGACAATCCTGCAACAAAGGGCCATTCCAGAGACAAGCATAACAGCCGCAGGAGGCACAGAAGGCGTCAAAGGCAGAGTTGATGGAAAGTTATATCGGGTTGGGGAGTAACCTGGGCGACCCCGAAACGCAGTTGACTTCTGCCCTGGCGGCGCTGAACGGACTCCCGGATACCGACCTGGTGCGCTGTTCTTCGTTCTACAGGAGCAAACCGCTCGGCCCGGGCGATCAGCCGGATTTCATAAACGCAGTGGCGTTGCTGGATTCCGGTTTAACGGCAAACGCGCTCCTGGCCCGGTTACAGTCGATTGAATACAGGCAGGGACGAGTCCGGGGCGGAATACAATGGGGGCCGCGCACTCTTGATCTTGATGTGTTACTGTATGGTGCCGAGATCATCGATGAACCCGGACTGATTGTGCCGCATCCTGAAATGAGACACAGGAATTTTGTATTGATACCATTGCTTGAACTGGCGCCGGATATCGAAATTCCGGGTCTCGGCAGGGCTGATAAACTTCTGGCCGATACGGGCCGGGCGGGTATTACAAAGCTGTGAAGATTCAACGTAGATGGATAAAGCTTTATTTCGATATTTAGTCGTGGAAGGCCCGATCGGAGCCGGTAAATCAACGTTGGCAAGGCGCCTGGCAGACAGCCTGGACAACCAGCTGTTGCTGGAGCGGGCTGCAGACAATCCCTTTTTAACCCGGCTTTATCAACACCCCGGTTCCGCTGCACTGGCGGCACAACTGCATTTTTTATTCGAGCATGTAAAGCAGGTTCAGGCGCTGCGGCAGGCAGACCTGTTCGCGCCCAACCAGGTCGCGGATTTCCTGGTCCAGGCGAACAGGCTGTATGCCGAAGCAACATTAAGCGCGGATGAACTGGACTTGTACTACCAGATCTATAACATCATGGTCGACGATATTCCGGCCCCTGACCTGGTTATTTACCTGCAGTCGTCTGTCGACGTGATGATAAGACGCATTCGTGCTGAAAGTAAGGACAATGAAATGACAATCGACAGGGAATACCTGCAGGGAATATCAGAAGGGTATGCTGACTTTTTCTATCATTATGATGCGTCATCGTTACTCATCGTCAACACGACAGACCTGGATTTCACCGGTGACAGCGGTGACTACAAGGTCTTACTGGATTACCTGGACGGTCTCGGCCAGGGTCGGCATTATTTCAATCCCCGGGAGCTATGACTGAAAAAATCACCATCGCCCGTTTGCTGGAGATGAAAAAAGCGGGTGAGAAAATTGTCAGCCTGACCGCATATGACGCAAGTTTTGCCAGGATACTGGACGAGAACGGTGTCGATATCACGCTGGTGGGTGATTCACTGGGTATGGTCTTGCAGGGCGGGGAGGATACCCTTGCCGTTTCCATTGAAGACATGACTTACCACAGCAGGATGGCCAGCAGGGCCTGCCGGCGCTCCCTGGTCGTGACCGACATGCCTTACCGGACCTATGAAACGCTTGCTGCAGCTTATGACAATGCGCGCAGACTGGTTGAAGCAGGCGGCGCCGAGGTGGTCAAGCTGGAAGGCGGCGTTGAGCAGGCGGAAACCGTTGCTTGCCTGGTGGACCGGGACATTCCCGTTTGCGGCCATGTCGGCCTGCAGCCACAATCAGTCAGGGAATACGGAGGATACAAGGTCCAGGGCAGGACTGAAGACCAGGCGCAACGCATCATGGCGGGCGCCAGGGCCCTGGAGGCAGCAGGCGCCTGCATGGTGGTCCTGGAATGTATCCCGGCCGCACTGGCCCTGCGCATAAGCAATGACCTCACCATTCCGACCATAGGTATCGGCGCCGGTGTAGACTGTGACGGGCAGGTACTGGTGGTATATGATGTATTAGGGCTGTCCGCACGTTCACCCCACATGGCGAAAAATTTCCTGGCCGGAACCGGGAGCATACCCGAGGCTGTACGGGAATATGTTCGGGCAGTAAAATCCGGCGCTTTCCCGGGCCGGGAACACTCTTTTAAATAGTACAGGAATGGCAATGTCGGATCGGCAAGCAGTCGATAAGCTTATTACCGCGCCCTTTACGGGTACGCCGGTAATGGAAACCGTATCGAGTTTGCACGGGTTGCGCACAATTATCGAGAGGTGGAAAAGGTCGGGTTATTCCATCGCGCTCGTCCCAACCATGGGGAATCTGCATGACGGGCATATTTCATTGCTTAATCACGCCCGTGACTGCGCTGACCGGACCGTGATGAGTATATTCGTCAACCCGATACAGTTCGGGAAAGGAGAGGATTACGAGAGGTATCCCAGCACCCTGGCCGATGACAAGAATAAACTTGAGAAGTACGGGCTTGACCTGTTGTTCACACCCAACCTGGATCAATTGTACCCGGGCGGTACCGATATTGATACCCGGATTAACGTGCCCGGGTTATCGGACATACTCTGCGGTGAGGCCAGGCCGAACCATTTCTCCGGTGTTGCCACCGTGGTGGCAAAACTGCTCAGCAACGTCCAGCCCGATTTTGCTTTTTTCGGCGAAAAGGATTACCAGCAAGTGCTGGTCATCAAACGCATGGCCAGGGATTTGTGCCTGCCTTTCGAAATCATCGGACTGCCCATCGTGAGGGAACCTGACGGGCTGGCGATGAGTTCCCGCAACGCCTACCTGTCACAGGACGAACGGCGCAGGGCGCCGGAAATTTACAAGACCCTGAAGGCCGCCGCCGAGAGCTTGCGCCAGGGCAACAAAAGCATGGATGAAATAGAAACGGAAGCGCTGGGCCGGTTACAGGAAGCAGGGTTAAGGCCGGAATACGTCAGCATCAGGCGTACGGAGGACCTGCAGCAACCGGCGCCGGAAGATACCCGCTTGTCCATCCTGGTTGCCGCCTGGCTGGGGCCTGCACGTCTTATTGACAACCTCAAGGTGCGCGTCAAACCAACCTGACGGAACACGCTCGAAGTTGTGCTTGCATCAAGGTTAACATTCTCAGCCGTGTTGAGCGCGGCATGTCTTGTCGGCGTGCAGGCACGCGCAGACGTGATTGGACATTCCCGGTACGACGCCGCCGACCATGCCCCCGTCGGCGTCATGGGCGACCATGTGCATGACCGGGGAGAGTGGATGCTGAGTTACCGTTTCATGCACATGGATATGCAGGGTAACCGCCTGGGTGCGGACGCTATCGACCCGGATCGGATCGCGACCAGCATACCAAACCGTTTCTTCGGGAGACCAATGCAGCCCCCCACCCTGCGAATCGTGCCCACCAGGATGAGTATGCAGATGCACATGTTCGGCGCCATGTATGCGCCGACCCGGTGGCTGACCCTGATGGCTATGGGTATGTATGTTGAAAAGGAGATGGATCACATCACCTACATGGGTGGAAAAGGCACCGCCGTGCGCGGCAATTTCAGGGTGAGGACTGATGGTATCGGCGATACCCGGCTCTCCGGACTGATTAGAATACACGATGACGGCATGCACGCTGTTCATCTCAATGCCGGTATCAGTCTGCCCACCGGGTCGAACACAAAGACCCATGAAATTTTGACGCCCCTGGGTACACGACCCACCGTGCGCGTGCCCTATGCCATGCAACTCGGTTCGGGCACCTTTGACCTGGTACCGGGTATCACTTACAACGGCCGCCTGGAAAAGCGGTACTGGGGCGGCCAGTACCTGGGTACTTTCCGTACCGGTGCCGACAACGGCTATTCGCTGGGAGACAGGCATGAGTTGAGCGCCTGGTTGAACTACCAGTGGCAACCGTTTGTCAGCACGGCATTGCGGGTGCAATTCGACACGCTGGAGAGTATCGGCGGTATTGACCCCATGATTGCGGGCCCTGTGCAGACCGCGGACCCGGATAACTACGGGGGTGATGAGTTGAAGCTGAACCTGGGCGTCAACCTGATGGGTCAATCCGGCGGACTGGCGGGTCACCGATTGGCCGTCGAATTGAGCCTGCCGTTATACCGTGACCTGAACGGCCCGCAAATGGAGACCGACTGGACTGTTATGGCAGGCTGGCAATACGCGTTTTAGGGACCAGGGGCCAGGGGCTGGTGTATTTTTACTCTGACCCCAAATATCTGTTAAGCTGATTCGGTGACTTCAAATCATGATGACCTGTTGTGAAACTACCCGACCAGATTACCGCGTGCCTGATCATCATAGGCAATGAAATCCTGTCCGGCCGCACCCAGGACGCAAACCTGGCGGTCATCGGTAGAAAATGTGACGCCCTGGGGATACGTCTTACCGAGGCCAGGGTCATTCCCGATGAGGAGGAGGATATCGTTACGACGGTCAACATCTGCCGTGCTGAATTCACTTATGTTTTTACCACCGGCGGTATCGGCCCCACCCATGATGACATCACCGCGGCAGCCATTGCCAGGGCATTCGATGTGGCAGTAGAGCGCAATGAGGAGGCGGTTAATGCCCTGGACCGGTATTATGAACCGGGCCTCCTGACGGAAGCCAGGCTGAAGATGGCGGATATACCTGAAGGCGCACGGTTAATCGACAACCCCGTGAGCGGCGCGCCGGGGTTCCAGCTTGAGAACGTATTTGTATTGCCGGGTGTGCCGTCCATCATGGAAGCCATGTTCGACGGTCTGACCGGGAGGCTGGTGGGGGGTGATCCCATCCTCACGGAAAACATCCTGACCAACCTTCCCGAAAGCGTAATTGCAACAGGCCTGGAAGCCGTTCAGGAAAAATTTCCCGACGTCAGCATGGGCAGTTATCCCTATTTCAAAAAGGGAAAGCTGGGAGTGAACCTGGTGCTGCGCGGCATTGACAGCGCCAGGATGAATGCCGCGGCGGAGGACCTGGCAGCGACTATCCTGAATCTGGACGGCAAGGTGCTGAAGCGGCTGTCCCCCGGCATGACGTCATGAACATCGACGACGGCATTTCTGCAAAACGTTCCGCCTGGTCGTTCGGCGCCGAAGTGGCGGAAGCATTCCCGGACCACGCCAGGCGTTCCATCCCCTGGTACCGGGACGGGCATGAACTCATCTGCTACCTGAGCGATTTCTTCGTGGCGCCGGACAGTACCGTGTACGACCTGGGCTGCTCAACCGGGGACCTGCTGAAGATGCTGGCCGAGTACAACGGGCATAAGCCTGACGTGCGCTGGATAGGGTTGGACAAGGAGCAGGACATGATCGACCGCGCCCGCAAGACCTGTGCCGGCCTGGACCGGGTGGAGCTTTGTTGCGAGGACATACTGACCTGCGCGCTGGACGCATCGGATATGATTATCGCGTATTACACGGTCCAGTTTATCGAGGAAAGACACAGGCAGGCGCTGTTCGACAGCATCTACCAGGCCCTGAACTGGGGAGGGGCGTTCGTCCTGTTTGAAAAAGTGGGCGCGCCGGACTCGCGCTTCCAGGACATGATGTCCTGCCTGTACCGGGAGTTCAAACAACGCAAGGGCTTCAGCTCCGAGGAGATATTGAACAAGGAGGTCAGCCTGAAAGGCGTACTCAAACCCTTCTCAACCGCCGGCAACCTGGGCCTGCTTGAACGGGCCGGTTTCGTTGACGTGATGACGATCATGAAATACGTCAGTTTCGAGGGCTTCCTGGCTATCAAGTAACCCTCGCTTGCTGCGTAAGGGGGCACGCTTATATCGGTCACACGAGGCCAGCGGTCAAAAGTCACTGGAAAGGCAGGACGACTTAAACTAGAATTACAAGGCTGAATTACCAGGTTATCGACACTGTTATGGACATGCAAGCAACCCCGATAGACGGCCGGGAAACCAAGACGGAAGTTGTCCGCACCAATTGCCGCGCCTGCGGCCATGCCGGTTGCGGCGTATTTGTCACGCTGGAAGACGGCAAGGCCGTCAAAATCAGGGGCGATATGGAGCACCCCATCAGCAAGGGTTACCTGTGCCGGAAGGCAAGAGGTTTCATCACCGATTTGCAGTACCACAAGGACCGCCTGCTGTACCCAAAGAAACGGGTCGGCGAACGCGGCGAGGGCAAGTGGGAAAGAATCAGCTGGGAAGAAGCGCTGGGTACCATCGCCGACAAATTCAACCGGATCAAGGAAGAGAACGGGCCGGAATCAGTCATCTTCGGGCACGGCACGGGACGCAGCCATCACCGCTTTGTCTACCGGGTCGCAAACATGTTCGGTTCGCCCAACGTGCTGGCGAACGGCCATGTCTGCTACCTGCCGAGGCTGGCCGTGTCCAAGCAACTGGGCATGTCGGTCCCCATCGTGGATTACGACAATCACCCCCAGTGCGTCATGTCCTGGGGCAGCAACACCATAAAATCCAACCCCGATGAATACATAGGCGTCAACCTGGGTCTGAGTCTCAAACGCAAGCCCAGCTACATCGTCGTTGACCCGCAACGAACCCAGCTGGCGGAAAAGGCCGATATCTGGCTCCAGCTCCGGCCCGGCACGGACGTCGCACTCGCCATGGCCATGATGCACGTGATGGTCAAGGAAGACCTCTATGACCGCCATTTTGTCGAGAACTACACGACGGGGTTCGACAAGTTCCGTGAACGCCTGGAGGAGTACCCGCCCGAGGTCGGCGAGGAGATTTCCTGGGTGCCGAAGGAAAAGATCATTGCCGCGGCGCGCCTGTTCGCACAGACCAAGCCTGCGGCCATCCAGTGGGGCGTCGGTATCGAGCACGGCGTCAATTGTTCGAACTCGGACCGCGTACTCATCTACATGTCGGCGCTGACCGGCAACCTGGATGAACCCGGCGGCAACGTCATGTTCGGACCCCCGCCCGGCCTGCCGCGCATGGAATTCTGCGGCAACCAGTTCCTGGACAGTATCGACAAGATGCTCGGCGGCACCCGCTACCGGTTGGCGGCATCCATCAACCGAATTACGCCCCATGTCATCTGGGACGCCATCGAGACAGGCGAACCCTACCCGGTCAGGGCAATGCTGATCATGGGCAGCAACCCGCTGGTGGTCAGGGCGAATACCTCGCGGGTGTACGAATCGCTGAAGAAGGTCGAGTTTCTGGTGGTGGCGGATATCTTTCCCACCCCGACGACGGAACTTGCGGACATCGTCCTTCCCGCAAAGACCTGGATCGAGTTCGATAATATCGCGGACTACTGGAAATCCCACGGGTATATCTTCCCCAGGCCCAAGATCGTGGATGCCCCGGGCGAGGCAATGGCTGACGTCGAGATCCTCAACGAACTGGGCAAGAAACTGGGTTTTGAGGATTCATTCTGGGAGGACTACGAAGAATCCCTGGACTATATTCTCGAACCCGCCGGTGTGACCTGGGAAGAATTCAAGGATATGGAGTACCTGCGCAATGAGCCCAGGTACCGGAAATACGAGACTGAAGGGTTTAAATCCAAATCCGGCAAGCTGGATTTCTACATACAACAGAACAAGGACTGGGGCTACGACCCGTTGCCGTTCCACCAGGAACCGCCGGAGAGTCCGGCGAGGGAACCGGAGTTCCTGGAGAAATACCCCCTGGTGTTGACCACCGGGACGCGGGTCCAGGAGTATTTCGGATCCGAGCACCGGCAAAGCCCGTTATTGCGCAAAACGCATCCCGATCCCCTGTTGTCCATCCACCCGGAAACTGCCGCCGCCAGGGACATAGAACACGGCGACTGGGTTTATATCGAAAGCCCGCGCGGCAAGGTGAAACACAAGGCAAAGGTCACCGACGGCGTAGACCCGCGGGTGGTAGCCGCCGAATTCGCCTGGTGGTACCCGGAAAGGGCAGCGCCGGATTACGGCTTCAGGGAATGCAACATCAACTTCCTCACCGATGACCTGAACGTCGGACCCGAATCCGGCTCGACCAACCTGAAAGGGCTGATGTGCGAGGTCAGCAAGATCTGACATTTGGATATTTGGGATATTTGGGGTCAGAGTAAAAATACGCAGCACTAAAGCAGCCAACTCCCGGCAGCACCTGTATTTTTACTCTGACCCCAAATATCACCCCAAATATCTACCACACATATCTTTAACGCCGTAACACCATAAATATGCCGATGCTGATCAGCACGGCACATATCACCTGGTAGAGGGTCAGGCTTTCATCCAGGAACAGGATTGCCATGACGGCTGCAAAGATGGGGATCAGGTTGATGAACATACCGGCCCGGCTTGGCCCGATAAGCTGGTTTCCCCGGTTCCACAACAGTGTCCCGAATACGGTAGACACCAATGACATGGCGATGATGGAGTAGATAGCGGTCGCGCTGAACGGCACCGGTTTGTAGATGATGGTTTCGATGACGTAGAACGGGAGCACGATTACACTACCCGTCACGATGATCATGAACAGTGCTGCAGACGGGCCCAGGGAATCCGGGATTTTCCTCAGGTTGATGGCATACAGCGAATAACCCATTGAACCCAGCAGTATCAGGATGTCCCCCGCGTTGAATTGCAAATGGAGTAACGCCGCCAGGTCCATCCTGGTAATCATGGCTGCCACACCGATGACCCCCAGTGCAACACCGCACGACTGTGACAGTCGCAACCTGTCGTGCAGGATCAGCATGGCCAGCAACACGGTGAATACCGGCTGTATGGCATTGATAATGGACGCATTGATCGCAGTAGTGAAGTTCAGGCCGATCATCAGGCAGGTCGCGCTCAGGATCATAATCCCGCCGAGCAGCGTGAGCGGCCCGATATGTTTGCGGATGTCCGGCGCATTCGCTTTGAGCGATGGATAAATAAACGGCCACAGTACGATCGCTCCAATCAGCCAGCGCCAGAAAGACAGTCCCACTGGCGGGACTTCGGCATGAACCCCGCGTCCCACCACGTGGGCAAACGCAAAGGCCGCCGAGGCAAGGGTGAGCGCCAGGCAGGCATATAACCCGGTACGGGACCGGAACACGCTGATATTTTCTTTAGTAGGCGTGCTCATAAGTGCCCGAATCAAAGCAACGGCCAGGTCTTCATTACCCGGTACAATGCTCCCTGCGCATGGGTAACGGATTCAATCAGGCAAAACTCCCCGACGTTCCAGTGAACCGGTTCGAACGTGGAGGCTGTCACCGGGCAGGACAACTTGCGGGCAACGGTGAGGTGGGGACTGTAATCCCTTTTGTCTACCGACACGCCGGCGCTTATGCTCAACCGGTTGAGTTGTTCTACCAGTTCCAACAGCGGCGCGGGCGTGGTTTGCGGGGCCAGCCAGGCGACCTTTGCCCGTTTCCACCAGCCGCAGCGGTCTATCTGCAACGGGAAGCGGGATATTCTCAAGCGCCCGGCGGCGTCAAGCAGTCCGGGAATATCCTGCTCCTGCACATTGCCGAGGAAGACCAGGGTAACATGGTAGTTTTCCCCTGGAACGGGGCGTCCCGTATCAATCTGCAGCAACCCGGCACGCTCAGCCAGTTGGGCGCGCACCCCGCGGTCCGGCCAGAGGGCGAAAAACAACCGTTTCATTGGACTATAACGATTGCTCTGCCAGGTCCGCCAGGCCCTGCAAGGCTGTCAAAATCGAGAGCTCCCGCACCTGCTGCCTGCTTCCCTCAAACTTTACCCTGGCGGTCCTGGTATCGCCGTTGCGTCCGCTCCAGCCGAAACAGACGGTGCCGACCGGTTTTTCCTCACTTCCACCGCCCGGGCCGGCTATGCCGGTGACCGCCACGCTGAGGTCCGCATGGCTGTGCTGCAATGCGCCCTGCGCCATGGCTGCCGCGACCTCTTCACTGACCGCGCCGTGCCGGGTGATCAAGGGCCCGGCAACGCCCAACTGTTCCTGCTTGGCAAGGTTGGAGTAGGTCACGAACCCCCGCTCGAACCACCCGGAACTGCCCGGCATTTCGGTTATGGCATAGGCGACGCCCCCGCCGGTGCAGGACTCGGCCGTGACCAGCATCTTGTTTTGATGTATCAATTGCTCACTGAGTTGCAGGAGCAGGGTCTGGTATCGGTTATCTGTCATCAGGCAAACATCTACCACTTCAAAACGGTAATCCCGGGAGGTTCGGGCAGTTCATCTGCCAGCAGCCAGCGGCAGAACAGGACTCCTTCGCGGTACCCCGCGGTACTCATCCAGTTACGGGGCGCCTCCCGGTGGCTGAGAACCACTTCAACACTACCGTCCTCCGAAGGTATTGCCGTCGCGTTGTTTACGCATACCGGGAAGTCGGCGTAATTCGTCGATTGCATCAGGAAGTTCCAGGTCTGGATTCCCCAGTAGCAACAGTCCGGGGAACGGATTTTGATGTTCAGGTACTCATCTTCCTCGACCCGGAAACGGGCGAAGCAATAAATGTTGTCGGGCGTACCCCAGCCGCCCTGTTCCGGGTCGAACTCGAACGCCGGCAAAAACTCATTCACGGGGAGTTCCACGGGCAGTGGCGCAATCCAGGTCGTACACTGGAAGAACATGGCCATCGTCCGAATGTGCCGGGCCAGTTGTTCATCGGTCAACGGCATACCTGGCGGTTGCGGATTCGTGTTTGTGATGGACAGTTCGCTTTCGGTGGAATTGGGGCGGTCGAAGAAATACTCCCTGGTAAACATGTTCACCGAATCCGGCTCGAGTTTGAATTCATTGGGATTCCCCGGTTCAGGGTCGGGAGTGAGCCTGATTTCGAATGAACCATCCTCCTCAAATTGAATATCGCGCTGGTTTATGTTCAGCGTGACCCGGTCCGCCAGTTCCCCGTGCGGGTCACCACCGTAGATGCAGAAGCTGAGATAGCAACTGTCAAAACGGCGCCCCTTTATGACGTACTCCTGGTCTCCCCGTAACTGGGTGAAGTAGTAAACCGCATCGACGTTGTCGCCAAACAGTTTTCGGCCACTGTTGGTGAGCGGCATGAAGCGCGGTTTCAATGGGTCGTTGAACAGGTAGAAGTCAATAGCGGCATGCATGAGGTGGAAGAAGTGCCGGTAACCATCGACCTTGCCCTGCTCGTCCAGGTTGGCCTCCGGGTCCAGGAACGTCTGGTCCGCCTCCTTCAGCATCTCCAGGAACTCATTGAGGGCTAGTTTGCTTTCCATTCTTTAACCTGTTAATCAGTATTACCTTTCAGGGTGATGGCAAGCGCGGCCGGGCGCGCCTCAGGCAGCGTCAGCCGTCGTTCTCTCGTCCAGGAAGTCCAGGTATACGCGAAAGCAGTCTGCCACGTCCTGTTCGTTGAGTCCAAACTGTTCGAGAGAATACTCATGCCTGCCGTGCTTGTCTTTCTGTTCCTGAAGCAGGAATTCCTGCATGTTCTGTTCAGTAACTTCACCCAGTTCCCAGCCGAAACGCCGGTATATTGACCTGACCACTCCCAAGGGGTCCCGGACAAAGTCTTCAAACTGCAGGTCGATGATCTGATCGTCCTTGCCAAGCAGGCTTCTGTCTTCGACAAAGCGGTTGAAATACGACGACCAGATTTGCAGGTTCTCCCTTGCGGTCCTTGCGCTGTCCTCGTGGTCGGAATAAAGGGAGCGAATTGACGTGAGGAGACTCGCCACGGAGGGCACGATACTCGCCGGATGGCGGTGCGTCATGATCACCCTGGCGTCCGGGTAGACCTCAAACAGCGCCCGCAAACGGCACAGGTGCACAGGCGATTTGAGTAGCCAGCGATCGGTCCTGACGCCCCCCGATTCCAGAAACTGAAGAAAGGTCTTGTGCCAGCGCAGGTTTGCGACCTGATCCGCCTCGTTGGCAAACCACTCGTGATACGCCGGGATAAAACACTGCGTCAGGTATTGGAAACTGGTGAAGTTCAGCGCGGTAATCCCCACGCATTCCTGTGGTGAATCCGCTTCCATGTAGTGTTTTTTTCTGAAATCGGGGACCAGGGTGAACAGTTGCGAGAACTCTGATTGAATTCGCTTGACACGAGGGTCATCGGCATAGTTATCCGGTTCCGGCGCCGGATGCGGCATCAGGCATTCCCACGATAACGGAGAACGGTGCGCCGGATCGCGACAGAGCAGTGCCTGCAGGATACTCGTCCCGGTGCGCGGCATCCCGATCACAAACAGCGGGGTCCTGATCGCGGAGCCGCGAATTGACGGGTTTTCGGCAAGGCTGCGCTCTACCAGGAACCGGTGGTCTGCGGCCCTTTGGATATTGCGTTTCAGCGCCAGCTTGCCGAACGTATTCAGACGCGCATCGGACCGGATGGCAGAGATCAGGCGCGCCAGTCCCTGTTCCATAGGCTCGTCCCTGAATTCAAACCCGGCCACCCGGGCCGCATGCTGCAGGATTTTGTTTTCATCAAGCTCGAAAAGACGGATCCCGAGGCTGTTGGCGAGAAAACCTGCGCGGTTTAACGTCTTGAGTATGCCCGAACGTTTTATCGCCAGGCTGGATTCGTACATCGGTTACGTCAACTGTTTCAGCCTGGCTGCGATCGACAAGTCGCCTTTCACCTTGATCTTGCGGGATGCCACCAGCATGAAGGGCTTCACTTCGCGCCGCTGCAGCTTGCCGTAGGTTTCCAGCGACATGGTAACGGTACAGTCGGATTCAATATCATTCCCGGTAATTATCGACACCTCGTTCTGCTCACCGGTTCCGTCTATCAACATGATTTCGTCGTCGAGGCAGAATTTCAATGTCTTCCCGAGCGGGCCGATGGTGGCGGCTTTCTCCGCCATATCGGCGCAAATGTCCTTGATATCCATAGGGAACCCCCCAGGTTGAGGAACAGGAAAAATAATTCATGAAGTCTACAGCAGAATCGGTTGATGTAACAATAACGGGCCGTTACATAACAAGATCCTCTCTTCGACCCGGCGATTGCGTGTATATTTGTTCAGGATTGATGTCACATAAACTGCCATGTAATTTCTACTGAGGCGAGCATTTATGCTGTTATTCATTACCGGGCTGATACTTTTTTTTGCCGTACATTCCATCTCCATCATCAGTGACTCCTGGCGCGACGACATGGCGCAACGGCTGGGTGAACGCCCATGGAGAGTCCTTCATGGACTGGCTTCACTTGGCGGACTGGTGTTGCTGGTATGGGGTTACGGAATCGCAAGGAATGTTCCTGTAGTTCTCTATACAACGCCGGATTGGCTGCGGCACGTCAACTTTCTCCTTATGCTGTTCGTATTCCCGCTGCTGCTGGCGGTTTTTTTACCGGGGCGCATCAAGACCGCAGTGAAATATCCGGCTTTTACCGCGGTCAAGATCTGGGCGTTTGCGCACTTGCTGGTTAACGGCGCCCTTGCCGATGTGCTGCTGTTCGGTTGCTTTCTGGCCTGGGCGGTTGCCGGACGTATTTCCATGAAACACCGCCGGCCGCGTCCGGCACCCGGATTTCCTGAAACGGCTGCAAACGACCTTATTGCCGTTGCGGCCGGCCTGGGAATTTACGCGCTGTTCCTGTTTGTGTTGCACAGCCGGTTGATTGGCGTGCCGCTAATCATTTGACTGTTTTCCGTATATCTCCTCAATTTTGCAGATTCGTATCTGCCAGTCATCCAGCCAGGTGGAACGGGCCTTGTTCTTGGCTGCGATATGCTCGCTGTTTCGCCGCCAGGCAGCTATGGACTCCAGGGAATCAAAATACGCAACAGCAAGCTTGAATGGGCTGCTTGAGGCGGATTCCAGACCCAGAAAACCTTCAATTTCCTGGACCCGGCCGTACAATTCTGCAAGCATTTTTTCGTGCCCCTCTTCATCGACGCCGCTGCTGATCGACGGAAATACTACGGCATAGCTGCCCACCGGCAGATTCTTCAGGATTTGGGACATAATCGATCCGGGAGTCTAATAAATCACGAACATTCGATCAAGAAAGGGCAGGCTGCCAACCTCGACCGAACCATTCCACCCAACGCTTCTACCCGGCAAAAGTTATTTTAAAAGCACTTTTAATTGTGTATTTTATATTGATATTCACATTGGAGACGAGCTTACCATGGAGACCCTTCTGACCAACAAGACCGTATCGGTAACCGAGCTACGCGAACCCAGGAAAGTCATTGACAAGGCAGGCTCCAAACCTGTGGCAGTTCTCAATCGTTCGAATGTGGTGGGGTACTTCGTCCCGGCGAGTGCCGTGGAAAAACTTGATTTCAGTGTGTGCGAAACAGACGAAGTGATGGCTGCGCTGGACACTCTCGATGATAACGCACTGGCGGTGAACGACTACCTCAAAGACAAGTGATGCGCTATATCACGGCTGAGCAAGTCGTTGCCATACATGAACGAGTAATATTGCGTGACGAGTTACAGGGCATAGTGAGCGAGCGACCTGTTGAGGCCGTGAATGGCAGGATCGAAAACCGCCTTGCCTATGGACTTATCGGTGATGTTTATGAGCTTGCCGCCTGTTACGCCTGCTATATTGCCGTCGGCTACTGCTTTCACGATGCCAATAAACGAACCGCGCATACGGCCATGCAGGTCATCCTGAAACTGAATGGTATTCAGCTTGAGTACGATATAAAAACCCTTGGTGATATGGTCATAAAAGCAGCCCAGGGTATCGTCGAGGAAACGGAGCTTGCAGCTTTTCTCCGACGTAGCAGGGCGAAAGGCAATATTCATGATCGCCGTTGATTGAAACCGGTCATTGAATTTCTACTGGGCCACGGGATTTAATTTGTTAATACCAAAGTGAATTGGTGCCGGGAGAGAGACTCGAACTCTCACTCTGTTGCCAGAACCGGATTTTGAATCCGGCGCGTCTACCAGTTCCGCCACCCCGGCTTTGCTGAGGAAATAAAGGGCCGGCAAGTATAACAGAAAACATGGTTTGCCTTGCGTTTCTTGTTAGACTCAACAGCCATGTTACGCCAGGACTTTGACTTTGAGTTACCGGAAGAACTGATCGCCCAGTATCCGCCTGCCGAACGGGATGGCGCCCGGTTGTTGCTGCTTGATGGGGAGACCGGCGGGTATTCGGACAGGCATTTCACCGACCTTGTTTCGCTGGTGAGCCCGGGAGACCTGCTCGTGTTCAACGATACGCGAGTGATACCGGCAAGGCTGTTCGGGCGCAAGGCAACAGGAGGCCGGGTCGAGATCCTGGTGGAACGCCTGCTGGATGAGACAGATTGCCTGGCCCATGTGAATGCAAGCAAGACGCCCAGAGAGGGCAGCCGGATTATGCTGGACGGCGGGATTGAATTACAGGTCGGCGGCCGCCGGGATGACCTGTTTGAATTGAAACTGGCAGGCGGCAAGCCCTTGATGGATGTGCTGGAACAGCAGGGGCATACGCCGTTGCCGCCTTATATCCGCCGCACGGACGAACCGGTGGATACGCATCGATACCAGACCGTGTACGCCAGCACCCCCGGCGCGGTGGCGGCGCCGACGGCCGGCCTGCATTTTACCCGGGAGTTGATTGGGGAACTGGAGAAAAAAGGGATCGTGTCCGCATATGTTACCCTGCACGTGGGTGCCGGGACTTTCCAGCCCATCCGGGAGGAGAAGATCGAACACCACCGCATGCACAGCGAGTGGTACCAGGTGGAGGAGAGCGTTTGTGAGCAGGTGCGCGCCGTGAAAGCCGCCGGCAACCGGGTCATAGCGGTGGGCACCACGTCGGTCAGGTGCCTGGAAGCGGCTACGGTCAACGGCAGGCTTCAGCCGTTTCACGGGGATACGGATATTTTTATCTATCCGGGGTTCCGGTTTCAGACCGTGGACGCCATGATTACCAACTTCCACCTACCCGGTTCGACGTTATTGCTGCTGGTGTGTGCATTTGCGGGGCGTGACAATATTATGAAGGCATACCGGCATGCTGTTGAGGCTGAATACCGGTTTTTCAGTTATGGGGATGCCATGTTCATCAACCGGCATCAGTCGGGGACAGATTTAAATCTGTCCCCTGTGTCTATGGATTGATATGAAATTTGAATTACTGGCACAGGACAACGGCGCCCGGCGCGGCCGCATAACCCTGGCTCGCGGCGCCATTGAGACACCGGTATTCATGCCGGTCGGCACCTACGGCACGGTGAAGGGCATGACGCCGGAGGAACTGGTTTTGCTCGGCAGCGATATTATCCTCGGCAATACCTTTCACCTGATGCTGCGTCCCGGCACGGAGATCATCGAGCGGCACGGGGGCCTGCACGGGTTCATGAACTGGGATAAACCGATCCTGACCGATTCGGGTGGTTTCCAGGTGTTCAGCCTGGCGGAAGGACGCAAGATTACGCCGGAAGGCGTGCATTTCCGTTCGCCGGTGAACGGCGACAAGGTCTTTCTTGGACCGGAGCAATCCATACGCGTCCAGCACAGCCTGGATTCCGACATTATCATGATCTTCGACGACTGCACGCCGTATCCCGCGAGCCGGGACCAGGCCAGGGCCTCCATGGAATTATCCCTGGACTGGGCAAGGCGCAGCAGGGAAACCCACGGCGCTCACCCGTCTGCCCTGTTCGGCATCATCCAGGGCGGTATGTACAAGGAGTTGCGGGAACAGTCCGCGGCAGCGCTGGTTGATATGGGGTTCGATGGTTATGCAATCGGCGGTTTGTCCGTGGGTGAGCCTGTCGACATGATGATGGAGGTCCTGGCGCATACGGCACAGTTTATGCCGGCGGATAAACCCCGTTACCTGATGGGTGTGGGCACCCCGGAAGACATGGTTGCCTCGGTCCGGAACGGCATCGACATGTTCGATTGCGTGATGCCGACGCGCAATGCGCGCAACGGGCACCTGTTTACCTCGACGGGCGATATCCGTATCCGCAATGCCGAACACCGCGCCAGTGACAAACCGCTGGACGAGGATTGTGACTGCTACACCTGCAGGAATTACAGCCGCGCCTACCTGCATCACCTGGACAAGACCAATGAAATCCTCGGCAGCCGCCTGAATACCTGGCATAACCTGTATTATTATCATGGGCTCATGCGCGGACTTCGCCAGGCAATAGAAAACGGGAGCCTGGCGGAGTTCGTTGCCGATTTTCATGCCAAAAGGCAGTAGAGGGCACAGAGAAAAACAACACGCCATAAAACCAATGAAAATGACTCTGGACAGTGTTGGTTCCCCTGGCCGGCTTATCGCCGACAACCATGCCTGGTTGCTGGTTGCCGCTGCGCTGCTGCTCTTGTCTACCGAAACCCTGTCCCTGGTTCCCCAGGTTATCATGGCGGCGCTGGGGCTTTACCAGGTCGGCCGCAACCCGGATGCGGTCTACCGTGACAGCAGGGTGCGGGTACTGGTGGGCCTGTTTTTGTGCCTGTGGCTGCCGCAACTGGTCTCGCTTATCGGCGCCGTGAACCTGGCGCGTTCGGCGAAGATTGCAGCGCTGTACCCGTTGTACCTGTTTTGCGGAATATTCATCCTGCGGGAACTGGCGCGCCCGGGAAACCTGCAACGCCTGTCCCTGGCGTTGCTGGCCGTTGTCATCTTCTGGTGTGTTGACGGCCTGGTCCAGTATGCGAACGGGAAAAACCTGCTCGGCTACCCCTACCAGGACGGCATGCTGAGCGGCATGTTTTACCCGAAACTCCGTCTGGGCATCATACTGGCCGTGCTGGTACCCGTTGCCCTGGAGACGGTCAGGAATGTCAACAGGGATAGCTTGTTCCCGTGGCTGTTGTTGATACCGTTCACCGTGGTGGTGCTGCTCAGCGGCCGGAGAAGCGCCTGGCTCATGCTGATTATCGGGTTGTCGGCCTATCTCCCGCTGGTCGTCCTGTCCTTGTCGTCCAGGGCCAGATATATCATCACGGGAGCACTGTGTGTCTCCGTGTTGCTGGTCGGCTGGGTGTATTTCTACAGCCCCGACATCAACCGCAGGATCGACCTGCTTACGGGCATGCTGGGCAATGAATACCTGGCCGAAAAAGCGACGTCCAGGCGCACGCCGATCTGGGACACGGCCTATAACATGCTGCAGGATAACTGGATAAACGGGGTAGGCCCCAGGGGCTTCCGCTACGCTTACAGGAGTTATGCGGACGAAGACAACTACTTCGTCCGCCGGGGGCAGGATGGCCAGACCCACCCGCACATGGTTTTACTGGAGATCGCCGTTGAAACAGGGGTGATAGGACTGGTGGGTTTTATCCTGTTCTACCTCACCCTGCTCCGCTATTGGTGGCGGGGAAGACATTCCACGATAACCGGCGCCTGGACCGCAACACTGCTGGCCGGGACGTTCCCGCTGAACGCGCACCTGGCGTTTTACGGATCCTACTGGAGCGGTTTCATGTGGCTGCTGGTATCCTGTGCCGTCCTGGCCGCGTCCACCCGGACAGGCTGATTTCAGGCACGCGCCCGTGTGTTTTACAGTGGGGATGCCTCAACCGAGCATGCTTTCATACAGGCTCTCAAACTTCGGTACCACCACGTCCGCGGCATAGTTTTCCTGAAACGATGACCACGCCGCCTGCGCGCGCTGCCTGCGGCCGTCCGCGTCGTTGATTGCCGTCCTCAGCGTGCCGGTCAACGAATCCTCGTCGGCGTCACACAGCCAGGCGCTGCCGGCATCCAGTATTTCAACCGGGCCGTGGCATTTCGTCGCAACGATGGGCAAGCCGCAGGCCATTGCCTCCAGGACTGCTATGCCGAATGGTTCATACCTGGAAGGCAGCACGAAGAGGTCGCCTTGCAGCAGGAAACTGCGTATATCATCCTGCCAGCCGGCGAAGTGAACTTTTTTATCGATGTTTAAAGCTGCCGCCAGGTCCATAAGCCGTTGCCGTTCAACACCGTCCCCGGCAAGGTACAGGTGGATATCGTCTGTCTCCAGCCGGCTGAGGCTGTGCAGCAGCAGGTCGAAGCCTTTTTTATGCACGAACCTGCCGTGCGCGACTATTTTCGTCACCTTGTCCCTGCAGTGGATGGCAGTAACCGTCTGGAAACTGGAAAAATTGGGAATCCACCGTACCTCCTGTGCGGGAATCCCCTCCCTGATCAGGTAATCCCGTTGCGCTGCAGTGGTAGGGGTGAAAACGTCCGCGTGCCTGAAATATTTCAGGTCGACAAAATCATGGGTGTGGGCAACCAGGGGGATGTTGAGCCGGTGTGAAGCCGGACCCGCGAGGTGTGCGGCGCGGCTCAGGGATGTCTGTAGGACCTGTGGTGCAAACGCGCGCGCCAGTTTCGTGATGCTCCGGGGCGCCAGCGGGTCCCACGGACCCAGCACCCGTACCGACGCACGGTTGACGTTCGGCAGTTTTTCGAGATGCAGCGCGGCTTTCGAACGGGCATTGGAGATGGCGAGGACGTCGTGGCCGCGCCGGGCCAGGCCGTTGGTCAAATCAACGTAGAACCGCTCCGCCCCGCCGAACTTCTTGGCGAGCATGATCACGCAAATCTTCATGCAGACCGGTAAATCACGCTTTGTTCAGTAGCGGTACGGCTTAACCGTGACCGAGGTAGGTATGGAACACTCCGTCGGGATCGTACTTGTCTCTGACAGCCTGTATTTTCTCCCAGTTCGGCCTGCTGAAAGAACGTTCCGAACGCTCCGGGCTTGCCTCAAGATCGGCCTCGCTGATGAAATGGCCCGCAGATAACGGCGCCAGTATCTCCTGCGTACGCTTCAACCAGGCAATGTTTTGCTCATCCTCGGTTTCATCCATCCAGAAGGAATAGGGGGACAGAAACGTGCGGCGCCGCATGGAGTAGGCGGTGTCATAAATGTTGATGGGCTTGGGTTTGACTTCGCACAACACGTTGCTCATCGGCGACGGTGCGGCGGCGAAGTGGTCGACGAATTGTGCCATGACGTCACGCATGGAGATATCGAAGAAAAACGTATCGGCCGCCGCCCGGCACGGCGGGAATGAAACATCGACAAGGTTGAACAAGTCGCCGAACGTGGCCGGTTTCACCTCTTCCACCGAAACAGGTTTCGCTATTGTACGGGGCGCCGTCACGGGTGACAGGAGGTGGGTTGCCTCGTCTTCCGTGTCTGCGAACGCAACGGCTGTCACGTTAACGACCTTTGTCACGCCGTCCACCGGTTCCGGCAGGCCTAACAGGAACATGAACAACTCGACCTTGTCATCCAGGGCCAGACCGGCCTCCGGTAACCATTCCGAGACAGCCAGGGTATCCTTTAACGGCCAGGTATAGCTGCTCAGGTGTATCGCCGGCGGCAGGTCGTATAATTTCAGGTGGTAGTTGGTTACGACGGCCGGAAAACCCGGGCCGGATCCGCGCGCGGCCCACAGCAGGTCGGGATAATTGTCTTCGTCGACGCGTACCTGCTCCCCTCGCGCGGTGACCGCGTCGAAGCCCAGAACGCTGTTGCAGGCGACCCCGTTCCAGGTCCCCCAGTTCCAGCCCTGGCCGCCGCCCAGCAGGTAACCCCCCATGGGTATGGTGCTGCAATGGGCCGTGGGAAAACCCAGGCCCTGGCGGCCGAGCACAGCTGCCAGTTCCCGCGCATAGATTGCCGGCCCGACGACGGCCGTTTTAGTTTCGGCATCGATCTCAAGGTCGCGAAAACGGCTCATGTCCAATGTCAGGCCGCCGTCGCGTACTGCCGAAGAGACCCAACTGTGACCGCCGGTGCGAACACCCACTTTCATTTTCTGCTGTCCGGCAAACTTGACGGTATTGACCACGTCCTCCGCCGATTTTGCCTGGACTATTGCGTCCGGTTGGCGGCTTGTCTTGCGCAGTTGCCAGGTCAAGCTGTTTACCCGGGCAGCATAATCCGCACGTTCTTTTGTAATTACATCACCGCTGATTTTTTCCTGTAATTTAGTGAAAACCTTGCCGGCTGGGGAAGGGTCGGAGCATCCGCCGAATGAAAACAAAGCGGCGAGGCCCGCGCACAAGCGGCCGGCCAGGATGGAGAATTGACGACGAGACAGTTGCTTGATGATCATAAGTAGCTCCCGCAGAATCGGCTTGCCAGGCTATGATATATTATTAGCTGGTCGAATTTTTGAGAAATCGTCATGTCGGACTCCATAGAAATCATTGATGTCAGCCCCCGGGACGGCCTGCAAAGCCAGCCGGTACTGCTCGGCGTCGAACACAAACTGGAATTGATCAAGCGCCTGATTGACGCCGGGATACGGCGCCTGGAAGCAGCCAGTTTTGTCAATCCGAAGCGGGTCCCGCAGATGGCGGATGCCGAGGAGGTGGTACGCGGCCTGCCGCAGCGGGACGACGTGACGTTTATCGGACTGGTGCTGAACCTGCGCGGTTTCGAACGTGCCGTCGCCTGTGACATAGACGAGATCAACTGCGCGGTAGTGGCTTCGGATACATTCAACCTGCGTAACCAGGGGACCACCACTGAAGGGACCATGGAGGTGATCCGGGAGATCACCCGTGAGGCCCAGGCTGCCGGCAAGAAACTGGGCGTGACCGTCAGCGCCGCGTTCGGATGTCCCTTCGAGGGTGAGATGCCGGTGGAGAAGGTGACAGGCCTGGTTCAGCGCCTGGCTGCAATGGGCTATGACCACGTTTCCCTGGCGGATACCATCGGCGCCGCGGGACCTTCAGACGTGGCCGGCATGATAAAACGCATCAGGACCCTTGAACCCGGACTGAGCCTGAGCTGCCATTTCCACAATACCCGTAACACGGCGGTGGCAAACACCTATGCGGCCATACAGGAGGGGGTTAACATTTTTGATGCAAGCTGCGGTGGCGTCGGCGGGTGTCCCTTCGCCCCGGCGGCAACGGGCAACGTGGCAACGGAAGACCTGCTGTACATGATCCATCGAATGGGCCTGAAGACGGGCGTCGATATCGACAGGATAATCGAGACGGCAAAATGGCTGGAGGGCCCGCTGGGGACTTCCATGCCGGCCATGGTCACACGGGCAGGGGTGTTTCCGTCAGCAAAAGCAGCGTAACAGTGCAGATCAGGCGCGGGCTGATACCACTTCGAAATATAGTTTTTATTAAATAGCGATCTCAACACTTAAACGTTAAGATCGCTATATGATTCATTATATTTCGGTAACTAACTACCACTCGATACGGGAGGAGACGGTCCTCGACCTGCGCATACCGAAGACCTCTCCTGATTTCCAGCGGTTCCGGCCAAGCGAGGTGAAACCGGATATCAGGCTTCCCTCGGTCGTCGTTCTCATGGGTCCTAACGGTTCGGGCAAGACGACATTGCTCCGTGCGATAACCACTATAGTCCGCATTGCCTGTAATCCATGGAGATCACAGGAGATACCGATCAAGACGGTTGTTCCCTTTTTTTCCAGTGCTGCCTGGAACAAGCCGACCCGGTTTTGTATTGAGTTTGAAGCGAACTGGTTTACCGGCACTTCATCGAGATTATTCCGTTACGAGGTTTCCACTAATGCCGACCAGATATTGTATGAAGCCTTTTATCATTTTCCGAAAGGCCGTTTGCGCCGTATTTTCGAGCGGGGCCGGCCCGGTGAGCCTGTCTATGTATCCCGCGATCTCGGAATTACGCCCAGGGACAACCGCCTGAAGGCAGTTCGGGACGATACCTCGGTAATAGGCACGCTCGCCATGCTTAATGTGCCGCTGGTCATGAAGATTACGGAACAACTGGACCACATGCTTGCAGCTACCAATATCGTGTATCACCAGAACTGGATGCTGCCGATCGAAGCAGTGGTGGAATTGTTTGTGCAATACCCCGGTATAAAAAAACGGGTCATACAGGAAATTCAACGCAACGACTTGGCGATAGAGGATATTCGAATCGCAGGGAACGGAACGGGAGAGGAGGAGGTCCTGTTTGAACACCGGGGACTCGATACGCCGGTTCCCCTGTTCGGCGAGTCGGGCGGAACCAAGCGGATGTTCTACCTGCTGCCGCAGATATACATTGCCCTGAATAACGGTGTAGCCTCCGTCATCGATGAAATTGACGGAGACCTGCACGTGGATATTGTCAGACAGATTCTCCAGCGCTTCCAGTCCCGCGAGACAAACCCGCACAATGCACAACTGTTCGTTACGTCACACAATGTCGGACTGCTCGACGACATCGAGAAAGAAGAGCTTTTTATCGTCGAAAAGGACGAAGACGGGGGCACGCGTGTCCATGGCGTACAAGAGATAACCGGCTTGCGCAGGGATATCAGGCTCTATCCCAGGTACCGCTCCGGGGCGCTCGGCGGACTGCCGAAGCTCGGTTGAAGAATATTACGACCCGGTAACGGGACAAGTATATAAACGACGTCGTTGTTCCGGAGTTCCGGGACATGCGTTGCCGGGTACCTGTTCTGCCGTCTCAATGAAGTTTCAAACGCGGCCGCGTACGCGACGCAAAGATTCTTGCTAGTATCAGGTATACCGTTTTCGTTACGCCGTGCACTGACACCAGGTGCATCTGGTAAAGCGACAGGTAGGCCCAGCGCGCCAGGCGCCCCTCGAATGTTATGAGTCCCAGGGCTTTGCCCATCAACGTGCCGACTGCAGACCGGTCGGCGATCGATACCAGTGAACCCCGGTCCTTGTAGTTGAATTTCATCAGCGGTTGACCGGAAAGAAGGCGACGGACCTGCCCCACCATGAACGCGGCCTGCTGGATTGCGGCCTGCGCGCGCGGGGGTATCGGCGTGTTTTCGTCAACCCAGGGACAACAGGCGCTGTCGCCAAGCACGAAGATATTG
This sequence comes from Gammaproteobacteria bacterium, assembly GCA_965208655.1. Lineage (GTDB taxonomy): Bacteria > Pseudomonadota > Gammaproteobacteria > Eutrophobiales > Eutrophobiaceae > JAAXHV01. Next base: position 83,563 of record CBDBPJ010000007.1, read on the forward strand.
TCAAATCCACCGGCCCGCAAGGTCTCGTCGACCCTGATGCGTCCGATCCGGTCATGCTCAAACTGACCGAGCGCCTTGAGTTCATCAGGCGCAGAAATGCCGGCGGCCCAGATCTTCAAATGCGCATCGATGGTCCGGTCATCATTCAGTATTATGCCGCGCCGGGTTACGCGGGTGACGCGGCTGCTCAGGTGAACGCCGATATCGAGCTTCTCAAGCTCACGCCGGACCGCGCGCGACAGTCGTTCCGGCAACCCCGGAACCAGCCGGTCACTTGCTTCGATAACGCTGATCCTGACGCGCTCCGGCGGTACCAGGGTATCGATGCCGTTATGGGTTGCTTCGCGCAGTTCAGCCGCCAACTCCACGCCGGTGGCGCCACCGCCGACGATGGCGATGTCGATTGCATCCGCGCCGTCCGCCAGGGCGCCGCTGTCGTAGCGCAAACAAAGGTTCAGGAATTCGCGATGCAGGCTCTGGGCCTGCTTTTGATTATCCAGGAACAGGCAGTTTTCGGAAACGCCGGGCACGCCGAGATCCGAGCAGATGCTGCCGACAGCCAGGACGAGGGTGTCGTAAGACAAGGTGCGTCCCGGGGCAATGGGTTCTCCGGCGTCATCAAGGACAGGATCGAGTATGACAGCCTGGTTTTCAGTGTCCACCCCGGAGAAGTAGCCAAGCCGGAATTCATAGTTGTTCCTCACCGAGTGCGCCAGGAAACTGATCTCATCGTCGCCGATGCCGCGTGAGCCTGCCGCAAACTCATGGAGTGACGGTTTCCAGACGTGGGTCAGCGCAGCATCGACAAGTTTGACCGAAATATCCGGCCTGGAACGAAAGGCCCGTCCCAGTTTTGTTGCCAGATGAATACCGGCAACCCCGCCGCCGATTATGACAATATTCTGTCCGGATTGTGGTGTGGCAGATGGTTTCGTAATCACATCACGCGGCAGTTGTGACGGACGGCAGGCCGGACAGCGCCATGGCGAGTTCCTCCTCTGAATAGTCCTGGTCGTACAGTTTGCCGGAAAAATAGTCCATGTACGCCTGCATATCGAAATGCCCGTGACCGCACAGGTTGAACAGGATCGCCCTGCTGGCGCCCTCATCCCTGCATTTAATGGCTTCCTCGATCGCGGCGACGACCGCATGGTTCGCCTCCGGCGCCGGGATGATCCCTTCGGCCTTGGCGAATTGCAGGCCCGCATCGAAACAGGCAGACTGCGGATAGGCGCGCGGCTGCACCAGGCCGAGATGTACCACCTGGCTCACCAGCGGCCCCATGCCGTGATAGCGCAGGCCGCCGGCATGGAAACCCGGCGGCACGAATTTCGATCCCAGGGTATGCATTTTCACCAGCGGGGTGAGATGCCCGGTGTCGCCAAAATCATAGGCATAGGCGCCCTTGGTCAAGGTGGGGCAGTTAGCTGGTTCGACAGCGATAATACGAACATCCTGCCCGCCGCGCAACTGCTCTCCCAGGAACGGAAACGCGATGCCGGCGAAGTTACTGCCCCCGCCGGTGCAGCCGACGATGATATCGGGATAGTCGCCGGCCATATCCAGTTGTTTCATGGTCTCCTGGCCGATCACTGTCTGGTGCAGCAGGACATGATTCAGTACACTGCCGAGCGCATAGCGGGTGTCGTCCCGCTGTACCGCCCGTTCCACCGCCTCGCTGATGGCGATGCCGAGACTGCCGGTGCTGTCAGGGTTTTCCGCGAGAACGGCGCGGCCCGCTTGCGTGGTATCGCTGGGACTGGCGATGCAGGTTGCGCCGAAGCTTTCCATGAAGGCGCGCCGGTAGGGTTTCTGGTTGAAGCTTACCTTCACCATGTACACTTCGATTTCCAGGTCAAAAAATGCGCCGGCAAAGGACAGCGCCGAGCCCCACTGGCCGGCGCCGGTTTCCGTGGTGATCCGTTTTACACCTTCCTGTTTCGAATAAAACGCCTGGGCCACGGCAGTATTGGGCTTGTGCGAACCGGCCGGGCTCACCCCCTCATACTTGTAGTAGATGCGCGCAGGCGTGTCGAGGGCCTGTTCCAGGCGGTGCGCCCTGTATAGCGGCGTCGGCCGCCATTGTTTGAGGATATCCCGCACCGGGGTCGGTATGTCGATATAGCGTTCGGTGCTGACTTCCTGCTCTATAACTGCCATTGGAAACAGCGGAGCGAGATCATCAGGCGTGATAGGCTGGCCTGTTCCCGGGTGCAATACCGGCGGTGTCGGCTCGGGCAAATCCGCGGCGATGTTGTACCAGGTATTGGGTATATCGGATTCCTGTAACAGGTACTTGGTTGAGTCGGTCATCTCCTGTCTTCCTTATGTTGTCGTTTTGCAAGGCGCGTAGTGTGTCACAGATACGAGAGAAGGCAAGTTGTAATCAGGGGTCAGGGGCCAGGGGTCAGTGGGTTGGGCCGGCTTTCTGATCCGGTTCGGTTTGGGTGCCCTGCTTGCGCTTGCCTTTCGTGTTTTTGATCATGTCCAGGAAATTCCTGATGGTAATTCGTTTTATGTCCTCCAGCTGGTCCGCCCAGGCCTTCCCGTTTCCCACGAACACGGTCAGACCTTCCATCGCTGCGCACATGAACAGCGCCATGCGTTCCGCCTCTTTCCGGGTCAGGGTCGGGTTGATTTGCTGGATCAGCTCGTTCAACGGCAACCTGGCCTTTGCATACAGGTCATCGAGCAGGTCGGCGATATAGGGATCATGGTTTCCCAGTGCCCAGAGTTCCGGGAAGAACGAGGTCGTTTCCGCAGTATTCAGGTCGTCAATCCAGAATTTCAGCACCGCCAGCAGTTGTTTTTCCGGAGAATGACCGGCGATTTGCCGGCGCCGATCAAATTCTTCCAGGTAATCATTGATGACGTATTCCAGCAAATCCCGCAACAGGTCTTCCTTGGTGCGGTAGTAGTAATTGAGATTGCCGATCGTGATACCGGCGCGGCCGGCCACTTTACGCATGGTGAAGCCGCCATAACCGGCTTCCATGAACAGTTCCCGGGCTGCATCCAGGATACTGATCAGACGGGCCATACCCTTCTCATGGGTAGCGGTACCGTAACGGTTCAGGGCCTCGCGCTGGCGAATTAACATGGGTGTCTGCGTGGTGTTTTTGCTGCGATGCGGGAAATATATCAGAAGATCGGAAATATTTATCATAAATTTGTATAGGACTATTGACCTAATTAGACATTTGTCCTAAACTTGACCTGGTGATCGTGTTTTTATGCACGATTATTATCGAATCAACATCCCAGGGGGGTGTCCAATGGCAAAGAGAATAGTAATCATCCTGATGACGTTTGCAGTCGCCGGACCGGTTAATGCCCAGGTGCTGGAAGAGATCATCGTTACCGCGCAAAAGCGTGAACAGAACATCCAGGACGTCGGTATCGCCATCAGCGCTTTTTCCGGCGAGCAGATGCGTCAACTGGGTTATACCAACGCCCAGCAGATCACCGCACTCGCTCCCGGCGTCCACACCGTCCAGCCCAACGGTGAAGCCAACTATGCCCTGGCGATCCGCGGCGCGGCCAACAGTGACTTCGTCGCCAACCAGGAAAGCCCCGTTTCCCTCTACGTGGACGAAGTGTATATCTCGCAGATGTCCGGGGCCGGGTTCATGCTGTTCGACATGGAACGGGTGGAGATTCTGCGCGGGCCGCAAGGCACTTTATACGGCCGTAACGCCACCGGCGGACTGGCCCACTTCGTCACCAACAAGCCCGAGCAGGAGTTCGGCGGTTATGGCCAGGTCACCGTCGGAGAGTACGACCAGGTGAAGTTCCAGGGCGCCGTTACCGGCGGCTTGACTGACGGACTGTCCGCCCGCCTGTCCGTGTCCACCCACCACAACAGCGGTTACGTGGAAAACCGCCTGGACCCTGGCAACGACCTGAATAATGCCAATGACTACGCCGGCAGGATGCAATTGCTGTTTGAGCCCACCGAGGATTTTTCCCTGCTGTTGAACGCCCGTTATTCACTACAGGAGATCCGCACCGGGTTTTTCGAGAATGTCAGCGGCTCGCTTGATGCAGCGGGTAACGGCGTTAAAGAAGACAATTGTGCTCAGTACACGAACTTCAACCGCTATTGCGACGGCGACGGCGACAACTTCGCCGGCGACTACGACAAGCTCGGTCACAATGACCTGGAAACCTACGGCTTCACCGGCACCTTGAAATGGCAGTTGGGCGACAACCTGCTGACCGTGATTATGGACCGTCAAGGTGTGGAACGGGACTATATCGAAGATTCGGATGCCAGCCCCCATGCCGATTTCAACTTTTTTCTCAATACCGATGCCGAGCAGTGGTCTACCGAGATCCGTCTGGACGGGGAAACCGACGCCCTGCGCTGGGTGGCCGGGTTTTATTACCTGGATATCGATATAGCCGACGCCAACGGTGCGGAGATACCGGGGCTGGGTACGGACAGTATGGGCACGGGCGGCAATCCTGTCGGGATCGGAATTTTTGAGGGTTTTGGTTTCGACCCGGTCAGCGCCTTTCTTGCGGCAGGACTTTTTGGGCTCTCGGGGCCGGCGCTGGGTCTTCCCGACCCGGCCGATGCGTATGTCGGTGTTGACAACCCCTACCAGCAACAAAAGGATTCCTGGTCGCTGTTCGGGCAGATGGAGTACGAACTCAACGACCAGTTTACGGTAATCGGCGGATTTCGCTGGATTGACGAGCAGGTGGATTTCCATTACGAAAGCAACGTGGTCTGGTTCCCCAACGACGGCAGTGTGGAACGCAATGGCAACCCGAATATTGCCGTTCCCACCGCCGGGTTTATCGAAATTCTGGGTTATCCGCCCCTGGCGAGGCTTGATTACGGCGGCGATTATAATGAAGGCCTGTGGTCGGCCAAGGTCGAACTGGACTGGCGTCCGAACGATGATTTGCTGGCTTACGCCAGTTGGAACAGGGGAGTGAAAGGCGGTGGCTTCAATGCGCCGCTGAATCCCCTGCTGGTATTGGCGCAGCCGGAAGGCGTTTCATCATCCCAGGATGAGTTTGACGCGCAATTCTCATTCGGTGAAGAAGAGTTGAATGCCTTCGAAGTCGGCTTCAAGTCAACCCTGATGGATGGACTGGCGCGCTTGAACGTGTCCGCCTACTACAACGATTACAAGGATTTCCAGGCGTTCACAATTGTCAGCCTCGCGACCAACGTGGTCAGTGCGCCGGATGCGGAAAGCATCGGTTTTGAAACCGAGCTGTTCCTGACTCCGGCCGAGGGACTGGACGTGGCTTTCGGCCTTTCCTATAACGATATGGACGTGACCCTGGCGGACGGCAGCAAGACCTCGTCTATCCAGTCGCCGAAATGGAACGTGAACGGCCTGGTACGTTACCAATGGCCGGCATTCAACGGCGGTTCCATGGCCATACAGGGCGACATCCATTACCGCTCGAAGCATTACCATTCCGTCACGCGGGCGGACGCCGTTACCGAAGATGGTTACCATATAGCCAATGCCCGGTTGTCGTATACCAGCGCCGGTGGAAAGTGGGAGGCGGCTGTGTTTGCCGAAAATATCACTGACGAGAATTACGTGGTTCAGTCTTTTGATATTGCCGCCGTCCTCGGCTGGATCGAGGAATACTACGGCAAGCCGCGCTGGGTAGGAGGCAGTCTGTCCTATAATTTTTAATATGCCATAATAAACATGCCCGGCGGTCGCAGCACCGCCGGGTAGTCATGTTCGTGTAATTGGGGAGAGAATCATATGAAACGTGCCGTACTCGGCCTGGTGCTTGTTATCGGCAGCATGGCGGCAATGGCTGAATTGCCGGTGGAAACGATTCCCAGGGTGGAAACCCTGCCGTCAAGCTACCCGGACACCTGGGTATTTGCCCACGACACCAATTTTTTCTCGTTGAGTGACGCCAAAGTGGTGCTGGTCGACGTGGCGGCAGAGAACAGGAATTACAAGGGTTCCCTGCCGTCCTCCCATTTTCCGTCGTTTCTCGCGGCGGCGACCCGTCCGGAAGTGTACGTGGCGGAATCGATATATTCGCGGCGGATGCGCGGAGAGAGGACGGACCTGATCAGCATCTACGACAAGGTCAACCTGGCCCCCATCGGCGAAGTCATCCTGCCGGGCGCCAAGCGCGGCATGATCGTCACCCACAAGAATACGCTGCAGTTTCTGGACAATGAAAAGTTCCTGTTGCTGTATAACTTTACGCCCGCCACTTCGGTCAGCGTTGTTGATATCGACAAACGTGCGTTCCTGGCGGAAGTCTCCCTGGGCGGCTGCAGCATGATCTACCCGTCGAAACAACGCAGTTTCGGCAGCCTGTGCGGCGATAACACCATGCTGGTCACCCACCTGGATGAGAACGGCAAGCAGGTGAAACAGGAACGTACCGGCGCGTTCTTCAATGCCGATACCGATCCTGTGTTTGCCAAGCCGGCAGTGATAGACGGAATATATTATTTTCCTTCATTCAAAGGCATGGTGCATCCGGTCGACATGAACGCAGCAGATCCCGCAATGCCGGATGCCTGGTCATTGTTACAGGAGCAGGACCGGCAGGCGAACTGGCGTCCCGGCGGCTGGCAGATTGCTACCGCCCATGAGGCCAGCAGGCGCTTGTTCGTGCTGATGCACCCTGATGGAGAAAACGGTTCCCATAAAGGCGGCGGCAGCGAGGTCTGGATCTACGATGTGGTTTCGGAAAAGCGACTGGGACGCATGACCCTGAAAGAATGGGGCGTTTCAATCGAGGTGACCCAGGCAGAGCAACCATTCCTGGTGGTAACCAACGCCAATATGGATCTGGATGTTTATTCCGCGGACACGGGTGAATGGTTGCGCTTTATCGGCGGCAGGGCGTTTGAGACGCCTTTTATTATTCACGCTTCAAGGTGACGGGTTGCGGGAAGTATCAACCCCGCCGGGAGCAGGATTCAAGATAATGGAAGAGGCTGGTTAAATGTATTGGTTCGACAAAATAACCGAAAAATTCGCGCGCCGGGTTGCCGGTAACACCTCGCGCCGGCATCTGTTGAGGAAAATAGGGTTGACCCTGGCCGGCGGTGCGGCACTCCCCCTGTTGCCGGTAGCCCGGGCCGCGGACACAGGAGGCGGCAGCGGCTACCACGGGGTGGCGCCGCAAACCAGCGCTGATCCTGACGCAGACCCGGGCGACCCCGCATCCTGCGATTACTGGCGCTATTGCGCCATCGACGGGTTCCTCTGCAGTTGTTGCGGCGGCACCCACAATTCCTGCCCTCCCGGTACCAGTATGAACCCCATGACCTGGATCGGCACATGCAGGAACCCGGCGGATAACCTGAACTACATCATTTCCTACAACGACTGCTGCGGTAAAACATCTTGCAGCCGCTGCCTGTGTAACAACAACGTAAACGATACTCCACCCTACCGCGCCTTTTCCAATAATGACATCAACTGGTGTGTCGGTATGGAGACCAGCACGATTTATCACTGCTCTACAGCCATCATCCTGGGTATCGCCACCGAATAAAGTTAACCTGCCTGCTGTGCCGGTCCATGGGTGATAGAGGATCAGCGCTTGCTTTTTGTGAAATTAACTACTATAGTTACGTTAACGTAAAGCAATTGCGTATTGGTTAATGACAGACTATTCCATACAAGACCTTGCTGACCAGTTTAACGTGACACACAGGGCGCTGCGTTTCTACGAGAGCAAGGGCTTGCTTGCCCCGGCCAAGAGAGGTCAGACCCGCATTTTCTCCGAGCGTGACAAAACCCGCCTGATGCTCACCCTGCGCGGCAAAAAGCTCGGATTTTCCCTGGACGAATGCCGTGATATCATAGACATGTATGATCCCTCGCAATCTGACGGCAGCCGGCAACTGTTACGTCTATGCCAAAAGATCACGCAGCACAGGAGTGCTTTACTGGAAAAAATGAACGCTATGGAAGCCACTCTCAAGCTGATGGATGAAGTTGAGCAGAAGTGCCTGGACAAGCTTCTGCAAAATACGGACTGAAACATTAATTGTCTACAATATTGACGTTAACGTAAATATAAGGCCATTATGGGAACTGCAGAATATCCCGGACTGAATTTCGACCTGGGCGAGACCGCCGCCATGCTGCGGGAGTCGGTACATGACTTTGCGCAAATGGAAATCGCCCCGCTGGCGGAGCAAATTGACAGGACCAATGAATTTCCCTCGCAACTGTGGCGCAAACTCGGCGACGTGGGGTTGCTGGGCATCACGGTTGAGGAAGAATACGGCGGCGCGGCCATGGGCTACCTGGAGCATGTGCTCGCCATGGAGGAGGTCAGCCGCGCTTCCGCTTCCGTCGGCCTGTCATACGGCGCCCATTCCAATCTCTGTGTCAACCAGATACGCCGTAACGGCAATGAGGGGCAAAAACAAAAATACCTGCCGGGACTGATCAGTGGCGAACAGGTGGGCGCACTGGCCATGTCCGAAACGGGCGCGGGGTCCGACGTGGTGGGCATGCGCCTGCGGGCGGACAGGAAAGGTGAGACGTACATACTTAACGGTACCAAGATGTGGATCACCAACGGGCCCGATGCCCACACCCTTGTCGTCTACGCTAAGACAGACCCCGACGCAGGTGCGCGCGGCATCACCGCGTTTATCATTGAGAACGGCTTCGCCGGTTTCTCTACCGCACAGAAACTGGACAAGCTGGGCATGCGCGGCTCAAACACCTGCGAACTGGTGTTCGAGGACTGTGAAGTCCCGGAAGAAAATGTGCTGGGCAGGGTCAACGAAGGCGTCAAGGTGCTGATGAGCGGCCTGGATTACGAGCGGGCCGTGCTTGCCGGCGGACCGCTGGGTCTCATGCAGGCCTGTATGGACGTGGTCATACCCTATGTGCACGAACGCAGGCAATTCAACCGTCCCATCGGCGAATTTCAACTGATGCAGGGGAAAATCGCCGACATGTACACTACCTTGAATGCCTGCCGCGCGTATGTCTACGCGGTCGCTGCGGCCTGTGACCGGGGAGAGACGGCCCGCAAGGACGCCGCCGGCGCCATCCTCTACGCAGCGGAGAAAGCCACCTGGATGGCGTTGGAGGCCATACAGGCCCTGGGCGGCAACGGCTACATCAACGAATTCCCCACCGGGCGACTCCTGCGGGATGCAAAACTGTACGAGATCGGCGCCGGCACCAGTGAAATCCGGCGCATGCTCATCGGTCGCGAACTTTACGAGGAAACGGCCTGAATTGATGGCCACACAGGGCACAGGGGACACAGAGAAAAAGACAGAATGAATGTCACTCTAAAGATTTCACAACACACTGCTCTGTGATCTCTATGGCAAACATTATTCATGAGTATTTTACAGACAGCGATTAATACCCAATCCGGGGAGTTCAAGGCCAACGCTGCAGCCATGCAGTCCCTGGTCGATGACCTGAACGACAAGGTCAGTACCGTGGCGCAGGGTGGCGATGAAAAGGCCCGGGAGAAACATCTGGCGCGCGGGAAACTGCTTCCACGTGATCGGATAACACACCTGTGCGATCCGGGCTCGCCCTTCCTGGAACTGTCGCAACTTGCCGCCTGGGGAATGTATGACGATGCCGTGCCGGGCGCGGGAATCATTACCGGTATCGGACGTATCGCCGGGCGCGAATGTGTGATCGTGGCCAACGATGCCACTGTCAAGGGCGGTACCTATTACCCGCTCACGGTAAAGAAACACCTGCGCGCCCAGGAAATTGCCGGGATGAACCACGTGCCGTGTGTTTACCTGGTTGATTCCGGCGGTGCATTTCTGCCGAAACAGGATGAAGTCTTCCCGGACCGGGACCACTTCGGCCGTATCTTCTACAACCAGGCCAACATGTCGGCCAGGGGTATCCCCCAGCTAGCCGTGGTCATGGGTTCCTGTACCGCCGGCGGCGCCTATGTGCCGGCCATGTCCGACGAAAGCATCATAGTCAAAAACCAGGGGACGATATTTCTCGGCGGCCCCCCCCTGGTCAAGGCGGCAACGGGCGAGGTGGTCAGCGCGGAAGACCTGGGCGGCGCGGACGTGCATTCGCGCCGGTCCGGCGTGACGGACCACTATGCGCTGAATGACCGGCATGCCCTGGAGTTGGCAAGACGGTCTGTCGCCCACTTCAATATCCGTAAGCACAAGGGAATCGAGGTCAGGGATACGGTGGAACCGGAATACGCAATCGACGAGATTGACGGCATCATCCCGCCGGACACGCGCAAGCCTTTCGATGTCCGTGAAGTCATAGCCCGGATCGTGGACGGCAGCGGATTTGCCGAGTTCAAGTCCTTGTACGGGACCACCCTGGTCTGCGGTTTTGCCCATATTTACGGCTGTCCGGTGGGTATTGTGGCTAATAACGGTATTTTATTCTCCGAGTCGGCCCTCAAGGGAACGCATTTCATCGAGTTATGCAGCCAGCGGCACATCCCCCTGGTGTTTCTGCAGAACATCACCGGTTTCATGGTGGGACAAAAGTACGAGGCCGGCGGCATTGCCAAGGACGGCGCCAAGATGGTGACGGCGGTAGCCACCACCGCCGTGCCCAAATTTACCGTGATAATCGGCGGCAGTTTCGGCGCCGGGAACTACGGCATGTGCGGCCGCGCCTACAGTCCGCGCTTCCTGTGGACCTGGCCCAACGCCAGGATCTCGGTCATGGGCGGCGAACAGGCCGCTAACGTGCTGGCGCAGGTGAAACTGGACAACATGAAGGATAGCTGGCCCGAAACGGAGCAGGAAACGTTCAAAGCGGCCATACGCCAGCAGTACGAAACCCAAGGTCATCCGTATTACGCCAGCGCCCGGTTGTGGGACGACGGGATTATTGCGCCGCGGGATACCCGCCGGGTCCTGGGCCTGGGCATATACGCGGCCTTGAACGCACCCCGGGAAGACACCCGGTTCGGTGTGTTCCGCATGTAACAATACTGAACGCAACACGTACAGTGAGATATTTGGGGTCAGAGCTATTGCTCTGACCCCAAATATCGGGAACTGGGAGTGTATAGACACCGATACGCTGAATGACATGACTTACACATATATCACCTGTCGCACCGATAAACGGGGCGTAACCACGGTTACCCTGAATCGTCCAGATAAGCACAATGCCTTTAACGAGGATTTTATCGCGGAATTGAGCAATGCCCTTGACGAAATCCGCCAGGACCGGGACTGCAGGTTGATGGTATTGCGCTCCAACGGCAAAAATTTCTCCGCCGGCGCGGACCTGGACTGGATGAAACGCATGGCCGGGTACACACGCGCAGAGAATGTGCGCGATGCGAATGCCCTGGCGGAACTGCTTTACAGGCTCAATTTTCTTCCCGTTCCCACCATTGCCAGGGTACAGGGCGCGGCCATGGGGGGCGGTTGCGGCCTGGTGTCCTGCTGTGACATAGCCCTGGCCGCCGACAATGCTGTGTTTGCCTTCAGCGAAGTAAAGCTGGGCTTGATCCCTGCCACTATCAGCCCGTACGTGATACGTTCAATCGGCGAAAAGCAGGCGCGCCGCTATTTCCTGACGGCGGAACGCTTTAACGCAGGGAAAGCGTTGGAAATCGGCCTGGTGTCCGAAGTTATGGATGAAGCCGTGCTGGATGAGGCAGTGGAAAAAACCATTGGTCTCATCCTGGCTAACAGTTCCGAAGCGGTGAAAGCGGCCAAGCAACTGGTATTCGACGTGGCAGGCAAACCCATTACCCGTGAACTGCTGCAGAAAACCAGCGAGGGTATCGCCGACATACGCGCCTCGGAGGAAGGCAAGGAGGGCTTGTCCGCGTTCCTGGAAAAGCGCAAGCCGGCGTGGATGAATTGATCATTGTTTAACAGGATTTTAATCGCCAACCGCGGCGAGATTGCCTGCCGCATTATCCATACGGCAAAACGGCTGGGTATCAGGACGGTCGCGGTGTATTCGGAGGCGGATGTAAACGCACGGCACGTCAGCCTGGCCGATGAAGCCGTGGCAATCGGGCCTGCTCCTGCACGGGACAGCTACCTGGTTGGGGAAAAACTGGTTGAGGCGGCCAGGCAAACCAATGCCGGGGCGATTCATCCCGGTTACGGCTTCCTCTCGGAGAACGCCGATTTTGCCAGAACCTGCGAGGCCGCAGGCATCACCTTCATCGGTCCACCGTCCCGGGCCATCGAGGTAATGGGTTCGAAAAGCATTGCCAAAAGCACCATGCAGCAGGCCGGTATCCCTCTCGTCCCCGGCTACCACGGCGACAACCAGGACGGGACATTCCTGCTCAACGAGGCGGAAAAGATCGGTTTCCCGGTGCTGCTCAAAGCCTCAGCCGGTGGTGGCGGCAGGGGGATGCGCGTGGTAAACAGCGCAGAAGAATTCAGCGACGCGTTGCGTTCGGCAAAACGGGAGGCGCTGGGTGCGTTCAACGACGACAGGATGCTGCTGGAAAAATACCTGCAACAGCCCCGGCACATCGAGATCCAGGTATTCTGCGACAACCACGGCAATGCGGTACACCTGTTTGAACGGGATTGCTCGGTTCAGCGGCGTCATCAAAAGGTACTGGAGGAAGCGCCGGCGCCCGGCATGATACAGGAAACACGCAATGCAATGGGCAGCGCCGCTGTCGACGCAGCCCGGGCCATTGAGTACGCCGGCGCCGGAACGGTTGAGTTCATCGTCGACCCGGACGGTGCGTTTTATTTCATGGAAATGAACACACGGTTGCAGGTCGAACACCCGGTCACCGAATTCATAACCGGCCGGGACCTGGTCGAGTGGCAGTTCCGGGTCGCGGCGGGCGAGCGGCTGCCTGCAAGCCAGGATCAGCTTGCCATCGACGGCCATGCCCTTGAGGCGCGCATCTATGCGGAGGACCCCGGCAACGGATTCCTGCCTGCTACCGGCCGTTTGCAGCGCCTGCGCTTCCCGGACCTGACGCCCCATGTCCGCATCGATACCGGGATACGAGAAGGGGACGACATCTCAGTCCATTACGACCCGCTGATCGCGAAACTGGTAACATGGGACAGCGACCGCAGGCGCTGTCTGCGGCGCATGCTTGACGCCCTGAGCCGGACACGGGTGGCGGGGGTCGCGACCAATATCGAATTTCTTGCATCGGTGATCTCCCATGAAGCTTTTCAGGCTGCGGATATCGACACCGGCTTTATAGAACTCCACCATGCCGATCTTTTTCCGGACACGGAAACCGTCTCCCCTGATATCCTCTGTCTTGCCACCCTGTACCAAATGCTCCGGCGCGCGTACCGTAACGGCCAAGAAGCCGTATCATCAGCCGATCCTATGTCTCCCTGGTGGACGACAGACAGTTGGCGCCCCAACCTGGTAGATGAAGAACACTTCAGGTTCCACGATGGCGTCAGGGAACACGATGCAACTGTTAAACAGATAACCCCGCACCGTCCCGGCACCCCCCCTCGTCCCGGTACGGATCGTCGTTCCTGCGAACACAGGAAACCACCCGCCGACCACGACGCAAATGCTTTTACCATCACGGTCGACGGCCGTTCACTTTATGCATCAGGCAGGCTCGAGCCGGCCGGCCGGTTGACGGCTATTCTGGACAACAGGCAACGTTGCGTCGATGTAGTCGAAGAGCATGACCACCTGGCCATATTCGACCAGGGCCGCACACACCGGCTGCAGGAGGTAACATACGCCGGCCATTCCGCTGAAGAAGAGGCATCAGGCAACCTCATTTCACCCATGCCGGGCAGGGTTGTCGAAGTCGTCGTTAAAGAGGGACAACAGGTAAACAAGGGCGATGCGCTCCTGGTACTTGAAGCCATGAAGATCGAACATATTATTGCCGCGCCCCAGGACGGAACGGTACAGTCGTTACACTACCATGAAGGCGAATTGGTGGAAGAGGGGATGGAATTGCTGGCGCTGGCTGATAAGCCGCACTGACCAGATACGGATTAATACGCTAAAACGCTTTACCCAGGTCCTCCATAACGAATAGCAAGCGTTCTGAAATACTCCACCAGACGCTTATGTTCAGGCGTTCCAGCCTCCGGCAGCTTATCGGGGATGGCAAGAGCAAATTCAAGGTATTTTGCTTCTTTACTGTTATAACTGTAAGTATGAACCCGTGAAGAGCCGAGCGTTTCCAACGCGCGGACGAGTTCCCATTCAGTCACGCCCAGGCGTGCTGACATTTCCCATTGTGTCATATCATCAAACTGTCCGGAATTACCGATCCTTATGAGTTCTGCAATTCTTTCGGTTTTGAGAGAGTCGAAATTCACATGCGCGCCTTCCGCAGACGGGTTTGTCTCTATTGCTTCCCCCATCTTATCTACACAGTGAGCATAAATTTTGGGCCAAACGGGAATTTGAACTCCCTTTACCAGAGGACAGGCCGCATATCGAATCATCTCGACCGGGAACCCGGCGTTCTTCGCTGCGTCGAAATTAAACAAGTCATTGTATGACCAGGCACCCGGGTGTGCTGCTTTTATATGTTCTTCAAATTTTCCAAAATTTCCATACGCATCCAGGTCCGATTTTCTACGTTTTTCCTGGAGAATAAACAACTCATCAAGTACTTTTCCGACGTCGGCGTTATCCCAACCTCCACTATCTCCAAGTTGATACGACCGCTGTATGGAATCCTGTACAGAATCAGGAAAAGGGAACAGGGGCATGCCCATCGCAGCATTATATTTTTTAAATAATCTGCGAAGTTCAGTTCTCTTTTTCAAGATCTCCGCGTGATAAGGGTCGGGACTTTCTGCCGCCGCAATAAGCGCCCTGTTTCCTGCTACCAACTGTTGGAAATATCGTCGTTGCGGGGTCTGGAGGCCCCGGTTCCAGGATCCTTGCTTAGGCCTGATGAGACGTCCCAACAGTTTTCCCCCGGTCATCTGCACCGGATCAGAAATACTGTTGGCGCCAGGGGCACTGCCGATACTGTCTAGCGGAGCCTGCTCAAGCAGCGGGGCGGCCGATTGCCCCCTGACAACCCTGTCCGCTACCGCGTCGGCATGCCGTTCATACCGATCATTTGACTCGCCAATGCCTCCTTCAAGCTCATCACCACGCACGTTTTGTACAAAGTGCGCCGCTTCATGGGCAGCTTCCCTGAGCGTGGGTTGTCCGGAAAAGGCAACCTGTCCCCCCTTGTGGTAAGCCCTGGAATCCAGGTTGGCATTGGCGGCACGGGCAGCTGCGCCTGTATAAGCTTCAAGACCACTGATATCATGGTATTCACCGAAGGACTGCTGAATCAGCTCCTTGAAGGGTAAAGGCCGGGGCGAGCCCCGGAGCCCGTCCCGGGCGATATCATGAACCTGCTGCCGGTACTGCTGGCTGACGTAGTGCATGAGCGTCCGGTTACCCATGTGAGCCTGGGCAGTATCAATGGCAGTCATGAACCGGACGGGGCATGGCCTGGTTTTAATTCCGGTTGTGATTGAGGATAGGCCTGTGTGATCTTTGCCGGCATCCGTACGAATTTGCAATGCAGATAACATGCGATAACTATATAGACACTCGTTTATATATGCGCAAGCTGAAAGTTACCAGAGCGAACAGATCACCGGCACCCTGCAAACTGTTATCATTGATAATCATGATCACGAATCAGTTGACCTGACTTTATGTCCGCCTTACTTGACAGCAAAAACAAGTTGAAACTGGGGATCTTTTCCGCAAACTGCTCCAGCGGGCAGGCCATGACCGGGATAGAGGAACGCTGGGACAGTTCCTGGGACAACAACCTTAAACAGGCGCAACTCACCGACGAGGCCGGCCTGGAATTCCAGTTGCCCATCGCCCGCTGGATCGGTTACGGCGGCGCCACCAACTTTCAACACAACGTGCTGGAGACCCTGACCTGGGCTGCAGGACTGCTGGCGCAGACGAAAAACATCACGATATTCGCCACGACCCACACCGGGTTCCACAATCCTGTCATTGCCGCCAAACAACTGGCTACCCTGGACCGGATCGGCCACGGCCGGGCCGGCGTCAATATCGTCTGCGGCTGGAACAAACCGGAGTACGAAGCACTGGGGTTCAAACTGCCCGATGATCACGAGACACGTTACCGCCTGGGACAGGAGTGGTACGACATCGTCAGGAAATGCTGGTCGGAGACCGATGGTGATTTTGACTGGGACGGCGAGTTCTACCAGCTCAAGGGCGTTCACAGTTACCCTAAACCGGTCAACGGTATTATTCCCGTATTCAATGCCGGCGGCTCAAAGGAAGGCAAAGCGTTTGCCACCCGCAATGCGAACTACCTGTTCACGCCGGTTATAGAGCATGAAAAATCGAGAACTGACATCCGGGAGCTGAAACTGCAGGCCGGAGCACTGGGCCGGGAGGTCGGCGTATTTGCGCTGACCTACGTTGTCTGCCGGCCCAGGCAAAAAGAGGCGGATGATTTCCACGACTGGTACGCCCGTGACAATGCCGACTGGACCGCGGTAGATCGGGTTATCGAACTGATGTTCGCCAACGCGGAATCCTTTCCCAAGGACGTGATCAAGATGTTACGCGAGAGGATGGCCGGCGGACACGGCGGGATGCCCCTGGTCGGGACGCCGGACAAGGTCGTGGCAGAACTGGAAAGACTTCATGAAATAGGTTGCGCCGGCGCCACCCTGTCATTCGTGGACTTTGCCGGGGAATTCCCCTATTTCCGCGACGAGGTGTTGCCCAGGCTGGAAGAGAAAGGGTTGCGGGAACAATATTAATTCCTGGCGTGACAAATATCGGGGCTTTACAGACGTTCAGACAGACCACCTTTTGATTTACCGTAACGGGAAAGCGATAATAAGTCATGAACAACCGGTTTGGAATAGCAGGATTCTGCGTTGTATTGCTTGCATTAACGTTGAATAACGCGTGCACGGACAAAACGGATAAACCCGATGTCATTACCGGGCAGGAAGACCCTTTCCCCAGTACCTACGCGCCGGCAGCAACCGACCCGGTCCTGTTGAAAAATGCTACGTTACTGACAGGAACCGGCAGCCGGCTTGATAGCGCATCAATACTAGTCATTGATGGGAAGATAAGCGCACTTGGGCCGGAAATCGATGCGCCCGGGAACGCCTTCGTCATCGATGCTTCGGGCAAGTGGATAACACCGGGATTGATTGACGTACATTCGCACCTTGGCGTCTATCCGGCGCCCAGCCATGAAGCGAACCTCGACGGTAATGAGATTACCAATCCGAATACGGCCCAGGTCTATGCGGAACACTCCGTCTGGACGCAAGACCCGCAATTTACCCTGGCATTGGCCGGTGGGGTTACCACGTTACAAATCCTGCCGGGTTCCGCGAATCTGTTCGGTGGCAGGGGGGTTACCCTTAAAAACATTCCTTCACGTACCGTCCAGGCGATGAAATTCCCGGGCGCGCCTTACAGTTTGAAGATGGCCTGTGGTGAAAATCCCAAGCGTGTCTATGGAGAAAAGCTGAAACAGACGCCGGCATCGAGGATGGCTAATGTCGCCGGTTATCGAACGGCATGGATAGAGGCCGCAGACTACATCAACAAACAGGAAGCCTATGCCGGGAAACAGGCGCAAGGAGAAGAAACCGACCCGCCGCAAAGAGATCTGCAGCTGGAAACCCTGGCCGAAGTCTTACGCGGAAACATCCTGGTGCACAATCATTGTTACCGGGGTGAAGAGATGGCGGTGATGATCGATATCGCCAGGGAGTTTAACTACAGGGTTACGGCGTTTCATCATGCCGTTGAGGCGTACAAGGTCGCAGATATCCTGGCTGAGCATGATATTTGCGCGGCGATGTGGCCGGAGTGGTGGGGTTTCAAGCACGAAGCTTATGATATGGTGGAAGGCAACGTAGCCATGGTGGATGCAGCCGGCGCCTGCGCCATCGTGCACTCTGATTCTGCGATAACCGTGCAGCATCTGAACCAGGAAGCGGCAAAGGCAATGGCTGCCGGTATCGATGCGGGTTATCACATTACCCGCGCCCACGCCATCAACTGGATTACCAGCAATCCCGCCAGGGCATTGGGTATCGACGCCCTCACAGGCAGCCTGGAAGTTGGAAAAATGGCTGACCTGGTGTTATGGGATGGCGACCCCTTCAGTGTCTACAGTAAAACGGAGAAGGTGTTTATTGACGGGGTTTTGATTTATGACCGGCTGGATGAAACCCGGCAGCCGGTCACGGATTTTGATCTTGGCATTATCGACCCGATGGATGAACGGTTATGAGACGCGGCATCAAACTGATCGTTTCCATTGCTTTTGTCTGTATCACATCTCCAGTGCCTGCTGAAGAGATATTGATAATAAATGCCTCTATCCATACCTTGACCGGCGCCGGAACCTTCGAAAACGCAGACATATTGATTAGAGACGGATCCATTGCCGCCCTGGGCACTGATATTGATCCATCCTCCGTCGGGAACGTCATAGATGCCAGTGATAAACAGGTCACGCCGGGTTTAATCAACGCTTATACCTACCTCGGCGTCAGGGAAATAAGTGGGGTTGAAGGGACGGATGACGTATCAACCGGGGATGAGCAGTTCAGCTCGGCGTTTAATATTTTTCCTGCCGTCAATCCCGGTTCAACATTGTTGCCGCATAATCTAATCCATGGATTAACCCATGCGGTCGTCGCGCCCGAATCGAATCAGCGCGTGTTTGCGGGGCAAGGCGTCGTTCTTCAGCTTGGAAAGCCGTCATCGATTTTGAATAAGTCAGCGGCAATGTTTGCGCGCCTGGGCAGCAGTTCCAGCGAAGCGGGAGGAGGCTCCCGGGCATCTTCGTATCTGAAAATGCAGCAGGCCCTGGCGGACACACAAGAGTACAAGACAAACCGTCATGCCGTAATGTCAGGCAACTGGCGGGACTTGTCACTGGAAGTTCATGACCTGGAAGCACTCATACCCGTTATCGGCGGGAATTTACCCCTGGTGGTGAATGTACACCGCGCCAGCGATATCGATGTGCTGCTGGCATTGAAAAAGCAATTTGGTTTCAAACTAGTTATAGCCGGAGCCAGTGAAGCATGGCGCGTAGCTGATAAATTAGCCAAACAAGACGTTGCGGTCATTATCGACCCCATGGCCAACCTGCCGATAGATTTTGATCAACTGGCGGCAAGGCTGGATGCGGCAGCCTTGCTGGATGCGGCCGGGGTAACGGTATTATTTACCGGGGTGGATTTCCAGCATACCCATAGTGCATTCCTGGTGCGCCAGGCTGCGGGTAACGCGGTCGCCTATGGCATGGATAAGACAGCTGCGCTCAAGGCCATGACGTTAAACCCGGCCACCGTATTTGGATTTGCCGATAAGGCAGGCAGCCTGGAACCGGGCAAACAGGCCACCCTGGTGATATGGGATGGCGACCCCCTGGAAATCATGACCCTGGCAGAGCAGGTGATCGTGAAAGGTAAAATTATTCCGATGACATCAAGATCAACACGGCTTCGCGATCGTTACCTGGACCTGGATAACGGGCAGGAGATTTTTTACCGGAAATAGCTGTTACTGCTTGCTGCGGGTAAACTGGTCGTATCTCCCCAGAAACGCAAACAGGACCGTAGCCAAAGCCAGCAGGGCGAGGCATACCTGGAGTATGGGAATATAGCTGCCATGGAGGTCATAAGAGCTGCCCATGATATAAGGCCCCAGGCTGGTGCCGGTCATGTGGGCGATGAAGACCCAGGAAAAGATCGTCCCGAAGTGGCGCAGGCCGAAATAGCGGCCGGTCAGGAAGACCATGAGGTCGCTTTCCGTTCCGATACCGACCCCCATCAGGATGGCGGCAATAATGTATAAGCTCAGGTGTTGCCCGTAGATCAGCAACCCGACACCGAGCAGTACCGAGATAAAAACGCCCACCGCCACCATGGGCGCAAACAGTTTATCGATAATATAACCGACAACTACGCGGGCGACAGCCATGCTCATACCCATGGTGGAGACGACCAGCGCAGCCGTGGTCATGTCGATGCCCCGGTCGGTCAGCAAGGCGGCCAACTGGCTGAAGATGCCGTTCAGCGAAAAGGCGATGCAGGAAACGATGATGATCATGAGCCAGAACACCCGGGTCCTGAGCGCCTCGCCCAGCGACAGGTGGCCGTTCGTATCCGCAGCCTCCTGCTCGCCGGTGGCGCTTTTCGGGGCGCCGTCCGGCAACAGGCCCACGTCCTGGGGTTTATCAATGAGGAGAAAGTAAACCGTGGGGAATACGATAACCAGCAGGAACAGGCCCAGGCTGAAATAACCCGCGCGCCAACCGCCGATGCCTATGGCCCAGTTGCATACCAGGGGCGCAAGGGTAAAACCCAGGCCGATCCCGGCCGAATTAATGCCGATGAACAGTCCCCTGCGCTTGTCGAACCAGTCGGAAATCACGCGCGCATAGCCGAGCGTGTTGGTCGGCGCGCCGACCACCGCGGCAAGCAGCATCATGGTGTAAAACAGGGGCAGGGTGGCGACGTACAACGGTCCTGTCAGTATGACCAGGAGGGACAAGAGAATGGATGCGCAAAGCACCCGCCTGGCGCCGTAGCGGTCTATCAGCCTGCCGCTCACCAGCACCCCCACGGCAATGCCGACGGTGAGCAGGGTCAGGGCCAGGGATACATCGCCGCGACTCCAGCCGAACTCCTGGGTCAGGGGCTTGATCAGCACGCCTGTCCCGGCAAACAGGAGCACTCCCGTATTGCCGATCATGCCGACGAAGCAGGCCAGGACGATGCTGGAGCCGAAGAAGAATCTAAACCGTGGTTGAGATTGCATGTTTTTCCCGGTCCGCCCAGCGGGTGATCTTCAGGTCGTGCAACGGTGCAGCGTCCTTCTGCTTTACGTCGAGTGAGTGTTGCCGGCCGCACGCAGGACATAAGTACCCGACCAGTTCCATCGTCTCATGCAGTCTTATCCCTGCCGGAAGCTCATCACTTTCCAGGCTGTGATGTGCAGCATGATCTTTCCAGTTATCGTTGGCGCTACAGAAGATGTGACCACACTCGCATTCGAATTGCAGTTCTTCCGTTTTCGTGTGAGCCAGGATCAGGCCGGCGCCGAAACGGGAAAGCGGAGCGCCTGTGTCACGCTGGTTGCCTGATGTGCGGGAAGGCGGGTGGGCGTTTGCCAGACGATGTTGCCGCATCCGTTTGCGACGCGGTCCGGTTTTTCCCGTGTCCTCGCCGGGTACGACGCCGTAGACGTCCAGCGCCCGCCGTGCCGAGATGTATCCTGCCGCCACGTCGGCTGCCACCGCCTCCGGTGCGCGCTGTAACGGGTCGCCGTAGCCACCGCCGCCCTGCCAGGTATATTGCACAATGTCGCCCGGAAACAGCGGCAGTTCATCCTGTTTGGCCGCGAGTACCTGCGGCTGCCCTCCCAGCTCATCCAGGTCTATAGGCGCGAGCACGTCTTCCAGCTTCAAGGGCAATTTGCCCTGGGCATATTTGCTCCTGATATCCGACTCATGAATGATCATGGCATTGCTGCACACCCCGGGGAAACCGCCGAACTGGCCGTATGATATCGGCACTTCAACGCCATGGGACGTGAGGGAACAGCGCAGGCGTTCCACCCCGTGGGGTGTCCAGGCGGTGCCGGCCGCGCGGCCGCCGCGCTGCTCGCCGTCCCCGCCCGTATCCGGGAAGAATGAACGGTAAAGGAACAGCATGGGGCTGTGGATTTCGTTGTATTCAATATTGGGGATGTGGGGTCTGGGCGAGACGAAGCAGCCGGTCTGGTCCAGGCCGTCCGCAAACGGGTTGGCGCCGCCGCCACCAACTTGCGCGTCGATCAACTGGTTGCCGAAAGGTTCGCCGTGCTGGTTGGTATCGCCGGTAAACAGCGCCGCCATGGTGCCGTGGGTCACGCCCTGGGAATGTTTCCGGCTCTCTTCCGACAGCGCCAGCAACTTCGATATGGCATGTGCGGTCGTCAACGTAATCACCCAACCCTGGCCGATAGTTGCGGCGCCGGTAGCCGCCGGTGCGATGGCGTTACAGATCAGGCCCTTGGGCGCAATCACCTCGATACTGTTCAGGATGCCCTGGTTCCAGGGTATGCCGGACCCCAACAGGGGCGCTACGCCGCCGAAGATGGCGCCTACCAGGCAACCCTCCGTGCAGTTGATATAACCGGACGCCTGCGGCGATGAGTCGGACATGTCTATGGTCAACCGGTCACCTTCCTTGATAATCCTGACGTCGGTGCGGTAAACCTTGTTTTCCCTGCCGTCATGGTCCAGGTAGCCGCAGGTCCTGACCTCGCCATCGGGCAATGTTTGCAGGTGTTCCCGGGTTTTTCGTTCCGAATAACGGATCAACTCTTCCATCACGGTCAAAACGGTGTCCGCGCCGTACTGCTCCATGAGTTCGGTCAAACGATCCCGGGCCACCACGTTGGAGGCGATAAACCCGCTGAGGTCCAGCCCGACCATTTGCGGCTGCCGGGTCATGTTCATGATCATGCGCCAGATGTCCTTGCGCAGTTTGCCCTTTTCGACGATACGCATGGGCGGCATCATCAGGCCTTCCTGCTGTTTTTCCGTAGCCCGCACCGAGACGGAACCGACGGCCATGCCGCCCATATCCACCTGGTGCGCGGTGACACCGGCCCAGGCAACCAGTCGCCCCTGAAAAAACAACGGGGCCATAATACTCACGTCGGGGTGGTGTACGGCGCCTTTGTAGGGATCGTTGACGATATACATATCTCCTTCGGCAAACTCTTCATCGGCAAAGTCTGCCATCACGTGCCTGAGGATGACAGGCATGGCGCCGGAGTGAAACACCACCTGGGGACCCATGGATGCCAGCCTGCCGTCAGCCGTGAACAGTGCATTATTGAAATCGCCGGCGCCCGCCACGATGGGAGAGACCGATACCGCTTTCAGGGCCAGGGCCTGTTCTTCATTGATCGCGGCCAGCTTGTGGCGGATGATCTCAAAGGTGACAGGGTCTACGGCGAGAGGTTTTTTCAAAACCTCCCAGTCGGCAATGGCCGGCCCCAGTACGTAATCAGTATTATCAGTCATCACGCTTTCCTGATGGATATACCCAGAAATTCGTCGACAGTGCCGGCTTGTCCTGAATGAATTGCAACAGTTGTCGTCTCGTATTCAATTATCGCAGGCCCAGGGATCCGGTTGCCGTATTGCAGTGCTTCCCCCCGGAATATGGGCGTATCGACGAATACCTGTCTCACCATATCATAAACCGGACGACGTCCTTTAACAGCCTGGTTCGCGTCCTCTCCTGCGGATGGGTAGCGGGCACAGTCAGGGCGGGGCAGCAGGCCGGCCGCTTCAACCACGTAGGTGACGAACTCGAACCCTGCCTTTTGGGGCACAGCCTCGGCGCCGTAGCGTTTTTTATACGCATCAAGGAAGCTTTCAACGAGACCCTCAATCGTGCCGGGAAACGGTATCGCCAGGGACTTTGTCTGGCGGATGAAACGCACCTCTACAATGCGGCGGAAACGGCGGCGTTCCGGCGCTACATTCTGCAGGGCCAGGGATTCATTGGCCTGTTCTTCAAGATCACTGAATATGGCTTCGATGCCGGAAAGTTCAACGGCGCCTTTTCCATCCCTGCCGTAGCGTTTCGGTTCTGCACGGCCCACGCTTAACGTAATGTCGGAGGCAACCGCGCCAAATGCGCAGAAAACGGACTGACTGGAAGGGATCAGTACTTCTTCGACCACGTCCAGGGCAAATGCCGGCGCATGGGCAGGGCCTGCACCGCCGAATGCGTACAGCACAAATTCACGGGCGTCGTGGCCCTGCTCGATGGTAACGGTCCTCAGTAAATCCGCCATGCGCGCATCCACAATCCGCTTGATGCCGGCGGCCGCTTCCTCAACCGAAAGCTTGAGCGGGTCGGCCACATGAACACTGACTGCCTCACGCGCTTGTTCCCGGTCCAGAGCCAGTTTCCCGCCCAGAAACCCGGCTGGGTCGATCATGCCGAGAACCACGTCGGCGTCGGTCACGGTCGGGCGTTCTCCTCCACGTCCGTAACAGGCGGGACCGGGCTCGGCACCCGCACTCTCAGGTCCTACGTAGATGTATCCGCCTTCCTCTACACCCGCGACGGATCCTCCTCCGGCGCCAATAGCCCGCACATCCAGCATGGGAAGCAACAGGTGATATTTATCCGCAACGGTTTCCTTGCGTCTGCTCGCTTCTCCCCCTGCAATCACGGCCACGTCCGTGGATGTCCCCCCCATGTCGAATGAAATGATATTTTCGTGGCCGCACATATTGCCCATGTACTTCGCCGCGGTAACGCCGCCGGACGGACCGGAGAGCAATAACCGCACAGGCGCCCGGCCAGCTTCGTCGGGGGTCATAACCCCGCCGCAGGAATCCAGCAAAAACAAGCGGTTGTTACCCAGCCGCCGGTTAAGCTCATCGGTATAGTTCCGTACCAGGGGACCCAGGTAGGCGTTGATGACAGTCGTCGCCGTGCGTTCATATTCTCCCAGGCGCGGCACCAGTTCGCAGGACAACGACAGGTAAACACCGGGCAGTTCCCCGGCAAGGATTTCCCTGGTCCTGTTTTCATGGGCGGTATTCTTGAACGACCACAGGTAAGAGACGGCCACTGCCTCAATCCCGGCCTCCTTGATCCTGGCGGCGGCCTCGTACACTTCCTGTTCAGCCAGCGGCGCAATCACGTCACCGCGATAATCGATACGCTCGCTGATTCCGAATATCAGCGATCGGGGAACTATCGGGTCAGGAACACTCCGGTTTGAATAATCGGTCAACTCGGAAGGACTGAGACCGGCGGTCATGCCCATCATCCGCTGCATGATCATGGTGTCCTCAAACCCGCGCGTGGTCAGCAGCGCCACCCTGGCGCCGCGCCGTTCGATAAAAGCATTGGTCGCAGCGGTAGTGCCGTGGGCGATCCGGTCGATGCGGCCAAGCAGGGTAACAAGATCGATCTTTTCCTTCTCTGCTGCCGCCGTTAGTGCCTGCAGCAGGCCTTCCTGTAACCGGCCCGGCGTCGATGGCGACTTGGTCGTACTGACGGAACCGTTATCACCCATGACGACGACGTCGGTAAAGGTGCCGCCGATGTCAATTCCTATGGAACTCATGACTCAGACATTGTACGGAAAAAAGAGTATATGAATGGTTTACAATGCCAGTTCCTTAATCACATATCAAATGCAGTGGAGATAAATCAGGTGGAGAAAACAGAGCGAGATGATCTTGAATATGCAGGCTTCTGGATACGCGCCTGGGGATTCCTCATTGACGGTTTTTTGATCGCGCTCATTACCACACCTTTATCACCAATCATGTTCGGGTTTGCTTATGTCGCAACGACAGATCTCCTGCTGGATTTTCTTATTTCCTCATTGCTGCCGGCAGCATACGTGATCCTGTTCTGGGTATTCAATGGAGCGACACCGGGCAAGATGGCCATATCCGCCAAGGTAGTTGATGCGGTTACGGGAGAGCATCCAACCACTCCCCGGCTTATCGCCAGGTATGTCGGTTACCTGCTGTCAATGTTGCCGCTCGGGCTGGGATTTATCTGGATAGCGTTCGACAAGAGGAAACAGGGCTGGCATGACAAGCTGTCGGGGACTGTGGTGGTCCGGAAAAAGCCCGAAAATGTCGTCTTCTCCCGTCAATAACAGCAGAAAAAGAGATTCTCCATTACGCCAGCGTCCGGCTCTGTGCCTCGACTACCGCCAGTGCGGACATGTTGACGATCCCGTGTGCGGTTGAGGCGTTCGTCAGGATATGCGCTGGTCTCGCAGTCCCAACCAGTACCGGTCCCACGGTGACGCCGCCGCCCAGCATCTTCAGCAGGTTAAACGAGATATTGGCCGCGTCTATATTGGGCAGGATTAACGTGTTGGCGCGGCCGCGCAGTTTTGAGTCGGGAAATGCATTGGCGCGAATGGCTTCCGATATGGCGGCATCGGCGTGCATCTCGCCTTCCACTACCAGTTGCGGTTCGCGCGCCTGCAGGATTTTTGCCGCGGCGCGCATTTTTTCGGAGGATTCGTTATTCCTTGTGCCGAAATTGGAATGGGAAACCAGGGCGATACGCGGCTTGATGCCGAAGCGCTGCACGGCTTCCGCAGCCAGCAGTGTCATGGCCACGATATCATCGACCCCGGGCACCGGGACCACGTGGGAATCACAGAGGAAAAACGTTCCTTCCGGGAGTACCAGCACCGTCACGGAGGAGAAATCCCTGACATCTTCACGCTTGCCTATGATATCGCGAACGTGGGTGAGGTGGTTGATAAACGGCCCGATGGTACCGCACAGCATGGCGTCCACGTCGCCGTGCATCAACAGGAGGGCAGCCAGCGCGGAGGATTGGGTACGCACTATGCGGCGCGCCTCGTCCGGTGAGATACCGGACCTTCCCTTGATGCCGTGATACAACTCGGCCAGTTCCGGACAACGGCGGTCCTTGACCGGGTTGATCACCTCGAAGTCCCTGTCCTTGACCATCCCCAGGCCCAGTTCCTGGATACGACGGTTGATCACTTCCGTGCGCCCGACCAGTAACGGTCGCGCCAGTCCTTCATCTATCACCTGTTGCACGGCCTGGAGCACACGACGTTCTTCCCCTTCGGCATAGGCTATACGTTTCGGGTCCCGCGCGGCCTGGTCGAATACCGGGTTCATGATGGTGCCGGTCTGGAATACGAACTGGATCAGGCGTTGGCGGTAGCTCTTGAAATCGGAGATTGGCCTGGTAGCAACGCCACTGTCCATTGCGGCCCTGGCAACGGCCGGGGCCAGGCGCACGATCAGGCGCGGGTCGAACGGTTTGGGGATGATGTAGTCGGGACCGAATATCAGGTCGCGCCCGCCGTAGGCGCGGCTTACCACCTCCGACGATTCGGCCATGGCCAGGTCGGCAATGGCCTTGACGCAGGCAATCTTCATCTCCTCGTTGATGCTGGTCGCACCCACGTCGAGCGCGCCGCGAAACAGGTACGGGAAACAGATTACGTTATTGACCTGGTTGGGAAGGTCGGACCGTCCGGTTGCGATGATGGCGTCCGGACGGGCCTTCTTCGCCACCTCGGGCCGAATTTCCGGAACGGGGTTGGCCAGGGCCATGATGATGGGCTTGTCCGCCATGCGTTTCAGCATGGCCGGTTTCAGCACGTTCCCAACGGACAGGCCTAGGAACACGTCCGCATTTTTGATTGCCGCTCCCAGCGTTCTCGCCCTCGTCTTGCGGGCATAGCGGGACTTGAAGGGATCCATCAGTTTCCTGCGACCTTGATAGACTACACCGGCAATATCGGTGACGATGATATTGTCTTGCTTCAGGCCCATGGCAACCAGCAGGTCCAGGCAGGCCAGGGCCGCGGCCCCGGCTCCCGAGGTGACCAGCTTGATCTCTTCCATTTTCTTGCCTACCAGGTGCAGACCGTTGGTGATGGCGGCGGCGACGATGATGGCCGTGCCGTGCTGGTCGTCGTGGATAACCGGGATGCTCAGCCGTTCCTGCAGTTTCCGTTCAACGATAAAACACTCCGGCGCCTTGATATCCTCGAGGTTGATGGCGCCGAAGGTGGGTTCGAGGCTGGCGATGATATCGACCAGTTTGTCCGGATTGGTCTCATTCACTTCCAGGTCGAACACGTCAATGCCCGAGAATTTCTTGAATAACACCGCCTTGCCTTCCATGACCGGTTTGGACGCCAGTGGTCCGATAGGCCCAAGTCCCAGTACCGCAGTGCCGTTGCTGATGACGGCAACGAGATTGCCCCGGATTGTGAGCTCGGACACCTGCGCCGGGTCCCGGACGATCTCTTCGCAGGCGGCGGCCACACCCGGCGAATAGGCCAGGGCCAGGTCATGCTGGTTGGCCAGGGGCTTGGTCGAGTGGATCGTCAGTTTTCCGGGAGGGGATTTCCGGTGGTAATCCAGCGCGGCATCCCGAACCTCGCCGATTTTCTGCCGGGTGGTTTTGACTTTTTTCATTTACATGGATGCACAGGAAATGCAGGCTAGACCTGGGATTTCTGCAGGGCCTGGTCAAGGTCCCAGAGAATATCGTCGATGGTCTCAAGTCCCACTGATATGCGCACCATGTCGGGGGTAACGCCCGCAGTCAACTGCTCTTCCTCGGACAGTTGCCTGTGAGTGGTGGAAGCCGGATGGATGATCAGGGTTTTTGCATCCCCTACATTCGCCAGGTGACTTAGAAACTGTGCATTCTCGATGAATTTAACCCCGGCTTCAACGCCGCCTTTTACGCCGAAACAAAGTATCGATCCCGCTCCCTTGGGCAGGTATTTCCTGGCAAGTTCATAGTATTCATTGTCTTCGAGGCCGGCGTATTTCACCCAGGAGACTGCCTCATGTTCTGCAAGATAACGCGCCACGGCAAGGGCGTTTTCACAGTGCCGGTCCATACGCACGGGCAGGGTTTCCAGTCCCTGCAGGAACAGGAAGGCATTGAACGGGCTCAGGCTGGGACCCAGCGTGCGCAGGGTTTCGCAGCGCGCCTTCATGGTAAAACCGAAGTCGCCGAAAGTTTCATAGAAGCGAACCCCGTGATAACCCTTGGACGGCTCGGTCATTCCGGGGAAATTGCCGTTGGCCCAGTCGAACCGGCCCGATTCGACCAGCACGCCGCCGATGGACGTGCCGTGCCCGCCGATGAACTTGGTCGCGGAGTGGGTCACGATATCCGCCCCGAAATCCATTGGCCGGCACAGGTAAGGCGAGGCAAATGTATTGTCTATTACCAGCGGGATACCTGCCTCGCCGGCTATCGCCGCGACGGCTTCCAGGTCCAGGATATTGTTCAACGGGTTGCCGACGGTTTCGGCGTAGACGGCCTTGGTCTTTGCCGTTATCGCCTTGCGGAAATTATCCGGGTCGTCCGGGTTGACGAAAACAACCTTGATCCCGAATTTTCTGAAGGTTACGTCAAACTGTGAATAGGTTCCCCCGTATAACGTTGTGGCGGAAACCAGTTCGTCACCTTCTTCCATCAGGGTCAGCAGGGCGACCATCTGCGCGGCCATGCCGGAACTGACGGCCAGGGCTGCGCGCCCGTTCTCCAGCGCCGCCATGCGTTCCTCGAACACGGAGGTGGTCGGGTTCATCATGCGCGTGTAGACGTTTCCGAAGGTTTGCAGGTCAAACAGGCTGGCCGCATGGCTCGGGTCATCGAACACGTAGGACGCGGTCTGGTAAATCGGCACCGCGCGGGAACCGGTTACCGCGTCAGGTATCTGCCCGGCGTGGAGGCACAGCGTTTCAATACCGAATTCTTTATCAGCCATGGTTCTCCCTCACATCACCGGTTTACGAATAACGGGCGTTTGGCCGAGATGACCCGGGTATTCACGCCGGCGTAGTTCAGCCCGCCGTACAGGCGGGCGTATTCGATTTTCATGCAGCGGTCCATGACCACTTTCAGTCCGGCATCCCGCGCCAGTTTTGCCGCCTCTTCGTTAATGATGTTCAGTTGCATCCAGACAACTCGGGCGCCGATGTCAATGGCCTGCCGGACAAACGGCATGACCCGGTCCGGGCGTTGAAACAGGTCGACCACATCCACTTTTCCCGGGATGGACAACAGGTCGGGGTAGCAGGTCTCCCCAAGTATTTCCTGGTAATTGGGGTTGACGGGGACGATGTCAAAGCCGTGATTCTGCAGGTACTTGCCGGCAAAGTAACTGGGCCGCATGGGGTCGTTTGACAGGCCGACTATTGCCACCCTTTTGTTTGTGGCAAAGATCTCCATCAGTTCGTTGCTGCTGACAGAAAACATGCCGGTTAACCACCCATGTTGCGCACCTGATCGCGCAGGATGAATTTCTGGATCTTGCCGGTGGATGTCTTCGGCAGCGGTCCGAAGACAACGGTTCTGGGTATCTTGAAGCGGGCCATGTTATTGCGGCAGAACTCGAACACATCTTCTTCCGACAGTGTTTCCCCGTCCTTCAGGGTCACGAATGCGCAGGGGGTCTCGCCCCATTTCTCATCGGGCCTGGCAACTACCGCCGCTTCCATGATTGCCGGATGATGGTAAAGCGTATTTTCCACCTCTATGCTGGAAATGTTTTCACCGCCCGAAATGATAATATCCTTCGAGCGGTCCTTGATTTCCACGTAACCGTCTTCATGCCAGACGGCCAGGTCGCCGCTGTGGAACCAGCCTCCCTTGAAGGCGCTCTCCGTTGCGCCGGGATTTTTCAGGTAGCCTTTCATCACGATATTGCCGCGGTGTAATATCTCACCGATAGTTGCGCCGTCCCTGGGGACAGGTTCCAGCGTTTCCGGGTCTGCCACCATTACGGCCTCCTGTAATGGATAGCGGACACCTTGCCGCGACTTGATTTCAGCCTGCTTCTCTATGGGCAGTCCGTTCCATTCCTCGCGCCAGGCACAGACTACCGCCGGCCCGTAGATTTCAGTCAGGCCGTAAACATGCGTGACAGGGAAATTCATTTCCTCCATGGCCTGCAACACGGCGGGCGGCGGCGCTGATGCTGCGGTCATGACCTTGACCTGGTGATCAATACCCTGCTTCAGTCCGGCGGGCGCATTGGCCAGCAGGTTCAATACGATGGGCGCGCCGCAAAGATGGTCTACCCTGTGTTCCTTGATCTGGGAGAAAATGTCATCCGCCCTGACCGCGCGCAGGCAGACGTTGGTACCGATCACTGACGCGATGCCCCAGGGGAAACACCAGCCGTTGCAGTGGAACATGGGCAGGGTCCACAGGTAAACGGGGTGGGCGGCAGTATTCCATACCAGCAGGTTGGAGATCGCGTTCAGGTAGGCGCCGCGGTGATGGGTCACAACCCCTTTCGGGTTGCCGGTAGTGCCGGAGGTGTAACACAAGGCGATAGCGTCCCATTCATCCTCAGGCAAACGCCATTCGAAATCCGGATCTCCTTCCAGCAGGAAGGCTTCATAGTCAATCTCGCCGATCAGCTCGCCGCCGTCGTACATGGGGTCATCGACGTCAACCACGAGGAGTTCCCGGCCTGATTTTGCGATGGCCTCCTTGATGATGCCGGAGAATTCGCGGTCGGTAATGATCGCCTTTGCTTCGCCGTGGTCCAGCATGAACGCGATGGCGTCGGCATCCAGCCGGTAGTTAAGCGCATTCAGCACGGCGCCGGTCATGCCCACACCGAAGTGAGCCTCGTACATGGCCGGTATGTTCGGCAACATGGCCGACACCGTATCGTTTTTCCCGATGCCCCGCCTGCTCAACGCGGACGCCAGGCGCCGGCAGCGCGTGTAGGTCTCGGCCCAGGTAAACCGTAACTCACCATGGATGACGGAAGTGTAATCGGGATAAACGGATGCCGCCCGTTCGATGAAGGTCAGGGGCGACAGCGGGGTGTAATTGGCCTGATTTTTACCCAGACCGGCTTCATAGATGTGTTCAGCGTTCATTCTGTACTATCAACTTCAGAAAAAATACCGGCCAGCCGGTAAACGTCATAGTCTACTATAGAAAAAAGACCTTAGCCGCTTTTGTACAAATCTTTTATCATGACCGCTATGCCCAGGGTATGTTATATCGATAATGACGATAACCCGCACGAGATTGAGGTCGAATCCGGTTATTCACTCATGGAGGGGGCGTTCAACCACCAGGTTAAAGGAATGCTGGCTGAATGCGGCGGGGCCGCGGCATGCGGTACCTGCCACTCCTATGTGGACGCAGACTGGCTGGATAAATTACCTGAAATGGAAGATTTGGAAGAGGCCATGTTGTGCGCAGTTCCGGGGCGCCGCAGCAACAGCCGTCTCGCCTGCCAGATCCGGGTAACCGAGGAACTGGAGGGGCTCATTCTCCGCATTGCGGACAATCAGCCCGGATAATCTCACGTCGCTGGGGACAGAATTAATTCTGTCCCCGGAAATTCTGCTGTCCCCGGAAATTACTCAGCAAACACAGGCTCGGTTTCGTCTTTTTTAGCGGTCTGAAACAGGTCTATGTTGTCTTTTATACTGACCGCAAGAGGGCGCCGGGCGATCTGCGCGGCTTCACTGGTCGGGATCACGCTTTCCCAGAGGCGGGCCGGTATGTCACTGCCTGGTTGGCGGCGGCGCACCGGGTCCCACTTTTCCGGCAAAGGTTGCCTGGCGATATCGGCAAGCTGCTCACCGGGAGCATCGATATGCGGCGATAATTTTTCAACTATATCGTTGAAAAACGTTTCCCTCGCTGACCGCACCGGCACGGTCCGCAACCCCTCTTCGAGCAATATATCGGCAGAAGATTGCCGGTCGGTGCCGAACCATGCCAGTGCCTGGGGCAAGCGCTTCATCAGCGCCAGTCCGGCTTCGCTTTTTTCCGCCGGGGAAAAATTTTTTATCCAGCCGTCGATACACAGTTGGTGAAAATAGCATTCCTCGCCAAAGCGCCTGACCAGGTTTGCAACAGGCGGGAAACTTCCTTCCATGAAGGTCGCGGAGAAGCGCCATAACGCCACGTCGGCCAGGAACAGGGTGGTGATAAAATCGGCCCAGTTCTCGGGCGGCATGTCGAGGAATTCAGGACTGTGGATCTGCCCCGCATCTCGGCCGAACTCAAGCTGAAATTCAGGACACCCATAAATTTCTTCGAGAAACCTGAACAGGGCCCGCGTGTGGCCCAGTTTTTCCTCCGCGATACCGGCCATGGATGTAAAATCCGTCAACTCGCGGCCGTTCAGCATGCAGTTGATGTACCAGTGGCCCAGTATCCAGTTGCTGTCGGCGATGCACAGCAGTTCTGCCTGGAGCAGTGGCTTAACCTTGTCGTTCAGTTGCATGTTGTCTGTCTGCCCGGACTGCCTTACTCAGGCAGGCGCTGTTCCCACTTCAACCAGCCGAAACTGTCCTGGCAATCCTCACATTTGTACAGCATTTCCGCGACACTGGGGCCGTACGGACTGACCATCCTGGTGTTCGGGGATTCGCACCAGGGACATAAGACCTCGCGCTCGGGACGTTCCGCAGGGGCGCCGTTCTTGCCGGCATGCTGGTCTGCTGAGGCAGGCATCGCTATCAGGCCATGCCGATGCTGCCGCGCCTGACCGGAGACAGGCAGGCAACGAAAGACTCCGAGGGCGCCACGCACAATTCCACCCACTGCCGTTCCGAATACATGAAACGGGCGCGGGCAACAGCCAGGTCCTGGTTGGGCGCCTGGATACTGCCGATGTGGGACAGGGGCCGTTCCAGCTGATCGCGGCCGAATACTTCGAACGTGATATTACCGTTGTTGTCTGCGCCGGCTGAGGCCATGGGTGAAACGCCGCCTTAAATCCGGTAACCGTGTTGCTGAGCGTACAGTTTTGCCCGGTCTGACATCTGCGACCGGTCCCAGTGTCCTTCCCAGTCGACCTTCACCCGGACGGATTTGACACCTTTCACCCTGGATACCTGGTGCCTGACCTGTTCCTTCAACATGGTATAGGCGGGACAACCCAGGCAAGGAAAGACGATCGACACTTCCACGTCCCCCTGATTCCCTACGGAAATATCGCTGACCATCCCCATCTCATCAAGGTTGACATTAATATGGGGATCCAGCACCCGGCCTGCCGCGGCGCGTACCTGTTCCGTGGTGACTACCAAAGGGCTTCCCCCCATTCCTCGCGGCGTAACCGGTCGTAGGCGGAGGGGCGCATCGGCCCGCCTTTGCGGGAGTGGGACCAGTATTCCTTCTGGGTACATTCCTCCCACGACCATTGGTAGTTCTCTGCGTCGTACAGCATGGGATACGGCATATCCAGCACCCACTTGTTTTTTTCCTTATCGAATTTTGCCGGTATTTTTATTCCCAGCTTGTCACAGAACGCGCTGGCGGACTGCAGCCATTTGTCGCGCATAAAATCGTTGCCCCAGCCGCGCACGCGATATTTCAGCATGTCCGGCCGGTTGCGCAGGTCGTCGGGCTTGCCGAACCACATCACGCCGAACGGGAACAGCCAGTCCACCGCCTTCTGCACCCACTCCCGGGTCTCGTCCGAGTGGTTCCAGTAAAACTCGGTCCAGAATACGCCATGACGCATATGGAAGCCTTCTTCAAAATTGACTTTTCTCAGGGTCCTGCGATACGGGGCAAAACTGCAATGCAATTCGATATCTTTGGTCCAGTGTAACCCGGCGCGATCCAGCAACGCCTGCATGACGACAAACTCGATGTAATTCCGCAGCGGTACTTCCATGATCGGCCAGGTCCAGATAGTCTCGACGTCATCCTCAAACGCCCGCTGGTGCATATCGACGCCGAAGCGTTCCGCAAGCAATCCCTGGTGATAGGCGTGGCCCACCTCGTCGAGGATAGTGGCGCACACCGCGATCTTGGCGCCGATGTCGGGCGCGGTGCGGTAAGCCGTGTACGCCCAGGTCAGTACAGAGACTTCGCTGACCGCGGCCAGGTCGGCCGTCATCTTCAATATTGCCCGGAACTTCGGTGAGAGCTCATCCATGTCCTCAAAGATTTCGCCGGCCTCGATGCGTTTCAAAATGGCCGCCTCGATCTCGATCAGTTCCTGTTCCGTGTGTTCGGTATTTATTGACCCGGGTTGTGCAGTGTTTGCCATATTTTGAGTTTTGTGTAGTGTTAGAATTAGTATAGCGAATAAATACCAGCCGGACATTATACTAAGGACGGTGCATTTACCTGAACCCGTAAACTACATTAAATGACAGCAATCTTGCCGAAAAAAACGATAATCAATGATATTCAATGGTTTATGGAGCGTGAAGGCCAGGTTATCGCCACCTCCGAACCATTCGAAATCGACAAGGACAGGATACAGGCGTTTTGCCGGTCCATAAACAACGAGGAATGGGTCCACTGGGACGAGGACCGTTGCAGCGAGCAGTTCGGCGGCGTTATCGCCCCGTTATTTTTGCTGCCGGCCCTGTTCCCGACCCTGTTCTTCCGGTCCTTCGAGTACGGCAGCATCAATGCCCTGTTTTACGGCACGGACCGGTTTCGCCTGCTGGCGCCGATAGTTGCCGGGGCCAAGGTAACCGCAACTACCCGCATCGCCGAAGTGGCAAAAAAGGACAAGGCCATCACCGTCCATTATGACGTCACCTTCAACGTTGCCGGCCGGGACGAACCGGTAGCCGTCGGCACCTTCCTGTTACGTTACTGGTAGCCCTCCCGATGCCTGGAACTAACGCTAAAGGACCCCTGTCCGGCTATAAGCTGATTGAGATTGCCGGTGTTGGCCCCACCCAGTTGACCGGGATGCTGCTGGCGGACATGGGCGCGGAGATCGTGCGTGTCGAACGCCTCACCAAGGTGGAACTGGGCGTTTACATGCCCGTGAAATACAAGCTGATGAACAGGAGCAGGCGCTCCATCGCCATAGACCTGAAACAACCGCAGGGCAGGGATATTGTCCTCGACCTGTGCGCCGGCGCCGATGCGCTGTTCGAGGGCTTCCGGCCCGGGGTCATGGAACGCTTGGGGCTGGGGCCGGATGAGTGCATGCGGCGCAACGAGAGGCTGGTCTACGGCCGTATGACCGGTTGGGGGCAGGACGGTCCGCTGGCTGAAACCGCGGGACACGATCCCAACTACATCGGTATCGCCGGAGTCCTGGCCTGTATCGGAAAACAGGACGAAGCGCCGGCTTATCCGTTGAACCTGATCGGCGATTTCGGCGGCGGCGCCCTGTATCTGGCCATGGGAATGCTGGCCGCCATGCTGGAAGCGGCTAAATCAGGGCGGGGACAGGTGGTGGATGCGGCCATGGTCGACGGCGCGGCGTCCATGATGACGACGTTTTACGGCTTGCTGGCCGCCGGGCTCTGGAAAGAACAACGGGGCAGCAACATCCTGGACGGCGGCGCCCATTTCGTGAATACCTACCGGACCAAAGATGATCAGTACGTGGTCGTTGCGCCGATTGAAGGGCGGTTCTACAACGAGTTGCTGGACCGGCTTGAAATCAGCGACCCGGACCTGCGCACAAAGCAGCACAACCAGGACCGCTGGCCGGAGTTTGCAGACAAATTGCAGGACATCTTCCTGACCAGAACCCGAGATGAATGGTGCGAGATATTTGATGGCTCCGATGCCTGCTTCGCGCCGGTGCTGAGCCTGACGGAAGCTACGCAGCACCCCCACGCGCAGGCCAGGGACGCGTATGCCAGCATAGACGGAGTCATACAACCCGCGCCCGCGCCCCGCTTCAGCCGGACCCCTGCGGAGATACAGTCGCCGCCGCCGGAACCTGGACAGCATACCGAGGAGATATTGCTGGATTGGGGTTTTAACGGGGAACGGATCGCAGAATTGTTGGCCGACAACATCATATCTGGAATTACGAATTAGGAATTACGAATGATTGAAGGCAACAGGCCATGATCAAAATATCCTCATACGGCTTCGCGGATGAATACCAGCAGGTCTACGACGCGGTGTATCGCTTCAGCCGGGAGGAACTGCACCCGCTGAACGACAGGATGGACCGGGACGACTGGTTCCCCGAAGAACGGTTCCGCGCGCTTGCCGACGTCGGACTGCTGGGGCTGACGGTCCCGGAAGAATTCGGCGGGCAGGGGCTGGATTTCCTGGCGCAGTGCGTCGCCGCTGAGGCCATGGCCTACTGGAGCCACGCATTCTGCGCGGCCTGGCTCTCCAGTGAGAATATCTGCGTCCACAATATCGTGCGCAACGGCAGCACGGAGCAGAAACGGAAATACCTCCCGCGCTTCTGCGATGGAAGCGCAATCGGCGCCATGGGCATGACCGAACCCGGCGCAGGGTCGGACGCGCTGGGCAGCATGAAGTCGGCGGCAGTCAGGCAGTCGGCGGCAGTCAGGCAGGGTGAAAAATTCATTCTCAACGGCCGCAAGATGTTCATCTCCAATGCGCCGGTGGCCGATATCGCGGTCGTCTATGCCAGGACTGACCCGGAACAGGGCCACCACGGCATCTCCGCCTTCATCGTCGAGAGAGAGTTTCCCGGCTTCAGCAGCGCGCAGAAGCTGGACAAGATGGGCTGGCGCGGCAGTCCCACCGGCGAGCTGATTTTCACCGACTGCGAGGTGCCGGCAGACAACCTCATGGGCGGCGAGAACAAGGGGGTTGCAGTCATGATGAGCGGCCTGAACGTCGAGCGCCTGGTACTGGGGTTCTACAACCTGGGGGTGGCGCAGCGGGCATTGGACATATCCATTGAATATGCCCGGTCCCGGGAACAGTTTGGCCAGCCTATCGGCAATTTCCAGTTGGTACAGGCCATGCTGGCCGATATGTACACCGATGTGGAAACCATGCGGGCGTTTACCTACCAGACCGCGCAGCAGTTATTTGCAGAGGATAAAGAAGGTTTGAGCCAGGGCGAACTGCAGAAACGCTGTGCCGCGGTGTTCCTGCAAACGGGCCGCGCCTGCATGCGCGTGCTGGACAACGGCGTACAGGTACACGGCGGCATGGGCTTCATGCGCGAGACGGAGATCAACCAGCTTTACCGCTGCGGCAAACTGCTGGAAATCGGCGGTGGGACGGTGCAGATCCGGCAATTGATCATCGGTGGGGAATTGATTAAGGATTGATGGATGGCCGGGGTTAGGTTTAATACTGACCCTAGGTCCACTGTACACCATTCCCGCGCAAGCGGGAATCCAGGAAAACAATTCGTCGCGACAGCGACACCTCTTATTCGAGAAGTTGAAACTACAATACGGGATAATCCTGATATCGATAAGGTATGGCTGAATAGCCATATTTATGCTATTCTTATTTCATGCTGGAGAGCCATTTTGAGTGGGATGAGACCAAGGACCTGGAAAACCGGGAAAAACATGGGGTTTCATTTGTTGCAAGCTCAGCATGCATTTATCGATAAGTCTCGTGTTATTGCAGAAGACCTGGCTCATAGCCAGGAGGAAAAGCGCTATTACTGTTTTGATCTCAACCAGCAAAAAACAGGCATTATTACAGTCCGTTTCACATACAGAAATGGTCGTATCCGAATAATCGGCGCCGGCTATTGGCGAAAGGGTAAGAAAATCTATGAGCAGGCAAATTCAATACACAGATGAGCCAATCGGCCACTTCAGGCAAGTCGTCGACTTTCTGCCGTCGCCTGAAGAACTCAAATTGAAGAGTGAAACCACAAAAATTACTATTTCACTGAGTACCGAAAGTCTTGCTTACTTCAAGGAAGTCGCCAGGGCCAACCACAGTCAATACCAGAAAATGATTCGCCAGTTACTGGATGATTATGTGGCGCACCAGAAAAGTGCCGGAGAGTGATTAAACTGTTGAAGGAAGATTGACCACAGCAATCGCGGTGACAGTAACTCTTTCTTCATTCTCCATCCGGATGTCCAGGTTATTGAGCGCTTTCCTCAATGGCTGCGACCCATTGGTGGTGATTAGCTTGGCACTGATCGGGATCAGGGCTCTGGTGATCGGCAGTCTAGAGTACAACCTATGAATACTACCCTGTTGATTACCGGGACGATCGTCGAACGGGACTCCCACGAAAAGGTTTAGAACAAATGAACAAGCTCAAATTAATCAGTGGTATTTGTTTGATTGGTATCGGTATAAACGGCTGTTCAGAGTCAGAGGATCCGTCACCCCAGGCTGAGAAGGTGGCGTGGGGCTACGAAGCAGAGAACGGGGTGGACGTCTGGGGCCAGCTAAGTCCTGACTTTGCTTTATGTGCTGAAGGAACGCTGCAGTCTCCCATCGACTTTGTCAATGCCACGTCATCGGAACTTCCTGAGATCGTCTTCAACTATAGGCCGGTGGCGGCAAATATCCACCATAACGGCCACACGATTGAAGTAACGCCTGCCGAAGAAAACTGGATGGAGGTTGATAGTGGAAGGTATGAACTGTTGCAGTTCCATTTCCACGCGCCAAGCGAACACACGGTGGCCGGCCGGTCATTTGATATGGAGGTGCACCTCGTGCATGGTAACGCGGAGGGCACCCTGGCAGTCATCGGCATTTTGGTTGAGCAGGGCAGCGATAATGCGGCGTTCAATTCCATGTGGGCCAATTTGCCGGGCACGCCTGGTGTAACGAACAGCATAGATAACGATACCGTTAATGCCGGGGACTTGCTGCCGGGTGAAAGGCAGACCTATCGCTATGATGGTTCGTTGACTACGCCTCCCTGTTCAGAAGGTGTCAAATGGAATGTACTGACAACGCCCATTGAGCTGTCCGAAACGCAGATCTCCGCATTCAAAGCCGTTGTTAGTGACAACAATCGGCCGGTACAACCGCTAAATGA
This sequence comes from Gammaproteobacteria bacterium, assembly GCA_965208655.1. Classification (GTDB taxonomy): domain Bacteria; phylum Pseudomonadota; class Gammaproteobacteria; order Eutrophobiales; family Eutrophobiaceae; genus JAAXHV01. Next base: position 122,781 of record CBDBPJ010000007.1, read on the forward strand.
GCGTGAACTGTTGCTGGATGTTGCGGGAGACGGTTAGAGCAGAAAAGAAGGGAAATCGAAAAATCGGTTAGCTGGAATAACCACCCTTTTCCTCATTCAATACCAGAAAATGATCCGGCAATTGCTTGATGAATATGTTGCACACCGGAAAAATGCAGGGGAGTAATTCAACTTAAGAAGGAAGAACCACCTCTGCAACCGCTGTGACCGTAACCCTTTCTTCATTCTCCATCCAAATGTCCAGGTTCACAGTCCCGTCATCCTGCTTGCCGGTTACCTTGCCCCTGCAATAGACGACGTCGCCGACAACATTGAAGGACTTCATCTGCAGGGAGCCTATCTTTTTCAGACGGCCTCTCGTTCCCATCCATTCCCGCAGCATTTTTTCGAACAGGCCGATGATGAAAAACGTATTCATGTAAGCGTCGGCGGCGCCGGTTGACTGCGCCACTTCCTTGTTATGGTGGATGAGCGACAGGTCGCGGTTGGAGCCGGCTTCCATCACCAGGCGCTGCAGGGTGATGGGCATGGAGATTTCCGGAATTTCCGCGCCGACGACTACATCGTTGATGGTTATCTGCCTGGACCAGTCGACCATTTCAGTCTTCCTTGCCGTCAGGCGCGACAAACCTGAAGATATCCAGGTTGACGATGGCGACCACCTCGTCATGCTGGTTGGTGTAGGTATCTTCCTGGCGCAGAAAGGCGCCGTCGCCGACCCGCAGGGTCTTGCGATTTATGCTCACCAGGCGGCTGGTGCGGGTAATCCGGTCGCCCAGGCACATGGGAGCGAAATATTCCACGTCGATATTGGAGGCGAAACTCAGGTTGCAGGGCGCCGGCACATCGAAAATGACCGGGATGGGAATTTGTTTAGGCTCAGCGCCGGGCTTTTCATGGGGGTCGCCACTGTGCCAGTAGGCAGGGAGGCCGTAGGTGAAAATCATGCTGTCCGGCGCAATTACCCCCTTGTACCCTGCGGCCCGGGCGGCCGCGTCGTCAAGGTGGATGGGGCAGTCGAACTCCTTGGATTCCATCCAGCGCCTGATGGTGCCCTGTTCCACGGCGTCCGCGCCCTCAGCGACGCCGATGACTTTGCCCAGGAACGATTCAGTCTCCTCCCAGGTCCCCCATTTCCCCCAGCCCGGTTTGCTCATGATTTGACCGGGCGAAAGAACGGCAGGGTCACATCATCGGTCAGCGCGCGATATGCGACCTCCAGTTCCATGCCTATATAAACGTCATCCGGGTCGCAATCGATGATGTTGGTCGTTATCCTGACCCCTTCCGGCAGGTCCACCCAGGCCAGGATGATCGGCAGGTCGTCGGCAAACTTCTCTTCCACGCCCTCGTAGGTGATGGAATAGGAATACAGGGTTGCCTTGCCGCTGCTTTCCTTCCAGTCCAGGTTGGCGGACCAGCATTCCGGGCATTCCCGGCGCGGGTAGAAGATCAGGGAGTCACAATCGCAGCAGTGCTGGATCAGCAGTTTGTGTGCGCGGGTCCCGTCCCAGAACGGTCTGGAAAAAGACTGTATCTCCGGCAGGGGTCGTTGTCTTTCACTCATCGGGGTTCTCTCCCGAATACTGTCGTACAGGCGTTCATGACCGAACCGCCCGAGGTCGTCAGAATGGCATGCGCGCAATCCGGGACCTGGCGTTCGCCTGCCTCGCCGAACAACTGTCTGGCGGTATCGATATAGAAAGCCATGCTCACACCCGAGCCTACGTGGCCGCGGCCTGTAGCATCACCCATGGTGGTGCAGGGCAGGTCGCCGCCCGGGCTGCAACGCCCCTCCGCCCACAGTTTCGCGCCTTGGCCGATGGCGCAGACGCCGTATGCTTCCAGGGCGGAACACTGGGTGTATGGATAGGCGCCGTAGACCTGGCGCAGGTCCATGTCCCCAATCGACAAACCTGCCTGCTCCAGGGCATCGCTGCTCGTTTCCCCGTAGGCCCGGCGATGGAACACGTCCTTGCGCAGCACCGGCGTCGCGCTCATGAAGCGCGTTCCATGGCCCAGCTTGTAGGCAGCCTTGCCGCCAAGTTCTTTCGCAATGTCCTGGGACGTCAATACCAGCGCCCCGCCGCCGTCCGCCAGCAGGTTGCACTCCCGGGCATGCAGGGGCGTGCTGATCATGCGGGAATTGAGCACGTCTTCAAGGGTCACGGGTTTTTCATAAAAGATGGAATTGGGGTCCAGCGCCGCCCAGGCCCTAAGACCCACGGTCACCGCCGCCATCTCCTCTGCCGTGGCCCCGGTTTCGTACATGTAGCGCTGGGTGATCAGGCCCATGGACCCGTTGAACGACACGCCCCAGGGGTATTCCCACTCCTTGTCCAGCGGCGCCGTGGCAAAAAAATTGATCAGGTCCTGCACCGGTATGTCCGACTGCACCGTGGTATGGGGGATGAGCACGAAATCGGCCTGGCCGGAATCGATCAGCTGTTCGGCGATGCGGATACAGTTGGTGGTCGACGTGCCGCCGGCGTTGGTCACGCAGATATCGCGGCAGCCGTTCAAACCCAGCACTTCCGGGATTCTTCCCAGCGCCATTTCCAGGGCGATCTGCGGTTGCGCCATGGGGTTGGGCGAGATCACCGCATTAATGTCGTCTTTACCGATGCCCGCATCACGGACCGCGCCGATGCAGACATCCAGCAGGATATCCCAGCGGGTCCGTTCCGGCATGCGCCGGGTCGGGACCTCGCTGACGCCGATAATTGCAATGCCTCGCTTATTCACTCATTCCTCCACAAAGAAAGGGGACGTCGGATATTTGGGGTCAGAGTAAAAATGCCCGATGACAAACCAACACTACCCGCTAACCTGGCTGCATTTTTACTCTGACCCCAAATATTTTCTATTCTAAAAGGCCGGAACGCCGAGTAAACCCCTGCCTATTATCAATTTCTGCATTTCCGTTGTCCCCTCGGTGATGGGGAAGATACGCGCCAGGCGGTAGAGTTTTTCCACGCGGAACTCCGTCGTCAGGCCGTTGCCGCCGTGAATCTCCATCGCCTTGTTCACGGCGCGCAACGCCATGTCGGTGGCAAACAGTTTCGCCTTGGAGCTTTCAATATCGCTGCGGATGCCTTTCTGGATCTGGTCGAGAGCACGGAAACACAACAGTCTTGCGGCATCAATTTCCGTCGCCATCTCTGCGATCATGGCCTGGACCAGCTGGTGTCCGGCAATGGGTTTGCCGTGCTGTTTCCTGTCTCCGGCGTAAGCTATGGAATCATCCAGCGCCGCTTGCGCCACGGCAACGGCCATCAGTCCGACCAGGGGACGGCCTGCTTCCAGTAGGCCCAGCATCTTTCCCAACCCTTTTCCCGGCGGCGTCAACATATTCGCCGCTGGCACCCGGACGTCATTGAAAAACAACTGTGCCGTAGACTGGCTGTTCAGGACCAGCTTGGGAATATTCCGGCTTTCATAGCCGTGTTCACGGTCCACCAGCAGCAATGCCAGCCCGTTCCCTGCCTCGTCATCCTCAACCTGTGCCACACAGATATTGAAATCGGAGTAGTGGCCGTTGGAAATCCACTGTTTTTCGCCGTTAATCACGAAGTGAGCGCCGTCCCGTTTAGCCCTGGTCCTGATTTCAGCAATATTGGAACCCACATCGGGTTCGCTGATCCCTATGGATCCAAACTTGTTACATTCGGCTATGGCATGCAGGTACGGCGCGGTCAATTCACCGGGAACACTGGCGAGTAGTTTGCTGCTCTCCATCTGCAACAGGGCGACAACCGCCAGGTCGGCCGAGACACGGGCTAACTCCTCGAACAACAGTCCATAGGTGAGCAGGTCCAGGCCGAAGCCGCCGTCTTCCTCTGCGACCGGTCCATTGATCACGCCAAAGGGTTGTAGCTGCCGTATCAATGCACGCATCTCTTCCCTGGGCACAAACTGGTCCTCGTAGGATTCCATAACGGGGTGTATCTCCGTTTCGACAAACCGCCGGAACGAGTCCACCGCTATTTGCTGTTCTTCAGTCAGTGAAAAATCCATAGCCTTCCTGCCGTAAAATCAGAAATTAAAATAACCGGCACAGCGCCGGTCAGCCTGCCAATTGCGCATTCACGTGCTCCAGCGCATCAACGTATTCTGCCAGCAGCCGGTTGATGACGCCGCGACAGGATTCCACCTCGTTAATCTGGCCGACTACCTGGCCGGCGGGGTTCATGGCTACTTTTTGCGTCCCGCCAACGCCGGCATAGGTTTCGGTGCGGCGCATGGCGTCGGAAGCCAGCATACCCTGCAGCGGCATATCCAGCGGGGCCGGCGCATCCGGGCTGTCCCATGCCTCGGTCCAGTCGTTCCTGAGGACGCGGGCTGTCTTTCCCGTCCAGCTCCTGGAGCGGACGGTATCTTCACTCGTCGCGCTCAAATAGGATTCCTTCTGTGCCGGCTGTGCCGCGGCTTCTTCTACCGTCGTCCACAGGGTACCGGTCCACACGCCCGCGGCGCCCATGGACATGGCTGCCAGCATCTGCCGGCCATTGCCTATCCCGCCTGCCGCGAGCACAGGCAGCGGCGCGACGGCATCGATTACCTGCGGCCATAATACAATACTGCTTATGTCACCGGCATGACCCCCGCCTTCTCCACCCTGGGCGACAATAAAATCCAGGCCGGCCTGCTTGTGGGCCAGAGCCTGTTTTAACCGGCCGCACAATGCGCCGATCAGGCGCCCGCTGCCCTTGACCAGTTTAACCACTTCCGCTGGGGGAGTGCCCAGCGCGTTGGCGACGATTTTCATCTTTGGCCGAGTCAGGGCCTCTTTAAGCAGCGGCACCGCGGTGGCATAGGTCCACCCAGCCAGTCCCGCGAACTTTGAACCGTCGGGCCACTCCGGCACACCATGCTCGCGCAGAAGGTTTTGTACGAAGTCCATGTGCTGTTGCGGGATCATGGAGCGAAGTTGTTTTTCAAGCGCCTGGGGGTTGGCCTCACCCATGCCCAAGTAACTTTGCGGGATAACGATATCCACGCCATAAGAATTATTACCGACATGCTCATCCAGCCAGTTGAGTTCTTCCCGGAGTTGTTCCGGGGTCATCCAGCCGACACCCAGCACCCCCATGCCGCCATAATTGCTTACCGCGGCAACGACGTCACGGCAATGGGAAAAAGCAAAGATACCGTGTTCCAGTCCCAGGGTTTTACAAAACTCGGAATACATTCGATGAAGCCTGCTAACGCCGGCGCAGACAGTCCGGTGTTATACCGGCGATGCTTGTAATACCCATGAGGGCCATATCCCGTTCCAACTCTGAGCGAAGGATCTCAATCGCACGCGTAACACCCGCCTCACCGCCCGCGGTCAGGCCGTACAAATAAGGCCGGCCGATGAGACAGGCGCGGGCGCCCAGCGCCAGCGCCTTGATCATATCCGTACCGCGTCTGAAACCGCTGTCGATGAACACCTCCAGTTTATCGCCGACGCTGTCCACGACCTCCTGCAACACTTCCATGGGTGACGGCGCATGATCCAGTTGTCTGCCGCCGTGACTGGACAGGGAAATTCCATGGGCGCCGATCCCGGCGGCAAGTCTGGCGTCTTCAACACTGGTAATACCCTTGATTACGAACGGCCCATCCCATTCTTCCGCCAGTTTGGCGGCATCTTCCCAGGTAAACGATGTATCCATCTGGTTGCCGAACCACTGCACAATAGACGCAACATCGTCATGGCTGCCCAGTGCCCCGGCAAAGTTGGGAAAGCTATAGGCGGGCGAGCGCAGGTATTCCCACAACCAGCCGGGGCGTACCGACAATTGTTGCAATGTCTTCAGCGTGGGTTTGGGCGGCAGTGTAAACCGGTTGCGGTAGTCTCTTTCCCTGTTGCCGGCAACCGTGCAGTCCGCCGTCAGTACCATGGCCCGGTAACCAAGTTTACGGCAGTGTGCCGTCAATTCACGGGTAAACCCGCGGTCCTTCAACATATACATCTGGCACCACTTGCGGCCGTCTGTTTCAGCGGCCACCTCATCAAAAGACACCATGGCAGTCGCCGCCAGTATCTGAATGATATTTGCTTCGGCCGCGGCCCTGGCCACGGCCAGTTCTCCATCGGGATGATAGAGTCTGTTGGCGCCTGTTGAGGTAAGGATAATCGGCAAGGCAACTTTCTCGCCCAGCACGGTGGTTGAGGTATCAATCCCGGCTATGTCGACCAGTACCCTTTGCAACAGGTAATATTCGGCGAAGACACTGCGGTTTCTGTTCAGGGTAAATTCATCATCAGCGCCGCCTTCAAGATAATCGAAGATGAACCTGGGCAGGCGTTTTCTTGCCGCCTCGCGTAAATCGTCAATGTTATGACAATGGTTCAGACGCGAGCGTCGGGGTAAGACCGGCATGTTGCCTCCGTAAATGTATATCCGTCTGTTAATATTATCCGAGTTGTAGTATATAAATACCAATCTTTCCCGGCAGGCGGCTTATCCATCCCTGCACGGGTGTATATCTCCGAATACTGGTATGCCGATTTTGATAAGCCGGTCTGCTGTCCGATCAGCATAATGTCATTGTTAAAAACCATCATCGTGGAGGAATAGATTGTGACTGAAGACTTGAATTCAACCAATCCTGATGAACGTATCAAAGAACTCGGTCTGGTATTGCCGGCGCCGTTGGCGATACCACCGGGAATAGATACCCCCCTCACCTTTATCAAAGTGGTCGGCAAGCGGGTGCTGGTCTCCGGCCACGGTCCCCAGGAGGCCGACGGCAGCATCGCCCGGCCATTGGGCAAGGTCGGCGCCGACCTGACCGTGGAGCAGGGAGCGGAAGCCGCCCGCAAAACCGCCCTGTCCATGCTGGGCACGATTCAACGGGAACTGGGCGAACTGGACCGGATAAAAAGCTGGGTCAAGGTGCTCGGCATGGTCAACTCGGCGCAGGATTTCACGAACCAGATGCTGGTGATAAACGGTTTCTCCAACACCATACTGGAAATTTTCGGCAGGGAACGCGGGCTTTCCACTCGCTCGGCGGTCGGGATGGCACAATTGCCGTTCGGGATACCGGTAGAAGTAGAAGCCGAACTGGAACTGTATTAAACGGGACGCCAACCCATGGCGCTGGCGGCAGTCAAACTGGATGATAAGTATACCCTGGACGAGGGCCGGGTATATCTTACCGGTACCCAGGCCATTGTCCGGTTGTTGCTGGTACAACGGCGCAGGGACCAGGCTGCAGGCCTGAATACCGCGGGCTTTATTTCCGGTTATCGCGGCTCGCCCATGACGGCCATAGACCAGCAACTGTGGCGCGCCGAGAAGCATTTACAGGACCATCACGTCAAGTTCTGGCCCGGCTTGAACGAAGACCTGGCAGCCACTGCCCTGTGGGGTACGCAACAGGTCCATTATTTCGACGATGCCAACTACGACGGCATCTACGGTATGTGGTACGGAAAGGGACCCGGCGTGGACCGCAGCCTGGACGCCATCCGGCAGGGCCACTGGCATGGCTCGGCCGAACACGGCGGTGTGCTGATCCTGTCCGGCGATGATCCGAACATGACGTCCACCATCTCCGCCTGGCACTCCGAACTGCTGTTCGAAGACCTGCTGATGCCGGTCCTGTACCCGGCGGACATCCAGGAAGTGTTCGATATGGGATTGCTGGGCATCGCCATGTCCCGGTTCAGCGGCAACTGGATTGGCTACAAACTGCTGCCTGAGACGATAGAGACTGCCGCGTCCATACGGGCGGATCATCAACATATAACAATTCTAACCCCGGAATTTGAATTCCCGCCCGGCGGCGTCAATTCCCGGCAAGGGGATATGTTTTCCCTGCAGGAATCGCGCCTGCGTCATTACCGCCTGCCCGCCGCGCTTGCCTTCGCCCGCGCCAACCACATTAATTTCATATCACACCCTTCCGCCAGGCCCCGGTTCGGGATTGCGGCCATGGGCAAGACCTGGCGCGATACGCAGCAGGCCTTGCTGGACCTGGGCATAGACGAGGGCGTAGCCGCGGCGATCGGCATCACGGTCCTCAAGGTGGGTATGCCTTTCCCGGTCGACGAGCAGGCCTACCGTGAATTCGCCCGGGGGCTGGAAGAAGTATTCGTCATCGAAGATAAACGGGAACAGGTAGAACACGGGATGCGCAAGGCCTGTTATCTGCTGCCGGAATCCGAACGGCCGCGCATCGTCGGCCGTCACGACGAACGCGACCGGTTACTTGTCGATCCGTCGGGAACACTGGACGCAGACCGGATCGCCCGGTTAATCGCGGCCAGGATTCAATACTTCCATGACAATGACAGGTTGCAGGCGCGCCTTGCGTTTCTGAAAAACCAGCAGGAACAGGCCTTGTCAAGACCGGCGGCGGAGATTTCCCGGTTACCCTACTTTTGCTCCGGCTGTCCCCACAATACGTCTACAAAAGTCCCTGAAGGGAGTCGTGCAACCGCTGGTGTAGGTTGTCACTTCATGGCAACCTGGATGGAGCGGGACGTCTATAACTGGACCCAGATGGGGGGTGAGGGCGCGCCCTGGATAGGGCAGGCGCCGTTCGTGAAAACCCGGCACATCTTTGCCCAGATCGGGGACGGCACTTATTACCATTCCGGGACCCTTGCCATCCGCGCGGCCGTAGCGTCCGGCGTGAACATCACCTATAAAATTCTCTACAACGACGCCGTTGCCATGACCGGCGGCCAGCCCGTGGATGGCCCGCTGTCAGTCCGGCAAATCACTCAACAGGTTTACGCCGAAGGGGTAAAGAGGATTGAAGTTGTTACGGATGAACCGGAACAATACGGTTCCGCTCCCGGGTTTGCGCCGGGAACAGCCGTGCATCACCGCAGGGAACTGGACCAGGTGCAGCGTGACCTGCGCGAGGTTGAGGGTACGACTGTCCTCATTTACGACCAGACCTGCGCCGCGGAAAAACGCCGGCGGCGCAAGCGCGGCATGTTCCCCGACCCGGCAAAGCGCCTGTTCATCAATGACAGGGTGTGTGAGGGTTGCGGCGATTGCAGTGTCCAGTCCAATTGTGTGTCGGTACAGCCCATGGACACGGACTACGGCCATAAGCGCAGTATCGACCAGTCTTCCTGCAACAAGGACTATTCCTGCGCAGATGGTTTCTGCCCGAGTTTCGTCACGGTGGTCGGGGGCGGCCTGCGCAAAGGCAAGGGGATCGACCCTGTTGCCGGCGCCTTGCCGGGCACGTTACGGGCACTGCCGGAACCCGATAAACCCGATCTCACGGCAGGCAATCATGGCATCCTGATCGCCGGGGTGGGCGGCACCGGCGTGGTCACAATCGGCGCGCTGCTGGGTATGGCTGCACATATCGACGGCCGCGGCATCGTGGTGGTCGACCAGATGGGGTTTGCCCAGAAGGGCGGGCCGGTGCTGACCCACCTGCGTATCGGCGCAACGCCCGAAAGCATCAATGCCGTGCGCCTGAACGCCGGCGCCGTTGACCTGTTGCTCGGCTGCGATCTAATCGTGGCGGCCGGCGACAGCGTCCTCCCGGTGTTAAGCCCCGACAAAACACACGCCATAGTCAACACCCATGAGACCATCACCGGTGACTTCACCCGCAACGCCGAGTTGCGCTACCCCGGCGCATCCCTGCGAAAACGCCTGCAAGGCGCGTTGGGCCGCGACCGTCTCGAGATGATCGAAAGCACCCGCCTGGCGACGCGCCTGCTCGGTGATGCGATAGCGGGCAACCTGTTCATGGTCGGCTACGCCTGGCAGAAGGGACTCATCCCGTTGTCGGAAGAGGCTATCATGCGGTCGATAGAAATGAACGGTGTGGCCGTACAATGGAACCAGGACGCGTTTGCCTGGGGACGCCGCGCCGCACATAACCCTGAAGCAGTAAATGAACTGTGCAGTAATCCGGATAACCGCAACGCTGACGATTCGGACGAACCGCTGGAAGCATTTATCCAGCGCCGAGCAGCGGACATGAAGGATTACCAGGACGCGGCATACGGGCAACGCTATTTGGCGCTGGTGCGTTCGGTTGAGGCAGTGGAGAAAAAACAGTTCCCCGGCAGAACGGGCCTGACCGCAACCGTTGCCCGCTATGCCTACAAGTTAATGGCCTACAAAGACGAATACGAGGTCGCGCGATTGTATTGCGACCCGGCATTCAAACAAAAACTCGATGAGCAGTTTGAAGGCGACTACAGCCTGCGCTTCAACCTTGCTCCACCCCTGCTGGCCCGCAAGGACAAGCTTACCGGCAGGCCGGGCAAAATGGAATTCGGACCCTGGCTGCTGCCGCTGTTCGGACTGCTCAAGCGGCTCAGGTTCCTGCGCGGCACGTTGTTCGATCCCTTCGGCTGGACACCTGAGCGGAAGATGGAACGGGAATTGATCAGCGAGTATGAGCAGACTGTTGCCGAATTGCTGCAGACCCTGGACCACGAAAATTACTCACTGGCTATCGAGATTGCCGGCTTGCCGGAACAGGTGCGCGGGTACGGTTACATCAAGACGGAGAACGTCGCCAGGACGCGTGCAAAACTGCAATCACTGTGGGAGTGCTGGCGCAATCCGGTCAGGGAGGCTGCCTGACGGATTTTTCCCTGGAGGGGACGGATTTAAATCCGTCCCCGCAGACGACCAGGAAGATTATTCACCACCGAACCGGTAGTTCCCCTGAACCATGATTGTCCTGGGCGGCTCCAGGTACCCCAGGTAGGTTGTCTGAAACAGGGAAGCCAGGAAACTCTGTGAACTGGATAATACTTCTTCGTCCGTGAGGTTGCGGCCCACCAGCGCCAGGCTCCACTTGCCGTCTGCTGCTTCAACACCGATGCGCGCAGACAGTTTTGCATAGGAGTCCTGCAAGCCTGCCGGTTCCAGCGAGGCATCGGTATAGAACTCGTCACTGAAAGACACGTTCAGGTGCGCAATAGCGTTAATGTTATCGGCAACAGGAAAGCTGGTGTTGGCGTAAATATTGCCGGTCCACTCGGGCGCGAGGGGTAAAGGCCGGTCAGACTGATCGCAGGGACTGGTCATACCGCTGGCAAAATTACAGGTTCCATTCACGAAGTTGTCGTATTCCGCATCGGTGTAGGCGAATGAGCCGCCCAGTAACAACCAGTCGCCGGCCTGCCAGCGTCCATCCACTTCGATGCCCTGTGATACGGCAGAGGCGGCGTTGGTCACACGCTGTACGATAACCGCGCCGGACGGTGTGAATGAGTTCACCTGCAAGTCATCAAACTCGGTGCGGTAGAAGGCCACATTCAGTTCAGCGGAATTATTGAGCAGGCGGGACTTGAAACCGACTTCGTAGCCTGTAGCCTCTTCATCCTGGTACTCCTGATCTTCGGGTGCAAAGGGCATCCCGCCCGGAGCGGTTCTCTGGGCGGAGGTAAAACCACCTGACTTGGCGCTCTCGCCCCACTTGGCGTACAGCATGATATCTTCATTCATGTCCCACTGCAGCGCCACTTCCGGCAGCCAGTTGTCGCTGCTTCGGTCTACAAATAATCCAACCGAAGAGGGGTCGGTGTTACACAAGCGCAATGGCCCGGGTAAAGGTTGAGGTATCAATAAACCGGAATCGACAAAACCAAGATGACAGCGCGTGTCATATAACGACTGCTTGTCTTCGTCGGTGTAACGGACACCGCCTGTGATGCGCAGGTAGTCCGTAGCATTCACGGTAATCTGGCCGAACATCGACCATAACTCGGACTCTTGCTGGAAAGATGCCGCGGTATCCACCATCACGTTAGCGCCGAACGGTCCTGCGGCGCTCAACAAACCACCCAGTAATGCCGGACCGTACTGGGCAGGGTTCAGGTTATAGTTTTCCCATTTCTGGTAATAACCCCCCACCAGGTAATCGAGCATACCGCCTTTTTCCGACGTCAACCTGATTTCAACGGAATCCTGTTCAAAGTCCTCATCGATACCTGCAACCACGAATGCATCTGAATATGTGTCCAGGTCGAGAGATATATCGTATTCGAATTCCGAATGGCCACCGGCAACGGACAGCACATGACCGGGGAGTTGCCATTCAAGGCTGGCTATGATGGTATCAGTCTGAGTGCGTTGCTCCGGACAGAGTTCCGGCTGGACTCCGGTCACCGTAATGGGATCAGGCAATCCGCTGCGGTCAGGGCTGCAGCCGTTTGATGTGCGGGACCAGTTCAGTACACCGTCATTGGGCTCGGCAAATGACGTCCCTGCGGCAAAGGTGCCGGCGTCATCATCGAACAACTCACCTGTATTGCCTTCCATCTCCTTTTCGGCCCGCTCATACTTGACATTCAGGGTAACGTCCTCGCTCAACTCCCACACCGCGCTGATACGAAGCAACATCTCATCGGTATCGCCCTCGTCCTCACCGGTAAATGAATTATTGAAGTACCCGTCACGACCGGAAATTTTCAATGCGGCCCTGAGGCCCAGGGTGTCGGACGGGGAGCCGCCGATGATAGCAACCAGTGACGGTCCACCGTGCTCGAGTTCATAGTCTGCAGTCAGGTCCAGAAAGGCCGCATCGCCCGGACGGGTCTTGTTGGTGACGATACTGATGGCGCCGGCAGTCGAGTTAAGGCCGTGTATGACGGACTGCGGACCGCGAGCCACCTCGACGCGCTCAGCATCAAGAAAAGGGGACTGGTACTGGCGTGAACGGGGCATGTAAATCCCGTCGATGAACATGGCGACGGACTGTTCGAAGCTGCGCTCCTGGCCGGTTCCCAGGCCGCGGATGGTGATGGCCTGGGATGTCACACCATAGCCTACCTGTAAATTAGGTACGGTGTCCGCAAGTTCGGCCAGATCGGTGATGCCCATACCCATCATTGTTTCACCCGACACAGTTTCGATGGAAAGCGGTATATCCTGGGAGCTTTCGGCGCGCTTGGTTGCGGTTACGATAATCTCTTCCAGTTCAGCAGAGGCAGTGGGCGCGAACAATACAACACCCAGGATGGATAGAATTAACGTTCTGAATTTACAGGTTGGTATACATCTCATTGTAATTATTCCCCCTGAGAGAAATGACCTGCCCGCACCGGGCATATCGTTGTAAACAAGTATACATTTCAACAACACAGTATGACATGCGCCACACCGATGCCACTAATCAGTACGTTCAAAATTGTTATCTTAAAATGAAAATCGGTAAGCGCTTACAGCGCAGGACCGGGGATTACCGGGCTTCCGTCGGAAAATCGCGAGAAACGGAACCGTGTGAGATCATGTTCCGCCGGTTTGCCCTGTACCAAGCGCGCCATCACCCGGCCCGCGCCCGGACCTATGCCGAAACCGTGGCCGCTGAAACCCGTGGCCAGGTACAGACCCGGGTAATCCGGTATGGCGTCCATGACCGGCACGAAATCCGGCGGCGCGTCGATCATGCCTGCCCAGGCCTCTTCGATACCCGTCTGAGCCAGTACCGGCAGGCTTTTAGCCAGGCGTTCCTGAATCTGTTTCAGCGCCCAAGGGCATGGCGGTGGGTTGAGTACACGGGTGCGCTCAAAAGGTGTTGTCTCGTCGGCCTGCCATTTACGTGTCGGGAACAGGCGTTCCAGCAGGCCATCACCAATCCGGAACCTGATCCCATCCCAGGACTGCCTCAGGGCCGGCAGGTATTTCAGGCAATAACGAAAACTGTTATCGCTGATGAAGTGTTCCAGGTAATTCCCGAGGGCCAGGGTATAACCGCCGTCCTGGCGCCGCCTGAACGCAAACCTGTGGGAGCCCGCACAACCCGGAAACACCTCCGGTCCCGGCTTTGTCCTGGCGACGGTGCCGCGTACCAGGAGTTGCGGCAGGGAAACACCCAGGTTCGCCAGAAATACCGATGACCAGGCGCCGCCGGCGCAGACTACGGCACCGGTTTTTTGCCTCACCTTGTTCCGTGATTACCAGGCTGACCTCGCCTGCTGCCGTTTCGATACTGCGCACCGCGCAGTTTTCAATGATCCTGCAGCCGTCCTTTTGTGCTGCCCGGGCCATGGCCGGCACTGCCTTGAAAGGCTCCGCCCTGCCGTCGCTTTTCGTGTAGAGGCCGCCGACCCATTCATTCCTGCTACAGTCGACGGTTTCCTCCACCTCTGACCGGGTCAGGGCCCTGGTATCAAGTCCGTATTTTGTGGCAACAGGCAGCCACTGTTCAAATGTGTTCTGATCTTTTTCATTCTCCGCCAGGAACAGCACGCCGCCGCGCTGAAAACCGGTATCCTCCCCTATTTCACCCGTTATTGTTTCCCAGATATTGATGGAATCCATCATGATCGGCAGTTCCGCGTCATCGCGGCCTGTTTGCCGGACCCAGCCCCAGTTACGGCTGGACTGCTCGCCTGTCACGCGTCCTTTTTCACATACCAGTACGGAATGTCCGTCCCTGGCGAGGAACCAGGCCGTGCAAATGCCGATGATGCCGGCGCCGATAACGACCACATCGACTTTATCCGGCAGGTTGTCACGGAACGTGAGTGGAGATTGGGCACTGGGTACAGGCAAGACTTCCACTCCTTGACTATTATCCTGCCCGTTCAGAGGTGGCGGAATAAGGCAAATCAGTACTCATGGCTTTGCACCCTTATCAGGGCAATTCAGATGACTTCTTCTATCAACCTGAGCCAGTTGCCACCCATAATCCTGGTAATATCTTCATAACTGTAGCCACGGGCAACCAGGCCACGGGTCAGGTTGGGATAACCGGAATTATTCTCCATGCCTTCATGGCCATCCGACCAGGGCCACACGGATACGTAGACACCAACGGCCTCTCTCTCCACCTCTCCCCAATCAGGTCCGGCAAGAATTTGCTCCATGGATGACGGCAGGACAAAGTCCGTACCTAAACCAACGTGTTCAACCCCCATGTGATTGACTGCGTAATCGATATTATCCAGGTAGTCATGAACGCTGCAGCGCTGCTTACCGGTCAGTGCGCCCGGGGCGCTGATTAGGCCAAATACGCCACCGTTATCTGCCAGTTTTTTTAACGCTTCATCGGTATGCGAACGCGGCTGGTTGACCATGGAACGGATGCCGGCGTGAGTACAGGAGATCGGCTTGTCCGATACCTCAACGGCAGCCATCAATGTTGCCGTTGAACAATGGCCGGTATCAATCAACATGCCCAGTTCGTTCATTCTCCCAACCACTTCTTCACCAAAACGGCTGAGCCCGAACTGGGCCTCTTCTTTTTCCATACAACCGGAACCAACAAGGTTTGCCTTGTTATAGGTAAGTTGCACGATACGCAGACCCATGTTGTAAGACTTGTTCAGCCGGGACAGATCCCGGTCAAGAAAATGGGAATTCTGGACGCCCGGCATCAGACCTATTTTGCCGGTTTCTTTTGCCTGGTGGATATCATCGGCATTCAGACAGATCATCAAATCATCGGGATGCTTCCTGACAATGTCCCCGAGGCTGGTCAGGTCGTTCACCAGGGCGTCCCACGACCACCATCTTTCGGTGAGGAAGGTATCGCCCCGTTGCCAGCCGTGCATATCGGTAATACCCAGTGACAGACAGCCGGCTGTAGTACCTCCTGACTTGGCTATATTGATAAAGTTATCGTACCAGGTACATTCCATCAGTCCGTCGAAAACGATGATCTCCTCGTGTAACCTCTTGGCTTGCGCTTCCTGTTCCGGGGTAAGTCCGAAATCCACTACCGTTGCCGGCTTATACATGTAGTCGTATTCATGCATCACACGCTCTCCTGATTTTTTCACCCAGTAATTTATCGGTTAAGTTTCTCATATAAAGCCCAGGTATTTTTTGTTGAAATGTGAATATGAGTTGTTTGAAACTGCATGACCGGCCTGATTTCATGCCACAGGGTCAGCAGGTTCCCTATCTTCAGGCAGTATAGGCGTAACACTGGCATAAGACTGAAACAGCGCGATGCCAAGGGTACAGAGCACAGCAAGCAACATGAATACGGCATTGTAAGAGCCGGTTTTATCGAGCAGGATACCGGTGAGCGCGACAACTACAGAACTGCATATTGACGCCGTTGCCGCCATGAATCCATAGAGGACCTCACCATGCCGTGGAAACAGTTCGCCGACTACCGGTACGAATCCGGGGACGGTAATGCCGAGAGAACCGAACAGCAGGCTGACAGCCGCCACTGAATGCCACGCTTGCGAAGTAATGGTCAGCAACAGACAGCCTAAAGCCGTTCCCGCCATTCCCAGGGCGAACAGTTTTTTTCTTACCCCCAAGCGGCTCTGCCCACCCCTTATCCAGCGGTCTGCCAGTACCCCGGCCCACACCGTTACAACCGCATTCACTATCCAGGGCAGTATGGAATATGCCCCCGCCTGCACCAGCCCCGACTGGTAGGTGTCGACAAAATAGCTGGGCAACCAACTGGCAACAGTGTAAGAAACGCAACCGAAAGCGATAAACGCGACGTAGAGGGGAAGTATGGGGCTATGTGAAAAAAAGCTTTTCCAGGGTATGGGAGCGGCGCGGATGGCGACATTCCCTGCTTCCGTGTCCTGTTCCTGTGAAGATACAGGTGTCGCAGGTACGATAAAATACCAGAGCACGCACCAGACCACGCCCATGGCTCCAAAGGTATAGAATACCGAGGGCCACCCCCATAACTCAATGAACTTGCCCACTACCAACAGGGCAAAAACCGTTCCCAAGGCGGCAGCGGCGCTGATCAAACCTACGGACCTGGAAATTTCAGTTCCGGGCATCCATCCGTAGATTAGGTTATAGGCCGAGGGATAAGCCGCTCCCTCCCCGAAACCCAGCAGGAACCGGGCCAGAACCAATAGGGTGAAACCGGCATAAGCCGCCGCCGGCGTGAGGACAGTCATCAGTGACCAGCCCAATACGGCCAGCAAGAACACGTTGCGCCCACCAAACCTGTTGGCGAGGATGCCGCCCAGCAACTGCGTGCAGAGATAGCCCAGGAAGAAGGCGGAAAAGACCAGGCCCTTGTCCGCATCGGACCAGCCAAGCTCCCTTTGCATCTCGATCCCCGCGACTGAAATTAATATCCTGTCGATATAACAGAGCAACAGAGCGGCCAGCAACAGGATCATCATGTTGTAGCGCTGCGGCCACCCTCCGGGAGCGCCCGCTAATATCCTTGACATGTCAAAACCGGTCTATCGAATAAGGACTGATGTCCATTTCCGGGGTATGCCCCATGATGGTATTTGCCACGATCCGGCCTGATGCCGCCGACATGGTCCAGCCGAGATGGCCCTGGCCGGTATTCAGGTAAAGTCCATCTATCGGCGTTTTCCCGAGGATTGGCACACCATCGCTACTCATTGGTCGAAAACCCGTCCATGGATTGAGCGCGTTTCTATCCATTATCTCCGCAAATTCAGGAAATATAGCCTCTACAAGCCTGGTCAGGTTCTGTACCCGTTCGCCCGGAATCGACTTGTCATAGCCGGTAAATTCTGCTGTGCCGGCCACTCTCAGAACATCACCCAGCGGATTGGTTCCCGCGTGCAGGTCCATATCGCCCAGAAGGTGGCGTGGCCTGTTATCCCAACCGTCCATGGAGATTGTCAATGAATAACCTTTTGCCGGGTACACGGGGACCCGGATACCAAACGAACGTACAAGCCTGGGACTGTAGGCGCCGGCAGCTACAACAATCGCATCTGCTTTTAGAGTTTCGCCCCCGAACAGTTCAACGTTGAACAACGAATTGTTCAGATTTATTCGGGAGACGTTGGCGCCGTAATGAAACCGCACATTTCTATCCGCTGAAATTTCTGCCAGCTTCCTGCAAAAAATATGGCAATCTCCCGACTCATCACCGGGAAAGTGTATTCCCCCCACAAGCTGGTTCCGCACCGGTTGCAGGGAAGATTCCCGGGCAACTAATTCGGCACGATCCAGGGGCTTACCCTCCACCCCGCATTCTTCCTTCAGAAACCCGGCATGTATGATGTAATTCTCCAGAGAATCCTGGTTGCGAAAAATCAGTAAGGTGCCGGCATTGGAAAATCGATAATCAATTCCGGTTTCTTCCCTGATTCCCTTCATCAGAATTATGGAATGTCTGGCCAAAGCACAGTTGCGCTTGATATTTTCGATAAACGTATCTTGTCGTGATGATCGTAAAAATTGCAGACCCCAGGACATCATCCCGGGAATGGCCTTGAGGCGTAGCAGTATGGGGGCGTCCTTCCTGCCCAGTGACTGCAACAGGACCTTGTGTATACCCGGGGAGTTCCAGGGCTCTGGTATGCTTGCAGTTACGCCGCCGCCGTTACCGAAACTGCTGTCCAGGCCAGGCCCGTCATTACGTTCCAAGACAGTGATTTCAGCCCCATATTGCTGCAAATACCAGGCGGTAGTGACCCCTTGTATGCCGGCGCCGATGATGATGATTTTCACGATTGTATCTTAGCTGTATTCGATAATTCGGTAGTTCAAAGGGAGTCTGCCCGGTAGATTGTCATACCCTCTTTTATCGTTTCAATGATCTTGATGTCCTTAATCATAAACGGATCGACTTTGAATGGATTGTCAGACAGGATCACCAAGTCTGCAAGTTTACCCGGTTCCAGACTCCCCTTGCTGTCTTCTTCAAAATACTGGTAGGCGCCGTTAATGGTCACAGCTTTAAGGGCATCAGCTACGGAAATCCTTTGTTCTTCACCCAGGGTTTGTCCACTGCGGGTCACGCGGTTCACCGCTGACCAGACCAGCCGCATCATGTCCGGCGGCACTACGGGCGTATCGTTATGGATGGTATAGGGCACCCCGCGTGCCAGGGTGGATGCCAGGGGGCTGATACGGCTGCCCCGTTCAGGCCCCAGTACCGAATCCCGGTGCCAGTCCCCCCAGAAATATGTGTGTGCGGCGAAGTAGGATGGCAGCATCCCCTCGGCTTTGAATGCATCGATCTGGTCATCCCGGGCGGTTTGTGCGTGGATTATCACGGTACGGCGATCGGCCCTGCCGTGCAATTTATTGGCGTGGCTGACGGCGCGGATCAACTGGTCCATGGCGGCATCACCGTTGGCGTGGGCGATAACGGGTATGTTCCTTTCATACATGTCCGACATATAACCGTTCAGCGCCTCGTCCTTCAATATGGAATAGCCGGCATAACCTGCGTCCCTGCCCTGTGGCGGCACATGGTAGGGTTCCGTCAGCCAGGCGGTCTTGCCCTGGGGCGAACCATCAAGGCCGAGTTTGAGGCCGCCGACACGGAAGCGTTTGGTATAGTTTTGTGAAAAGGGAAATTGCCCGTCGAGAGCTTCAGCGTAACGGTAAAACGGGTAGGCAACCACATCGAGCATTAACCCGTCACGGCCGGCAGCTGTCTGCAATGTTTCCAGGTCGGTCAAGGTCGCTGCGCCATCCTGCACAGTCGTTACACCGAAACGTGCATAATAGTCCTGGGCTTCCTGCAGCAGGCCAAGACGGGTAGTAACTTCGTGAATCGGCAGCAAATCGAAATAAATCCTGTACACGGCTGATTCTTCGAGAATGCCGTTGGGTTCGCTACTGCCTTCAACCCTGCGAATGACACCGCCTTCCGGGTCTTCCCTGTCAGGGGTATATCCTGCCAGTTCCAGGCACGGAGAATTGCAGACCATCAGGTGGCCGGAGACATGCCATGCCATGATCGGATGTTCCGTGGAAACTGCGTCCAGATCAAATTTTGTCGGGTGTCTCTGTTCGGCCAGCAGGGAATCGTCATAGCCCGCAGCCATGATCCACTCGCCTGTCGGCACTTCTGCCGCGTTTGCCGACAGCAGCGATTGTATGTCAGCGATGGAGTTCACCTGTCCGACGGGTGGTGAAGCGATGTTTTCAAAAGCCATAAAAGAGATGACTGCGCTGATATGGCCGTGGCTATCGATAAATCCCGGCAGCAGGGTGTTACCGGCCAGGCGCCTTATCTCGGCATCGGCGCCCGCGGCTGTAGCCACTTCTGAACGGCTGCCCACTGCCAGTATCCTGCCGTCCAGCACTGCCAGGGCTTCGGCAACAGGCAGGGCATCATCCATGGTCAGTATGTCACCACCCAGGAAAACCGTTGTCCTTGCCGCTGTCTCATTTGCGGCTTCAACCGCGTTACCGGATACTGCGGGCAACATGAGCAGGGCAAGGACAACAGCGGTTCCCCCTAACTTCGGCCAGATAGGTGGGGTCAGAGTAAAATCCTCGTTATCCCGGTCGATGGCAGGTTCCGGGTTGATTTTACTCTGACCCCGGAAATTTATGACAACAACACCTCCCGCACGACGTCTCATGGTTCCACCCTGTATCATGCAACCGTTACCTGATAACTTCCTTCGCCGTTCCGAATAACAACCAGACAACAGCGCCGACGACATGCACCGCCGCGGCCAGGGCGAACGCGGCAAGGTAAGTGCCGGTGACACCCACCAGCCAGCCGGTCACCGCCACGCCGATGATCCCCGGGATGGTGCCGAACGTGTTGCTGATGCTCCACAATATATCAACGTGCCTCGGCGCCATTTCCAGCGCGGCCGGGGCGAAGCCCGAATAGCACACCCCCAGGCAGGCCAGCGCGCCGCACATGGTCAATACCGCAACCAGGGGCGTAGCGGCGCTGCCCGCGGCAAACAGGAACAACGCCGAGCCGCCCAGCCCGATGGTCTGGGCAATCTTACGCAGCCGGGTTGCATCCATGCCGCCGCTGAGCGCCCGGTCCGCCAGCCACCCGGCGATATTCATGGCGAAGAACATGGACAGCCAGGGCGCCATGGAATACAGGCCGGAGCCGACTATGGAAATTCCCTGGGTGTCGTAGAAGTAGCTGGGCAGCCACGCCAGGGCGACGTACAGGCCCCAATTGGTGCAGAAATTGGTAATAATCAGCGCCCAGGCCGCCTGGTGGGAAAAGATGACGCGCCAGGGAATAGCCTGGCCCTGTGTATTATCCTGCTGCACCTCGGCAAGCTGCCTGAGTTCCGCTTCCGTGATATCCGGGTGCTCATGGGGGTTGTTGCTGACAAACCGGAACCAGAACAAGGCCCAGATAAATCCCGTTACCGCAAAACTGTAAAATGCCATGGGCCAGCCGAACTCAACGATAATCCAGCCGGTGACCAACAGGGCGATCAGTGTGCCGACGATTGCTCCACTGGAAAAAAAGGCGACTGCCCGGGCCCGTTCATCGGGCGGCACCCAACGGCTGAACAGGTTCAATACCGCCGGTGCCACCGAGGCCTCGCCAATGCCCAGCAGGATTCTCGCGGCCAGCAACAGGACCAGGGAACCGGTGAAGGCGGCGAGCGGCGTCAACAGGGTGAAACCAGACCACAGGATCACCGCAACGCCCAAGACGATTCTTCCGCCGTAACGGTTTGCCAGCCAGCCGCCGAGCACCTGGAAAAAGAAGTAGCCGATAAAAAACGACGATAACACCAGCCCCTTGGTTGCATCGGACCAGCCCAGGTCGTCCTGCATCTGGATTGCCGCGACGGAGATATTGACCCGGTCGGTATAGGCGATGACCAGGGCCAGGAAGCTCAGCCCTACCAGGGTAAACCGCTTGGGCCACCTGTTTTGCAACATGGTTATTCCGGAATTTAATTGATGAGGGTGTTTTTATGGACAACACCGTCCTTGATGATCACGCGGAGGTTTTTATCCGGTTCGGTAAACAGCGTGATATCCGTCAACGGATTGCCGTCCACCAGCAACAGGTCTGCATAGGCGCCCTCTTCAATTACGCCCAACTTGCCTTCACGATAAGGATTGCGTTTGCCGCTTTGTTCCAGTAGTTCAGCCGCGCCCGAGGTAGCCTGTCTGAGGATCTCCACTGCGCTGAAATGTTCTGACCGGGCCCTGAATTCCATGGCGTACAGGGAGTTAAACAGTTCATCGGGTCCGAAAGCGTCGACACAATAGGTTATTTTGGGATTGTATTTCTTTGCCAGCCTGACCATGTTGTTTGACCAGGAGACGACTTCGCGCGCCTTGGCCAGTTGAAACTCGTTAAGGAAATCCGCCTCCAGCACCAGGTGGTTCCAGGCAAAGTGCGTGTTCAGGAACGCGCCCTGCGACACCAGCATTTTCATGCCTTCCTCATCGATGCCGAACCCGTGATCGATGCTCTTCAAACCTGCCTGCAGCGCCCGCTTTATCGCGGGACCATTGTGCAGGTGCGCGCCCACGTACGTACCCCAGTCCGCGGCCGCCCGCACGGCTGCCTGCTGCTCTTCCAGTGTGTACTGTACGGAGTCTATGGGGTCGTATTCGGAGCCCACACCGCCGCTGCCCATAATCTTGATCTGGGTTGCTCCCCTGGACAGGTTTTCCCGCACCGAGGCAAGTACGTCCGGAACACCATCTGCGAGACGGTAATATCCAAGTCTTTCCCAGTTCGCCGTTTCATCAAACCAGCGCGGATGCGGATCGGTCCAGGCGCGAAAATCACCATGACCGCCGGTCTGGGTAATGAATGCCAGTGATGGAAAAATGCGCGGTCCGGGCACCAGGCCGTCATCGATGTTCTGTTTCAAGCCCATGACCGGGCCGCCCAGGTCGCGCACGGTGGTGAAGCCCCACATCAATGTCGTTTCCGCCCGTTTGCCCATCAACACGCCGATCCGCTCCCAGCTCCAGTCCTTCATTTTATCCATGGTTTCCACGATAGAAAGATGGCCATGGGTATCGATCAACCCGGGCAACATGACCCTGCCGCCCCCGTCGATAACGGCCGCGCCGGAATCCGGTGCGCTGGCATCACCGGACGTAATTGATTTGATCACGTTTCCTTCCACCAAAATATTGTGGTTTTTTTTCAATGTTTCATTGCGGCCGTCAAAGATATCGACGTTTTTGATGTAAACCCGTGCCTGTGTTTCAGCGGCGGATAAGTACTGGCAGGAAAATAACAGGACAATACCGGCCATCCTGAGCAGGCGGGGAAATAAATCTGGATTTAACATGTGAATACTCCCTGAACGGTTCAGTTGATTAAATTCCTGGAACGAAACTGGCTTGGCGACTCCCCGGTCCAGCGTTTGAAGGCCCGGGAGAAATTGCTGCAATCGGAAAATCCCAGTAAATAAGCCACCTCGCTGATTGAACGTTGCTGTTGTTGCATATATTGCTCGGCCAGTTCCCGCCGGGTATCGTCCAGCACGTGCTGGTAACTGGAATTCAATCGTTCCAGCTTGTTATGTAATGTACGCACACTCATGTACAGTTCCCTGGCAATATCTTCCTTGCTGCACTCTCCCGAAGGCAATAATTCCACCAGCTTTGACCTGACCTGCATAATCAGGTCTCCCTTTACCGTATCCGCCAGCATTTTCATCATGATCTGGTCATTTTGCCGCGCCAATTCTGCATTTGCCGCGGGGAACGGCTTGTTAATTTCATTCAAATCAAAAACCAGGGCATAGTCAACGGCTGAAAATACCACGTTCGACTTGAAATACTCCCGATAAATCGCCTCGCAGCCTGCAGGGGCCTGACAGGCAATATCCACCCTGACGGGGCGGAAGTCCGGGCTGCTCATCTCGCGTAAAAACCGCACCATCACTGCCATATAGCCGGACACCAGGGAGCGATAAACGTGCTGCTCAATCGTCGTATCAGCCGGTTTTATCAGCAGCTTCGGTTCCCTGTCAGCTTCATCGAAGAGGCAAACGTGGTTGGTGGTGATGAATGAATGAAACCGGGACAGGCGTTCGCAAAATGCACGGATGTTATTACTTGAATACAGGGCAAACCCCAGCGCGCCGTAGGTGGTGGGGTGGATGAAACTGGCTACCCTGAAACAGAAACAGGGGTCGCCGGTAACGGATTCTGCGGCCATAACCAGCCTGGCCATGGCATTGCCGGGCACCCGGTAGAGTGGCTGGCTCACCTGGTGTAAATCCAGGCCGACTTCACTCAACACGGCATGGCCATCCACACCATAGGATTCTATCGCCTGGAATATACTGACAACGGTATTGCCGTAACTGGATGTATTCTCAGAATAAATCAGGTTTCTCCGCGTTTAACGGGGTCAGGTCGCACATTGCACACGCAGTGCGCGATGCGGACGGAATTCAATTCCGTCCCCTGTTAAACGTGACCCCATTAAACGCTGGTCTTTCGATAAAAATTACCGGCCTTTCCAGACCGGCTTGCGTTTCTCGATAAATGCGTCTATCCCTTCCCGGGCATCCTCGCTGTCCATGTTGCAGGTCATGCGTTCGCCGGCAAACTCATAGGCGGCGCTCAAATCCATGTTTGCCTGCTGATAGAACATTTTCTTGCCCAGGTTGACGGCCAATGCGGATTTTGCCGCGATTTTTTCCGCCATGGAGGAGACGGCCGCATCCAGTACTTCCGGGGACACAACCTCATTAACCAGGCTGAACTGTTTTGCGGTATCGGCGTCGATAAAATCGCCGGTCAGCAACATCTGCATGGCCTGCTTGCGCTGCATGTTGCGGCTCAAAGGCACCGCCGGCGTGGAGCAGAACAACCCCACGTTAATGCCGGACACGGCAAAGCGGGCAGTCTTGGCGGCGACCGCCAGATCACACTGCGCCACCAACTGGCAGCCTGCGGCAGTGGCAATGCCCTGCACCTTTGCGATGACAGGTTGCGGCAGGTTATTGATGGTTTGCATCATCGCCCCGCAGCGGTCAAACAATGCCTGGTGAAACGCCCGGTCTTCACTGGAACGCATTTCCTTGAGATCATGTCCCGCACAAAATGCCTTGCCGTTTGCCGCGATGACCACTACGCGGATTGTATCGTCCCCGGCGATGTCGTCCAAGGCTTCCTGCAGCGCGATCAACATGTCTTCGGACAAGGCATTGTATTGACCGGGCCGGTTCAGGGTCAGGGTCGCTATACCGGCATTTGCCCCGGTGAGCAGGATGGGTTCTTCTGCCAGCACTCGTGCGGACGTAGCCATATCGGTGTCTCCTCAGTACGATATATCCATAGTTTACTATAGAAAAACAGGATGGAAACCTGCGCTGTCTGCCGCAGGTAACTACTGGTACACTGTTAACCGTTTTTTAATGGAGGACGGTGTGGATATTTCAGGCAAAACCGCGGTAGTAACCGGCGGAGCATCCGGATTGGGTCTGGCAACGGTAAAGCGGCTTGTTGATGCCGGCGCCAATGTTGCCGTATTCGACCTGAATGAAGTCCAGGACGCCGGGGTTGCCGGGCATGAGCGGGTTCTGTTCCAGCACGTAGACGTGGCGGATGAAGACGCGGTCGGGGCCGGCATCGGCAACATGGTAGCCAGGTTCGGGACGCTGCACATATGCTGCAACTTTGCCGGGATTGCAGTGGCCGCCAGGACTCTCGGGAGGGACGGACCGCATTCCCTGGATTTATACAACAAGGTAATCCGCGTCAACCTGAGCGGCACGTTCAACGTCCTGCGCCTGGCCGCCGCACAAATGGCTGAAAACGAGCCTTTCGACGAACACGGCGGGCGCGGCGTGATAATCAATACCGCATCGGTTGCCGCGTTTGAAGGGCAGATCGGCCAGGCCGCATACAGCGCCAGCAAAGGCGGGATAGCCGGCATGACGGTCCCTGTCGCCCGGGACCTGGCCGGTCTGGGCATCAGGGTCAACACCATCGCGCCGGGAATCATTCACACACCCATTTTCGACGGCCTGGGTGACGAGGTCATCCAGTCCCTGGAGGCCTCCGTTCTCTTCCCCAAACGCCTGGGCAGTCCCGACGAGGTTGCCCGCCTGGCCGTATTCATTATTGAAAACGACTATATCAACGCGGAAACCATCCGTATCGATGGCGGTATCAGGATGCCGCCACGCTGACCTTGACCAGCCAGCATAAGGCGTACCTGTTCGCGCTGAGCGCGGTGTTGCTGTGGTCCACGGTTGCGACTGCATTCAAGATATCCCTGCGCTATCTGGACGTATTCCAGTTGTTGCTGGTTGCAAGTGTGACGGCGACTTTGTGCCTTTCGCTGGTAGTACTGGTGACAGGCAGGATAAAATTTCTGGCGGACCTGGACAAACGGGATTACCTGCGCTTGGCCTGTCTCGGGATAATGAACCCGTTCTGTTATTACCTGGTCCTGTTCAGGGCCTATGACCTGTTGCCGGCGCAGGTCGCACAGGCGCTGAACTACACCTGGGCGATCACACTGATGCTGCTGTCCGTGCCCATCCTGAAGCACAGGATCACCCGGTTTGACTACGGTGCCACCGTCATCTGTTACTCCGGCGTCATGGTCATCTGTTTCAGCGGCGGGCAGTTTCCGGCAGGAGAGTTAAGCACTACGGGAATTTTTCTGGCCCTTGGCAGCACCGTAATCTGGGCGTTTTACTGGTTGCTGAAAACAAAAGACCACATTGACCCCGTACTCGGCCTGTTCGTCAGCTTCCTGTTCAGCATCCCGTTCATAGCGGCAGCCTGCTGGCTTCAGTCCGATGTATCTTCCCTGGGCACGGCAGGCATCCTGGCGGGTATTTACGTGGGATTGTTTGAGATGGGCTTTACCTATATCCTCTGGCTTGCCGCGCTGCGCTTGTCGGAGGCTACGGCAAAAGTCAGTACGCTCATCTTCCTCTCGCCGTTTATCTCGCTCATCTTCATCAGCCGGATTCTCGGGGAGGCAATTGCCGTTGCGACGATCATAGGTCTGGTATTGATTGTCGGGGGACTGCTGGTGCAGCATTTCAGTCCGCAGATTGCGCAGATTGAAGATTAATCCGCAGATTTCGCGGATTAACGCAGATGAAGAATTAATCTGGACCGGGGGGACGGATTTAAATCCGTCCCCGGGCTGTCTTTAGCTTTCTACTGAATTAATTCCAGGGCTACCGCCGTCGCTTCGCCGCCGCCTATGCACAGGCTGGCGACGCCGCGTTTCAGTCCCCGGTCCTTGAGGGCGGCAATCAGTGTCACCATGATCCTTGCGCCTGATGCGCCGACAGGGTGGCCCAGGGCACAGGCGCCGCCGTTCACGTTCAGTTTGTCGTGGGGGATCTGCAACTCATGCATGGCCGCCATGGCGACGACGGCAAATGCTTCATTCACTTCAAACAGGTCGACGTCGTCCACCGTCCATCCGGTTTTTTCGAGTACCTTTCTTATCGCCCCCACCGGTGCGGTGGTAAACCAGCCGGGCTCCTGGGCATGGGTGGAATGTGCGTGCAGTACCGCCAACGGTTTTAAACTGCGGGATACTGCATCACTCTCCCTGAGCAAAACCACTGCTGCCGCGCCATCGGATATGGAACTGGAATTGGCCGGCGTCACGGTGCCGTCTTTGGCGAACGCAGGTCTCAGCGTGGGGATTTTTTCTATGTTGGCCTTACCGGGTTGTTCATCGGTATCAACAATGAATTCACCTTTGCGCGTTTTGACTGTGACCGGTTCGATTTCTCTCTTGAATTTTCCTTCACTGATGGCGCGTTGGGCACGCGTCAGCGACTCTATGGCATAGGCATCCTGCATCTCCCGGGTAAAACCGTATTTGCCGGCACAGTCTTCCGCATACGACCCCATTAACTTGCCCTGGTCATACGCGTCTTCCAGCCCGTCGAAGAACATGTGGTCCACCATCTCCCCGTGACCCAGGCGCAGACCGCTACGGGCCTTGAGTACCAGGTACGGCGCATTGCTCATGCTCTCCATTCCGCCCGCGACGATACAGTCCGCGGAACTTGCCCGGATAGCGTCATAACCCAGCATCACGGCCTTCATGGCCGATCCGCACATCTTGTTGACGGTGGTGCAACCTGTGCTGGCCGGGATACCGGCGCCTATGGATGCCTGGCGCGCGGGGGCCTGGCGCAGGCCGGCAGGCAACACGCAGCCCATAATGGTCTCGTCCACTTCTGCCGGATTAACTCCTGCGCTGTTCAGTGCAGCCTTGACGGCAACGGCGCCCAACTGCGGGGCCGGCACGGCTGACAGGTCTCCCTGCAACCCCCCCTGGGGGGTACGGGCCATACCCGCAATGACGATTTGATCATTCATGTCCCAACCACCGGCGGTTGCGAAAACACCCGGATCTCAGGTAATTCGCCGGTATATTTCTCCACCTCGACCAGGCAACTGTGTGCCGAAGGTCCCTGTGCCAGTTTCGAAGTGCCGGCATCGCGCGTCAAGGCATTGGGATTGCCGTGTACCTCGAGGGACATCGGATCGGTCGGGTCCTGCGGGTCATACCAGGCCCCGGTTTCCAGTTCGATCACGCCCGGACGCAGGTTTTCCGTGAGGATGACCCCGGCCAGGCACGCGCCGCGGTCGTTGAACAAACGGATGACGTCGCCATCCCTGATAGCCCGTTCTGTCGCATCGTCCGGGTTCATCCTGGCGGGCGCACGCCCCTTGAGCTTGGCGTTGCGGCTGGTCACTCCATGGTCGTATTGGCTGTGCAAGCGGGTCTTCGGCTGGTTGGAGATTAAATGCAGAGGATAGTCCGTAGCCCGTTCAGCGCCCAGCCACTCCTGTTTGTCGTACCACCTCGGATGACCGGCGCAGTCGTCGTAGTTGAAGCCTGCGATCTTTTCCGAATACAGTTCGATCCTGCCGGAGGGTGTTTGTAACGGGTTTGTTTCCGCATCGGCACGGAATTTCTCCAGGGTATATACGCGGTCCGGGGTTTGTTCCTGTACCGAGATTTGCCGGCCGTGCCAGAACTTATCAAATTCCGGCAATGACACATCCAGACCTGCCGCCGCTTCCCTGGTTTTGTCATAGAGGTGTCTCACCCAGTCCATCTCGTCCTTGCCTTCGGTAAATTCCTGTTCCGAACCTAGCCGTTTTGCCAGGCCGGTGAAGATGTCATAGTCGTTTTTCGACTGGCCGAGAGGCGGCAGGGCGCGGGGCATGGGCGAAAGATGGCAATCGTACGGATTGATGCAGACATCGTTGCGCTCCAGTGCCGTTGTCGACGGAAACACTATATCCGCATGGCGCGCGGTAGCCGTCCAGAACGGCTCATTGACTATAACGGTTTCGGGCCTGGCCCAGGCCCTGCGCAGGCGGTTCAAATCCTGGTGATGGTGGAACGGGTTGCCGCCCGCCCAGTAGACAAGCCGGATGTCGGGGTAAGTGAGCGTCTTTCCGTTGTATTCAAACTGTTCTCCCGGGTTCAACAGCATGTCCGAGATCCTGGCCACCGGAATAAACGTACTTACGGCATTCTCTCCCTGCGGCAATGCCGCGGTCCTGTAATTGGGCAGGCGCCGGCCGGCAAAACCGATATTGTGGACGGAGCCGTAACCATAGGCGACACCGGCGCCGGGCAGGCCCACGTAGCCCAGCAGGGCGCTCAGCAGCGTCGCCATCCAGTAGGATTGTTCACCGAATTCGCTGCGTTGCAGAGACCAGCTTATACCGATCAGGCAGCGCTCCGCGGCCATCTGTTTTGCGGTTTCCTCGATCTTTTCTGCAGGTATCCCGGCCAACTGCGCCGCCCACCCGGCATCTTTGACAATCCCGTCCTCCGCGCCCATCAGGTAGGGCAGAAAACGCTCAAACCCCGTGCAGTAAGTATCGAGAAAACGCTTGTCCTGGAGGTTGTTCGCCACCAGGGTGTGGGCAATGCCCAGCATGACGGCAACGTCGCTGTTGGGCCGGCACGGCCACCACTCCGCGTCAAGATAATCCGCCATGTCGTCCTTTAGCGGGCTGACGTTCACGAACCTGACGCCGGCCTGTTTCAGGCCCTGCAATTGATCTTTGGCCGTGTGGGCGCCCAGGCCCCCGGCCATGATCTGGGTATTCTTCATGGCAATACCGCCGAAACACAGTACCAGCCTGGTGTGTTTTGTGATGTCCTCGACGGTGGGCGCCTGCATCATCAGGTCATAAAAATTCGTGCCCAGCACGTGGGTCATGATGACCTCGGCAGCAGCGACAGAGTAACTGTTGACGGAACGGGTATAGCCGCCGGCCGTGTTGAGAAAACGGTGCACCTGGCTGGTGGCATGGTGGAAGCGGCCGGCGCTGGCCCAGCCGTACGATCCGCCATAAATGGCTTCGTTGCCCACTTCCTGCCTCACCCGCTGAATGGCATCGGCGGCCATATCAAGCGCCGTATCCCAGGGCACCGGCACAAAGGGGTCGATGCCGCGCCGCGCCCCGTCGCTGTTGTGGCGCTGTTCCAGGTATCCCTGCCGGATCATCGGCTGGAGGACGCGTACATTCTCATCCTGGGCGTTCAGTAACGATTGGCCAATCGGGGTAGGGTCGGGGTCGGTGGCGTAGGGGTGGATCGCCACCAGCCTGTCGCCGGCGACCTCGGCCAGGTAATTCCCCCAGTGGGAGGTTACCGGGACAAGTTTATGCAGTGGTTCGGCTTGTGCGTGCATGTATGTTTCCCGTCATCAGGACTGTTGAATTACTATACACATGTTGGCCGGCAAGTTCTAACAACGGCTGTATTAAAACCGGTCCATTGAATAACGGGTCAGGTCCACTTCCGGCGACCGCCCCATGACGGCATCCGCCAGGGTGCGGCCCGAAGCCGCCGCAAGCGTCCAGCCCAGGTGGCCGTGGCCGGTATTCAGGTACAGACCCTGAACCGGTGTTTTCCCGAGAATGGGAACGCCGTCACAGCTCATGGGACGTAGTCCCGTCCATGGATTGAGTGATTCCCGGTCCATGAGCTCTGCAAATTCGGGGAAAACAGCCT
Organism: Gammaproteobacteria bacterium; assembly: GCA_965208655.1. Lineage (GTDB taxonomy): Bacteria > Pseudomonadota > Gammaproteobacteria > Eutrophobiales > Eutrophobiaceae > JAAXHV01. Next base: position 153,387 of record CBDBPJ010000007.1, read on the forward strand.
CTACCAGCCCGACCAGGTTAGCCGTCCGCGCGGCAGGAAGCGTCTTGTCGAACCCGGTAAACTCCGCAGTGCCGGCAACCCGTAACACCTCTCCTCCCAGCGGGTTGGTCACGGCATGCATATCCATGTCGCCAACCAGGTGGCGCGGCCTGTTGGTCCAGCCGTCCATGGGGATTGTCAGGGAATAGCCTTTCACCGGGTAGATCGGCACCCGGATACCCAGCGGGCGCAGAAGCTTCGGGCTGTAAGGGCCGGCGGCGACGATGACCGTATCCGCGTTCAGCATCTCGCCGTCTGCCGGTTCAATGTTGAATGACGAGTCCCGCCGGGTTATTTTCGTAACATTGACGTTGTAACGGAACCGCACGTTCCTGTTTTCCAGTAGTTCTGCAAGCTCCCTGCAAAACATGTGGCAATCGCCTGCTTCGTCAACAGGAAAGTGTATGCCGCCAACGAGTCTGTCCTTAACCCGTTGCAGTGACGGTTCCAGGGCGATCAACCCGCGGGTATCCAGTACGTTGTGTGCCACACCGCACGCTTCGCCCAGGAAACTGTAATGCGCAATAGCGCGGTCCAGGGAAGCCGGGTCGCGGTAGATAAGCAATGTACCCGTATCGGAACGCCGGTATTCAATCCCGGCGTCTTCCCTGATCTGCTGCATGAGATCAAGAGAGTACCTGGCCAGCACAGAATTACGTTTGATGTTGTCGATGAACCGGTCCCGCCGCGACTCCCGTAAAAACCGTATGCCCCAGGACATCATCCCGGGTATTGCGCTCAACCGCAGCAGTATGGGCGAGTCTTTCCGGCCCAGGGATTGCAGCAGCACCTTGTGTATCCCCGGCTCGTTCCAGGGTTCGACAACGCCTGCGGTCAGACCACCGCCGTTGCCAAAACTGGTTTCCAGCCCGGCCCCCTCAGCCCGTTCCAGGACTGTGACCTCAGCCCCGTGTTGCTGCAGGTAGTAAGCGGTTGTAACACCTGTCACCCCGCCTCCGATAATGGTTACTCGCATGGATCGGTAAATGTCCGGACTTTAGAATTTGTCAATATTATGGTCTGCGCGCCGTTCAATTACCAAATCCAATTTCCAATGGTGAACAGCCCAGTCCAGGATCTCCCGCTTGCCGGCTTGCGCCAGTTCCGGATCAGGCGCCTGCCCCAGGAAACGTAACGCGCGCAACAGTACTGTTTCAGGGGAAACCCCGGCGAGCACGTCCGTTGCCCCGTCCTGCTTGCTGACCTTCTTCCCGTTGGCATCAACGACAACCGGGTGGTGCGCGTAAGCAGGTGAGGGCAGGCGGAGAACGGATTGCAGGTAGACCTGGTTGAAGGTGGTGTCGAGCAGGTCTGCGCCGCGTACTATATGGGTGATATCCTGGGCGGCATCGTCGATGACTACTGCCAGGTTGTAGGCGATTAAGCCATCCGAGCGGCGCAGGATGAAATCTCCGGTCATATCGTCCAGCCGTCCTGTTTGACTATCTTGAATTGCATCGTCAAAGGCTACCGGCCGATCCGGCGTTTTCACGCGCAAGGAATGGGGTTTTTCCTGCTGAACCGTGCGCATCCTGCAGGTGCCCGGGTAAGGTTTTCCCCTGGTGATCTTCCTTGGGCAAAAGCAGCGGTACAGCAGGCCTGCTTCAGCGAGCGCCGCCAGGGCCTGGCGGTAATATTCAAGACGGTCGCTCTGGTACACGATATCGCCGTCCCATTCCAGTCCGAGGATCTCCAGAGTATCGATAATCTTGCGGTCGGCACCGGCGCGCACCCGCGGCGTATCGATATCCTCAATCCGCAACAACCACTTGCCGCCGTTATGGCGGGCGTCAAGATAACTCGCCAGCGCCGCAACGATGGAGCCGAAATGGAGCGGGCCGCTGGGAGTAGGGGCAAAGCGCCCGATATAAGACGTGTTTAACATGGATGGACAGGATATACAGGATACCTGGTATCGGGGACAGATTCATAAATCTGTCCCCGGCTGTTTTCGCTGATTAAAATATAATAAATGATCTCCTGCGACAAATTGACCGCGTTGTACGATCGACTGCTGGATACATACGGGCCGCAGCACTGGTGGCCGGCAGAATCCGCGTTCGAGGTGATCGTCGGCGCAGTGCTCACCCAGAACACCAGTTGGAAGAATGTCGAAAAGGCAATAACAGGACTGAAAGATACCGGCCCGCTTGAGTTGGGCAGGATTGTTGCGTTACCCCGGGATGAATTGGCCGAAATGATCAAATCCTCCGGTTTCTTCAACGTAAAGGCGCAACGCCTGCAGAACCTGTGCGGGTGGTTGCATTCACAGGGTGGTCTGGACGCCGTAGCTCAATGGGACACCGGCAGGCTCAGACAGGCGTTGCTGTCAATCAACGGCGTAGGGCCTGAGACGGCTGATGACATCCTGCTCTATGCCTTTGACCGCCCGGTATTCGTTATCGACACCTACACCCGCCGCCTGTTAAACAGGCTGGGGCTGATCCGGGGCAGGGAAGACTATGAAACATTGCGGCAGATGTTCGAATCCTGTCTTCCTGCCGACCACAGGCTGTATAATGAGTATCACGCACTGATCGTCAGGCACGCCAAGGAGCAGTGCACCCATGTACGCCATTGCCGGCACTGTGCAGTAGAGGCGCCAATCAGAGATGAACCATGACCGATGATTATTTTATAGACCAGGCCATTCACCGGGAGGACCTGCGCGGCACCCGGTCAGAGCCGACCTATAGCGGCGTCCTCAGCTTCATGCGGCGCAAGTACACCTGCGACCTTGCAGGCGTCGACGTGGCCGTTACAGGCATTCCGCTGGATACGGCCACGTCAAACCGGCCCGGGGCAAGATTCGGCCCGCGTTCCATACGCCAGGCTTCCACCCAGTTGAGTTGGGCCAGGCTGGATGACTGGGGTTTCGATGCCTTCGACAGGCTGGCGGTCATCGATTACGGCGATTGCGAACTCGACCACGGTTTCCCGGAAACCATTCCCTCCGATATCAGGGAGCACGTAACCGAGATTATTTCCGCAGACGTCGGGTTACTGTCACTCGGGGGCGATCACTTCATAACATACCCCACACTCCAGGCCCACGCGGAAAAATACGGACCGTTGTCGATAATCCATTTCGACGCCCATTCGGATACCTGGGAGGATGACGACGGCCGGGTTGATCACGGCACCATGTTCTACCATGCCGCAAAACAGGGCGTGATCAATCCCGAGCGTTCCATACAGGTAGGATTGCGTACCTATAACAAGAATTCCTGGGGATTCAACCAGTTGAAAGCGCCGTGGGTGCACGAAAACGGTTGTGACGCCGTGGTGGACGAGATAAGGCGGGTCGTCGGCGATGACGCGTGTTACCTCACCTTCGATATCGACTGCCTGGACCCCTGTTTTGCCCCGGGCACGGGTACGCCGGTAATCGGTGGCCTGTCCACCCACCAGGCCCAGCAAATCCTGCGCGGCCTCGCCGGCATCAACCTGGTCGGCATGGACCTGGTCGAGGTTGCCCCGGATTACGACGTGGGGGAGATCACCTCGCTGGCGGGCGCCAGCCTGGCGCTGGAGATGCTGTATCTCTATGCTTCCAAATGAGTATTGGGGAGAGCTGATGCAGCGCCACGCCGGTTAGCGGTGTCACGGCATTAGTACACCATGTCGTCAAAAATCCCCGAAAAGTGACGACATGACAAGCATATTCAACCAAAAATCATGATGCCAGTGGCTGGCATTACAGGAATGATGGGGCTGGCTGGTCCCTGAAGTTACAGCAGGTCCAGCATTCGAAAATAGATCATCCCCAGGGCCAGCAACTGGTTGCCCACCCACTGCCCGCCAGGGATGCGGTAATGCTTCACCTTCTCGAACACGTCAAACCGTTCATAAGTGCCGGCGATGGCATCGGCCACGACCTGTCCGGCCAGGTGGGTGACGTTCACGCCGTGGCCTGAATAGCCCTGGGAATAGAAGATGTTGTCATCCAGCCTGCCGATGTGCGGCACGCGGTTGATCACGATGCCGATCTTGCCGCCCCATTCGTAATCGATGCGCACGCCTTTCAATTGCGGGAATATCTTGAGCATTCTCGGGAGAATGGATTTCCTGATGCTGTCAGGTTCCCGCCCGGAATAGTTGCAGCGACCACCGAACAACAGGCGCCTGTCTGCACTCAGCCTGAAGTAATCGAGTACGTGATTCGGGTCGCACACGGCCAGGTCGAGGGGGTTGATTTCACTGATCTGCTCATCACTCAGTGGTTCGGTGGCAATGATAAAACTGCCGGCGGGGAATACGAACCCGCTCAGGCGGCGCGCTTCAAGGCGGTGGTAGGCGTTCCCCGCCAGCACCACGAAATCGCAGGAGACGCTGCCTGATGCGGTATGCACCCGCGCTTTGTTGCCGTGTTCAATCCGGACCACCGGGGATTGCTCATGTATGACGGCGCCTTGCTGCACTGCCGCCGCGGCCTCCCCCAGGCACAGGTTCAGGGGGTGCAGGTGGCCGTTTGCCATGTTGATCAGGCCGCCGATATAGGCCTCCGTGCCTATCACGCCGGTTATTTCCTGTTTCGGCACCAGCCTGGTTTCATAGGGGAAATCCGGTCGCTGCAGGGACTCGTATTCTTCCTGCAGGTCGCGCCAGTGGCGTGGTTTGATGGCCACGTCCATGTAACCGAATTTCAGGTCGCAGTCGATGGCATATTTCTCGACACGCTGCCTGATAATCTCGTGGCCGGCCCAGCGCATTTTCTCGATTAGATCGGAGATGTCCCTGCCCTGGGATTTTCTCAGGTGTTCCTCGCCGCTGATGCCGCCGATGAGCTGGCCGCCGTTGCGTCCCGATGCTCCCCAGCTTACCCGGTTTGCCTCAAGTACAATGACTCTATAGCCGCCCTCGGCCAGGTGGAGCGCCGCGGAGATGCCGGTAAAACCGGCGCCGACGATGCAGACATCGCAATTATCTGCGCCCCTGAGCGGGGGGTAGCCGGTGGTTACATTCGCGGTCGCTGCATAATAGGAGTTGCAGTGTGGTTGGGGGTAGTGATCATGCACTCTAGGAAAGTCCTAGACGTTCCAGGGTTTCCGGATCAGGCCTGCCGGCCTCATCCCAGCCGCGCAGTTCGTAGTATTTCGGCAGCATCTCGTCCAGTCTGCATACCAGCCCCTTGCCGGCGCCGCTGGGGGCCGGTTCGGTCAGTATCCTGGGCGGCAGGGTATCGTCCCTGGCGGTCAACCCGGCAGCCAGGTTGAACTGGCGTTCCAGGTTCCAGATGCGCTCCCCGGTCTCCTGTAACCGGTTCAAATCCCATTCTCCCGTACAGGCGGCGTTGATGTGTTCGGCGACGAGTTCTTCGGAAAAACCGGCGAAGCCCGAGAACAGGCATAAGCCGCTGGAATCGACCGCCGCGATCATGTCCTGTGTTGCCTTGACCACCTGGGCTTTACCGTCAGGTTCCAGGGTAGTGAAATCATCCTCGTACGGCGCGGCGCGCAGATGGCAGGCGCCCCGGTTGCTGGTGGCATACCCCAGGCCCATGCCCTGCATGGCGCGTCCGTCATAGGCGGCAAATTCCTGGCCCTTGACCGACATGGAAAGTTCCGGATGACCGTACTTCTCACACAAGCGTCTGGATCCCATCGCTATGTCACGGCCAAAGCCCTCCCCTTTGCCGACTGCCTCCGTCATTGCGCACAAGGCTTCGGCGGAACCGAATTCCAGTGTGACGCCGCCGGTGACGGATTCATCAATCGCGCCTATGTCGAATAATTCCATGGCCGCGGAGATGGAGCCGCCCAGCGAAATGGGGTCCATACCGTATTCGTTGCAGAGGAAACCGCAATAGGTGGCGGCATCGATGTCGGCCACCCCCACCGCGGAGCCCAGGGCATAGGCGGTTTCATATTCGAGCCCGCCGGATGCACCGTGATATTGCGGCTTGTCCTTGACGGAAAAATGTTCCGGGTCGATATGGCACACCCTGCCGCAGCCGATAGTGCAACCGAAACAGGCGCTGTTGGTGACCAGGTTTGTGTGGCCGCTCTCGCTGGTTTCCTTCATCGCGCTGAGACCCATTTTTCCGGCGCCTTCGAACTGGACCTCGCGGGAGTTCCGGGTGGGCAGGGTGCCGTAGACATTGGTGGTATCCATCATGGCGATGGTGCCATCCCCGGTCAGGGACTTGCGTCCGTCGTCTTCCCGCATGGCCAGGGCGGTGCTTTGAGCCACCTGCATGAATGCTTCCGGGTCTGCCACACCAAGGCCTTTTGTACCCCGGACTGCAATGGCCTTGAGGTGTTTGGAACCCATTACCGTGCCTACACCCGAGCGCCCGGCAGCCCGGTGCATGTCATTGACCACACAGGCATAGCGGCAACCATTTTCCGCGCTGGGTCCCACCGAGGCTATGCGGATCAACGGATCCTGGTGGGCCTGTTTGATAATCTCTTCCGTCTCCCAGACGGTCCTGCCCCACAGGTGGCCGGCGGGCAGCAGGCGTACACGTTCGTTTTCGATATGGAGGTAGACGGGTTCCGGCGCCCTGCCTTCCAGGATAAGCAGGTCGTAGCCTGCCAGCTTCAGTTCTGCGCCGAACTGGCCGCCGGAATTGGAACAGGCAATGGCATCGGTCAGGGCGCCCTTGGTAATTACCGAGTAACGCCCCCCGGTTGAGGCCATGGTGCCGGTCAACGGTCCGGTCGCAAAGATCACTTTATTCTCAGGGGACAATGCATCGACCGCAGGGTCGATCTCCTCAAACAGGTATTTGGTGCCGAGTCCCCGCTGCCCGAGGTAGGATTGCGCCCACTCCTCGTTCAACGGTTCAATTGTAACGCTCAGTTCAGTCAGGTTTATGCGCAGTATTTGCCGTTGCCAACTCATATCATGGTCTCCTGTTTACAGTTCATTTGCGGTCAGGTCCAGGCACTTGACCACCAGTTCAATCAGTTCGTCAATGTGTTCTATCGTCATAACCAACGGAGGGGATATGACCATTGTATCGCGCAGGGCGCGCATTACCAGGCCGTTATCGAAACAGAAATCACGGCAAACCTGGCCGGCCTCTCCCACGGGTTCAAAAAACTCCCTGGAGTGCTTGTCTTTTACCAGTTCCAGGGCGCGCAGGAAACCCACGCCCCTGGTCTCACCTACCAGCGGGTGCCCTGCAAGCTCGTTCCAGCGCCGTTCCAGGTAGGGGGCGGTGTTGTCCCGCACGTTCTCAATGATTTTTTCATCACGCAGGATGGCGATGTTGGCCAGGGCCACTGCGCAGGCGACGGGGTGGCCTGAATAAGTGAACCCATGGGCAAACTCCCGGCCTTCAGTGATGAGCAGGTCGGCAACCCGGTCTCCCACCATTACCCCGCCGATAGGCAGGTAACCGGAAGACAACCCCTTGGCGATGGACATCAGGTCCGGTTCCAGGTGGTAATAATCGGATCCGAACCAGGTGCCGAGCCGGCCAAACCCACAGATCACTTCATCTGCGACCAGCAGTATGTCGTATTCCCTGCAGATGCGTTGAATTTCGGGCCAATAGCTTTCAGGCGGTATGATGACACCGCCCGCCCCCTGGATCGGTTCGCCGATAAAGGCCGCGACCCGGTCCGGGCCCAGTTCGTTAATTTTCTCTTCGAGCCAGCGTGCGGCCGTCCTGCCGAACTCTTCGGGCGACTGATCGCCGCCGTCCCGGTACCAGTAGGGAGCCCCGATGTGGGTAATGCCCGGAATGGGCAGGCGCCCCTGTTCGTGCATCTGCTTCTGCCCGCCCAGGCTGGCGGCGGCGACCGTGCTGCCGTGGTAGGCAAGTTCGCGACTGATGATAACCTCTTTTCCGGGTTTGCCCGCCAGGTCCCAGTAGCGGCGCACCAGCCTGAAGACCGTATCGTTCGCTTCGGAACCGGAGTTCGTAAAGAAAACATGATTCAGGTGCGGGGCCGTGATCTGCGCCAGCAATTCGGCCAGTTCTATCGCCGTAGCCGGGGAGGTCTTGAAAAAATTATTGTAATAGGGCAGTTCGAGCAGTTGATCACGCGCGGCTTCGGCCAGTTCCTTTCTGCCATACCCTGCGTTTACGCACCACAGACCGGCCATGCCGTCCAGCAGGCGCTTGCCTTCCGAGTCCCAGATATACACACCATCGGCACGGGTAATGACCCGGCAACCTTCCTCTGCCAATGCCCTGGTATCGGTAAAGGAATGCAGGTGATGTGCGCTGTCGATTGCCTGCCAGTTCGCGGTGCTCATCTCGTTATTATCAATTTTTCATATTTGGCATATTTGGGGTCAGAGTAAAAATTCAGGCGCAGATATATGCTGCCGGTCAATTGCAGGTATTTTTGCTCTGACCCCAAATATATACTGACACCAAATATATTATACATTCAACAGCAGGTGCTCACGTTCCCAGGAACTGATTACCTGGAAGAACGTTTCGTATTCTAGTTCCTTGATTGCCACGTAGACCCGGATAAAGTCCTCACTCAGCATCCTGCGCAACGGCCTGGACCTGCGCATGAGTTTCAATGCCGTATGCAGGTCCCTGGGCAGGGTGATGGCCCGTTCATGGGCATTGTCTTCCACCGGCTTGGTGGGCTCAAGTTTTTCCTCCATTCCCAGGTAGCCTGCGGCCAGGGACGCGGCCATGGCAAGATACGGGTTGGTGTCGGAACCCGGGACCCGGTTCTCCACCCGTGTAGCCTTTGCGGGCGCCAGCGGCACGCGCAAGCCGACGGTGCGGTTGTCGAAACCCCAGTGCGTGTTGATGGGCGAGGCAAAATAGCGGGTGACCCGCCGGTAGGAATTCACATGAGGCGCATACAGCGCCATGGTTGCGGGCAGGTATTTCTGTAAACCTGCAATATAGCTCCTGAACAGTTTGTTCGGTTTCCCGCCCCTGGTCGCAAATATATTTTTACCGGTTTTCTTATCGACGATGCTCTGGTGCAGGTGCATGGAACTACCCGGTTGATGCTGGTGCGGTTTGGCCATGAACGTCGCATACATATCATGTTTGAATGCCGCCTCCCGTACCGTCCGTTTGAAGATGAACACCTGGTCCGCCAGGCGCATCGGGTCTCCGTGCCGGAAGTTGACCTCCAGTTGGGCGATGCCGTCCTCGTGGGTGAGAGTCTCGATATCGAGTCCCTGGTGTTCGGAGAAATCATAGATTGCCTCTACTACGTTCTCGTATTCATTCAGGGCGTCGATACCGAACGTCCGCCGGCTCTGTTCCTGCCTGCCGGAGCGGCCCGCGGGTGGTTCCAGCGGTAAATCCGGATTGGTGTTGGTCTTGACCAGGTAAAATTCCGTCTCCGGCGCAACCACAGCTTTCCAGCCGCGTTTCTCGTACAGGTCGAGCACGCGTTTCAGTACCTGCCTGGGAGCAATTTCCACAGGTGTCCCGTCCAGGTGGTAACAATCATGGATAACCTGGGCTGTCGGGTAGGACGCCCAGGGCACTGTTCGCCTGGATTCCGTTACCGGCCTGGCCTCCATGTCGATATCGGCAGGGTTGATGTTCTCGACCAGTTCGATGTAGTCACCGGTTATGGTCTGGGTAAACAAGCCCTTGGCGATGCGGATCCCCTTGTCTGCCAGGTAGCGGTCCGCCGGCACAAACTTCCCCCTGGCCATCCCGGCGATATCCGGGATCAGCACTTCCACCTCTTCGATGGAGTTATCCCGGAACCATTTCTGTAGCATGGTCATAGATGTTCACCATGCCTCACGCAGCATTGTGATGCGAGGCGGAGGGAAGAATCCTATCTGAATCTTTTTCTGAAAGTGACGCCGAATGTGCGGGGTTGATTCACGCCGAAGCGCCGTTCGGCCCAGCGGTTGTTGACGAAAGTGGTGCCGCGCTCATCCCAGACATTGTCGATGTAGAGGGAAGCGCTCCAGGTTTCGGCATCCAGTCCCATGCTGAAATACCCCACGTCATAGGCCTTCTGGACAGTGGTTTCCGGGTCGGATTCCAGGGACACGATTGGTTCCAGACCGGACAGCGCATTGATCGATTCGCCGGTGTGGGCATAATCAAACCGCATGTAGGGTTCGGCGCCTAACACCATGTTCGGGAAGGTATACTCGGCGGACAGGCTGGCTTTCCAATCCGGCGTGATGGGCAACCTGTCGCCTGCCGCTACGTCCAGGACAAATCCCTTGAAATCCAGGGACGCCGACTCGGAGATCCTGGCGTCGTTGTATGCGACGGTACCGCTCAGGTCCCAGCCCTCAAGGGGCAACCAGGCGAAGTCAAACTCGAAGCCATCCACCTCCGCTTCCGGGAAATTCACAATGCCGAGAGAGAAAACCAGCGGGTTGGGATCTTCAACCTGGATCTGTATGCCCTCCCAATTCATCATGTAAGCGGTAAAATTGGCGCGCAAACGCCCGTCAAACCAGGTCGTTTTTGCCCCTACCTCCAGGTTCTTCAAGGTATCTGATTCATAGGAACGGGGGATACCGGAAATGCGTTTCGAGCCGTTACCGCCGCCACTGCGAAATCCGTGTGAGTAGGTAAAATACACCATGTCGTCTTCGCTGACGCGCCAGGTCAGGTTGACCTTGGGCACGAAACCATGATCCAGTCCGTCAACGGTTTCATCGGTTGTGATGAAGTCAGTGGCATAATTGGGTTCGATGCCGCCCTGCTGCAGGCCGCCCTGCACCAGGTGGAACTCACGTTCGACCCGGAACCAGCGCCCGCCAGCGGTGACGGTGAAGTTCTCGGTAAAATCGAAACTCATCTCCCCGAAAATGGCGAACTGGTCGATGGTTTCCTCGTAAGTGCCGAAGAACCAGTTGCTGTTGGCCTCCCAACTGCCTGGAGGCAGGCCGTTCAGGGAGGCCGAGTACGGGTCGAAATCCGGGTTGACTGTCCCGTAATAATCCGTGTAGACCGGGTTGTTGAAATAAACGTTGTAGGCCAGGTAGTAAAAACCCGGCGAACCGCCGAAACTGTCGTTGCCGGAGGCGAACAGCGAGTCTTCCTTGGAACGGTTGTAGAACAGTCCCACCAGGCCGAACCACTTGCTGCCCGTGTCTGTGGGCGTTGACAGGCGCGCCTCCACGGTCCAGCGCTCGGTTGCGATATCGTTGAGGGCAAACCCGTTCTGCGGGTCGCCGCCGAAGTTGTAGACGTCGTAATACGCATCGTCGAACAACTGGTTGAATGCAAACATGTAATCGGTGCCGTCGGCATCATAACGGAAATCGCGGTTGAAGTAGGACCCGTGCACCAGGGCGTCGGCAAAACCCAGGTTACCCTGCAGGGTGAGGCCGATCTGGTACCATTCCTCGTTCAATGTCTCCTTGCCGAAGCGTACCTGTTCCAGGCCGCCTGCCTCGAGATTGGTATCGGCATATCCGTCGGCATCGGTCTCCTGGTACACCGCGGAAACGTCGAAGGTCCAGTCTTCATTGGGGGTCCAGCGCGCGGCGATGCGGCCGCCGGTGGTCTCGACGGTATTGACGTCGTCCTCCACGTGGTCCGCATTGGTAAACGTACCGCCCGCGCTGGTGCCCAGTACGTTATCGATATACCCGGCGTCTTCCGCCTGGAAGCCGACCAGGCGGATGGCAAGCTGGTTTTCGCTGACCGGCAGGTTGACCATGGCGCTGACGTCATAGCCGGCGTCCCCGCCGTCAACCTGGGAACCGGATGCTTCAATCCAGCTGTCGAATTCGGTCGCATCCGGCTTGTTGGTGATAATCCTCAGGGTACCTGACTGGGAGGCATCGCCGAACAGGGTTCCCTGGGGGCCGCTCAGCGCCTCGACGCGCTCGATATCGATCAGGCGCGGGTCGGGATTGATGCCGGCCGCGGTAATCGGTTGTTCATCGAGGTAGACGCCGCTGGAGGGGTTGGTGCCGAACTGGATGCCGGAGGCGGCAACGCCGCGGAACACCACGGAGTTCCCTCCCGGTTCGCGCTGTCCCAGCGCAATGCCGGGAATAAAGCTGGCGTAGTCATCCAGTCCCCTGAAGCCGCGCCGTTGAATATCGTCGGTAGTGAAGGCAGTGATGGATACGGGAATGTCCTGCAGGTTGGCTTCCCGCTTGGTGGCGGTAACGACAATTTCTTCCAGCACCTGCGCATCGGCAGCCTGGCCGCCGCCGAGCAGGGCCGACATGGCAATAGCCAGGGTCTTCTTCCGGAAAGGCGGTCGCTGGGACTTTGTTATCATGGTCGGCATCACGTATACCTGGCTTCAATTTGTCTATATTAGATCAGTAATTCTGCAAAATGCAAGTTACACCAGTAAAAAATGAATAAAAATTCATTCATAATCCTGTCATTCCCCCGCTCCCGCGCAGCCTGCCCCGGCATGCTGTAAGCCGGGGGGCAGGTTCTGCGCAAGTTTACCCCTGCGGTAGCAGGGACAGGAATCCAGAATAACTACCATCCTCACTTCTCATATCTACTGTACCGATCACGGAGCGGTTCGAGTATCTCAATCAATTCGCCCAGGTGGGGTTCATAGTTACGCCAGAAGCTGAGCGACCCGGTATAGATGGGTTGCCGTACCTGCTCCGAACTCGCCGTTCTTACCGGCCGTTCCGTTTCGTAGAACCTGATGCAGTCATCTTCCCAGGGCAGGTTGCAGTATTTTAATATCCTGCGCACCTGGTTCTCAAAATCGGTAACGACTTCCTCGTACTGGACGGTCAGGATCCGGTCCGGCAGGACTTCGTGCCAGTGGTCCATCATGCGTTGGTACTGCAGGTAGTACTCGCCGATATCCGTCAGGTCATAGGCGAAGGTCTGGCCCCTGGCATAGTGCTGCCGGTAATTGCCGACACAGGCATCCAGGGGGTGCCGGCGTGCATCGATGATTTTTGCGTTGGGCAGGATCAGGTGCAGGAACCCGGTGGTGGGAAAATTGTTCGGCATCTTATCGACAAAAAACGGTTTGCCTTCGGTCCGGTGCAGTTGGGCGTAGCGGATATAGTCCTCACCCAGTAGAGCAAAATTCTCCGGAGCCAGTTCCCGCACCGCGTGGGGGTAGTTAACGCCGTCCGGCCTGTTCCTGTTCAGCGACATGGCGACCCTGCCCAGGTAGGGTAGCTCGCTGGTTCCCTCAACCTGGCTGTGACTGGCCAGCACCTGTTCAATAAGGGTAGAACCGGAGCGCGGCAGGCCCAGGATAAATATGGGGGCCGGGTCCGGAAAGCCGGCGCCGCCTTTTTCGTCCAGCAGCGCCTTGTCGAATACCTCCATGATGTCGTCATTGATGGTTTCGGTATGCACCGGGTCATACTGGACCAGCATGCGCTGTTTGGCGTTACCCCGTTCGTAATAATGCCAGGCCCGGTCGTAATCCTGCCGGTCATCGTAGGCCTTGCCCAGGGCAAACAGGAAATTTACCTCTGACTTGTCACCGGCCGCCTTGTCGTCCTCTACCCGTTTTTCCATTTCCCCCAGTTGCCCGTCGCTGAAGCGGTAGGTCTTGAGGTTTGCCAGGCTCCAGTAGGTCTCGCCGTTGTTGGGTTTCACGTCGATACAGTCGTGGTAGGCCTGAACCGCCTCATCCAGGTGGCCGACGGTCTTCAGGGAGTTGCCCAGGCCCAGCAGGGCGCCGGGGTGGCGCGGGGACAATTCGAGAGTGCGCTGGTATTCCTTTACCGCCTCGTGGTTCAGGGCGGCAGGCGCGTAGGCGCCGGCAAGCATGAAATGAGTCTGCGGGTTGTTTGGATTGATTTCGATGGCCTTTTTGAAGTAATTTATAGCTTCCTCAAAGCGGTCCTGCTCTTTCAACACCCGGCCCAGATCGATGACTGCAGCCAGGAAATCCGGTGCGATACCGACCACGCGCCGCAGCAGTCGCTCCGCATCATCATATTTTTTCAGCGCAGCCGCCACCATGGCCAGCATGCGCATGGCATCGACGTTATCGGGGTTGTTCTTCAATACCTGGCGGTAGAGTTTTTCCGCCTCCTCGAGCTTGCCTTCCTTGTGCAGCCTGGCAGCCTGTGCCAGCAGTTTGCGCTCGGGGGACAGGGAGAAGGAGGACTCGAACGCCGTATCCGCCTCTTCGCCCTTGCCGGTAAATGCAAGCGCCTTGCCCAGGTTGAAATGGGCAAACTCCAGTTTCGGGTCCAGCCGCACCGCTTTTTGCAGGACCTGTACCGCGTCGTCGTAACGTTCCAGTTCAAGCAATACGAAACCCAGGTCTTCATGGGGCTTGGCAAACGTCGGCGCCAGGCGGACGGTGCGCTGTAATACCTTTTCAGCTTCCTCCAGGCGGCGCATCTTCACCAGCACCGCGCCCAGCAGACCGAGCATGTTGATGTCTTTCGGGTTGCGTTGCACGGCATCCCGGCAAACGCGCTCGGCAGCCCTGGGGTTACCGGCATTGACCAGTTCCAGCGCTTCGTCGAATACGGCCTTCGGGGCATAAATCTGTCTCATTTTGCAGTCACACCGTACCCTGGACCGGCGCCTCCTCCATTTCTTCGCGCCAGTCCGACATGTTCATTTCTATCGCGGCGAACCCGCCGATCCAGAGTATTTCGTCCCAGAAGTTCAGGATCAGGTCGGTCAATCCCCAGTGAATCGCCATGCCCATTAACGCGCTGTAACCGGCGAACTTGAGATAGTTCAGCGTGGTGATGGCACGGCCGCTTGAGATTCCCCGCTCCTGCAGCCTGATGGTCATTTCGATCAGCACCATGATGAGCAGCCAGATCACTGCCTCGATCACGTCCAGCCAGGCCAGCCATCTTTCCCTGTCCAGGCTTGCACTGTCGGCAATTACCCGCCCCTTGTCCAGCAGAAAATATTCCTGGCCGGTTCCCATGAGTGCACAGTTATCCGCATCCAGGTAGGTATACTGCTGGTTGCTGACAAATGAAATGCGCCCGTCGGCAACCTGGCACGGGTCTGATACGCCTGCAGCTTCTTCCACCTTGAAATACACTTCGTAGGTGTTGACGCTGTAGGCATATACCGTGTGCAGTACAAACAGGTAGCACAGCATGCGGGTCCCATGCATCAATCGCTGCACCAACGGCGTGAACGCCTTATCGGACAGGGCATAGGTCTCCAGTTCAAACAGCAGTATCAGGACGAGCCATGCCGCGTAATCTATGGACGCAGCATAAGCCTGCAGCCACTTGATCAGCGGCTCTGCCGGACCCAGGGCATGGGTGGCCCCGTGCCAGTCCCAGTTCAGGTACAGGACGAAATTAACCAGTAGCAGGGAATAAACGACCCATTTGACGGATTGTTTTACGACTTGTAAGTCAACTTGCATTTTGTATCTATTGCACGGAAGATGCCGGATGCCGGGCTCGCTGCTGCCGGTCCTGCCGGAACATGACCAGGGCGGCGACTAGCACACCCAAGCTGACAATGGTAATTATGATGGTCGCCAGCGCATTGATATCCGGGGTGACGCCGAGGCGGACCTTGGAGAAGATCCACATGGGCAGGGTGCTGGCGCCCGGCCCGGATACGAAACTGGCGATCACCAGGTCGTCCAGAGACAGGGTAAACGCCAGCAGCCAGCCGGACAGCATGGCCGGGGCGATGATGGGCAGGGTGATATCGAACAGCACCTGGAACGGCCGCCCGCCAAGGTCCATGGCCGCTTCCTCCAGGGATTCATCCATCGACGCCAGCCGCGCTTGCACGATGACGGCGACGTAAGCCATGGAAAAGGTGATGTGGCTGATGGTAATGGTGGTGGCGCCCCGTTCGCCCGGCCAGCCGATGAAATCATGCAGGCTGACGAACAGCAGTAACAGCGACAGGCCCGTGATCACCTCCGGCATGACCAGCGGCGCGGCGATCATCCCGGTAAACAGGATCCTGCCGCGGAATCTCCTGATACGCGCCAGGGCAAGTCCGGCCAGGACGCCCAGTACCGTAGCAACCGTGGCGCTGACAAAGGCGATGCGCAGGCTGAGCAGGGCCGCTTCAATGAGTTGCCTGTTGTCCAGCAACGCCGCGTACCAGCGCAGGGAAAAGCCGCCCCACACGGAAACGATGCGAGAATCGTTGAACGAATAGACCATGACCATAATGATCGGGATATACAGAAACGCATATCCGAAACTCAGCACGGTCAGCAGGAACGTGGAGCGTTGGCCGTTCATGGCTCGCCCGTCGTTCCGCGCGCCTGGTAATGCTGGAACAGCATGATCGGGACTACCAGGATGAGTAACAGGATAATGGCGACCGCCGAGGACAGGGGCCAGTCGCGGTTGGTGAAGAATTCATCGTAGAGGGTCCGGCCTATCATCAGCGAGTCGAGCCCGCCCAGCAGTGCCGGGATGACGAATTCCCCCAGCGCCGGGATAAACACCAGCAGGCTGCCGGCGATGATACCCGGCAGGGACAGCGGCAGGGTAATGTCCCGGAACACCTGCAGGGGCCTGGCGCCCAGGTCGGCGGCAGCTTCGTTCAGGTCCGCATCGAGACGCTCAAGGTTGGCATACAACGGCAGGATCATGAACGGCAGGTAGGAATACACGATGCCCAGGTAGACCGCAAAATCCGTGTACAAAAGTTTCAGGGGTTGCTCGATGAGGCCGGCGGAAAGCAGCAGGTTGTTGATCAGGCCGTTTGTGCTCAGCATGCCCATCCAGGCATAGACCCGCAACAGGAACGAAGTCCAGAACGGCAGGATGATGAGGAACAGCAGCAGGTTACGCCTGGCCGGCGCGGCCCGGGCGATGGCGTAGGCCATGGGATAACCGATGAGCAGGCACAGGATAGTGGAGATAAAGGCAATCCTGATCGATTTGAGGTAGCTGACCCAGTACAGGTCGTCCTCCAGCAGAAACCGGTAATTGTCCAGCGTGAGGTAAAACCAGCGCCCCCCGTCCCTGGCCAGGTCGAGCAGGGGTGTGAACGGCGGTAGCGCGACGACGGGGTCGGCAAGGCTGATCTTGAGGACGAACAGGAACGGCAGCAGGAAAAATACCAGCAGCCACAGGTAGGGTAAGGAGACGACAAACCGGTCCCATAACCTGTCCATTCTCCCGGCTTGCCGTGCAGACGGGTTCATTCGGTCAACACCACGCTGCTTTGAATATCCCAGGAAAGGTATACCGCGTCGTCCCACTCGAGTGTCCTTTCGGCTGAACGGACCCGGTTCTGGGCGCTGGCCTGTACGATCATTCCCGTATCCGTTTTTATACGGTAGACGGATAAATTCCCGTAATAGCCCAGGTCCCAGACCACGCCTTTGAGCACGGCAGCAACATCGGCAACGGGAGGCTCTCTGGAAATCGTGATTTTCTCAGGTCTGACCGCGACGGTTAACGCCGTGCCGCCGCCAACCCGGTCAGCCGGTTCCGCCCTGATGCCGGTCTTCCCGTCATCGCACGCCACCGTCACTGTCTCACCGTCGACGCTGCTTACCGTTCCCTCGAACAGGTTGATGGTGCCGAAAAAATCGGCGACGTAGCGGTTCACAGGGTACTCGTAGATTTCTTTCGGCGTGCCGCACTGGATGAACCGGCCTTCCTGCATCACCACGATGCGGGTTGACAGGGTCATGGCTTCTTCCTGGTCGTGGGTCACGACGATAAACGTAACGCCGGTCTGGTCCTGGATGTTCATCAGTTCAAACTGGGTGTGCTCGCGCAGTTTCTTGTCCAGCGCCGCCAGCGGTTCATCGAGCAACAGGACCTTGGGCCGTTTCACCAGGGCCCGCGCCAGGGCAATACGCTGCCGTTGCCCGCCGGATAACTGGCCGGGTTTGCGCCGGGCAAACTTCGTCAGTTGCACCAGTTCGAGCATATCCGCCACGCGGGCGCGGAGTTCACTTTTGGGCATGCCTTCCTTTTTCAGACCGTAGGCAACGTTGTCCGTAACGGTCATGTGGGGAAAGATGGCATAGGACTGGAACATCATATTGACGGGGCGCTGGTAGGGGGGAACGTCGGTCATATCGGCACCGTCGATCAGGATCCTGCCTGACGTCGGCCGTTCAAACCCGGCCAGCATACGCAGCAGGGTTGTCTTGCCGCAGCCGGAACCGCCCAGGATGGAAAACAGTTCACCTTTATATATGTCGATGCTGACGTCGTCGACGGCCGGAAACCCGTCGAAATGCTTCGAGACGTTTTCGATCTGTATGAACGGCTTTGCCGCCGGGTCCAGCCAGGCCGTGCCGGTCTCGGTTCGGTTTTCAGGCGGTTGCGACGACATGGCGGCAGGACAGGTTCACAGGCCGGATTTTATGCGC
Organism: Gammaproteobacteria bacterium; assembly: GCA_965208655.1. Lineage (GTDB taxonomy): Bacteria > Pseudomonadota > Gammaproteobacteria > Eutrophobiales > Eutrophobiaceae > JAAXHV01. Next base: position 171,593 of record CBDBPJ010000007.1, read on the forward strand.
GTCCAGGTCCGGGAACGGGGTCTTTCCTCCTTGGGCGAATAGACCAGGGTGAGTTCCAGGCGGTTGCGCACGTCGGCGTCGGGATAGATGGCCGGGTCCCCGGTAATGTCCGGGTCCACCAGGGCGGTAGCGGCGTGATTGGCATTGGCATAACCGGTAAAGTCGGAAACCGGGGCAATCACTTCCGGCCGCAGCAGGTAATTTACCAGCAGGTAGGCGTTATCCGGATGCGGTGCGTCGCGCGGAATGAACATGTTGTCCACCCAGGCAGGAATGCCCTTCTCCGGCATGGCGTACGCCAGGTTGATGTCGATCCCGGCTTCCGCGGCGCGGGTGCGGGCAACGATATAGTCGCCGGACCAGCTCATGGCCACGCAGACTTCCTTGTTCGGCATGTCGATCAGCATCTTGGCGGAACTGAAATAACGGATATAGGGGCGGATGGATTTCATCACCTGTTCCGTTTCACGCAGGTGCTGTGGATCGACCGAGTTTCCGGGATGGCCGAGATAGCTCATAAACATGGGCAAGGCATCGATGGGGCCGTCCAGGATGGTGACACCGCATTCGGCAAAATGTGAAATGATTTCAGGCTTGAAGAAAAAGTCGGCCGTATCCAGCGGGGCGTCAGGCAGCCGCTCCCTGAGCATGTCGACGTTGTAGGAAATACCCGTCGTTCCCCACATGTAGGGGGCCGCGTAGCGATTGCCGGGATCGAAGTCCTCCATGATCTGCAGTATGTCCGGATCCAGGTTGGACCAGTTGCCGAGCCGGCTGCGGTCCAGGGGTTGGTATACCCCGGCTTCAATGAGGCGGGCGGAATAAGACGCGGCATGCACGACCACGTCATACCCGGTGCTGCCGGCCATCAGCTTGGCATCCACGATCTCCGTGGTATGGTAGATATCGTAATTGACCTTGATGCCGTACTCCTTTTCAAAATTGGCAATGGTGGTCGGGCCGATATAATCCGCCCAGTTGTACATGTTGACGATTTTTTCCTCTGCCGCAGACGGGAGGCATGGAAATATCAAGAGCGTTGCCAGGAACGACGAACGAATACGCAGGAATGGGAATCTTGCCATTTACATCTCTTGCAGCCCGCGCTTGAGCAGGCGGTTGGCGATGATCAGGCGCTGTATTTCACTCGGGCCTTCCCAGATGCGGTCCACGCGCAGTTCCCTGAAGTATCTTTCCGCGGCATTCTCGCGCATGTAACCGCGCCCGCCGAATATCTGCACGACGCGGTCTGCGACCCGGTTGGCCATCTCCGAAGCATACAGCTTGGCCATGGAACAACGGGTATGCAATAGCCTTGGGTCTGCGCCCCGGTCATGGGCCTGGGCAGCCTCGAAAGTTATCAGTCGCGCAGCCCAGAGTTCCGAGGCGCTGTCCGCCAGCATGAACTTGATCGCCTGCTTGTCCGCCAGCGTTTCATCCAGGATGTCCCTGTTGACGGCGAATTCCGTTGCTTCCTCTATCAGGCGCGCCGCCGCTCCACAGCAGCGCGCCGCGATCATCATGCGTTCATGGCGGAACCAGCTGCGGATATAGTCCATTCCCTCTCCGTCAGTGCCGATACGGTTACCCTCGGGGATGAACACGTCGTGAAAATGATATGTCGGGTGGTGCGCGGCATAGGTATGGCTGAACAGGGGGTTGTCAGCCAGCTCCACACCGGCGCTGTCGATATCCACGAAGAACAGGGTCTGCTCCCCGTTCTCCAGCCGCGCCTGCAGGATAAAAAAATCCGCGTGGTTGGCGCTGGTCACGTAGCGCTTTTCACCATTGAGCCGGTAACCGCCTTCGCACCGGGTTGCCAGGGAATTGATCACCTCCCAGGAACCGGATTCGGCTTCGGTAATGGCGTAACATTCGCCGCGGGCACCGTCCATCAGGGGCAGGATGTAGTCCCGTATCTGATCTTCGGTGCAGGCGTCGAACATCCACTGCTGAGCTTCGGAAAAACACCAGCACAAGGCGTTGGTGACGCGCCCCAGTTGCTCCCATACCGCAACCTGCTCGGTCATGCCCAGGGCCAGCCCGCCGTACCGTTCGGGAACGTCCATGCTGCTGAAGCCCAGTTCAACGGAGAGCTGCCGGTGACGTTGACGGACTTCGGCAGGGATAATCCCGTTGTTGAATTCCGCTTCCAGTTCCCAGGGCTGTAATTCCTGCTCGGCAAACGCACGGGCTTTTGCCTGCCAGTTCAGTACGCTGTCGTCCAGGAAGAGTTCCATCGAGGTTTATTCCGGACCGGAGGCAGGGTGGAAATGACCGGGGAGAACGGCATGCAGGAAGTTCATCGCCAGGTCCCGGGCCTGCTTTCGGTTCAATTCTTTTGGCGTCAACAGCATATCCAGCCACAGGCCATCGATGAGCGCATCCAGGGTCGTTGCCAGGACCTGCGGATCATGTTGTGTTTCAGCATCATTGCGCAGTATTTCGGCAAACAGTTCAGCCTCGGTTGCCACGTAGTAATTGTCATACTCGGCGCAGGTTTTCATGTAGACGGGACGGGAGCGGGTTTCCCCCCAGAAAGCGAACCAGACAGCCAGTTTTTTGCGGTCGGCGATAGTCCTGCTGAAATCAAGTTCCACCAGCGCGGCAAGTTTGTCCGCCGGCGCAGGTCCGGCTTTTTCCAGGGTCTTTTCCCAGTGTCGCCGGTATTCTTCAGCCATGTACTTGAGCGTCTCCAACAACAGCTTGTCCTTGCTCTTGAAGTGCAGGTTGACGATACCCAGGCTCAATCCCGCTTCCCTGGTAATGTCTGCCATGGTCGTGGCCGAAAAACCGCGTTTGGCCACGCAGTTTATGGTCGCCTTGATGAGTTGCTCCTGGCGGTGTTGTTTTGCCAGTGTCCTGCTGTCGGGGATATTCCCGGAGTCTGTCTGCATTGCGTATGACCTCAAGTCATGGTTTGAGCACGCTACTTCATGGACTGCAGGTACCAGTCGATGAAACAGCGCGTGAAACCCTCCATCCCGGTATAAGGTCCCGGCCGGTAAAATGTCGAATTGATACCTTTCTGGTTGTTCTCGATGATGCGTTTGTCGGCGATCGTGGTGATATCCCAGAGCCACGTCAAATCATCCCGGTCATAGTCTTTCCCTTCCCGCGCGGACTCGTTCACCAGCCAGGTGATATCGCAGGCGCATTCCGTAACGCTCAACGACCTGAAGTGATAGATCACCACGTGATCACAATAAGCCAGGCAGAACGTGAACGGTCCCACATGTATGTCAGTCGCTCCACCGTCGTAGCCGCGGATCTCGCCGAGCAGCGGCGCCACCGGTTTGCCGTCGCGGCTGCCCGTGACGAACCCGTCGAGCAGGGGATACCTGTCGAAGCCCCGATCGATACCTGTAGCGCCGGCATCGAGCCAGCTTCTGTCGATACATTGGCCGGTCAATCCCAGTTTCTCACCCCTGGCCATAACCTGTTCCAGCAGGCCGGCCACGTCCTCATCGGGCAGTGTGCGGCCGTGGCCTTCTGCGTACTCGGGATGGGCCGGCGTGCAGTGGTAGCATTCACAGTAATTCTCGACTGCGAGTTTCCAGTTTGCCCGGATGGGATAGCTTTGCAGGTGCGCGACTTTTGCCTGGTCCAGCCGGTAGGGGCGCAGGCATTCTTCCAGGTCGCGCCGGATGGGGTCGAAGGGGGCAGGATCGTCGGCAAAATTGATAAAGATCATGCCGTGAAGCGTCTCCAGCCTCACTTCTCCCAGCGCGTAGTCCGCTTTATCGAAGTCCGGCGGCGCGTAGTTGGCGCCGCGTAACGCGCCGTCCAGTTGGTAAGTCCAGCCGTGGTAAGGGCACACCAGCAGTTTCTGCCGGCCGCTGGCTTCCAGGCAGATACGCGAACCGCGGTGGCGGCACAGGTTCAGCAAAGCCTTAACCGTGGTTTCCCCGGTGCGGATAATGATCACGGATTCATTACCCAGTTCATAGAGGAAGTAATCGCCTGTTTCGGGAACCTGGCTGAGGTGTCCTGCATACAGCCAGGATTTCATGAACAGGCGTTCCAGTTCGCGCCGGTAGATAGCGGTATCCTGGTAGAAAGCCTGCTGCAGTGAGAAGCCTTCAGGCTGGTCGTCGATGAGTTGCGATAATGTTGTTGTCATTGCCTACTGGATACCTGCTTGCGCAGGTATGACGAGGGTTAGCTGGTTGTCAATGGGTCGTGACGGTAGTGTCATCTTACACCCCGCGCAGGTACCACTCGTAATCCCTGTTGCTGACCTGCTCGTGGAACCGCTCACATTCACTGCGGCGGACGATCTCGTACACCCGGCAGAATTCCTCCCCGAGGTATTCGGGCAGGATTTGGCTGTCCCTGAACCGGTCAAGCGCCGCATCCCAGCGGCGCGGCAGGGTGATCTCCTGTTCGTCCATGATTGTCCCTTCCGCGATCATCTCAGTCGGTTCGCTTTGCCGGGTGATGCCGTGGTGGATGCCGGCAAGGATGGCTGCCGCCGCCAGGTACGGATTGGCATCTGCGCCTGCCACCCGGTGTTCGATGCGGGTATCCCTGCTGTCACAGACCGGGACCCGCAGGGCCACGGCGCGGTGGTTGTATCCCCAGTTCGGGGACAACGGGACAAAGGATTCAGGTTGCAGGCGCCGGTAGGAGTTGGCATTCGGGGCGAAAACGGCCATCGCTTCGGCCATGGTCTGCTGCAGACCGCCAACAGCGTGTTCCAGCATGGCCGACAGGGATGGTCTTGACCCTGTTTCCGGACCGGCAAAGACATTGTTCCCCTCTTCATCGAGCAGGCTGACATGGATGTGCAGGCCGCTCCCCGCGTAATCGATAAACGGTTTCGCCATGAACGCCGCGCCCAGCCCGTGCTTGAAGGCAGTCCCCTTGATGATGCGTTTCAGCATGGCGCCGTGGTCGCAGGCGTGCACCGGGTCATTCTCGTGGTGCAGGTTGATTTCGAACTGCCCCGGAGAAAATTCGGGCAATGCCGTGTTCGCGGGCACGTTCTGCGCGTCGCAGTTGCGTAGCACGTCCATGAGCAACGGGTCGCATTCCCACAGGTCCTCCAGGGTTGCATATTGCAGGCCTTCCTGTTTCAGGCCGGTGCCGGGGATCCTGCCCAGCCGCGGCTGCGGGACGTCGCTGTCGCCGGATTCGAGCAGGTAGAACTCGAACTCCGTCGCGACCACGGGCTGTAAACCCGCTTCCTGCAGTTTGTCGCAGACACGCTGCAACACGTGGCGGGGGTCCGCAAACCACGGCGCGCCGTCCAGGTCGTGCAGGGAAACGAATGCCTGGGCAACGGCTGAATCGTCGAGCCAGGGAACCGGCGCCAGGGTGTTTGCCACAGGGTAACCCATGATGTCCGGGTCTCCGTCCCGGGTGCCGAAATCGATGTTAAAGGGAACCTCCCCGCGACTGTCGACCAGCGGCGTGGAGGCGCACATCTTGAGTCCCTGCCGGTACAGGGTCTCAAGCTCATCCCTGCCGATACGTTTGCCGCGCAGGATGCCGTTTACGTCGGGCAAGAGGAGCTCCACCATTTTCGTGCGCGGGTGTTTTTCCAGAAATTCCTGTAGTTCTTCGACGATTTCCGGTTTCCGGTTCTTCAAGTTGTTACCCTTGATGTTTGGGGTCAGAGTAAAAATACAGTCACTCTCAGGCATTGTCGATTCAATCAGGATGTTTACTCTGACCCCAAACTTTCACTCAGCGGGAGTTCTATGCCGCCGCGGCGGATCGAAAAAAGCGCCTTCCACCACCCGGCACCGGGCCATCAGGCGCTTCCATTGCAATTCACTATTGTAATAGACCTCGGCGTATAGTTCATCGTCCGGCTTGCCCCAGGGCGCTTCCAGTGAAGCCAGCGCAATGTTCATCTTTGCGCTCGGCGACCATACCGCCGAGGTCACGTGGCCGACGACTTTCCCTTTACGGTCGCAGATGAACGAATCGGCCGCGGGCTTGTTGCCGGCAATGTCCAGCCTGACCAGGTTATAACGCGAACCTTGTTCCTGTTGTTCCAGCAAAGCCCTCCTGCCGTTGAAAACCGGTTTGTCGAAATGCACCAGCCGGCCCAGGCCCAGTTCAAACGGTGAACGGCCCCGGTCCGGGCGCACTACGTCCACGGCCGGAACGAACTCCACACCGGCCTGGATAAATCCCGCCTCGATGCGGGCCATATCCAGGGCCTGGCTGCCGATGGGCAGGATACCGAAGGGTTTGCCGGCCGCGAACAGGGCATCCCACAGTGTTTCGGCATGGGCCGCTTCAATCCACAGTTCGTAACCCAGGTCGCCGGTAAAGCCGGTGCGGGACACCAGCAGTTCGGTACCCGCAAAAGGGTAGTGGCGCAACGCATACGGTTTCAGGTCCTCGATGCCTTCCAGGTTCATGGCGTTCAGGGTGCGGCAGGAAGTGGGGCCTTGAACGGCGAGGGCGGCGATCTCGTCCGATTCATCGCGGATCTCGGCATCGAATCCCGATGCCGTCGTCAGCAACCAGTCCAGGTGGCGTTCCTGGGAGCACAGGCGCCAGTGATTATCACCCAGGTGGAACACCGTCCCGTCATCCAGGAGATGCCCCCGGTCATTGCACCAGAGTGCGTACATGACGCGCCCGGGGCTGAGCGTATCCATCCTGCGCGTTATCAGCTTGTCCAGGCAGGCCAGCCCCTCGGTTCCGCTAATGCGATACTTGATCATGGGACTCAGGTCAAACACCGAGGTGGCGTTGCGTATCGCGAAATATTCATCTTCCAGGGTGGTATAACAATCAACGACGGTATACCCCTTCCAGGATGACCAGAGGTTGGTCTCGCACGCGGCCGCGCTGCGCGTATGGAACGGTGTAGGCAGTACGCGCTTCTGTGTCTCCCGCACCGTCATTTTATTTTTTCCTGTTTCAGTATTTCGGTGGCGGCGTTGCGTCCCGGCAGCCCCAGCACACCGCCGCCGGGATGACAACCGGCGCTGCACAGGTATAAACCCGTAACCGGCGTGGCATAGCGTGCCGCGCCCGGCACGGGGCGCAGCATCATGAACTGGTCCAGGCTGTATTCACCATGGTGCCAGTGTCCGCCCTGGATATTGAACTCTCTCTCCAGGTCCGGCGGGGTCAGTAGTTCGGCGCTGGTGACCTGTCCGCCGATACCCGGTGCGTAATCCTCCAGTTGCCCGATGAGCAGTTCCATGAAGGCGTCCCTGCCGGTTTCCCACCCGCTGCGGAGCGTGAAGGGCGCATACTGGACAACGGCAGACAGGACGTGTTTCCCCTCCGGCGCCAGGCCGCTGTCCCGGATGGACGGGACGCTGATTTCCATGACGGGGCGTTCGGAGAACCTGCCGTACTTGGAATCGTCAAACGCGCGTTCAATCTGTACCAGGGAGGGAGCGATCAACAGGCGCTGCCCTGTCTGCGCGCTCGTTAACCCCTTGAATTCCGGCAGACCGTCCAGGGCCAGGTGCAGTTTCGCCGCCTTGCCCTGCATGCGGATGTTGCCGATACGCCTGGCGAAACCGGTTTCGATATTCCTGGCGCCGACCAGTTGCAGAAACGTGGTTCTGGGATCGGCGTTGGATACGACCAGCCCGCTGTCGATACGTTCACCACCTGCCGTTTCAACCCCGGTTGCCCGGTCCCGGTCCAGCAGTACTCGTTTCACGGGCGTTGCGGTCCTGATTTCCGCGCCTGCGGCTTCCGCAACGTTGCGCAGCGCCCGGCTGACTGTTCCCATCCCTCCTGCCGGCAGCGCTACCCCGCTGCCGTTGCCCTGCACGCGGCCGGTCAACCGGTACAGCCAGGTCAGGACCGAACCCGGCGAGCGCGGACCGAGGTTGCTGCCCAGCAGGGCGTCCAGTCCCAGGGCGCCCTTCAGCAGGTCGTCGGCAAAGGTTTCCTGCAGCACGTCGTAGATGTTGATTGCGCCGGTGCGCAGCAGTTCCTGCATCAGGTCCCGGCCCAGCAGGCGCAGGTTCAGGCCCAGCTTCGCCAGGTTTGCCAGTTCCCCCGGGCCGGCGTACGCCAGGCGCGGCGGGCGCTTCATGAACGTCTTTTGCAATACGCCTGCGAAGCGCAGGAATTTATCCATGAACTCCGGGTACGCGGCGCGGTCGGCAGCGGACAGGCCGCCGCCTTCCAGCGTATTGCCGTTCAGGCTGAGATGGTTGCCGTCAGCCGACAGCGCGATGGTGCCCAGGTCGGTCGCGGCCAGGCTCAGCCCGTGCCGGCCAAGTTGCAGTTCCGATACGACAGCAGGCGCCAGCATATACAGCAGGTGCGCGCCGGCGGAAACCGAGTGGCCGGGGGCAAACTCACGGGTGATCGCCGCGCCGCCGGCCTGCTCGTTTGCTTCGAGCGCCAGCACCGAACAACCGGCGCGGGCCAGGTAAGACGCGCAAACCAGGCCGTTATGGCCGGCCCCGATAATGACCACGTCGTAGCGTTCACTCATCGCTGAATGCTTCCGGAACGATGTTCTTCCGGTTCAGGTCCCGCAGTATTTCCCGTGCGGAGTTGGCGCCCGGCGCGCCCATGACTCCGCCGCCCGGATGGGTGCCGGAACCGGACATATACATGCCTTTGATCGGTCCCCGGTACTGGGCATAGCCGGGGAACGGCCTGTTGAACAGCAACTGGTCCATGGTCAGTTCGCCCTGGAAAATATTGCCCTCGGTCAGGCCCACCTCGTTTTCCAGTTCCCGCGGCGTGCGGATTTCGGCGTGCAGGATCAGGTCCTTGAAATCGGGGCTGTATTCAGCTATCTGGTCAATGACGGTCTGGCCGAACTGGTCGCGCTGCTCATCCGTCCAGTCCTGTCCGTTCACCTTCGGCGGGCAGTACTGGACGAATACGCTCATCATGTGTTTGCCGGGGGGCGCCATGGTGGGGTCTACACGGGTGGGGATCAAGGTATCCAGGTAAGGGTCTCTGGACCAGGCGCCGTTCTTCCAGTCGTCGTAGGCCTTTTCCATACGCTCAAGCGAGTCGATGAAGTGGAAGTCGGCCTTCAGCAGTTCGTGGTCCCCGGGCACCGCGTGGAACGTCGGCATGCCGTCCAGTGCAATATTGAGTTTGCCGGATGAACCGCGGATCTTGAAGTTGCGCGCCTTTCTGACAACGTCTTCCGGCAGGTCCCGTTGTTCCATGATGTCCAGGAAAGTGCGTTTCGGGTCAAGGTTGGAAACCACGATGTCGGCGTAGTATTCATCGCCGTTTTCCAGCACGACGCCCCTGGCGCGCCGGTCGGCGACCAGGATCCTGTCCACCCCGGCATCGACCTTGATCTCGCCGCCATGGGACTGGAAAGCGGCTGCCAGGGCATCGGCAATGGCCCCCATGCCGCCCCGGGCAAACCCCCATGAACCGATACTGCCGTCCACGTCGCCCATGTAGTGATGCAGCAGCACGTAGGCGCTGCCGGGAGAGTAGACACCCAGGGCAGTGCCGATGATACCGCTGCCTGCCAGGTGCGCCTTGACGATATCCGTTTCAAAATATTCATCAAGAAAGTCGGCGATGCTCATGGTCCAGAACCGGATAGTGTCGTACAGGACGTCTTCGCCCAGGTCCCAGTAGGTTTTTATCAGGTGCACCATTTCCATCAGGTCGCGCGGCCTGAACGACGCCGGGTCGGGCGGGGTTCTCATCAACAGCGGACGGATCAGCCGGGTCTGGCGCATCACGTCCGCCTCGTAGCGGTGATATGCGTCCGCATCACGCTTCGAGTGCCTGGCCATCTCCCGGTACTGGCGTTCCTCATCGCCGTAATTGCCGAAATAATCCCCGTTGCGCATGAAGGTGATGCCGCCTTCATAAGGAATAATCTGCAGGCCGTGCCGGGCAAGTTCCAGGTCGCGGTAAATCTCCGGCCGGAACAGGCTGCACACGTAGGAACAGTTCGAGTAAGTCCAGCCCGGATAAAGGGAGCGGCTGACGGAAGCGCCGCCTATCCAGGGATTTTTTTCCACGACGAGTACGTCCAGACCTGCCTTGGCAAGGTAGGTGGCATTGGTCAGGCCGTTATGGCCGGCGCCGATGACGATGGCGTCGTATTTCTTCATGCCTGCCTATCTATGCGCCTCGTTTCCGGCGCTGTCGCCGGCACTGCCATGTTGCTGTGCCAGTGTCATGTCGACGGCCTGTTCGAACTTTGTAACGGTCTCCGCGATACAGTCATCGTCATGGGCTTCGGAGAGGAACCAGGGCTCCCGTGAATCGGGCTCCACCAGTATGCCGACATCATGCAGGTTCGGCGCCAGCGCATCGTAAAAACTGTAGTCTGAATGGGTCCAGCCGCGGTAGTCCTGCGGCGCTTCCGGGCTGAAAAACAACCCGGACATGGAGGGATGGCCGACAAAACAGTGAGGGATGCCGCGCCGGGACAATACCTGCCCGATTCCATCCCGCAGTTGTGTGCCCTGGCCGGCAATGGATGCCAGCGCGTCCGTTTCATCGAGTATCTCCAGGGTCTTGTCGGCAGCCGCCAGCGAAACCGAGTGACCAAAGTAGGTGCCGCCGTGAACCACCCGGTCGCCGATAACCCGCATGAGGTCCTCCCTGCCGGCCAGTGCGGAGATCGGGTAGCCGTTGGCAATCGCCTTGGCAAAGGTGCACAGGTCGGCATCCACGCCCAGCAATTCCTGTACGCCCCCTTTTGCCACGCGGAACCCGGTTTTTACTTCGTCAATGATCAACAGAACGTTGTAACGGCTGCACAGTTCGCGCACGTCCCTGAGGTATTGGCCGGTGGCGGTGATGGAACAGCAATTACCCATCATGGGTTCTATCAGGAATGCGCCTATTTTACCGGCGCGATGGCGGAACAGGCTTTCGAGCCGGTCGGAATCGTTCATGGGAACGCTGTGGACCAGGCGGCGATACAGGTCGGGGACACCCTCGCCGTATGACAACAGTTCCGGATCCCCTTCTTTTTCCTGCCAGTCTTCAACCTCCGCGTACCACAATGCCTCGCTGGATACGCCATGGTATCCCCCTTCCACCAGCACATACTCATCCTTGCCGGTATAGGCGCGTGCGACCCTCAGGGCGGCCATCACCGCTTCCGTGCCCGTTACGGAAAACCTCACCAGTTCGGCACAGGGCACCATGCCGGAAATCCGCTCAGCCAGCCGGTATTCAAGCTCCGTGGCGAGCGCAAACACGCCGCCCACGTCCATGCCGTTACGCACGGCCTCGTCCACACGTTCATCGGCGTAGCCGAGGATAGCGGGGCCGAAGCCCAGGCGGTAATCGATATATTCATTACCGTCGATGTCCCACAGGCGCGCGCCTTTGCCCCGTTCGATGTAAATCGTCCTGTCATCACCCCAGTAACGAAAATTGGAAGTCACACCCAGGGGCAGGCGCTGGCGCGCCTTTTCGAAATGAGCAGCGGATTTTCTACGGCTGCGCAACATGATCACCTCAGCTTGTTACAGAACGGGCCATGATGCCACAAGCGCGTGGCCCTGTCCATAAAATGAATGAGTATTCATTCAACTGATGCCATATCTGCGCAAGTTTAGCCCCCCGCTCCCTGCTGGCGCAGGGACAAGCTTCGCGGGGGCGGCCTCAGACCTGATTCCTGTTTCCGCAGGAAGGGGCAGGAATCCACACAAGTAAGCCAGGACTGGTAAATTATCGCGTGCGCAGCGCCTCACCGTTTGATAAAAGTAAAGCCTGCTGTGAAAACATCGGGAACTTCATGTAGACTTCGCTATCCGGTAAACTACCAGCCGAAATGGTTATACACTACCGCATCACATATGCCTTCCTTATATTGACATTGACGGCCGCATTGTCAGGCTGCCAGTCGACATTCGGCCCGCAGGCTCTCGCACGTACCCACCCCGCCTATAACGAGGCCATCATCGCCTCGATCAACGAGCAGATGTTGCAGAACCTGGTGCGCATGCGCTACCGTGATGTGACTTTTTTCCTGGAAATAGGCAGCGTGACGGCCAGTCTTGCCCTGGGCGCCAACGCAGGGCTGAACTCTGATGTAAACCTCGGCAGCGGCGATACCCTGAGCCCTGGCGTGGGGGTTGCCTATGCCGACAAACCGACCATCAGTTACACGCCGCTGCGGGGCGAAGACCTGCTCAAGAGTATCCTCAGTCCCCTGCAACTGGAGGCCATCCTCGTACTGACACAATCGGGGTGGAATATCAGCCGGGTGTTCGGATTGTGTTTTGAACGGATCAACAATCTTTACAATGCGCCCAACGCATCCGGACCGACACCTGCCCGGGAACCGGACCATGAGGAGTTCGGTGAACTGATGGACGCGCTGCAGACGTTGCAAAAAAACCAGCTTATTGAAATCGGCACCCGGCAGAATGGGGATGACATCGATATCGTGATAAAGCTGATTGGGGCTAACGATTCATACAAAAATGACATTGACAAGGTATACAGGTTGCTCGAACTTGACCGCGGCATGGATGAATTCACGCTCAATACGGATTTTCTGGACATGAAAAGTACGCAATGGACCGTGCGTACCCGCTCCATTTCCGGCCTGTTGTATTACTTGTCGCACAATATTGATGCGCCTTCCGGCCACCTCGATAAACTGGTAACAGTTACCAGGCCTGAAGACGGGGGATACTTCGATTGGGACGACACCCCAGCAGGACGCTTGTTCAAGGTCAGGACCAGTGAGGACCGGCCGGATAATGCATATATAGCCACCCGTTACCGGGGCCACTGGTTCTATATCGAAGACACCGACCTGGAATCCAAGTCCACGTTCACGTTGTTGCGCCAGTTGTTCGACCTGCAGGCCGGACAAACCAACCCCCAGGTGCCGGCGTTGACCATACCGGTCAGGTAAGCAGAAATCCGGTTCTGCTGATCAACGCAACAGGTGTATTTGGTGCCGTTACCCAGACTGAAAGCGTATGACCCCGGGCACCAGCCTACCATGGAGGAGGAAACGCTGGAGCCGGCAGCGAAACTGCCGGAGATGAAACCCGTCGAGGAGGAACCGGGTCGGCCGTATGAGGACTACGTGAACGGCGAGGCAAGGCGTTTCTGGCAGGAGATAGGCAAGCAACACAATCTGACCAAACCCGCGGCACAGGAAATCCGTGCGGCTGCCATGACGATACTGTGTCATGCACGACGCAGGAGAACCGGTGGGTCACCCCGGTACCGGGCTCACCTTGCTGTTGATGCGGTGCAATTGCATGCCCTGGAACAAGGCCGTATCAAGCCGCCCGATTCCAGGTTGGGTGCGTATCCAGACCATCTCGATGCCTTGATTCAACTGGCGCACGACTTGAGCTTGCTGGCCTGGGAGATCCCGTTGCCGGAGCACCCGCCACCGCAACATCCTCCAATTTACTATACGATGTTTCCGGGTACTGATCGGCCCGCTCCCAGAGAAGACAGTCTCATACGCGGGGATTACGTGTACACTCCGGACGGTATGCGGATTACCGAAGATGAATATATTTATCCGTGGATTGACCCGTTTGTTTGTGTTCCGACTATAAACGATATGCTAGACAATGGCTGGGATGCCTGCTACACACTGTCTTTAGGACGGGAAAATTTACCGGAGATCGAGGTTCATTGGATTAAACGAAAACATGGTTTCTCCACACATGAGTGGGATTCATTACACTCGTTGAGATTTTCGCCATATCCGTCGCCGTTGCCGAGTAGTTGCGTAATTCTGTAAACACCAGGGCTCGCGCATTACAGAAGCCGGTTACAGCGGTTATGCCCTTGAAATCCGTATAAAAACAATTTTGTGCATTGCAGCGTTTGAATTAATCCGGCAAGTCATTTATAATCCCGCAATTCTGCCCGTTACCGTGGATAAAAGTCAACGACTGAACGGTCCGATCCCAGGGCAGAAACACAACGAAACACATCTCACACACAGGAGTTGTACCTGGTGGACAGATATTTGAAATCTCCGTATATCAATGCTGTTCCTGACAGAATCGCATTGATACAGATCGGACTCGCATTCGCTGCCGGCGCGCTGTTGCTGCCGGCGCTGGGCCGCGTCGCGGCCTTGTCCGCCATCCTTGCGGGCGTCATCAGCGCGTTGTCGACCTGGTATACCGGGAGGAAGGTATTCAACAGCAGGGCGAGGAACGCGCAGCAGTTCGTGAGAAACCTCTACCTGGCGCATTTTATGAAACTGTTGCTGGTGATTGCGCTGTTCTGCATCGTGTTTGCAACCATGCCGGTCAATTTTCCGGTGTTCGTGACCACCTATGCCGCGACGCTGGGGGTATATGGCTGGGCGCTTGCCGCGAACATGCGGACCCGGCGGGGATAACCGGGCAGCAGGATAAAACGGAGAGCGGAACATTGGCAGAAGGCACCCCGGCCGGATATATCCAGCATCATTTACATAACCTGACCTTCGGCAGGCACCCCGACGGCAGTTGGGGCTTTGCCCATTCACAACAGGAAGCAGTGGATATGGGCTTCATGGCTGTCCATGTGGATACCATGTTCTGGTCGGTTTCATTGGGAATATTATTTTTGTGGTTGTTTCGCCGGATCGCCGTCTCCATCTCCGTTGAAAATCCCGGGCGCCTGCAATCCTGCATCGAGGTAATAGTGCAGATGGTGGATAATTCCGTGAAGGAGACGTTTCATGGTAAAAATCCGCTCATCGCACCGCTCGCGCTGACCCTGTTCGTCTGGATCTTCCTGATGAACTTCATGGACCTGATACCCGTTGACTTTATTCCCCACAGTACCTACCTGATGGGTATTCCATATATGAAAGTAGTGCCTACCACCGACGTTAATGCAACATTCGGCATGGCCTTCGCGGTGTTTTTTCTGATGATCTATTACGCCATCAAGGTCAAGGGGCTGGGCGGGTTTCTCGGCGAACTGGCCTTTCAACCGTTCGGCAAGGCGTTGCTGCCGGTGAATCTGGTGCTGGAACTGGTCTCGCTGATAGCCAAACCGCTGTCACTCTCGTTACGTTTATTCGGCAACCTGTTTGCCGGGGAACTCATATTCATTTTAATCGCTGCCCTGATCCCTTTCTGGGCGCAATGGACCTTGTCCGTGCCGTGGGCGATTTTCCATATTCTGGTTATCACATTACAAGCCTATATTTTTATGATGTTGACTATTGTCTATCTCAGCATGTCGCATGAGACCCATTAACTCACTAAATACCTGACAGGAGACGTTCTATGGAATCAATTATCAGTTTTTCAGCCCTGGCAGCCGGCATCATGATCGGTCTGGGAGCTTTGGGCGCCGGCGTGGGTATCGGTATTCTGGGGAGTAAATTCCTGGAAGGCCTGGCCCGTCAACCTGAATTGGCAGGGGTGCTCACACCCAGGATGTTCCTGATGCTGGGCCTGACGGACGCCGTGCCGATCATCGCGATCGCATTTGCCGCGTTCCTAATGTTCGCCAATCCGTTCGTGACCCAGTATGAAGCCACCGATCATCCAGCCCAGGTCAGTGAAGTCGACGCAGGTTAGCGAATGAATATTAACCTGACACTCATCGGCCAGGCGATATCGTTATTTATATTCGTCTGGTTTTGTATGAAATTTATCTGGCCGCCGATTATCAATGCCCTGCATGAGCGCGAGAAACGCATTGCCGATGGTCTGGCTGCCGCCGAAGCCGGTCAGGACAAGCTTGTCGAGGCGGATCAGCGCCTGGCGGAACTGGTCGACGAAGGCAAGCAGAAAGCCAATGAGATCATTGTCCAGGCGCAGAAGCGCGGGGACGAGATACTGGACGAGGCGAAACACACAGCCAGGGAGGAAGGGGAACGCTTGATTGAAGCTGCCCACGCTGAAATCGAAAGGGAACGCACCCAGGCCAGGGACCAGCTCAGGCAAGAGGTAGCTACGCTGGCGCTGGCCGGCGCGGAACGCATCCTCATGCGCGAAGTCGACAAGAATGCGCATGACGAGATCCTGGCCGGAATAGGCGCCGATTTATAAAAGCCTCGACATATGCTTGAGAATTCAACCATTGCCAGGCCGTATGCCAGCGCGGTCTTTGAACTGGCGCAAGAAAACGGCCAGGTCGAGGAATGGTCGGCCATGCTCGGGTTGTTGAGCCTGCTGGTTTCAGACAAGACCATGCGCCAATTGATCACCAATCCCAAGGTCAGCCGCCGGCAGCTTCAGGACCTGGTGTTCGAGGTGTGTGGTGACGGACTTTCAGACCTGGGACGCAACCTGGTAAAGGTGCTGGTGCGGGGAAACCGGTTGCAGTACGCGTCCAGTATCAAGAACCAGTATGAACAACTGCGAGCGGCCGCAGAAGGCAGGGTGGACGTAGAGGTTGTGGCGGCATATGCGCTGGACGAACAGCAGCAAACCAGCATAGCCGAAATCATAGCGGAGCGCCTGGGTAAACAGGTAAATGTAAAAACTTCAGTAGAGGAATCGCTGATCGGTGGCGCCATTATCCGCGCCGGAGATTCAATTATTGACGCATCCCTGCGCGGCCGGCTGTCCGAACTGCACAACGAACTTATCCGCAGATGACACAGATGAACGCAGATAGAACATTTATGAGGAACAGCGATGTCAATCAGTGCAACAGAAATCAGTGAACTGATAAAAAAGAAGATACAGGATTTTGACCTGGATACCGATGCGCGTACGGAAGGCACCATCGTCAGCCTGTCCGACGGGATCGCCCGGGTCCATGGCCTGAGCGACGCCATGCAGGGCGAGATGATCGAGTTTCCGGGCAATACCTACGGCCTGGCGCTCAACCTGGAGCGTGATTCGGTCGGCGCCGTTATCCTGGGGAATTATGAGCATATTTCCGAGGGCGACACCGCCAAATGCACCAAGCGCATCCTCGAGGTGCCGGTGGGAGAGGCCCTGCTGGGGCGCGTGGTCGATTCCCTGGGGAACCCCATTGACGGCAAGGGTGAGGTCAACGCCGGCGATACTTCACCCATCGAAAAGATTGCCCCCGGCGTCATCCAGAGGGTCTCCGTCGCGCAACCGGTGCAGACCGGCCTGAAATCTATCGATTCCATGGTGCCCATAGGACGCGGCCAGCGTGAGCTCATCATCGGCGACCGGCAGACCGGCAAGACCGCAGTGGCGATAGATACCATCATCAACCAGAAGGGCACCGGGGTGAAATGCATCTACGTGGCGATAGGACAGAAAGCCTCCTCCGTTAGTGTGGTAATACGCAAACTGGAGGAACACGGTGCCATGGAGCATACCATCGTGGTTGCGGCGACGGCCTCGGATTCGGCGGCCATGCAGTATATTGCACCCTATGCCGGCTGCGCCATGGGCGAGTATTTCCGTGACCGCGGCGAGGATGCCCTGATAATTTATGACGATTTGACCAAGCAGGCCTGGGCTTATCGCCAGGTGTCGTTGCTGTTGCGGCGGCCACCGGGACGAGAGGCCTATCCGGGTGATGTTTTCTACCTGCATTCACGCCTGCTGGAGCGAGCTTCGCGTCTGAATGAGGAGGCGGTCGAGAAACTGACGGACGGAAAAGTCAAGGGCAGGACCGGATCGCTCACGGCTTTGCCCATTATCGAGACCCAGGCAGGCGACGTCTCCGCGTTTGTGCCCACCAACGTGATTTCCATTACCGACGGCCAGATTTACCTGGAGACGGACCTGTTCAATTCCGGGTTTCGTCCGGCGATCAACGCCGGTTTGTCGGTGTCCCGCGTAGGCGGCGCGGCGCAGACGAAGATCGTCAAGAAGCTGGGCGGCGGTATCCGCCTGGCCCTGGCCCAGTATCGTGAACTGGCGGCATTCGCCCAGTTCGCATCCGACCTGGACGAGGCCACCCGCAAACAGCTGGAGCGCGGCCAGCGGGTGATGGAGTTGATGAAGCAGAAACAGTATTCCCCCCTCAGCGTGGCCGGCATTGCCGTGAGCCTGTATGCGGTGGAAAACGGCTTCCTCGATGACGTTGAACTGGAAAAGGTCGGCGATTTCGAAGCGGCGCTGCATAACTTCATGCACAGTGAACGCAAGGAACTCATGGCTGAAATCCAGGAGAAAGCGGAGTACACCGATGAGGTGGCGGCCGCATTGAAGGACGGCCTGGAAGAATTCAAGAACAACCACACCTGGTAAGCGAGGACAACGGGGAACAGTATCGGAGTAATCAGGTGGCAGTAGGTAAAGAAATACGCACCAAGATCGCCAGTGTGAAGAACACGCAGAAGATCACCAAGGCGATGGAGATGGTGGCCGCCAGCAAGATGCGCAAGGCCCAGGAACGCATGCGCATGGCGCGGCCCTATGCCGAGAAAATCCGCAACGTGATCGCGCACCTTGGGGCGGCCAACCCTGAATATAAACACCCGTACCTCGTACCCCGCGAGGAAATCCGGCGCATCGGGTTGGTGATCATCTCAACCGATCGCGGTCTCTGCGGCGGACTTAACTCGAACCTGTACCGGGACGTGCTGGGTAAGATGAAAGAGTGGGATGATGCCGGGGTCGAGGTTGACCTCAGTATCATCGGCAACAAGGCAGTGGGCTACTTCCGGCGTCTTGGCGCGAATATCGTAGCCCAGACCACCCACATCGGTGACGCTCCCGGGCTCGATACCCTGATCGGCGCCATCAAGGTGATGCTGGATGCTTACCAGGAACAGAAAATCGATGAACTTTATATCGTGACCAATCAATTCATCAATTCCATGACGCAAAGGCCGAAAGTGGAACAGCTGATCCCGATACGTCACCTGGGAGACGACGATCTTACGCATATCTGGGATTACATCTATGAACCGGATGCCAGGGAAGTACTCGACCAGTTATTGCAACGCTACGTGGAATCCCTGATTTACCAGGCCGTAGTGGAAAATATCGCCTGTGAACAGGCGGCCCGCATGGTTGCCATGAAAAGCGCTTCCGATAATGCCGGCACCCTGATTGACGAATTGCAATTGGTTTACAACAAGGCGCGCCAGGCCGCGATCACACAGGAAATTTCAGAGATAGTGGGCGGCGCGGCGGCAGTGTAATTTGTGGATATTAATTTAAAACAGAGGATCGGAAACTGATGAGTGCTGGAAACATTGTTCAAATCATCGGCGCGGTAGTTGACGTGGAATTTCCCGGCCACGCCATACCCAAAGTCTACAATGCGCTGAACGTTGATGCCGAAGGCGTGGAAACCACCCTGGAGGTGCAACAGCAACTGGGTGACGGCGTCGTGCGCACGATTGCCCTGGGTTCCACGGACGGGCTGCAACGGGGCCTCAAGGTGGATAACACCGGTGCGCCTATCTCCATCCCGGTGGGCGAGAAGACCCTGGGCCGGATAATGAATGTACTGGGCGAGCCCATCGATGAGCGCGGTCCTGTCAATACCGATGAGAAATGGAGTATTCACCGGGAGGCGCCCACGTTTACAGACCTGAGCCCGACAACGGAACTGCTGGAAACCGGGATCAAGGTAATCGACCTTATCTGTCCGTTCGCCAAGGGCGGCAAGGTCGGCCTGTTCGGCGGCGCGGGTGTCGGCAAAACGGTCAACATGATGGAACTCATCAATAATATCGCCACTCAGCATTCCGGCCTGTCCGTATTTGCCGGGGTAGGTGAGCGCACCCGTGAGGGCAACGACTTCTACCACGAGATGCAGGAGGCGGGGGTAGTCAATATTGAAAACCTGGAAGACTCGAAAGTGTCCATGGTTTACGGGCAGATGAACGAGCCGCCCGGCAACAGGCTGCGGGTTGGACTGACCGGGCTCACCCTGGCGGAAAAATTCCGCGACGAGGGCCGGGATGTCCTGTTGTTCATCGACAATATTTACCGTTTCACCCTGGCCGGTACCGAAGTATCGGCCCTGCTGGGGCGCATGCCCTCCGCCGTGGGCTACCAGCCGACCCTGGCCGAGGAGATGGGCCGGCTGCAGGAACGCATCACCTCCACCCGGACGGGTTCCATCACCTCGATCCAGGCCGTGTACGTGCCGGCGGATGACCTGACCGACCCGTCTCCTGCCACAACCTTCGCGCACCTTGACGCGACGGTGGTGCTGTCCCGGCAGATCGCCGAACTGGGCATCTATCCCGCCGTTGACCCGCTGGATTCCACCTCGCGCCAGTTGGACCCGCTGGTAGTCGGACAGGACCATTACGATATTGCCAGGTCGGTACAGAATACCCTGCAGCGATACAAGGAATTACGCGACATCATCGCTATCCTGGGTATGGATGAATTATCCGAGGAAGATAAGCTGGTGGTGGCGCGCGCCCGCAAGATCCAGCGCTTCCTGTCGCAACCATTTACCGTGGCGGAGGTGTTCACCGGCACTTCCGGCAAGTACGTCCCGTTAAAAGACACCATCGAGGGCTTCAAGGCCATCGTCAACGGTGAATACGACCACCTGCCGGAACAGGCGTTTTACATGGTCGGGACTATCGAAGAAGCGGTGGAAAAGAGCAAATCGGTCTAAACTATAGCTGATTATGGCAACCATTCACGTTGATATCGTCAGCGCGGAAAAGGAAATTTTTTCCGGCGAGGCGGAAATGGTCTTTGCCCCGGCAATCCTGGGTGAGGTGGGAATCGCGCCCGGTCACACGCCGCTGGTCACCCGGCTTGCGCCCGGCGAGGTCCGCATAAAGCAGGATAACGGCGAGGAAGAAGGGTTCTATGTCTCCGGCGGCATGCTGGAGGTTCAGCCTGACGTGGTGACCGTACTCTCGGATACGGCCATGCGGGCCGAGGACCTGGATGAGGCCGCGGTACTCAAGGCCCGGGAAGAGGCGGAACACCAGTTACACGACCGGGATGCGAATATAGAATACGCAACAGCCCTGGCAAAGAACGCAGAAGCCGTAGCACAACTTCAGGCCATCCGCAGGATGCGTAAACGCACCGGACGCAGTTGAGTCCGGCCCGCGCGGCCGTATTGCCATGCCCCTGAGCGCCGTCATCCTTGCCGCCGGAAAAGGCAAGCGCATGCGCTCCTCCCTGCCGAAGGTGATGCATCCCCTGGCGGGGAAAACCCTGCTGGCGCACGTGTACCACACAGCCTGCCTCCTCTCCTGCGATGAAATCCATATCGTCTACGGCCATGAGGGGGACCAGGTACGCGAGGCGCATGGGAGGTTTGACGCCCGCTGGGTAAGGCAGGAACGGCAATTGGGGACGGGCCATGCCGTGTTGCAGGTCATCGATTCCATTCCCGCCACCCATCATGTCATCGTGCTCTACGGCGACGTGCCGCTGATTACCGAGCACACCCTGGCAACTCTTGTGGACACGGCCGGTGAAACCGGGTTCAGTCTCCTGACCTCACATCTTGACGATCCGACGGGCTACGGCCGGGTCGTGCGCAATGAGGCCGGTCAAATCCTCAGGATTGTCGAGGAAAAGGATGCGGACGACGGGGAGAAACTGCTGCGCGAGATCAACACCGGGATGATGGTGGCGCGGGCTGACCTGCTGAAGCAATGGCTGGGCATGTTGACCGATGATAATGCGCAGCGGGAATACCTGCTGACGGACATTGTCGGGCACGCCGTCAACGCTGATGTGGATATTCGTTCGGTCAATCCGTCATCGGTGATGGAGATAAAAGGAGTGAATGACCGGACCCAGTTGGCGGAACTGGAAAGACATTACCAGCTTATGCAGGCGAGGAAGCTGATGCGGCAGGGAGTTAGCCTGGCCGACCCTGCCCGCTTCGACCTGCGCGGGAACCTGGTAACCGGAGAGGATGTTTTCATCGATATCAACGCGGTCATCGAAGGTGAGGTGAGCATGGGAAATAATGTCTCAATCGGGCCTAACTGCGTTATCCGGGACAGCCGCATCGATGAGTCTGCGACCGTCTCCGCAAATTGTGTTATCGACAATGCCGTCGTCGGGAAAAGAAACAGGATCGGGCCTTTCGCCAGGATACGTCCCGGTTCACGACTGGACGAGGATGTGCGTGTAGGCAATTTTGTTGAAATAAAACAGTCGGATATAGGCCGCGGCACGAAAGCTGGCCACCTCAGCTATATCGGCGACAGCGAGGTCGGGGAACGGGTCAATGTCGGCGCCGGCACCATCACCTGTAACTACGACGGTGCTGAAAAACATAAAACGATCATCGGCGATGACGTCTTCATCGGTTCCAATACCGAACTTATCGCCCCGCTCAGGATCGACGACGGCGCCACGATTGCGGCCGGCGCCACGATTTCAAAGGACGTGGAAGCCGATGCGCTGGCAATGAGCAAACGGGAAGCGCGAGTCGTTAAAGGCTGGAAGCGGGGCAGAAAGAAGAAAGAGCACTGAAATGACATTCTCGACAGCAGACCTCCATGATGAGCACGAAGGAAAAGTACAGGTCGCCAACGTGCTCATGCAGGGCTACGGGCTCAAGAAAAGGTTCTCCGGTCCGATCTCGACGGTCAAGTGTTTCGAGGATAATTCCCGGGTACGGGCGGCCCTGGAAGAGCAGGGCAAGGGCTGCGTCCTGGTGATCGACGGCGGCGCCTCAATCCGTTGCGCCCTGGTGGGGGACATGATGGCGGAACTGGCCATGAAGCATGGCTGGGAAGGTCTGGTGGTCTACGGTTGCATAAGGGATTCCGCGGTCATCTCAAAACTGGACATCGGTATTAAAGCCTTGGGCACCAACCCGCGGAGAAGTGTAAAAAAAGGCGTTGGCGAGCGAGACATCGCGCTGAACTTCGGCGATACGACCTTTACGCCGGGGGACTGGCTCTACTCCGATGAGGACGGCCTCCTGCTCAGTCCGCTGAAGTTACTATGATCGTGGGAGGGTGTTGAGGTAATCCGTCAGACGGACACTTCAAGATAATTGGGGTAGCTGTGAGGTTCCGGTACATCCTCGTTTTCCATTGCTAATCCTTCCAGGTGAAATTTAACAGCCTCTGTTATATTTTTTTCCACCTCTTGTTTGGACTTGCCAGTCGCTATACAACCTGCAATATCCGGAGAATAGGCTGAATATCCGGTATCGGTTTTTTCAACCACAATTAAATATTTCATTTATTCAAACCCGCTTGTTTCAATATGTTGTTTTGTGTCCCTGCAGCTAAATCATCACCAGCTTTTCCCGCAACAGTTACTGTCCCGGATTTATTAGCGTGTTTATACTGCCGATGACTGCCTCTTGTACGTACCGGATGCCAACCATCATTTTCCAGAATTTTGATAATTTCCCTGATCTTCATCCTGAATGCTTTTTCCAAAAATACTTCCTGTAAAATATCCATTCATATAATAGTGCAAAAAGTTACAGTTCACAGAAGCAGATTATTTCATTCACCAATAGCCCTGACATGAAGCTTGCCCTCCCACCGTCAAGCAGCGAGTACTGACGAGTTGTACTCAGGTAAGATAAAAGTCACTTATCCAGGTGGCACAAGCTTTAAAGTCGCACGCCTCAAACAAGTGCGCCCAGGTGACTCCTATAACGCACCTGATGTTGACGTTTAGCCAATAAAGGAGAAGACATGAAGACAAAACAACTGCTCGGCTTAATTGGTTCAATCGCCCTTTTCATTGGCGTGTTCACACCGATTGTGAGCGTCCCCATTGTGGGAAACATGTGTCCATGGCAGATGTTGATGGGTGCCCTGATGGATTAACCAATTCGGCCAACGACAGGTGATGTGCCGGATCAAGTCGCGGCTTATAGATTCAATTCTCTCTGACCTGCAACAGTTCGATCCCTTCAAGTCGGGCTGCTTTTTGGTCAAAGGTATATAGAAGATGTGCCTGTGACCTCTCTGCTGCTGACAGGATCATCAGGTCGGAAAATCCGGCAACCCCTGAACGGTATCGAGAAGCTGCTCGTATTACGTCATTCCCGGTCTCAACTACCAGGCTTTCGGTTGTAGCCAGTTGTTCCAATATTGTCGCGATCCGGTCACGGGAACACCGGTAGGAGCGCTCCAGGACCCAGACGAGTTCGACGATTACCTCACGGTATACGAAGCCCGGTTGATCGATGGTGAGAGCCTCAAGCAGTGTTCGTGCGGCCACTGCTTGTTTCTCATCGTCACGCACCAGATAGCGAACCAGGATATTCGTATCAAGCGCGATCACTTTCAGTGGCTCCGCTGATAATGGCTTCCTCCATCTCCTTCAGTGTCACGGAAGGACCGATGTGCTTTAACGCTCCAAATAACCTGCCGATTGGCTGTACAGGTAATATCTGCACCGTATCATCAAGAATAATGTAGCGCACCCGCTGGCCGGCCTGAACCCCTAGAGCCTCCCGGACAACTTTTGGAAGTGTTGTCTGGCCTTTGCTGGTAATGGTAGATTCAATCATGTACTTTTTATAAAGTCATTACAAACAACCATAATATATTACTTTAAGTAAAATACAAGGCAAAATGACCTGTATTAAGTATATCCAATTATTGTACCTCCGGACTCAGGTTTTCTTCTGAATCAAACAGCAAGAAACGGGTGGATGGGATCGGTGAATAACTTATACTTCCCCCATGAATACCGCATCCCGTCAAGGTCCGGCAGAAAATTACAAACAGATCGCGCAGGCAATCGCCTATATACGTGATAACGCCGGGCGGCAGCCCTCTCTTGAGCAAATCTCATCGCACACCGGCTTGAGTCCCTGGCATTTCCAGAGGAAATTCAAAGCGTGGGTGGGTGTCAGCCCGAAGCGGTTCCTGGAATTCCTGACCGTACAGCACGCAAAGGAGTTGCTGGACAAATCAGCCAGCGTGCTGGATGCCGCGCTGGACCTGGGACTGTCCGGCCCGGGCCGGTTGCACGAGCAGTTCGTATCCATCGAAGCGGTCACCCCGGGTCAGTACAAGCGCCTGGGCAACGGCTTGAAGATTTATTACGGCGTTCACGCCAGCCCGTTCGGATTGATGTTACTGGCGGTCACCGGTAGAGGTATCTGTGAACTGGCATTCGGGTCTGGGGAGAGGCTTGACCATGAAGCGATAGATCTGCAGAGGCGCTGGCCTGCCGCGCAGATTACCCATGACCCGCAGCGTACCGCGCCGACAGCCGACAAGTTATTCAACCCCGGCAGCAGGACGCAAAAGATGGGGTTTCAACTGTTCGTGAAAGGAACCAACTTCCAGGTCAATGTCTGGCGCGCGCTGCTGCGGGTCCCGGAAGGCAGTCTCGTATCTTACCGGCAACTGGCGCAGATGAGCGGTAAACCCTCGGCTATACGAGCCACTGCTTCTGCAATAGGCGCAAATCCCGTTTCCTACCTGATACCCTGCCATCGCATCCTGCGCACATCGGGGGAACTGGGTGGTTACCACTGGGGAATTGAACGCAAGAGAGCGCTCATCGCCTGGGATTCGGCACGTGCAGAAGTTGCTTGACTATTTTGACGCACAGGGTCTTGTGAACACGAAGCACGGACAGCCGGTAGCCCGGTTCGACTTCCGTGGAGACCCTGCCGGCTGATGTGTAGAATATCCAAATGGAGATTTACGTTCGGCTGACAGTTTGATGAGTACCGCGCGCGCAGCAACGACAACAGGGGAGGCTTTTTTCCGCATTAACCGGGAAACTTCCGCCCTGCTCATAATCGATATGCAGAACGCTTTTCTGGAACCGGGCGCCATGCTTGAGGCGCCGATGGGTCGCGCAATCATAACCCGGCTCACGCAGCTGATAGCGGAGTGCAGAAACCACGGCGTACCGGTGATCTGGGTCCGGCTTGACAGCAGCGCGCCCTACGGCGGCCTCCTGCTGGATAAGTATCCTCCGCTGAGGGAGCAGCGGGTGTTGTTCAGGAATACCCACAGCTTCGAATTCTTTTCGGACCTCCCGGCCCCGCTGGATAACGAATTTCATGTCGTCAAGCATAAATACGACGCGTTTCACGGAACGGATCTTGATACCTTGCTGAAGAACATTGGTGCGGACACGGTTATCATTACCGGAGTGACGACGAACTGCTGTTGCGAATCCACCGCGCGCAGCGCCTTCGAACACGATTACAAGGTCGCCTTTACCAGCGACGCGACGGCGGCATTTGAAGAGCGCCTGCATGAAGCCACGCTGGGCACGGTGCGTGAATTATTCGGACGGGTGGTGACCGTAGCTGAAGTAATTAATGAATTGGGCAATAGCCCGGCTTAACGGAACAGGGGAGGAAACAGGTTTGAAACTGACATTTGTACTGGTGCATGGCTCCATGCACGACGGGTCCTGCTGGGACGGGGTTATCACGGAACTCAACAGTCAGGGTCATGTCGCTTACGCGCCGACACTGGCCGGTCACGGCGAGGAGGCCGGGAAATTTTTTACCCGGGCGGATTGTGTGAAATCCGTGGTCGATTACATCCTCGAGAGAGACATACGCGACTTCATACTGGCAGGCCACAGTTTTGCCGGGATCGTCATCCCGGGCGTTGCAGAACAGTTGTCGGATCGAATCACCCGGGTGGTGTTTCAGAACGCTATGGTGATGGAAGACGGAGAGTCGATCTACGATGTCATCCCGCCCGTACATCAGCAGATGTTTGACGCGGTGATCAAGAGAGATGGCGAGAGAGCGAACTGGATATTGCCGTTCGATGTTTTTCGTGAAAGGTTTATCAATGATGCGGACCTGGAAACGGCGAAAAAGGTCTACTCCCAGCTGCGACCGATCTGCGCCTACTCCCAGCAGGAAAAGATCCCGATGCGCGGCTTCCAGAGATTGCAGGTTCCAACGAGTTACATCAACTTCACCGATGATATCGTACTGCCACACGGTGAATATGCCTGGTATCCCAGGATGGCGGATCGCCTGGGGCTGTGCAGGGTGGTGCAAAAGCCGGGTAGCCATGAGGTGTGTTATACCAACCCGGAACTTCTGGCCGAAGCATTGGTTGAGGCGGGCAGGCCGTAAGGGGTCAGGACGTCATTGCGTCGGTTTACAGGTCATCCATGATCTTGAGAATCGACGAACGCAGTGTGTTCACGACCCAGTCAATTTGTTCTCTTGTGAGTGTAAGGGGCGGAGACAGGATGATAAAGTCACCCACGTTGCGGGCAATCAGGCCGCGCCGGTATGCTTCCAGCGCAACTCGCCGCCCGATCTCGACAGAATAATCGAAGTTCTGCTTTATCGCCTTGTCGCGGACGAATTCAACCGCAAGCATGAAACACCTGCCGCGTACGTCACCGACGATATCAAGATCCATCAGGGTTGCCAGCGATCGCTCGAAGTAAGGCCCGGTTTCACGCACATGGCTGCAGAGATTCTCACGCTCGATGATTTCGATGTTCTTCAGGCCCGCGGCACAGGCAACAGGATGACCGGAATAGGTAAAACCGTGGGCGAAAACACCGTCATCGATGATTGCCCGGGAGATACGATCGGAGAAAAGGGTTGCTCCAAGGGGTACATACCCCGACGTAATGCCTTTTGCTGCCAGGATGATGTCGGGTGTAATGTTGAACATGTCTTCTGATGCAAACATGTGGCCCAGCCGGCCGAATGCCGTGACTACCTCATCTGACACGTAGAGAATGTCGTAACGGCGGCAAATGTCCAGTGCGCGTCTGTGATATCCGTCCGGCGCCATTATTACCCCGCCTGCTCCCATAATCGGTTCTGCGAAGAAACAGGCTAAATTTTCAGCCCCGATTTCGTGGATTTTCGCCTCAAGTTCGTTTATCAAGGCATCGCAGTATTCCGCTTCGGACATGCCCTCAAACGGCCGGTATACGTTGGGACACGATACGTGGTAGACAAGCGGTACGTCATCGGTTGCCAGATTGTGAAATCCGGCGTAATTTCGCTTTATCCCGGAAACGGACGCTGCAAGATACGTGCTGCCGTGGTAAGCATTCTCGCGGGATATGATCTGCTTTCTGGATGGCTCACCCCTGGCCTGGAAGTAATAATGGGCCAGCCGGACTGCAGTGTCGACCGATGTCGAACCTCCGGTCGTGAAGAAGACATGGTTCAGGTCCGCAGGCGCCAGTTGCGCCAGTTTCGCGGCCAGGGCAGATGCAGGTACGGATGACATATCGGTAAACGAATTGTAGAAGGGGAGCCTGAGAACCTGTTCGGCAATCACGTCCGCCATTTCCTGCCTGCCGTAGCCGATATTCACACACCAGAGGCCGCCAATGCCGTCGAGATATCGTTGCCCGTCAACATCATAAACATAAGCGCCTTCCGCCCTGTCAAACACCCGCGATCCTTCATTGAGAAAGCGTGGAAATTCTGCGAACGGATGCAGAATGTGTTTCCGGTCGTATTCCTGATGTATGTTTCCGAAAACGTTATTCATGGGGTTCTCCTCTTCGATTTGCGGCTCGTACTTCATCTCTGAGCAGTAGAATTATATTGAGGAGAACGGCTGCCGCCATTTATCAATTGTTATAGACGAGCTCAATGCAGTATATTGCGTGACGATGAATCTTTCTTCCGCATGGAATGCCGAACTTGGGCAAATTCTGGGGACGGCTGATATCGACGAGGTCTGGCGTTATATTTTTCACACGCTTCAGGAAGCGTTGGATATCAGCAGCATGAGTGTGATCCAGTATCTTGGCGATACCATGCCGTTGGTGTTGTTTTCCCATGCCGTCGACGATCCCGCGGGTGCGCGTATCAGTGCATACATACAGGGCGCCTACCTGCTGGACCCGTTCTTTCATGCCAGCCTTGGTGATCCCCTGGAGGGCTGTTATTCACTTGCCGAACTCTCTCCCGACGATTTCAGGGAAGGAGAGTATTTCAACACGTTTTTCGCTGCTTACGGCCTTATGGATGAAATCAACCTGTTCTTTCAGACAGGTGATGACAAATCCGTGGCTATATCCCTGGGGCGGGAGACCGGGGCGCGCAGGTTCGAACAACGCACGCGGGGCATCCTGGAGGAGGTCCATGATTTTTTACGGCTGGTCGTGGAGCGGTCCTCGGGCAAGTCCGTACCGCGTCAGGGCATGATTGATACGGAATTGAGAGCCGGTTTCCACACAAAACTCAAGGAGGCTATGGAAAGACTTGGGACCAGTGTCCTGACCCCGCGGGAGAAGATGATCCTTGACCACCTGTTACGCGGGTACTCGGTAAAGGTCACTGCTGAACGCCTGGGCGTATCCGAGGGGACCGTGCGTATCCACCGGCACAGTATCTACACAAAGCTTGATATCAGTTCACAGTCGGAACTCTTTTCCCTTGTAATCGAAGCATTGAAATTCATGGACCCGGCAGGCGACACGGACCCCTTGGCGCGCCTGCTCCCGCCATCAGACATCTAGGCCGTTGCCGGCCTGAGGCAGCATATATAACAAAAGTCATATAGTCCGTTCCATGTCTCATTGCTAGTCTTTAGTCTGGCAATGAGTGTTGGAGGAACGGCAAATGAGTATCTTGAAATACGGTAAATCGATGCTGGGTAAATTCATTGCGGCGCCAGTCTTCTTCAGCGCTGTTTTCGGCGTGGCGGAAACAGCCGCCGCCACCATTGAGGAAATTATCGTTACTGCCCAGAAACGTGCACAGAGCGTGCAGGACGTGCCCATTGCAATTACCTCGCTGACCGGTGAAGAAGTGGACGCGCTGGGCCTGCGCTCTGCGGCGGACGTCCAGTACCAGATCCCCGGCCTGATAGTATCCTATTCATCGACCAACGCCATTCCGAATTTCGTGTTGCGCGGCATCGGCCTGAACGACTTTACCGCGATCCAGAGTTCTCCCGTAGCCGTTCACGTGGACGAAGTATATTACGGCAACTCCACCCTGCTGAATTTCCTGTTGTTCGATATCGAACGGGTAGAGGCGTTGAAAGGTCCACAGGGTACGTTGTACGGACGTAATTCGACCGGCGGATCGGTTAATTTCTTTTCGAACAGGCCCACCGGGGAATTCGAAGCCGGACTGGATCTCGGTTACGCAAATTACGAGGCATACACTGTTGAAGGTTTCGTAAGTGGCCCGTTGGGCGAAACACTGTCCGGGCGTCTGTCTTTCAACGTCTCACAGCAGGACGGTGGTCCATACACCCATCCGACCCTGGGTGAGATTGGAGAACAGGATCGCTATGCCGTACGGGGACAGTTGTTGTGGGATATTTCCGAAGATCTGAGCGCGCACCTGCTGGTATTCGGCGGCCAGGATGACTCCGAGGGAAATCAATATGAAGGCGTTCCCACGTTCACCAATGATGCTGAATTCAATATCTGTGACCCGGTCGTAGCCGGGAACCTGGGGTTATCCGGTGCCTGTTCATTCGATGGTGAAGGCGCAATCCTCAGGGACGATGATGATCCCTATACCCTGCAGAAGGGCCTTATCAACCGGGATGAGATCGATGCGTTCGGCGTTGTTTTCAGCGCCGACTATGACCTGGGGTTCGCAACACTCACTTCGATATCAGCCTACAATACCGTTGACCGGAAATCGCAGGAAGACGCTGACGGGACCGTTGTGCGCAGTATCGACGTCGGTTATGAAACCGATTTTGAGCAGTTTTCCGAAGAAGTGCGCCTGTCTTCTCCCGATGATGGCCGCTGGGTCTGGACTCTCGGGCTGTTCTATTCAACCGATGAACTTGAGACGCCGCGCACGGAAACGGATGCGGGTGATTTCGATTTCCGCCAGAACCACGCTTATATTCTCGAGACGGATTCGTTCGCGGCATTCCTGCATAACGAGTTCCGGTTGACGGAACGGTTCTCCGTGACGGCAGGGATCCGCTACACCGACGAGGAACGTTCTTTCGAAGGCGGCACCATTAACGTGGATTTTGGCAGCGGCCCGACCGCTGACGGCGAATTTGTGCCGTCTCCCGGCCCGCTGCCGGGGGACTTTTCCGATCCGTCGGTTTTCGACGAAGCCTACGTCGACAGGGAGATCAGCTTCAATGAGGTATCCTGGAGCGTGGGCGCCAGCATGGATATCTCCGATACCATTATGGTCTACGCCGGGATCTCCAACGGTTTCAAGAGCGGCGGATTCATCGGTGACATAACCGTACAGGAGATACTGCAGGAACCTTATGATGAGGAGACGCTTACTGCTTATGAGATCGGTATGAAGTCCGACTTGCTGGACGGCACCCTGCGTTGGAATACTTCTGTATTCTATTATGACTATGAAGATGCCATTCTTGCGCTGTCCGTCGACGGCACCGGCGTGGTTGATTCTCTCCTGATCAATGAAAACGCTGCCGATGCCGAAGTATATGGCGTCGAATCAGAAATCTGGTTTGCGCCGATCGAGGACCTGGATATCAAATTCGGAGTAACCTGGCTCGATACGGAGACCGAAGGGATACCCACGAGTCCGTTTAACGTCCAGGAACGTCTGGACGGCAATGAACTGCCTTATGCGCCCGAATTCAGCGCAAACGGAATGATCAGGTACCAGATGCGTGTGGCTGAAGGCTGGAAAGGTCATGCCCAATTCGATTTTAATACCCTTTCCGACCACTGGGGTGAATCCGACAACATCAATTTCAGCGAACTTGATGGTTATACACTGCTCAATGCGCGGGTCGGCCTGGGTTCCGATGCGGACAACTGGTCTGTCGGCGTCTGGTGCAAGAACCTGGCGGACAAGGAGTATTTCATCTATGTGAACAACCTGCAGGCATTCGGTTCCATACTCAGGACACCCGGCATACCGAGAACCTATGGCGTGGATCTATCACTGCGGTTTTAGTGATACTATCCGCTGATCCAACAGCGGTTATCAGATAAGTCAGAATGTCCAGGGGTAACGGAAACGTTTCGCATGCGCCAACCTACGTGATGCCCGGCGAATTTGAACCCCACTCGTCCAACTGGCTGGCCTGGCCGAGGTTCCAGTGGTTCAATGACCCCCGCCTGGACACCCGGCAAACCATCGCCGAGATCCTGCACACCTTGTCGCATTACCGGATAAGGTCGAACATTTTATGCACGGATGAGCAGGGTATCTGCGCGGCCCGGGACTGGCTGCGGCAACACGGCTGGCCGGTTACGCCGTATATGAATTTTCTGGCGATACCGCAAGTAGATATCTGGATACGTGATTTCGGCCCGATATTTCTCATAAACCGCAAAACGAACAGGCTGGCAATTGCGTCATTTGCACAAAACCAGTGGGGTTATGCCGATATGACCGATGAAGTTTCTGTCGGGATGACGCAATTACCCGGATCGATTGCCGGATTCCTCGGCATAAATACTGTTCTTTGTACCGGGGTAATCAGCGAAGGTGGCGGTCGTGTCCATAATGGCGACGGTGTGCTCCTGGTCAACCGTTCAGTGGAACACCGGCGGAATCCGGGTGTGACAGGTGCTGAGTTGGAGGCCGCTTACAGATCCATTCTTGGCGCGACCCGGATCATCTGGTTGAACGATGGGTTGTACGAGGACTTACAGGCGGACAGAGGCCCTATCCCGTATGCTAACGCCGACGGCGAGACAATTTTACTGTATGGCCCCCAGACCACCGGCGGTCACCTGGATGAACTTTGCCAGTTCGCAGGTGTCAACAGGATAGTCCTGGCCCAGGTCAGCGAGGAAGAAGCCTCAATGGATCCGATAGCAGCCATCAACTACCAGCGGCTTGAAGAGGCATATCGAATTCTGTCCGGCGCGGCGGACGTGAATGGCAGACCGTTCGAGATTACCCGCATCACGGTTCCTGATACTGAGTTTATGCTCGTTCAACCCGATGAGCCCATGTACAGGGATTTCCTGGCAACACTGGATTATCCGGATGGCGCGCCGGCATTTCCCATGGGTGAATCTGTCCATATCGTCAAGGCGTCGAGCTATGCCAATTATTTGGTTACCAACGGACTGGTTATCGCACCCAGGTACGGAAATCAGGTTAAGGATGACGCAACCGCAGGTATACTGAAAACCGCTTATCCTGGACGCGATATAGTCCAGATAGACCCAACTCCACTTAATTACGCGGGCGGTGGAATACATTGCCTGATACAACAACAGCCGGCAGGTGTGTGTTGATGTTGAGGGTGGAACAGTTCAAGGGTTAGTCGATGTAGATGAGATATGGCCTCCACCGGAATTGAATGCCTGGTCCCCACCCTGGCGGTGCTGATCCTCGCAGTTATCTCAAAGCGAACCATAGAACCTCTGATCGCCGGTTCTGTTATCGGATTGCTGATCCTGGCGCCCGCAGATCTGCTGACCAATTTTACCGGCGTCATGTTGTCCGTGATGGGCGACGCAACCATAGGCTGGATCATCATTGTCTGCGGCCTGATGGGGAGTCTGATCGCATTACTGGCGAATATCGGTGGCGCGGCCGCATTCGGCGGACTGGTGGCGACCAGGGTCAAAACCCGCATTGGCGCGTTGATGACGGCCTGGTCGCTTGGCCTGGCAATATTCATTGATGACTACCTGAATGCCCTGACCATCAGTTCGTCGATGAAAAAGGTAACGGACAAATTCGGTGTCTCCCGGGAGATGCTGGCTTATGTCGTAGACTCAACCGCCGCACCTATCTGTGTGCTGGTGCCCTTGTCGACGTGGGCCGTGTATTTTGCCGCTTTGCTGGAAGAAAATACGGGAGCCGGGCCCGGGGATGGACTCCTGCTTTACATGGAAGCGATACCCTACATGTTCTACGCCTGGGCAGCAGTTATCATTGTTCCCCTGGTTATACTGAAAAAGATCCCCTTGCTTGGCGCAATGTCCAGAGCTGAGGACGAGAACGCTCGTAAATATGAGATGAGGATACGGAAGGAACAACGCGACCTTGCAGATACGGCGGCTAAGGAACAGGATGGCAGGGCAGGGTTGAACTTTTTTGTCCCCATTCTCTCACTGATCTTTTTTACCTGGTACCTGGACGCCGATATCCTGAACGGGGTCATCGTTGCCCTTGGCATTACCATCATATCGGTTCTTGCACAAAGGTTGCTGCCGCCGGCGCAGGTCTTCGACACCATGCTGGAGGGGTTCAAGTCGATGCTGCTTCCCCTGGGAACGGTGGTGGCCGGCTTCATGCTCAAGGAGGTCAATGATCAACTGGGCCTGGCATCCTACGTGATAGGTGCGGTGCAACCCCTGATGACGCCGTTGTTATTGCCCGTTGTTACATTTGTAATCATGGCCTTGCTGGCTTTTGCAACAGGGTCGTTCTGGGGCATATTTGCCGTAGCCATGCCTATAGTCATACCGCTTGCCATCAGTGTTGAAGCTGATATGGCGTTGGTGATCGGAGCATTGATTTCAGCCAGCGCGTTCGGCAGCCACACATGCTTTTACGGCGATTCAACGGTGCTTTCCGCACATGGCAGTGGTTGTGGCGTGGTCGAGCATGCGCTTACGCAGCTACCGTATGCAGCGTTGGCGGCAGCCGTTGCAATGGTCGCATTCCTGGTAGCGGCGCTGTAAATAGATCCTCGCAGTCTCATATCTGTGATAGACTTCCGTACGCGCAGTCTTCCGAATGGAATTGGATATATTAAATGCCTGCCGGCACATTAATCCTTGCAATATTCGCTTCCCGAACAGAGGGTAATGTCGAGAAACCATAAAAAAACCAGGAGCAGTTCCAGGCGGGAACGGGCCTTTATAACAGGAAATCTCCTGTCCTTTCTTTCCGGATTATCCATCGGTTTACTGGTTGCATTTGTTGTCTTTCTGCGTTATCAGACGGTCGAGTCTGATCCAGGCAGCGAAATGAATAAACCGGCAGTAGTCGCAGACAGCCAGTCACAAACCGAACGGAGTCAACCGGATGTCACATTCACTTTCTACGACACGTTGCGCAACAAGAAGGTCAATATCTCCGAATGGATGGCCGGCGAGAAGGACAAGCAGGAACAAGCAGATGACCAGGACACGGTGGAAATCAGCGAACGCGATGAGAGCGTGAATAATACTGATGAGCAGGAACAGCAAGCGGCCCGTGACCAAGACGCAGATGATGATATTACCGGATATGTCCTTCAGGTAGGCTCGTTCAGGGATTTCAGTTCGGCCGACCAGGTCAAGGCAGAACTTGCGTTACTGGGCATATTTGCCGATATCCAGCGCGTCCTGCTCAATGAGCAGGATGTCCGCCACCGGGTTCGTCTCGGACCGTTCAAGAATATTGACGAGATGCGGGACATCCGCCGCAGGCTGCAGGACAACCAGATAGAGTTCGTGCTGCTGGAACTGCGGGCGCAACAGGATACGACCTGAAGATATTTGGGGTCAGAGTAAAAACTCATGTTTGTCCTGATGAGATAAACTTCCTCCAGTCGTGAGTTTTTACTCTGACCCCAAATATCCGTCTCTATAACATATCCTGGGGATCGATGTCCAAATGCCACCGTGTCCTTTTTGCCTCCGGCAGGTCTTCCAGTAACCGGCACCACGGTGCGAGCACTTTTCTCAACAGGCTCCTGTTGCCGCACTGGATCAGCAACTGATTGCGAAAGCGCCCTTTCCTCTTCTCTATGGGCGCGCTGACGGGTCCGAGAATACTCAGTCCGGTATCGAGTTTTTCCAGTTCACGGCGGGCACAGTGCAGAAATTTCTCTGCGGCTTCCTGGATTGCGGCCTCGGCCCCCAGCAGTGCCAGGCAGGAATATGGCGGTAATTGCGCTTTCCTTCTCTCGGTAAGCAGCATGCCGGCGAACTCGTTATAATCCCGGGTCACCAGCGCTTGCAGCAACGGATGGCCGGGGAAATGGGTCTGGATGAAAACAACGCCGGGCCTGTCCTCCCGTCCGGCCCTGCCGCTTACCTGGACGATGAGTTGGGCCATACGCTCCGTGGCGCGGAAGTCGGTGCTCAAAAGACCTGCGTCCGCGTCGATGATCCCTACCAGTGTCAACCTGGGGAAGTGGTGACCCTTGGCAAGCATCTGGGTGCCTATCAGTATGTCCGCATCACCACTGGTGATCTGCCTGATCATCTTCTCCATAGAGCCTTTGCGCCGGGTGCTGTCGCGGTCTATGCGCAGTATCCTGGCCTGCGGGAAATGTTCGGCGAGGGTCCGGTCCAGGCGTTGGGTGCCGTGACCTACTTCCATGAGTTCCGACTGGTCGCAATCCGGACACCTGCCAGGCAATTTCCGGCGTGCGTCGCAATGATGGCAGACCAGCCTGTTTTTATCTTCGTGCCAGGTCATCTTCACGCTGCAACGATCGCATTCAGCGTGCCAGCCGCAACTGTGGCAGAGGATGACCGGCGCATAACCCCTGCGATTCAAAAACAGCAGCACCTGGTTATTGTTTTCCAGGGTGACGCCGATCGCGTCAAGCAGGGTCTTCGATACCGCGCCGTAGACGGGTTTATTCCTGAGGTTGAGAAAACGGATTTCCGGCGTTTCGGCCCCGGATGCCCGTGACGGCAGGCGCTGCCGTGTATATTTCCTGCTTCTTATGTTTTTTATGGTTTCGAGGGAGGGTGTGGCGGAGCCCAGCACCACCGGCACATTATCAAACTTGCCGCGCACCACCGCGATATCCTTGGCTGAATATCGAAACCCGCTGTCCTGCTTGTAGGACGGATCGTGTTCCTCGTCAACAACGTATATCCCGGGTGATTTCAGTGGCGTCCACACCGCAGAGCGGGTTCCTATGATTACCGCGGCGTCACCGTTTCCTGCCGCCAGCCAGTTGCGCAGGCGTTCAGTTTCATTCAGGGCGGAATGTTGCACCCGGATGTCGACCTGTAACCTCTGCCTGACGCGGTCGATAAACTGCGTGGTCAGACCGATTTCCGGCACCAGGATCAAGGCTTGCCTGTTTTGCGCTATCACGCGTCTCACGGCTTCGATATAGACTTCGGTCTTGCCGCTGCCGGTGATCCCCTGCAATACGTGGGTATGGTGGGTTTCCGGGTTTGCCGAGATCGAGTTGACCGCCTCGATTTGCTCCTGGTTCAGTGCAAATCCGCGCTCTTCGATCGCTTCCGCTACCGCGCCGGGGAGTCCGGTTACAGTCCGTATGACCAGCCCCTTCTCAAGCAGCGCATTCAGCGGCCTGGCATATTGGGCCTGTCGCGCCTTGAGTTCCTGCCGGGTCAATCCTGCCGGACTGTTACGCAAAATTCGTAACAACGATTGTTGCGCAGGCGCGTGGTTTCCCGGCTCTGCCGTGTCTCCTTCGGCGCCGGCCGCAAATATCTCGTCATAGCCCCTGTCAACCGGCTTTCCCCGGCGCAGGAGTGCGGGGAGCGTACTGAACAACACCTCACCTGCCGGATGGTGGTAATAGTCGGTAGCCCAACGCAGCAACTCAAGATGGCGGGCTGAAAAAATCGGCTCGTAATCAATGACGTTGTTGATGAATTTTAGTTGCTCCGGATGCAGTGAAGTCCGGTCGGCAACACCGGCCACTATACCGACCTGCTCCCTGCGCCGGCCGAACGGGACGCTTACCCGCATCCCGGGCTGAAACTCAACAGGCTGGAAATTTTCACCGATTACGTAGTCGTAATAGCGGCGCAGCGGCACCGGCAATGCCACCTGTAAATATGTTTTTTTCACAGGTTCAGAACAACCGGCCGGGGGCGTCAGTCTTTTCAGGACTGTTGTCGTACGGTATCAGCATCCTGCTGCACTCTGTCGCATCGGGTAGCCGGTTTGCCATGAAGACTTCAAATTCCGCATCCGTATCCCCTGCTTCTGCCGGGCAACCTGTCTCACCGTTAATCCGTATGGTAACAATGTCTGCAGGACGCTCTCCCAGGTTGACCGGAGCGTCCTTCAATGCTGTGTGCATGTACTCAATCCATATCGATAACGCGGTCCTGCCGCCTACCTCGCCCTGACCCATGGGTTCGAAGTCATCAAAGCCTACCCAGGCAACGGCCACAACGGATGAATTAAACCCGGCAAACCAGGCGTCACGCTGCTCGTTTGTAGTGCCCGTCTTGCCGGAGAGGTCATCCCGCTGCAATTCCCGGTAGGCCCTTGCCCCGGTTCCGCGTCGAACCACGTCCCGGGTCAGTTCGTTCATGATCCAGATGTTTTGCGGGTTGACTACCCGTTCGGCAATATTGTCTACCGGGACCGCATCCGCTGTTCCGGATTCGTCTGCCGTACCGGTCTCTGGAGCTTCCATCCCTGTTGGTTCGTTGTCAGGGCAGTGGGAACAGACGGTGGCGGGTTGCGCCTCGAACAACAGGTCGCCCGTGTAGGTTTCAATCCGGGTGATGAAAAACGGTTCCACACGGTACCCGCCGTTGGCGAGTACCGTATAGGAACTGGCCAGTTGCCAGGGGGTGATGGAGCCGGTGCCGAGGGCCAGTGAGAGGTTCCCGGGCAGTTTATCGACGTCAAAACCGAATTTTTCCACGTGCCGCAGTGCATTCCGCACACCCATGGCGTGCAGCAAACGGATGGAAACGAGGTTCCTCGAACGGCGCAACGCCTCCCGCAGCCGGGTTGGGCCAAACGTCCTGCCGCTGTAGTTCTCCGGGCGCCATTTATCTTCAATGCTGGGATCGTCGTACACGATAGGCGCATCATTGATGACACTGGCCGCGGTGAAGCCGTTTTCCAGCGCAGCCGAGTAGATAAACGGCTTGAAACTTGATCCCGGCTGGCGTTCGGCCTGGGTGATGCGGTTGAACTTGCTGCGATAAAATTCAAAGCCGCCGACCAGTGCCAGGGTAGCGCCGTTATGCGGACCCAGGGAAACCAGGCCACCTTCTATGTCGGGAATCTGCGCCAGGCGCCACTTTCCATCGGAGCCCTCCCTGACCCTCACGATGTCGCCGACACTGACTACTTCACCGGTGTTTCTTGGCGCCGGACCCCGTACGTTCTCGTTGATATACTTGCGCGCCCATCCCAGGCTGTTCCAGTCAAGCTCTATGCGGCCGATACCCCGGACCCAGGCTGACGCGGCAAATCCCCGTTCATCGATAATCAGCGCCGGCAACAGGTCGGCGACAGTGGAATGGGCTGCAAGCAGTTGATCCCAGCCGTCCCCGGTCATACCAGGTGTGAGCTCGTAGTGTTGCTCAGGGCCGCGGTAACCGTGTCTCTCATCGTATTGCAGCAACGCCCGGTTCAGGGCGCGGTTCGCGGCAACCTGGAGTGTGTCACGGATGGTCGTGGTCACTACGTAACCGGCACTATAGGCGCTTTCTCCGTACTCTTCGACAAGGTGCTTGCGCACCATCTCGGCGACGTAGGGAGCCTCGAGATCGATACTGGGACTATGCAGGGAAGCAGTTACGGGCGCGTTGTCTGCCGCCTGGAAACGGGCCTGGTCGATATAACCGAGTTCCAGCATGCGCCGCAGCACGTACGACCTGCGTTGCAGCGCCTGCTCAGGGCTGGTTACCGGGTTCGTCCTTGACGGCGCCTTCGGCAACCCCGCCAGCATCGCGTGCTGCGCCAGGTTCAGGCCTGTTATACCTGTGCCGTAATAGACCTGGGCCGCGGCGCCCACGCCGTATGCGCGTTGACCCAGGTAGATTTTATTCAGGTAAAGTTCGAGAATTTCATTCTTGGTCAGTTCTCTCTCTATCTTGATCGCCAGGAAAATTTCGTTCAGTTTTCTCATGTAGGTTTTTTCCCGGGACAGGAAAAAATTGCGTGCAACCTGCATGGTGATTGTGCTGCCGCCCTGTCTTTTCTCCCCGGTTCTGACCAGTGAAATGGCGGCTCGCAGCAGGCCCTGCCAATCAACGCCCGGATGGGCGTAGAAGCGGTCATCTTCGGCTGCAATGAAGGCCTGGATCAACTGTTCGGGAACCTCATCGATCAACACCGGGACGCGCCGCTTCTCGCCGAACTCCCCGATCAGCGATCCGTCCTGGCTGTAGACACGCAACGGAACCTGCATGCGTACGTCGCGCAGCATATCGATTTCCGGCAGGTTGGAAGCAATATAAAAGCTCGACGCGGCAACGCCGATGATAATAACCACCGCCAGCGCCTTGAATAGGGAGTTTACCCGCATATTAGTAGTGTAATAGATTTGTTACCGGTACATAATATCGTTTTAACCTGCGCGCGCCTTAATCCGGACGAATATGAAGATGGCTGAAAATATCTTTCTCATTGGCCTCATGGGCGCCGGTAAATCGACTATCGGCAAGCAACTGGCGCGGGAGTTGGGCAAGGATTTCCGGGATTCAGACAGTGAGATTGAAAAAAGAACCGGGGTCAGCATCGATGTGATTTTTGACATCGAAGGGGAGCAAGGGTTCCGGCGGCGGGAAACCGGCATGCTGAGGGAGTTGGTGGGGAAACGGGACATCGTGCTGGCGACCGGCGGCGGCTCGGTGCTGGCTCAGGAAAACCGGCAGTTACTTAGGGACAACGGCCTGATCATTTACCTTCGGGCTACTGCGGAACACCTGGCCGGCAGGGTAAGGATGGATCGCAGGCGTCCGTTGCTGCAATCCGGTGATAAACTGGCGAAGATTCGTG
This sequence comes from Gammaproteobacteria bacterium, assembly GCA_965208655.1. Classification (GTDB taxonomy): domain Bacteria; phylum Pseudomonadota; class Gammaproteobacteria; order Eutrophobiales; family Eutrophobiaceae; genus JAAXHV01. The sequence goes on from CBDBPJ010000007.1 coordinate 211,865, forward strand.
AGTTATTGACCCAGAGAGAACCGGTTTACCAGCAACTGGCTGACATGGTCATTGAAACCAACAACAGGAGTATTCCGATTGTTGTCAGGCAGATCGGCAAAATGGTGAAACAGGCATGAAACAGGTTGTCGTGGAACTGGGAGACCGCTCCTATCCCATTTACATCGGCGCCGGCCTGCTGGCTCAAGCTGCCGACCTTCTCGCTCCCCGGTTGAGCGAACAGACCCTGGTGGTCAGCAATACCGTTGTTGCCCCCTTGTACCTTGGTGCATTGCTTGAAGGTTTACCGGGCATAACATCCCGGACCTTGATCGTCGAAGACGGCGAGCGCCGGAAAACAGTCGAAACCATGAACACTATCATCACGCGGTTACTGGAAGAGCAATTCAGCCGTACCTGTACGCTGGTTGCCCTGGGTGGAGGGGTGATCGGCGACGTGACCGGGTTTGCCGCGTCCTGCTACCAGCGCGGCGTGAGTTATGTGCAGGTTCCCACCACCTTGCTGGCACAGGTTGATTCTGCCGTCGGCGGCAAGACCGCGGTGAATCACCGGCTTGGGAAAAATATGATAGGCGCGTTTCACCAGCCTGTCGCGGTACTCAGTGATACGGACGTGCTCGCTTCCCTGCCGGAGCGGGAACTGCGCGCCGGGGTGGCCGAGATCATCAAGTACGGCCTCATCAATGACGCGCAGTTCTTCAACTGGCTTGAGGACAACATGGACGGGTTGCTGCAGCGGGATGCGGCCTGCCTCGCCCATGCGATAGAGGTTTCATGCCGGAACAAGGCGGCGATTGTGAGCCGGGATGAGCGGGAATCCGGCTTGCGCGCCATTCTGAACCTGGGGCACACCTTCGGGCACGCCATCGAGACGGCCCTGAATTACGAAACCTGGCTGCACGGCGAAGCGGTGGCCGCGGGTATGTCAATGGCCGCCCACCTTTCCGCCAGGACGACAGGGTTCCCGGCGAGTGACGTCCGGCGAGTCAACTCACTGCTGGAACAGGCGGGGCTGCCCGTGAGTCTGCCGGATACGATCGGGCGCGGACATCTCAGGGAACTGATGGCCGTGGATAAAAAAACCAGGCACGGACGGCTGCACCTGGTATTGCTGGAGGAGATTGGCAGGGCCGTAGTTACCGCGGAATTCGAGGAGGCGGACCTGGAGGCTACGCTGGAGTGTTATGCGGGGTGAAGTTCTTTTCGTATACTCCATCCGTGACAGAAGCAATTAAACATTGCGAGTAGTTACCCGGGACAACCCGATCCCGGGATACAGTTCATTCATCTGTGTTAAAAACCTGATTTGACCGCCATAGCTGGGATGCCGCACCTGGATGATCCTGTGCTGGTCGAACAAGCGTCGCGCCGTTTGTGCCGCGTCATTGCCGATTGCTACCAGCCGGCTCGGGCGTAAAAACGCAACGAGTTGTGAGAGAAACTCCTCACCCGCCCTGCGTTCGCGGGAATTATGAGACCGGTTGCTGAAAGGACTGCCGGGATCATGCGGGTGTAACGGGAAGACGTTCCAGAGAAAAACCGAAGCCCTGACCTGTGAAAGGACGCGCCAGACGACAGCGGCAGTCCGTTCCGTGACCGCTTCTCCCTTCGTCGGTCGTTGCATTGTTAAACCCCAGCGTTCCGTGTGTGCCTGAACATTCACGTCGTCCGTAAACGCAAGACCTGTCCGTCTGCCGCCGCGATGACCAAGATCACGTCCGATCCATAAGGAATCGACCTCACGTTCTGCCGCCATCTCAAGCAGGGACAGCAACATCCGGGACCGGGCGCGCGGCGCGTCTTCCAGGTCGTGGACGGCACAACGGTCTGAATAAGGGTTAAACGCATTTTCAAAATGCAGCTTGCGCAATGATTCCAAAAAGATTGCCGGCTTCATGTCTTACGCTGAACATTCATATGTTGACCCTTCCCGGCATAACAAGTACCTTTTCTTACGTATATCGTCATATTTTACGGGGACCACGGTTTATGAAAATCAATTATAAGATATCAGGCGCCATCCTGTTTTCCCTGGCCGGCATCATTGCCTTTCTACTGTCGGGCATCCTTACTGCCCGGACACAGGAATCTCCTCTTCACCCGATCTATGATGAGCAGCAACGCCCGCCCAATGTCGTTCTCATCCTGATTGACTGGGGCAGACGCGACGCACTGGGCGTCTACTCCGACAAGGATGTTTCAACGCCCAATATGGACAGGCTGGCCGAACGCGGTGTCCGCTTCGATAATGCCTATGCACCGGCTACCCTGTGCAGTCCGGCGCGGGCCTCAATCATGACCGGCCTTTATCCCCATGCCCACGGGGTGCGCAAGACCATGTACGAACCCGGCATTACCGGGAACCTGCCCACCATGTACCATGATCCGATTGCCGACCCCTTTGCCGACGAACGCTTCAACCTGGCGATTAACTTCGTGAAATACATCACCAATTCGGGATACGCCACCGCCCATATCGGCAAGTGGCACCTGGGCGCGGGCAACCCCGGATTTTTCGACCTGTTCAAGTCCTATAATTCACTCATGCCGCACTGGGTCGGCGAACCGGACCAATCCGCCTACCGGGAGGATATTCAGACCGCTGAAGGCATCCGTTTTATCCAGGAAAACGCCGATCGGCCGTTTTTCCTCTACCAGTCCTACTACACCCCGCACGCGCCTTTCCAGCCGCCGCGCAAATTTGCCGAAATGTACCGGGACAGGGAGATAGACCACAAAAATTATTATGCATCCGTAACCAGCCTGGATCATAACGTGGGGCGCATTGTGCAGACCCTGGAACAACGGGGGCTACTGGATGACACCTTGATCATCCTCTCTACCGACCATGGTGGTTCGTTTCAGGAACGCCCGGGGTCGTACCGCGGCATGGGCATTGCCTACGATGAGGCCGCGCGCATACCCATGATCATGCACTGGCCCGCGCGACTGCCGCAGGGCGTAGCCTGGCAGTCCGGCGTCAACCTGGTGGACCTCGCGCCGACCATACTTGGCGCCGCCGGCATTAATACGAAAAGCCGTATCATGGAGATCATTACCGGCCGCGAAGGCTCGCCCTTTCATGGCAGAGACCTGGTTGCCGAGGTCACATCAGGTGCGGACGACTGGCCGGCTCCGGTATTCATGCAGAACGTCCCGGAGGCCGCCATCGACAACTCCTGGTACGACGAGCGGGCGATGCGCTCGGAAGGATGGAAATTGGTATTGCGGGACTTCACGGCCGACCCCAGGGCGCGCAGCAATGCCCTGTTCGACATGGTCAATGATCCCGGCGAAACCGGGAACCTTTACTACCAGGCCGACTACCGGGAACAACTCAGGCAGCAACTCAACCTGATGCTGGAGCACGCAACCGACCTGCAGGACGAACTGGCGGTCAAGCTGGCAAACAGGGAACTTGCAATCATCGACGACCCGGATTACAAGTTCAAACTTTACTGAGTCGTTCTGAATTCTCAGTTATGGGGCCTTTGGATCAGGCCGGTAGCTCATCAGATTTAAAATTGTCTGTCATAATCAGCTCCGGGCCAAAAAGTTGCCTGGGTTCAGTAATCACACCGTTTCGGCGTTAATCTCCAGTCTCGCTATCCGCCCTTAAGCGTTTCCAGATAAGTTCAGCGGTTCTCGCCTCACTTGTTCCCTCTTCCAAACGGGCACTCAGCGTCAGGATGTCATTATCGATAGCGGCCAGGCGAATCTGGGTATGTCCGGCCCAATTGGGGTAAAGGCTGGCTTCGACATGATGAAGCATCCTGTTGCCATCGAATTCATAGCGTCCGAAATAGGCCAGCATACCTTCATATGACTTTGCCTTTTCGCTATTATCGGCAGTCCATTGCCCGCCTGTCTTGAAAGGCCGGCGGTCGCTCCGCGAAATGATCACGGTAAAATTACCCGTTTCACTGTAGCAAAGGCGGCCGACAACGTCTTCGCCGAATGGCGCCATCTCCCGGCCATCGTCATATTTTTGCTTCCAGGACGATAACGTCCACCATCCGGCTACAGATGTCATGGGATCATTTATTCCGTTCTATGGACTTGACGTCAATAAAACCTGCCATCCTGAATGCGGAATATACCGGATGTGGTCATGGCCCGAAGCACGCGCTAGACAGCCCTTGCAGGTAAACCGGCTGCAGTGGCTATGTCCCCTGCCGTTCGTGGGCCATCCTTGAGGCAATCGGGAATTTTGTTGACCGTAACGAAGTAAAGTGACGCCGCCAGTTGATGACCGGTCGCCAATTGCAGGAGTTTGTTTTCCAGCGCCGCTTGTTGCATATTATGGATATCCGATATATGCCCGTAAACATAGAAATTATGTCGACCCTTCCACAAATTTACCAGCCTCAGCAACCACTTTCGACTTTTCTTGCCTGGTGTCTCGATTACCACCGGAAGGAATCTGACAATCATGGCATACAAATAATATCATCAAGGCAGGAGCATGGATGTAACCCTGGATGAGTATGCCCGGTTTATTTGAATTCCCTTCCCGTGATCCAAATCAGCATTGAAATTACCACGATCGCGCTGACAATATTCAAAATGGAAACGGCCTCAAACCCGGCTGTCTCAATAAGCATCCCGCCAAGATAGGGCCCTGCGCCGAGGCTTAACGAAAAAGCGCCGCCCGTAGCGGATGCCCAGCGGCCGAGCGGGTCGAGCAGGGCCGCCACGGTGAGCAGGAATGTCAGTAAGAAAACCAGGGTGATACCTTCAAGCATTGCTCCTGCTACGTATGCAGGCAATGTTTCAACCTGGATTACCATAAGAATAGCTGTCAAATGCAGCACAACGCCTGATATCAAGGGTATACGGAGGCCGATACGTCTCTCGAGGGCTCCTGCAAATCCGGCGCCTATGGCGCCCGCGACTACAACGGCAGTGAAAATATCACCTATGCGTTCAATTGGTAGATCCAACCTGACTCCAAGTCGTTCAAGGAATGCGAAATAGGCCATCATGCTCGTTCCGGTAATGAAGGTGGCAAGCAGGAGGGCTATCCCGGGAGCGTGATTTTGCAGTGGTGCGGGCCGTGCTGACATGGCCTCCTTGCGGTAATCGGGAAATGCGACAAGTACCGGCAGCACAATCAGGGTGAGTAACGCAAGCACGCCGTAAGCGCCCGTATGGGCAAACATGGCGATGGCTCGTGACATGAGGAAGGCGATTATTGAACCAATCAAGGGCGGCGCTATCAGCGCCAAACCGTATAGGCGAGTTGGGTTTGGCGCGCCTGCAATGGTCGCATTTACAGCAGCAAGAACGATGCCGGCCCCAATGCCTGCAATACAGCGCCATGCAATAACCTCCGCTAAACTATCTGCCAGGGAGGCAACCCCATGACCCAACAACAAAATAACCGCCCCAGTCAGGCAGGCGATACGGGCATCAGTCCGGGATATTCGTGTTGCCAGGCCGGTTGCAGCAATACCCATCAGTAACAGTTCAATACTGAGGATCATACCCGTATCCGCCACGCCGAGATCGAGACCGGCAATGAGTCCTCCGACGAGCAAGGGGCTTAAATTCCCCGGAACCAGGGCAATTGTGTAAGCCAGGCACACCGCAACCGTGCTTATGATGGTTATCTGCTTAGGCATGGAGGATACAGATAAGATAGTCCTGTGATGCTACAGGGGATTGTCACGGCCATCAACTTTGACAAACGGAACTACGTTCACACAGAATACGATCTATATACAGGGGGCTTTAAATGAATAATAAAATCGTTATCGAACCCAAATCCGGTAAGGCGGTTCAGGTAAAACGTGGACAGATCCTGCGTGTAGAAGACCTGGACGGCGGCCAGGTCGCCGATTTCGTCTGCTTCTCCCTCAACGACTATGCGGAAAAATTCTCCCAGGCCAAAACCCGGGTGCGTAACTGGAGTACACAGCTTACGGTCGGTTCTCAACTCATATCAAACCGCGATAACGTCATGTTTACAATCGTGGCGGATAGCGTCGGCGTCCATGATATTGTTTTCTGTCCGTGCCATTCTTATGTTTATGAACACTTACTGGACGTCGGTCCGCGCAATGGCTGTTTCGAAAACCTGTCCGCAGCAGTAGAGCCGTTTGGAATATCTGCAGATAACCTGCCTGATCCCTTCAATATTTTCATGAACACCGGGGTGCGGGAAGATGGTGAACTGTTTGTTGAAGCATCCCCATCCAGAAAAGGTGACCATATCGAATTAAGGGCGGAAACAGACTGCCTGGTGGCGGTAAGCGCGTGCGCCGATGATATAACAGACTGCAATAACAAAAAGTGTACCCGGATTGCAATGCTTGTGGCTTTTGATGATTCGGAACAGTTATGATTATAATGCTTAAGCGGAATTGATCCGGAAAGGGGAGAATAAATGAAAAATACCAGTCGTGTTGCCGTATTTTTAACGGTCTTGTTGTTTTCCACACATCCGATAGCACAGGTCCTGGAGGAAGTAGTCGTTACGGCGCAGAAACGCGAACAAAGCTTGCAGGATGTCGGGATTTCCATCACCGCTTACTCCGGCAAACAGCTTAAACAGCTGGGCATTACCTCGACACTGCAACTGGATGATATGGTCCCCGGCCTGCTGGTGACGGACTTCGGCAGCGGTACGACTACCCAGTTCACTATCCGCGGGTCGGCCCAGCTTGACTTTGCCGACCACCAGGAACCTCCGGTCGCCGTTTATTCGGACGGAATTTACAACAGTTATATGGGCGGTGTCGCGTTCAGCTTTTTTGACATCGACCGCATCGAGGTTCTACGCGGCCCCCAGGGCACCCTGTTCGGACGTAACGCAACCGGCGGACTGGTGCATGTAATCTCCAACAAACCGACCCGTGAGAACGAAGGATATCTTGAACTGACAGGTGGGGAATTCGGTCAGATACGCGCAGAGGGCGCCATAAGCGGACCTGTCGGGGACAGCTTGTCAGGCCGTTTATCCCTTGCTTATGAAAATACCGACGGGTACCAGGAAAACCGGATCGGCCCGGATGTAAACGATGTCGATAATTTCAGTGGCCGCGCCCAATTACTTTTTGAACCCAGTGATGATTTGTCCGTACACATAACCGGAACCTACAGCCGCGACGATGCTTACGGCCAGGGATATAATGTTCGATCCGGATTGAACGATTTCGCCCCCGGCGCGATACCCGGTCTTGTCGGCGATGGTTTGACCAAGATAGGGACAACTGCGCAGCAGGATGCCTTTTGCGCAGCCTGGTTGGGACCGCCATTCCCATTGGCGCCCGGCGCAACCGACTGTTTCGGATTTACCGAACCGGGCGATGGTGACAACAAGGTCGCCCTGGATGAACCGGGATTTTTTAAACGTGATCACTATGGAATAACAGGCAAGATTGAATGGGCCATAAGTGACGGATTGAAAATCGTGTCCATTACCAACTGGCAGGATTTTGAGAAGCAATACCTGGAAGATACGGATAGCACACCGGCCCCGTTGTTTACATATTACCAGAATGTGGATAGCAATCAGATTTCCCAGGAACTACAATTACACGGTGAAACAGATCAGTTGAAATGGGTGGCCGGCGCCTATTACTTGAATATTGACAATGACATTGGAGTTTATACGGATCTGGTGAACTGTTGCCTGGTTGATTTCGACAATTACATCGAACTTGAAACGGAAAGCTATGCGGTTTTCCTACAGGCTGAGTATGCGTTAACCGATCAGTTTACATTCATAGGCGGGTTCCGCTGGACGGAGGACAAAAAAGACATTGCTGCAATACCGCTCTGTTACAATGCAGGACCGGGTGAAGCATTCGGCTTGCCTGCCGACCCCTGCGACTTCTTTTTCGGGGGCTTGGCGCAGCTCGGCCCACCTCTTGCCAGAAAGCGCAGTGAGGGAGAATGGTCGGGAGTGTTTGAACTGGATTGGACGCCCACTGACGATTTGCTGGTATATGCAAAATACAGTCGCGGCAATAAAGCGGGAGGCTTCAACGCCGGGGCGACGTTCCTGTTTGATGCAGATACGTTATTCGAATTCGACGGTGAGGTGTTGAAGAGTTATGAAGGTGGGGTTAAAGCCACGTTATTCAATGGCAGGGCGCGCCTGAATGCAAGTGTGTTTCATTATGACTATCAAGGCTTCCAGAATTTTTCTGCGCAGGGGATTAACCTGATCGTATTTAATACTGACGCCGAGAACACGGGAGCTGAAATCGAGTTGATTGCCAATCCGTTCGACGGCCTGGAACTCCTTCTTGGCCTCTCCCTGCAGGATGCCAAACAAAAAGACATCACATTTGCCGGAGCTACCCGGGACATGCCCATGCCGAATGCGCCTGATGTGACGTTTAACGGTCTGGGCCGCTATGCATGGCCCATGCTCGGAGGCTCGATGGCTGCCCAGGTTGATTTCAACTATGTCGACCGGCGGGCCCTGAACGGCATCGATCATCCTGCCCTGTTTGATGGTTCTTATGTCGTAGCGAATGCCAGGGTTGACTACACCACCAGCGATGGCAGGTGGGAACTCGGTTTGTGGCTGAAGAATTTCACCAATGAAGATTACGTGGCAACTGTATTCGATCTGAGCACCTTCGTGGGGACACTCATCGATGTGCCCAACCCGCCGCGCTGGTTTGGCGGAACCGTTCGATATAACTGGGGTGGTTGAAGAAAACCTGTCTGTACACCAGCATTACCGCTAAATTCCGGGGTCAGAGTAAAAACCCATCGGATGTGCAGTTTTATCATACATCTCATGGGTTTTTACTCTGACCCCACCCATCTGACCCCAATTCCGTGCTCTGGATTTTTTGATGCCTGTCAATAAATCTTGCAAGATTTTTTGACACCTGTATAAAGATCTGGAATCATCCGGGTTATGAAACGCTATCTCGAGCCGCAGGTACGCCAGGATCTGAAGCGGAAAATGGTATTCGTCGGTGGCCCTCGTCAGGTGGGGAAAACGACGCTCGCCCGCCAGATCCTGGGAACGTCCGGGGCGGGTTACCTGAACTGGGATATTCCCGACCAGCGGGATCTTATCCTGCGCCAGACCTTCCCCAAATCCAGGCTCTGGGTCTTTGATGAGATCCACAAGTACCGGCGCTGGCGCAACTATTTGAAAGGGATATACGATGCTCGGGAAGCAGGCCAGCAGATTCTCATCACCGGTAGCGCACGGCTCGATTACTATCGCTTCGGCGGCGACTCCCTGCAGGGGCGGTACCACTACCTGCGGCTTCATCCGTTGAGCGTCGCCGAGCTAAAGCTGACCTCAGCGAGGGATTTTGTATCATTGCTAACCCTGGGCGGTTTTCCGGAACCGTTTCTTGGTGGGTCGGAAACAGAGGCGCGGCGCTGGTCCAATGAATACCGCAGCCGCCTGGTGCGCGAAGATCTCACGGACCTGGAGCAGGTACAGGACCTGGGCAGTATTGAGTTGCTGATGACCCGGTTACCGGACTTCACCGGCAGTCCGCTCTCGGTGAATCGTATCGCGGAACAAATGCGCATCAGCCACAGGACGATAAGCAAATGGCTTGGCATCCTGGAGCGGCTGTATGCCATTTTTTTCGTGCTGCCGTTCAGTTCCCCGAAGATCAAGGCGGTGAAAAAGGCCCGCAAACACTACCATTTTGACTGGACTTTAATCCCGGATTTGGCATTCCGGTTTGAAAATCTTGTTGCGTCCCACCTGTTGAAGTGGGTAAATTTCCGCGCAGACACGGAAGGTTTTGCGACCGAATTGCGTTATTTCCGTGATATCGAAGGACGGGAAGTCGATTTCGTGGTGCTTGAAAACGGCAGGCCGACGTTGCTGGTAGAGTGCAAATCCTCAGATCGTGACGTCAGTACGCCGCTCAGGTACCTGAAACGACGTTTCCCTGATACGGATGCCTGGCAGGTATCGGCGTGCGGGGAGAAGGACTACGTGTCGAGAGAAGGCATCCGCGTAGCGCCCGCCACTACACTGCTCACAACACTCAAGTAATGACTATGATTAACAAAAATCTGAACTCCACGGACTACGAAACATTCATCGACATCATCCGCAAGCGGCGCAGCGTGCGCCGCTTCGAGAAGGGACGATCCATCTCGCGGCAGGTTCTCGAACGCATTGCCGAAGCCGGGCGCTGGGCGCCGAGCGGCGCAAACGTGCAACCCTGGGACTTCATCGTCGTGGAAGACCCGGAGATGCGCGACCGGGTGGTGGAGGTCTTCCTGCGGCAGGCCGACCGCCTGAAGAAATACGCGAAAGGGTTTCCTTCCGTTTACAAGAGTTACCTGAATAACACGGTAGCCATCTTCATCGTGCTGGGGGACCGGCGCTGGAATATCAATTTTCCCCACGGCGTGACCCCGGAAAGTGAAGCGGATTACCAGCAGAACAATGAGAATATCTTTTACTGCTCCATCGGCGCGGCAATCCAGAATATACAACTGGCGGTCACCGCCAACGGGCTGACCTCGGCCTGGCTGTCCGGCGGCGGTGAACAGCAGACCAACGATGAGTTGAGCGAACTGCTGGGATATCCCCCGTTTCTGAGGGCCTACGGCACGATCCCCATCGGATTTCCCGCAAAAGACGTCTCTTCAAGGTACCGCCGGCCCCTGCAGCAGGTGGTCCACTGGAACCGCTATGAAGCGGAGAAGTTCAGGACCAATGAGCAGGTGCAGTTTTATTTTGACAGCCTGCGCCCGTTTGCCATGTACAGGAACAAGACCGAACTGGGCGAGTGGGAAGATTTTGAAGAAAAGCTTGGTGAATGGCAGGAGGCGTTCACCACGGACCGCACCAATCCTTCGGGCAAGCTGCCGTAACGACTACTCTCCGGGCTTGTTGCTTTAACTTATTTCTTCGATAAGATGGGTACCCTCAGTACCCTGGATGTCTGACAGTGCCAAAATCCAAAAACACAATCAAACGCATACTTATTGCCAACCGCGGCGAGATTGCTATTCGGGTCGTGCGCGCGGCGAAGGAAATGGGTATCGGCACGGTCGGTATCTTCTCTGAAGAAGATCGCCTTGCCCTGCACCGGTTCAAGCCTGACCAGTCATACCAGGTAGGTATCGGTTCCGGACCGGTGGAGGCGTACCTGGATGGCGCGGACATACTGCGTGCGGCTATCGAATCGGAGTGTGATGCGTTACACCCGGGCTATGGTTTTTTATCCGAGAATGCCGGTTTTGCAGAACAATGTGAACGGCACGGGATTAGTTTTATCGGCCCCAACGCCGAAGTGCTGCGTGACCTGGGCAATAAGGTTATGGCGCGTGAATTGGCCGTGAAGGCCGGAATTCCCGTGATGCCGGCTTCCGGACCGTTACCTGCGGACGAAAAGGAAACTGTAAAAGTTGCAAAATCAATCGGTTTTCCCCTGATGCTGAAGGCCAGTTGGGGCGGCGGCGGGCGCGGCATGAGGATTATCAGGGATGCCGGGGGAATGCACGATACGGTTAAGCGTGCGCGCCAGGAAGCCATGACCTCATTCGGCAGTGATGAAGTGTTTTTTGAAAAGCTGGTCGAAGATGCCATGCATATCGAGGTGCAAATCCTCGCTGATCATCACGGCAATGTCGTCCATTTATATGAGCGTGACTGTTCATTGCAACGCCGGCACCAAAAGGTCATCGAGCGGGCGCCGGCCATCTACCTGCCGAAAAAGGTACGCGAGGAGATGTGCCGGGCAGCAGTCAAGCTGGCACGCAAGTCGGGCCTGGATAATGCGGCCACTGTCGAGTTTCTCTACAGCAAGACCGACAAGTCATTTTATTTTATCGAGGTCAACCCGAGGATCCAGGTAGAGCACACGGTTACCGAAGAAATAACGGGCATTGATATCGTCAAGGCGCAAATCAGGATTGCGGAAGGTGAAAAGATCGGCAGGTCAGGATCTACAGTCCCGTCGCAATCTGCCATCCGCATATCCGGCACTGCCATCCAGTGCCGGGTTACGGCCGAAGACCCGCACAACAACTTTATTCCGGATTACGGCAATATCATCGCCTACCGGAGTCCTTCGGGGCCCGGCATCCGTCTTGACGGCGGGACCGCGTACAACGGCGCCTGGATCTCCCGCTCCTACGACAGTCTGCTGGTGAAGGTCACCGCACGGGGCAGCGATGGCGAGGACAGCATCAACCGCATGAGGCGGGCATTGATGGAATTCCGCGTGCGCGGCGTCGCAACCAATCTGCCGTTTTTATTGCAGCTTTTAACCCATACGAGATTTCAATCCGGTGAGTATAATACGCGCTTCATCGACGAGACTCCGGAACTGTTCGAAACCGGGGGGAGCCACGGCCAGGTTGAACGCCTGCTCAGGTTCATTGCCGATGTGATCGTAAACGGTAACGGGGACGTGAAGGACCGGCCGGTTCCGTTTTCCCTGCGTGAGCCCGCGCCGCCGGTGGCCGTCGGCACGCTGCCGGCAAACGGGGCGAAGGCAATCTTCGATGAAACCGGGGCAAGAGGACTTGTCAACTGGATTAAGGAACAGAAGCAGCCTCTTGTCACGGACACCACATTTCGCGACGCACACCAGTCGTTGCTGGCGACCCGGTTCAGGACAAAAGACCTGGTCGCAATTGCCCCGTATTACGCGCACAACCTGCCGAACCTGTTTTCCGTCGAATCCTGGGGCGGGGCAACTTTCGACGTGGCGCTCCGGTTTTTACACGAAGATCCATGGCAAAGGCTGTTCGAACTGAGCGGAGCCATGCCCAACATCATGCAGCAGATGTTGCTGCGGGCGTCGAATGCCGTGGGTTACAAGAGTTATCCGGATAACGTGGTCAGGTTTTTCATACACCAGGCTGCCGATGCGGGCATTGACGTATTCAGGATATTCGACAGCCTCAACTGGCCGGACAACATGGAGGTCGCCATTGACGCGGTGGGCGAAACGGGAAAGATAATCGAGGCGGCAATCTGTTATACCGGGGATATCCAGAACCCCGCGAGGCAAAAGTACAACCTGGACTACTACCTGGACCTGGCGTGTAAGTACCGGGACATGGGCGCTCATATACTGGGCATAAAAGACATGGCGGGTTTGCTGAAGCCGGGTGCGGCGCAATCGCTGATTAGCGCATTGAAGCGGGAGGTTGACCTGCCGATCCATTTGCATACCCACGATACCAGCGGCATTTCCGCGGCGACCGTATTGGCCGCGGTGGAAGCGGGCGTTGATATCGTTGATACGGCAATCGACAGCATGAGCGGTTTGACGTCACAACCGAATATGGGCGCAGTTGTGGCGGCCCTGGAACATACCGACAAGAGCACCGGCCTGGATGCGGAATCCATCCGGCTCATCAGCAGTTACTGGGAAGAGGTGAGGGAACAATACACCGCCTTTGAGCCCGCTATCCGTTCGGGCGCCTCGGAGGTCTACGTCCATGAAATGCCCGGCGGCCAGTACACCAACCTGAGGGAACAGGCGCGTTCGCTCGGCATCGAGAGACGCTGGCCGGAAATTGCCCGGGCCTATACGGACGTAAATGAATTATTCGGAGATATCATCAAGGTAACGCCGACCTCCAAGGTGGTTGGCGATATGGCCCTGGCGATGGTGACTGCCGGTCTGACGAAACAGGAGATCCTCGATCCTGGGAAGGAAATAGCTTTCCCGGAATCGGTGGTCCAGTTTTTTCACGGGGAGATGGGACAGCCTGTCGGGGGGTTTCCGGCAGCGTTACAGGCCAAGGTATTGAACGGAAAGACGCCCCTGCAGGGACGTCCAGGTGAATCGCTTGCCGCTGTCGACCTGGATCAGACAAGGGAAACCCTCTCGGCGCAACTCAAGGAGGAGGTATCCGATTTCGATTTGGCTTCTTACCTGATGTATCCGGATGTTTTTCTCGGCTACGCTGAAATGGAACGCAAATACGGTGATGTCGGTATTTTGCCAACCCACATTTTTTTCTACGGACTGGCGAGCGGAGAGGAAACCGTATTGTCATTTGAAGATAACCGGCAGGCAATCGTCCATTACCTGGCTACGTCCGAACCCGATGAGGATGGGATGCGCCGGGTATTTTTCGAACTGAACGGCCAGCCGCAGACCGTCATCGTCAGGGACAATAACCTCAGCTACGAGGTTCACCAGAATGAAAAAGCGGACCCGGCCAATCCCGGCCACCTGGCTGCGCCCATGCCAGGATTGGTCGTTGCCGTGGAAGTATCAAGCGGAGAACGCATCAACCAGGGCGACACGGTGGTGGTGCTGGAGGCGATGAAAATGCAATCGGCAATTCCGGCGGAGAAAAGCGGCATCATTAAACGGGTTGCCGTCAGTCCGGATCACGTGGTCGATACCGGCGATTTACTGGTCGTTATTGAGTAATCCGGTTATTCTGCTTTAGCCATCAATCAAACAGGGGGTTGCGAGTCGCCAGTGACGGGAAGCGACTGAAATCCCTGTCCGCCGTCAGGAACTCCCGGACACCGTGAGAAAGGCAAATTGCCGCTATACGTGCGTCATGGAATTCAGGACCGCGAACTCTCCCATCCGCAACCTGGGATTTTAGTTGTGACCAGTGGTCGGTGGATTCACCTATCAGCGCCAGCGAGGGCGATGCAAGCCAGGCATCGACCTGCTCAAGAGCCTGTTGCGTGGATGAAGGCGGGTCGTAAATCCGGGGATGTGTTGTAATGGCCAGAAATTCGTGAATACAGGGCCATGGTATTGCCCAGGTATATTGATCCTCGGCAAGTGTCGTAATTAATTCTCTGGCGCGCCTGTGCCACTCGGAATCCTGCCTGTGAGCATAGACCATTATGTTGGTATCAACGGCAATCAACCGCCGCGCCCCTCATAGACGCTATGTCTGATAACTGCCCATGGCTTGTTTCTGAACTCACCCTGTAACCCGTTGCCTGTTACGCTCTTATCAACCAGTTGGAATGTCTGAACCTGTTGCGCCTCTTGTAGAGTATGACGGATACCCTGTTCAACAATCTCGCGAAAAGTAGTGCCGCGCCTCGCGGCGAGGGCCTTGGCCTCCAGCGCCAAGGCATCTGATATATCAATTGTTGTTTTCATACGGTTCACCCATATCATAAAATATGGGTAACCATATCCAGTAAAGGCTGCCTTGTCAAGGACTGCCGGGACAACAATTCCTATCTATCTATAATTGACTATGTTATCGACCCACCGTTGGAACGGAAATATGCAACCAGCGGGTCAAATTCGGTTATTTAATGTTTAACGCGTTTAACATGGGCGCCCGCCAGTGAAAAAGGCGGGATTCAGCGGATCGATCAACGCATCGCGGCGAACATCATCCGTGATAGTTGCAGCTATTTTGATAGCGTTGCGAAATTCCCTCCTTCGGAATTCATATTGGATTTAAGTATAGTCCTGAGAGGCCTGTAGTACAATACTGAAACAACTCTACAGGAGTTCGCGCTATCGCCAGTGAAATAGTGCAATATCCAAGTTACGGTGAGTGATGTAGAGATTTTAATTCATGGCGAGGTAAGAATTCCTTTATGACGATTAATACCGCCTTTACTGAACTTGTCGGCTGCCCGCATCCGGTCCAGAACGCGGGCATGGGTACGGCATCGCCGGCGATGGGGACTGCCGGCGCCGAACTGGTCGCAGGAGCGGAACAGTTACTTAATCAGCACACTCGACGGGGAGTTGAATGAAAACCGGAGTTATCGGACTCGGCGCCATGGGCGGCGGCATGGCTTTGAACCTGCACAAGGCAGGGCATCTGCACGGGGTCTGGAACCGCACCCGCAGCAAAGCGGCGGCTATTGCCGGCGAAACCGGAGCGATCCTGTATGAATCACCTGCGGACCTGGCCCCGGACTGTGAACTTATTCTTCTGTGCGTGTCCCGCGACGCGGATGTGCTGGAGATGGTGAAGCAGGTTGCGGCAACTGCCGGGTCCGGGTCGATTGTCGTGGATACATCTACCGTCAGCAGCAACACGGCGGTACTCGCTGCGGAGAAACTGGCGAAAACAGGCGTTGCTTTCCTGGATTGCCCCGTCTCCGGTGGTGTCGAAGGGGCCACGAAAGGCACCCTGGCCATGATGGCAGGGGGTGATTCCGCAGTGCTGGCCCGGGTTGAAGGGACTCTGAGGTCGATTGCCGCCAACATTACGCTGGTAGGTCCCACCGGCAGCGGCCAGGCCTGCAAGGCGGTAAACCAGATCATGTGCGCCGGGGTAAACCAGGCCGTGACCGAAGCCCTGGCATTCGGTGAGGCCATGGGACTGGATATGCACAAGGTCGTGGACGTGGTGGCGAAAGGCGCTGCGGGCAACTGGTTCCTGGACCATCGCGGCAAGACCATGCTGGCAGACGACAACGAAACCGGCTTCAAGCTCAACCTGCACCATAAGGACCTGACCATCTGCAAGACGATGATGAGGGAACTGGACAATGTTACCCTGCCGCTGGTCGATACGACGCTCAGGCAGTACGAACAGTTGATGGAGCAGGGTTACGGCGATGAAGACATCTCCGCGCTGTACCGGCTGAAGCGGCCTGCGCCTGTTGATTAGCCACAGAGAACACAGAGATATGTTTGTGCGGCTTCGTGCAGTCTGGTTGTGGCATGTGGTTAACAGGTTTCCTTTTGGTCCGGTCGTTCTAACGCTGTTACCTATGCGTGAATAAAGTTCTCAGTCCACTCTGTGCCCTCTGTGGCTTCTTGCAGCTTGACTACTTCTGATAAATATGCAGAATATCGCTTCTCACAGGTATTCTGCCTGAGCGGTAACAGATCCCGTTAATGAAAAAATCAACTGAATATTGATCATGTCAGCCAGTAACGGTTCGCCGGCCATCGAGGTCAGGGGGCTTGATAAACAATTCGGTCCCATACATGCAGTGCGGAACATTTCGTTTTCCGTAAACCATGGTGAGGTCCTGGGCTTCCTGGGTCCTAACGGCGCCGGCAAGTCCACCACCATGAAGATGATTACCGGTTTCCTGGAACCGACTGACGGTACGGTGCTGGTTAACGGTCACGACGTCATGACCGATCCCATCAGCGTCAAGGCGTCTATCGGCTACCTGCCGGAAGGCGCGCCCGGCTATGCGGAGATGACGGTTATTCGTTTCCTTGAATTCGTGGCGGAGATACGCGGCCTGGAAGGCGCGGAAAGACAACAGCGAATCGATAAGGTCATTGAGCAAATCCACCTGGACAGCGTCCTGGAACAGACCATCGACACCTTGTCGAAGGGTTTCAAACGACGCGTCGGTGTAGCCCAGGCCCTGTTGCACGATCCCGACGTGCTGATCATGGATGAACCCACGGACGGCCTGGATCCCAACCAGAAGCATGAGGTCAGAAGTTTGATCAAGGAGATGGCAGAGAACAAGGCCATCGTCATCTCCACGCATATCCTGGAGGAAGTCGATGCGGTGTGTTCCCGGGCTATAATCATAGCGGCCGGACAGATCCTGTTTGACGGTACGCCTGCCGAACTGCGCGCGCAGTCTGAAATCGATGATTACGATGACGCTTTCCGTACCATCACCAGCCGGTTCTATAGCAGCCAGGGAGAAGCGGGTCAATCATGAACAAGAACATCAAGGCGATATTGAAACGGGAATTGTACGGGTATTTCCATACGCCGGTCGCCTATGTCTTTATTATTATCTTCCTGTTTCTGACCGGCATCTTCAGTTTTTACCTGGGCGCGTTTTACGAACGCGGCCAGGCGGACCTTGAGCCTTTTTTCCGGTTTCATCCATGGCTTTACCTGTTCCTGATACCGGCTATTGCCATGCGGCTGTGGTCGGAAGAGAGGAAAACCGGGACGATTGAACTGCTCATGACATTGCCGATTTCGACCACGGACGCAGTGCTGGGTAAATTCTTTGCTGCATGGTGCTTTACCGCAATTGCCCTGGCGCTGACTTTTCCCATGTGGATCACGGTAAATTATCTCGGCGAGCCGGATAATACCGTTATCATCGCCGGCTATATCGGCAGCCTGTTGATGGCCGGCGGTTTCCTGGCAATCGGTTCCTGTATTTCAGCCCTGTCGAAAAGCCAGGTGATCGCATTCGTGATCAGTGTCGTTATCTGTTTCCTGTTCATTCTCAGCGGCTTTCCCCTGGTGCTGGATTTTTTCCAGGGCTGGGCGCCCCAGGCATTGGTTGAAGTGATTTCATCGCTCAGTTTTCTGACCCACTTTGATTCCATCAATAAGGGCGTGATCGATTTGCGTGATGTAATTTATTATCTCGTGCTCATCTCTTTCTGGCTGTATGCCAACGTCGTGGTTATCGATACACGTAAAGCTGATTGATTAACTGATATGAAGTACAAACGTCTCTTGACAGGTTCGGGCATCCTTCTGGCGGCCGTGCTGGCAGTGGCCCTGATCACAATCGGCAACAACCTGTTTACCGGTCTCCGGCTTGACCTGACTGAAAACAAACTGTTCACATTGTCACCGGGCACCATCAACATAATAAGCTCTCTGGAAGAACCCGTTTCCCTGGATTTTTACTTGTCACGCAAGACCCTTGCAGACTTTCCGCAACTGATAAACTACGCCAACCGGGTTCGTGACCTGTTGGAAGAATACGCGGCAAAATCGGGCGGAAATATTGAATTGACCATCATCGAACCTGAACCGTTCTCGGAAGAGGAAGACCAGGCTGTTGCCAGTGGTTTAAACGGAATAGGCGTAAGCGCCGCCGGTGACCGCGCTTATTTCGGCCTGGTAGGTGTCAACTCTACCGATGATGAAGTCAATATTCCGTTCTTTCAGGCATCCCGTGAAGGAGCGCTTGAGTATGACATTACCAAGCTGGTCTATAATCTTGCCAACCCGGAAAAGCGCGTCGTCGGCGTAATGTCGGGTCTGCCGTTGTTCGGTAATCCGGCACAGGGGATCATGGAACGCTGGGCCATTATAGACATGATGGAGGAATTCTTCGAAGTGCGTAACCTCAACACGTCCGCGGACAGCATCGATGAAGATGTCAACGTGTTGATGGTAGTGCATCCCAAGGGGTTTTCCGAGCAGACATTGTTTGCCATAGACCAGTACTTACTCAACGGCGGTCACGCCATGCTGTTTGTGGACCCCCTGGCCGAGGGAGATAACGCCGAACCGGACCCGGCCAATCCGTATGTCATGCCGGACCTGTCTTCCAACCTGAATATCATGCTGGAAGGCTGGGGCCTGGAAGTCGACACCGGTAAAATCGCCGCAGATATCAACCTGGCCATGCGCGTGCAGACCCAGGGCGCGCGCGGCCCCCAGGAAAGTAATTACCTGCCCTGGCTCCAGCTTGGGGAAATCAACCTTAACCGCGAGGATTTCAGTACCAGTGAGTTAAACCTGGTCCACATGGGTACGGCAGGGATAATCAAGCGCCAGGAAGATGCGACCATAGAACTGACACCGTTGCTGGTGACTACTACCGATTCCATGGAAATGGAGAGAGACCTGCTGTTCTTCCAACGGGACCCCAACGTGATGCTGGCCAATTTCGAGTCGGGGAATAAAGCTCTCCTGCTCGCGGCAAGAATCAGCGGTAACGTACCAAGCGCCTACCCTGACGGCTTGCTGTCTGAGGAGGAGGAAGATGAGGCCACTGCCATGGAAGACACGGTGAAGGAGGGCAGGGTCGATGTAGTCCTGGTCGGCGATACCGACATCCTGGCGGACCATTTCTGGATCAGGATGCAGAACTTCTTCGGGGTACAGATACCCCAGAGCATTGCCAATAACGGTGATTTCGTCATCAATACCCTGGATAACCTGGCGGGCAATACCGACCTGATAAGCCTGCGCAGCCGGGGCGAGTTCTCCCGCCCGTTTACCGTGGTTGAGCAGATACGCCGGGATGCGGAAGCCCAGTTCCGCGAACAGGAACAGGAATTGCAGGCCCGGCTGGAAGAGACGGAGCAGAAAATTGCACAGTTGCAGCAGGAAGGCGGCGAAGGCGCGTTGCTGCTTAGCCAGGAACAGGCCGAGGAAATTGAAAAATTCCGGCAGGAACAAATCAGGACGCGCAAGGAGTTACGCGCAGTCCAGCATGAACTGCAAAAGAACATCGAGCGTCTGGGTACGCAACTCAAATTTGTAAACATCGGTCTTATCCCGCTAATCATTGCGCTGCTGGCCCTGTTTGCAGGTATCCGGCGGTCGCGCAGCAAGGTCTGATGAATAACAGGCGGGTCATAATCGCTGCCCTGACGGTTATTGTCGTTATTGCCGCAGTTATCGTCAGTCAGCAAAGAGCGCCGCAGACCAGCCGGGAGAAAACCAGCCTGTTCCCGGATCTTGCCGGGAAAATCAACGATGTAAGCGAGCTGGTGATCCGTGACGGTGAAACAACGCTGACGGTTCAGCGTGTATCGGACAGGTGGGGTATAGCTGAAGCAGATGACTACCCGGCCCTGGTGGACGATGTGAAACAGGCCGTACTGGCCGTGTCTGATTTGCAGGTTGTCGCGGAAAAGACCAGCAACCCTGAGCTCTACAAGAGGCTGGGCGTTGAAGACCCGGACAGCCTGGGCGCGACCTCTCACTTGCTGACATTGAAAAGCAACGGCGATGAGCTGGCTCGACTGATCGTCGGCGAGACCAGGAGAAGTAAATCCGCTTCCAGCGCCCCTGGCTTGTATGTACGCATCCCCGGACAACAACACGCCCTGCTGGTGGAAGGCAGGCTGTCGGTGAGCGCTGATATTATTCAATGGATCAAACGCGATATCGTCAATATAGAGGGAGACCGGGTGAGCGCAGTGCATATACAGCCTGCGGGCGGTCAGGAAATAAGCCTGGCAAGAGCAGAACCTGGAGATGACCTGGTATTGCAAAACATTCCGGAAGGCAAGGAGCAGCAATCCGAATACCTTATCAGCCGTATCGCGACCATTCTCGAAAATATTTACGTGGACGGTGTCAGAAGGGAAGACAGTGTTGATTATTCAAGACCGGATGCCATTATCAACGTGACGACGTTCGATGGCCTGGTGGCGGACGTTGAGGCCGTGAAAAGCGGCGAACATACCTATGCGCGGTTTTCTTTTACTGCGCAGGTTGGCCGTGCTGATAACGGGGAGACTGATGGAGATGGTTCCACGGATGAGGAAGAAATCAAGGTAACCCCCGAACAGGAAGCCGAAACCCTGAACCGCCTGGCGGAGGGCTGGGCCTACCAGTTGTCAACATCGAAAGCGGAGTTGTTCAACCAGTCTCTGTCCGACCTGGTGCGTGAACCTGAGAATGAGGAACCTGAAGACGACTCCGGGTAATACCTGTTTTATCTGCGCTTAAATCTAACGGGCCCTGATCGCCCATGTTGCCGTACAGGGGCTTACCTGGAACCCGGAATTTTGTTGAGTCTCGCCTGTATCGCACAATAAATGACAGTCAGTTGCAGTTATTTATTTCTATAACTAACTGTTATATATAGATATTCAAAAAAAGTTACAATTTTTTTCAAAAAATTTGCATTTTTCTGTTGCATTGCACAAATTATTGGTTTATGATGCACCGCAACATCAATTTGACAGCGGAGATATCAACCATGAATGTACAGACCGAAAAATATTTTGAACCCGTCAGGCAGATTAATGCCCTGGCTCTTGAAAACATTGAGAAGCTGCTGGATATCCAGCTCAAGTCTATCAATGACACAACCAGGCTGGGCGTGGAGCAGTTAAAATCTGCAGTCGATATCACGGATGCCGACGGCCTGAAGAAGTACATCACCGACCAGACTGAAATAGTGAAAGGTCTTGGTGAGCGCTTCGTTAAGGATACCCAGGCGGCCCTTGAAATCGGCACAAGCTATACCGACAAGGTACAGCAGATTGTGACCGAGACGATTAAGCCGGACGTTGCTGAAAAAGCCAAGACAACTGCCAAAGCTGCGCCCAACAGCAAATAAACACTCATACCCTCCCTCCTAACCGCCGGCTTTCCCCCCAGAACCGGCGGTCGGTCGAGCCGCCCGTAAGGGCGGCTTTTTTTTTCCACCCTGTTAAAATGTGCTGTAAATTTTCCTAATTTATAGCGGCAAACGATGACGTTCCAGGATTTGATTGTCACCCTGCAACAGTATTGGTCAGAGCAGGGTTGCGTCATACTACAACCTTATGACATGGAAGTGGGCGCCGGTACCTTTCATCCGGCTACCTTCCTGCGGGCCATTGGCCCGGAGCCATGGAATGCCGCGTACGTCCAGGCTTCCAGGCGGCCTACGGACGGACGATACGGCGAAAATCCCAACCGCCTGCAGCGTTATTACCAGTTCCAGGTGATCCTCAAACCCTCACCGGCCGACATCCAGGAACTGTACCTGAAATCACTGCAACACCTCGGGATCGACACGCTTACCCATGATGTGCGTTTCATCGAGGATAACTGGGAGTCCCCTACCCTGGGCGCCTGGGGCCTGGGCTGGGAAGTCTGGCTGAACGGCATGGAAATCAGCCAGTTCACCTATTTTCAACAAGCCGGAGGACTGGAGTGCAAACCGGTCTCCGGCGAGATCACTTACGGTCTTGAGCGTATCGCGATTTACCTGCAGGACATCAGCAATGTTTATGACCTGGTCTGGGCCGACACGGAAAACGGTCCGGTAAGCTACGGTGACATCCACCACCAGGATGAAGTGGAGATGTCAACCTACAATTTCGAAAAGGCCGACACCACAAGCCTGTTCCGCTGGTTTGACGAATGCGAAGCACAAACCATGAAGCTGGTCGAGGATGACCTGCCGTTGCCTGCCTACGAACTGGTGCTGAAAGCCTCGCACATCTTCAACCTGCTGGATGCCAGGCACGCCGTCAGCGTAACCGAGCGCCAGCGCTTCATACTGCGGGTCAGGACAGCCGCGCGTGCGGTCGCGCGGAGTTATTACGACAAACGGGAAAAACTGGGTTTTCCATTGTGTTGAAAAAAGATCTATTGCTGGAAATAGGCACGGAAGAACTGCCGCCAAAGCCGTTGGCGCAGTTGGCTGCCGCTCTCGCCGGGGGGATCCACCAGGGATTGCAGGATAAGGAACTTGAGCACGGTGATGTCTCCTGGTTCGCCACCCCGCGCCGGCTTGCAGTAGTGATCCGGGAGCTCGTCGCCACCCAGGAGGATAAACAGGTGGTAAAACGCGGCCCGGCAATCACGGCCGCCTATGACCAGGCAGGCAAACCGACCAAGGCCGCTGAAGGCTTTGCCCGCTCCTGCGGCGTAGAGGTGGCTGATCTTGGACGCATGGAAACCGGCAAGGGAAGCTGGCTGTCATACAAGTACCTGGAACAGGGATCCCGCACCGGTGAGCTTGTACCCGCGGTCATCGACCGGGCGCTGGCCGGGCTGCCCATACCGAAACGCATGCGCTGGGGCGGGAATGACACCGAGTTTGTCCGGCCCGTTCACTGGGTTGTACTGCTGTTCGGCGAAGACGTTGTCCCGGCGACCATCCTGGGCATTGAAACAGGCCGGGAGACCCATGGTCACCGCTATCATCACCCCGGGACCATGGAATTATCCAATCCCGGCGAGTACACGGACAGGTTGCTTGCCGAGGGCCGCGTTATCGTCGACTTCGCCGAGAGAAAAGAACGTATAAGGCAAGCGGCCATCGAAGCTGCAAAGTCCTGTGGCGGGCAGGCGCTGATTGACGAGGATTTACTGGACGAGACAACCGCACTGGTGGAATGGCCGGTTGCCATAAGCGGCACGTTCGACGAGGAGTTCCTTAAGCTCCCCCGCGAGGCGCTGATTGCCTCCATGCAATCGCATCAGAAATATTTTCCCGTCCTGCATCCCGGCAACGGTGAACTGACTGCCGATTTTATCACCATAGCGAATATTGCCAGCACGTCCCCCGAAACGGTCAAACGCGGCAATGAACGGGTCATACGGCCGCGCCTGAGTGATGCCGCATTTTTCTGGGATCGGGATCGCAAGCAACCGCTGGAACAGTTCAGGACACACATGGACAAGGTCGTGTTCCAGCAAAAACTCGGGAGCCTCGCAGACAAAACCGCGCGTATCGAGAACCTGGGCGGATATATTGCGGAACAATTGGGTATAAAACCGGACCTTGTCGAACGCGCGGCCCGGCTGGCCAAATGCGATTTGCTCACCGACATGGTCGGCGAGTTTCCGGAACTGCAAGGTGTTATGGGACGCTATTATGCGCTGGAGAGCGGTGAACACCCGGAAGTCGCCCGGGCGCTGGATGAACAGTATATGCCCAGGTACGCCGGTGCCGAACTGCCGCAAACCGCGACAGGCAGGACACTCGCGCTGGCAGACAAGCTCGATACCCTGGTCGGGATTTTTGCGAGCGGACAGGCGCCCACCGGCGATAAGGATCCCTTCGGACTGCGCCGCGCCGGCCTGGGTTGTTTGCGCATCATGATTGAAAGTGCGTTGCCGCTGGACCTGGAAGCCTGTATCGCACATTCAGCCGGCACGTTTGCGCATGATATCAATGCCGCTGCAATAGCATCGGACGTATTTGATTTCATGCTGGAGAGGCTGCGGCGCTATTACCTCGATGAAGGCGTCAGTACGGCCGTGTTCGACGCGGTACAGGCCTGCCGCCCCACCGAACCGTATGATTTCCACCTGCGGGTGCTGGCCGTCAATGAATTTCTGCAACTGCCTGAATCCAGCAGCCTGGTAAGCGCCAACAAGCGAATCCGGAACATCCTGAAACAGGCGGAATACACGCGCGAAACCGGGCCGGATGAATCCCTGCTTGTCGAAAAAACAGAGAAAGATCTCTTACGGCAAATGAATACGTGCAAGGCAGGGGAGCGCGTCAACAGGGAGGATTACATTGCCCGGCTGACCTCACTCGCTGGCCTGAGAGATTATGTTGACGCCTTTTTTGATGAGGTGATGGTCATGTGCGAGGACGAGGCACTGAGAAATAACCGCCTCGCCTTGTTAAGCGAGCTGAGAAAACTGTTCCTGGCCAGCGCGGACGTCTCCAGGTTGCAATGAAGCTGATAATACTCGATATGGATGGCGTCATTAACCGGGACTCGGATGACTTCATCAAGACCGAGCAGGAATGGGAGGCCATACCCGGCAGCCTGCAGGCGATCGCACGGCTCAACCACAGCGGGTTCCATGTTGTATCTGCCTCCAACCAGTCAGGACTGGCGAGGGGCAAGTTTACGATGCATGATCTGAACAGGATTCACAGGAAGTTACATACCCACCTGGCCCAGTATGGCGGTGTGATTGACGCCATTTTCTTCTGCCCCCACGGACCGGATGAGGGCTGTGCCTGCCGCAAACCCGAACCGGGGTTGTTCAGGGAGATAGAGAGCAGGCTGCATACACCCCTGTACGGCGTGCCCGTCATAGGCGATCGGTTGACCGATGTCCAGGCCGCGCAGACCGTTGGCGCCCGGCCCATGCTGGTGCGGACCGGCAAAGGGCAGAAACAACTGGATGACGGTCTTATCCCGGAGGGTGTCCCCGTCTATGATGACCTGGCGCAGGCAACTTCGGCGCTGCTTGATACACCGTCTGCGGGCTGAAAAGGGATGATCCTTATCAGGTCATCCCTTTTCAGCCTGGGATTGGTCGTATCCATCCTCATCGCCGTTCCCATCACGTTCTTGCTGCTTGCCGTCCCGTTCCCCACAAGGTTCCGCCTGGTATCGAACTGGGCCAGATTTATCCTGTGGTGGCTGCGCGTAACCTGCCGTATCGATGCGGACATAGAAGGTCTGGAAAATATTATCGACCAGCCGGCCATCATCATGTGCAAACACCAGTCCACCTGGGAAACGCTGGTGATCCAGGTATTGTTCCCGCCCCAGGTATGGATACTGAAACGGGAACTGTTGTGGATCCCGATTTACGGCTGGGGCCTGGCAACGATGCGGCCTATCGCCATTGACCGCTCCCTGGGGGTTCGATCATTAAAGCAGATAGTACGCCAGGGAACAGCGCGTTTAAACGCAGGGCTGTGGGTGGTAGTGTTCCCTGAGGGCACCCGCAGCGCGCCGGGCAAGCGGCAGAAATACCATCCGGGCGGCGGAATGCTGGCGGAGAAATCCGGCTGCCCGGTAATCCCGATCGCGCACAACGCCGGCTACCTGTGGCCGCGCAACGGCTTCCTGAAACGGCCCGGCACCATCAAAATGGTCATAGGCCCGCCGCTGCAGCCCCAGGGAAAAAAGGCCGCGCAGATTACCCGTGAAGCGGAGGAATGGATTGAGGCCGCCGTTGCCGCCTTGCCCGGGGCTCAGTCCTGGTAGGCAACAGGTTCCTTTGCAGCAAACCAGAGATCATGGCCGATCGGGTTGTTCATTTCTTCGAACAGGTGCCCTACAAGACCAGCACAGCGCGCGGTCAGGACAATGCCGCGCATCAAGGGGGCGGGCACTCCCGCTTCGGCCAGTACTGCAGCAATAGCGGCGCTGGCGTTCATAACCAGGGACTTGCTTATTACTTCCTGCACGGCGTTTTCGAGTAGCTCGAGCGCGTCCAGATATTCGCCCTCCACTTCTGCTTCCCTTGCGATCTGCAGGAGTTTAGCAACCCGCGGGTCGCCTTCACGGTGAATGGGATGGCCGAAACCGGGGACGGGGTGGCGCACCTGCCGTAACGATCTGACTGTTTCGATTGCTCTGGATTGCCGCTCAGGCACCGGCGCTGCAACGATTTCTTCAAGTAACGCGCCGCAGTCACCGGCAGTGCCGGCGTAACGATCGCCAACTCCCAACAAGCCGGCAACGACGGCGCCCTGAAACGATTCAGGCGCACCGTGGTGGGTCAGCCTGGTTGCGATCGCGGAAGGCACCAGGCCGTGTTCCATGATGGTTACCAGTACCGCATCGACAATCCGGGACTGTGCCCCGGTCGGTTCCTTGCCGAGCGCCTGCAGCAGCAACAATTCGGTGAACGAATAACTGCCCATGAGTTCGGTTACCAGATTCTTGCCGCGAATCAGTATGTTTTCCGCGTCAAAGCCGCAGATTGCAGTGGCCGGCGGCGGTTTGCCATTGTCGCTCATATAATCACTCCGTATCGAGAATATCGAGGCCGTGTCGCCGGCCCTGGAAAGCACTATAATACAATCAAGGAGACCACGCGCCCAATAACGAGGCATACCACCGGTAATTCCGGCACAAACTCGCGGACGCTACCAATACAAACCAACATGGATAACCCGAACCATGATGTACGACGCAAAGATTGAAACCCGCCCGGCGGCAGAGCAATTTGCACTGGACCGGGTAAGTTATCGCAGGCAGATCCGGTATTTATTCAACCATTCCACATTTTACCGGCACAAGCTGGGGGAGGCGGGCTTCACCGGACCTTCACAAGTGGGCGAACTGGACGATATTGCCGCTCTGCCGTTCACGGAAAAAGACGAAATACGTGCGACCCAGGCTGCTTCTCCTCCGTTCGGCGATCACCTGGCGTGTTCACCGGACGAATTGAAACGGGTTTACAATACCAGCGGCACCAGCGGCGTGCCGTGCCTGATCGGCCTTACCCGCAACGACCTGGAAGGATACGCAACCAACGTGGCCCGCGGTTACACCGCGGCCGGGTTTGCAAAACGCCAGCGCATCGTTGTCGGATTTAATGCCGGGCCGTTTGTTGCAGGCGTGGTTTACGATGGTTTCGACAAGTTGGATTGCACGGTAATCCCGATAGGCACCGGGAATACCGAACGTCTGGTCGGCGCCTTCCAGAGGTTAGGAGCCACGGGAATCAGTTGCACCCCTTCATACGGACTGTACCTGATAGACTGGTGCAGGGAGCGCGATATAAGTACCCTCGACCTGGGTCTCAGGAACATGATTACCGCAGGGGAACCGGGTGGCGGCGACCCGTTGATCCGTGGCCGCCTGGAGGGTGCATTCGGCTGCAAGGTACGCGAAGCCATGGGAATAGGCGATATTACGCTTACGGCCTGGGCCGAGGATGCTGACGGTAACGGCATGCACTTCATGGCTCGCGGCTTTGCCCATATCGAGCTCATCGACCCGGAAACCGGTTCCCCGCGTGCCTGGGAAGACGGCGCCGAAGGTGAACTGGTATACACCGCATTGCAACGGGAGGCGATGCCGTTATTGCGCTTTCGGAGCCGCGACCACGTCGTCGTAAACATGAAACCCAATCCACTGGGCCGAACCGGGCCCAGGATACGTTGCGTAGGCCGCACGGACGATATGCTCATCGTACGCGGCGTCAACCTGTTTCCGGCCGCGTTGCGCAGCGTGCTGAACGAGTTCACACCTGACGTATCGGGCGTGATACAGGTAAGGCCGCGGGAAAAGGGAGTCAGGCAGACAAAGCCGCTACCGGTGCTGGTGGAGCTTGGAGACAACGGTGCAGCGCAAACCGCCAACCTGCAACAGCGGATCTCGGACGAGGTAAGGCAGCGCCTGCTGGTTACGACCGATATACAACTCGTGCCTTACGGGACGTTGCCAAGGGAAGTTTATAAATCACGGCTGGTTGATTACTCCGATGCAGAACAGGTTACTGCAGTGTCGCCATGAGTTCTGTTCAAACTGCCAGGTTCTCCCGCAACACCCTGATATGCTCCGGCCCGATCCCGCAGCAACCACCGGTAATCCGCACCCCCTGTTCGATCCACTGCTGCGCATAGCCGAGATAGTCCTGAGGGGAAATAATGTCCTCAAACTTCCAGCTTGGCGGGACGAAATGCCCGCTTTCCGCATAGGCGAACGTGGGGCCGTCCCACAGGTCGTTCAACTCTGCCAGCGCCGGACCGGTATCATGCACGCTGGTATGCATGACGCCTGCCGCGTCACAACCCATTTCCAGGACATCCTCTGCCATCGGTCTGAACGGTACGGTCTCGTCAGCGCGCACGGGTGACTCGTAGTTGGTTAATGTGCCTGTGTCGTTCATGGAGGCACTGAACCCCGTCCACACCGGTATTCCCGTTGCCCGGGCTGCAGAAATAACCATGTCAGCGACGTCCACTTCGCGCATCATCTCGGCGATAAACAGTTCGGTGCCGGCCTCTGCCAGCAACTCCGCCTGCCGGACGAAACCGTCCCTCACTTCAGCGGTTTTCGGGATGTAAAAATCATCAAATGCCGGCATGGAGGATATGGAAGCGGCGACGCACACGTCCTTTCCGCAATTGTCACGAGCCTCCAATGCCACGGTTACGGCAGACTGGTTGATCTCCGCAATTTTGTCCTGCAGTCCCAGGCGCTTGAGCACGTGGGGCGCGGTGCCGAAGGTATTGGCGATAATCACGTCAGCGCCGGCGCGTATGTAACTCTCATGGACCAGCCGTACCACCTCCGGCCGTTCCATGTGCGCAACGCCGCACCAGGCCAGGTCGTTCATTTCAACGCCCAGCCGCTCAATCTCGGAACCGGTGCCTCCGTCCAGCAGGACGATATGCCTTTTGTCAATTTTATCTTTGACGATTTGGTAGCTCATTACGTTTTACCCTCGTGTGATAAAAAGCATTTTCTCTTTGAACGGCGACCCCCGGCCAGGTCATTGCCGGACGACATCATTCTGTTCACGTTCAAAGACTAAGCTGCCATTGAAAATCGTGATATCCACCTGTGTCTCTCCGATTTTGTCGGCCTGTCCCCGCTGCGCAAGGTCCACTATATTCTGATTCAACACGATCAGGTCGGCCGTTTTCCCGACTTCAATACTGCCCAGTTTATTATCGTGTCCCATCAAACGTGCGCCATTGATAGTGTAAGCAGCCAGGACATCATGGATATTGATGCGTTCACCGGCATTCATCACCACACCGTCAGTCTCCCGGGTCACCGCGGCCTGCATGCTTTGAAAGGGGATGGGATCACGCGTATCCACCGGTGCGTCACTGCCCCATGTCAGGATACCGCCGGCATCCATCACCGATTTAACCGGGTAAACATTCTGCATGTAATAGTGTTGGGGATTATACAAATCTGCAATGCCGTGTACCTTATCAATGAAGGGAATTACCATCGTGTCGTATTGAACTTCGGGGAAAATCCAGACATACGTAAATGCCACATAAATGCCCAGTTCGCCAATCCGCCTGACATCATCGGGATGGGCCAACTGCACGTGGGTGATGCTCTGCGTTAACCCTTTTGCGTCTGCCTCCTGTTTTACTTCGGAAAATGCGTCTACTGCGGTCCGTACTCCACGGTCTGACAGAGCGTGCACATGGACATGAAATCCTGCGGATGTCATTTGCCGTACAAATTCCCTTATATATTCCTCCGTGTGTTCCAGGATGCCGCTGCTTTTTATACATTGCGCCGGGTGATGGCCGTGTTCTTCCGTAAACGTTCGGATCATGCCGGGCTTGCCGTACTTGTCCGGATGCTTGCGCACATCCCTGCAGGTTGCGCCATCCAGGTCAACATAGCCATTGATCCCGACTGTTCCCGTCCCGGTATCGATTGAGAATACGGGCTGTTTGAATTCACCAAGTACCGCCGCAACGGGTAACGTGGGAGGTGTGGCATAGGGATTGCCTTCCAGAACAGCATCGGCAAACAGTTTCACCGCATTGGGCTGGATGAGATTACTGTTTTTCAATCTCTCTCTTTGGGCTTCGAATTGCTCGACGTGAGCCGTGATTTGCGCCAGGTCCGACGCATTATGGGCGTCATCGGGGTGGCGATAGAACGCGGTTCTCATGCGAAAAGTCATCAGCCCGCTTTGTTCCAGCCAGTCGTAATATTCAAGCAGTTCCGGAACCGTATAAGGATCCTGTATTGAGGTAATACCGGATGCGGCAAGTTTTCTTGCGACGGCAGGCATCATATTCTCGGCGGGACCGTGCAGGCCCATCATATCTTCAATGAAGTCCGGCCGTACTATCAGGCGCGCCCCTTCACTCAGACCGCCGGTAGGTTCACCGGATTCATCCACGGCAATCATTTCCCTGAAGTCGGCAAAAACAGTTTCAATCGTGTCCCTGTTCAAGCCAACCACGGCGCCATTCCTGTCTCGTGCCTGTGCCAGGGCAAGACTGTTGACTGCGGCGTGATGGCCGTCGTCACCCCACATGATAATCGGGTGTTTGTCCGACGCGGCATCCAGTGCGGCACGTATTGTTTTCAGTTTTTCACCGGGCTGGTTACCGCTGGAGAAAGGCCACTGCAGGACCACCAGCCAGTCACCTTCCGCTACCTGGTAGTCCTCGATACAGCCCTGCAGGAAAGGCACCATTTCTTCAAACGATTTCGCGGCGCCTTTGAAATCACACATATCCGGCTCCACGACACCCGTTGCGTGTATATGCATGTCATGCAGTCCGGGCATCAGCATACGCCCGCCCAGATCATAAACCTTTGTATCGTCTCCGATAAACCTGCCGGCCCCATCGTCACTGCCGACATGGACAATTTCATTGCCGCGAATCGCAATTGCCTCTGCGACTGTTCGATTAGCGTCAACCGTGTAAACATAGGCATTGGTCAGGAGCAGAGTGGCCGGTTCACCGGCAGGAAGCGGTTTTTCCGGCTGGCCTGCCGGTTGTTGTGGCTCCTGGGAACAGCCAACACAAATCGCGCCGGCAATAAAAAGAGGGGCAAGTAACTGCTTCGAGGATTTCATGCTACATTATTAAACTATTCAAAAAAAATGCAAATAAGGAGCACAGTATGAAGGCGATTGTATTAGAAGAACTTGGCGGTCCTGATAACCTGAAGATAAAAGAGGTAGATACGCCCGACCCCGGACCGGGTGAGGTACGGGTAAGGCTGCATAATTCCGCGCTGAACCGGCGCGACTACTGGATCACCATCGGCAGGTATCCGCGCACGGCCCTGCCCTGTATCGCCGGGTCGGACGGCGCCGGCACGGTGGATGCCGTCGGCGAGGGCGTTGACGGCGCTTTGACAGGTAACGAGGTGGTGGTCTACCCGGCGCGGGAGTGGGGTGACAGCGAGGCCGTATCCGGACCGGATTTCCGCGTGCTGGGCATGCCGGACCAGGGCACGTTTGCCGAGTATATCTGCTGCCCGGCCACGGATGTCTACGCCAGGCCCGCTCACTTGAGTTGGGAACAGGCGGCCGCGGTGCCCCTGGCCGGCCTGACGGCCTGGCGCGCCGTCGTGACCCAGGCCGAGGTGAAGGCGGGACAGACCGTACTGGTAACCGGCGCCGGCAGCGGCGTTTCGACTTTTGCCATCCAGTGGGCCAGCGGTCTCGGCGCAGAGGTTTACGTGACCAGCGGGTCAGAGGAGAAAATCGAAAAAGCCAGGGCTATCGGTGCGGTCGGTGGCATCAGCTACCGGGAACAGGACTACCATAAGGCACTGAGAAAACAGGCAGGCGGTTTTAACGCCATTATCGACAGTGCCGGCGGGGACGACATGAACAATCTTCTCAGTACCTTACGGCCCGCAGGGCGATTTGTATTCTTCGGCGCCACCCTGGGCATCCCCTCGACCGGTCTGGAAATACCGCGGCTGTTTTTCAACCAGACCCGCATACAGGGAACGATGATGGGATCAAACGCCGAATTCAAGGCCATGCTGGATTTTGTCGGCGAGCAAAAAATTGAACCGGTCGTGGACCGGGTCCTGCCCATGGATGAGGCGGTCGCCGCCCATAAGTTGCTGGAGTCCTTCGGCCAGATGGGCAAGGTGGTCCTGCAGTACAACTGACGCAGGTCCGGGAACCCCTGGCAAGTCCCGGACGGACTTGACCAGGGATTCCAGGTATATATCTCAGTCTGCAAGCAGCGCAATCATGACGATTGCGATGAGCGCAGCCAGCACGTGCAGGCCGCTGAGGTAGGGGCGCCGTTTCAGCGTGCCTTCTCTGGCTGCTTTTATTTCCTGTCCGAGCGTGCCGTAGCGGCCTGGCAGGAAAGTGCCGAGGAATTCTTTCAAAAAGTTGCTTGTACGCGGGGTCGGCATGCCCATGTCGCGCATCAGTTGGTCGACGTAGTGGGAGATATAAGGCCCGGTAAACACGCCGTCCTGCGCGTCCGGCACCCGTTCTTTCGCCCAGTCTTCCAGACGCTCAATTTCCTGCTCCATCTGTTCGACCGGGGGCAGGGCCATGTTCCCGCTGAAACACTGTGCCGCCCAGTGCGCGCCTACTTCGGAAGACAACGGGCACGTAAGGGTGGGGAAAAACCCGTTGAATGCCAGTCGTTGCTGTTGCGGCGGCAATATTCGCCGGTACAAATGGAAGCGGCCGTTTTTGCGTACCTGCGCTCGCAATTCATCGCTCAGGAACGACAGGTCCCGCTGCCAGCCTGTGCCCATGATGACCAGGTCTGCTTCTATCTGCGTTCCATCATCAAGTTCGATACCTGCGTCGTAAAACCCTTTGACGCCGGCGCGTACCGCGCTGATGGCGTCGTCGTTCAGCAGTTCAAAGAAATCGTCCACCTGCCCCACGCTTTCGAAGCCGGTGGGTAGTTTATGTTCAGGGACCATTATCGCGGGCATGCCCAGGGCGCGGGGCACAATGGCGCTCAACAGGGTCCATCCGAGCCATACGATCGGTTTGCCCGGGCCGTGCAGCAGCTTTTCGTACCAGGGACGGTACGGGTAATGGACAAACAACTCGGTAAAGCGCGAGATGAAGCGCAAATCACTGCGGGCGCCGCCGGGCAGGTAGCGCGGCACCATCCAGTGCGGCTTGCGAAATACGACGGTGGACGTTTTTCCTTCGCGGGCCGCCCACGCGGCGCAATCCAGGGCGGACTTGCCGGCGCCTATGACGACCACCCGCCGTACGTCCGCCACGGAGGGATGGATCCATTCACTCGAATGGCGCACCAACCCCCTGAAACTCTCCCTGCCGGGCAAATCCGGCATGAAGGGCGTGGAAAAGGCCCCCGAGCAAATCACGACAAAATCAAATTCGTAATTACCCTCTTCGTTTTCATCGATCGTCGAGCGCGCTGTCAACCTGAAACCCTGCCTGTCGTCACCATCGATCCCGGCAAGGTGAACCACCTCGTTATTGAACTTGATACGGGGATACAGACCGAAATGATCCGCATAGGATTCCAGGTGTGCCCGCACTTCTTCCGCGACCGGGTACCCGCTCGTGGTCGCCGGGTAGGGGTAATCGGTCAGGCTATACGTTTCCTTTGCGGTATTGGCGCGCAACCCGGGATAGGTCCGGGTGATCGCCCAGACCCCGCCGAGACCGGCTTCCTTTTCGAAGACCAGGACATCGAAGCCGTTTTCCAGGAAGATCTTGGCCGTGACGAGACCGGAAATGCCGGCGCCTATGATGCCGACCCGTTGCGCCGGGCCAGTGTTTGTATCGCTTTTTTCCGCAGTCGCCGGCATTGCACCTGCATGTCCGCTCATAGTTTCTCCCGATGTCTGTACTGATTAACAAACCCGCATGCTATTTATAGCACATCAGCCGATTGAATTTCAGCCCGGCGCCTCACCACTATACTGGTTTGTCACGGCGCCGGTGAGGTGTTTCGCCGGACGACGGCCTTCGGCATGTATAATAGGCAGACGTTAACAATGGGATATGGAATATGAATAATGCAGTAATTTACGACGGTATCCGCTCGCCATTCGGCCGTTTCGGCGGCGGCCTGTCGGTGAAACGGCCGGACGACCTGGCGGCAGCCGTCATCAAGGCCCTGCTGGACAGGAACGGCATTGAGAGCAGCCTGGTGGAGGACGTGGTCTTCGGCAATACCAACCAGGCGGGTGAAGACAGCCGCAACGTGGCGCGCAATGCCGCGCTGCTGGCCGGCATGCACACCTCGGTCGGCGGCGTGACCGTCAACCGCCTGTGCGGCAGCGGGGCGGCGGCGACCCTGGACGCGTCCCGCGCCATCAGTTGCGGGCAGGGGCAGTTGTTCATCTCCGGCGGTGTGGAGAGCATGAGCCGCTCACCCTGGGTACTGGGCAAGGCGGAGACCAGTTTTGACCGCAACCAGCAGATGTACGACTCCCTGCTTGGCTGGCGCTTTCCCAATAAACGGCTGCTCAAGCAATACGGGGACGATGCCATGCCGCAGACCGCGGACAACCTGGCCAGGGACTTCAATATCAGCCGTGAAGACAGCGATGCCTTCGCCTTTGCCTCGCAACAGAAATACGAGGGAGCAAAGAATGCCGGATTTTATGATGGGGAACTTATGGAAATAGAAGTCCCGGCGAAACGGCGCAAGGACCCTCCCGTCAAGGTGACGGCCGATGAACACCCCCGGCCCGGCACCACGCTGAATAAACTATCTACACTGCCCGCCTTGTTTGAAGACGGCGTCGTCACTGCCGGCAATGCCTCCGGCATCAATGACGGCGCGGTTGCCCTGTTGCTGGGGAACGAGGACATCGGCAGGAAGCTGGGTCTGACCCCGCGTGCGCGTATTCTCTCCGGGGCCATCGCCGGCGTCGAACCGCGGGTGATGGGAATAGGTCCGGTACCAGCCTCACAAAAAGCCCTGCAACGGGCCGGCTTGTCCTTATCCGACATGGATGTCATAGAGGTCAACGAGGCCTTTGCCACCCAGGTACTGGGTTGCCTGAAGCAACTGCAGGTTGACTTTCAGGACGAACGGGTGAACCCGAACGGCGGCGCCATCAGTATCGGCCATCCGCTGGGGGCATCCGGGGGACGGCTGATCCTCACCGCGTTACGGCAACTGGAGAATATCGAAGGCCGTTATGCACTCATTACCATGTGCATAGGCATCGGCCAGGGTATTGCCGTCGTTATCGAGCGGGTTTAACTGCCGCCGCCGGCGTCACAGCTTGCCGAGACCGGTTAATACCTTTTCAGGGGTAATCGGCAATTCCCTGACGCGTACGCCAACCGCGTTATACACGGCATTGGCAATGGCGGGAGCAGGCACGATCAAACAACACTCCGCAAGACTTTTGGCGCCGAACGGGCCGGTCTCTTCCATGGATTCGATAAAGATGGTTTCAATTTTATCCGGCATCTCCATGGCGGTCGGCATCTTGTAATCCAGGAAGTCCGCGGACAGGCAAGCGCCGGAAGCGGGGTCGAACTGCATGTGCTCCATTAACGCATAACCAATCCCCTGCTGTACCGCGCCTTCGACCTGTCCTTCAGCGGTAACAGGATTGATGACCCTGCCGATATCGTGGGCATAGACAACATGTTCCACCCTGACCTCACCGGTATCGGTATCCACTTCCACTTCCACGAACATGGCGCCGCATGGTATGGGCGTGATCTTCGGGTTGAGGCTGGAAACGCCGATGATTGTCCCGCGAAACGGCGTTGAATCTGTTTGCGGCCCCTGCGCAGTTACCTGCACCAGGGGAGAATCCGCGCGCGCGGCCACCTCTTGTACAGTCACGGATCTGGCTTCACTGCCCTTGACGTAGATCTTCCCGGCGCGGGATTCAAGGTCTCCGGGACTGGCTTCGAGCATGGTCGCAGCCACGGCAAACATCTTCGCTTTTGCGTCGGCCGCCGCCGCTTTTACCGCGCCGCCTGCCGCATAGGTGCCGCGGCTGGCATGGGTGGGAGCGTCGAACGGGACGTTGCCGGTATCCACGCTACTCATCCTGACCTGCTCGAGCGGAATGCCGAGTTCCTCGGCAACCATCTGGCAAAACACGGTGTTTTGACCGGAGCCGATATCGATACAGGCCGTTCCTATATCCGCAGAACCGTCAGGGTTGAGTTTCACCAGGGCGCCGGAATGCTCGTACAAGTCAGGTTGGCCCGTACAGTTGGACGTCCAGGTCGGGACGCAGGCCATGCCCAGCCCGCGCTGCCTGGCGCCCGGGTCTGAATTGGGCGGCGTGCGCCGTTCCCAGCCGATGCGCGCGGCGCCTTGCCTGATACACTCTTCGAAGCGGTAAGTGGTGAATGTCTGGTTGAATACCGGGTGTTGTTCGCCTTCGCGATGCCCGTTTTTCATCCTGATTTCAAGCGGATCCAGGCCCGTTTCCACGCATATTTCATCCAGTTGTGATTCAACGGCAAAGGCAGCCTGGGGCGCGCCGTAGCCGCGATAACCGCCGCTGATCATGTTGTTGGTATGTACGGACAGTCCTTCCCAGCGCCGGTTCGGGCAGTTGTACGTGTACATGAATCCGAACAGGCCGTGGACCATGATGACGGTGGAGCCATGGGTGGCATAAGCGCCCGCATCAAAGGTGCTTTTGCCGCAGCGTGCGGTTATGGCGCCGTCGTTGTTGACCGCAGTTGTCAGCTTCAGGTTGACCGGGTTGCGCGCGCCGGTAATGAAATCCTCGGCACGCGTGTGCACGAACTTTACCGGTCTGCCGGTGCGCCGGCTCATGATCGCCGCCAGCGGTTCGATATAGCCGAGATCCAGCTTGCCGCCGAAACCGCCGCCGATATACGGGGGCTTGACGACCCGGACCTTGCTTACCGGCATATCCAGCACAAAAGCCAGTTTTTCCCTCAGCCCGAACAAGTGCTGGTTGGAACTGTAAACGGTGAGGTTCCCCTGGGTGTCGGCGTCGACTACAACCATGCGCGGTTCCAGGTAACAGGTATGCACGCGCTGGGTCTGGTAGGTGTGTTCAAAGACGTGGTCTGCCTGTTCCAGCGCGGCATCCACGTCACCGGTCTCAAAATAAGGGTGTTTGGCAATATTATTTTCGGTGTAATCATGCAACCCCACGGCGCCGTCCGCCATTGCCTCATCGGTTGTGAATAGCGCCGGCAGTTCTTCGTATTCGACGTCAATCAGTTCCAGGGCCTGTTGCGCGATCTCCGGGGACGTGGCCGCGACGGCTGCGATGGGCTGGCCGGAATAACGCACCGTGCGGTTGAGAATATCCATATCATGGTTGGCGCCCAGGGCCATCACCGGCATGAAATAAATTGGGTTGAATTTCTTCTGCGGCACGTCGTCAGCAGTGAGGATCGACTTGACCCCCGGTAATTTCTCCGCCTCGGACGTGTCGATGGAGATGATGTTTGCATGCGGGTAAAAGCTGCGCAGCAGCTTTCCATGCAGCATCCCCGGAAGTGAGACATTGACCGGGTAACCCCGGCCTCCCACCACCTTGTCATAGGCATCGATATTCGGGATACCCGCCCCGATATAGCTTGTCTCCGGCATGGTTTTCAGGCGCCTGTCATGGGGCTGCCGTTGCCGCGGCTTCAATGGCATCAACTATCTTTGTATAACCGGTACAGCGGCAAAGATTTCCGGCGATTGCCTGCCTGATTTCAGCCCTGGTCGGATTCCGGTTGCTGTCCAGCAGTTCCTTGGCTGCCATGATAAAACCGCTGCTGCAGTAGCCGCACTGTACTGCGCCGTGATCGACGAAGGCCTGTTGGAGCGGATGGAGTTCAGCGCCGTTCACCAAGCCTTCGACGGTGGTGATCGCCTTATCCTGCGCCGTTGAAGCATAAGTCATACAGGAATAATGTGACCTGCCGTTAATCAGCACGGTACAACAACCGCACCCCCCCGTATCACAACCCCGTTTCGGTCCCGTGATGCCGAGTTGTTCGCGTAATACATCGAGTAATGTCGCATAAGGTTCAACGGCAATCTCGTGCGCCTCACCGTTTACATCGATGTTAAGCAGTTGTTTCATTATGCAGCGGGTTTTGCTGCGGGAGCCGGCTGGGAATCAACCGGTAACGACACTTCAAACGGCGTATCAATTTCCAGTAACTCTTCGTCGTCACTGCCGCCGTCGCACCACATCAGGATCGCCATTTCGGCCGTATCATCAAGCACAGTCATGTCGTGATGCCAGAGTCCGCGCTGGTAAGAGATGCCTTGCCTGCCGTCTGCCAGGAAACACCTGGCCCCTTCCAGGTCCGGGCTGCCATCGGGTTTGTCAGGCGCTACGATCACCAGGTACCTTGCTGCTTTGACCGGGATGAACGTCTGGCTGGAATGGGGGTGTCTTTCCAGTACCTTCACTCGCATCGGCCAGGCGTCAGCGGGTTCGATGGTAGCAATTGACAGGTCAACACCGGCGTTTAACCGGGCGTTTTCCAGGAACTCGTTGAAGGATTTACGCCCTGGTTCGGCCAGGCCTTCCAATACCTGTCCAAACGGGCGAAACGCCTCAGCGCTCAAGGGTTCGGCAATAACTTGCGGGAGTCTGGCCAAGCAGGGTTACCGTTGAAAACTCCTGGTATACGTCAATACTGCGATTCAGGCGTGTTCACAACCAGGCCGTCCAGTTCTGCGGTCACCTTGATCTGGCAGCTCAGCCGGCTGGTCGGTTGCGGACTCATGACAAAGTCCAGCATTTCCTTCTCCATTGCCTGCGCCTCCGGCAGCTTCTCGAACCATGCCTTATCAACATATACGTGACAGGTAGCGCAACTGCAGGCGCCGCCGCATTCGGCAACAATTCCATCAACCCCGTTATTAACTGCGGATTGCATGACGCTCATACCTTCTTTGGCGTCTACTATCGTTTCATCACCATCGAATGCGATATAGGTAACTTTCGGCATTTCCTGAACTCCAGACGTGTTGTTTTGTATTCGGCTTTGGGTAGGGGCGTATTATAGAGAAGTCGGCCCGTTCCTTGAACGATTAATTTAATATTTTTGATTATCCAGGAACTTCCAGCATGATTTTTCCGATGTGCCGGCTGGATTCCATCAACCTGTGGCCTTCATTGGCCTTGCTCAACGGCAGGACCGTGTGAATGACCGGTTTGACCCGGCCGGATTCCAGCAGCGGCCAGACCTGCTCCCTCAGCCCGGCTGCGATTGCCGCCTTGAACCCGACCGGTCTCGGCCGCAGCGTGGACCCGGTCAGGACCAGGCGTTTTAACATGACGGAACGGATGGACACCTCCGCTGAAAAGCCCCTGAGGCCCGCAATAAAGACATACCTGGCTTCCACGGCTGCAACGGCAATATTCCGGTTGGTGTAGTCACCGGCCACCATATCCAGTATCACGTCCACGCCCTTGCCGCCGGTCGCGTTCATGCAGGTCTCGACAAAGTCTTCCTCGTTGTAATTGATCGCGAGGTCAGCACCCAGTTCCCGGCAAACCCTGCATTTTTCTTCGTTACCGGCCGTGGTGAACACGGTCGCGCCGAACGCTTTTGCCAACTGGATGGCGGTTGTGCCGATACCGCTGCTGCCGCCGTGTACCAGTACATTCTCTCCCTGCTTCAGCCCGGCCCGGTCGAACAGGTTACTCCAGACGGTAAAGAAGGTTTCGGGCAAGGCGGCAGCTTCAACAACCGTCAACCCGGCGGGGACCGGCAGGCAGATTGGTGCATCGGCGACGGCGTATTCGGCATAACCCCCGCCGGGGACCAGTGCGCAGACCTGGTCGCCCGGACGCGGCCAGCCGGTATCAGCGCCGGATTCGATCACCTCGCCTGCTATTTCAAGCCCGGGGATGGCGGACGCGCCGGGAGGCGGTGGATATTTGCCCTGCCGCTGCATCACGTCCGGACGATTGATGCCGGCCGCGGCAACCTTGATCAATACCTGGTTTTCGTCCGGGGAGGGCGCTTCCCCTTCCGTGATTTGTAACACGTCTGGGTCGCCGAATTCCGCAATTTCTATGTGTTTCATAATGAATTTCAAAATGCCAGTTCAGCGGCTATCCTCCCAAGTCGTTTGTCGTGGGTCAGCAGTGACGCCGGTTTGGCCAGAGACACGGAGGCCAGCAAGTGGGCATCTATATAGCCAATACCTTTCCCCATCAGTCTGTGTTGGTCAATGAAAAACAAAGCCTCGTCATCAGTAGCAACCGGGGCTGGAGGCAAACTACCGATCAAGGACAGCACCTCGGTACGTCGCTCAAGGTTACCACAGGCTAATTCACCCAGCACAAACGGGTGCATCAATACCTGATTGTTATTGAGCAGTAATTCCAGATCTCGGCTACCTGATCTCAGGTGATTAATCCAGACCGACGTGTCTACCAGAATCATTCAACTTTGCTGCGTTGTCGGGGTATGGATTGAAGGTTCGGCTGGCTACTTCCCAGCCTAGCCAACCGCATTGCGCTCTCGCGTTCAATCAGGGCTTTAAGTCCCTCATGAACCAGCACTGTCTTGCCAGTTACGCCAGTAATCTGCTGGGCCTTTGCCAACAGTTGGTCGTCAATTTTCAAAGTTGTTCGCATCATTCAGCCTCCTGTCTGTAGTTGGAGAGCATCAAATTATACATCAAATGGTGACAAATATTATGTATAAGTGTCTATCTGTGTATTTCACTGAATCCTGCCACCCATTACACGCAAAGCTACCACCTGCGTATTCCAGCGAAGATGAACACTGATTCCAGCCAAACGTGAACACCTGTTCCAGTTCAACGTGAGCACCCATTCCAGCCGACATTGACGCGATGGCGGTCATCGAGTGCGCAGCTGGGGGTGTGTGTTTGTCATCAACGAGACGGTGGTTGCCGGCACTGCTGACCGCCATCGGTCGTATTGGCAACAATTTAAATTAAAATGTCCGGGCCACCAACCGGCAGCAATGGCCGGGGGAGATTGACTTGCTGCGCTGTCTCATCGACATTGATCGGGCGTTACGGAATCTGCTGCCTCATGATGATCAAGTTCTACACCAGCGGTGCATATGGGCCGGCACGTACGCATACGGCAATCTCAGTTGAGTTTGATTCAGGCGCAATCGGATGTGATACTACTTAGCACTTCAATTTTGGGTGGGACGTGAAGAATATAATATGGCTACTCGTGAGACTGGTTCGACTCGTAAACGAGTCCGACGTTCGAAGGGGTCAGAAATCCTAGTTGTCGGAGCCGGAGCGGCCGGTCTCGCTGCAGCCTGGAGACTCGCTGCCAGTCACACGGAGAGCAACTGCAACATTCGGGTGTTGGAAGCCTCCGACAAGATCGGCGGGCGCATGTTTTGCGAGGAGATCGATGGCTTTCGCGTGTACAGCGGTGCAAGCGTCATCCATGAATCTTTCGCAACTACTAGAGACGTTGCACGCGATTTGGGCGTGGAACTATTCCAAAGCCCTAAAAGTAAAGGCGGCCAAAGCTACGCCGGCGGCCGGTTCTGGGGCCTGTACATGGGTGGTTCGCTGAAACAGACTTTGACGACCCTTCACACCATGCTCTTTTCGCCACAGCACACGCTGGCGGGAAATTGGGAATTCATGCGCCTGTTCGCGCTCCTCAAGAAGCGTGCCAAGGACCTCGATTTCGAAGATCACACTCGCATGTTGGACCTGGATACGGGGGATAGCTTCGCCGATTTCGCTCGCGCCAATTCCCTTGGCCGATACCTGAAACAGGCGGGAGAACTGGACCTCAACTGCTTTACTGCCGGGACTTCCGAACAGGTGGGGGCTGCATACGGCATGGCGTTACTTTGGCTGTGGACTATCAATCCTGCAACGCGCAGCTATTTGCCAAGACAAGGAATTACCGCCCTTAGCAAGGCCTTTGCCGAGGCTTGCGCGAGTTTCATCCAGGTTTCCTCGCCCGTCGAGCGAATCATCCTTGAAGACAGGCAGGTGAGAGGCGTCGTCATGACCACTGGAGAAGAGATCGAAGCCGATGCGGTTATTTGCGCCACCACCGCTACAACAGCCGCGCGAATCATCCCGGAGTTACCGGGGGAAATGCGGACTGTGCTTGAACATGTCAGTTACAGCTCGTGCTGCAATTTGGCTTTTGGGCTGGATGAGAACATTCTGGCCGATGGATCTCACGCTGCCCTGTTTCCTCCCGGTTCTCCAACCATTCTGACCATGGTTACGAATTTGGTTGCTATGGCTCCGGATGCAGCCCCTCCAGGCAAGACCCTGGTTCACGCGCTGGTCATTGGCGAACATGCAAGAGCGCTGTTCGCCTTAAACGATGATGTAATTATACAGCAGGTGATTGAAGAGATGCGCCGTTTTTTCCCCGCCATGCCTCAACATCCTCTCTTCGCCAGGGTCTACCGCTGGCCCGAGGCGATATGTCTCTCACCTGCCGGCATGCTCAGGGATGTGTATGACATGCGTAGGCGACTGACCGGATGCACACGTGGCCTGTTCCTTGCTGGCGACTACACGCGTTTGCCATCCCTGAATGGCGCCATGCAAAGTGGGGTCGCGGCCGCAGAGGCGAGCTTGTCTTATGTTGCCTCGGTGCGCAAGGGCAGAAAATAGGTTCGCGGGCTCGTACGGACGACTGAGGCAACTGCAACTAACGGGCCAGATACTCCCGGCCAAAACTTTATCAGCGCACGGCGTTTCTCAAACAGGTTACTCCGGGCATATCCATCTTCTGCCTTGGTCGTAATAGTGTGCGCAACCGGCACCCCCATGACGGTGCG
The DNA here is from genome assembly GCA_965208655.1 of Gammaproteobacteria bacterium. Classification (GTDB taxonomy): domain Bacteria; phylum Pseudomonadota; class Gammaproteobacteria; order Eutrophobiales; family Eutrophobiaceae; genus JAAXHV01. The sequence continues at coordinate 255,062 of CBDBPJ010000007.1, forward strand.
CGGCGTGTGGGTCTCCTCGAACGCGGAAGCTGAATACGCATGTGTGTTATCGCTTAACAGACGACCAGAACACGCGCCAGACAACACCAGCACTGAGTCGTCCGACAGCTCCACGGTCTCCGCGAGCATATCCAGCGCTCGAATGTCGTCGTGCGCGCCTACTTCGAACTCATCCAGGGATCCGGAAATCCCTCAAGCGGCACGGACCGGATTATCGAGGATATATCACTCCCAATGCTTGTCAGGTCTTTCGGTTAATGGTTTCTACTGCGTATCTCACTGAACTCTGCCACCCATTTCACGAAGGCTGCCACCGGGACCCGCTCACCGGGGCCGATTTTATCTTCTGACGCACTGGCGCACCAATGGGACCAGACCCGGTTGCTTGAGGCGGTCGCAGCAGTGTCCGGCTTGTGTCAATGCACCATCAGGCCCGTTGCCAACGGGGGGTTCAAAGGGCGGCTCGCCCCCCTTGCAAGCACCCTGTATTCATGCGCAGCATGTAATACAGGGAGTAGGCTTACCCCTCCGTGAATAACAGTAATCGACTGTGAACGTGTTGTTCCTGAAAGCATAATCCGGTGGTCTGTCGGATGACATATCACATGCGTATCCGGTCGTTCGATTAGCCGGTGCTTTTCCATCGGCATCCACCCGCCCAGGCGGTGCACCCAATACCGCATGCGCTGGAGCCGGCTGGCGCGTTTGGCCTGGTTCATCTTGTACAACCTGTCCAAATCAACAATCAAGGCACGCAGGTCCACCCCTCGCAATACGGCCCAAAATCCGCAAGGAACGCCTCGTTAATCAGGACAACCGCATACGTTCGGATTCTGCCGCAGTGGACAGCAATTCGAACGTATGCGGCGACCCTGTCTGCGGATGGAAAAAACTTGACTTCGCTGTCCATGGACTATACTTAAAAGTAAGAGTACTGCGTTTGAGTAAGTGAGGGATTACGTCATGTCTGTGACCTGGTGTAACACTTATTTTTCAGTCGGCAGGACTCATCCGGTGCGTTTCATCCGCGGATGGCGCCTGCAGGCAACAAAGCTGCTGCTGGCAGCGACAGCCTTCTTTTTACCTGCCGTCTCATCCGCCCAGTCGATCACCGGTTTCACCATCAACGACGTGGGTCCTATCCAGGGTATAGAGCAGCTCACTGTGCAGTTCATGACCATCGCCGATGACGCTCCCCCTCCGGGTATCGCCGTTTACTCGCTGCTCATCAAGGACCGCGACAACGGATACGGGACAGGTTTTACACAGGGGCTCGGCACGCTGTCGATGGGCGAGGATGTCGAGATGGAACCGCGCGGGTGGATGGCGGGGGTAGGGGTAAAAGGCGATATCCTCGCCCGGTCGAGCGTGACCGGCCCCGATCTGGCGCTGGTCGGCGATGCGTTATGGTGAACGAGGTCGTTGGCGCAAACCGGGGAGAGCGTATCCTTGCCTGTGGCCACGACGCACCTGCGGCTGGGCATTGAGAGCGGCTGGACGTACTCACTGCCGAGGGGCGGTTCGTTGCGACCGCGCCTGGAAGCCGGGGCGCGCCGGGACAGCGCCGGTGCCCAATCCGCCTTCGGGGTGGTGCTGGGTGGCGGGATCGCCTGGAAGGACCCGCGCCTGGGCCTCGCGTGGGACGTATCGGGGAGGGCGCTGGTCCCGTATGAGGCCGGAGACATCCGGCGCCGGGGACTGGCGGCGGAACTGACATTGCTCCCGCACTCTGGGCACGGCGTCGGCCTGGAGGTCACGGCACGCTGGTGAACCGGAACCCGTCTGTCACGCCTGTTTTAACCCGGAAATCCAATTGATGCGATGCTCGCGCAGGATTCTGATGTGTAGGCAGAGCCGAGGTTAATGGAAAGCGGGTCAATTTTCAGTTGCCGCAGTGGGTCATATTTACATTGCCGTTAACACTTTGTCCTTGAGCATTGACCCCCTTCCTGTAACCTGGCCCAGCTGTCGCGTATAATTTTCCCGGAAACAACGATCCATCAATCAGATCAGATAATAGACAAAGTGATAACTTAATGATTTAATAACACATTAATATATTATAATATCAATGACTTATGAATTTAACAGGACGGAATTCAATTCGGTCCCTTTTTAGTGGGTTAGTAATTGACCCGTACCGATACGCCGCCGTACACGTTCAGCGTAGGCGCCGGTTCCAACACCCTGCCGCCAAAGCCGTTGAGGCGCAGGTTGGACATGTATTTCGTGTCAAACAGGTTGTTGATGCCGATGAACGGAGACAACTCAAATCCTGCCATCTGCAGGCGATGTCCCGCCCTCAGGTTCGATACTTCATAGGAATCGGAAATAGCGGTATTGGCGTTGTTGATCGCCAGGTCGTCAACCACGAGGATGTCCCAGCTCAGGTAAAAACCGGAATCGTGGCGGTAGGCCAGTTCTGCAAATAACTGGTTCTCGGGAATACCGGGCAGCATCTTGCCTTCCGCAGCCATGTTGGTCGGAAAGCTGTCGAACTCGAAATCGGAATACGTATAGGATGCGGTGAGCTGCAAGCCTTCCAGGATGTCCACGACGATGGCGGCTTCAATGCCGTTACGGTCGGTATCGGCATTACGGAAAAATGTACGATTGCCGATATTGGCGACGCTGACCACCTCGTCTTCCACTTCCATGATGAACCCGGCGATGTCGAAATAAACACGCTCCCCGATAAGGCCGCGGGCGCCGATTTCAAAGCTCTCCGCGTTCTGGGCATCCACGGAGGCGAATCCGCCAAGACTGACATCAAGGTTTCTTGCCGGATTGGCCAGTTCGGTAAAAGTGGGCGTTTCAAACCCGGTCGCATAGTTGAAATAGATACTGACTGAATCCGTCGCGCTCCAGGTCAACCCGGCGCTTGGACTGAATTCCTCGAAGTCCAGTTCACCGGACTGGTCCGCGTTGGCCAGGAAGCGGTCATCAACGGACAGGTCCACAACATCATAACGACCACCCAGCGTAAGCTGCAGGGAATCGGAAATTGCAAGGCTGTTGCGGATGTAAAATCCGTAAGCCTCCGCTTCTTCCAACTGGTCAAAGGATAATGCGCCCTGAATCCCGGCATCATTGGAATAACGTTGCCGATCGTCTTCCTGGATGTCGATATCGAAGCCCGCGGTGAATTGATTGGGACGGCCCATCAGTTCTCCGGTATAGGTGTATTGCCCACCGCCGCCAAAAAAGAACCGGTCGAACTCAACCACGCCGTCATCGGGCACAAACCGGATATGGGAACCGATGGGCAGAAAGGCCATGAAGTCGCGCCACAGGTAGTAGTTGCGTACCCTGATCTCGTGGTTCTCACCGAACTGCTTGCGGTAGATCCAGCCGACCTTCTGTTGTTCCAGTTCTTCACCGGCGTTGGAGCTGAGGTTCCTGGGCTGCGCCTGGCGCCGGTCCGCATCCACGTTGGCCTGATTGATGCCGCCCGAATCATCGGCCTGGGGCGAGTCCACCAGGTTGAAGATCAGGGTCAGGTCGGAGTCTTCATCAAATTCGTAGCGGAGCTTGCTGTTCACCAGGCCGTGCTCCACCCTGGAATTCTCCCGGTAACCGTCGCTCTCCATGTAGGAACCGTTCACCAGGTAATTCAGCTTGCCCGTTTGCCCGCCGAACTTGAGTTGGTATTTCTGGTGGTCATACTCGCCCAGGGTTACCCTGGCCTCGGCGAACGGGGTATCCGGCCCGTCCTCCGTGTAAAGGCTCATGACGCCGCCGGAGGCGCTGCCGTACAACGCGGAAGACGGTCCACGGATAATTTCGATGCGGCCGACCGAACCGATATCGATATCGTCGACACCGCTCTGGCCGTCGGCCAGTGTCGCCGGAAGGTCATCGACGAACACCTTGATACCACGGATACCGAAGTTTGCCCGGGCGCCGAAGCCCCGGATCGCGACGCGCAGGTCCTGGCTGAAGTTATAACGGTTCTGGAAGAAGATGCCGGGTACCCGGGTCAGCGATTCGTCCAAGCCCAGTTGCTGGCGACCGGCCTGGATAGCATCTTTCTCCACCACGCTGACCGCGCTGGAGACATCCGCCAGCGACTGGTCCTGGCGGGTTGCGGTAACGATAATTTCGTCGAGGTCGGTAACGGCGTAGGCGGACGTTGTAATGAGCAATATGCCTGCGGCAACCGCAAACCCGGCAAAGTGAAGTTTTCCCATCGTGTACTCCCCCTGAGTGGAATAGTATTACCAAGCAGGAAACGTACCAATCAGGCAAGTGATATTATAGATATAATAAAATCAACATGTTATATGAAACAATTTTATACGTCCAGCTTCCTGTGGTGGATAATTATGACCACCCCGGGACGAAAAGAACCAATCACCGCCAGGTAAAGGAGTAACTGCTACGGCATCATCTTCGGATGGGATTGCATCTCCACGTGCTCCCGGGTCCATGGCTGGGCGCTGTCGCAGTAGATCTCCATGACAGGTTTGATCCAGGAAGTATCATCCAGGGAGCCCGCCTTGAGGACGGTGATGGTATCGATTGCCGACGGTTCGCTAGTGATTACCGACCCGCAACGCCCGCAGAAATTGCGGTCCAGGGGGTTCCCGCTGTCCCCGGTATCCACGTAGGTGATCATTTCACCCCGGATGTCCAGGGAACCTTTCGGCATGACTAAATTTAATGAGTATGCCCCGCCGCTTTGTTTCTGGCAGTTGACGCAATGACAAAGTATAGTCGCCAGGGGTTCTGCTTCACTCGTATAGCGCACGTTGCCGCACAGGCAACCGCCTTCGATTTTGGCCATGTTTTACTCCTTACAGTTATATATATTCAAATCTTGGCATCCGTGGTCGGATACCGCATCTTCGGGTAAATTGTAACAGGTCGAGCCTGTACCTGCACGATGATGCCATAATCTGTTCCGTTATTGATTTGATTAATGCAGCGGAAATAAAAAAGCAACAAAACAACCCGGACAGGTTGGCTGCGGGTTGCTCCATACATACCCTGGCATTCTTTTTGATGATAAAATTTTATATATCGGCATCAAAGGGTTTCGGTTAATATCGTATCAGGGCATGAAACAACATTCCGATCTCAGTCAGATAAACGGTGTTGCGGGGGGTGAGGGTGACAGATTATCTGCGTTATTTATGGCCGGGTAGTTTTTTTATTATTACCACCCTGGGCGTCATGCTGGGCGGGGCAGGTTGCTGGTTCGGCGTACTTCTTTTTCCGCTGGTGGCGGGCGTGGAATATTTCCTTGAAGACGATTTGCGCAAACGCGATATGCGGCCGGCGGGTGCGTTGTTCATGCTGTATATTCAACTGATCCCCTGGTTATTTCTCTGGTACGGCCTCTGGTGGTTCCTGCAGACAGACCACCAGTGGTGGGAATGGTTGGGCACGATTATTTCGGTAGCTGGTATTACGGCCGCGGTGGGTTTACCCATTTCCCACGAATTATTTCATCGCCATGAAAGCATCTCCCGCTTTGTTGGTGATTTATTTGCAGTTACCCTGATTTCGGGGGACGTGGAGCTGGAGCACCGCAAAGGCCACCACATCGAGACCTCGACAATAAATGATATCGATACGCCACACCGGGGTGAATCCGTATACGCCTTTATTGCCCGGCTGCTCCCGTTTTTTCATACTGAACCCTGGAACATGGAAAAGCAGCGTTTCGCCAATAAGGGAATGAGTCACTGGTCTCCCGGCAATATAGTTTTATGGGCGGTTGCCGGTTACCTGGCACTGTTTCTGTTTTTCTGTTTGAGTGTGAGCCTGTTCGCCGGCATCAGCGTTTTGCTTATCTCTTTAATAGGACAATGTATAGTCTGTGTCTTCAGTTACGTACAACATTACGGTCTGATACGCGTGCCGGACACACCCATCGAGATACGCCACGCCTGGAACCACATCCGTCCCCTGTCGCGCGTTCTTACCTTCGAGATCGTAACGCATTCACAGCACCATACTGATCCCACGGTGCCTTACTGGGAACTCACACCTTACCCGGATGCGGCGCGGGTCGGCAGCGCCTACGGGTATTTCTTATTGGCCCTGATCCCCCCTTTATGGCATAAACGCATGCGTGAACACATCAGGCGGTGGGACGAAAACCATGCAACGGCGGCGGAATTACAACTGGCAACAGAGGCGAACCGGGTAGCAGGATGGAACTGAACAAGCTGACCGAGATGGAATTACATTACCATGTGGAACAACTGCAGGGCCGTTACGTGGAATGTATTGACGATGACAGGCTGGAACAGTGGCCTGAGTTTTTTACGGAGAATTGCGTATATAAAATTATTTCCAGGGAAAACCATGATCGTGACCTGCCGGCCGCCGCTATCTTCTGCGACAGCAAGGGAATGCTTGAAGACAGGATTGTGTCCTTGCGCAACGCAAACGTCTACGCCGAACACAATTATCGGCATGTGCTCAGTAACATTCTCATCAAGGACCTGAGTGAGGGGGTTATCAACGTTCAGAGTAATTACCTGGTTATGCAGACGAAAACGGACGGCGCGACGGAGATTTATAATGCAGGTAAATACGAGGATAAGATCGTAGCGGATGGAGACATTTTAAAATTCCAGGAGAAAATCGCCATATTCGACACCCACCAAATCAAGAGTTTGCTGGTGACCCCGATTTAATGCCGGAGATACCGATGAATGCAGTGATCGATACGACAAACGGCTCGCTGTACTGGCCGATAGATGATGAGGCCGGTCATGTGCCTTATGGCGTATTCACGGACGCCAAAATCTATGAGGTGGAGCAGGAAAGGATCTTCCGGGGCGATAACTGGTCCTTCATAGGTCTGACCCCGGAGATTCCGGACCCCGGCGATTTCAAGGCAACTTATATCGGCGATACGCCGGTGATTGTCACCCGGGACAGGGAGGGCGGCATTAACGTGATGACCAACCGTTGTGCCCACCGGGGCGCCCTGGTCTGTCGCAGCGCCAGGGGCAACATCGACGAATTGGAGTGTGTCTACCATCAATGGAAATATGATATGCAGGGAAAATTGATCGGGGTACCGTTCCGGCGCGGACTGGGTGGCCGGGGCGGGATGCCGGAAGGGTTCAGGATGGAACAACACGGATTGGACCGGTTGCGGGTCGATACGGTAGGCCACCTTATTTTTGCGACATTTTCCGACAAGGTTGAACCTCTGAAGGATTACCTGGGTGCCGTGATCGTCAGTCATATAGAACGGATATGTCACAGCCCGATCAAGGTGCTTGGTGATGAGCGGCAACTGGTCCGGGGAAACTGGAAACTGTACGCGGAAAACACCCGCGATCCTTACCACGCCAGTTTGTTGCACCTGTTTCATACGACCTTCGGCCTCTACCGGTCAACACAAAAAGGCGGCAGCTGGATGGATGATAAAAAACGCCACACGGTTCTGACCGCATCACAGGGTACCGACGAAGGTAAAACAGAGGGGTATGACGGGCTCAGGACGTTCGATGCCGAATTCACCCTCAAAGACCCGTCCCTGCTGGCAGGCAGGAAAGAGTTTGACGACGGCGTGACCCTGGTCATATTGACTACATTTCCAAACCTGGTCCTGCAGCAGATTGCCAACACGCTGGCAGTGAGACAGACCGTCACAAAAGGACCGGGGCAGTTTGAACTGGTATGGACCCAGTTCGGTTATGAAGATGATGATGAGGAAATGCAGAACATCAGGAACAAGCAGGGCAACCTGATAGGTCCTGCCGGCCTGATCTCCATGGAAGACGGTGAAGCCGTGGAAATAGTGCATGAAGCGATTATTCGCGACCAGGAAAAATCATCCTATATCGGCATGGGGGGCGGCAAAGCGGAAGATACGGAACACCTGGTGACGGAATCGGCAGTCATCGGTTTTTGGGAATATTACCGCAACACGATGCAAATTGAAGCTGGGGTCTCTTAACAGACATCGACTTCATGATTGTACTGTGCTCAATGATTTTTGACATGTGCCTTATTGAGCCATGACTGGCTGGATTAAAGACATCCTGAAGCGGAAGGAATCGTATACAGCGCTAATTCAACGCCCCCAAAAGAAGTTCAATGTGCCTCGCAACAGAACACTCCTGCAGGCAGCCCTGGATCAGAATATCGCCTTCCCGCACCAATGTACCGTCGGTACCTGCGGTACCTGCAGGTGCAGGTTGATCGAAGGCAAAATCAAACCGATCCTTGACTTTTCCTATACACTGACCCGCGAACAACTTGCGGCCGGATATATTCTGGCCTGTCAAAGCATGTTGAAGAGCGATGTCGTGGTCGATTTGCGCAAAAGAGAAGAGTCGACCGAACAGTAATAGTGGGCGAAATACAGGTTTACCGGAGGCAGGACTACAAAATGTCAGTTGAAGAGAATGAAGAAATCGTAAGGGGCTATTTCGCGGAAGTCGTTGATAAATTCAATATCGACCTGCTGGGTGAATACTATACCGACGATTGTATTATCCACCGGCCGGAAGTGGCGAAACCCATCGTCGGTATTGAAAATTTCAAGGCCGGTCTTTCGAGGGTTATCGACAGCTACAGTTCAATAAAAACGACAATTTACGAGATGTTCGGCTCCGATGATCGCATCTCCTGCCGATTAAGCCACCTGGCTGTTCACCGCGACAACTGGAAAAGCCGCATCGGCTATCACGAGGTGGCCGGAAAAACGGTAGGCTGGTCCGCCATCGCAAACTTCAGGATTGAAGGAGACAAAATTGCTGAAGAGTGGGTCTGCCGGGACGAACTGGGCATGTTGATCGAACTCGGCGTGCTCGACGTAGAATAATCAGTACGTTCATGCCAAATCAGACGTCCCGGTAAAGAACTGCATCCGGTCTGCCCGGCCATGCGGGCACGGAGCAGATGCTATTTTCAACCATGAGTGCCGATGTTACCTCTGAAACAGAAGTATTCAAATCTGTTAATTTATTGTATATTCATATTTATTCAAATTGAATAAACCGGGTATTTAGATGGCAACGACGAGTCTCAGTCTTGGTGAACATTGGGAGGTGTTCATAAAAAATGAAATTGCCAGTGGCCGCTATGGTAGCGCCAGTGAAGTGGTTCGTGATGCTCTGCGAACGTTGGAAGAACGCAAGAGCAAGTTGGCTGCATTACGTATCCATTTGGCCGAGGGTGCGGCTCAGGCCGAGCGCGGTGAATTTGTGACGTTATCACTTGATGAAATGCTGAGAAAGTTCAGGGAAGAACGGGATGGCAAAATCATATAATCTCACTTTCCGGGCAGAGGAAGATTTATCCGACATCTGGAAATATACCACTGAAGTCTGGAACGAAATCCAGACAGACAGATATATTGCCGGATTGTATAAGCGTTTTTCGTGGTTGGCTGAGTTTCTTCGTTTGGGCAAGCATCGTCCTGATATCTGCGAGGGATATTATTGTTTCCCGCAAGGTTCCCACCTGGTGTTTTATCTAATCCATGGCAATAAGATAGACGTTATCGGTATACCTCACAAGGAAATGGATATTGTTGACTATTTTGACATTGGCGATTGATATGCTGGCTTGGGTATAGCGATACTACCCTGCCCGGCGCCGGGCTCCGGGAAGGGCAATTGTTTCGCTTGTTTGCTAATTCTTTTTGCGCGACACCACAAAGGATTCATCGTAAAACCAGAGACCGCCGTATTTCTTCAATATCCTGTCGGTCGCCAGCAGATACCTATAGCGCATCCGCATAAACATTAAAGTTGTATTTTCTTGCTTCCTTTTATCGAAAAAACGGAAATTCTTGTCACTCGAAACATCCTGTTCGCTGACCGCTTGCAGTTTATCCCCAGGTTTTAATGTGCTTTTTGAACCCGGTAATCGGGCATGACCAGGCGCTCCGAAATTCAACGGTTCAATATTGCATGAATAAAAGCGGGATTGGAACCTTAATTTATTCGATAACGTAAAATGGGATTCATCCCACTCTTTTAGATGGTAATCAACAGAAATTTTCAGTACTCTTCCGGTCTGCTGCACATATTTCCAACAATAACTGAAGCGGCCAAAGCTAAGGAGATTCTTTCCGAACGTGATCACCGAGCAAACGCACCCCCTGGTTGCCGCGGCCCTGGATCTCGCCGGCCCGATTGCTGCATCTGCAGAAACGTTCGAAAGAGAACGGCGCGTGTCGGACAGCATGATTGAACAACTCAGCGATGCCGGCTTTTTTCGCTCCCTGGTGCCCAGGGAGTACGGCGGTGACGAGGTAGATCCCCTGGTTGTCCATGATGCGCTGGGTATCCTCGGTGCTGCCGACAGTTCCACAGCGTGGGTGGCGATGATCATTCTTGCAAACCCATTGTTCTTTGGTAACGCCGTCAACGGGAGTGTATGGTCGGAGACCTACGGCCGGGACCCCGACCTGCGTAGCGCCGGGACCGTTGCCCCGGCGGGGAAAGCGGTGGCAGTAGACGGTGGTTATCAGGTTACCGGACGCTGGGGATATGGCAGCGGCAGCGAACACTGTTCCCACCTGATCAGCGGGTGCGTAATCCACGACGGTGATTCCCCGCGTAGCGGGCCTGACGGTAGCCCGGTAATGCGCTGTATCTTACACACTACTGAGGATTGCACCATTCTCAAGGATAGCTGGGACACAACGGGTCTGCGCGCCAGCGGCAGCTTCGATTACACCGTCGAGGATCTGTACGTGCCCGAAGAGTGGACCTTTATGCTGGGCGATTCGGTAAACCCCCTGCGAAATCCCATGTACGGGTTTCGGGGGCTGCCTTTCTGCCTGTTGAGCGGGCTGGTTCTCGGCATGGCCGATAGCGCGCTCCGGTTCGTCAGGGAACTGGCGCAGACAAAACGCCGGGGACCGCTGGCGATGCGTGAAGATCCTGGTGTGCAGATGCGCATTGCCGAAGCCGAGGTGCTGTATGGCGGGGCGCGCGCGTTCGTGAGAGAGTGTACGCAGGACATTTTGGATACCCTCCACGCGGGTGCGGGCTTGACACCGGAGCAACGCGGCCGCTACCGGCTGGCAACCTCAAACAGCGTCGACAGCGCGACACGCATCATCGACATGATGTACAAGGTCGCCGGTGGTGCGGCTATAAACAGGGGAGTACCGATGGAACGCCTGTTCCGCGATATCCACACGGCCCAGACCCACATTCAGGTCAACGACCTGACCTACATCAAGTCCGCGCGCCTGCTGTTGGGGCTGGACCCCGAGGACATCTTGTTTTGAAATATTAAACAAATGCCATCGTAAATCGCTCGACAAACCAGAAGGCCGAGAGGATACCGAGCGCATAACTGAATACCAGGCGTAATTGCCGGTTCTCATAGACACGCGGCAGCGACCTGTACAGGCGTGAAACTGCCCAGAGGCCGGTGAATACCACGGCGATGATGAGCAGTTGGCCTGCTTCCACACCCAGGTTGAAAAATAATAATGCGCTGATCTTTTCCGTCTGCGGCAGGCCTGTCTCCGTCAGGGCCGCGGCGAAACCGGCCCCGTGTACCAGGCCGAAGCCGCAGGCGACCAGGAGCGGTCTGCGCCAGGTCAGCGTGGTGCGGTCGTTACGGGCGATTTCGCAGGCCAGCATTACGATCGATAATGCAATCACCGTTTCGACGGCGGGGACCGAAACCCGGATTACATCCAGCGCCACCAGGAACAGGGTTATCGAGTGGGCCAGGGTAAAGCCGGTCACGGTGATCAGTATCCGGCGCAGCGTGCCGGCGATATAGAGCAGTCCGGCAAGGAACAGCAGGTGGTCAATGCCGCCGAATATATGTTCGGCTCCCAGGGCGAAATAATCCTTGATCACGCTTGTAAATGTCTCCGGCGCCGGAATGCGCCACACGGCCTGGCCCGGATCAAGAATAATGCTGCGCGTTTGTCCGTCATGGAACACAATGCGCACAAGGGATGAAATGGATGGATCAAACAACGGGTAATCAATGATCAGGGAGTTCTCTGCCAAGCCTGTTTTGCATGAATAAATCAGTGAACCGGTCAGACGTTGTTGTATTGGGATTTGCCCGGAGCCATCACAACCCGACAATGCAAAGTGTGGGGCATTGTTCAGGTTAACGGCAGGAGGTGTCTTCCACGAGACCATCACCGTATGTTCGCTGGTTTCGGTGATATTGATGAAAAGCGGGCGGCTGTCATGGGCGGATACGGTGGGCCCGCCGACAAGGCCCTGAATTATGAAGATTGCCAGTAATAGCGTCCGGTTCATAGTGTTCCTGTGCCGGCGCAATGAAGTGGCGGGTTGTTCGGGAATATTACATTCATTCCGGCGAATACCATATGGGCGAGGTGTAAGCCCGCTCCCGGATCACTTCAGGATATCCTTGCGGCGGCCCGGTTTGCAGGGCAACCGAATCGTAAAGTGAGTTCCGCGGCGTGGGTATCTGCAGCACGCGCAGGTAATAGAATGCGCGGGTGCCGGGATCGAATTCGGGATCCGTCCATACGGTCGCGAGTTCCACTGCGCCGATGTCGTTTATGTAGCCGGCGTTGCTGCGGTCGACAGTGTCGCCCACGAGCGGCAGTTTTCCGGCGGGCTCCGGTGTCCGGTCACCGGACCAGACCGCGTCAAACACCTTTTCCCGTGCCTTGCCGTCCGCATCCAGCCAGGATTTTACCACCTGGACCCGGTCGAGATTCGCCCCGTTCGGATCTTTCAGGGCATGTATCAGGAAGCCCGGCGCACGGTCTGCTGCAGTCAGGATGCCCCCCATCGGTACGCCCTTGCCGTAACCTGCTGCAGCGAGATGTTCGCGGCTCAGATCCTCTTCAGAAAACCCGTATCCCGCAAAAAAACGTACGCTGATACGCGGACCCGTGCTGGCGTAGACCTCACGCCGCTTGAATGCGGCAAAGATCTCTTCGCGGGTATTGTCCCGCGCCCAGACCGCGGCCAGGCCCGAGGCTGAATAGAGCCAGCCGGGATAACCGTAAAAGCCTTCCTCCTTGTTTTCCGGGATGGAATCCTGTGCAAATTTTCCCATGAAATTGTCTTCTTCCGCCGAGGCCAGGCCGGTATGGCTGTCCGTGGAACCAATCATGCCGAAGCTGTACGGGTTGGCGCCCAGTTGCCGGTCGAGTTCGAGACCTGTCTTCAGGGCTGAACGGACATAGTCGCCCTCGGTGAAAGTCGGCGGACTGGTGCCCGGCAGTCCTTTCATATAGATCTCGAAACCGGCAAATTCATCTTCGGGAGACAGCAACGGATGGGTTTCGGACGTCCCCTTGGTCTGGGTCACCTCCACCACGGTCTCCCAGTGAGACCGCAGGCGGGCATAACCGGCATCCATGGGTTCGCCGGACGTGGCCGTGCGGGTGAACATGCTCCCCTTGGAGAGGTTCGGGTTATGCGGGATGGCCACGAAGTCGATCCCTGTCCGTTCCCGGGTCCTTGACAGCCACAGCCACAGGTCTTCCGGGTTTTCACTGTCATTGGCGCTGTAGGGGAAGATTTGTTTAGCGGTTGTGCCGTCAGCGGGTGTCAATACAACTCGATGGAGGTTTTTACCGTCCGGTTGGGGACTGTATTCCCAACCGATCAGGGCGGTGAACTGCCCGGGTGCATTATGCCTGTCTGCGCTGTTAACAAGACGCTCCCAGTTGCTGCGGAAGACTTCGTCAACGTGTAGTTCTTCAACCGAGGTGTAATTTTTTGCAGCAAACCACATGTTGCCAAGACCGAAATACAGCACGGGCATGTCCGGGTTACCCAGGGTTTCATCGCCGGTAATGTACCTGCTGTAAAGCATCTTCAGAATACCCGGAAGGCTGAAGTCCGGCCGCTGTTCGGGGGGCATGTCATCCAGGGCCAGCGCCATCATGTAAATCAGTCCGGCGCCCAGTTCGTCGCCGTCCTCTTTTACCTTGAGCATGCGTTTCCCGAACCGGGTCCCGGTAAGTCTTTCGTCTTTATGTCTCAGAACGCTGAAGAGCTGTCCTAAATATTCCGCATGGTCCGTGACCGCCAGGAAATCAAGAGGTGTCTGTATTTTAGCCCTGTCCCCGTGGTAGGGATGTACCACCGCTTCACCCTTGGCAAAGCGGTAGGCCGTATCCGGGTCGGCGGACCTGTTGCCGAGCAGGTAGGCGTCATTGGACAGGCTGCTGTGCGTGTGGGTATCGCCCCAGAGCAGCCTGTCGGGAAAATCCGCTCCCTGAACCGGCACAAGGATCAGCATGAATACAAACAGGCCGGTTAACCGTTGACAGATAATAAGGCCGGATGGAAAGACTTGCATCGGCTAACCCTGTGCCGGCGTATCGCTGGATTGCGACTGGACGCGGCCGCTCACCTTGGCAGCAAGCGCCCCGGGATCGCGTATTTCCCGACCGCGAAATGCGACGACCTGGTCCGGCCTGATCAGGGCCAGGTCGGTCTCGTAGATATCCCGGGCCGCAGCGTCCGTAATATCAACGACCTTGAGTTCGAGGCCCGCTTCAGCAAACGCTTTTTTAATTCCCGCTGCCGATGGCGGTTTCGTTCCCAGACGCAGCAGCGTCCATTCGAATCCGAATTCATCGTAAAGCGAGTGGTCTTCCCCGAGCCACAGGTGCGGCGCGCGCCCTCCCGGGCAGGAGGTCGGGATATAGACATTGGCGCGGTCCGGGGGCGGGTCGCCGTCGGCAACGATAACCGGCGAACCGTCGTAGCGGCTTCCGAACGTTATCCCGGGGATGTTGAATTCCTTGCGTGCATGGCGGTTGAAATACTCGCCTGCCCTGGCGCGCGCCTCAGCACCGGCAAGAGAATCATCTTCCAACTCCGGGGGTGCGATGTTCGCGCCCAGCGAATCGGCAAAACGGCGGGCATAGCCCGTATTGCGTACGGCCGCGGGACGACGCTCCTGTTCGTAGCTGGCTAAAAGTGAGTGGGGCGCCGATCCGCGTACCACGGCCGCCAGCTTCCAGCCCAGGTTCACGGCATCCTCGATGGCTGTGTTGTAGCCCAGTCCTCCGGCCGGTGTGAACAGGTGCGCAGCATCGCCGCCGAGGAAGACACGATCGCTTTGCATGCGTTCGACAACCAGGGTAAAACCGGCCCGCCAGGTCCCGCGGGAAAGGATTTCCACGTCTGCCTGCGCACCCATTGCAGCCCGGAACATACCGGCGGCATCGGCATCGCTCAATGCTGTTTCATCTTCATCCGCCCGCAGTTGTGTGTGAAATGCAAATTCGCTTTTGCCGTCAACGGCAGCCATGAACGCGCGCCGGTCCCGGTTGAACGTCACGTTCATCCAGGCGGGCGCATGGCCGGACATGGAATAGAAATCGGGCACACGGATATACATGGCGTGCATGCGGCCGCCCATAAACTCCCTTACCGCGCCACCATCACCGAGGTAATGAAAACCGAGTGACTGGCGCACAAGACTGCGCGCGCCGTCTGCGCCGACCAGATAATCGGCAGATACCGTAAACGTCACCCCGGTTTCCAGGTTTTCTATCGTCGCGGTAACACGGTCAGGGTGCTGTTCGAAACTGAGCAGGCGATGACTGAAACAAATCGCATTACTCCTGCAGGCGAGAGCATGCTCATATAAAACCTTCTCAACCCATTTCTGCGATACCCGGTGGGGCAGCTCGGCGGCGCTCCAGGACCCTGTCAGGGTCTGGACTTGAGACCTGGCCGCGCCGGAGGAAGGCAAGGAAAACCGGGCGAGTTCGTAGCCTGCATAACGGGTGAAATAAGCGATGTCAGTCGGGTAATCCGCAGGCAGACCAAGCGCCCGCACCTCGTCGGCAAAACCGTGCCGGCGGAAGTGCTCCATGGTGCGCGCCTGGGTGGCGTTGGCCTGCGGATTAAAGGCGGTGGAAGATTTCTCATCGATGAGCAGGACACTGATGTCACGCCGCCCAAGTTCGTTCGCAAGCATGAGGCCGCAAGGACCACCGCCGATTATCAGCACTGAATAACGTTTCTTCACTGGAATGGCAACCAATTTGGGACACCCATAAATTATCTTGCGGGCATCCGAATTAATTTGGGACAACCACAAATTATCTCAACCAATTTGGGACACCCACAAATTTTCTTGCGGGCATCCAGGAATATAATTTTGGGATAAATTCAGGACACCCATGGAATCATAATTCATGGGTGTCCTGAATTTAACACTTCAGTCAACGGGTCTGCCGATCTTCACGATATGTTCACGTTTTTGTATCCCCCTGTTGCGCTTTGCAGCCAGTTGCCGCCAGACACTGATGTTGCGGTCGGCTTCATACAGGTGTTCTTCGGTCCAGGCCTCGTCATACCGGTAGTATTCCTGTTGCGCTTCACGCGCCCAGATATCATCATTGTTGAAACCCTGCAAGGCCATTTCATTCCATTTATTGTCAAAATCCCGGTCAAAATCGCCCTTGTCGCTTTCCTGTTCAATCTTTTTGCCGATGGTCTGGGTGTAATAGTGCCGGTTTTCGTCAATCGGCACATACCATTCGTACTGCGTCATGGTCGGTCCGGGCCAGGGGGTCACCCGCAGTACACCCGGCAGCCAGATGGATATGTTATAGGCAACCGGTGTCGTCCCGAGGTTGCCGTGCGCAACCGTTTCTCCCTCTATCTTGCCTTCGAACACCGGTTCGCAGTGTTCAAATAACTTGTCGTAGACTCCTTTGGGCCCGCTCACCTCGTCTACGATTTCAAACGCGTCCTTGCCGGTGGGAACCAGGCCCAGGGGCAAGATCAGGTCGTTTCCCTTGACCAGGACGGAGTCTTTATGGATAAAAATATGCGTGCTGTCAAAGCCGTTCTCACAGCCGATGCGCCAGTTTGCCTGGACTTCCGTGCGCCGTCCGCGCACGTAAATATCCTCGTCGAGAAAAGTGGGCGGGACGTCATCCGCCAGGGAAGGTGGCTCGGCATCCCCCATGAATACGAAAATCAGCCCTTTTGACTCGATAACGGGGAATGTATCTATCCGCAACCGGCCGATCATGTTGCTTCTGGGGTTGGCGATAATGTCGCACAACACGCCCGTTTGCAGGTTAAAGGTGAAACCGTGATACCAGCAGGACACGGTGCCTTTTTTGTAGCACTCGATCTTGCGCGAAAAGGCGACTCCGTGATGCAGGCAACGGTCGCGCACGGCATGCACTCTGCCGTCAACCCGCGCCAGTAACAACCGGTCCCCGAGTATGGGAAAGGCTTTGAACTCCCCTTCACCCAACTCGTCGGAAAACAACGTGGGATACCAGTGATTGCGAAAACCCAGCCGGGCTTCCACGTATTGCGGATAGGGCGATGTCTTACTGGGCGATGATGAAGTTGTTCCAATTTCTGCAGGCATGATCCGGTTCAAGTCATGATGTTTGTATCAATGTTGCCTTATAATAAGATAAGCTGAAAAATCCATGAAGACAAACAACAAGGAATACACCCATGCTTGACAAAGTCCGCACGATACAACCGCAGGATATCCGTAATCAACTGTTCATCAACGGCGAGTTCGTGGATGCCGAGGATGGCGCGACCATCGATGTCGTCAACCCCCATGACGGTAGTGTGATTACCGCTATCGCCGAGGCTAAACCTGCGGACGTAGACAAGGCGGTCGCTGCCGCCCGGGCGGCATTCCACGGCTGGAGCAATACGTTTGCGTCCGAACGCGGCCAACTCATCATGAAGCTGGCCGACAAACTGGAACAGCATTTTGACGAGTTTACCGAACTGGAAAGCCTGGACACCGGCCATCCCCTGAAAGACACCCGGCGTCTGGACCTGCCCAGGACCTTGCTGAACCTGCGTTATTTCGGCGGCATCGCGGATAAAATAGACGGCCGGGAGGTACCGGTAGAACCCGGTTTCCTCAGCATAGTCAAACGGAAACCGGTTGGCGTTGTAGGGCAGATCGTTCCCTGGAATTTTCCCATCATGTTCTGTAGCTGGAAGCTCGGGCCCGCCCTGGCCGCGGGTAATACCGTGGTAATGAAGCCGTCAGAACTCACGCCCCTGTCGACACTCAGACTGGTGGATCTCATGAACGAGGTGGGTTTCCCGCCGGGTGTCGTGAATATCGTCCCGGGTTATGGCCACACTGCCGGCCAGCACATTGCCGAGCATCCGGACATAGACAAAATTGCCTTTACCGGTTCTACTGCGACCGGGCGCAAGATTGTCCAGGCCTCAGCAGGCAACCTGAAACGCGTCTCATTGGAGATGGGCGGCAAAGGACCCAACATCGTGTTTGAAGACGCAACCCTGCCCGCCGCTGTCGGCGGATCGGCATTCGCCATCTTCCACAACCAGGGCCAGGCCTGCATTGCCGGTTCCCGCCTGTTGTTGCACGAGGCCATCGCCGATGAGTTCCTGGAAAAGTTCATCGGCCTGGCAAAATCCATCAGGTTGGGGAACCCGCTGGATGATGAAACCGAGATGGGGCCGCTTACGTCGAAAATGCACCTGGACCGGGTGCTCAGCTATATCGACGTATGCAGGAATGAAGGCAACAACATTCTCACCGGAGGCAAACAGCCTGAAGACGGGGAACTCAACAACGGGTATTACATCGAACCGACCGTTGTCGAAGCCAAACCTGGCGACACGGTATTTCAGCAGGAGGTGTTCGGTCCATTTGTATCAGTGACCCGCTTCAAGGATGATGCCGAAGCGCTGGAACTGGCGAACGCCACTGACTACGGCTTGGGCAGCGGACTGTGGACCAACAACCTGCAACGAGCCCATAAGTTTTCCGACGGCATCAAGGCCGGCATGGTCTGGGTGAATTGCTACAAGCGGGTCCATCCCGCTTCTCCCTTCGGCGGCGTAGGCGAATCCGGCTACGGCAGGGACATGGGTGTAGAATGTCTGCAGGACTATACCACGCCGAAAGCAGTCTGGATCAACTACGACGCCAAAATCCCGCCATTTTATTCACGCTGAAAGAATAGCAGTAGTTTATGCCTGCATTGAGCTTGACTCTTTACTACCAGCTGTATCGTCCCTGAATTGCAAGACTTCTTGGCCGGTTAAGCAGCATCTGAAAAGTTCCGGCTGCAAGCGGACTATCATTGGCGAATGACCTGGTAAATTCGTCTGTCAGGTTCTTCCCTACCATTGCAATTTCCCAGGTGTCCCCCTGGTTGCCCAGGGCGATACGAACGTCCAGTTTTGCGTAAGAATCTTGCGTTACCAACGGGTCATTGTCCGAAATAATTTCAAAATCATCCGTGAAGTAGACATTTATATCAGTTACGAGCCTCAATTCCCGGGGTAGCGGCAAAATATGGCGCGCATGTACGTAACCACTAAATTCAGGTGAATACGGTGAGGGTTTACCAGTCAGATCCTGCAGACATCTCTGACCGGGGTTTGTCATTGTGAACCGCAGGCTTTGCAGGGCGGTACAACCACCATCCGGATAGGATTTATATTCAGAATCAAGATAGGCAACAGCAGTATCCACCGTGAGGTTTTCGGTCACCTTGAGGCTTGCATCAAACTCGACACCCTGTACCACAAGTTTGCCCACATTTTCTACGTTGAAGGTAATCCCTGTCTGGAGTACGGCCTGTTGCAGGTCCGTATACTCGTTACGGTACCAGGTCAGGTTGGTGGCAAGTCTTCCGTCGAACCAGGTCGCCTTTGCCCCTGCCTCGTATGCATCTACTTCTTCCGGACCAAATGTCAACGGATCAGGTGGCCCCGACACATTTTGCGCGTCGAAACCACCCGATTTAAATCCCTGGGAAAAGGAAAAATACGTCATGACATCTTCCGTCACATCGTACTGAATATTTACTGAAGGCGTTACATCGTCATTGGATACGCTCAGTGGAATCGGTCCGTGGGGCGTTCCCAGGCCACCGGCGACAGGTCCCCTCGGCGGCAATGGAAACATGCTGAGCGGAAATGGCAAGGGTTTAAACGTACCGGAAAGTGCGGCAGCGCCATCTGTCGACCCGATAAACAGGCTTTTGACCCCGTCCTTCTGTACGTCCGTCCAGCGCAGGCCGACTGTGCCGCGTAAGGAATCAGTAGCATGCCAGGTCAGCGATCCAAACAGTGAGAAAGTCTCTTCATCCTGCAGCAGGTCATTTTGTGGTCCGACCGGTAGAAATGGAGCATACAATGGTCCGACGGGTGATCCGAGTAATATCGGGGAAACGATATCCGCATAAATCTTGTTCTGGTTGAACAGGTCACTGGATTGCCAATAAAAACCCGCAATATATTCAAATCGATTGCCGGTTGGTGAAGTGATACGGAACTCCTGGCTGTATTGTTCAAAATCCTCGTTAAAATTGACGCCAAGCAGAGGCAAGGGAACGCTGTCCCCATCAAAACCCTGACGGTAGTCATAGTTCGAATACCCTGTGACAGAGGTAAACGTGTGATCCCACATATCCAGGTTAAGGGTTAACACGTACTCCCTTGTATGTGCGGCTGTAAACTCTCCAGGTGTATCGGCAGCTATCGTATCCAGCTCGTCATTGAGCGGTCCAAACACACGCAACGCGACGGCGCAACCACCACCGGGGCCTGGAAAGGGTGGACCCGGGGGACAGTTAAAGAGCTGGAAATGCGGGTTACGGTCACCGTCAGACTCTGCAATTTCCGCTTTAAATGTTGCATCAAACGAGTCAGTCGGTTTCCAGGTAGCAGTGGCGCGTATCTGTTTGTCGTCCAGGTTGGGTCCCTGAACACCTGTATGGAAGTCTCTGACGAAACCACTCATGCCGTAGATTTTGGTAGCGACGCGGACACCGAGTGTATCCGTCACGGGTCCGCCCAGCGCAAATTCAACGCTCCTCTCACCATCGTCAGGCTCAAACAAGAGGTTGACGTACCCTTCGAATTCATCACCCGGCTTACGGGTGATGACATTCAATGCCCCGGCGATGGCATTATTGCCGAAATAAGTGGATTGGGGCCCGCGCAGCAACTCTACGCGCTCAACATCAAAAAGAAGGCCACGAGAATACCGGGATCGGCCATGGTAGATGCCGTCGACAAACGTTCCGACGGATTGTTCGAAACCACCATTGATACTGGAGCCAACGCCGCGAATATAAAGCTGATCGCTGGCCGGCGCATCTGAAATGATGATGTTTGGTGTCTGTGCGGCAAGTTCGCCCAGGTCGGTTAAATTCTGTTTTTCTATGCTTTCCCCTGAGGTGACCGCGACAGAGATTGGCACGTCCTGTAGAGATTGCTCTCGTTTCTGGGCGGTAACAACGACTTCTTCCAGAATATTGCTCTGTGCAATTGTGAGGATAGGAAATAAACCCATTAGACAAACACAAGCAAAGATCAGTATTGCAAGCTTGCCCGGAGAGAATCGAAGCTCGCTCTTCAAACTGTTTCGATAGTACATAACACCCCCGCGACTTGATGTGACTGCTAATAACCAATATCCATCAATTGAAAAT
Source organism: Gammaproteobacteria bacterium (assembly GCA_965208655.1). GTDB lineage: Bacteria > Pseudomonadota > Gammaproteobacteria > Eutrophobiales > Eutrophobiaceae > JAAXHV01. Next base: position 276,447 of record CBDBPJ010000007.1, read on the forward strand.
AGTTTATAACAGATAAATGTTATTACAAGTGTTTTTACACATGATATAGTACGGTATATCAAGATAAAAAAACACGAATGTACTTTGCGAGTAGAAACTTCCGATAATCGTTATTTATCCTGGCCAAGTTCAGACCACACGCTCATTCCATGCGAAGTTTATATCGACCCGCATATTTTTGAGCAGGAACAGGAGCTGATTTTCAAGGGGGCGGTCTGGCACCTGTCAGGACTGCTTGCCGATATCCCCGAACCGGGTGATTTCACATCTACATATATTGGAACAACTCCTGTTGTTCTGCATCGTGCACATGACAATTCTATAAATGCTTATGTCAATAGATGCGCTCATCGGGGCGCCAGGGTAATCAGGGAGTTGAGGGGAAATAATAAATTCCCGATATGCCCCTATCATAACTGGCGCTATGACGGGACCGGGAAATTACTGGGCGTTTCAATGGAACGGGGAATGCAGAACAAAGGCGGGTATCCGGACGACTTTTCGAAAGACTGCCATGGGTTAAAAACTCTTCGGGTTGAAACTATCAAGGATGTTATCTTTGCGACGTTTGACGACCGGGCGCCGCCACTTCGTGAATATCTTGGCTCAGCGATAGTCGGGCGCATTGAAACGATTTGCATGCGCCCACTACGGATCGTTGGATATCAACGCCAAACCGTACATTGCAACTGGAAGCTGTTTGTCGAAAACAACAGGGACACATACCACGGACCGCAACTCCATACCTTCGTTGGACAGTTTGGTCTTGCGATGCCTGTTGACCGTGTGAGCGTTGACATCCACAATGCGCATGCGTTGTTGAGTTCATGGTTACCATCCCCTACCGATACTGATGGCAAAGACAGATTTCCGGCTCAAAAGGGGAAATATGAACTGGATGATCCAAGCATCGCAGAAGGCTTCGATGCATTGGGTGATCTGCAATTAAGCGTAATCTCCATATATCCCGGCTCTTTATTTACCTGTATCCGCAATTCGTGGAGTTGCAGGCGTATTATCCCAACCAGCCCGGGCACAACGGATATCGAATATACCTGGTTCGGATATGACAATGAGTCTGACTATGAACACGAGTGCCGAAAAAAGCAAAGTAATCTTTTAGGCCCTGCCGGATATATTGCGATGGAAGATGCTGAAGTTTTGGCTATGACCCAGAATGCAATTTCCAGGGGGATACGTCTTATATCGAATTCGGTGGCGCCGGTATAGAGACTACTTCAGACCATTTTAATTCCGAAGCCACGGTTCGGGCTTTTTGGAAAGGCTACTGTGAGATGATGCAAATCCCGACGCCTTAGTTTGCCCGAGCTAAATCCAGGTCATCTCAAAACAGATGCACACACCCGCCCACAGCGCATCAACAGAGCGTTTAATTTACAATCTTTTAGATAAATACGCAGATTGTCTCGATAGCGATGATCTTGAGAGTTGGCCCGGGTTATTCCTGGAGGACGGAAAGTATCTTATTCAGTCCAGAGAAAATCTTGAGGCTGGTTTGGATGGCGGCTATTGGATGTATTATACCAGTCAGGGGATGATGCGTGACCGGGTTACCTCTCTACGGCATATCAATACGTTTAACAAGCATTATTATCGGCACCTCATCAGTAATATTAAAATCAGTGGACATGGCGATGACAGTTTCTATGTTCGATCCAATTTCCTCGTTGTACAGACTAATTTCGAAGGTAAATTCGAGTGTACCAATGCAGGGGAGTATCGTGACGTAATTACAATAGCGGATGGTGAACCGAAATTTAAAGAAAAGCTGGTTATTGCAGACACATTCCATACTGTCTCTGCGATTGTATATCCGTTGTGAGTAACCGCCTTTATCTACGATTACGCTTTCGGTTGCGGATGCTGGTTAACCGAAAGAATGAGTGAGCAGATAGTGTTGTTGGGACATATCCTGATACCGGCTACGGTATTTGTCATCATGATGTGTCTCGGGCTGGACCTGCGGATTGAAGATTTCAAGCGAATTTTTATTTATCCGCAAGCGATAATAACCGGGATCTGCGGGCAGTTGCTTCTATTGCCGGCTATGGCTTTTCTCATAGCGGCATGGTTTGAGTCCAGTCTTGTATTACAGATTGGTATTGTATTACTGGCAGCCTGTCCCGGAGGCCCGCTTTCCAACAGCTTTGTTTATCTGGGGAAAGGCAGGGTAGATTTATCTGTGAGCCTCACCGCCATTAATGGATTTCTGGCATTAGTGTCGACACCTTTTATTGCATCTTTAGGGATCGCAATATTTGCGGGTCAATCCACGGATATTCAATTGCCTATTCTAAAAACCATTGCACAAATCTTCATGGTTGCAATCCTGCCGATAGTTCTCGGAATGATACTGAGGGCAAAATTCCCACAAATTCATACAAACCATTTACAACTGGTCCAGCGTCTGGCAGTGCTCATGCTGGTTACACATATATCGATTGTAATTACCATGAACTTTCCCCGTATAGGCGCTACTTTTGCTGAAATGATCGTGCCGGCACTATTTTTTTGTATATTAGCTGTGATTACCGGAGTAGTGACCTCAAAGCTCATGGGATTGGACAAATCCGTTCAATTTACCATCGGCATAGAAGTAGGATTACAAAACGTAGTACTGGCGATACTTATTGCTGAAGTTATTCTAAAGCGGCCGGAGTTCGCCTTGTTTGTTTTGACCTATGCCGTCGGCACCCTGTTTATTATACTTCCATGGGTATACTTGCATCGACGCCAACAGACTGAATACTGAGCGAAAACGGTCAAAATATTGACAGTCGGAAGGCAGGTTAATTTATTGGAAAAGCGCGTGTGTTAAACGGCAATGATGCAAGACTCACGTCGAATCAAACGCAAATGGAGACCGGTACACATTGCCCATCATGATTTTGAGCGTATGCAGTAAATGTTGTAAATCTGCTTCTGGAATGTTTGCCTGCGCTATATTCAATTGCCTGATAACAATAGGAATAACCTCATCATAAAATTTTCGTCCCTTTGAAGTCAGTTGTACTATTACATAACGCTGGTCTTTATTTTTTTTCTGCTTGATGATTATTTTTCGTTCCTCCAGTTTTTGCAGCATGCGACTGAGAACAGATGCTTCTATCAAAATGACATCTGACAGTTCTCGAATCGATACACTATCAAAGTCATACAGCGTGTAGATAATCCGCCACTGAATAGGAGTCAGTCCAAGAGGTTTTATGGCTTCTTCGATTTTTGCCTGGCTTTGCAGAACGATGTGCCACATATACAGAAAAGGATATTCCAATAACGGCAACGACTTTTTACGGCTGGATTGTTTTAAGGAAGAAATAACCTGCATGTGTAACTCCTGAAATTACAACACCTGCGCCAATGATAACATGCCGGTTACCTAGTCTGGAGTTGTTTGCAATCGATTATTTTGCAAAAGATCGATATTATTCTCCCTGTTGAAACTCTCTCTTATTCACACTCAAACAGATAGTGGTGACACTGAGCTTTGCGGCAGCCCGTTTATTGCAGTTGACATAGCTGGTCACTGTGAAGAGGACTGATCATGCCGGAACAACAAAAAACAACATTGGACGATTTGCTTGCCAAAGCGCACAGTATCGGTGAAAACGCGGCTTCACAGGCAGACCAGGCTGAGAAAAACCGCAAACTCTCCGATGAAATCGTTGCAGACATCAACCAGGCCAGGCTGATCCAGGTGCTGCAGCCGAAACGGTTCGGCGGACTGGAAATGGGTTTCCCGGCCATGGTGCGTATCAGCCAGGCCCTGGCGCAACATGACATGGCGGCATCCTGGATTTACAGCCTGTTCGCCATTCACCACTGGTGGGGTTCACTGGTCAAACCGGAGCTGCAGGACGAAATGTGGAAGGAGGACCCGCATAAACTGTTCTCGGATGCCTTCGCTCCTGCCGGGAAAGCGACTCCGGTAGCTGACGGCTATATCCTCAACGGCAAGTGGGCGTTTGTCAGCGGCGTTCCCTGGGCTGACTTTATTGCACTGGGGGCCATGGTGCAGACAGAGGCGGAGCCCGAATACTTCATGATGTTTCTCCCCAAGGGTGATTACGAGGTGCTGGACGATTGGGATACGGTAGGAATGCGCGCATCCGCCAGTTGCAGTGTGCAGGTAAAGGATATGTTTATCCCGGAATACCGGGCGATCAGTATGGGGTCCATCATCAATGATAATGTTGCCCCGGGACACGTCTATAACAACGGTCCCCTGTATCGCTTGCCCTTCGGCCCGGGCTTGGCCGTATCGCTGGTGGGCTGTCACGTCGGCGGCGCCCAGGCGATGTTGAGGATGTATAAGGAAAGGATGAGTAAACGCGTGCCCCTGTTTACCGTAGAACGCCAGGACGAAATGGTCCCGTCGCAGATGATCCTGGCTGAATCTTCGGTTAAGCTGGAAGCCTGCGAACAGTTAATGTACCGCTACGCCGACGAGATTATGGAAGTGGGTACGGCAATCAGCAATGGCGAAGAGGTGGATACCCTGGAGGTGCGTACAAGGACGTTCGCCTGGCGCTCATACCTGGGCCGGGAGACGAGGTCGGTGGCAGATACTTTATTCCAGAATACCGGCGCATTCGCCATCTATGCGGGAACGCCGATACAACGGTTCTGGCGTGATTTTTACGCCATAGCCCAGCATGTGGTGTTTAATTACGAGGTGGGGACGAGAAATTATGGACGCTTCCTGCTGGGGTTGGAACCGCTGCCGGCAATTTATTAGATAATTCCTGAAGGACTACCGGCCATGTTCACCAGGCAATCCCGTAGTCATCGCCCTGGTTGCTCGCCGCACCCCACATACTGCCGTGTGCGCGGTCAAACCAGATGGCGGTGATGGGGCCTGAAGTCCTTTCCTTCAGTTCCAGGGTATAACCCATATTCGACAGCCGGTCCCGCACCCAGACCGGCACATCCTTGCGTATCCTCATCTTGCCCGGCTCGGAAGGATGATCCATGAAAGAGCCGCGCATCTGGAAACTGTTTATGTTGGCGGCTTCGGCCGCCTCCTGCGGGTTCATTTCCCATTCCACCATGTTGAGAAAGAACTGCAGCAGGTTCTGGTCCTGCGTATCGCCGCCCTGCACGGAGAAAGCGAGCCAGGGTTGGCCGTCTTTCATGGCGATACTCGGCGTCAGGGTGGACCGGGGCCGTTTTCCCGGCTCCACGACATTAAAAGGATTCTCGCCCGGGTCCAGTACAAAACTCTGCATCCGCTGCGACAGTCCGATACCGCTCCTGCCGGCTATAACCGCCGGTATCCAGCCGCCGCTGGGAGTAATCGAAACTACCCAGCCATCGGCGTCAGCGGCCTGTATCGAAGTCGTGCCGGACAGGAAGGCCTGCTCCCGGTGAAGGTCATCAAGAAACACCGTATCAACGTCATCGTCTGTACGTTTTCTCTCATGCCAGCGTTCGATATATTCGATATAAGGATTTTTCTCTCCCTGGAAAGGGTAGGGATCACCGGGACCTGCACCGGCATCGTTTCTTTCCCGGTTTATTTGCTTAAATCGTTGTTTCGCATAGTCCTTGGAAAGTAAACCCTTGAGCGGTTCTTCGGGTTCGAAATACGGATCGCCGTAATAAAAATCACGGTCGGCAAAAGCCAGGTTCATAGCCTGGTAAAGGGTATGGATATATTGTGCGCTGTTATAACCCATACCAGGCAGATCCGCGTTCTCAAGTATGTTGAGGGCTTGCAGCAACACCGGTCCCTGTACCCATGAAGTCAGTTTATAGACATCGATACCCTTGTAACTGGTTGTTACCGGTTCTTCGATATAAACCTGCCACTTGTCAAGGTCTTCCATGGTGAATAAACCGCCCATCTCGCGGGTACTGGTGACGATCTCCCTGGCGATGTCACCGCGGTAGAAACGATCGTAGGCCGCGTAGATTGCCTGCCTGCGGTCCTTGCCGGCAGCCAGCGCCTTGGCCTCGGTCTTTACCAGTTTGCGCAAGGTGGTTGCCAGGTCGGCCTGGCGGAAAATTTCGCCGGGCCGGGGGGCCGGGTTGTCCTCGTCCATTGGGTGGGTCAAAAAGACAGCACGCGATGCAGGCCACTTCCTGAGATCATCGGCAGATGTATTTATACGCTCGACGAGGTAGTGTTCAACCGGATAACCATCCGCCATCTGGATAGCCGGCGCCAGCACCTCGGCAAGCGACAGGCGTCCCCATTCTGCGAGCATGGTCAACAGTCCGCCGGGCGTACCGGGTGTTACCGCTGCAAGTGGACCTTTGTCGGGCGGATAACGATGGCCCTTGTCCTTGAAATAGGAGGCGGTGGCGCCGCTGGGGGCAACGCCAAGGGCGTTGATACCAATAATCTTTTTCTGCGTTGGGTCATAAATAAGGGCCTGGGTTTCACCGCCCCAAGACAGTGCGTCCCACATGGTGCAGGTGGTTGCCAGCATCGCCATGGCGGCGTCAACGGCATTGCCGCCCTGTTGAAACATCATGGCTCCGCTTGTTGCCGCCAGCGGTTTACCGGTAACCGCTACCCAGTGTTGACCGTGGAGTACGGGTTTTTGTGTTCGGGCGGTCGCAGATACTGAGAGCAAGGCAAGGAGTACGGTGAATACAAACAAACCCAATGTATGCAGCTGCAAATGTATGTAGCATGGTTGTCTCACCGCGGAACTCCTGGAGAAAATATATTATTACTATAGCAAAACAGCTGGTGTTAACAGGTGGGATGATGTTATGTATCACCGGTTGTAGTGGGGGAGGAGGAACCAAAAGCCAATCGCCTCCGGCCACTCCCCAACCCCCGCCCGTCATGCCGGAACCGCCACCGGTCACGGCCGAGCCTGACGAATCTGAAGCTGAATTGCGCCGGGAATATGCAGGGCACCCCGAATTCCGCAACCAGCCCGCCCTGGAACAGGTCAACGCCCACTATGCCTACGCCCGCGGCGCCACCGGTGAAGGCATCACTATCGGCATTATTGACAGCGGCATTGACCCGGGACATACAAAGTTTGCAGGGAAATTGCATACCGATTCCTTCAATGTTGCAGGATACAACCCGGACTACAGCTTTTGTGCAATGAGCGAACCGGACGGATCCTGCTCACTGGATGCGGGACCTCCGTCACATGGCACCCTGGTGGGAGGCGTTATAGCGGCAAACCGGCAAACAGACGCCACCAATGGAACCGGAAGTGAGTTTGCCGTTCACGGCATTGCCTTCGACGCCAAACTGTTCTCGGTGGGTATCCCCTTCGGCGATCCTCCCGATTACTATGATCCCATTGACCTGAGCCTGCCCGGTTCCCTGGGTTCGACAGACCTGGAGTTTGCAGAGATTTCCAAACGGTTAAACCCCAGTGTCACAGCCATCAACCTGAGCTTTGGTTTTTTCGGGAACATTGAAGATTACAATGAAACGGAGATCCGCGGCGCTTTGCCCCTCACCCTTGAAGCTATTGCCCAGGCAGCTACCCCGGCCAGTGAACGCACCATCTACGTATGGGCAGCAGGCAATGCCCGCGGCGAAGTACACTTTGACGGAACAATAGAGTCTGCTACCTCGGTCGAGATCGTGGCTGGGCTCCCTGTCCGTATTCCTGAACTGCGCGGCCACTCTGTTGCCGTGGTCGCAACCGACCAGAACGGTGAGATCGCAGGTTTCTCCAGCCGTTGCGGCATAGCAAAGGATTTCTGCCTGGCAGCGCCGGGCGTAGAACTCACAGGGCCCTTACCCAATACCTACTGTCCAACCGGGTCCGGGGACTGTTACGCCAGCGCATCCGGCACCTCTCTTGCCGCGCCTGTCGTCACTGGCGGGGTTGCCTTGCTTGCCCAGTACTATCGCGACCAACTCGGCAACGATGAGATCGTCAGGCGCATGCTGGAAACGGCAAACAAGGAGGGGATATACGCAGACTCTGACATCTACGGCCAAGGGTTTCTTGACCTTGACAGCGCCACCCGGCCGGTCGGTGACACGCGCATGCTGACCGGTCAATCACTTTCCGGACCTTCAGCCCCGGAAAGCCTCAGCACTGTCTCTCTTGGCCCAGCCTTCGGCGATGCGCTCTCTCGCGGGCTTGCCTCCAGTGAGATAGCGAGCTTCGATGAACTGGATGCGCCGTTCTTCCGTCCGCTCAATGATTACATGCAACCGAACGCAAGCGCCGGCGCACGCCTCGAAGAACGCCTCTGGGTGTTGGGCAATGATCCGCGCGGCGGCGTGTGGAATACACAGGACCTTGAACTACGGATGCGCCTTGAACCTGGGTCGGATCGGCGCCATTACGGCTTAATCCCATCAGGGATTTCAGAAGAAGCTGACGCTGGAATAACCGGTCTTCACGTCTACACTCGCTGGGGCACAGGATACAACACGACCGAATCCCGACTCGCTTCGTTGTCCCTGACTCGCCGTGTCGGCAATAATGAACTCTTCTTCGGGCTGCGTAACCATCCGGGCTGGCGCTTCGGCCTGCATGCCGCGCCGGCTGCAATAGACTCAAACGCAGTCTTGATTACCCCCGGAACATTCACCGACGATTCAGCGTTCTCCAACCCTTTTCTTGCGCTGGCTCGCAACGGCGTAACCGCAGGGATTGCAATGCCTGTCGGTAAGGGCGCCTTGAATATAGCGACGTTTCACGGCGCCGCGCAATACGGTGAACGGCGCGATGCCGACGCCAGCCAGGCGACAGGTGCACTGGCTGAATACCGGGCCGGCAACAGTCTGCATGCTGGCATCGCCGTTCAGGCTGGCTGGTTGTTGGAGCCACGGCGTCTCGCCGGCAGTCGTCCAAGAGGTGCATTTGGTGAACTGGACGCAGATACCGTCTTTGCAGGAGTCTCGGCATATCGTCGGCTCAGCGATCGCTGGACCGTACTGGGCAGCGTCCATGCAGGCGTAAGCCGGACGGGAACGCAATATCATGGAATGCTGCGTGACCTGTCAGCACCGTGGAGCAGCACTTTTGCCATGGGTATTATCGGTGAAGACCTGGGGTATAAACAGGATCGCCTTGCACTGAGGCTGTCCCAGCCGTTGCGCGTTGAGTCGGGAGACGCCACGTTTCAATGGGCATCAGGCCGGACCCGGGACAGGCAGGCGCTGATTGATAAAACCGTTCTCGACCTGGAACCCTCGGGCCGGCAACTGGATCTTGAGCTGACTTACACCCGGCCCTGGAAAGGCGGACGGGCTTACCTGGCCACGCTGGTGTCGCACCAGGCAGGACACACTCGCGGGGACAATGATTTAGCGTTGTTAATACGTTATAAGCGCAGTTTTTAGGTCCGTGAAACGTACATTCCCGCAAAAAAACGGCTCTGCGGGGTTACATCATGGATCAGGCGAGCACGCTATGGCCCACGGATGGGGTGAGAAATACAGGTAATATAAAGTCGTTGTAGCCCATCCCCGACTATGCTTCCATTTAACCCTTACAGTCACCGGTCTGCGATTTATTGGTCCTCTCACCGGCATAAACTCAAGCCAATAATATGCTCGTTCCGGCTCCATAGCCCGGGTTGCATCGGCCCCCGGCCACGGCTGCATCGCAGCCACCTCATCCCGGTAGGGCCGTCCGGTTTCCACGGCCTGCTCCCCGTCAGGCTCCGGACCGGGTTGTACTGCTGTTGGTTCCGGCTGCTCGTCCGGTACCGGGGCGCCGGCTTCGCGCGGGTTTCCGGGCTGTTCGTTTAAACGGCATGGGTCTCTTCCTGTTATTGAGGAGTTGAATCAATCGCCGGGGATATGAGCCGTAAAAGCCCTGACGGGACGGTCTTCAGGTTTCCCCACCGGTCACTGCAGGGAATCCTTCGGTGGATGTGGTGAGAAAACCAGGAAGCTTGGGTGAGGATAGTCTCTTAACTGATCACTGTAAACATATGTACCATCACCGAATCGCCTTATCGAGTCGAACCATACATTCACCCCCCTTTGATTAAGCGGTTTTCTTGCCCGCTCAAACGTCAGGCCGTAGTAAACGGGGCAACTGTGCTCACGCATAAAACCATGAATATCAATCGGGTCGACCTGATTTATTGGCGCCGATGTCGCAGGCCAGGCACGCTCTGGAACGCCGTCCGGCGGGAACAATACCGGGTATATATACTCCTCATCGGTAAGACGCTGACGAGTAGCTATATTATACAGGTAGTGCCCGCGAATGATTGCATCCTTCCTGGGAACGGGAACAGGCCGGCCATTATATGATTCTATCGTGTAATAAATCGGGGGATGATGCGGCAGCGGGTGGTCCGGCAGGGGAATTTCCCGGGCCACCAGGTTAGCATCGTCCGCCAGTTGTATCAAGGCATCGATATACGACGCACTCGCGTGCGCCCTGGAATAAGGCCGCTTTATCCACCCTTTATCCCTGGCATGTTGCACCATGTCGGCTACGGCTTGGTGTCTTCGGTTGCCGGCCCTGTTGCGCAACGCCACGCATAGTACCGGCAGGGCGGCGGCGCGGATTTCCTCCTGTGCGGGCTTGACCAGAGAGCCGGCCTGGCTTGTTTTCTGCCAGTATTTCCTGGCCTCACTCTCCACAAAGGCCTGGTAGGGACGTTCCGTTTGCACGGCCCCGGATATATCGGCCCCCGGCCGGGACTGCATCGCTGCAACCTCTGCCGCTGCACAGTCGTTTCTCGCGATTGCGCTATTTATCGCATCATAAAGGAGTGCCAACGTCTCAGTTTCATCCAGGTCACGTTTAGTCGGCTTGACCAGGCTGCCGGGGTTGCTTATTTCCTGCCAATACTTCCTGGCTTCGGCTTCGACGACATCCCGGTAGGGCCGCCCGGTTTCCACGGCCTGCTCCCCGTCAGGCTCCGGACCGGGTTGTACTGCTGTTGGCTCTGCCTGCTCGTCCGGTACCGGGGCGCCGGGTTCGTGCGCGGGTTTCCGGGCTGTTCGTTTAAACGGCATGGGTCTCTTCCTGTTATTGAGGAGTTTAGTTAATCGCCAGGAATATGAGCAGACGAAGCCTTGGCCTTTGGACGGTTGGAACTGACCCGCGCGGCGCTTTGTGGAAAACGGGGGCTTTAGAACTCTGCGCGGGCCTGGATCAGAGAATGCCCGGGCATGGCCCGGTTTGTTTTACCCGGAAGGTTCGGCGGATGTGGTGAGACAACCAGCCAGCTTGTGTAAGGATAGTCTCTTAACCGATCACTGAAAACCACTGTGTCAAAATAGAATTGCCTTATCCAGTCGAACCATACATACACCCCCCTTTGATTAAGCGGTTTTCTCGCCCGCTCATTTGTTTATACAGATAGTGCCCGCGAATGATTGCATCCTTCCTGGGTACGGGAACAGGCCGGCCATTATATGACTCTATCGTGTAATAAATCGGGGGATGATGCGGCGGCGGGTGGTCCGGCAGGGGAATTTCCCGGGCCACCAGGTTGGCATCGTCCGCCAGTTGTATCAACGCATCGAAATACGACGGGCTTGCGTGCGCCCTGGAATAGGGCCGCTTTATCCACCCTTTATCCCTTGCTTGTTGCACTATGTCGGCAACGGCCTGGTGTCTTCGGTTGCCGGCCCGGTTGCGCAACGCCACGCATAGTACCGGCAGGGCGGCGGCACGGATTTGCTCCTGTGCGGGCTTGACCAGAGCGCCGGCCTGGCTTGTTTCCTGCCAGTATTTCCTGGCCTCACTCTCCACGAAGGCCTGGTAGGGACGTTCCGGCTCCATAGCCCGGGTTGCGTCGGCTTCCGGCCACCGTTGCATCGCCGCCACCTCAGCCGCTGCATAGCGGTTTCTCGCAATGGCGCTGTTCATCGCATCATCACTGAGTGCCAACATCTCAGTCACCTCCAGGTCACGTTTAGTCGGTTTGACCAGGCTGCCGGGGTTGCTTATTTCCTGCCAATACTTCCTGGCTTCGTTTTCCACATAGTCCCGGTGCGGCCGTCCCGGTTCCGTAAGCTCGGCCTCGTCAGGCTCCGGGCCGGGCCGTCTTTCCGTCAGCGCTTCTTCCTCCTCCGGTTCCAGGGAGCCCAGGCACCCAAATTTACGCGCTAGTTTCAGGGCCGCTTGCTTTAACGGCATAAGGAGAATTCCTGTTGTTGGCGAATTGAAATAGTTATAGTGGATTGCAGGCAGGCAGATAACGGCATTGCCGCCGGGCTTCCCTTTCACCCTGTGACGGCGAAAGGTTGCTGCTGCACATCAGGAGCGAACCACAATCCGCAATGGTTGAAGCCTGGGATATAAAAAAATGGTTTCCCGATTATGCTTAAAATATATAGTCTGGCGTTCAGATTATTGCAACAGAAAATTAACCGGTTAGCGGAACACCATGGATAAACCCCGGCGCTTCGTATATCTGCGCCGGTGACAGCTTGAACGTGTGTAGCGGCTGCCGCCTCGCCCGTGGCCGGGCGTGCCGTCACTGAATCAGCCTTCTGCGCACCAGCACCACTGCACAGTAAAAGCTGACAAGCGCAAAACCGAACAAAACGCCGATATGGACAATTATCTGGGTTAATTCCTGACCTGTTGCCAGGGGCCTGATCAAGGCGATTGAATGGCTTAGGGGTAACAGCCTCACTATGGATTGAGCAAAATCGGGAAGTGTCGCAACAGGATAGAACACGCCGCAGAAGATGAACATGGGCGTCAATACCAGGGTGATGTAGTAGTTGAAGAAGTCATACGAGCGGGAAAACGAGGCGACCATAATAGCCGGGCCGGCGAAACACAAACCGGTCAGAAAGAAGAGAGGAATACAAAGCAGCGCCTGCCAGTGTGAGATGGCGCCCAGTAAAAAAGCCACCAGTAATATGGCCGAACTGCTGAACAGCCCCTTGGTTGCGCACCACAACATCTCGCCGGCGACGATATCGTCAACTTCCAAGGGCGTTGCCAGAATACCCTCGTAGGTCTGCTGCGGGACCATGCGCGTGTAAACCGAAAACAGACCTTCAAACGTTGCCGTGTTCATGGAAGAGGAGGCAATGAGGCCGCTGGCAAGAAAGGTCAGGTACGGCAATCCGCCCAGTTCGCCGACGAAGCGTCCCAGTCCCAGGCCGAGTCCCAGCAGGTATAAGAAGGGTTCGCCAAAATTAAACAATAGACTGGGAATCAGTAACTTCCGCCAGACCATCAGGTTCCGGCGCCACACGAGGAACATTCCGATACGCATATTTGGTAGACGCCAGTCGTTCATGCTTCTCTCAACTCCCTGCCGGTCAGGCGCAGGAATACGTCTTCCAGGTTGGCGGGGCGGTGCAGGTAGTGCACTTTGGGCTTGTCTTCAACCCGCCTGATTATCTCACCGGGGGCGTCGGTAAAATAGTAAATCGTCTCTCCCACTATCTCCACCCGGTATATGTCTTTCTCGGTCAGTATGCCCGGCAGCGCATCCGTTTCACCGTGAATTTCCACCACCTCGGGCTCTACGTGCTGTTTGATTAGCTGTTTCGGATGCCCCTGGCTGAGGATGACACCGTGGTCCATGATAACGATATCGTCACACAGGCGTTCCGCCTCTTCCATGAAATGTGTGGTCAGCAACAAGGTCGTGCCCGATTGTTTCAATTCACGCAACCTGCCCCAGATCAGGTGTCTGACCTGGGGGTCCAGGCCGGTCGTCGGCTCGTCCAGCACCAGTAAGCTGGGTTCGTTAACCAGGGCCCGGGCAATACTCAGACGCCGTCTCATACCACCGGATAGCTGGTTGATCCGGACATCGGCTTTATCACTCAACTCGACGAATTTCAACAACTCCCGTATTCGTTGTTGCAATGCCGGGCCTTTGAGATTGAAAAACCCGGCGTATACTTCCAGGTTCTCCGCAACGGTAAAATCCGTATCCAGGTTATCCAGTTGCGGAACGACACCGATATCTCTCCGTATCTGCCGGGCATGGGTGGGCACATCCAGCCCCAGTACTTCCAGGTTGCCGCCGGACAGGGGAGATTGTCCCAGTATCATCCTCAACGTGGTCGTCTTGCCGGCGCCGTTGGGACCCAGCAGGCCGAAACAACCACCGTACGGCACATGCAAATCTATTCCCTTGACGACAAATTCACCGTTAAAGGATTTTTTCAGGTTTTCGGCTTTTATGATGAAATCGCTCATACAGGATCATTGCCTTTCACGTCCGACATATTGATGAAATGCCGGGCAACTGGCAAGCCGTTTCAATCGCTGACACCCCGTCGTTCCCGACCCCGGCTTAACGGAACGAATTTGGGACAACCATAAATTCACAAACCTAATCTGGGACACCCACAAATTGAATTTACGGTTGTCCCAAATTAACCTTTAGATGCTTTGGCCACTGGGAACACCGGGAACTCGGAGGGTAAAGTGTTGAATAGTTTTTTTCTCAGTGTACTCTGTGATCTCTGTGGTAAATATTGATTTGACAGAGAGCATGAACATAAAAAGCGGTCGTTCTACAGTCATAGCCGGCAACGGCATGGTCGCAACCAGCCAGCCCATAGCAACCGACATCGGCCTGGGTATATTGAAAAAAGGTGGCAGTGCGGTGGATGCCGCCATCGCAGCCAATGCAGCCCTGGGACTGATGGAACCCCATATGTGCGGCATTGGCGGCGATTTGTTTGCCATTGTCTGGGATGAACAACAACAACAACTGCATGGACTCAATGCCAGCGGCCGTTCTCCCAAATCTCTCAGCCACCGGGAACTGGCCGGGCGTTTAAAACAGCTGGGCACACGCCAGATTCCACACAACAGCGTTCTGTCGGTGTCTGTTCCGGGTGCGGTCCACGGCTGGACCACGTTGCACGAGAAGTTCGGCAAATTGCCGTTTGCTGATCTATTGGCGCCGGCAATCCAGTACGCGCAAGCCGGATTTCCGGTTTCGCCTGTCATAGCCGGTCAGTGGCAGTGGGCGGCGGCTGAAATATCGGGCACCGTACCGGGGGCGTTCAATGCCTTGTATACCCCGAACGGCCGGGCGCCCGCCGTAGGCGGCATATTTACCAATGAGGACCTGGCCCGCTCTTACCGCCTGCTTGCGAATGACGGCAACAAGGCCTTCTACCAGGGTGAACTGGCTGACCGTATCACCGGTTTCATGCAGGAGAATGGTGGTTACATCCACCACGCCGACCTGCAATCACACCACTCGGACTGGGTCGCGCCGCTGTCGGTGAACTACCGGGGTTATGATGTATTTGAATTGCCGCCCGGCGGCCAGGGTATCGCCGCCTTGCAGATGTTGCAGATGCTCGGGGACGATGACCTCGCCGCCATGGGATTTATGAACGTTGATTGCCTGCACCTGATGCTGGAGGCAAAAAAACTGGTATTCGAAGACCGGGCGAAATATTACGCGGATCCGGATTTTTCCAGGGTCCGGACAGGACGGCTGTTGCGCGCGGAATACAGCAGGAAAAGACGATCCGGGATCAAGGACAGCGCGGCGCTGAAGGTCCGGGCGGGGGAGGGAATTTTACGGGATGGCGATACCATCTACCTGACGGCAGCGGATTCCGCAGGCAACATGGTATCGTTGATCCAAAGCGTGTATTACTACTTCGGCTCCGGTATCGTCGTCCCCGGAACGGGTTTTGCCCTGCAGAACCGCGGGCTGATGTTTTCCATGGACCCGTCCCATGCCAACGTGTACGCGCCGGGGAAACGGCCATTCCATACCATTATTCCGGCATTCGTTATGAAAGACGGCAGGCCTTTCATGAGTTTCGGCGTTATGGGTGGCGATATGCAACCCCAGGGGCACGTGCAGGTCTTGACGAATATCATCGATTTCGGGATGGACTTACAGTTGGCGGGAGATGCGCCGCGCTGGCGTCATGACGGTTCTACCATGCCCATGGCCGACGCCAATGAATTCCTCACGGACGGCGGGGTGGTTCTGATGGAGAGAGGTTTCCCGGATCAGGTGGTCAAGGAACTGGCCAAGCGCGGCCACCATGTACAACGGGCGGAAGACGGCTTCGGCGGCTACCAGGCAATCATGAGAGCCGGCAACGGCGTGTATCACGGCGCCTCGGAATCCCGCAAGGACGGACACGCAGCGGGTTACTGACCCCTGATTATCCTGCCTGAAGCTCACGGCGCAGCTTCTCGATACGCGCCCGGTTCACCCCGAAGTCGTAGAGAGCGTGCCACGAACGCGCCGCGGAACGTACATGGATCACCTTGTCCGCAGCGCACAGGCGGCACTCCAGGTCGTCAATGTACCCGCGCCGGCTGCGGCAGGCAGCATGCACATAATCATCCGTTGCAGTGACAATGACAGTTCGCGCCGCACCCTCCAGCAGGTTTTTCAGACGCTCGAATGCGGCGCCGGGATCCCCGGGTGCATGGAGTGGCTCAATACGGTGATAAAATGCCGCGTTGTCCCGGCTGCAGACGCAGGTATGAGTCCATGGACAAGGCGCGAGTGGCTGGCACATAACTTATGTCGTCAAGCAGTGTATATTGTGCGTTAATAGCGTATGTAACTACCGGGATATTACGACATCGTAATGACTAATCAAACCCTGATTGATGCCGACCGGTCGCTGCTCTGGCACCCCTATGCGTCCATGGTGGATCCGCCGCCGGTATTTCCGGTTGTTTCCGCCCGGGGTGTGAGGCTCACGCTTGCGGATAGCCGCGAGTTGATCGACGGCATGGCGTCCTGGTGGTGCGCCATTCACGGTTACAATCACCCGGTATTGAACGCGGCCGTCAACGCCCAGGTGGAGGATATGGCCCATGTCATGTTCGGCGGCCTGACCCACGAACCCGCAGTCAGTCTGGCGCAGAAGCTGGTGGATATTACCCCGCGTGAATTGCAGACCGTGTTCTTTGCCGATTCCGGTTCAGTCTCCGTGGAAGTCGCCATCAAGATGGCAATCCAGTACTGGGCGGCCAAGGGGTGTCCCGGCAAACAAAAACTGCTGACCATCAGGCAGGGTTACCATGGCGATACCTTCGGCGCCATGGCCGTTTGTGACCCGGTCACGGGCATGCATTCGCTGTTCAGGGACGTGTTGCCGGAACATTACTTTGCCGATACTCCCGGAATCCGCTTCGGTGAGGAATGGGACGAAGATGATATCGAGTCTCTGAAAGCGCTGGCTGAAAGCCGCCACGATGAAATTGCCGCGGTAATTCTTGAACCGGTGGTTCAGGGCGCCGGGGGCATGTGGTTTTACTCCCCTGCGTACCTGGACAGGGTCAGGCAGATCTGTGATGAGGTTGACTTGCTGCTCATTTTCGACGAGATTGCCACCGGGTTCGGCAGGACCGGCAAACTGTTTGCCTGTGAACACACCCGGATCAGTCCGGATATCATGTGCCTCGGCAAGGCGCTCACCGGAGGCTACATGACTATGGCGGCTACGCTGACGACTGCAAGGGTTGCAGATACCATCTCTGCCGAAGGTAAAGGCGTATTCATGCACGGACCCACCTTCATGGCGAACCCGCTGGCCTGCGCCGTGGCGCTGGCAAGTATCGATTTGCTGGAACAGACGGGCTGGGAACAGCGGGTCGCTGAAATCCAGGCCCAATTACAGGATGAGCTGGCCAGGTGCAGGGAACTGGACAACGTCGTTGACGTAAGGGTGCTGGGCGCCATCGGCGTGGTGGAGGTGGACCGGCCCGTGGATATGCATGTCGTCCCGCGCTGGTTTGTGGAACAAGGCGTATGGATCAGGCCCTTCGGCCGGCTGATCTACATCATGCCTCCATATATTATAGACGCCAACGATTTAACCCAATTGACCAGTGCAATGTATCATGTTGTGGTTAAACTATCCCATTAGCTATACAGTGGAACAGGTTCGGATGAGCGATTCAGGACACGCTGTAAATACATCCTTGTACGCTTACCATCCGCTATCCCTGTGGATGATAGACCTGAATCGCTCATCCGAACCTGACCGTGTACCAGATGAGAAAATATATTTATGAGTGAGACATTTGTGATCGCCGGCGCCAGCCATGCTGCAGCCATGCTGGCCCCAAGTCTGCGCCAGCAGGGCTGGCAGGGTCGGATCATCGTTGTCGGTGCCGAAGCCTCGATACCTTATCACCGTCCGCCGTTGTCAAAAGACTATCTGGCCGGGGAGAAAACGCTGGATGAAATACTCATCCGCCCGGCAAAAGTGTATGAGAAATCGGAAGTCGAGTTCATTCTGGACACCAGTGTGGAGTCCATCAACAGGGACAACAAGACTGTGCGGCTGAGTAATAACGAAACCCTGTCCTATGACAAGCTGGCGTTAACCGTAGGGTCAAAAGTGAGGAAAGTGAACCTGCCGGGAGTGGATCTGGACGGCGTGTTTTACCTGCGTGATTTAAAGGACGTCGAGCGGATAAGCGCATACATCAGTCCCGGGGCAAACGCCGTGATCGTCGGCGGCGGGTACATCGGTCTTGAGACTGCAGCGGTCCTGAACAGGAAAGGCATGAACGTCACGGTGCTGGAGATGATGGAGCGGGTAATGCAGCGTGTAACGGCCCCGGTGATATCGGAATTCTATACCCGCGTACACCGGGAAGAAGGGGTCAGTATTCGTTGCGGTACCGGCGTAACCGGTTTTAAGGGTAACGGCAAGGTTGCCAAAGTCCTGTGCAGTGACGGCAGCGAATTTGCTGCAGACCTCGTTATCATAGGTGTCGGCATACTGCCGAACACGGAACTGGCCCAGGCGGCAGGGCTCAAAATCGACAACGGCATTGTAGTCAACGCCCAGGCGCAAACGTCGGACCCGGATATATATGCCGCAGGGGATTGCACTTATCATCACAACCCGATCTACGACCGCTGGGTACGGCTCGAGTCGGTACAGAACGCCACGGACCAGTCCAGGGTCATCGCCGGCGCTGCTTGCGGCAAGGAAACGAGCTACAACAGTGTGCCGTGGTTCTGGTCGGACCAGTATGACCTGATGTTGCAGATCGCCGGCCTGTCGCAGGGTTACGATGAAATTGTTACCCGGGGCAATCCCGGAGAGGGCCGCAGCTTTGCCGCGTTTTACCTGAAATCCGGCAGGGTGATTGCTGTTGACGCGATCAATAAGCCGCAGGAGTTCATGTTCAGCAAGAAACTGATCCCGGCACGAAAGGTAGTGGATAAGTTGAAACTGGCTGACACTGACGTACCTGTCAAGGAATTGCTATAGTTCCACAGGTTATGCATACGAACGTAAATAGATCAGGTTACCGGCAGCGGGTCGGCGTCAGCGCGCTCCTGACAGGTTTGTTACTGATGTTGCCTCTCAGTCCGGGCGCTGAGAGCAGAATTCCCGTGAAAGCGACGCGTCTTACGGATATCGCGATCTATCCCCACAAGTTTGCGCCGGCTACCGTCGTCAGCCTGAATAACACCGCTGTTTCGACGCAGGTGGCTGCGCGTATTGATGAAATCTCCGTCCGTGTCGCTGATATTGTCGAACCGGGCAGTGTGCTCGCCCGGCTGGATTGCACGGATTTTGAACTGGCAAGGAAACAGGCAGAGGCGACATTAGCGTCCCTCCAGGCGCGCATTAGACTGGCGGAACGCCGCCTGGCCAGAACTGAGGCGCTGGTGGAAAAGCAGACCGTATCGGAAGAGTTGCTGGACCAGAGAGAAGCGGACCTGGCCGTTTTGCGCGCGGATTACCAGGGCGCACTATCGCAACTGGATATGTCCAAACTCGACATTTCCCGCTGCACGATAGTCAGTCCGTTCAAGGCCGTCATCACCGCAAGAACAGGTTCGGTGGGAGAATTTGCACAGAAAGGAACGAAGTTGTTCGAAATTGTGGATATCGGGCAACTGGAAATTTCTGCGCAGGTGCCGGCCACGGACATCGGGCAGGTTGTAACGGTCAAAGACCTGTATTTCGAAGATTCAACAGGCCGGTATGATGCCGGGTTACGCGCGGTGGCGCCGACAGTCAATACCCAGACCCGCAACCGGGAAGCAAGATTGCTGTTCAGTAACACAGCGGCCTTGCCGGGCGCCGCCGGCAAACTCGTCTGGCAGGACAACCGGCCACATATTTCCGCCAGGGTATTGGTCCGGCGCCAGGACAGCCTCGGCGTCTTTATTGCCGATAGGGGCAAAGCCAGGTTTCATGCCCTTCCCGGCGCGCAACAGGGCAGGGCAGCGCCAACGGCGTTGCCGCTGGATACTTCGGTGGTAACGGAAGGGCAATTCGGTTTGCAGGACGGGGAGGCAATAGAGGTTATTCGCTGATGAATTTCCTCAGGCGGTTTTTATCCAATCACGTACTGGCGAACCTGGCATTCGGTCTGGTACTCGTCCTGGGGGCGCTCTCCTACCTGCAGATGCCCAGGGCCAAGGACCCGGAGATTAACTTCAACTGGGTAAACATCATCACTATCTATCCCGGCGCTTCTGCAGCAGATATAGAAAAACGCATAACCGACCCCATCGAAGACGCCTTGCGCAGCACTGTCAGGGATATAAAGTATGTGCTCAGCACCAGCCGGGATAACATCTCCAATATCCTGGTCTGGTTCAACCATGTTGATGACGCCACGTTCAGCCAACGGTTGATTGACCTGAGACGGGAAGTGCAGAACACCTATGTCGATGAATTTCCCGAAGAGGCCGAAGAACCGGTTGTCCAGGAACTGAGCACTTCTACCTCATTCCCAAGCGCCATAGTGGTGGTAACTAGCCCGGGCGATGATGAAAACCTGAGACGGCAGGCCAACAGTGTAAAAAAAGACCTGGAGCGGCTCAGTGGTGTAGATGGCGTTGCTGCGACAGGGCTGGCTGACCCGGAACTGCATATCAGGTTTATTCCCGAACGCCTGGAAGGGCTGGGCATTACGCCTGTGGATATTTCAGAGACTATCCGCGCCTATTTTCGCGATACCACCGCGGGCGACCTGGAAACCTCCGACGGCACATGGATCGTACGTTTGACGGGCACCAGCCCGGATCCGGCAATCATGCAGGACTTCCCTGTCGTCACGGCAGCGGGGGTTGTGCCGCTCGGAGAGATCGCCGAGTTGGTGAGGACCGGGGAGGAGCGGTCGTCGCTCGTCACCTTTCGCGGTAATCCTGCGGTGACCTTGAATATAGCCAAGCACGCCGACACGAACATACTGGAACTGATTGACAGGCTGAATGAGTACCTGGAAGAGCGTAACCGCCTGAAGGCCGTAACCGGCGTGGAGTTGTTCCTGGCGGACGACCAGACCGTGAGTACCCGGCAGGCACTGGCGCTGATGCAGACCAATGCGCTGGCCGGCCTTGTTCTGGTCATGCTGGTCACCTGGGTATTCCTGGGCACCCGCATCGCATTCATGACCAGTATCGGCATCCTGTTTACTCTCGCCGGCACGTTTCTCATCCTCAACGCCAGTAATTTTACGCTGAATAATTCCGTGCTCCTCGGAGTAGTGGTTGTCCTGGGAATGATTGTCGATGACGCGGTAGTAGTGGTTGAAGCCGTGTATTACCGCCTGCAACGGGGGCTGGACGCCATGACTTCAGTCATTGAATCCTTCAGGGAAGTGTTCGCGCCCGTTACCACCTCGGTGATGACGACTATCGCCGTGTTTCTTCCGCTTGCGCTGCTGCCTGGTGTTGTCGGGGATTTTATGCGCGTCGTGCCGATAGTGGTAACGGTAGCCTTACTCATCAGCCTGGTTGAGGCATACTGGATATTGCCGTCTCACGTGCTGGGGACGAAACTGGATTTTGCCAACGCCGGCGCCATTCAGAGAAAAAGGGAGGCAGCGAACCATCGGCTCCGGCTTTATTACACGCGGGTCCTGGTTAAATCCCTGCGTTACCCGGTTATTACATTGTTATTGATTATTCTGCTTATATCACTGGCAGTTGGCGCCCTGGCCAGTGGCAAGATCCGGTATAACTTCTTTGAATTTGATCCTATTCGGATGTTTAACTTGAATATCGAACTCCCCCAAGGTGTATCCGTGGAAGATACCAGCCGATTCCTGGTAGAGACTGAGAAGGAGGTGTTAAAGGATTTTCTCCCGGGCGAACTACGCTCTTCTATCAGCTTTGCCGGCATACAGTTGACCAAGACGCAGCCTTTATACGGCGATACCCTCGGCCAGATGATGTTCAGTTTGAATCCACGCGCCCATGATGGTCGCGCTGTCTCCGTTATCGCCAATGCTGCCGTGCAGCGCGTGGGAAGCATGCCTGGGCCAATTGATGTCTCCCTCATGGAATTCAAAGATGGCCCGCCCGCGAGCAACGCCGTCAGCGTCAAGGTGCTGGGCAGTGAATACCCGGCCATGCTGCAGGCTGCCGATGAACTGCGTGACTTCCTCGAACGGCAGCAGGTGTATAAAAACATCACCCTGGATTACCGCCCGGGAAACCCCGAACTGGCTTTGCGCCTTGACGGTGAAGCCGTACAGCGGGCCGGCCTCAACCCTGCAACCGTGGCGCGCACCGTGCAGGCTTACGTAGATGGTGAAATCGTGGCCGTGTTTCAGGATGCAGGGGAGGAAATCAAGGTCAGGGTGGTATCGAAAAAAGACAGTGACACTAATATAGATAACCTGATGCGGGCAGACCATCTCGTTGCCGGACGGCCAGTCCATTGCGCTGGAAGAACTGGTGGTGAGTACGCCGGGGAGAGGCGCGCAAAGCATTCTCCACTATAATTTCCGCCGGGCGGTTACCCTGGAAAGCGATATCGATGCGGAGAAAATCAATACATTGCAGGCAAACAGCCTGATCAGGGATAAATGGCGCGAAATACAGGCTGGTTATCCGGATGTCTCCATCGTTTTTTCCGGCGAACTGGATGATATCACCGAGAGCCTGGATGCCATCGGGCTGTTGCTGCTGCTTGGTCTGGGCGCCATTTATGTTATTTTGGGAACGCAATTCCGCAGCTATTTTCAACCGTTTCTGGTGATTACCACGGTGCCGTTGGCATTTACCGGTGTCACGCTGGGGCTGCTGGTAACCGGGAATCCCTTGAGCCTGTTTACCCTGTACGGCGTAGTGGCGTTGTCGGGAATTGCCGTGAATGCCGCCATCGTTCTGATCTCGGCAGCCAACACCCGCCTGGACCAGGGTATGAGCCTGTTGCATGCAACGGTATATGCCGCCCGGAGACGGGTTGTACCTGTTTTTATCACCTCGTTGACAACTATTGCGGGGTTGTTTTCACTGGCCGCCGGACTGGCTGGAAAATCGCTGGTCTGGGGTCCCGTGGCTACCGCGATCGTGTGGGGACTGGCGATTTCAACAATCCTGACATTACTGGTTATCCCCCTGCTGTACCTTACTTTTATGGCATACAGCGCAAGGGCCGGGAAAAACTGACCCCGATGCGGAAGACAGTGGCTAAAATAAACGGTTGAAGTTATGACTAACAAATTTTTCACCCAGGCATTCCTGGTACTGCTGTTTCTCGTTTTGCCGCTCGTATCGAGCGGTCAAAATGCTGTCGCGGTTAAAACCGCGCGCATCAAGGACGTGGCGATCTACCTCTGGAATTCTGCGCCTGCTTCCGTTGTCAGTCTGAATGACACGTCCGTCGCTGCCCAGATCAAGGCGCGTGTCGACGGGATCTCCGTGAAGGTCGGCGAGGTTGTCGACGCCGGCAGTGTGCTGGTGCGGCTGGATTGCACGGATTACCGCATCGGCCGACAGCGGGCCGAAGCGGATATCGGCGCACTGGAGGCCCGTATCCGGTTGGCCGAACGGCGCCTTGAAAGAACCAGGGAACTGGAACGGAAGCAGACCGCGTCCGCCGAATTGCTGGACCAGCGCGAAGCCGACCTGGCGGTCCTGCATGCACAGCTTCGGGGCGCCCTGGCGCAACTGGAGAATGCGAAAACCGGTGTCTCCCGTTGCACCATAAGGAGTCCGTACCGGGGCCGTGATTACCGCCCGCTTGGCCGCAGAAGGGGAATTCGCCGACTTGGGAACGAGGCTGCTGGAAATCATGGATATCGAACAACTGGAAATCTCGGCGCAGGTCCCGACCCTGGACATCCAGGCGGTCGAACAGGCCGACGAGATCTATTTCGAAGATACGGCCAGGCGCTATCCGGTTAACTTACGCACGGTGACGCCGGCAGTCAATACCCAGACCCGCAACCGGGAAGTCAGGCTGCTGTTCGGCGACGAACAGGCGCTGCCGGGCGCCGCCGGCAAGCTCATCTGGCGGGATAACCAGCTGCACGTCTCCGCCAAGCTGCTGGTGCGGCGCGGCGATGATTTCGGCATCTTCATCAATAACACCGGTAAAGCCAGGTTTCATGTCATACCCGGCGCCCAGCAGGGCCGGACCACACCGGTAGACCTGCCGCCGGACACGGTTGTAATTACAGAGGGTCATTACAGGCTGGAGGACGGGCAGCCGGTTATCCTGTATAACCCGCGCTGACGGCGCAGTCGGTTCCCGGTAATTATCATCATGGATTTCATCAGGCGGTTCTTATCCAACCACGTACTGGCGAACCTGACGTTCGGCCTGGTTATCTTCCTTGGGGTGTTTGCTTACCTGGACATGCCCAGGGCCAAGGATCCGGAACTGAACTTCAACTGGGTCAACGTCTTCACCGTTTTCCCGGGCGCTGCCGCTGTCGACGTGGAAAAACGCGTGACCGAACCCCTCGAAGACGCCCTGCGGCGCAGTGTCAGGGATATCAAGTTCGTCAACAGCACCAGCCGGGATAATGTTTCCATGATCCTGGTGCGCTTCAACCAGATCGACCAGGAGAGATTTGACAAGCGCATGATCGACCTGCGGCGCGAAGTGCAGAATACCTATACCGATGAGCTGCCGGAAGATGCGGAAGACCCGGTGGTCTTCGAGATCAGTACCTCCAACGCGTTCCCCAGCGCCATGGTGGTGGTGACCAGCGCGGGGGATGATGAGAATCTCAGGCGCCAGGCCCGTTTCGTAAAAAAAGACCTGGAACGTATCCAGGGCGTGGACCGGGTGGCTGACGTCGGCATAACCGACCCGGAATTGCAGATTGCTTTTTTCCCCGACCGCCTCGAGGGGCTGGGCCTGACCCCTGCGGATATCTCCGAGACGATCCGCAGCTATTTCCGGGACATATCCGCCGGCGACCTTGAGACTGCCGACGGCAAGTGGGTCGTGCGCCTGCAGGGAACCAGCCCCGACCCTTCAACCCTGAGGGATTTCCCCATCATCACCGCTACCGGCGTGGTGCCCCTGGGGACCATCGCGGAATTGACCCGCACCCGGGAAGAAGCGGCAGAGATGGTGACCTATAAGGGCAAACCTGCCATGCTCCTGACGGTCACCAAGAACCCGGATGCCAACGTATTGGAACTGGTGGATACACTGAATGAATACCTCGACAACCGTAACCGTTTCAAGGACACAACCGGCGTAGAACTCATCCTGGCGGACGACCAGACCATCAGTACCCGCCAAGCTCTTACCATAATGCAGACCAACGCCCTTATCGGCCTGTTCCTGGTCCTGCTGGTCACCTGGTTGTTCCTGGGAACACGGATCTCCTTTCTCACCACCATCGGCATCCCGTTCACGCTCTCCGGCGCTTTCCTGGTTCTCAACGCCAGTGGGTTTACCCTTAACAATACCGTGCTGCTTGCCGTCGTGATCGTCCTGGGCATGATAGTTGACGACGCTGTGGTAGTCGTCGAAGCCATTTACTATCGCCTGCAACGGGGCGCAGAGGCCATGGCTGCCATTATCGATTCGTTCAGGGAAGTATTCGCTCCCGTTACCACCTCGGTAATGACCACTATCGCCGCTTTTCTGCCGCTGGTCATGCTGCCGGGCATACTGGGAGAGTTCATGAAGGTCATCCCGTTGGTGGTGACCATTGCCCTGCTCGTCAGCCTGTTCGAGGCCTACTGGATTCTGCCGGCCCACGTGCTGGCGTTTAAAGTCAATTTCAGGAAAC
Organism: Gammaproteobacteria bacterium; assembly: GCA_965208655.1. Classification (GTDB taxonomy): domain Bacteria; phylum Pseudomonadota; class Gammaproteobacteria; order Eutrophobiales; family Eutrophobiaceae; genus JAAXHV01. The sequence continues at coordinate 302,321 of CBDBPJ010000007.1, forward strand.
CCGGCTTCATAAGCAGGAAGCGGGAATCGATCAGTTACTGGCTGCGCCTGCGCTATACCCAGGCGCTGGTCAACTCCCTGCGCCACCCTGTTATTACCCTGGTTTGCATAATACTGACCCTGTCCCTGGCGGCAGGCACGGTAGCCAGCGGCCTGATTCGTTTCAATTTCTTTGAATCCGATGCCGAACGCATATTTTACGTAAATCTGGAGATGCCCCAGGGAACATCCCTGGAAGACACAAGCAGGGCTCTGGTAACGGCGGAGGAGCAGGCCCTGAAGGAATTGCTACCGGGTGAACTGCGCGCGTCGGTCAGTTTTGCAGGGCAGCAGTTTACCGAGACCGCGCCGTTATTCGGCGACACCGTGGGCCAGGTCATGTTCAGCCTGAAGCCGCAGCCCAGTGACGGCCGCCATGTTTCGGAAATCGCCGATGCGGTGCTCCGGCGTGTGAGAAACATACCGGGACCCATAGAAGTCTCCATCCTGGAAATAAAGGGAGGCCCACCGGCGCGTAAGGCCGTCAGCGCCAAGATTCTGGGCAGTGATTATTCGACCATGCTGCAGGCGGCTTATGACTTGCGTGATTTTCTTGAGGAGCAGCAGGTGTATAGAAACATCACCCTGGATTATCGTCCCGGCAACCCGGAGCTGGTGCTGCGTCTCGACGGAGAGGCGATACAAAGGACAGGATTGAATCCTGCAGTCATAGGGCGGGCATTGCAGGCTTACGTGGACGGTGAACTGGTTACGGACTTCCAGGATGAAGGCGAGGAAGTAAAAGTCCGGGTGCTGGCGAAAAAGGACCGGCATATCAATACCGACAACCTCATGCGCCAGACAATCTCCCTGCCCGACGGACGTTCCATCGCCCTGGGTGAACTGCTGATCAGCAGCCCGGGCATCGGCCGGCAAAATATCCGGCATTATAACTTCCGCCGGGCCATTACGCTGGAAAGCGATATTGACAAGGATCGAATCGATACCGTACAGGCCAATAATCTCATTACGGAAAAATGGCACAGCCTGCAGGCCAGGTATCCCGAGCTGTCCCTGGACCAGACCGGTGAACTTGAAGATATCGATGAAAGCCTGGATGCCATCTGGCGCTTGCTGCTGCTTGGCCTGGGTATCATCTATATCATTCTGGGGACACAGTTCCGCAGTTACTTCCAGCCGTTCATGGTGCTTGCTACCGTACCGCTGACATTCACCGGCGTTACACTGGGTCTGCTGGTGACCGGAAATCCGCTCAGCCTGTTTACCCTGTACGGCGTGGTGGCGCTGACCGGGATTTCAGTCAACGCCGCTATCGTCCTGATCTCCGCGGCAAACGCCCGCCTGGAAAACGGCATGAGCCTGCCGCACGCCACGGTCTATGCCGCCAGGAGGCGGGTAGTCCCAATCGTCATCACCTCCGGAACTACGGTGGCGGGTCTGCTGTCACTGGCGACCGGCTTCGCCGGCGAATCGCTGATCTGGGGGCCCGTGGCAACCGCGATTGTGTATGGACTGGTGTTTTCCACGCTGCTGACGCTGTTTGTTATCCCGCTGTTGTACCGGACGTTTATGGCTTACAGTTCGAGAGGTGTGCAGTAACCGGGGACAGACTTAAGTCCGTCCCCATGGAGTTCGCTTGACATGGTTGCAACGTTATGGACAATAAATTCATGAATAGGCACCGGACGCCCGGAATTACGGGAGGTTAAAATGGCAGAGCATAGCGCGCATCCTGGCGGTTCAAGCGCCGAAACCGTCGCCGCACAGGAGTTTGTCCAGCCGTCGGTCCTGAATGCGCTTCCGCACTACCTGCTCCTGTTGATTTTCCCGTTGGTAATTTGCGCAGCGCTTTACGGGGGCTGGTGGATCATGGGGCCGTTCCTGTTTATCTGGCTTGAGAACAGGCTCGATCTTTATTTAGGCCTGGAAGAACGCAACATGGATCCGTGGGGTACCCGTGACAGCCAGTTGTACGTATACAACCTGGCTATATGGATCTGGGCCGTACTGTGGCCGGTGGTCCTCGTATTCGTACTCTGGCAGATTTTTAATGGCGGCCATCTGGCCGTGTGGGAGGCCGTGCTGGTGATATTTGCTCTCGGCATGGCGTCCCAGATGGTGTTCATTATCGGTCATGAGCTGGTACATAAGCGCTATGAATGGGAGCGCAGGTTTGGCGAGTTCCTGCTGGCTTCGGTCACCTACCCGCACTACGCCACGGAGCATGTCTATATACATCACCCCTTGGTCGCCACGCCTGCAGATGTCGGCTCGGCGCGCAAGGGGCAGAGCTTTTGGGAATATTTCCCCCGGGACGTGGCGAACAGTCTCGTCGTAGCCTGGCGTTTCGAGCGCGACAGGCTGGCGCGCCGCCACCTCCCGGTCTGGCATTACACCAATCCGTTCTGGCGTTATTTCCTGATGGTTACGTTCTGGTATGCCCTCGGATACTGGTTCGGAGCTATCTGGGGAATCCTGGCATTCCTGATGTTCAGCGCCAGTTCGGTCCTGTCAATGAAGATCATCAACTATGTCCAGCACTACGGATTACGGCGTATACGCCTTCCCAACGGCCGTTTCGAGCGACCCCAGCCGCAACATTCCTGGAGCAGCGACTACAGGTTTTTCAACTGGATCTATTACAACGCGCAGCGCCATGCCGACCACCATGCCGCTGCAAGCCGGCCTTATCCGCTATTGCAGCACTGGGGTGAGGATCAATCGCCGCAACTGCCCGGGCCCTACGGCAAAATGGGCGGCCTGGCCATGTCCCCCCGCCGCTGGTTCGAGACGATGGACCCGTTGGTCGACAAGTGGAGGGAGCGTTATTATCCGGAGGTCAAGGACTGGAACGTTTACGACAGCCCTGCATTTGACGCGCGTCCGGATATGTTCGATACAATTTCCGCGATCATGGCAGCATCGCCACGGCTTTCCGAATGGATAAACCGTACCCCGGCGTTGCTCGACATCCTTCAGGACAGGGAATTCACCGATCTTGACCTGCCGGACGGATTCGGGCCGAGTCCCGAGTTTGAATTAATTGCTCGACGCGGTCTGACGCGCGTGTACTGGACGCTGGAATTCACTGCTGACGAAATGAAGGAGCAGGTTGCAGATATCCCGGTGCAGGACACGAAAGATGCGGTGGAGATCATGCGCAACTGGTCGAACGACAAGGTCCTGCAGGTTGCCATGCACACGTTGCGCGGCAACCTGTCACCGGTTGAAGCGGGGACGGCGCTGTCCAACATTGCCGAAGCCTCGATCGCCGGTGTACTCTCGGCTGCGGTGGAGGATTTCACCCAGCGGCGGCCCGAAGGCGGTGTGGCGGCAGTGGTTCTGGGAGAGATTGCAAACGGCGAAGCGACGCTGGGCGCCGGGCTTGACATCATGTTCCTGTATGACGGCAGCGGCTCACCCGACTATTACCGGACATTGAGCGAGCGCTCTCTCGATGCGTTGCGCGCCCTGTCACGGGACAACCTGCTGTTGCAGCCGATGTTGCCAGGCCGGGCTGAGACAATTGTCCGTTCTCTCGCTGACTTTTCGGAACACCATTACAGCAACTCCTCAACAGGAGAGTTGCTGGAACTCTCACGGTCGCGCTGTGTTTTTACATCAGGGGATGCCGGACTGGGAAAACGGTTTGAGGATACGCGCCTTGAAATTCTGGCCAATGGCGCCGCCCGTGATGCATTGCTGAATGAATTGCGTCAGGCAGATGAGGGCGCGCCGGAGGCCGGACTTCAGTCATTCGAGAATATGCGCGGCGGCCTCCGGGACATCGAACGCGTTGCCGCATATCTGACTGTAACCCATGCAGCAACGGCGCCGGAGGTTATCGCCGCAAGCACGGTTTCCGTATTCCAGAGCGCCGGCGAAAGCGAATTGATACCTGACGATACCGCGCAGCGGTTGGCAGAGGCAGCAAGAATGTGGCGCAACCTGCGGGGCATTCTGCGTTTGCTGGCAGAGGATGACAGCGTGGATGACGCTGCCTGTCCGATGGCCCGGACAGTCATTGCCGCAAGCTGCGGAACAGAAGATTTTGATGCGCTGACCGCCGCGATTAAAGTGACCGCAGCACGCGCCGCCACCGATATTGGCGCGCTTTTCAATACCGGATAAGTACCACTCCCACGAAAGTGGGAGTCCCAATCCAGGGGTCAGAGTAAAATCGCACGGAGCGTTGCAGGTGGCAAAAACGGTGGTGATTTTACTCTGACCCCACCTCTCAAGACTTCACGGCGCAGTAGCGTTTGATATCCAGGTAACTATGTCGCCAGGCAACACACAATCTTTCCAGCTGAGTCATCAGTTTGGCGAAAACAGGCGACTTCATGTAACCGGTTCGCAGCAGTCCCAGGGACTGGTAGGTGTTTGTGAGGAGATGCAGGTTGTCAAACTCCATTCCGTTGAATCCCTCAAATTCAATCACTTCCAGACCCACTTCCTGCAGCAACCGGGTGTACGAGGACTGGGACTCCAGGTTATACAGCATCCAGTCCTCGCATAACGGTTGAATGTAACGTTTGTGCTGGCTGTCCGGTATTGTGTCACGCACCATCCAGTCCGAAGCCACAATGCTTCCTCCCGGTTTCAGGATCCTGTATATCTCCTGGAGAAATGTTCTTCGGTCACTGTAGTGACGGGCGCTTTCGATATTGACAACCACGTCCACGGAGCCATCTGCGAACGGCAGACTCCGGGAACAGTTCGCGTACTTGAAGTCTATCCGATCACCCAGGCCGGCATTAACTGCCTTACTTTTGGCAATCTCCAGTTGCGTCTTGCTCAGGTTCACGCCCGTGACCTTGCAGTCCCGCGTCCTGCCCAGGTGAAAGGCAGTTCCGCCCACTCCGCACCCGGCATCCACCACATGATGGTGTCCCTCAATCCCGGCTGGGGCAACTATGACTTCCACCATGCGCTCCAGTGCTCTTGCATGTCCGTCCGATTCTTTCGGAGTCTCGTTGTGCCTGGGGCGTTCCCCGGGCTTGAATACGCCGAAATGAAAATGCTCGGAACTCCACTGGAGATAGAACACCCTGGTCATTTTGTCGTAGTGCTCAATTACCGAGCGTTCATGCTCGGAAAGAGGTATTTCGTGAGTGGTGTTCAAGGTTGGGGCGTCCTGATGGTCACCATAGTATAACCACTTGCCGACTGAAATGCTCATTCAGTTTCAACCGGGTCCCTTTATGCTCCTTCCCGGACTGCCTTGCCCGACTGCATCACGAGGATACGATCGGCCTGGCGCCGCCTGATGCCCAATTAATGTTGATTCGCATTCCGTAAAAGTGGCCCGAACACTGTGGTCCGGAAAACCATGATAAAATTACGCCAGTTGTTGGTGTGTACAGAATTATCAACCGAAACTTGTGAGAATCACCTGGTTTGATACATCCTGGTGGTAAATCGTTAAAGAACATCGCAGTGATTAGCCGGGGAACCGCAGGTTCCTTGGCGGCCGCTGCCGTGACTCGTCTTCACCCTGACCGGGATGGGCCGGTCCTGCAACATGCCTACACCCGTGCGGTTGCGCGTTCCCACGGCCGGGTATTTGTCATTTCGCTTACAACACACACCTCCTACGGTCACATCTTTAACCGCGAGGTAACCGGCCTTGCCGAAGTCGAGGCCGTTGACTGTAATGCCTTGCAAAAATTCGACGAAATGCTTGAATTGTTGAAGCAGCCGGTCATTCACAAGTCGGACCAGGACCGGATGTGCGGGGTTCCTCTAACCAGTTATACACAGATGTCACAGGGCCTTGGCTGTTAATCCGCACCAAATTGAACGGCCGGTGCTTGCGCCGCACCTTGAGCACCGCTCTATCGGCGCCGGGCAGGTGCTCCTGGTTTCCGAAACATTCAACACACTCCTGCATGGGCAGGTATATGGGGATCTCCTGCCGTTGCTTGACGGTTGCCGTTCCCGGGAAAGTATTGTTGATGCGCTTGACGGGGTGCATCCGGAGACGGATGTTCGCAAAGCCCTGACTTTCCTGGAATCCAGGGGATACACCGTATCCGGCGATTATGGCATGGAACGGGGCAGGGCGGCATTCTGGTCCTCGCAGGGTGCATCCCCCCGCCAGGTTGAAGAGCGATTGCAGGAAGCGCAGGTAGTAATCCAGGGTGACGACGGCCGTCTCGCGACACGGCTTGAGGGCATGGGTATTACAGTCGGTACGAACCGCCCGTCCCTGTCCGTTTACGCAGGTTCCGACTATCTTGATGATGAGTTTGCCGCCGTCAACCGGGAGCACCTGGAATCGGGCATCCCATGGGTGCTGGTCCGGCCTGCAGGATTACGACCGCTGTTTGGCCCTGTCTTCCGGCCTGCGCAGAAAAGTCCGTGTTGGGCCTGCCTTTCCTACCGTATTCGAAACCACCAGGAGGTCCATTCCTTTGTGCGAAATCACTGTGGCGAGGCGGCCGCGTTTCGTCCGAACGTAGCCGAACCCCTGGCATTGGATGTCGTCAGCGGAACTGTTGCCATTGAGATCGCCAGGTGGTTTGTTCTTGGGGATGCGGCGCCGTTGCATGACCATGCGATCACACTGGATGTTGTCGGCATGAAAAGTGAACATCACCGGGTCATGCGCCGTCCGCAGTGTCCGGTCTGCGGAAACGAGGAACTCTATAAAACTGATCGGCCGGCAACGCCGGTGCGATTGCAGGCGAGCCCGAAACAGTTTCGCAACAGCGGCGGAGTGCGGGCGGCTACACCTGCGGAGACACTTGAAAAGTACCGGCACCTGGTCAGTCCGGTGAGTGGAGTGGTCAGTTGGGTTTCACGCACAACTCCCGCAACGGACTCCTGGCTGCATGTACATTGGGCGGGCAGCAATCTTGCCTTGAGAATCAAGAACCTGAGCTCATTGCGGCGCAGCCTGCGCAGCAAGAGTGCAGGTAAGGGCAGCAGCGCGGAGCAATCCGAGGTCAGTGCGCTGTGCGAAGCGGTCGAGCGCTATTCCGGCGCTTTCCACGGTGATGAAATCCGTTGCTGCAGGCGCCTGGCGGATTTTTCCGGAGCGGCTGATGGAGAGGCGATCCACCCGAACGATGTCCAACTGTTCAGCGATTGGCAACTGGACCATGCGCAAGAGATCAACGCACGCGGCCACCCGTATAATGTCGTTCCGGCGCGCTTCGATCCGGAGCGAGTACTGGACTGGTCTCCGGTATGGTCGCTTACCCGGGACCGGCAACGTTGGTTACCGACAGCCATCCTCTACGGAATGACTCCGGAGCAACGGGGAACCTCGGGGCTTTGGTCCGACTCCAACGGCTGTGCAGCCGGGAACACCCTGGAAGAAGCTGTTCTGCAGGGGCTTTTTGAACTGGTCGAACGCGATGCCGTCGCAATCTGGTGGTACAACCGGCTGCAAAGGCCCGGTGTGGACCTGGATAGCTTTGCTGACGAGTACCTGGCATCCGCCCCAGGCTATTATCGTCAATACAATCGCGAAATGTGGCTGCTGGACCTTACCGGCGACCTTGGAATTCCTGCCTTTGTTGCACTGTCCCGCAGAAACGATGGCGCGGCCGAAGACATCATCTATGGCGCAGGCGCACACACCGACCCCCGGATTGCGGCGCTGCGAGCCGTCTGTGAATTGAACCAGTGCCTGACCTGGGTCCCTCGCCCGGGCAATGCTCAAAGCGGGTACGGGGTCGATGATCCGATGTGTCTGTGGTGGTGGAAGAACGGAAAATTGGCTGACCACCCCCATCTTGGGCCTGCAGGCGATGTCAGGTTGAGCCAAAGTTCCGATTACCCGGTTCCGGATACGGAAGACCTGAGAGACGATGTGGAATGGTGCCGCGGGTTGGTCGAAGCGAGGGGGATGGAATTGTTGGTGCTCGACCAGACCCGGCCTGACATCGGTATGCCGGTGGCGCGCGTGATCGTGCCGGGCCTGCGCCACTTCTGGGAACGCTTCGCGCCGGGACGCCTTTATGACGTACCAGTTGAGATGGGCTGGCGGGATTGCCCCACCGGGGAGGCTGAACTGAATCCCGTCCCTGTAATTGCGTGAGAAACATCTGCAAAGCAGGGGTCAGAGTAAAATCACCACCGATCCTGCCACCGGCAATGCGCTTCAAGATTTTACTCTGACCCCATCTATCCCCGGAATTACTGCTTGTCAAAATAGGTGGTTTATTTTAACATCAAGCAAATCATTGAGTTAGCCGAGCAGGAATGTCGGATTAGTATTTCAGTTTGGGGGGTTAGTATCGGCCATGTTCAACAATCCGTTTGAATCTTTTCACGATATGTTTGCTGAAGCGAAGGAAGAACGCGAGCAACTCGACCGGCTGCTGACAATTTCCACACCGCGTGAACGCCTGCTTGTCGCGGCAATTGCCGTTTTCCTGTTAATACTCTCAGGATGGCTTCTGTTCGGCAACATAGCCCGTAGTGTTGAGTTCAACGGCATACTTGTCGAACAAGGTGAAACCTCACCTGAAGGAAGCCGGCTTGTGCAGGCCCTTGTCTGGATGCAGAGCGGCACCGCGCCGTCAATCGAGGCCGGGATGCCGGTAATGGTTGAGTTGGACACCAATGATGCAAAAGCAGGCACACTGGACGGTGCAGTCAAGGCAATTTCCGCGATACCCATTTCCGACGGGATGTCGGCGTTTCTGCCCGAGGCGCCTGAGTCCCTGCACCGTGTCGATATCGTTCTCGAAGAAGGTCTTGAGCCGAACTCCCTCACCAGCAGGGAATGCCGGCTGGTTATCGGGCTTGGCAGGCAAACTCCGATAGAGCTGTTCCTTACGACGCGACTATAAGATGCCATCAAGCGCCTCCAGGGAAGCCAGGGAGAAGGCGTCTTCGGACGTTTTGAAAAAGAAGGTCAACACACCGATTCTGTTGCAGATGCATGCGTCGGAATGTGGCGCCGCCTGTCTCGGGATCGTCCTGGCTTACTTCGGGCGCTGGGCGCCGTTGACTGAATTACGCGATAAATGTGAAGTGAGCCGTGACGGCAGCAGCGCGGCAAGCATCCTGCGCGCCGCCAGGCACTTTGGTCTTGAATGCAAAGGGCTCGGCCTGCGCGCCGATCAGCTGAAACAGGTGGAGCTTCCGCTGATTGTATTCTGGCAATTCAGCCATTTCGTTGTGCTCGAAGGGTTCGATGGCCAAAGGTTCTACCTGAATGACCCTGCCACAGGGAAACGCAGGGTTACCGCAGAAGAGTTTACCAAGGGCTACAGCGGGATTGTGCTTCGCTTCAAGTGCGGTCCCGATTTCAAGCCCGGCGGTGACCGGCCAAACCTGGTCAGGCAACTGGGCGCCTTGCTCGCCGGATCGTGGGGCGTGCTTACCGGGGTGATTGCCTGCGGCCTCATGTTGACGTTGCTGGCGCTTGTCGTTCCCGCAACTCTCGGTGTTTTCGTAGACGACGTTCTGGAAAACCACGGACCCTGGGGCGGATTGGTGGCCGCCTTGATTGGCGGCGGCATCCTGGTATACGTCCTGACCTTGCTCAAGCACCGTTTCCTCAAGCGGCTCGCGGTGCGCGTTTCGGTGATCGGCTACAACCGGGGCCTGTCGCGGCTGCTGCGGCTGCCGGTGGAGTTTTTTGAACACAGGCTGGCCGGCGATCTGACCGACCGGGTCTCGTCCATCGACCGCATCGCGAAAAACCTGACGGAGCAGTTTCTTGTGCTCATTGTAGACATGGCCATGAGCGCAGTATTGCTTGTCGCGATGTTGGCCTACGATGTCCCGCTAACGCTGATCGTGCTGTTGCTGGCTCTCCTGCACGGCCTGCTGGCCCACTTCCTGAGCGCGCTCCGTGAAGTTCGAAGCCAGGCAATGAGGCGCGAGCAGGGATTGCTGATCGGCGTCGGTATGCAGATGTTGAGTCATGCGGACAACCTGCGCATGACAGGGTCGGACGACCGTTTTTTCTCGCGCTGGAGCGGCCAGCAGGCAAGCGAACTTCATGCGCGCCAACTCTACTCCGAACTGGGCGCCGTCAATAGCGCGCTTCCCGGCCTGATCGCGGCATTTCGCGCCGCGGCGATCCTGGGGTTTGGGGGGAGCCTGGTCATGACCGGAGCAATGACCCTGGGGGCGCTGGTCGGGTTCTACATACTGGCAGAGATGTTTCTGGCGCCGGTTGGGCGGTTTCTGGAGTTCGCCGACAAACGCCAGGCGCTCGAAACCGATTTGCAACGGTTGGATGACATCTCCAGGACCGCTGAAGACCCCGTGTTCAGCCGCCGCAGTCCGGAAGCGCAGGCAATCCCCACGTTCAACGGCCGGCTGCAGCTAGCGGGCAGTCTCGAATTGCGCAACGTCACCTTCGGCTACAACAAGAGCCGACCACCCTTGATCAAGGACTTCAACCTCGTGATCAAACCGGGGCAGCGGGTTGCCGTGGTCGGTCCCAGCGGTTCCGGCAAATCGACCCTGGCGCGTCTCGTTTCGGGACTCAGTCAGCCATGGTCCGGTGAAATCCTGCTTGATGGTTATCCGCGGGATGAGATCCCCGAGGAAGTACTACGGCGGTCCATTTCCATGGTGGACCAGGAGGCCGTGCTCTTTTCCGCGTCCGTGCGAGACAATATCACCTTGTGGAACCCGGCCGTTCCGGATGAAGTCATCATTGCCGCAACGCGGGATGCCTGCATCCATGAGGAAATTCTGATCAGGCCGCATGGATACGCGACCCTCGTCGAGGAAGGCGGGGCGAATTTCAGCGGCGGCCAGCGACAAAGGCTGGAAATCGCCCGCGGGCTGGTGGGCAATCCGACAGTGCTCATTCTGGACGAGGCGACCAGCGCGCTCGATGCCGCCACGGAGGAATATGTGGATGATGCCTTGCGGCGTCGCGGTGTCACCTGCCTGATCGTGGCGCACCGGCTGAGCACGGTACGGGATTGCGACGAGATCATAGTACTCGACAAGGGCGCCGAAGTGCAGCGCGGCACCCACGACGAGTTGATTGCGGACCAGGCCGGCATGTATTACAAACTGGTCAAATCAGGCTGATGCAGGACGCCATGCCGGAACACGCATCAATAGGCCGGCTTGCCGCCCACTCCGGCACATCCGTGCCTTGCGCCGGCAACCTGCCGGTAAGGCTCGACGATGCGGACAATGTCTGGTTCATTGACCAGGGCGCCGTCGATTTGTTCCTGGTCGAATTCAGGGACGGGGTAGAGCAGGCGGCGCCGCAACACCTGCTGCGCTGCGAATCGGGCAGGTTGTTGCCGGGTGTCGCAGCGGACGAACAAGACGACGATGGCAAAGACACCACGCTCAGCCTGGTCGCCAAGGGGTTGCCGGGCACCCTACTGAAACGTCTGCCGGCATCCTTATTGTCCGGGGTCCAGCCGTCAGAACTGGCAGAACAGACCGATACCTGGTTGACCGCCTTGACTGACACACTTTCGCGTTTTGTCAGTCACCTGCCGCGGCCGACTGCGCTGGCCGAACCCGGTCTGACGCAGTCACTGGGCCCTTGTACGCTATCCGTACGACGCGGCGTGGTATGGGTATCCGAACCGTCTCTCGGAGCAAGCCTGTTCATGGATATGGTCGACCCGGCGCAACTTGCCGGGACAGGCGGCGCGCGCGAAGCGCTGATACCACTGACGCGGACGAACTGGCTCACCTTGTTCGACGAGGCGACAGTTTCGGGCAAATCAACCGAAACACTGGCTCAGCAAGACATGCTGCTGCCGGCGCTCGCCTCCTTTCACGCGCTTGCCTTTAACCTGGAACGCCTTAATCGCCGGCTGGCCGTGGTCGATGATGCGAATCTTGAGCGTGAGCGGACAGCCAGCCGGCGCACGGCCGAGCAAGCTGCCCGGCAGCGGCTTTTCAATATTTATGACCTGCCGATCGACCGGGAGGCCAGGGTCGAGGACACGGTTCTGGCGGATGCCCTGCAAATCGTCGGCCGTCATGAAGGTATCGATTTCAGGACTCCAGCGCGCTCCCGGCCTTCGGATTCACCGATCCGTCTCGTAGACGTTCTTGATTCGTCAGGGGTACGCGCCCGGCGCGTGCGCTTCAAGACCGAGGGCAACTGGTGGCGCGGTGACAGCAACGCACTACTGGCATTCCGCGCCGGGGACGACCAGCCGGTTGCACTGATACCGGGAATGTTCGGACGCTACCGGGAGTTTGATCCGGTCACCAAGCGCAGTGCTCGGGTTACGGCGGCTCGTGCTGAGGCGCTGAAGGACGAAGCCTGGATGTTCTACCGGCCATTGCCGTCGGCGCAGGTAAAACCGGCAGACCTGCTGGGAATTGCCATGCAAGGAACGGCCGCGGACCTGCTGCGGCTGGTGCTGGCCGGGCTTCCGGGCGGCCTGATCAAACTGTTGCCGGCAGTCGCGCTTGGCTTCGTTGCGAATCATATCGTGGCGGGCGGAAGCGCCGGCGCGCTGTATGCCGTGGCCGTGACGCTGGCGGCGTTCGGCCTGCTCGGCGCACTGCTGCACCTGCTGCAGGGATCGGCGCTGATGCGGCTCGAGGGGCGCTCGGCATCAAGGGTCGAAGCTGCCTTCTGGGACCGCCTCATGCGCCTTCCGTCAAGCATTTTGCACCGCTATCCGGCCGGCGACCTGGCCATGTCGGGGATGACATTCCAGAATCTTCGCGACGGCTTGCAGGGAGTCATCGCCGACAGCCTGCTGTCGATCATCTTCCTGTTGCCGGTCTTTGGCGTCATCTTCTTCTACGATGCCACCCTCGGGGTCATCGCCCTTGGCTTCAGCCTGGTTTCCCTGCTGGTCACCTTCGCCATTGGGTTGCGCCAGGTTGCACCGTACGGGCGGATGATCAGCGCTGTACGTCGTGTATCCGGCCGGCTGTTCCAGATTGTGGGAGGCATCGCCAAACTGCGTGTGGAAAATGCGGAAGGGTCCGCATTCGCTATCTGGGCTCGGGATTATCGCGAACAGAAACGCGCAGAAATCGAACTGGGCGCACTTGAGGGGCACTCGCGGGCGTTCGCTGCCGCGCTCCCTTTTCTCGCCGGCGGGGCATTGCTTTTCGCAGTGGCCGCGGTGGGCGACCGCAACGTTCCTGTCGGCGATTTTCTCGTCGTTTACATTGTCTTCATCGCTTTCCAGTCCGCAATCGCCCGGCTTGGCGAGTCCTTCGGCGCCATTGCCGCCATGCTGCCGGCGTTCGACCAGATGCGCCCGCTGCTCGCCACAGTTCCTGAAGCAGCCGTTGAAGGTGAGCCGGTTGAACGTCTGGGCGGCGAAGTCCTGTTCGACCGTATTTCCTTTCGCTACGACCCCGACGGCCCGTTGATTCTCGACGACGTCACTATTCGCGCACGACCCGGCGAATTTGTCGCGATCGCCGGCGAGTCCGGCGCCGGCAAGAGCACCTTGTTCCGGCTTGCCCTCGGCATCGATGCGCCAACTGCAGGCGCGGTTTATTATGACGGGCGTGACCTGAGGCACCTGAACCTGAAGCAGGTGCGCCGGAAAGTTGGCGCGGTGCCGCAGTCAGTGCGTCTCCATCCCCAGGACGTCTGGGACAATATCGTCGCGCATCACAAGGCGCCGACAACAGAGGAAGTGTGGCAGACGGCCCGTGCTGCCGGAATTGAAAAGGAAATCAAGGCGATGCCCATGGGCATGATGACCATGGTCGGGTCCAGCGGGGCCGTCCTGTCGGGCGGCGAGAGCCAGCGCGTCACCATCGCCCGTTCACTGCTCGGCAGCCCGCGGGTCATGCTGCTTGACGAGGCAACCAACTGGCTCGATAACGAAAGCCAGGCCGGGGTCATGCAGAACCTGGCGCTCCTCACCTCGACCCGTATCGTTATCGCCCACCGCCTGTCCACGTTGCAACAGGCTGATCGAATCTATGTGATGCAGGCCGGAAAAGTTGTGCAGAGCGGCTCCTTCAACGAACTCATGGAGGAGGAAGGAGTATTCAAAGAGCTGGTAAAGAGGCAGGTCGCCTGAAGCGGAAGTGAAGCATCCTGTTCACACAATAAATTACCTCTTATCAAGAACCGTCGAAGACGGTGATCTTCGCAATCGTCTGCTTGAGAAACCCAAAGAAACCATCGAGAAGGAACTCGGTGTGACGCTGGACGATGGCCATGAGGTCCACGTTCACGAAGATACCTGTTCCGTTACGCATGTGGCGCTTCCGCCGCGCAGCAAATTCAGCGCGGCTGAACGGCAGGAAGCGAAAACCGGCTCAAGTTCACTCGAGTTCCTGCGCAAGACGCTGTATAATCCGGCGCCGCCTGTACGCCCTCCCGCACCGAGTGGCGCGGGTGCCCTGATATCCAACGCCACCCCAGGGGCGATTGCCGATGCATGCAGGGAAAGCATCCGTCGCGGTCTCGATTTCCTGGAATCCGGGATCGATGAGAACGGAGCCTGGCACTGCATCCGTTTCAATGTAGCCGACCCGAACATTCCCCGGCATTTCGAAAGACCCCCGTTTATTTCGGCATTTTGTGTGCTTGCCCTGGAAAGTTGTGGTGAACCAAAGGCCAAAGCCATGTGTGCCGCCACCAGGGACTATCTTGTCGATACCATGGAACACCCCGGATTGTGGCGCTACTACCGTCATCTGCCGCAGGACCTCGACAGTTCTACAGTCTGCTCACTTGTCATCGGCAATCACCCCTGGATATTGCTGGAAAGGAACGTCCCGGAAATTCTGGCAAATCGCGACGAAAAAGGTCTTTTCCAGACCTGGATACTCGCGGACCATGAACCTGATGTGGTATCTACCTTTCGTATCGAAGCCGATCCCGTGGTTAATGCGAATGTCATTGCCTGTCTCGGAGAGCGCCCGGAAACCAGGGCAGCCCTGCAATGGCTGGAAGGTTTGATCATTGAAGACAACCTGGGTGGAACGTCCAAGTGGTATCCTGACACGGCCTCAATTTACTATGCAATCACCCGCGCCTTGCTGCGCGTGCCGTCCGCTCTTGACGGGTTACGCCCGGTACTTGTGGATCGTATCCTTGACCTGCGCGACGAGAAGGGAGAATTCGGCAATATCCTCCAGACTGCCCAGGCAGTGTCTGCTCTCTACAATATCGGAAGCCTGCAAAGCATCGACGCGCAACAACAGGTGGAAAGGTTTCTGAGTTCGCAACGCGAGGACGGAAGTTGGCCGGAGTTACTCGCGTTTGGTGACCAGGAGTTGAAGTGGGGTCTGGTAGGGCAGATTGGGCATGGTTCCGAATCGGTAACTTCCGCATTTTGCATCGAAGCCCTGGAGCGTCTGGTTGAAATCCTGCTTGAGAAAACCGTATGAATATTGACGAAGCAGTGATTCTTACCCAGCAACGTCTCGCCGAGGAAGGCGGCACCATGGGTGATTTGCTCGGGCACTTTCGGGACAGGATTTCGCCGGTCCTTATCGGGGCATCTGAATGGGAACGCATACTCGACCGTGCCGGGAAACTTCCGATTACAATGGGCGCCTTGCCGTTCGGCTTCGAATTGCCGCTGCATTCGCCCAGGCCGGAGGCGGATTTCGGCGCTTCCCTGGCTAGTGGAACTCGATCGGCAGAGTTTTTCCGGGAGTGCGCACGGACCGACAAAACAGATGAAACCGCCGGCGCAATCATGCGGATCTGCCGGCAAATGGAAACCGAAAGCTCACCATTGCGTGAAATTGTAGGCAGAAAACTTATGCTGGAATATGACATAGGATCTGCGCGGGAGGGACAGGGTTCTTTTCCCGGAATGTTCCTGCGGCCTGGTGAACGCCCGATTATCGGCGCCGGCGGCCAGGAAGATGATGTGGTCATGGTGTCTGACGCACTCGCGTCCTGCATAGGTTGGGAGATAAACGATGCAGAAAGGGGGCACCTCCAACAAGCTTATCTTGCGCAGCCGGAAGATACGCGCATGGACTCGTTTGGAGTATTCCCGTCCCGCTCCCGGGCAATTCGCCTGGCTGTCATGGGCTTCAAATCGCAGCAGGAGGTAGCCCGATACCTGGAAGACACGGGTTGGCCAGGTCAGGTAACGGCCGTTAATTCAGTGATTGCACGCTTCAGGGACCGCGTGGATATTGCCAGGATTGGATTGAATATTGACGTGCGGGAGGATGGAATCGGTCCGACGCTTGGCCTTACACTCATCGTAAAGCAGAGATATACCAGGGATTCACGTTATTGGCTTGACGGCTTGACCGATTGGGTCCCCTTCCTGGAAGCCCTGGACCATGAGGAAATTGTATTTTCCGACAAGATTAAGGCGCTTGCCGGTTGGGTCTCGAAACCGACACAGCTTTTTGCGAGGTCCGGGCGTTATATTATGCTGCGGGGCATTCACCACGTGAAACTGGTCATATCAGGCAATCAGCTTCGAAAAGCCAAGGCCTATGTATTCATGGTGCTTTCCGGAGCGGTCTACGATGAGTCTGTAGTAGAAAAATAAAAAAACCCCCCGCCCTGAAAGGGACGGGGGTATGTGAAGTCCTGGTAAGTTATCCGGTTTCGGATAGTCCGAATGCCGGCTATTTGCCGGGGATTGGGCTTACCAGCAGCAGCACAGGCCGGCCGAAACGGCTTCGAGTTGTTCCTCGGTGATATTCGGGTCCGGCGGCAAGGCCAGGTGAACGGTTTGCATGTCGCTTTCATGTACCACAACATTCATCGATTCAGGCATGGTAATGCCCAACTCAGCGGTTATGGCAGTCTTGGGATCAGAGAGAAGTTGTTGCCTGAACGCCGCGTCAACAGCGGATTTGTCAACAATCTGTCTCAGCATTTCGTCGCCACTTTTCATATCGATACTCCTTACAGGTTAGGGGTTCACAAACAACCGGAACTACTTAAAAAACAAGCATTTCGTAGGCCGGATTATGCCAGATAATGGTATTAAAGTCAAGACCCCCTTGCCAGGAACACCCCTCTACCTTAATCAGGGCAAGGTCATACTTTTTGTCACATGGTTCCTGTAAAAGTATGAGGTTGCCCTGGATTCCACCTGGAAAAGTACCTGATTACCCTGTAAAACTCCCCGTGAACTGGTTAGAATGGCCGTTCAATCAACCTGGAGTCCCGCACATGAGTTACCTGTTCACATCGGAGTCGGTTTCGGAAGGCCATCCGGACAAAGTCGCCGACCAGGTATCCGATGCAATCCTCGATGCGTTACTGGAGGAGGACATCAGGTCGCGGGTTGCCTGTGAAACACTGGTTACGACAGGCATGGTGCTGTTGTCCGGCGAGATTACCTCGCAGGGAAACATTGATTATCCTGAAGTGGCCAGGCAGACCATCAGGGACATAGGGTACGCCTCATCGGAAATGGGGTTTGACGCGAACGGTTGTTCGGTGCTGATGTCGATTGACAAGCAGTCGCCGGATATCGCCCAGGGAGTGAACGAAGGGGAAGGCATTGACCTGGACCAGGGCGCCGGCGATCAGGGCCTGATGTTCGGCTATGCCTGTAACGAGACCGACGTGCTGATGCCGTTCCCCATTACCTACGCACATCGGCTGGTTAAAAAACAGGCCGAGGTAAGAAAATCCGGACAGTTGCCCTGGCTGCGGCCCGATGCAAAGTCCCAGGTCAGCGTCCAGTATGAAGACAGCAAACCGGTCGCGGTCGATACGGTCATTCTCTCGACCCAGCATGATGCCGGCGTCGGCCATGACGATGTGACCGAAGGGGTAATCGAGGAGATCATCAAACCGGTCCTGCCCGCGGACATGCTCTCCGCCAAAACACGGTACCTGGTCAATCCCACCGGCCGCTTTGTCATCGGCGGTCCGGTAGGCGATACCGGTCTCACCGGCAGGAAGATCATCGTGGATACCTACGGCGGTATCGCCCACCACGGGGGCGGCGCATTTTCCGGCAAGGACCCGTCCAAGGTGGACCGCTCCGCCGCGTACGCGGCGCGCTACGTCGCCAAGCATGTCGTTGCCGCCGGCCTCGCCGACAGGTGCGAGATCCAGGTAGCCTATGCCATCGGCGTCGCCAGGCCGGTCAGCCTGATGGTTAACACCTTCGGCACCGGCGTCATCCCGGAAACCCGGCTCGAGGCCCTGGTGCAGGATACGTTTGATTTACGCCCCAAGGCCATCATCCGGGACCTGGACCTGTTGCGGCCTATTTACAGACAGACCGCAGCCTACGGCCATTTCGGCCGCGAGGACGCGGGTTTCACCTGGGAGAAAACGGACAAGGTGGAGCAGTTGCGGGACGCCGCCGGGTGATGAGATCGGAATGCCTGTGGCCGGTCCGGGGACGGACTTAAGTCCGTCCCCAAAGTGAATTCGTCAATATCCCGACTTTTTTGCATATTACTGACAAAAAGTCTTGACTTTTTGTCAGTTGTGTGAAAATATGACAGCGTATTCAGAACGCGTCATTTGCCGTGGAAAGATATCTTACCCCCGCACTGTCAGAAGAACTGGGCAGGAAAATCCTGCTGCTCACCGGGCCGCGCCAGTGCGGCAAAACCACCTTGTCCAGGATGTTGTGCCCGGATTACCAATACATCAATTATGACCTGGCGGAACACCGTCTGCTGCTTATGGAAAAAAGCTGGGACCGGCAAAAGGCGCTGGTGATTTTTGATGAGCTGCACAAGATGGATCAATGGAAGGCCTGGTTGAAGGGCATCTACGACGTTGAGGGCATGCCTCCGGCGCTGCTGGTCACCGGCAGCGCCAGGCTTGAGGCTTTCCGCAAGACGGGCGATTCGCTGGCCGGCAGACATTTTCAGTTTCGCCTGCACCCGGTGGACCTTAAGGAGGCATTGGCGCAAACCGATTTGGGCAGGGATGAGATTTTTACCCGCCTGATGACGGTAGGCGGCTTTCCGGAACCTTTCCTCAAGGGCACTCGAGCTTACTACAATCGTTGGAAACGTTCACACGTGGACCTCATCCTGAAAGAAGAACTCCTGACACTGACGGCAGTCAGGGATATTCAATCCATAGAGACCCTCATTGAATTACTGCGGACCCGGGTCGGCAGTCCCGTTTCTGCCAACTCGCTTGCCCGCGACCTGCAAAAAAGTCCCAATACCATCCGCCATTGGCTGAAGCTGCTGGAAGACCTGTACGTGATCTTCAAGCTGGTCCCTTACCATAAAAACATCGCGCGGGCACTGTTGAAAGAACCGAAATACTATTTTTATGACAATGGCATGGTGCAGGGAGACGAGGGAACCAGGCTGGAAAACCTGGTGGCCTGCGCCCTGCTGAAAGAAGTGCAACGGGCGCAGGACGTGGACGGCGCCGACCTTGGTTTACAGTTCCTCAGGACTAAGGACGGCCTTGAGATCGATTTTCTCATCACCCGGGAAAAACAGCCTCACCAGCTCATTGAAGTCAAGTGGAAAGACGCAAGCCTCAGCCGCAACTTCAAAAAATTCCTGGTAACGGAACCGCTGTCGCGCATCCAGGTAGTCGGTGAACTCGCGCAAGGCAAATCCTACCCCGGTGGCGAGCGAATAGAACCGGCCAAGGAGTTCCTCGGAGGGATTTAGGGGTGTGGGCAGGGGTAAATTTGGGACACCCATAAAATCGGAATGAGACAGGATTTTAACTGTTCCATTTTAAGAAGCCGGTGTAGTGTATGACTGGCGGCTTCGGGATTCATGGCAATGAAACCACCTTCCGGATAGATGATTTTCTTGTTAGCAACAAATAGAATTGTCCTACTCTGTAACAAATGAATTGTCCGCTTTTGTCTTCACAGTGAATCACGCCTTAAGGGTCGAGGTCCCAGTGCCGACTGTGCGGCGGACGTACTGATTACCGGGGACAAAGACCTGCTTGACGCGCAGCATGGAACGAATCTTCGGGTCGTCACGCCACGAGGACTATGGGACCTGCTGCGCGAACAAGGCTGACTATTCCTCAGGACCAAGGACGGCAATGGAACTGCTGTCGCGCCTACAGGTAGGCGACTGTATCAGTACGGAAGTTGATCAACTAAATCCGTCTTCGATACATGGGATAATGCGTATGACACCCCTGGAAAGTGGGGAACTGATCAAAGTCTGCCGACATTTCATCTATGACAGGTGAATGCAGGGCATTGCCCATATCCTCTACGGACTCGAAAACGACCTCATTGCCGAGCATGTACCCCAGCAAGGGTAAATCGGTGGGATCGCGCCATTTGATCGGCAGGTAACACATGATGTTGGTAATGCGCGGGAAGCGTTTTTCGATTACCGGGTGGTGGGAAGTGTAGTAATCGATAAATCCCTTTACGTCATCCGCCGGGTAATGATAGCGGACCACGTAGGAGATCGGCGCGGTCAACTCCCTGGGTTCGCTCTCATCTGCGACCGGATATAACACCATCTCCATGGCGTCGTGAGTTAACCTGTACCCGGAACCGCGGGCTGCATTAACCAGGCGCTGAAATACAGCCGAAGCCAGGCCCTGTTCAAGGTTCGCCATATCGCGATAGCTGGTTTGTATCGTCAGCACCTGTCCCTGCCGGTCATCGCTATAAGGGTCGCCCGGAAACTCCGTAGGTTCATAACGATCGACCCGTTCGACGCCGGGAAGCGTCGCCAGGGCGGAGATTTCCTGTTCGGGAAATTCTGTGCCGGTTTCATTTGCCGCCGACGGGTCGGCGCTGAAAATAAGAAAATGCGCAATGGACATGAGTTTCGGTATCCCCTGTTTATGCCTTGATGTGGTTAAATAGATGAAGGGAAGTATTATTATCGACAGCAACAGTTTTTTCCAGGGGAAAGATATGAACACCATGAACACGCAAAACATCACTGCCGTGTACGTATTATTGCTGACCCTTCTTGCGGCATTTGCCTCTCATGCCTACCAACCCGATGCGCCGTATCAAAAGGCCATGCAGGAAAACGCCGAGGCATGGAAACAGGAAGACCAGTCTATTGACAAAAAACTGGCTGAACTCGAATCCCGTTTCGGGAAAAAGCCCAACATCATTTATGTGCTCGGTGATGACGTGGGATGGGGTGAGCTGGGTTCTTACCTGGGCGGCAAATTGCGAGGGACACCCACTCCTAACCTGGACAATATGGCGAAACAGGGGATGCAGTTCCTGGCGCATTATTCCGAGCCGTCCTGCACCCCTACGCGGCTTGCATTGTTGACCGGACGCCACCCGGTGCGTACCGGTGTCGATATCGTGCTCTGGCCGGGACAGACACAGGGGCTGGCGCCGGAGGAGGTGACCGTCGCCGAGATGCTGTCAGCGGCCGGTTACCATACCGCCATGTTCGGCAAGTGGCACGTCGGCGACCTGGAACCCCATGCGCCGGAGAACCAGGGCTTTGACTACGCCTATTACGGCCTCTACAACGGCGCCATCTATTCCTGGGTCAACCAGGACGCGTTCTACAGGGCGCAGACCGTGGACGGCGTCGGCCATTTCTATGATTTCCCCGGCACTTTCGAGGACTACCGCGAGAAGTACGGCATAGAGATCCTGGGCGCGCTGGAAGGAATCAAGGGCAAGGGCCGCCGGGAAATCGCTCCCATGTCTGCCGAGTCCATGGTGGAAATGGAGGAACAGTCCATCATCAAAATCAAGGAATACATCAGGGACAAGGCGAAATCGGACAAGCCGTTTTTCCTGTACTGGGCCAGTTATGCCCAGCAGATGGCCTCATCCCCGCGGGAATACCGCTTCGGTGAAGGGCAGGACTACCGCAACAACCAGGCGGCGCAACTGGCCCAGCACGACGACTATATACGCCAGTTGCTGGAGACGGTAGAGGACGCCGGCATCGAAGAGAATACTCTGCTGATATGGGTGAGTGACAACGGCCCCATGTATGCCTTTTGGCCCAATGCCGGCTATTCCTGGCTGCGCGGCGCCAAGGGAGAGGTCTACGAGGGCGGCGTGCGTACGCCGGGATTTGCCGTATGGCCCGGTATGATCGAACCCGGGCAGCAACCACTGGATCTGATCTCGGTAACGGACCTGTACGTCACTGCCGCCAGGGTAGCAGGCATAGAAGACAAAATTCCTTCGGACCGGGTCATAGACGGTATCGATCAGTTGCCCCTGCTGCTCAACGGCGAAGGCAACGGGCGCCGTGATTACCTGTTTTATTACAGCGGCAAGGACCTGAAGGCCGTGCGTATGGAAGACCACAAATTGCACATAATACCCGGCTCAAGGGGCGGTCTGCCCAACTACGAACTCTATAACATAGCCCGCGACCCGGCGGAAAAATTCGGCGCCATGTATCACCACCTGTGGTCTATCGTCCCGTTCCAACGCATGGTCGGTTCGCACATGGGGTTAATCCGGAACTACCCGCACAGGGATATAAAATCCGGGCTGTTTTGAATGTTTGGCGTCAGAGTAAAAATTACCAACGGTCAAGCGCCGCCGCTGAATTAATTGCATTTTTACGCTGACCCCAAAATGTGCGCATGTAGATGGCAGCAGAGCGATGGAACACTGAAGTGTTGTAATTAAGTTGTCCCAGTTGTAAAATAATTACTTTACGTGTAAATATTTACTTTTCGCTCTACTGGCCGGTGTATGAAGGCCACCATGACAAACCGGGGAAATATCAGTGAACAATAGAGTTATCCTGAGAACATTGCCAATCCTGGCTGCCATTGCTTTGAATCCATTGTTTGTGGCCGCGCAGATTGAAGAAATTGTCGTAACGGCCCAGAAGCGGGCTGAATCATTGCAGGACGTACCCATCGCCGTGCAGGCGTTTACCGGTGACAACCTGGATGAACTGGGCGTGCAGAGCGCGGAAGAGATCATGTTGCATGTGCCCAACGCGGCAATCCTGCCGCAAGGCGGTTCCAAGATAAACTACTATATCCGCGGCGTAGGTACCGCGGATTTCCACCTGAACGTGGTCGGCGCGGTGGGTGTATACCTGGACGACGTGGCGCTGAATTCCCCTTTCGCGGTGACGTTCAACACCTTTGACATGGAACGGGTGGAAGTGTTGCGCGGTCCACAGAATACGTTGTTCGGGCGCAATACCACGGGTGGTGCAGTGAACTACATCAGCCGCAAGCCGAACGTGGATGATGGGCTGAACGGTTATATTGAAGCGGGTTACGGCCGTTACGATCAATTCGACGTGGAGGCCGGCGGCGGAATTGCCCTGGGTGATAATGCAGCGGCGCGCATCGCTTTTTCCAGCAATATCAGGGATGGTGCGTTTAACAACCATACCCTGGGCAAGGACACGGGCAATTACCAGCGCCAGGCAATCCGGGGCCAGTTTCGTTTTCAACCCGACGCGAGCCTGGACCTGCTGTTGAACGTCCACGGCGGTATCTCGCGCAGCAACCCGGAACCCTACAAGAATGTCGGTTTACAGGACCCGGCCAACCGGTTTGCTCCCTGCCCGGTTCCGTATGACGACCTGATTCCCCAGAACAATCCGAACTGTATCGACTCAACTGGTTTTAACCATCAGTATGAGGATTGGGAAGATGTATATGGGAACCTGGAGTTCAAGGAGAATGTTGACCTGTGGGGGACTTCATTCAGGGCGGAATGGGACCTGGATGCATTCACGGTGGTATCGGTCACCGCTTACGAGGAGTTTGATGTGGAATTCTCTGAGGATTCTGACTCCAGCCCCAATACCGGCTTTCAGTTCTACCAGGATGCTGAATACGAGCAATGGTCCCAGGAATTGCGACTGCAGTCCGCCGCGGATGGGGTCTTGCGCTGGATCGCCGGTTTTTACTGGTTTTTCGAGGACGGGAAATACGCAACCGTAGTGCGCAGGACTCCGGCTGAATTTGCACCGGCGGGCCCGAGGAACTTCAATATCGTCCCGAATACCCGGGTTACCCAGGACAACGAGGTCTATTCCGTATACGGCCAGGTTGAATACGACATGCAGTCCAACCTGACGGCCACTGCCGGCCTGAGATGGACCAAGGAAACCAAGAAAGGGTCAAACCAGCCTTCAGTACGCTGTGTAGGTACCGTCGGCGGACCGCCGTTCTGCCCGGCCGCAAGCGCCAGTTTCTTCTTCGGTCTTGACGAGGTACCCAATCTGCCGGGTCTGTTCGTGCCACCACCCGAGGCTCTTGATTATGATTCGACGGATTGGGGAGCCAGGTTTGCGCTTGACTGGCAGGCCACCGATGACATTATGTTTTACGGCAGCATATCGCGCGGCTTCAAGGGTGGCGGTTTCAGCCTGGCAGCGTTAGCAGCATTGACCGGTGGCGCCGCTCAAAGTGTGGCCCCGGAAATCTTGTGGGCTTATGAAATAGGCGCCAAGACATCATGGCTGGATAATACATTGCAGTTGAACGCCGCAATCTTCTATTATGACTGGTCAGACCTGCAATCATTCGAGGTATTTGTCGAGCCTACGGAAGCGTGCCTTTTCGCCTGCCTGATCAATATACCTGAGGCCAGCCTGAAGGGCGGGGAAGTGGAGCTGACATGGGCCCCTGCCGGGGGTTGGCTGTTCATGGCGGGTGTCGGCCTGGCTGATGGTGAAATTGATGATGCGGGGAACATACCCGGCACCCAAAAAGGTAACGACCTGACGAATACACCTGACATTACATTCAATGGGCTGGTTCGAAAAGAATTTGCCATGCCGGGCGGCACACTCGCCTTGCAAACAAGCTGGCGATATAAGGACGAGGTCTATTACGGCCTTGCCAATGTGCCGAACCTGAGTCAACCGGATGGCATCTGGAACCTCGATGCACGCGCCTCGTTCCGATTTGGCCCCGGTGAGCGTTATGAAGTGGCTGCGTGGGGTAAGAACCTGAACGGTGAGAAATACTGCCGGGGTATGACAAGTCTCCAGGGACTGGTCGAATCCAATCTTTGCCTGCCCAGCCTGTCTGAGCCCACCTACGGCATAACCGCTGCCATAAGGTTTGAATAAGTCGTAGCAGTTTTTCCTTCAGGGCTGGAGCCGCTGCCGCTCAGGCAGCGGTTAAGCCCCGTAATGAAGCTCGGGTTTCTGCTGTTTAATCGTGGACGATTACGAAACGTTCCGCCTCACCCAGTTCCTGCATGCTGTTGGGCACTTCCGGCTGCCCGTATACCTCCACGGCGAACGATACCTCCGAGAGTGACAGGCACAGGTTAAACAGGTTCCGTTCCGCCGCCGGCATGGTGTCAAGGGCAACGCTGCCGAGATGCTCCATGACGTCGTCGACGCGCGGCAGCATGGCGTCGTAGAAGATCTGCATCTCCTCCATACTGCTGCCGAGCCTTTTTCTGCTGCGCGCAGATTCAGTTTCCAGCGCCCATTGCAGGTAGGGAGCAAGGTCGTCAAAACCGGCCGGCAGCGGTGCACGATCAGTCATCACGCACGTAATCCATCACGGTTTTGTAGGTATGGCGCAACAGCAATTCGTGGTCGTGGAAGATAAACTGCTCTTTTGCGCCGGACTTGAGCATCGCCTGCACCGACTCCATCGCGCGGGTATCTTCCAGCCAGCTCTCGCGCCGCAGCAGGTGCAGGTGCTCCTGCCTGAAACGTTCAGCCGCGTTGTGCGCCGGCTCATAATAGGTGCAGCCCTCCCACAGCGTACGGTCTGCCGAGAGCGGCCAGAACTGGTGGGTAAAATAGGTGCCTTCGACCAGGTGCACCAGGTAGTTGGGGAACAGGTGCATCAACTCGAAACTGAACTCCGGGCTGTCGTGCGGGTTCACGCCGGGGGGCAGCCACGACCCGTCATTTTCCTTGCCCGCCTGCATCCTGTCTGCCCACTCATATACCTTTGCTTCCGTCGGGCGCGGCTTGTAGTCGGGATTCCCCGTCACGGCCGCCACCGCATGCCTGCCGGAAATCCCCGCGTAGGGGAACTGGCACAAGGGGTTGCCGGGTGTCGTAAAGGTCTCGCGCCCCCATTTTTTGTGCAGGAACATTACGTGGTAACCTTCGCAGAAGGCATCCAGGGACACCTTCCAGTTGCAACGCAGTTCCGCCCGGTAGGCGTAACGCACCGTGGCCCTGCCGAAAGGGAACCCGCGCATGCGTCTGCCGACCTCGCCCAGGTACTCCGCCAGGGTCTCATCCGGCCCAGGTTGCAGGTTGATAAAGATAAAACCCTCGTGCACCTCCAGGGTTACCGGCGTAAGGCCGCAGCGGGTCTTGTCGAGGCCGTAAAACATGTTCTCATCCGGCACCGAACGCAACGAACCGTCGGTCAGGTAGGTCCAGCCGTGCAGGCGGCAGGGAAAGGCCCTGCTGCTGCCTCTCTCTTCCCACACCAGTTTGTTGCCCCGGTGTGAACACATGTTGTGGAAGCCGCGTACTTGATTGTCCTCACCGCGCACAATGAGGATCGAGGTATCGACAACGGCCAGGTCAAACACAAAGTAATCACCAGGTTCTGCTACGTGTTCGACCCTGCCGACACTGAGCCAGGTGCGTCTGAACAAGCGCTGTTTTTCCAGTTCGTAATGGGTTTCGGAATAATATGGCTCGGTAGATACGGGGCCCGTACCGAGTTCAGGATAACGCTCGGTCAGGCCGCGTTCGCCAATCGTTGTGTCAATAATCAACTTTGATTTCCCAAAAACAGTTCGTAACCGGAATGGGCGCTTATTTTAGACATTTTTACACCCGTGCGCAGTGTTTTTACGGTATCGTTATCACATTTCTATCTCAGGATACCGGGTGATGGAAGATCGGATTTTCAGGATTGAGAACTACAAAACACAGGGTGGCCAGGTCCTGGACCTGGAAACGGCGTACCAGGTTCACGGAGAGCTGAATGCCGCGCGGGACAACCTGGTGCTGTTCCCGACCTATTACTCGGGCCGCTCGGAGAATAATGCATACCTTATCGGCGCGGACATGACGCTGGATCCGCGCAGGTACTGTATCGTTATCCCGAACCTGTTAGGAAACGGCGTCTCATCGTCCCCCAGCAATACCCCGGAACCCTGGGCTGCGAGCCGGTTTCCGTTCATGTCCTATTACGACAATGTTTCCTGTCAGTGCCGTCTGGTTCGTGAACGGTTTGACGTTGAGCGCCTGCACGCGGTCATCGGTTTCTCCATGGGCGCCATGCAGGCATACCAGTGGGCGACGCAATACCCCGACATGGTGGAACGATTTGTCGCAATTTGCGGCAGTGCCCGGACCTCGGAGCACAACAAGCTGTTTCTGGACAGTGTGGTCGCTGCGCTCAAAGCCGATGGGGAGTTTAACGGCGGGAACTACACCAGCCCCCCGCTGCGTGGACTGGAGGCCTTTTCAACGGTATATACAGGCTGGTTCGCCTCGCAAAAGTTCTATACCAAACAACTCTACCGCAACATGGGCATTGACAGCAGCGCCGGTATGATTGAATTTGCAAAGAGTGTTTTCATGCAACATGACGCAAATGACCTGGTTGCCATGGCTGAGACCTGGCGCGCCGGTGACCCCGGCGCCAATCCGGACTACGGGGGAGACTTTGCCGGGGCAATGAAATCCATCCGCGCTAAGGGTCTGGT
Source organism: Gammaproteobacteria bacterium (assembly GCA_965208655.1). GTDB lineage: Bacteria > Pseudomonadota > Gammaproteobacteria > Eutrophobiales > Eutrophobiaceae > JAAXHV01. Next base: position 329,736 of record CBDBPJ010000007.1, read on the forward strand.
TATGCCTTGTGATACGGACCTGTATTTTCGTCTGAGCGACAATGAGGAAGAAGTTGCGCTGTTAAACGATGCAGAGTTGGCGCCAATTCGATCTGATTTCGGACACCTTGCCGGTGGCGGCCTGGATCCGGAAGCGACCCGGTTTATCGATTCCCATATCGGGAAACTGCTGGGCTCATAATCGAGGTATCTTGTTATAATGAAAATTAAAAGAGTGGAGTAGCGCGTTACATGGCAGCCGGCAAATCTGAATCCCGCAAACCGTTAAAATTTCTGCAGCCCTACATCGACGCCAGGTGGGGCATAAAAAACCACTGGTATCCGGCCCTGTTCAGCCATGAGATCGGGGAGGATGAAGTAAAGGGAATCCAGATAGCAGGGGAACCCATTGCCCTGCGCCGGGCCGACGGCAAGGTGTATGCGTTGCGGGACGAATGCCTGCACCGGGGCGTGCGGATTTCGGCCCGTCCCACCTGTTTTACCAAGGACACAATCTCGTGCTGGTACCATGGTTTTACCTACGACCTGGAAAGCGGCGACCTGTGCGATATCATCGCCTCACAGGAAGACCCGTTGATCGGCAAGGTGTCGCTACGCACCTACCCGGTCAAGGAAGTCAACGGAATGATTTTTGTCTTCATCGGTGATGAAGACTACCCGAGACAGCCGCTGGCACACGATTTGCCGCACCGCGTAGCCGATGATTACGAACACAGGACCGCGTACCTGCTGGATGAAGACACGGTGCTGCTGGGCATCCGCCGGCACTGCGTCGGCAACTGGCGCCTGGCCGCGGAGAGTGGCGGCGACCCGGGACATATCATGATCCACCGCCTGTCTCCCCTGTTGTTATCGCAAAACCTGTCATTTCCACTGTCGGTCAAATTGAAGGATAAGGACTCCATCCTCATCCGGGATGAGGGCTGGCCCATGGGTATAGGACTGGATTACATCGCCCTGGACCATGTCATGGAAAACAAGCGCCTGGGCGTGAAAACCTACGGCGATACCATCCGTGAAGGGCTGAATGTCACCATGTATCTGCCCGGGGTGCTGTATGTAGAGAACTGGCCTGTCTACGGACTGGCCCAGTACGAATGGTATGTCCCGGTGGATGACAGACACCATGTCTACTGGCAGGTATTGGCCAGGACCTGTAAGACCGCAGAAGAGCAAGAGGACTTCAAGGTGCAGTACGACAACTGCTGGGAAGAACTGGCGCTGAAATCCGGCTTTAACGATGACGATATCTTTGCCAGGGAAGCGATGGAACCGTTCTATGAAGACGAACGGGGCTGGCAGGAGGAAAACCTGTTTTCCCTGGACCAGTTCGTCGTGGAATGGCGCAAACTGGTCATTAATCATGCCCGCGGCATACAACCACCCCCAGGCCGGACAAGGGGATAGCCCAGAAACATGTCAGCAAACAAGTCAAAACCCCGCAAGCCGCTGAAATTTCTGCAACCCTACATCGATGCCAGGTGGGGCATAAAAAACCACTGGTATCCGGCCCTGTTCAGCCATGAGATCGGGGAGGATGAAGTAAAGGGAATCCAGATAGCAGGAGAACCCATTGCCCTGCGCCGGGCCAACGGCAGGGTGTATGCATTGCGGGACGAATGCCTGCACCGGGGCGTGCGGATTTCGGCCCGTCCCACCTGTTTCACCAAGGACACTATTTCCTGCTGGTACCACGGTTTTACCTACGACCTGGAAAGCGGCGACCTGTGCGATATCATCGCCTCCCAGGAAGACCCGTTGATCGGGAAAGTATCGCTGCGCACCTACCCGGTCGAGGAAGTGAACGGGATGATCTTTGTCTTCATCGGCGATGAAGACTATCCGAGACAACCGCTGGCACACGATTTGCCGCACCGCGTAGCCGATGATTACGAACACAGGACCGCGTACCTGCTGGATGAAGACACGGTGCTGCTGGGCATCCGCCGGCACTGCGTCGGCAACTGGCGCCTGGCGACGGAGAGCGGCGGCGATCCCGGCCATTTCCTTATTCACCGCTTGTCACCCCTGATATTATCCCAGAGTTTTTCACTGCCACTGTCCGCCCGGCTGACAGGGCCGGACTCCGTCATCGTCAACGACAAGGAATGGCCGAAAAGCATCGCACTGGACTATGACACGCTGGAGCACGTCATGGAAAACAAGCGCCTGGGCGTGAAAACCTACGGCGATACCGTGCCTGCCGGTCTTAACGTGTCGCTGTACCTACCCGGCGTGTTATACGTGGAAAACTGGCCGACCCGCGGCCTGGCCCAGTATGAATGGTATGTCCCGGCGGACGACGGGCACCACGTCTACTGGCAGGTGATCGCCGCGACCTGTAAAACCGAAGAGGAACGGCAGGATTTCAAGGTGCAGTACGATAATTGCTGGGAAGAACTGGCGTTGAAATCCGGGTTTAATGATGATGACATATTTGCCCGGGAGGCGACGGAGCACTTCTACGAGGATGACAGGGGCTGGGAGGAAGAGACCCTGTTTTCCCTGGACCAGTTCGTCGTGGAGTGGCGCAAACTGGTAATCAACCATGCCCGCGGTATACAATCACCCCCGAAACAGAGAGCAGGTTAGCTGATGCAAGCACGAAATATACCCGGCGCGGACAGCAGATACGCCGACGTCAACGGAATAACAACCCATTACTACGAGGCGGGCGCCGGTGAGGCGTTGATACTGTTGCACGGCGGCGGCGCCGGCGCCGACAGTTTCGGCAACTGGCGCGGTTGCCTGAACAGTTTTGCCGAACACTTTCACGTATACGCCGTTGACATGGCCGGATTCGGCTTCACCGACAAGCCCGCCCCGGAGCATTACCAGTATACCCAGCAGGCGCGCAACGAACATATTATTGCCGTGATAGAGACCCTGGGGTTGGCATCGGTGAACCTGATCGGTAATTCCATGGGCGGTTGCACCTCGATGGGGGTTGCAGTCGAGCGCCCGGACCTGGTCAACAAACTGGTGTTGATGGGCAGCGCCGGGGTGCGTGCGCCGATCACCGACGAGTTGAAGGCGATAATGAGTTATGACTACACCACGGACGGCATGGTCAGGATCGTGCGCGGCCTGACCAACCCGAATTTCCGCTTCGATGACGAACTGGTAAATTACCGGCATGCCTTGTCGACCCGGGATGATACCAAACAGGCCTATAACGCGGTGATGAGCTGGATACGGGAGCAGGGAGGCCTTTATTACGAAGATGATTACATGGCCCGTATCAGCCACAAGACGCTGGTCGTGAACGGCAAGCTGGACAAGGTGGTGCCGTTGAGCAGCGCATACAGGCTGCTGGAACTGATTGAAAACTCCTGGGGTTACATCATCCCGGCATGCGGTCACTGGGCCATGATAGAGAAACCGCAGCAATTCGCTGCCGCAACCCTGTCTTTTCTACAAAACTGTTGAATAGCCGGCGGTTCCCGCTAACCTCGGTCAGATGGTGGGGTCAGAGTAAAATCACCACCGACAGTGCCACCGGCCACGATAACGATGATTTTACTCTGACCCCTGCATATTCGGAATCTTTCATTTGCAGGCAGGTTTGTGTTAGAATTCCAACCCCGATACCGGTCTGAGGAGCGTTGCGATGGGATGGTCCCACCAGGCTCAGGCCGCCCTTGATTTATAACGGCGCTCGCTTGACTTTGAGGATTAAAAGATGAGCGTAGCAGTCCGGTCCATAGTATCTGATTATCACGTTGCCGACCTGTCCCTGGCCGAATGGGGCCATAAGGAAATTCGTATTGCCGAAACCGAGATGCCGGGCCTGGTTTCAGTACGCACCGAGTTTGCCGAAGAGCAACCCCTGAAGGGAGCGCGTATCGCCGGCTCCCTGCACATGACCATACAGACGGCGGTATTGATCGAAACACTGATCGCCCTGGGCGCGGAAGTCCGCTGGGCGTCCTGTAATATCTTTTCCACCCAGGACCACGCGGCGGCAGCCATTGCCGACCAGGGCATTCCCGTGTTCGCGTACAAGGGGGAAACCCTGGAGGAGTATTGGGAATATACCCATAAGATCATGGAGTGGCCCGATGGCGGTACGCCGAACATGATCCTGGATGATGGCGGGGACGCCACCTTGCTGGTTACCCTGGGGGCCATGGCTGAACAGGACCCGTCGGTAGTAGCCAATCCTTTAGGCGAAGAGGAGCAATACCTGTTCGCCTCGATCAAGAAACGGCTTGGATCAAAGCCGGACTGGTATGCGCGTATCCGTGACAATATTATCGGCGTCACGGAGGAAACCACCACGGGCGTGAACCGTCTCTACCAGATGAAACAGAACGGCACCTTGCCGTTTTCAGCCATCAACGTGAATGATTCGGTCACCAAGTCCAAGTTCGACAACCTGTACGGTTGCCGTGAATCCCTGGTTGACGGCATCAAGCGCGCCACCGATGTGATGATCGCCGGAAAGACCGCGGTGGTCCTCGGTTACGGCGACGTGGGCAAGGGGTGTGCGCAATCCCTGCGCGGGCTTGGCGCCACGGTGTGCGTTACCGAGGTGGACCCGATCTGCGCCCTGCAGGCGGCCATGGAAGGTTACCGGGTGGTGAAGATGGATGATGTCTGCAGCGAGGCGGATATTTTTGTCACGGCCACCGGCAACTATCACGTGATTTCCCATGAGCACCTGCTGGCCATGAAGGATCAGGCCATAGTCTGCAACATCGGCCATTTCGACAATGAAATCGACGTGACCTCGTTGCAGGATTACCAGTGGGAGGAAATCAAGCCCCAGGTGGACCATGTCATCTTTCCGGACGGCAAGCGCATCATCCTGTTGGCCAGGGGACGCCTGGTAAACCTGGGTTGCGCTACCGGCCACCCCAGCTTTGTCATGTCCAACTCGTTCACCAACCAGGTACTGGCACAGATAGAACTGTACCGCTACCGGGATAACTACGAAGCGGACGTCTACGTACTGCCTAAACACCTGGATGAAAAAGTGGCGCGGCTGCACCTTGACCGCATCGGCGCGCAACTGACTGTGCTCACCGAACAGCAGGCAGACTATCTTGGAGTCCCCGGGCAAGGGCCCTTTAAACCAGAACACTATCGTTATTGAACCGGGTGAACCGAATCTCCCGTGCCTCTCGTCATTCCGGCGAAAGCCGGAATCCAGTGGGATCGCGAGCTTGAACGTAATCAGCCAGCATTGAACCGGTTATCGCGCAACTCCGTTAAACTCAGCTTCGAGTTTTTCCCTCCCAGGACGCCCGCAGCAGAGCAAAACCTGCACGCGACCATTGCGCGGCTGAAACTGTTGCGTCCGGATTATTTTTCGGTCACTTTCGGTGCCGGCGGCAGTACCCGTGACAAGACCTTCGAGACAGCGCGGTATATCAACGAGGTAACCGGAATAGAGGCAGCGCCCCATGTTTCCTGTATCGGTTCCACCAGGGAGGAGCTCAGGGGGATTATCCACAATTACAAAGATCACGGGTTTGATCACCTGGTGGCCTTGCGAGGCGACCTGCCGTCCGGGCTCGCCGGCACAGGGGCGTTGCGTTTTGCATCTGAACTGGTTGAATTCATCCGTACGGAGACAGGCCGCCACTTCCATATCGATGTAGGGTGTTATCCGGAATTCCACCCCCAGGCGCACAGCGCCGAACAGGACCTGGAGAACTTCAGGAGGAAAGTGGAGGCCGGCGCCGACAGCGCCATCACCCAGTATTTTTACAATGCCGATGCCTATTTTCGTTTCCTTGAGAGTTGTTCCAGCCTGGGGATCGGCATCCCCGTCGTCCCCGGCATCATGCCGATCACCAACCGTGACCAGCTGGTCAGGTTCTCCGAGATGTGCGGCGCTGAAATACCGCGCTGGATCCTGAAGCGCCTGTATGATTTCGGCGATGATCTGGAATCCATCCGCCGTTTCGGCATCGATATCACCATCCGCCTGTGTACGCAACTGCTGGATGCAGGCGCGCCCGGCCTGCACATCTACACCATGAACAAGGCCGAGGCCTCCGAAGCGATCTGGGCCGCACTTGACCTGTCATGACGATGCGTAAACAGGTTTCCGTCCTGTTCGTCTGCATGGGGAATATCTGCCGTTCCCCTGCCGCGGAAGGCGTATTCCGGGATTATGTCGAACAGCAGGGCGCAGCCGGAAACTTCCACATCGACTCAGCCGGCACCATCGGCTACCACAGCGGCAACCCGGCCGACCCCCGCATGTGTGAAGCCGCAGCACGACGCGGGTACGAACTGACTTCCACCTCCCGCCAGGTTACCCCCGAAGACCCGGAAGAATTCGACCTGATCGTGGCCATGGACCGCGACAACCTGGCGGAACTGAAGTATCTGGCCGGCGGCCCCCGGCCCCATATCAGGTTGCTCGGCTCGTTTCTCCCGGAGTACCAGGGTCCCCAGGAACAGGCGCCCCAGGTCCCGGACCCCTACTACGGCGGCTTGCAGGGATTTGAGGTCGTTCTGGATATGCTGGAACGCGCCTGTCCCGGCATCTATGCCGCCTGCGGGGAATTACTTGAGCAGGGTCCCGGCTCTGACTGAGGCTGGTCTTATACGTAAGGCTTACCGCCCCGCCGAACGTATTACCGGCGTACCGCCGGACGGCGCGAAGGTTATGCCGCGCCGTACCATGCGTACCGTGTGGCGCGGGTTCGGCCGCAGCTTCACCCGTGACAATACACGAGCCAGTACGATCTTCATCTCGTAGGTCGCGAATGCCGCTCCTATACAGTAACGCGTACCCCCGCCGAACGGAAAGAATGTATAGGGGTCGGCCCGGCGCCCAATAAACCGTTCCGGGTTGAACTGCTCCGGGTCGGGCCAGATGCCGGGTCGCCGGTGGGTAAGGTAGATACACGGCGCCGCGACACTGCCGGCCGGCAGGTCATAGCCTCCGATACGCATATCAGTTTCCAGGATACGGACGGTGACGGGTATGACCGGGTCAAGTCGCGCCGTCTCCTTGATGACGGCGTCGAGATAGCTGAGTTGGGCTATCTGCTCTGCGGTGGGGCCGGGCGATAGCGGCCCTGCTCCGATGACAGATGCCACCTCGGCCCGGGCGCTCGCCAGGACATCCGGGTTTTGCATGAGGCGGTGCATGACCCACGCCAGCGCAGTGGCTGTCGTCTCGTGGCCGGCCAGCAGCATGGTGACCAGTTCATCCCGGATTTCCTCGTCGCTCATGCAGCGGCCGTCTTCGTCGCGCGCGGCAACGAGCATGGCCATGATGTCGGTGCGCCCCTCCTGTGCTTCCGACCGGCAGCGCCTGATCTCGTCGTAGATTAACCGGTCGATATCCCGCTGCAGCCGGGTCAGGCGCCCCCATGAAGCCAGCGCCAGGAGCAGGTTCCTGCCGACCATGACCCCAAGGTATTCGATCATCAATGCGCGCAGAGGTGACAGTCGTGCGTCATCGTACACGCCGAAGACGGCGCGCAGGATAATGTCCAGGGTAATCTCCTGCATGCGGGACTGAACCGGAAACGGGGTTTCCACCGGCCAGGCATCGATCGACCTGTCGGTTATTTCAGACATTATTTCGCCGTACACGCGCATGCGTTCGCCGTGAAACGGCGGCGCCAGAAGTTTGCGTTCACGCTTGTGCCGGGGGCCGTCAAGCACCAGCAATGAATTGGGACCCAGCAGCCACCTCAAGACCCTGCTGTTGGCTTTTCCCGCCAGCAGGTACCCGGGATCGCCGCTGAACACCTGCCTTATGGTTGCGGGGTCACTGAAAAAGACTACGGGCGTGGAGCCCATGATGCGGGTTGTGAACGCATCGCCGTAGACTTCGGCACAACGTAACATGAACGGGACAGGCCGGAAGGCCCACTGTGCTATCTGGAGCAGGCCGGGGGTTCGGGGCCCGGGCGGTAACTCTGCCATGCAGCCAGTATACCTAAAATTTCATTTGCAATCCGGCGCGTCAGGGTCTATCCTCAATAATCACAGGGTAGTTCACGGGCGCCGGCATGTGCTCGGTGGACTGTTATCAAGGAAAAGCAGGAACGACGGAGCATCGTGGAATCGTTACATGGAATTCACGTAGTTATGGATAGACTGCCCCGGTCAGCAAAGCGGCCCGTGCCGTGTTGGGTTGCGGGCGCCACATCTGCGGGCAGACGGATTGTACCCTGTCTGCTTTTGTCAACTCTCCTCAGCGCCTGCGCGGATTTTATTCCCGAACCGGCGGCGCCTTCATCCGGGCATATTTCCATTACCGCCGACCCCGGTGTGCCGGGCGATATACCCGCACTGGTCATGCAACCGCCGCCCGTCCCCGAACCTGCGCCGGTGCGGCACGAGGAAAGGTACACGGTAGTCGTCAACGAGGTCCCCGTGAAAGAACTGCTGTTTGCCCTGGCCAGGGATGCACGGGTAAATGCCGATATCGCACCGGGCATCAGCGGCCTGGTGACCATGAACGCGGTGGAGCAGACACTGCCGCAGTTGTTGCAGCGTATCGCCCGGCAGGCGGAACTGCGTTATGCGCTGGAGGGCGACAACGTGTTCATCGCCCCGGATGAGCCGTATTTCCGCACCTACCGGATCGATTACCTTGACATGGCGCGGGATACGTCGCATGTGGTTCAGGTCGGCACGCAGATTGCCGGGACCGGCAACAGCGCGGAAGGTGGCGGCGGAACCAACAACTCAACCACCACTATCGGCAGTTCCATGTCCAATCACTTCTGGGACAGCCTGGTAGCGAACATCTCTGCCATCCTGGGTTCGGCGGGTACGAGAGGCGGCGAAACAACAATCGAACATGCCGTCATCCCCCACCCCGAATCGGGCGTGTTGACCGTCAAGGCAACTGCTGCGGAACATGATCTGCTGCAGAGACTGATTGACGAGACCCTTACCAACGCCAACCGCCAGGTCCTGATACAGGCGACGATAGTTGAAGTGAGCCTGACGGACCAGTTCCAGGCGGGTATCGACTGGCAGGTACTTAACCAGGCCGGCCTTGCCGGGTTTAACCTGATGACCAAAACGATTACGGCCAACCCCGTCAATGCCGCTTCACTGTTTTCCCTGCGTTATGACGATCCCAATCCGGACCGCGAGAGGGTGCTGAGCGCCGCCGTTGAATTGCTGGAAGAATTCGGAGAAGTGCGGGTATTGTCGAGTCCGCAGATCATGGCCCTCAACAACCAGTCGGCCATCCTCAAGGTGGTTGACAACGTGGTCTATTTTGAGGTGGAACAGGAGAGCAACGTTACCCAGGGTGTCGCAGCCAACACGTTTGAAACCATCGTAAAAACGGTGCCGGTGGGCATCGTGATGACTATTACTCCCCACATCAAGGCCAATGATTCCATCATCCTGAATATCAGGCCCAGCATTTCCCGCATCAACCGGTTCGTCAACGACCCCAACCCGGCATTGTCTATCACCAGCCCGGTTCCTGAAATCCGTGTGCGTGAAATGGAATCCATGTTGCAGTTGAAAAACGGTGAAATTGCTGTCATGGGCGGGTTGATGCAGGACGATAACCGCAGTGATGATAATGCCATCCCCGGGCTTTCCCGTATCCCTGTACTCGGGAATGCCTTCAAGATGGCGTTACGGGAGTACGAGAAGACCGAACTGGTTATATTCCTGCGCCCGCTTGTCGTCCGTAACCCCAGCCTGGAAGGTGATTTCAGCGCATATAAACAGTTTTTTCCGGAGGAAAGGCATGATTGACAGACAAGGATCAGGCGGATATGCGCCGGTTACACTGCCCGGATACAAGTTTTATCCCGCACTGGTTCTGTTCATTGCCTGCAGTGCATTCCCGGGGTTCCGGCCCGTATGGGCCGAGGCGGATCCCGCGTCAATCAGCGTTATCCGCAGTGAAGCCGGTCAAAACAGGGACGGTCACCTGGTTGCTGCTTACCGGGCATACCAGGACGGCAGCCTCGAGGCGGCCAGGTCCGGTTATGCACAGGTGTTGCAGACCTATCCTGACAATCGCGATGCCATGCTGGGACTGGCGGCTTGTGCTGTCAAGCAGGGCGACGTCAAATCGGCGGTAACTATGTATCAGCGGATAATTCACGCGTTTCCGCAGGATGCCCTGTCCAGGGCCGCGTTGATTGGCTTGCAGCGGAACCGGCAGGGAGGGCCTGTCATCAGGGAGTTACTGTCAAAACAACCGGATAATCCGTTCCTGCATGCGGTCATGGGCCGGATCCAGGCCGAACAGGCGCGCTGGGCGGAGGCGCGGCAGGCCTTTTCCGCAGCACACCGGATTGACCCTGCCAACCCGGTATACACTCTCAACCTGGCAATCAGCCTGGACCGGCTGGGTCAGCGGGAGCAGGCGCTGGGTTATTACCGGGCCACTTTGAAACTGGTGGAACAGGATGCTTCGGACCTCGATATACGGCCGATCATCAAGCGCATCCAGTCACTGCGACGCCCTTAGCCATGCCTGACCCCCATCTGTCCCTGCCCAACCCCACACAAGGGCATGCTTTGGGTGATATGCTCGTCGATAAGGGGATCATCACGACCGACCAACTGGAGATTGCCCAGTTGGAGCAGAAACAGGGTCGTGAGTTGCTGGGTAAAATCCTGGTGCGCCTGGGATTTGCAAACGAAGCGATCATACACGACGTCATCAGCGGCGCGTTCGGTCAGCAGCATGTCGAATTGCATAATGCCGTGGCTGACAGGGATGCAATAGCCATGATCCCGGAACAGATGGCCAGGAGTCTGCAAGCCGTACCCGTGAGTTACGATGCCGTGCGCAGGGCGCTGAAAGTCGCGTTGGTGGACACCTTCGACATCGTTGCCCTGGACCGGATCAACGCGCACCTGGACGGCGCCGCAGAAATTGTGCCCGTGCTCGCTACAGAGACGGAAATTGAAAAATCCATCGATCGTTTCTACGGCTATGAGCTGTCCGTTGACGGTATCCTGAAAGAAATCGAAACCGGTGAAATCGACTACCAGAGCCTGGCTGCGCAGAGCACCGAATACAGCCAGCCGGTTGTTCGCCTGGTCAATGCGCTGCTTGCCGATGCGGTCAAACGCGGCGCCTCGGATATCCATTTTGAGCCGGAGGAGGGGTTTCTCCGCTTTCGGTACCGCATAGACGGGGTCCTCCGGCAGATACGCAGCCTGCATAAAAACTACTGGTCTGCGCTGGCCGTCCGGGTGAAGGTGATGGCAGGGCTGGATATTGCCGAGACACGCGCACCGCAGGATGGCCGCATCTCCCTGTCCCTGTCCGGGCGGCAGGTGGATTTCCGCGTGTCCACGTTACCCACCCTGCACGGCGAAAATATCGTCCTGCGCATCCTGGACCGGCAAAAAGGCATCGTTACGCTGGATCAACTTGGCCTGGCCGGCGCGGATCTGGCTGCGTTGAAAAATATGGTAACGCGTCCGGAAGGCCTGATCCTGGTAACCGGCCCCACCGGCAGCGGCAAGACCACCACATTGTATTCGATTTTACAGTACCTGAATGTCGAATCCCTGAACATCATGACCCTGGAAGACCCCGTCGAATACCCTACCTCCATGATCAGGCAGACCTCGGCCAATGCAACGGCTAAACTTGATTTCGCCGACGGCATCCGTTCAATACTGCGCCAGGATCCGGACGTCATCCTGGTCGGGGAAATACGCGATGAAGACAGCGCCGATATGGCTTTGCGGGCAGCCATGACCGGTCATAAGGTGTTTTCCACCCTGCATTCCAATTCTGCAGTCGGCGCCGTACCCCGCCTGCTGGACCTCGGTATCAAGCCCGGGTTACTGGCCGGCAATATCATCGGTGTGATAGCACAGAGACTGGTGCGCAAGCTTTGTGACGACTGCAAGGAACCGGCAGGAACAAACCAGCCCCTGCCTGACGGACTGGCGCGCATAGTGGATGAAAAGTCCACAGTGTGCCGGCCTGTCGGGTGTCCGGCCTGCGCGGACCAGGGTTATCGCGGCCGCATGGCGCTGATGGAGATATTACTGTTCGACCCCGATATGGATGAACTGGTTGCCCATCATGGAACCTGCCGTGCGCTTCATTCCATGGCCAGGACAAAAGGTTTCAGGACCCTCGTCGAAACAGGGATGAACAGGGTCGTTGAAGGCTCGACCAGTCTTGACGAGGTTGCCCGCGTCGTGGATCTGGGTGGCAACCCGGGATGGGAGTGACAGGAATGGAATTATTCAGCTACAAGGGGGTCGATGCCGGGGGATGCATAAAAAAAGGAAAAACAAGCGCGGCCAATGAAGCAGACCTGGAAATACGCCTGCGCAAAACAGGGCTTGAGTTGATCAGTTACAAAACAGTCCGCTCAGCAGGTATCAGCCTGAGGTTACCGCGAGTGAGAAGGCGCGACCTGATTATCTTTTGTTTCCACCTGCAACAGACCTTGCACGCAGGGGTGCCTGTCCTGGAAGGTCTGCAGGATCTGCGCGACAGTTCAGACAACGGCCGTTTGAGCGAGGTTGCAGCTTCATTACATGAGTCGATTGAGGGAGGCAAGACCTTGTCTGAAGCCCTGTGCGAGTTCCCCGATGTGTTCAGCGACGTATTCATCAACCTGATCCGGGCCGGCGAGTTGTCAGGTGAACTGGACAGCATACTGGACAGGCTTGGATCAAACCTTAAATGGCAGGATGAGCAGGCAGCCATGGCCAGGAAGCTGATTATGTATCCGCTTATTACCGGTACGGTCATTCTCGGGGTGGTATGTTTCCTGATGATCTACCTGGTACCGGAACTGCTGGCATTTGTCAGGACCACGGGTTCGGAATTACCGGTCCATACCGTGTTGTTGATCATGGTATCGAAAGGATTTACCGAATACTGGTATGCAGTCCTGCTCATTCCATTGCTGGTTGTTACCTCTGTGGTAATGGGCGGCAAAGCCAGTGCCGGATTCAGGTTCACTTTCGACCGTATGAAATTATCTGTTCCTGTGTTCGGCCCGATGCTGGAAAAGCTGATCCTTGCCCGGCTCGCCGGTCTCTTTTCCATGATGTATTCCTCAGGCATAACGGTGCTCGATTGCATAAGCGCCGGTGAACGCAGCGCCGGCAATCTCGCCATCGAGAAGGCGATGAACAGCGTCGGCAGGGCTGTGGCGGACGGCAAAAGTCTGGGAGACAGCTTCGCGGCAAGCGGCCTGTTCCCACCCCTGATACTGCGCATGATCCGGGTGGGAGAAACAACAGGCGCACTCGCGCTCTCCCTTGAAAACGTTGCCTATTTTTACACTCGCGACGTACGTGAGGGGATAAGCAGGCTGCAATCAATGATAGAACCGGTCATGACGTTGTTACTGGGGGCCATTATAGGCTGGGTCATGATTTCCGTTCTGGGACCTGTCTATGATCTCATTACCGGATTACGGATTTAAGCCGGGCGCCCGCAGGGCGTTATTCATCGGTATGCGCCAGGCTGCGGTATTCCATTGGGAAGATAACGGTCTCAGCGATGCCCTCCTGTTTGAAGCGGACGATGCGGGGCGCCGGAGTTTCCGCCGCTACCTCGATGAAACGCCTGATATTCCGCTCCATGTATTGGTGGACCTGTTTGATGAGGAGTATCGCCAGGACACTGTCCCGCACGTATCCGGGCGCGATCGGCAGGCGTTGCTCAGGCGCAAGGCCGTACGCCATTTCAAGGATACTCCATACTGGTTTTACAGGGTGACGGGCCGGGTAACCGGAGCACGCATGAATGATCGCGTGTTGATAAGCGCACTGACCAACCCGGCCGTACCCAGGCAGTGGCTTGCCGTATTGGAAGAAGCCAAAGCGCCGCTGGCCGGCATCTGCTCATTACCGATTTTTACGGAACAACTGCTGACCGCTATTGCCGGCCGCGGTGACGGACGCCGGTTGCTGGTCAGCCTGCAAAGCATCAGTGGACTACGCCAGACTTATTTCGACAACGGAGAATTTCGTCTCAGCCGCCTGGTGCAGATACCCCGGGATGAACCTGTTTCCTGCCCGCGTTTTATTCGTGATGAAGTGGGCAAAATCCAGCGCTACCTGAACAGCCAGCGGCCGTTCAGTTCCGAACAGCCGTTACACATCCACTTTTTGCTGGCGGGCAAGCTGATGCAGGAGTTGAAATCTGCGTATTCGCAGCAGGAATTCGTAAGCTGCCATTTCTGCGACCTGAATGAACTGCTGGGAGATTCGGGCTCTTGCAGAACGGTCTCAACTCCTTTCAGTGACATGTACATCATCCAGCGGTTCCTGGCGATCAGGCCCGGGAACTGTTACGCCGAACCCGCTGAAAGGCGTTATTTTTTCATGCGACGGTTGCGTAACGCGGTAGCCGTTGCGGGAATTATGCTGTTACTTGGAAGCGCAGGCTGGAGCGGTCCGAATTTCCTCGGCGGCATTGCCGTTAAACGACACGGTGATGCCGCGCAGAAGAAGTCGCAGATATTGGCGGAAAAGTATGAACTGGCCAGGAACCGTCTGCCGGAAACACCTGTTGAACCGGCTGACCTGAAAACGGCAGTCCGGATTGCAGATAGTTTGACGCAATACAAATCAACTCCCCTGGACATGGTGCGCCTGCTCAGCGACAGCCTCGACCGGTTTCCTTCCGTGCAGTTGATCAACCTGGCATGGGCAGCCGCTGATGATCCGGAGACGGTCCTCAATAACACCCCGGTCCGTGCGGATATGCGGGTGGCGCTGGATGTTGCCGGCGCCGGTTCCGCCCCGGCGGTTTACCATGTAGCCTTGCTGGAAGGACGGATCGAACCATTCAACGGCAACTTCAGGGAGGCCATGAGTACGGTAAGACGGCTTGCCGAAGACCTGCGTGTGCGGGAAAACGTGAAACATGTCAGGATAGTTTCCCTGCCCCTGGACATCAGTTCCGGTGCGGCTTTACAGGGTAATATACAGTCTCTGCAACACCGCGCTGAATTTATCCTCAGGGTTGTGGCGGAGCGCGGCTTGTAACATTCCGCGGCGAAATAATTTTTGCATCTCAGGGACGGCATGACGATTTTCAATGGTGACAGGCAAACCGGTGAAGCATACGGACTTGACTGGCAGTATTTGCGTGGCGCTCTGGTCTTTTTTATCTGCGCCGTTGCGCTCAGTGCCTCGTTACTGGCTGGAAGCATGTACTTTGAGCGCAGGATGGAACAGGGCTACCTGCGCCACAGTGATAAATTGGACTCACTCAGCCGCCGTTACCATGCATTGGCTGGGCAAGAGGATGTAATAAGGGATTTTTCCTCCAGGTTCATGGACCTGTACAAGAACGGGATACTGGGCAGGGAGCACAGGTTGAACTGGATTGAAGTGCTGCAGGAGGCGGGCAACAGGCTTTCCGTACCATCCCTGAGTTACGAAATTCGGGCGCAGACATCACACTACCCGGAGTTTGCGGCGCCTGCCGGCGGATATGGCATATTTGTCAGCGAGATGTCTCTGGAAATGCAGTTGTTGCATGAGGGAGATTTGTTCACACTGCTGCGCTTCCTGAATGAGCATGCCAGGGGCCTTTACAGTGTTTCAAGCTGTGAGTTAACGCGCAATTTTGTGCAGCTTACGGATGATCCGGGAGCCGGCAACGTGACTGCAAGCTGCCTGCTGGAGTGGTTTTCCATCAAGCCGAAGGATGATATGGAGATTAAGGTATGAGCGTTACTCGTTGCCACTTACCCGGAGCAACCTGGAGCTGGCTGATTATCGCAGTCCTGTCCATGCCGGATATTTGCTTCCCGGCCGGCGCACAGGAATTTGGCCGGTTATTCACTACCCGGGATGAACGCCGGCGGTTGCAGCAACTCAGAGAGGAAAACCGGGACCCTGCAGGAACCGGAAATCCGGAAATGGACGGAAGCCATAACATCCGGCAAATTTGGACCGGGTTGGCGCGCCGGCAGGAAGGGGCGGGGAAGGATGCCCCGGTGATCACCCTCAAGGGCCTGATATATACAAAAGACAGGGCCGGGATGGTGTGGCTCAATGGAAAGGACGGTAAACCGGTGCAGTTGAAACCCGGCCAGTCCTATCACCTGCATTCGGGCGCCGTCACGGACCTGGAAGCAAACGCTCCATGAAATGCGGCCTGGGCTACTGTTCCTCGAAAGGCGCGGCGTTGCTGGCTTTCATGCTGGTGCTGATCACCGGTTCAACCTGGGTATTCCTGTCGGACCTGAACAGGCATTCGGCAGTTTACGTCCGGCGCGCCAACAGCGGGTTCGCATTGAACCAGGCAAAACAAGCCTTGTTGTTTTATGCGATGAATTATCCTGAATTGCGCGCCAATCCCGAGAAAGGCCCCGGATTTTTACCCTGCCCCGACCGCAACAATGACGGCCGGCCGGAATCCAATTGCGCATCGGGCACCGGAACTACACTGGGCCGCCTGCCTTTCAGCATACTGGGACTCGATGACCCGCGGGACAGCAGCGGCGAGCGGTTGTGGTATGCCCTGTCGCCCGACTTCAGGAATACCCGGACCAACCAGGCGGTAATCAACAGTGAAACGCCGGGGCAACTGAATGTTGACGGAACAGGGGACGTGGTGGCGATTGTCATTGCGCCGGGGCCTCCTGTCGGTAATCAATATGCGCGTCCGGGCAATAATCCTGTTGATTACCTGGAAGGTGATAATGCCTACGTCGCTGATGGCATATTTTCAGCGGCTGCAGGAAATGACCGGTTGGCCGTCATCGGCCGGGCGGAATTGATGGCCGTGGTGGAAACGCGGGTGATCAATGAAATACGCGCAGCACTGGCGCGCTACCGGGCTGAACATTCCGCTTACCCCTGGCTTACGCCGTTTGCCGATCCGCATGCCGATAACAGGGAATTGCGCGGTACTCATACGGGCAACAATAACGCGGCCGCACTCACCGACTCACGCAAGGATTTCATTGCCCGGGGAGTCAATCCGTATGACATCGTCAGGAATGTTACAGACGGCTCAACAGCGATTGTTAAAACGGTGAACAAAAAGATACTGGACGTGGCCGGGCCTGAAAACGGCGCGGAAAATGATTTTGATAAAGGGGATATTTATTTTATCGAACGGCGCGCGCTGGCGCATACCATGTCCGGTACCGCCGCTGCCGGCAGCAATGGCTTTACCCTGAAAGACACCAACAAGGACTTCGTCAAGCTTGGCGTTATTCCCGGAGACCTGGTTGAGAACCAGAGTGACGGTTCAAGAGGAGCAATCACAGCGGTGACCGCTACGGTCTTGACGGCAGGAAACCTCACCGGCGGGTTGGAGAACGACTTCGATTTTGGCGAACGCTATCGCCTGCGCAGCAATACCGGTGTTGCAGGACCCGGCAGCCTGGGCCGGAAACTGGTGGACCCACACGCGGACTTCGTTGCCGGAGGGATTGTCGGGGGTGACCTGCTGGTGAACCTCAGCGATGGTTCCGTTGGCCGCGTCGTGAATATTGACAGCCCGACAATGCTTACCGTATCCGGCCTGGGTTACGGCCGGCAGAACAAGTTCAGTGAAGACGATATTTACCGGCTGCCCCGTTACAACGGCAGGAAAAATACCAGGAAAGGACTGCTGCCGGTACATGAACCCGGCAAGCGCTTCCCGACCGGGTTTCGCGTGGAGTGGAGCGTTCCCGTGCCTGAACGCCGTGTTATCACCGGAGTAACCCCGGGTACATCATCCGGCTATGCCGCGGCTGTCACACGGTTGCTCCAGTCATCGGCGTCCACAGGCACGCTCAGCGTATCCGATGAGAACGGGCATTGCACCTGGCTCAACGCGCAAGTGGTGGATTGTACGGGCACGAGCGATCCGGTACCTGTCCTGGAAGGCAGCGCAAGCCCCGGAACGGCTGCCGGCGTGCTGGTAGACAGCGCCGGGCACTTCATCTCAGCCGGGATAAAACCCGGGGACCTGGTTGATGCACCGTACTTCGCAGTTGTTACCCATGTTGTTACTCCCACTACCTTGAACGTCAGGCAGTTGTCGGCTGCGTCCCCCCCTCCGGCTGAATCCGATAACTACCGCATCCGCACGGCAACACGGGAACTGAATGGTATTGCCGGCGCCCCCGGAACTGACGGGTTGCAGGACCCGGGTCGCGATTTCAGCGCTGCAGGCGTGCGGGTCGGCGATGTCGTGGAAAACGTAACGGACGGCTCATTCGGTCTGATTACCGGGATCGGTGCTTCACACATAAGGGCTGTGTTGCATGGCGGCGAGGATAATTCCTTCCGGACGGGCGATGAGTATCACGTGTACTACGCGTATGTAAACCGGCGCCGGTACCGGTTCAACCTGCGTTATCAGGGGAACATGGTTGTCCGGTCAGCCGGAGGCATGCGGCAGCGGGTCGTATGCCGCGGATATGGCGCCGGTTGCGGCGGGGCGCCGGGCAGCGCAGTCCTGCCGCATCACGGTAACGGCATTAACGGTACGGCCGGGCATGGTTCAACCGGCCTCTCCCTGGAAGATGCCGCCGTGGATTTTATCCGGCTTGACGTAGTCCCCGGAGACACGCTCTTCAACACGACCGACGGTTCGGCAGGGACGGTTACGGCGATCGGGCGTCATTCACTCACGGTCGGCATGCTCGATGGCGGTCATGATAACGATTTTGACGCAGGTGATGCGTATCTGATCAGCAGGCCCCTTGTAGTCATCGAAGACTTACGTGATGAGAGTGTAGTGACGGGGATTGGATTGACCGTGCTTCCCGGAGGCGCCCCGGGATCCATCCGCACGGGCGGCCTGGATTATTTCCTGTCCGGGGACCGGGGGGAACTCCCGGCATGGTTTATAAAAAACAGGTGGCACCACCTCCTCTACGTCGCATACGGCGCTGGTTTCACCCCCGGCGGCAGCGGTATATGCACGGCCGGTGCTGATTGCCTGGTTATACAAGGCCGTGCCGATGACAGGGAAGCGCTGGTGGCCGGTGCCGGTATGGCTTTGGCAACCCAGGATCGTTCGACCGGCGCCATTGCCGATTACTACGAAGGAGAGAACGCAACATTGTCCGGCGACGATATCTTCACGGTGGATGAAACCTCCGCAATTTTCAATGATCAACTTTCGGTTGTCGCACCCTGAGCGATAACCGCCTGTGGATATGTTTGTAAACCATGCTGAACAGACAAACAGGGTTCTCTTTGCTCGAGCTTGCGATTGCGCTGACGATACTCGCGCTGGTGCTCGGAGGAATGCTCAATCCCCTCGGCTCGTTACTGGGCACAAAGCAGCGCGCCGAGGCCGCTGTTGAACTGGAACGGATCAAGGAAGCGCTGCTGGGGTTTGCCATGATCAACGGTTACCTGCCCTGCCCGGCAACGGCCAGTGATCCGGGAGATGACAGGTATGGTCTTGAAGACACCGCCTGCAACAGCGACCCCGCGGCGGAGGGATACTTGCCATGGCGCACCCTGGGCGTGAGTGAAGTGGATCCGTGGGGGATACCGAGAAACGCGAGCGCAGACCCGTTCAACGGCTATTGGCGTTACCGGGTTGATCGTAATTTCAGCAATTCAGGAGAATTGTTCACCATGAAAACGGCATTGGCAGAGAACCTGACCGTGATAAACAGCGAGGGAATGCTGTTGACCGCACCGACGGAAACCCCGGTAGCCGTTATCTATTCCACCGGTTCAAACCTGACGCAGGATGGAGAGAATTCCACTTTTGAGGGCGCGCCCTGTGGAAATGCCAGTGGCCATCATACGGGAGGGGGGACAGGCTGCCCTGACGGTGAGCCTTTATACCAGGGCGGAGATCTGGCGGGAACCGGGAGCAGCGCGGCGTTTGACGACATCGTAGTGTGGCTGTCCCGGCCGCGCCTGTTTAACAGGTTGGTGGCGGCAGGCCGGTTGCCTTGAACAGAGGACCGGGATACATGCTGACAATCGCGCGCTATACCTTGCTTGAAGCCCTGCGCAACCGCTTGTTGAGCCTGGCGGCAATTGCTGTGCTCACAGTGGTCGGTCTGACGGAATTTATCGGTGAGTTGAGCATCACGGAAACCAGCCAGGTACAGGCAGCAATTTCATCCTCAATATTGCGGGTTTTGTCGATCACCATCACCTGCGTATTTGTCATCAGCGCGGTATTGAGAGAAATCAACGACAAGGGCCTGGAGATTATCTTGTCCCTGCCTATGCCCAGGTACCAGTACCTGGCAGGCAAATTATTCGGCTTTGCGGGGTTGTCATTATTGATATCCGTTATGGCCGGCATTCCGCTGTTACTGTACGCACCGGCCGGCCGGGTTATTTACTGGTGTTTCTCGTTGAGTTGTGAGCAGGTTCTTATGGCCGCACTCAGCCTGGTCTGCCTGCTTGCATTTTCCGGTCTGCCCCGGGCTCTGCTGGCGGTCATGGCATTTTACCTGCTGTCGCGGAGCATGGAGGCGATAAGCCTGTTGTCCGCCAGCCCGGTTCTGACATCCGGCACCGTTACCTGGGAATTCATGCACTACCTGGTGACTGCGTTCGCTTTGCTGTTGCCCGATCTGCAGGCGTTTACCCGGAGCGACTGGCTGGTCTACGGCGTCGAATCTTCCGAAATACCGGCAATATCGATCCAGACCCTGTTGTACCTGACCATTCTGCTGTCAGGAGGTCTGTTCGACCTGTATCGAAAGAACCTGTAGCTATGGTTTCAGATATGCGGGTTAAGGAAAGACCATTTTCAGCGGTTCCGGTTGCCGTCCGGGCCATATTCATCATCGGTTTGTCGGCCCAGGTATTCTGGAGCTATACCCGGCCCCCGGTAATTGCGACGGCTGCCGACCTGCCGCACACACCGGATACCCGGTTGCTGCGACTGGCCGCAATGGGGGAACCCGGAACGCTGGCAAGGGGGCTGATGCTGTGGTTACAGGCTTTTGATAATCAACCGGGTATCAGCGTCCCGTTCGCCGACCTGGATTACGCCAGGGTCATCAACTGGCTGGACGCGCTGCTCGACCTCGACGACAGGTTTCAGTATCCGTTGCTGTCTGCCAGCCGCGTCTACACGGAAACGCCGGAGGACGGGAGGAAGAGACAAATGCTGGAATTTGTCCACAGGCGTTATCTTGAGGATCCCGGGCGGCGCTGGCCCTGGATGGCCCACGCGGTTTATGTTGCCAAACACCGGCTCAAGGACCTGCCGCTGGCCCTGGAATACGCCAGTGCCCTGCGTCTTGACTTGAGCGAAGACACGGCGCCGCCCTGGGTATCCCAGATGGAGATATTTGTACTGGAAGACCTGGACGAACTGGAGAGTGCCGGCATCATCATAATGCCCGATCTTTAACGACAACATGGAAACATGAGGATAACCCATGGAGGATATCTGTATGAAAGCACGTAAACAGTCCGGATTTACCCTGGTTGAAATCGCCGTCGTCCTGGTCCTTATCGGACTCCTGCTGGGCGGCATCCTGAAAGGCCAGCAGTTGATCAGCGGCGCCCGGGTGCGCAACATGGCGGACCAGAATTCCGGCATTCAGGCCGCGTATTACGGGTTTATCGACCGCTACCGGCAAGTCCCCGGCGATATGCCGCCGGCGCTGGCATGCAGCGCCATCACGGCTGCAGTCGATGCCGACTGCGGGGGCACGCCCACCACCGGCGGCAACCAGAATGGCCGGATTGACCGATGGGAGGAAGCCGGTGCCGTCTGGGCTCACCTGGCCCATTCCCGTCTTCTCAACGGCAGTTACAACGGCAGTACGGCCACGGCGGCGCAATATGAATCCGGCGTGCTGACGGGACAGGTACCGGGGAATGCCTTTCAGCAACCTGTACTGTTGGGGTTTACCGATGATTATGACAGCGGTGGAGGCGCCGCTTCGACCGTGCGCCTGGCTTACGTGTTCGGCGCCGGAGTTACACCCTCCCTGTTGCGCGAACTGGACGTGAAGCTGGACGACGGCAACCCCGGCAGCGGCACTGTGCGCGGCACGGTAAGTACGGCAAAAACAGGCGAAAGCACAGTGGGAGGGGATGATTTCGGCGCCGGTACCTCTGGAAGTGAAGTTGTACTGTGGTCATCCACGACCGGCGCTCCCTGCATAAACAACGCGGATGCCGCGGGCTCTTCCTGGAACGTGGACAGCGACAATACCCGCTGTAATGCATTGTTCCTGTACTGATCCGGGACAGGCGCCCAAATACATCACTACCGGAACCGGGCCAATCATGGCGGTCCCTGCCATACAAATTCAGCGCCTGACAAAACACCGGGCGGAGGGTGTCGTGTTATCGGAACTGGAGCTTTCGGTGACCCAGGGCGAGTACCTGGGTTTGGTAGGGGTTAACGGCGCCGGCAAATCCACCTTGATCAGGTGCCTGCTGGACCTTGATACGGTCACCTCCGGCGCTATCAACATCTTCGATAAGAGACATACCCGGGCCGAGGCAAGGGAGCACCTGGCCTACCTGCCGGAAAATTTCCGGCCGCCGGCTTATCTCACAGGCCGGGAATATCTGCGCTACATGAGCCGGCTCTACGGCAATGATTCAGACCCGGACAGGGTAAAGTCTACCCAGGAAATCCTGGGCCTGGATACCCCGGACCTGGAGAAACTCACCGTTCACCTGTCAAAGGGAACAGCGCAGAAACTGGGGCTGGCCGCATGCCTGCTGAGCGGAAAACAATTGCTCATTATGGATGAACCGATGAGCGGCCTGGACCCCGGGGCACGGATAAATCTGAAACATCACCTGCTGCAACTGAAACACCACGGCCGCACCTGTTTTTTCACTACGCACCTGCTGGCGGATGTGGAGAACTTGTGCGACAAAATAGCCATTTTACACCAGGGTGAAATTCGCTATACAGGATCACCTTCAGCCTGTTGCCGGTATTTCAAGGCAAGTGATCTTGAACAGGCCTGGTTACAGTGTGTGGACGGCAGCGGTCCGGAACCCGTCAAAAGGTAGAAGACGGGTAAAATTTGGGGTCAGTGAGGAGAGAGTAGAGATAAGCGTAAGCCTGCCGGTAAATACCCAGCCGTTTGCTCTCCCGCGGACCTGCCACGTTGCACCGTCCTATTTTATTGGCTGAGAACCAGTTCCTTATTTCCTGCTGTTGCGGCGGGTTGTCCAGGTCAACGGTCATAACTGGCTTGCCGTAATTCCTTGCGCAGGCGAGAGTCAGTTCCGTTCCGCCTTCCAGCGCCTCCCTGTTCAGGATCAGGGTGCCGTCACTGTCCTCCACGTTTTTCCGGGTCCTGTCGTCGTATCTGGCCGATACCAGTTCATCCAGGTGGTAACGGTCATCCAGCCTGCCGTCTTCGGCTTTTCTCCCGGCGGGGCACCAGCCGCCGTGGGGTATGCCCAAGGCGATGGCGCTGTCCAGTGCGGCGCGGTCCACCCCTGTCTGTCCGCCGGAAATAATTTTTTCTATCATGCGGGGAGCGTCACCTGCAAGTGGTGATGCATCACGAATTGTCCTTGTCGGCTACCCGGTGTTTGGTCTTGATATAATCCTTATGGGAGATATAGAGCAGGTCGGCAATTTTCCTGATGTAATATTCTTCGTACTTGTCGAGGACGGCATCGGCGAATGCGACCTGCCAGAGCAGTTCGATCACCTGGATTTTTTCCGGGGCATCGAGATTGTCGTTGAGCATACGGGTAAATTCATGCAGGGAAACGGCGTGGTCGACTTCCCGGCGCGCCAGGTCGATTAATTCATCCACCTGTTCCTCGCCGATATGATACCGGTCGACAAGCGCTTGTTTGATAACAGCCAGTTCATGGTCATCAATAGATGAATCCGCCAGGCTGATTTCTATCATCAAAACGGCCGCAGCCAGTTCAACCCGGTTGTCGGCGCCGGAACTGGTGTGCCCGGCCGTTTCCCGGGTACTGCTCTCAAAGAATTCAATTAACGATTTAAGCATATTCGATCCATCTCAGTTTCTCCCCTGGGTATGCAGGTATTGCCCGTTATGGAACCGTTTAAAATAAGCATCCACCATCGGGTGGTTCACCGGGTCCCGGGAGGAGTCATGGCCCAGGTTTCTTTCTGCGACATAGGTCTCCTGGTCGGAATTGTGGACCAGCACTTTATACCAGGGCTTGTCTTTGGGAGGGCGCGACAGCGCAACCTTGTCGTACCACTCATCCGCGCCTTGAAAAACAGGGTCGACGTCAACGATAACCCCCCTGTAATTAAACAATTTATGCGTGATAAGCTGACCAATGTTGAATTTGGCGTGCTGTAATGTCATCTTTTCTGCACATGGCTCATTATCACAGTCTATTTTAAACACTGCCAGCTTATGCGCAATACCAGGATATATACGGACGCCCCGTTAGCGGTGTCCGCAAGAGTAGTCCTGCCCAGGGAGGCGTCGCATCACTTGTTGCGGGTTTTGCGTTGCCGGCGCGGTGATGGCATTACCCTGTTCAATGGCCGGGGCGGCAGTTATGCAGGCAAGGTAATCTCCATTTCTTCCGCAACGGTTGAAGTTGAAATCAGCGACTTTACGCCCGACACATCCGACCCCCCCTTGGTTATCACACTGGCACTGGGAATTTCCCGCGGTCTGCATATGGATTATGCCCTGCAGAAGTCCGTCGAATTGGGAGTATCCGCCATTGTTCCCCTGTTTACCGGGCGTTGTAACGTCAAACTGGACAACAAGCGCATGGAAACGCGTATGGAACACTGGCGAAAAATCATGATCCATGCCTGTGAGCAGTCCGGCAGAAATTCCCTGCCCGAGCTGCTGGCTCCACGTTCGCTCGACCAGTGGGTGAACAGTGACGTGAATGCGACACGGTTACTGCTGGCCCCTGCTGCAGGGCAAACCCTTGGGGAAATTGCCCGGGTGAATAGCCGGGAAATCAGCGTGCTGGCAGGCCCGGAAGGCGGCTTGACCGATGCGGAACAATCGGCTGCGGCAGAACGGGGATATATCCCGGTCAGACTCGGCCCCCGCACGCTGCGCACGGAAACTGCCGCCGTTGCAGCGGTCACGGCGCTGCAGGTACTTTGGGGAGACTTGCGCTGAAGCGTACGAGGTAGAAAGAAGACGGAAAGTCTCCATATTTTAATATATAATGGCATTTTTTTAATTAGGAAGATTACATGGTTGCAACCGCAGCAGAGACGGTCCCACATCTGACGACGGCCCTGTCCGGTCCGCTGAATATCATAGAGAGTACCATCCTTGACTACCAGGCCAGGATAGAATCCTGGTTCCGGTCCGAGTGGCGCAAGACTCCGGTGCCGCTGTATGCTTCCGTCGATTTGAGGAACGCCGGTTACAAGATTGCCCCAATCGATACCAACCTGTTCCCGGGCGGGTTCAACAACCTTAATCCGGCGTTCGAACCCCTGTGCATACAGGCGGTGCAGTCTGCGCTGGAACGTCTGGACAGGCCGGTAGACAGAGTCGTAATCGTTCCGGAAAACCATACCCGTAACGAACCCTATCTCGAGAATCTTGCCGTGCTGCAGAGAATGTTTGAGAAAGCGGGTTTCGAGACCCGCATAGGATCACTGATCCCGGGCCTGGAAAAGGAGATGCTCATCGAGTTGGACAGTGGGTCGCGTATCCGCCTGGAGCCGTTACGGCGCCGGGACTCCGGGCTGTACATCAATGATTTCCGGCCGGACCTGCTGGTATTGAACAATGACCTGTCATCCGGCATACCGGATTTTCTGCAGGAAGCGGACCAGCTTGTCATTCCGCCGGTTAACCTGGGTTGGTCGGACCGGTCGAAAACCGTCCATTTCAATTTTTACCGGGACGTCGCCCAGGAATTTGCCGCGTTGCTGGATATCGACCCCTGGTTCATCGATCCCATGTTCCGCAACTGCGGTGAAGTGGATTTCATGAAACGGGCAGGCGAATCCTGTCTGTCCAGGAACGTTGAGTCATTACTCAAGGCCATCCAGAAAAAATACGACGAGTACGGCGTAAGCCATGAACCGTTCGCCATGATCAAGGCGGATTCAGGTACATACGGAATGGGCGTAATGTCAGTCAACAGCCCCGAGGCCGTGCACGACCTGAACCGGAAACAGAGGACGAAGATGGCTACCATCAAGGAAGGGCAGAAAGTGACCAAGGCAATCATCCAGGAAGGTGTATACACCAATGAAACCTGGGGCAGTCCCGGTACCGTGGCAGAACCGGTGGTTTACCTCGTAGACCAGAACGTGGTCGGTGGTTTTTACCGGGTGCATCCGCAACGGGCAACGAATGAGAACCTCAATTCACCAGGCATGTATTTTGAACGGCTGGCCTTTGACGAATGTTACATTTCACCGGACAAGGAGCAGTCGCCGGATGCCCACCCGAACCGGTTTTACACCTACGGCGTCATCGCCCGTCTGGCGCTGCTCGCGGCGGCGCGGGAGACGAAAAGCCTCTGACGGCAGCTACGGCATTATTAGTTGACTCCCGCCGGTAATTTGACTATATATACGTAAGGATTGTATTTGCATACAGCAAGTATTTGACAACGCTTTATCAGAGGGATATTTATGGATATCAGGGAAGATGCCTACAGCAACAGGACGTCCTTAACCGCGCGTAAGCGCTACTTCGGTTACCCCGCCAACCCGGTCTTGTTCCTGATCGCCGTATCTGCCTTGATGGGAGTGCATCTGCGCTCACTGTTACTGTTTTCACTCATCTTCGCTTTCGGTCTGTACGTACTTCACCTGGTTTGCCGGAACGACCCGAACGGCATTGCCGTATGGCTGTACGTAGTTAAACGGAGGCTGCTGAAACGGATTACCTGCCTGAAAGCGGACCTCGTCGCTGACAGGCCGTTCATGTTTACCGAATAACACCAAAGAGGAGAAGGGACGATGTGCAACTGTATCTACATGATTGGATCATTATATTTCCCCGGTACGCTACGAACCGAATTTGATATCGGCACGACCGGGGGGCCGTTGGATTTCATCACTGAAGCGTTTCAGACGGCGGTGAACTTTTTAACGGGGCCGGCGGCGCTGGCTTTCCTGGTCGGATCCGTAGTCATAGGCGGCATAATGTGGGCGTACGCTCCCAAGAGCGGCGCCCTGGGTATTGTATTCCGGGCGATCATGGTGTTGCTGGTCGTTTTTAACCTGTCTGTGATAATTACCAACCTGCAATAATGCACGTTATGCACAGGGTTTACCGGGAGCCTTTCGAGGCAAAAAGAGTGCATTCCACAGGCGTGTAAGAAATATCCTGCGGGATGCGATTTATGGAATAATGTATACTTATTAAACTGACTTACTATGAGAAAATCAATGGACGAAAAGAAAAGACAAGCCCTGGATATTGCCTTGGGGCAAATCGAAAAGCAGTTCGGCAAGGGATCGATTATGCGCCTGGGAGACGGGTCCGTCGTCCATGACGTGAGTGCCGTATCCACGGGATCATTGGGACTGGACCTGGCGCTTGGAGTCGGCGGATTGCCGCGCGGCAGGGTCGTGGAGATTTACGGGCCGGAAGCCTCAGGCAAGACTACCCTTGCCCTGCACGTCGCTGCGGAAATACAGAAAGCCGGCGGCACCGCCGCGTTCGTGGACGCGGAGCATGCCTTGGACCCGAGTTACGCGGAAAAACTCGGGGTGGCCATTGCCGATCTGCTCGTCTCACAACCGGATACGGGCGAGCAGGCGCTGGAAATCACCGACATGCTGGTGCGCTCCGGAGCCACCGACCTGATCATTATCGACTCCGTTGCCGCATTGACTCCCAAGGCGGAAATAGAAGGCGAAATGGGTGACAGCCACATGGGGTTGCAGGCCCGGTTGATGTCCCAGGCCCTGAGGAAACTGACGGCCAACATCAAGCGTTCCAACACGCTGGTGATATTCATCAACCAGATTCGCATGAAGATTGGCGTGATGTTCGGCAACCCGGAAACGACTACCGGGGGCAATGCCTTGAAATTCTATTCATCGGTGCGCATGGAAATCCGCCGCATCGGCGCGATAAAGAAAAATGACGAGGTGGTCGGCAACGAAACCCGTGTCAAGGTGGTCAAGAACAAGGTTGCGCCGCCGTTCAGGGAGACGATTTTCGATATCCTGTATGGCCGCGGCATATCCCGGGAAGGTGAGATCATCAACCTGGGTGTACAGCACGGTATTATTGAAAAAACCGGCGCCTGGTATGGCCATAACGGCGTTCGCATCGGCCAGGGAAGAGACAATGTGCGTGAATACCTGCAGGAGCACCCGGAGCTTGCCGCGGAAATTGAGCAGGCGGTAAGAAACAAAGTGCTGCCGCAGGCCGTTGCAGCGGAACCGGCAGAACCAGCGGAGGAGACACAGGCCTGAGCTCCGGTCAAACAGCCGAAATCAGGAAGCGGGCGCTGGACCTCCTTGCCCGGCGCGAACATTCTGAACAGGAGTTGCAAAGGAAACTGCTGGCGCGCGGGTATACCCCGGAAACCGTCGGCGAAGCGTTGGCGGGTCTTAAAGCGGCAGGGATACAAAATGATGCGCGCTTTGCCGAGGCGTATATCCGCAACCGGGTGGCCAATGGCTACGGTCCGGTGCGCATCACCCGTGAGCTGTATGAGCGCGGCATTTCCAGGGAGCTTGTAACGCAGTTGTTGGCTGCATTGGAGATGGACTGGGCGGAACAGGTCCAGGCAGTCCGGCAGAAGAAATTCGGCCGGCAGGCGCCGGCAGATATCAAGGAGCAGGCAAGACAATCCCGTTTTCTGCAGTATCGCGGTTTTACCTACCAGCAAATCGGTAATGCATTTAAAGACAGTACACCATGACAAGCAGTAACGACATCAGGCGGCAGTTCCTGGATTATTTCAACCGCCACGGACACGAAGTGGTGGCAAGCTCTCCACTGGTGCCGGCCAATGACCAGACCCTGTTGTTCACCAATGCCGGCATGGTGCAGTTCAAAGAGGTGTTCCTCGGGCTTGAGCAGCGCGCCTGTCCGCGCGCGGTAACCGCCCAGCGCTGTGTGCGCGCCGGCGGTAAGCATAATGACCTGGAGAACGTGGGCTATACCGCCCGCCACCACACTTTTTTCGAGATGCTGGGCAATTTCAGTTTCGGCGATTATTTCAAGGAACAGGCCATACGCTACGCCTGGGACTTTCTGACCGGGGAACTGGCTATACCCGAAGAGAGACTCTGGGTAACCGTGTACCAGGATGATGCCGAAGCCGAGTCCATCTGGCTGCAACAGATCGGAGTCGATAAAAACCGCTTCAGCCGTTGCGGGGATAAAGACAACTTCTGGTCAATGGGGGATACGGGACCTTGCGGTCCATGCAGCGAGATTTTTTACGACTACGGCGCAGACGTACCCGGCGGACCGCCGGGCAGCGCCGACCAGGACGGCGACCGCTACGTGGAAATCTGGAACCTCGTGTTCATGGAGTTCAACCGCGATGCAGAAGGCAACATGCACCCCCTGCCAAGACCCTCGGTCGATA
Source organism: Gammaproteobacteria bacterium (assembly GCA_965208655.1). GTDB lineage: Bacteria > Pseudomonadota > Gammaproteobacteria > Eutrophobiales > Eutrophobiaceae > JAAXHV01. Next base: position 359,106 of record CBDBPJ010000007.1, read on the forward strand.
CGGGTATGGGCCTGGAGCGGACCGCGGCCGTGTTACAGGGTGTCAACAACAACTACGAAACGGACCTGTTCGTTCCCCTGGTCGACGCGGTGCGTTCACTGGCGGGAGAACATGCGACGGACCTCGTCTCGACCAGGGTGATTGCCGACCATATCCGTTCCTGCGCTTTCCTCATCGCTGACGGGGTTATCCCGGCGAATGAGGGCAGGGGATACGTACTGCGGCGTATCATCCGCCGGGCGCTGCGGCACGGGTCCAAACTGGGCCTGAACGAACCGTTTTTCCATAAACTGGTAGCACCACTGGTTGACGTCATGGGGGACGCCTGCCCTGAACTGACTAAAGCTCAAGAGTCCGTGACCAACGCCCTGAAACAGGAGGAAGAGCGGTTTACCGAGACACTTGAGAAAGGCCTCAAACACCTGGGGACTGCCGTCGACACGCTTGTCTCCGGTACGATCCCGGGCGATGTCGTCTTCAAGCTGTATGATACTTACGGTTTCCCCGTAGACCTGACCGCTGATATTGCACGCGAAGAGGGACTTAAACTGGATATGAAAGGGTTTGACAAGTGCATGGATGAGCAGCGCCAACGGGCGCGAAAGGCGAATAAATTTTCCGTAGAAGCGGGAAGCGTGAACTGGAGCGTTCATCTCCCTGAGCCTACCGTCACCGTAACATCAAGCCATACTTCTGATTTCAAAGGCTATGATTTCCTGCAACTGAACGGCCGGATAACGGCTCTTTATCAGGATAAGCAGGACGTTACCCGGCTTGAACAGGGCCAAGCCGGCGCCGTTGTGCTTGACCAGACCCCGTTCTACGCGGAATCCGGCGGGCAGGTAGGCGACCGGGGCGAACTGGTTTCGGATTCAGGCGTATTCAGCGTCGATGACACGATAAAACAGGGCAATGCCCACGTTCACCTGGGCCGGGTAACCAGCGGGACCCTGCAAACCGGGGAGCAGGTGACTGCCAAGGTGGATGAACCGACACGGGCTGATACGGTACGCAACCATTCCGCCACGCACCTGTTGCATGCCGCCTTACGGGAAGTGCTGGGCGACCATGTAACCCAGCAGGGATCCCTGGTGGCGCCGGACCGCCTGCGTTTCGATTTTTCCCATCCGGAGCCGGTATCGGATGAGCAAATACTGCGGATCGAACGGCTGGTCAACCGCAGGATACTGGATAATATCGATACTGAAATACGCGTCATGCCCTTGAACGACGCATTGGAGTCGGGCGCCATGTCCCTGTTCGGTGAGAAGTACGACGAACAGGTGCGGGTCTTGAAGATCGGCGGAGACTTTTCAGTGGAGTTGTGCGGCGGCACACACGTGGCGCGCGCCGGGGACATCGGCCTGTTCAAATTAATTACCGAGACCGGGATCGCTGCGGGGATACGGCGGGTTGAGGCAGTCACCGGACTGGGCGCGCTCGGCCTGGTCGAGGCGGAAGAAGCGCAGTTGGCCGACCTGGCACGGTTGCTGAAATCCGGCCGGGATAAACTCAGCATGAAACTGGAACAAGTACTGGAGAATGCCAGGCGCCTGGAAAAGGAACTGGAACAGGTAAAAGGTAAAATGGCCAGCCGGGCAGGCGCGGAGTTGAGCGAGCAGGCTGAACTGGTCAACGGCATCCACGTCCTCGCCCGCAATATGGACGGCGCCGATCCGAAAACATTGCGGGATACGGTCGACCAGTTGAAGAGCAAGCTGGGCACGGCTGTCATCGTCCTGGGCACGGTCAAGGATGAGAAAGTCAACCTGGTGGCAGGAGTGACCAGGGACAGCACGCAAAAGGTGAAGGCAGGCGATCTGATCAATTATGTCGCGCAGCAGGTCGGCGGCAGGGGCGGCGGCCGCCCGGACCTAGCCCAGGCCGGCGGCAATGATCCGTCCGCCCTGCAGGGCGCACTGGCAAGCGTCTCAGGCTGGGTGGCGCAGAAGACTGCAGAGAACTGATATGGCCCTTATTGTGCAAAAATTCGGAGGCACATCCGTCGCCACAATCGAACGCATCAAGGCGGTAGCCGATATCGTTATCGCTGCGCGCAAGCAGGGACACCAGGTGGTCGTGGTCCTCTCGGCCATGGCCGGTGAGACGGACCGGCTCATCGACCTGGCGGGACAGGTGGCAAAACACCCGGATTCCCGGGAACTGGACGTGTTGTTGTCCACGGGCGAGCAAGTGACTATCGCCCTGCTGAGCATGGTGTTACGGGACAGGCAATATCCTGCCGTATCCTATACCGGCGGGCAGGTTCATATACTGACGGATAATGTCCACAACAAGGCGCGGATTGTCGATATCGAGGCAGTGCGCGTCAAAAAAGACCTGTCGGAACGTAAAATAGTCGTCATTGCGGGATTCCAGGGAATTGACGAGAACGGTAACATCACCACGCTCGGGCGCGGCGGCACGGATACCACTGCCGTAGCAATGGCAGTGGCGCTGAATGCCGATGAATGCCGTATTTATACGGACGTGGACGGCGTATATACCGCCGATCCCCGGCTCGTTCCCGAGGCAAGACGCATGGACAGGATTGCCTACGAGGAGATGCTGGAACTGGCCAGCCTGGGGGCGAAGGTGCTGCAGATACGCTCTGTGGAATTTGCCAACAAATATAAAGTACCATTACGTGTCCTGTCTTCTTTTGAGGAAGGCCCGGGCACCTTGATCACAGATGAGGATGAAGAAATGGAACGGGCGCTGATAGCGGGTATAGCCCATAATCGTGACGAAGCCAAACTGACCCTGCTCGGAGTGCCGGATGAACCCGGTATCGCCGGTGCGATACTTAATCCTATCGCCGAGGCAGGAATCGAAGTAGATATGATCGTCCAGAACGTCGGGGTGGATGAAACGACGGATTTTACCTTCACCGTGCACCGGAATGACTACGGCAAGGCCCTGACACTGCTGGAGAAGACTGCCAGGGGACTGGGTGCGAAGAAAGTCCTCGGTGACAACAGGATTGTCAAGATCTCAGTAGTGGGAGTGGGCATGCGATCACATGCCGGGATTGCAAGCAGAATGTTTGCCGCGTTGGCCGGAGAGGGTATCAACATACAGATGATATCCACTTCTGAAATCAAGATTTCGGTAGTTGTTGACGAGAAATACCTGGAATTGGGCATAAGAACATTACACTCGGCATTCGGCCTTGAGGGTGACGGAGACGTACCCGGCAATGCCGCGGGATGAACAATATATAACATTAAAATATAGGGAAATTATTGCCGGAAAAGGCTAATATAGTCAGTACCTAGGGAAAAACAGGAGAAAAAAATGTTGATATTAACACGCAGGATTGGCGAATCTCTGATGATTGGAGATGATGTCAATGTAACCATACTTGGAATACGCGGCAACCAGGTTCGCATCGGTGTCAATGCCCCCAAAGAAATTGCGGTACACCGGGAGGAGATTTACGAACGTATCCAACTGGAGAAGGTAAAACAGGCAAAAGCCCAGATGGCCCAGGAATACATGGATGATGCGGAGGACGGCGACGGAGAAACAGAATCAACATAGTATACAGGGATCTGGAACCTACATATTGACACAACCCGGGCCGGCATCGTCCGGTCCCACAACGGAGAGGTGGCCGAGTGGCTGAAGGCGCTCCCCTGCTAAGGGAGTATGGGTTGAAAGCCCATCGAGGGTTCGAATCCCTCTCTCTCCGCCATATAGTTATTATAACTTATAGATTTATATAAATTAGTTATTGCTTTGAGTATTGTTTTTTGATGGAGATGCCTGAACGGCAGGTGACTCAGGCTACGGGGAGGGGGTCATATCAGGCAACCTCATTGGACCTGGCATATGTAGCCAGCCGCCGTTTAGACGGGTTCTCAGTCAGGCTGCTGCCACGGGTTCCGGGTCGATAAAGAAAACGAAGTGCGTATCGGCCAGATCGGGCTGATTGACGTCTTGCAGTGTGATCTCGCCGCCGCCGTGTTCGAGCAGGTCAATGATTAGGTCGTCGCCCTGTTGTTGTAGGTTCAAATCACTCATTTCGTCAATATCGGCGAATGCGCTGAGGTCAATTCTATCCACGTCTATCGAAAAATCCGTGACGATGTCGTGGCCGCTGTCGTACGCAAACACAAAGACGTCAGCGCCCGGGCCGCCTGACAACTCGTCATCGCCGTAGCCGCCGTCAAGCAGGTCATCACCGGCGCCGCCGGACAAGGTATCATCACCCCCGGGAAACAGGAAAGAAATCAGTGCGATTTCACCCGGCTCGCTGGCCTTGCCCTGTTCATCATCCAACGCGACCGGCCCGTCACCGGCCGTTTCTTCAAATAACAGGTGCGCCAGGAAGTTGTCGTCACCGACCAGGATGTCATTGCCGTCTCCACCTTCCAATACGTCTCGGCCGGCCCCGCCTTCAAGCCAGTCTGCTCCCGACCCGCCGGCCAGCCAGTCATTGCCGGCGCCGCCGTGGAGGTAGTCGTCGCCCGGCCCGCCGGCCAACTCGTCATGACCCTCGCCGCCGTCGAGCCAATCGGCGCCCGTCCCACCGCTCAGTTTGTCGTTGCCGATCCCGCCGATCAGAATGTCATTCCCGGGGCCGCCGTCCAGCGTGTCATCGCCGCCGGTCAACTCGTCGATAATCAGCATCAGCATCAGCAACAGGTTGTCAAGTGTGTTCTCACCCTCGGGGCTGTCGCCCATGGCAAGCGCTGAGTCCAGGCTCATGTCATCATCCAACACGAACAGCAGCGGCGCGCCGAATCCCGCGGTTGACGATGAGTCGCCGACAAGCAAATCGTCGTCATCCCCGCCGAACAACTCGTCGTTGCCGGCGCCGCCTTCCAGCCAGTCATTGCCGGGACCGCCGCGCAGAACATCGTTGCCGGCGTGCAAGCGGTCGCTGAGATACGCCAGCACGTCCGCGCGGGTCAGGTCGGGCAGCAGCAACGGCAGCAGGGTGTCATCAACCCGGTCAACGCCGTCAACAGCGCCGACGCCCTGATCCAGGGACCCGGGTTCGACGGCATCCACAGCAGTATCCACGCCGGGGTCAGTCACTGCGGCGTCGGGATCATCAGGATCAACGCGCCTGTCGATATCCTGGCCGTCAGCATCCTCAATCGTCATCCCGTCGGGAAACAGCCGGAAAAAGATCCGCTGCAATGGGTTGGCGTCATCTCCCAGCAACAGGTCGTCGTCATCCCCGCCCTCCAGCGTATCATCACCGCGGTTGCCGATCAGGAAGTCTTGCCCGCCAAGACCCTGGAGGCTGTCATTGCCGGCGCCGCCGCGCAAAATATCATCGCCGCCGCCGCCGCGCAGGTCGTCATTGCCGTCACTGCCGCCAATATCGACACCCTTGTCAATAGGTGTGCCCGTGTCCCCGGCTACCGGGTCAACCAGCGTCAGGGTGTACGCGCCGGCGTGGTCCTGCGCGGGGTTGCCGAGATAGAGGCCAGCGCTGAGATAGTACACGCCGCTGCTGTCCGGGGTGAAACTGATCCGTGAGTCGAGTTGCCCCGCAACGAAGTCGGAGTCGTCATTGACGGCAACCTGTTCTCCCGCCGAATTGAAAACCCTTAAGATAGTGTCGGCGCCGCTGTTATCCCCGGCGCCCGCCAGGTGGATCTCGTAGGTTTTTCCTTCCACCAGCTCGACCCTCACCCAGTCGTTGTCCGGCTTGCCGTCGAATACGCCGTTGAAGGTATCGCCGACAGCCAGGCTGTACGTAGTCTGTGTGTTTGCCGCAGCGTCTGCGGACGGGCTCTCTCTCACCTCAGCCATGTTTACACCCTGGTTGTCATGCACATTCGGATAGTTTGCATTATAGCAGGGCGCTGAATGCCGGGAGTTAACCTCTCAAGGGGTCAGACCAGTTCAAAATGACACATTTTAATTCCCTGTTGACACCAGTGTAGACTGTACACTCCAATGAAAAACCCGGCACGAATTGAAGAGGTACTCAAGTTCTGGTTCGACGAGCTCTCTCCAGACGATTGGTTCGAGGGCGAGGAAGCGGTTGACAACCACATCCGCGCACGCTTCCAGGAACTGCACGAAGCCTTGTGGGAACAGGTCCCCGAAACCTGGCGGAGTAGCGCGCGCGGTTGCCTGGCGGCCGTGATCGTCCTCGATCAGTTTCCACGCAACATGTACCGGGGCACCTCCCGCGCATTTGCCGCGGATGGCGCCGCGCTCTCTCTCGCCAAGGAGGCCCTGATGCGCGGTTTAGACCGGGAATTACCGGTAGACGAGCGGAAATTCCTGTATATGCCGTTCGAGCACAGCGAAAATCCCGCCGATCAGGTACGCTCGATTGAGCTTTTCGGCTCCCTGGAAAACGAATTGGACCTCGACTATGCTCGCCGGCACAAGGAAATAATCGACCGGATCGGGCGATTTCCACACCGCAACGCGGTGCTCGGGAGGATTTCCTCCCCTGAAGAAATCGAGTTTATCAAAGAGCCCGGTTCTTTGTTCTGAACGGTCCCTTAAACACCATCCATTTTTGACTCTCCGGTGGTATACTGAACAAAGTTTCAGATCCCGAAGCTTTTTTATCAACAAGCAGGAAAATCTATGCAAGTCGGCATCAACTGCGACATGGGGGAGAGCTTCAGCCTCTACAAACTTGGTGATGACAAAGGCATTATGCCGTTCATCACCGAGGCAAATATCGCCTGCGGGTTCCACGCATCAGACCCGAATCACATGCGCACTACGGTCGAACTGGCAAAATCATACGGTGTAAAGACCGGCGCGCATTTCTCCCTGCCGGACCAGGCAGGCTTCGGGCGCCGGGAGATGAAAATCGAGCGTGAGGAACTGGCAAACATCATCATCTACCAGATAGGTGCGCTGAAAGGGTTTCTGGATATCGCAGGCGTGCCCCTCAACCATCTGAAGCCTCACGGCGCGCTATATGGAATGGCATGCCGGCAGGAATCCGTTGCGCAGGCGATAGCGGACGCCGCGGTTCACCACGGGGTGCCGGTCTTCGGCATGGCAGGTACGGTCCAGGAAGAAGTGTACCTGTCCAAGGGATTGGAATTCAGGTCGGAGTATTTCTGTGACCTGGATTATAACGATGACGGCGGGCTGATTATCACCCGGGAGCATAGCGCGGTGGACCCGGAAAAGGCCGCAGAACGGTGCTTACGCGCCGTTATGGAAGGAAAAACCGAGAGCATTAACGGGAAGGAACTGGCAGTCAGGGCAGATACTGTCTGTGTGCATTCAGATACGCCGAATGCCGTTGAAGTCGCCAGAACAGTTCGCGAGACCCTTGAACCTTACGTCGACAAGGCCTGAAATATTTCCCGACGTATCTGAACAGGAACACAGCACATCATGGCAAAAGCATCAATCGCATCCCCTTTACCGGGTACGTTTTACCGCAGGCCTGCGCCGGAAGAGCCGCCTTACAAGGACGCTGGTGATACGGTCGCCGAAGGTGATGTCATCGGACTCATCGAGGTAATGAAGTCGTTTCACGAGGTGAAGGCCACAGCAGCCGGCCGGATATCCGCTTTCCTGGTCGAGAATGAAGATGCCGTGATGGCAGGGCAGGCGCTTGTCGAACTCGACGAGTGAGTTTGCGGGGCGTGACTATCAGGAAGCTTCTGGTCGCTAATCGCGGCGAAATAGCAGTGCGCATAATCCGTTCCGCGCGCGAAATGGGGATCGGGACAGCGCAGGTTTACAGTGACGCAGACGCGGACATGCCGGCCGTGAGCATGGCCGATGAAGCTGTGAACATAGGCCCTCCGCAGGCCGCCAGGTCGTACCTGAACCGGGACGCGATCCTTGAGGCTGCCAGGGTAACCGGCGCCGACGCGGTGCACCCGGGGTACGGGTTTCTGGCCGAGGATGCCGGGTTTGCAGACGCGGTCGAGCGTGCGGGTCTGTGCTTCGTCGGCCCTGCCGCTGAGACCATCCGCCAGATGGGCGACAAGGCCCGGGCCAGGGCACTGGCGTTGCAGGCAGGGGTGCCGACAGTGCCTGGAAGTACCGGGACGATAGACAGTGTTGAGGCCGGCCTTGCGATTGCCGGGGAGATCGGCTTTCCCGTGATGATCAAGGCCGCCGGTGGCGGTGGCGGCCGCGGCATCCGTGTGGCGGCAAACCCGGAAGAATTCAGCCACCAGGCGCCGCAGGCGCGGGCCGAGGCCAGGGCAGCGTTTGGCGATGATGCGCTTTATATCGAGAAGGTTATCGATAATGCGAGTCATATCGAAGTCCAGGTTCTCGGCGATGGCGAACGTGCGATACACTTCTTCGAGCGCGAGTGTTCGCTGCAACGAAGGCGGCAGAAACTATGGGAGGAAGCCCCGTCAATAAACCTGCCGGAAGAACTCAGGGCTGATCTCTGTGCAGCCGCAGTGAAACTGGCAGAATCCGTCGATTACCGCGGAGCCGGAACCGTTGAGTTTCTCTGCGACAAGCAAGCCGGCCAATACTATTTCATTGAAATGAACACGCGCATCCAGGTCGAGCATCCGGTAACGGAAATGGTCACCGGGTATGACCTGGTGCGGGAGATGCTGTCTGTTGCCGCCGGCAGGCCGCTCGAGATCTCCCAGCAGGATATCGCGCCAAGAGGTCATTCAATCGAGGTACGCTTGAACGCGGAGGACCCGGCCAGGAATTTCCTTCCCTTTCCCGGTGTAGTGGAGTCGTTGAATATTCCGAGCGGGCCTGGTGTCCGTTTCGATGGCGCCATTTACCCGGGCTATACAATTCCCCCGTTCTATGATTCGTTGCTTGGTAAACTTATCGTCTGGGATATCGACCGGGGAGCTGCACTGGCGCGGCTTGCCCGCGCCCTGGATGAATTCAAGCTGGAAGGCGTAAGCACGACCCGTTCGCTGTTTCAGGCGTTGGTGGACAACGAAGACATCCGTTACGGGCGCTTCGATACCGGCTGGCTGGAGCAGTGGCTGCAGGAAGCGTATCCGGAAGCAGGCGCGTTATAGTACGAGACTTGACATGAAACAGGAGCAGCATAAATGAAAACCCGGTATTCGTTTGGTGGCGATGAACACCTTGTTGCCGAAGTCGATGAGGAAATGTCGCTGGAAGCCTTCTTCAAAGTGTTGTTAATCACGAATATGGTACGTGAAAAGGCCATAGCCGGCGTGATAGAAGTCTGTCCGGGCAATGCATCGTATATGGTCAAGTTCGATCCGGATGTTATCGAACCAGCCGGGATATTGAATCAGCTTCAGGAGATAGAGCGATCGGCGGGAGAGATGGATCAAAGAATCGACACGAGAATCGTTGAGCTTCCCGTTTATTACAACGATCCCTGGACTCGTGAAACCCTGATGCGTTTTCGCGACCGGCACCAGGACCCGGACTCCACTGACCTTGAATACGCTGCACGCATTAACGGCTTTGACAGCATTGACGGGGTTATCGATGCGCACGCCGGCGCGCCATGGTTCGTGTCGATGATCGGCTTTGCCGCAGGACTGCCCTGGCTGTACCAGTTGGTGGGACGGGACCGGCAACTGCAGGTGCCGAAGTACATCCGGCCCCGTACCGATACGCCCAAACAAACGATAGGATACGGGGGCTGCTTCACTGCGATTTATTCCGTACGCGGTGCGGGCGGTTACCAGATGTTCGGTATTACGCCGGTGCCCATCTTCGATGCCGGGCAGGAGGCGCAACACCTGCGCGAGTCCATGGTGTTTTTTAACCCCGGCGATATCGTCAACTTCAGGTCCATTGATCGAGCTGAATATGACCATATTCTTAATGATGTCGAGACCGGAAAGTACCTGCCGATTGTAAATACGGCGACCTTTTCGCTCGATGATTGGCAACGAGATATAGAGGGTTACAACCGGAAGACCCTGGAGGTGCTTTATGGCGATTAAGGTAATTTCGCCCGGTCTGTCCACGACCGTTCAGGATCTTGGCCGCCACGGTTTCTATCACCTGGGAGTTCCTATGGGTGGAGGCATGGATATGTTTGCCCTGCGCTGCGCCAACCTGCTGGTCGGCAACGACGAGGGCGCGGCGGTGCTCGAGGCGGTGTATATGGGGCCTGAACTGGAATTTACCTCCGACCGGCATATTGCGGTTACCGGCGCGGATATGCCTTTGCGTATTGATGGAGTTCTCCAGGAAAGCTGGACGTGTTGCGCGGTGCGGGCAGGCCAGAGGCTCAGCTTTGACTATCTCAAGGCCGGCGCCCGGATTTATATCGCCGTATCCGGGGGAATCGATGTTCCCGTCGTACTCGGCAGCCGCTCCACCTATGCGCTGGGCGCTATGGGTGGGTTCGAGGGCCGGGCGCTTGTGGCAGACGATTTGATACCGGTATCGGGTACCACCGGTAATTCCGCCAAGGCAGGACGCAATCTCCCCCCGGACTACCGGCGCGAGCAAGCGGCTATGACGGAATTGCGCGTTATGCCCGGCATGTACGTGCACCGGATCACCGATGAATCACGGGCGAACTTCTTCTCGGATGTCTGGAAGGTATCTACCGAAGCGGATCGTATCGGGTACCGCTTCATGGGCGGCGAAAAGTTTTCGTTTCACGAGCGCGCACAGCCGTTCGGCGCGGGTTCCGATCCCTCGAATATCGTTGACAGCTGTTATCCGTACGGTTCCATCCAGATACCGGGCGGCGCAGAACCCATCGTGTTGCACCGGGACGCGGTGTCGGGGGGTGGTTTTGCCGTTATCGGGACGGTGATTTCCGCCGATATGGATCTTATCGGACAGTTGCAACCGAATATGGAAGCCCGCTTCGTGGTAGTATCCATGGAGGAAGCACTGGCCGCGCGCAAACAACGGCAGCAGCACCTGGACAGGGCTCGCCGACACCTGACGAAATGAACTTGTGAGTACTTTATGAAATTATTAAATTACCTGGTTACGGTTCCTGTAATCACCTTGTTATCAGCCGGTATGTTTCAACTTCAGGCACAGGAGTCTCAGCCTGCTGCGGATAACGTGCTTGAGGAAATCATTACGATTGGTACCCGGACCCGGGACCGCAGTGTTGAAGACAGCCTGGTCCCGGTGGATATCATTACGGCTGATGACCTGGTCAGGTCGCCCAATATTGCCGGAGAACTGGGTGGTCTGTTACAGGCTGCCGTTGCTTCTTTCAGCATGCCGCGCCAATCGAACTCCGGCCATACCGATATCGTCAGATCGGCGCAATTAAGGGGTTTGAGTCCGGACCAGGTGCTGGTCCTGGTCAATGGGAAGCGACGCCATGCCAATTCGGTCATCAGTACTGAATCGAAGGTAGGCAGGGGCAGCGCTGCTGTGGATTTCAATAATATCCCCACCAGCGCGATTGAGCGCATCGAGGTATTACGGGATGGCGCAGCAGCCCAGTACGGTTCGGATGCGATTGCCGGTGTTATTAACATCGTCCTCAAGGATAATGCCGAAGGGGGCAATATCTCGGTTTCGTATGGGGGCCACATCACTAATCTGAAACCGGTCGACAAGAATATCACGGACGGAGAAACGGTGACCGTCAGCGCAAACCACGGGTTTTCCTTTGCCAACGGCTTCCTTAACCTCAGTGCGGAATACCGTGACAGATCATCGACCAACCGGTCAAGTTTCGACCAGTTGCCGACGATTGGATTTGCGGAATTCATAGCGCCGATCCCTTCCAGCGGGACACCGGAAGCCGCCCCGAATGATGCCCTGGCAGGCATGCGAAACTACCGGGAAGGCGATGGTGAATCCAGCGATATAAACCTGATGTATAACGCCGGGTTCGATTTGAGCTCAGGATTCGAGTTATACAGTTTCGGCAGTTACTCGGAACGTGACGGAGAAGGCTACAACTTCTTTCGTTATCCGGTCAGCGCAAATAACGTAGCTTCAGTTTATCCCAACGGGTTCATGCCGATAAGTGACGCAGATATCACTGACTTCTCCGTAGCCGGCGGTATCACCGGCGAGTTGTCCGGTGGCTGGCTGGTCGATGCGAGCGTAGTACACGGTTTCAACGAGTTTTCCGACGGTGTAAAGAACACTATCAACTCATCGCTGGGCGAGGCGAGCCCGACCGAATTTTACCGGGGCGAGTATGAATATTCGCAGACCGTGCTGAATTTTGATGTTTCCAGGGGGATGGAACTCGGCGCCATGCCGGTAAATGCCGCTGCAGGCCTGGAGTTTCGATTTGAGGATTACAGCACACAGGCAGGTGACCCGGAATCCTATATCGCAGGGAACGCCGTGGCCTGTGCGGTCTGTATCACCTTCGGTAACAGCGATACGGCCAAGATCGGCGCACAGAGCGGTCCGGGATTGACGCCGGCTGATGAAGTCGATGACGACCGGTTTTCCTGGTCGGCCTATATCGACCTGGAGTTTGATATTACTGATGACCTGCTGTTCTCAGTGGCGGGCAGGTTTGAAGATTACGATGATTTCGGCGATACGGTTAACGGTAAGGCTGCGGCCCGGTATGAGCTGTTTCCGGGCTTTGCCGTGCGCGCAAGTGTCAGCACCGGGTTCAGGGCGCCTTCCCTCGCACAGGCTTTTTTTACCGGCACGACGACCAGTTACGGTACCGGCGGCGCGCTGGTAAGAACATTGAGCCTGCCCGTGACCCATCCGATTGCCCGGGAGAACGGGGCTGAGGCTCTTGATGCTGAAGAATCATTAAGTAAAAGCATCGGTTTTACCTGGTCCCATGAGAACGGTCTCAGCCTGACCTTTGATTACTTCGAAGTGGATATCGATGATCGGATTGCACTGTCCCAGAATATACCTGTAGGCGGTGTGCCCGGTGTCGGCGGAGTCAGGTTTTTTACCAATGTTGCAGATACGGAAACCACCGGGTTTGACGTGGTTGCAGCCTACCGGCGCGAGGGCTGGAATCTCTCGGTTGCGTATAACAACACCGATACTGATATCGTCAATAATCCGAACCGGGTGATTATGGGTATCGAAGAGCAGAACACCTATGAGACGGCAGCGCCGGAAGACAAGCTGATTCTCACCGGATCATGGTCCAACGAAACCATTTCCGCCCTGGTGAGAGCGACGCGTTTCGGAGAAACGGAACGGATATTTGATTTCGGCGGGGGTTTTGAGCCGCAGCAGGTCTATGGCGCTGAATGGTCTGTCGATGCCGATCTTGAATATGCGATTAATGATAACTGGCGTATTTCGGCAGGGGCAAATAACCTGCTTGATGAATACCCTGACTTATCAATATTCGACATCAGCTATTTCGGCAACCTGCCGTATGACGTACTTTCACCCATCGGTGTTAATGGCCGCTTTGTTTACGTGAGGACAAGTTTCAGTTACTAGAAGAAAATCATGTCCGGCCTGGTAAGAGTGACCTTACTGCTGTTTCTTTTTCCGATAGCTGTTTTCGCCGCCGCGGACGATTTATCAAGCCCTGATTGTGAATTATTCTACGCGGTATTCCCAAACAGGGATGCGGCCGGCCAGGTCGAGGGAAAAGTTTATGACGCGGTTTCCGGATTGAACTGGGAGCAGCGCAAAACACTGTCACGGACCGAGAGTAAACGGCTTGAAGCAATCCTGGCTATCAGCCCGGGCCTTGTCAACAGGATAAAGGTCGGGGATATACTGGTTACCCAGGGCGGCTACCAGGGCGTGTCCGGCATTTCCATCAATGCCCGCCTGGGCATGAGCGCGCATGCTACCGGTAAAGACGTTATTTCCCTGGCATCGATGATCGGGTATATCTATTTTCAGGACAGTGTTCTTTTGTTGTGCCGTGTATCTGTTGCTAACGGTATTAAGCCTGCTGTCATGCACACCGTCCTTGACGCCGGGAGTAAGGACTACTTGAACCCGGTATCTGCGCGGCTGCTGTTCGGCATGATGATGGGATACCTGAACAGGGTTGAATCTGTCGGCTATACCTATGAGCAGGCCAACGACATCTTTCGCGTATTGGAATTTGATCGGGTGGACAGTCCAAAGAAAAAGGCTTTGTCAAGCATTGCCGGGCATTTGGGTGACTTATCGGACGGCAAGGTGAAACTTGATATACGGAGCGCCGAGGTATTTGCGTTTTCCACGGGAAACAAATGGAAGGAATTTCCACTGGGAGGTGACTATATCAGCCGTTTTCCCGGCGACGTGGATAAAGACCTGATAAAGGCGGAACAAAAGGTATTTATCAGGGAGCTGATGGTCGAACCGCTCACGGGCGACTGACCGGTTCCCTGAGAATCGGGCTAATCCGGGTTGATCCCCATCGCTGCACGGATCTCGTAGATCTCATCCGGCAGACCCTCGGCCGGGATCCCCTGCATCAGGAACGCGGCATGGCCCTGGCCTTTTACCCGGTTGCGCCAGCCTTCCGACCTGTCGTCCGGTTCAATCGCATTCTCCCATGGCTGCTGTAAACCCGTTTCCAGTTCCTGCCGCCGCTGCTTGATGTCGATCTGTTTGATGCGCTCGATAAACGAGTTTTTATACTTGCCGTCAAACGCCTTGACGTTGGCGGGGCACACCTCCAGGCAGATACCGCAGGCATGGTAACTGCCCCAGTAAGGGGCGCAGGCTTCCGTATCGACCACCCACTTCAGCGCACCTCTGACTTCCTGTTTCTCATGGACTATTGCATCGCCCGGACAGTGCTTGACGCACATGCTGCAATTCCTGCAGGCATCTTCGACACCGTAATCCATGAACGAATCCAGCGTCATGGGCAGGTCGGTGGTGACCGCCGACAAGCGGAATGAGCAACCCAGTTGCTCATTAATCAGTGATCCGTGTTTCCCAAGCTGTCCCAGTCCGGCTGCTATGGCATGGGGGATCATGTTTATCTGCTCGAACCTCAGCGAGTGCGCCCGTGCGGGATAGCCAGCTGCGCGGATATATTCCGCCACCCTGGCGGACAAGCCGCCCATTTCCGCATAGCTGCGCAGCACTTCCCTCACGTGCCGTTCCGTCGCGCCGTACTTCATTTCATCGTAATCCATCCTGCTGGCAAGGATCACGGCGTACCTGTGCGGGACATCATTTCCCTTGTAGATGTGATGCTGCAGGACTTCCGTGATGCCGACCATTTCCGCGCCGGCTTCCAGGCCGGCCTGTTTTATGTCCTCTGCCGCTTCTCCGGGACTCGCATAACGTTTTTTTTCAGCAGCAACCTCGCCATCCACCTGCAAGACCCGGGTGATGGTCTGTTCGTTGTAGCCCAGGGTTTCTTCACTGACCTCGTTGGCGAACACGTCATAACCGAAGCTGCGTACAACCTGGGTCGGTTCCACGTATTCCAGTTCGTCTTTGCTCCATTCAGGTAAAACGCGTTGGCTCATTATCAACCCCCCGATGTCGACAAAAATAAAAGCATTAGTGGTATACTACCAGACAGCAAAGTGGATGATGTTCATGCTCGATAATTTACGTTAATAGCTATAGTATGCCATTGACGGGAAAACAATAATTATCATTGAGGATCATTCCAATGCTATCAGACATCAAGATTGCCCAGCGGGCAAGTAAAAAGCATATCATTGACCTCGCTGCGGAACAGTACGGTATCGGCAGCGAGCACCTGGAACCTTACGGCCATTACAAGGCCAAGCTGTCGCTGGATTACATCGACAGTCTGCAGGACAAAGCCGACGGCAAGCTGATCCTGACTACCGCCATCAGCCCCACACCGGCGGGCGAGGGCAAGACCACGACCACGGTCGGCCTGGGTGACGCCATGAACAGGATAGGAAAACAGACCCTGATCTGCCTGCGCGAACCGTCACTCGGTCCCTGTTTCGGCGTCAAGGGCGGCGCTGCCGGTGGCGGCTACGCCCAGGTGGTGCCCATGGAAGACATCAACCTGCACTTTACCGGCGACTTTCACGCCATCGGCGCCGCGCACAACCTGCTCTCGGCCATGCTGGACAACCATATCAACCACGGCAACCGTCTCAATCTTGACCCGCGCCTGATCGCCTGGAAACGGGTCGTGGACATGAACGACCGCGCCCTGCGCAAGGTCGTTGTCTCCCTTGGCGGTACTGCCAACGGTTTCCCGCGGGAAGACGGCTACGATATCACCGTTGCCTCTGAAGTCATGGCCATATTCTGCCTGGCAACGTCGCTGGCCGACCTGAAGGAACGGCTTGGGCGTATCGTCATCGGTTATACCCGCGGCGACAGACAACCGGTGCACGCCCGCGACCTGAACGCCCACGGCGCCATGGCGGCATTGCTGAAGGACGCCATCAAGCCGAACCTGGTGCAGACCCTGGAGAACAACCTGGCCGTCGTACACGGCGGTCCGTTTGCCAACATCGCCCATGGCTGCAACAGCGTGACCGCCACCAAAACCGCCCTGAAACTGGCGGATTACGTGATCACCGAGGCCGGCTTCGGCGCCGACCTGGGCGCGGAAAAGTTCATCGATATCAAGTGCCGCATGGCGGGACTGAACCCCGCTGCCGTGGTGCTGGTCGCCACCATCCGGGCCATGAAATACCATGGCGGTGTAAACAAGGAAGACCTGAATACGGAGAACCTGGCGGCGCTGGACCAGGGCCTGGTCAACCTGGAGCGGCACCTGAACAATATCCAGCAACACTACGGCCTGCCCTGTATCGTCTCCATCAATCACTTCACCAACGATACCGACGCCGAGATCGACATGCTGAAGAGCCGGGTTGAAGCCCTGGGCGGCAAGGCAGTGGTTGCCCGGCACTGGGCCGCAGGCGGCGCTGGCGCCGAAGAACTGGCCCGCACCGTTGCAGATGTTGTTGATAACAGCCCCGGCAAACACAGTTACGTCTACGGGGATGACGCTCCCCTGTGGGAAAAGATAGAGGCCGTCGCCACGAAGGTCTACGGGGCGGGCAGCGTCACCGCCAACAGCAAGGTCCGGGCGGAGATAGACAAGCTGAACCGGGATTACGGCAGCTTCCCCGTGTGCATGGCGAAGACCCAGATGTCCTTTTCCGCCGACCCCACCGTGCGCGGCGCGCCGGAGGGTCACAACGTGGAAGTCAGCGAAGTCCGGTTATCAAACGGCGCAGGCTTCATCGTGGCCATCGCCGGCAACATGATGACCATGCCCGGCCTGCCGAAGGTACCCGCAGCGGAAAAGATCGACGTCGATGACGAGGGGAATATTACCGGCCTGTTTTAACCTTCGTCGTTCCTGCGCAAGCAGGAACCCGGACCGCAGGTAAGTAGCGCCTAAAGTACCAACACCTTTGCGCCCTTCACCGGCTTGAACTTCAAATCCAGTAATGCCTTGTTGGCCTCTTCAAGCGGGTAACTCTCGGTAGTCGGCTGGATCGGAACAGCCGCGGCGATGTCCAGGAACTCCCGGATATCCCAGCGGGTGATGTTGGCGACACTCTTGATCTCTTTCTCGCGCCACAGGTGCTCGCCGTAATCGAGCCCGAGCAGGGCATCCTTGTCGTTATCCTCCTTGCGTATGGCGTTGATGACCAGGCGTCCCCCCGGCCACAGGTTATGCAGCGCATCCACAACCGGTTTCCAGGCAGGTGTGGTATCGATAATGGCGTGTAACGGAGCAGGACAGGTATCGGAACCGCCGCCGGCCCAGGCCGCGCCCGATTCCAGGGCAAATTCACGGGCGGAAGCATCCCTTGCGAATACGTAAACACCGGTACCCGGGTACAAGTGACGGGCCAACTGCAGAACCAGGTGTGCCGAACCCCCGAACCCGGTCAAGCCCAGCCGGTCGCCGTTTTCAATCTGAGCCAGTTTCAATGCCCGGTAGCCGATGGCGCCGGCGCACAACAGCGGCGCAGCCTGCTCGTCCGTGAAAACATCCGGGATTCGATAGGCGTATTGCTGAGGGACAGTCATGTACTCGGCATAGCCGCCGTTGACGTCCTTGCCCGTTGCCCGGAAATCAGGGCTCAGGTTTTCATCCCGCCCTCCGGTAGAGTGGTGTACCCAGCCGACGCCCACGCGTGTGCCCGGTTCAAAGTCGGTGGCGTTCTTGCCGGGTTTTTCAACGATGCCGACAACCTCGTGACCCGGTACGACGGGGAGCCGGGGAGGCGTGAGTCGACCCTCGATCTCATCCAGTTCCGTATGGCATACACCGCAGGCTGATACCCTTACAAGTATCTCGCCCGGTCCCGGTTCCGGAACCGGCAGGTCCACCAACTGCAAGGGCTGGCTGCCGGGTTTCAGCGGGGCGATCTGGGCTAATATCATTGCTTTCATGGAGGTGACTCATTATAGTAGCAAACTCCTGCATGTGCGCCCGTAGCTCAGCTGGATAGAGTACCTGGCTACGAACCAGGCGGTCGGGAGTTCGAATCTCTCCGGGCGCGCCATTTCCCAAGGGGCTTCCAGTTCGATTGCGATAATATGAATCACCTGAAGAAAATGAGAGTCGATCATATCGGGAGTCTGCTGCGTCCCCAATCCCTGATCGATGCATTTCTCGAATGTGGACGGGGTGAGATTGCCCCACCGGAGCTTGAAAGACTGCAGGATGATGCGATCCGGGAGGTTGTCAGAAAACAGGAAGCTGCCGGGTTACCGGTCATCACCGATGGGGAATACCGCCGCCTGAACTGGCAGGTCAGCTTTTCACGCGTTGGCGGCTGGGACCAGTGGCAGAATGCCTGGACCGCATTCATGGCAAATCCCATGGCCATGTTTGCAGGAGAGAAGCCCGGGACGCGTGGCGCCGATGCGGTTGAAAAGTTCAAGTCGCCGGCTACCGCAAGACTGTCACTTGAAGAGAACTTTCCGTTGCGGGAGTTTCGATTTCTCCGGACCACCACCGGCAAGCCGGCAAAGGCCATGCTGATGGGACCCGATCGCGTCTCCCAGATGTGTGATACGGGCAGATCAATCGAGCAATACCGGGATACGGACCGTTTTCTGGCCGATGTCGTCCGCGTCCAGAAGCGTATGGTCAGCGAACTGGTAGATGCAGGCTGCAAATATGTGCAACTCGACGAACCGAGCTATACGGGATACGTCGACCGGGAGACCCTGGCCCGCATTGCCGGCAGAGGGGAGGACCCGGTGAAAAACCTTGCCCGCGCCGTCGATGCATCAAACGCTGTGATAGAGGGCATGTCCGGGAGCGCGTGCTTCGGCCTCCACATCTGCCGGGGTAACCGGGCTTCGATGTGGCATCGCGAGGGAAGCTATGACGGCATAGCGGAGTTTTTGTTTGATAGTCTGAAGTTCGACAGGTTGTTACTGGAATATGACACCGAACGCGCCGGCGGATTTGAACCGCTGAGATTCGTCCCCGAAAACGGCCCGACTGTTGTACTGGGGCTGATAACGACGAAATCGGGGGAACTTGAGACTGCCGGCGATTTGCTGAGAAGAATTGAGGATGCCCAGCAATACATAGACATCGACCAGTTAGCCTTAAGCCCGCAATGCGGTTTTGCTTCGGGCATCGGCGGTAACCACCTCAGCGAGCAACAGCAATGGCAAAAACTCGAGTTGATGCTGGAGGTCGCCGGGAAGGTTTGGGGTTTATCTTGATGGTTAGTTGCGTCTTCCAGACCGTATAGATGATTCTGCAAGCGCCCTGACGCAATCTGAAACGATCACTGCCAGACAGTTTGCTGGCGCCTGGCTGGAAGGGGTCAGTAGTAACATGTCCGTGTCTTGAATTCACATTCAGACCGGATCAATTCGTTCCATAACGTAATCCCATTTCTTTCAGCCAGCGCCGGTACACGTTTGAAACCTTGTCGGCCGGTTGGTGTAACTCTGCACCGGGGTCCAGAGGCAAACACCTGGGCCGTTGTGATTCCAGTACTGCCTTGTCCTGGTAGAAGATCGTATCCTGAAATTCCCGGAAATTTTCTTCCGGGTCGCTATGGCCGTAGTTCATGGCAAGGACAAACCAGACGCGGATACGGGTTTCCTCCTTCGGTTGTATCGACATCATTATCAAGTCGGATGGTTTCTCGCCAGCCGCGCCGGGTTCCTTGGTGAGCATAACGGTCAACGGCCGCAGTACCCGGTAGGAATAGGCGACCTTGGTGCCTTCTTCGCTGGTCACATTGGCCCGGGGTTGATAGACGGTCGCATTGGTTACGCTGATTTCGCTGTCAATCACCTCGACATCGTAATCGTCCATTTCCGTATAAGGTTCCTCTCCCAGGTAACCGGTATGTACGAAGGGAAAATGGGACAGGTCCAGAAAATTCTCTACGGCCCGGGGGCCGCTGGTCTCGACGTCGTAGGGCCCGGTGATCACCAGGTGATAATCCTTATCCACGCCATGAAACAGTGGCACGTCGCCGGCCGGGTCACCCAGGCACACCCACACGAGGTCGTATTTCTCCTGCACATGCAGCCGGGTCGTCCTGGCCCTTTCCGAGATAGGGTGATCGGGATGGGCAGGCATCCTGATGCAGCGGCCGGCGGAATTAAAATGCCATCCATGGTAGGGGCAAACTACCGTGTCACCATTTCTGATTTCGCCCAAAGACAATTTTGAACCACGGTGAGGACAACGGTCCAGCCAGGCATGTAATTCACCGTGACTGCGCCAGATTAGAATGTCCCGTTCCAGCAATTGTGTTGCGTACTTGTCACCGTCCGCCAACTCCCTGGCATTCGCTACCGCATGCCAGTCATTGAGCATAATTGTGTCGTTTGTCATCATCCGATATCACCCGTATATCTTATCGGACCCCTGCACATACGCTACCATGCAGGAATTCGTATCTGAAATTCACTCTGTGTCCAACCCTGATACTGATATCGGCGCCTGCCGTAATTACTGCTTCCGGGGCCGGGAGTAGCAGTATTCAGGGTGCAGGTATAGGCGTAAAATCCGGGAGTACATTGTCGTGATAATTATAATTCAGCGCCAAATCCCACAACACTTTGTCGGCATGATCGCGGGCAACTTCCCAATGCGGATAGTGACTCCATTTCTTTGCAGCCATTTGTGCAAGTTGACCTGCAGCGCCATCGAACATAAGCCGTAACATAACGGCAGTATTCTGTCCTTTAAAGTTCTGGAAATCCATCGGCCGGAATCCCTTGAATACCTGCGAGCCATGGGAATACAGGTCCTGAAAATATTCCAGGGTCAGCAGTACATCCTTCCGGTATGCAATATTGGCATGTCCCAGATTGGCGAACCGCCAGTCCTGTTCACCTGCTACATAGCGGCAGAATTCGATCCAGCCCGTCATATTCTGTACGCCGGAGACTTCCAGCAAAGGCAGTCTGCCCGGATA
Organism: Gammaproteobacteria bacterium; assembly: GCA_965208655.1. Lineage (GTDB taxonomy): Bacteria > Pseudomonadota > Gammaproteobacteria > Eutrophobiales > Eutrophobiaceae > JAAXHV01. The sequence continues at coordinate 380,291 of CBDBPJ010000007.1, forward strand.
GAAAAAATCAACAACGTGTAATACCCCATCCGGTGTGATCGTGTAACTGTCGGCGCCGGTGTGCGCCCAGTCTACCGGTGTTACGTATTTGAAAGTCCACTTTTCGAACGTGAACTCGCTGCGTCCATTTGCAATAATTTCCGTAGGTGGTTCTACCGAGTGTTTGTAACGTTCAATTTCCCGAACCCCGTTTTCACTCGAGATAATGCGCACAGTTACCCCCTGAGACTGCATGATAGCGCTGAGTTCATCGGCATTGCCGACGTGGTCTACGTGTGGATGGCTGTAGACAATCGTGGTGACCGGAAGAGGTGTGACGGATTTCAATTCATTAACGAACAGGTCCATTTGAAATACGTCCGGCGCATCGATTAGAAGTACGCCCTTATCACCGACAAAAACAGTCACGGCAAACTGATCGGACAGTATCCAGTAACTGCGTTCCGTCAGCCTCTGGATAATCCAGGCATCTACAGGCGTAACGTAAGGTATATCGATGCGTTGCCCTGGTTTGAGTTTTGTTGTAGCGGATGGTGCGACCCTCTCATCCGGGAGTTCGGGGTTGTATGTTCTTACCGGGCCAGCTTCCTGGACAGGGCGGTTATTCATCCCGGCGGGTTCATTGGAAAACAGTGCAGTCGTCGTCAGCAGCGTGATTGAAATCACGAGGCTGGCTGCAATTATTTTTCTCTTCATAAACCAGGTTGCCTCTGTATTGAATAATAATTTTACCTTTTCCCAAGTATTTGCCGGATAAATCAGGGATGAGGATTTTATGCAGACTAACCCATTGATTGGCCTGAACCAAATAATTTCTCTGTTCCCGCGGGTTGACAGGCAACACCAGTTATGGATTTCTGTAAATATGTCTCCTGTGACCAACCTTGATAATGTTGATGGTGGGCTGCTGTATAGTCATAGTGCAATGAATAAATTTATTCATTTATAATTGACTAAATTTGTTCATTGCGCAGATATTGCCGCTCATTCAGGATCCGGAATGGACGTCAAGACTGGTCGAGGCCGCCGTGATCACGCATCATCGCCGTTTTTTTCCCACTTACTACATCAAGGCCCGTGGTGAAGTCGATGTCGCCTGGATTAGAAAAGGGCAATGCTGTCCTGTCGAGGTCAAATGGACCAACCAGATGCGGCCCAAGGACATCAAACAGATCAGTCAATATCCGCAGGGTGAAATCTGGACCAAAACCAGGTCCTGGGGGGAGATAAATACTGTTAAAACCTATCCTTTGCCGCTGAAACTGCTCCAGGTCGGCGAGAATGACGAGTCCAGGGACCGACCCCGCGTCTATTGATTTCTGTAAATATCTTTCCTGTGTCTTACCTTGATGACGTTGATCGTAAGTTGCAGCTTCCATACTGTATCAATGATTCTATATGCACCCTGACGCAGTCTGAATCTATCATTGCCGGCCAGCTTGCTGGCGCCAGGCGGGAAGGGGTCAGTTGCCAGGCTCTGAATCCGGCAAATTATTTGTTGCCGTATTTTCTTTTGGGGGATTGCTTCAAGTTCCTTTACTGCGGAAGGCTTGATAAGGATTTTATATTTTTCCACGACGTTTCAAATCCTTTACTACGTCTTCAAACACCAGGTTCGGCTCCTTGGCGCGATTTGATATGGCTTCCAGGTCTTCCGCATCTTCTGCAAGGCTTAACTGCACAGCTTCGTTCACCAGGTCCGAGATGGAACGGTTTGTTTCAACAGACTTCAGGCGCAATGCATGGTGAAGCTCAGGGTATAAATAGATGGTTGCCCGTTTGGATTCTGTCTTCATTTGAGACACTATAACGTCATAACGTTATAGTGTCAAGCACGCTCCCACACTACCTGCTCCGGCCGTAGGTCTCCTTCCGTTCTGCCTGAGATCGGCGCGAGTGGCAGGGAGTCGTCACCCGGTTCCATGGTAAAGGTGAAATCAAGGGAATACCACGGTCCGGTGACTTCCGGGTGCGGCGCTGGCTCGTTTTCATGATAAACATAATCTCCGATAAGTATCCGGGTCACGCCGAACTGCGCGTCGGTTTCCAGGTACGGGTCATCGTTGACATAGACCTGTGAGATATGTGTCTTATAACCCGATTTGTAGATCAGGAAATGCATATGCGCGGGCCGCATATTGGCACGGCCCTGCACGCTGAGCAGATCGCCGACCGGCCCGTTCACAGGAACCGGGTAGGCTGCGGGTTTCACGGTACGGAAATTAATCCGACCGTATTTGTCGGTGCGAAATTTACCGCGCAAGTTCATATCGGCCTGGGTAAGATCCTGGTTCTCATACAGACCTTCCGCGGAGGTGTTCCATACGTCAACCTCTGCATCGGTAACAGGGTTACCGTCATTATCCTCGACCCGGGCAGTCACGAACAACGGCGTGCCGATGGTGGTTGAACGCACGATTGAACCGCCGTTCTCCGTTACCGGTGAGTGTTCACGCCAGAACGGGCCTAACAGGTTAGCGGTGGTTTCATCCCGGTCGCGGCCGTTGTTCAAAAGGCAGACCAGTGAGGATATACCCATTGTGCCGGCCAGAAGCACCATTTCGTTATGACTTTTGGTCGTCAGTTGGCCCGCTTGTGCGAGGATTGCACATCCCCTGCGAAATTCGGCTTCTGACAGTTGCACTTCACGGGCGAATTCGTGCAGGTGCCGGACTGCCGCAGAGAGCACTTCCCTCAGGCGCGGGTCCTTGATCCGCTGCAACTCGCTGAGTACCGCTTCGGTAACTTGTTCCTGGTTTTCGATGATCATTCCATGCTCCGTTTGACTTGGTTCGGTTCAGGCAGGTTAAATTATTTGCCGGCTACAATAAGCCTGGCTACATCTTTCTTGGTAGCACCGAGACTCAATAGAGACTTCATTACCAGGTCGAGGGATACAGAAGGGTCGCCCGCTTCAATCTTGGCCACGCGTGATTGACTGGATGAAATTAACTTTGCAAATTCAGTTTGGCTGAGGCGCTTTTTGGCCCGCATTGATTTAACTGAATCACATAATGCCAATTTCATTTCAATAAAAGCTGATTCTTCAGGGGAAAGGGACAGGAATTCATCGACTGTACCAACTTTCCAGCCGGTTTTTTCTAGTTTTTCCCTTTTACTTGATTTCATCGTCATACGCCTTCATTCGTTTTCTACAAACATCGATTATATGTTTTGGTGTTTTACCGGTTTTCTTTTCAAAGACTTCAAGCAGTACGATCGCATCTGAATCAATTCGATACATAATTCTCCAGTTTAGATTTCGGTCATTAATTCTCAATTCGTGACAACGTTTTCCAACTTCCGGCATCGGTCGGGAGTGCGGCATACTTAACTTATCACCCCTTTGTAGCTGCCTGAACAAAAATCCCGCCTCAATTCTGGCATCTTCTGAAAATGGAGGTGTTTTTATCTCACCGTGTAGCCAGGCTAAAGATTTATCCTTATCATCCATATAAGCAATACTATGTCATATATGACATAATATCAAATATTAATTCTGGGGGGGATATTTCAGAGTTACTGCAGTATTTAGTATCGTGTCACCAGAATCATTCCGGGCGCCAAATCAGGAAATACAGATGCAGCAATGAGAGTATGATGTTATCGTTTTTCTGAAGTATATACGAAACTGATAAGGATACTATCGAGAAAAACAACCATGACTGATCGAATTTCCATTACCGAATATCACGACAGAATTGCGTCGCTGACGCCTGACCTGCGGGAGCGGGCCGGTGAAGCGGAAAAGGAGCGCCGCTTGTCCCAACAGACTATTGACGAACTGGTAGCGGCGGGATTGTACAGGGCATACCTGCCCGCCCGTTTTGGCGGGCCGGAACTGTTCATGGCAGAGGTTCTGCCCCTGATCACGCAGATCGCCCGCGCCTGTCCCGCCACTGCCTGGGTATTGGCGATTATGCAGATGCACACCTGGCTCACGGGGTTGTATCCGCAGCAGGCCCAGGATGAAGTCTTCAAGGATGACAGCGACACCCTGGTGTGTGGTGTGTTACAACCAAGGGGTATGGCAAAACGGGTAGGGGGAGGTTATGAACTAAGGGAGGCTCAATGGCCGTACTCTTCCGGTTGTGATTTTGCGCGCTGGGCACAAGTGGGTGGCCTGGTGCATCAGGACGACGGACCGCCTGAAATGAGGGTTTTTTTATTGCCCCGGGGGGAGTATGACATTATCGATGACTGGCACGTGACCGGTCTGCGCGGCAGCGGCAGCAAGAGCTTGGCTACCGGTGGCGCCTTTGTCCCCGAGCACAGGACCATCAGGTTTGCAGACGCCATAACGGGGGAACTGAGCAAAGGCCGGTCAGCGCTGTACCGGTCCTCTATCCTGCCCATACTGTGTATTAACCCGGCCATTCCGATCATCGGCGCCGCTTGCACGGCTATTGAAGTTTTTATCGACCATATCGAAAACCGGAACCTGCCTTTTTCCATCCAGAAACAGGTCGATTCGGCCCAGGCGCACCAGATTTTCGGCGAGGCAATGATGCAAACCGGTTCGGCGGAGCTGATGCTGGAACGCGGGACGGCGATGGTCCGTGACACGGCCGAAGCCGGTGAACTGATGCCGCTGGTCGAACGCAACCGGATACGGGCCTACAGTTCCGGCGCGGTCAGGCAGTGCGTCGCGGCAACCGAAGCGCTGTTCCTGGCGTCCGGCGGCACGGCTTTACAGGAGACACACCCGTTACAGCAACTCAACCGCGATGCCAAGGCGATGGCGCTGCACGCGGCCCTGGCACACGAGAACAACCTGGAACTCTGGGGCGCCTCGAGACTGGGTAAACCGCTGAATTCCGAATTCGTCTGATATTCGGATATTTGGGGTCAGAGCAAATACTCTGACCCCAAATATCCCAGATGTCTTATTCGTCAATCTCTTCCAGCAGGACGTCTCCAAGGCCGTAATAGGTGCCGTTGTAATGGTCGTAGGCGTAATGCAGGACAGGCGCCATGGGCGCCATGCGGTCTTTGGCGGGGGTCTTGTGCAAAGATGTATCGACCCGTACCGCGACGACTTTGCCGTGGATGACTTCGCCCAGCCAGCGGTGTTCTTCCACCCTCACTAGTTCACATTCATAATTGGCGGGGCATTCGGCTACTGCCGGCGCGGCTACTTTTGCGGAAGGCTCGGGGGTCAGGCCCGAGGCCGCAAATTTGTCATCGGCCGGGAACACGGTGGCATTCACAGCTTCGACTATTTTCGCGGTGGGCACGTTAACGACGAATTCCCCGGTTGTGGTGATATTCCGGTAGGTGCGCGATTCCTTGGCGCCGGCGAAGGTGTCGTAATCGCCGATGACCAGGGAGATGATCTTGGGTGTATCTTCGTCTTCAGCCACGTTGGTATACGAAGGAAAGAACACCAGGCTGTAGGGTGCTACATGGGGGTTGCCTGCCTTATCTGCTGTCGAGATAAGGAACGCGGGCAGTGCCGGCCAATACTCCAGGCCGAACAGGTCTTTTGTCGAGAGTTCGGTTTTGTCAGTCATGATTATTCAATTTATATTGGTGTTCATTATTCCTGGTCTCATCCGGCGTCGCCAGGCTCATCCGGGGACGGACTTAAGTCCGTCCCCTAGGCAAGTCCGTCATCTACCAGGTCTTCTTCGGGTCATAGTCCTGGCCGTCCGGAGACCAGCCTTGCATCCTGGCCCAGTCCCGGCGCTGCTGTATGCCGCGCATGCGCTTGTTGGCCAGCATGCGCCATTTCGATACGGTCATGTCGGGGCGGATCAGTTTTTCCTGGTGCCAGAAGTCTTCGTATTGATACACATGGTGGATCTGCTCCCGTCCGAATGCGTCGAAGTTGTTGAAACCCCATTCGGTGCTGTCGCCCATGGGTGCGGTCTGGTCCGTCGCCGCCTTCCAGGTGACCGGTATGTACTCTTCCCGGCAGGTCTTGTAGAAGGCTTCTGCTTCCTCTTCCGAATTCACTTCGGTGGCATGGCAGATAAAATACATATGATGGTCTTCGTCGATGGGCGTAAACCACTCGAAATGCAGCACCCCGGGGGCCGGCCACCAGTCCACCTCCAGTCCGCAGGGCAGATAAATACCCACTACGGTCTCCTGGGGCACATCCGGGGGAGGGATGTTGTCCGGGTCCAGGTTCACCGCGTTCACGGTCTCACCCTCAATCTCCGTTGACCAGACCGTGTAGTCATCCACCTTGACGATGCCCCAGGGACCCTCGTCGTTGTCGATGATCTCCAGTGAATCAGGTGTCTTCGGGAAGCTGGAAAGAGGCATACTGGCATCGGTGAAATCGAAGATGCCGGCCTTGCGGTGGGCGTACAGGTGGGCGGCGTCGAAGCCGTTTTCCGCGGCGATACGCCAGTTGGCCCGGAACTTGTTGCGCGCGACCGGGTGGAACGCCAGTTTGGGCCGCAGGAATTTCGGTTGCAGGTCCTGTTCTATGGGCGGCGGCGGGTCCATGTCGCCCATGAACACAAAGACAACCCCGTTGATCTCCCTGGCCGGGTAAGTCTTGTGCTTGAGCCTGCCAATCAGCCTGCTGTCCGGGTCGGTAACGATCTGCACAAGCATCCCATCCCGCACATCGATGGTAAAACCATGGAACCAGCAGGTCACCGTGTTTTTCGTATAGCATTCGGGCCGGGCTGAAAAGGCCGCACCGCGGTGCGGGCAGCGATCAGCGATGGCGTACACATCGCCGTCAACCCGTTTGAACAGGATCCGTTCCCCCATTATCATCTCACCCTTGCATTTCCCTTCCTCCAGTTCATGGCCGAACAGCGCGGCATACCAGTGGTTGCGCAGACCCAGTTCCGCCTTCAGGTAGTCGGGATACGGTTCCAGGCGTTTGTTCTCGCCGTCGATGTTATCTTCCATCTCCCGGATCGGTGTATCAGTCATGCGTTACAATCCCCCTCGTTGTTAAACCAGTTCCTGCACTGAATGTGCATTGTGCGACCTGACCCCAAAACCCACATGGTAACATCCGTAACAGGTCATGGAAATCCACATTCGGATCAGTTCTCGTAGATTGTATTGACCACATATACCTTGTCAGGTAGATTGGTTTGACATACTGAATGTGGGGAGGAGGTTATGAATCACTTTTTTTCAGGCCGTTTCGGCGTCGGCAGTCCTTTACTTGTCTTGTTACTCGTCGTAATTCCTGCCCAACCGGTCCTCGCCCAGAGCGGCCTGCTTGAGGAAGTCATCGTCACGGCACAGAAACGCGAGCAATCCATCCAGGATGTAGGCATTGCCATCACGGCGATCAGCGGTGAACAGATGGAGGCGCTGGGGTTTGCCAACAGCATTGAAATAGCCCGCTATTCACCTGGAGTTTCCATGTCCGGCGGCGGCGGTGACCAGCGCAACGAGTTTACCATCCGCGGCGCGACCCAGAACGATTTCGCCGACCATGCCGAAGCGCCCAATGCCATGTACGTGGACGAAGTCTACCAGGCGGCCCAGCAGGCCCAGTTATTTGCCAACTTCGATATGCAGCGGGTGGAAATACTGAAAGGCCCGCAGGGCACCCTGTTCGGCCGCAACGCGACCGGTGGGCTGATCCATTTCATTACCAACAAGCCCTCGCAGGAATCCGAAGCGTTCGCTGATCTGACCTACGGTTCCTATGATACGGTCAGGGCGGAAGGCGCAGTGAGCGGCGGCCTGTCGGAAACCCTGTCGGCCAGGCTTTCCGGGGTCTTCATCTACCATGACGATCTCATCGACAACCCGTTCACCCCGGAAGACATGCCGCCGGTACCCGGACTGCTGCAGGCCGTCGGCCGGCCCGCGACATTCAACCCCGATGTCGACGTACACGACAAGTACGGCGAGGAGACCTGGGGTCTGCGCGGCCAGTTGTTATTCGAACCCAATGAGGACGTGGAATTTCTGCTGTCGGCCAACTACGGTGAACAGGAATGGGCGCCGGCGGCCTATAACAGCATCCCCACGGTCGCATTCGTGGATGACACCGACGGCGACGGTGTGTTCGACGATACGGTGAATACTGCGTTCCAGCGCGACGTGCGCACCACCTGTGAAATGATCAGGGTCACCGACGGCGGCTGTGAAAACTCCATATTTGACGGCGACCTGGACGGTGTGCGCCCTAATGACCAGGGCGACCTGTTCGGGTTTTTCGACCCGGACCCGGTCCACGATTTTGCCGGCCCCAACGACCACGCCCCCCACCCGGGCAACGAGGTGGAGATGTATAACATCTCAGGCAAGCTGACCTGGGACCTGGATTTCGCCAGGCTGGTATCGGTCAGCGCCTTTTCCAACATCAAACACCGGCAATCACTGGACGTAGGCGATGCCCCGGTGCCGCAGTTCATCTATTTCCGGCAGACCGATATGGACTGGTTTTCCCAGGAAATCCGCCTGGAGGGCGAGGCTGATCGCATGCGCTGGATCGCCGGCGCCTATTACCTGAATATCGACGCGAAGGCGGCCCAGGGCCTCGCGGACACCATCGGCGGATTGAATATCTTCGGCGGCTATTTCTTCGGCCCGGTACTCAACTCCACTAACGGCATTCCGTTTTTTGTGCCGGGTATAGGCGGGACTCCGCTTAACATCCTCACGGGCGAGACCGGTTTTAACCAGGGCGACCTGTACCTGGAGGCGACCACGGATACGGACCTCCTGACCGATTCCTATTCCCTGTTCGGCCACGTGGATTTCGACCTGACCGACCAGTTGATGGTCACGGCCGGGTTCCGCGGCATTATCGAGGAGAAGGACTTCACCTTCACCAACCGGCTGTATCGCAACGAGCGGGATGGCTACCCGGACGGCGCGCAGTTTGCAGGCGCCGAACCGCTGAGCCTCATCTTCGTGCCGGGCGTGCCGTTCGAGTTTCTTGCCCCGTATGCGGACAAGACCTCGGACTTCCTCTGGTCGGGCAAGTTGCAACTCAACTACTCGCCCAATGATGACTTGCTTGTTTATGCCGGCGTTAACCGCGGCGTAAAGGCAGGCAATTTCAACGGCCCCCTGCTGACCACGCTGACCCAGGATGAATACGGGTACAAGGAAGAGGTCCTGTGGTCATACGAGGCCGGGTTCAAATCCACCCTGTTCGGCGGCAAGGCCCGTTTCAACGTATCTGCGTACTATTATGACTATAATGATTACCAGGCATTCCAGTTCGTCGGCACGTCCGGTGCGGTGTTCAATGCCGATGCCGAGTCCTGGGGGTTCGAGGCGGAACTGATCGCCTCCCCGGTGGAGAACTCGGACATCTGGCTGGGGTTCAGCTATATCGACCCGGAAGTTAAAGATCTGGAGGTGGCGGACAACACGTTCAGGGACATCGAACCGACCTTCACGCCGCAGGTCCAGTTTTCCGGGGTGGGCCGTTATACCGTACCCAACGTCATCATGGGCGGATCGGTCACGCTGCAACTGGACGGCACCTATGCCTCGTCCAGTTTCAGTAACATCAACAATTTTGACAGCCATATCATGCCTGCGAGCTGGATCGGCAATGCCCGCGTCCAGTGGAGCAGCGCGGACGGGCGTTATTCCATCGCAGGATTCGTAAAGAACTTCTCCAACTCGCGCACCCAGACGACCACGTTCGACCTGGCGACCATCGGCGGGGCGGACGAGATATCCTTTGAGAAACCGCGCTGGGGCGGCGTTAATGTGAGGGTGAGTTATTAATTGCGGTTGCCCGCCACACGCTATCTGCTGAAGCCGACGGGGACAGATTCACAGGTTCCGGGGACAGAATTGAAATCTGTCCCCTGTTAACAGGACCAACGAGCAGCACATGAATTCATGACAACCACGCTCATTCAAGGGGGAACCCTCCTCACCGCCGACCCTGCACAACCCCTGTTGGCCGACGGCCATATCAGGATAGACGACGGCATCATCACGGCCGTCGGAACAGGCGTCGGCCCGGACGTGGCGGGAGCCGCGCGGATTGATGCCCATAACAAGCTGGTCATCCCCGGTTTCGTCAATGCCCATACCCACCTGTGCATGACCCTGGGCCGTTCCCTGGGTTCCGACCGCACCCTGCTGCAGTGGCTGGCCGAAGCGCAATTGCCGTTCATGGGGCAGATGGACGCCGGGGATTATGCGCTGGCCGTAACCCTTGGGGCCATTGAAAACCTCAAGGCCGGCAATACCACCGTATGCGAGATCTTCTTCTCCTCGCGCTATACCGACGGCGCCGATGCGCTGGCCGCCGCGGCCCTGGACGAGACGGGGATACGCGCCCTGCTGTTCCGCTGTTCCAGCGACGAGGAGTTTGCCCCGGGCTTCATTGAGACGACCGGTGAGATTGACACGCGCAGCAAGGCGCTGCTGCAAAACTGGCGCGGCCATGACCGGGTCGGGATAGGGGTAGGTCCCCTCGTGCCCTGGACCGCCACCGACGAGTACTGGGCCGACACCTGCGCGTTGCGGGACGACGGAGTGGGTGTCCACCTGCATACCGCGGAAACGCCTGAATACAACGACCTGATGGTGGCGCGCACCGGGAAACGCAACGTTGAATTCCTCGCCGACGCCGGTGTGTTGAACGAGCGAGTCATGCTGAACCACTGCATCTACCTGGCCGATGCCGAGATAGAAGCCATTGCCGCACAAGGCGCGCACGTGGTGCACGACCCCACCTCGAACATGATCCTGGCCTCCGGCAACGCCCCCGTATTGAAGCTGCGCCAGGCGGGGGTCACCGTCGGGCTGGCCTGTGACGGCCCGGCCTGCAACAATACCCAGGATATGTTCGAGGTAATGAAGGACGCGGCGCTGCTGCAGAAAGTCACCACCCGGGATCCCGTGTCGCTGACCGCCCGGGACGTGTTTGCCATGGCCACCATAGAGGGCGCCAAAGCCTGCGGCATGGCGGACCGGATCGGCAGCCTGAGCGCCGGCAAGCTGGCTGATATCACCATCGTCGACACCCTGGCCAGCCACTTGCGGCCCATCCACGACCCGTTCGCGACCTTGGTCTATTCGGCCCGCGCCGCGGACGTGGAAACCGTGCTGGTCGGCGGAAACGTTGTTGTTAAGGATAAGAAAGTGCTTACCATGGATGAAGCAGAAATCATTCACAAGGCCCAGTTGCGCGCCGACGAGCTGAGAAGGTCCGCCGGCCTTAACTGAACTTAATCCACCATCCACTCACGTTGTAAAGACAGCTATGCGCGTTAGCATCTTATTGCCTGTTATCATCACGTCATGCCTTTTCCTCTGCGCCTGTGACCGCAGCGAAGCGCCGCAGGGCGGCAGCACAGCCGGGGCAACGAGGGTCAGCAACGAGCGCCTGGTGAATGCCGATGCGGAGCCGCACAACTGGCTGAACCACGGCCGCACCTGGAGCGAACAGCGCTACAGCCCGCTGGCGCAGATCAATGACCGGAATGTGTCCGAACTGAAGCTGGCCTGGCACCTGGACCTGCCCAGCAAGCGCGGTCTGGAGGCCACGCCCCTGGTCGCGGACGGGCGCATGTATACCACCGGCACCTGGAGCCGGGTCTATGCGCTGGATGCCGCCAACGGCGAAATGCTGTGGGAATACGACCCGCAGGTGCCGCCGCAGAAGGGTATCGATGCCTGTTGCGACGTGGTAAACCGCGGCGTTGCGCTGTGGCGCGACATGGTTTACGTGGGTACGCTGGACGGGCGCCTGATCGCACTGGACGCCATGAGCGGCCGGGAAGTCTGGTCGGTGCAGACCACGCCCGGCGACCGGCGCTATACCATCACCGGGGCGCCCCGGATAGTCGACGGCAAGGTGCTCATCGGCAACGGCGGCGCCGAGTTTGACGCCCGCGGATTTGTCACGGCCTATGACGCGGCGACGGGCGAGCAGGTGTGGCGTTTCTACACGGTGCCCGGCGATCCTGCACTGCCCTTTGAAAATCCCGTCCTGGAACAGGCCGCAGAGACCTGGAACGGTGAGTGGTGGAAATTCGGTGGCGGCGGCACCGTATGGGACGCCATCAGCTATGACCCGGAACTGAACCTGGTGTACCTGGGCGTGGGCAACGGCACCCCCTGGAACCGGCGCGTGCGTAGTCCGGGCGGCGGCGACAACCTGTTCCTGGCATCCATCGTTGCACTGAACGTCGATACAGGCGAATACGTCTGGCACTACCAGACCGCACCCGGCGATACCTGGGACTTCACCGCCACGCAACATATTATGCTGGCAGACCTGGAGATCGATGGCGCGCCGCGCAAGGTGCTCATGCAAGCGCCGAAAAACGGTTTCTTCTACGTCATCGACCGGACCGACGGTGAACTCCTGTCGGCCAAGCCTTTTGTCGAGGTGAACTGGGCCTTGCGTATCGACATGCGCACCGGACGTCCCGTCGAAGCGCCCAATGCCCGTTACCAGGACGGCGAGTTCACCAGTTCGCCGGCCGCCCCCGGCGGCCATAACTGGCATCCGATGGCCTACCACCCCGGCACCGGGCTGGTTTATATCCCGGCGCAGGACCTGCCGTGGGTATACAAGGAAGTGGAGCAGTTCGAGTTCAGCAAGGTCACGATTAACACTGGCCTGGACCCCATCATCGCCTCCATGCCGGAAGACCCGGCGATCCAGAAAGAGATTTCCGAACTGCTCAGGGGCTACCTGCTGGCCTGGGACCCCCTGAAACAACAGGCGCGCTGGACCGTGGAGCACCCGATCGCCTGGAACGGCGGCGTGCTGGCGACCGCCGGTAACCTGGTATTCCAGGGCACCTCCCACGGTGAGTTCATCGCCTACGCCGCCGGCAGCGGCGAGCGCCTCTGGGCCCACGACACCCAGACCGCAGTGCTGGCCGGACCGGTCACCTACCAGGTGAACGGCAAGCAGTACGTGGCGGTCATGGCCGGTAACGGGACGGCCTTCGGCATTGAATCCGGCATCGTCGCCAAGTGGGCCGGGGTACGGGCGCTGAACCGAATCGTGGCCTACACGCTGGACGGTACGGATGAATTGCCGCCGCTACCGCCCCTGCCCGAACCACCACCGCCGCCCGCGCACACTGCCGACGCGGAGACCGTTGCCCTGGGCAAGCTGCTGTACCACCAGTACTGCAGCCGCTGCCACGGCGATGCCGGCATCAGCGCCGGCGTCCTCCCGGATTTACGCTATATGGGTGAGGACACCCATGAACTGTGGGATGCCATCGTGCTGGGCGGCGCGCGCCTGGACAAGGGCATGCCCGGCTTTGCCGGACACCTGGAGAAAGCCGAAACCGACGCCATCCACGCCTACGTTATCAAGCGCGCCCACGACCCGGAATATATCCCGGAGAGAAAAACATCAGGATTGGCATACTGAAAAGTAAAAGATTTCCTAAACAAGATACTTCTTAGCCAGACCGATTGCCGCCAGGTGCCACGCCAGCGACAGGACCAGGAACAGGGCGCAAAGCATATAGAGCAGGGAGTAACCACCCGCCAGGGTATACGCGGCAATGGCCGGTCCCAAGCCTGAACCCAGGCCGGCAACAGCATTCAACAGGAGCAGGGGCCGTCCGTCCTTATCGAACTCTGCCAGCAGCGCGAACTGGTAAGGGACGTACATGTACCAGCCAAAACCAAACAGGATGGTGGCGATGCTGAACTTCAGGTAGTCGAACCCCTGGAACAGCAACAGCAACGCGACCAGTTGCAGCGCCAGCGACACCGTCAGCGGCAGGACCCGGCCGATCTTGATGTTTAACACGGCAGCGGAGTAGGCGCCCAGCAATGCCGCGAACAAGCAGGCGCTCACTGCGTTGCCGGTCTGCTGTTTGCTCAGGCCCGCATCGATACCGATGGGCGCAATATAAGTCCAGAAACCGCCTAATGCCGTGAAGAAAAATACGACCCCTAACAGCACCAACCCACACAGGGTCCAGTGAAAGCGGTCATTGCCCTGTCCCTGGGTTGCGCTCTCCCAACGCAACGCGGGCATGAAGCGCGAGACGAGCACAATCGCCGCCAGTTCCAGCAGGCACAGAATAAGAAAGATTCCATCCAGGCCCATGCGGTCCAGCACAGACGGAAAAGAAAAACTGGCGATGATGGCAAACACCACCTGTACGGCCATAAAATTGCCGAAATTCCTGTCCGTGTTAGCCGTCTGTCCCAGCCCGTAGGCAGCAAAGGAAACACAGATCCCGCCGGCGAACCCGGAAATAAAACGCAGGACCAGCAACAGCGAAAAGTCACCGGTCAGCGTACAGGCAAAATCGCTGACCAGCAGCAGCGCCAGCGCAAAGCGCGAAAGGTTCCGCCAGTCCAGGTATTTCAACAATATAACGCTGGCGATGGAACCCAGTCCGAGGCCCAGTAACTGGAACGTGGATATATTTCCTATTTCACGCTCGCTGAAACCCAGGTCGGAGACAAACCCGAGAACCAGGGATGGCAGTATCAGGAACGAAGCGATTCCCATCACCCCGGTCATGAACACCGCAGCCAGAAACCGGCCTGATTCCAATTCCTGACGCAACTCCGATGATTGTGCCGTGGATTCCATGATTGCCCCCCGGTTGGTTAACATGAATAACAGATCGGCCTGTCAGTCATTGTAATCATAACTTCCACCCAATCATACAATCACGAAATTCATGACATACTGCAACTCGGATATAATCGGTTTGCAACGATCCGCCTTAACCGGATTTTAACCAGATTCATAACTCACAAATCACTGGAACAAACACCATGAAACCGGAAGACTACCCCCCACAGGAACCCGTATCCGACTTTGCCAGGGAATACAACAGGTACGTCCTGGGGAAAGCCGCGGAAATCGGCGGCGCCGAAGAGAATTACGGCCCGGACCCCTACCAGAGTGTGCTGTATTACCCGGCGCCGGACCCCGACGGCAACGTGTTCATCATGATCCACGGCGGCGGCTGGACCAGCGGTTACAAGGAGTGGATGGCATTCATGGCGCCGGTGTTCAACCAGGCGGGCATCGGTTTCGTCAGCGTCGGTTACCGGCTGGCTCCGGCCCACGTCTTCCCGGTGGGGCTTGACGACTCTATGAGCGGGTTGAAATGGGTTTACGACAACATCGGCAAGCTGAACGGCGACCGCACTCGCCTGTTCATATCCGGCCATTCCGCGGGCGGACACCAGACCAGCCTGATGGCTGTGCGCAAGGACTGGCAGGAAGACTACGGGCTGCCCGTGGACGTCGTACGCGGTTGCCTGCCCGTCTCCGGCGTGTTCGACTTCCGCGAAGGCTCAGGCCTGTCCATGCGCCCGCGCTTTCTGGGCCCAAGCGGCAACGAACAAGCGGCAAGCCCGATCTGCAATATCCAGGGAACGCCGCCCCCGTTCTTTCTGTCCTGGGGCAGCGAGGATTTCTCCCACCTGATTACCCAGGCGCAGAAGATGGAACAGGCTTTACGCGCCGCAGGGGGTGAGACTACCAGCCTGGAACTTGAGGGCTGCGACCACCTGCAGGCCAACCTGGCATGCGGCAACCCGGACGGACCCTGGGCGGGCAGGGTGATGGAGTGGATCAGGGGGCATTGATGCTTCCGTTGCAAAAATGCGGACTCAAATCAACGATAAAATCCTCAAACTCGCTGAAGGCCACATCACTGAACTCGACACCGACGCTATCGTCAACGCGGCAAACTCCTCGCTCATTTTAGGCGCGGGAGTGGCCGGCGCCATTCGCGCCAAAGGCGGTCCCGCCATCCAACAGGAATGCGATGAAATCGGCGGCTGTCCGGTAGGCGGTGCGGTGATCACCACCGGCGGCAACCTCAAGGCGCGGTACGTCATCCATGCCGTCGGCCCGCGCAAGGGACAAGGGGACGAGGAGGAAAAACTCAGGAACGCCACACTGAGCAGCCTGAGAGTCGCAGATGAGAACGGCCTGAAAAGCATCGGGTTTCCGGCTATCAGCACGGGCGTATTCGGGTTTCCGATTGAGCGCTGCGCGGAGATCATGCTATCCGCTACGATAGATTACCTGCAGGGAGAAACCGCGCTGGTGAGAGTAGTTTTCTGTTTGTATGGGCAGGAGGCGTTTGGGGTTTTTGAGGGGGTGCTGAAGAAAATCTGTTAATTGGATTGGGTTCCATTGATGTACTATCCTTGAGAACCGTGAGCTATTATTCAGACAATGCGCCAACCCTGGCCTCCAGGTACAATTCCCTGAACCCCGAATCGCTGCATGGATCCTGGTCCCGTTTCATTCCGGATCAGCCGGGTATCGCACTGGACATCGGCGCGGCCAGTGGCCGCGATGCAAACTGGCTGGCCGAAAAAGGCTGGGACGTGGTTGCCGTTGAGCCATGCAGGAAGTTTAGGGAACTGGCCAAGCCGACCAGCAATGCTAACGTCATATGGCAGGATGATGAACTGCCGGAACTGAAGTCCCTCCGTACTGCCGGCCATCGTTTCAACCTGATACTGCTGAGCGCCGTTTGGATGCATGTATTGCCGAACAGGAGAGAGCGGGCATTCCGTATCATCAGCGAACTTCTGGCGCCTGGTGGAATCCTAGTATTCACACTGCGCCAAGGCAGTAGTGAACACGAAAATCTTGACAGAGGTTTCCACCCGGTCAGTAGTGGTGAACTGGAAAAGCTTGCCAAACAGCGTGCCCTGGCGCAAGTGTTTTATACCAGTTCAAAAGATCATCTGGACAGGTCAGGCGTTCATTGGGAGACCCTGGTCTTTCAATTGCCGGACGATGGCACGGGCAGCCTGCCGTTATTGCGCCATATCATCGTTAATGACGACAAGTCGGCCACTTATAAGTTGGGTTTATTGCGCACCTTGATACGTATAGCAGAAGGGGCGCCGGGGATGGTTACCAGGCGTACAGATGATACTGTTGAGATACCTTTTGGCTTGGTCGGGCTTTATTGGATAAAGCTCTATATGCCTTTGGTATTGCAATATAAACTTGTCCAGATACCTAGGCAGAGCATTGCGGATCAAACTGGTTTGGGGTTTGCAAAACCTCAACATTTCTACCAATTGAATGACCGACTTTCCCCATTTGACTTGCGGATAGGCGCTACCTTTGACGAAGAGAATGCACGGATTGTGATCGGCGCCATCAGGGATGCCTGCAGTAATATTCAGAAAATGCCTGCGAACTACATTACATATCCGGGCAAAAACGAGCAGGTATTTCTCTGCAAAAAGGAATCCCTTCGAACAAAAAAAATGCAATTCTGGCGAATTGATAGAGAAAACTTGAGTAAATTTGGAGTATTTAAGATACCGGCTGAACTGTGGCAATGTATGGGGCAATATGCCTGCTGGTTGGAACCTGTCATTATCAACGAATGGGCCAAGCTTATGCAGGGCTATCAAACGCTTTACGATGACTCAATTTACTACAAAGCATTGCAGTGGGATGAAGGTCGAAGAGATACCCAGACGGTGCGAAGCCGGGTACAACGCTTACAACAAAGCGGTGAAATAATTCACTGTGTATGGACGGATAAAAGACTCAGGAATGAACACTACGAGATTGATCATTGTTTCCCCTGGAGTCGATGGTATAACAACGATCTCTGGAATCTGATGCCTGCAAGTGTAACGGCTAACGGGCAAAAAAGTGAAAAGCTTCCGTCTGCGCCGTTATTGCATCACTCCAGGAATCGTATTACTGACTGGTGGAACGCTGCTTATATAAACAGCACGATGAAAGAACGTTTCCTGCTGGAAGTTGAAGCTGCGTTACCGTTGGTGAGCGACAGCACATCAGATTTGGCTATAATTTTTGAAGCCGTGATGCACCAGCGGGCCAGGTTGAAAGCAAATCAGCAGTTGGTAGAATGGGACGGTTGATATATTGAGTTGAACCTGATGAGCATATGTCTCGCGGGCATATTGATATGGGACACATCTTCACCGAAATAGAATTAAGCAATACGCGCGAGCAGCAGGTAGCCCGCGAGCGCGTGCGCGAGAGAATGAGGCTGGGATACCACCTGGGAGGGAAGCGGTTACAGAGGGAAGAGATTTATAATCGGCGCACGGATTACAATTGATGCCAACATCCTCATATATTCGATAAAAAATTATATAATCCTGATAAAGGAGAAAACCAATGCGATATCTACACACCATGCTCCGGGTCTCCGACCTGGACAAGACCATGTCTTTTTTCTGTGACGTCATGGGCATGCGGGAAGTACGACGCATGGAGAGTGACAAGGGACGATTTACCCTGGTATTCCTGGCTGCGTCCGGTGACGCGGAAGGGATGGAAGGGCCGGGCCAGCCGGCGCCGGTGCTGGAGTTGACCTACAACTGGGACCCGGAAGAGTACACCGGCGGGCGCAACTTCGGCCACGTCGCCTTCGAGGTGGATGATATCTATGCCACCTGCCGGAAGATTGCGGACAGCGGCGTTACCATCAACCGCCCGCCTCGTGACGGCCATATGGCGTTCCTGCGTACGCCGGATAATATCTCCATTGAGTTGTTGCAGAAGGGTGGAGCAAGGCCGCCGCAGGAGCCGTGGGCGTCTGCGGAGAATGTGGGGGTCTGGTAGTAGGCTGACTTTCTGGATTCCTGCTTTCGCAGGAATGACGAACAGGCGCGCCGGCTACTTCATCACCTTCTGATCCAGCAGCAGGTTCAGGGTAAAGCGCACGCCGAAACCGGTGGTATCGGTGGGGATGTGGGCCAGGCCGCCCTTGTTGTTGCCGGCGGACAGGTCAACGTGGACCCACGGGCAGTCGTGCTTCACGAACCGTTGCAGGAAGCGCGCCCCGAGAATATGGTCCACGCCCGGGTCGCTGCTGCACTGCTTTGTGTCGGCAAACTTGCTTTCCAGCGCTTCGTCATAGTCCTCATCCATGGGGAACGGCCAGACCCGTTCGCCGCTGTCCACGCCTGCCTTGACCATCCGGGGCAGAAACTCTTCCTGGTTGGTGAACACCCCGCTGTAGGCCTTGCCGACAGCATACACGCAGGCGCCGGTCAGGGTGGCGTAATCCATGATCAGTTTCGGTTTGTTGCGCGAGGCCAGTGTCAGGGTGTCCGCCAGCACCATCCTGCCTTCGGCATCGGTGTGGACGACCTCGATGGTGGTGCCGTCGAGCGCGGTCACTATATCGCCGGGGTTGTAGGCGTCCGGGCCGATGTGGTTGGTGCAGATCGCCAGCCAGCATTCAACCGGAAACGGCGCCCTGAGCCGGGTCAGTGCCGTCAGTACGCCTAACGCGACTGCGCTGCCTTCCATGTCCTCGTGCATGCCCATCATGTAGTTATGGGGTTTCAGGTTGACGCCGCCGGTGTCGAAACAGATGCCCTTGCCCACCAGGGCCAGGGTGTTGCCGGACGTTGGCTCATCGGGCGTATAGCGCAGGCGCAGGATACCGCCGTCCTTTTCCGGGCTGCCCTGGGCGACGGCCAGGAACGCGCCCGCCTTCTTCTTCTCAAGCTGGGCGATGCTGAAGAACTGGCTTCTCCAGCCGTATTCCCTGGCCAGTTGTGCGATACGCTTGCGGTACAGCGCCGGTGTGAGTTCATTGTGAGGCAGGGCGGTCAGGTAACGGGCCAGGGCATTGCCCTCGTCCTCCGCGAAGGTGCGCTCGAACCCGTATTTATCCGGCACCCCGTGCAGGTGGACCCGTTCCAGCCTGGCTCCTTTCCTGTCCTTGCTGTGGTAGTCGGGCATTTCCGCATCGGCCGCCAGGGCCGCCGCCAACAGCGCCTCCGCCACCCGCGCGGACTTTTTCGCGCTGAAGCCGATGACGGCAATACCCAGTTCGTCCGCCTGGTAGTCGTCGTGGCCGTCGGCCAGCTTACGCGCCAGGGTGAGGAGTTCGAATGAGGACAGGTCCGGTTTGACGGTGGAGAGCGCCACGCGCCCGGCCTTGTCGTTGGGCAGGTCGGTCAGCAGCAGGGGGGCGCTGTCGTCTCCATTCCGGCGCAACCGGTTATAACGTTTTTGCAGGACATCGTGGTAAGGAAATGACGGCCATTGACCCTTTGTACCCGGCTCCCTGACGACGATTATCCAGTGCTCAAGCGCATCGAACCGTGCACTGTCCGGCAGTTCTGCGGAATGCTGTAGCTGTGCCTGTTTCATAGCTTGCCAATATAACAGGAAGCCGATGAAAAGGGACAGGGAGATAATCACTTTTTAACGGATTCCTGCTTGCGCAGGAATGGTATTACGCAAGGACCAGCAAATTTGGGACAACCATAAATTTTAAATTTATGGTTGTCCCAAATTAAGCGTCCCAAATTAAGTGCTCCGGCAGGGAAAACCTGGATAAAACACTGGATAATCGGCCTCGATAAGCTATACTTTATCTTGAGTAAACGGGCGACCCGGATTTATCCGGGTCGCCCGGATAGTTGCGGATTGCCTACCCTTGAAATCAACTCTTGAGGTAGCGATCATGAGCGTAAATTATCAACTCATTGCTGGTATTGATTCTGTCCACAGGGCAGAGAAAAATGAAGATGGCTGGTACACGATAGTCAGGGACGGCGAAGTCAACCGTGGTGACCTGGTTACTGACAAGTACCGGAACCTGACCTTTGCGGTCAAGGGCTTTGGTGCTCCCTTCTACGTTGCCGAAATCCGTATCGAGGATGCGGTGGAAGGTTATTACTCTTCCGTCATTGTTGACTACCATGAGGCGGTCAATAATTTCGACAGTTTCGAGAAAATAACGGTCTGCCTGGCATTCCTGGAACCGGTGCGTCACCTTCACAGCGTCCAACAGCAACGCGACATGCCCGTCGCGCTTGCATCAGGTTGGAGCTGACCGGCGGAAAAGGCGATCTTACGGTCGCCTTTTTTTATGCCGGAAGCGTTGTTTTGCGCTATTATTTGATCGCTATTTATGTTCGGGGACAGACTTCAAGTCTGTCCCCAATTAGCCAAAAGGAGTATAGGAAATGAAACGGATATATTACATGGTGTTCCTGTTGTTTATTCTTGGCCAGGGAAAGGTGGTTGCCGGCGCCGACCTGCTGACGGGCGTCACCCGCCTGTCCTGTGAAGCCTTGCTTTGCCTGTCATCGCCGGCGCGGCCCGGGGCTTGCAACCCGGCGCTGTCCCATTACTTTGCCATCAGGAAGTTTACCTGGCCGGCGACGTTTGCGGCGCGGCTGAGATTCCTGAACAAGTGTCCGACGGCCACGCCGGGACTGGCCCGGGAAGTGGCAAAGGGAGCGCCCCGGAAGTGGAAGCAAGCGCCAGGGGCTACCGCACCGGGGAGAAATCCCGGGTCTGCTACCCGTTAATAGAGGGTCGCCTCAGGCGACCGTTTAACATACTGGGTTCCTGCTCAGTGCTTCCGCAGAGCCTGCCCCTGTGTGAACAGTGGGACAAGCTCCGCAGGAATGACGTGAAAGAGGGCAGGTTCAGTCCAGGTAACCGGGTTCCACGGCCACCCAGGCGGTATGGATAATCTCGGCCAGCCGGCCCGGCATCTTTGCCATGGCCACCCTGGACGGCAGCATCATCAGGGTGTTCGGGTGGATGTAGTACACGTCTTCCTGGGTGATCAGGTTTCTCTCGGCATAGACTTCGCCGCCGGCCTTGTTGATGTCCACGTTCATGCGGTAACGGCTGGCCTGTTTCGTGCCGCTTTGCCGGGCCGCGTATTCGGCAGTTTCAAAGTCATTGGGCTGGTAGTACAGGGACATCTTGCAGTTGTTCTCCACGCTGTATTCAAGGGCTTCGATGTTGACCAGGCGCCGGTTGACGGATTTCAGGTCGCCCAGGCTCTGGTAGGCAATGGCGATATGGCAGTCGAAGCCGGTGATGGTCGCCAGCATGTCCCCGAGAATGTCGGTGGCGAGAAACTTGACTTCGTCTATGGCTATGAACAGGTGACTGGCGCGTTCGCGGCGCCTGTGCATGCGCGTCGCCGCCTGCAGCAGGCATAGCAGGAATACCTGGGTGGCGCGTTTGACAACCGGGTCGGTCGCCGACGAGCGTACGTACAGGACGGCGTTCTCCCGTAGCACACGCTCGATATCGACTCCCTTGCTGCGTCCGGGTCTCAGTGCGGACAGGGCCAGCAACTCCCGGGTCAGGTTAGTGACGGTCGGCGGTGGTTTCGTTGAGGCCCTCAGCAGTTTCGGCAAATCAATAAGCTCCCTGTTCCACTTGTCGAACACGGATTCCAGGAATTCCCGCTCCCCAATCCTGTAGAAATCCGCAGTATCGCCCCGCTCCGACAGGTTATAGGTATGCATCAGCCGTGTCTTGACCTCCCGCTCGGTGCCGGTCCTGAACGGCGACCATTTCCCCGGCAGTTCGCCGTTGAAATCCACGCTAACCAGCCGCCTGCCGCTGTCTTCGCAGGCTTTACGCATAATCCCCAATGCGTGCCGGTCCGGCTTGACGTCGAAGAAGACCGTACAAAACCCCTGGCGCACTGACTGGTCCAGTTGCACACCGAATAACACCCCCTTGCCGCTCTGGGTGGCTCCCACCATGCGCTGGTTCCACAACTTCCAGTCATCCACGGCGACGTGCAGGGGAGTGTTGTCCTGGCGCAATCCCATGAATATATTCCCGGCCCGGTAGTATTTCCCGGGGAGGAACTGTTTTTTCCGGAAACGGTCGGCCTCACTGCGTATATCGGAAACCTGGTCGCCGCGTTGCGATACCCGCCTGAATATGTACCAGGACGAGAAGCGCGGGTACAGGTAGCGCAGGAATACGACCCGGGTGAGCGCGCCGCCCAGCAGTGCCCCCGCAATCAGCCCCCACATCCTGCCGGCCTGGTTGATGACGACTATGTTTACTATATTGCCGGCAGCCGCAATATCCCCGGTAACACCGGCCGCCAGGAACCACAGGATGAGGGGGAAACCCGGGAGCAACATAAGGAACAGGAGCAGCAGCACCCGGCGGGCGTGCATCAGCAGGTGTTCAGCCGATGTCAGTTCCCTTTCCGATGTCAGCGGCAGGAAGCCGATAACGGTATTGGTATAAAGGATTGCGGCAAAGCACACCCAGAACCAGGGGTCGCTCCAGTTTGCCAGTCGGGGCAGAAAATCGTCCATATACCTGTCAGCCGGCACTCCGTACGCCGGCTTCCTCCGTTTATTTCCATCAGCCTTGAATTTTAGCAGGATTTTTGGGATATTTGGGGTGATATTTGGGGTCAGAGTAAAAATACAGCTACCGTTTGCTGCAACGGGTTAATTGCTGAATATTTTTACTCTGACCCCAAATATCACCCCGAATGTCTAGGAACAGGTACGGATATGGATAAAGGACAATCATGCTCACCGCGTTAACCAGCGCCGACTGGGAACTGGTCAAATTCTATCTCTCCCCAATACAGCCCCTGATGGATAACGACCAGGTGACCAACATCATGGTCAACCGTTATGACGACATCTGGGCGGACGACCTGGAGCAGGGGATGTATAAAACCACGCTTGCCTTCCCCGATGATGCCGCAGTCGCCACCTTGATCGAACAGGTTGCCAATGCGCTGACGCAGTATTTCGATCCGGCCCGCACGCCTGTCATCAATGCGCGCCTGCCTGACGGCAGCCGGGTCTGTGCGACCCTGCCGGCGGCCACGCCTTCAGGTTGTACCTTGTCGATTCGCCTGCACCGGCGCCGCGGTCTCGACCTGGAAAACCTGGTAAAGAGCCATACCATCGATGCGGCAATGAAAGACCTGTTGCTGGATGCCGTCGAGCGCGGCGACAATCTCCTGGTTTCCGGCGCCACCAACAGCGGCAAAACCACCTTGTTGAATGCCTTGTCCTTTGCCATTCCGCAGCGTGAACGAATCGTGGTCTGTGAGGACGTAGCCGAGATCAGGCTCAACGCGCCCAATGCCATACAAATGGAGGCGCAACGACATCATTCCGAAGACACTCCAGCCCTCAGCCTCGCAACACTTCTCGCCACCTCCCTGCGCCAGAGACCGGACCGGATCATCGTCGGGGAGATCAGGGAACCGGATGCCGCCGAAGTGTTTTTCCAGGCGCTGAATACGGGCCATCGCGGCGTCTACACCACGCTGCACGCGAATAACGCCAGGGCCGCGCTCAAGCGTCTCGTCAGCCTGACGATGGGCAGTTCAACATTGCCTTTCGAGGTGATCGAAACCGAATACCTGCACAACCTGGACCTGGTTCTGCACATGGACTACCTGGAAACCAGGGGGGTCAGGCGCTTGACGGAGATATGCGTTGTCGAGGCGGGAGAGTTGCTGCCCCGTTACGTTTACGATGCGGCCGGTGATGCGTGGCAGGCGAAGTGAGTTGAAAATGCCGGCATCGTCGTGCCGTTGGAAGTGATTCCACCTGTGCAGGGCCGGCCCCCGCGCAAGCGGGGGAATGACGATAGTGTAGATACTGCGGTATACTGTGCGTTTGACTGTCAACCTTAGTCCCTGCCGATGGCAACCGAGAAAAACACAGTAAAGCCCTGGGGCGGGCGGTTCAGCGAAGATACGGACCGGTTCGTGGAGGAGTTTACCCAATCCGTGTCTTTCGATCGGCGCCTGGCCCCTTACGACATTCAGGGCTCTATCGCCCACGTGGCGATGCTCGCGCGCGTCGGCGTGTTGACGGAGGACGAATCCGGGCAGATCAGCGATGGGCTGAGCGCCATCCTGTCTGAGATTGAGGCTGGAAAATTCACCTGGCGGCAGGAACTGGAAGACGTCCACATGAATATCGAGGCTGCGCTGGTCGAGCGGGTCGGCGAAGTCGGAAAAAAAGTGCACACCGGCCGCTCGCGTAACGACCAGGTCGCTACGGACCTGCGCCTGTTCCTGCGTGCGGAGGTGGAAAACACCCGGTCGTTGTTACTGCGGAATATGGACGCGCTGGTTACCCTGGCCGAGGCCGAGGCCGCTACCTTGATGCCGGGGTATACACACCTGCAAGCGGCGCAACCGATCACGTTCGGACACCACATACTGGCCTGGTATGAAATGTTGAAGCGGGACCGGCAACGGCTCGGGGATTGCCTGGAACGCATCAACGTGTTGCCGCTGGGAGCTGCGGCGCTCGCTGGTACGCGCTTTCCCATAGACCGCTCGGTGAGCGCCGATCTGCTGGGGTTTTCCGCGCTGGCAGGAAATTCGCTCGATGCCGTGAGTGACCGGGATTTCATCATCGAGTTCTGTGCCGCCGCAGCGCTCGTCATGCTGCATTTGTCCCGGTTTTCCGAGGAATTGATCCTGTGGTTGTCACCGGGGTTCGGCTTCATCGATATCGACGATGCGTTCTGTACCGGGTCTTCCATCATGCCGCAAAAGAAGAACCCGGACGTCGCGGAACTGGTGCGCGGCAAGACCGGCCGGGTCTATGGCGACCTGATGACCATGCTGACCGTCATGAAGGGGCAGCCGCTGGCTTACAACCGCGATAACCAGGAAGACAAGGAAAGCCTGTTCGACGCGGTGGATACGGTCAAGCTGTGCCTTGAGGCTTACCTCGGCCTGGTTCCTTCCATACGGGTCAATCGCAAGGCCATGCTGGCTGCCGCGCAGAAAGGCTACCTGACTGCAACAGACCTAGCGGATTACCTGGTCATGAAGGGAGTGCCGTTCCGGGATGCGCATGCCGTTGTCGGCAGCCTCGTTCAGTACGCCATCCGGCAGGGAAGCGAGATGGAGGACCTGGAACTGTCCGACCTGCAGCAATTCCACGAGGGGATTGAAGCCGACGTGTACGATTACCTGACGCTGCAGGGTTCCGTTTCTGCCCGTGACCACGCAGGCGGGACCGCTCCAGCCAGGGTCCGGGAGGCCGTTGCCGAGGCGCGCCGCTACCTGGCTACGCTCACTGCCTATGATGGCTGAAGTTCAATTTTCCTGATTTCCAGTCGGGATCTGCTGACTGCGCCGTTGCTACCTCTGGCGGAATGATGAACCCCCTGAAAAGTATGGTCAAACTGCTGTTCTGGCTGGTCGGTCTTGCCGTTATCGCGGCTGCGGCTGCGGTTATCCTGGTCTCGACCATCGACCCCAATGAGCACAAGGACTGGATAACGGCCAGGATCCAGCATGAGACAGGCCGCAGCATCTCCCTGGACGGGCCGATAGCCATCACCTTGTACCCCTGGCTGGGGGTGGAAGCCCGACAGGTCAGTGTTGCCAATGCCGAGGGGTTCGGCGCCGAACCGTTAGCCTACCTGGACCACGTCAAGCTGCGGGTCAGGACACTCCCGCTGTTACGCGAAGAATACGAGGTGGATACGATTGCCGTTAAGGGCGCCGTCCTTAACCTGGCCCGCAACGGGCAAGGCAGCGCAAACTGGGATGGCCTCGACGGCGTGGACGAAGCCGCTGAAGCGGCAGGTGACAAGGCGCTGCTGCCCCTGGCTGCAGTTGCCCTGGGCGGAGTCGCCATCGAGGACGCCAGGATCGTCCTTGACGATCAGCAGGATGGAGTGCGCTACGAAGTGTCCGGTCTCGACGTATCGACGGCTGAACTGAAATACGGTGAACCCGTTGATATCAACCTGAATTTCCGCGGCAGCAGCAACAAACCGGCGCTGGAAGCCGTTGTGGCATTGGCCGGCAACATTACCTATGCAACCGATGGACAACAGTTTGCCATCGCGCCACTGGACATCAATGCCGATATCGAGGGTGGGAACATCCCCGGCGGGAGGACCTCGGCGCGGTTGTCCGCCACGCTGGACGTGAACCTGGACGAGGAGACGGCCGCGCTTTCCGGCTTCACGCTCAGCGCCCTGGGCGCCACGGTGAGAGGCAATCTTGACGCACAACAGATTGAATCGCCAACCCCTGTCATCGCTGCAACGCTGGATGCGCAGGGTTCCGACCTCGGGTTATTGTTCAAGGTGGCCGAGATTGAGCCGCTGGCCTCACAACTGGCCCGCTTGCCGGACCGCAGCTTCCAGGTCAGCGCGACGGTGGACGCTGATACCGGGCGGGGAGACGTCGACCTGTCCGGGTTGTCGGCAAACCTGCTGGGCGCGGTCATCAACGGCGAAGTGAAGGCCCGCAACCTCCATTCCGGGACACCCGGATACCAGGGCGAACTGAACGCTAGGGGACCGGACCTGCCTACCCTGATGCAGGTTATCGGTCAACTGCAGGGTGGAGAGGATGCCGCACTGGCCGGTTATGGCAAGAAGCTGGCTAGCGTCCCGGCAAAAGCATTCCGGATAACGACCGTTTTCGACGCCGACCTGAATAGCGGCGACATCTCCGTCCCGGCCTTGTCGCTGGAGGCCCTGGGCGTCAATGCGACGGGCGAACTGGACGCCAGGGACATGAACAGCAGAAAAGGCAGGGTGGACGGTAACCTGAATGTGAAGGGCAAGCGTATAGCGGGACTCCTCACGGCCCTGGACCAGGACGGTCTGGCCCAGGTCCTGCAGTCGGTGGAACTGGATACCCGCGTGCAGGGGACCGGAGAGGGTGTCACGCTGGAAACCATGGCGCTGCAGGCCGTATTCGCCGGGGAGGATATACCCGGTTCGCCGGCGACCATGACCCTTAATGCCGACACCCGGCTGAACCTGGATGAGGAGACCCTGGTCCTGGACAGGTTTACCCTGGAGGGTCTGGGACTTGAGACTTCAGGCAACGTTGAGGTAAACGATATCTTCGCCGACCCTGCCGTCAGCGGCGAGCTGGAGGTCCAGCCTTTCAACCTGCGCCGGTTTGCACGGCAACTCAAACAGGAACTGCCCGCAACGCAGGGCGATGACACGTTTACCAGGGTGTCCCTGGCCGGCCGCTTTGACCGGACCGCGCACGGCCTGAGCCTGGACCAACTGGAACTGCAGTTGGATGACACGCGCCTGACCGGTGAATTCATGCTGGACAACGAGGCATCCGGACCGGTTGCGCAGTTCGACCTGGACATTGATCAGATCGACCTGGACCGTTACCTGCCGCCTGCATCGACGAAAGCCGGCAGGCTTGCCGCGTTTCCCGTAGTCGCAGCCGCTTATGCGGATATGGATGGCGACGTGAGTATCGACAGGCTGATTGTCGCAGATGCGCGTCTTGACGGGTTCAGGTTACACCTGAAAGCGCGCGACGGCGTGGTGCAGGCGGCGCCGTTGACGGCTGCGCTCTACGAAGGCAGGTTATCGGCCGATATCAGCCTGGATGCGAAGCCGGCCGTGCCGGTGCTCACGCTCAACGCGGACCTGGCGGATATCCAGGCCGAACCGCTGCTCATGGACGTGAAAGGCAAGGCGCGCCTGCGCGGGAAGGGGAATTTCAGCGCCGCATTAACTACGGAGGGAGCAAGCATCGCCGCCATGAAACGCAGCCTGGAAGGCGGGATGAGCCTGACATTTACCGAAGGCGCTATTGCCGGATTCAACCTGGGCCGGACACTGCGCCAGTGGAAACAGTTCAGTAAGGGCAGGATTGTCAACCTGGAGGAAACCACGGCTACCGATTTCACCGAATTCTCCGGGAATCCCGTGGCAAGAAACGGCATAATCCGGATGGATGACCTGGTCCTGAAAGCGCCGGCATTTCGCCTGCAGGGCACGGGCGTACTGGCAAACCTGCATACCGATACCATCGACTACCAGGCAGTGGCGACGGTCGTCAACACCGCCAAAGGCGTCGGTGGAAAAGAACTGGCCGAACTGGAAGGACTGCAACTGCCCCTCAAGGTTGAGGGCGCCCTAGATAACCCGAAAATAAGACTGGCCTGGGAAGACATACTGTCCGGGTTGCTGATAGAGAAGGTCCTGGATGTCTTCGATTTGCCGCTACCCGGCCGGGAACAGCCCGAAGATTCGGAAAATGGTACAGAAACGAAAGAGGAATCCGATTTTGACCCGGTTAAAGAGTTACTGAAAGAGGGTCTTAAAGAAGGGTTGAAAGGTATTTTCAAGAAAAACTGACTTATAATTGAAAACATGCGCCTGTTATTATTACTCTACCTGACTTTCTACAGCATCTCGTCAAGCGCCGGCGAGATAAAATCTGCAAACGTCGAGCACAAGGGCAACGATTACAGGCTGGACCTGGTCATGGAGATCGAGGCCGGACGGGAGGGGATCGTGGCGCTCCTGATGGACCACGAAAATTTCAAACAACTCAGCGAAGTAATGCTCGAATCGGGTCTGGTTGACGATGCGCCCGAGGACAAGACCCGGCGCCGGCTCGTCGTCGAAACCTGCATCGTGTTCTTCTGTTTCAAGGTCGTAATGGTGGAAGACATTGAACAGCCTTTCGACGATAGACTCCTGGCAATCATGGTCCCGGAAGAAAGTGATTTCAGGTACGGCAGGACGGAATGGCAGATCGAGCCGCTCGGTCCGGGCCGCAGTGAAATCAACTATAGTTTCCACCTTCAGCCTGATTTCTGGATACCGCCCGCAATCGGTCCGTTTTTTATTAAGCGCAAAATGGTCTGGGAAGCCAAGGAAAGCATTCTTAAAATGGAGAGCCTGGCCGCCGGCGCTTACAGCGGGGAGACGAGATAGATTTTCCGGGTGAGTATCCAGTATCAGCAGCCTGCCTCACAGTATTTTTATCCTGACCCGCAACTACGGGCTGAACGCTGATGCCTGAGCTTGCCGCTGCATTACTGCCCTGGTTCAAACTGCATGGACGGCATGATCTCCCCTGGCAGCAGGATGCCGGCCCATACCGTGTCTGGGTCTCCGAGATCATGTTGCAGCAGACCCAGGTGAAAACCGTGATACCTTATTTCAACCGCTTTGTTGAGCGGTTCCCGGATACCCGCGCCCTGGCCGATGCACCCCTCGACCAGGTCCTGCATCTCTGGACCGGACTGGGGTATTACGCCCGGGCCAGGAATCTGCACCGGGCCGCGCAGCGTATCGTGCGCGATTTCGCCGGCAGCCTGCCTTCTGACCTGGATACATTGATGGACTTGCCCGGCATCGGGCGTTCGACCGCAGGGGCCATACTCGTCCTTGGCCATGGCCGTCGCGCTCCCATTCTGGACGGTAACGTAAAACGGGTGCTGACCCGCTGCTATGGAATATATGGATGGCCGGGCCACAGTGAGGTGGACAGACGCCTGTGGGAACTGGCCGAACGGGAGACTCCGCACCGGGAAACCGCGGCCTACACCCAGGCCGTCATGGACCTGGGCGCCACGCTCTGTACCCGTTCGAGGCCGCGTTGCGCCGATTGCCCCCTGGAATCGGCTTGCCACGCGCACCGGTATGGTGAGCAATCACTGTTGCCGACCGGGAAAGCAAAAAAATCGCTACCGGTACGGCAGGTCATATTTGCCCTGCTGGAAAACGAACAGGGAGAAGTCCTGCTGCAAAAGCGCCCCCCTGCCGGCGTCTGGGGAGGGTTATGGAGTTTTCCCGAATACCGATCGCAACAGGAACTCTCGGGCTGGATAAACTCCCGCGCATCCCTGGTGTCTGGTGAAATGAAGGCACTGCCGCAGCTGCGCCATAGTTTCAGTCACTTTCATCTCGATATCACCCCGGTCAGGGGCATGATACGGGATAAGACTGATACAATAGGGGATAATGATACATACCTCTGGTATGCGCCGGAACACGGGCCGGAGATTGGCATGGCCGCGCCGGTGAAGGCATTGATCCGGGATTTCTGGGGTCAGAGTAAAAATATTCACAGGTAAACTGCGCCGGCTGGTTGTTGAGTATTTTTACTCTGACCCCAAGAATAAAACCACCGTTTTTTGCGTTCCATTTCTTTCCTTTGCATGCCATAACTATCTGATATTATTATAAATGTATTGTTGACGATTATTTTTCCTTCCTGTACAGTTCCGTGTGTATCGTTGGACAAATCGTAGGAGCAGGAGAAAATACCATGCAACAATTTACCGATGCAAAAGCCCGCAAACTAAGTGCCCCCGGTTTCCATACGGTTGACACGACATTGTATCTGAGAATCACGGACCGGAGCAAATACTGGGTACAGCGAATCACGATTAAAGGCAAGCGCCACGATCTGGGCCTGGGTGCGTTTCCCGTCGTGAGTGTGGACGAGGCCCGGGAGACGGCGTTTCTCAACCGCCGGCGGATCCGCGCCGGCGGGGATCCGCTGGCGGAAAAGCGCAAGGCGCTGAAACCGGACTTTGAGGCGGCGGCCGCGGCGGCGCTGGACAGCCTGCGGCCAACCTGGCGCAACAGCATGACTGAGCAGGAATGGCGGCGCTGCATGGACACCTATGTCCTCCCGCGTATCGGGGACAAGCGGATCGATCTGATCGACCGGGCGGACATTCTTGACATACTGGTTCCGTTGTGGACCGATAAGAACGCAACGGCGCGCCGGTTGCGGGGCTGGATCAAGGCCGTATTTTCCTGGGCGCAGGCGTTCGGCCATATCGAGACCAACCTGGCCGGCGACGCCATCAGCGCGGCGCTGCCGAAGCAGGCCGGTAAAACCAAGCATCACAGGGCATTGAACCATGCCGAGGTCAGGGACGCCTTAAACCAGACCGACAAGGCGCAGGCCTGTATTGCTGCGAAGCTGTGTCTGCGGTTTATCGCATTGACGGCTGCCCGGAGCGTTGAGGCGCGGGCCGCACTGTGGAGTGAGATTGACCTTGAAAACAAAACCTGGTCCATCCCCGCGGGGCGCATGAAATCGAATCGGGCGCATCGGGTTCCGTTATCAGACCAGTCGATAGCCATACTGGAAAAGGCGAGAGTGCTGCGGGACAAGTCCGGTCTGGTCTTCCCGTCACCAAGAAACAACGGTAAACCGTTAACCAATGCAACGATGATGGTGTTTCTGCAGCGGGCGGGGCTGGCTGACCGGGCAACGGTGCACGGCCTGCGATCGTCATTCCGTGACTGGTGTGCAGACAGCGGTAAGGACCGGCAACTGGCGGAAATGGCCCTGGCGCACGTGGTGCCGGGTGTTGAAGGCAGTTATTTCAGATCGGACCTGTACGCACGTCGGATGCGTCTTATGCAGCACTGGGCGGATTATATCACCGGTGCGGGTCCGGCGAAGGTGGTGAAGTTGAACTCTGGTTGAAACCCTTAACGGGAAACCCGGTAACAGGAAGCGCCTGCGAATATATTGAGTTATTCCAATATGTTGGGCAAGTACGCGCCGCTTTGCTACTACCTGTTGCGTGCAGGTACTGGCACGGTCACGCTGTTCTTTTCCGAGATTGAGGCAATCATCGGCGGCAATTTGCCGCCAAGCTGCGTAGTTCACTGAACTCTGCCACCCGAAGCGCAGCAACGCTGAGTCCCCCGATTCGGCTGCAACCGTCCATGTCGTCCTGTTCCGGCACCATCCGACCACCGTAGAGGCGCTGTAAGCGATTTATCGGAGCGACCCTAAGGCTTGGTATGGCCTGAATACGGCGGATACAAGCCCGGCGACGACGAGACCTGGGGCGCAACGCAGCACGTCAACGCCGGTGCGTGACTTGGCTTTGTGGTCTGCATCGTTCTCCAGGTATGCAGCAGCCGCGCCCCCGGCGGCGCCACCACCGTAAAACCCGGTCATCAGGAAAAACCGGATTCCCTGATCCCCGCTCAATGTCGAGGAGACGGCGCAGCAGCTCAAGCTCCCCCGACCATTGCTCGCGGTTTACGCCGCGGCAATATGTGCCGCCCGGCGCCCGCAGCAACCCGGCACCGGCATCGGGCCCAGTTGTGGAGCGGCAGACTGCGGCCTGTGCCCGGTCCTGCCACTCGTCACGCGTCACCGTATCCATGCGCAGGGTAACCATCCGGTCCGGCGGTACCCGCGATATGGTCAGCTCAGCCGTCAGGTTATGCCAATGAATCAGTTGGCCCCGTTGCAAACGGGGGGGGTCAAGGGGGGGTATCCCCCTCTTGCGAGACTCCGGTATCAAAACGCAGTTTTGTATACAGGAGTAGTCTCGCCCCTCCGTTAACGACAGTCATCGACCGTGAGCGAGTTGTTCCCTGACAGCATAATCCGGTGGCCTATCCGATAACATATCACAGGATGACTCCGGTTGTTCGATTAGCCGGTAGTTATCCGTCGTCATCCACTCAGCCAGGCGGCTGAATATATCCGACAGAAGCACGGACCGGCTGGCGCAGCTGGCCTGGTTCATCCTGTACAACCTGATCCAAGCAACAATCAGGGCACGCAGGTCAACCCCTGGCAATACGGCCCGAACTCCGCAAGGAACGCCTCATGACAGACAAACACAATCCCAGCCAGGCACTCGATGCTCGCCATCGTTTCAGTGCCCGGGAGCGGTGTTGTCTTGTTCCACCTGCCGTTGTTGTTATTGACTGCTGAGGCATGTCGAGCGGCATGGCTTGCTATGCAAAACGGAATTTGTCCCCGCCTGATTTTACCCGGTGCGTCTCATGTGGGCCGATAACTGCCCCTGAGCTGGACCGTTTTGAGGAAAATCGGGAAAATGACACCGCACGTATAACCGATTTATAATGGCGGAAACAGTGTTTAAATTCTATGCAATATCTGTTGGACGGATAGTGTGATATTTATGGATCATATTTTATAGAATATTATATAAAACAAATAGTTACCTAGTTAGTTTTACTCTGACCCCAAAATAGTTTATACACAGGAGAGAAACCGACATGACACGAAGCGTCAACTGCATAAAACTGGACCGGGAAGGGGAAGGGCTGGTTGCGCCGCCCTATCCGGGCGATCTGGGCAAACGCATCTACGAAAACGTCTCGAAGGAAGCCTGGCAGATGTGGCTGTCACACCAGACCATGCTGATCAACGAATACCGCCTGACCCCGTTCGAACCGAAGGCGCGTAAGTTCCTGGAAGAGGAAATGGAGAAATTCTTCTTCGGCGATGGTTCGGAGAAACCGAAGGAGTTTGTGCCGGTCAGTTCTTAATCAACTCCCCCTGCACCCAGACCCTCGTAATATTCCGGCGTTCGGCGTTGTAGATGATTTTCTGCAATATATCGTCACCGGTATCCATCTCTTCCCAGATGATGACATTGGTATCCGCTACCGAGGTATCGACAACTATGGCGTCGAACGCGTAATCCTCGAGGAATTTACCCACTTTCAGGCCGAGCGCTTCGCCCCCTCCTGCCGTTGCCATCCAGAAAGCCTCGCGGAAGTCGATCCGG
This sequence comes from Gammaproteobacteria bacterium, assembly GCA_965208655.1. GTDB lineage: Bacteria > Pseudomonadota > Gammaproteobacteria > Eutrophobiales > Eutrophobiaceae > JAAXHV01. The sequence continues at coordinate 414,272 of CBDBPJ010000007.1, forward strand.
GCGCCGGATGTGCCGCGTTCGGTTGCTCCCAGATCTGCATTGACGCCATCCTCCCGCGCACGGGAGGCGGTGACCGCCATATCACAGTTATGCAGGATGCCGGGGTTGGCCCCGCCCGCTATGTCCGTGCCCAGTCCGACCTGTAACTCCCGGTCCAGCGCCTTGCGCGCCGGAAAGACAGCGTTCGAGAAATACAGGTTCGACAGCGGACAGTGCGAAATACCGGTTTCCCTTTCCTTGATGACTTCCATGTCTTCGTCGTCGATGAAGTTGCAATGGGCCAGTACCGTGTGCGGGGTCAGCAGGCCGAACCCGTCCAGGCTCAGGGTATCGGTTTTTCCGCAGCGCTCCAGGACGTAGGCGTGCTCCCAATCGCCTTCGGAACAATGGGTCTGGACATGGCAGCCGGTGCGCGTTGCAATAGCGCCCAGTCCCTGCAGCATTTCGTCCGTACAACTGGGAATAAATCTCGGGGTGACGACGGGCAGGACCTGTCCATGGCTGTTGCCGGGCATACTCTGCACCTGCTCTATGAAGTCCTGCGTGTCATCGAGCCCTTGCCCGGTACTGGGATCCCGGTAATAGTCCGGGCATTGATCAGGGTTATCCATGGCAATCTTGCCGACCAGGGCACGCTGCCCCTTTTCCAGGCAGATCTGCGCCAGGTGTTTTGATGCCTCCAGGTGTATCGTGGCGTAGTACATCGCCGTCGTCGTTCCGTTGGCGACCAGGGTATGGACGAGGTTTTCATAAACACGCCGGGCGAAATCCGTATCGGCGTATCGGGCCTCCAGGGGAAACGTGTATTTCATCAGCCATTCATCCAGCGGCCGGTCCAGCGCCTTGCCGAGTTGCGGCCATTGCGGCGCATGGACGTGGGTGTCCACCAGGCCGGGCAACAGGTATTCCCCGGCTGACAGCACCTCCAGTTTGCCTGCATTTCCAGCCATTTGTTCCAGTTTTCCGTAGTCCGGCTGACCGGGACTGGACAGCGCGGCGATCCGACCCCCGTTGTCCACTGCGATTAATGCATCTTGCAGTACTTCAATATCACCGGCGGCCGGCGCATGTATCAGGGTGCCGCGTAGCGCGAGCTTTAACTCTTCTAGTTTCATGGCGTTGTGTCCCCTTCGTATCAGGATGAACGGCGCCTGGCAATCCGGGCCGTCCTTTTCTGTACATTATGCTATCCCGGTACGCCAGTTTACCAGCACCCCGCCTGCTGGTTAACAATCTCCCGCTTGACGGGGAACGCGGAGTCGGATTTAATACATGCCTTTATTTCACGCCGCCTTATCAGCGGCGCTCCCACCTCGATGGCCAGGTAGCTCAGTAGGTAGAGCAGGGGACTGAAAATCCCTGTGTCGGCAGTTCGATTCTGTCCCTGGCCATACTTTCGCCTTGCCCGAAAATTCACTGTAGTTCCAGCTTCAGAGAACGTCCGAGCGCCTGTGCGGCCCGGGAGAGGAGATTCAGAGTGACGCGTTCGTTTTTTGGATCCAGCAGCCGGTCCAACTGGGAACGGCTTGTTGACAACCGTCTGGCCATTTCCACTTTACTGATACCTTGCTGTTTCATTGCTTCAGAAAGTTGCCAGGCCAGGACACGTTTTACAGCTTGTTCGGTTGTTTCTTCATAATCACCCTGTTCTTTCAGGAAGTCTTCGAAAAGTTGGCCGGGCCTGCCTTTTTCAATATCGCCATTCATCACAAACCTCTCATTCATTCTCGAACGGGAGTATTCCCTTTATCTGTCTCAAAGAATCTGGCCGGTAGCCTCTTCTTATCGTCCATACGAAAGTGTACCATGAATGGTACATGTTTTCCAGTGCAATATTGTCAACGTTTTAACGCACACCGGAAACGTATTCCATTGGAAAACCGCTGGAATGAAAATTCCTGACTTTGCAGTGAATAATGGGAATTCCGGAGACACAATGTCAACGATATTATCTATGTTATCAATGACATACGGACAGTTAGCCAGAGGGCCACATGTCCCCGACGACACCTGCATGCCATGCAAAATATTTTGTGGGAACAAATGTGGGAACGAGGGTATTAACAGACTATAAAATTCTTATAAATCAGACAGTTAATTATCTGGTCATATTACGTCCCTGATTTACCCCCTGATAGCGACCCTCCTGCTCGTGCCGGCCACCCTGAGCGATGACCGAACCCGAACACCTTATGGTGGAGAATATGAAAGTGCTTTTAGCCAACCAGACCCGCTTGGCGCAGCAATTGAACGCAATCAGCGAGCGCTTGAACGAGGCAGACGCAATGCAAAACGAGTGCGCAGAACTCTTAAAACGGCATGGGCAACATTTCGAGTCGTTGTTGCCGCGTACGTGAAATTCTCAAAAGAGATGGACAAGGCTTCACGCTCACGGAGCTCTTACGATATATGGCGATAGCCATGAACCACAGTCAGAATATATGACCTTCAGGGCCGCACCGCAGCCACGTTTGCATTCAATGTACTCAGGCCATACCAACCCTCAGGGTATGCCAGATAAATCGCTTATTGCTTATTTGAGTTGGTGACTATTACAACAGTGTGAAAGTTAAAATGGGACAAAAAATTGAAGTATTACCGATATGGTATAAAAATACTGGCAGTCTTGCTTGCCGGTTTAACCTCAATTCCGGAAACCGGCAGCTTCGTAGTCTAATATTGTTATATACCGGCAATTTCACACATGAGCACTTATCTCTACAAAGCTCTGACAGAAGCAAACGCATCCGACGCTACCGCCACGGAAGCAGCGCATGAAATCGACACCTATAGACAAGATGTGCTCGCCCTTAAAACACAGTCGATATCCTGCCAGTGGTCGGTACAATAACAGCTTATGGGGACTTGATAAGACTTTCCTTAATTTCCCTGTACTGGAATTGACTTGTATTATTGATGCGATAGAAACCTGATAATGGCCTCGGCGCCGCGTTCCGAAGACGGCCGGACGTCCGTGGCAAAGGCCGCGTCGGTAAAAACATCCTGTTCCCGCTTGAATTTTTCATCGAACTCACGCTCAGCCAGTGTCAGTGCAGTTTTAAGATCGTCAATTTTCTCTATTACCCGACCCATCTTCCAGAAGTTCATTGTCGATGGCTCAAGTCCGCCGGGATTCAGAAACACGCAGGGACGGCGCCGATAATAGACGAATTCATAGACTTGGCTTGACACATCGCCCAGGTAAATATCAGCAGCCTGTGTGTAGCTCATGTCATAAGAGCGCTCACTGCCGATATCGATGAAGATATTCGGCGTGTTTTTGAAATCGTCCAGGTTGATATTGTCATGATACCTCCGGTGTTTAAACAGTCGGGCATGAGGAGCAAATATCAGGTTGTAATCACGGCTGTCTTTGAAAAAAGCAAGAATTTTCCGGCCCATTGATATCCATGATGATTGTAGTCGGTGAAAATGCGGTGAATACAGCACAACCGTACGGTTATTGTCGAATAGAACAGGCGTCTCCGGCTTCAGCTTTTGCAGGACTTCGAACTTTGGATAACCCACTATTTCACAACAACCTTCGGGCAGTTCGTCTTTGAAACGCTCGTAGTAAGACCGGCCGGGCACCAGGAGGTAATCGAATTTAAGCTTGCCTTTATTGAATGACGTCGGCCTGTCTCCCGCGCCGTGACGAAGACCGATAAATTTGATATCGCGAAAAGAGGGTAACGCTTTTAATATAATGTAATTCTTTTCAGGTGCAATCAATGCGTCATATGTTGCCAGTAACTTTATATTTGCCAGCAACACAAACGGTCGGTGGAAAAAAGGGAAACGCGTCGACACCCAATTGGATACTCTACCTTGTTGTAACAAGCGGAATTTGCACTGGTGATGCGGATAAACCGAAGCTATCCGCTCAGCCTCATCCCGGGATTCCTTGGTAGAAAAAAGAAATTCCGTCTGAAAACCGGGTTGCATTCGAGACAGTTCGAATGCAACGGGAGCGCCGTGCAACACCTGATACGTCAGGTAGTGATTAAACAGGAATCCTACTCGCATCCACGTTATTTTATGTCCATGACGCTTATGTAAACATCTCCAATTTCATTGTATCTCAAGCCAGGCTTGAAACATTAATACATTCCAAAGCGACCCGGTCCAGTTGCTGTGTCCTGAAAGATGCGCACTCCATCTTTCACGCACCATCGACGGATTAAGAAAACCTTCTTCAGCGAGTCGTTTTTCAGCCAGGAGATTTTCCGCCCAATCGCGTAATGGTCCTCCCAGCCAGTCACCCACCGGGATCTTGAATCCTGTCTTGCGCCTTTCCATCAATTGCCGGGGGACATAGTTGTAAAGGACTTGCCGTAGCAGCCATTTTCGATCTTTTCCTCGAATCTTGTAGTGCATGGGCAGGCGCCAGGCGAATTCTACAACCCGATGGTCGAGCAAAGGGGTGCGAGCCTCCAAAGAGACCGCCATACTGGCGCGGTCAACCTTGGTGAGGATGTCATCCGGCAGGTAATTGATGGTATCGAGGTACTGTAGTTGCTCGATTGGATTGGCAAGGGGACGTTCTCTTGCAGCAGCCCATAAGATGCCGCCTGGATCGCCTGCACCGGTAACCAGGGCTGCCGGGTCGCTCCATTCGCTGATCAGCTTTCGATACATATTGTCCGGTCCGGCATTCAGAATAGCAGCCAGGTTATGCAGCCTGTGCCCGGGACGGGCGTTGTTCTTTCGTCCGGGAAGAAAACCCAGCAAGTTATTCCAGGCGGCGGGACTGAGACTCGTCAGGGCAGTTGCCATACTCTTACCCAGCGCACCTTGGAATGGTTTAGTCCAACGGCGCAACAACTCAGCGGTTTGATAGCGGTTATAACCGGCAAACAACTCATCGCCCCCATCTCCGGACAATGCCACGGTGACGTGTTGGCGGGTCATCTGAGAGACGAGAAAAGTCGGTATTTGTGATGAATCGGCAAAAGGCTCATCATAAATAGTTGGCAGGTCTGGAATCACGTCCCTTGCCTGGTTCGAGCCAACATACAGTTCCGTGTGGTCACTACCCAGGTGTTTTGCTACTGCACTGGCGTAGTGCGCCTCATTATAACTTGAGTCATCGAAACCAATGGTAAAGGTTTTAGCCGCCTGGGTGCCACTCTTTTGCATAAGAGCCACCACTGTTGCTGAATCTATTCCACCGGAAAGAAACGCCCCGACTGGCACATCTGCAACCATGCGCCGCCTGACAGCATCCCCAAGTAAGCTGTCCAGCATGTGGACGGCTTCATGGTCAGGAGACCGAAGGGATATGGATTGGCCCTGCTCTATAGTGTCCGATATGCTCCAGTAAACGCTATTTTCAGGTTCTTGACCCGGCTTCAAGGTCACAATGTGGCCTGGTTCCAATTTATGTATGCCCTTGTATATGCTACGGGGTGACGGGATATATCTGTGTTGCATGAAGACCGCTAACGCGGTGCGATCAACCTGCTGTGTCCAACCGGGATGTTTTTTGATTGCTTTCAGTTCTGAACCGAATAAAAACAGCTTGTCAAACGCGCCCCAATATAAAGGCTTGATGCCGAGGCGGTCCCGAACCAGGAACAGTTTGCGCTCGTGCCTGTCCCATAAGGCAAAAGCAAACATGCCGTTCAGTCTTCTCACGGCAGCCCCTGTTCCCCAGGCGGCGCATGCCTCCAGCACAACTTCGGTATCGGAGTGGCCGCGGAAACGGATATTATCAAGCTCCTCTCGCAGCTCTGTGGCGTTGTATACTTCACCGTTGTAAACAATGACAAAACGTTGGCAGGCTGAAACCATGGGTTGTCTGCCGGCCGGCGACAGGTCAACCACCGCCAGACGACGATAGCCAAGCCCAAGTCCGGCTTGAACGTCTGACCATGTGTCGCCATCATCCGGGCCGCGATGAGTTATACTGTCGGCCATTGCCAGTGCCGTCTGCCTGATCCAGGCAGCATCGCCTACACGCGAACCATCAATAAAGCCAGCTATTCCACACATAATCTAAGGGAAAGTCTTATCAAGTCCCCATAATATGAGATCATAGGTAAAAGTAAACCATCAGGGGGATGTCCATGAAACGATCAAGTTTTGTGGGAATAAATGTTAGAAAAACGAAAACCGTAAGCTTAACAATATCTATATATCAATAAGTTACAGTTTCATTTCTATTTCGTCCCTGGCCACCAATTGTACATTTCGTTACAATCTGTCAGCTACCGCTATTTTCGTTATCAATTGAGGGGCTTTTGATTTAAATGAATTTAATTTGTGACTTTAAGTCACAGGAAGAAATTGATAAACAATATGATATTGGCGCTGCTACACCGGGTCGGGAAGCATTCATGGAACGCGCTATTGCAGAAAGTGAAAAGACCCGCCAGGAACTGAACTGTAAACTTGATATTCACTACGGACCGTCACTCGACGAAACACTCGACATCTTTCCTGCGAAACAGGCCAACCCTCCGGTTCTGGTCTTCATTCATGGGGGTTACTGGCGCGCCTTAACGAGTAAGGAATTCAGCTTCATTGCCAACTCTTTTGTAGAAAACGGGATCACTGTTGTTGTCAGTAATTATTCCCTCTGCCCAAAGGTATCCATCTCCGAAATAACCCGCCAAAATCGCGCCGTAATTGCCTGGTTAGCCAGGCATGTCGAAGAATATAACGGCAATCCTGACAATATTTATGTCTCGGGTCACTCAGCAGGCGGTCACTTGACGGCAATGATATGTTCGAGTGACTGGCAAGGCGAATACGGACTCCCTCAAGGTATTGTCAAGGGTGGACTTGCCATCAGCGGACTTTTTGACTTACAACCACTTCGTTATTCTTTCTTACAACCCACTCTGTCTTTAAGCCATGAAATTATCATGCGTGAGAGTCCGTGTTTCAGAATTCCTGAAACCGGACCAGGTATGATATTAAGTGTAGGTGAAAAAGAATCATCTGAATTTCATCGACAGGCGCAGGAGTATCATCAGGCGCGGCTGAACAAAGGTCTGAACAGCGAGTATCGCGTCGAAGCAAACCAGGATCACTTCTCGATATTATCTGAGTTTATCGACCCGGGCAGTTCCCTGTTCGCTACAACAATGAAAATGCTGAAGTCTGATGCCTGACACTCGGTGCGACTTAGGTCCCAATGTCATGTACCACTATCCACACTCACTGATTGGTAGGGCCCTAATGTGGCCAGGAGCATGCAGGCAATAAGCGTTACAACTGCAAAGAAATATAATATGAAATTGTAGGTGCTCCAGAAATCGTATCCATATCCCATGAGTGGTGGACCAACGCTACCACCTACCAGGAACGCACCAAAAAATATTCCGTAAAGCACGCCAAAAGATTTGAGACCGAAATACCGGCTGATCAGGTAGGCGATGAAATCAACCTCGGCGCCAATACCCAATCCGATGCCAATCGCGGCAACGACAGCAAGTGGTCCGGCGGCGCCACCGGCGAGTAGTAAACAACCGGCAATCGGACCGCAGATAAAGCCGATTGCGACATAAGGCGCAAAATATCGGTCCAGGAGATAACCAGCCCATACGCGGGCAAAAAGCAGCGAAAAACCCATGACTGATACGTTCATAACAGCATCGCCTGGTGCAATACCGTGATCAACCAACATTGGAACCATATGTGCTGCAGTTCCTATCACAGTCATGGCAACAGCGGAAAAAGCGAATGCCATTATCCAGAATTCCCGCGTTCTCAAGGCAGCTTCAGCCGTGATTCCGGGCGGTGTTATCTGAAGACCTGAGTCAAGTTGCTGATTGGCCGGCAAGTTGTCAACAGTCAACCCCGATTCTTCCGGTGTATTGCGGAACAGTGGTATTACAATCAATATGCCTACGGCGAATATTAATGCGCCAATACCCGCGAATGCCAGTCGCCATCCAAAGCCCTCGATAAGTTGTTGGGATAGAACCGGCAATAACAGGGTGCCGAGACCGGTTCCGGACATGCCCACGCCAAGTGCGAGACCGCGTCGCCGGTTAAACCAGGCGGAAATTGCGCGGCTATAGGGCAGCGGCGATGCGCCGGAGGTGATGATGCCAAGTATAAAAAATATGGCGTATAGAGCCCACAGGGATCCTGGAATTATGCTGATTAACGCTATACCAAGGCCCCACGCCAGAATAGTCGGCGTCAGCACACGGCGAGCGCCAAACCTGTCTACCAGTGTGCCGGCGAACGGCATGGCAATGGCATTAGCCAGTAAATGGAAAGTCAGGGCAAGGGAGATATTACCGCGCCCCCATCCAAACTCATCAACCAGGGGCGGAATGAACACCGTCATGCTGTATATAACCGGGCCATTGCAAACCATCAGGCCGGCAACTGTCGCGGCGACAACCCACCATCCGTAAAAAACCCTGGGGGAATTCAAACTGCCTCCATTAATTGAAGGTCATCGACGCAAATCCGGCAAATCAAGCAACCGGCTTCGGTGGTCATTCAATTTCAGACCCAGACCTGGAGCACAAACTCATAGGTGGCTTGGGCGTTGAACATGTCCACACGTTGTTTCTCAATGCGATAACCATTGCTCTGATCCTTCTTCAGTACATGCAAATAGCGACCTGCGAAGTGACGTACGTCTTCGCGCCGCAACTCTATCATATGAAAACGTGAACGAACGACAACGTCACCCGCTGTTGAAATATCCTGGATCACGACGTTACCCACAATATGATTAGTTTCCCAGACGGGTGCCTGTGACCATGCTTCCGGGTGTAATACCCGTTTCATTCTGATTGCCATCATGTTCTTGTCTTCTATAAAGATAGAAGGCACACCTTCCCAGTGCTCGTGGTCGGCATTTGCCGGCATCCAGTAGACACCATCATCCGTGAACAAATCTATATAATCCTGCCAGCGTTTGGCGTCGAGCAATTCCGACTGCCGATACAGGAACTGTTCGACGGCTTGCTGTATCTCGTATGGAATATCCTGTGCCGCTTTTTTTTGTTCTGTAGTTTCCATACTTATGCCTCCATGTATTTTTTCCAGGCCTGGATCTGATTGCGCATCGGTGTTTCTGATGTTCCCCTGTCCGGCGGGCTTACCATCACGCCCTCACGCTCAAGATCATGACCATAATGCCGATGAAAACTTACCCAGTCGTTTCCCTTTGCACCCAGTCCCTGCTGGCATTTCCAGAAGTTTTCCATGTCGTCGGCATTGATCATCGTCGCTGGTGAATTTACTAGGTTATAGTAATCCAGGGCGCGTTGGTGAATCGCTTCGGGCGCGCCTTTCAGACGGAAGTACCAGATTTCCGTCAACATCCGATCCACGCTGAGCGGCCGGACAACACGTAATTGTTGCAATTGCGGCTGTATCCCAAGCCCGGGGTAAAACATCATATGGTGAATAGGAACATCAAGGATCTCTTCCATCCTCTGTTTGCCGTAGGCTTCTGTCAGCAGGCGTTCGTATTCAAGTGATTCCGGATCGCGCGGGCGCAATTTCATATAGCCGCCGACAGAGGTATGCCCGTATGGGTAACCTTTGGTTTCGAAGGCATTCCAGTCCTCTACCGTTAGTGTCGCGAAGGCCGAGAGCATATGGTAAGAGAGCGGCGCTTCGCCGTTTTTTTTCTGGAGATCCAGTTCGATTTCCCGAGCGGCGGCGCCTGTCGATTGATGAGTTACCGACGGATGCAAGGCGTCGATCTGGTTTTCGATAAAAATCTTCCAATTTGACTGCTGCACAACCCTGAAGCAATTGGGGACGATCTCTATCTCTCCTTCAGGTGAGCGATCGCACATATTGTCCAAAGCAATCCGCGCTTTTCCCAGAAACTCTTCAAGGGAAGGACCCTCATCGGCAAGGCTGGCGAAAATAAAGCCGCGATAACTCTCGACGCGAGCTGCTGCTTTCATTCTGCAATCGGGATTGCCGGCGCCCCAGTTGGTGCCTTCATAAGCTGAATTGAGCATCGGGATGGAAAGCAGGGAACCGTCATGCCTGAAACTCCACGCATGATAAGAACACTTGAAGAATTTGCCGGTGTTTCCCTGATGATTACCGCACAGCATGGCACCCCGGTGTGGGCAGCGATTGTACAGCACTGAAACCTCACCATCGGCTCTCCTGATCATGACCATCGGTTGCCGTCCTAACTGAAAGGTACAATAGTCTCCGCTATGGGGAACCTGGGTCACATGGCCGCAATAAATCCAGATACGTTCGTGGATGCGTTCCATCTCGAGCTCAAATAATTGCGGATCAACGTAAACCTCACGCCGTACCCGGTCAGGTTCCACATAATGTGAAGCAACAAAACTGTGATCATGCATAAGATGAATCTCCTCTCAGGCTAAGATTGAATCGAAACGGGGCATACGGGGTAAGGTCGCACAATGCACACGTGAAAAGGTACGGTCACAATATCACACTGACGTGTTTGTGTAATAGCTGATAGGGTCGGACCACCCTAACTGTTCCTAACCGCCTGTTTCCACTCAGCTTATTCACCTTATACGCCAGATAATCCCCCTTAAAACCCCCTTTTAGCCATCAAAAACGGGGTTTTAAGATTCTCATGTCTGCTGATAGCTTAGGGCAAGGCCAACAAAGTCGGTGTCATTGGGGAGGTATGACCTCGGCCTCCATAGAAGATGCAAAAGGATTGAGCACGCGTAAGCCATCGTAATCCTGCTCGCTGCTCATGTCTTCGGAATACACGGCATCGCAGCCGCAGGCGCGTGCTGCCGCCAGAATGGCGCTGTCCCAGTAAGACAGCCCGAAACGCTCACGGATTGCGAATGCAGCGCGCATCACATCGCTCGTTATCGATTGCACACGAAAGCGGTGCAGGGACTCTATAAAATTCACCGCCTCCCGGTGTGTGAGCGCGCCCGAACGCGAAGCTCGGGTCGCCTGTACGTAGAATTCCTGCAAGACCTGCACGGACAGGGCAAAATCGCGCGACGTAAGCAGGTCGAGGGCGCGTCGCTGCTTGCCCGCGTCTTCGTCCGCGCCGCAGACGGCATAAATCAGGATATTGGTGTCAAGGAAGCGCATCGCGCTCATGCAACGCGCCGCGGCGAAGGTTGTCGGCTGCCCGCAACCCGGCGCCGCGGGCGCGTATTTCTTCCAGAGTATTGTTCTGGAGTTGACTGAGCCGATTGAACTCGGACCCGATAACCCGCCCCTGGGCCAATGCCAGGAGATAGTCACGCACGAGAGCTGATACCGATGTTCCGTTTTCAGCCGCTTTGACGCGGGAGAGCCGGTAGGTTTCGTCGTCTACGGATACAGTGATATTTTTCATCGGCACAGTTTCACAGTAAATGTGCTGCACAGGTTAGACCAGGTACGGACCTACGTCAAGGAAATCTTCAATAGTTCGATATGTCCCTTAAGCTTATCGGTCTCAGGTAAAATCACGGGTGATTAGCTGAATCCCAGGGATTGATAACCTCCAGACCGGCAAACTGGAAATCAGTGACATTGCGGGTTGCCAATCTCAGATCGTGATACAGGGCCGTGGCCGCCAGCAGGCTGTCAACCGTCGGCACCGGACGCCCCGCATGAGCAAGCAGTACCCCCCACTGGTCTGCAACACCGCGGTCAACAGACAAAATCCGATCATCAAACCAGTCCGTCAGTTCCTGTTCCAGCCAGACTCGCAATGCTTCCCGCCTTGGTGATGGTCCAAGATTTTCCACGCCCTTGCGGATCTCGCCCAGCGACAACACGCTCAGATGCAATGCATCGTCCGGCGTCCTGTCGAACCAGCCCAGCACTCCCGGGTCAGGTTTTGGCCTGACCAGTTCAGACACCACGTTGGTGTCCAGAAGATAGCTCACAGGGTCTGTTCGCGTGTCAGCGATTTGTCACGCTCAAGTTGCAGGTCTACGCCCATGAGTGGTGATTGCCGTATCAGGTCGACAAATGACGGCTTATTCCGGGTAAGCCGGGCATAGTCCTCACAGGACAGGACGACAGCGGCAGGCTTGCCGTGCACTGTGATCTGTTGCGGCCCGTTTTGCTGAACGCTCCTTACCAGTTCACTCAGGTGCGCCTTGGCTTCCTGCAATTGCCAGTTGGTTGCTCTCATCAATACGGTCTTACTCCAATATTTCTGGTCTGTCTGGTCAGATTATAGGAGCGAATTCGGCTTGAGTCAATTGTAGATGCAATCGGTATTTTTTTGTATGGAATGCATTGTTTGCACATGCAACTAAACCGGACTACAGTTATATGCATTCATGGTGGTCCGGCGCTACGGTGATCAGGGATAACCCCGGGATGCTGCATGGCCTATCGCTTTTTGACAACCGGAAGTACGTGTAGTTGAGATACCGGTTCAGGTTTACCAGGCAACAGTTCGCGGGGGTTTGAACAGCACATGAGTCAAACATCAACAGAGTCTGAGTTACAAGTCCGGGACTTGCCGGGGACATGACTGTCAGCATCAGGCTGCAGGTAACCTCCGTCTTCGTGGCGCTTGCAGTCGCGGCAGCAAATATAGCGTCTGCCGACGTCGAAACGGATCCGGGACAGATCGTCTTCTCTTCGCTGCGACCGGGCAACTGGGATATTTTCTACTTCACTGGCCCGGGCGCTGCACCAAAAAGGCTTACCGTGCACCCCGGTCTTGATTATGAAGCGACATTTTCACCTGACGGCAGGTGGGTCGTGTTTACTTCCGAACGGCGCGGCCAGCCGGATCTGTACGTTCTGGATCTTGAAGCGGGTGGGCCACCGCGCTTGCTTATCGACAACGCTGCACTGGAGGATCAGGCCGCAATCTCTCCGGATGGAAAGACGATAGCGTTCGTCGGCACGCAGAGTGGCAACGCGGATATCTACGTAATGCCGTTCGAACCGTTGACCACACAAGACTTCGACAGCGCGGTCAACCTGACCCGCCATGACGGCGGGGACTTTCGCCCGGCGTTCTCGCCGGACGGCAAACGCATTGCGTTCTCCACCGACCGTGATACGCCGGTATATGGACATCCGGGCCTCAGCTTCATGCGCCAGCGCGAAGGCGAGATTTACGTCATGGACACGGACGGTGGTAACGTCGAGCGCCTTACCTACGCCCGTAGCTGGGACGGATCGCCGGAGTGGTCGCCGGATGGAAAGTCGATTTACTTCTACTCGGGCCGGCCGCGGGAGATCCCCGGGCCGCCGGGCAGTCACATTCTCGGCCAGGAGGGTGGTTTCCGTATCTGGAGGATGGCAGCCGACGGTTCAGACCCGCGCGCCGTAACGCCGGAGGGGACAGAGGCGTTGGCGCCGGCGCTGACACCCGACGGCCGCATCGCATACCAGACCCGGCGGACTTTTATCGGCTGGTCGATCCAGTCCAGGGCGTTGGCCGGCGGCGATCCGCGCCTGGAAAGCGATGAGGCGACGGACTACTGGAACCCCGGTTACCATCATGCCAGCGGTGCGATGGTCTGCCACGGTGTCGGGCCGCTGGACACCGATAAACAAGCGGTACAGGATATTCTCGGCCCGGGCGGATTGCTGGCGCTCGACTATCCCGCCAGTGTTGAATTTCTGGACAAAAGCCTTACCCTGTATGCCATGCGGCATACCAGCGGCCTGGCCGCACATTCGAGTGCGCCGAGGGTGGCAGTTACCATCGAAAACAACGCCGGTACCCGGTTTGTGATTGAGAACTTTGACGGCAGCAACCAGACCGAGTTGTTCTCGGTCGACGGCATTGGCATTGTCAGTGGTACGCTGAACCGTATCTTCGGTTTGAAGTGGTCGGCCGACGCGCAGTGGATTACCTATACACAGGGCTGGTTCTTCGGCGATCAAACCAATAAGGCAGACGTATGGAAAATCCGCCATGATGGCCGGCAGCGAATTAATCTGACGGCAGGGTCCGGCGCCAACAACGGCATGCCGGCCTTTTCTCCGGATGGTAAACGGATCGTGTTTCGAAGTACCCGCAACGGCAATTTCGATCTCTATCTCATGGACGCCGACGGCAACAACCTGATCCAGTTGACGGACGATGAAGCGAAAGACAACTTCCCGGTATTTTCGCCAACCGGAGATGCGATCGTCTACTCGTCAGATCGCGACAGCAGTCTTGATCCTCTCGGCTACAAGAGCTTCGACAACTACACCATGAAGCTCAAGCCGGATGGATACCCGGGGGAAATCAATCGCATCACTGACGATCCGGGCCATGATGCACACCCTAATTATTCTCCTGACGGAAAATGGATTGTCTATACCTCCGAGCGCGCCGGCATCAGTGATGAAGAGCCGCTGGTGCAGGAAGTCATATTCGGACCGCAGATGTATGGCGAGATTTTCGCTTACCGGTTAAGTGACGGCTTACGGTTACGCTTGACCCACAACAAGTGGGAAGAGTCAGGACCGTTCTGGGTCCGGTTCCCGCAGACGTCCGCGACGGAATAAACATGCAACTAAGCGGATTGTTGATAATTACACGGCAGCTTGCCTCCGGCAGCGCCGATGCGGTCGTTTACTCCCGTCAAGGAGATCGCTATGCCTACTTGGCAGGTAGCGCAGGTCTTTACCTGGACACCTGGAAGCCGCGGCCGTCGTGCAGCTTCAGCAGTTCGCCGTCGAACGTCGCTTCGAAAGTCTCATCGGCAGCGTAGTCGGCCTTACCGTCACGGACTTCAAACCAGCGCATGGCCTCAAGCCGAATGTTGTGTTCTTCCCTTTCGTATAGGCCGGAACCCGCCAGCCAACCACCCTCGGGCTCGGTCACGAGGATGAAATGCCGGTCGGTCAGGGCCAGCGTGCCGCGGTCCAGGTCGATGAGCTCTATTTCGTTGATGGGGACTTCGACCAGCTTTTCGGTAGCCCCGTTGGCGAAGCTGAGAAAAAGATTCTCGCCCGACCGTTCGTAGCCTACGTCGTGGCTGGTATTCGACCGCGCCGCCAGGAGCGACTCACCGGCCGGCGTAACCACGATGCCGGTATCAACGTCGAACTGTACGATGTCCTCCGACTTGAGCCGGTACCTGCCGATATGGGCGTCCGCAAGCTGTTCTTCCATGGGTTCGCTGCCGTGCATTGCCTGGTGAATGAAGCGTCCTTCCTTGAACAGGAACAGTCCGACCAGTGGTTTGACGCCATGCACCGGCCGGTCGAACGACTCGTAGATCCAGAGCCCGGCGATTTCATCGGCGCAAGCGATGCGCGCTGTGGCGAGGCACGCGAAAAGCGTCAGGACCAGTGCTAATTTCGTCTTCATGGGTGGATCATATCACGCCGGTCAGTGTCCCTGCTCGTCGGTTTGCCGGTGTTTTATCGCCAGCAGGCTCAACACGGTGATCAAGCTTACCAGGATCAGGCCGATCCCGAAGTAACTCACCACGGAAAAATCTTCTCCCTGGATCATGGAACCGACTATCCCCGGTCCCAGTCCCAGACCTGCCGTTTGAACGGCGCCCATCATCACCACTACACGCCCCTTGGGATCCAGTTCCGCCATGATGCCGGAGAAATAAGGTTGGGTCAGGTTCCAGGCAAAGAGATACAGGATGGTCGCCAGACCGAAGCGCAAACCGTTCATTTCGCCCAGCAATACCAGCAGTCCGGCAATAGAGATAACGGCGCTGATAACGATAGGCAGGGCTCGTCCGAAGCGGATGTTAACCAACGCGGCGATCAGGGCGCCGGCGATGCCGCCGATATTGGACAGGGCCAGACCGGCGCCGATTGTCTCGCCGGGCAATCCTGCCGATGCGGCGATGCGTTCCATGAATGCCCAGGCTTCTCCCTGCGCCATAAAATAAAAAAATACGGTTGCCAGCCCCAGGGCAACCAGCAGGTAGGGTAAAGGCTGGATGTCGGGAGCGGACGCAGGGTGGTCCTCACCATGTGAAACCGGCAGCCAGGTAACAAAAAAGAAGTTGATAACGGTGATGATGGCTATCAGGGCGAACACCCAGGACTTTCCACCCGTAGCAAGTATCACGGGAATGAAATACAGGATCGTTGCGGCAACGCTTAATATGACCACCAGGTAGACACCGAATTCGCGATCCGGGTTACGCGTCCCGCCAAAGATGGCAAATGCTACGGCAACGGCGATACCTTCCCCGATACCGGCAATAAAGCGCGCCAGGATCATGCTCTCGTAGGTGTCTGCGCCGATGGATGCAACCGTGCCGAGAAACAGGATCGCCAGTGAGATGACAGCCAGTACCCGCCAGTTCAACTTGTGGATAAAGAAGGCGGTGATTCCGAGGGCCAAAGCCATGGTGACGATATCGGCCGACATTACAATACCCACCTGGCCGGGGTCTAGCTGCAGACTGTCTGCAATGACCCCTACAATCCCCGGCAGGATAACAATGGTCAAGGCGCCGACAGTGCCGAGATAATTCGCTGCCACCAGTGATCGCAGGCTGTTCAGGTCGGTTGCTTCAGGTGTCGTGGCCGTTGCCATGTGGATATTCCTGCTTGTCGGTTTGGTTCAGGAGGTTACTTAACCGCCGATCGGTACAGGGTAGCGTAACATATCGCCTAGAAATCCCCCTGCAGCATCAGGATACCGACTAGGTAGTTTTCGAAGTCGTCTGCAATTGCATGTTGCCAGGTGACCATCGGTGTCAGGGTGAAGCGGCCCGCCGGCGCGCTCATCGACAGGCTCAGGTCGAAGTGGCTCAAGTTGGAGCCGGTACGGTAGTAGTTGTCGTTGTATGTGATATTCCCGGAACCCGTGAAGGTAACCGCACCGGCCGGCACATCATGGGACAGGGCGAGACGGATAGTCTGCCCGTCATCGGAAAGAGAGAAATCCCGTGCGTAATGCAGTGCGGGGCTCCCCGGAAGACTGGTTACGAGTCCGGCATTGAATTCGTAAGTTGAGGCCCACTTTCCCGGTTCCTCGAAGTTCTTGTAATTGAAATTCGCGACACCGGCATAGACACCCGCCTGTTCACCGAATTGATGGTAATAATCGGAAAAAAAACCTCCTTCGCTGACCTCTTCGGTGTCTGCGTCATAGATGCTGTAGGCGTTGAGAGTAAAACCGTTATAGCCGATTGAGATACCGGGCGACAATATTGAACCGGTTGAAAAAGCCAGGCCGGAGAACAGGTAGCGGCTGTTGTAATCCAGCCTGACACTGACGGAGACCGGGGACTCATCTTTCACCTCTGCGCGGGCGCCGGCCGCACTGAGCGCAACCAGAAGCCCGGTTATCATCAACAGTCTGCCTGATTGCATCGTTACTCCACAGCGTAGGTGTAATTGCCAGTCAATGTTTCCGGTGGAAGCAAAGCCGTTCCGGGAAATATTATCAGAAAACCGGGAAGTATTTTTGCCGCGAAGCAAATACCGGCATGCGCCGATGTCGAAAAGTAAATACTATATATACAAGTTTAATATCCAGGGAGTACGAACCATGTCACTTGACCGGAATACAATAGCGCTGGTAACAGGCGCCTCCAGCGGTATCGGTGAAGCTACCGCCCGTGCGCTTCGAAACAGGGGTGTCAAGGTGTATGCCGCGGCGCGCAGACTTGACCGGCTTGAGCAGCTGGCCGGGGAAACCGGCTGCATACCCGTCCAGCTCGACGTGCGTGACCGCGCGGCCGTGCTGGCCTTCGGCCGGGAGCAACCGGTCGATATCCTGGTGAACAACGCGGGTCTTGGCCGCGCGCTGGGTTCGCTGTGGAAGGCCGAGGTCGAGGACATCGAAATCACGGTGGATACCAACGTCACAGCGGCCTTCATCATGATCAAGGCGGTTTTGCCGGGCATGATTGAACGGGGCCGGGGACATATCGTGAACATGAGTTCGGTTACCGCGTTATACCCGCTGCCGATGGCCCTGTATGGAGCGACCAAGGGGGCTACTCACAAGTTGTGCCGCGACCTGCGCCAGGAACTGCAGGGCACCGGCATACGCGTCACCGAGATCAACCCCGGGAGGGTGGTCAGCGAGTTCTACGACGTGGCTATCGATGACGAAGAACATCGGCAAAAGGTAAAAGAAACCCACTGCGAAGATTTGCTGGCATCCGACATCGCAGATGCAATAGTTTACTGTGTGGATGCCCCCTGGCGGGTGAATGTCAGCCAGATGGAGATTGTGCCCACGGAGCAAACCTATGGGGGGGCACAATTTGTGCCTTTCAAGGGGCGGGACTCACAATGATCTATAATGACACCGGGCAGTAAACAATTCACCAAACAAGATAAGGTGCAAACATGAGCATTAAACGACCCGGCAGACAGGACATGACTGATATTGCTGAATTCTATGGCATGAACATCAGTGATGCAGAAATGGCAGAGTATCAACAGTTGTTGACCGACATGCTGGCTTCCTTCGACAGGATCGACGAACTGGAAGCGCCGGTACTGGTCAGCGGTTATAAACGGGACAAGGGCAGTGCCGCCGACCCGAATGACAACCCGCACAACGCCTGGTACTGGAAGACCACGATCGATGGTTCGGCAGAAGGGCCGTTGCAAGGAAAATCAATTGCGATTAAAGACAGCGTCTGTATTGCGGGTGTGCCGATGATGAACGGGTCCCTTGCTGTGGAAGGGTATATCCCCGATAACGATGCCACCGTCGTCACGCGCATCCTTGATGCGGGCGGCACTATCCTGGGCAAAGCAACCTGTGAGGATCTTTGCCTGTCCGGTTCCAGTTTTACCTCCAAGCCCCATCCCGTCACCAATCCCCATGATCCGGGACGTGCAGCCGGCGGCTCGTCCAGCGGCAGCGCAGTCCTGGTATCCATAGGTGCGGTGGACATGGCGCTTGGCGGCGACCAGGGGGGCTCCATACGTATGCCGGCATCCTGGACCGGTGTTTATGGTCTCAAACCTACCCATGGCTTGGTCCCCTATACCGGCGTAATGCCGATTGAACTGACGCTGGATCACTGCGGCCCGATGGCCGGCACGGTTGAGGATGTCGCGTTGTTGCTTTCCGTGATTGCCGGCGAAGACGGTCATGATCCCCGCCAGGTAAACGTGGTGAAGCAGGATTACACGGCGGCCCTTGATCGGGGCATGGAAGGTCTCAGGATCGGCGTGTTAAAAGAAGGTTTCGCGCGGCCGGAAAGTGAGGACGTGGTTGATGCGAAAGTTCGCGATGCTGTCACAAAACTTGAAGCGCTTGGCGCCGGTGCAAAGGAAATATCCATCCCCATGCACCTGGATGGGCCGCATATCTGGAACGGCATCGGTTTTGAAGGCGCCACCCTGATGATGAATGCCGGATCGCAGGGCACCAGCTGGAACGGCCACTACCTGTCGAGCCTGGCGGAGTACTACGGCAGGCAATGGCGTGAGAGGGTGGATGAATTATCCAAAACCACCAAACTCGTCATGCTGGCCGGTGAATACATACTGAGACAGCAACCCGGCGTCTACTATGCCAGGGCCCAGAACCTGGGGAATGTACTGCGCGCCAAATACGATGAGGCGCTGGCTGATGTCGATCTCATCGTCATGCCCACCACCGCCATGCGTGCGCAACCGCTTGGGTCGACCGATGCTGCGCCGCTCGAGTACATCGGCAGGGCTTTCGAGATGTTGGGCAACACCTCCCCGACAGATGTCACCCATCATCCGGCCATGAATGTGCCCTGCGGCATGGTCGATGGGTTGCCGGTGGGCATGATGCTGGTGGGACGGCGTTTTGACGAAGCCACCGTGTTAACCGCTGCTGCCGCGTTTGAAAAGATAGGTGACTGGAAAGAAATGTAGGGATTTCCATCCGTTCACAGACGCTTTTCCCAAGCGAACGCCGGGTCGGTAAAAAAACCAGGAAGACCGGTACGGATCACGTCATGGTTGATGACCCGGATATTACCTGTATCAGCCGGCTTTCAAGGTTCCGGTTGCCTTGACACTCAGGCGCTTGTTTGCCAGAATTTGAATGGACCGGGTCGTGAAAAACCTCACTTCCAGCAGGCAGAGACGACTTCAGCGCGGGGGTCCATGTTGATTAATGCCAGATTTATTCTCGTCAGTACGAAGGTTTCAGTATTCCTATACCTGCTGTTGCCATCGCTCGCAGTTTCCGACGATTCCTTGATAATTGCCAAGGGAAAGGATTTATATGAAACGAACTGCGTATTCTGCCACCAGGCAGATGCCATAGGGAAAGCCGGATTTGCGCCATCACTGACCAACCCTGAATTTCTGGCCAGCGCGTCTGATGAGTTTCTCCTGGGGACAATTCGCGATGGCCGCCTGGGTACGGGAATGCCCCCGTTTGCTCACCTGGGGCTGGATGGAATCGAGGCCATAGGCGTCTACCTCAGGGCTCACTCCGAACTGCCTGACCGCTCCGCTGAAATTGACAGCCAGCCCAGTGCACAGGGTGATCCCGCAGCAGGGAAACTCTGGTTCGATCAGATTTGCGCCACCTGCCACGGACCCGGGGGGAACGGCTACATTGCCGGAGGCACCGGTACCGCAATCGGCAAAGCCGGGTTTCTCAAAAAGGTCTCCGACGGGTTCATACGCACTACCATAAAATTTGGCCGTTCTAATACCCGTATGCGCGGTTTCTCAGGCCCGGCAGGATTGGCAAACCTCACCGATCAGGAAGTCGACGACATTATCGTTTACATGCGCGAACTGGAACAACAAGACCACTAGGAGAGAATATATGAAACGTTTTAAAACCAGCAGAAGAGATTTCCTGAAGAGTGGCGCGTTTATTACCGGGTCGGCAACCGGCGCCAGCCTGTATGTAGGCAGCAATCCTGAACTCGAAGCGGCGCCTGCCTCTGCCGGTGAGGTAACCCGCGGCACTGCCCTGGCACAGTGCCCTTATTGCGGCGTCGGCTGCGGCACGATCATTTTGACGGAGAACGGCAAGATCGTTTCCATGCGTCCGGACAAGGACCACCCGACCAATTACGGCTTACAGTGCATCAAGGGACTGACGGCTGCCGAGCCCATGTATACCGATCGCATGGAAGGTGATTCATACGTGCGCAAGGACGTATGGCAGGAATGGAACAAGCCCGGTCATGGAGATATGGATTTTGTCAGCAAGAGCAAGGGGTCTTTCGACGAAGAGCACTTCGTGCGGGTGCCTTATGAAGAGGCATCAGGATTGGTGTCTCACAAGATCGCGCATTTTGCCAAAAAGTACTCCGGGAATTCCATCGCCCTGTACGGCTCCGGCCAGTTAACCATGGAAGGCCAGTACCTGGAAAACCTGTTCATGAAGGGTGTGCTCGGTTCCAATACCATCGAAGCGAATGCCAGGATGTGCATGACGTCGGCGGTGACAGGATATTTTGCGACGTTGGGCTCCGACACCCCCCCGCTGGCCTATGAGGACATCGAACTGAGCGACATGATCATGCATTTCGGGCACAACGCCCGGGAATCACACCCGATTATTTTCTGGCGGGCGGCTGATCATAAAAAGAAAAAGGATATCCCGACCGTCGTGGTCGACCCGCGCCGGACCGGCACGACCCAGGGCTATGACGATATCAACCCGGACAACAACGTGCATGTTCCGGTCCTGAACGGCGATATCAGTTTCCTGAATGCGCTGGCCCATGTCCTGATCAAGGAGCACGATGACGTTATTGACTGGGAGTTTGTAAAAGAGCATGCCACTGGCTGGCAGGAGTACGTCGGCGGCATAATGCAGGATTACAGTCCGGAACAGGTGCAGGATCGCATGGGCTCGGAGGAAGTCACGCCTGAGTTGATACGCCGTGTGGCCGGCATGTTTGCCGATGCGACGCGTAAACGCCTGGAACGCAGTAAGAAAAGTCACACGGCCGGTTACGGCGGCGTGATCATAATGTGGGGCATTGGTTACAACCAGCATATCCACGGCCAGCACAACGTCATCTCCATCATCAACCTGCTGGCGCTGACGGGCAACCTGGCCAAACCGGGCTGTGGCCCGTTTTCGATGACGGGCCAGCCGAACGCGATGGGCGAACGCTTCACCGGCGGGTTGACGGGACGTCTGCCCTTCAATGAACCGTTGTCAAACCTCAAGCACCTTGCGCACATGGCCAGGTCCTGGCGCGTGCCTGAACAGAATCTCAAGAATGCGCTCAAATCGGAGAACCCGGGTTACGCGGTCGGGATGATGGAGCGCGCCCTGAAAGACGAGGTGAAGGCGATGTTCCTGGTCTATGCGACGCATATTGACCTGCCGGATATACAGAACCTTGTCCGCCCGGCGCTGATGAAGACGTTCAACGTGGTACAGGAGATCTACCGTCACGCCCCGAATAACCTTTACGCGGACGTGATTTTCCCCGCGGCGACCTGGGGTGAGGTTAGCGGTGTCTACATCAATTCGGAACGCCGCATCAACATCTGTGATAAAGCTGCCGAACCGCCCCCCGGTTGCCGTCCGGACATGGACATGGTAATCGACAAGGGCAAGGAAGTGGCGCACCTGATGGGACTGGATGAGGAGGCGATATTCCCCTACCGGAGACGTGAAGACGGCACCTACGACGCCGAGGAAATCTTCCGCGACGTTATCCTGGCATCTGCCGGAACCGATACCGACCTGACGGGCATTCTCGAAGTGGAAAAAGTGGATAATGTCAGTCCGTATCAACAGATTCGCAACCTGCGCGGCATCCAGTGGCCTGCGCCCACTTACGCCATCGCCAGGGATGGCGGCACCAAGCGCCGTTACATGTTGCAGGAAGGTGACTGGGAGCAACGGCCGTATGGTTATTTCAGGACAAAAGACGGCAAGGTGCACTTCAAGTTGTGCCGGCAGGATTACAGTGATCGCAAACTTGTCTCGGAAAAATTGATGGAGTTCGGCAGCAAGGAAGGGGTGTATACCATCGATAATATCGCCCTGCTTGAAGAAGCACGCGATAAGGGTCTCACTCCCGACCTGCCGGATGATGAGTTTCGCGATCAAAAATGGGATGATGTTCCGACAGACAAATTCCCTTACTGGCTCGGCCTGGGTGTGGTCTATGAACATTTTCATACGGCCAAATCAAACCGCAGTGCGACCACCCGCCGCCTCGTCCCGGAACAGTATGTTGAAATGCATCCGGATGATGCAAAGACGTTGGGGATAGAAGATGGCGACAAGGTGAGGCTTGTCACGCGGCGCGGCAATTACGAAGCCAAGGCGCAGGTGGGGACCAACAGCCTGGTGAAGCCTGCACGCAATTCGGTGCCGAGAGGGTACATGTTCAGCCCCTGGAACCTGTCGGTTGCCGACAGTGCGGATCCCAAAAAGAACAAATGGCTGGTAAATAACACATCCAGCCGGGTCTGGGACCTGGTATCGGGCCAGGTGGATTTCAAAAAACTCGCTTGCAGGATCGAAAAAGTGTAACGGGTAACCCGGCTGTCATGGATATTCAGGGAGGGGTAACGGACTACGTTACCCCTTTTCTGTCAGGGTGGCATATATGAAGCGCAGGCAACTATTACAGGATTTAATTTCGACAGCCGCGGCTATCGTCGCGGCGCCGGTTGTGAACGCGCGCAGCAGTCAACGCAAGGGATTGCGCTATCTGCGTCCACCCGGTTCTTTGGCGGAAGACGATTTCGTCGGGCGCTGTATCCGCTGCGGCCAGTGCGGTGAGGCCTGCCCCAACAGGTGTATTAAATTTTTCGGGACTGAAAACGGCTTTCATTCCTACGGGACACCGTACATAACGCCGCGGGAACAGGCCTGTATCCTGTGCATGAAATGCAGTGAAGTGTGTCCGACCGGCGCTATCTCATCCATCGAACGCGAGGCCCAGACAATACTGGAATCCGTCAAGATGGGTAAGGCCCGGGTGGATGAAAGCCTGTGTCTGTCCTACCAGGGAAAATCATGCGGCGTCTGTTACCGCGCCTGCCCCTTGCCTGATATCGCCATCAAGGTGGGATGGATGGAACAACCTCACGTGCAGGACGCCTGTGTGGGTTGCGGCCTGTGCGAGCGTTCCTGCATCCAGATCCCGCAGGCAATTCGCGTAATCCCCACTCACAGCGTGTGACAGCCGGTGATGTGAGTACCTCCTGCGGGCCTGCATGAAGCATTACCTCCGCCACCTGAACAAGTTACGTTGGCTGACCCTGACAGGCGTCTTTCTTGTTCTGATACTGTTGCCGTGTATCAGTGTGTACCAGGCCTATGTCGCGGCTCATGCCTATGACCTGTTAACGCCGTCGGAACGGAATTTTTACGACGTCATGGAAATGATAACAAGCCCTTTTGTCGATGATCCGGAACACGATCTTGATGCCGTCAAGGGCACAACCTGGTCGGCAACGGTATTCGGATTAAAACTCAGCGACCCGCTGTCCGTCCTCGGCCAGGTGTCTGCCAGTCTGGATATATACCCGCCGTTTTTGCTTGCCGCGCTGATCCCGATCATCATTACGCTGATCCTCGGCCGGGTGTTCTGTGGCTGGATCTGTCCCGCGACCCTGCTGTACGAACTCAATACCAACATGGCTGCCTGGTTGCACCAGGCCGGCTTGCCTGTGGGTAACCGGCGTTTTGACCGGCGTCTGAAATACCTGGCGCTGGCTGTGGGGGTCATTTTATCGGTGGTGACCGGTTCGGTGTTGTTCGCGGCCGTTTACCCGCCCGCCATCATCGGCCGCGAGATCTATTACGCAATTGCCCTGGGCGGCTTTGGCGCCGGGGCAGTATTTTTCGTCCTGACGTTGTTATTCGACTTGCTGGTAGCGCGGCGCGGCTTTTGCCGCTACGTCTGCCCGGGGGGCGCCTTGTATTCGTTACTGGGCCGTTACCGGATGTTACGCATACAACGTGAGGTTGATACCTGCAACGATTGTGCGAAATGCACCGCGGTGTGCGAGTTTGAACTTGACCCGATGCGCGACGGGTTCGGTCAGGAATGCAATAACTGTACGGCCTGTATCGCAGTCTGCCCTACGGATGCGTTGGTCTTCAAAATAGACGTAAAGGATATTTCCTACCAGGGTCCCGGACACCTCGGCAGGCATTACCGGGAAAAGGAAACCCGGAGTGAAGAGCGGCCACCGGCACCGGTTTCATGAAAAGGCGAAAATTTATTAAACAGGCGACTTTCGCGACAGGTATAGCCGCATCTGCCAGCATGCCCTATGGTATTGCACGCCTGTTAACTCCTGCAACAGATCGGAAATTCGGTGAGAACCTAAGACCTCCCGGCGCCCTCGCTGATGACACCGCTTTTGTCCAGGCCTGCATCGGTTGCGGTCTTTGTGGCGAAGTCTGTCCTCCCAGGTGCATTAAATTCAACAAGCGCGCTGGCGGGGATGCATACAATACGCCCTATATCACTCCCGCGGAGATAGCCTGTACCTTATGCGGGAAATGCATGGAAGTCTGTCCCACAGACGCACTGACAGTAACACCCGGCGATAAAGTCGATATGGGTATCGCCCAGATCGACCGGACTGCCTGTTACCCCTGGGTGGACAAAGGCGTGTGTGGAGCCTGTGTTGCAATATGCCCGTTGGGTGATAAGGCGATTAGTTTTGAATTTGCCAATATGTATCGACCGGTAGTACAGGAAGGTTGTGTAGGTTGTGGTCTGTGTGTAGAAATATGCCCGGAACCCAGTTTGCCCATTAATATCGTCAAGCGTCCGGAAGGCACGGTAGCTACCCATGCCATTTACATAAACCTCAAAACATTGACAATATCAAGCATCGCGAAAACCGGGTAGCATCTCAGTTTGAAACTCTCTTTTTGTGAGCCCCCCATTTTCTGAGCTTTATATCTCCAGCATCTATTAGATCAATTTTAAAATCAATATTGTGCACTGTGTCTATCAGGTCAGCTTCCAAGTCTGCCCTACTTTGAGCGTCTTATGGGTACGGCAGAAAATGTAGTGTACGAAGTATAGTGAAAGCATGTGAATGTGGTCGTTGATTTCTTGCTGAAGACATTGGTTTTGCGGGTAAACCGGTTCGTACTCATGCGCATGGTCAGATTTTGGCGTTATATATGGCTGGTGGACATATGCCCTAGGACTGGGTTGCCAGTTACAGCACATCTGTGTGACCCGTTACATCTCGGTGGGCTGTAACAGTGTTCTTGATCCGGTGCAGTTTGTTCATGCCTCCAGGGATACTAAAACTGATACTTTACAGCAAGCATATAGGCTATTTATATTGATGTAATGCAACAGTATTGTCTTGTCTATGACATATGTTGTTTTGTAACTAGTTGTTTTTATTAATATTTTATAATTTACCAAAGGCCTATAGCATATACTGTGCTAATTGTTTGACATTTGTCTCTATATATACTATCCTTCTTATCAGGCGTACAACCGAACCCGCACTAGGGATACTTTACAAGATGAGGATTCTAACATGAGCGATATCGCAAACCGCATTCATATTAAGCTCGGTGATTATGAGTTCGAAGCGCAGGGGCCTGCAGATATTGTAAATCAGCAATTTGAAGCATTCCGAGAAATGGTAAAACACCTTGGGAAAGTTCCCAAACCTACCGATGCTCCCAAAACTGACCAAGACAATAAGGAAGAGCAACTCTTTGATAATAATGCATATTCTAGGATATTTCATGAGTCAGGAGATTTGCTTTCACTTACTGCGACACCTAAAACTGATAATTCAGAAGCGGATGCGCTGTTACTTCTGATTTACGGTTATGACAAGCTAAAAAATGAACCTAAAATAACTGGCGTTACGTTGATGAAAGCAGCTAGGCAATCTGGTGTTTTTATTAATCGTGTAGACCGATATATGGATACCAAAAAGGAATTTATTTTGACTGGAGGCGCTAAGCGTGGAAAGAGATATTCCCTAAACAACAGAGGCGTCCAATATGTGGATGAAATGATTGCGGATATGCTATAACTGGTAGCGTAAACAAAAAAAGGCGAGCACTAGTCGGACAATAATATTGAAAACATTATGTAAATCAATATGATAGAAAACAAAAATATATGCATGGGTACTGTGAGTAATGCTGGCACAACCTGCATAACAACTTATGTGGGCAGTAATAGATAGGGTGGGACACTGCTGCAAACAGTGTCCCTTTTTCAACCAAACCGTCACTCTGGCGGTATTAACTACGGAGGTACACCATGTCTCTAATAAAGACACGGCCAGGAGTAGCAATCCTGTTGAAGCACCCCCTCATTAATTTGAGGTTTGGTGAACTTGCAACGCTTACCTTATTATGGGTGAGCGATTGAGTATTTTTCTGAGCCCATCTAGCCTTAGCTGCTTTCTTTGCAGTTTCGGCACGCTTTGACTCACACAGGGACATTGCACGAGCCTTGCCACCAGCTACCCCACTACTGTGTTTGGCGGGATAATTCAGTTTGGTATTTTCTATCTCGCCAATAGCAATTTTGGCAACTGTAATTGCATTGCCTATAATAACTTCTGGCCGCTTTTGTCCTTGTGATCCTTTTTAGCGTACATTGATTATAACAAATTTAGTAGCATGTTTGGTATCCCACTAAATTTGAAACTGTGACATTACCGAGACCCGGAAAAAAATGCGCCGTCGTAGTCCATTACCCAGATGCGGCTGTTTGTGCCTGTTAACGATTATGCTGTCAGCCCCTGTTCAGTCGCACCATGTACTCGGCAGGCCGTCGTACAGTCTGAATGAAGATTCAACCACACCGCCCAGTATGCAGGTGGAAACACAGATTGGTGAATATTACGTGACTTACATGGTATTCCCCGCCTTTCCCAGCCCAAATCAACCCGGCAGGGTCAACCTGTATGCCTCACGCATCGACAACGGCAAACCGTTTCAGGGAGAGGTGGTCTTCAAGGTCCGGAATGACAGCCTGTTCACGGGAGACGAGGAATTCCTCGGCGTACAGATACCGGACGACAACGTGTTCCGGCAAGGCTTTGAATTTCGGGAGGCCGGTGATTTTATTATCCGCGCCGAGTTTGAAGCGGGTGGAGAACCCTACCAGATCGACTTTCCGTTACAGATCGGAGAGCCTGCCCGGTGGGGCCCAATCGGAATTACCGTCGCGGTCATTTTGCTTGTCCTGGTCAGCGTGAATATCGTTCAACGCAAACGTCTTGTCAGCGACAAGATCAGAAGCAGTCGTTCGGGCAGCGTATGATGGTGATAACACATCCCGGGCTGCCGCCTGCCTGGGGCCTGGCCGTGTGCCTGTTCATGCTCGTACTCACCGGGTATATGCTGCTGGCAGACCATCTGCCCGGCCGTCCGTCCAGATCGATTAACCTGGCGGGCATACCCGTTCTGGGCCCGTTTATCAGGCACCTGGTCACAAGTCCCGCGATTCTGGTGTCGTTAAAATTCATTGCGGTATGCCTGTTCATGCTGGTCATCACTGCCGGATTATCCGGTTCCCAGATCCCCGAAAGGAATATCGCCACGCTGTTGACCTGGAATATCTGGTGGACAGGACTGATTATCTCTGTTTTTTTCCTGGGTTCGGCCTGGTGTGCCGTCTGCCCCTGGGACGCCATTGCGACCTGGCTGGTGCGGCGCCGGTTATGGCGCCGGGCCCATCCCAATAACAGTCTTAACCTGAGAGTAGGGCGCAGGCTCCGTAACGTCTGGCCGGCGTTTATATTGTTTGTCGTCCTGACCTGGCTGGAACTGGGTGTCGGTGTGACGACCAGCCCGTACATGACGGCGCTGCTGGCGCTGGCCATGGTGTTGCTGGCAACGGTTTCCCTGGCGGTTTACGAGGGTAAGGCCTTTTGCAGGTATTTTTGCCCCGTGGGCAGAACCATCGGGTTTTATTCACAGTTGGCCCCGGTCGAACTCAGGCCCATAAACACGGATATCTGCGCCGGTTGCAAGACACTGGAATGTTATCACGGCTCGGAAACCGTCGACCCTTGCCCCACCCACCTGGTGATGGGACGCCTGAAGCAGAATACCTACTGCACCTCCTGCGGCAACTGCAGCAGGAGTTGCCCGGACGAAAATGTAGCCTGGCGCCTGCGTGCACCGAGCAAGGAAGCCATTGAAGATGCGCGGCCACACGGGGACGAAGCCTGGTTCATGCTGGGTTTACTGGCGTTAACGGAGTTCCACGGCATTTCCATGGCGTCATTTTACGAAACGTGGTTATTACAGCTTGCCGTTCTGCTGGGCGATTCCGGGAAATTGTTATTGAGTTTTTCGATCTTGCTGTTTTTCACCCTGGCGCTTGTGGGGGTCGTGTATGTTTTCTTTCTCTGGCTCACACAAAAATTCTCCCCTGAAAAGCTGGATTTTAAAAAGTTGTTTTCCAGCTTTGTATTTGCTTCGCTGCCGCTGGCGTTCAGTTACCACCTGGCACACAACCTGAACCACCTGGTTCGGGAAAGTTCCGGGTTTGGCGCACTCCTGCTCAATCCTTTTGGACTGGGTGCGCAGCCCCTGGGCATGATGGAGAAACACGCCAGGCACCAGGATATATTGCTCTCACAGGACATTTTGTTTGCGTTACAGGCGGGCCTGCTGGCCTTCGGATTCTGGATAAGCCTCAAGGTGATTCAACACCGGGGCAGCGTGTTGATGGTCGGCACGCGCCGGCATCTGTCGCCGATGATATTGTTTGCGGTCGTGATAACCGGCTTGCACCTGTGGCTGTTGATGCAGCCGATGCAGATGAGGTTTTGAGCGAAGTGGACAGGCGTGATTTTTTCAGGCTGGGTTTGCAGGAAGCGGGAAAAACCGCGGTCAGGCTTGTTGATGAGTCCGTGTCGCAGCGCGCCAGGCGCTGGCTCCGGCCTCCTTTTGCCCAGGCGGAACTTGAATTCCTCCTTGCCTGCACGCGCTGTGACAAATGCGTGGAAGCCTGTCCCCATGACGTCATTTTTAAACTGCCTGCAAGGCTCGGCGCCCAGGTTGTGGGTACGCCGGCGCTGGATATACTGAACAAGGGTTGCCATCTCTGTGAAGACTGGCCCTGTGTCAAGGCGTGTGAACCGGAGGCTCTGAAGCTTCCCGTCACCGATGGTGAGGGGGAGTTGCCGTTACCGAAGCTGGCGCGTGCGGAAATCAATACCTCAAGCTGTCTGCCTTACCTGGGACCGGAATGCGGCGCCTGCAAGCCGGCTTGTCCTGTCCCCGGCGCCCTGGTCTGGGACCGGGAAAAACCCCGGGTCGACCCTGAAATTTGTACCGGATGCGGATTGTGCAGGGATGCATGTGTTGTCGAACCGAAGGCTGTGAATATCTCGTCGCTTTATCTGGAATCTCCGGAACTGCCATCCGGCAATCCCTGATTGCCTGGAATTCAGGACAAGGAATTATTCAGTGTGAGCGGCACTTACGAACCGGGTATCTGTGTACTGGCGGCTTGCCTGAGCCTCGCCGCCGCGGCCGCTAATCTGCCTGGTGAAACAACTTCTTCCATGGAGTTGGCGTCCGAACTGGAACAGGCGCTGATGGATAAAGGCGGGGATTACCTGCCCGGGACCAGGCACCTGCTTGATGATGGCCGGCCGTTATTTACGAACCGGTTGATCCTGGAAGATTCACCGTACCTGGCTCAGCACGCACATAATCCTGTGAACTGGTACGCCTGGGGAGAGGAAGCGTTCGAGCGCGCCGGGAAAGAGAATAAACCCGTATTTTTGTCGATTGGTTATTCTACCTGTCACTGGTGCCACGTCATGAAGAGGGAGAGTTTTGAAGACATCGGGATTGCCCGGTACCTGAACGAACACTTCATTGCCGTCAAGGTGGACCGGGAAAGGCGGCCGGACGTCGATGAGATTTATATGTCGGCGTTGATGCTGACGCAAGGCCAGGGCGGATGGCCCATGTCGAGTTTCCTGACGGTCGATGGAGAACCATTCTTTTCCGGCACCTATTACCCCCCGGAAGAATTTCTTGATGTACTGAAGCAGATCAGGGCGATGTGGGAAACGCAGCAGGATGATTTGACGCTGCTGGCGGCAAAGATTGCCGCTGCCGTCAAAAACTCCGTCCGCTCTCAACGCCGCGTTGCCGGTGCCGGTCCGGAACTCGTGCAGGATGCCGTTGCAGGGATATTACAGCGTTACGATAAACAGTGGGGAGGCCTTGGCAACGCGCCCAAATTTACCAATGAAGCTTCCCTGATGTTGTTGCTGCAGCATGGTTTCCGGAACAACAGGACAGAACCCATTGCCGCGGCAGAGCATACCTTGACGATGATGGCCCGGGGCGGGGTATATGACCAGGTGGCCGGCGGCTTTCATCGCTATTCTACTGACTTGTACTGGCTGGTGCCGCATTTTGAAAAGATGTTGTATCACCAGGCCAACATGGCCAGGGTCTACCTGATGGCCTACCGGTTCACGGGAAACAGCTTGTTTGCCCGCATCGCCGAGCAGACATTGAATTACGTGTTAGGTGATATGACGTCTCCTTCAGGCGGCTTTTATTCGGCAATCGATGCGGAAAGCGATGGGGAAGAAGGCCGCTTTTACGTGTGGACGGTCGATGAAATACACCAGGCCCTGACAGGCGAAGAGGTGAGACTGGCGCAATCGGTTTTCGGCATTTCAGAACAGGGTAACTTTAACGGGCGCAATATCCTGTACCTGCCGCACACGCTGGCTGAGGCCGCAAAAACACTGGATATCGATGAGCGGGACTTGATCTCCAGGCTGGACGGCATCCGGGAAAAACTGCGCCGGGAAAGGGTGAAACGCACCCCCCCGCTGACGGATAACAAAATTCTCCTTGCCTGGAACGGCATGATGATCACGTCACTGGCGCAGTCGTCACAATTGCTGCAACGCCATGAATACCTGCAGGCAGCGACACAGGCAGCCGACTACCTGTGGCAACACCAGCGCACGGGTGACGGCGCCTTGCTGCGCATCAATTATGAAGGCCGGGCTTCCAGCATGGCGACGCAGGATGACTATGCCTTTTTCGCCGAAGGGTTGATCGCGCTGTACGATGTTACCGGGGAACGGTTATGGTTGAACCGCGCCATGGAAGTAACCGGAACCATGGTCGATAAATTCTGGGACACCGGGTCAGGCGGCTTTTACCTGGGCGAAGACAGGGACACGCTGTTTGTCACGCCCAAACAAATACGCGATGGCGATGTCCCTTCCGGAAACGCCGCAGCGTTACATGTGCTGGCAGGCCTGTCGAGACGTGCCGGGGATTGGGAATATCAAAACCTTGCAAATCAACTGGTCCGGTCATTTTCCCCGGCGCTGGACGATAGCCGGGTAAGCTCTCCCTGGTTTATGGCTGCTGTCGATGAACTGTTGCATAATGCCGCGGGCAACACTGAATATGCTGCACGCGGTGAGATAAAGGTGACGGCGCAAACACCCGATGACAGCGGGAACGTCAAACTGAGGCTGGATATCTCGCCCGGCTGGCATATAAATTCTTTCAACCCCGGTCAAACGAACCTCATTCCGCTCGGCATAAACATTGCCGGTGAACACAGCCGCTGGCAGTTGGCGCGGCTCTCGTATCCCGAGCCACGGCTGAAGAAGTTGTCGTTTGCAGATGCGAGACTGGCGCTTTATGAGAACAGGGTCGACCTGGAACTGGAATTGATCCCCCCGCCGGAGAAGGATGCTTACCATGACAGGAGGGTTGATATCAGTGTACGCCTGCAGGCCTGTAACGATGAAATTTGTCTTGCGCCTGAAACTGTCGTGCTGGAACACCTGTACCGGGATTAATACCTGTACTGGGCCCAGACCCAGAATTTGTCGACATCGTTAACCGTTCCCGCGTTAGCGCCGTTACGTCCTACATTACTGCTGTTCCTGTCTGCATCGTAGGCGGCGTATTTCAGTCCCAGCGTATAACGCTTCATAAAGGTTTTGCTTAACTGCACGTCAATTTCCCTGCCGTAATCGTAGCCCATGTTATCGGAACCGATGTCATGGTATGCAGCGACCAGGTTCGCGCCTTTTATTTTCATCACGGCGGTCAGGATTAAATCTTCAATTCCATCCCCCGGGGTTACCAGGAACCGGTCAGCCCAGCCCTGGAACGCGTGGTTGGTTCCCAGGATCGTGACGAACCTGTCAGCGCCGCCTTTCCCGGATAAGCGTTCGTAGCTGAATTTCAGCGTTACGTTGTCGACGATTCCGCCGGGTTGAAAACCGGCGCCGATTTCTCCCAGAAAATAATCTGCATCAATGTCCATTGTGTTTCCCGCATAATCGGACTGGCTGGCATATTCAACCGTATAAAGTGCGTCAATCCCGTCTGTGAGTTTCCGCTTGCCGTGAAAACGCGCGCCGAACGTCCGGGTAGAGAAGCCGTCGGCATTACCAAGGTCCAGCAAATAGCCGTATGCTTCGAGAACCCCCAGCGGCAACCCGCGGTACTGAATATTGATCAGGTGTGAGTCGCTGTCAAAATGACTTAACGGTCCCGGCGCGTCCCTGCCGAAAATCCGGTTGATGTTCCAGACGTAAGCGTAACTGATCCGGGTGTCGGGCAACGTTTGATTAGCAACAGTGACAGCATCGAAAGTCTGCCAGTTCTGACGCCAGAGTATGGTGCCGATATACCGGTGAAACGGCGCTTTCCTGTACGTGATGTATTGCCTGCCCAGTTTTATTTCGGTGTTGTTTATGCCGGTGTAGTTGAGAGAAGCCTGATCGAGCTCCAACCCGGACGGGTCTATGACCGCGGCATATGCGGTTCGTCCGTTGGACCCGTCGTTAAAATCATCGCTGCCCAACCGGGTTACCTGTTCCAGGTCGAGAGTCGCCGAGAAACCGTGAAAGGCCCCGGTTGCGTAACCCAGGTACGTCCGCAACGTTGAGGCATCGGCATTCCTGAGTGAAACGCCCGCACCTGACAGCCTGTCGTCGTCCACGTGTTCATAACGGTAACGCACGGAGAAGTGAGGTTTCCCGCCGGTAATGGCATCTGTGAGTGAAGTGTCGGAGATAGCTGGTTGTGCCGAAAATGACAAGGAGATGACCAACGATAGTTTAATCAGCTTCATGGGGGCAATACCCCTGGCTTACATGGTCTCAGGGGTTACCCTGGGGGTCAGGACAAGCTGTTGCATATCGTTGCCCAGTGCTGCCAGTTCCGCGTAACTGAATTGCAGGTTATGAGTCCGGTAATCCGGGTGGACGACCCAGACCTGTATGGTTTCGGGTCCATCCAGGACCAGCCCCTTGTCGTGGTTGAACAGGAGGCCGGTCTCGAAGTTACGCAGTCCGGTGATCCTGTAGGTCTTGACACCCGACGCGTCGCCGGCGCCGGCAGCAGGTTTGCACAGGTCAAGGCTGCCCGGGGCGCTGCAGCGCACATGGAAATTGTAGACGGGACGACCGGTGACGGCATCGACGGCTTTGAAGTGAATGGGGATAATCTCCAGCCTGCTGATTTGACTGCGTTTCCACAAGCCGAAATAATCGCCGGCCAGGAAAACCCCGAGCACGGCGGCCAGGCACGCCAATATGATCAGCGCCGTTCTCACAGGCGCTGTTCCCAATCGAACGCCGGGTCGGCGTAAACCAGGAAATCCGGGTTGAGCAGGGAGTCCTTGGCGTTATAGCGCAAACGGTCAAACCCGGTATCCGTAACCCTGCCCCCCGCCTCTTCGACGATGCACTGCCCGGCGGCGGTGTCCCACTCCGAGGTTGGCCCGAAGCGTGTGTAGATATCGGCTGTTCCTTCGGCAACCAGGCAGAATTTCAGCGAACTGCCGATGGCAATCGATTTTGTGTTATGTCCCAGTTTCCTGAAGAATTCCTGTTGCCGTTCATTGCCGTGTGATCGGCTCCCGGCCACGACCAGGGAGTCGGCACTGCTCGTCTTTGCCTTGATTCTGACGCCGGCAGCGCCTGTTGCCTGTTTATAGGCGCCCTCGTTTTTGGCGGCGAAATAGCAAACCTCTCTGACCGGCGCATAGATGACGCCTAACACGGGATAATTTTTCCTGATCAGCGCGATATTCACGGTGAACTCCCCGTTGCGCTTTATGAACTCGCGGGTGCCGTCCAGCGGGTCTACCAGCCAGTACCGGTCCCAGGATTTCCTTACCGAATAAGGGATATGGGCAGCTTCTTCGGACAGCACCGGTATATCCGGGGTCAGCCTTGCCAGCTCTGAACAGATTACCTCATGGGAGGCCATGTCCGCCATGGTGAGCGGAGACCGGTCGGTTTTGTTCCGGATCTCGAAATCCGTCCCGTAGACTTCCATGATTTTTTGCGCGGCCTCCCTGGCAATTGCCGCCGCGGCTTCGGTCAGTTCTGGCATATAAACGTTAGAGTCCTTGCTGTTGGATGCGCCGGCAATATATAAGGTTCCATACCCGGTTGTTCAAACCCAGTCCCCGCTGTTCAAACTTCGTCAGCGGACGCCACAGGGGCCGGGGGCTGAAGTTTCCGTTCCCGGCCAGGTTGACCAGGCCGGGTTCGGTGTCACACACTCCCAGCATGTATTCTGCCAAATCCCTGGAATCCGTGGCAAGGTATAATTGCCCTTCGGTTTTCATCCTGGTGGTGAGTTGCCTGACAAAACCAGGTTGTACGAGGCGGCGTTTGTGGTGGCGTTTCTTGGGCCACGGGTCCGGGAAATGGATGTAGATCGACGCCATGGACTCTGCGGGAATCTGCCGGTTGACGACGTCGACCGCGTCATGGTTGATGACCCGGATGTTGTCCAGTCCGGATTCGGCAATCCCGTGTAACAGGCGTCCGATGCCGGGCCGGTGTACTTCGACGGCCAGGTAATCGATTTCCGGGTTCTCCCCGGCCAGCCTGAGCGTGGTCTCGCCCATGCCGCTGCCGATATCCAGTACCCTGGGCGCATAGCGCTTGAACAGCGCATCCAGGTCCAGTGGCTCATCCCGGTAATCAACGCCGAATTCATCCCAATACCGGTCTATCGCATTTGCCTGCGCCCTGGTCAGCCGGCCCTGTCTTAACACGTAGCTTTTGACGGAGCGTTTATCGGCCAAGGTTCACCACTCCCTTGCTCGCGGCGCCGGCCAGTTGAAGAATAGGACGCAATTTGGGACACCCATAAATTGAGGGAATCCGTAAATTCGGGACACCCATAAATTAACGAATATTCTAAATTCATGGGTGTCCCAAATTGTTGGACATTGCAAATTTATGGGTGTCCCAAATTAGTTAGCTGAAGAAGGTTCCGTCGATTGGGGATGACGCACTGGCATAGGCCCGCCTTGGCATGCGCCCGGCCAGGTAAGCCTCCCGTCCCGCCTCTATGGCCTTTTTCATTGCCGATGCCATTAATACCGGATTTTTGGCCTCTGCGATTGCGGTGTTCATCAGTACGCCGTCGCAGCCGAGTTCCATGGCGATCGATGCGTCCGATGCAGTACCGACCCCGGCGTCCACCAGGATAGGCACAGCGGCGTTCTCGACAATGGTCCTGATGTTGTAGGGGTTGCGAATCCCCAGCCCGGAACCGATCGGCGCGGCCAGGGGCATCACCGCGATACAGCCCATTTCTTCGAAACGCAACGCCATGATCGGATCATCATTGGTGTAGACCATCACCTTGAAATTTTCCGCGACGAGGGTCTGCGCCGCTTCCAGGGTTGCCGGGATATCCGGGAACAGGGTCTTTTTGTCGCCCAGCACCTCCAGCTTCACCAGGTCATGGCCGTTGAGCAATTCGCGCGCCAGGCGGCAGGTGCGCAGCGCCGATTCGGCATCGAAACAGCCTGCCGTGTTGGGCAGGATTGTGAACCTGTCGGGGTTGACGTAGTCGAGCAGGTTGGGTTCGTCCTGTTCCTGGCCGATGTTGGTGCGGCGGATCGCCACGGTGACGATCTCCGCCCCGCTGGCTTCTATGGCATTGCGGGTTTCCTCCAGGTCCTTGTACTTACCCGTACCGACCAGCAGGCGTGAGGCGTAAACCTTGCCGGCGATGGTTAACGTATCTGCTGACATTGTTCAGTTTATCCGCCGCCGATCGCAGTAACGATTTCCACCTGGTCCCCGTCCGCCAGCAAGTGGTGGGCGAATGCACTGCGCGAGACGATTTCCCTGTTGATTTCCACCGCGACGTTGTCACGGATATCCAGCGCGTTGATTAAATCGGATACCGTCACCGCATCCACGATTGAGGTTTTTTCACCGTTAACGAATAACTCCATGGCTTGCATTATACAAAAACTAAATATTTGGGGTCAGAGTAAAAACTCTTCAATATTTGGGGTCAGAGTAAAAGCTCGTCTGAAATGTCTGGTCAGTGCATAGCTCGAAGCGTTTTTACTCTGACCCCGAATATCAGTATGATGCTGCAGGTAACCGGTTGTGCGGGTGTAGTTCAATGGTAGAACATCAGCTTCCCAAGCTGAGAACGTGGGTTCGATTCCCATCACCCGCTTTTATCTGCCGAACAGTTCCAGCTGGTTCCTCAGCGCTGCCTGCGCCGCGGCCAGGCGGGCGATGGGGACGCGGAACGGGGAACAGGAAATGTAGTCCAGTTGTACCGACTGGAAGAAATTGATCGATTCCGGGTCGCCCCCGTGCTCGCCGCAGATACCGCATTTCAGTTCCCGTTTTACCGACCTGCCCCGGTGTACGGCCTGTTCGACCAGTTGGCCGACGCCGGCAACGTCCATGGTCTGGAACGGGTTCTCTTCCAGCAGGTTTTTCGCCAGGT
Source organism: Gammaproteobacteria bacterium (assembly GCA_965208655.1). GTDB lineage: Bacteria > Pseudomonadota > Gammaproteobacteria > Eutrophobiales > Eutrophobiaceae > JAAXHV01. The sequence continues at coordinate 451,800 of CBDBPJ010000007.1, forward strand.
ATTCAGGCATGAAACTGCCTATGTCGTCACGGCTGTAGCCCAGTGTCATCTGGGTCAGGTCGTTGGTGCCGAAGCTGAAGAAGTCGGCGTGGGCGGCGATGTCGTCCGCGGTAATGGCGGCCCTGGGGACCTCTATCATTGTGCCGATGGGGATATCCAGTTTGCCGGTGAACTTTTTCCTGTTTTTCACCACACTGATAATCTGCTCCACTTTTTCCCGGAGCATGGACAGTTCGCTTTCCAGCCCCACCAGCGGGATCATGATCTCCGGTTGTGCATTGATGCGTTTTCTCCTGCAGTTTATGGTTGCCTCGACGATGGCGGTCACCTGCATTTCCAGGATCTCGGGATAGGTTACGGTCAAGCGGCAGCCCCGGTGCCCCAGCATGGGGTTCACTTCGTGCAACTGGTTGACCCGGCGGATAATCCTGCCGACGCTTACCTTCATGGTCCGCGCCAGTTGGCGCTGCAGTTTTTCTTCCTCCGGCAGGAATTCGTGGAGCGGCGGATCCAGCAGGCGAATCGTGACCGGCAGGCGGCGCATGGTGCTGAATATCCCTTCAAAATCCCGGCGCTGGAACGGCAGCAGCTTTTTTAGCGCGGCGCGCCGTTCGGTCTCGGTTTCCGCAAGGATCATCTCGCGCATGGCGGCTATCCGGTTATCGCCGAAGAACATGTGCTCGGTCCGGCACAGACCGATCCCCTCGGCGCCGAATTCCAGGGCCATGGCCGCGTCCATGGGGGTATCGGCGTTGGTGCGTATCACCAGTTTGCGCGTCTTGTCCGCCCAGGCCATCAGGGTCTTGAATTCGCTGGTGAAGACAGGGGGTTGCTTGGCCACGTCGCCCAGCATAATCTCGCCGTTACTGCCGTCGATGCTGATGATGTCCGCCGGGGTGATGACCCTGTCCTTGATGGTAAGGGTTTTGCGTTTGCTGTCGATAATCAGTTCACTCGCACCGGTTACGCAACACTTTCCCCAACCCCGGGCCACGACCGCTGCATGGCTGGTTGAACCGCCTGTAGAGGTCAATATGGCCTCCGCAACGTGCATGCCGTGGATGTCCTCGGGACTGGTTTCGCGCCTGACGAGAATGACGGGATGGCCGTTTTCACTCAGTTCCACCGCCTCATCGGCAGTGAATACGGGATAACCGGATGCGGCGCCGGGCGATGCCGGCAGGCCGGTGGCCAGCACGTTCCTCTTTGCCTTGTGATCGAAGGAGGGAAGCAACACCTGGTTCAGGTCGTTGGCCGGGACACGCAGCAGTGCGTCCTTCTGGTTGATCAGGTTCTCCCTGACCATATCCACCGCGATTTTTACCGCCGCCGCGCCGGTCCGTTTCCCGGTACGGGTCTGCAGCATGTACAACACGCTTTTTTCGATGGTGAATTCGATATCCTGCATATCCTTGTAGTGAGTTTCCAGGATGCGTTTCACCTTGAGCAGTTGCGCATAGATCTCCGGGCGCCATTTTTTCATCCTGGACACCGGTTGCGGTGTACGGATGCCCGCAACCACGTCTTCTCCCTGGGCGTTGATCAGGAATTCCCCGTAGAATTCATTCCTGCCCGTAGTCGGGTCCCGGGTAAAGGCGACGCCGGTGCCGGAATCGTCACCCATGTTGCCGAACACCATGGACTGGATATTGGCCGCGGTACCGATATGTCCGCGGATGTTGTTGATCTTCCGATAAGTCAGCGCCCGGGGGGTGTTCCAGCTCCGGAACACGGCTTCGATGGCCTTCTCCAGTTGCTCATGGGGCGCCTGGGGGAACGCTTCACCGCTCTGTTGCCGGTAGACCTTCTTGTAGGCGGCAATCAGTTTTTCCAGGCCGTCCTGGTTCAGGTCGGCATCTTCGGTGACGCCGTATTGCTGCTTGATACGGGTGAAAACGTCCTCAAAATGTTCATGCTCGACACCCATGACCACGTTGCCGAACATGTTGATCAGACGCCTGTAGGCATCCAGCGCGAAGCGCCTGTTACCCGTTTGCCGTGCAAGTCCGGTTACCGATTGGTCCGTCAGGCCCAGGTTCAGTATGGTATCCAGCATGCCCGGCATACTGACGGCTGCGCCGCTCCTGACGGAGACCAGTAACGGGTTGTCATTGTCGCCGAAACGCTTGCCGGTTTCCTTCTCCAGCCGGGTCATGTTCAACCTGATGCTGCCCTGCAGTCCCTTCGGGAGTATGCCGCCGCCCTGGTAATACTCCGCGCAAGTGGTGGTGGTGATGGTGAACCCCGGCGGGACAGGGAGGCCGATACTGGTCATTTCAGCCAGGTTGGCGCCTTTGCCGCCAAGCAGGTTAACGTCGTCCCTGCTGCCTTCGGCTAACTGGTTGCCGAAGTAGTAGGTGCGTTTCACGTTGTTCTGCTTACCGGTCACGGCATGTTATTCCTGCATGGCCCACAGGTCCGTAAAAGCGTTCACGGGCATGGTTTCCAGGGTCGACCGATCGGCACATGCCGCGATGATAGCGTCTTTTTGGGCCGCTGAGAAATGGTCGGTTACCGCCTCGTTGAATTTTTCCAGAAGCAGGGGGATACCCTCGTCGCGCCGGCGCCGGTGGCCGACCGGGTATTCGACATCGATCCTGTCCGTACTTGAGCCGTCACGGAAAAAGACCTGCAGCGAATTTCCGATGGCGCGTTTATCCGGGTCGTGGTAGTCAATGGTGCACTGCCGGTTCTCCGTCACCTGCATTTTGTCCCTGAGCGTATCGATACGCGGGTCGGCAGCGACGTCGTCCTCGTAATCCGCAGCCGTCAGGCGTCCGAAGATCAAGGGGACCGCGGTCATGTATTGAATGCAGTGGTCCCGGTCCGCCGGGTTGTCCAGCGGGCCGGTCTTGTCGATTATGCGCATTCCGGCTTCCTGTGTTTCCATGACCACCTTGTCTATCTCGTCAAGCCTGTCCTTGACCCGGGCGTGCAGCGACAGGGCCGCTTCCACCGCGGTCTGGGCGTGGAATTCCGCAGGAAACGAGATCTTGAACAGGACGTTTTCCATGACGTAACTGCCGAAAGGACGTTCTGCAACGACCTCGTTGCCATTGAACAACACGTCCTGGAAGCCCCAGTGTCCGGCGCTCAACGCGGAGGGATAACCCATCTCCCCGGTCAGCGAGATAAGGGCATGGCGTACCGCGCGGCTGGTTGCATCGCCTGCCGCCCAGCTTTTCCTCGAGCCTGTATTGGGCGCATGACGGTAGGTGCGCAGCGCGCCGCCGTCGATCCAGGCATTGGAGACGGCATTGATGACCTGCTCCCGGTTGCCGCCCAGCATTCCGGTGACCACCGCGGTACTGGCAATACGGACGAGCAGGACATGGTCCAGGCCGACGCGGTTAAAACTGTTTTTCAGGGCGAGTACTCCCTGGATCTCGTGGGCCTGGATCATGCCGGTGAGGACGTCTGCGACAGTCAGCGGGTCTTGTCCGGAGGCGATATTTTTCCGGCTCAGATAGTCGGCGACCGCGAGGATGCCGCCGAGGTTGTCGGAAGGGTGTCCCCACTCGGCAGCCAGCCAGGTGTCGTTGAAATCCAGCCAGCGCACCATGGCGCCGATATTGAAAGCAGCCTGTACCGGTTCCAGCCGGTAACCGGTGCCGGGCACCCGTGCGCCGCCTGCCATTTCAGCGCCGGGCACCACGGGCCCCAGCAGCTTGACGCAGGCCGGGAATTTCAGGGCCATCATGCCGCAGGCCAGGGTATCCAGCAGGCAGTAAAATGCGGTACTGCGCCCCTCCTCGCTTGCCGGGTCGCCGCTTAAAACGTAGTCGGCGATATCCTGTAACAGCGGGTCGGCCGGGGGTCTCCTGGCATCTCGTATGCCCATGTTTGACATCTGGTGTTCTCCTTGGAGTTCTAATTTTGATATTTGGTGTCAGAGTAAATTTCAGACACCGGCAGGCGTCGCTGGTTTATTCTAGGGTATTTTTGCTCTGACCCCAAATATCTGAATCAAAAATCAGGAATTACGAACTAGGAATGGGAGTCCACCAGATGTACTCAATTCGTAAATTCCTAATTCTTGATTAAATTCTGGACCGCCGTCAGGATGCCGCGCAGGATGTTATATTCATTACTGTCCGGCCGGGCGCGATTGAACAGGCGTTTCAGGCGGCGCATCAGCCGCCGTGGTTTCTCCGGGTCGAGATAGTCTATGTCGATCAGTGTTTGCCGGAGATGCTCGTACAGGTGTTCCATCTGTTGCGCGCTGGCCGGGGGTTCCGGATTGTTGCCGTCAGTTACGGTCTCTGCGCGGGCAAGATGTTGTTTGCTGATTTCATAGCAGATGATCTGTACCGCCGAAGCGATGTTCAGGGAGGAGAAATCCTCATTGGTCGGTATGCGGATCATGGCATGGCATATTTCAAGTTCCTCGTTGGAGAGTCCGGAACTCTCACGGCCGAACAGGATGGCCGCGCCGGCGCCGATTTGATTGATGATCTGCGCTGCTGCAGTCTCGGGTGTGACTTCCGGCCAGGTGATACTCCTTGTGCGGGCGCTTGTCCCGAACACCAGCCCGCAGTCTGCGACCGCTTCCTCCAGGCTTGAAAACACCTGGGCGCGGGCAAGGATATCATCTGCCCCCGCAGCCCTGGCTGTGCAGTCCGCGCTGGGAAAACGTTTGGGCGATACCAGTACCAGCCGTTCCAGGCCCATGGTTTTCATGGCCCGCGCCGCCGCGCCGATATTTCCCGGGTGTGTGGTATTTACCAGGACAATTTTTACGTTTTCCAGCATGATAAGATCAATTATGAATTAGGAATTGGGAATTAGGAATGGGGGTTACCTGAATTTTTTATTCCTAATTCCTGATTCGTAATTATTAATTGTTGTAATTCAGCGTTGTATCCGCAGGAGGAAAAAATGCATCCTATGATGAATATGGGAATTCGCGCAGTCCGGGCCGCAGGTGATTTTATAGTCCGTTGCATGGACCAGATGCAGGGCCTCTCGGTTACCGAGAAAAGCCGCAATGATTTTGTCAGTGAAGTCGACAGGCGCGCCGAGGAGATCATTATCGACAACCTGCGCAAGGCTTACCCGGACCATGCCATTCTGGCCGAGGAAAGCGGCGCGTCCGGAAACAGCGACTACCAGTGGATCATCGATCCGCTCGACGGCACAACGAATTTTCTGCATGGTTTCCCCCAGTTTGCGGTCTCGGTGGCACTGGCGCACAAAGGCGTTCTCGACCAGGGGATCGTTTACGATCCGCTACGGCAGGAATTGTTTACTGCAAGCAGGGGCGATGGCGCCCATCTCGATGGGCGGCGTATCCGGGTTACCCGGCTGAATACGCTTGAAGGCGCACTGATCGGCACGGGTTTTCCCTTCCGGACCCTGGACAGGCTCGATGCCTACGTCGACATATTCAGACAACTGACTGCCGTGACTGCCGGCATAAGGCGGCCTGGTGCGGCCTCGCTGGACCTGGCCTATTTAGCCAGCGGCCGTATTGACGGGTTCTGGGAATACGGTCTGGAACCATGGGACATTGCCGCCGGAACCTTGCTGATAAGGGAAGCAGGCGGTTTTGTCAGCGATATAAACGACGCAAGTCCGGAGGTGAAATCCGGCAATATCGTAGCGGGGAATCCTGCCGTCCACGACCTGTTGCTGAAGCTGATCCGTGATACGGATGGCGCCACGTAACAGGTATACAGTTATCCTGATCCGGTGTTAAAATACCCGGCGAAAAGGCAGTGGTTCACGAGGTATTGTCTGTTGCCGACTCCTTGTGTTCATCACAGCAATAGAAGTGTTCGGCGTGTTTTATCGCAGTGCTATGCGGGATGTAGAGCCGGCAATAATCGCATTGGACCATCTTCGCGATGCGCGTTTCGCCCGTCCCAGGCGTTTTTCCGGGGAAAAGCCGCTTGAGCAGGACGAACAGCAAAACCAGCACCAAGATAATTATTAACAGGCGTAACACGTTTTCAAAATTTCGGACTGACCCACCATACGCAGACGGCGTAAATAATAATCCATCAAGAGAGTTTAGGAAATGAACCTGCATGAATACCAGGCAAAAATTCTTTTTTCCGAATACGGCATTCCCGTACCGGAAGGAAAACCTGCCCATTCCGTAAAGGATGCACTGGGCGCCGCCAGCGGGATAGGAGGCAAACGCTGGGTGGTGAAAGCGCAGGTTCACGCCGGAGGACGCGGCAAGGCCGGCGGGGTGAGACTGGTTTCCGGAAAGGATGAACTGGAAGATTACGTCAAGGGACTGCTGGGTACTGTCCTGGTTACAAAACAATCGGGGACCGAGGGCAAACCGGTGAATTGCGTGCTGGTTTCAGCCCTCTCGAGCATCAAATCCGAACTGTACCTGGGCATGCTGGTTGACAGGGGCATGCGCAGGGTCGCGGTGATGGCCTCCGCCGCCGGGGGAATGGACATAGAAGAAGTCGCAGCGACGGAACCGGGTAAGATATCCACGTTCACCATCGACCCGGTGATGGGCCTGCAGCAGTATCAATGCCGCGCGCTGGGTCTTGCACTGGGATTGAACAGTACACAGAACAAGCAACTGGCAAAAATTCTGTCCGGACTCTACCGGATGTTTGTCGACAAGGACCTGAGCCTGGTTGAAATCAACCCCCTCGTCATCACCGAAGACGGTGACCTGGAGGCGCTGGATGCCAAGGTAACCGTGGATGACAATGCCTTGTATCGCCAGGCGGAACTGGAAAGCTGGCGCGACCCGAGCCAGGAAGATGCGAAAGAGAACAAGGCCAAGGTGTTTGACCTGAATTATGTCGCGCTTGATGGTGATATCGCCTGCATGGTAAACGGCGCCGGCCTGGCCATGGCGACCATGGATATCATTAAACTGCACGGCGGAGAACCCGCCAATTTCCTGGATGTGGGCGGCGGCGCGACAACGGAACGCGTTGCCGAGGCCTTCAAGCTGATCATGTCCGATGCGAAAGTCAGGGCGATCCTGGTCAATATCTTCGGCGGTATAGTTCGCTGCGACCTGATAGCGGAAGGCATTATCAGTGCGGTCAGGGAAGTGGGGCTTGACATCCCCGTGGTGGTCAGGCTGGAAGGCACCCGGGTTGAAGAAGGAAAAACGCTGCTCGATGAAAGCGGCCTGAAGATCATATCGGCGGACGGCCTGAGCGATGCTGCGGACAGGGTTGTCGCGATGAGCCGGGGGACAAACTGATGGCTGTCCTGGTAAACAGGGATACCCGGGTGATCGTCCAGGGGTTCACCGGCCGCCAGGGCACTTTCCATGCTGAACAGGCTATTGAGTACGGTACGCAGGTAGTCGGCGGCGTAACGCCTGGCCGGGGAGGGCAGACGCACCTGGACAGGCCGGTGTTCGACACCGTTAAAGAAGCGGTTGCGGAGACGGCAGCGGACGCCAGCATGCTCATGGTTCCGGCGGCGTTCGCGGCTGAGGCCATTACCGAGGCGGCCGAGGCGGGGGTCAGGACGATAGTGTGCATCACCGAAGGGATCCCGATTATCGATATGGTCAGAGCCCGCGCCAGTATTGACCTGTATCCCGGAGTCAGGCTGATCGGTCCCAACTGTCCCGGCATCATCACACCGGGCGAGTGCAAGATAGGTATCATGCCCGGGCATATACACAAACCCGGTTGCATCGGTATCGTTTCCCGTTCGGGCACGTTAACCTACGAGGCGGTACACCAGACGACCCTGGCCGGTCTTGGCCAGAGTACCTGTATCGGTATCGGCGGCGACCCGGTACATGGAATGAATTTCATTGACTGCCTGGCGTTGTTCCAACAGGACCCGGCTACAACCGGCATCATCATGGTAGGCGAGATAGGCGGCAGCGCAGAAGAAGATGCGGCGGAATTTATCGGGCAACACGTCGATAAACCCGTGGTGGGATATATTGCCGGCGTCACCGCGCCGCCGGGGAGGCGCATGGGACATGCCGGTGCAATCATCTCGGGCGGCAAGGGCAGCGCCGGGGACAAGTTCGCCGCCCTCGATGCGGCCGGTGTGATGACAGTCCGGTCACCTGCCGAACTGGGTGAGGCCATCGCAGAGAAATTGAGTGAATAAAATCCACCGGGAAAAAATCTACCGGGGACGGATTTAAATCCGTCCCCAGACACCTCGTTCCCCGACACCTGACGTGAACAAAGTCGCTATTGCCCAGGTTGATCCATGTGTCGGTGATATTGGCGGAAATACGGAACTGGTACTTGAATATATTGCCAGGGCCAGGGACACTGCCGGCGCAGATACCGTCATATTCCCGGAACTGGCCCTGACCGGCTACCCGCCGGAAGACCTGTTGTTGCGTCCCCATTTCCATGTGCAGGTGGAACAGGCCCTGCAGCGGGTCGTGGACGGGTCGCAAGGCATAGACGTCATCATCGGCTACCCGTTGGCGGGAGGAACGCGCCTGTATAATGCCTGCAGCCTCATCAGGGACCGGGAGATAGTCACAACCTACCATAAAAGAAACCTGCCCAATTACGGCGTTTTCGACGAAAAACGCTATTTCAGCGAGGGAGAAGAACTGAACCTGGTTGAAACCCCGGACTTCAAGGTTGCGCTAAGCGTGTGTGAGGACTTGTGGACCGAAGACCACGCACGGGAAGCGGCGCAGGCAGGGGCGGAATTGCTGATCAACATCAACGCCTCGCCTTACCACACCGACAAGGCCGCCGTGCGCGAAGAACTGCTGCGCAGGCGCGCCGTGGAGCACAATATCGCCATAATTTACGTCAACCTGGTCGGCGGCCAGGATGAGCTGGTATTCGACGGCGGCTCCCTGGTCGCCGATGGCAGAGGGGAATTCGTCTTCAAAGCCCCCCAGTTTGAGCAGGGCCTGTACCTGGTGGAACTGGAACGGGCGCGCGACCGTCTGCTCCTGGAAGCCGGATCGCCGCAATCCCCGCCCCTGGGCTTCAACGAAAGCGTATACCGGGCGCTGGCGCTCGGCGTTAAGGATTACGTATCGAAAAACGGATTCAAGGGCGCGGTCATCGGACTTTCGGGAGGCATCGACTCGGCGCTGACACTGGCCGTCGCTGTGGACGCGCTCGGTCCGGAGAACGTGGAAGTACTGCTCATGCCGTCACGCTACACCGCAGATATGAGCATTGAGGACGCGCAGGAAATGGCCGCGCGGCTGGGTGTTGCCTGCCATATCGTGAGCATCGAAAAGCCTTTTTCTGCGTTCTCTGAGATTTTGGCGCCCATTTTCAAGGATTTGCCCGTAGACACAACCGAAGAGAATATCCAGGCCCGCTGCCGCGGCCTGCTGCTCATGGCGGTATCCAACAAGACCGGGAAACTGGTATTGACCACCGGCAACAAAAGCGAGATGGCGGTGGGCTATGCAACCCTGTACGGAGACATGGCAGGCGGGTTCTCCCCGCTCAAGGACGTGCCGAAGACACTGGTGTACGAACTGTCCCGCTGGCGTAACCGGGATGGAGAGATCATCCCGCAGCGGATCATCGACCGCCCGCCCACCGCGGAGTTGCGGTTTGACCAGAAGGACGAGGATTCCCTGCCCGGTTACGACGTGCTCGACCCGATACTGGAGAAATACATCGAACTGGACCGCACACCGGCCGAGATCATCGCTGACGGTTATGACCGGGATACGGTCTACCAGGTGGTCAGGATGGTGGACAGGAACGAATACAAGCGCCGCCAGGCCGCCCCCGGCGTCAGGATCACCGAACGCGCCTTCGGCCGCGACCGGCGCTACCCGATCACCTCCCGCTACCAGGAAGATTAATCCTCGATGAGGATATCTCTGATGTCGTAGATCCCGGGATGGCTGGGGTGGTTCAGTTCCAGCACCCGTACGGTATCTGCTGACAGGTCCGGCATCTCCAGGACTTTGTAGGCCTTGGCCATGAGCACCAGGGCATCGGGCACGGAAGGCGTGCGCGGGTAGGACTCAACCACGGTGCGCGCCCGGTTCAGCGCCGCCAGGTATGCGCCTCTTTTCAAATAATAGTTTGCCACGTGAATTTCGTGCCGGGCGAGGCGGTTGCGCAGGAATACCATGCGCTTTCTGGCATCCTCGGCGTACTGGCTCTGGGGGTATTTTTCCAGGAGTTCGGAAAACGCCTGGAACGAGGTCATGGCCGCTCCCTGGTCGCGCTGGCTGGAATCAATCGGCAAAAAACGCTCCGTGAGCCCTCTGCCCCGGTTGAAATTCACCAGGCCCTTGAGGAAGTAGGCATAATCCACGTGGGTGTTCTGGGGATACAACCGGATAAAACGGTCACAGGCCGAGAGGGCTGATTCGAATTCCTCGGTCTTGTAATAGGCGTAGGCCAGGTCCAGCAGCGACTGTTGCCCGTATACACCGAATGGGAAGCGGGTTTCGAGAAACTCGTAATACTCAACCGCCTTGCTGTAATAGCCGGAGTCGAGCGCGCCCTTGGCCTCGGAATACAGGCGCTCCACCGTCCAGTTGCTCGTTTCATCATCATCCTTGTCGCCGAACCAGGCACAACCGCTCAGCAGCAGCAAGGCCGTAAAAAGGCAGAGTAAATATATCTTATGGGACATCCGGGCAATTTTACCGTTTCTCCGCGAATAATCGCACAGTTCAAGAGTCGATATCAATCGGTAATTGAACTGGTTGGCCCTGCGAAGCTTGTTCCTGCGATAGTATGGAGCAGGGGACTGTCGGGGCGACACGAAGTGATCGATCATGATATACTTCCGATTTTGCCAACAGGCATTAATGAGTTTGAGGATAAACTGAATGAAGTCTGTCGAAGTGAACAGCGAACGTCGCCGCTTTCTTACCACTACTGCATCCGTGGTTGGCGGCGCGGGGGCGCTGGCTACCACCATCCCCTTTGTTTCCACGTTAACACCCAGCGCCAAGGCCAAGGCGATCGGCGCCCCGGTTGAAGCCGATATAGATGATTTGGAAGTCGGGGAGCGAAAAATAGTGAAATGGCGCGGTAAACCGGTCTGGATCCTGCGCCGGGATGATGCAGCAATCGACGAGCTCAGCGAACTGGATGGCGAAGTAAAGGATCCGGCCTCGAATACCGAACAACAACCGTTTTATGCCAGGAATGAATACCGTTCACAACGCGCGGAGTACCTGATCGTCCTGGGGATCTGTACCCACCTTGGTTGTTCTCCTGTTTATGCCAGAAAAGGGGAAGGGGAAGCCCACCGGCTCGGCGCCGACTGGAAGGGCGGTTTCTTCTGCCCCTGTCACGGCAGCCGTTTTGACCTTGCCGGCAGGGTTTTCAAGGGCGTTCCGGCGCCCTCCAACCTGGTTGTGCCGCCGCACCAGTACCTGAGCGATACACGGGTATTGATCGGTGATGATTCAGGTGTCGTCCAGTCATGAATAAACGCCTGATTGCATTGCGCGACTGGGTGGACGCGCGCTTTCCGTTACTGCAATTGTGGAATGACCACCTGGCCCGGTATTACGCGCCGAAAAATTTCAATTTCTGGTATTTCTTCGGTTCATTGGCGCTGTTTATCCTGGTGATCCAGATCGTTACCGGGATCTGGCTGACCATGAACTACAAACCGTCCGCGGAACTCGCGTTTGCCTCGGTCGAGTACATCATGCGTGACGTGGAGTGGGGTTGGTGGATACGCTACATGCACTCTACCGGCGCGTCCGCATTCTTTATCGTGATCTACCTGCATATGTACCGCGCCATGTTATACGGTTCCTATAAACGGCCCAGGGAACTGCTCTGGATCATAGGCATGCTCATCTATTTCACCCTGATGGCTGAGGCGTTTTTCGGCTACCTGCTGCCGTGGGGACAGATGTCTTACTGGGGAGCCCAGGTAATCATCTCGTTATTCGGCGCCCTGCCGGTTATAGGCGACGATCTTGCCTTGTGGATACGGGGTGATTTTGTCGTGTCCGACGTGACCCTGAACCGGTTTTTCTCCCTGCACGTCATCGCCTTCCCCCTGGTGCTTTGCGGCCTGGTAGGCGCGCACCTGATCGCCTTACACGAGGTCGGGTCAAATAATCCTGACGGTGTCGAGATAAAGGATAACAAGGGCGCTGACGGTGTCCCGCTGGACGGCATCCCGTTCCATCCCTACTACACAGTCAAGGACATCGTCGGTGTCGTGGTCTTCCTGATCATCTTTTGTGCGGTTGTGTTTTTCCAGCCCGAGATGGGTGGTTACTTTCTCGAAGCAAATAATTTCGTCCCGGCCGACCCGCTGAAGACACCGGAACACATTGCGCCGGTGTGGTATTTCACACCGTTCTATGCCGTTCTGCGGGCGATCCCGAGCCAGTTCGGCGGTGTCGTCGCCATGGGCGCGGCAGTCATGTTGTTCTTTCTCCTGCCCTGGCTGGACCGGAGTCCGGTCAAGTCCATACGCTACCGGGGCTGGAATTACAAAATTGCCCTGGCCTTGTTTACGGTCAGCTTTATCGTACTGGGCTGGCTGGGCCTGCAGCCTGCCACCACGGCATACACCTGGATGGCGCGGCTTTTCACGTTGATTTATTTCCTGTTTTTCCTGTTGATGCCGTTTTATACCGCCTCCGACAAGGATAAACCGGTACCGGTCAGGGTGACATGATTAAACCGCGTTTCTCAATACCGGAACGGGAACCGGCAAAACGGGGACGGGGTTTAATTCCGCCCCCTGTCATTCTGCTGCTGTTATTGCTGACCAACCCCTGCTGGTCGGCCGGGGAGGGTGGTTACACCCTGCGCGCCCACGTCGACCTGTCCGACAGGAAATCACTGCAACGGGGCGCCCGAACGTTTGTAAACTATTGCCTGAGTTGCCATTCCGCCTCATTCATGCGCTATAACCGCCTGGGCAGGGACCTGCATATCAGCGAAGACGTCCTGAAGGAAAATTTCATGTTCGGAACCGATAAAACCGGGGATACCATGACCGTTGCCCTGAACAGGCGTGAAGCGGAAAAATATTTCGGCGTGGCGCCACCCGACCTGTCTGTTACCGCCCGTTCCCGCGGCGCAGACTGGTTGTATACTTACCTGATGACGTTTTACCGGGACGCATCCCGCCCCAACGGCGTCAACAACCTGGCTTTCGAGGATACTGCCATGCCGCATGTGCTCTGGCAACTGCAGGGTTGGCAGGAACCGGTATATAAGGAAGAAGTTCACGAGGACGGCAGGGTGAGCAAAGTGATCGACCACCTGGAAGTTGTGACAGGGCTTGTTGACAAGCCGCAGCCCTACCAGGAGGAAAGCTACGAGGAGACGGTCAGCGACCTGGTGAACTTCATGGTTTACCTGGGGGAACCCATCAAACTCAAACGCAATAAGATAGGCGCCTGGACGATTACCTATCTGCTTGTATTGCTGGTTCTGGTCTACCTGCTGAAGCGGGAATACTGGCGCGACGTACGATGACAGCCTCAGTTAACGGCGGTCCCGTAATGGTCCTGTACTCCGATGCGACGGGCCCGTTCAGCCACAGTGTCCGCCTGGCACTGGCGGAAAAGGATATCGATACCCGGGTCAAGTATATCCATGAGGAGATTATTCCCGAAGAACTGGCAGAGTTGAATCCGTACAATACCGTGCCTACCCTCGTCGACCGCGATCTTGTTCTGTATGATGCACAAATCATACTGGAATACCTGGATGAACGTTTTCCCCATCCGCCGCTGATGCCGGTTGATCCCATGTCACGCGCCGTTAACAGGCAATTGAGATACCGGATTACGCGGGACCTGTACAGACTGGCTGAAGAACTGGACAGCGAAAATGAAATTGCTGCAGCCGGCGCCAGGAGGGACCTGCGCAACAGCCTGCTGGCGCTCGACCCGGTGTTTTCCCAGCTTCCCTATTTCATGTCGGAGGATTATACCCTGGTGGATTGCTGTATGGCGCCGTTGTTATGTCGGCTGAGCGCCTACAATATCAGGTTGCCCGCCGGCGCCAAGGCGTTGCGAAAATATGCCGAATCACTGTTTGCCCGTGATGCGTTCCAGTCCAGCATGTCCGAACCGGAACGCGAGATGTGTGAGCGTTTAACGGCCTGACACCCGTACAAGGGATCTTATTGCTTAACACGGATGTACAGTCCTGTTCATCCTGTGCATCGATGTAAATATCCTTATCCTATTCATCCTGTGCATCGATGCTGACATCCTCATCCTGTTCTTCCTTGTTGTTCCCCCGGAGCGATTCCCTGTATTCAAAAAGTTTAACCACTTTTTGTACGCCGCCGGTACGCCGGGCGATTTCCGTCGCAATATCACCTTCCTCCTCGGAAACCAGGCCCATGAGGAAAGTAACCCCGTTCTCGGTGACTACCTTGATATGCAGCGTACTCAGGTCTTTTTCCGCGATCAGCTTGGTTTTTATCTTGGCGGTAACCACGCCGTCCGCGCTGCGCGAGAGCAGGGAACTTGGGGCGGCTATGGTGATCTCATCGAATACCCTGGTCACTTTTTCAACGTTCTTTACCAGTTCAATTACCGCCTGACGATCTTCTTCGGTCGGCGCTTCCCCACTGACCAGGACAGAGGTGTTATAACTGGTGAGGTTGACATGCACTCTTTTGTTTAATTGTTTCCGGTCCCACAACGCCAGGCGGAACTTGTTCTCGATTGCTTCGTCTTCAATTATGGTGCCGGTAGTCCTCCGGTCTGCCACCACGGTCGAGACGGCGGTCGTGGCGCCGGTTACGGCTACCGGGGCGCAGCCTTGTATTAGCAGCAGCGGCGCAAGGAGGATGACTGACAGGATGGATAATTGAATTTTCATGTTGCAGCTCCTAGTAGTTTATGGTCGATCAGATCACAAAGTGAATGAATTATCATCAGGTGCACCTCCTGAATCCTGGCTGTCGAATCAGCGGGCACGCGCAGCTCGATGTCGGTCTCCAGCAGCATGTCGGCAACCTGCCCTCCTTCCCTGCCTGTCAGCGCGATGACGTGCAGGCGTTTGTCGTGGGCGGCATCGACCGCGTGGATAATATTGTCGGATTCGCCGCTGGTGCTGAACGCCAGCAACACGTCTTCCGGTTGTCCCAGTGCCCGAACCTGCCGGGAGAAAACATCGGCGTACTGGTAATCGTTGGCGATGGAGGTTAACACGGATGAGTCGGTTGTCAATGCGATGGCGGGCAGTCCGGGCCGTTCCATTTCATACCGGTTGATCATTTCGGAAACGAAATGCTGTGCATCAGCGGCAGAACCGCCGTTGCCGCAACTCAGGATTTTATTGCCGTTCAACAGGCAGGCGGTCATCAGTTCGGAGGCTATTGCAATTGAAGGGGCGAGGCGATTACCTGCGTCTATCTTGATGCGGATACTCTCGGCGAAGCTGTCTTTGACGCGTTGGACAAAATCCATTAGTGGCAACCGGTTACCATTGGCTAGAACGCCGACTTGATCCACTCGATCTTCATTTCGTTTTCTCTTCTGCCGGTTAACGTGATAACGTCAAAGCGCCAGTCAAAATGGTTCCTCGCGGGTGTTTTCTGCATAAAGACCTGGCTGGTTCTCCGGATTTTAGTTCTCTTTGAAGAATCTATGGTCTCGGCCGGGTGTAAAAAAGCCGTATTTCTTCTTGACCTGACTTCAACGAATATAATGGTATTGTTTTCCTGCATGATCAAGTCAATCTCGCCAAAGCGGGAACGAAAGTTACGTTCCAGCAACGTCATGTTATGTTGTTGCAGGTAGCGCAGAGCCAGGTCCTCGGCCATCCTGCCGAACCTGGCCCGGTAATTATCAGCCGTCATGTTCCAGCAGTTCAGGTTTGCCGTTGATAAATTTACCCCAGGGCAAGTTTCTGCTTATCCTGCCGTCCCCGGACATGCTGAGGAGGCCCGTCTCACCACTGAAGCGGGCGTCATCATCGAACGCCAGCCGGTAAAGATTCGGGATCAGATGAAACACATCCACCCCTAAAGCATACAAGCGCTGGTAGGCGGATGTATCGGCCTGGAAATTTTCATTGACCCGCGACTTAATCGATGGGCTTGCATCATGAGGAAACAGGATCCAGGGCAAATCCGGAAACATGACACCGTCCATATCCATATCGGCCTGCGGGTTCACGCTGCCGGTAAAGATATGCGACGTCGCATAGACCGGGATACCTGCCGCTTCATGGAAGCGTAACTGCGGGATAATCTGGCGCCCGGCAATGGGAAATGCCGCCATGAAAATTACGTCCGCGTCCTGACGCCGGCGTGTCAGGTTTTCAAGTCTCCGGTTCAGCGCCTGCCGGAGGTTTCGCACCCTGGATTCACTGCTGTCGACATTCAGCATTTGTGTGACCGGGGCGGAATAATCATTGCTTTGCGGGTCGTAGTCAATTCTTTCAAGTATATTCCCGCCCTGCGCCAGCCAATTTTCCCGGAATGCATCGTACAGGCGCCTGCCCCACTGGTCATCGGGGACAATGACCAGGGCCCTGCTATGCCCGTCCGCAAATGCCCGGTCGGCAACCTGGCGCGCTTCATCTTCCGGGGCCAGGCCGAACTGCATGAGGGCAGGGATCAGGTTTCCATCGTCGCCGGTTGACATGTCGGCAACATGCCGGATCCGGTTCAGGGCCAGTGTGGGCACGGACAGGTCCACCATTGCAGCTAACCTCGTCACTGCCTGTTTTTCCAGTGGTCCCACGATGAAATCCGCACCTTCCGCCACTGCCTGTGAATAAACCTTTTCAATGTTCAATGAGTTCCCTTCGTAAATCTTTATCAGGGGTCGGTCCTGGCCCGAGTCGTACCAGGCGGTAATAAAGCCGTCCCTGATGGCTTCGGCAGCTTTGCGGTAACCCCCGCGCAACGGCAATAACAGGGCAATCCGGCGGGGCCGTATATCATAACTCCGGGCGGCGGCGCGCATCTGCCCGATGATACCGGGATTGGCGGGATGCGCCGGATGTTTGCCTTGCCAGGCTGCCAGTGCCCTGGTCAATGCCGTAAGGTCAGCCAGCATGGTCCTGTTGATGAGCGCCAGTTCCAGCCAGCCTGAGAGCGCCTGCGGGTGCGCGCGCTGGAGTTCCCGCAGACTTTGTTTATCGGCCTTGTTCAGGGTCTCCCAGATTTTCGCCGTATTCGCGTCCGCGTCGTCCCGTTGCAGCGGATAGGCGCCGAAGCTGATGCGTTCTGCCGCCGCGTTGATAAAATCTGCCTGCTGTTCGTAGGCAAGGGCTCTTACTTCGTGGCGGCTTGCCCGCAGTGAAGCCGGTATGACATCCGGGAAATCCGGCGACAGAAGTTCCAGCGCTTTTTCCGGCCGTTGCTCCTGCAAGTGGAGTTCGGCCTGCAACAGCGTCTTCAGGATCCTGTCGTCCGTATCCTGCGGAGTTACCCCGGATAATATTTCAGCGGCCTCGGCAGTCCGCTGCATTGCAATCATGGCGGATGCGGCCTGCAATGAGTAGAACGCGGATTTTTCCGGGTATAATTCCGCCAGGCGCAGATATTCCCCGGCGGCTTGTTGATAGCGGCCGTCATTCAATAACTTCCTGACTTGCTGTTCCGCATCGACGGGTGCTGCAGCTTTTTTGACCTCCAGCGTACAGCCTTGCAACAATATGACGGTGAGCAAAATCTTGAGTAACGCGCGCATACGCTCATTCTATAGGCAAAAGGAATGGCGGGCCATTGGAATGAAAAATTCCTGCTTGCTGATTTTCACGGAGCGCACAGGTAAAAAAACTCTGTGTTCTCTGTGCCCTCTGTGGTAAAAAAAGAGTTGGGTCTTAGCGAGTATATTCATGGCAACCAAATCCGGCACCTTATACGTCGTGGCAACGCCTATCGGCAACCTGGAGGATCTGGGCGGGCGCGCGCAAAGAATCCTTTCCGAGGTTGACCTGATCCTGGCGGAAGACACCCGCCACAGCCGCAAGTTACTGAGTTCGTTTAACATCAAGACCGCGCTACAGGCCTTCCACGAGAACAACGAGGATCGTATGACGGCGCAGATCATCAGCCGTCTTGCCGGGGGTTGTGATATCGCCCTGGTGGCAGACGCCGGCACCCCGCTGATCAGCGATCCCGGTTTCAAGCTGGTAAGGCAGGCCCACGAAGAGAATATTGCCGTCTGCCCGGTGCCCGGCCCCGCGGCGCTGACAGCGGCCTTGTCGGCCGCCGGAATAGCTCCCGGGAGGTTCCTGTTTGAAGGTTTCGCTCCCGCCAGGGCGGAGGCGCGCCGCAAGCACCTCCAGGCCCTGGCCGATGCAGAACGCACCATGGTTTTTTATGAAGCCCCGCACAGGATAAAGGCTTTTCTGGACGATGCCTCATCGATCTTCGGCGCGGGCAGGAAGGCGACTATTGCACGGGAGTTGACGAAAAAGTTTGAATCGATACGCCATGGAACATTGGGCGGGTTGATTGAGTGGATGAATGATGACCCTGACCGGCGCCGCGGTGAATTTGTCGTCGTAATTGCGGGCGCCGGGGCCGGTAAAACCGGCAAGGCCGAATTGGCTGCGACGTTGGAAATTCTGCTCAAATCACTGACCTTGAAACAGAGTGTACGGATTGCGGCCGAACTGACGGGGGGCAGCAGAAACGAAATATACGATCTGGCCGTAGCCCTGCAGCAGGACGCCGGCCTGTCGGTCTCTCCTGCGCGGGAATGATTGCCAGCCGGTGCTTGAACCGGGTGCTGCCCTTGCTTATCATTGAAAACTGCGCGATTTCCGGATTTTCAATGTCTAAGCTAAAAAAACGGCAGGAGAGAAGGCGATGAACGGCATCACTACCCCGGCACGCTATGCACAGGCAATACTTGACAGGATCAGGGGCAACCTGGATTTCATTGGACCCGTACTACTCAGGTTATACCTGGTTCCCGTATTCTGGGTTGCGGGCAACAATAAATGGAATCCGCTTGACGAAGGCAGTTCTCTCGACTCCGTTATCGAGTGGTTCGGTAATGCGGAATGGGGCCTGGGGTTGCCGTTTCCTGCCCTTAACGCCTACATGGCCTGGGGTGCGGAATATTTCGGCGCCATTCTCCTGGCCCTTGGCCTGGCAACACGCTGGATTTGCATACCGCTGCTGGTGACCATGATAGTCGCGATGGCGACAGTACATATCAGCCACGGCTGGCAAGCCGTTCACGATCTGAGCAGCCCGTTTGCCTCCGCTGATGCCGGCGAGGCACTGGAGCGCCTGTCCCGGGCAAAAAGCATTTTAAGGGAACACGGGGACTACAACTGGTTGACGGAACACGGTAATTTCGTCGTATCCAATAACGGCATCGAATGGGCGGCAACCTACTTTATCATGCTCGCTGCCCTGTTCTATCTGGGAGGAGGAAGGTACGTCAGCCTGGATTACTGGATCAGGCGCAAAATTTGGGGTCAGAGTAAAAATTTGGGGTCAGAGTAAAAATACAACCACTATGAAGCGCCGCCAATTCATACCAGGATATTTTTACTCTGACCCCAAATTTCAAGTAATCATTATCGCTGCCGGTCACGCCGTGTCATAATCTTCTAACGGCGGGCAACTGCAGAACAGGTTCCTGTCACCGTGCAGGTTGTCCACCCGGCTTACCGGTGGCCAGTACTTGTCATCCCGTATGGTGTCCACGGGATAGAACGCTTCCTGTTTGCTGTAAGGCATGGTCCAGTCGGACTCCAGCAGCAATTGATGGGTATGGGGCGCGTTTTTCAACGGGTTGTTTTCCTTGTCCCAGTTACCCTGTTCGACCAGGCTGATTTCCCTGCGGATGGCTATCATGGCATCGCAGAAGCGGTCAAGTTCGCGCTTGTTCTCGCTTTCAGTCGGCTCAATCATCAGGGTATCGGGAACCGGGAAAGACATGGTCGGTGCATGAAATCCGTAATCCACCAGCCGTTTGGCAATATCGTCCACGGAGACATTGCAACGTTGCTTGATGGGGCGCAGGTCGAGAATACACTCGTGGGCGACCATGCCGTTCTTCCCCGTATAAAGGATCGGGTAATGCTCCCGCAACCGGGCGGCCACGTAGTTGGCGCTCAGGATGGCGACCAGCGTCGCCCGGCGCAAACCATGCGCACCCATCATGGCGATATAAGCCCACGAAATGGTCAGGATGCTGGCTGAACCCCAGGGTGCTGCCGAGACGGTACCGACGGTGCCGTCTTGGCCTGCAGCGGGGTTGACGCCTTCCACCAGCGGGTGGCCGGGCAGGTAAGGCGCAAGATGTACTTTCACACCTATCGGCCCCATACCCGGTCCGCCGCCGCCATGGGGAATGGCAAAGGTCTTGTGCAGGTTGATGTGCATTACATCAGCGCCCATTTCCGCCGGGCGGGCGATGCCGACCAGGGCGTTCATGTTGGCGCCGTCCAGGTAAACCTGGCCGCCGTATTCATGTACCAGCGCGCAGATATCATGAAACCCCGCTTCATAGACACCGTGCGTGGAAGGGTACGTGATCATCAGGGCGGACAGGCGTTCCTGGTGCTGTCTGACCTTGTCGCGCAGGTCGTCCAGGTCGATGTTGCCGTCACTGTCACAGGCAACCACCACGACCTTCAACCCGGCCATGACGGCGCTGGCAGGGTTGGTGCCGTGAGCCGAAGCGGGGATCAGGCAGACATCGCGTTGCCCCTGCCCCTGAACTTCCTGGTACTTTCGGATAACCAGCAATCCGGTGTATTCCCCCTGTGAACCGGCATTCGGCTGCAGTGAAAAAGCGTCGAAACCCGTGAGATCGCACAACATGTCTTCCAGTTCCTCGAACAACTGCAGGTACCCCTGTGCCTGGTCCAGCGGCGCAAACGGGTGGATGGCATTGAAATCACGGTATGACAGGGCTTCCAGTTCCGTGGCCGCGTTCAGTTTCATGGTGCAGGAACCCAGGGGGATCATTGCGCGATCCAGTGAAATATCGCGGCGCGCCAGCCAGCGCATGTAACGCATCATTTCGGTCTCGCTGTGGTACAGTTCAAATACGGGGTGCTGTAATATCCCGTCGCTGCGTAACAATTGATCCGTGATACATTCAGCCACGCAGGCATCCAGGGTCGCGATGTCCGGTATCCCGCCTGCACCGGTAGAGAACACCTCCCAGAGAGTCAGTAATTCTTCGCGAGTCGTCGTTTCATCCAGCGCTATCCCCAGGAAATCCGCGTCATAAACCCGCAGGTTGATCGAGGCTTCACGGGCCTTGGCGGCGATACGCCGTGCGCGGCTGGGAGCGTAAACCTTTATGGTATCGAAATACTGCCTGTTGACGATGCTGAAGCCGAGCAGTTGCAGTCCGGCAACCAGCACCTGGGTCAGGCGGTGGACCCGTTCTGCGATCAGGCGCAACTCCTTGGGTCCGTAATAGATAGCGTAAAATCCGGCGATCACTGCCGGCAGGACCTGCGACGTACAGATATTGCTGGTGGCTTTTTCCCGGCGGATATGCTGTTCACGGGTCTGCAGGGCCATTCGTAATGCCTGATGACCCTGGTTATCCATGGATACGCCTATGATGCGTCCGGGCATTGACCTGACGAATTGTTCCCTGGTGGCGAAGAATGCCGCATGTGGGCCGCCGTAACCCATGGGCATTCCGAAACGCTGGGAGTTGCCCACTACTATATCAGCGCCCATTTCACCCGGTGGCGTCAACAGTACCAGGGCAAGGATATCTGCGGCCACTGAAACAATGGCTCCCTGCTCATGGGCCAGCCTGGCCGGTTCACGCAGGTCCCTTACTTCGCCGCTGCTGCCGGGATATTGGAACAACGCACCGAATACGTCCTTGCCCTCGAGGCCGGTGAACGGGTCGCCGGTAATGGTCTGGTAGCCGAAATAATTTGCCCGTGTCTGCACGACGGCAATAGTCTGCGGATGGCAATCCTCATCGATAAAAAACAGGTTGCTGCTGTTCCTGCCCACTCGTTTAGCCATACTCATCGCCTCAGCCGCGGCCGTGGCTTCGTCAAGCATGGAGGCGTTGGCTATCTCCATACCGGTCAGGTCCGTGATCATCTGCTGGAAATTCAGCAATGCTTCCAGCCGGCCCTGGCTGATCTCAGCCTGGTATGGCGTGTAGGCCGTATACCATGCCGGATTCTCCAGGACATTACGTTTGATAACGGCAGGCATGATGGTGTCGTGGTAACCCATGCCGATCATGGAGGTAAAAACGCGATTCCTCCTGCGCATCCTGCGTAGCCGGATGCCGACCTCGCGCTCGCTGATGGTCCTGGTCAGGGCAAGGGCCTGTTTTGTGAGGATCGATTCCGGAACGGCCTGTTCAATGATCTCCTCCAGTTCGTCCATGCCCAGGTGCTCCACCATCGCGCGGATCTGGTGCCTGTCCGGACCGATGTGGCGGCGAGTGAAACCGCCGCGCATTTCGAGTTGTTCAAGTTTGCTCATGACTGGTAATACCGATGTTTGACAAAAGGTAGGTTAACAATCCGGATGCCATGGTAACGATTGCGGATTTGCACCTGCAATTCGGTTCCTGTTCCGGCGTATTCCTTTTCAATATAGCCCATGGCCACAGGCCGGCCGATACTGGGGGCATAACCGCCGCTGGTTATCCAGCCGACCGCCCGTTGCTCGTGGTTCAGTATCTCGGCGCCATCCCGGACAGGTATCTTCCCCTGTGAGATAAAACCGCGTCGTACCAGAGCCGTTCCCGTCTGCAACTGTTGCAATATGATATCCGCCCCGGGGAACTGCGCCGCCACGGCGTCGTCGCCGCGGTATTTTTTTGCAACCACCCACGTTAAACCCGCTTCCACGGGGGTTATTGCCGGATTGATGTCATGTCCGAAAAGACACAGGCCCGCCTCCAGCCGTAACGTATCCCTGGCGCCCAGGCCGATCATTTCCACGGCCGGGTCCTGTAGTAATGTTTCGGCCAGCTTCCCGGCATGAGCGGCAGGGACGGATATCTCGAAGCCGTCTTCACCGGTGTAGCCGCAGCGATTGACGAGACAAGGCGTTCCGTCAAGATCGATCTCCGCGGCGCTCAGGAACGGCATGGAATCGCACTCTTGAAACAACCCGGCCAGCACATCTGCCGCCTTCGGACCCTGTAGCGCCAGCAAGGCGCGGTCGGACAGCATTTCCAGCCGGTAACCCGGGGCTAATGCCTCCTCCAGGTAAGCGAAATCTGTCTCGTTGCAGGCGGCATTGACTACGAGGAAAAGAGAATCCGCGGTCCTGGTCAGCATCAGGTCGTCGATGATGCCGCCCTGCCGGTTGGTCAACAGCGTGTAGCGTTGCCGGAACGGCGCCATGGCGCTGATATCGCCGGTGACGAGTCTTTCCATGGCGCTCTCGATACCGGCCCCGGAAAGGCGAATCTGGCCCATGTGTGAGACGTCAAACAAGCCGGCGCTGTTACGGGTATGGAGATGCTCCTCCCTGATTCCTCTCCGGTACTGAACCGGCATCGAGTAACCGGCAAATTCCACAAACCTGGCGCCGTGCGTTTCATGCAGTTCATACAGTGGCGTCTTTTTCAGTTCTCTGTCCATTTTTTTCTGTCTGCACGGGATCGGGTCAGGCCTTCAATTGCCTGAAGGGAATTCATATTATGATCTCATTACCGTTTTAGACAAGCAGGTCCGGGAATTTATCCCGCGGCTGCTGTTGAAGGCTTTTGTTTTTCACCTCATCCGGCGCCGCCGGACCCGTCACGGTTGAAAACAGCGTGGTCCCGACCTAATATAGTAACGGGAGTCAGCCGGACAATCGCTGTGGGAAAGGATTGATATTGATCAGTTCCGATTCTGCAGAGGAAAGTCCGGGCTCCGCAGGGGCAGGGCGCCAGGTAATTCCTGGGCGGCGCGAGCCGACGGAAAGTGCAACAGAAAGTATACCGCCCGGCCATTTTTACAGTGGCCTGGTAAGGGTGAAATGGTGCGGTAAGAGCGCACCGCGTGGCTGGAGACAGGCACGGCATGGTAAACCCCGCCTGGAGCAAGGCCAAATAAGGGGGCGATAATGTGGCCCGCATTGCCCCCGGGTAGGCTGCAGGAGGTGCATGGCGACATGCATCCCAGATGAATGATTGTCCTCGACAAAACCCGGCTTACAGGCTGACTCCCCCTTTTACATCCCCGATTTCGCCCAAACCTGTTGTTTTTTATTAGAAAAACCTTACAACTTTCTAATATTAAAAGACTTATACAGGTTTTTTTTCATCCGGCGCTGTCATTACAGGGCCGATTTGCCTCTAAGTGCCTGTAACACGGGTATTTTTATTACCGGAAAATTACAAGATTTGCTTGACAGAACAGCAACTTGGTTCCTATAGTTATAGATTGTGGGAAAAAGTGGGTAATTGTGGATTTTATTGTGATAACAGGGTCAGAAAATGTTCCGGGGCTTCAGCAGCGTCAGTCTTGACAGCAAGGGCCGGTTAGCCATACCCAGCCGTTTCCGCGAACGGCTTGTGGAAATTGCCGGCGGTTGCCTGGTGCAGACCCTCAATCCCCTGGACAGGTCCCTGTGGCTGTATCCCCTTCCTGAATGGGACCTCATCGAAGAGAAGCTGGCCGAGTTGTCCGATTTCGACAGGCAGAGCCGCAGGGCCAAGCAAATGATGCGCGGCTATGCGACAGATTGCCAGTTGGATTCCCACGGGAGAATCCTGGTCCAGGCAGAACTGCGCGACTACGCCCAACTCGATAAGCAGGTCATCATCCTGGGGCAGGGCAACAAGTTTGAAATCTGGAACCGCGGCAGCTGGGAGGAACAGCGCGACCACTGGCTGGGCATGCTGGGTGATGAAGAGGGGACCCCTGCCGAGGCGTTGCAGTCATTGTCCTTATGATGAACGGGTATCACATCGTTCAAGTTGAATGAATACGCACACAAACCGGTTTTGCTCGGTGAAGCGCTGGCTGCGCTTGCACTGCGACCGGATGGCTGTTACGTGGATTGTACCTTCGGCCGCGGCGGCCACAGCAGGCCAATCCTGCAACGCCTTGGCAACCGGGGCCGGTTACTCGCCTTCGACAAGGACCCGGAAGCAATCAGGTCTGCCCAAAACGAATTCGCCGGTGATAAACGCGTCAGAGTTGTCCCGGGTTCATTCACCCGCCTTGCAGAGGTGGTCGAAGAGATGGATATGACGGGTGCGGTCGATGGCTTGCTGTTTGACCTCGGCGTATCATCGCCGCAACTGGATGATGCTTCCCGGGGATTCAGTTTTCAGAAGGACGGCATGCTTGATATGAGGATGAACCCCGCTGAGGGGTTCAGCGCAGCAGACTGGATAAACCGCGCGAGTGAAGCGGAACTGAGTGGCGTGCTGCGCCGTTACGGTGAAGAGAGATACGCCGCACGAATCGCCCGCGCCGTCGTGGCCGTGCGTTCTGAAACCGCCATTGCGTCTACCCGGCAACTGTCCGCCCTGATTAAAGACGTGGTCCCTGCCACCGAACCGGGCAAACACCCAGCTACCCGCTCGTTCCAGGCCATCAGGATCCTCGTAAATAATGAACTCGAAGAGTTGGAGACCGTGTTGAAGCAGGTAGTCGACGTCTTGCGGGACGGGGGGAGGCTGGCCGTAATCAGTTTCCACTCAGGGGAAGACCGTATTGTGAAAAGGTTTATCAGGCAACAGTCCCGCGCCGACCCTTACCCCAGCTACCTGCCCGTAACCGATAGTGAAATCAAACCCAGGATGAGGGCAGTTGGCCGGCCCGTCAAATCCGCACAGGAAGCAAACCGCGACAACCCGCGTGGCAGGAGCGCCATACTCAGGGTTGCAGAGAAATTAGCATCGTGAAGACGGTTGTCATCATACTTCTTGTCTTCACCGTACTGGTTTCGGCTGTATCGGTAGTTCAGACGCAGCACGTCTCGCGCAAGGTATTCATGGAGATAGAACAATTGAAAAAGGACCGGGACCTGTTGGATGAAGAATGGGGCAGACTCCAGCTTGAACAGAGTACCTGGGCGCTGGATGAGCGGGTGGAGCGCATGGTAAAGGAGGAATTGGACATGTACGTGCCCGAGAATGATTCCCTGGTCTTTCTGGTGCCATGAGCAGCCAGGTTGCTGAATCCGGTTATATCGGCCGCAGGTGGTTTCTGCTGGCGCTGTTCAGCCTCGCCGCAACGGCGGTTGCCTGCCGGGTTTTCTATCTGCAGATTTTGAACAAGGACTTTCTGATAGACCAGGGTGATGCCAGGGCCATTCGCAGCGTCGACATGCCGGCGTACAGGGGCATGATTACGGACAGGAATGGCGAACCCGTTGCTGTCAGTACGCCGGTGGCGTCAATCTGGGCCGCACCCGGGAAGGTCCTGGATTCAGGGGCCGACCTGGGAGAACTGGCCGACCTGCTGGATACATCGGTGGAACAGATACGGCGGTTTATGACTGACCGGCAGGACAGGAATTTCGTATACATGAAGAGGCATGTCCTGCCCGACACGGCGCGCCAGGTACGGGACCTGAGGATTCCGGGGATCAATATCGACAAGGAATACAAGAGATATTACCCAATCGGTGAAGTAGCGTCCCACCTGGTTGGCTTTACCGACATAGACGATGTGGGACAGGAAGGGATCGAACTGGCGTTTGATGACTGGTTGCGGGGCGATCCGGGTAAAAAACGGGTATTGAAGGACCTGTACGGCTCCATCGTCAAAGACATCGAAAACATCAGGCAACCTGTCCCCGGCCGGTCCCTGGCCCTGGCCCTGGACCAGCGTCTCCAGTACCTGGCGTACCGGGAGTTGAAAACGGCGGTACTGCGCAACAAGGCCCGTGGCGGTATGTTGCTGTTGCTTGGCGTCAGGACCGGCGAGGTTCTTGCCCTGGCGGTGCAACCTCCGTTCAATCCAAACAACCGCGCTGATTTCAGGGGTAACCACTACAGGAACCGCGTGGTAACGGATGTATTCGAACCCGGTTCCACCATAAAACCGTTCACCATCTCGGCGGCGCTGATGTCGGGACTGTACCAGCCGGAAACCATGGTTGATACCGCGCCTGGGCGACTCACGCTCGGCCGCTATTCGATCAGCGACATCAACAATTACGGGACCCTGAGCATCAGCGATGTGATTCGCAAATCGAGCAACGTGGGCACCACCAGGGTGGCGCTGGCACTGGGTCCGGAACGTCTTTGGAACTTACACAATAACATCGGTTTCGGCAGCCCGACCATGAGTGGATACCCGGGAGAAGCGCCGGGCACACTCACGGATTACGCCGACTGGTCCAGGCTGGACCTGGCGACGGTTTCGTACGGGTACGGCATCTCGGTAACGACCATGCAGTTGGCGCAGGCCTATTCGGTTATCGCGTCCGGCGGTCTTCTGTATCCGATCAGCTTTCAGAAAGTCGGCACAGCCCCCGCACCCCGGCGTGTCATGCCGGAAATGGTCGCATTCGAGGTGAACAGGATGATGCGAACGGTAGTCGGACCCGGCGGGAGCGGCAGGCGGGCGGCTGTCGAAGGGTACCACGTTGCCGGCAAGACCGGCACCGTACACAAGACATCGGACTCCGGTTACGAGGAGAACCGTTACACCTCGCTGTTTGCCGGCTTTGCCCCGGCAACGGAACCCCGCCTGGTTCTGGTTGTCGTAATTGATGATCCCGGGGCGGGTCAGTATTTCGGCGGCCAGGTCGCCGCACCCGTGTTTTCCCGGGTAATGCAAGGGGCATTGCGGATATTGAATATTCCCCCGGACAACCTGATCGGGTTGAAAAAGCAGGCGTTGCTTGCCGGCAACACCAGGTGAAGATGTTGACCGTGGCCAGGCATCGAACCGGTTTTCCACTGCAGGCTTTGCTGGAAGGCATGACCGATGCGCCTGTTCCAGGCAATATTCTCGTGCAGGGGATCAGTGCTGACAGCCGGGAGGTCCGTGAGGGTGATTTATTTATCGCCTGCCGGGGTACCAATACGCGCGGGAGCCTGTTCATCCGGGATGCCCTCATGGCAGGGGCGGTGGCGGTAGTAATGGATGCGGGGCTGATGTCAGACCTGGACCGGCGCCGCAACGCAATATTTCCGGTCCCGGACTTGACGGGCAAGCTGGGTTTGATTGCCGGGCGATTTTACGGCAACCCTGGTGAACACCTGCAGCTCACCGGCGTCACGGGAACCAATGGTAAAACCTCGATCTGCTGGTGGCTGGCGAAAGTCCATTCATTGCTTACCGGCAGACACGCGGGCTTGATCGGCACGCTTGGATACGGTTGTTATCCGCGCCTTGGATCAGGACCGAATACAACACCCGGCGCGGTCAGCCTGCAGCGCCTGCTGGCCGGATTCGTCGAGGCGGATGCGGACACGGCGTTCATGGAAGTATCGTCCCACGCCCTGGACCAGGGACGCGTCAACGGAGTTGATTTCGACGTGGCCGTGTTCACCAATCTAAGTCACGATCACCTGGATTACCACCGCAACCTGCAGGCCTACTTCCAGGCCAAGGAAAAACTGTTCCTGTTCGATTCATTGCGTGCTGCCGTGGTCAACTGCGATGATACATTCGGGCGTTCCCTGCTGGACAGTCTGCCGTCAGGCATGGAAGTAATCGGTTACGGCTTGTCGGCAACCTCGCAGCAGTCAGTTGCTCCACTCGTCAAGGCTACACCGCTGCCCGGTGCTGAACTGGTGCTTGATATTACCTGCCCCTGGGGGAACGGCCAGGTAAAGCCGGGGATAACGGGCAACTTCAACGCAGGCAATATTCTCGCCGTGGTTTCGGTACTGGGCCTGGCCGGATTCCCCCTGGACCGGATCCTGGAGAAGCTGGAAAACATCGGCCCGGTGCCGGGCCGTATGGAAAGTTTCCGGCGCGCGGACGGTGCGCGCATCGTCGTTGATTACGCACACACACCCGCAGCCCTGGAACAGGTTCTCGCCAGTCTGAGAGAGCATTGTAAAGGGCGCGTGATATGTGTGTTCGGTTGCGGCGGTGATCGGGACAGGAAAAAGCGGCCGGGCATGGGCGAAATGGCGCAGGAGTTTGCCGATGAAGTGATTTTGACGGACGACAACCCGCGCCATGAATCCGGGGACGGCATCATCGCGGACATTCTCTCCGGGATGACCGGCAGGGAGCCTGCCGTGGTTGAACGGAATCGTTCCAATGCTATCGAACTGGCGCTGGGACAAGCGGGACCCGACGACGTGGTATTGATCGCCGGCAAGGGGCACGAGACCTTTCAGGAAATTGCCGGCAAGCGCTATCCCTTCAGTGATCGGCAGCAGGTCAGGTGTCTCCTGGGGAAACAGGGGTGATCAGTATGCAATTATCAGCCGCCTGCGCCGCACTGAACGGAAAACTCATTGGAGAAGACCGGCGCTTCACCGGCTGCAGTTACGACAGCCGCACACTTCAGCCCGGTGAACTTTTTATCGCCCTGCGGGGAGCGGCGCGCGACGGTCATGACTTTGTCTCCAACGCTTTTGCCAAAGGCGCATGCGGAGCCCTGGTAGACAGGGAAGCCGCATATCCGCTGCCCGTGGTAAAGGTGGATGACGCCAGGAAACAATCAGGCCTGCTGGCCGGACACTGGCGCGCCGGGTTCGACCTGCCGGTCATCGCCGTTACCGGCAGCAACGGCAAGACCACGGTCAAGGAAATGATCGATTCCATCCTGTCTGTCAATTCGGAGGTGGTGTCTACCAGGGGCAATTTTAATAATGAGATCGGCGTGCCGCTGACCCTGTTCAGACTCGCGCCCGGTCACCGTTTTGCCGTGGTCGAGATGGGCGCCAATCACGCCGGAGAGATACGCTGGTTAAGCCGGATTGCCAGGCCGGACGTGGCGCTCATTACCCAGTGCGCGCCTGCCCATCTTGAAGGATTCGGCTCTGTTGCGGGAGTGGCCAGGGCCAAGGCCGAGATTTATGAAGGGCTTGCGCCCGACGGTACGGCGATAGTCAATATCGATGATGACTACTGCGGACTGTGGCTTGAATGTTCCGGGAACAACCGGCAAATCACGTTCGGCGTGGGCGCAAAAGCCGATGTGACCGCAACCGGTGTCAACACTGACCTGGCCGCAGGCCGGACCCGGTTCAATCTCGAATATCAATCCGGGAAGGTCAATACTGAACTGAGACTGTACGGCGGGCATAACGTCGCTAATGCGCTTGCAGCCGCGGCCTGTTGTGTTGCCCTCGATATCCCCCTGGGACAGATCAAGGCAGGTCTCGAGAAAGTACGCCCCATCAAGGGCAGGATGGAGTTGAAGACCGGGCTGCGGGACGTACGCGTTTTTGACGACACCTACAATGCAAATCCCATGTCCCTGAACGCCGCACTCAAAGTTGTCTGCGAAATGCCGGGACGATCCTGGCTGGTACTGGGTGACATGGGTGAATTGGGCGTGACCTCTGCCAGGTTTCACGAACAGGCAGGCGCGCAGGCGCGCACGCTCGGCATCGAGCGTATGTACGGGATCGGTGAACTCGCCGCACATTCCATCAAAGGTTTCGGCGCCGGCGCCAGGCATTTCAGCCTGATGGATGACCTGGTCGAAGCCTTGCGCCGGGATCTGCAACCCGGCGTGGTGTTGCTGGTCAAAGGCTCAAGGTCCATGGCCCTGGAGCGCGTAGTCAACGCCCTGACGGAGGAGAGCCCGTAGTGCTGTTATGGCTGGCAGAATACCTGACCCGGTTCTACAGCGGGTTCAATGCGTTTCAATACATAATCACGCGCACCATTCTGGGCGCGTTGACGGCCCTGTTCGTAGCCTTGCTGGTCGGACCCGGACTGATCCGTTATCTGGATAAATACAAGATTGGTCAGGAAGTGCGGGATGACGGTCCGGCAACGCACCTGCAAAAAGCCGGCACACCGACAATGGGTGGTCTGCTGATCCTGTTGTCCATATCCATCAGCATCCTGTGCTGGGCCGACCTCTCAAACCGCTTCGTCCAGGTGGTTTTCGCCGTCATACTGGCTTTTGGACTGCTGGGCTGGGTGGATGATTATCGAAAGATTGTAAGGAAGGATCCCAAGGGCCTCAGTGCGCGCTGGAAGTATTTCTGGCAGTCGGTCTTCGGCCTGTGCACTGCGGCCTTCCTGTATGTCAGCGCGGAAGTGCCGGCCGAAACAAGCCTGATCCTGCCGTTCATCAAATCGTTTAACCTGGAACTGGGTCTGCTGTTTATCGTGACCAGCTATTTCGTAATCGTCGGGTCGAGCAATGCGGTGAACCTGACGGACGGCCTTGACGGCCTGGCGATCCTGCCGACCGTCCTGGTCGTGGGCGGCCTGACTGCGTTCGCCTACGTTGCCGGCAATATCAGGTTTGCCGAATATCTCGGTCTGCCGTATGTGCCCGGCGTGGGAGAAATCTGTATTGTCTGCGCTGCCATCGCAGGTTCCGGACTCGGGTTCCTCTGGTTCAACACCTATCCTGCCCAGGTCTTCATGGGAGATATCGGCGCCCTGTCGCTGGGCGCCGCGCTCGGCACCATTGCTGTCGTCGTCAGACAGGAACTTGTCCTGTTCATTATGGGCGGCGTGTTCGTCATCGAAACAATTTCCGTCATGCTGCAGGTGGCATCGTACAAGCTGACGGGCAGAAGGATATTTCGTATGGCGCCGTTGCACCACCACTATGAATTGAAAGGCTGGCCCGAGCCGCGGGTTATCGTGCGCTTCTGGATCATCACGGTGATCCTGGTACTGATTGGGCTGGCGAGTATGAAGATCAGGTGACGGATGTTCAGACATGGGATTACCAATGAAGCAGGCAGTAGCGGATACGGGCAACCGCAACATGACTGAAACCGCGGAACGGTTCGATACGCTGGTGCTGGGTCTGGGCAAGACCGGTTTGTCCTGTATCAGGTACCTGGCAGGTTCGGGAGCCAGACTCGGTGTCGCTGATACCAGGCAGGACCCGCCTGAACTGAAGACCCTGAAAGAACATTACCCGCTGGTGCCTTTCTTCGGCGGAGAATTTGATGCCGGTCTGCTGTGCAGGGCGCGCAGGCTGATTATCAGTCCGGGAATTGCGCCGGCCCATCCGGCAATCCGCGCCGCACACGCTGCGGGAGTGGAAATAATGGGCGACGTGGAAATATTCTGCCGGAACATAACTGCGCCGCTCATCGCGGTAACCGGTTCAAACGGCAAGAGCACGGTAGTGAG
Source organism: Gammaproteobacteria bacterium (assembly GCA_965208655.1). GTDB lineage: Bacteria > Pseudomonadota > Gammaproteobacteria > Eutrophobiales > Eutrophobiaceae > JAAXHV01. The sequence continues at coordinate 483,836 of CBDBPJ010000007.1, forward strand.
TTTACTTGCAAAGATGCTGGAACATTCCGGTCTGCGGGTTGGTCTGGGGGGGAACTTGGGTACCCCTGCACTGGATTTGTTGTCTCCGGACGTGCCGGATTATTACCTGCTGGAACTGTCCAGTTTCCAACTGGAAACACTGCGCTCGCACAGGCCTGCGGCTGCTGCAGTACTGAACGTAAGCGCCGATCACCTGGATCGCCATGAGGATCTACGGGAGTATGCGCGCGCCAAGGAAAACATTTATGCCGGCGGCGGGACCATGGTCATCAATCTGGATGATGAGGTTGTGTCCGGCATGTTACTGCCGGAGCGGGAAACGCTCACCTATTCCCTGGCGCGGCCGGAAGCTGATTTCAGCATCAGGCGCCGCAACGGAGAAAACTGGCTGGTGAACCGGGATGCGGTACTGGTAAAACAATCCGATCTCAAGGTCCACGGCATGCACAACCTGGCAAATATCCTGGCATCTCTCGCACTTGGGAGAGCCCTGGACCTGCCTGTGCCTCCCATGCTGGAAGCGTTGTGCGAGTTTACCGGGCTGCCCCACCGTTGTGAGCGGGTAGCCGGGGTCGACGGCGTGGACTGGTTCAATGATTCAAAAGGGACAAACGTCGGCGCGACGCTGGCGGCGTTGAACGGTTTGTCGAATGGCCGGAAGAACATAATCCTGATCGCCGGCGGTGACGGGAAAGGCGCAGACTTCTCGCCGTTGGGGAGCGCGATCGGGAGACACGTCAAGTCAACAATAGTGATCGGCAAGAGCGCCAATGATATTGCCGCCGTCGTGCCGGACGGGAAAACCGTTTTTTATGCAACCGGAATGGGGCCGGCGGTGGATACCGCGCTCCGTCTCGCGCGTCCGGGGGATACCGTGTTGTTGTCGCCGGCCTGCGCCAGCCTGGATATGTTCAGGGATTTCGCCGAACGTGGTGATGTGTTCAAATGCTGCGTCGCCGAGGTTCTTGCGAGGGCCGAAAGATAATGCAGAAACTGCAGGCAATCAGGATCCAGGATGTAAAGACGGCAAGCTGGCACGAGTACGATCCCTGGTTGGTCCTGGTCGTCATATTCCTGCTGGTAGCGGGAGTGGTGATGGTTGCTTCCTCTTCCGTCGCCCTTGCCGAACGCCTGCACCAGGATCCGTTCTACTATCTGCAGCGTCAGGCCGTGGCGCTACTGACCGGCCTGGTGCTTGCCGCCGTTATCCTGAAGTCACCGGTGACCACGTGGGAGAAACTGGGTACGCCCCTGCTGTTGCTGGCGATCCTGTTGCTGGTGCTGGTTTTGATCCCCGGGATTGGCCGGGAAGTCAACGGCAGCGCGCGCTGGATCAGGTTGGGGCCCGTTAACTTCCAGAGCTCGGAACTGGCCAAGGTCTGCATTATCGCCTATATCGCCGCCTACCTGGTACGCCACGCCAGGCATCTGCACCTGACCTTTACCGGTTTTCTGTGGCCCATCGCCGTCATCACCCTGATCTCGGGCCTGTTGTTGCTGGAGCCGGATTACGGTACGGTCGTCGTTATTTTTCTGACTACGATCGGCATGCTGTTCATGGCCGGTATCCCGGCAAGCAGGTTTTTTCTCTGGCTGCCGATGATGGTTGCAGCATTGGTTGCACTGGCGATCTTTCCTTCGTACCGGCTGGCCAGGTTGAAAGGATTTATCGACCCATGGCAGGACCCGTTCAATTCAGGCTACCAGCTTATCCAGTCACTGATCGCCTTCGGCAGGGGTGAGTGGTTCGGTGTCGGCCTGGGCAGCAGCGTGCAGAAACTGTTTTACCTGACCCAGGCGCATACCGACTTTATTTTTGCCATAACCGCTGAAGAACTGGGACTGTTGTTTATCCTTATGGTTACCCTGGCGTTTTTCGTGTTCGTCTGGCGGGCGTTCTGTATTGCCGGTGTCGCACACCAGCTTGGGAAGTACTTTGCCGCGTATATGGCTTACGGTATCGGCCTGATCATCGGCATCCAGGCATTTATCCACATGGGCGTTAACGTGGGTTTACTGCCCACCAAGGGTCTGACCCTGCCGTTGTTCAGTTACGGCGCCAACAGCATTGTCACCAGTTGCATACTGGTGGCAATCCTGTTGCGCATCGACCTGGAAAACCGCTTTCCCCGCGGCGTCAGGGTACACAGAAAGGTGTCAAACCGTGAAGACTAACCCGATCATGATCATGGCAGGAGGGACCGGCGGGCATGTGTACCCGGCACTGGCGGTGGCCGATTACCTGCGTGCAAAAGACATTCCGCTGTTCTGGCTGGGAACGGCCCGCGGGATCGAGAACCGCGTTGTCCCGGAGCATGGTATTGAACTGTTGACCATCATGATAAGCGGTGTACGCGGCAAGGGGTTGCCGGGCAAACTGGTTGCACCGGTCAAAATACTGACCGCAATACTCCAGGCCCTTTATATCTGCATTCGGCGGCGTCCGGCCGCGGTCCTGGGTATGGGGGGATTCGCCAGCGGTCCCGGCGGTATCGCGGCGTGGTTGCTGCGTATCCCGTTACTGATCCATGAACAGAACAGGATTGCGGGTACGACCAACCGTATCCTCGCCCGCTTTGCGGTAAGGGTAATGCAGGGTTTTCCGGATACATTCAAGGCCGGCTCCAGAGTCGTTACCACGGGCAACCCGGTACGCCAAGAGATCGTGGAGCTGAGCGCATCGAAAACCGGCAGAACAGCAAATCGGCCGAATATCCTGGTGCTCGGCGGCAGTCAGGGCGCGCAGCGGTTAAACCGGGTGCTGCCCCCGGGCCTGGACAGGTTGCAGGGCAGATTAAAGGTGAACGTCTGGCATCAATGCGGGGAGAAAAACCTGGCAGAGACGGAGCGTCTCTATGGAAGTACGCAACTGGACCAGGTCAGGGTCGATGCGTTTATCACCGACATGGCCGCTGCCTATACCTGGGCGGATATTGCCATATGCCGGGCCGGCGCCCTTACGATTGCGGAACTGTGTGCCGCAGGACTGGCGTCGATTCTGATCCCGTTTCCCTTCGCCATAGACGACCATCAGACCGCCAATGCACGCTACCTCAGTGACGCCGGCGCCGCCTTGCTGCTGCCGGAAAATGAATTGACTGAAGATCGGGTAGCCGAACTGTTATGGCAGCTATGCAGTGAGGAAGACAGCTTGTCCGGGCTGAGACAGAAGATCCGTACCCATGCCTGCCCGGACGCCGCGCAGGCGGTGGGTTCATGGTGTCTGGAGGAAGCTTATGCCTGAAGGACACAACATGCGCCGCGTCAGGCATATCCATTTTATCGGTATCGGCGGCGCCGGCATGAGCGGCATAGCCGAGGTCCTGCATAACCTGGGCTATTCGGTATCAGGCACGGACCTTAATCCGGGGGCTACAACGCAACGCCTTGTCGATATGGGTGTCGAGGTCCGGTTCGAGCACCAGGAGGATTGTGTGAACGGCAGCGACGTCGTCGTCTATTCAAGCGCCATTCCCGGCAACAATCCGGAGTTGTCGGCCGCGCGCAAGCAGCGCATACCGATCATTCCCCGGGCGGAGATGCTGTCGGAATTGATGCGTTTCAGGGAAGGAATTGCGGTGGCAGGCACCCACGGCAAAACGACAACCACCAGCCTGATTGCCGGCCTGCTGGCGGAAGGGATGTTCGACCCGACCTACATCATCGGCGGGCGCCTGAATATGACGGGGTCCCATGCGCGGCTGGGGAAGGGCAAATACCTGGTAGCGGAGGCGGATGAGAGCGATGCTTCGTTTCTGCACCTGCAGCCCGTTTATGCGGTACTGACCAATATCGACCTGGATCACCTGGAGTACTGCGGCGGCAGCTACAAGGCCCTGCAAAACAACTTTATCGATTTCCTGCACTGCCTGCCGTTTTACGGCCTGGTGGTCATTTGCAACGATGACGCAGGTATTCGCGAGATCATCACAAGCATAAACAGGCCATATGTTACGTACGGGATTGATTCCGATGCGGATTACCGGGCGGAAGCTATCGAATACGAGGGCGCAACAACCCGTTTCGATGTGGTGCATGGCAGCCGGGACGATACTTTCCGGGTGACGTTGAACCTGCCGGGCCGGCATAACGTCCTTAATGCCCTGGCAGCCGTGGCGCTGGCAACGGAACTGGGTGTGTCGAAACAGGCAATCAGCGCCGGGTTGGCAAATTTCCAGGGCATAGCCCGCAGGAGTTCGATCCTGGGGGATATCCACATTGACGGCAAGACCGTGTTGCTTATCGACGATTATGCCCATCATCCCAGTGAAATAAACGCCATCACCAACGCACTGGCCGAGGGCTGGCCCGGGCGCAATGTCGTCGTCGTGTTTCAGCCGCACCGGTATACCCGTACCCGTGACCTGTTCGAGGAGTTCTGCCAGGTGTTGTCGGGGCTCAGCACATTAATCATGCTCGATGTCTATCCCGCCGGTGAGCGGCCTATCAAAGGCGCCGACAGCCGTTCCCTGAGCCGGGCGCTCAGGGTCAGGGGCGAGGTGGAGCCGATACTGGTGGGCAACGATACTGAGTTGCTGGCCGTGCTGGAAAACGTTACCGAGCATGGCGATATCCTGTTGTTGCTGGGCGCGGGTGACATAAGCGGGCTGGGCGGCCGGTTGCTGGATTCATACGGCAAAAAGGGTGATTGAGATGCTTATGGAAACGGTTCCTGCACATCCGGAAAACCCTGCTGCGATACCGCAGGCGCGCGGCCTGTTGAAACAGGACGAGGTGATGTCCAGGCATACTTCCTGGAAAGTCGGAGGTCCGGCAGACCGGTTTTACGTCCCTGCCGGCGAAGACGACCTGGTCCGTTTTCTCGCGGCATTGCCGGATGACGAACCCGTTACCTGGATTGGTCTCGGCAGTAACGTGCTGGTACGGGACGGCGGCATCAGGGGTACGGTCGTTGCGTCCTCCGGCATGAAGGACAAACTTGCATTGCTTCCGGACAACAGGGTGTCGGCAGGCTGCGGCACGGCCTGCGCGAAAGTTGCCCGGTTCAGCGCAAAATCCGGGTTGACCGGCGCCGAATTCCTGGCAGGGATCCCGGGATCGGTGGGAGGAGCCCTGGCCATGAATGCCGGCGCCTTCGGGTCCGAGACCTGGAGTATCGTGGAACAGGTGGAGACGGTGACGCGCAAAGGTGTGCGCGGGAAAAGAACCGGCGCGGACTTTACGGTCGGCTACCGCCAGGTCGACCTGGCGCATGATGAATGGTTCCTCAACGTGGTATTCCGGCTTGACAGGGACCCGGCCGGCAGAGCGGAAGCGCACATCCGGGAACTGTTGGCGAGAAGGGCCGAGACCCAGCCGACAGGCCGGTTCAGTTGCGGGTCGGTATTCAAAAATCCGGCGGATGATTTTGCCGGACGCCTGGTCGAGCAATGCGGCTTGAAAGGTCGCGCGGTCGGCGCTGCCCATGTATCCGAAAAACATGCGAATTTCATCATCAACGACGGCGGGGCCAGCGCCGCCGATATTGAAACCCTGATTTTACAGGTGCAGGCGGCTGTAGAAGAAATGACCGGCACCAGGTTGGTTCCGGAAGTAAGAATTATCGGTGAACCGTAACGAGGCAGTGGTTTGGACGAACATTCAAAAAACAGGCATTACGGCAAGGTCGCCGTGCTTATGGGAGGCCGCTCGGCGGAGCGGGATATCTCCCTGCAGACGGGTATGACGATCCTGGCTGCCCTGCGCCGCCAGGGCGTGGATGCGTGGGAAATCGATGCGGGCGATACGGTGGTGAGCGACCTGGTCGAAGGCGGTTTTGACCGCGTGTTCAACGCGCTGCACGGGCGCGGTGGTGAAGACGGTGTCATCCAGGGCGCCCTCGAAGCCCTGGGTTTGCCCTATACGGGGAGCCGCGTGCTGGGTTCAGCCCTGTCCATGGACAAGGTGAGATGCAAGTGGATCTGGCAAAGACTGGGTCTGCCGACTCCCGAGTTCAGGCTGATCCGGGCTGAAGAGGATCTGCACGCCGCCGCGCAGGAACTGGGTCTGCCGCTCATGATGAAGCCGGTACACGAAGGTTCCAGTCTCGGCGCCGCCAAGGTGGTCGCCGCACAGGGACTGAAGGAGGCATGGCTTAACGCCACAAGATACGACGATAAAGTGATGTGCGAGCGGTGGATCCAGGGTGGTGATTACACCGTGGGCATATTGAACGGTCATGCCCTCCCGGCGATCAAGATTGAAACGGAGCGGGATTTTTATGACTACCAGGCAAAATACCTGGATGACGATACCCGCTATCTCTGCCCTTGCGGCCTTGCGCAGGAGACAGAAGATGAGCTGGCCGGCCTGGCGCTGCAGGCGTTCGATTCCATCGGCGCCGGCGGCTGGGGCCGGGTTGACATCCTGCTGGACGAAAACGAACGGCCCTACCTGATCGATGCCAACACGGTTCCGGGCATGACTGATCACAGCCTGGTGCCCATGGCTGCCCGGCAGGCAGGCATGAATTTCGACAGCCTGGTCCTGCAGGTGCTCGATACGAGTGTGCAGGTAAATGTGGGAGGTGCGCAATGAGGCCGGGGAGCAGTGAAATGACCCAGGCCTACCTGCACATCGACAATGATATGGCGGCAGACGCCGGTGTGGAAGTTGCTGATTCGAAAAATTACCTGTTCAGGATCCTGGTCATGACAACGTGTATCGGTCTGGCGCTGTATTTCTGGCCGAAAATTCCGGTGCCGGAAATCCTGCCGATCAAACGCGTTGAGATAGCCGGTAATTTCGTACACCTCTCCCCTGCAGAGCTGGAAAAAAAGGCGGCGCAGATGATCCGGGGTGGTTTTATTACCGTGAACGTCGCAGGCATAAAGCGGGAATTACTGCGGGAGGAATGGATCGACGCGGTTGCCGTCAGACGGGTGTGGCCGGACAGCCTGATGATTTTTATAACGGAACATGAACCTGTGGCCCGGTGGGGCAGTAACGCCTTGATCAGCAACGAGGCAGCCGTTTTTTCACCGGCGGAAGCATCCTTCCCTCCGGGATTGCCGTTTCTGAGCGGACCCCGGGGCAGCGAAGAGGCGGTATTGGGCAAATACAAATTCCTGAAATCGGAATTAAAGCGCTGGGATGTGGAGATCGACATGCTGGTGCTGTCGGAAAGGAGAGCCTGGCAGTTCAGGCTGGCGGACGGTCCGACCGTCCTGCTGGGGAAGAAGGATGTAGAAGGCAGGTTCAACCGATTTTTCAATTTTGCAATCCCGTACCAGGCCGACAGGTTGTACCAGGCAAGATTGATTGACATGAGGTACACGAACGGGTTTGCGGTCAAATGGACAGGGAAGTCTTAGCCGGGAGCTCCCGACAGGTGATGAGGAGCACAGGCTTAAACGATTGTTTCCGGGTGAGTGTAGATGACTAATTTAATTGTTGGACTAGATATCGGTACTTCCAAAGTCGTCTCGATAGTTGCGGAAGTATCCGCGAACAACGAGATCGAAATCATCGGCCTCGGGTCGTGCCGGTCACGGGGGTTGAAAAAAGGGGTGGTGGTAAATATCGAATCGACGGTACAGACCATCCAGAGCGCGATACAGGAAGCCGAGCTGATGGCGGGATGCAATATCCACGCGGTATTTACCGGGATTGCCGGCAACCATATCCGCAGTCTGAATTCCCATGGAATTGTTGCGATCCGCGACAACGAAGTGACGGCAGGCGACATAGAGCGGGTCATTGACGCGGCACGGGCCGTCGCCATACCGGCAGACCAGAAGATACTGCATATTATCCCCAGGGATTTCATCATCGACGGCCAGGAGGGCATAAAGGAGCCCATAGGCATGTCCGGCGTCCGGCTGGAAGCGAAGGTACATATAGTGACGGGTTCGGTCAGCGCGGCCCAGAACATTATCAAGTGCGTGCGCCGTTGCGGCCTGGAGGCAGACGATATTGTTCTGGAGCAACTGGCGTCGAGTTACTCGGTATTGACGGAAGATGAAAAGGACCTGGGTGTCTGCCTGGTGGATATCGGGGGCGGCACGACCGATCTGGCCGTCTTTACCAACGGTGCAATCAGCCATACCTCGGTGATTCCCATAGCCGGAGACCAGGTTACCAACGATATAGCCGTTGCCTTGCGCACCCCGACTCAGAATGCCGAGGAGATAAAGGTGGAACACGCCTGTGCGCTGGCGCAGCTGGCAAATTCCGACGAGACCGTGGAAGTCCCCAGTGTGGGCAACCGTCCGATACGCAGGATGTCAAGGCAGACACTGGCGGAAGTCGTCGAACCCCGCTATGAAGAATTGTTTTCCCTGGTGCAGGCTGAATTGAGACGTAGCGGTTATGAGAGGCAAATCGTAGCAGGCATAGTGCTGACCGGCGGCAGTTCCAATATGCAGGGTGTCGTCGAACTGGCTGAAGAGGTTTTTCACGTGCCTGTCAGGGTAGGAACACCACAGTATGTCAAAGGCCTGGTCGAGTTAATCAAAAATCCGATCTACGCAACCGGTGTGGGGCTTCTGTTGTACGGCTTGCGGCAACAACAGGACCGCACCCCTTCACGGCGTATTGACAGTCGGGCGACCAGTGTCTGGAAACGAATGAAGAGTTGGTTTCAAGGTAGCGTTTAGCAATTTTTTTAAAATTCCGGGAGGAAAATAACATGTTTGAACTTGTCGAGACCGCAAATCAGGCGGCGGTAATTAAAGTAATCGGGGTCGGCGGCGGCGGCGGTAATGCCGTTAACCACATGCTGAAAGCCGAAATAGAGGGCGTTGATTTCATCTGTGCGAATACGGACGCCCAGGCGCTGACAGCCTCGAACGCGCGCAATCTAATACAGCTTGGCAACACTATCACCAATGGTCTGGGCGCCGGCGCCGACCCGGAAATCGGGCGTCAATCCGCGTTGGAAGACAGGGACAGGATAATGGATATCCTGCAAGGCGCGGACATGATATTCATTACGGCCGGCATGGGTGGAGGTACGGGAACCGGCGCTGCGCCGATTGTCGCGCAGGTGGCAAAGGAAATGGGCATCCTTACCGTGGCAGTGGTGACCAAACCATTCTCTTTTGAAGGCAGAAAACGGACTGAGATTGCGAATAACGGAATCCGCGAACTCAGCCAGTATGTCGATTCGCTGATCACGGTGCCTAACGACAAGCTGGTGGATGTATTCGGTTCGGATGTGCCCCTGGTGAATGCATTTGAATCCGCCGACGATGTACTCCTTGGAGCGGTCCAGGGTATTGCCCAGGTGATAACCTGTCAGGGCTTGATCAACGTCGACTTTGCGGACGTCAGAACCGTGATGGGAGAGATGGGTATGGCTATGATGGGGTCCGGGAAAGCCCAGGGTGAAGACCGCGCCAAGGTTGCAACCGAGGCTGCCATAAGCAGTCCTTTACTGGAGCACATAGACCTGTCCGGCGCCAAGGGGATACTCGCCAATATCACTGCCGGTATGGATTTTGGTATAGGCGAGTTTAATGAAGTGGGCAATATCATCCGGACTGTTGCTGCCGAAGAAGCGACTGTGGTAATAGGCACCGTGCTTAACCCTGAGCTCAGCGGTGAGTTATGGGTAACCATCGTCGCTACCGGACTCAGCCAGCCCGGTGAGGAAGTCGCGCGGCCAAAGCTGGTCGCGGCGGGTGCGGGTAGCGCCGAGAACATGGACTATGATATACTCGACCGCCCCACGGTAATCCGTAACAATGCTGCGAATGTTGAAATGACCCCGGTCCGGGACAATCCCGAGTATCTTGAGATACCTGCTTTCCTGAGGCGTCAGGCCGATTAGTGTGATCAGACAGCGCACACTCAAGAACTCGATCCGGGCGCAGGGAGTCGGGCTGCATACGGGCAAGAAAGCCAATATCACCATACGTCCGGCAACGGTGAACACGGGAATAATCTTCCGCCGGGTCGATCAGGATCCACCGGCGGACATTCCTGCGGACATGGCCAATGTAGGAAGCACACAGTTGTCAACAACACTGGTCAAGGATGGTTTCAGTATTTCCACGGTGGAACACCTGTTGTCGGCACTTGCCGGATTCAGTATCGATAATGCCTATATTGATGTGAGCGCTGAAGAAGTACCGATTATGGACGGTAGCGCAGGTCCTTTCGTCTTTTTGATTCAATCCGCGGGGGTACAGGAACAGGATGAGGAGAAATGCTTCCTTCGGATAAAAAAGGAACTGCGTGTCGAAGACGGCGATAAATGGGCAATGCTGGAGCCTTATGACGGGTTCAAGGTCGGTTTTACCATCCAGTTCGACCATCCTGTTTTTCAGGACCGGCACTGCCGTGCCGAAATCGATTTTTCAACCACGTCGTTTGTCAAGGAAGTCTGCCGGGCCAGGACCTTCGGTTTCATGAAGGATTTTGATTTTTTACGAAAGAGAAACCTGATACTGGGAGGGAGCCTGAACAATGCAATCGTCGTTGATAGCGAGCAGGTCGTCAATGAAGAAGGCCTGCGCTACCAGGATGAGTGTGTCAGGCACAAAATTCTTGATGCCATAGGTGATTTATATCTCCTCGGTCATAATTTGATCGGCTCATACCAGGGGTATAAATCGGGACACGAACTTAATAACCAGCTGCTGCGCAAGCTGACTCTCGCCCGGGATACCTGGGAAATCGTTAATTTCGGAGAAGACGTCGCCGATTCGGTTTCATATATCCGGCCGCTTGCATCCGTGGGTTTATAACAACGGGATATTTGATGTGAGCCTTCGATATTTGGGGTCAGAGTAAAAATACAGACGCGGCAACGTTACCTGTCTGAATTCAGGGCGTTTTTACTCTGACCCCAAATTTCTGGCGATGCTGTGCAAGGTGGACCGCAGCGCCGTATCCGCAATCTGGTCGGCAGCCTGACGAATACCCTCGGCAGTGCCCGGTGAGACCTTGACCGCCCGGCGAGGGATCCGCATCAGCGTACCGGTAGGTACTACTTTAATGCGAACTGTCCTGATCCCCGGCAGATCGCCTTTGAAAGCGGTAAGAATTCCGGGGGTGCCGTAACGTAATTTTGCCGCCCAGGCGGCGCTGTCGGTATGCAGGACAAGGGTGTTCTGCCGATAGTCGGCAACTGCAACGTGTTCAGCCAGCGGTTTGCCGAGATACTCACCCAGTTTGATTTGTAGTCCATTGATTTTTTTGATATGGTTGCAAATCTGTGACAGTCTGTCCGAAGATACAAGGAAGTCTGATATCGTACTGACAGGTTTTGTGGTATTTATTACCATTATCTTAAAAGCAAACGGGTTGCGGCATATGAAGATCATAATCTTTCTGAGCGAAAGAAAGAAGGCCCTGAGGCTATCTTTGAACGTCTGGTCCTGTACAGTTGTTCTGGGTTTGTTTGCCGCACTCGCCGTTGCCGTTTCCGACATTGGCCGCACCTATCTGGATAAACGTGTCGTTGAGGGTGAACTGCAGGCCCTGGAGGATGTCAAGGCAGATACAAAGACTGCCATAAACGCAATGGTGGGCAGGCTGAGTTTGTTGCAGGGCCATGTCATGCGGTTGGATGCGCTTGGAACCCGGCTCGCCGGGATGGCGCAACTGGATGACATGGAATTCGGCATTGATAAGCCACCGGGTATCGGCGGACCGCAAACCATGCTCAGCGAGGGTTCGGGAAGGGTGTCGGATATGGAATTCCTCATTTCCCTCAACCAACTGGACCAGGCTTTGCAGGATCGTGAGGACAAGTTGTCTGCAATGGAAGCCATGCTGATGGGAAGAAGCCTGCAGGACCAGACCAGACCCCTGGGCAACCCTGCCGAGGGCGGCTGGGTTTCATCATTATTCGGCTACCGGACCGACCCGCTATCCGGCAACAGAGAGTTTCACCTGGGGCTTGACCTGGCCGGCAGATCAGGGATGCCGGTTACCTCCGTCGCGTCAGGCATCGTGACCTGGTCGGGTCCGAACCAGGGATATGGCAATCTGATTGAAATCAGTCATGGTAACGGTTACGTCACCAGGTACGCCCATAACAAGGAAAATCTTGTCAATGCCGGGGAAAGGGTCGATAAAGGAGAAATGATCGCGATCATGGGCAGTACCGGGCGCAGTACCGGCACCCATGTCCATTTCGAAGTTGTCAGAAACGGCCGGCATATCAACCCCCGCAACTATATTTCTTTGCAGTAATCCTTTATTTTTTTCGGCCGTTCTGTTTTAATCAGCCAACGCCTTTCCAGGTGCGTTTGTAGCGTTGCTGGGATGTACTAACCCGGATTGTCCACGTGATCAAAACTGTATTCACAAAAATCTTTGGCAGCAGGAATGCGCGCGTGCTGAAGAGCATGCAAAAGACGGTTGAGAGGATCAATCAACTTGAGCATGACGTCACCGGGCTCCAGGACAACGAGTTTCCGCAAAAAACCATCGAACTGAGATCCAGGTGGGACCGGGGTGAAAGCCTGGACGATCTCCTGCCGGAGGCGTTTGCCCTGGTACGCGAAGCGGGCAGGAGAACCCTGGATATGCGGCACTTCGACGTGCAACTGGTGGGCGGTATCGTGCTGAACCGGGGAAACATAGCGGAAATGCGTACCGGCGAAGGCAAGACGCTGGTGGCGACGTTGCCGGCTTACCTGAACGCCCTGACCGGCTCTGGCGTCCACATTATTACCGTGAACGATTATCTGGCGCAGCGTGATGCCGAATGGATGGGGGCAATCTATACCTTCATGGGTATGACCACCGGCGTGATCGTTTCCGGCCTCAATAATGACGAACGGAAACAGGCCTACGCAGCCGACATTACCTACGGAACCAATAATGAATTCGGTTTCGACTACTTGCGGGACAATATGAAGTTCCACGGGGACGACCAGGTGCAACGGGATCTGAAGTTCGCAATAGTCGACGAGGTGGATTCGATACTTATCGATGAGGCGCGCACACCGCTTATCATTTCAGGAAGCGTTGATGACAGGTCCGACCTGTACCTGAGCATGAACAGGATAGTACCTCGATTGAAGCTGCAGAAAGAGGAAGAGGATGGCGGCGATTATGTGCTTGATGAAAAAAGCAAGCAGGCTTACCTGACGGAAACGGGCCATGAACGGGTGGAAAAGTTGCTGCTGGAGAACGGTATCATGCAGCGGGGCATGAGTCTGTATGATCCGGTCAATATTCCCATTATCCATCACATGAGTTCGGCGCTGCGTGCGCATGCCCTGTTTCAAGATAATGTCGACTATATCGTCCAGAACAACGAAGTGGTGATCGTCGATGAATTCACCGGCAGGACCATGCCCGGCAGGCGCTGGTCGGACGGCTTGCATCAGGCAATTGAGGCAAAGGAAAACGTGCCTGTCCAGAATGAAAACCAGACCCTGGCAACCATCACCTACCAGAATTATTTTCGCCTTTATGAAAAGCTGGCCGGCATGACGGGCACGGCAGATACCGAAGCGTATGAATTCCAGCAGATATACGGCCTGGAAGTCGTAGTCGTTCCCACACACCTGCCGATGGTAAGGGACGACCAGCCGGACATGGTATACCTGACCTCCAGGGAGAAGTTTGCGGCAATCATCGATGATATAAAGTCCTGCCAGGAGAACGGCCAGCCTGTGCTTGTGGGTACCGTTACCATAGAGGTGTCGGAATACCTGTCCGGACAACTGAAAAAACACAAAATAAAACACCAGGTCCTGAACGCCAAGTACCACGAAAGGGAAGCCGAAATCATTGCCCAGGCCGGGCGCCCGGGGACGGTGACGATAGCTACCAATATGGCCGGGCGGGGTACCGACATCGTGCTTGGCGGGAACCTCGATGCAGAAATCAAGGGTATGGGGGATGCGACTGAGGCAGCCGTAAACAAGGTGCGCGCGGCCTGGCAGAAACGCCACGAGCGCGTGGTCGACAAGGGCGGCTTGCGCATTGTCGGTACCGAACGGCACGAATCCAGGCGCATAGACAACCAGTTAAGGGGGCGTTCCGGGCGCCAGGGCGACCCGGGGTCGAGCCGGTTCTATATTTCCCTTGAAGATGATTTGATGCGCATTTTCGCTTCGGAACGGGTGGCATCCATCATGCAGAGACTGGGGATGGAGGAGGGTGAAGCCATTGAATCCAACATGGTTACCAAGGCGATTGAGAACGCCCAGCGAAAGGTCGAGGCCCATAATTTCGATATCCGTAAACATCTGCTTGAATACGACGACGTCGCAAACGATCAACGCAAGGTGATTTATGAATGGCGCAACGAGTTGCTGGGAGGAGATGACGTTTCTGCCGATATCCGGACGATGCGGGAAGATGTCGTAACAGGTATTTTTGCAAACCATATTCCCCCCGGCAGCCAGGACGATATGTGGAACACCGCCAACCTGGCGGATGCACTGGCCAATGACCTGAATGTGCATTTGCCGATACAGGAATGGCTGGACGAGGATGCTTCCCTGGATGAAGAAGCGCTGGTGGCAAAGGTTACCGGGAGCGTTGCCGGAGAAGTGGAAACAAGACATACCGACCTGCCGCCGGAACTGGTGCGCAGGGTTGAAAAGGGTTTGATGCTGGACACCCTGGACCGGCATTGGAAAGAACACCTGGTGGCGATGGATCATTTGCGGCAAGGCATCGGGTTGCGCGGATACGCGGCAAAGAATCCCAAGCAGGAATACAAGAAGGAAGCGTTTTCCATGTTTGGCGACATGCTGGAAAACATCAAATATGACGTTGTTACCATACTTGCGAAAATACAGGTCAGGGAGGACCAGGATGCACAGGTATTGCAACGGCGGCCCAGGCCTGCGGAAATGCAGTTCAATCATCCGGACGCACCCAGCGCCATGGACAAGCCTGGTGAGGTCCAGCAGCAAAAACCCTATATACGCAATCAAAAGAAAATCGGCCGTAATGAGCCCTGCCCCTGCGGTTCCGGGAAAAAATTCAAGTTCTGCCATGGCAAACTGGCCTGAGATGAAGCCCTTACCACAGAGAACACAGAGATTCCGGGTGATCTCTATGGTTAAAGCATGGCCGTCGGATTAACACGTTCCCCAGAACTCTCGCCTGTTGAAGGCATCAGGCTTGCAGCCTGTACGGCTGGCATTTATGGCGCGGACAGGGACGATCTGGCCTTGTTCGAGATCTGCGACGGCGCCAGAGTCAGCGCAGTGTTTACCCGCAACCGGTTTTGCGCGGCGCCGGTTGCCGTCGCCAGGGAGCACCTGCAGCATGGTCCCGTGAAATATCTGCTTGTCAACGCGGGCAATGCCAATGCAGGGACAGGTGCGCAAGGTATCAACGATGCAACCCGGGTCTGCAAGGCCCTGGCCGGCCTGGCCGGGTGCGCGGCGGAGGCCGTATTACCGTTTTCCACCGGGGTAATCGGGGAGTACCTGCCGGTCGATAAAATATGTCGCGCCCTGCCCGAACTGTTCGACAGCTTGACGGAAGACGCCTGGCCCGATTGCGCGCGGGCCATCATGACCACCGATACGCGGCTGAAAGGCAGTAGCGCAACTGGTGCTGGTCCTGAAGCGTTCGCCGTAACCGGCATAGCGAAGGGCGCCGGTATGATCAAACCGGACATGGCCACTATGCTTGCCTTTATCGCCACCGATGCCAACGTATCCCAGGGCGCCCTGGACCGCATACTGAAAACCGCCGTTGATGAATCGTTCAACAGGATCTGTGTTGACGGCGATACCTCCACCAACGACGCCTGCGTCCTGGTCGCCACCGGCAACAACAGCGCCGGCAGGATGGTTGCTGAAGCCGGTCCGGCGTACGACCGTCTGGAAGCCCGGATAACGGAAGTATGTACCGGGCTGGCCCAGGACATTGTCAGGGATGGCGAGGGCGCCACGAAATTTGTGACTATACGGGTCGATAATGCCCGGAGTAAAACAGAATGTACTGCTGTAGCCGACGCGGTGGCAACGTCTCCGCTGGTAAAGACTGCATTATATGCGTCCGATCCCAATTGGGGCAGAATATTGGCGGCAATCGGGAGAAGCAAGGGCGCGGACCTGGATATAGACAGGATTTCGGTGCATCTGAACGAGGTTTGCATCGTTGAAAACGGCGCCAGGGCAAAAGACTATACTGAAGAACGGGGAACAGCCGCCATGCAGGATGATGAAATCGAGATACGCATCGACCTGGACCAGGGAACTGCAAGCGCCTGCTACTGGACCTGCGACCTGTCCCATGATTACGTCACGATTAACGCCGAATACAGGTCCTGACGGACAATTTGGAATCAATTACGAATTAATTATGAATCCCATGCGTTCCAGAGATCATATTGCCCTGGGCGTTGTCTACAACGCCGCCCGGGACAAGGTGCTGGTAGCCAGGCGCCCGCGCCAATCCCATCTCGGCGGCATGTGGGAGTTCCCCGGAGGCAAGGCCCGGAATGATGAGACTGCGTTTCAGGCCCTGAAGCGGGAATTGTTCGAGGAACTCAACATTAATGCCAGGGACTGTTCACCGCTTATCTCGTTCGATTACGATTATCCCGACAAACCGTTACGGTTCAGCGTTTGGAAAGTGCATGGCTGGACCGGACAGTTGCGGGGTAATGAAGGGCAGGCGACGCAGTGGGTGGATATTTCCTCCCTGGAGGCAACGGATTTCCCCGCGGCCAACAAGGGGATTATTGCCGCTTGCAAACTGCCGGCAGTGTATCTCATCACCCCGGACCTGGACAGTTATTCTCCAGCCTTCATGAATGAGTTACGCAAATACCTGGCGGCCGGCGTGAAGCTGGTGCAGTTCAGGAGCAAATCGGCAAATAATCATAAACCCGCAGTCATGGAAATGATTGACGCGTGCAGGAGCCATGGCGCGGAACTCATAGTCAATTCCACTCCTGAGTTTGCCGTGGCAGCCGGCGCTGACGGCGTTCATTTGACCGCCGAACGCCTGTTGGGGTTAACCGGACGTCCGTTGCCTTCCGGTTCCCGGGTTGGCGCTTCCTGCCATAACATGCGTGAGTTGGCGCATGCGGTGGAGATTGATGTTGATTTCTGTGTCCTGTCTCCGGTGCGAAAAAAGGGGTCAGCCGCTACCGGCGGAGCCGGGGGGCAGGCCGCAGATTACACGGATGACACCCTGGGATGGGACGGGTTTTCTGAACTGGTCAGGCAGGTACCTGTTCCGGTTTATGCCCTGGGCGGGATGAGACTCTCCGACCTGGCGCATGCCGCGCCACACGGCGCCCAGGGAATTGCCCTGATCAGCGATGTGTGGGACAGATCCGGTTCAGCTGCGAGAATAAACCAGGCATTGACCCGGTGATGGTCAGGAAACGCAGAAATGCAGTTCGAATTCCACGTCATTCCCGGTTTGTTCCGGCCGGTTCGCGGTCTCGGACTGTTCCATGAACCGGACCGTAACCCGGTGTTTTCCGCCACTTATCTCAGGAAAATATTTCAGGTCCCTGGGAACGACGATTCTGATCAACTGGTATTTCGTACCGGACTCGACGGATTGCTGAAAAAATCCCTCCTTGCCAGTTTCCTTGGTGGCGATAGCGTTATTCCGGATCAGGTTCAGCACCAGGTTTGTGCCCTTTTTGATGGTTAACAGGTCTTCCTGCCATTCGCGCAGGCACTGTTGCTTGATACGGGTAGGCTTGTTCAACCAGTGGTGATAGGCGGGCAGGTCAAAATTGCAGGCGCCGCCTGCCACGGAGCTTTTCTGCCTGATGGAAGTAATCAACTCATCCTTCTCCAGTGTTGCTCCGGGTACGTAGGCATTATCCTGCATGGTTTCAAGACATTCATTGAGGTCGCTGAGGACCTGTTTGAGCTTGTATGAATCCACTCCCGGATTACCTTCCAGCGCGCCCAGGATTGACCGGCACCGCTCCATTTCCTTGGCCAGGTCGGTTTTGCAGTCGGACCACTTAATTAAATCATTCAGGTCGACCAGCAGGGAGATAGTCAGGCGTATATCCCACAGGTCCTGCGATCCCGAATAATTATCCAGGCGGTGAAACAGGTTCTCAATTCTCAGTAAAGTCCTGATGCGTTCACTCAGGGGATGTTCATATACGAGACGATTTTCCATGGTTATCAGATCAGGTTATCAGTTATTGGTTGTTTTTCTGAAGGGATAACTCGATATATTCGCCATGTAAATTCACGACCTTTTTTTTCAAATCGTTAATATTACCATCGTTGACAATAATATCATGCGCGTAACGCAGTCTCTCCTCCCGGCTGATCTGGGATTTGATTATACTCCTTGTCTGGTCTTCATTCGCCCTGTCCCGCCGGGAGACGCGCGCTATCTGTAATTCTTCGGGCGCATCGACCACCAGGACCCGGTCCATGGTTGCCTGCCCGCCCGTTTCCAGCAACAGGGGGATGCAGATAATGCAATAAGGATAGGTTACCCGGGTCAGGAACTCCTGAATCCTCCGGCGCACGCGGGGATGGATGATGGCTTCCAGTTGTTTTTTCAGTGCCGGCGTGGCGAAGATCAGTTCGCGCAGGTATTGCCGGTTCAGGTTGCCTGCTTCGTCCAGGCACTCTTCGCCGAACAGGGCAACCACTTCGTAGAAAGCTGCCAGGCCGTGCCTGGTAATATCATGGGATATCTCATCTGCATCTACCGTAGGGACGCCAAGGTCGTCAAAACAATTTTTGACTGTCGATTTGCCGCAGCCTATCCCCCCGGTCAAGCCTACCTGCATGGGATGCTTCATATCACAATCCCTCCCGGCAGGTACAGATAATCAAAAACGTTCAATCCCCATACCAGGCTGAGCCAGCCTGCCAGCGCAAGGAAAGGCCCGAAAGAGATCTGTGCCGGTTCCTGCCTTGAACCGCGCCAGGGCAGGCCCCGCCGCCCGCGCAGATACACCAGGTATATACCGACCAGTGAACCGAGCAGTGAGGAAATGAAAATAATGGATGCCAGCGCCTGCCAACCCGTCCATGCCCCGAGCATGGCGAGTAGTTTCAAATCTCCCAATCCCATTCCTTCCTTTCCGGCAATGAGTTTGAACAGCACACGGATCAGCCAGAATATTCCGTAACCGGCGACAGCGCCCATCAGGGCGGAATACAAATCAGTGAATAAGCCGAAATAGTTACAAACCAGGCCCAGCCACAGCAAAGGCAGGGTGATACTGTCCGGCAGCAGTTGATGGTCGATATCGATAAAGGATAACGAAACTAGCGCCCAGGTAAACAGGCAGGCAAAAACCGTCTGGGTACTGATACCGAAGTTTATGGCGACAAGCACCGTCAGGAGTGCCGTCAGGGTTTCGACGAAGGGGTAACGTAACGGGATATTGTTGCTGCAACTGGAGCATTTCCCCCTGAGCAGCAGGTAACTCAACACGGGAATGTTCTCGATGGGAGTTATCCTGTGTCCGCAATGCGGACAACTGGATCCGGGCCTGATCAGGTTATACGGTTCCGGGCCGGGTTGTGCTGCAGGCGTGGTTTCGAGAAATTCATGACATTCCCGGCGCCATACCGTCTCGATCATGACGGGAAGACGCCGTATAACCACGTTAAGAAAACTCCCGATGAGCAACCCGAGCATGGCGCTCAAGGCATAAAAGAGAGGGAGTGGTATCTGCGGGAATGTATTCAAGTTCAATCGTCAGTATTCAGCGTGTATCTTTATACCAAATACCGGCAACTGACAACTGAAATCTGGAAACTAGCCGGCCGAAAACGTCAATGCCCCGTCTTCGGCATCCACGTTAATAGTATCCGTGGCGTGAAATTTCCCGGCCAGCAGTTCCTTTGCCAGGGGAGTTTCCAGGTGGGTCTGTACAGCCCGCTTCAGGGGCCGTGCGCCGTAAACGGGATCAAACCCGATATTTGCCAGGGTCTCTTTTGCCTTGTCCGAGATGGTGATGACGATGTCCTGCTCCGCCAGGCGCTGTTTCAGCCTGTTGACCTGGATCCCGGCAATGGCGTTGAGCTGCGATCGCTTCAACGTGTGGAAGACCACGAGGTCGTCAATCCTGTTGAGGAATTCCGGCCGGAAATAAGACGATACTAGTTCCAGCACCGTCGATTTCATCGTGTCATAGTCCGCATCGTCCGGCAGTTCCCGTATGCGGTCTGAACCGAGGTTCGAGGTCATGATGATGACCGTGTTACGGAAATCAACCGTCCTGCCCTGGCTGTCGGTCAGGCGGCCATCGTCCAGCACCTGTAACAGGACGTTGAAAACATCGGGGTGGGCCTTCTCCACCTCGTCCAGCAGTACCAGGCTGTAGGGCCTGCGCCTGACCCGCTCGGTAAGCTGTCCGCCCTCGTCGTAACCGATGTAACCCGGCGGTGCGCCGATCAAACGGGCTACCGCGTGTTTTTCCATGTATTCGGACATGTCGATGCGGACAATGGCCTCTTCGCTGTCAAATAGAAAGTCAGCCAGTGCTTTACACAGTTCCGTTTTCCCCACGCCGGTCGGTCCGAGGAAAAGAAACGAACCGTTCGGCCTGTTGGGATCGGCAAGACCGGCGCGTGCGCGGCGGATGGCGTCCGCAACAGCGACGATGGCTTCATCCTGGCCGACAACCCGTTGCCGCAACGCTTCCTCCATCTGTAACAGCTTGTCTTTCTCGCCCTGCAGCATCCTGGCGACCGGTATTCCCGTCCACTTGGAAACCACTTCCGCAATCTCGTTTTCCGTTACCTTGTTGCGTAACAGCTGCATCGGTTTCGCTTCGGTACGGTCTGCGTTTTCGAGTTGCTTTTCAAGTTCCGGAATAATGCCGTATTGCAGTTCCGACATCCGGTTGAGGTCGCCTGCGCGTTGCGCCGCTTCGAATTCCAGGCGCGACTGTTCCAGTCGTTCCTTGATATCGTGCGCGCCCTGCAATGCCGCCTTTTCGGATTTCCAGATTTCTTCCAGGTCCGCAAACTCCAGCTCAACCTGGCTTATCTCGCGTTCGAGATCGGCCAGGCGTTGTTTTGAAGCCTCATCGGTTTCCTTCTTCAGGGCTTCGCGCTCAATTTTCATTTGAATGAGGCGCCGCTCCAGGCGATCCATCGACTCCGGCTTGGAGTCGATCTCGATGCTGATACGGCTGGCCGCTTCGTCGATCAGGTCGATTGCCTTGTCGGGCAGTTGCCTGTCGGTGATGTAACGCTGCCCCAGCGTGGCTGCAGATACGATGGCCGGATCGGTAATCTGCACGTTATGGTGTACTTCATAGCGTTCCTTCAGGCCGCGCAGGATGGCAATGGTGTCGTTCACGTCAGGTTCGTCGATGAACACCTTCTGGAAGCGGCGTTCCAGCGCGGCGTCCTTTTCAATATTTTCCCGGTATTCGTCGAGGGTCGTGGCGCCTATACAGTGCAGTTCCCCCCGGGCCAGGGCAGGTTTCAGCATGTTGCCGGCATCCATTGACCCTTCCGCCTTGCCGGCGCCGACCATGGTATGTACCTCGTCGATAAACAGGATGATGCGGCCCTGCTGCTTGTCGAGGTCATTCAGGACGGCTTTCAGGCGTTCTTCAAATTCACCCCGGAATTTTGCTCCGGCTATCAGGGAACCCATGTCCAGGGCCAGCAACTGCTTTCCTTTCAGGGCGTCGGGCACCTCGCCGTTGACTATTCGTTGCGCCAGGCCCTCGACTATCGCGGTCTTGCCTACACCCGGTTCGCCGATCAGCACCGGGTTGTTTTTCGTCCGTCTCTGCAGGACCTGGATGGTGCGGCGTATCTCTTCGTCCCGGCCGATAACGGGGTCCAGTTTTCCCTTGCCGGCCTGGTCGGTCAAATCAATCGTGAACTTATCCAGCGCGCCGCGGTTGTCTTCACCGTGCGGGTCGATCACGTTTTCCCCGCCGCGGATCTTGTCTATTGCCGCCTCGGTTTTCTGCTTATCGGCGCCGCACTCTTTCAGCAGTTTCCCCAACCCTGATTTATCTTCCAGCGCGGCAAGGGAGAACAGTTCGCTGGAGATATATTGATCCTTGCGTTGCTGCGCGTACTTATCGGTGAGGTTAAGCAGTCGCTCCAGGTCCTTGGACACGAATACTTCCCCGTCATGTCCCTGTATCCGGGGTAAATTCTCCATGGCCCGGGCTATCCCCTTATGCAGGCGTCCTACGTTTACCCCGGCGAGACCCAGCAGGTGGGTGGTCGAGCCGTCTTCCTGGTCCAGCAGCGCGGCCATCAGGTGTACCGGTTCAATGAACTGGTTATCGCGCCCGAGCGCCAGGCTCTGGGCGCTCGCCAGGGCCTGCTGAAATTTGCTGGTTAATCGATCAGTACGCATAACATCTCCATAAAGTAGCTTCGCTATACTGTATTAATATGGGCATCCCGCCGTGATTCAAGGCCGGACAGAAAAACGGCGGATATCCGGGGTCAGAGTGAATATTCGGGGTCAGAGCAATTGCTCTGACCCCGAATATTCACTCCATCCAGATCAGGCTTGCCATGCGCCCGGTAATACTGTCCCTGCGGTAGGAATAGAACATCTCCTTGTTGGCGTAGGTACAGTGCCGGCAACCGGATATGTCTGCCACTCCCAGTTGCCGCAGTTCTGTTTTGACCAGTTGTCCAAGGTCCAGGTGCCAATGGCCTGCGCGGCCGGGAGTGATTGCAAGCCGGGTTTCCGGCCAGATCGATGAGCAGGCGGAGACCACGTCAGCGCCGACCTCGTAATTTTCCTGGCTGATATGCGGCCCGATCCAGGCCGACAGTTCATGAGGCGCGGCGTTAAACATGGACAGGCCGCGTTGGATTATTCTTTTGCACAGGCCGCGCCAGCCGATGTGCAGGGCCGCGATCTCGGTGCCGTCGCGGTTGCACAGCAATAACGGGATACAGTCGGCAGTCAGTAGCGCACAGACCTTGCCGCCCATGTCCGAATATGTACCGTCTGCGGGGCCGGGCTGTTGCGTCTCCGCCTTGATCACCCTGTTGCCGTGCTGCTGGTTCAACCAGAGCGGTTGCGCCGGTAGGTTTAATTGCTTCCGCAGTTGCAGGCGATTTTCCGCGACTGCCTCCGCGTCGTCTCCGACGTGTCCGGCGAGATTGAAACCGTTGAATGGAGCAAGGCTGGCGCCGCCAGCGCGGGTCGTAGTCCCCGCATGTACATGCGCGGGAGCCGCCCAGTCCGGATCTATCCAGTTGTTATGCGTCTGTTTCACTGCTTATGACACCCAGGAGGTTTTCCATGTCGGCGGCGAGGGGCGCTTCCCACTCCGCACGGTTACCGGTCACCGGGTGCGGCAGTTCCAACCGCAGCGAATGCAGGGCCTGCCTGGGAAAGGCGGCAAGCGCCTCCCTGAGCGTAGCCGATACGTTTTTCGGGAAGCGCTTCCTCCCGCCATAGACGGGGTCGCCGATGACGGGGTTACCCAGGTGCGCCATATGGACCCGTATCTGATGGGTGCGTCCCGTCTCCAGGCTCAGTTTGATATCCGTGCAGACGGGGAATTTTTTTACGATCCGGTAATGGGTGGTCGCGTTTTTCCCCCTGTCTGTCACGCTCATGCGCGTGCGTAGCGTCGGGTGTCTGCCAATGGCAGCGGTTATCGTCCCGCCGCTGATCAGCTGTCCGTGTACCACTGCACGGTATTCCCTGGTAATTCTCCTTTCCGATAAATCCCTGACCAGTCTCGTGTGGGACGGCAGTGATTTTGCCACCACCATGATCCCGGAGGTGTCCTTGTCCAGGC
This sequence comes from Gammaproteobacteria bacterium, assembly GCA_965208655.1. Classification (GTDB taxonomy): domain Bacteria; phylum Pseudomonadota; class Gammaproteobacteria; order Eutrophobiales; family Eutrophobiaceae; genus JAAXHV01. The sequence continues at coordinate 507,465 of CBDBPJ010000007.1, forward strand.
GATGTACTATTCCCGCCCTCGGGATCTGCGCAAGTTCGGGACAGTAATACAGCAAGGCATTGACCAGGGTGCGGTCCGGGTTACCTGCACCGGGGTGAACGACAATTCCCGGCGCCTTGTTGACTACAAGAATGGCGTCGTCCTCGTGTATGATATCGATGGGGATTTCCTGTCCCGTCCATTTTTCGTTGTGACTGGTGAGCTGCGCCCTTACCTCGATCGATTGCCCGCCCCGGACCGTGTCTTTCTGCTTCAGGGAAGCGCCGTCCACGGTAACAAAACCGTTCCTGATCCACGTCTGCAGGCGGGCGCGGGAATGCTGTGGGCATAACAGCGCCAGGACCTGGTCAAGCCGTTTGCCGCTATGGCGGTCCGGCACGATTACCGTAAAGTTTTCGTCGACTGGGCTCACTGAACGGTGAGGAAAGTGATGGAATAATCCCGGATTATTTGCTATAACCGGACCGAAATTCAAGCAGATGTTGATAATACCAAAGCGAACGTGAGAAAGGCTATAAACAAGTTATTTACCAGGATTTATAGCACGAAATTTATTCCGTTTAAAGGCAGTTCGATTTTTCCTCCTAAACCGGGTTTTGCCGGATTTGTTATTCAATCCGTAGTCGCCGGGTTGGCCGTTGCCTTCGTGTTGCTGTACCTGTTCCCCGGCCTGAATTCCGCGCAAAACGGCAGTGGTGTTATACCTGGCCGGGAAGGTGTCGTCTCATACCGCGAGGCGGTGAACGCGGTGGCGCCGGCGGTAGTTAACGTTTACTCCACACACATAGAGCGGCGCACAATACATCCCTTGTTCCAGGATCCCCTGTTCCGCCGTTTCTTCGGCCCGCAGGCACCGGCAGAGCGGCGCAACAATCTCGGTTCCGGGGTGATTATGGACGCAAGAGGTTATCTGCTGACCAATGCCCACGTCATCCGCAACGCAGACGAAATACTCGTCACCTTGTACGACGGCCGGCAGGATTCGGCGGAGGTCGTGGGCGTAGACGTGGATACCGACCTGGCCGTGCTGAAAATAGCCATGGATAACCTCCATGTCGCGCCCACCAGCGATTCGAGCCTGGTAAGCGTGGGAGACGTTGTCCTGGCCATTGGTAATCCCTACGATTTCGGACAAACGGTCACCCAGGGCATAGTCAGCGCCACGGGCCGTAACAGGGTGGGGATTACGACGTTCGTGAATTTTATCCAGACCGACGCTGACATCAACCCGGGCAACTCCGGCGGCGCCCTGGTTTCCGCCCTGGGGAAGCTGATCGGCATCAACACTGCCATAATATCCAGCAGTGGTGGTTCGCAAGGCATAGGTCTGGCTATTCCGACGAATCTGGCCCTGGACGTGTTGCAGCAAATCATTGAATACGGTCACGTTATCAGGGGCTGGATCGGCATCGAAGCGCAGATCGTCCCGCAGGACATCAGGGATGCGGCAGGACTGGATGAAAGCGGCATCCTGATTGCCGCTGTTCTCAACGGCAGTCCGGCAGATCAGGCGGGGATCATGCCCGGCGATATCATGACATGGATCGACGGCAAGCCACTGAATGACCCGCGCGAAACGATCAACATGATCTCACAGGTCAAACCGGGCGCCAGTATGGAAATAGAACTCCTGCGCGGCTGGAAAACACAGACGGTTGAGGTGCAGGTGGCGGAACGCCCCGCCCCCAGACAGTGAATTAATTATCTTTCATACGCAGTTCGGCAGAACGGGCATGGGCGGTCAGCCCCTCGGCGCGGGCCAGCACTGTTGCGGTGCGGGCAAGGCTTGCGGCAGACGCGGCGTTGCAATCGATCAGCGATGAGCGTTTCTGGAAATCATAAACACCCAGCGGGGACGAGAACCTTGCGCTTCTGCCGGTGGGCAGCACATGGTTCGGACCTGCGCAATAATCTCCTATTGCCTCTGCGGCAAAATGCCCAAGGAAGATCGCACCGGCGTGCCTGATACCGGCCAGGTAGCTGTCCGGTTCCCGTACGGCCAGTTCCAGGTGCTCCGGCGCCAGCCGGTTCACGATAGCGCACGCCTGTTCGATGTTCCCTGCCCGGATCAATGCACCGTTGTTTTCCAGCGAAGCGCGGATAATGGCGGCACGTTCCATCTGCCCGATTTGCCGGTTGATTGAGTTTTCAACCCTTTCCGGCAGGCTTGCGTCGGTGGTCACCAGGATGGCCCTGGCGTCCTCGTCGTGCTCTGCCTGGGCGAACATATCCATGCTGATCCAGTCCGGGTCTGCGCTCTCGTCGGCAACGATGACAACCTCGGAGGGGCCGGCGATCATATCTATGCCGACAACGCCGTATACCAGCCGTTTGGCTGCAGCCACGTAACGGTTTCCCGGCCCGACGATCTTGTCGACCGCGGGGACGGGTCCGGCGCCGTAGGCAAGGGCGGCGATAGCCTGGGCGCCGCCGATGCTGAAGACCCGGTCGACACCCGCCACCTGTGCCGCTGCCATGACGATGGGGTTAATCCCGTCATTTACGGCGGGAACAGCCATGATTATTTCCGGGACGCCTGCGACTTTAGCCGGTATCGCATTCATCAAAACCGACGACGGATAAGCCGCCTTGCCGCCGGGAACGTAGATACCGACCTTGTCCAGGGGTGTAATCCGCTGACCCAGGGTCGAACCGTCCTGGTCCTGGTAAGACCAGGAACGGCCTTTCTGATGCTGGTGGAAATCGCGTATCCGCGCCGCGGCGTGTTCCAGGGCCCGGAGCGTGTCATCCGGTACAGCCGTCAGGGCCTGTTGCAGCGCTGCGTCTGTCACTTCCAGGTCGTCGGGCCCGATGCGTCGATGGTCTAACCGGTTGGTGTATTCCACCAGGGCAGCGACACCGTTGTCCCTGACGTTATTCAGGATTGCCGAGACGGTCGCGGTCAACTCCGGATCCAGGGTTTCATTGCCGGACAGCAGTTGTGTGAAACGGCCCTCAAACTCCGGGTCGGAATCGGCCAGCCTGGTAATGCGCATCATCCTGATACGGCCCCGGCAATGCGTCTTATGAACGGTTTTATCAGCGCCTGCTTCATCTTCATGGCGGCCTTGTTGACAATGAGGCGGGAACTGATATCCGCGATGTTTTCCAGCGCTACCAACCCGTTCTCTTTCAGGGTATTCCCCGTATTTACAAGGTCGACAATAATATCGGACAACCCCAGCACCGGGGCGAGTTCCATGGAACCGTACAGCTTGATGATCTCCACCTGTTGTCCTCTTTCGGCAAAAAAGTTCCGGGTCGTGATAACGTACTTGGTAGCGACGCGTAAACGCCCCGTCATCGCTGTTGCATCCCTGGGCCCTGCCAGCATCATGCGGCAACGGGCGATCTTCAGGTCCAGCGGTTCATAAAGGTTGTCGCTGTCACATTCCATCAGCACGTCTTTCCCGGCAATGCCGAGATCGGCGCCGCCGTTCAGTACGTAGGTAGGCACGTCAGCCGCACGGATGACGATCAGCCTGACCCCCTCCTGGTTGGTTTCAAAAATGAGCTTGCGGGTCGTGTCCGGATCATCGAGGGGACGCACACCGGCGCGCGCAAGCAAGGGCAAAGACTCGTCCAGAATCCGCCCCTTTGAAACCGCAATAGTAATCCCGTCTTTCATGGTATTTGAATATCTGGGGTCAGAAGTATTTCAACCCTCAATTCCTAATTCCCAATTCCCAATTCGTAATTCCCAATTCAGGGCAACCGTTTAATTTGTGCACCCAGTTGCATCAGCTTTTCCTCGATGGTCTCGTAGCCGCGGTCGATATGATACACCTGTTCAACCAGCGTCTCCCCTTGCGCGACAAGACCCGCCAGTATCAGGCATGCCGAGGCCCTTAAATCTTTCGCGGTAATGGTATCGCTTCTCAGTTTATCGACGCCGTTTACCACGACATGGTTTTCGGCCAGTTCCAGGTCCGCTCCCATTTTCCGTAACTCCCCCACGTGCATGAACCGGTTATTGAAAATATTTTCGGTTATAACGGCGCGCCCCTCGGCGATACAGTTCATGGCAGTGAACTGTGCCTGCATGTCCGTAGGAAAACCGGGGAAAGGGGCGGTATTTATATCAACCGCCCTGGGTTTTGTGCCGGTTTCCATTTCCAGCGATATGGAACTGTCGTCGCAGGTGATATGCGCGCCTGCCTCCGACAGTTTCTGCAGAACCGCTTCCAGCAAGGAAGGGTCGGTATTTTTCAGCTTGACCTTGCCGCCGGTCATGGTTGCCGCGACCAGGTAAGTGCCGGTTTCTATCCGGTCGGGCAATATATCATACCTGGCGCCGTTGAGTTGCTCTACTCCCTCAATTTCAATCCTGTTCGTTCCGGCGCCGGTAATGTTCGCCCCCATTGTATTGAGACAGTTTGCCAGGTCCGCCACTTCCGGTTCCCGTGCGGCATTTTCGATAACGGTGCGTCCGTCCGCGAGTGTGGCGGCCATCATCAGGTTTTCAGTGCCGGTAACGGTCACCAGGTCGAAGTTGATATAAGCGCCGTGCAAACGCCTGGAGTGGGCATGGATATAACCGTCATTCACTTCGATTTGCGCGCCCATGGCTGAAAGTCCTTTAAGGTGCAGGTCGACCGGCCTCGAACCGATAGTGCATCCGCCAGGCAGGGAAACCTGAGCCTGACCATAGTGGCTGAGCAACGGTCCCAGCGCCAGAATCGATGCGCGCATGGTTTTCACCAGGTCGTGGGGGGCATACAACCTGTCTACGTTCCGGTTGTTCACCTCGATATTCATGCGCTCGTCCAGCATCAATTCCGAGCCCATCAGACCCAGCAACTCCATGGTCGTCGTAATATCGTGTAAATGCGGGATATTGCCGATCAGCACCGGCTTGTCCGTCAGCAAGGTGGCTGCCAGTATAGGCAGGGCGGCATTTTTTGCGCCTGAGATCCTGATCTCACCACACAACGGGACACCACCCTGGATAGTCAGCTTATCCACGGGTTACGTTGCTGAGATTACACGAAAAGGACTCTTCTTCTTCCACTGTTCCGGCGTATAGGTTTGTATGGAGAGCGCATGGATGTCTGTTCCCATTTTGTCGCCCAGGGCCTTGTAGACCACCTGGTGTTGCTGGACCATGTTTTTTCCGGCAAAAACATCGCTTACGATAATTGCCGTAAAGTGTGTTCCATCACCTTCCACCTCGACCACACTGTCAGGTACGCCGGCTTCGATCAGTCTTGTGATATCTTCAACCTGCATCGGGTTCCCCGGGATAAATGCAGTTGAACGCTATGTTTCCTCGGTCAACGACCGCTCCAGCGTTTCGTTTTTGTCAACGAGCTTTTGCAGCAGTGATTCGAGGCCGTTATTGCGAATTTCGGAGGCAAACGATTTCCGGTAGGTCTCCACCAGGCTGATCCCCTCAAAGGCGACGTTCACCACTTTCCAGCTGCCGTCGCTGATATGCATGGTGTAGTTGACCGGCGTGATACCGGCCTCCGAGATTATCTGGGTCTTCACCATCACGATGTTGGGTTTGGAGCCTGTCAGGGTCTCCAGGTAATTGACCTTCTCGTTGGTAAACCCCAGCACCGCCTTGGCATAGGTACGCACCAGCAGGTCCTTGAATTCAGTGGTGAAGACACCGCGCTGTTCCTCGCTGGCCTGCTTCCAGTACTTGCCCAGTATCCACCTGGACATATTGTGGAAATCGAAGACGGGGATAATCAGGTCATTAATCAGGTTATAAACTGTCTCCGGTTGCGCATCCAGCATCTCCCTTTCCGCGGTTATGCGTGAGATCACGTTATCGACGGTACTGAGTATGACGTCTTCCGGTTTTTCTATGTCCTGCGCCGGCGCCGTGACGGTCAACAACGGCAACAGTAATATCACAAAAATGCCAACTTTCCGCTTCATGGTTAGATTACTCCTGATTGAATAAGTATGGGACTAAACCACGTATTCTAATTTGATCCTGACAATTGAGAAAGAATTAATTTGGTAAAGTTCCCGACAAATGTCCCAAATGTCCGACTCTATTTCCGGAACGGGCGGAATATCAGGATCAGTTTCGGCAACAGGGTCAGCGCCGCCAGCAATGCAATGAACATGGCCAGGGCGGTGAGCAGGCCGAAGTAAATTGTCGGTATGAAGTTGGACATCACCAGGATTGAAAAACCGATGATGATGGTTATTGCCGTATAAAAAACGGCCCGGCCGATGTTGGCATGGCAATAATGGAGCGTCGCCACGTAGTCTGCCTTACGGGGGTATTCTTCGCGGAAGCGGTAGATGTAATGGATGCTGTTATCCACAGCGATGCCGATGGTGATGGCGGCGATGGTGATAGTCATCATATCCAGGGGGATATCCAGGATGCCCATCAGCCCCAGTATGATGCCGGCGGCCAGGATATTCGGCAGGATGCCGATGACGGCAAGGGAAATGGAACGGAACAGGACCAGGAGCATCAGCGCGATGCCCAGCATCACCACACCCAGGGTTTCAATCTGGGAGGTAAACAGGCTTTGCAGCATGTTGTTGTACAGCACCATCATGCCGCTGACCTGGTATTCATCCCCGGTCAGTCCCAGTTCCGTGCGCAGGTCTTCATCGATTTTTTCCAGGAATTGCTTGCGCCGCAGGTCCGGCAGGGAATCCAGGATGCGCATGTTGATGCGGGCTTCGTTGTCGTCAATGGAGATGTACGGATCAATCAGTTGCTCCTTTACCTCCTGCGGCAGTTTCTTGTTGATGACCGCCAGTTCAAAGGCATCGAACTCCTCGCCCTGGTTCAGGTCTTCGGCTATGCGCAGCAGCGAAGCCAGCGATTGTACCTTGCCCACTGCCGGCAGGCTGTCCAGGTAGCCGTGGACTGCCTTGATGCGGTCGATCTTGTAGGCGGTGAACCAGGCATCCGCCGGATCTGCGGGTTCCTCATCGAAGCCGCCGAACAGGTCGTCCAGGTCTTCAAATTCATCATCCCCGGCCGGCTCTTCTCCCTCTTCTTCTCCATACTCCTTGACCGGGTCGAATGTCAGGACCACATCCAGGGGCGCAGTGCCGCCCAGTTCGTCGTCGATCAATTTCAGTCCCTGGTGTATTTCCGTGTCATCGCTGAAGTAATTGACGAAACTGTTCTCTACCTTCAACCGGGATACGCCGTAAAGACTGAGCGCGGCCAGCAGCAGTGCAATCACAACTACGCCGTTGCCGTATCTTTCGGTCGTTCTTGCCAGTGTTGCGGTAAACGGCACTTCCTGTTTGCCGGGAGACGTGATCTTCTTGTCCAGGGAAATCAGGATAACCGGAAACAGCAGGAAGGACGTCAGGAAGGTAACGCCGAGTCCCAGGGTCATCATCCAGCCGAAATCAATCACCGGCTTGATATCGCTGACCACCAGTGACCCGAAGCCGATCATGGTGGTCAGCGCGGTATACAGGCAGGGCCATACCATGCGCCGGACCGTATTGGATACCAGTTGATTCTGGCTTTGATCGGGAAAGTCACGCCTCAGTTGCCGGTAACGCACTACCAGGTGCACGTTCATGGACATGGTGAGAATGAGCATCAGCGAAATGAAATTGGACGATATCACCGTGACCGGCCAGCCGATGAGGCCCAGCAATCCCATCATGATGATCACCGCAAAGCCGCAACTGCACAGGGGCAGCAGAACGAAACGGGCCTGCCTGAAAATGATTGACAACATGATCACCAGGAAGGCAAATACGCCGGCGCCGAACACCACCAGGTCGTTCTTGATGAAGGTGATCATATCGTCCGCAATCATGGGTATGCCGCCCAGGTAGAGAGTCCCCTGATCCCGGTAACGATCCATAACCGCACGGGCCGCTGCCACGGTTTCATGATTAATTCGGGTGGCATCCTCCTTGACTTCATCATAGCGTTCCTGGGTGTCTGCCAGCTCAAGCTGCTCCGCTTCAGTCAGGCCCTCGTTGTCCTGTTTGACCAGCAGTTCGTTTTTCCTTTTCTGCGCTTCGCTGAAGATAACCTTGTTTTTCAGGTTGACCTGCAGCGCCGTGGTCCCGGCATCAGCACTGATTAGCAGGTCAAGGAATACGGGGCTGGCCAGCAGTTCTGCGCGGGCAAGGTCCCGGTCTACGGTCGGGTCCTCCAGGGTGCGATAGTTTGCCGCCACCTCAGCCAGTGTGCCGCCGACGATTTTTACCAGCGGGGCATCGAGCAACGAGAATACCGAGGCAACACCCGGTATCTGTTCCAAATCCTCCCGCAACCGGTGAATCGTTTCCAGTGACGTTTCTGAAAACAGGTCCGCATGGGGAGTGAACGTCACGACCAGGAACTCCTGCGTTTCGTAACGTTTGTTTGTTTCGCGCAGTAAGCGCAGGTCTTTATCGTGTTCCAGGATAAGGGTGTCGGTGGAGGCATCCAGTTTGAAGTCCCTGGAGTGCCAGGCAAAGAAAGAAAATACGACCAGGAGCGCCAACAGGACCAGCCTGGGCCGCCCGAGGATATAGCGGTCGTAGAGGTCAGTTATCCGGTTTATCAACACGATATTAATTACGAATTAGGAATTAGGAATTGGAAAATGGAACACTGCCGCAGGCGGCACATTCATTCCTAATTCTTAATGCTTAAGTTCAACCATTATACGTGGTTATCTGCCTCATGCTAAACTAGCGGCTAATCCAGGTAAAGAGATACTGATATGTACAGACTGATCATCCTCCTCCTCGCGCTCTGCGCGCTGCCCGGTCATGCCCAGGAGAGAACGCCGGCGCCGGAAAATGCGGAACTTTATTTCATCTCGCCTGCCGGCGGGGCGACGTTATCTAACCCGATCACTGTCCGCTTCGGCCTGAACAACATGGGCGTTGCGCCCGCGGGTATCAAGTACGATGATACGGGCCATCACCATCTGCTGGTGGATACGGAATTGCCCTCCCTCGACTTTCCGATTATCAACGATGAAAACCACCTCCACTTCGGCAAGGGACAGACGGAAGCCACCCTGGAGTTGGCTCCGGGGGAACACACCCTGCAACTGTTGCTGGGTGATTTTGCCCATATCCCCCATGAACCCGCCGTGATGTCGGAGCGGATAACGATAACAGTCGAATAACAGGCATTCCATTCCTGCAACGCCGTCGTTCCTGCGAAAGCAGGAACCCAGTACGGCCAAAAGTTACACTGGCAGCTTTATCTCGCCGCTGATTACACGCTCTATCGTGTCCACGTAGAGTTCGTGCTCGACGGCCAGTACCCGTTTGGCCAGGGTATCTGCGGTATCGGACGTTTTCACCCTTACTCTCCTCTGCGCCAGGATCGGGCCGTGGTCGTAAATCGGATCCACCACATGGACTGTCACGCCGGTCTCCCGGGCGCCCGCCTCAAGCACGGCTTCGTGCACGCGCCGGCCGTACATACCCTGGCCGCCGTACTCCGGTAACAGGCCGGGATGGATATTTATGACGTGACCGGGGAATGTGGCCAGTGTGACCGGGCCGATTTTCTTCATGTAGCCGGCAAGGACGACCAGGTTGACGTCATGGTTGAGCAGGGTGTCGACGATTTCCCGGTCCAGGTCCTCCGCTTCCGGGTGGGTGCGACCGCTCAGGTGGTACCAGGAGATTTTTTCATTGCGGGCCCGTTCCAGGGCGCCGGAATCCCCGTTGTTGCTGATTACGACCGCGGGGTTGGCGTCAAGCCTGCCCGCGCGGCAGGCATCGATGACGGCCTGCATGTTCGACCCGTTGTGAGATGCAAGAAATCCGAGGTTCAGCGCCACCTTCTTCGTATCCTGAGGGAATTATTCCGGTTAACTATCGTCCATGGTGTCGCCATACTGTTTACGCAACTGCCCCAGTTGTTCGTGGAGTTGGGTTCTGAGTTGCGCGTACGCAGGGGAATTATAATGGTTGTGCAGTTCCCCGGGGTCTTGCTCCAGGTCGTATAACTCCCAATGATCCATTGTGTAGAAGTGGATCAGCTTGTGGGTGGCGGTGCGGATGCCGTAGTGGGGATTGACAAGGTGCCAGCCGGGATACTGGTAGTAATGGTAATACAGGGCGTCGCGCCAGGCGCCGGACCGGTTACCGTTCAACAGGTTTTTTAATGACAGACCCTGCATGGCGGCGGGAATCTCCGTGCCTGAGAAATCAAGCAGGGTCGGGGCCAGATCCAGGTTTTGCACCAGTTGATCAACCCGTGTCCCTGCGGCAATTGCGGCGGGATAACGCATCAGCAGCGGCGTGCGCATGGACTCTTCGTACATGAAACGCTTGTCATACCAGCCGTGTTCCCCCAGGTAGAAGCCCTGGTCCGAAGTGTAAACGACTATGGTGTTTTCGTATAAACCTTCGGCATCCAGGTAATCAAGCACGCGGCCGACGTTCCTGTCAACGGAACGCACGGTCGCCAGGTAATCATGCAGGTAACGTTGATACATCCAGCGCGCAAGCGCCCCCGGGTCGCTTTTCACCTGCTGGTATTGCGCGTTGACCCTGTCGTAAAACCTGTCCCACGCCGCCTGTTGTTCCGGGGTCATGCGTGCATAAGCATCCTGCCAGGCTGCAAGCGCCTCGGTTGCTGCGCCTTCCTGGCCGCGGCCACCCCCGCTGCCCGCCTGCGTTTCATAGTCATCGGGACGCAGTTTCAAATCATACGAAAGGAACATATCGGCGATGCGCATGTCCGCTTCCTGCGCGGCGGGGCGCCCTGCATAGTCGTCAGCAAAATTTTCCGGTAGTGGAACGTGAACGATATTGCCGGGGTCGAGTTCGTCGACCGGCGGCATCCAGTTGCGGTGGGGCGCCTTGTGATGGTACAGCATCATAAAGGGCTTTTTCCTGTCCCGGTTTTGTAAAAACTCGAGCGCAAGGTCAGTCACCTTGTCGGTCACGTAGCTGCCGTCGTATTGCACCTCGCCTTCAGGGGTGCGGAAACGCGGACTGTAATACTCCCCTTGTCCTATCAGTACCTGCCAGTGATCAAATCCTGCCGGCTCGGAACCCAGGTGCCATTTCCCCACAACGGCTGTTTCGTAGCCCTGCTGTTGCAGTATGCGCGGCAGCGTTGCCTGGCGGCCGTCGAACACGTCCCCGTTGCCTCGCACCCCGTTCCGGTGGCTGAATTTTCCGGTCAGCAATACCGCCCGGGATGGCGTACAGATTGAGTTGGTGACAAAGGAATTACGGAATATTGCCCCTTCATGGGCGATGCGGTCCACGTTGGGTGTGGCTGCCAGGTCAGCGCCGTAGGCGCTTATTGCCCGCTGCGCATGATCGTCAGACATTATCAGGAGAATATTCGGTCGAGGCACAGTCGGGCCCGAAATGACGTCCAGCGTCTGGGACGGACCGGGCAATGAAAAGAACATCCAGAGCGCCGGCAACAGGCGGCTGAAGGGTCGCATTGTCTCTGCTACCCTGGCGGGGGTTTTATACTGAACCCCAGCCCTGAAAGCTTCTCGCCGATCACGCCTTGATTATCGGACAAGGCAACCCGTAATGCCGGGAATTCCCGCCTGGATGGGTAATCCGTCCTCAAGGAATTAAAAAAAGCGCCCCGTTTGTGCGGTTCTGTTGCCGCCAACCCGTTCAGCGCCGCGCAATCACTGCGCACGTCATAACTGGCAAGCACCGCGGTGCGGACGGCGTCGGGCACTCTGTCGAACCCGGACAGGTTTAATTCAGCATCGTCATCAGCCAATATTACGGCATCTGCCGTTGCGTCCACGTCAAAGTATCCGCAAACCTGCTCATACACCCGTCGCGTCGCATTCAGTCTTGCCTGGGCGCTGTAACCGGCGATATGGGGGGTTGCCAGCGACGCCAGTGCGAACAGTTCGTCGTTGATATCAGGTTCGTTATCCCAGACATCCAGGACCAGCCGGCACGCGCCGTTCTTCCGGGCGAAATCGATCAGATCGCGCTCGTTCACGACACCGCCTCGTGCGGTGTTGATAAATATTACGCCATTTTTGAGCCTGCCCAGAAACTGCCGGTCAACCATGTGCGCGGTGGGATACTCGCCTGCCGTCGTCAACGGGACATGCAGGGTAATAATATCCGAGGACAGTACGCTATCCAGGTCGCGGAAAACGAAGCGGCCGTTTTCATCCCTGATAAACGGATCGTAAACCTGGGTTTCCAGGCCTGTGACGTGCAGCAGGGAGCGCAGCCGCGCCCCCACGTGGCCGCAGCCGATGATGCCTGCCGTTTTGCCTTCCAGTCCGATGCCGAATTGTTCCGACAATACGAACAGGCAACTCAACACGTACTCGGCCACCGAGTTGGCATTGCAGCCTTTGGCATTGAACAGGGGAACAGCCCGGGTGTCCAGGTAGCCGGTGTCCACGTGGTCGGTACCGCTGGAGTTGCTGGCAACACACTTTACCCGTGAACCGTCGAGCAGGTGTTCGTCAACCGTGGTCACGGAGCGGATGACAAGGCAGTCGGCATCCCTGACCGATACAGGCGTGATGTCCCTGCTGTCAAGCGGGACGACTTCACCCAGGGTGGAAAAGAACCGCCTGGCGTAGGGGATGGCCTTGTCGGCGACGATTTTCATGTCGGGAAGCAAAAGGGGACAGAATTAAATTCTGCCCCCTGTTACATTTTTTTACTCTTCTTTTTCAACCGGCATCAAGTCCTGCTTGCTGATACCCAGCGCCAGGGTGACCGGGCTGGCTACGTAGATGGAAGAATACGTACCGATGATAACGCCGACGATCAGCGCGGCGGAGAACGGCCGGATGATCTCGCCTCCGAACAGGAACAGGGCGGTCAGCACCAGCAGGGTTGTCAGGGACGTCATCAGGGTACGGCTGAGTGTCTGGTTCAATGAGGAATTGACGATCTCCACCGACGTACCCTTGCGTATGCGGCGGAAATTTTCCCGGATCCGGTCAAAAACGACGATGGTGTCATTGAGAGAATAGCCGATGACCGCCAGCAACGCCGCCAGCACGGTCAAATCAAAGTCCAGTTGCAGGACGGAAAAGAAACCGATGGTAATGGTGACGTCGTGCACCAGGGCGGCGATGGCGCCGACGGAGAAGAGCCGCTGAAAGCGGAACGCGATATATATAAAGATCATGATCAGGGCATAAATCATCGCCAGACCACCGTCCTCCTGCAGGTCTTCACCCACCTGGGGTCCGACAAACTCCACGCGCCGAATCTCTACGGATTGGCCCGACTGTTTCAGCACATCGATAATCTCGTTGCTGATATCCGCACTGTTCTTGCCTTCGACCTGGGCGACCCGGATCAATATGTCCTGTGCGGAGCCGAAATACTGCACGACCGCATCGCTGAACTGGGTAGCAGACAGCACGTGCCGTACCTGGTCCAGTTCAACGGTTTCCCCGTAACCTGCCTCCACCAGGGTGCCGCCGGTAAAATCGATACCGAAATTGAGTTTCTGCGTGAACAGGGATAACAGTGAAATACTGATAAGCGCGGCCGAGAAGACAACCGCGATCCTGCGTTTGCCCATAAAGTCAAAATTAAACCTTTGTCTTGGGTTGTCCATAAACTAGATAACCAGTTTCCGCAATTTCCTGCCGCCGTAGATCAGGTTGACGATGCTCCGGGTCACCATGATCGCGGTGAACATGGAGCAGACTATCCCCAGTGACAAAGTCACGGCGAAGCCCTTGATCGGCCCGGTGCCGAAACTGAACAGCACGATGGCGGCAAACAGGGTTGTAATATTGGCGTCGGCGATGGTCGTAAACGCTTTTTCATAACCGGCGTGGATACTGGCCTGGGGCGAGTTGCCGTTCCTGATCTCTTCCCGGATGCGCTGGAATATGAGCACGTTGGCGTCTACCGCCATACCCACGGTCAGCACGATCCCGGCGATACCGGGCAGGGTCAGGGTCGCCTGCAACATCGACAGCAGGGCAACGATCAGCACCAGGTTCAGCGCCAGCGCCACGTCGGCGGCCAGGCCGAACGCCTTGTACCAGAGGACCATGAAAATCAGCACCAGGACAAAACCGATTTTTACCGACGTGAAACCCTTGTCGATATTATCCTGGCCGAGACTGGGGCCAACCGTGCGCTCCTCGATGATCTCGATGGGCGCGGCCAGGGCGCCCGCCCGCAGCAGCAGGGCCAGGTTACGGGATTCATCGGTGGAATCAAGGCCGGTGATCTGAAAGCGTTTACCCAGTTGTTCGCGGATGGTGGCCACGTTGATCACTTCTTCGATGGTTTCCTTGCGCTTCACCATTTCGCCATCCTGTTCGATGGTCTCCGTCTTGTTCTCGATAAACACTACGGCCATATTCCTGCCTACTTCCTCGGCAGTGGCATCGCTGAACCGCTTCGCACCCTTGCCGTCAAGGGTGATGGATACATTGGGACTGCCGGAGACGGAGTCAAAGCCGGCCGCGGCGTCGATAATATAGTCGCCGGTGAGCATGATCTGTTTCTTCAGCAGGACCGGGTTGCCGGAACGCTCATAATACAGCCGGGAACCGGCCGGTACCCGGCCGTCCAGGGCATCCTGTACGTCGCGGTCCTCATCGGTCATGCGGAACTCCAGGGTTGCCGTCGCGCCCAGGATGTCCTTCGCCCTGGCGGTGTCCTGTACCCCCGGAAGCTGAACGACCACCCGCTCCAGCCCCTGTTGCTGGATGACCGGCTCGGCCACGCCCAGTTCGTTCACGCGCTTGCGCAGGGTGGTGATGTTTTGCTGCAGGGCCAGGCGCCGGGTCTCCGTTACGCTGCTGTCGCTTAACCGGGCCAACAGGGGGAATTCATCATTCTCCGCCTCGGGCTGCTCGAGTTCCAGGTCCGGGAAGTTATCCTCTATCTCGGTGATTCCCAACCGGCGCTGCTCAGCGTCGCGGAACCGGATCAATAACCCGCCGTCCCTGCGCCGGAGGATGGTCCTGTAGCGAATCCGCTCATCCCGAAGTTGGGTCCTGATGTCCGACACGTAGCGTTCCTCCGCCTTGGAGACAGCGGCTTCCATATCCACCTCCATCAGGAAATGCACGCCGCCGCGCAGGTCCAGGCCCAGGAACATGGGTTCGGCGCCCAGAGACCGCAACCAGTCCGGCGTAGCCGGCGCCAGGTTAAG
This sequence comes from Gammaproteobacteria bacterium, assembly GCA_965208655.1. GTDB lineage: Bacteria > Pseudomonadota > Gammaproteobacteria > Eutrophobiales > Eutrophobiaceae > JAAXHV01. The sequence goes on from CBDBPJ010000007.1 coordinate 522,520, forward strand.
GGCCACGGTATAGGAACGTCCCAGCGCTTCCTTTACAACGTCCTGGGCCTTGAGCTGGGTTTCCGCATCCTGGAACCTGACCACCAGGTTTCCCGTCGCAACGCTTATCTCACCGTATTTAATACCTGCCTTGTCCAGCGCATCTTCTATGGAAAACCGGGTCAGTTCACTGATTTCACCGCCCCGCGAAGCCGAGACCTGCAGGGCCGGGTCCTTGCCGTACAGGTTGGGCAACGCAAACAGGCAGCCGACCGCAATAACGATGATGATCAGCAGGTATTTCCAGACGGGGTAACGGTTCATGGAAATCAGGAATTACGAATTAGGAATTAAGAATTAGAAGTAATGGCATACAAACAGCTGGGGTGAGGTATTCCAGGACCGGGTCAGAGTGTTTTCAGCGTACCCTTGGGCAGGACTGCGGAAACGGCCTGCTTCTGTACCTTGACTTCCGTTTCCTTCGCTATTTCCAGCACGATGAAATTATCTCCTACCTGGTTGATTTTTCCCAGAACACCGCCGTTGGTGACCACTTCATCGCCCTTCGTCAAACCGCTCACCAGTGCCTTGTGCTCCTTGGCCTGCTTCATCTGCGGCCGGATCAGGAAGAAATAAAAAATGACGAAGAACAGCACCATCATGAACAGGAAAGAACCACCGCCCCCCTGTCCGGCGCCCTGGGCCCATGCGTCGTTTATGAAGAAATCAAACATTGTTCCGATGCCTGCTGAAATAAGGGCGGCATTATATCACAACCCGTTTGACGCCATGGAACTCGTCGCCCCAGCGGGCACGGGATTAAATCCTCTTTTGCTATGTTACTAAGGCGATACTTTGCCATCCCGTCTGGCTTCTTCCCATATCTCATCCATTGTCATGGGCGTGAAACCACCAACTTCAGCCGCAATCAAACGGCGGCGTATTGCTTCAATCCCACTTTCAATCTCACGTGCTTTACGCAAGGCATCGTTTACTACTTCGGTATGATTGCGAAACTCCCTGCTGTCGACTTTAGACTGAATCCAAGCATGGTTGGGTTCACTGAATGTGATCGTTTGTCTCGGCATAGTTTACACTTCAAAATGGTTCTTTTTGGTGCATTATTACACATTTCTGCACCACCAGACAAGCTAATTGCCAGGAATGACCGCTAATTTTTGCTTACCCGCACCGCTTAGGTCTAGAACTTCTGTAGTAGTTCAGAATTAATCTTAAAGTTCTCGGTTTTGCGGTTGTGACAGTCAGGCGAAGTCCGGAGTATCTTATCTGAACCGATTTACAAGTATTAGATAACGACCCTGTTGAACATCCAGATTCTTTTTCACCAGATGTGTGTCTTACAATTTGCCATCTTTACCAACTCTTGTTCATTACCTGTTTCCTCTAGCTATTTCAACAGGTTGCCGTATTCTATCCCTTACAACCTGATAAATATCGATCTTTTCCTGCATCGCAACTTCTAAAGTGACAGCCAGACCGTAGGGGATTTCGTCATCGAGTTCACCGGCATCACCGGAACATTCCACAAAAAGTTCAAGAATATCTCCTGGCAGATTTCTTTTATCCAAATCGAATATCTCGTGCTGAACGGTTCCTTTGCGTACTTGTTGCCAGTCGCTTTCTAATCTCTGATGTCCTTGAACACCTTCAAGCCATAGCTTTGCGCGACGCATACTGACATGAAATGGGTTAATGGGTGTGAACCATGCCAGAGTAATTGTTAATCGCAAGTAACTGCCAATGGAGGAACCTACCGGTATCGGAAATTTGTACCGATGTCTTTGTTTGTCCGTTATGGTTCCATATCCAATCGCTGTTGCTCTGGTTTGTGTACATTCAAGCACTCGGTCAAAATTTACTGCTCCATAACCGAGATATCGGGATAGATATCCCTTAAATCTCATTCTATTTGTTGTATTCTTCAGAACCTCATACATGGCGCTGCTTTCGCCTTTCACTACGCTGTGGACCAGTAATGCCTTGATCAGTACTGCATCAAAATCATGTGAAAGCTCGTCAGCATTTTCCTCCCGAAGCGCTTCCAGCATTTCATAGATATGCCCGGCAGCATGGCTGACTGTCGCCGCTGCATGACTGGTTCCTGCCTGAAAAGTAGTATTTGCAAGAGATTCAGGAAGATGGCCCGGAGACGCTGTTTGTACCCCAGGAGGTGTATTTGTAATTACCGGGTCGAGAACTTTGTGATCTATGGGGTTCTTGCCATACAGCAGCCTGCCGCCCGAGGTGAAAACATCCGGTTTAATTGTGCCGCGATGGCCTGGGCCCACGCGGCTATAGGGCGCCGGTAAGCTCTTGTCATCTATCGGGTCAAAAGCAGGGATGTTACTGCTCAACGCCCCAGAGGAATCATTTTGCAGGGAGCCAACCGTTATTGAGTTCATGGATTCTGCAGGAGAAAACAAACGATGATTACGCTGGTTTTTATCTATTCCCAATATCACTTTCTCATTGTACGGAGATAAGAGATTGTTGTTTGCAATATCGGCGAGTTGAATAGCATCGCTGTAGTTGCCTGCGCTGATAATAAATAAAACCCTGTATTTGAATGACAGCCAATCCAAAAGCCTTGCCCAGGGTGACATTTCTTGTAGGTAGACTTGGTCAATATTGCCAAGTGAAAGATTAATGACTCGAATGTCTGGCGCATTGGGGGACTCACCTTCAAACATTTCCTTAACTGATAGTTCTATGATGTCCTCTTGGAAGCGCTCGCCAGGTATTTGTTCTTCCCCTTTATCATTGGGTTTCATTACAGGGCGCACGTAGATACGGCGTGGTAGTGATTTGATCTCAGCAGGAAGACTGCTTAAATCTCCATGACATATCAGAGATGCCATGGCAGTACCGTGTTTCTGTTGTCCGGGTTCATAGTCACTTAAATAATTCTCGGGGTCCGAGAACACCAGACGATTATCCAACTGAACATGTCGCAAAAGAGGAGCACCATCCAGTAGTGCTATGACTGGAGGGAGGTCTTCAACGGATTCGGGTTGTTTGGTAACCGGATATTCTGGTAACTCTCCCTGCACCGCGATGTGCTGTCCGACAGGACGAATGTATCTGATTCCTTCATCATCAAATATCGGAGGCAGGCCGATGATAGATGCTTCCATCTTCCACTCATGGTTGGCGATTTCATCCAAGCAACTCACAGGTAGTGTGGCTTTCAGCGCATGAAAGGCAATATCCTCAATGCAAACCGATTGGTCTGCTTGACCTCCGGCATCTTTGATTCTCTGACGAATTTTCTCTATTGTGTTTTTGCGTTTGTTTTCAGCTTTTCGGTAATGCAATTCGATTTCAAATTCCAGAAATGAAGCCGTTCCTTTTTTCGCTTCATAGTCGCGTTTCCATATTTCCAAAATCCCGGTGTCTCCCAGCCTGTCTCCAACATCCCAACGGCGCAGGGTAATCAAGTATAGAAATATGTCTTTGAACTTCCCGTACCCATGAGGTAGTTGCTCTCCCGATTGATATTTATTCCAGAGTCCCAATAAGCTGTCTATTGCCTGTTTATTACTGGACAATAGATAAAAGCGTCCTCCTTTCACTTGCTTTCCGGTGCTTTCGTCGTAAATGTCGTGTAGATCTATATCATCTACATCCATTTCTGCCCACCATTCCATGCCCGGAATGTTCACAACCGCCTTTTGTAGGCCGTCGATGCGGTTGGATGTTTCCATAACGAGCACTCGTTCTATATCCCCCGCCTCATCAGATACAAACGCTGCCTGAACTTGAGCAAACTGTTCTTCGATACGCTTCGCCTGCCCTTTAAAATCAGTTGGCTTAGGTACGTCAGAAAATCCAGCAGTGCGCGTCGGCCTCGTTACAGGTTCCGCACTGGGAAAAATAAGAAGTGGCTTCTCAGGCATCGTTTATCGAGACCGCTTGCGTGGTTATTGTTTGTTGCTCTCGCCACTGGTCAATCTTGGTCTCGATAATTTTTTTGGTGTTATCCTGTTGTCTTTCTAGAACAGCGCGTCGATATACATCCCTGCAAAAATCCTCTACCGCAGAGAAGGAATCAAAACCGGCCTTTTCAACTATGGTTTGAGCCGACACACAAAACTTGAGGGATGTCTGTTTCTCATAATTCCGGATAAATCCAACAAACTGTTCTTTGGTTGGACGCGGCATCTCCAGGCGGACCTGAAAACGACGCCACACTGCCGTGTCCAGAAGTTCGGCATGATTGCTTGCTACAACTACCACGGTATAGCTGGGTAACGAGTCGATTTGTAATAACAGGGAACTGACCACACGTTTGATTTCTCCGGTCTCATGAGCGTCACCGCGTTCTTTGCCCACAACGTCGAATTCATCGAAAAAAAGGACACACTTCTGCTGGCGGGCGTAATCAAAAATTTTCTGTAAACGGGAAGCGGTTTCGCCGAGAAAGCTTCCGATCAGTCCCTCATAGCGGACTATCAGCAACGGAACCATTATTTCATGTGCTAGTGCCTCTGCTAGTGTCGTTTTACCATTTCCGGGTGGGCCAATAAACATGAGCCTGTTTCGGGGTGACAGACCATAACTCTTTAGCAAATCGGCTCGATGTTGCTCTTCGACAATCTCCTGAATAAATGTGCGGCTTGAATTTTTAAGAATAACTTCCGAAAGCTTGCGCTCTGGGATACGGTTGTAGAGCAGGTGGGCAATGCCATTATCAAGAACGCGGCTTGGGCGAGTAGAAGCCGAACCATTTTCGCGCATTACTGCAGCAAGGCGGTCAGCCAGGACATAATGTTTCTTATCCCGTTCTTCGGCGATAATGTTTTCAGCAACTTCCTGAAAATTGGATTGGTCGCCTTTCCTGCCAGCTTTGATCAGGTTAACCAATAAATCTGCTCTGGCCATTGTGTTACCTGTAGTACCTTTACGTGGTTCTACCTGTCGGTATCTACACCACTATTGCTGAAATTTTTTATGGATTATATCAGACTCTAGAGGACAATCCTGTCAGGAGATATCTTCCTAACCAGAAATACCTATTAGATCAGATTTCAATTCCATTAATTCAGCGTCAGGGATGGCAGTTTGTACGTCCTGGACAGCCTTGTAAATAGCTTTTTCTGCTGATTTTGCACTACGTGAAAAGCCCAAAGCTATGGCGCCAGACATGCCTGTTCCAAGTAAAGCATCATCACAACCTGCCTCATAAAGAGCATCCAGATGAATTTCCGAATCACCTCGTTTTTCAGGCAATGCAAAAGTTATTGTGAAGTCATAGGATTTCATCGTCTTGTTTTCTCTCATATATAACAGATTTTATCAACGCAAATATTCCTCTGTATACAGCGAAAGCTCAATCAGGCGCTCCAGCAGTTGTTCGCGTGGCAGGCCCGGGAAATTCCGGTTGATCATTTCTTTGGCAAACAGGCGGGTGATGTAGCGCAGTTTGAGTGCCTTGGTTTTCCTTGAGGAGAAAATGAAGTCGCGGTGGCCGCTATTGACGACAATGAGGTTCTGGCTTGCATCGTAACGAGAGCGCCAGAGTTGTCCCGGCGCGTGTTCGAAGGTGTAGCCAGGCAAGCCTTGACGTGGGTTGGAACGTTCCTTGTTATCCGGGAGCAGCGAATCGGTAACGGTAATCAGTGCCTCTGCCGTGCATATGATATCGTTTTGCGTCGCAGTCACCTCGATACGCACCAGACCCGGTTCATCGGGCGCATGATAGGTAGCAAACTCGGTTTCCGGATCTTTCAGCAAGCCTTCTCCTTCCACTATACGCCAGTTGAATGCCAGGTTATCCAGGATTGTTTTACCGCTGCGGTCCCGCGCCAATGCGTGAAACTTGCGTGGCTTGCCGACGGCCAGGACACAGGAAGCGGGCAAGATGCGCACACTGTGTAAGGGGCCGGCGTACTCAAAAAACTGTTTCTGTGGAGCGTCTGACCCGTCGTCAGCCTCCCTAACAGGCAATACGCTTTGACCTTCATCCTTAAGTTCCCCCTGATCCTCTATAGTGGCTCCGGCGCTGTCCCGCGCCGCCCGTTGGCGTACCTGGAGATTAAACCAGTCGTACTCCTCCGCCGGCAAGGCCAGCATTGCCTCGCGGAACGCGCGTTGGATGGTGCGCAGGGTCTGGCGATTGGTGCGTTCTTCCTCCGCCTGTTTGTGTTCTTCAATCAGTTCTTTCAATCGCCCGGCTACAGGCGCCATAGCCTGCACAAAGGAGTCAAATACCTCATCCTGGATCACGCCGGTTCGGGTAGTTGGTGTCAGGTGCAGGAACGAGGCATCCACAATGCCTTGAAGAAATCTTTCATTCCAGGGCGTGCATTGAAAAGCGTCCAATTGCGACAGCGATTGCAGGATACGCGTGCCGGAACGATACAGGCCGACCTCGTTGGCAGGCCCGGATTCATTCAGGTACAGTTCAAGATAAATATCGCCATGCACACATCTGGTTTCCGGTAGGTTATGCAGCAGTTGTCCGATAAACTCTCTTGGCTTGACGTTATATTCTTTACGAGCATGCCGGTCTATCACCTTGATCTGTACGCCTGATTGTCGTATTCGCTCCCGCAGTTCCGAGGCGAGGTACCATTGGATTTTCTCACCGCTTAACTGGCGAATGCCCGGCAGCAGGGGTTTTATCTTGAGCCGTGTTCCAGGCTCCGGGATGAGCGTGCGCCGTTTCACGATACGATAGCTTGGGTCGCCTTTGCGCATGCGCATTTCATAGATGGTATCGTCGGCGGCCGACGAACTCATGGCGAGTCCCTCTCCAACAGTCCAGAAGCTCAGCAGGCCAATGCCGAACTCACCTTGTATGGCCTCAGCGCCGTCAAGTTTGAGTTGACGTTTGATCGAATCGCAGATATGGGTGCCCACGTAACGAAAGTCGGGAATGCCTTCAGGTGTCCTGGGCACTCCGTCGCCATCATCAGCAACCATCAGAAAATGTTCACCCCGTTCTCGTCCCCGGGTAATGATTACCCGCTCGGCGCGTGCATCGATACTGTTTTCGACGAACTCGGCTATGGCCTTAAGTGGGTTCTCCTGTGACAAGGCAATAATGGTGATTGCATTCCACGCGTCCCCGATCTTGAGGCGTCCGACACCTTCCTTGCGTTGTGATTTACGTTTGGGCATGAAACGAGACTTGGCTTGTTGCAAAAATGTACAGAAAATATTACGTCATCGAAGGTAATGCTTCCATGTTATCCCTTATGAGGAGTGCAGAGGTGTTATTATCCTTGGATTGGGTGATCGCAACCCGAGGCTAGTGTTTGCTTACCCGTACCGCGCAGAACTTGAACTCGGGGATTTTACCGAACGGATCCAGGGCATCGTTGGTGAGCACGTTTGCGGCTGCTTCGTGGTAGGTGAACGGCATCATGACCACGCCCTGCTGCATGCCTTCGTCGACGCGGGTGGCTACGTTGAGCCTGCCGCGCCGTGATTCAATGGCCAGCAGGTCACCCGATTCCATATCCAGGGAGCGCAGGTCCCCGGGGTTGACCAGGATATACGGCCAGGGTTCGATGGTATTCAACACCCTGGAATGGCGCGTCATGGTACCGGTGTGCCAGTGTTCCAGTTGTCTTCCCGTCATGAAAATAAAGGGGTATTCGTCATCGGGCAACTCTGCCGCCTCGATATAATCCGCCGCGATAAAACGCCCCTTGCCGTCCTCCGTCGGGAAAGTGCCGTCCTTGAATATGACCGGTTCGCCCGGGTCGCCTTCCCCTGTCAACGGATAGGTCAGTGAATCATCCTGTTCCAGGCGCTGCCAGGTCATGCCCGCCATACTGGGCACGGCCTGCCGGATTTCCTCGAACACCTTCTCCGGTCCCGGATAATCCCAGTCAAGGCCGAGACGCCGGGCCAGTTCCTGGATGATCCACAGGTCCTGGCGCGCATCTCCGGGCGGGTTGACGGCCTGCCTGCCCAGTTGCACGCGCCGGTCGGTATTGGTATAGGTGCCGGTTTTCTCCGGAAACGCCGAAGCCGGTAGGATGACGTCGGCAAACCCGCAGGTTTCGGTGAAGAATATATCCTGGACCACCAGGTGCTGCAGCCTGGTCAATGCCTCCCTGGCGTGATTCAGGTTCGGGTCGGACATGGCGGGGTTCTCTCCCATGATGTACATGCCCGTGATTTCCCGTTCATGGACGCCGTGCATGATCTCGACCACCGTCTTGCCGGCGTCCGGGTTCAGTTGCATCCCCCAGAACTGCTCGAACCTGCGTCTCGTTTCCGGGTCCTGCACCGGCTGGTAATCGGGATACACCATCGGGATCAGGCCCATGTCGGAAGCCCCCTGCACGTTATTCTGCCCGCGCAACGGATGCAGGCCGGTGCCGGGCCGGCCAATCTGTCCCGTCATCAGGGCCAGCGAGATCAGGCAGCGGGCGTTATCCGTTCCGTGCACGTGCTGGGATATGCCCATGCCCCAGAAAATGATCGCGGTTTCTGCCCTGGCATAAAGGCGCGCCACCTCCTTTATCTTCTCGGCGGCGATACCGCAGATGGGCGCTACCTGTTCCGGACTGTACTCCTGCACTGTCTCCATGAGCGCGGCGAAGCCCTCGGTATGGGCATCTATGAACGACCGGTCGTGCAAACCCTCGTTGATAATCGTGTGCATCATGCCGTTCAGCAGCAGCACGTCGGTCCCGGGCCGCAGTTGCAGGAATGCGTGGGCGTGCAGGTACATCTCGGAACTGTAAGGTTCGATCACGATCAGCTTGCTGCCGTTTTCGGCCGCATTTTTCATGAACGTGGCCGCCACCGGATGGTTGTCATTGGGACGGGCGCCTATCACGATAATGACTTCAGCCTGTGTACCGTCTGCCACCTGGTTGGAGACCGCGCCCGAGCCGATGGTTTCCAGCAGGGCGGCAACCGAGGAGGCATGGCACAGGCGGGTACAGTGATCGACGTTATTGGTGACGAAGGCGGTACGCACCAGTTTCTGGAACAGGTAGGCTTCTTCGTTACTGCCTTTGGCGCAGCCGAAACCGGCCAGGGCCCGTGAGCCCTGCGCGTCGCGGATTGAACGCAGGCCGTCCGCTGCGGCATCCAGCGCTTCCTCCCAGGTCGCTTCGCGGAAATAACGGTGCAGTGCCCGGGACGGGATAATCTCCGTGGTCTTGGGTGTCCCCGGCTTCCGGATCAGCGGTCTCGTCAGGCGCCCGGGGTGGTGCACGAAATCGAAGCCGTAACGCCCCTTGACGCACAGGCGGCCGTGGTTGGACGGACCGTCACGGCCATCCACGTATTGTATATGGTCGTTCTTTACGTTGAACGTCAACAGGCAACCTACGCCGCAGTAAGGGCAGACGGAATCGACCTGTTTATCCGGTTTCACCAGACCCACGTTCCTGGCCGGCATCAGGGCGCCGGTGGGACACGCCTGCACGCACTCGCCACAGGCCACGCAGGTGCTCTCTCCCATCAGGTCGTCCATGTCGAATACGATTTCGGAATGCTTGCCGCGCCAGGCATAACCGATGACGTCGTTCACCTGCTCCTCCCGGCAGGCGCGCACGCAGCGGGTACACTGGATACAGGCATCCAGGTTGACCGCGATGGCAGGGTGCGACAGGTCCGGCGCTGCCTGCTCCCGTCCCTCGAAGCGGGGGGAGAACACGTTCATCTTTGTCGTCCAGTGGTCAAGCTCTGAATCCAGGCGGTAGGGCGATGCACCCTGTTGCGGCATATCCGCCAGCAACAGTTCCAGCACCATTTTCTGCGAGTGCAGCGCACGCCCGGTAGTACTGTTGACCTTCATCCCGTGCGCCGGTTTGCGGCAGCAGGACGGCGCCAGGGCGCGTTCCCCTTCTATCTCCACCATGCAGACACGGCAGTTGCCGTCTGCGCGGTAACCTTCCATGTAACAGAGTCGCGGGATCTCCACGCCGTGCCGTTCCGCCGCCTGCAGGATGGTCTCTTCCGCAGCGGCCTCGATATCACGTCCGTTCAGGGAAAACCGGGTTGTCGTATTATTTTGCATGTGCGTTAATCTGCGTCATCTGCGGATTGAATCAAGAAAACTCCCCCGGAAAATACCTCATGGCGCAACGCAACGGGTTGGGCGCAGCCTGTCCCAGTCCGCAGATGGAGGCGTCCTCCATGGCCTGCGCCAGGTCTTCCAGCAGCAGCCGGTCCCATTCGGGTTTTTCCATCAGCTTGACCGCCTTGGCCGTCCCCGCCCGGCAGGGCGTGCACTGGCCGCAGGATTCATCCTCGAAAAAGCGCATGGCGTTCAAGGCCAGGGCGCGGGCGCTGTCCCGGTCCGACAGTATGATGACTGCGGCGGAACCGATAAAGCAGCCGTGCTCCTGCAGGGTATCGAAATCCAACGGCACATCGCCCAGCGATGCAGGCAGGATCCCACCGGAGGCGCCGCCCGGGAAATAGCCGTAAAACTCGTGCCCCGGCAACATGCCGCCGCAGTATTCCTCGATCAGTTCCCGTACGGTAATGCCGGCAGGCGCCAGGTGAACCCCGGGGTTTTGTACCCGGCCGCTGACGGAGAATGAGCGCAGGCCCTTGCGCCCGTGCCGGCCGTGAGAGGTAAAAAATTCCGGCCCGTGTTCGATTATGTCCCGTACCCAATGCAGGGTTTCCATGTTCTGTTCCAGTGTGGGGCGGTTGAACAGACCCACCTCGGCGATGTAGGGAGGACGCAGGCGCGGCATGCCGCGCTTGCCCTCTATGGATTCAAGCATGGCGGATTCTTCCCCGCAGATATAGGCTCCGGCGCCGCGCCGCAGGTGGATCGGGGGCAATGGGCAGGGCGGGTCCCGTTGCAGGGCCGCCAGTTCTGCTTCCAGCAGGTTACGGCAACCCGCATATTCGTCGCGCAGGTAGATGTAGACCGCCTCGGCGTCAATGGCCCAGCATGCGATCAATGCGCCTTCGATAAAGCGGTGCGGGTCGCGTTCCAGGAAGTAACGGTCCTTGAAAGTCCCGGGTTCGCCCTCGTCGGCATTGACTGCGACCAGGCGCGGACGGAGCTGCTCGCGCAGGATGCGCCATTTCCTGCCTGCCGGAAAACCGGCCCCGCCCAGGCCGCGCAGGTTGGCGCCTTCCAGCGCGGTGATGATCTGTTCCGGCTCATGTTGCCCGTCCATGCACTCTGCCAGCAACCTGTAGCCGCCTTCCTCCCGGTAGCGGGAGTAGCGCACGGCATCCGGTTCCGCGCAGCGCATTTCCCCGTCATCCAGGGCAGCCGCCACCGTTGCCGGCTGCGCATGCTCTATCGGGTTGGTGCCGACCACTGCGACCGGCGCTGCCTGGCAGCGTCCCACGCACGGAACGGGCTGAATCCTCACCTCGCCGGCATCAGTCGCAGCACGCAGTTCATCGATCAGGTTGCCGGCGCCGAACATCTCGCAGGTCAGCGATTCACACACCCGCACCGTGAGTGCCGGCGGCGGCGTTTCGTTGGCCTGCAACACGTCGAAATGATGGTAAAACGTGGCGGTTTCATAGACTTCGGCCATCGGCAGTTCCATCTCGATGGCCAGCGCCAGCAGGTGGCGATGCGACAGGTGCCCGTAGTGGTCCTGCAGCTTGTGCAGGTGCTCGACCAGCAGGTCGCGGGAACGCGCAGCGTCGCCCAGCAGGTCGCGGACGTCAGCCAGCGCCTTTTGGGGTGTGATACGGCCCTGGATGCGGCCCTTCTTGCCGCGCATGCGTTTCATAACTTACTGTTAATCCAGTGGAAAAGTCAGGCTACAGCTCTCGAATTATTATCGGCTTGAAATCCGGTTACAGGTACTGCCGGCGCGTCACGGATTGAGCCGTGTACGACAGTATACGGCTGGATCCGGACCAAAAATATAAAACCGTGCGATCACTTTGTAATATAATCCTATTGGTAAACTCTTTATAGACTGGAGATAAATTATGAAACAGCTTACCGGCTCTGCGTATTTTATTGTCTTTGCTTTCCTGCTGTCAATCTTTCCCCTTGCATCGGCAGATGAAACCTGCATGTCGCCGTACATGGCAAAAATTGTCGGCCAGGAGGATTTTGTCTACGTGTGGACACTGGGTATGGAAGGTCTTGGGGATGAGCAGGACAAACTGGTTACCGTGGACGTCAATCCAAAGTCCGAAAACTACGGCAAGGTAATAAACTCGCTGTCGGTGGGTGGGCGAAACGAAGCCCATCACTCGGGCCTGACCGATGACCGGCGTTACCTGTGGGCGTCAGGGCTTGATACCAACAAGATTTTTATTTTTGACGTGCATACGGACCCGGCCAAACCCCGGCTCCACAAGACCATCAGCAATTTTGTGGCGCAAAGCGGCGGCGTGGTCGGCCCGCACACCAGTTATGCCATGCCCGGCAGGATGCTGATTACCGGGCTGTCCAATGACAAGGACCACGGCGGGGTCACGGGCATGGTGGAATATACCAACGAAGGGGAATACATCGCGACGTACTGGATGCCCACCGACGCTGACCTGCAGGGCGCGGTCAAGGGCGGTAATTTCGCCGATGGTTATGGCTATGACGTGCGCGTGCTGCCGCGCCGCAACGTCATGGTGACTTCCTCGTTCACCGGCTGGAATAACTACATGATGGACCTGGGCCAGATGATGGCAGACCCGGAAGCCATGCAGCGATTCGGCAACACCGTGGTTATCTGGGACCTGCATAAACGCCAGCCGAAAAAGGTACTGGACGTGCCGGGCGCGCCGCTTGAAGTTCGTTGCGCCTGGGGGTCACAGAACAATTATTGCTTCACCACTACCGCCCTCACGTCCAAGATCTGGCTGATCTACGAAGATGACAGCGGCGAATGGCAGGCCAAACCGGTTGCCGATATCGGCGTTGCCGAGCAGATACCGTTGCCCGTGGACATCTCCATTGCAGCGGACGATTCGCTGCTGTGGGTGGATACCTGGAACGACGGCATGACCCGGGTGTTCGACATCAGCGACCCGCATAATGCGAAGGAAATCTACACGGAAAAGATCGGCGCCCAGATCAATATGCTGTCCCAGAGCTGGGACGGCAAACGGGTCTATTTCACTTCGTCCCTGCTGTCCAACTGGGACAAGCAGCAGGCGGAAGAGGGCGACCTGCAGTATTTCAAGGCTTACACCTGGGACGGGGAAAAACTGACCATGCAGTTCTCCATAGACTTCATAGCCGCGAAGCTGGGCATGCCGCACCAGATGCGCTTCGGTTCCTATGCACTGTATGCGAAAAACCGGCCTGCCGGGGAGAACAGGGTCGTAACCGCCGCGGCCAGGTAGAGAAATGACGGAATGGGGTGAAACATAACGCCTTAGCGCCGGCCGTCATCCTGGCGGCCGGCGTTTTTTATTTTATCCTGACCCCGACACTGCCTGCGCAAAACCAGCACGAGCACGACGCGCCGGCGCAGATCCTGGCGCCGGGTTACCGCGTCCTTGAATATGACGCGCCCGAACCGGGCACTTACCGGCTTCCCCCGCTGGGCACGGCGGGTAGCGGAACGGTCCTGGACGAACAGGGCGAGGCTCGTCCGCTGGATGACTATTTCGGTGACAAGTTCGTGGTCCTCAGCTTTATTTACACGAACTGTAACGACGTTAACGGCTGTCCCCTGGCCACCTTCGTCCTGGGACAGTTGCAGCAGCGCCTGGACAGGGACAGAGAGCTGCGCGACCAGGTGCGGATGATCAGTCTCAGCTTCGACCCCGGTTTCGACACGCCGACGGTGATGACGAAATACGGCAGGCAGTTCAACCGGGACAACTACGACTGGCGTTTCCTGACCACGGCCTCGACACAGCAATTAAAGCCGCTGCTCCAGGGGTTCAACCAACCGGTGCAAAAGGAATACAGCGAAACCGGCGAGTACACAGGCGTTATTGCCCATATCCTGCGGGTGTTCCTGCTGGACCGGGAGCAGCAGGTTCGCAATATCTACAGCGTGTCATTCCTGCATGCGGACACGGTGATCAACGATATCAAGACACTGGCCATGGAATACGGCAGTGAAGACGCTGCGGCGATAGCCTCCGGCAGCAGCAGGGACCCGGATGCAGACGGCGCCGGGGACCCGCACCTGTTGGGATTGCCCGCTATGAAGGTGCCCGATAGCAACCCGGTTACACAGGAGAAGATACTGCTGGGCAGGCAACTGTTTTTCGACCGGCGCCTGTCGCACAACAACACGCTCTCCTGCGCCATGTGCCACATCCCGGAGCAGGGTTTCACCAGCCAGGAACTGGCAGTTGCCATAGGCATGGAAGGCAGGACACTGCGGCGCAACGCGCCGACGCTCTACAATGTCGGATTCGCCGGAACGCTGTTCCACGATGCCCGGGAGACCTTGCTGGAACAACAGGTCTGGGTGCCGTTACTGACGCGCAACGAGATGGCCAACCCGTCCGTGGGATTCGTGATCGAACGGTTGAAGTCATTCCCGGAATACCGCGGTAAATTTGAACAGGCGTTCCAGGGCAGGGGGCCGGGTATGGAGACTGTCGGCATGGCGCTGGCCAGCTACCAGCGCACCCTGAACTCCGCCAACAGCCCCTTCGACCGCTGGTATTACGGCGGCGACGATAGCGCCGTCGATGAACAGGTGACTGCCGGCTTCGACTTGTTTACCGGCAAGGCGCGCTGCGTATCCTGCCACACCGTCAACAGTGACTACGCCCTGTTTACCGACCACAAGCTGCACAATACCGGCATCGGTTACCTCGTATCCATGGGAACGCCGGATGACAAGGTGCAGGTCACCGTGGCGCCCGGCACCACGCTTACGGTAGACCGGTCCCTGATCGATGTGACCGGTGAGCCCGTACCGAACGACCTGGGTTATTATGAAATCACCGGCGACCCCGGCGACCGCTGGAAATACCGCACGCCGGGATTGCGCAACGTCGGCCTTACCGCCCCGTACATGCACAACGGTTCGCTCAGGACCCTGCGCCAGGTGGTGGAATTCTATAACCGGGGCGGGATCAGAAATGAACTGCTTGACCCCCTGGTACAACCTCTGGGGCTGAGTGGTGGCGAGATGGATTCGATCGTCGCATTCCTGAAGTCGCTGACGGGCAGCAACGTGGACGAACTGGTTGCCGATGCGCTGAGCCAGCCGGTGGGTAACGTGACCCAATGACGCTGACGGCCGGTTACCGGGAGGTCTCCGCCACGGGATAGGCCGTCAGGCTGAAATCGTCGTGCGTCATGCTGGTGACGGGTTGCTCCCGGTCGTCCATGATGGCGACCAGCCTGCGCTCCAGGTCGCCGTAACCCACGTGCCTGGTCTCGAGTTCCAGGCCGAGAGAAGCGGCGATTTCTTCGGCGCGCGCCAGCAGGGTCGTGTTGTTTTCCTCCTGTGTGAAGTAAACCATGCGCCGGTAATTGCCGAACATGAGTTGCTGCAATTCCGGGTACTTGTCCATTTTCAGGCCCTGTACGACGAATTTCTGCCAGGCATGCACCAGGTAATCGGTCAGGATGAACGTGCCGATCTCTTCCTCCATGGCCCTGGGAAATTCCTCACCACCGAACATCTCGTAGCAATGGGGGCCAAGCGGACGCACGGCGCCGTATTTGTTGAGGATATCGTCCAGGTCGAAGGCGCCGCAGTGACCGTACACGACAACTGTACGCTCATATCTGCCCTGTGCTTTCTTCAGGCGCTGTTCCACGGCCGGCGCTATCCTGGCCGGTTGCATGTGCAGCCGCGCGTCGATCGCTTCGAACTCGGCATTCCAGCCGTGTTTCCTGATAATATCCTTCACCTCCCGGCCCAGGGCGGCGCAGGCGATGAACAAGGTCTTCGGGGAATTATTCGGCATCACGGGTAAAATAATAGCTCAAATTGAGTTACGTGCTTTATCCAGGTATAGCAAAATAACGGTCAGCTATACAAGAATCATAATCCCGTTTGCTTTATGATCTGTAAACAACCCGTGAGAGTAATACGTGGGGTGATGGCTCTTCTTTCAACATAGTAACTGTATTATGGCTACATAATGAACCCGGATACGGAAAATAAACAAAGAGTGCGCACGATCTGCCGTTCATGCGGTCATGGCGGCTGTGGCGTGTACGTGGTGGTGGAAGACGGCAAAGTGGTGAAGCTCCAGCCGGACAAGGACCACCCGGTCAGTAAAGGGTATACCTGCAAGAAGGCGTACGGGTCTATCGAGTTGCAATACCATCCCGACCGTTTGTTATACCCGATGCGGCGGGCAGGCGCCCGCGGGGAAGGGAAGTGGGAACGCATCAGCTGGGATGAGGCCCTGACCGAAGTAGCCGGTAAGCTGAATCAATTCAAACGGGAGTCGGGCGCGGAGTCTGTGGTTTTCGGCCACGGCACCGGGCGCGACTTCCACCGTTTCGTCTACCGTGTGGCCAACCTGTTCGGTACGCCTAACGTCCTCACTCCGGGGCATATGTGTTACTTGCCGCGGGTAGCGATCTCGAAACTGATGGGGATGGACATATCCCTGTGCGACTATGACAGCAAGCCCGCGTGCGTGGTGGCCTGGGGCAGTAACCACCTCATTTCCAACCCGGATGAAAACAAGGGCATCAACCTGGCCAAGACCCTGACCAACGGCGCGAAGTTCCTCGTGATCGACCCGCGCCGCACAAAACTGGCCGACAAGGCGGACCTGTTCCTGCAGATCCGCCCCGCTACCGATTCGGCCCTGGCCCTGGCCATGATGCACGTGATTGTGAAGGAAGACCTCTACGACCACCACTTCGTGGAGAATTACACCACCGGTTTTGAGAAGTTTGTCGAACGTCTGGAAGAATACCCGCCGGAACGCGCGGAAAAAATCACCTGGGTGCCAAAGGAAAAGATCATCGAGGCAGCGCGGCTGTACGCCACTACCAAACCGGCGGCCATGCAGTGGGGGGTCGGCATAGAACAGAACATCAACTGTGTCGACGCCGACCGGGCATTAATCTACCTGGTGGCGCTGACCGGCAACCTGGACGTGCCGGGCGGCAACGTGATCTTCGGCCTGCCGCCGGGCCTGCCGCGGGCGAAATTCTCCCTGTTCGATCAATTGCCGCCGGAACAGCACGCCAAAATGCTGGGCGGCGACAGGTACCGGCTCGGCGCAACCATCAACCGCATCACGCCCCACGTCGTCTGGGATGCCATCGAAGAGGCGGATCCCTACCAGGTCAGGGCGATGGTGATCTTCGCCAGCAATACGCTGACTGCGCGCGAGAATGCCAGGCGTGTCCATGACGTCCTGAAAAACAAGCTGGAATATTTCGTGGCCGTGGACATCTTTCCCACCCTGACCACTGAACTGGCGGATATGGTGTTGCCGGCAGCCACCTGGCTGGAAAATGACAATATTGCCGATTACTGGAAGGTGCACGGTTATGTGTTTCCACGCAACAAGGCGGTGGAACCGGAAGGTGAAGCCCGGCCGGACCACCTGATACTGAATGAGCTGGGTATGAAACTGGGCTTTACGGACCATTTCTGGGAGGACTATGAAGAATCCCTGGACTTCATCCTCGAACCTGCCGGGCTGACCTGGGATGAATTCAGGGAAATGCCGTATCTTCAAACGGAGGTGAAATACCGCAAGTATGAAAAAGACGGTTTCAACTCGGCATCAGGTAAGCTGGATTTCTACCTGCATAAATATGAAGAGTGGGGCTATGACCCTTTGCCGGGTTATGTGGAACCGCCGGAAAGCCCGGCGCGGGAACCCGAATTCGTGAAAAGATATCCACTGGTGTTGATCACCGGCCAACGGATATTTAACTTTTTTGGCTCCGAGCATCGCCAGGGCGATTATTTACGCCGTACGCACCCGGATCCCCTGGTCGAAATCCACCCCGATACGGCCGCGGCGCGCGGCATCAGCGAAGGCGACTGGGTCCAGATTTCATCGCCCCGCGACAAGGTCAGGTTCCGGGCCAGGATATTCGACGGCATCGACCCCAGGGTCGTCAGCGCCGAGTGGGGCTGGTGGTTCCCGGAAAAGGACCGCACCGATATCGAAGTCCAGCTGGAGTCCAATATCAACCTGCTGACCGAGGATGCGGGCGGTCTCGACCCGGGTATGGGGGCCACGAACCTGAAAGGGTTGATGTGCCAGGTGGAAAAAGCGGCAGCCTGACCATGCCCGGCCAGGTGGAAAGGGCTTCCGGACCCGAGGGCTCGAAGAATTCCTATAACCACGCGATCATCATGCCCCATGTCACGCGGCCTTATCTCGATGAATTCCTGTCTGACCTGGGACGGCCGGTACCGGCAACGGGATGAACGATAAATGAAAATAACGCGCCGGGATTTTATCAACGGCACACTGGTCGGCTCAGGCGCTGCCCTGTTGTCAGCCAAGGCGCCCGGAGCGCGGTCAACGGCATCCGGGCCGCGCACCCTGTCCGATCATGTAGGCAATGAATGGTACGGGTATGGCGGTGTCGGTGATTACGCTGCATCACACGGTAATACACCGGAACTTGTCAACATAGCCCACGATGTCCGTGACGGTATCTACAGCAGGATTCCGGGCAACCTGCCCGTAGCTGAAGAATACGACCTGGTGATCGTCGGTGGCGGCATGGCGGGCCTGGGGGCAGCCTGGCATTTCCGCAAGCACGGCAAACCGGGGCAGACGTGCCTGGTGCTGGACAATCACCCCGTATTCGGAGGTGAGGCCAAGGAGAACGAGTTCGAGGTCAACGGCGTAAAACTGCTGGCGCCCCAGGGTGCAAACGGTTTTTTTATGCCGCCCGAAGCAGAAGACCCGGAGCAGGTTACGGGAGACGCCCGTTACTATGCCGAGTTCAATATTCCGCGGGACCTGTCTTACCGCGCATGGCCGGATGACGACAAGCCGTTGAAATTCTGTCGCGACAACTACCAATTCCTCCATCCCCCGGAAGGGAGGGATTTCAGCCTGGGACATTTTTTTGATACCGGTCCGGCCGGGGTCTGGACCGGGGATATCCTGGCCGGTGATCTGGATAAGGCACCGATACCGGCCCGGGAGAAGCAGGACCTGCTGGCATGGTTCGGCAGCCGGACGCAGCGTATGCCCGATGACAGCACGAATATCATGCTGGACAGCATGTCATACAAGGACTACCTGAAGAGCAGGTTCAACCTGGGACCTGCCGGCGCAAACTACGCTGACGCATTTATCGCGGCGTCTTTCGGTCTGGGCAGCGATGCCGTATCGGCTTACATCGCATCGATAGTCGGGATGCCCGGATTAATATCAGAAGAGCAATACCAGCGCCGGCTCGCGGCGCTTGCCGACCCTGCCAATAATCGCCACTCTTTTCCCGGCGGGAACTCAGGCTATGCCCGCTATTTTCTGAAACACATCAACCCGTCGGCCATCACAGGTAAGACCGTTTTCGACGATATTATCGATGGCGCCATTAACTTTGACGCCCTGGATAAACCCGGCGACCCGGTTCGCATACGTTTGAGTTCGAGCGTAGTAAGCGTAAAACACGAACTTGCACTGGAAAGTTCGCGCGGAGTCGATATCGTTTACTCAAACAGGGGCCGGCTGCACAGGATACTCGCAAAAGGAGTTGTCATGGCAACCGGCGGCTGGATTAACAGGTATATCGTCAGGGATTTGCCGGAAACCTTGCGCAGCGCTTACCAGGAATTTATCCATGCGCCATTCCTGGTTGTAAACGTCGCATTGACCAACTGGCGCTTTATGTACGAGTTGGGAATAACCTGCGCGCGCTGGGACGGCGGTTTCGGCACCAGTTGCAATATCAGGAAACCGATGCTGGCCGGGGGGCACCGGCCGCCGCTGCATCCGGACCAGCCGGCTGTGCTTACTTTTTATGTGCCGTTCATCACTCCGGGTCTGCCCGCCAGGGTACAGGCCATCAACGGCAGGAACGAATTGTTTTTTACGGGATATGCAGACTATGAACAGCAGATTATCGACCAGATGGTCAAGCTGTTCGGACCAGGCGGGTTCAACCCCGAAAAAGACATCAGTGGAATTATTCTGAACCGCTGGGGGCACGCTTATGTAGTCCCGGCGCCCGGGTTTACACTTGACACGCCTGACAGGAAGGCGCCAAGAAATATCATCATGGAAGGGTACGGGCGTATCGCGTTTGGCCATTCCGAACTGGAGTCCTTCCAGCACTGGGGGCCTGCGGCCGACCAGGGCAGGCGCGCTGTCGAGCAGTTGCTGGACAGGATTTAGTTTCGCCGCTTAACGCGTTAGAATAAGCCGGGTTAACAACTGGACCACATCGAACCGGAAAGGGTAAAAAAAAATGATATCAGAACAGGAACTGGCAGAACTCTCTTTTGCCGATGCGCCGAATATGATTACCGACGGCGTCCCCGGCCCGAAGGCCGGCAAGCTGCTCGCCGAAGCGCCGGAGTTTGAATCGATGACCCGTGGCGGCGGCGGTTTTCCACTGGTATTCGATGTGGGCAAGGGGGTCACGGTAAAGGACCCGGACGGCAACCTGTATATTGACGTGTCTGCCGGAGTCGGGGTCAGCAGCGTCGGGCGATCCCACCCCAGGGTTGTCGAGACCATGGAGCGCCAGTCCAGGATCCTCATGCACGCTTCGGATATCAGTAATACCAAGCGCGGGGAACTGGCGAAAAAGATTGCCTCCATTGCGCCACCGGGCCTCAGAGACAACTGCATCAGCTATTTCACCCAGAGCGGCAGCGGCGCACTGGAATGCGCCATCAAGTTTGCCCGCCGGGTCACCGGGCGCAACCAGATCATGGCCTTCCACGGCGCCTACCACGGCGTCTGGGCCGCCTCCAACGCGATTACTACCGGCGACCAGTACCGCAGGGGTTACGGTCCCTTCATGGGCGGCGTCATCCATGCGCCTTATCCCTACGCCTACCGGTTTCCGCTACCGCTCGGAGACAAGACCTGCGAGGAAGTCTGCGGCGACTACGTGGATTACCTGTTGAATACGCCTTATACGGCGGCGGACGATGTCGCGGCCGTTATCGTGGAACCGCTGCAGGGCGAAGGGGGGTATATACCGCCGGAACCCGAATTCTTCCTGCGGGTGAAGGCCGCCTGTGAAAAACACGGCGCCCTGTTTGTCGCCGACGAGGTACAGGCGGGCACCGGCCGTACCGGCAAGATGTGGTCCATCGAACATTCCGGTGTTGAACCGGACATGATTACCTTCGGTAAGGGCATGGGCGGAGACCTGCCCATGGCCGGTGTGATCATGCGCAAGGACCTGGCGCAACAGCTTGACGACATGTCGCAACCCCAGACCTTTGCCGCCAACGCGGTATCTTCCGCGGTAACCATGACCAATATCGACATCATCCAGGAAGGCGAACTGGTAGAGAGAGCGGCACAAGTAGGCCGGGAAGTCCTGGACCGGTTGCAGGCCGCCAGTGAAGACCTGCCCATTATCGGTGAAGTGCGCGGCCGGGGCTTGATGATCGGTATCGAACTGGTGATGGACAGGGAGACACGGGAACCCGCCGACCAGGACATGATGATGAAGGTGGTCATGGGCCTGTTGTCGAACGGTCTTATCATGGTGCCCTGCGGCCGCAACGGCAACGTGCTGCGGTTAATGCCCTCGTTGACCATCACCCGGGACTACATGTTCAAGGCCATAGACATATTGCTCGATGTACTGCGCAATGTCTGAGCCTGTTTCATAAAACGGTTCAGTCGTCGAGTACAACGACTGCCATAAGGAGGGACGCCGATGCAATGGCTGTTGGGGGATAATGTAAATCCGATGGATGTGAATACGCGCACGTCGATCATCGCGATCGTTTATATCGCGGTAATCGCCCCCTGTGTCTTCATACTACAGCCGGGTTATGTGCAGGGCCTGGTTGAATACCTGGCATTCAGCGAAGAGCAGGCAGGATATATTGCTTCGGCGGAGATGTTCGGCATCGCCTTCACGACCATCCTGCTCGTATTCATCGAGGCGCGCATCGACTGGCGCAAAATGACAGTGCTGTGCCTCATCGTCGCCGCTGCAGGCAATCTTCTTTCCATGTCACTGGCGGAGTTCGAAGCGCTGGCGGCGGCGCGCTTCCTCACCGGCATGGGCTCAGGCGGACTGATATCGCTGACCTTCGCCATGATGGGTCTCACCGCTAAATCCGACAGGAATTTCGGTTACATCATCACCTGGGTGCTGATCTACGGTGCCCTCGGCATACTGGTTATGCCCACTGCATTTGTGACTATCGGCATGAACGGTGTACTGGTGTTCTTCGCCCTGTTCAATATCTCCGGCCTGTATTTCACCCGCTACCTGCCGCGCTCCGGCGACCAGCACCTGGATCTGTCGGCGCCGGAAAGAGTCGGCTATTCATGGCGGGTGAAAGGAGTCTCCCTGTTTGCCATCCTGGTCTACAACACCTCCATCGGCATTGTCTGGGCCTACCTGTTCCTGCTCGGACTGGAAGCCGGGGTAGCCGGGCAGACCGTGGCCAATGTCCTCACCGTGTCCCAGTTCCTGGGTATTGCCGGCGCCTTTGTCGCCGTGGTCCTGCAGTTGCGCATCGGCCGTATCATACCCCTGCAGGTGAGTATCATCGGTACCGCCATCGGCATCTACATGCTGGTGGGCGAGATCGCCCTGTTCCATTTTGCCCTGGGCGTCTGCCTGTTCAATTTCCTTTGGAACGTGAGCATGCCGTACCTGCTGGCGACCATGGCCTCGTTCGACCGCCGGGGCAAGGTGGTGATCTACGGCATCTGCATGCAGACGCTGGGTTATGCCATCGGCCCCTTCATCGCCGCGACCATCCTCGGCAGGAGCAGTTATGACCACGTCTATACCGTGGCGACATTACTGTTTCTCGCCAGCGCCGCCGTCCTGCTCCCGGGTCTGATCGCACAGAAAAAGCATCTCTGACATCCTGTTTGGGGTCAGACCAGGCCACTCCGACATAAGCTATTGATAATATTGGAATACGGTCGAAAAAGTCGTGCTATTGCAGGCTTAAACGGTGGTTTTCATTCGCCAAAACAGTATTGTAAGGAGGTAATATCAGACATTGGTATTCAGAGCAGGAATGCCAGATCATAGCGGCAGCAGATAGCGCCATCTTCAAATTCAAAACCGAGATCACGGTAATCTTTCGGGGAGTTCTCTGCTAGAAGGATACGATCTCTTACCCGTTTCGGCCGGCTTAAAAACACCCGGTCAATGGGAGCAATCTCTTCATGGGACGCATTATCGAAATATGCTTCCGTCGTCTGCACTCCTTGCTCAACATGCTTTATCTTCATGTGTATATGGGCGGCACGCGGGAGACCTTCTTCCGGAGTACCGGGCAGGCCTTTTAATAGATACCAGCGGGGCCGAATGGTCTTGAAGAGATAAAAACCTTCTTCATTCGTCTTGACCTTGCCGAAATAGCCGAAGTTCGGATCCAGTTCATCCTGCGACCAGGCCTTGGGATGGAGATAGTTGCCGTTGAAATCAGTTTGCCAGATCTCCACTACCGCATTTTTCAACGGACGTCCCTGCCTGGTCAGGATCCGGCCGAATAAATATAACGGACTACCCTGGGCAACGCCTCCTGTTGAACCGGTTCTCGTCAAATCATCATCCCAGGGAATTTCAACAGGCGGATACAGAGGACCATCCTCCGTCAAGCCGATGAACGGTATTTCACCGGCGCCGTAAACAGCATCAGCTCCTGCTATTAACGAGAAGCCGGACAGACCGTATGCTGTTGTTCCAGCGATTGTCCTAATAAATTTCCGTCGTGTTATATGATGATGAATATCTGCCATACTGTTTCACCGGGTATAAATTGTTTATGGACCGGGTTTGTCCCGTAGATCGATACGCGAGAGTATCACCGGCAGAGAAAATAATACAGAACCCTGCTGCCAGGCTTTCCGTCCCGGGATAGGGTTTTCCCGTTAGTTCACGGAGCCGTGATCATTCAATCTGCATGCACCACACCCGCAGCGATGCCAATCTCGGGGGCAACGGAGTAAAAATCCAGCACCGGCGCATTACCGCCCGCGCATTTATGCGCCGCCGCGGCGGCTATCCAGGTCTGTAGCTCCATGGATCCTATGCCCCCTTCTGCCACCAACCTGTCCTGGTCCCATTGGTCATATTCCCCCAGCCTGTTCCCGGTGATGACATCCAGGAAGCGCCGGTCGGACTCCGCATTCAGGCGCATGTCTGCGGCCGTACGCTCACCCCTGGCAATCATGCCGGCGCCTTCGTGATGCATGACATCCAGGCGTTCCAGCCACTGCGCCGGCGTCAGGGATTCGGGATCGGCGCCGCCGGAAAGTTGCCAGGCCTCGACCGCCTGTTCCCCCTGGCCCGGTTCGGGATAGTAACGGGTGGGGTGGTGCGACATGCCGCCTGACGCGAGGAAGAGGACACGCCTGTTCAATCCCCCGGCAAAACGGCCGATGACCTCTCCCAGCATGCGGGTGCGCCTGAACGGCACAAATGGCTTCGTAATACAGTTGATAAAGATAGGAACAGTCGGGCGCGCGGTCAGGCTGCCCGACAGGTTATGGATGGTCTGGGAAAATGCATGGTCTATGGTCATTTTGTAGGACACGGCCGCATCGACATCATGCGCGCGCAGGTATTCCGAACAGGCCAGGGCCGTGTCTTCCGGCACATTCACCGGGCCTGCGAAACCACCGATGTCCCCTGCAGCCTCGGCATCCAGACCGACACAGAATGCCGGCATGGTCTTCAGGAAAAAACCGTTAAAGTGATCCGACCCGAATGCAAAGATCAATTCCGGGTCGAACTCCGCAATGGCTTTTGCCCGGTCGGCAAATGCTTGCTGCAGTGCGTCCCAGTCTTCCGGTTCCTTCGCATAACAGTACAACAACGGGGAGTGTGATGCGCAGACAAGCATTGCCGGTTTTCCGCCTAGCCCAGACGCCATTGACCTATCTCCTTCTGTTCAATGACAACCGGGTTTACCAGTGTTCCCAGGCCGTCGATACTGACTTCCACCGGGCCGTCGACGGTCTGAAAATTCGCACCGTGAATGGATTTCCGGTTTGCGGACGGTTTGAATGCGGTCCCGCAGGATATGATGTCCCCGGGGTGCAGGGTATGGAACTGGCTGATGAAGCTGACGATTTCCGCCACCTTGTAATTGTAGTAGCGGGTGCTGTCCTCGGCGATCACTTCGCCACCCATCCGGCAGTACACGTCCAGGTTGTCAGGATCTGCAATGTCATCTTTGGTCACCAGCCACGGCCCCAGGCAGCCGAATGTATCGCAACCCTTGTAGCGTCCAGCGTAGGACAGGTGCTGCTCGACACGTTCCGTCTCACCCGGGTTATCTTTTTTTGCATAGAGGGCCCAGTACTGAAACAGGTCCTCGGCGCGCATGCCGTTGCCGGTAATATCATTGAAAATACTGTAACCGAATACGGCATCAAGCGCATCAACTGCCGCAATGTCCCGGGTCTCCCTGCCGATGATGACGCATAGTTCCGGTTCGGGATGAACGCTGCCGTAGTAGGGCCTGATCCTGATGGCTTGCAGGTGGCCTGCAAGGCATGAGGCAGGCTTCAGGAAGAACGCGGGATGATCCGGGGCGCTGATCTTGCGTGCGTTACTGGCGGAGTTGTTCATCGCGATGCCGCAGATCTTTCCCGGGGTCCGTACCGGCGGATACCAGGACACGTCAGCGATGGGTATCAATTTTGTGCGGTCAGGCTGTGCCTTGAACCTTTTCAGGGATGTATTGATGTTATTCAGAAATGTCCGCCCTGCCTGGATAACAGCCGATAAGTCCTCAAAGGCCAGTCCTGCGTATTTCGACCCGGTTGAAACCAGCAGCGTTTCGAGGCCGACCAGGTGGGAGTCATCGAAGCGGACGGCTACGCGGTCCTCACCATCGTATCTGACATGGGCAAATTTCATTCATGCACCATCTGTGCCCGCATCGCTTGCCTCCGACGTCATGCTCAATCCTTGTAATGTACAACGACTACTCCGATTGTTTCTGCTGCCTTTCGCAGTCTATCATCCAATGTCGCCAAGGGCAGACTTCGCCTGAGGGCTACTTCCAGGTATGCTGAGTCGTATACAGTCAACTCAAATCGACGTGCAAGATCAAGGACCTGTACCTCGTCATGTCCATCATCAAATGAAATGCCCAAGGCCTGGCTGTCGGCCAGCGTATCCGCTACTTGTTGCTGGGAAATCCGTCCACGGTGCTCATTCATCAGTAACGCGTTACGCAATTCGTACCACCATATACGCGGCACAACCCCACCCTCCTCAATAACGCGCAGCATGGTATTGTTTGCCGTGGGGTCATTCTCATCACCCATACACCATGCCATGAATACGGAGTTATCTATGACAACAGGCATCAATATCGGTGCCCTTCATGAGTTGTGGTCATGAGTTCAGCCAACGGTGTTTGCTTGACGTGCCGGCGGCGTTCGACAATGCGCGCGGCCGCCTCTTTTGCCTGTTTCCTGTCGGTGTTGATGGGAACCAGATAGGCAACCGGTTTACCATGTCGGGTAATGGTAAGCGTTTCTCCGTGCGCCACGCGATCGAGCAAGCGTGGCAAGTGTGTTTTGGCTTCAAACGCCCCAATCTTTTCCATCGTCATCTCCCGTTGGGAAAATATCAGACTAGATGATACAACCAGACTGAATAATTCGCAATACTGAACAACATGAGTTATCAAATTACATCGGCGGAGGTGGATGGGAATCGAACCCACCACTCGCGTTGGGCAAGTCACTGGTTTTGAAGACCAGGGAAGTCACCAGACTTCATTCACCTCCAGTCAGTCCATCTGTGGGGCCATCTATATTTGGGGTCAGAGCTATTGCTCTGACCCCAAATTTTTGTTCCCCGGGTTCAGTTTGCGCTTGTCGCCGATACGGATGGTCACGCGCCGGCTGTCCAGGTATTCCAGCAAGGGTATCGCATACTTTCTCGAAGTATCCACCAGTTTACGCGCGTCCGCCACGCTGAATGCGGTGGAACCGGGGTAGGCCTGTTCCAGCATGGTCACCATGCCCTCAATGCTGCGGCGGTGGAAAACCAGCACGCGGTTTGTGTCCCTGTTGTGTACCGGCACAAGTTCGCCCATATCGGCCAGGAGGCGGTACAGGCGTTTCCTCTGCGGGTTGCCCTGCAGGACTTCGTCGGGTTCGGGCGGTTTCAGGCCACCCGCGGCAAATGCCGAGGCAATATCCTCAGCTATCTTTTTCTCCTGTGGATTGAGCGCGCCCAGGGGATCGAAATTCCGCAGCCGGATAATGCTCTTGTCCGTTTGGAGCAGGCCTTGATCCACCAGGTGTTCAACCAGGAACCTGAAAACCGGTTCGTCCACGCCTGCTTCCAGGCCAGAACGGAACTCCGTCAGGGGTTGTCCTTTCCGGCCCGGGTTTGCCTCGTGAAACCGGCCGATTCCGGCCAGCGCCTGTTCGCACAGGCTGTCGAATGCCGATCTGGACAGCAATCGCTGCGGTCCTGCGAAAACAACTTCTGTCTTGTCCAGTCTCTGCAGCAAATCGTCCGCTGCCAGGTTCATGGAACGGGACAGTTCAGCCATATCAATCCCCCGTACTCCTGTTGCCCGTATCAACTCGTCGACGACTTCCGCCGTCTCGCCGCTGGCCAGGCTGGACAGGCGGGACACGGCGCTGTTGTCCGAGCGGCGGTGTTTTGCCGGGGAATTGTCCAGGATACGACCGCCGCCGATGGTTGTCACCGGTGACATGCTGCGCAGGATAAAATGTTCGCCCACCGGCACCGCCACGTCGCGCCGGCAGGCAAGCTGCGCCACGCATAACGAACCCGGCTTCGGTTGCCGCTCTCCCAGGATGCGCAGCGCCGCCGGTTCTTCACAGGTCCCGAACAGCACCCGGGTCATCTCGCCGTACCTGGGTTGCGGGCGTACCCGCTCCAGCAACTGCAACTCCACGTCCAGCAACCGGGTCGGTTCCAGGTATCCCGGGGAGGCCAGCGCATCGCCTCTTGCAACCTGTTCCCTGTCGATGTTACGCAGGTTGACCGCGACCCGCTGTCCGGGGTACGCAATCTCTTCGACCTTGTTATGGACCTGCAGTTGACGGATACGTGCGCGCTTGCCGCGCGGCATGAACTCGACCTCCTGGCCGTTTGCCAGGGTACCGTACCTCAGGGTGCCGGTTGCGACGGTGCCGAAGCCGGACATGGTGAACACCCGGTCCAGCGGCAGGTAGCACTGGCCGCTATCCGCTCTTGCGGCGGGGTTGAGCAACTGCTTTTCCAGCAGGACCCGTAAACTGTCCAGGCTGAGTGCATCGTTCACGGATGCCGCGACCACCGGTGCAGCTTCCATGAACGTGCCTGCCGTGAAACTCCTTACCTCGTCCCTGACCCGGTCGCAGCCGGCCTCGTCGACCAGGTCGGACTTGGTAATCACGACCAGGCCTTTGTCCAGGCCCAGGAAACCGGCAATGTTGAAATGTTCTTCCGTCTGCGGCTTGATCCCTTCGTTCGCCGCCACCGCCAGCAGCAGGAAGTCTATACCGGTGGCGCCGGATATCATCATGCGGATGAAATCCTCGTGGCCGGGGACGTCAATGAAGTCGATGACACCGCGTTCGGATTCAAGAAAGGCAAATCCGGGCACAATAGACAACCCTCTTTCCTTTTCCTCCCTGAGACGGTCTGTTTCCATGCCGGTCAACGCCCTGACCAGACTGGTCTTGCCGTGGTCAACGTGCCCGAGTACGCCCACCGTGATGTGCGCGGGTCTATCCATTCAACATCAGTGGTTTAACATGGATGAACAGGATATACAGGATAAGGTTGGGAAAGGAGATGTCCTGTTTTTTACGTCATCACGGGCCGGGTCCGTGACTGATGAAGGGTAACAAGTCTCTTTTTCTCAGCGTTTACCCGTCAGCGGGTCTGCTGTCACAATCTCCCCGACCATCAACTCCGGGTCGGTCTCGGTATATTTCAGCCAGTCCTCGGCAAGTTGCCGGCGCGCCTCTTCGATGCCGAACAGACCCGTCATGGCATCTACTTCCTCCCGGCTGTTGAAATACAGGGTGCAGATGCAGTGATAGGGGGCATCACCATCTTTCCCGTCGGAGGTAATGTGCTGGTCGACCTCTATCTTCTGTGGCGAGATACCGCAATACTCCCGCAACAGGCCAACGCCCAGGGGCAGATGCACGTCATAATAATGCTGCCAGTCAAACGTCGACCCGGGTTTGTTCGGGTATACAATTCTCACGCTGTACATTGTTGCTCTCCTGGTTACGTTAAAGCCACAGAGGACACAGAGTTCACAGGGATTGCCCCGTGCTGTTGCTACTCCCCTCGCCAGACGAGTTGGACCTCATATACCCTGTGTTTTCTGTGGCTACTGGTCAGTCTCGCGCACGGCCGCCAGGCAGGCGTCGACCGCGTAATGAAAGTTTCTCAATGCCAGTTCCTCGTCCTGGAAATGGAAGTGCTCCTTGGCGCCGGACTTGAGTACCTGCTGCACCTTTTCGTGGGTTGCGGTGTCTTCCATCAGGGTGTCGCGCAATCCGATCTTGTTGTATTCCTGGCAGAACAATTCCCCGGCGTTGCGCGGCGGGACCGTATTCACACCGATCTCCCAGACGGTGCGGTCAACGTTGATCGGCCAGACGTTATACATCCAGTAGCAGTCCCGCATCAGGCCCATGATGACGTTGGGGAAGATGAAGTACAGGTTCATGGCGCCGCGCAGGTGGTATTTTTTCGCATCCGTGCGGCGCGGTTCGGTAAAGGCAAACGCATCGTAGGCGCCTATCCCGTATTTCAGGCTCACCTCTCCGACCGGCGTGGGATTGAATACCGGCGGAGGTTCCGTGCCCAGCAGCCCGTGTGTGCCCAGGGCCTCAAGTACGCTGTGACGCAACAGCATGCCGGCCGCGGAGGTAGAGCGGGCCAGGCTGTCCCGGTGCAGGAACGGCACATGCCAGCCTTCCAGTTGCGCGTCCAGCAGTACCTTCCAGTTGACTTTTTCATCCACGCTGTACCATTCGCGCCGGGTCAGGTCCGCGAACGGGTAGTCCTTGAGCGACGTGGAAACCGGTTCCAGGTACTCCTCCAGCGTTTGATCATCCTGCGGTTTGAGGCGGACGAATATGAAGCCGTTCCAGACGTCCGCCTGGATTTCCGTCATATCCAGCTTGGCATCGGGGCCGGTAAAGAAGTTCTCCTTGTCGGTCATGTTGACCAGCTTGCCCCGGGTATCGAAGGCCCAGCCGTGGAACGGGCAGACGAAGGCGCCCTGGCACTTGCCGCGTTTTTTCCAGACTACCTGGTTGGCCCGGTGTGAACACATGTTGTGGAACGCCCGGATGACGTTGTCGCGCCCGCGCACCACGAGCACCGAGGTATAGCAGACCTCGATTTCCCTGACAAAATAGTCACCCGCTTCAGGGATCAGTTCAACCCGGCCTACGTTCAGCCAGGAACGGCGGAATACCGCCTCCCGCTCCGCCTTGAACACGTCAGGGTCGATACAGGGCCGGATGGGGAGCGGGTCCGTTCCCAGTTCGGGATATTTTACCGTATGGGTTTTATGGGTCAGTTCCATAGGTTGTTACCTGGTTTATGGGCGCAGGTATAAATTCATGGGCACGGCGAAGGAACCGAGGTTGCTTCTCCCGGCACGAAACGGCGCATGTCCAGGCCGAACGGGTGATCCGGCTGCTTGTACAATTCAACGGCGACCCATATCTCGGCCAGGGACAGGGTCATGTTCAGCAGGCGTTGTTCCGCTTCCGGTAACTGGTCCAGGGGAAATCCGTTCAGGTGGTCAAGCGCCTCTTCGGTTCGTCCCAGCATAGCGGAATAAAACGCCTGGATTTCTTCCATGGGGGATGTAAGGCGTTTTTCCAGCCGTTCGGTTTCGCGGTCAAGCGACCAGTCGGCAAACGGCTCCAGTTCAGCAAAGGCGGAGGGTAATAATTGCTGGTTCATATTGTTATCAATTCCTCTGACACCCGGACAACGTCATCTTGGCTACAGACCCCGGAATTCTAGCACATTACCCGTAAAAGCAGCAGCGTCGAAATTCCTTCCCTGTTTGCCGCGCTCATACTTTATACTGTGCGCGGTTTAAAAAAAGAACTCGAAAAAATGGGATACCAAATCGGCATTGACGTGGGCGGCACCTTCACCGACCTGCTGGTCTGCGATGAAGAAGGAAATACCCGGATCTGTAAATCGCCGACCACGCCCGCCGACCCCAGCCTGGGTGTGTTTTCTGCGCTGGAACAGGCCGCGCAGGACAGCGGTGACGGACTGCGGGGTTTTCTCTCCCGGGTAGACGCCATTGTCCACGGCACCACGATCACCACCAATGCCGTGCTGACCCGCACCGGCGCCAATACCGGTTTCATCACCACCCGGGGTTTCCGCGACCTGCTGGCCCTGCGGCGCGGGATGAAGACGGGAGAGCGCTACGACCTGGAACTGGAACCGCCGCCTGTCCTGATCGAGCGGGCGCTTACCCTGACGGTAACGGAACGGATTGACGCCACCGGCCGGGTCATCACTCCCCTGGTGGAACAAGACGTGCGCGCAGCGGCAGAAGTGTTCCGTGATGCCGGGGTCGAAGCCGTTGCGGTCTCCTGCCTGTGGTCGTTTCTCAACCCGTCACACGAGTTGCGCATCCGGGAAATCCTGCAGGAAGCCTTGCCCGGGGTATATATCTCGCTGTCCTGTGAAGTCCTGCCGCAGATACGGGTGTACGAGCGGCACAGCACCACCGCGCTGAATTCCTACACCGGGCCGCCGCTGGCCCGCTACCTGCAAAACCTGGAGACGCGGCTGGGTGAAAACGGGTTTTCCGGTGTGCTGAACATCATGCAGTCCAACGGCGGCTGCATGTCCCCCAAAGTCACCAGCAGGTTTGCAGTGAACACCCTGCTGTCCGGACCTGCCGGCGGGCCGGGCGCCGGGATGCACTACGGGCGCACCCACGATTACAAGAATATTATCAGCGTGGACATGGGCGGCACCAGTTTCGACGTCGCCCTGGTGCAGGATGAACGGGCAGTCGTCACATCGGAAAACGAAGTGGGCGGTTTTCACGTGGCGGTGCCGATGCTGGATATCCACACCGTCGGCGCCGGGGGCGGGTCCATAGCCCGTGTCGATGACGGCGGCATGTTGCACGTAGGGCCGGCCAGCGCCGGGGCCGATCCCGGCCCTGCCTGCTACGGACAAGGCGGCGCCGAGCCTGCCGTGACGGATGCCGACCTGGTGCTGGGTTACCTGGATGAAAATTACTTCCACGGCGGCGCCATGAAACTGGACCGTACCGCGGCCGTCGCAGCCATCGAAAGCAGGATTGCCGGGCCCCTGGGATTATCCGTTACTGATGCCGCCTACGGGATCTACCGGGTGGCGAATTCCATCATGAGCAACGCGGTCACGGTGGTCACGGTACAGCGCGGCCTGGACCCGCGCGGGTTTGCCATGATCGTGGCTGGCGGCGCAGGACCGATACACGCGGTACCCATCGCCCGGGAACTGGGCATCAACACCTTGCTGGTGCCGCGGGAATCCTCGGTATTCTGTGCGGCCGGCATGTTGCTGTCGGACCTGAAGCATACCTATATCCGCACCTGTGCCATGGTCGGGTCGCTGGTGGATTTCGCGCTAATCAATGAAGCCATTCATGCCATGCGCGGTATGGCTCTCGCCACGTTCAGGGAAGAGCAGGTGCGTGACACTGACGTAACCCTGGATTTTTCCGCCGACCTGCGTTATGTCGGCCAGTTCAACGAGGTCGAGGTGCCCGGTTTCGAAACCGGTGAGGCGGACACTGCAGCCTGGGAGAAGCTGGTCAGCCGTTTCCACCAGCTCCACGACGACCGCTTCGGCTACGGTATGCCCCATGCGGAAGTGGAACTCATCAACCTGCGCCTGAGCGCCACGGGCGCCACGAAGAAACCGAAAACACAGAGACACGAACCCGGCGCCGCCGAGGCCGATCACGCCCGCAAGGGAGAACGTCCCGCCTGGTTCGACAACAGCATGAAGACGGTGCCCGTCTACGACGGCCTCGCCCTGCACCCGGGCAACCGCCTGACGGGCCCGGCTATCATAGAACAACCCACGACTACCATCGTACTGCCCGGCGATACCCGGTTAAGCTGCGATGAGTGGGGGAACTATGAATTAGGAATTGGGAATTCGTAATTTTTAATTCTTAATTGGAATCAGGTGAGGGAGTATAATGAAATCATGAGCCAGATAGACCCCGTCGACGTCGCCATCATCAGCGCACGTCTGTCATCCATCTGCAGGGAAATGGGCGAGACCATGTTGCGCACATCCCGCTCGCCGATATTTTCGGAGGCGCGGGATTTCACTACCGCCATCTTCGACAACAACACGGAACTGGTGGCGCAGACCATTTATATCCCCGACATTGCCGCTTCCACACCGTTTACCGCCAAGGCCATTGCAGAGCGTTTTGCCGGAGACATCCACGAGGGCGACCTGTTCGTGCTGAACGACCCCTATCGCGGCAACAACCACCCGCCTGACCTGAACGTGATGAAGCCGGTATTCCGCGACGGGCAGTTGCGTTACTGGCTGCTGTCCAAGGGCCACCATGCCGACATGGGCGGCGGCGGCGTGGTCGGCTACAACCCCCAGGCCCGGGACGCCTGGGAAGACGCCTTGCGCATACCCTGCCTGCGTCTTGCCGATAAAGGCACGCTGCGGGAGGACGTACTGGATTTCATCCTGCTGAACGTGCGCGCCCGGGACCTGGTGGAGGGAGACATACAGTGCCAGATCGGCGCGGTCAACCTGGGGGAGAGGAGGCTGACGGCATTGCTGGACCAGTACGGTGCGGAAACCTTGTCCTCCGCCACCGCGGAAATACTGGACGCAACGGAACGCCGGGTACGCACCGACATCGCCGCTGTCCCGGATGGTGAGTATTATGCGGAGCGCGCCATCGACCACGACGGCATCGAGTTCGACAAGAGTCCAGTGGTGCGCCTCACCCTGAAGGTCAAGGGTGACAACGTTACCTTTGATTACACCGGCAGCGACCCGCAGTCTGTCGGATACATCAACAGCACCCTGCCCAATACCAATGCGATGAGCCACCTGGCCCTGTTTGCGACCGGCGCCATCAGCAACGATATCGAGTTCAATGACGGGGCGGTGCGGCCCCTGCACGTCGTCGCTCCCCAGGGGACGATCGTGAATGCGACGGAACCGGCGCCCACCTCATGCTGTACCTTGTGCGTCGGCGAGGCGATGATCGAGGCAACCTGGCTGGCCCTGGCGCAGGTCATACCGGACCGGGTTCCGGCAATGTGGGGCCGCTGGTGCGCGCCGGCCACCATGGGAATACACCCCGGCAACGGCCGCTTCTTTGCGGATATCCACTTCATGAGCAAGGGCGGCGGCGGTGCGGTAAACGGCTATGACGGCTGGGACCACGTGGGCACGCCCGTCACCCTGGGCGGCCTGCGCGCGCCGGACCCCGAACTGCATGAACTGGTGACGCCCTACACGTTAATCGGATATGAGATCGAGCCGGACAGCGCCGGCGCCGGCCGCTGGCGCGGCGGTTTCGGGATGCGCTACACCTTCGCCGTTGAGGGCGACAATATCGCCTGCGCCAATTTCGGCAGCGGCGCCCGCGCTTTCACCGCGCCGCTGGGCATCCATGACGGGCAGGGCGCGGTACCGCACCGGATGACGCTGGACCACGCGGACGGCAGCCGGGAGGAGATAGACGGCAACAGCATGTATACCCTGATGCAGGGAGACACCATGACCATCGTCTCCAGTGGCGGCGGCGGTTTCGGCGACCCCCGGCAGCGCAGCCCGGAGGCCGTGTTGCGCGACGTGCGCAACGGCCTGGTCTCCATCACCGCGGCCCGGGAGGAATACGCCGTGGCCGTACATCACGACGGCACCGCCCTGGGCTACGGCATTGCGCAGGATGAAACCGCGCAACTGCGCAACGCCCGTGGCGGACTTTGAAATGACCTGGAGCAGATCATCATGAAATGGCCGGCAAAGCGGATCACTGAATCCTCGACCAAATCCTTCGGCATGTACGAAAAGGCGATACCGATGATGGAACAGGGTATAGACGTCATCCACCTGGAAGTCGGCATGCCCAGTTTCGATACGCCGGCGCACATCAAGGAAGCCGCCAAACAGGCCCTGGATGACGGCCAGGTCCATTACAGCGACTTTCGCGGGGTGCAGAAGTTCCGGGAGGCCCTGGCAGAGAAGGTGGCGGAGCGAAACCACATTCCTGTCGATGCCGAAGAGATCCTGGTCTGCAGCGGGCTGACCCATGCGGCATACGCCATCTGCATGGCGGCGATTGACGCCGGAGACGAGGTCATCGTGCTGGACCCCTACTACCCGCAACACGTAAACAAGATTGAACTGCCGGGCGGCAAGGTAGTGCCCGTACCGCTCGACAAGGCAAACAACTTCAGCATCGATGCGCAGGCCATAGAAAGGGCTATTACACCCAACACCAGGATGATAGCCCTGGTCAACCCGGCCAATCCCACCGGGAGGGTATTCACGTACAGGGAACTCGAAGCCCTGGCGAACGTTGCGATAAAGCATGACCTGCTGGTCATGGCGGACGAGGTGTACGAACAGATCACCTACGACGGCAGCATGCACATCAGTATCGCTTCCCTGCCCGGCATGAAGGAGCGCACCTTCACCATGTTTGCCTTTACCAAGGCCTATGCCATGGACGGGTGGCGCATGGGCTATATCGCGGCAGACAAGAAATTCATGCCTGCCATCCTGAAAATCACCATGAACGATATCGCCCATCTCAATACGTTTATCCAGGAAGGGGGATACGCCGCCATCAAGGGTTCACAGAATTGCGTGCGCGAGATGGTGAATGAAGACAAGCGCCGCGGCGATCTCGTCGTCAGGAGAATGAACGCCATGCCCGGTGTAAGTTGCAACGCGCCTGAAGGCACCATCTATGTCTTCCCCGATATCTCCGCCACCGGATTACCGTCACAGCAGATCGCCGATGAACTCCTCGAACAGGCACACGTGGTAGTGGAGGCCGGCACGTTTTACGGCGAAAACGGGGAAGGGCACCTGCGTATCTGCTTCGGCGCCGAACCCATCGAACGCATCGAAGAAGCGATGAACAGGCTGGAAAACTACTTTGTAAAAAACAATGGGCCCCAGCCTCGATAAACCTAATTTGGGACACCCATAAATTAATAAAAAACCCTAATTTGGGACACCCGTAAATTAATAGTTTTTATCAATTTATGGGTGTCCCAAATTTACTATCGAGGCTGGCCCCATTGATTTTCTTAACGCTATGAACGCAAAAGTCGCTGTGGTGGGAAGCACCAACTGGGACATGTCCATGCGGCTGCCGTCGTTGCCGGCCCCGGGGGAAACCGTGCTGGGCGGCGCCTGTTATTTCTGCCTGGGCGGAAAAGGCGCGAACCAGGCAATTGCCGCGGCGCGTGCCGGAGGAGGCGTTTTCTTTCTTTCCTGTTTGGGGGAGGACGCGATTGCCGCCGAGGTGCGCAAGGAATTGTCTGCAAACGGCCTTGACCTGTCCGGCCTGACGGCTGTTGAAGATGCGGAGACCGGTAGCGCCATGATTTTTGTTGACGAAAAGGGAGAGAATTGTATCGGTGTCGCCGACGGCGCCAATGCCCGGCTTACACCGGATATAGTGGCAACCCATGCGGGCGCCATAAAATCTGCAGATATCCTGTTGTTGCAGATGGAAATCCCCCCGGCAACCGTCGAGGCTGCAGCGCGCTGCCATGACAGGGTCATACTGAACCCGGCCCCGGCCCAGGAATTAAGCCGCGCCTTGTTGAGCAATATCACCATACTTACGCCGAACAGGATAGAGTTGTCCCAGGTTACCGGCACGACTCTTGACGTTGAACATGATCTTGAAACAGCCGCACAGTCCATCCTGGATCAAGGACCTGAAGCAGTCCTGGTTACCCTGGGTAAAGAGGGTGTTTTGTTTGTTACACCAGGCGCAACACACAGGCTGCAGGCCTTCAGGGTGGAAGCGGTCGACACTACCGCTGCCGGAGATGTATTCAACGGCGCCCTGGCGGTCGCGCTGGCAGAGGGCGCCGGATTGCGTGACGCGGCGGAATTCGGCATGGCCGCGGCCGCCTTGTCCGTACAAAAGAGCGGGGCTATACCCTCTATTCCCTACAAGGCTGAGATCGAAAACCTGCTGAACCTGCGCACTTAATATGCGCTATTTTCGCTAACCCAGATTTCTTGCCATCCAGCGCACTTCTCCGATTGTTTCACAGGCTTCCGTCCAGGGCGCCGGTGACCAGGACGGATGGTCGCTCTGGAGGCGCCACGCGCCGTCTTCGCCTTTATCCAGCCGCTTGACTACTACCCCGTCGCCCGTGCGCAGCACATAGATGTGTCCGGACTGGCGTTGGCGGTGGGCACAGTTTACGAGGATGGAGCAACCATCCGGGAGTGTCGGCTCCATCGATTTACCCCGCACGTGTATGACAATACAGCGCGCCGGATCGAGCCCGCGGCGATCCAGCCAGTGACGGCTGAACGCTACATGCCCTATGACGGTTTCATCCAGGTCGGCTGTGCTGCTGCCGGCAGCAGCGGCCAGTTCTACCACCTCGACCTGGCGAGTCATGCTGTTTGGCCCGGCCGCAGAATGCTCAATAGTCTCGGCGGCTTTACTGAGCACTTCTGCCGCACTCCGTAATTCATCCGTGACCCGGTACCTTGCGTAGTCCGAGCGTTCTTCATCTATCTGCAAAGGGGGTTCATTGCCGTCAGCAACCCCATATCCCTTGTTGCTGTCAAGCTGGCGTGGTGGACCTATGTAGAACTCGAGGCCGAGAGCTTCAGCGATTTTTTTTGCTCTCTCGACCGATGGCGGGTGCCCGCGTAATACGCTTCGAATCGCGTCTCTGGGCAGTCCATTTTCCAAGGCCAGTTTTATCGGGGACTTACCCAGCTCCCGCAACCGTTCATCAACGATACCGTGAAAATGGAAATGATACATGATGGAAAATTTACCACGATTTAACGGAATAACGCAAGCAGCGGTATATATTCCAAAAAAAGTTGACTGGTGGAACGCATGCCATTATATTGGTGGTATGTATTCCGCAAGAGAGGACAATGTCGTCATACTGTCCAAGCTGTATGCAGATACAACTGGAAGACAGATTACTACCGTGGGGCGCCTGTGCTGTGGCGATTCCAGGCTTGTGAAACGGCTGAAATGCCATGGTTCTCTGTCACGTCGCGTATATTCACGGATTACGCAGTGGTTCAGTAACAATTGGCCGCACAACCTTCCCTGGCCGGATGACATTCCCCGGCCTGCGCCATCCCCGGACTCCCCTGCAGGAAAGGCCGCTGCAGCAGCATCTACGTGACACGAATCAGACTACCGGCCACTGGCCCGTTTTCTATTGCGACCCGCCGGCTATCCGGTCGGAGATATAAAGAATCTAAAGAACACTATCTCAACTAGCAACAGGTTAACCCGGAGGATAATATCCATGACAAATCCTGACTTTGAACAATGTATTCTGAGCTCAGACGAAGTGATCAGCATGGCCCTGTCTATCCTGGACGCATTTCATGGCGTCCGGGTCGCCGAGGCAAAAGCCGCACTGGAAATTGCCGGCCAGCTTATCGAAACGAATACCATATTTGACGCCAGGTCAACGGAAGTTGACGCGGCCCGGACAGCATTCGCAGAACATCTCATCTCGAATAGTGAACAAACCCGACCGCATCCAGCCTGAAGCCGCCGCCGCGTTTGGCATAGTTAATCAGTGTTGAGACATGCGGTGAGTTGAGAACTTTGCCCCGCACCAGCTCCACATCAGTTGAGGCAATATTAACCGGAAAGAGTACTAGATAAACGGCAATACGTCGCGCAGGTTCGACAGGGTCAGTTGTTCCCGCTGGTCCTCGTCCAGGTAGGGGATGCCGATGCCGTATTCTTCCCAGCGGGCGCGGATCTTCTGCTCCAGTTCCGGTTCCAGCTTGCCCACCGGCGGGAAACTCTGTCCGTCCCAGTCCTCGTTTTCGGCCAGGTCCCAGTTACGGGTGGCGTCGACCAGGACCCGCGTCCATTTACCGGTGCGGAAGCGCGGCATGTCCAGGACGTCATGGGAGGTGGACGGATCCAGCGGGGAACCGAAGGTCGGGCCGAATGTCATGACCTGGTCCATGCCGGCGTTGACGCGGAAAGCGACGGCCCACTCCAGCGCCAGGGGGTCGCGGATGTCGATATCCTCTTCCACCACCAGTACGTGCTTGAAGAACCACTGGGCCGCGCTGGTCCCCCATAAGGCCATGGCCACCTGTTGTGCGTGGCCGCGGTATTGCTTGCGGATCTGTACCACGATATGCGTGCCGGTCGAGACATGGGGGCACCAGACGTCGGTGACGCCCACAACCCCGGCCGCTTCCAGCATATTCCAGAAGATCGCCGACCAGCTGTAGGAACAGAGGATGGAATCCTCGGACGGGAAGCCCGGGCGGCAGCCTTCCAGGGTGCCGCGCATGATGGGATCATCCCGGTGGGTAATGCAGGTCACTTCCAGTACCGGTTTTGGCGACGGCGTGCCGCCTGCGTAACCGGGGTACTCGCCGAACGGGCCTTCCATGCGGTAGCTCTTGGGGTCCGGGTCCAGATAACCTTCGACGATAACCTCGGCGCCGGCCGGCGCGACCAGGTCGACGGTTTCACACCTGACCAGTTCAACGGGCTTGCCCAGGATGGCGCCCATCATGTCCCATTCGCAGACGTGGCGCGAAAACGGACTGCCGGCGCAGAACGGCACCACGTCGTGGGCGCCGTAGGCGATGGCAACGGGCATTTTTTCCCGGTGCTGGCGGTAACCGGTGAGGTGCCCGCCGCCACCCTGGGTCGGCAGCATGACCATGGCAATGTGGTTCCTGTCGACGAGTTGCCCGCGGTACAGGCCGATATTCTCCCTGCCGGTATGCCGGTCTTTGGTGATGATGCCGCAAAAGGTATTCAGGTAGCGCCCGCCGTCCAGTTCCTGCCAGACGGGCGCGGGGAACTGGTTCAGATCGATGGCGACGCCGGTCAGGATGTTCTGTTTTACCGGGGAGTGGTCGACGACTACCGGTTCCACGGGGTTGGAGTAGGTATCCTTGAGGTGGCGGACAATGTCTTTATCAGCGGTTTCCGGCGCCAGGTCCAGCAATGCGCACAGTTGCCGTTTGTTACCCAGTCCACAGGTCACAAAACGGGTGGAGACGGTGTTGCGGTAATCACTGATGTTGCCGAACAGCAGGGCAGGCCCTGCCAGGCCCAGGTTGATGCGGGTAATCGCCCCCAGTTCCAGGTTGGAATCCACCTCGCACCGGATTTGCCTGAGTTGATCCGCCTCGTGCAACCGGCGCAGCCAGGAACGCAGGCTGACTTCTCCGTCCTCGAGAGGGCCCAGGCTTGCATCGAGATCGTCTGCATCCGGCACAATCAGCGCCGGGTTGGGTGTTGCCATTGTTTCTCTTCCCCCTTTATCCGAAAGAAAGGTTTTGACCCTGTTTATGACACGTTTATCATACCAGCATGCTGACTTATTTGTTACCTGACACGCAGGAACGGGGACAGATTCAAAATCTGTCCCCGATTATCACGGGAGAGCCGGGGTGAAAGCATTGATCTACGAACAGCACGGCGGGCCGGAGGTGCTCCGCTACCGGGACGTCGCCGATCCCGAACCGGGGCCGCGGGATGCGGTGGTCAAGGTTGCGGCAACGACGGTAAACCACCTTGACGTGGCGCAGCGCAACGGCTGGTTCACCATCCCCGGGTTCAGTCTGCCTCACATCTCCGGGATGGACGTTGCCGGTACGGTGATCGAGACCGGTTCGGACGTGACCGGCGTCAGACCGGGCGATCGGGTGCTGGTAAACCCGTCCATGTCCGAGGTGCCCGAAGGTTCAAAACTGGCGGGCCTGGACGACCTGTACGGTCTTCTCGGGGTCATCGGCGCTACCGTTGCAGGCGGTTACGCGGAGCAATGCCTGGCGCCGGAGACCCACCTGTACCCGGTTCCCGACAGCATGCCGTGGCGCCATGCCGTCGTCTTCCCCACCTGCTGGATGACCGCGCACCACGCCCTGTTCGATACAGGCGGACTCAGGGCCGGGGAGACGGTGCTTGTCCATGCTGCCGGCAGCGGCGTGTCCGTTGCCGCCATTCAATTGGCCGTTCAGGCGGGAGCGACCGTGCTGGCAACTGCCGGCAGCGGGGAAAAATGCGCGAAAGCCATGGAACTGGGCGCTGAAGATACCTGCAATAACCGCACGGTCGACGTGGCGGCCTGGGCCCGGGACATGACCGGCGGCACCGGTGTCGACCTGGTGTTCGACCAC
The DNA here is from genome assembly GCA_965208655.1 of Gammaproteobacteria bacterium. Classification (GTDB taxonomy): domain Bacteria; phylum Pseudomonadota; class Gammaproteobacteria; order Eutrophobiales; family Eutrophobiaceae; genus JAAXHV01. Next base: position 563,894 of record CBDBPJ010000007.1, read on the forward strand.
GTGGGCGAGGCGTTATGGGAGGCTTCACTGATGGCGCTCAAGCCGCGCGGGCGGCTGGTGACCTGCGGCAACACCTCGGGAAATACAGCACCTATCCCGAACCTCGGTTACCTGTACAGCATGGGCCTGAAAATCCTGGGGTCCGACCCGTATCGTTACGGGGAATTCGGGCCGGCCTGGGAGCAGTATTGTGCAGGCGACTTCCGGGCGGTAGTGGACAGCGTATTTTCCCTCTCCGAGGGAGCGCAGGCGCAGGAGAAATTGCTGAGCGGCCAGTTTATCGGCAAGATCCTGCTGGAACCGTAATAATGCAAAAATTCGTATTGGTAATGGTAATTTTTTCGTTGCCGCTGGCCGCGCAAGAGGGTATTCAGCGGTTTCCGTATTTTGGTGACTTGCACGTGCACACGTCCTGGTCGCTGGACAGCTACCTCGGTTTCAATCGCGTCGGCCCCCGTGACGCCTATCGCTTTGCCCTGGGTGAAGAGGTTGTCCTGTCCGGCGGCAGGCAGGTTCGGATAGACCGGCCTCTGGATTTTGCCGCGCTGACCGAACACGCGGAATACCTGGGCGAACTGCCGCTTTGCACCGATGAAGCCAGCGCCGCGTACGCGTTGGAGATTTGCCGGGATATTCGTAATGAAACCAGGCAGGAATCTCTCATAAGGAAGATGTTCAAGGAATTGATACTGCGCGACAGCGGGTCTCCCGACCCGCAACGCGACCCGGAACTGTGTGGCGCGGACGATGCGCGTTGCCTGGCAAGGGCAAAATCTGTCTGGCGGCAACTGCAGGAGATTGCCCATGAATTTAACCGTCCCGGCGTGTTTACCACCTTCGTGGGCTACGAGTGGACCGCGAATCCGCTCGGTAATAACCTGCATAGAAACGTTATCTACGGCAATGCCCGAGTCCCGGCCTTGCCCATCGGCTATTTTGAGGCGAATACCCCGGAACAATTATGGCAGCAGTTGCAGGAAACCTGCGCCGCTCCCTGTGAAGTGCTGGCGATCCCGCATAATTCCAACCAGAGCAACGGCCGGAAATTCCCGGCTTTGCGCGAGGCCGTCCCGGTTCCGGGCCGGGATGGCGAGCCGACCGGTGCCGAGTGGGCGCAACTGCGAGCCAAAATGGAACCCCTGGTGGAGATTATCCAGGCCAAGGGTGAATCGGAATGCCATACGGGTGTCGGAACGGAGGATGAATTATGTGGTTTCGAGAAGCTGGAACGCCGTCCGGTGTGTGCAGGAGGTGCGCCTGATGGGTCCTGTGTCCCGGTGTGCGCGAGCGACGGGCCTGCGGACGGCTGTGTCGCGCCCGGGAACTACGTGCGTAACGCCCTCAAACTGGGACTGGAACTGGAGCGGGAACTCAATGTGAATCCGTACAAGCTCGGCTTCATCGGCAGTACCGACACCCACAACGGCACGCCGGGCGGCGTCGATGAGAGCAATTACCCGGGACATCACGGCGTCGAGGACGGCACGCCGGAGCGGCGCGCGCTCAAGCCTGATATGAAGAAATGGTCCGCGAGCCGGGAGATGGGTTCCGGCGGACTGGCCGGCGTCTGGGCGGAACAGAATACCCGCGCCGCCATCTTTGCAGCGTTGCAGCGCCGGGAGACCTTTGCCACCAGCGGCACGCGCATCAGCGTGCGCTTTTTTGCGGGTTGGGATTTTCCTGAGGTTATTGACATGAACACTGACCTGGCCAGCCTGGGATACGGCAGTGGGGTGACCATGGGCGCTGACCTGCCCGCGACAAACAAAGCACCGGCGCCGGGCTTTATCCTCTGGGCCATGAAGGATCCCGAAGGGGTCAACCTGCAACGTATCCAGGTCATCAAGGGCTGGCTGGAGCAAGGAGAGAGCCGGGAACGGGTATATGACGTGGCCTGTTCGGACGGTCTGGCTCCGGACCCGCAAACCCACCGCTGCCCGGACAACGGCGCCAGTGTTAATCCGGATGATTGCAGCGTGAGCGCCGGCAAGGGCGCGGCACGACTGAAAACCTTGTGGCGGGACCCCGGTTTCAGCAGGGATGAACCTGCATTCTATTATGCCAGGGTGCTGGAAAACCCGAGTTGCCGCTGGAGCACCTGGGAAGCACTGCGGGAAAACACGCAACCGTTTGACGACGTTGACCTGACCATTCAGGAACGCGCCTGGAGTTCGCCGATCTGGTACAATCCCCGGTGACTGTTGCGTATCCCGTCAGCTCAAGGAACCTCTGAGGACTTAATCAGAGGTTGCTCAGAGTTTCCCTAATTATCCGGTACGCTGGTTCCCCACACCTCACGGGCCTTTTCGTACACCCCCTGATCGTAGGAAAATTCCACCATATTCCCTTCAGGGTCGCGCAGGAAGCAGATATAACCGATGCGTTTGGGCATCTGTAACGGGCCGAGAACCAGGCAGCCGGCGTCCTTTGCCCTGGCGGCTATGTCATCTACGGTTTGTTTGTCCGGCACCTCGATACCGATATGGTTGAACGGTCCCAGTGACGGATGCTCCACGGGAGCGAACGGATCATGTCCCGGGAAGAACTGGCCCAGCACCAGGATGAAAGGACTCTCACTCTGGCTCTTGTCGCCGAGCCAGGCCGAGTAACCGTCCTCGTCCTCCTCGCGGGCCAGCACCGTCAGGTGCGTGAATTCCTCGTACCACGCGATCACCTTGTCGATGTCCTTTACATGCAGCGCTAGGTGCGTCCACGTGGGTTGCGCGGGCCGAAGCTCATGCTGGGGTTGGCCGGCGCCCATGCCTAGTTCCAGCTGTACCTTACCGAACCGATGACCTCACGGGGCGGGATATATTCCCTGCTCGTGGTCCACAGCCCGTACGGGTTGGTGAAGACGTTGTTGACGCCGTTCTCGTCGAAAATATTGGTGACGCTCAGGCCCAGGCTGAGCGGCATGCTGCCCACGTCGTAATTGAAGTACAGGTTGACGATATCGTAACTGGGCACGCCGTCCACGCGGGGATGGTTGAATATGCGGGCCTGGAAATCGCCCCGGTGCACATACTCCACCCGGGAATCAAGTACGGACCCGTCAGCGAAGGTATGGGTGTTGGACAGGGCGACGCGCGCCATGAGATCCACCAGTTTCGGCGGCTCGTTGCCCCTGAGATTGTTGGCGAAATTCATCCTGATGCGTTCATCAACCGCGCCCGAGGTAAACAGGCCCAGTTGGAACAGCCGTGTCGCGGCACGAAAATCCTCCACATCCAGGGCGAATCTGTCCGACTTCACCTTGCCGTCCTGCCAGGCCAGCATGCCGTCGAGTTGCCAGCCCTCGGCCAGCAGCCAGCTCATCTCGGACTCGATGCCGTACTCCTCCGTCTCGGGGATGGTCCAGGTGCCGCCGGCAAACGGCGCCGGGTCCTCGTAGGTAAACTGCAGGTGTTCGTGGTCGTAATAGAAGGCCGTGACGTTCAGGCGCACGCGCCCGTCGAGGAAGGTGTTGCGGGTGCCTATCTCGTATGCCGTTACCTCCTCGGGCTTGAAGCGGTCGGGTTTGAATATCCCGGGACTGCCGGACCCGCCGTTCTTCCAGCCGGTGGAGACCAGGCCGTAGACCAGGTTGTCCTCGGTGAGATGCACGTCTATGCCGGCCTTCCAGGTCACTTTAGAGTCGTTCGTTTCCCGGCGGCCATCCCCGAAAATGCCGAAGAACTGGGACGTCTCATCGAGCTGGTCCTCGTCCTGGTAACGCACGCCCGCGGTGATCGCGAACATCTCGTTCACGCGGAACGTGGCCTGCCCGTAGGCGGCGTAATCCTCGCGGGTGACGGTACGGACTTCGGTAAAATTCAAATCGGACTGGAACGGCGGCAGGGTTTGCGCGTTCAATTGCGAACGGGGCAGGGATGCCGGCGATGCCGAGAACGGTGACGAACCGGTGGCCTCGAGGAAGTCATTGAAGTTCTCGTGGTGCAGGTAATATCCGCCGATCACCCAGTCCAGTTGCTCGCCGCTGTAGCTGATGCTGATCTCCTGGCTGACGGCATCGGAATCGTTGTCCCAGAACGGCAGTATGTCCCAGTTGTTAAATGAGAAACCGAAATTGATAAGCGCAGTGTTCTCTTCGTTCAGGCGGTCGCCGTCCACCGACTGTTCCTTCCTGAGCACCTGCCAGCCGGTCAGCGACTTGACCGTCACGCCCATGGGGGTCGCCCACTCCATGATCAGCGACGCGCTGTAGTTCTCCAGTGCGAAGATGCCGGGGTAGTCCTGCGACAGTTCGCGCCTGTCGGGGTTGGGGTCATTCTCGTTCTTCTGCGCCGCGGCGCCGTGGTCGGCGTCATGGATGAAGACCTGGGCGTGCGCCGAGAAGTCTTCCGACGGTTGCCACAGCACCGCCAGTTTGCCGGTGAAGGAATCGGCATCGTCCAGGTCGTAGCCGTCCAGTTCGCCGCCCTCAATCTCCGCGAAACCGTCCCGCTCGTACTTCTGCACCGCGGCCCGGAATGCCCACGTGTCCGAAAGCGGTACGTTTATCGAGGCGCGTCCGCGCATGTTGTCATAAGTGCCGTAACTGAGCTCTACGGAACCATCAAGTTTGTCGAAATGGGGCTTTTTCGTCACGATGTTGATGGACCCGCCCGTGGTGCCCTGGCCGAACTCCGTACCCTGCGGGCCGCGAAAGACCTCGACCCGTTCAATGTCACCGAGGTCCAGGCCCATTGCCAGCGGGTTGGCGAGGTAAATGCCGTCGATATAGGTCAGCACGCTGGGTTGCGTGGTGAGGTTCTGGGCCGTTTCCCAGCCGACGCCGCGAATGGTTACGACACGGCCGGCGCCATCGTTCTTCGCGACCACGAGCCCGGGTACGTAGCCGTTGAAGTTGTCCAGTCTCACGACATTGGATTTGTCGAAATCCGCGCCGGACAGTACCGATACCGCGATGGGCGCATCCTGGAGTGACACCTCCCGTTTGCGCGCAGACACCACGATCTCCTCAAGGATAGATTGCGCCAGGACCGGTAACGGCACAACCATGGTTGAAGTGATAATCCCGGCGACGAAAACCTTGAACATCCGATGGATGTCTTTATCGAACTTGATCATTTCCAACCCCTTATTGTGAAAGTTGTATTTTTGTTCAATTTTGTGACAAAAACTACAAAAGGACTTGCACAAATGCGCCCTTTTATTTGACAAAACCTAATTTGGGACACCCATAAATTAATAAGAATTGTAAATTTATGGGTGTCCCAAATTTACTCGTTGATTTTGCTGAGTACTGCCTTGAATGGAAGTAGGCGGGTTATTAGTATGGCGCCCAGCACCAGGCCGATGCAGATCACTATAATTGCAGGATCATAAGTGCCGGTAATATCGAAAACCAGGTCCATCAGGAACGGGGTCAGGCCCTGGGTCAGGACGATCACGCCATACATGCTGCCGGATATTGCGCCGTAATGCCTGGTGCCGAAGTATCGGGACAGGAAATAGGGCAGCACGCCGTATTCCGTCCCCAGTCCCAGCCCCATCAGCACGCCGGACAACAGCAGCAACGGGTAACTGGAGGTTGATTCCAGCAGGATCAGGCCGCACAGCGCCAGCAGGTAGAACGGCGCGGCGATCCAGGGCCTCGGTATGCGGTCAAGCATGTAGCCCATACCGATCTGCCACGCGGCGGTTACCAGGGAAAACGTCGCCAGCACGGTGGTTGCCTGTCCGGCCGGCACGCCCCGGTCCAGCAACATCGGTACCACGTGGGCGAAGATCGCGGTCATGCACCCGGCGCCCAGGGCAATGGCGGCCATGATGATCCAGAAGGTTGAGGTCTTCAACGCTTCCGCCAGCGTTAACCCCTGTGTCTTTTCCAGCGCTTCCCGCTCGCTCCTGACAGTATCCCGGGGCGGGTCCCTGAGCAGCAGGTACAGTACCGGGAAACCGATCAGGATGACGGCCGCGCCGATGCCCTGGAACCCGGCCCGCCAGCCATAGCTGCTGATCAGCGCAAACACAAACAGCGGCGACAGGGCCGCGCCGACGCCGTTGCCCAGGCCGCCGACAATGCCCAGGAACAACCCGCGCCGCTCATCGAACCAGCCCGCGATCACCTTGGTAAACATGACCGAACTTGGGATGGCGGCGCTGATGCCGATCAACGCATAAGCCGTATAAAACTGAAAACGGCTGGCTTCAACCAGGGAAACCGAGGCGACCGAGGCTGCGAATAATACGTTGCCCGTCAGGATAACCGGCCTGGCGCCGTAGCGGTCGATCAGGCGGCCGACAATGGGATAGCTGATCGCACCTGCAACGGCAATGATGAACAGGACAAACGACACTGCGGCGCGGGACCAGTCGAATTCGGTAGCAATGGGGATCAGGAACAGGCCGAAGACGGTGTACACCATGGGCGTGACACTGACCGCGTTGCCCACGGTACAGGCGACGACAACACCCGCCGGGCGGGAAAGCGACGGTTTGTCAGGTAATGTGGATGTCCCCATGACTATCGATAATATGTGGGTTGGCCGATACTTTCCAGGTTTGCCGGCCATATGGTTGCAAAGTCTGCAGGCGCATCAGTGCAAGAAAGCTTGCTACGTCACTGCTAATTTAGCCGCAGTTTAGCGCAGATGTAAGACAGGTTTTTTAGTTATCTGCGTCATCTGCGGATAGATTTTACAGAGATAAAAAGCGTGCCAATCTTCCACGATAACCCAGCCCTGCGCGACTACTGGTATGCCGTGGCAACGGAAGCCGAGATCGCGGGGCAGCCGATAGCCCGGACCCTGCTGGGAGAGAAAATCGTTATCTACCGGGATTCTGCCGGCAACGCCGTCGCTGCGCCTGACAGGTGTCCCCACCGCCAGGCGCCCCTGTCCGCAGGCAGCGTGGAAAACGGGGTACTGGACTGCTGTTATCACGGCTGGTCGTTCGGCAACGATGGGAAGTGTGTCATTATCCCTTCCGCTGCACCTGGCTTCCCGATCCCGGACAATGCCCACCTGGCCTGTTTCAATACCAGTATAAAATACGGCCTGGTCTGGGTCTGCCTGGGCGAGACTCCGAAAGAGTTACCGGTCATTATCCAGGAGCAGGATGAGTCTTTCCGGCGTATCAACAACCCGGTCGACCTGTGGGGGGTCTGCGCCATGCGCATGACGGACAACTTTCTCGATATCGCCCACTTTCCCTGGGTCCACACCGGCACCTTCGGCAACAACCAGCGGCGTGCCGTCCCGGAGATTGAACTGGAAATGTTGGAAGGCGGGTACTACGGCTATGATTATAAGGTTGTAGCGGACAACCCGGCCAGCGCCAGTCTCAGTTCAGGCCGAACAAGTGAGGTAGTCAGTCGCAGCATGACCACCGGGTTTCACCTGCCGTTTACCGTGCGCAGCACCATCTCCTATGAATCGGGACTGCAACACATCATGCTGCTGCTGACCACGCCGATTGACGACGTCACCTCGTATTTCACGTTCGTCGTCTGGCGCAACGACGATTTCAGCGTATCGGCGGAAGACGTCATCGCGTTCGACCGCATGATAGGCGAGGAAGACAAACGGATGCTAGAGAAAATCCCCGGCGTCCTGCCGTTTTCACCCAAGGCGCTGGCCAATTCCCAGTCGGACAAGCCATCAGCCGCCTGGCGCCACCAGTTCGTGCGCCTGCTGGGCGTACCGGTCGAAAATAGCCGATGAATAATAAATCCATCTTGGAAGTTGTGCATGAGGACGCCAAAAGCCTGTACGAAATTGGGCTGATAGATGAACAAAAGATGCGCGAGTTTGACGCCTTGTACCTGCCGCAAGATACGGTGTCTGATGTCAAGGAGGTTAAGCGCCTCAGGCCGCAAAGCAAAACCAGTCAGCCGGTGTGAACGTTCGGGATACCTGAACATTTGATAAATGGCTCTTTGGGGGTAAAGTGTGGTAACCGGCGTCACGAACGGTTTCGCGCCGCCGCGCTGGTTTGGCGCTACGGCCCGGTATAACGGGCATTGATATATAATGCGCACTATGTATGCGCATCACCCGGGATCTGCTTCGCAGTGAGAAAGATTAATGGCGCATCATTGCCATAATCGGGACGGAAGCAATTGGTAATGCAGGTATCCCTCCGTGAAAGGTGGGGCCTGTTCTCTTTACTGGTGTTCATAGCCAGTATTATGGTAGTGGGTTGCTGGTTCATCACCGATCTTTCCGGAGAGCAGGAATACCGGCACATGATCCGTGTCTCGGTCCGTTGTTCCCTGCCCCTGCTTATCATGGCTTTTACAGCCTCGGCACTTAGTCGTTTATGGCCGGGTGAAGTATCTTCCTGGATGGTGAGGAATCGCAAGTATTTAGGACTCGCGTTTTCAGCAGTGATGCTCTGGCAGATATTGTTCATTGTTCTGCTGATAAGCACAGGTGCGCGACTTTTTCCGCCGGGTCCGGCAGCTCTGTTCATCGTTTCCGATCTAATCGGGTATACGCTTCTTCTCTTCATGACTGTTACGTCTTTCGAAATGGCCAGGAGTCGCTTGTCCCCGGTTGCGTGGAAGCGGCTCCACCGGACGGGGATTTACTATATATGGGCAATTTACCTGTACAGTTTTCCCATTGGGATTTACTTTTCAAGAGATAATCACATGGAAGTAGCCGGTTACGGATTTTTATTCTTCGTAACGTTGGCAGCAGGTATACTTCGTCTGCTTGCCTGGGGTAAAGACAGAAAAATTTACATCTGACAAGTTGGCAAATAATTTGGTGAAAACTACAGAGTGAGGAAACAAATCATGAAACCGGAAAATAATCATAAGGGTAAGATTATGAGAGAAATAACGTTATGTTTTATCGGCATTTTAGCTCTGTTTGGAACATCGTCCTGCACGACGCAGGACGGTACGAATGAGCTGGATGCCTTTAAACAGGCAATCCGCGCCAAATATGATTTGAAGGAACAGGCATTTGCCAATAACGATCCCGAACCGATTCTGCAGCAATTTTATACAGAGGATGCGATTTCCAGCGGTCCGGATGGCACCACCCATTTCGGCATAGAAGAATTACGCCACGTCTATGAGGAAGTTATCGGCGCAAATGTCCGCGTTGAGTCTTTCCATACCTATGTATACGGCGATGCCGGCTGGGACTGGGTCAATTTTCATGTCGAGCCCGCGGATGAGGGAGAAGAACCCTTTACCTTCAAGATGCTGTTTCTTTGGGAAAAGATTAATGGTGAATGGTGGAGTAAAGGGGAGATGTACACAATGGGGGCATTCCAGGGAGCCTCTGAATAAGTCCTCCCCTTTTCAGTTTCAGCCCGTATTAACTTCCGGGATACCTGAGCGTTTGATAATCGCCTCACCCGCGCTCTGCGCGGCCGCATACAGTTCATCCTCGTCAACCAGGGTGTGCCGGTAGTTCTCCACCACGCGCACCCCGTCCACCCAGACGCTGTGCACGCTCCTGCCGTCCGCGCTCCAGACCAGTTGCTGCAGCACGTTCAGCACAGGGCGCCATTCCGGCCGGTCCGTGTCATGCAGGACGAAATCCGCCTTCCTGCCCGCCGCGAGTGAGCCGATCTCGTCCGGCATTTGCAAGGCCCTGGCGCCGTTAACGGTCGCCATTTCCAGGGCCTGGCGTGCGGGGAAGGTTTTTGTGTCCTGGCGGGCATCCTTGAACAATCCGGCAGCCAGGCCCATTTTCTGCATCAGGTCGGAACCGTAACCGTCGGTCCCCAGTGCGATATTCATCCCTGCCTCGGCCATTTCCGGGTAACGTCCCAGTGCGCTTATGCCGAAGGCGCCCTTCAGTGCGGCAAACGGACAGATGATGGCGTTGGTGCGTGTCTCGGCCAGCAGCGCCGCCTCGTTGTCGTCAATATGCACCAGGTGTGTCAGGCACAGGTTGTCGCCGAGCACGCCGATCTCCCCCAGGTGCTCGATGGGCCGCCTCCCCAGGTTTTCAAGGTACCAAGCCGGGTCCGACCGGTATGGGCTCATGTGCGCCGATACGCCGAGGTTATTTGCATCGGCTATCGATTTAGCTGTTTTCCACACTTCATCGGAGTTGGTCGAGTGGCCGATCAGGATGGGCCAGGCGGCGATTCTTTCACCGGAATCCGCAGGGTAGCGCGCCACTTCCTGTTCCAGCACGCGGACAGCCTTGCCGGTCAACTCCCTTTCATCGTCTTCAGGCGAAAAGGCGCGGCCTTCAACCCAGGCGCCGACACGGGCGCGGATACCGGCCTGTTCCAGCCCCTCGACCACCTCGTCCAGGTAACGTATCGTACCGGCCTCGAGAAAACAGGTGGTCCCGGCGCGCAGCATCTCGACGGCCGCGAGCCGGGCCGAAAGCCGTTCGTCATCGGGCGTATGGGCCAGGTAACGGGGGATCACCCAGCGCCGCAGGGTGTTGCCAAATTCGTCGCTGATGTCATCGGGCACGTAGCCCCGGGTAAGCGGATCACCGGTAATATGGATATGCGCATCGACAAACCCGGGCGTGATGACGAAACGCCTGCCGTCGATCACGCTGGCCGCATGCACCTTGTTCTCAACATCGGCACGATTGCCGACGGCGGCGATCCGGTCGCCCCGGATCGCGAGGGCGCCGTCGCTGATAATGCGCCGCTCTTCGTCCATGGTGACAATGACGCTGCCGCTGATGAGCGTATCGACGTTTTCCATCATCAATGGGCCCTTTCTCCCACCTGTTGCCGCCGGTACTCCCGGGGAGACATGCCGTATTCCTTCCGGAATGCCCGGCTGAAATGCGCGGAGCCGTTAAATCCCCAGCGAAAACAGATATCCGATATCGATAATTCATCATGCAGGGGGCTGGCCAGGTCCGCGCGGCAGCGTTCCAGCCGGCGCGTGCGCAGGTAATGGATGAAACTGTTCCCCGCTTCCGTGAACAGGCGCTGCAGGTACCTGGTGGACACACCCTCCGCCTGCGCCACCATGCCGATGGTCAGGTCCGGTTCGCTCAACAGGGTTTCGATGCGCTGGCAGATCCGTTGCAGGTGATGGGCCCTGGCGCCGGATACCCCGCCGAGACCGAATACCGACTTCTCGTCGCCCAGACCCGTGATCAGGAATTCGGTCAACGCCATTTCCACCGGGCGCAGTTGCTCGGGGGAGACGTCTTCAATCACCTCAGCCAAAGACTGCAACATGCCCGAGAAGACGTGATTGATCCCGGAGCGCGCCGGCAGGTGGCCCAGCTTCAGGGACAGGGGCGCAAACACCCGCGGGTTCAGTATCAGTTCCTGCACCTTCACGAACAGTTGGCGAAAGTCCCGGGTGAAGCGCAGCACTGCTTTCACATAGGTGGGACCGTACACGATATCGCCCGGCGCCAGGTCCAGCCGCTGGTCGTCATAGCTGAGCGAGGCCTCGCCGTCGAGCAGGAGGGTTAACCAGATCGCGGCATCCTGCTTGAGGTAACGCCCGGAAATCTCGTGGGGTTCGGCATCAACCAGGGCAAACTCCATACCAAGGGGCGAATTGATGCAGATGATCTCGCCGCGAAAGCCCGCTTTTTCCGGCAGGTTGCCGACCGGAAGGCAAAGCCGGTACATGGCGTCGCACCACGCCCGGCCCTGCTCGTGTTCCTCAAATGCTGCCGTGTTAAATTTCCAGGACTTCATGGTTACCTGCTTGCAACAGCCGGTCAAGTTTGTTCCCCTGCTTTCGCAGGGGCAAGGAGCCGGCGGTTAAAGCCGGCATGACATGCACCCGTGAATGAGATATAATGCGATCACTTTTAGTATTATAAAGATAAAAGAAAGCTTGTCACAGCAAGGGAGACCGTGACATGCGTGGCTCGATATCCGCCGGACAAGGTAATATGTTTACCTGGTCGTCCGGTCGGCAAAACATGGAGTCTTATGCAACAAACTAAAAACAAAAACTGGCAGGGACCACCTGCGCAAGGGCTTTATGACCCTGCCACCGAGCACGACTCCTGTGGCGTGGGTTTCGTCGTGGACATCAAGGGCCGCAAGTCCCACAAGATTGTCGAGAATGCCCTGACTATTCTGAAAAACCTGCTGCATCGCGGCGCCTGCGGGTGCGAGGTGAACACGGGTGACGGTGTCGGCCTGCTGATTCAGAAACCCCATAAATATTTCCGGCGCGTGTGCGGGGAAGCAGGCTTCAGCCTGCCGGAGGCAGACTGGTACGGCGCCGGACTGGTGTTCCTGCCGCGGAACCCGGCTGAAGCGGAGCAATGCCGGAAGATTTTTGAACGCATCGTCGCCGAAGAGGATCAGACAGTACTGGGCTGGCGCGACGTGCCTACCGATGATTCCCTGTTAGGTCCCACGGCCCTGGAAGGCGAACCCGCGTTCAGGCAGATCTTCATCGGTCGTTCCGAAAGCGCCACCGACGCGGCGGCATTCGAAAGGAAACTATACGTCATCCGCAAGCGCGTGGAACATGAGATCTGGAATTCGGACCTGGCGCAGCAGCACCTGTTCTATATTCCGTCCCTGTCATACCGCACCTTTGTCTACAAGGGCATGCTGACCGGTTCCCAGTTCGAACCCATGTTCCCGGACATCACCGACCCGGATATCGAATCCGCGCTGGCGCTGGTGCACCAGCGTTTTTCCACCAATACATTCCCGTCCTGGCGCCTGGCCCACCCGTTCCGTTACATGTGCCACAACGGAGAGATCAATACGGTGCGGGGCAATACCAACTGGATGCATGCGCGGGAAGCATTGTGCGATTCCGGGTTGTTCGGCGAGGACCTGAAGAAAATTTTCCCGGTTGTCATCGAAGGCGGCAGCGACTCCGCCGTGTTCGACAACGTCATGGAGTTCCTGCACATGACCGGCCGCCCTCTGTCCCATGCCATACTGATGATGATCCCGGAGGCCTGGAGCGGCCACGAGACCATGAGCGGGGAGCGCAAGGCGTTTTACGAGTACCACGCCTGCCTGATGGAGCCCTGGGACGGACCGGCTTCAATCGCCTTCACCGACGGCGAGGTGATCGGCGCGGTGCTGGACCGGAACGGCCTGCGTCCGTCCCGCTATTACGTCACCCACGATGACATGGTCATCATGGCTTCCGAGGTCGGCGTGCTGGACGTTGCCCCGGAAAATGTCAAGCTCAAGGAGCGGCTACACCCCGGACGCATCTTCCTGGTGGATACCACGGAGGGGCGCATCATCGAAGACAGCGAGCTGAAACAGCGTTACATCGACGAGCATCCCTACGGCCGCTGGCTGAAACAAAACCTGCTGCCGCTGGAGAACCTGCCCAACCCGAAAAACATCCACGGCACCGATCCCGATACCCTGTTGCAGCGCCAGCAGGCGTTCGGGTATACACACGAAGAATTACGCATACTGGTGGCGCCCATGGCCAGCAAGGGGGAAGAGCCCATCGGTTCAATGGGGACCGATGCGGCCCTGGCCGTGCTATCAAACCGGCCGCGCCTGTTATACGATTATTTCAAGCAGTTGTTCGCCCAGGTCACCAACCCGCCCCTGGACGGCATTCGCGAAGAACTGGTCACCCAGGTCTCCACGACCATAGGACCTGAAGCCAACCTGCTGCAGCCCGGTCCTGAAAGCTGCAAGCGCATCCGCATTCCTTCGCCGCTGCTCACCAATGCCGAACTGGCCCGCATCCGCGACATGAACCTGCCGGGTTTCAGGACCAGGACCATCCCCATCCTGTATCCCGTCGCCGCGGGCGGACAGGGTCTGGACCAGGCCCTGAATGATGTATACGAACAAGTCGACCGGGCCATCGAGGCAGGCTACACCTATATCATCCTGTCGGATCGCGACGTCGATGACGGACTGGCGCCGATCCCCGCGTTGCTGGCTACCGCCGGTGTGCACCACCACCTGATACGCAACGGCAGCCGTACCCGGGTGGGGCTGGTGCTGGAATCCGGCGAGCCCCGGGAAGTCCACCATTTCGCGGTCCTGATCGGCTACGGCATCGAGGCGGTCAACCCCTACCTGGTGTTCGAGAGTATCGGCGGCCTGATCGGTGAGGGCTTCGTGCCCGAGATGCAGTTCGACAAGGCAGTGGCCAACTACATCAAGGCGGTCAACAAGGGGTTGATCAAGACCATGTCGAAGATGGGCATTTCCACCGTGCAGTCATACCGCGGCGCACAGATCTTCGAGGCCATCGGCCTGGACAAGGATTTCGTCGATCATTATTTTACCTGGACCGCTTCGCGTATCGGCGGCATAGGGTTGGACGTCGTCGCCACCGAAAACAGCCTGCGCCACCACAACGCGTTCCCGGACCGGCCGGTCAAGCGCCCGGACCTGGAATGGGGCGGCGAATACCAGTGGCGCCGCGACGGCGAATACCACCTGTTCAACCCGGAAACCGTGTTCAGGCTGCAGCATTCCACGCGCAGCGGGCAGTACCGCATCTTCAAGGAGTACAGCAAGCTGGTTGACGATCAAAGCAGCAACATGGCCACCTTGCGCGGGTTGATGCAGTTCAGGATGGCAGCGGAGCCCATCCCCCTGGAGGAAGTGGAACCGGTCGAGAACATCATGAAGCGTTTCTCCACCGGCGCCATGTCCTACGGTTCCATCAGCAAGGAGGCCCACGAGACGCTGGCCATCGCCATGAACCGCATCGGCGGCAAGTCGAATACCGGCGAGGGCGGCGAAGACCCGGCCCGGTATACGCCGGATGAGAACGGCGACCTGCGCCGCAGCGCCATCAAGCAGGTGGCCTCGGGCCGGTTCGGTGTCACCAGTGAATACCTGGTGAATGCCGACGACCTGCAGATTAAGATGGCGCAGGGAGCGAAACCGGGTGAAGGCGGACAACTGCCCGGGCCCAAAGTCTATCCGTGGATCGCCGAGGTACGGCATTCCACCCCCTGGGTGGGTCTTATCTCGCCGCCGCCGCACCATGATATCTATTCCATCGAAGACCTGGCCCAGTTGATCCACGACCTGAAGAATTCCAACCCCGAAGCACGCGTGCACGTGAAACTGGTGGCGGAAGTCGGCGTGGGCACGGTCGCCGCAGGGGTATCCAAGGCCCACTCCGACGTGGTGCTGATCTCCGGCTATGACGGCGGCACCGGCGCATCGCCCGTCAGTTCCCTGAAACACGCGGGGCTGCCCTGGGAACTGGGACTGGCCGAGACCCAGCAGGTGCTGGTGCAGAACAAGTTGCGTGACCGCATCGTCGTGCAGACAGACGGCCAGTTGAAGACCGGCCGCGACGTGGTCGTCGCGGCGTTGCTGGGCGCCGAGGAATTCGGTTTCTCCACGGCCCCCCTGGTCGTCAGCGGTTGCATCATGATGCGGGTATGCCACCTGAATACCTGTCCGGTAGGCGTGGCGACGCAGGACCGGCAACTGCGGGAGAAATTCGACGGCAAGCCGGAGTTCGTCGAGAACTTCTTCAGGTTTGTCGCCGAGGAAATGCGCGAACTGATGGCGCAACTCGGTTTCCGGACGGTGGAAGAGATGGTCGGCCGCAGCGACCGGCTGGACATGAACGAGGCGGTGGATCACTGGAAGGCTGCAGGCCTGGACTTCTCCAACATCCTGTATAAACCGGAAATGGGTCCCGAGGTGGGCATGTTCCAGTCACAGGAACAGGATCACGGCCTGGAAAGATCACTGGACGTGACCACGCTGGTTCCACTGTGTAACAACACGCTGGAGACGCGGGAACCGGTGGATATCATCCTGCCTATCAGGAATACGAACCGCACCACGGGCACAATCCTGGGTTACGAGATCACGAAACGTTACGGCGCCGAAGGCCTGCCGGCGGATACCGTACGGGTACATTTCAACGGGTCTGCCGGGATGAGTTTCGGCGCGTTTGTCCCGAAAGGCATTACCCTTACCCTTGAAGGGGATGCCAACGATTACCTGGGCAAGGGCCTGTCGGGCGGCAAGATCATCGTCTACCCGCCACGGGCCTCGACCTTCGTGCCGGAACAGAACATTCTCATCGGCAACGTCGCCCTGTATGGCGCAACCTCCGGTGAAGGCTATTTCAGGGGTATCGCGGGCGAGCGGTTCTGTGTCAGGAACAGCGGCGTCCACGCCGTGGTGGAGGGCGTCGGTGACCACGGTTGCGAATACATGACCGGCGGCCGGGTGGTCATTATCGGCAGGACCGGACGGAACTTCGCCGCGGGCATGTCCGGCGGCATTGCCTACGTCCTGGATGAGGACGAGGATTTTCATATCCGCTGCAACCAGCAGATGGTGCTGCTGGAAGCCGTTGCGGAAGACGAGGACGTCGCCACCGTCAAGCGGCTGCTGACCCGGCACGTCCAGTATACCCACAGCAGCACAGGCCGGCGTATCCTGGACAACTGGCGGCAATACCAGGGACGCTTCGTCAAGGTCATGCCCAGGGATTACAAGCTGGTACTGGAGGCCATCAGGAAGGGCCGGGAGAAAGGGCTGTCCGAGGAAGAGGCCATCATGGAAGCGGCGCATGGGTAAGATTACCGGATTTATCGAGTTCGACAGGGAAAAACAGCCGTACCGCCCCGTCGCGGACAGGCTCGCTGACTGGGGCCAGGTCATGGCGCCGTGGCCGGTAGAACCCCTGAAAGCCCAGGCATCCCGCTGCATGGACTGCGGCATTCCGTTCTGCCACCAGGGCTGTCCCCTGGGCAACCTGATCCCGGACTGGAATGACCTGGTTTACCGGGACCAGTGGCTGGAAGCCATTCACCGGCTGCATGCCACCAATAATTTCCCGGAATTTACCGGCACCCTTTGCCCTGCTCCCTGTGAGGGCTCCTGTGTGCTGGGAATAAACGATGATCCGGTCACGATTAAGGCGGTGGAACTCTCCATCATCGACAAGGCCTGGGAAAACGGCTGGATCGGGCCGCAACCGGCGTCGCTGAAGACCGGCAAGCGGGTTGCCGTCATCGGTTCCGGTCCGGCGGGCCTGGCCGCCGCCCAGCAACTGGCGCGGGCCGGCCACGGGGTGGCCGTGTACGAACGCGATGATCGCATCGGCGGCCTGTTACGCTACGGCATTCCGGAATTCAAGATGGAAAAACGGGTCCTGGACCGGCGTCTTGAGCAGATGGCACAGGAAGGCGTTGTCTTCAAACCCGGTTGCAACGTCGGTGTGGACACCGACCCGCGGGACTTGTGCGACGAGTATGACGCGGTCCTGCTTGCAGGCGGCGCGACCGCCTCCCGCGACCTGCCGGTCCCCGGCCGGGAACTGGACGGCATTTACCAGGCCATGGACTACCTGCCGTTGCAGAACAGGCGCTGTGAAGGCGACGAGATACCCGGGGAGCAGTTTATCAGCGCGCAGGGAAAACACGTGGTCATTATCGGCGGGGGCGATACCGGCGCAGACTGCCTGGGCACTGCCAACCGCCAGGGGGCGAAGTCCGTTCACCAGCTGGAAATCATGCCCAAGCCGCCGAATGCACGCGCCGAAGACAACCCGTGGCCCGAATGGCCGCGCATTTACCGGGTTGCCTCGGCCCATGAGGAAGGTGTAGAGCGGGTCTACGCGGTTTCCACCAGGCGTTTCACCGACAACGGCAAGGGTCATGTAGCAGGGCTGGAACTGGTCGAGGTGGAAATGAAGCACGAAAACGGCCGGCTGAACTTCGTGGAGAGACCGGGAACGGATTCTGTCCTGCCCTGTGATCTGGTATTGCTCGCCATGGGGTTCCTGGGACCTGAGAAGACAGGAATGCTGGAGCAGTTGGGTGTCGAACTGACAGAGAGAGGCAACGTGAAAAGGGACCGGAACTGGATGACCAGCGTGGATGGTGTGTTTACCGCAGGTGATATGCAGCGGGGACAGTCGCTGATCGTCTGGGCTATTGCAGAAGGCCGTTCCGCCGCCCGCGGCATTGACCTGTTTCTGATGGGTTCGTCAGATCTGCCTGCACCACTCGAATAACACACCGAAGTAACCACTCCCGGGCCAGGCCGCCAGCATGTCCGACTCCGTTAATACTGGAACCGACGCGATGGTATTCATCCATAGCAAGGTACCGGAGCTGGCGATGACGGCAGAAATTCTCGGTACGGAACGCAACGGTCACGGTGTGCGAATACGCGCGGACGGCTTGATTGCGACCGTAGGCTACCTGGTGCTGGAAGCCGAACACATTTGGATCAGGTCCCGACAGGGCAAGGGTGCGCCCGGCTATATCGTAGCCCAGGATTATGATTCAGGCATCACCCTGCTGAAACCGACCCTCCCGCTCGAGGGCGATTACCTCACCCCGGGGCCGAGTGATGATCTATCTCTTGACGAGCCATTGCTTGTTTACCGCAGCGGCCATGAGGAGGCATTTCCATGCCAACTGTTTGCCGTGGAGGAATTTGCCGGACGCTGGGAGTATTTACTGGATTATGCCCTGTTGACCTCCCCCGGCTGCAACGACTGGGCCGGCGCAGCGTTGGTGGACCAGTACGGGCGACTCTGCGGCGTGGGATCCCTGCTGATGGAACTTCCCGGCGAGTCCGATGATGAACTGCTGGGTAATATGTTCATCCCCATGGACCTGGTCTCACCCTACCTGGACGAGATGTGCGAACACGGACAGCGGCGCGTTCCTCCCAAACCCTGGATGGGCGCATTGGTACAGGAATATGAAGGCAAGCTGGTAGTGACAAGCGTGTACCCGGGCTGCCCTGCCGACCAGGCCGGGATCAAACCGGGCAACATCGTGCTCTCCGTAGACAATGAACCCGTGTACGACCTCTCCGGCCTGTTCCGCAAGGTATGGAGCCTGGGTAGCGCAGGCGTGGAAATTCCTATGCTTATTTCTTCGGGGGGAGACCTGCGTCATTGCCGCCTGAAATCAATTGATCGATCAGTATTCTACCGGGCAGTTGCCGCAGCAGGACAGGTCAACTAAATCCTTCTGGCAATATCGATTTGTTTTTAATATACTTGTCCGGGGTCTGGTATACTGATTTTGCGCAAATTTTAGAATAAACAGTGAGGAGCAACAGATGCGATATCTTACATTAGCGGTTTTTCTTACATTGATCATGGGATTTGCCGGATGCGGGGATGCCGGCGATGCAGGGGGAGATGCTGACGCCGGTGACGGCGCAATGGAAGAGATGAGCATGGACGAAGCACCAGCCGAAGAGGCTGCCATGGAGGAAGCTTCTGACGGTCCGCCACAGTGGCAGGTCCTGGAGCAGAACGTACAACACAACGAGTAGTAAGATTTTCAGGGTGCAGGCGGGAGGTAGCCCGTATCTCCCGCGCTGCATGGTCTGATTTGCCTGGAATTTCCCTGAACCGGCCTGGGTTCACAGGTGTTCGTATGCCTCGTAGTTTCGTGTAGATCCGGGCCCCTTAGCCAAGCGTTGAACGCTGATAAACTCAGTTCACCGCCGCTGCCTGGCGGCCGCTGGACAAGCTGCGCCGGTATCCTTGTCAAACTGAATACAGGTGACGGAGAAAGAAATGAGAAATGAGATTCCCGAAGCATATGCCGATTTACTGACAGGCCCCGTCTATGTACAACTGGCGTCACACATGGCTGACGGCTCGATCCAGGTACATCCTGTCTGGTGTGGCTATGACGGCACTCATATTCTCATCAATTCCGCAAAGGGGCGTGTGAAAGACAGGAACATGCGCGCCAACCCGAATGTTACGGTGCTTGCCGTCGACCCGGAGAATCCGTACCGCTGGATGGAGGTACGCGGGAAAGTTACCGAGATAAGCGAAGCAGGCGCAGACGAGCATATAGACCAGTTATCCGAGCAGTATATACAGCAGAGTCCCTATCCATGGCGTGAAGACGGTGAGGTTCGTGTCATTTACCGCATCGAACCGGCGCGCGTTGTAGTCTTTTCCGCCTGATACTCAACCAGGCCGGCCGGGTTTCAATGCAGGATCACGTCAACGCCTCGATTCGCTACACCGTTAACACCGGGGCCAAGCCGGTCAGCCTGTCCCTCACCCTGGGCGGCCGCATCGAATACCGCAACTGCACGTTCGAGGATCACGTTGTCAAGGTCCGCAACGGCCGCAGGGAAATCGATGATTTCATTTTTGACAAACACGGATTTGTGTTTGTCAGGCACGCAACCCGGGTGAAGGATTTTTTTGACCGGCAGCAGGTCGAAGCTGATTACTATCCCGAAGCCGGTGCACTGATCAAACGCGTGACCGGCGCATACCGGGTACAAATCTTTGACCATACCGTGCGATCCGGCGACCAGGTCAAACAGGAACAGGGAACCCGCGAACCGCTGAAACAGGTCCATAATGATTACACCGACTGGTCCGGGCCACAGCGTGTCAGGGACCTGTTGCCGGAGGAGGCGGAAGACCTGTTACGGCACAGGTTCATGATCGTGCAGGTATGGCGCCCCATCGGAGCCGATATCGTCAGCGAACCCCTGGCGGTGTGTGACGCGCAAAGCCTTGCGGCGGCAGACCTGATCCCGACGGAACGCAGGCACCCGAACCGCGTCGGCGAAACCTATACCATTTCATACAACCCCGCGCACCGCTGGTACTACTTCCCGGAGATGCGGCGCGACGAGGCTATCGTCTTCAAGGTCTACGATTCAGCGGCCGGCGGCAACGCCCGATTCACGGCCCACGGTTCGTTCGACGACCCCCACACCCCCGACAATGCACCGCCCAGGGAAAGCATAGAACTCAGGGCGCTGGTATTTTTTCGCTGAAAATTCGGGGACGGCAATTACCGGGGACAGATTTAAATCTGTCCCCTGGTTCAGGTTTTTATCACAGCGTTCCCGCGACCGTAGCGTCGTAGTAGTACACCTGGGGCGGTTCGGCAAAACACTCGAATAACCCCGGCACCGTCGACTGCATGAAATCGCTTTCGAAGTGGTCGTCGTGCAGTTCCTTTGTTTCCCATTCTTCAAAGAGAAAATACCGGAGCGGGTCATCCGGGTCGGGATAGAACGTATAGCGCACTATACCGGGTTCAGTCCGGCCTACTTCAACGATATTCCGCATTACCGACTTGGCCTGTTCAAGGGTTTCCTGTTTGAACAGGAAGCTGCCTGTTACCAGGTACATGATTTTCAATCTCCACTCAAATTCGGATAAACTGTAACGGCCATAATAAACAAATAACGAAGTCAATGAAAATCGCTATTATCGGCGCCGGCATTACCGGTATTGCGGCGGCAAGTATTCTCAACAAAGCCGGCCACCAGACTGTCCTGTTTGAAAAATCCGCCAGGCCGGGTGGTGTCTGGGCAGTCGGGTATCCGGGAGTGTATCTCCAGAATACCAGCCGCCAGTATACCCTGGCGGAGTTTCCCTGGCCGTTCAAACCCTCGTACCATCCTACCGCCGCGGAGATATTGAAGTACCTGGACCTGGCGATCGAGGGCCTGGGCCTGGACGTGCGCAAGCGCACCGAGGTCACCGGGATGGATGAACATGAGCGCGGCTGGACGCTGCGCTGCCGGGATGATTCCGGCGAGCAGGAACAGCAGTTCGATTACGTGGTCTCGGCCATCGGCCAGTACACCGAGGGCAAGCATAAACCGGCGTTTCCCGGCCAGGAGGCGTTCACGGGCGAGGTCATCACCGAGCGGGATATCGGTTCCCCGGACCTGTTCAGGGACAAGCGCACGGTCGTGGTCGGTTTCGGTAAATCTGCGGTCGATATCGCGTCCATGGCAGGCGCCGTGGCAAGCCAGTTGCACCATGTGTTCCGGACACCGCGCTGGTTGATCCCGTTTTCCGTCTTCGGCATCCATTATACCCACCTGATGTTTTGCCGGTTGACTACATTCTTCATGCCCTGCTGGGCGCACCCGTCGGGCTTCGAGCGCTTCGCTCACCGCAGGCTGGGCTTCCTGGTGGACACGTTCTGGTCTTTCATCTCGCGCCTCATCGTCCTGTTGTGCAAACTGCGCGGGGTATTCAAGGGCAGGGCCGCGCAGCGGAGGTTGGATACCCTGATACCGCATCACAAACTCACCGGCGACCTGCGTTCGGCGGCCGCGCTGACGCCACCGGATTACTACCGCCTGGTTGCGGCCGGCCGGATTGAACCCTGTCACGGAGAGATATCCCGTTTCACCGGTGAAACTGTACACCTGAAAGACGGTCGCAGTTTAGCCTGTGACCAGGTGGTTTTATGCGTCGGCTCGGAAAAACCCAGGTTTCCTTTTCTGCCCGGCAAATACCGCGCCCTGCTGGAGAGTGAGGATGACGGAGTGCAGTTGTACCGTCATGTATTGCATCCGGATATCCCGCACTTTGCCTGCGCCGGTTATAACCACGGCTTCATGCATGTGCCAGCGGCCGAAATAGGCATGGTCTGGCTGTGTGCGCACCTGGACGGAGACATTACCCTGCCGGACCGTGAGGAGATGCTCAGGTGTATCGAAGCCACCCGGGAGTGGAAACGCAAACATATCAACTACGAACCGTCGCGCTCCTGTGCCGTCAATACCCGGTTCCAGCAGTACCTGGACATCATGCTGCAGGAACTGGGTGTTTCGCCCTACCGGAAGATGCCCAACCTGCTCGCGGAAATATTCGAGCAATACGGCGCTGAAGATTACCGCGGCGTATTCGATGAGTATCTCAGCCGGGCGAAAAAACGGAATATGCCGTTAGTAACTTTACCATTGGATACTTAGGATTTAATATTCACTCTCTAATAACCAAAATCAGGAACTGGAAACTGACCATGCAGACTGCAATCATTATAGGGGTAGGGCCGGAACACGGTCTGGGAGCACAATTGTGTAAACGCTTTGCGGGTCTGGGCCTGCATGTTTTCGTGGCGGGACGAACCCGGGCGAAACTGGACAAGGTTGTAGCGTTGATCGAGGCGGAAGGAAACACGGCGAGCGCTTACGTTGCCGACACCACTGACGAGGCGCAAGTGAACAACCTGTTCGACGAAGCCGCGCGCGCCGGCCCCCTCTCCGTCGCTATCTATAACGCCGGCAACAACACGCCGGGCAAAATCATCGATATGGAGGCATCCTATTTTGAAAAGAGCTGGAAAATCTGCTGTTTCGGCGGCTTCCTGTTTGCCCGCGCCGCGCTGAAGCAGATGCAGGGTTCCGGCGGCACCCTGCTGTTTACCGGCGCCAGCGCATCCATGCGTGGGCGGGCCGGGTTTGGCGCGTTCAACTCATCCAAGGCCGCGTTACGTATCCTGGCGCAGGCCCTGGCAAAAGAGTACGGTCCGGAAAAAATCCATGTCGGCCACGTGGTCGTCGACGGCGCAATCAACGGTGAAAAAATCAAGACAAGGTGGCCTGAGTATGCGGAAAAACTGGGCGATGAGGGAATGATCAGTATCGACGGGATCGTCGACGCCTATGAATATCTCTACAGACAACCTGAAACCGCATGGACTTTCGAGGTGGACCTGCGCACCTCAATAGAAACCTGGTAGCCGGGAGCGCGCCGGGTAACCAGCGGCGGATTGTTCCCTCTCCTATTCGCCCAGTCTTACGTAAGCGTCGGTGTCCTTCAGGGTCTCGTTGTCCTTGATATAGTCCCAGGCCAGTTTTCCGGCATCCCGCAGGGTGAGGTCGGCGCCGGAGTCCAGTAAGGTAAGGATAATCTCGGGGTTATTGCTCTGGTCCGCTGCCGCATGCAGCGGGGTACTCTCCCTGGCATCCCTGGAATTCGGGTCAGCTCCACCGTCCAGCAATGCGATGATGATACCGGGATTGTCATTGGACCAGGCTGCCCAGTGCAGCGGTGAAGCGCCCCATTCCTTGTCCCGCGCATTCAGGTTCGCGCCGGCATCCACCAGGGCGGAAACAATGTCGGGGTCATCATTGAACGCAGCGGCAAAATGCAGCGGGGTGAATCCCCACTCATCCTTTGCGTTCGGGTCGGCGCCCGCCCGGAGTTGTTCCAGCACCGATTTCAATGTGGCTTTTTCAAAAAAAGCCATCGTATTCCAGTTCATGCCTTTCTGTATCCCGCGAGAATCAAGTCGCCATTGTATTCCCGAACGAGTCAGCAGGTCAACATGATAGTAACCGGACCCGTTAAATAGAGACCGCTTCGGCTTTTTCCCTTGTTTTTGCCGGGATGACGGCTTATTGTTTAGCATTGCCCACCACCTATGGAAGTGTTTTGTCAGTGCCTGAAAAATTGCTTAACGATCGTCTGTTAAGGGCGTTGCGGCGCCAGCCGGTCGATATGACGCCGCTCTGGATCATGCGCCAGGCAGGACGTTACCTGCCTGAATACCGCGCCACCCGGCAGCGTGCGGGTGATTTCATGACCCTGTGCAAGACTCCCGAGCTTGCCTGCGAAGTCACACTACAACCCCTGGACCGCTTTGACCTTGATGCGGCAATCCTGTTTTCCGACATTCTCACCATACCCGACGCCATGGGACTGGGGCTGAGCGTGGTGGAGAACAAGGGTCCGCAGTTTGCCAGGCCGGTGCGGACCGGGAGTGACATCCGTAACCTGGGAGTGCCCGACGTTGAAACCAGCCTGCGTTACGTCATGGATGCGGTCAGGCTCATCAAACGGGAATTGCAGGGCAAGGTCCCGCTCATCGGCTTTGCCGGGAGTCCCTGGACCATTGCCACGTATATGATTGAAGGCGAGTCGAGCAAGAATTTCAGCCGGGCCAAGGGCATGTTGTACGGGCAGTCGGACCTCATGCATATGCTGCTGGACGTGTTGAGCCGCTCAATCACAGACTACCTGAACGGCCAGATCGCGGCGGGGGTCGATGTGGTCATGGTGTTTGACACCTGGGGAGGCATATTGTCACGGGATGCTTACCGGGAGTTCTCGCTGGGATACATGCAACGGATTGTCCAGGGCATCAACGCTGAAGGCCGGAGCGAACCGGTGCCGGTCATCCTGTTTACCAAGGGTGGAGGCCTGTGGCTCGAGGACATTGCCGGGTCCGGTTGTGACGCCATCGGGGTCGACTGGACCATAGACATCGACGCCGCACGCAGGAGAACCGGCGGGAAGGTGGCGTTGCAGGGCAACCTGGATACGGCCGTGCTGTATTCCTCCCCGGCAACCATCCGCAGGCAGGTGGCGGAGATACTGGCTGCCTACGGGCCGGCAGACGGCCACGTCTTCAACCTGGGGCACGGCATCCATCCCGACATCGACCCGGACAAGGTAGCGGTACTTGTGGACGCAGTACATGAACTCAGCCGGCCATTCCATGCACGGAAATAGAAGATATTTGGGGTCAGAGCAATAACTCTGACCCCAAATATCTGACAGGGCGAATATGAGTTTTTGCACTGACCCCAAATACCTGAAGGAACGGGTCATTCTGGCCGCGAAGGGCTTCTGTATCGGGACCGCGGACATCATCCCGGGGGTGAGCGGCGGCACCATGGCGTTTATCCTGGGGATTTACCGCGAATTCATCGCCGCAATCAAGTCGTTTGACCTTGCCGCGCTCACGGCCCTGCTCAGGCTGGATTTCAGGGAAGCCGCGGCAAGGCCGCATTTCGGCTTCATCGTGCCGCTGGTTATCGGTATTGTCGCCGCGCTGCTGTTTTTTACCCGGGTCGTGCAACTGCCGCAGTTGCTGCTGGATTACCCCGAACAGATCTACGGCCTGTTTTTCGGCCTCATCGCCGGTTCCATCCTGGTCCTGCTCAAGGACCTTGACAGGATTGCCGGAGCGGAACTTGTCCCGGTGATTGCGGGAGCGGTTTCCGGTTACATCGTATTCAACGTTGTGCCCGTACAAACCCCCGAGGCCGGCTGGTTCATATTTGTCGCCGGCGCGCTGGCAATCTGCGCGATGATGCTGCCGGGCATATCGGGATCGTTCGTGTTGCTGATCCTGAATAAATACGTGTATATATTCACCGCAATCGGGTATTTCAATATTTCCGTCCTGCTTCCGTTTGCCGGCGGCGCACTGGCCGGCCTGGTTTTTTTCAGCCGCCTGTTGTCATACATACTTGAACGCTGGTACCGCCTGACCGTGGTTTTCATCACCGGTCTGCTGCTGGCCTCGTTGACGGTCATCTGGCCTTTCCAGGAACGTGTCTATGAAAGCGTGAGGGGTAATTCGCTGCTGATCGATTCTCATCCGGTTTTCCCCACGGAATTGTCCCGGCCGGTCCTGATCTCATTTATACTTATCATCTGCGGTATCGTAGTCGTACTGGGTATCAGGCGCCTCCATAAAGCGGAAGCGCCGGAAAACTGAGTGGTGTGTCTGCTACGGGGAGTCATTGATAAAGTCGATCATAGTGCTGCTCTGTTGTGTCGCCGCCATCACCGGCATTACCGGTGCTGAAGAAACCAACGCGGTTCCCGGCAACACACAGATCGAGGAAATAGTCGTTACCGGCAGCCACCTGAAACGGGAGGCCGGGGGTCTTGCCTCACCGCTGACGGTGCTCGACCGGGATGACCTGGACGTTGCCGGTGCCACCGACGTCAAGGAGATCATCCGCACCATGAGCTTCAACTCAGGGTCGCTGGGGGTCTCCGCCACCAACTGGGCGGGTGATGACAGTTCCACCGGCAATGCCAGCGTCAACCTGCGCAACCTCGGTAACGGTGCGACGCTGGTATTGATTAACGGCAGGCGCACCGTCAGTACCAGTTTCGACAACAGCGGCAGCAGCTACGTGGATGTCCAGGGACTGGTGCCCAACATCGCACTGGAGCGGATCGAGGTCGTCAAGGACGGCGCCTCGGCGTTGTACGGTTCCGATGCCGTTGCCGGGGTGGTGAACTTCATCACCCGGCGCGAGTTTACCGGGGTGGAATTGCAGGTCGATTTCAGCAGCGACGATGAGACCCACGAGCAGCAGGACTTGCTGCTCTCGGGCCTGGCCGGGATGAACGGTGACCGTGGGTATATCAACCTGGCTGCCAGCTACCTGGATCGCGGGGGATTGAGTTTCGCTGATCGTTTCGACCGGTTCGGTCGCTCCGGCCTGTCCAGTTTCGGCCAGCCCGGGCGCTACGTACCGCAACTTACGGCAAAGGGCGCGACGCCGGTGCACTCCAACTACTGGTGGCCGCAGGGGGGCGCCGACCCGGCGAGTTTCTCCGGCAGCCTGCCCGATCCGGAGTGTGAGAAAGCCGCCGCGGACGATGGGCCGATGGGGACCCTGGGGTTGCACCCGGATTTCAGCCACATCTGTGTCTATGATTACTCCAGCTTCTTTGCCCTGGTGCGTCCGGAGGAGCAGGTCAAGTTCCACGCCGACGGTGCGCTCAACCTGGCCGGCGCCGCGGAGATATACGGCTCATTCAGCTACTCCGAGCAGGAGTCCTCGCGCGGCAATTCCCTGTACCCGGATGTGCGCTACGTTATCGTGCCGGAGCACCACTTCGGACTGCAACTGGATGCGGCGCGGCGCGGTTTCGAGCCGGTCCCTTATCAGGCGATGCAGCGCATACTGGGCGGCACCATCGACTCATCTGAGGAGGACCGTCCCATCAGCACCGTCTCCAGCACAAGCCGGGACAACCTGCGCGCGTTGATCGGGCTGCGTTCCGATTTTACCCTGGGCGGCCGGGACTGGTTCCTGGACACCGACCTGGTCTGGTCCCGTAACCGTCTTGACCTGAACTGGCCGGTAGACACGCTTACCTCGCGCATGGACCTGGCCTTCGCAGGCCTGGGCGGGCCGGACTGCGACCCCGGGACAGGGATACCTGGTTCCGGCAACCTGGGTACAGGCCCGTGCTACTATTACAACAGCTTTCAGACCAGCGTGTATGACCCGGTCACGGGCGAACGCTGGGACAGCGCGGATACGTCCCCCTGGGCAGCCGATCCCCGGCTCAGCGTGGCCGAGGCTGAGCGCAAGTACCGGAACCCCCCCGAACTGCTGCGCTGGACGCAGGGTGCCTACATCACGGATGCGGAAATCGAGCAGGTCGTATTCGACCTGGTGCTGTCAGGTGATG
The DNA here is from genome assembly GCA_965208655.1 of Gammaproteobacteria bacterium. Lineage (GTDB taxonomy): Bacteria > Pseudomonadota > Gammaproteobacteria > Eutrophobiales > Eutrophobiaceae > JAAXHV01. The sequence continues at coordinate 591,729 of CBDBPJ010000007.1, forward strand.
CCTTTTACATGCCCAACGGTCCGCTGGGTCTTGCCCTGGGGTTCCAGTACCGCAGCGATGATGCCCGCTTTGACTACGATGATGAGGCCAATGCCTTCAACTATACCTTCCTCACGGGCGACCGGGACTGGGATAACCGCCTCAGTTCCTGGTCGGTGTTTGCCGAGGCCCTGGTGCCATTGACGGGGTGGGCCGAACTGACCCTTGCCGGACGCTACGAATCCTTCGAGCAACTGGACAAGGATACCTTCGATCCGAAACTGACGCTGCTGCTGCAACCCCTTGAATCGCTGGTGTTGCGCGCCTCCTGGGGGACTTCCTTCCGGGCGGGGTCCCTGTTGCAGACCGGCGGCAGCCGCACCATCTTCCAGAACTCCAGCGATCCGTTTTCCAACGCGCCGGCCCTGGCTTACCGCGCCTCCGCAGCCACCGGCAACCCGGACCTGAAACCGGAAGAGGCGGAGGTCTTCAATGCCGGGTTCTCCTGGAACCCGGCAGGTCTGCTGGACGGCCTTTCACTGGACGTCGATTACTACCGTTATGATTATACCGGCCTCATAGTCCGGGAAGGACACCAGGAGTTGATCGACCGGGACAACGCCTCCCGCTGCCCAGGCGGCCTGAATAACGACCCCGCCGCCGGACCCCTGTGCGGGTCATGGGACCTGGACGGTGACGGCCAGGTTACCGTCTACAGTCTCGGTCCCGGTCTCCCGGACAAGGTTATACGCAGGGAAGACGGCTACCTGGTGCGTACGGAAGCCTCTTACTTCAACGCGCCCAGCCTGGAATCGTCGGGCATCGACCTCGCGCTGGCCTATGCCCGTGACGCAGGCGCAGCAGGACTGTTCCATGCATCGCTGGACCTGAGTTATACCCTGGATTACGACATCATCCTGGCGGACGGGGAGAAAATAAAAGGGGTGGGCAGCCGCAACGCGGGCAACTCCATCGGCCGGCCCATGCCGAGATGGCGCGCAAACGCGGGTTTGGGCTGGCAGCGCGGGCGCCACGACGTGTTCCTGGACGTACATTACATCCACAGTTACCAGGACGATACCTCCCAGAGCACATTTCTTGGCGCCTACATAGGCTATGCGGAGACCATCGACAGCATGACCACCGTCGATCTGCAATACCGGTTTGAACTGCCACCCCTGGTAGCGCAGCAAAAGGGTTCGAAACTGACCCTGGGCATCAAGAACCTGCTGAACGAGGACCCGCCGCTGGTAAACGTGGACGGCGCCTATGACTACTACACGCACGACCCCCGCGGGCGCATATTCTACGGCCGTTACCAGTTACAATTCTGATATTCCCTGATTCGGGGTCAGTGTAAAAACTCCGCAAGTCTTTACAATGACCCCGAATATCACCTTAAATATGCGATTTATCCCGCGCCGGTGTGCTGAACAGCAGCATCAACAGCAACAGGACCAGCGACAGCATCACGATCGGTTTGTCGCCGGCGATGACATACGGCGTACTGCCCTTGAACAGGGGAACGGTCGCGGCGACGGCATCCGGTTCGAACTGGCCCGTCTTGCCCACGATGTTCCCTTTCCGGTCGATGATTGCGCTGATGCCGGTGTTCGTGGCGCGCAGCAGGTAGCGGCCGGTTTCAATGGCCCGCATGCGCGCCATCTGCAGGTGTTGATGGGGTGAGGCGGAATCGCCGAACCAGGCGTCGTTACTCACGTTCACCAGCACATCGGCCTGCGGCAGCGCCCTGATAAACTCCGCGCCGAAGATGGCTTCGTAACAGATGGACAGGCCTATGGAATAACCACCGGTATGAAACAGCAGGGGATCGTGCGCGGGTGCGGGGGTGAAATCTGCAATGGGGACGTTCAGGACGTCAAGCGGCCATTGCAGCAGCCACTTGAGCGGCAGGTACTCGCCGAACGGGACCAGGTGGCGTTTACTGTAGACCTGTTGCTTGCCGCCCAGCAATACCAGGCTGTTGAAATAAGCGCCGCTGTCCGGGTGCCTGGTGGGCAACCCGGCCAGCACGACGGACCCGTGGTGACTTGCCGTTCTGTCGAGTTGCTCGATATAGTCACGGACCTCGTTTAAAAAACCGGGGATGGCCGTTTCCGGCCAGATGATCAAATCATGGCCCCAGAAGGGTTCCGTGAGTTCCGGGTAGCGCTCCAGGGAGGTGTTTTTATGCTCCGGCAACCATTTGAGTTCCTGGGGAATGGCGCCCTGGACCAGGGCGACGCTGATTTCAGATTCACTGTGGTCAGTCCACTGGTATTGGCGCAACTGCCAACCGGCGAGCAGGATCAACAGCAGGGTCGCGGCCAGGGTCATGCTCCTGTTCTTCCCGAAAACGAGTACCAGACCCCCCGCCAGGAAGGCGAGGATAAAACTGATGCCGAATACTCCAAGGAGACTGCCGTAGCCGGACAACATGCCCGAGGTCTGGGTATACCCCAGCGATAACCAGGGGAACCCGGTGAACAGCCAGGAACGGAGCCATTCCCCCAGGGTCCACAGCGACGGTATCATGACCAGGAAATAAGTGTAATCGGAGCGTAGCGAACGGCAGGTTCCAAGAAACCCGGTCAGGGCAGGGAACAGGGACAGGTAGGCGATGAGTAATAACGTCAGCAGCCAGGCGCCTGCCAGGTTGATCCCGGAAAACAGGTTGATACTGATATGCAACCAGCTGACGCCGACCCCGAACAGGCCCAGGCCGAATAAATAACCGTTGATAAAGGCCTGCTTCCCGGTATTCGTGCGCCAGGTCCTGAACAGCACTGCCAGGGTGATAAACGGGATGACGGATATCTCGTAAGGCGCAAACGCAAATGCTGTAGCGGCGCCTGCCGACAGGCACAATAAACCACTTGAGAGGGAACGGGGGCGGACCTTACTCGGGCTGGGTTCCAGCTTGTGAAACAGACGTTTTTTCAAAACGTAACAGGTGTATTCTTCTTTTGTCAGCCCGGAGTACTTTCACGTTGTAACCGGAAAAATCTACAATCTCCCCGCGCTTCGGCAGGTAACCGAATTCATCGATTACCAGCCCCCCTATCGTATCATAAATGTCGTGGCCCAGTTCTGTGCCGAAGTAGTCGTTGAATTCATCAATAGGCGTGAATGCCTGAACCGTATAACGGTTTATTCCATGTTGTTTTATATAGGCTTCTTCGTTCAGGTCGGTTTCATCCTCAATTTCGCCCACGATTTCTTCTATTATGTCTTCGATAGTTACCAGGCCGGCAATACCGTATTCATCGACGACAATGGCCATGTGGTTGCGGTTGGTGCGAAAGTCCCTCAACAAAACATTGAGGCGCTTGCTCTCCGGCACGAACACTGCGGGACGCATCAGTTTCTTTACCGCGAACACCTCCGGTTCGTCGCTGACGAAACACGAAAGCAAATCCTTTGCCAACAGGATTCCCAGCACGTCATCCTGGTCGTCGCTGACTACCGGAAAACGGGAATGGCCCGATTCAATCACCGTTTTCATGATGCTTTCCGGCTCGGCCGAGTGCCGTATCGTGACCATCTGAACCCGGGGCACCATGATGTCGCGCACCTGCAATTCCGCCACATGCAGGGCGCCCTCGAGCATCATCAGCACATCGGGGTCGAGGATGTTTCTTGCTTCGGAATCACGCAGGACGTCAATTAATGCCGTCCGGTCCTGCGGGGTTTTTAAAAAGGTGGTTTTGAGCTGCTTCCACCAGGATTGTTTACCGTTACTCGACGGAGGTTTGTCTTGACTCATGGTTTTTTATAACAAAAAACTGGATACTACAAACCGGCCCTGCCGTCCTGGAAATAAGGATCAGGGAAACCCAGGTCCTGCAATAGTGCGGTTTCTTTGGCTTCCATGAATTCCGCATCCTTATCATTACTATGATCATAGCCCATTAAATGCAAAATTCCATGAATAATCATATGCGCCCAGTGTGCGTTCACCGATTTGCCCTGTTGCGCCACCTCCTGCCTGAGGACGGGAGCACAGATAACTATGTCTCCGAGCAAGGGACTGCCGGTATCGTGCAGCGGGAATGACAGGACATTGGTAGGGCTGTCGATATTGCGCCACCTGGAATTGAGCGCTCGCATTTCATCCTCGTCGGTAATGCGTATGGTGACTTCCCCCTCTTGCCCGTCCAGCATTGACCCGGCCCAGTACAGGATATCGTCTTCAGCAGGAACACCGGGTTCTTCCGTGTTGGATTGTACGGTGACGTTAGCCCGCATATGTCATCTGCGCACGAGAAACAGCTCAGGCCTCGCCATTGCCCTCGCGCCTTTCATATGCATTCAGAATTCGCGCCACCAGCGGATGCCGCACCACGTCCCTGGATTTGAAAAAAGTAAAACTGATACCGGTTTCGGAACTGAGGATATCGATCACGTGCCGCAGGCCCGATTTTTTGCCCTGGGGCAGATCGATCTGGGTGATGTCGCCCGTAATGACGGCCGTTGAATTGAAGCCAATGCGGGTCAGGAACATCTTCATCTGTTCGATGGTGGTATTCTGCGCTTCATCCAGGATGATGAAGGCCTCGTTGAGCGTCCTGCCGCGCATGAAAGCCAGGGGCGCAATTTCAATGACGTTTTTCTCTATGAGTTTCATCACATGGTCGAAACCGAGCATTTCGTACAAGGCGTCGTACAGGGGGCGCAGGTACGGATCGACTTTCTGCACCAGGTCGCCGGGCAGGTAGCCCAGCTTTTCTCCGGCCTCCACTGCCGGCCGTACCAGGACCAGGCGCCTGACCCGGTTCTGTTCCAGGGCAACCACCGCGCTGGCGACGGCCAGGTAGGTTTTTCCCGTCCCCGCCGGGCCGATACCGAAGCTGACGTCATGTTCCCTAATATTGTTCAGGTATAAACGCTGGTTCGGGCTGCGGCCCTTGATGATGCCGCGTTTCGTCTTGACGATGACTTCCTTGTCCGACTGCTCTTCGATGGAATCATCGATTGCCTTATCCTGCAGCCAGAGGTGGATTTTTTCCGGAGACAAGCTGTCCGCTACCGTTGATTCATACAGTTCGCCCAGCAACCGGCTGGTAATATCGACGATCCTGGCCGTGCCGATAATGCGGAACGAGTTGCCGCGGTTGTTTATCTCGACACCCAGGCGTCTCTCTATCTGGCGCAGGTGGGAATCCAGGGATCCGCACAGGTTGGCCAGCCTCTCGTTATCGACCGGCTCAAGATTGACTTCGGCGGAAACCGGGTTGGTATTGTCCGTTGAAATGCTCAAGTATCAGATTGTTGCGGCCATTTGCCGCGGCAACTCGCGGGCCGCGGCCAATTCACCGCGTAGTGAATTAGGGAGCGCCCTGGTTATCCTGACATCCACCATTTCGCCGATAAGTTCGGCTGCCCCGGGGAAATTCACGACACGGTTGTTTTCGGTTCTGCCGGCCAGTTCCTGCGGGTTTTTCCGGGATGTTCCCTCTACCAGCACCGTTTGCTGCGTACCCGTCATGCCCTGGCTTATGTCCTGCGCCTGCTGGTTTATCCTGGCCTGGAGCAGTTGCAGGCGCTGCTTTTTTACCTCCAGCGGGGTCTCGTCCTGGTAGCCTGCCGCCGGGGTGCCGGGCCGTTTGCTGTAGATGAAACTGAAGGACTGGTCAAAGCCGATTTCCGCGATCAGGTCCAGGGTGGCCTGGAAGTCGGAGTCGGTCTCACCGGGGAAACCGACGATAAAATCGGAGGAGATGCTGATGTCCGGCCTGACCTTGCGCAGCTTTCTTATTTTGGACTTGTATTCAAGGACGGTGTGGCCCCGCTTCATCAGCGCCAGGATGCGGTCCGATCCGCTCTGCACGGGCAGGTGCAAGTGGCTGACAAGTTCGGGCACACGGCCGTAAACGTCGATCAGGCGGTCGGAAAATTCGACCGGGTGCGACGTGGTGTAACGGATGCGCCGGATGCCCTGGATCGTCGCGATATACTCGATCAGGTCGGCCAGGTCGGCAGTACCGCCTTCGTAAACGGCGCCGCGGTAGGCATTTACGTTCTGGCCGAGCAGGGTGACTTCCTTGACGCCTTGTGCGGCAAGTTCAGCCGTCTCGGCCAGGACGTCGTCCAACGGCCGGGAAACTTCCTCCCCGCGGGTGTAAGGCACGACGCAGAAAGTACAGTATTTGCTGCAACCTTCCATGATCGAAACAAAGGCAACCGGACCTTCTGCCCGGGGTTCGGGCAGGTTGTCGAATTTTTCAATTTCGGGGAAGGAGATATCGATTACCGGTTTGCCGGTACGGCGCGCCTCGTCGTAGAGTCCGGGCAACCGGTGCAGGGTCTGCGGTCCGAATACTACATCCACGAACGGCGCCCTGGTATTAATCGCCGAGCCTTCCTGGCTGGCGACACAGCCCCCGACGCCAATCATGAACCCGGGTTTTTCCCGTTTACGGTTGCGCCAGCGGCCCAGTTCCGAGAACAGTTTTTCCTGGGCTTTCTCGCGTATGGAACAGGTATTGAAGACGATGAAATCAGCTTGTTCCGGGGTCAATGTTTCCTCCATTCCATGGGAAGTGCGTAACACGTCCCGCATCTTTGCGGAATCGTATTCGTTCATCTGGCAGCCGAATGTCTTGATAAAAAGTTTCTTTCCCATGTTCCGTTCAATTTGCAGGGATCGGCTACGTTACACCTTCTTCATTGTTTTTTCCAGTGCCATGCAGGCCCGGGCCGGTAATCACAAATTTTGGGGTCAGGATATTTGGGGTCAGAGCAATAACTCTGACCCCAAATATCCTGTTGGGCTAGTGCGGCTTGCCGGCCGGGGATTCGCCGAGAAGTTCCGGCGCCGGGCCGGCCTGGTGATGGATGAGCTTCCATGAATCGTCTTCCGGTATGAATATGTTTGTCGCGATCAGCGTGCTGTTGGGCAGGGTTTCATGGCAGATGACGTAAGCGGAACCGTCATTGATGTATGCGCTGGCATTACAGCAATGAATGTCGGGGGAATGGACCGATGACAGGATCTGCCGCCAACTCTCCAGTACCATTTCGCGGCCGTGTAACAGTGAATAGCCGGGATGGATCACGGTTACGTCCTCGCGTCTCGACCAGATGCCGTTCATCCGGTCAAAATCGCGCTCCAGGAAAGCCAGGTAGAATTCCGAATTGGCAGTAAGTACTTGTTTTTTGTCCGACATCCGATATAGCAGTGAAATCTGGTGGCTATGGGTGGACTTGAACCACCGACATCAGCATTATGAATGCTGCGCTCTAACCGACTGAGCTACATAGCCAGGGTTTAGTGTGTCCCATTTTACTTCATTTTGAATATCTTGACACGCGGATGTGTTACCCTTGCCTGTCGAGATTAAGCAAGGAGTACCGGAAATGAATACAAGCCTGACCTGGGCGGGCGGGGCTGCTTTTATCGGCGAGTCGGAAAACGGCCGTACAATCGTCATGGACGGACCACCCGAAGGCGGCGGCAGGAACCTGGGACCGCGTCCCATGGAAACCCTGTTACTGGGGATGGGGGCCTGCACGGCATACGACGTGCTGTCCATTCTGAAGAAATCACGCCAGGCCATAAGCGATTGTAAAATCGAAATCTCGTCTCAGCGTGCGGGCGAACACCCCCGGGTATTCACGGAAATACACGTCCATTTTGATATTACCGGGACCGGTATCAAGGAGGCGCAGGTGGAGCGGGCGATCAAGCTGTCCGCGGAAAAGTACTGTTCCGCGTCAATCATGCTGGGGAAGACGGCGAAGATAACCCACACCTTTGAAATTACGAATTAAGAATTACGAATTAAGAATTCCTAATTCGTAATTGAATTCAAATTTTCCTGGGGTTCTCGGCGCGGCTGATCGTGAAACCGATGATGCCGCCGGTTTCATCGATGCCCAGGATTTCGTGGCCGGTCCGGGCGCAGTAGGCCTCGAAGTCGATCACTGAATGGGGGTCGGTTGCCTCCACGAACAGTATTTCTCCCGGTTGCATCCTGTTCAGTTCAAGTTTTGTCTTGAGCACAGGCAGCGGACAGTTCAATCCCTTGGCGTCCAGGTACCGGTCAAACCTGTCTTGCTCGCCCGGCATGCAGCCTACCCCCGGCGCCGTTGCCGTACCGCTTGCGCGAGTGATTCCAGTACAGGTTCGGTCATCTCCCAGGATATGCAGGCGTCGGTCACACTCATGCCGTACTCCAGTGACGCCGCATCCGTCAGGGCCTGCTTCCCGGCTTTCAGGTTGCTCTCGATCATCACGCCGCAGATATCCGTCGAGCCGTCTGCCAGTTGCCGGCAGACGTCCTCCGCGACAACCACCTGGCGTGTGTGGTCCTTGTTGCTGTTGCCGTGGCTGAAGTCCACCATGACCCGCCCGGTCACGTCAGCCGAGCGCAATTTTTCCGTTGCGGCCTTGATTGCATCTTCGGAGTAATTGGGGCCGCTGGAAGCGCCGCGCAAAATCAGGTGACAGCTGTCGTTGCCGGCGGTCGCCACTATCGCGGAGATGCCCTCCTTGGTGACCGACAGGAAATGGTGCGGGCTTTGCGCAGCGCCGATGGCGTCTATGGCGATCTGTATGTTGCCGTCGGTCCCGTTCTTGAAACCCACGGGCATGGACAGGCCGGAAGCCAGTTCACGGTGGACCTGGCTCTCCGTCGTGCGGGCGCCGATCGCGCCCCAGGACACCAGGTCGGCAATGAATTGCGGCATGATCGTATCCAGGAACTCCGAACCGGCCGGCAGGCCGATCTCACCGAGGTCCACCAGCAGTTTGCGGGCGATACGCAGGCCGGCGTTGATCTTGAAACTGTTATCCAGGTAGGGATCGTTGATCAGGCCTTTCCAGCCCACTTTCGTGCGCGGCTTCTCGAAATAGACCCGCATGATGATGAGCAGGTCATCCTGCATGCGCCCGGCGGCATCGACCAGCCGGTTGGCGTATTCGAGCGCGGCCTCGGGATCGTGAATCGAGCATGGCCCGACTATCACCAGCAGACGGTCATCGCCGCCCTTGATGATATCACCCGCTGCCACCCGTGTTCTTGCGATCAGGTTCGATGCCTCTTCGCTGATGGGCAGTTCCTCCATCAGGATGGCAGGAGACATCAACGGGCGAAGCCCGGCAATTCTTAAATCGTCTGTAAGTTGGAACATGTTGCTTGTTTAACGGGGCTGTAACGCCGTACAGCCAGTCTCCTTTAGCAGGTTGAAGCCGCCAATTATACCCCAAAACTGTCGCGGTTAATGCTGGCATACCAACTGCGGGCATAGTCGGCCTCGCTGGCGCGATATTCCATGGGGGCCCTGAGCGGACTCAACCCGCCCGCCCGTTCAACCGGCTTTATCCTGTTCTCCTCGTAGCGGTACATGCCGTTGACGGAGATCCCGTAATCCGGCGCCAGGAGGCTGTAACAGGTGTTGTGATAGAACATGGCGCCGGGTTCCTGCCCGCGCAACAGCGCTACGATCGCCTGGCTGCATACCTTGGCCTGGCTGTTGGCAGAGGATGCCGATTTGGGCATGTTGCCGGCGAGGCAACTGTCGCCCAGGACGTGGATATCCGGGGCAAGGGTAGATTCAAACGTCTGGTGGTCAACCGGACACCAGCCGGTTTCATCGGTCAGTCCGTGGTCGACCGCCAGGCGGCCGGCCTGCTGGAACGGGATAACGTTGGCCACGTCCACCCTGAATTCACCCGCTTCCGCCTGCAGGGACATGCGCGCCGGGTCGACGCGCCTGAGCAGGCCCCCGGCGGATATCGGGATGTGTTCAATCATTCCCGGGTACAACGAATCCCAGCCCTCCTTGAACAGATGCTGCTTGGAGAAGTGTTCATTGGCATCCAGGATCAGTATCTTCGCACGCGGGTTGGACTGCTTCAGGTAATACGCGGCCAGGCTGGCCCGTTCATAGGGACCGGGCGGACAGCGGAACGGCGTGCCGGGCACTGCGATGGCGAAGACGCCGCCGCCGCGCATAGCGACCAACTGTTGCTTGAGCAAGGCAAGCTGCTCACCGCCGTGCCAGGCATGGGGCATGGTGGAACTGGCCGCTTCATCGTAGCCGGAGAAGATGTGCTCCCAGAGAAAACTGATACCCGGGGAGATTACCAGGCGCTGGTAGGGCAGGACGCTGCCGTCCGCCAGCGTGACGACGCGCTTTTCAGGATCTATGGTCCTTGCCTCGGCATGGACGACATCGACCCCGTAATTGTTTTTCAGTGCGGCGTAGTCCCTGATCGTCGATGCTTGCGCTTCGATCCCGCCCAGCACGGCATTGCTGAAGGGGCAGGTCTGGTAGTGCGTCCGCATCTCGACCAGCGTTACGTTGACGTCCGGGTCAAAGTAACGGATATACCTGGCGCAGGTGGCCCCGCCGTAACCGCCCCCGATGACGACGACCCGGGGAGCACCCTTGCCCGGCCCCCGCGCACAGGACGTGACAACCCCGGCGCCGAGCGCTGCGCCTGCAGTGTTGGCCAGGAAACGGCGGCGGTAGAGGGACATGTCAGTGCGCCTCGCTGCCGAACATGGCGCTGACACCGTCGATTTCCGTGTCGGTGAGCGCCTTGCTGATACGGTTCATAATGGTTCCCCGCTCCCGGTCTGACTTATAGGCGTTTAACAGTTGTTTTATCTCCGCCGCGCGCAGGCCGTCGAGCCGCGGTATCGCCGCGGCGTCCCCGCTGCCAGCGTCGTGGCAGGTAAGGCAGGTCGTTGCAATCAGCCTGAAATAACTGTCATCCGCGCCCTTCTCCTCACTGGCGTTTACGGGATTCAAGGCAGCGAGAGCTTGCAGGAGCAAGACAATATACGAAAATTTATACACCTTGCCGATAAATTGCATGGTGCGAGAGAATAACAGTGATTGACCGGGTAAGACAAATTTTGCCTGAACCCGAAGACAGGGCTTCCCCCGCTTACACTGCAGTCAGTTGGTCCAGAAGCGGCCCGGATACGCAAATCACGCCGGGTCTGGGCAGTGCGTCGCCGCCGTCGGGCCAGTGGCTGTCCAGCGCATCCGTTGAATCGGAGTTTTCCCCCGGATGCTGCACCGACAGGAACAGTGTGCGCCCGTCCGGGCTGAATGTGGGGCCGGTCAGCTCGGCCCCCGGCGGGGCAGAAGCCACTTGCACGGGCACGCCTGCATGCATGCCGGACATGGGGATATGGAACAGGCCGTTGTTCCTGAAGGAATCGTAAGGCGGCTCATTTATCTCGTAGGATGCGATATCCGTACACATCCACAGGTTCCCGCGCGGGTCGAAGACCAGGTTGTCCGGGCAGGCAAATCCGGTTTCAGGGCCGCCGGCCAGGAACGTGCTTGCTGCGAACTCCTGTGCGGACGGGTCGCCGTCTTTTTCCACCAGCTTGAGGATGGAGCCGAACGGGCGTTCCTTGTGCTTGGTCAGGCTGATGAACACGGCGCCCGTTTGCGGGTCAATCTCGATATCTTCGGGGCGGTCCTGGGGCGTGGCGCCCACCAGCTTTGCCGCCTCGCGGGTGCGGATCAGCAGTTCGGTCTGCGAACCGAAGGCTTGTTGCAGCCGCGTGTCCCTCGTCACGTCCAGCGGCAGCCAGCGGCCGCGGACCGTATCCGCCGCGTACAAGGTGCCGCGCGCCAGCGAGCCGGGTTCGCCGCCAATAAACTTGTAGATGTGTTCGTCGGTCTTGTCGTCCCCCATGTAGACCACCGCACGGCCGTCACGGGCCAGGGTTACCGTCGCCCCCTCGTGGGCAAAGCGGCCCAGGGCGGTGAGCTTGTTTGCCGCGCCCGTGAACGGGTCAACTTCCACCACCCAGCCGTAGTGCTCGGGAGGGTGGTCCAGGTAGCGATCCCAGCCGATAAGCCTGCTTTTTTCGTGGACGCGTTCGCCCGTATCGAAACTGACGTCGCCGTAGAAGAAATGGTAGTTTTCCTCACAGGTCAGCACGGTCTGCCAGGGGGTCACGCCGCCGGCGCAGTTGCCGAGGGTGCCGACCGCTATACGGGACCCTGCAACGGGTTGTTCCGAGATTATCGGTATCCGGGTCGCACCGCTGATGCGCCGGTTGAACCGGTCATCCCGCACCAGGCGCCAGCGCCCGCTCTGCGTGCTGATGCGGATGATGCTGCCGCCCACCTCCAGGACTTCCCGTTCGACATCCTCCCTGGATTTCTCCTGCGGGTCGCCGGGAGAGGCAAAATAGCCGGACAGTACCTCTTCATGGTTCACCCATAACAGGCCGTCATGGGGATTGCCGTCGATGGGGAAGAAGGCGGTGTAGTCGTTATTGAACCCGAAGCGTTCCCCCTTTCCGTTTATCGGGTCCGGCCAGGAAACCAGTAGGTCGTATCCCAGTCCGCCGGCCAGGACCACCTCGTCGTCCGTGCCCGGCGCAACCGGGAATATGCCGGCAAGCGCGGGATCGCGATCGGGGCCTGAGCAGGATAGGACCGGCAGGGCGATGGCGGTCGCACCCGCGGTCCTGCCCATGAAGCTGAGGAATTCACGCCTGGACCAGTGACTTTTCATCATACTTCTGTGTTTTACCACAGAGGACACGGAGTGCACAGAGAATATTTATTAAGGAACCTCTGAGGATTAAGTCAGAGCTTCCTTAATACCAACTGTGCCTGCAGCGGTTGCAGGCCGTGTCCCGGTTAACCGGTCTGCGCGCGGCGCGCCCCGGAGGCTGCTGCCAGCGCGGCGATCAAGTCCTCGGAGTCGTCCCAGCCCAGGCAGGCGTCGGTGATGCTCCGGCCGTATGCCAGTTCCTGCCCGGGCTTTGCGTCCTGGCGGCCCTCCTGCAGGTGGCTTTCGATCATCACGCCGAAAATCCTGTCGTCGCCATCCTGGACCTGGCTGCAGACGTCGGCGCCTACCTGCAGTTGATTCTTGTGCTGTTTCCTGACTGTTGGCGTGGCTGAAATCCACCATGATGCGGGCCGGCAGACCGGCGCCGGTCAACTCGGCGGCGGTGGAGTCGATGCTCCAGCGGTCAAAGTTGGGGCGTTTCCCGCCGCGCAGTATGACGTGGCAGGCACTGTTGCCGGTGGTGATGTAGATCGCCGAGTTCCCTTCCTTGCGCATGGACAGGAAGTTATGGGGGACGCTGGCCGCACGGATGGCGTCGACGGCGATCTTCACGGACCCGTCCGTACCGTTCTTGAAACCGACCGGGCACGACAGCCCGGAGGCCAGTTCCCGGTGCACCTGGCTCTCCGTGGTGCGGGCGCCGATGGCGCCCCAGCTCACCAGGTCCGTGACGTACTGGGGGGTGATGATGTCGAGGAATTCGGTGCCCGCCGGGACGCCCATCTCGTTCAAATCCAGCAACAGGCGGCGCGCCAGGCGGACCCCCTTGTTGATGTGGAAACTGTCGTCCAGGTCGGGGTCGTTGATCAGCCCCTTCCAGCCTACGGTGGTCCTGGGTTTCTCGAAATACACCCGCATGACGATCAGCAGGTCATCCCGGAACTTGTCAATCAGCGGCTTGAGGCGTCCGGCGTACTCCCTGGCCGCGTCGACGTCGTGAATGGAACAGGGGCCCGCCACCACCATCAGGCGGTCGTCGGTCCCGTCCAGCAGGTTGCCGATGGCCTGCCTGGTCTGCCAGGTGGTCTCCGCCGCGGCCTCGGTTATCGGGATCTCCTCGCAGATCTCGGTCGGCGGCGTGACGGCCTTGATGGAGGCAATGCGTAAATCGTCGGTTGCGCGCATTACGGGTTAACCCGGCGGCCAGGTGAAGGAACGCCCGCCCAGGACGTGCAGGTGCAGGTGGAACACGCTCTGGCCCACGCCGGCGCCGTTGTTCACCACGACCCTGAACGCATCCCCGATACCCTCATCCGCCGCGACCTTGCTGGCGGTCAGCATCAGGTGGCCCAGCAGCGCCTCATCCTTATCTTCAGCATCGACCAGCCGGGCAATGGGTTGCTTCGGGATCACCAGTACATGCACGGGCGCCTGCGGGTTGACATCCCTGAACGCCAGGCAGCGGTCATCCTCGTAAACGATATCGGCCGGAATCTCCCGCCTGATTATCTTCGCAAAAATTGTTTCCGTCATGGTAATTCTATTTCCTGACTGAAAAGGCGGGTTATAATAGCAGGGAGCGCCCCAAGTAAAAAGCGCTTCAAGAAAAGGGGACAGATTTAAAATCTGTCCCCGGCTACTACGAGGATATTATTCTATGGAACATTGTGAACACCACCCGGTGAAGACAGACACCGCCTCAACGGCTGCAACGGTAACGCTGCATTGCCTGGCAGGCTGCTCCATCGGCGAGTTCACCGGCCTGGCCATCGGCGTGGAGTTCGGCCTGTCGGTAGCCGCCACCGTGACCCTGGCGACGGTGCTGGCGTTCATCACGGGTTTTGCATTGACCCTGTATCCCCTGGTTTACCGCAGGGGCATGACAGTAGCGCTGGCGTTCCAGACCGTATGGATAGGCGAAGTGATCTCGATCGGCGTGATGGAAATCGCCATGAACGTCACCGATTACCTGGTCGGCGGCCATGTCCGCCACCTCGATGTTCGACGCAATTTCTGGATCGGTTTCGCTGCGGCCTGGTAGCTGGGTATGTGTTTGCCTACCCCGTCAACCTATTACATGGTGAAGCGCAACATGCCGCGTTGCCATTAACCTGCCGATAAATCCATGGGCAGTGATTTTTCAGACCTGCGGCAGGAATACCGCCACGTACGCTGCTCGAGCAGGAGGCGCATGCAGACCCGGTAGAACAGTTCAAGGACTGGTTCGGGCAGGCCGTGGATATGGCGTGCCGCTGCCCAATGCCATGGCGCTGGCCACGGCCACCACGACGGCAAACCCACGGTGCGGTTTGTCCTGTTAAAGGATGTCAGCGAACAAGGGTTTTTCCTTTTACACCCATTCCGTCAGTGTGAAAGGCAGGCAGTATAGCGGACAATCCGGATGTGTCCTGGTGTGACTTACTGGACGCAGATGCACAGGCAGGTGCGCATAGACGGCAGAGGCATACCTGCTTACGGACGACGAGGCGGACGCTTACTTCGACACCCGGCCCATGACAGCCGCCTTGCAGTCTGGGTGGCTAACCAGAGCACCCCGGTTCCCGGCCGGGAATACCTTGAGGACAGGATGGCCGAGATCGCACGCCGTTACCCGGACGACACGGTTCCCCGTCCCACCACCTGGGTCGGTTACCGCGTCGTGCCGGACAGCGTGGAATACTGGCAGGGCCGGGAAAGCCGGTTACACGACCGGCTGCTGTATACCCGGGAGGGCGGGGGCTGGAAGATCGTCAGGCTGGCGCCCTGAAGCGCGTACGTCTACTCAGACTTCATCCGCACTAAAGGGAAAAGCAGGTTTACCGGTAAACTCCGGGCCTGACAGACGGGGTTCCTCGCCTGCTTCCCATAGCGGCAGCCGGAACAATGCCCGGCGTCTGGCGGCAGGGGGCCTGCTCGAAAGGGACGGTCACATCGCCCATGGCCACCATCTCCACCTTGACTTCAGCAGCGCCGAACCTGGCGATGGTATAGCCCCGGGCGGTGCTGTCACGTAGCGGATATCCGTTCCCCGTGTACGGGGCAACGCCTGTGCGCCGTGGACCTGGTATGCCAGCGCCGCGGCAACGCCGTCCTGCAGGGTCAGGTTCCATACCGGTATTTCCTCGCCGTTCTCCAGCCGGTACACCAGGGGTGCGAATTCATCATTGTTTCGTCCCGTGACAAACGCGTCCTCGTACATCGACTCCGCACTGATGCAGGTGGTAACGAACTCGGCGCAAACCGCCGCTGTGTCCGGGTCATCACGGCGCGCCCTGAGAAGGCCGGCAGCATGGAGGTGATGGTCGCCGCTCAGGACACAACCCCCGTTATCCCTGCGCTGCCTATGAACTCGAGCAGGCTGCGCACTCGTGGGGGTAACCGTTCCATGAATCGATGGTGACAGGCTGTCCTCATGGCCGGGGGACGGCAACTCGGACAGGTCGATATGAAACGGCAGCGCCGGCATCGCGTTGCCCCATACCTTCCAGGTGGCCCCGGACTCCTTCAGTTGGTCCAGGAACCACGCCTTCTGTGCCTCGCCAGTATCGTGCCGGCAGGCCGCCGCAGCGCCGGTGAGCATGTCGCCGTCGCCGTAGGGGAGGAATTCAGGCGGGTTGCCGTCCCGGTACTCACGCCCGCCATCGGCAATCTCAACCAGTTTCACCGCGTTCATCGGCAGCCCCAGTTGTTTATGGAGGCCCGCCGGAAGACAGTGGGGGGAGCGGTAGCTGCGGTTGTCCGTGATGACGGCGTCCAGCAGCCTGCCCCAGCGCAGGCGCCGGTAGATGCACAGGGAGTCGACCGCCGCGTTGTTGTCCTCCTCCTCGCTGCCGCCAAGCTCTGCCGACACAAAGTCGTAGGCAGGCCCGCTACTGCGTGCGTCGCTGAGCACCATGGGTATGAATTCGGAACCAGGCCTGGTTCGCATTCAGCTTGCGCTGCGGGTCGGGACGGTTTTCACCGCCATAGGTGCTGTAGGACTGGTAGCCGTTGTTGCTGAACTCGTGGTCGTCCCAGGTGCAGACGAACGGCCAGCGCGCCCGTGCGGCCTGCAGGTGCGGGTCGCCCAGGTAGGTCTTGTACAGGTGCCGGTAATCCGCCAGGGAAACCGCGTAATCGTTGCTGTCGTCGTTGGCGCCGTCGGGGAACGGGGGCGGCAACCGCGGCTGGTCGCCGCCGCGATAACGTTTCGGGAAGACACGTTCGTTGATGAAATCACCGGTGTGCAAGACGAAATCTATCTGTTCGCCGGCGGGAGCGGCCATATCGTCAGCCAGCATCCGCGCCCAGGAACCGTAAAACCCGCTTTTCGTAGTTCTGGCAGGCGGCGAGCGCTACCGTAACCGGCGCCGCGGAATCGGGATGGGGCGCAGTCCGGGTCCTGCGGTTACCGATCGGCTGCCGTCTTCACCCAGGAAGCGGTAGTAGTAGGTCTGCGCGGGTTCGAGCTTATCGACGAAAGACGCGCAGGGTGTAGTCACTTGTTTTGTCCGTGCTGAGCGGGGCCTGCAGCACCAGGCCGGTTAAAGTCCGGGTCCTGCGCGACCTGCAGGGACAGCGCAACGGTATCGGCGGGACTCTCCGGTTCGGCGCGGGTCCACAGCATCACCGCGTCAGGCTGGGGGTCTCCCGAAGCAACACCCTGGGGGAAGCGCAGGCGTTGCGGGTTACCCGTCAGCTTGACGGCGGCCCCGCACACCGGCGCTGAGCAGGAAAGTGCCGGATGATAACAACCCCAGCAGTTGACGGCGGTTCAGGATCATATTCCTCCTCAGGAATACATGGTTTGCGAATATTTATCTTACTGCTATCGAAGGGTAGTGTCGATGTGGAAAGACCGGGGGTAGAGGCTGGACAGATTCATGGGGTTCTGCAATCACGGGTTTGATATCTAATTAATAACTTACTATGCTCCTCGTCTGGTAAAAGCCTGCAAGGTATACGATGAAATCTGTTGCTAAATTAACAGTTCCTTTCCCTGACATTATTCTCGTGCCAATTCATTAGTATTTTTGCCAAGCCGAATTTGTTATATCCCAATCTATCTGATTTAGTTATTCACATATTCATCTTCAGTTGGTGTTCTATTATCAGACGTTTTGCTATGTTCGATTTTTTACAAATGCCCTCCGAAGGCAGAAGTCACAGGTTCGAATCCTGTCAGGCGCGCCAAAAAAATCAAAGAGTTACAGTTTTTGTCGTAGCCTTAGAGGTCATTCATATCTGTACGATCGTACAGAAACCCATCCAAATTGGCTGTTCTCCGCCCGACAAATCGGGCTGGGGATGCTCCAGTGGCGCGCTCGATCGGTGGCGCAACGTATAAATAGACGCAAGCTTCGTGGCTTAGCAACCACAACGCGATTCCGGGCTCTGGTAGGATATCTTACAACGGATAAAACCGTTACGCTTCCATCCCGGTGCTAAAGCCGTTTTTTTTTAGTAAACCGCATCCCTTTCAAGGGGGCTGGCCGTAAGGCTGCGGTGCGGGCAGACTTTATCAACCTGCTCGTTTTCTGAAGGTAAGCAGGAAAGGATAACCGAGTACGGGGAAGGGGAGATGTCTCAGATACCCCCTTTCTGGGCTGATAACCCCATGAAAAGCTAGCTGCGACGGCTGGCTGGTATGCGGAAAGGAGTATAGCTGTGTCTGGATGTTATTGCAACTAATTTCGGAGACGATTTCGGAGACAAACACCAGTTTCGGAGACTAGACTATGAGCAACAAACAGGTGAAGAAACTTAAAGTTGGGGTGCCCTTCTCCTCTAATCTGATTCACCCGCGATTAGGAAATTCCCCGTGCGTAAGAGACAACCATCCCGCCCCGATGTAGACGGTAGTGCTTTTTGAACCCTTCCTCGAAAGGATTCGGCAGCCAATCGATCTCTGGCGTACTCGAAAACGAATTTCGAACCCTTAGAATCCGCCAACGCCAAGTGTGGCCGCGGCGCCTTGCGATGCTGGTCGCTGCTTCGATTTCGCTGATGCCTAGATCAAAGGACGACTCATCTCCCTTCGTTGCCTTCACCTCGACGTGCCAACGTAGGTCGTTGTGATTGAATCGAAAATCGAAACCATGTCCGTCACTAATTTCATCCCTCTCCCCGTCCACGAGAGGAAGGACCTTCAAACGCGACTCGGAAACCCATGCGCTTGCGCGAACCGCTCGGCGTCCAAACTCTTCCGCGCAAAAATCGGTAGGCGTGCATCTCTCCGACGATGCCGACCACGTCCGCCTCTTCTGGAGACAGTCGCCGATGACCACTCTTGCCCTTTTTTCTTCTGCCGCTATTGGAACCACCCTGGCCCGAGACCGAACCAAGCGGCGTGAATTCGTCCTCGCTTGCACGCGGTCCGACTGGCTGTTCCAGCGTGTTGATGTGCTGTCGTAATAGCTCCGCGTAGTCGATGGATCCGATCTCGAAGGAATCGCCCCCGATTTCCACGATCCTTCGCTGTCGCGCCGCCTCTCTCTCCCGCTCCGCCCGTTCACGTCGCTTCTCCTGAGAGCCTTCTCGTCCAAACCTAGCTGTTTTTTGAGCATTTGTGGGTCCGAATGTCCACCGCAAGCAGCGGAAAACTCGTCATCGCCAAGCGTTGCCAATGCAAGACGCCAAAGGTCAGCATCGGACCACTGAACGAGGTACGCCTCTGCTTCAAGTTGGGGGGGAAGCAGGAAGCTGGAGTTCCTCAGATTCCGGCTTGTGAACCTCAACCCAGATTTGATACAAGTCGTGCGCCTCCTGAAGCACTCTTTTTAAATTGTCGCCATTGACGCGGGCCATTTCGTAAGGGTCCGGCTCGATTCTGATTCCTCTTTCCTCCAAGGCAATCCGAAGATCGCCGCTCGACGTCGTGCCAGAAAGCGCTTCCAGATGCCCCACGTCAATGACATCCTGGTAGCGTTCGCTGAGGGCGTTGGCCACAGCCTCGAAAGGAACTTCCCACCACCGAATCGACCAGCCACTAGGTGCTGTGAATGTGCGAGTTATGTCTTCAATCGTTTGGAACAACAGGGGATTACCATGTTCGATAGCGATTTCGCGCGCAAGAGCCATCAACAGAGCCTGCACCTCCTCCAAGTGTGCGGACGTCTGTTCGTTGACGTCTTTGTTCTCGACCGCTTCGTACTCGTCCGACAACTGCTCCAGTACGGCGTTCCAGGCCGGCAGTTGAGCCACGTTGCCCAACGCGTGCCACGCAGCCATTCCCATCGCGTGGTCGTCACGGCTGCGGCGTGCGGCTGCGATGAGTTCGGTACCTTTCCACTCCGGCAGGTTGTCCGCCAAACCAATCGGTCAATCGGTCTAAGTCTACAGCCGCCGCTTCGAACTCATCGCCACCAATCCCAAGCAATTCCGTAACCGGTCTAACCCGGCTGGCCACCCACCCAGTGTTCCCAGCCCAGCGACTTCTGTCAGCAAGTATGTTAAAAGTCCCCATATCAGGAAACTAAAAAGTCCCCTCAACCCGAGCATCGGGGTTACCTTCTTGTTTTGTTCAAGAACAGGAGATAACCGATGCTCAAGCGAGGAGACTATCTGATGATACAAACACAAACACGACGACGGGGTGTATATCAAAGACATTGCCGGGGAGCTGGGGGTACACCCCAGGGCGGTGAGTCGGGCATTGAAGCGAGGCGGTGCGCCGGCCGGGAAACGGCCGCGTGCCCGGGGCAGTATTCTGGACCCGTACAAGCCGGCGATAGACCGGTTGTTGCAGGCGGGGGTGTGGAATGCGATGGTGATTCAGCGCGAGTTGCAGGGACAGGGTTATCCGGGTGAAGTGAGTTTGATCCGGGCCTATATCCGGCCCAAGCGTCCGTTGCGTGCGAGCCGGGCGACGGTGCGTTTGAGACTGGGCCAGGGGAGCAGTTACAGCATGACTGGGGCGAAGTCTGGACGGCGATAGGCGGACTTGAGCAGAAGGTGTTTATTGCGGTGAACACGCTGGGGTATTCGCGCCGGTTTCATGTGTGGGGCACGGTCAGTCAGGATGCGGCGCACACCTATGAGTGTCTGGTGCGCAGTTTTGCGTACCTGGGCGGTGTAACGAAGACGGTGCTGGTGGACAACCAGAAGTCGGCGGTGATTGCGCATCGAGTGGGGGAAGGCGTGCAGTTTCATCCGCGTTTTCTGGACCTGGGCGGGGCATTACGGATTTATGCCGAAGGCGTGCCGGCCGTACCGGGCGCGCACCAAGGGCAAGACCGAACGCATGGTGCGTTATGTGAAGGAACACTTCTTTGTGCGCTACCGGCAGTTTGAGACCCTGGCGCATCTGAACCAGCAGTTGGAGAGTTGGTTACGGGACGAGGCGGACCCACGCATGCACGGGACGCATCGGCAGCGCGTCATAGACCGGTTTGAGGCAGAGCGTGGACAGTTATCCCCCTTACCGACGGTGCGTTTTGATACGGCTTACCGGGAACAGCGGTTTGTGGCCTGGGACGGGTATATCGAGGTGCGCGGCAACCGCTACAGTGTGCCGGCAGTGTACTGTGGTCAACCGGTGACGGTGCACATCGGCCTGGATGACCGCTTACGCGTGGTGGACGGCCAGGACCGGTGTATTGCCGAGCACCGGTTGCGCCCGGCCGGCGCCGGTTGGCAGAGTATCCCGGCCCATCATGCAGCGCTGTGGCGGGAGGCCTTGCAGGTAGAGCGACGGGAGTTGGCTGCGTACGAGGAGGCGGGACAATGGAACTGACACAATTAATGACGAAGCTGAAGTTCCAGCACCTGCCGGCACAACTGGAGACGGTGTGTGAACAGGCCGCCAAACAGGAATGGGATTATCCGGCCTTTTTAACCGAGGCCTTACGGGTCGAATGGCAGGGACGCCACGTTAACGGGGTGGACAGCCGACTGCGGCAGGCGCGCCTGCCCTGGGTGAAGACCCTGGCACAGTTCGACTTCACGTTCCAGCCGAGCCTGGACCGCAAACTGGTCAAGACCCTGGCGGGCCTGGCGTTTGTGGAACGGGGCGAGAACGTCATCCTGCTGGGACCGCCGGGAGTGGGCAAGACGCACCTGGCCGTCGCCCTGGGCGTGAAAGCCGTGGAAGCCGGGCACCGGGTCCTGTTCCTGACCCTGGACAACCTGCTCAGCAAACTGAAACGGGCCCGGGATGAGAACCGCCTGGAGAAACAACTGCAGCAATGGGTCTACCCCAAAGTCCTTATACTCGACGAAATGGGCTACCTGCCCCTGTCCCGGGAGGATGCCAGTTTGTTGTTCCGGCTCATCCAACGCCGCTATGAGAAGGCCAGCCTCATCCTCACCTCCAACAAGAGCTTCATCGACTGGGGCGAGATCTTCGGTGACCAGGTGCTGGCCACGGCGATCCTGGACCGTTTGCTGCACCATGCCACCACCCTGAATATCAAGGGTGAGAGTTACCGGTTGAAGGAGAAGCGCAAGGCGGGGTTATTGGGGCGGGCGCCGGTAATGAAACCGGAACAGTTGCCAGATACGGACTGATTCACAAGATGATTGACACAGCCATTTCTTTATCCACCAGGGGACATTTTAGAATCCTGAAAAGTGGACATTTTAATTTCCTGTTGACACTGGCGGCCCGAAACAATGTCGGCCACCTTTCACGGCCGGGATTTATACGCCCCGGCAGCGGCCATGATCAGGAAAAATGAGCTCCCCGGCGAGGCAATAACCTGGGAAGACCGGCACGGCTGGCCGGATGATTTAAACGAGGTCGTCTACATCGATCACTTCGGTAACTGTATGAGCGGGATCAAGGCTGGGATACCGGCTGATATCGGAACGGTACAGGTAAACGGCATCTCTGTTCCCTTCGCCGATACATTCTCCGCCGTAACCGAAGGCACTGCCTTCTGGTACCGCAACTCACAGCGCCTGGCGGAAATCGCCGTGAACAGCGGCAGCGCGGCAGATCAGCTAAATATGGAAATTGGAACCGAGTTAGTTATTTGTGAATAAAGACAGAATTCATCCCAAAACGGAGTTGTTGACATTTTTCTTAGGTGACAGCCCTGCCGGATAGACGGTCTTTTCATTAGTATCTCCCATACTATCGACCTGTTCCTGAGTCATGGATGATTCTTTCAAATCAGACGCGATAAAATTGGACTCTGATAATTCCGTCTTGTCAAAAACACAATTAATTAAAACACTGTCGGAAAAATTAACCCTTGACAGCTTGGTATTACTGAAATCGGCGGTAAATATATATGCGTTAGACAAATCTAAAAGATATTCTCCTTCCCCAGGTGTTTTATCATGCTGCACATCCCTCCCCCGGATTACCGCGATAGCCGCTTCGATATCCATGGGCATGGGTTCCAAACGAAGCTCATCAACCAATTCGTCTTTGTCTATGGATTTGCCCTCTTTCTTACGTTCATTTTTTTCTTTAAAAAACCTGTTGCGACTTTCTTGTCGTATATAAGAAGCAACAATATCCATTATCATCGGATGCAGTTCCGAATTATCCACAGCAAGTCTCCCCAAAGCATAGATTCCACCTTGCCTCGCGGCCTCCCTTTGGTTGCCGAGTAATTCAACGGATTTTGCGAATGCTTCGGTAACCGCTTTTTCTTTTTCGGTTTCAGTCTGGAGCTTTAATGATTCAGTGCGGTTATATGCCAGTAGTAACCCAAGTGGCGCAACGCCTACCCCTAGTAGAAAGAAACCTATTCCCCTTAACAATTCGGGTTTGCCTTTTGTTATTGAAAGATCGCTCTCGGAAAGAATCATCCATATAGCTAAAGCCACGACAACCGACATCCATAGCCCACCAAATAAAATCTTCCAATACTTTTTCAAAATCCCTTTCATTTTAAAGAGTGAGGTGATTAATGCATCACCTGCTGGCAAATAAATAATCTCCTCCTACAGGGAAATGCCCATATCAGCCAGCCTGGGCCTTCGCTCATCAAAGACTGGCTGGTTTAATAGCCCATTATCCCCTCTTCTGCAGCGGCGCCCGCAGTTGGGGCAGCGGTTAGACTTCGGCCATAGATCCTTAGGTGCGGATTTGCCGAATGTTGATTCATACAATTCCAGCGATTTCTCCCATGCTAGACGTAGATTTCTCGCATCTTCCTCGCCCCTCATTCCGAAATAGGGAAAGTGATGCAGCATATAACCAAGATATTGGTGGCAGTCTTCCATATACTTTTGTGTATCAAGTATATGTAGGTGCCAGAAGTCATCGATAAAACTAGAAGGAACGACAGGTTCATCCGGATGCTCAAAACAGAGGACGAGAAATTTGCGGTATTCTTCCGCTACTCGGCCAGCAAAACCAAGAGTCCATCCATAGCCTTCATCCGCATCCATTGCCTTGATGATGATGGGTTCGAGGTCCAAATCTGTTAAAATGCGTTGCTTTTTCATTTTCTTTTTACCCAAATATTGATTATAGCCTTGGAGTTTGAAGTTTCAAGGAGCTATCACGGCGAAAGCCGATCCACAGGATAATAGAATATTATCCCTCTCAATTGACTTTTCCATTAAGTGATACGACCAGTGGGGATATTATTTTTTCCTCAATATTTCGTTCAGACCGAATATTTACAAGCGGTACAGCAAGGGCTTGTGAGGCTAAAATCCCAAATTTACCAAGATACTCTTCTAACTCAGGAAATATATCGGTCATTTTGTCCTCCAGGTTGGTATTTTTCAGGTCCAGAATGAGCTTGGAAAATTTATATACCCAAGTATTTCCATCAATCTTTGAATTTCGTTCTTCACCTTTTTTAATTACATTACCTTTTCCATAGTCAAACCAAAGAACAGAAATCATAGGCTGCTCAAATGATTCCGGTTCATTCAGATCATCAATAATTACCGAAATACCAACCAGAATATGCTCGTTTTCTTTATGCTGCAAAAATCTAAAAACAGCTTGTGGAAGCCACTTTTGTGGTTTTTCTATCGATATTGCTTCAACTACAATTGCTGTCTTATCAAGTGCAGTTTTATAGCCAAGCTTGTTCAACGAGGCCTCAGTCGTCGAAAGTAATTTACCAATATCTTCCAAATAGTTTCGAAAATTGCGGGTTGATTCCAATATTCGTTTTCCTTCTTCACTCATGTGTCAAATCTCCAATTGACTGCCTGTATTCCGGTATATTTCTGCCAATCGAACACCTTCTCAAAAGACCAAGGGATTTGTACATATTCCAGTTTTACACCATCAAAAAATTTGAGGTCTAACCTATCCAGGAGAAGCTTGATATCATTGAGAACTGGATGATATGAATTTTCACATGCCTTGTATAAATGTCTCCAGGATAACCAGTAAATGACGGGTTCAGTTCTTTCCGGCCGTTTATTCAGATACTCATTTTCCGCATCATTGATATCCTGAATTGGATAAGCATAGTGAACCGTCAGATAAATAAGAACTGGACACTCATCATTATTAGCCTTTACGCTAAGATTATCCCACTCCCTGGCAAGTTGGTCGATAGGAGCATCATATGATTCATCTGCTTCCGAGGATTTACCGGACAAATATTTTGCTTCAATCAAAACCAGTAAATCTTGTTTATCAGGAATTTCCAGTTTGATAACTACATCCGGTTCACAACCATAACAGTTCGGTTCCTCCCACCAAGGCCAGAATTCATAACTTATTGAATTCTGACTTACCTCATTCAAAGATCTGAGATATTTGAGCGGTTGATTACCGTCTTTATCCTCTGAAAGAGCAAGATAGTTCAATAATCCTTCTTCTGGTGGTACATATTTGAGTAGACCAAAGACATTAGAAGTAAGGATGTCTTCCATGTTTTCCTGCTCTCTTGAAAGCTTTCCTTTTAATAATGCTTGCAGCATTTATTCTCCATTGGCTAAATTATATGACAGTCATACATGTATGATATCCGAAAATCTTGTTGAAATTGATACGGTTCCAGTCGTAACCGATTTCCGTAGATTCACCTCATGCGACTACACTATAGTATTCGCATGGAGGATAATCAAAAATCGGTGCCCCGGACATCATAGAAAACGACTGGTACTAACTTCCGAGAAGCTATAATGCGAATCAACAAAGTCAAAGCCCTTGTTTTCGATGTTTTCGGCACGGTGGTAGATTGGCGTACGAGTGTCGCTCGCGAAGGTGAATCTCTTGCCAGACGCAAGAGCATCATCCATGTGGACTGGCTGGAATTCGCCGATGATTGGAGGGCGGGATACCGCCCTTCCATGGACAGGGTCAGGCGGGGTGAACTTCCCTGGACTCGGATTGACGACCTGCATCGAATGATTCTCGACGAACTACTTGTCAAGTACAATATCGAGAGTTTGACGGAAGACGAGAAACGCGATTTCAACAAAGCGTGGCACAGACTGGATCCCTGGCCCGATTCACTGCCAGGAATCGACCGCCTCAAGCAGCGCTACATAATAGCCACACTGTCCAACGGTAACGTTGCGCTTCTTACCAATATGGCAAAGTACGCTGGCATGCCATGGGACTGCATCCTGTCAGCAGAACTTATACGTCACTACAAGCCTGACCCAGAGATTTACCTCATGGCTGCCGATATGTTAGACCTCGCCCCTTCCAAAGTAATGTTGACAGCCGCACATAAAAATGACCTCAAGGCTGCACGAGCGCAGGGACTTATGACCGCGTTCGTTCCTCGCCCCCTTGAGTATGGCCCAAATCGAGAAATAGATACTTCTCTCGAGGATTGGATTGACGTGTTTGCAAACGATATTGAAGACCTCGCTCAGAAAATGGAGGCATGACCTCTGTAATGATCATGTAGTCAGGTGATTGCATTGTGACGTTGTAAATTGCCATTCTAGTTCAGTATATTCTTATCGGCGGTAATCAGGGTTGCTGAATTGGAAATGGCCGCTGCTATAATCAGCCCGTCGGCGGGGTCAGGATGGAAATCGGTGAGGCCAGCCGCACGCAGGCCTATTTTCCCATCCACTGGAATTTCGACCATTCACTGTTCCAATTGTACTCGGCGCCACCGTTCAAGACTTTCCTGG
The DNA here is from genome assembly GCA_965208655.1 of Gammaproteobacteria bacterium. GTDB lineage: Bacteria > Pseudomonadota > Gammaproteobacteria > Eutrophobiales > Eutrophobiaceae > JAAXHV01. The sequence goes on from CBDBPJ010000007.1 coordinate 618,208, forward strand.
AAACTGATTCGGCTCTTGCTCATCAGCATTGCGACTTCCCAAAACGAAATCGAGGAGACGGCAAGTTAGCCAGATTGCCACGCCCGATCAAGTGCCGCCATCTTCACTCTTCCCTGAGCGACCGGGCGAAATAATCCGTCAGCGGCTTGACGAGATAAATGTTGGCGCATCACCTGGTGAGAAATGCGGGCTAGACGCAGCGCAGCGCGACGACGGGAATTTCGCGGTCGGTAGCGGCGCGGTAGCCGGCGAAGCGTGGATTTACTGCAACTACCTTTTCAAACAACGCGGCGCGTTCCTCGCCCCGGGTTATGCGGGCCTCGGCGACGAAGCGCTCGCCGTTAGTTTCGACGGTAACGTTCTCATCGGTCGCGATGTTCAGGTACCAGGCCGGGTGGTGGTCCTGGCCGTAGTTTGAAGCAACGACAATGAGGTCGCCTGGCTCTTCAAACCGGAAGTACAGCAAGGGCGATGAGCGCGGCTTGCCGCTCCTGCGTCCCCTGGTCACAAGCATAAGGACTCCGTGGCCTTCCAGGCGGCCCAGGAGGCGGCCGTTGGAGAGGCGAAACAAGAGCTTGTGTATCGGGACGAAAAACCACGCTATGAGGAGGCGTTGATAAGTCGGCATGGCGAGTTCCTTGACGGGATTACAACCATGCTAGCACTGTTGCAGCACCCTGCCAAGATGGCCGAATTATTTTCCGGAGCAGGCTGGTTCCCGGCATCAGGGCATGCTCCGCCGGCACTCGGTGAGAAATCCGGGTCAGCAGAAGTCCCTGGATTTCAGTTGCATATCTCCGAGCCAGGAGCTGAGATCGGTACACTGTCGCGCTATGAGGTGTAGTACTCCGTCCTGTTTCTGTACCGCGCCGGATATTTCCAGGAGTTTGGCCGTCGCCAGCATAGCACCTTGTTTTGCAAAGATTGAGGGCCATATCACGATATTGATAAACCCGGTTTCATCCTCCAGGGTGAAAAACATGACTCCGGAAGAGGTGGCGGGTCGCTGGCGGCTGGTGACGATACCCGCGGCCCGGGCCCAGGCGTTGTCGGCCAATTCCCCGAGTCCTGTTGACGTGGTAACGCCCCGTTCGTCCAGGCGTCCGCGTAACAGGGCCAGCGGGTGGCGGCGCAAGGTAAAGCCGATACTGGCGTAATCCGCCAGGATATTTTCCCCTTCCCGGGGCTTGCGCAGCATAAGGTCGGTTTCTTCCTCGTCAGGCGTGGAGAACAGGGGCGCGCCCGGCCCCGGGTCCAGGACCTCCCAGCAGGCGCGGTGACGGTCTTTGCCGATGCCGTTCAAGGCATCGGCGTCTGCCAGACTCGTCAGGTCTGCTTGATCCAGCCCTGTACGCACCGCAATATCCTGTGCACTGATATACCTGCCCCGTTTTCGTTCAAGCGCCAGGGTGTGGCCGCCGGCCCGGGACAAACCCTTGACCAGGCGCAAACCCAGGCGCAGGGTTCCGGGCGTTCCGGCCTGCCCCGGGGCGCCCTCCAGGGTACAATCATAATTGCTGTCGTTCACGTCAACGGGCAGGACGGTCACGCCATGGCGCCGGGCGTCCTGCACCAGTTGCGCCGGCCGGTAGAACCCGAGAGGCTGGCTGTTCAGCAGCGCGCAGGTGAAAGCAGCCGGATGATAATACTTCAACCAGGATGACACGTAAGCAAGCAGGGCAAAGCTGGCGGAATGGGATTCGGGAAAGCCGTATTCGCCAAATCCTTTTATCTGGTTGAAGATCTGGCGCGCAAAACTTTCCGGGTAACCCCGTGCTTTCATGCCGCCCAGCAGTTTTTTTTCAAACGGCTCCAGTCCGCCCTTGCGATGCCATGCAGTCATGCAACGCCGCAGTTGATCCGCTTCCCCCGCGCTGAACCCCGCAGCGACCATCGCCAGTTGCATCACCTGTTCCTGAAAGATGGGAACGCCCAGGGTGCGCTTCAACACTTTTTCCACTGCCTTGCCGGGATAGCTGACCGGCTCCTCGCCGCGCCGTCTTCTTAAATAAGGATGCACCATGTCCCCCTGTATGGGACCGGGCCGAATAATGGCGATCTGTATCACCAGGTCGTAATAATTCTGAGGTTTGAGGCGTGGCAGCATACTCATCTGTGCCCGTGATTCGATTTGAAAGACACCCACGGTATCGGCCTTCTGCATCATTTTATAAACCGCGGGATCTTCCGTGGGTACCTTATCCAGGGTCAGCGGCTCACCCCGGTATTGACTGACCAGCGCCAGCGCCTTGCGGATGGCGGTGAGCATCCCCAGGGAGAGCACGTCCACTTTGAGCAGGCCCAGCGCCTCCAGGTCGTCTTTTTCCCATTGAATGACGGTGCGCTCAGGCATGGCCGCGTTTTCAACAGGGACCAGGTGGGAGAGCAGGCCCTGACTGATGACAAAGCCACCCACGTGCTGGGATAAATGTCGCGGGAAGCCGATCAGGTTATTGACCAGGTAAACCAGTCTTCTCACAAGCGGGCTGTCCGCCGGAAAGCCATCCAACTGCCCCGTTTCCAGGGTATTTCCATAGCGTCCGGAGACGCATGCGGCCAGACGCTCCAACTGGTCCGTACTCATTCCCAGGGCTTTGCCCACGTCCCGCAGCGCGCTTTTTGGCCTGTAGGTGATGACGGTTGCCGTCAGGGCGGCGCGCTCACGCCCGTATTTTTCATAGATATAAACAATGACCTCTTCACGACGTTCATGTTCAAAGTCCACGTCAATATCCGGCGGTTCATTGCGTTCCCTGGAAATAAAGCGCTCAAACAGCAGGTCCATGGCGTCGGGGTTGACTTCTGTTATACCCAGACAATAACAGGTGGCGGAGTTGGCGGCGGAACCGCGGCCCTGGCACAGGATACCCTTGCTGCGGGCAAACTTTACAATATCGTGAACCGTCAAAAAATAATGCTCATAGTTAACCTCCTGTATCAGGGCCAACTCATGTTCAATCAATGCCCGCACTTTTTCCGGCGCGCCTCCGGGCCAGCGTGTTTGCATACCCTGTTCCGTGAGCCGTCGCAGCCATGAGCCGGGAGTATGGTGTTTCGGAACCAGTTCCGATGGATACTCATAGCGTAATTCATCCAGGGAAAAACGGCAGCGATCGGCGATCCTTACGGTCTCTTCCAGCAAGGGGCGCGGATAAAGCTGCGCAAGACGCCGGCGCGAACGCAGGTGTCGCTCGCCGTTGGAATAAACTTCGTAACCCAGTTCACTGAGGGGTTTGCCGAGACGGATGGCCGTCAAGGTATCCTGTATTACCCGGCGCTTATGCTCATGTATATGTACATCTCCACAGGCGCATAAGGGAATGGCAAAACCTGCGCTGATTTCCTGTAAGCGGCGCAGTTGTTCCCTGTCGTTGCCGTCGAGCAACGCCTCTACCGCTATCCACAGTACCCCGGGGAAAAGACCGGCCAGCCAGCGCAAGCCGTTTGTTTCGATCTCCCCCCGGTTAAAGCAAGGCAGCCAGATGGCCAGGCAACCGGCGGGGCAGTTGTCCTGGACCAGGTTCCGGTCGATAAAATACTCCCCTTTTTTTGCCTGCCGGCGAGCCAGGGTGATGAGGTGGGCGAGTCTGCCGTAGCTGCCCCGGTCGGAGGCCAGCAATAGAAAGCGCCACCCTTCCTGTAATCGGAACTCGCTGCCGACAAGCAGGTCGATACCTTCTTTCCCGGCCGCGACATGGGCGCGGACGATTCCGGATAAGCTGCATTCGTCGGTGATGGCGATGGCGCGGTAACCCAGGGCTTTTGCCCGGACCACCAGTTCTTCCGGATGGGAGGCGCCCCGCAGAAACGTAAAGTTGCTGATGCAGTGTAATTCCGCATAAGGCGGCAAGCAGGCGCGTTCAGCCGAGCAATCCATGCAAATACCATTTTTGCCTGGTTGTCAGGTCGTGGTAAATCCACACACGTCCGGCGATGTCATCGACACCCACGTAATAATCCCGGCGTATGCCGTCGCTGTCCCACCAGCCCGCTTCGATGCGCTCCGGCCCCATGAGGAAATGGATGCGGCCCCTGTAGTAAATTCCGTCGTCCTTGTTCAGCAATTCCCTGGGTTTCGGCAATAACCACAGGGGGCGCCGGTTGCCCGGGGGCGCCGGCCCGGCGACGGCCGGCACGCCAGTGCGGCAGGCGTATTCCGGTCGATGGTCCGCATGGGTTGCGATGCTCTTCAACGCAGCGGCGCCGAGACGAGTGGACAATTGTTCAAGGAGTGGCGCAATATCCTGATCTTCCTGTTCAAGCTCGCTGCCGGGAAATAAACAACGGGTCCGGGGGGCAACGCTATAAAACCGCTCGGCGGTCAGCGTTACCCTGACGACGGCCGCGTCCAGCTTTGCCCTGCTGAGTTGCGTCTCCACCAACATCATCAAATAACCGGGTTGGCGTATTGGCCGGCGCAAGCCGATATGGAGCATCGTTACCGGGTCCTGCCTGTGATAAAAATGCACCTGGTAATCCATGGTGTACAAGTCCTGTTTCTGCAGGAAATTGCATAAGCCGGTCACCAGCCCACGAACGACGGGAAGAAGCGACTGCCGCTCATCGATGTCAAACGAACATTCCCGGGTATCGGAAAACCGGGGGGGTATCCGATAAGCATTCAAGGGTTCAGGCAGCTTTCCCAGGGCCCGGTCCAGGTGGGTAACCAGGTCTGTTCCAAAACGCCGCGCCAGCCCGTCTGAAGGCAGACGCCAGAGGTCGCGCAGGATACGCACGCCGGTTTTATTCAGTCGTTGTTTGCGCTTGTCATCCAGGGGCAGGACCTCAATACTCAAGGGCCCCAGGACCGAGCGCAAATCTGCGCCGCGCTCGATAACCAGGTTGCGTCCAGCCCGGGCCAGCATCAGGCTGGCTGTGGGCGTGGGGGCCGTTGCCTGGTAAAAAACGTGTTTCCAGCGTTCGGTCAGTTCCCGGGCGATGGTATCCCGGATCGTGGCGAGGCCGCCAAAATAGTTGATGCTTCCCCCCGCCTCCAGCAGGAACGAGCAGGGTGGATGCAAACTGACCGCGGCGCTGAACTGCAAGGCCCAGGCTGCCAGCGCATCCAGTCGTTCCTCCCGGGCGATTTCGTTGATTTGGTGAACTTTCAGGCCGGGGCAACAGGCGTAGGCCGCGCCCAGGGCCATGCCCGTGCTGACACCCATCCGTTCCGCGGAACAGGACGCGGTATGGACGAGTTTTCTGCCTTTTATTTCCTCAACGACGGCCGAAACCTCATCAGACTGATCGGCAGCGACAACTTCCAGGGCCAGTTTGGGCAGATAAACAGCAAGCCACAGGGCTTGTTGCCTGGTCCGGGTACCCTTTTCGGTTTTGTTACATGCCTCTTGTTCCTGGTAATCCCGGAAAGAAAGAGCAGAAAGTGGCCGGGGCATATCCGAAACCCATGGGGTTAACCCGGATAGGGGATGTCCGCGCTGTGGTATTGATGGGCGCCGCGGGCTTTCAAAACCCGTGCATGGATGCCCCGGTCGCTGTGGTTCACCTGCAATTGCAGCGCTGCGGGTGAATTTTTCCCGCGCTGGTTGCGAAACAGCACACAGGGTGTTTTACCGGCATCGGCAGCCAGTTGCAGGCGTCGAATGACCCCATTGGGCAGGTGGTTCAACCATGCCATGAGCAGACCGCAGCGCTGTGACTGCAGCGCTTTTTCAATCGTCCAAAGAGCATCCCGGCAGGCGATATTCGGGCCGATTGTCATCAGGAAGTTAATATCAATATCGGCATTCACCAATGCCGGAGCATACGGGATGTACGGCGGGCAAACCCACAGTATCCAGCGCCTGCGCCGTGTCATGGACTTCATCAATGGCAACAACAACTGTAATTCACCCGTACCCCAATGCGGGGTAATCATTTCGACCACGGCATTTTTCGGCCAGCCGCCGCCGGGCAGTATTGCATCCAATGAAGCATGACCCGTAGGGATGCCGCCCGGTTTCCCCTGACAGACCTCATCACCCGACCATAGATGGGGGTTGTTGCGTATCAGCTCTCGCAATGAATTGTTCATGGTTATGCGCTACAGGTTGCGTACTACGCCGACGGCGATACCCTCAAGGGCCAGTGTTTCCTGTTTCAGATCCACCTCAATGGCAGGAAAGGCGGGGTTTTCCGCTTCCAGGTAAACCACCTGTCCGGTCCGGCGCAGCCGTTTGACCGTTACCTCATCCTGCAGCCGCGCCACCACGATTTGGCCGTTATCCGCAGTGGGACTACGGTGCACCGCAAGCAAATCCCCATCCAGTATCCCGGCATCCCGCATACTCTCACCCCGTACACGCAACAGGTAATCCGCACGGGGAGAAAAAAACGATGGATCAACCGGACGATAATCCTCGATATTTTCTTCGGCCAGCAGGGGACGACCGGCGGCAACCCGGCCCACCAGGGGGAGACCGGGCTCATATGCGCCGGCTTGTACCAGTCGTATCCCCCGGGATGAGTTGGGGATCAGCTCTATGGCCCCTTTGCGCTCCAGCGCCTGTAAATGCCCCCGGGCCGCATTGGTCGAACCAAATCCCATGGCTCCGGTAATCTCGGCGATGGTAGGCGGCATATTGGCGACCCTGATGCTGTCCTGTATAAATTCAAGCACCTGCAATTGTCTGGATGTCAGTGTTTTCATACTGAATATATTAGCACTGCTTTTTTAAGCAGTATAGCGAATTATTTTGAAAGGTCAAGCAGTACGCAGCCAAGGCAGCAATTCCCGCTTCAGCCAAATGGGTGGGGTCAGAGTAAAATCACCACCGGCTTTGCTGTTGCCAACGTTCTCGGTGATTTTACTCTGACCCCGGGATTTTATGACACGTCAGTGTCCCGGGGAAAGCGGCGTAAAGCCTGTCTTTGATTATCTGGTAAAAGGCGGCGGGCCGCTGATGTTGATGGTGCCGACCATGCCCTGTTGCTCGTGGCCGTCCTTATGGCAATAGAGTTTCAGGTTTGTGCCCTTGGTCATGGGGTAAAAAAACCATTCGACGGTGGCGCCGGGTTTGAGTTCGAGATCGTTGACGGCGCCGTGTATCTCCGTGACGGTCTTGCCGGATGCGTCCGCGACTTCCACCTTGCGGGTGAAGATGCGGGCTGCGAAAGCATCCGAGGTGAAATAGTGGTCGTCAGAACTGGGGTTGTGCAGCACCAGTTTGTAGTATTTGCCCCGTTCGAAGGAAAGTGTGTCCGGGACGAACTTCATTTCTTCATCGGCGGTGCCCAGGCTTACCTTGACCTCGATAGCCTTGGGTCCATGGCGTTTCTCTTCCGCCCATACCAATGAGGCAGATAACATAACAAGCACTATCAGGAGCCTGGGAATTTTCATCTGTTTTCTCCGTTTCCAATTTAGTAGGTAACAGGTAGTCAAGCCAGAAATTTATCCACCGCTGAGTTGAGCGCGTCCAGTTGCTCCAGCGGGGGCACGTGGCCGCAGTCGGGGATCATGCAGACTTCGGCCTGTTTGATTGAGGCGCCGAAGATAGCGGCATAAGCCGGTGGGATTAATGCGTCATTTTCCCCCCAGATGACCAGCGCGGGAGCGCTGATCCTGTGGATGCGCTTGTTCAAGCCCTTGTCAGGAATGGGCCAGATCACCTTGGCTGTGCAGCCCAGGGTCCAGAGGAATTGCACCAGGCCCTCCGCAGCCTCGTCTTCATCCTCCGGCGGGGTCAAGGCTGCCTTGACCAGTTCGGAAGCGGTATTATGGAACAGCACCGCGGCCAGTCCCTCGGCGTCTTTTGCGGTCCAGTCGGCAACGGTGTAGGGCGAGTCTTCATGCCAGAGGCCGATCGGCGCAATTAACACCAGTTTGCTTATGCGTTCCGGCTTGTGCGCAGCCAGTTCGGCAGCCAGCATACCACCGAAAGAATGACCGATGAGACGGGCCGAATCGATTCCCAGGCCACTCAGCACATCATCGTATGCCAGTACTGCATCCCACAGGTCTTCGACATGCTCTATATCATTCGGCTCACCGGGATAGGTGCCGGGGAAATAAGGCGCATAAACCGTGTATCTTTCTGCCAGCCTTTCGAGAAACGGGTCCCATTGCAACCCACCGGCGGAATGTAAAAAAACCAGCGGCTCGCCTGTGCCTGCCACGTCTACCCTGATATTCAGCAGACCGCCCAGGACGGCTACGGTTTCGGTGCGAATCTCTGCCATGATGATCCCCGCTCAGGCCGCCTGCCGGGCAGGTTGTTTACAGTTTTCCGGCCACCAGTGGTTTTCCCAGCCCTCGTCATCCCAGACACCGCGCAGGTGCGGCAGCACGTCTTTGGCAATCCGGTCGATATTTTCCATGGTCTGCTCGTGGGACATGGAACCGAAATGGGGCAACAGCATCAGGTTGCCGACCCGCAGGCGCTTGATGATGCTCAGTAACTGCTCCGTCACAGTGTCGGCGCTGCCGGTGACCAGGTACTCGTTCTCCTTGAAATCCTTGTAGCTGTTCTTCTTCAGGGTATCGAACGGCGGCAACGGCCGTTTGGTGATCAGGTAATTCAGGCTGCTATGGGTCATGTGGCCGGGTGGCATGAACAGCGCTTCCGGTATATGCAGTAACTTGTGGTAGAAATATTCGATATGCTTCGCGTAGCGGTCGTCCGCGGCCGCGTCGGTCTCGGCGACACCGACCGGGATCAGGTAACCGAGCCGGTACGGGTTGTTGTCCCGGCCCAGTTCTTCAGCCCGTTTCCAGTAACCGCCGACGGTCTTGTCGGCACCCTTGGCGCCGAAATAGGTCAGGTAGCAATAGCAGTAATCATTCTGCAGGACAAAGTCCCAGGTGCTGGGACTGGCGTTCCCCGGCACCCAGATGGGCGGATGCGGCTTTTGCACCGGCCGGGGCCAGACACTGACCATGGGCAACTGGTAGTACTTGCCGTTCCATGAGAACACATCCTCCGCCTGCCAGGCTTTCGTGATCAGTTCATGGGCCTCGCGGTACCGCCCCCGTTGCTCCATGGGCGCAAACCCGTAACTGTGGGCGAAATCACCGCCCAGGCCCACGGGAAACCCGGCAACCATCCGGCCCTCGCTGATGCAATCCAGCATGGCATACTCTTCGGCGACGCGGATGGGCGGGTTGAGGAACACGGCCGTCTCGCCCATCTGGATAATGGCTGTATCGGTACCCCGGGTCGCCCGCGCCAGCACCGAGCCCATCATGTTGGGGTTAACCATGAAACCATAGGCGTTCTGGTGGTGTTCATTGGTGCAGACCCCGTCAAACCCGGACTCTGCTGCATACTGAAGCTCATCCAGCGTCCAGTTGTAATATTGCGCGGCCTTGTTGGCGTCGGCCACCTTGGGAAACGGCAGGGTAAACCATGAAGAGGGATATATTTTCTCGAACCCCTCCGGCAGGTCCCGGTAGGGCATCAGGTGGAACATGGAAATTTTCATGAGAACAATACTAACGAATCAGGAGAAAATAAGAAAGTAAAAGGGTCCGACCCTACCCTACTCCCTACCACGGCAGGGTCGTACGTAGAATCAGGGCGTGGTCGGGTTGTTCGTCGTAGCGTTCGCGTCTCTCTCCGTCCAGGCTCATGTGCAATGAATCGCCCAGTATGTATTGCCAGCCTATGCGGTAGGTACGGCTGTCGTCGCCGGTTATCTCAAGCGCGCTGTAGGGGATCAGCACTCCGTGACTGCCCGGCAGGTACATGCCGTAGCCCAGTTCCAGGTTGATGCGGCTCACCGGGTTTGTGTAGCTGTCTGACGCCAGTCCAGCGCTATTCTGGTGTGCCCAGAGGCGGTTCGCTCCGTCCGTCAGCGCGCCCCAGGATGAATCCAGGCGCAGCGAAAAACCCTGCAAGGCAGCACTCGGATCCCAGTGCAGGTAGCCGCCGATACCCCATTCATCATAATCGGCATCCTCATGGACCAGCAATGCGCGGGCCTTGGCTTCCATGGTCAACCCGTGCGCCGGGTCCGAAAAGCGCAGGGAGCCGCCCAGTTCCAAACCGAAACCGGTCTCTGCATCGTCCGAATCGTCATAACGCAAACCGAGGTCCACGGCCGGCCGCAATATGCCGCCGCTGGAGAGGATCCGGCTGTGGCTGCCTTCCAGCAGCAACCGCACCCGTCCCACGTCTGTATCAATCGGCATGTCAAGACCCTCGTCGGCATCCGCGTCCATGCTCACCAGGAACGCGTCCGACTTCAGCGCCACGTCCACTGTTGCCGTCGACATCAGGACGCCGCGTATTCCCATCGCGCCCAGCTTCATCTCGATGTCCGCATCAACGATAGCAGCGCCGCTGTCTGCGGTCATTTTCATATCCCCGGTACCGTAACCCAGCACCGCCCATGCTGAAATGTTATCGGTCACCTCCAGGCGGGCGTACGGGTATATACCCACCAGTGAGGCGTCCAGGTCACCCTCTATCCCGGGCATGCGGTAGCTGCCGTTCCCGTCACTGTAGCCCAGGGCCAGACCGGCCAACAGCCGTTCATCCTCGTAATCCGACGCCAGAATGCCCGTCAAAACGTCGCCGTCCAGGTTGATGTCCCCGTCGCGTCCGTCAAATTCCGTCAATGCCCCCCGGCCCCAGTAGGTGATGCGGGCCGCAGTGCTGCCCCACGGGCCATAACCGCCGGATGCAGCGCCGGCCAACCCGCCGTTGCCGGACGAACCCGCAGCGGCCGCACTGGACCACTGGAAGGAACTCATCGACAGCCAGCGGCGCATACCGGGACTCCAGGTACCTGATATCTGCCGGTCCGCATCCGCCCAGGCCCGGCCGTGTATGAACGCCATATCGGCGTTCCATCCCAGAGCTTGTTCATCCAGTCGCGCCGGAGCCAGGCCGGGACGCATCTGAAAGCCGCCCAGGGTGACTGAATTCTCATCGGTAAATGCGCCGTAAAACCGACTCTCAAGAGTGTCCACCACCTGTGTCGCTACCGTGCGGCCAAAGCGTGACAACCAGGCCAGCGCCCCTGCAGAGTTATCATCGTCATTCACGATCGTCCCGGTGGCCGCGCCATCTGCCAGGCCGGCGTTAACAGGGTTGCTCAGGGTGAGGTTGAAGGTCTCATCCTCTTCAAATATGTCATCTTCCAGCAGCAACACGCGGATGGTCCGTTCCACGTCGCCCGGCATGAATGTCAGGCTGCCGTCGGCCGCGCTGTAGTCTTCGCCCGCCGTCGCGGTGCCGTTTGAGGTAACGTAGCTTACCGTGACCGGCAAAACGCTGGAAACACTCAACCTTGCCGCAAATACCATAACACCGTCGTCTTCAGCAGCAAGGGCATCCGCCACCGTCAACTGCGGCATGGGATCGTTATCAGCGATAGTTCCGGTAGCCTCGGCGTCCGCCAGTCCGGCATTATCCGGATTACTCAGGGTGAGAGCGAAGGTCTCATTACCTTCGTACATTTCATCATCTTCCAACAGCACGCGGATGGTCCGTTCCACGTCGCCCGGCATGAATGTCAGGCTGCCGTCGGCCGCGCTGTAGTCTTCGCCCGCCGTCGCGGTGCCGTCCGAAGTGGCGTAATCCACCGTAATTGACTGCGCGCTGGGCGCGCTCAACTCAACAGTGAATACCATTACGTTGGTGTCTTCAGCAGCAAGGGCATCCGCCACCGTCAACTGCGGCATGGGATCGTTATCAGCGATAGTTCCGGTAGCCTCGGCGTCCGCCAGTCCGGCATTATCCGGATTACTCAGGGTGAGAGCGAAGGTCTCATTACCTTCGTACATTTCATCATCTTCCAACAGCACGCGGATGGTCCGTTCCACGTCGCCCGGCATGAATGTCAGGCTGCCGTCGGCCGCGCTGTAGTCTTCGCCCGCCGTCGCGGTGCCGTCCGAAGTGGCGTAATCCACCGTAATTGACTGCGCGCTGGGCGCGCTCAACTCAACAGTGAATACCATTACGTTGGTGTCTTCAGCAGCAAGGGCATCCGCCACCGTCAACTGCGGCATGGGATCGTTATCAGCGATAGTTCCGGTAGCCTCGGCGTCCGCCAGTCCGGCATTATCCGGATTACTCAGGGTGAGCGCGAAGGTCTCATCATCTTCGTACATTTCATCATCTTCCAACAGCACGCTGATGGTCCGTTCCACGTCGCCCGGCATGAATGTCAGGCTGCCGTCGGCCGCGCTGTAGTCTTCGCCCGCCGTCGCGGTGCCGTCCGAAGTGGCGTAATCCACCGTAATTGACTGCGCGCTGGGCGCGCTCAACTCAACAGTGAATACCATTACGTTGGTGTCTTCAACAGCACGGGCATCCGCCACCGTCAACTGCGACGCATCATCATTGTCCCTGACCGTCACAACAGCCGAACCAGGCGTCTCTACCTCGTAGTCATCCCTTTCCGCCAATGTTAGTGTCAGCGCGCCATCGGGTTCATCAAACGCATCATCCTTGGTTGTTATCTCCAGGCGAACCTCCTGCTCGCCGGCCGGAAACGTCACCTGTTCCGGGCTCTGGTATCCATCGACCAGCACATCCCCGTCCTCGGTCAGACCGGCGTCGACAGTCAATTCCCGTGACAGCTTATCCATACGGGCCAGGATGAATACCGCGTCCTCCCCTTCCTCAATGGAAGAAGCGGGAGCCTGCAGTGTTACCGCCGGTTTCAGCGTAGTGGCCCCGGCCTCATTGGATGGCTCTCCTGCGCCAGAGTTCTTGTTTACCGCGCGTACCTGGAAGCTGTAGGTGACGCCATCCTCCAGGCCGGTAGCTGTGGTCTTACGAGTGTTCCCATTTCCGTTTACCCATGTCCAGGTATCGTCAAATTTCTCATTCTCACGACGTTGCCGGTACTGGTAACCGATGACAGGCGATCCGCCGTTATCTTCGGGTACCTGCCATTTCAACATCACCTCTCCGTACCCAGGTGTTGCAGTCAGATTCAGGGGGGCTGACGGTGGTCTGGTCGCCGGTTCCTCATCTTCATCGGTCTGATCATCCCTGGTGCCGGTATCGTCATCAGTATCGCTGTCACTGCTGTCACCGTTACCGTTATTCTCGCCATTGTTGCCGCCGTTGTTGCCGCCGTTATTCCCACCATTATTTCCGCCGTTATTCCCGCCGTTGTTGCCGCCGTTGTTGCCGCCGTTATTCCCACCGTTATTCCCGCCGTTATTCCCGCCGTTGTTATCGTTGTTGTTATTGTTGTTGTCGTTGTTATTGTTGTCGTTGTTATTGTTGTCGTTGTTATTATTGTTGCCGCCGCCGTTATTGGTCGGGGCTGTTATCGTCGGTCCGGGCCGGTTATGCCTCGGACACCACTCCGAATCGCCCCAGACCTCGTGAGTGAAGACGATCCGTTCATTGATATCCTGGTTCGCCCTGATGGTGACCGTCCTCCAGTTGTTCCAGTTATTGGTATTGAATTCCCACCCGACTGACGGGATCCAGGTAATCATGGCATCCTCACGCTCGCCTGGCGGATAAACCCCATCGATACGATTGACACCATTGACCATTATCCTCACCCACCATTTTCCATTGTTGACACTCGCAAGCGGCTGACGGGTCAGTCTCATGCTGTAGGTGAGGGATTCTCCTGCTTTAAGCGTCAACGGACCCGCGGGTATATCCACCTCCACGTTTCCAGGACCCCCGGGGGCCCAGTCTCCCTGTTCAGAAAGCGGGGGATCGGCATGGACGAGAGGCGCCCGGATGCAAGACAGGAGGACCGACAGCAAGACGAAGAAAACAACGCAGGACCTGTTCCGGAAACCGGGGTTCCGGCCGCGTGTGCGGGCGACTGACAGCACTGTCATGCGACCCTGCTCCCTTGAATTATCAGTGTTTTTTCGTGACCGTGGCTGATGTCTCGGGGCAAGGTGACAAGGGGACGAGGGAACAGGATATTGCAGCACGTCCTGCGGGGGGCATGCATTTTTGCCTTCTCATCTACATCTACAGGCATTTTTATACTACTCGGTATTAATTAACTCTTCGCTTTGGTTTTTCTCCCCCTTCATTTCGTATCAATCCAACTTCAGCAGGAAAAACGACTAACCTTCAATAATTTATTTTAGATTTTAAATCCGAATAATTTAAAGTCAAGTGTTAACAACAAAATATTAGCATATGTAGTACATAATTATATACTCAGCCACAAGATATCGGGGTGAGGTTAAACCCAGTGGCTTCTTTTCTTTGACACCGGAGATTTGTACTCCTGTTCCGGGAATTTTGCCACCCCAAAGGCAAAAGAGTATAGATACTAACAATGCTCTTATATATCAGCCTGTCACTTCCAACAGGTAAAATCCGGACGGATCGTATCGAATGGTATCTCCCGAAGGGACGAATATGGTGGTGGTTTCCTCTTCAATGATGGCCGGGCCCTGAAGGGAATAATTGGCGGGAATGAAACTGTCTCCCATGATCCGGTACACGGGCGTTGATTTGAATTCCAGCGTATCCGGCATGAATACATCCCTTGTTTCCTGCGCTCCGGACGGGGTTTCCGGTATCGTCACAGCGCCGCCCGCAGCGGCAGGTGTAAGGGTATCGACAATTGTGCTGGCCCTCAGGGAAACGATCTCCGGTTCATTATCCGGCTCCGAATAGGTGTAGAGTTCTTCATGGCGCCGGTGAAAATTTTCCCGAAGCCGGGTCGCCTTGTCCTCATCAACAACGCCCGGGGGGGCCGGTACGTCACAATAATGTATCTGGTCAACGTACTTCATCTCCGCGCTGCGTTCCACGCGCACCTGATCCCCGTCTGCGATCCCCAGCGCCGACCTTCCCTCCTGTTCCATCTGCTCGAACAACTGGTTGGCCAAATCAACGGACAAGCCATCAAGACGCACGGGGCAGGCGCGGATGGCATCATACCTCAGGTTGGCCGTGGCCTCACCCATCGCGCACAGCGCGCCCGCAGTAGACGGTATTAACACCTTCTCTATTCCCAGCTCCCGGGCCAGCATGGCGGCGAAAGCGGGGCCCGCGCCCCCGCCGGCAACCAGCAGGTAATCCCGGGGGTCGTAGCCCCGTTCGATAGAGGCAATGCGTATCCCGTCCACCATATTTTTTGCCGTGACTTCTATGATGCCGTGGGCAGCGCGGTACACATCGATACCGGCAGGCGCGGCAATGTTATCCTGGATTACCTGCCGGGCGAGGTCTTTATCCAGCTTCATCCTGCCGCCCAGCAACCCCGTATCGGGGAAATAACCGGCTGTCACCAGGGCATCCGTCACCGTCGGCCTGGCACCGCCGCGCATATAACAAGCCGGGCCGGGATTGGCCTCGGCGCTTTCCGGCCCGACCTGCAGTATCCCCAGTTCATCCAGGCGGGCAATACTCCCTCCTCCGGCGCCGATACTGGTCACGTTGACCATTGGCAATCCGACCCGGATGCGGGCTATATCCGCCTGGTCGATTACGTCCGGAAGACCGTTTCGCACCAGGCTCACATCGAAACTCGTGCCGCCCATATCAATGGAGATGACGTTCTCATAGCCAAGCCGGCGCCCATACCAGAGTGCCGCAACCGGACCTGCGGCAGGCCCGGAATTGAGTACCGCTACCGGGCGTTGCCTGACCACTTCGGGCGTTGCGACACCCCCATTGGACTGCATGATATACAGCCTGCCGGTAAAACCCTGTTCGGCCAGCGCAGTTTCAATGGTCGAGAGATAGCGGTCCAGGACCGGGCCCACGTAGGCGTTGACCGCCGTGGTGCTGGTACGGGTGTATTCGCCGATCCTGGGCAGGACGTTCACGGACGCGGTGATATAACAACCCGGCAAGCGCTTGCTCGCTTGTTCCAGTATTTTTCTTTCGTGGACGTCATTGGCAACGGACCACAGGCAGGAAATGGCGACAGCCTCTACCTCTGCCTGTACCAGCCTGTCCAACTGGGCATCCAGGTGGGCCTCGTCCAGCGGGATGTGCACCTTGCCGCCGGC
This sequence comes from Gammaproteobacteria bacterium, assembly GCA_965208655.1. GTDB lineage: Bacteria > Pseudomonadota > Gammaproteobacteria > Eutrophobiales > Eutrophobiaceae > JAAXHV01. Next base: position 634,115 of record CBDBPJ010000007.1, read on the forward strand.
GATGATGCGTTCCTTCACTCCCAGTCGGCGATGCGCCGGTACGAGCATCTGCGCGGGGGGATAACGGAAATCCCAGCGGTGGCCGTCTTCCTTGTGCCCCAGCCTCAATTCCAGCGAGTCCTCGTGGCCTGCCGTCACCAGCAGGCCGGTCCTGGCGCCGTTGCGCTGGATAAGCGTATTCAGGGCAACGGTACTGCCGTGCACCAGTACCGTACACCGGCTGATAAAGTCAGGAAACTCAAGGCCGGCCTTACCGGCCAGTCCCGCCAGTCCATCGAGCAGGACTGAGACCGGGTTGACCGGGTCGGACGGGATTTTGTAGACCAGTAACGAGTGGTCCTCCGCCAGGGCGACAAAATCCGTAAAGGTGCCGCCGGCGTCGATGCCGATGCGATAAGTCATCGTTCGCTGGCCCTTCTCAATGCCGCCGTAGCGGCAACATCGATTTCCAGTGTCCCGGGATGTAGTATCACCCCGTAATCCAGTTCAGCGCCCTTCAATGAGACTTTCCTGTTCAGGACGTCATCCCGCACTGCTTCGGGCGGACGGGAAAACGGATCACCGGCAGCCCCGCCGCCGGAAGTCCGGCTGCGGTAACGCTCCCCCGTCTTTACCGTCAACACCTGGTTATGGTCCACCTCGTGCAGGATTTCATCGTCACGGAGGTGCCATCCCCGGGCAACCTTGGTGTCGAACATCTCGGGATGATGGCGGGCTGCACCCGTGGAAGGCGGCGGTTGATGGGCGCCCTCTCCCCAGGCAATGACCGTCATCTCATGGTCGACAGGCTCAATTTCCGTAACCAGGCCGCAACCCCCGCGCCATTCCCCGGGCATCGCGGAATCCGCAGCCAGTTCCAGCCGGGTAACGATAATCGGCGCCAGCAGTTCCACCAGTTCGGTATCACCGATCTGGGCGCCGCCGAGACCGGCCTGGGCGCCGATGGCGTGCCAGCCGTCGGCCAGGTTGTTGACCGCGCCGGCGCCGCCGATCAGCGATGATATCAACAGGTCCAGGTAAGGTTCACCGTTGTCCGGCCGCGTCCCGGCAATGTTGAAGGCCCAGGTATGGTTCCAGCCGGAGACGGCATGGGTCGGGTCAATCTTATTCATGCCGGTCCGTATCAGGTCGCAGATGGTTTCCTGCGGGCCGCCGGTACAATTGACGTGGGGAGCCGGCTCTTCGGCATTGAGCATGGTGCCTTTGGGACCAAAATCCACCTTGACGGGGCGATACAGGCCTTCGTTGAAGGGTGGCTGCACCTGCGCCCACATCAACAGCCCGGCATAGACGCCGGACAAGGTATTGGAACGGTACGAGTTGGTAAAAAATTCCAGTTGCGGCGGTGATGCAAGAACAATCTTCAACTCATCTCCCGCAACAGTGATCTCCGCCTCCAGGGTCTGGTGGCCACGACCGTGCCCCGTGTCCTCCGCCACGACACTGGAATGATACACGCCGTCGGGCAAGGTTCGAATCCTGACGCGCATGTGCGCTTCCGCGGCATCCAGCAATTGTTCCACACAGGCCTTGATCACCTCCTTGCCGTAACGCTCCAGCAGGGCTCTCAGGCGTTGCTCTCCCAGCGTGATGGCCCCCAGTTGCGCGTTCATATCACCACTCTGGTATTTACGCGAGCGGAAGTTGGTCAGGATCATGTTCAGAACGTCATGGCGCATCTCCCCGCGGTCAACCAACCGTATCGGCGGAACACGCAAACCTTCTGCAAATATCTCTTTCGCATCCGGGTTGTAACTGCCGGGCACCGGTCCGCCGACGTCCACCATGTGGCCTTTGCTCACCACCCAGAACACCAGTTCATCCTCGAAGAACAGCGGTTTATACATGCACATGTCCGGCAGGTGGCTGCCGTCGTAAGTGGGGTCATTGTGCAGGTAGATATCCCCGGGATTGATTTCCCCTGCAAAAAACCCGGCTACGGCCTTGGTAGCCAGCACCATGGAACCGAGATGGGTCGGAATATCCTCCCCCTGGATGACCATCCTGGCGTCCCAGTCGAACAAGGCGTTGGAATAGTCCCGGGCAATGGCATAGACACTGGAACGGCCGGTCTTTTCCATGGTGGTGGTCATGGCCCGCTGGGTCGCCTGCAGCGCACCCTGCACCACGGAGAGGGTAACGGGATCGATTTCGGTTGGCATGTTCAGATCTCAGTTACTAATTAGATTATTGCATCGACCATGTCGGACAGACATTTGCGGTAAGCGTCCACGGCGCGTGCCACATCAGCCTCTTCGTGGGCCGTTGACAGCCAGCCCTTGGACGAGGAAATCAGCACCCGATCGCGTGCCAGGCGCAGTAACAGGTCCCGACTCAGATCCATGCGGCTGCTCATGATCTGGCGGTGATTGACAATGGCCTGATCGGTAAAGAAAAGGTTATACACAGGCCCGATGCCGACGACCTGTGCGGAAATGCCGGCGTCATCCACCACGTCCCTGATACCTGACCGGATCGACTCTCCAACCTGGTTCAACCGGTCGAACATCCCGGGTTTTGCCAGTTCCCGCAGGGTAGCGGCGCCGGCCGCCGCAGCCATGGGGTTGGCGTAGAAGGTGCCGCTGAACAGGACGTAGTCCGGGTTTGCCCGGTTCGCGAAGACCGACAGCTCAAGCACGTCTGCGCGCCCGCATACGGCAGCAGCAGGATAGCCCCCGCCGATAATCTTGCCGTAGCAGGCCAGGTCCGGGACCACGCCGAACGCTTCCTGGGCGCCCCCCCAGGCCAACCGGAAGCCGGTGATCATTTCGTCAAAGATCAGCAGGCAACCGTACTGATCAGCGAGTTCCCGCAACCCCTGGAGAAAACCATCCTGCGGCGGCACGACACCGAGTATCGGTTCCAGGATGATGGCTGCAACGCTGTCGCCGTGTTGCCGCATCAGGTCTGCCGCCATGTCCAGGTCGTTGAAGTCGCTGAGCATCACCGTGCTGCTGGAACCCACCGGGATACCGGCGCTGTTGACTGGCGCCGCGAGAGGATCGTAATCGCCGGCCAGGAAACCTACCAGCGAGTAGTCGTGGCAACCGTGGTAGGCGCCGGCGCACTTGATGATTTTTTCCCGGCCGGTAAAGGCCCGGGCAAGACGCAGGGCATAGTACGTGGCTTCGGCCCCGGTCGTGACAAAGCGTAACTTTTCGGCACAGGGTGAGGCGGCGACGATCAGGGAAGCCAGGTCCGCGATGGAAGGCGTAGGCTGGTAACAGGTGGAGCACTGCTCCAGTTGCTCCCTGGCGGCTGCCATGACCGCGGGATGGCAGTGTCCGAGGATCAACGGCCCTGAACCCATTAACAGGTCCAGGTATTCATTGCCGTCCTCATCGTACAACTTGCTGCCCCTGCCCCTGGCGGCCAGGAAACGCAGTTCCGGTGGGTAGGAAAGCAGCGTACCCAGTTCGCCGTCCGGCAGAGAATCATCCAGAGAATTCAATAATTCCGACACGTTTTATCTCCATACTCCTCCTTTTCAGGGTAACACAGCACCAGGAGAAAAAAGAAAACCGGGGTCAGGTTACAATACCAGCCCCGTGACCAGGAGCAGAAAATGAATACCGATTATAACCATGCAAACATAACACTCGAAAGCGGCTTACTGGAAATCACCTTTCATACCGATGGTGGCCCGCTGCTGTGGAGCGGTGCGGTACATGACGAACTGGCGGAGTTGTTCGGCGAGATATCCCGCAACCCTGACGTTCGCGTCGTGATCATGACGGGTACGGGCGATGTGTTCTCCGGCCCTCCGGCGGAAGATTTCAAATTCCCCGTGCTCAACCCGGAGCAGTGGGAGGGGATCCGCTGGCATGGCGAACAACTGGTGATGAACCTGCTGAATATCCAGGCGCCGGTCATCGCCTGCATCAACGGTCCGGCTATGAGACACCCGGAAATCCCCCTGTTTGCCGATATCGTACTGGCAGTTGAAGACAGCAGCGTACAGGACGCCGGGCATTTCATCGTCAATGCGGTGCCCGGTGACGGGATGCATATTGTCTTCCCCGCGTTACTGGGGATAAACCGCGCCCGCTATTTCCTGATGACGGGACAGACCCTGAACGCCCGGGAGTGCAAGGAACTGGGGCTGGTGAATGAAATCCTGCCGCGTGTCGAACTGTTGTCAAGAGCCCGCGAACTTGCGGCAGAGCTATTGACAAAAAACCCCTTGATGCTGCGCTACACGCGCAACCTGCTGGTACACCGGATAAAAAGTACGGTGCATGAACTGCTGGGTTACGGCTTGGCGCTGGAGGGCCTGGCAGTTGTCGATCAGGGAATGAAGATCCGGCAGGATGACTGATATCCAGAATATTGGCGACCCACCACCTGTCAGGCAATGCGCAGTACTAGACACGAGCCGTGGCAACGTCCGTTTCTTCCTCAACCTCCGTGCCGGGTACCGGCGGCGCTGTCCTCGTGTCCTCTGCGGGCGCCTCCGTTAGCGACAACTGCTCAAGCCGGGATGATACGGTCTCCCTGCGCCGCCGGTGCGCTTTCAATATGGACACCACCTCACGGTGACCCCCATGCTCGGCCATGTCGTATGGTGTTTGTCCTTGCCCTTCTCTGCCAGGTTCTCTCGCCTCGGCATCCGGGTCGGCCCCGAAATGCAACAGCATCTCGACAATCGCCGTAGCGCCCGCACCACAGGCAACATGAAGCGGGGTCAATCCTGTACTGCTTTTTTTGTTCGGATCGGCGCCCTTCCTGAGCAGCAGCCTGACAATGTCTTTATGCCCCTGTTGAACCGCAGCCCCAAGCAGGAAAAACCTCTCGCGTATTGCCTGGTTGACCCGGGTGCCCGGCGCCTGCAACAGGACCCTGGCCACCTCAAGATACCCGTAATGGACAGCCTTGTACAGGGGTGTCGTCCCATCGTACGATGTCAGGTTGACATCGGCGCCCCACCGGACCAGTTGCTCGACAATCCCGGGAAAGTTATTACGGGCTGCCACATGAAGTGCCGTTGCTACTTCCCGGTTTCGCACGTCGATTTTAATTCCCGGCGCCGCCAGTAGCAGCTTCACCACCTCCATGCTTCCCTTCTGGGCTGCTATATAAAGCGGCGTTACCCCATTTTTATTGGCCAGATTTACGTTAATGCCGGGATGATCCAGCAGCAGCTTTGCCACCTCTGCATAATTTTCCTGGGCTGCAATATAAAGCGCCGTTGCCCCCAGAGGTGTTGCCAGGTTGACATCAAGGTCAGACCTCAATAAAAGTTCCTTGACAATATTTACGCGACCCTGATAAGTGGCATTAATAAGGAGTGTCCCGTAATTATTCGCTATGTTGACATCAACTTTCACTTGCCTGAAACGGCGTTTGAACCTCCCGTAATCACCGTTGACACAGGCATCAAACAACTCCTCTTCCCTCTGACTCAACCCGTACTTGACCGGTGCGCAAACGGCTTTCTCCTGTTCCTGTCCCCCTGCCCCCTGCTTCCGCAGGGACAAGCTTCGCTGAGGCAGGCCCTGCGAAAGCAGGGAGCGGGGGGGCAAGCCCTGCGCTGATGCCACCGCCCCGGTCTCCCCGGCACCCCCTCCTGGGTCAAGCAAGTACAGACGCGCCTCCACCCTGGCCAGCGCCTCAAATCGTACGCCCCCCAGGTCCCCAGCACGGTTAATCCGCTCCACCAGTGTGCGCAGCAACGCGGCCTCGCCAATTTCCTCCTCAATGTAACCTCCGAACGCCTCAACCCCCTCGCCCCGCAACGTGTTCAGCGCCACCTGCACCCGGGACTTCTTCTTTTTCTTCTCCACCGGCGCCTCCTCTCGTGGCCCCGCTTGTGACGGCATCACTCCCGGACCCGGCTCTACCTCCGGCGATGGGTCCGGTACCTGTGGCTGCGCCGCAACCAACTCCGGTACCGACTCCTTGTCCGGCCCCGCACCGGCATCACCCGGCTTCTTCTTTTTCTTCCCCATCATCTGCAAGGGCGCACCCTGCTTCGGCAGGGTCAGGCTCTCCACCGCAGCTTTCCGTCCCCCGGACTGCAATTCCCCCACCCACTGTATGAAGGCGCGGTTACCCAGTGCCCGATTCGCAGCATCAATACTGCTAATAAACTGCATCGGCGGTACGCTGCCGAGTATGCCCGCAGCCACGGTCTGCAGGGGTGAAGCATAAACATCAGGACCGGTAGCTTGCCTGCCCCCCGGCGCCCGGACTGTCCGGCTTGTATCGCTCACAGCCCCGGAATCCTGCCCCGCCTGCTTCGTGACTGCCATTGAATGGTTCATGTCGGAATTGTGTGTATTTAATTAATTTATTGTTCTGCTATGCAGAAACCGTATAGATCACTAACTGAATAAAGGCAAGGAATGAGTTACCGGGTTAACCCCGGAATAACCGGAGCTTACTGTCAGGAAAGGCGTATGACACTGCCACTGCCGGCCAACTCCTCAGCCGCATAATCCAGCCGGTACGCCGCACGCCCCACGTGATGGCCTATTCCCACTATCCGTATCCGGTTGCGCGCCGCATCCAGGTAATAAAACACGCTGCAACTCCCTACGCCCGCCACCCCCGCAGAGACATGCCACAACCCCGGGTAGCCCGTCGTCCGCTTGCCGCGCCCGAACTCCATGTCGTTCACCGCCTGGCTCACAAAACGGTGGTACTTCTGGCCCAGGTGACGCTTTATCTCAACTTCTGCATGCTCCGCATCCAGCCCTGTCTTCCGGCACAGGGTAAACACCGGTGCGGCTGCCGTATCCGCCGCCGCAGGCCCCCGACCCAACACCATATGCAGGGTCTCCCTGCGCCGTTTCCGCCTCCGGGCACGCTCTTTAATCCGCTCGATGTGCGCCAGCCGGTTGTACAGGATGCACAGCGCATCCATACTGTGTGTGGCATTGATTTCCTGCAGCAGGCGGATCCCTGCCTCCATATCGAAGTTGTCAGCCCGGAGCTTGCCCAGCACCTCCTGCCGTAACGCATCCTTTGCCTGCTCCAGGGGGATGGGCGATTGCGTCATGGGCGTTGCCGCATTCGGCGGGGATGGCGCTGGGGGAACGGGACAGACACGCGCCGTGTCCGTATCCGCCTCTCCTTCAACCCCGTTACCGAGCACCGCCTGCGGTGTTCCTGTGTCCTCTGCGCCTGCCTCCGTTACCTGATGTTCCGTCGCTTCCGGGAAGGTTCGCGGCGTTTGTTCGCCGGCAATGGTACCCGGGATCGACATTGCTTCCGCGAGGGCCTGCCCCTCGCGGAAGCAGGGGGATGGCGCCGTCTCGCCCGGCTCCTCCGTAATTGACAACTGCTCAAGCCGGAGCGCTGCCTCACTGCGCCGCCGGTGCACCGCCAGTATGGACATTACCTCCCGGTGCCCCCCAAGCTCGGCAAGACTATAGGGCGTATAGTTTATTCCTTCCATTTCGTCTAACTCGGCATCCATGTCAGCGCCGGCATGTAACAGAATCTGGACAATATCTGTATGTCCAAACACGCAGGCAACATGAAGCGGGGCTAACCCTATAACGTTCCTTATATTCGGATCAGCGCCCTTCCTGAGTAATAACCTGATAATGTCTTTATACCCCTTTCGAGCCGCAGTCCCAAGAGGGACAGACCCTTGGCTTGTTGCCAGATTGACCCCGATGCCCGGTACCTGCAACAGGCTCCTGGCCACTTCAAGATTTCCTGTATGGATGGCGGTATACAGGGGAGTTGTTCCCTCGGACAATCCCAGGTTGACATCGGCGCCGCGCCTGAGAAGCTGCTCCACTATTCCGTGGAAGTTTTGGCTGGCTGCTATAAAAAGAGCTGTTGCCCCGTCACTCTTTCGCAAATTGATATCAATTTCCGGCACTGCCAGCAGCAGCTTTACCACCTGCTCATGCCTGCGTTGAACCGCAATCATAAGCGGTGTCGCGTAATCCGGTAACTTTGCCAGATTGGCGTTAATGCCACTTTTGGCCAACAGCAATTTCACAATTTTTACATGTCCCTGTTCTACAGCAGTATAGAGGGGTGTAGCTCCATCCTCCGGCGCCAGATTGACATTAATGTCCGGTCTCCTTAACAACTCCTCGACAATATCTGCCTGGCCCAGATAGGCAGCGCCGCAAAGCAGGGTCACACCCCTGTTCTGTATGTTTATATCAGCCTTCCCGCCCCTGATAAATCGTATGAATTGCCCGGCATCGCCCTTGATACAGGCATTAAATAATACCAACTCCCTTCGATTCAACTCAGACTTTACCGGCGCTATTTCGGCTATCTTCGGCTTCCGCCCCCCTGCTTTCGCAAAGCCCGCCCCCATCACGGCCAGCGCCTCAGCCTGCACACTCTTCAAATCCTCCGCACGGGTAATCCGCTCCGCCAGGGTGTGCAATAATTCAGCCTCGCCGATCTCCGCCTCAATATACCCCCCGAACGCCGCCACCCCCTCACCGCGCAACGTGTTCAGCGCCACCTGCACCCGGCTCTTCTTCTTCTTTTTCTTCCCCCCGCCCGCAGCGCCCTCAACCGGTGCCGGTTCCTCCACGGGTACCGTGCCCGTTGCCTGCGGTTGTACCACATCCGGCCCCGGCTCAGCTTTTCCTTCCGCGCCCGCACCAGCATCTCCTTCCGTACCCGCAGCCTTCTTTCCGGAACCCTCTTCAACCTCCGGCGCCTGCTGCTGCTTCTTTTTCTTCCCCATCAACTGCAACGGCGCCCCCTGCTTCTGCAGAGCCTGCCCCGCGCGGTAGCAGGGCGGCAGGCCCCTTGCTACAGCCCCCTGCCCCCCGGACTGCAATGCCCCCACCCAGTGCATAAAGGCGCGGTTGCCCAGCACGCACTGTCCTGCCTCTATGCCCGCCTGAAACCCCCGCACACCGGCGCCCCCCCGCAGGCCGTCCAGCACCTGCCACAGCCCCTCGCCGGCGCCGCCGGCAACGGCCATGCCAACACCAACAGCACCTGCGCTTGTTTGTCCGGACCCCGCAGCAGCGTGACCGGTCTGCGCCGGCTCAGCCACGGCAGACACCCGACCCGGACAATCTTCCGTACTACGCATCAGATACCGGGTCCCAACGCCTCAGGCAATGCGCAGTACCCGGCCCGCTTCGCCCAGTTCCTCGGAAGCATAGTCCAGCCGGTACGCCGCTCGCCCCACGTGGCGGCCTATCCCCACCACCCGTATCTTCTCCCCGCACCCTTCCAGGTAATAAAACACGCTGCAACTCCCTACGCCCGCCACCCCCGCAGAGACATGCCACAACCCCGGGTAGCCCGTCGTCCGCTTGCCGCGCCCGAACTCCATGTCGTTCACCGCCTGGCTCACAAAACGCTGATACGCCTGGCCCAGGTGACGCCTTATCTCAACTTCTACACGTTCCGCATCCAGCCCCGCCTGCCCGCCCAGGGCAAACACCGGCGCCGCGGCCGGGTCTGCCGCGGCCGGCTCCGGACCCACCGACACCGGCAATAACCCCCGGCGCCGTTTCCTGCGCCGGGCCCGCTCCTTGTGCCGCTCGATATGCGCCAGCCGGTTGTACAGGACGCACAGGCTGTCCAGGTCATTGGTATCATTGACATCCTGCAGCAACCGGATGCCTTCCAGCCAATCGAAGTTGTCGGCCTGGAACTTGCCCAACACCTCCTGCCGCAATGCATGCTTGGCCAGCGCCAACGGTGAAGGTGGCTCTGATGTAACCGGGAAGCTGCCGGGTACATCTGGAGACGGGGACACGACTGAGGTAGTTACGGGTATCATTCCTGCCGCTACCCCCTCAGCTAACGGAACAGGCGCCTGGGACACAGACTCAGTGCCGGCCATGGGCCGGGTGGACACATCTGTCTCCTCCCCGGGCCGGCTGTCTGCCTCGCCTGAAGATGTCAAGGGAGGTTGCTGCGTTGGTGCGGACGCAGCATCACCCGGGGGCGATACCGTTTCCGGCGACGCGGGCGGTAACACGGGCTTGCCCGGCTCCCCTGTTATCGACAACTGTTCCAGCCGCGGCGGCGCTGACTCCCTGCGCCGCCGGTGTGCCGCCAGTACGGACATCACTCCCCGCTGGCCCGCGAGTTCGGCAAAATCGTAGGGCGTATAGCCTCTTCCTGTCACATCGGTCATCTTGGCAGTAGTGTCTGCACCGGCATGCAACAGTATCTGGACACTTGCCGTATGTCCGTGCAGGCAGGCGACATGAAGCGGGGTTACCCCGATTTGATTCGCCCTGTTTGGACTTGCCCCTTTCCTGAGCAGCAACCTGACAATGTCCTTATATCCTCGTTGCGCGGCGATGCCCAGAGGTATTGTCCCGTTGTCTGTTGCCAGATTGACCTGGATACCCGGCACCTGCAACAGGGTCTTCACTATCTCAATATTTCCTACAAGCGCAGCGACACACAAAGGCGTCATTCCGTCATCTCTTGCCAGGTTGATATCGGCGCCCCGCCGGACAAGCTGTTTAACAATCCCGGTGAAACCAATTTGAGCCGCCATAAACAGCGCAGTTGCCCCGTCGTCCTTTTGCATGTCGAGGCCAACACCCCGGGTGGCCAGCAACAGTTTCACTATTTCCTCCTGTCCTTTTTGTGCAGCAACGGAAAGCGGTGTTGTTTTGTTAGGTACCGTTACCGGATTGACGTTTATATCGGGCCTGCCCAGCAGCATCTTCGCCACGTCCACCCAGCCACATTCGGCAGCAATATAGAGCGGCGTTGCCCCCTCCAATGTTGCCAGATTGACGTTAATGCCGCGCGCACCCAGCAGCAGCCTTACTACCTCCACGTGTCCCTGCTGGGCAGCCATATGCAGCGCGGTGGCTCCACCCTGTTGCGCCAGGTTCACATCAATTTCCGGCCTCCTTAACAACAACTCGACAATTCCCGCGTGGCCCCGATAGGCACCACTGCTAAGGAGTGTAGTTTGTCTGTACGCCAAATTGACATCAATGTTCCTATGGATGATATATCGTCTGAACCGCCCGGTATCGCCCTTGACACAGGCATCAAACAACATCGCTTCCCACAGACTGAATATCAACCTGGCCGGCGCAATAACAGCCAGCTCCGGTTCCTGTCTGGCCCCTGCTGGTTGTAAGCCTGCCCTGGCATGCCTTAAGTCAGGGCAAGGGGCAGGCTCTGCGAAAGCAGGGGCAGGGAGCAGGGGGTCCAGCAACCGCAGGCGCGCCTCCACCGTGGCCAGCGCCTCAGCGCGTACACTCTGCAGGTCCTCCGCACGGGTAATCCGCTCCACCAGCGTGCGCAATAACTCCGCCTCGCCTATCTCCGCCTCAATATATTCCCCGAACGCCGCCACACCCTCACCCCGCAACGTGTTCAGCGCCACCTGCACCCGGCCTTTCTTCTTCTTTTTCTTCGCCCCGCCCGCAGCGCCCTCGTCCGGTTCCGGCTTCACCCCGGGTATCGTACCCGACGCCTTCGGCTGCGCCGCGTCCGGCCCGGACGCCACTGTCCCTTCCGGTCCTGCACCAGCGTCCCTTTCCGTCCCCGCAGCCTCCTTTCCGGAACCCTCTTCAACCTCCGGCGCCTCCTGCTTCTTCTTTTTCTTCCCCATCAACTGCAACGGCGCCCCGTGGCCCACCGACTGTAACGCCCCCACCAAATTAAGAAAGGCGCGGTTGCCCAGTGCCCGATTTACAGCATCAATACCGCTCATAAATTGCATCGGTGAGCGGCCGCCGAGTATGCCCTCAACCACGGTCTGCAGGGGTGAAGCATAAACATCAGGACCGGTAGCTTGCCTGCCCCCCGGCGCCCGGCCTGTCCGGCTTGCATCGCTCACAGCCCCGGAATCCTGCCCCGTCCGCTTCGTGACTGCCATTGAGTGGTTCATTTCGGAATGGTTGTGTATATAATTAATTCAGGTGCCGCTACACAGAAATCGTATAGATTACTGACTGAACAAAGGCAAGAAATGAGTTACCAGGATAACCGGGCAAGCGCCGGACAGCCGTGGTGGCAGAGTAGCGAACGACCATGAAATTTGTGACATATACGAGTGAGTCCGGGTCCCGCGTCGGAGTGATGGAGGCGGATTGCGTCTACGATGTGGGATTTGCCGGAGACATGGTCGCGTTCATCGAGGCGGGCGCGCCCACGGGAAACCGGACATTGGTGAAAAATGCACGCCTGGAGGCACCGCTCAGACCACGGAGCCTGCGAGACTTTATCACCTTCGAGGAACACCTTAATACCTCATACGAACGCCTTGGACTTTCGATCCCGGAAGAGTGGTACCAGGTCCCGGTCTATTATAAAGGGATGCCGGACACGGTGATCGGCCCGGAAGCAGACATTCCGTGGCCATCCTACAGCGATTACCTGGACTGCGAGTTGGAGCTCGGCGCAGTGATTGGGCGGCAAGGCAGGAGCATCGCGGCAGACGACGCTGAAGATTTTATCTTCGGCTACACGATCTGGAATGATGTCTCTGCGCGCGATATCCAGCGCGTTGAAATGCCCGTTGGTCTGGGGCCCGGCAAGGCCAAGGACTGGGACGGCTCAAACGTAATTGGTCCTTGTATCGTTACGGCAGACGAACTGGACGGGCAGAACCTGCGGATGATCCTGCGCGTGAACGGCGAGGTGTGGAGCGAAGACTCATCAAGCAATATGCATTACGGTTTTGCGGAACTGATTGCATACGCATCCCGGGATCAGACCCTGTATCCGGGGGAAGTCTTCGGGTCCGGCACTCCCTCAGGCGGCAGTGGCATCGACGTCGGACGGCGTTTCAAAGAGAACGATATCGTCGAACTGGAGATAGAGGGCATCGGAATTTTACGAAACCGCATTAACGATCGTATTTGAACGGTTATACATCTCCAGGTTAACAAGCATTCTGCTTCCTCTCAGGCAATGCGCAGTACCCGGCCCGCTTCGGCCAGTTCCTCAGCCGCATAGTCCAGCCGGTACGCCGCTCGCCCCACGTGGTGCCCTATCCCCACCACCCGTATCTTCTCCCCGCACCCTTCCAGGTAATAAAACACGCTGCAACTCCCCACGCCGGGTATCCCCGCAGAGACATGCAGCAAATAATGGTGTAACCCCTGACCTGCTTCCGATATTGGGATCAGCGCCATTCCCGAGCAGCAACCCGACGATGTCATTATGTCCATTTTTAGCAGCGATGCCCAAGGCGGTAGCTCCATTAGCAGTTGTCTGGTTGACTTGTACGCCAGGCGCTTTAAGCAGAAGTTTGATTACCTCAATATATCCATATTTGCTGGCAATACCCAGAGGTGACATATCACCATCGTCAAATGTCAGACTGACGTCGGCGCCGTGTTTGATAAGTAAATCGACAATGTCAGGATGATTTTCCTGGCTAGCGAAAAAGAGCGCTGTCGCACCGTTGAATTTGCGCGCATTTACACGAATATTCGGCGCATTCAGTAGTAACCTGACAACTTCCACGTTTCCCTTCTGGGCAGCGACGCAGAGCGGCGTTGCCCCTGTAATTGAGGCAAGGTTGACATTGATGCCGCGTGCAGCCAGCAGCAACTTCATAACCTCAACATATCCCTCCTGGGCAGCCAGATACAGCGGGGTAGCCCTTCCCGTCCCCGCCAGGTTTACATCCACCTTATTATGATTTAGCAGGCGCTTGAGCCTCCCCATATCGCCTTTGCTACAACAAGCAAACAACATCTTTTCCCTGAGGTTCAACACAGATCCGAGCGGCGCAAGAACAGCCATCTCCGTTTCCTGTCCCTGAGGTTGTGCAATTGCCCCGGTCTCCCCGGCGCCAGGCCAGGCCGGGGCGCATTGCTGATTGCTTCGGAATCCTGCCCGGTCCGTTTCATGGCTGCCATAGAGCTGTCCATATCGGTATGATTGTGTTTGTTTGCCTCATTACCTGCTTTGCCATACAGGAATCGTATAGATCACTGACTGAACAAAGACAAGTAATGAGTTACCAGATTGTCCGGGACAAACGCCGTCGGCCCCGGACACAGGCAACATGAAGCGCGGCTGGCCTTATCGCTCTTTTATGATTTGATAGGCGAAATTTGACAGGCTCTACCAGCTGTAACCGGCCAGCACGTACCAGGAACCGCCTTCGTAATTCGCCGCGGCGCGGCGCGCATAGGGCATGCCCTGGCTCCAGCGGTTGGCGCAGGTCAGCCCCTGGCTGCCGCAGGTATCCGTCGGCCGGATCTTGTCGACAAATTCGTCGAACACGTTACTCGCGCCGACCAGGAAGCGCAGGTTGTCGTTGAAGTTGTACCCCAGTTCCAGGTCGACGAATACCACCGATCCGAGTTTGGCGGACGGGGAGGACCCGTCAATCGTTCCGCGCTGGTCATAGTGCGACCCGTAGTAGTTGGCGCGGATCATCAGGTCCATCCTGTCGGTGAACGTGGTAAACGCGCTGACGACGAAGCGTTCGTTCGGATAGCTGTTTTCAATATCCTCCACGTCCGCTGCCGAGACAGGTTTCCGGCCGTTGATCTCGCTCTGCCCGGTCACGTCGATCTCGTTGTAGCTGAAGGCAAAGCTGAAATCGGTGCTGACCGCGTCAGCCCAATCCAGCGCGGAGGTCAGCACCACGTCTACGCCTTCGGATTCCATATCCAGCGCGTTGGTAAAGAAAGAAATATTGGTACACAGCGCCCTGATGTCGTTACAGTCCGTTGTGATGCTGTCAGGATGGGGCGCGGGGAACGCGCCGCTGGTCTTGTAGATGCGGTCGTCGATTTTTATCCGGTAGAAATCCACGGTCAGGGATGTATCTAGACCACCCAGCAGATCCGTGAGGTCGGCGGCAAAGCCCAGGCTCAGGTTGACGGATTGCTCTTCCTGCAACGACGCGCCGCCGGCCGCCAGCACCAGGGGGTGCTCCGGAGGGAGAGTCCCCTCTTCCACCGATACGTTGAGGTTGGCGTCGAAGGTGGTGGTCACCTTACGCACGTTGGACTGGCCCGGAGTGGGGGCATGGAATCCGGTGGAAATGGCGCCGCGCAGGGCAAGGGAGTCGAACAGGTCGTAGCGCGCCGCCAGCTTGCCGTTGACGGTGCTGCCGAAATCGGAAAAATCCTCGTAGCGCACCGCATACTGCGTCAACATCCTGTCGGTCACCTCGAATTCCAGTTCGCCGTAAATAGCGTGGTTTTCCCGCGAGAATGAACCCGAATCTGCGGGGACAAAGCCCTTGAAGCCACTGGCGCCGGCGCCCGAATAGGAGGAAGGTTCCCCGGGTGTAATGATAAAGGTTTCCTCGCGCCACTCGGCGCCAATGGCGAAGTGCAGCCTGTCGGTCAACTGTTTTGACAAATCCGCGTTGATATTGATCTCCTCCTGGGTCCAGGCGCCCACGTCAAAATCGCGCTGGCCGGGGCTGCCGTCGGCATTGGCGGCCAGCATCGGGTCTCTGCTGATGGTGTTATTCAACAGGAAATCCAGTTCATCTTCGCCGTAACCGACGCTGGCATCGTAAAACAGGCCGTTGACATCACCGCGAATGCCGCCGACCACGCTGAAATCGGTGTGGTCGCCATCGAAGAACGGGGTGAAGCCTGCCGGCAGGCCGCGCAGACCTGCTTCACGCAAGGGCCGGAGATGCGAGTGCGGTTCTACTACACAGGGCGTCGTACTGGTGCTGAGACTGCAGCCCAACGGGAATTCCGGGTTGCGAAAGAAGAAACGGTAACGGCCGTCGGTCTGCGCGTAATTGCCGTGCAGGTAGAGATCTGCATTGTCGTTAATGGCGATGCCGGAATTGACAAACAGCAGGATATTCTCGGTATGCGGACGGCCCCAGGTCTGGGCGAACGGCTCGTCGTCGAACGGGGTGTCCTGTCCGACCGGCACACCGTTATCGATGAGTGTCTGTGCGTTGGGACGCTGGTGGCCCCGCGACAGCGCATCATTATCGGAGTATTCCACACTCGCGTTGATGAAGCCGTTATTGCCAAGGGGAAGACCGATATTGCCTTCCACCTTATAGCTCTGTTCGCCTTGGTAAAATTCGCCGTACCGTACCCGCAACGCGCCCCCTTCTGCGGCATCCTTCATCTGGAAGTTGATGACCCCGGCAATGGCGTCGGCGCCGTACTGTGCAGCCGCGCCGTCACGCAGTATTTCCACGTTCTTGATGGCAATGCTCGGGATCATGCCGATATTGGGACCGTGCGCGCCCTTGCCCGCGCCGGGAGTGAACTCGGCAACCAGCGCCGCCCGGTGCCGGCGCTTGCCGTTGACCAGGACCAGGGTCTGGTCCGGCGCCAGGCCGCGCAGGGAGACCGGCCGCACGAAGGTATCCTGGTCTCCCGATGCCGTCGTGGCATTATAGGATGGCGTCAACGCTCTGAGGTTGTCGGTGATATCCGCGCCGTTGCCGATACGGTTGAAATCCTCCTCGGACAATACGTCGATCGGCGCAGTGGAAGTCACTGCCGAACGGGGCCTCTGGCTACGGCTGCCGATGGTGATGATTTCCTCGATGACCAGTTCTTCCTCTTCCTGGGCCAAAACAGGTTGTACCGGAACAGCAGCGAAGACGGTCAAACAGGTAAACAGCGAAACCGGTAAATATTTGTTGTTTACGATATCCATCCTATTCTCCTTTTTAGGGTAAGGATTTGCAAAAGCGGCGTATCCTATCATACTCAAGTTTCCCGTGTAAGCCCGTGCAACCAGATCAAAACAGGGATTGTTGGCGGTCTGCAATAACGGGCGGTGTAAACAATCCGGTGTTCAATTCGCGCTGTTCGTTGTTCAAACCGAATTTCCGGCAGGCGTTTCTGAACCGGCTCCGGATCAGATCGGCGTAGACGCCTTTGCCGCGCATGCGGGTGAAATATTCCGGGTCGTTTTCGCGCCCTGATCTCAGGTCGCGGATGATGCTGAAGACATGTTCTGTTTTTCCCGGTTCATGGGTTTCCAGCCATTCACGGAACAGTTGTTTGACCTCGTTCGGCAAGCGCAATATGACATATCCCGCCATCCCGGCGCCGGCCGCCGCGGCTCGTTCCAGTACGGTTTCCATTTCCGCGTCATTGATAAAAGGGATTACCGGCGCAAACATGACGCCTGCGGGCACGCCGGCGCGTTTCAGGGCATCCAAAGCTTTCAGGCGGCGGCCGGGCGAGGCAGTGCGAGGCTCAAGGCGCCGGGACAGGTCATTCCGCAGCGAGGTGATGGATACGAATACCTTGACCAGGCCCTGCTCGGCCATAGGCTGCAGCAGGTCCAGGTCCCTCTCAACCAACGCGGACTTGGTGACGATGGACAACGGGTGCCGGCAATCATGCAAGACCTGGATTATGTCCCTGGTGATATGAAGCCGCCGTTCTGTGGGTTGATACGGGTCCGTATTTGTTCCCATGGCGATGGGTTTGCAGACGTAGCGGGGTTTCCCCAGCTCGTTTTTCAACAATTCCGCGGCGTTGGTTTTTGCAAAAATCTTCGTTTCAAAATCGAGTCCGGGAGAAAGATCCACGTAGGCATGGCTGGGGCGGGCGTAACAGTAGACACAACCGTGCTCGCAACCACGGTAGGGGTTGATGGAGGTTTCAAACGGGATATCCGGAGACGAGTTGCGGGTAATTATCGTGCGCGGGGTTTCCTGGAAGATTTCCGTGGGGACCGCATCGGCTTCCGGCGCCGGAGTCCAGCCGTCGTCAATCTCATCCCGCTGATGGGCCAGAAACCGGGCGTCGATCGTTGAGGAGGTGCCCCTGCCTTTCAGAATTTTCCTGGCTGGTTTCATGTGAGCATGCACTCAGGTGTCAAAGTAAAGTTTCTGAACTGTTTTTACTCTGACCCCGTCGGTATCTATTCTACTATTCCTGCTGCAGTTTCAGCCAGCGTCAGGTCCACTACCGAACGCAGGGCTTCCTCCTTCGTAGCGCCGTCCAGGAGATGCAGGCGGTAACAGTCGATTTGTCTGTCAGCGCTGGCGCCTTCCCGGATGATATCCAGTATATGACGCAATTCATTTTCGCAGTCCAGCGCCCGGGCATCTGTACCGAGGTCGTCCACCAGCCGGGTCACCATGTCGGCAATGTCCGCGCGTCCGCCATTCATGGTGTCTCCGAGAAAAGCCAGCACACCGTAGCGCTGTGCGAGCCAGATGTTTTCGGCAAGGATTTCAGTGGGCGGTTCGGGTGGCAGCCTGTCTTCCCGCGCCAGCCTCAACAACCAGCGCACCAGACAGGCATACAACGCCACTATACCCATTGTGTCCTCCAGGCGCGGGCAGATATCGCAGATGCGCACTTCAATCGTGGGATACGCATGGGACGGGCGTATATCCCACCACAGTTCACTGCCGTCACTGATAAATTCAAGGCGTTGATACTCCTGCACCAGGCGGTTGTATTCCGCCATCGAAAATAGTGCCCTGGGCATGCTGGTACGGGGCAGCACCGCCAGCAGGTTGAGACGGCCGCATTTGAAACCGGTATCCCGCCCGCCGCTGAAAGGAGACGAGGCGGTCAAGGCATTCAGCACCGGCAGGTAACGCCGCAGCGCGGTCATGACCCGGATGCGTAATTCCGCATCGCCGAAACCGGCGTGGATGTGCAGTCCGCCGATCAACAGACGCCTGACACTTTCCTGGAATATATTTGCAAAGCTTTCATAGCGCTCATTCGCCGTGGGCAACTGCACATCCCAGGCCGCGAAGGGGTGGGTGGAAGTCGCCAGTACCGCAGCGCCGTACTGTGCCGCTCCTTCAATCATCACATTCCGGGTTTCCAGCAGCGCCGTGCGTACCTCAGCCACCGAATGGCACACATGGGTACTGATCTCAATCTGGGAACGCAGGAATTCGTGTACCACCTTGTGGGATCCCTGGTTCGACTTGCAGGTCTCAAAGATCTGCGGGTCGGGATCTGCCAGCAAATCCCGGGTTTCCGGGTCCACCAGGAAAAACTCTTCTTCCACCCCCAGGGTAATGTTCAGGTCGTCAACGCTGTTATTCGGATTCATACCGCCATTTTATCCATATTGGTCTTTTACGTCTTGTGGATTACCAGGGCATCCAGTCCTACGCAACCCTGTTCGAGAACCTTGATCGGGTTGATGTCCACTTCCGCTATCCGGTCTGCAAACTCCACCGCGATACTCGAAAGCAATGCTGCCGCCTCACAGTAAGCATGGATATCCACCGCCGGATTGCCGCGCACACCGTCCAGCAGTTTCCTCATTTTCAAGCGGTCCAGGCAGCGCAACGCCGTGGACGCATCGAACGGCGGCGCAACAGTAACGACGTCCTGTAATAACTCCGCATGTACGCCGCCGATACCCATGACGGTCATCGGTCCGAATTGATCGTCGCTGACAAGACCCAGGATCATTTCAACACCAGGGTCATCGTGCATGGGTGCAACTACGACCCGGTTGCCCAGACGGCCGGATAAATCGTTATAAACACGCTGCAGTTCCCGCCCATCACGTATGTTCAACCTGACCCCTTCCACATCCGACTTATGGCGTATATCCGGCATCGCAGTCTTCATCACAACCGGGTAGCTTAACTCCGGCGCCAGGCTGGTCAGTTCATCTTCATTATTTACCGGCCATACCTTGGCCATGGGAATGCCGAAGTCACGCAATAACCGGTTGGCCTCGATTTCATCGACAACGTCCCTTTCGGCCAACCGGGTGCGCCACTTTGTCAAAACCGGCCGGGGCAGGCCCGGCGACCGTACGGCAGGGCGCGCAAGGTAGTCCCGGTAGCCCAGCAGACAATTCGCGCCGGTCAGGAATGAAGCGATGCCGTCCAGGACCGGGAACCCGGCCCGGGTTGCCTTTATGACCTCGAGGTCTGCTCCCGTTCCCTGCCGGTTGGAAACCAGGAAAACCGGTTTGCCGGAGGCCGCATGGCCCCTGCGTAGATGGCGAATGTATTCGGGATAGATGCGGCCGTGGGCGGCGCGGTCGTGTACGACCGCGCCCAGGGCTGCAGCATCGTCGTTCAACAGGGCGGCGAAACAGCCCTCCAGCCTGTCTTCGTAATCGGCCCCGCCTGCACTCCAGACGTCCAGGGGGTTGACCGCGGGCAAGCCGGGGTCCAGCAAGGTATCCAGTGTTTTCCGGGTCCCGGCGGAAATATCGGCCAGGGGCACCCCGAGCCTGGCGGCCATATCGATAATCAACTGCCGCTCGCCGCCGGAGTCATGGATAGTGACGATACCGCCGGGACCGACGGGATGGGGCTGCGCGAACATGATCAATGCCGTAGCCAGTTGCTCCATGTCATCAACGCGCTGCACTCCATAGCGGTCGAACACCGCGCCGTATGCAGCATCGCTCCCGGCCAGGGCGCCGGAATGGGACACGGCCAGTTGCGCCGCCAGTCCGGTACGTCCGACTTTAATGACGACGATGGGTATCTTGCGCGTAGCGGCCTTCCTGAACGCCGCGATCAGTTTCTCCGGGTAGCGGCTGGTTTCCAGGAACAGCCCGATGACCCGGGTCTCAGGCTGCTCCAGCGCGTAATCGAGATAATCCTCCGAAGTGACGGTCAACTCCAGGCCTGTGGAGACCGCAAAGTTGAAATCAATACGTTCGTCCGGGTCCAGGATACCGGACATACCGGCCCCGGACTGGCTGATGAGGGCGACGTTGCCGGGTTTACGGTGGGAACGTGTCGGAAAACCACCGACCCAGACGTTATGGGCAAAATTGTAAAAACCCATACTGTTGGCGCCGACAACCAGCAGACCTGCCTGCTTTGCCTTGTCCCGGACTCTGTGCATGAGCGGCGGTTCCGAATCATTGTTCAGCACCAGGGAAGAAAAAATCATGGCCGCCTTGACCCCGCAGGCGATTGCCTCGTCCAGCGCGGCTTCCAGACGCTGGTCACTGACTGCGAATATCACGTGCTGGACGGGCTGAGGCAATGCAGACACTGACGGATAACAGGGAACACCTTCGACTTCCGCATAACGGGGATTGACGGCATACAGTGCGCCCGGGAAATCCCCGCGCAGCAGGTTTTTCAATACCGTATTGCCGACCGCGTGTTCACGTTCGGTCGCACCTACAACAGCGACCGTATCCGGGCGCAGCATTGGATCAAGATAGTGCGGCATTTACCGTGCGGATCAAGGGATCAGCATTCACAGGGGACGGAATTTAATTCCGTCCCCAGCCCACACCGTCCCCGGCCCCCACGGCATGTGCAATGTGCGACCTGACCCCATTTACTTTCGGATCTTGTCCAGGATGCCGTCCAGTTGATCCAGGGAATCGTAAGCGATGCGTAGCATACCTTTACCCTGCTTTCTCTGTTGTATGGTAACGGCTGCCCCCAGTTGTTCGGACAACTCGGTCTCCAGCAGCCTGACGTCGGGGTCAACCTGGCCCTGCCGGGGTTTCAGTACGGTCTTCGCTTTCTGCAGGCGGCGCGCCAGTGACTCGGCGCCCCGCACCGACAAACCTGACTTGATGATTTGCTGCGCAGCCCATTTCTGTTGTTGCTCGCTCAGGGTCAGCAGGGCGCGGGCGTGACCCATCTCCAGTTGCCGGCTTTCCAGTAAGCGTTTCACATCATCACACAACTCCAGCAGGCGCAACATGTTGGTCACCGCGGAGCGCGAGCGCCCCACCGACCCGGCTATGTCATCATGGGTCATATCGAATTCCTCCGCCAGGCGCGCCAGGCCGCGCGCCTGCTCCAGCGGGTTAAGGTCTTCCCTCTGGATATTCTCTATGAGCGCGATGCACATCGCGGTTTGATCGTCCAGTTCTCTCACCACCGCGGGGATCTGGTGCAATCCTGCAAGCTGTGCCGCGCGCCAGCGCCGTTCGCCGGCAATGATCTCAAATTTTCCTGAATCATCCAGCGGCCTGACCATGACAGGCTGGAGTACGCCCTGCGCCTTGATGGACTCCGCCAATTCCTGCAGGGCCTCCTTGTCAAACTCCGTGCGCGGCTGGTTGGCGCCCCGTTGCAATAATTCGACCGGCAGGGTACGTAATTCCTCTGCGCGATCGTCGACCGCACTGTCGGTTACAGATACGGGACCCAATAAAGCCTCCAGTCCCCTGCCCAATCCTCGTTTTCTTGTACTCATTTATATTTTCCTGAAATTGCAGATTTGGGATGATATTTGGGGTCAGAGTAAAAACTCATGATAGGTCTTACTATATCTCAACAGGCCAAACTTGAGTTTTTACTCTGACCCCAAATATTCGCGCACTATGCGGCCTGTTTCTCCCGCCCCATCATTTCACCGGCGAGGTTGAGATATGCGATCGCGCCGCGGGAAGTTTTGTCATACTTTATAATAGGAAGACCATGACTTGGCGCTTCCGCCAGGCGTACGTTGCGCGGGATAAACGTCTTGAAAACCTTGTCGCCAAAATGTTTCAGTAATTGTTCCGATACCTCAGATGACAGGTTGTTACGCGCATCATACATGGTGCGCAGCAACCCGCCGATTTCAAGTTGCGGATTATAATACTTGCGGATTTTCTCTATAGTGTCCAGCAGGGCCGTCAAACCTTCCAGGGCGTAGTACTCGCATTGTATGGGAATGATCACGGTATCGGCGGCAACCAGTGCATTTACCGTCAGCATATTCAGTGATGGCGGGCAATCGATAAAAATATACTGGTATCGTGAACGCACCGGCTTGACTGCATTGCGCAGGCGGTCTCCCCGCGCCTTGTCCTTGAGCAAGGCTACTTCGGCTCCGGTCAGGTCGGAATTGCCGGGCGCTAGGTCGTAGCCGCACGACGGCGCCTCTACCAGTACATCCGCCAGTTTCATATTTCCAACCAGGACATCATAGCCGGTAAACTCCACCCCGGTTTTATCGATACCGCTGCCCATGGTTGCATTGCCCTGGGGGTCAAGATCGATGAGCAGCACCTCGCGCTTGGCAGAGGCCAGGGATGCGGCCAGGTTCACGCTGGTAGTCGTTTTTCCCACCCCGCCTTTCTGGTTCGTGACCGCGATGATCCTGGCATTTTGTTTGCTGAATAAACCCATAAAATCAACGTCTTGTCAAACCGGCGAATGTCCCTCCCTGACGCGATTACCCATGAACAACGAGGCCTGGGGGCTCTGTATCATCGCTCCAGGATTACAATACTCCTGTGAGTACTGATACCCGGGACGTGCAACTCCTCCACCGTGATAAATTCCTTCCAGGCGGCCACCTCCTGCAATTCTTCATCCGGCAGTTTGCCTTTCAGCGCCATTGCCCTGGCCCCCGGCAGCAATAAGTGTTCTATGGCCTTGTAGTACGCGTCCAGGGTGCCGAATGCCCTGGAAATAATGGATGAATAAGCAACGGATGACAAGAACTTCTCGGCCCGGGAATGGACAATCTCGACGTTTTCTGTCTTCATTTCGTACAGAAGCTGGCGTAAAAAACGGATTTTCTTTCCGTTTGAATCCACCAGGGTCCATTCCTTGTCCGGCTGAGTCAGGGCCAGTATGAAACCGGGCAAGCCCGCGCCGGTGCCGACGTCAAGACAACGGTTTCCCCGTATGTAGGGCAACACGGCGAGACTGTCGAGCACGTGGGCATGGATCATCCGCTCCTTATTGCGCACACCCGTGAGGCTATAGGCGCGGTTCCATTTGGCCAGCAGGTCGATGTATTCGAGATACGCCTCACAGGGGCAGGACTGCGGATCCAGTCCCAGGTCGGACAGACCCTGGTGCAGGTGGCTGATAAGCAGGTCTTCGTTCAACGGACAATAGGGGACGGAATTGAATTCCGTCCCCTGTTATGAAACATTTTTTAACAGGGAATGCTTCTTCAGATACACCCGCAACAGGGATACGGCCGCGGGTGTCACTCCCGGGATGCGGGACGCCTGGCCCAGGGTATCCGGCCGCTGCGCCGACAATTTTTGCGCCACCTCGGTTGACAGGCCGGTTACCGAGAGAAAATCGACGTTAGCGGGGAAGCGGGTGTTTTCATTCCTCTTGTTGCGGGCGATATCCTGTTCCTGGCGTTCGATATAACCGTGGTACTTGGCCTGCACTTCAATTTGCTCGACGACTGCCGGCGGGATAGCGGCAGGGTCAAAACCGGGCAGTCCGGCCAGGTCTGCGTAACCCACGCCGGGACGGCGCAACAACTGCAGCAGGTTGACATCCTTCTGCAACGGCTGGCCCAGCACGTCGGCGGCAATTTCTGCGGGAAGCGCATTGGCTGCCACCCGGATTGAAGCCAAGCGCTGCTGTTCTGCGCTGATGGCCTCGCTCTTTTCCTGGAAACACCGCCACCGCTCTTCATCCACCAAGCCAAGTTCACGGCCGATCGCGGTCAGGCGCAGGTCGGCGTTGTCCTCCCTCAGCAACAGGCGGTATTCCGCCCGGCTGGTGAACATGCGGTAAGGTTCCGTGACGCCGCGAGTGGTCAGGTCATCGATCAGTACGCCGATATAGGCCTGGTCTCGGCGCGGGCTCCAGGGTTCCTGCTGCCTGATCCTCAAGGCCGCGTTGATGCCGGCTACCAGTCCCTGGCAGGCTGCCTCTTCGTAACCGGTCGTGCCGTTTATCTGGCCGGCAAGAAACAGTCCGGAGATGAACCTGGATTCCAGCCACGGGTGCAGGTCGCGTGGGTCGAAATAATCGTATTCTATGGCATACCCCGGCCGGGTGATGTGGGCCTGCTCGAACCCCTTGATCGACCGCACCAGGTCCTGTTGCACATCATAGGGCAGGCTGGTGGATATACCGTTGGGATAGACTTCCGTAGTGGTCAACCCTTCCGGTTCGATAAAGATCTGGTGGGATGTCCTGTCGGCAAAGCGTACGACCTTGTCCTCCACCGAGGGGCAGTAACGCGGACCGACGCTTTCAATCACACCGCTGTACATGGGAGAACGATCCAGCCCGGCGCGGATGATGTCATGGGTACGCTCATTGGTATGGGTGATATGGCATGAGACCTGGCGCGGGTGTTGTCCGGGATTCCCCATGAACGAGAAAACGGGAGTTGGGTCATCACCCGGCTGCCCGGTGACTTGGCTGTAATCGATGGTGCTGCCGTCCAGTCGCGGCGGCGTGCCGGTCTTCAACCGTCCTGTGCGGAACGGCAGGTCCCGCAGGCGGCTCGCCAGGGTATTCGAAGGCGGCTCACCGGCCCGCCCGCCCTGGTAACCGGTTTCGCCCACGTGGATCCGGCCGGACAGAAACGTGCCGGTTGTCAACACCACGCAGGGCGCGCGGAAACACAGGCCCGCCTGTGTTACGACACCCCTGACAACACCGCCTTCGATAACCAGGTCGTCCACGGGTTGCTGGAACAGGTGCAGGTTGTCCGCCTCCTCGAGCAGGGGACGTATCACTCCCTTGTACAGGTTGCGGTCTATCTGCGCCCGGGTGGCGCGCACCGCCGGCCCCTTGCGGGCGTTGAGGATGCGGAACTGTATCCCGCTCCGGTCCGCCGCCCGGGCCATGACTCCGCCCAGGGCGTCGATCTCCTTGACCAGGTGGCCCTTGCCGATACCGCCTATGGCCGGGTTGCACGACATCTGGCCGAGGGTGTCGATACTGTGGGTCAGCAACAGGGTTTGAATTCCCATGCGCGCGGCAGCCAGGGCGGCCTCGGTGCCGGCATGGCCGCCGCCGACGATAATGACCTCGTAATCCTGCTCACCGGCGCGCATATCTCACCCAAGTGTGAAAATTATTCATAAGGGTCGGGATTGTAGTAAAAAATGGCTAATCATCCAAGCCACACAATTGTTCCATCAACACCTGTAAGGGTATCGTCTCCACATCGCTGCCTTGTATAAAGGGGCGTGATTGGAAGCAAATCGGCAAGAGCCAGGAAACAATCGAAAACGCCTGCCGGGAAATATACACGTCGGTTCACGAAGATGAGGAAGGCTCCATATAGCAGGCCGCCGGACGCAGGTTCGATACCCGGCAACCTGTCCCGGCGTTTACCGGCTTCGGTCTTTGCCAGTAATAATGTTACTCCCCATCTCCCTTGTCTGGTAACTTTTCACGATGACCTGCGTCTGACCGGTCAAGGCGCGCGCAGGGGTCCTGGCGATAGAATTCGCACAGGCGCCTGTAGACAGAGGGGTATTCAGCATCAAGCACACCAGGGGTATCAAAGAAATACTCGCTCGCCACTGCAAAGAATTCACCGGGGTCTGCGACTGCGTATTCATCCATCACCGGCGTGTCGCCTGCGGTGATACGGCGTTTCAGGTCCTCGAAGGCGGCGCTGAAGTCGCGGCGCCAGGTCTCGGCATCCATATCCCGGTGCAATGGCGGGCGACCGTTTGCCTCACCATGCAGCATATCAAGCTTGTGAGCCATCTCATGGATAACGACGTTATAACCCTCACCCTGTCCTGACGCCAGAATATCCTCCCAGGACAGGATGACCGGGCCGCGAAACCAGGCCTCGCCGGCACGGGCCTCATCCCATACATGTTCGACCCCGGATTCGTCCACCTCATGTTCACGCGCGACGAAACTCCCGGGATAGACCACAACACTCCGCCACGGGGCGTAGACGTCAAGACCCAGGGCCAGGACCGGCAGGCACGCCTGAGCCGCGATCACAACAAGATCAGCCGTTTCAAGGCGCTGTCCGCGTACCGGTTCAATGGACTTGCTTGCCATAAAACGCGAGGAAAGTTTCCTGAGTTGTACGCGTTCGCCGTCATCAAGCATGTCAAGCATGGGTAGAACGTCGAGCGCCGCTACCCAATCGGCTTCACTGATAAACTTGCGACGACGACGCCACATGCAGACCTCTAACCCCGGTACCGGCATGGCCGCCGCCGCCGATAATGACCTCGTAATCCTGTTTACGGGTATTCATCCGGGTAGGGATTACAGCAAATAAGCAGGCACTCAGGATTTTGAAAAGCGGGCGAGCGCGTCTTCCAGGGTGTCCGTGATGGCAATAATGCGATCGAACCCACTGACCCGGAACACATTGCTGATATGATCTTTCATGGCGCAAAGCAGGAATTGTCCACCGGCCTCCTTCAAGGCCTCGGACGCAAGCTGCATCGTCCGTATGCCGGTGCTGCTGATGTAGTCCAGATTGGATAAATCCACGATCATACTTTCCTCCCCGGCATCAACATGTCCCATCACCAGCGCCTGAAATTCCCTGGCATTAACACTGTCAAGCCTGCCTTGTGGCGACAACACCAGCACCTGTCCTGCACGGTTCTCTTTTACACTTAGAGACATTCAAAATCTCCCCTCTGCTCCGATGCTTAGTTATCCGGAAGCAAGGAGCAGTTGATTATTTGACAGGGAACCTCTGATCCGGCCAGAGTTTTCTCAGCTTTCCGTGATACGGCAACATGTAGCAATTACCGTCGTAATTATAGCATTGAATTTGCAGCGCAGAGAGTTGAATATCCGGTGTCAGGCATCCCGCCGCAACAACAGGCAAGTCATGTCATCCGCCGGCGGCGAGCCGGCGGAAAAATCAAATACAGCCTGCCAGAGCTGCTCCACTATCTGCTGTAATGGTAAATCTTTCATGGAAGCAAGGCCATCGACAAGTTTCCGGCTGCCGAATAACCTGTTATCCGGGTCCACCGCATCAGTCAGGCCGTCAGTGTACAGGAACATCGTATCCCCGGGCGCCAGTTTCCACTGTCCTGCCTCGTAGTCAAAACCCTCCTCGACTCCCATTGCCAGGCCATCCGTCAGCGGCAGTTCGCCTGAGGCGCCCCCGGCGTCAAAATACAGCGCAGGTTCATGCCCGGCATGGACATAGT
This sequence comes from Gammaproteobacteria bacterium, assembly GCA_965208655.1. Classification (GTDB taxonomy): domain Bacteria; phylum Pseudomonadota; class Gammaproteobacteria; order Eutrophobiales; family Eutrophobiaceae; genus JAAXHV01. The sequence goes on from CBDBPJ010000007.1 coordinate 661,775, forward strand.
CAATCACCCCGGTACGGGTATCAACCAGGCCCATTGCACAGGTGACAAATAAACTCATGGGATTAACGCGGCAAATCTCGCGATTGGCCAGGCCGGCTATATCGGTAATACTGGAACAACTTGTTGCAGCATTACCAAGCGCCGCCTGGGCGGCTACCATGAACAGCGAAGCGGAAACCCCCTTATCGGAGACATCGCCTACCACGTAAAACAACCGTTCACCGCCAAGCTCCTGCAACATGACAAAGTCGCCGCCTACCTGTCTTGCAGGGGTCATACGCGCATAACCCTGGACACTGCCGACCTGCATGTATCCCACCTGCACCAGGGCAGTCTGCACGACCTTGGCCATCTCCAGGTCCTGATCCATGGATTCCTTGGCCTGTATCAGTTGCTGGTTGCTGACCTGCAGTTCACGGGTCCGTTCCGCAACCAGGGTCTCCAGTTTCTCTTCGCGACTGAACACCTGCGCGGTCATGTCCGAAAACACCCGGGCCAACGCCCCTATTTCGTCCGTGCGAATCATCACCTGGCGCATGGATTCCTGTCCGGGCTGAGTGCCGGATTCCACCTCCCTGGCCACATCGGCGATGATCTCGATTGGATGAGTCAGCCAGCGGGCGCCGGCAAACGCCGTCAGCGCCGTCAGCGCCAACAACGCCAGGGCAATGAGGAAAGTTCTCACAAACTCCCCTTGCAGCGTCAGGGCAATACTGTCCAGGCTGATTTCCAGGGCGATGCCCCCGATCAGGATACCGCCGGCATTGACGACAGGGGTTGCCACCCACAGGCCGCGCTGCGCCGGGTTCAGCAATTCCAACCGTGCGACGCTGGCAACAGACCCAGTGTCCAGGGCCTGTGCAACCAGCCTCTGTGCCTGATCACCAAAGGTGGTAAAGGCGCTCACGCTTTCCCCGGCAGTAAACGTCCCGGCGCGCGGCGCCGCAGCCACGAGCTCATTTTCCCGGTTCACCACCCATAACGACACCAGGTTGCCTGATTGCGCCAACAGGTCTGCCTGGCTTTGATAAACGGAGTACAACAGGTTGCCGGAAGCGCCTTCAATGGGGATATCAATGTGCACCAGGTAAGCGCTGTCCGGTTGCAGCCAACTCACCCGTTTTGCCTGGGCGCCATCCTGCCACAGCACGGTCCCGCCGCGCTTGGCCGGTCGCTCGGCACCGGTTGCCGGTTCGTCAGAATCGGGGTACCCGCCAGTGGCGGCGGCATTGCCGCTGCGATAGATTTGCTGCCCCTTGCTGTCGCTGACGGCAATACTGCCGATTACGGATGATGCGGTAATTTGCTCCAGCGTCGCATTGATCGAAGCAGCTGAGTGTTTGCCATCCTCCATCACCGCAATCAGCTGTCCGAGTATGAGCGCTTGCGTTTCCATCTGCTGCACCAGGATTTCCTCGATCACCGCAGAGATATCCGCGCGCGCCGAGGCGTAGGCGTTGATCAGTATCTCCTGCTCACCCAGTACAATCTCGTTGCCCACCTGGACAATCCGGGGCTTGTCTATACCCGGCACCCCCACGTACTTGTAGACTTTCTTGTCAATTTCCCGCACCTGCGCGTGCTGGGTGATGTAGTTGTTGCCGGCGGTGGCATCCAGCAACGCATAGAACTTTGATGCCTGGGGCTGCACCACGGGATCCGGGTCAAAGGTAAAGCGAACCCGCCGTCCCGCCTGATCACGCACGCTGGTCAGGTAGGTAAATGCCGTTTCGTCGGTAATCCATATCTCGTCCAGCACCGTGCCGGCCACGATCTCATCGAGGATTGCAATGATTTCTGATGGTTGGTAGCCTGCCTGCTCTGCAGCGGCAACGAGATGCGCGGCTATACGGGCCTGCGCAACCATCTGGTCATTGAGGGTCGAATCGAGTGTTCTCGCAACGTTTGCCAGTGAAATCTCGCCAATTTCCGCAAACTCGGTTGACAGCAGTTCCACCGTCTGGACTGCGCTGATTTGCGCTTCTTCCCGCAGGGCGAGCGCGCTGTTGTACAGCATCGTGGTGGAGGTAGCGATCACCGTGATACTCAACAAGGCGGCCATCACAAAAAACACGCGTACGGCCAGCCTCATGCCGGGCCGTTGCCGGGTTTGCAGCACAGTAGTCATGGGCGGTCAGGGGAGAGTATCATTGACCGGGAATGCTTGCAATGGAGACGAAAGGTTAACCCGGCTTCCTGAACTCCCTGCGTATGGTCTTCCCCGCCAGGAAATAGTGCAGGGATGACCACAGGCCGAACACCAGGCTGACTGCGAGCAGTGAGTAGCGCAGGGAATCCTGATTATGCTGATCAGCCAGGTAGTCGCTCATTATGCCCACCGGCGCACCCAGCGTATACACGGAATCCGCCACACGAACCTCACGACCTGGTCATTGCGGTTAATGTGTCCCGCGCAAATGTGACCTTCATGGTGCCGACCCAACTGCGCAGGCTCGTTCCGCTCCATAAGGATGAGTTACTGCTACCCGGCCTGAACAAGCTGCTGATCAGCGGCGCCGCGCTGTACCCGGCAGAGGCCGGTGAGATACGCCGGAAGGTCAATCCCGGGTTAACCGGTTATTACACGTCCAGCGAAGGCGGCGGCCGTCGTCGGCGAGCCATCGGAAAAATTCGGCGAGACCGTGACGGTGTTTATCACGGCAGACGAAACTATCACCGAAAGCGCCCTGGATGATCACTGCCGGAAACAACTGGCGCCCTACAAGATACCGTCCCGTTACGTGGTGGCCGGGGAATTACCGAAAACGTCCTCGGGGAAACTGGATAAGACAGCGTTGTTCGAACAACTTGTCTGGGAAAAGAGATAACACGCAGGTCTTGATTACATTTCACGAAGCTACAAACAATCTGATAAAAGAATACGGGTAAGACTCGAATATATTGATATTCAATATTTATTCAGTATTATATCAATATGTCAAAAGACTGGTTGGAATGGAGCCCGGAAAGAAATGCAATCCTCAGGAAAGAAAGAGGACTGAGTTTTGAGGACGTTGAGGCCGCCATTGAAAATGGGGACTTCATAGGTGACTTTCCGCATCCGAACCAGAAACGTTATCCAAACCAGCGCGTCCTGATAGTGGAGATAGATGACTATGCCTGTATCGTGCCATATATCAGGGAAGGCAACGTGCGCTTCCTGAAGACCATATATCGCAGCCGAAAGGCTAACCGTTTATTCTTGAAGGTACACGAGGGAGACAAGCATGAATAATATATCAAAGTATGGCCCTGACGCTCCGTTTCTTGATGAAGAGGAAAAAGAACTTGTGACGGATTTTGAGGCTGCTATCGAAGATGGGACTATCTCACTGCAGCATACGGTTGAACAGGAAGCCGCACGCGACGAGTGGAAAAACGTCCTTGAGAATACACAGAAGCGTAAGGCCATCACTTTGCGTCTGCAAGAACGCGATATCAAACGTGTGAAAGCGATTGCCCGGGAGATGGGCATGCCATACCAGACATATCTCGCTTCCGTGGTGCACCGGATTGCGAGTGGTAAGATTATTGTGAGGTAGGTTGTGCCAGCTACCCTATCGCCGGTGACGGCATGGCGTTTTCCATCTTCGACCTCAGCAACGGTCCCGGCAAGACCTTCTTCCCTGATATGATGGTCACGTCGCCCGACCACCGCGGCGCAACGGGACCGCTGCTGGACAATGCGGGGTATCACTTCGTACCGGAGCGGAGCCATTTCACCGATACCCTCAAGAACGTCATTGATAGGTTAATACGGGAAAATCTGATCTGAACAGTGAAGCTCGCCGCATGTACCGTGTTCCCCTGGTTAAACCACGGCATCTGAAATTAATTTGACCTAGTCAATTGACCAGGTTATATTAGATTAGTGTTAACTAATTGAGATCATGATGAAAGAGATAGGCATTTCGGAGTTCAAGGCAAAGTGCATTGACAAATTAAAGACCGTACAGACAACCGGAGAACCCCTCCTGGTAACATTGCGCAAACGTCCTATTGCAGTGATCAATCCGTATACCGAGAATACTTCCCGCAAACGGGAGCTGGATACAATGCGTGGCTGGATTACCATCCATGGCGATATTGTGCACTCTGACTTCGCTGACGAGTGGGAAATGGAACAATGAGAATTTTGCTCGACACGCACGTGTGGTTATGGTCGCAGCAGTCACAAGGACAGTTCGGGCCGGAAGCACGGAGCATGATCCTCAACGAAGACAATGCTCTGTTCGTCTCAAGCATTTCGTCTTTGGAAATCGCACGTCTGGTATGGAGGGAACGCCTTACACTGGCAGGGCAATTGCGGACCTGGATTTCGGAAACACTGAACAGGCTTAAAGCGGAAACTATTCCTGTTACACACGACATATCCCTGGCAGCCTACGAACTTCCCGGCGAATTCCACCGCGACCCTGCCGACAGGATACTGGTCGCCACGGCAGTGGTGCATAATCTCACGTTGATGACCGCAGATAATCGAATACTGGAATATCCCCACCTTCTTTCATGTAATGTAAGGGCATAATACCCACAACCATGAATTCGATAGCTGTATGTAAACCCCGCACGGGCCGTGATGAGTATTCCGTTATTGGCCATGCAGATTAGCAACAGCCCCAGCAGGACCCACCAGCCAAAATGATTTTCATGTTAGGCGGTCTCCTGAAATCATGCAGGCTTGACGTCATTCCGGCGAAAGTTTACCTTAGCAAACGGGGTAACGTAATCAAGATACTGAATTTAGACAATAATCCGGTTGAACTACAATCACGGTAGAAAAATATCATGCCTGCATATATGGTCGTACAAGCCACTGTAACCAATCCCGATCAATTTGCCGAATACGCAAAGCGAATAACCGCAATGGTTGAAAAATACGGCGGACGTTACCGGGCACAAGGGGGAGAGGTGGAAACGCTGGAGGGTGAATGGGGCTACCAGGCCCTGGTCATAGTCGAATATCCATCCATGGACCATGCCCGCACGATGTGGCATTCAGACGAATATAAGGAACTGAAAAAACTGCGGCAAGGCGCGGTAGATATTACCGTACTGCTGGCGGACGGTTTATAACACAGGACCCATGCAAGTCCAGTTGATTCATTAACCTGTGCCGGGATTACCGAACCCGGCAATACAATTAAATCAATACAGGAATTTATAATGTCTGTTGAGAAGGCTCGCCTGCAGCGTGAAATTGATGAGTTGCGCGCAAAACTTGAGGAACTGATGCTGGCCGGCGGCACCGGCTACTATCATTCCGATGCCGCGCAGCAAAACTGGTTCAACCTGCGCGAGATCCCCCGGGAGGGACTGGACCGGGGCACCGTGAAGCTGATAATCAAGAATGCACATTCTCTCGACTTCGACCACAGGCTTAACACGTCCTCCTACGTGAACGTCAGCCTGGAGGAGGAGGAAGATGAGATCGCGCTGATGGGTCTGCGTGTAAACCTGGCGGACCAGACGGTTTATCCCCAGTCCTATAAACTGCATGACACCGTCGTCAATATGATCGCCCGCCTGTGGAACTGCCCTGAACCGGACGATTTGGACGATTATGGCGTTTACCCCGGGGCAGGTACGGTCGGTTCTACGGAAGCCTGCCTGCTTGCCGGACTGGCGCTCAAGTTTCGTTGGCGCAACTGGTACGCCAGACGCAATAACCTCAACAAGGAGCAAGTCAGGAGCATCTGTCCCAACCTGGTTATATCTACCTGTTTTCAGGCGGCTTGGGAAAAACTGTTCAAATACATGGACATCGAACCGAGGCTGTTACAACCTTCGGTAAACGAATTCAAACTGGACCCGGAACAGGTGCGGGCGGCCATCGATGAACACACCATTGGCGTGGTATGCATCATGGGCAACCATTACGGGGGGCAGTACGACCCCGTCTGGGATGTGAACGACGTCGTGGAAGAGATCAATGCGGCAAAAGGTTACCAGGTCGGGATTCATGTGGATGCCGCTTCCGGAGGGTTCATCGCGCCTTTTCAGGATGGTCTTCCCCCCTGGGATTTTCGCCTGAACAATGTACTGTCCATTTCTGCCAGCGGGCACAAGTACGGCCAGTCCAGTTGCGGCGCGGGCTGGGTCGTGTGGCGGCAGCGCGAAGACTTGAGTGAGCATGTTGCGGTATCGGTCACTTACCTTGGCGGTAAGGCGCATTCCTATACGCTGAACTTCTCACGACCCGCTACCGGCGTTTATTCGCAATACTACAAGCTCCTCAACTACGGCATGACAGGCTACCGTCAATGCAACGACAACATGATGAGCAATGCCAGATTCCTGCGCGACGGATTAAAGGCCATGACTCACCAGGGAAAACGCAGATTCGTGCTTTTGGACGACGGCAATGAACACTGTCTCCCCGTGGTGACCGCCATGCTGAATCCCGAATGTGAGCTTTACTATAACGACGTCGATCTGCAACATGCGCTGTCCCAGCATCACTGGTACCTGGGAAGCTACCGCATGCAATTTAATCATCCGCTATCGGAGAAGACCCTTGGCCTTTTCCATGACGCGGACCCGGAAACAACCATGTTTCGCATTGTGGTGAAAACCAACCTGACCAGGAATATGGCTGAAAACCTGCTGGAGTCTTTTCACGCCACCGCCGGTTTTCTCGATTCGATTAATTTCTCCGAGAAACGCGAATTCGAGATGCACCATCTCCGTCACAAGGACCAACGGCGTTTCTCCAACCATGGTTAGCCGCGTCAGCGGGCCGACCAGGTAAAGTATCATGTCACTTGGTTCCCGCTTGCGCGGGAACCACGGGCTGTTTACGCTTCCATCGCATCAGCAAGACTATCAGGATGGCGGATACGGCGCATAACACAATCAGCAAACCGAACGCCGGCAGGTAAGACCCCTGTGCGACACGCACCTGTCCCATGTAACTGACTCCGGCGGACCCGGCAAGGGAATCCACGGTGGTCAGCAAGGCCAGGATTTTGCCATAGGAGGCGCCGGAGAAATACTCGGCAAGCACCAGTTGGATCATGCTGAACGAGGCGCCGAAACCTACACCGAAAACCACCGCATAAGCGTACAGACCGGCAATGTTATCGGCTGAGACGGTACGCAACAGCAACAGGCCGATAATAAGACTCAGCACTGCAGCCAGCATTACCCGCAACTTGTCCACCCTGTCGCTGAACCAGCTGAACAGCAGCTTGCCCATAATCGCGAACCAGAAGAACATACTGAATATCAGCGGCAACCGGGCCGAATCGACCCCCAGGTCCTTGCCTATGAATATTGACTGGTGTTGCAACATGCCGAAAGTGGCAAACCAGAGTGCGGCAGTGACGAACGCCAGGACATAAAACACCGGCATTTTCACTGCCTGCTTCAGTGTGGGGCCTGCAGAACCCGTTATCCCCGCGCGGTCAGCCCCGGCGGACAACTCGGCGCCGTCAGCAGCCAGTCCCATCTCCTCGGGCCGGTTGCGAACCAGGAGCAGGACGGCGCTGATCATCATTACACTGCCCAGCACCGCAATCATGAACACCGCCTGGCGCCATCCCTGTGTGACCAGTGTCTCCCGGGTAAGCAGCGGAAAAACCGCGCCGCCGATGGTCGATCCCATCAGCAGCAACCCGGCGGCGAGGCCCCGGTAGCGCTTGAACCAGCGGGTCAGTATCAGCATATTGGGCACCAGGCCGCAACCGGCCAGACCCAGGGCGAACACCACGTAAATCGCGGTCAGTTGGCCGAGTGAGGTTATGGAAGGATAAAACCAGAGACCGCCCACCAGGGCCAGGATGCCCAGCAACATGACAATCCGGGTCGAATACCTGTCAAACAACACGCCTGCGAACGGTACGGCCAGGGCGGCGACGACCAGGAACAGCGCGGCCGGGCGGGTAACCTGTTCGGCATTCCAGCCAAACTCATCGATGAGTTCGGGATAAAACAGCGGCAAGGTATAGATGAGTATGCCGTTGTTGGCGGTGTAGATCAGGAACAGTCCCAACAGTACCCACCAGCCGTAGTATATTTTCATGTTGAGGGTTCTCTTGTAGATACGAGTTTTTTTGTTCTAATTAATACGGAATATAGTATTTGACCGGATTCCCGCTCCCTGCCTTCGCAGGGACAAGCTTCGCGGCAATGACGAACAGCGACAAGTGATTTCCCGGGTTCATACGGCAACGCTTGTTGCGTCATAGGAATACAGCCCCAGCATGTCGTCATTATACAGTCGCTTGCCCTCTCCCGGTTGCGGCTTTGCATTCAGTAAATGCAGGCCTTGCCTGACGGATGCTTCCCGGGCGTAGGCGGCATGGCCGCATGGTACATAAATCCGGTACCGGAGTCAGACTCAAATCAGGTTCGTCACCAGTATCCCGGCGATAGCAAGCGGCACTACGGTCCGGATCAGAAAGCGCCAGGACGCGAACAGCCAGGTCCTGCGTATCCGTAATTCATCCGTCAGTGTACTGCGCCGCATGAACCAGCCGGCAAATACCGCAATCAGCATCCCGCCTACCGGCATCATCAGGTTGGCCGTGAGGTAATCCGCCAGGTCAAAGATGGTTTTACCGGCGATGGGTTTGACCTCCGCCCAAAGGTTGAATGACAACACGCTGCTGATGCCCAGGATCCAGATTGAACCAGTGACCAGGGCCGCGCTGGTACGACGGCTGATGCTGCGATGTTCTGCCACCCGGGCTACCGCCGGCTCTATGATTGCGATGGAAGAGGTGATTGCGGCAAACGCCAGGAGCAGAAAGAACAGAAAGCCGAACAAGGCGCCGGCAGGCATGTTGCCGAATGCAATCGGCAACGTGACGAATATCAGGCCCGGACCCTCACCGGGAGCCAGGCCGTTGGCGAACACCAGTGGAAAAATAACAAGTCCGGCCACCAGGGCGACCAGTGTGTCGGCGCCGGCGATGACGACTGCAGTCCTGGGGATCGGAACATCGTGCGGCAAATAGGCGCCGTATGCCATCATCAACCCCATGGATACACCGACAGAAAAAAATGCATGCCCCACCGCCGACAACATGACCCCCGGGGTGATCCTGCTGAAGTCCACGGCAAACAGGAACCTGAGCCCGGCAGCCAGGTCACCGGCCAGGGCACTGTAGACAGTCAATACCAGCAGTATGACGAACAGCGCCGGCATCAGGATCCCGGTAGCCCGTTCTATGCCGTTACGCAGACCCGTGCTGACGATAAACCCGGTGATGCCCAGGAATACCGTAAAGGACAACATCAGGCGCCACGGACTGGACAGCAGATTGCCGAAACGCACCTGCGCTGCGTCGGGACCGATCCCTGCAAACCCGCCGGCAACCGACACAAACGTGTAGTCCAGCACCCAGCCGCCGATGACGCTGTAAAAGGTGAGGATGAGGAAGCCGGCGGCGGTGCCGAGCCAGCCTACTCCCGACCACCACCGGGAGCGGCCTTCCCGTTCTGCATTGAGCAGCATGGCCGTAGGCGGACTCCGGCTGCCGCGCCTGCCCAGCATGAGTTCGGCAACCAGGATGGGTACGGCAACCAGCGCCACCGCGCACAGGTAGACGATGACAAAGGCGCCGCCGCCGTTGGACCCGGCGATATAGGGAAACTTCCAGATGTTACCCAGTCCGACGGCCCCGCCGATCGCAGCCAGGATGAACCCGGTACGGGAGGACCATTGTTCGCGACGGGATGGTTGCGTCATTGTTGTTCCGATTGTATTTTTACTCTGACCCCAAATATCGATCTTACACTTCGAGTCACTGGTGACAAAATCAAACCGGATGGATGTCGTCTTTTCACTTATAATTGTCAAATTACATTTTCCCTGATATGAGCGACAACTATATTGACGAGCACCTGGACGAGGTGCGCGCGGAATTCAAGCTGCTGGACCACTGGGTGTACCTCAACGCGGCCGACCAGATGGTGCCGGGTAATTACTGGCTGAGCGCGGTGCGCGATTTTTACAATTTTGTCGAGTACGGCCGCATGGAAGACCTGCCCAACGCCGATATCGCAACCCACCCGTTTCTGCTGGCCAAGTGGGATGAGAGCATCCGCCTGGGCGCCCGGTTCATCAACGCCGACAAGGACGAGGTCACCAACGCCTACCGGCCCGCGATCACCGCCAACCTGATCCTGTACAACATGATGGAATGGGCTGAAGGCGATAACGTCGTGATCACGGACCTGTCCTACCCTTCCATTCCCTATATCCTGCAGGACCTGCGCCAGCGTTACGGTATCGAGATCCGGGTGGTGCGCAACGTCAATGGAGAGATCCTGATGGAAGACATGGAAAAGCTGGTGGACGGCAACACCCGGATGGTAATCGTGGATCGCACTACCGCGTTTTGCGGGTTCACCTTCGATATGAAGGAGGTGTGCCGCATTGCCCACGCCCAGGGCGCGCTGGTGCTGGACGACGCGATGCAGACCCTGGGAGCAGTGGACATAGACGTGAAAGACGACGCTGTCGATTTCCTGCTATCGGGCGCCTACAAATGGCAGTGCGGCCCGGAAGGGGCCGGCCTGTTTTATATCAAGCGTTCCGTCATGGACCGTATCGACGCCCGCTACCGCAATTACATCTGGGCGGACATCCCCGGCACCATCCCGTTCGCAGACAGGGATCACGATACGCTGGCAAGCTGGACCTACCCCCCGGTGAACAACGCCAACCAATTCTCCCAGGACGTGACGATCGGACCGTCCCTGTTCGGCTGGGTGGCGACGCTGAAATTTTACGAGAAGATCGGCATCAGGAACGTCGAGGAACGGGTGCGGCGCCTGGGCACCTATACCATCGACAGGCTCCAGGAGATCGGCTGCCGGGTAACCTGTCCCACCGATCCCGGCAAACGCCACGGGCTGATCACCTACACCACCGGCGACTACGACAAGGACAAGGCCTTCTTCGAACGCTGCTCCGGCCCGGGCCGCTGCATGAAACCCATCAAGATCTCAATGCGCACCCTGGGCGGCATCGGCAACCTGCGCATCAGCGCCCACTTCTTCAATACTGAGGAGGAGATCGACTACCTTATCGACCTGCAGAAGCAGATGATGTGAATGCGGTTCCGTCATTTAGTAGGTAACTCGCCATCTTTACTTAATCGCTTACGCACATCCTTCCTGATATCTTCCGGTGTCTGGTCGCTGATGCCGCTTTTCTCTCCCTCAATCAAGGCAAGCCGTATTGCCTCGATTCCGGTATTGCGTTGACCCTCTACCCTTTCATGTGAAGCAAACATTTCGGGAAAATCAATCATATGAACCTCATCCCGGGAACCGGACAACTGTCATTTCAGAAATTACGGCAAGATAGCCCAGGTAACCGGGGCTGGTTACAGCAAAGGCGGCCGCGCCTTTGCTGCAACCGACTACGATCACACCTGGCTGCCGGACGCAGGCAAGTTCGCGGAAGGCTGCCAGGGCGCGGGTAAATTTACTGGCTGTGAGACCCGGAGGGAGTAATTTTTTCACTGGTCCCCTTCTTCTTTGTTAACTTCACAGTTAAGATGCATGAGTTCAGGCACTCCGACTAGGGTGTTTGTCCTATTTACTGTCAGCGTATAATATCGCTAAGTATACGTATTACATGAAATCGTGGGAAGATGATGATGTCACGACTCAGCTTTGTCAGCGGCGTTGGTACGAAACCGCTGCTCTACCAGACTATCGGCAATGCCTTGCAGGCAGCTGCAGACACGTTTCCACAGCAGGAAGCCCTGGTGGTCCGCCACCAGGATGTCCGCTGGTCATATGCGGAGTTACTGCAGCGTGCGGATGATCTGGCGGCAGGGTTCGTTGCCCTGGGGTTTGCGCCCGGCGACCGGGTCGGCATCTGGGCTCCCAACTGCGCCGAGTGGGTCCTCACACAGTTTGCAACGGCCCGGGCAGGCCTGATCCTGGTGAACATCAATCCCGCATACCGCACCCACGAACTGGAATATGTCCTGAACAAGGTCTCCTGCAAGGGACTGGTCAGCGCCGGCCGTTTCAAGAGCAGTGATTACATCGCCATGCTGCAGGAGTTGGCGCCCGAATTGGATGCGGCCGAACCAGGGGAACTGGCTTCTCGCCGGTTGCCCCACCTGGAAGCCGTCATCCGCCTGGGCGAGGAAGAGACCCCCGGCTGTTACAACTTCAGCCGCATATCGGCAATGGGCGGCGTTGCCGAACGGCGCAGGTTGGAGGAGTTGTCACTCCTGCTGCAACCCGACGATGCCATCAATATTCAGTTTACCAGCGGCACTACCGGCTCCCCCAAGGGCGCTACACTGACTCATTTCAATATCCTCAACAACGGTTATTTTGTCGGCGAGGCCATGAACTTCACGGAACGGGACAGGCTCTGTATCCCCGTGCCGTTTTACCACTGTTTCGGCATGGTGATGGGCAACCTTAACTGCGTTATTCACGGCTCGACCATGGTTGTCCCCAATGACGGATTTGACCCCGCCCTGACCCTGGCAGCGGTAAGCGAGGAAAGCTGCACCGCCTTGTACGGCGTTCCCACCATGTTTATCGCCGAACTGGACCTGCCTGGCTTTCAGGATTATGACCTGTCCAGCCTGCGTACCGGCATCATGGCCGGGTCGTCCTGCCCCATCGAAATCATGAAACGCGTGGTTGCCGAGATGAACATGAGCGAGATCACCATCGCTTACGGCATGACGGAGACCAGTCCGGTCAGTTTCCAGAGCGGCACCGATGACCCGCTGGAGCGCCGGGTGTCCACCGTGGGCCGTATCCACCCCCACGTGCAGGTGAAGATCATCGACGCGGAGGGGCGGACCGTCCCCATCGGCGAGAAAGGGGAATTATGCACCCGCGGCTATAATGTCATGCAGGGTTACTGGGATGAGGTGGACAAGACCCGGGAGGCCATCGACACGGCCGGCTGGATGCATACGGGCGACCTTGCCACCATCGATGCGCAAGGCTATTGCAATATTGTCGGGCGCGTGAAGGATATGGTGATACGCGGCGGCGAGAACATCTCCCCACGCGAAGTCGAGGAATTCCTGTTCAGCCATGACAATATCCAGGACGTCGCCGTGTTCGGCGTACCTGACGACAAATACGGTGAGCAACTCTGTGCCTGGGTAAAACTGAAGGAAGGGTGTGCATTGGACGAAGCCGGGATCAAAGCGTTCTGCAGGGACAGGATTGCCCGCCACAAGGTGCCCTTTTACGTCCGTTTTGTCGATGAATTTCCCATGACGGTTACCGGCAAGCTGCAGAAGTTCATCATGCGCGACAGGATGATAGATGACCTGGGGCTGACGATCCGGGAGACCGCTTAACTTGAGGGGATTAATAATCCCTTATTCACATCAGTACACGGAATGATTTAACACGGCTTATGTGAGTCTCTCCGTCAGTAGCTCGTTGACCTGCTTCGGGTTGGCCTTGCCCCTGGATTTCTTCATCACCTGCCCCACGAAATAGCCGATCAGTTTCGCCCTTTTTTCCGGCGGTGAGTCCCGGTATTGCTGCACCTGTGCGCTGTTTTCGGCGATCGCCTCGTCGACCAGCCGGCCTATCTCACCGGTGTCGGTAACCTGTTTCAGGCCCTGCTTTTCTATGATGTCATCGGCACTGCCTGCTCCCTGCCACATGGCCTCAAAAACCTGCTTGGCGATGTTGTTGGAGATGGTGCCGTCGGCAATGCGCGTTACCAGGCCGGCAAGCATGTGCGCGCTGACTTTGGCTGCACTGATGCCGAGGTTGTCCCGGTTCAGTGCCGCGCTCAATTCGCCCATGACCCAGTTTGCGACGGGTTTGGCCTGCCCCGGAGCGGCTGCTACGGTTGTTTCAAAATAATCGGCCGTGTCCCTGTTTGCAACCAGGTAGTCGCTGTCATACCCGGACAGCGCGTACTCCTCCATAAAACGCTGCCGCTTCTGCTCAGGCAATTCCGGCAGTTGTTCCCTGACGGTTTCAATGTAGTCTTCGTCGATCACCACGGGCGGCAGGTCGGGGTCGGGGAAGTAACGGTAGTCATTGGCCTCTTCCTTGGTTCGCATCGATCGGGTTTCATTTTTACCAGGGTCAAACAACCGGGTTTCCTGCACCACCTTGTTGCCGGCTTCGATATGTTCGATCTGCCGGCTGATTTCGTAATTTATCGCCTGCTCGACAAAGCGGAAGGAGTTGATGTTTTTTATCTCTGCGCGGGTTCCCAGTCGCGTTTCTCCTTCCGGCCTGACCGATACGTTGGCGTCACAGCGGAATGAGCCCTCCTGCATGTTGCCGTCGGAGATCTCCAGGTAGCGCACCAGGGAATGGATTTTTTTCATATAGGCAACCGCTTCCCCGGCGGAGCGTAATTCCGGTTCGGAAACGATCTCGATTAACGGCGCGCCGGCACGGTTCAGGTCAATGCCGGTGAAACCGGGAAAACCGTCATGCACGGACTTGCCGGCATCCTCTTCCAGGTGCGCCCGGGTTATGCCGATTTCCCTGACTGTGCCGTTATCCCGGATCTGAATTCTTCCGGCACTGACGATGGGCAACTCGTACTGGCTGATCTGGTAGCCCTTGGGCAAGTCGGGGTAAAAATAATTTTTTCTCGCAAACACGGACCGTTGCGCAATATTTGCATCAACAGCAAGGCCGAATTTGACCGCCATGCGTATGACTTCCTCGTTGGCGACCGGCAACACCCCGGGCAGACCCAGGTCAACGGCACATGCCTGTGTGTTGGCGCGCGCGCCGAACCGGTTCGCTGCGCCCGAGAATATTTTACTGCGCGTAGCCAGTTGTACGTGCAGTTCAAGACCGATGACGGATTCCCATTGCATCGTTATTGCCAGCCTCCCGGCATACGTTTATGCCAGTCCGTCATCTGCTGATACTGGTGGGCGACGTTCAACAGCGCGGCTTCACGGAAATAATTTCCGATGATCTGCATGCCGACCGGCAGGCCGTTGCTGAACCCGGCCGGGATCGAAATGGCCGGCAATCCGGCCAGGTTAACGGATACGGTGTAAATATCGGACAGGTACATGGCCACCGGATCATCAAGCCGTGAACCCAGGGGAAATGCGGCCGTCGGGGTTGTGGGCGTTACGATGACGTCAACCTGTTCCAGCGCGGCGCGGAATTCATCCCGCAACAGCCGTCTCAGCCTCTGCGCCTTGAGATAATACGCATCATAGTATCCTGCGGACAGTACATAAGTCCCGATCATGATCCTGCGCTTGACCTCGTTGCCGAAACCCTCGCTGCGCGAGCGGCAAAACAGGTCCATGATGTCCCCGGGGTCCGTGCAGCGATGGCCGAAGCGTACACCGTCGTAACGGGACAGGTTTGATGAACATTCAGCGGAGGCGATCACGTAGTAGACCGGGATGGACAATTCCGTATGGGGTAATTCTATATCGACAATCGACGCCCCCGCCTGTTCGAATAATTTCAGCGCGCCATCAAGCGCATCAGTGATTGGCCGGTCCAGTTCGGCAGAAAAGTACTCCCTGGGCAGACCGATCTTCAACCCCTTGATTTCCTTGTTCAAGGCATCCAGGTAATTATCGACATTGACATCGGCGCTGGTCGCGTCCCTCGGGTCGTACCCGGACATGGCGGACAGTAACATGGCCGCATCCTGCGCGGTCTGCGTGATGGGACCGCCCTGGTCCAGGCTGGAAGCATAGGCGATCATGCCGTAGCGGGATACGCGTCCGTAAGTGGGTTTCAGCCCGGTTACGCCGCAGAGCGCCGCAGGTTGCCTGATTGAACCGCCCGTATCCGTGGCGGTTGCCGCGGGCACCAGCCTGGCGCTGACTGCACAGGCCGACCCGCCGGAAGAACCGCCGGGCACCCGGTCCGTATCCCACGGGTTCTTTACAGGACCGTAAAAACTGGTTTCGCTGGACGACCCCATGGCAAACTCGTCCATATTGGTTTTACCGATCATGACGCCCCCTGCCGCGTCGATTCGTTCCGCGGCCGTTGCATTGTAGGGCGCGATGAAGTTATCCAGCATTTTTGAAGCGCAACTGGTTTTGAAACCGGCAGTGCAAAAGATATCCTTATGCGCAACAGGCAGTCCTGTCAGGGGACCAGCCTCACCCGCGGCTATCAGTACGTCCGCCGCTTTTGCCCGTTCAAGCGCATGTTCGGGGAACAAGGAAATGAAGCAGTTCAGCCCGCCATTGAATTGTTCGGCCCGGTGCAGGTACGAGTTGACAAGCTCAACGCTGCTGACTTCCCGCTCATGCAACAAGCGCGATAATTCCATGAGCGTGTATTCATACATTGGTAAACAGGCTCCACTCACTGCAGTCACTGCGCCGCATCCCGGTATCAGCTTCCCTGCCTGCGGCTGCGCGGGACGGGCCCGTACGCATCAGGCAGGGGCCTTGCATTCGCCGGTATGATGGTTATTCAATGAATTTGGGAACAATGTAATAACCGTCCTCAGTCTGCGGGGCGATGTTCTGGAAACTGTCCCGCTGGTCTTCTTCCTTCACCTCGTCAGGACGGAGTTGCGTATCGATTTCCAGCGGATGCGCCAGCGGTTCAATGGCAGTGGTATCGACTGACTGCATTTGTTCGACCAATGCAAGGATATCGGCCAGATCCTTCGTGTAACCGGCTATAGCCCGATCCGCTATGGTCAACCTTGCCAGCCAGGCGATATTTTCTATCTCTTTTTTCTCCAGCGGCATATAATTCCCCGTTTAATGGAACCAGGGGCAATCTATCACATTTCCCGGCTTGCCCAAAATACAAGTCACTGTTAAAGTTATATCTTTTAAGCGGATTGTAAGGAATGTTAAACAGGTTAAGAGGATTTTTCTCCAGCGATCTGTCCATCGATCTGGGTACCGCCAATACCCTGATTTATGTACGCGGTAAAGGTATCGTCCTGAACGAACCTTCAGTGGTTGCTGTCGGAAAGACCGAGCATGGCGCAATCAATATGAAGGCAATCCGCGCAGTCGGTACTGCAGCCAAAAACATGCTCGGACGAACACCTGAACATATCAAGGCTATCAGACCGTTGAAAGACGGGGTAATCGCCGACTTCACCCTTACCGAAAAAATGTTGCAGTATTTCATTCACTCGGTCCACGGCGATACCTTTTTCAAACCCAGCCCCAGGGTGCTGATTTGCGTCCCCTGCGGCTCGACCCAGGTGGAGAAAAGGGCAATCCGCGAATCCGCCCTGGGCGCAGGCGCAAGAAAGGTATACTTGATTGAAGAACCCATGGCTGCAGCCATGGGCGCAGGGATGCCGGTCGGCGATGCGAGCGGGTCAATGATCCTGGATATCGGCGGCGGCACAACCGAAGTAGCCGTTATTTCCCTGAACGGCATCGTTTACTCGGCTTCGGTACGCATCGGGGGTGACAAGCTCGACGAGGCCATCATCAATTACATACGGCGAAATTACGGCACCCTGATAGGTGAGGCGACCGCCGAGAATATCAAAAAGACAATCGGTTGCGCGTTTCCTCCGGACGAGGTTAACGAGATGGAAATCAGGGGGCGCAACCTCGCCGAGGGAATACCCCGCAGTTTCATGATAAGCAGCAATGAAATTCTGGAAGCATTGCAGGAACCGTTGTCAGGCATAGTCGATGCCGTGAAGGATGCCCTGGAAAAAACACCACCCGAGTTAGGCTCCGACGTGGTTGAACGGGGCATAGTGCTGACCGGTGGAGGCGCCCTGCTGCGGGACCTGGACCAATTGCTGATGAAGGAAATAGGATTATCCGTGATTGTGGCCGAAGACCCGTTAACGTGCGTGGTACGCGGCGGTGGCAAATTCATAGAACTTCTTGATGAATTCGGTGATGAAATACTGGTATTTGAATAACCTGAAACCAGGAGTATCGACTTATTACCACATTATTTGTCAAAAGCCTCTCACCACACGCAAAGATTATTATCTCCGTGCTGGTGTCGATCGCCCTGATGGTGGTTGATCACAAGAACGGCCACCTGGAATTTATTCGCACTACCATTTCGACCGTTGTCTATCCGCTCCAATATACCGCGAGTCTGGCTGCCGACCTGCCGCGCCGGATTTCGTTGGTGATGGTATCCAGAAAAACGTTGCAGGATGAAAATGAAGCGCTGCGCGCGGAACAGTTGCACCTGTATTCCAGACTGCAGCGGGTTGCCACGCTGGAGGAAGAAAACCGGCGCCTGAGAGCACTGCTGGAATCATCGGTCGAGTTTTATGAACGGATGCTCGTGGCGGAACTGGTCGGCGTTGAACTGGAACCTTTCCGCCAGCAGATAATAATCAACAAGGGCCTGACGCACGAGGTATACGACGGCCAGCCTGTGGTTGATTCGGGCGGGATCATGGGCCAGGTAATCCACGTGTCCCCGTTCTCGAGCACGGTGTTGTTAATCACCGACCCGAGCCACGCGATACCGGTACTCATTAATCGCAACGGCCTGCGCTCCGTCGCGGTCGGCCTTGGCCAGGATAACGTACTGTCACTGGAGCACATTCCTGTTAATGCCGATATCAAGAAAGGAGATTTAATCGTCTCATCAGGTCTTAGCAGAAAATTCCCGAGCGGTTATCCGGTAGGCACCGTCTCAAGCATTTCACGAGTCCCCGGTGAACTTTTTTCCAACGTACTCGTGACACCGAGCGCAAAGTTCGGCGAAAGCCGGGAGGCGTTATTACTCTGGCCTGACCAGCCGAATAATTCAACTTCCGATGTGGCAATGAACTGATGCCCCTGGTCAGACACAATGGCGGGTGGGTGATTCTTGTCAGTTTCGTTATCGCCTTTCTGCTGACTACTATACCGCTCCCGGGATGGTCGGCCGATTGGCGTCCTGCATGGGTTGTCATGATGGTGATCTACTGGTGTATAGTCCTGCCTGAACGGGTCGGGGTCGCTATTGCCTGGATACTTGGGCTTCTGCTGGACGTATACACCGGAGCGCTGCTGGGGCAGAATGCCCTGGCGCTGTCCGTAATTGCATACCTGACGCTGCGGCTGCACAAACAGATCAGGATATTCCCCCCGATGCAACAGTCCGTTCTTATCTGTATTTACCTGTTACTGTTCCAGTTTTTTACATTGTGGACGCGCGGCATAATAGGTGTCCCGCCACAACATTGGACATTCTGGGCGCCGGTTTTAAGCAGTATGTTTTTGTGGCCGATATTTTTCATTATCATGCGTAGCGTTCGGCACAAATTTAATGTTTATTGAATAGTCGTATGGAAAGAGACTCGCGTATCGTCTGTGTTATACGCGCAGCGTCCCGAATTCACGCAGTCTGATGGCGACAAAACCCTCGAATAAAGGTCTTGACTGGAACAAAAACCTGGTCCACACACGGATCTACTGGACCGCGACGCTAATCCTGGTCATCACCGGGGCGATCCTGTTACAGGTCATCAATTTACAAGTCATCAGACACGATCATTTCACAACCTTATCAAAGAGTAATCACATAAAAATATTGCCGGTAGTGCCATCGCGCGGGCTGATCTTCAGCAGTGACGGCGTATTGCTGGCAGACAACCGGCCCTCGTTCACCCTCGAAATTGTGCCGGAACGGGTTGCAGACGTGAATTCTGTAATCGATCAACTGGGCAGGATCATTACCATTACCCCTGACGACATACAACGCTTCAGGGATTTAAAGAGACGCGCGCGCCGGTTTGAAGGCGTTCCTCTCAGGTTGAACCTGAATGACGAGGAAGTCGCACTGATTTCGGTGAATCGGCACCAACTCCCGGGAATTGACGTCGTAGCCAGTTTAAACCGTTATTATCCACTGGCTGACAGCCTGTCGCACACGGTCGGGTATGTGGGCTTGATCGATGAAGAAGAGTTCGAGAACCT
Source organism: Gammaproteobacteria bacterium (assembly GCA_965208655.1). GTDB lineage: Bacteria > Pseudomonadota > Gammaproteobacteria > Eutrophobiales > Eutrophobiaceae > JAAXHV01. The sequence continues at coordinate 681,607 of CBDBPJ010000007.1, forward strand.
GAATAGATCGAACTACAGCGGCACAAGCTACGTGGGCAAATCAGGGATCGAGAAAGCCTACGAAGACCTGTTGCATGGTTACGTCGGCTACCAGCAAGTGGAGGTAAACGCCCAGGGAAGAAAAATCCGGGAAATATACAGAGAACCTCCCGAACCAAGCAAGGACCTGTATCTGACTATCGATGCCTCAATGCAAATCCTGGCCGTTCAGGCGCTTAACGGGAGAAGGGGCTCAATCGTGATCATGGACACCAATACCGGCGCGGTCCTGGTGTCTGCAAGTTCCCCCGGTTATAACCCCAACCTGTTCGTAGCCGGCATCGACAGCAAAATCTATTCCGACCTGTTGCAGTCCAAGGATACTCCTTTATTGAACCGGACATTACAGGGGAAATATCCGCCCGGTTCCACGATAAAACCGATGCTGGCTCTCGGGGGCTTGTCCCACCACGTGCGTGAACCCGGAAGTGAGACATGGTGTCCTGGCTGGTATTCGCTGAGAGGCAGTACCCGCCGCTACCGGGACTGGAAAAAGGAGGGCCACGGTCATATGGATATGGTGCATGCCATCTCCCAGTCCTGTGACGTTTACTTTTACGTCCTTGCCCGTGACATGAAAATTGACCTGATCCACCAGACGCTCACGGATTTCGGCCTCGGCAAACGGACCGGCATTGATATAGGAGGTGAGGCGGTCGGCCTGATCCCCTCAACACAATGGAAACGCGAAGCATTGGGTCAACCCTGGTATCCGGGTGAAACCCTGATCGCCGGGATAGGCCAGGGAGCTACCCTGGTAACACCCATCCAACTGGCCGTTGCCACGGCAGTAATCGCCAACCGGGGCAGACTGGTGCGTCCCTACCTGTTGTCTGAAGTCAGGGATTCGGCGACAGGGCAACAGGTGATCAGGGCATCAACCCATGAAGGCAGGCGGGTCATAGCCGCCAACCCTGCGGATTGGGACGTGATTATCCACTCGATGCAGGAAGTTGTGCACGGTGAGAGAGGGACCGCTCGCAGTTCCGGCGCCGGAACGGAATATCAATTTGCCGGCAAGACGGGCACGGCGCAGGTTATTACCATTGGACAGGATGAAGAATACGATGAAGACGAGATACCTGAAGAATTCCGGGATCATGCCTTGTTTATTGCCTTTGCTCCCGTTGAGGCGCCCGAAATAGCGCTGGCTGTGATCATCGAAAACGGGGGCGGCGGCTCAAGGACTGCGGCGCCATTAGCCAGGGAATTGCTGGATCATTATTTTAACAGGCAAAAAAGATTCGAGACGGGATGAAAGAGGTCAGCTTCACACAAAAGCTCCATGTTGACGCCCCTCTGTTATTCGGGATCATAGTGTTGAGCCTGATCGGATTCGTAGTCCTGTACAGCGCCAGCGACCAGAATACGGATTTGATTATTCGCCGCTCAATCCACCTGGCGGCAGCCTTGTTCGTGATGTTTACCGTAGCCCAGATCCCGCCCGCCCGGTTATCCGGCATCTCTCTCTGGTTCTACCTTGTCAGTCTTGGCCTGTTAATCCTGGTTTTATTTTTTGGAGAGACGGGCAAAGGCGCCCAGAGATGGCTGGGTATCGGTCCCTTTCGCTTTCAGCCGTCGGAACTGATGAAACTGGCCCTGCCCATGGTGATCGCCCTGTATCTCAGCAAGGAACTGCCGTCGCCTTCTATCGGCAAGGTATTCATGGTTTTGATTTTTATCATCGCTCCCGTGTTGCTGGTGGCCAAGCAACCGGACCTGGGCACGGCAATGCTGATTGCAGTCAGCGGATTTGCGGTTCTGTTCATAGCCGGTATCAGCTGGAAATTACTGGCGGGTTTCACGCTGGTTGCCATGTCATCAGCGCCGGTAGTATGGAACCTGATGCATGATTATCAGCAAAAGCGTGTACTGACATTTTTAAATCCGGAACAGGATCCGCTCGGATCCGGGTATCACATCATACAATCCAAGATCGCTATCGGTTCCGGCGGGCTCTACGGTAAAGGCTGGCTGAACGGGACCCAGTCACACCTGGAATTTTTACCCGAAAGATCGACAGATTTTATTTTTGCCGTGTTTTGTGAAGAATTCGGATTGCTGGGCGTGCTCATCCTCATCAGCATATACCTGTTCATCATTGCCAGGGGTCTGTATATTTCCATGGAGGCCCAGCACGTGTATGGAAAGTTGCTCAGCGTAGGGGTAGTAGCAGGTTTTTTTGTTTATATAGCAGTTAACATGGGAATGGTGTCAGGGCAATTACCTGTGGTAGGCATCCCATTGCCTTTGATCAGCCATGGCGGCACATCCATGCTGACGATCATGGCCGGCTTCGGTATCCTCATGGCAGTTCACACCCACAGAAGACTACTCTCAAATTAAAATGAAATTCAAAACAGTTATTACCGGGTTCGTTTTATTGTTTCTCAGCCAGGCCGAGGCAGAATTGTTGCAGCGGGCAGAAGTTGCCGCATTTGTCCGGGATATGGTTACAGAGTACGACTATGACGCTGATGAATTGAATGATGTTCTCGGCAGGGTGCAGCTATCCGAAAAAGTCATTGCGGCCATTTCCAGGCCCGCCGAAGCCTTGCCGTGGCACCGGTACAGGTCGATATTCATAAAACCCTCCCGGGTGCGGGGAGGAGTTGAATTCTGGGGGCGGCACCTGGCGCAACTGGAACACGCCAGGGAATTATACGGCGTCCCCATAGAAATTATGGTCGCGGTTATAGGCGTTGAGACGCGATACGGAAACAATACCGGCGGTTTCAAGGTTATCAATTCGCTATCTACCCTGGCGTTTGATTATCCGAAACGGAGCAAGTTCTTCACCGGTGAACTGAAGCAGTATCTCCTGCTGGCCCGCGAACAATCCCTGGATCCCCACACGCTGAAAGGTTCTTACGCCGGGGCAATGGGTATTCCGCAATTCATACCAAGCAGCTACCGCGCTTATGCCGTTGATTTCGATGATGACGGTTTGATCGATATCTGGGAAAACCCGGCAGATGCAATCGGCAGTGTCGGAAATTATTTCAAAGTGCATGGGTGGCGGGAAGGCGCAGGAATAACCACCCGGGCAACCGTCCTGGAAACGGATACTTCAGCATTGTTGACGAAAGGTCTTGAACTCAAACTGAACATGGGGGATATGGCCGCCGGTGGTGTTACTGCAGAGGGAGATATCGACCCCGCAGAAAAAGTCAAACTGTTACAGCTTGAAAACAAAGACGGATACGAGTACTGGCTGGCGCTGCACAATTTTTATGTGATCACCAGGTATAACCACAGCGCACTCTATGCAATGGCAGTTTACCAGTTGGCAGAGGCAATCAGGGCGCAGTACCAGCCCGGTACCTGAGTCAAGGCCCTGTGGCAACCCGTAAACTGTCTTTAGTAGTTTTACTTCTCCTGGGCATAGCTGCCTGCTCCACGGCGCCGAAAAAACACGTTACGCCGAAACGGTCGCCTGCGGAACTGGCCAAAATACCCGACGCGGTCCCGAAGGTTGAACCCAGAAGCAAGCTTGGCAACATGAGGACCTACGAGGTGTTCGGGAAGAGATACTATGTCCTGGACAGCGAAGACGGGTTTGAACAAAAAGGCATTGCTTCCTGGTATGGTCCGCAATTCCATGGAAAGAAGACCTCCAGCGGTGAAGCTTACGATATGTACGCCATGACTGCGGCGCACAAGACGCTGCCCCTGCCCTCCTACCTGGAAGTGGAAAACCTGGAAAACGGCAGCAAAGTAATCGTCCGCGTCAATGACCGCGGCCCGTTTCATGATAACCGGGTAGTTGATCTGTCTTATACGGCTGCCATCAAGCTGGACATGATTGCCAAAGGCACCGCCCTGGTGGAAATTCGCGCCATTAACCCGAGAACCCATCGGGGAGGCGGCGCCCCGGCCAGGCCCCGGTCCGGGACGGCGAAAAAAAGCGCGCCGCTGGATTTTTATATACAGGTAGGTGTCTTTTCTGATTTCAGCAATGCGGAAAGACTGAAAAATAAACTGCGCGCGTTAAATACGCCAGTACGGTTAGAGGCTACGGTGCTGGACAGTGGAGTTGGTTATCGCGTTAAAATTGGCCCCTTGAATAACATAGAGGTCGCGGATGAAATCGTCAGTCGTCTGGAAATGTTTGATATCTACGACCACCGTATCCTGCTTGAATGAATCCTTTATCCCAACTTTTCTCCAACAACGAAAATTTATGAATAATCCATCAGTCAAACTGCTTGTCCTGATTGTCGGGATCAGCCTGAACAGTACTGTCCCGGGCGTTACGGTTGTGCCGCCTCCGCCTGAGATTGAGGCAACCTCGTACCTGATCACGGATGCCGACAGCGGAACTTACCTGGTTGAGCAGAATATAGACCAGAGAGTGGAACCGGCCAGCCTGACGAAGATGATGACCGCTTACGTGGTTGCCAGCCAGATCTCCGGAGACCATGTCGCCATGACAGACCAGGTTACTGTCAGCGAGAAAGCCTGGCGAATGGGAGGTTCGCGCATGTTCATCGAGGTGGGGAAAAAAGTCAGTGTCGAAGACCTGCTGAAAGGTGTCATTATCCAGTCAGGCAACGACGCCAGTGTTGCCCTGGCCGAGCACGTTTCCGGCACCGAAGAGGCTTTTGCGGATCTCATGAACCAGTATGCTGCTGAACTCGGCATGAAAGATACGCATTTTATGAACAGTTCCGGCTGGCCTCACGAAGAGCATTACACGACGGCCAGGGACCTGGCGACCCTGGCGCGTGCGCTTATCCGGGACCACCCGGACATTTACGCGATGCATTCCATCAGGGAATTCACCTACAACAACATAAAACAGCCCAACCGGAACAGCCTGTTATACAAGGACGCCGGCGTGGACGGTATCAAGACGGGCCATACCGAAAGCGCCGGGTATTGCCTGGTGGCTTCATCGGTCCGGGACGGTATCCGCTTGATCTCGGTGGTTATGGGAGCGGACGGAACACGCGCCAGGACCAACGCCACACAGGCGTTACTGAATTATTCCTACCGGTTCTATGAAACAAGAAAACTTTTTGCCGCCGCGGAAGCCGTGACAACCGTCAGGGTATGGAAAGGGGAGCGCGACAGTATCGACCTGGTCGTCGAAGATGAGCTTGTACTGACACTGCAGAGAGGGCAATTCGATCAAATCCAGACGGTGATGACAGTTGAGGAGGAACTCGTCGCGCCGCTTGCGTCTGGTGCGGAACTGGGCCGGCTGGACCTGGTGCTGGACGATACGGTGCTGGCAAGCAGTCCGCTGGTGGCCAAGCGAGCGGTGGCAAAGGGAAGTTTGTTTGTGCAGTTTCGGGATCACATCAAAATGCACTGGCGGGAATAGCGGCGCCGTGTCAACGGTATACCTGAACGGCCGGTTTATTCCGCTTGAACAGGCAACCGTGTCGGTACTGGACCGGGGGTTCAACTTTGCCGACGGGATCTACGAGATAATACCGGTTTTTTCCGGGCGGCTGTTCAGGTTGCCGGAGCACCTTGAGAGACTGGAAAACAGCCTGTCTGGCATTTCCCTGTCACTGGAATATGACGGCCGCAAATGGCGCTCGGTGCTGGATGAATTATTGAACCTGAACCAGGTTTCCGGCGACTCTACCGTCTATATTCAGGTTACCCGGGGAGCGGCCGAAAGAAACCACTTCTACCAGTCCGGTTATACCCCGACCGTCTTCGCCATGTGCAAGCCGCTGTCAGGTCTGGATGTCAGCATGGGCATCAGCGCGATCCTGCACGAGGACATCAGGTGGGAATACTGCCATATAAAATCGGTGGCGTTGCTGCCCAATGTACTGTTAAAACAGTATGCCAGGGATAAGGATGGATCACACGAAGCGATTCTGAGCCGGGACGGGTATGTCACGGAAGGCGCCGCAAGCAATGTTTTTATCGTGCTCGATAACACGGTCAGGACGCCTCCCAAGAGCAACCGGCTGTTGCCGGGCATTACCCGCGACCTGGTGGTGGAGTTAATCCGGACAACCGGGGACCCTTGCCTGGAAGTTCCCGTCGCGCAGAAAGAACTGCTGCAGGCCGATGAGATCTGGATCACCAGTTCCACCCTGGGTGTAGCCCCGGTAGTCAGACTTGACGGCGCGCCGGTTGGCGGCGGGAAACCCGGACCGGTCTGGCGTGATACCAACGATCGCTACCAGGCCTTCAAAAAAAACAACTGAAGCCGCTGTCAGTCAAGCACGCGTCCCGGGTTCAAAATGCCCTTCGGGTCCATGGTCTGTTTCAACAGTTTCATGAGGGCAATTTCTTCATTGCTCCTGGATTGATGCAGGTAAGCGCGTTTTTGCATACCGATACCGTGTTCGGCTGAGACCGAGCCGTTATATGCGCCGACGTGCCTGTAAACCACGTTATACACCATCTTTTTATCCTCTTTCCTGTTCACCGTGAAGACCAGGTGCAGGTTGCCGTCGCCGATGTGCCCGAATACCAGGAGAGACGTATCCGGCAAAAGCGCCTTTATTTCGGGTTCCAGTTGAGCCAGGAAATCGGCCATCCTGTTGATAGGCACACTCACGTCAAAATTGGCATTGTTGCTTATCACGGCCATGGCATCGCCCACGCCGTCACGTATGGCCCAGACTGACTGTCTTTCGCGTTCTGATTGGCAGATTACCGCGTCCAGTATCCTCCCGGCCTCCAACTCTCCTGCGAGTGCATCTTCAAGTCCGTTTTGATTGGATTTATCGCTGATCTCCGTCAACACATAAATGGGATACCTGTCATCAAACGGGCTGCTCACGGTCGGAACGTGCCTGATAATGTATTCATAATAACTGTCCCACATGACTTCAAATGAACTGAGCGACCCGCTGAATTCCCGGCCCATGAAATGCAGGAACCGGACCACCTCATCAAATGACTTAAGTGCAACCAGCGCGGTGTTGCGGCTTTCCGGCCTGGCGAACAGGCGCAACACCGCGCGCGTCACGATACCCAGGGTCCCCTCAGTGCCGATGAACAGGTGTTTCAGGTCGTAGCCCGCGTTATTTTTCAGCATCTTGTTCAGCGACGTAATGACGGTACCGTCGGCCAGCACAACCTCCAGGCCCAGGATCAGGTTGCGCGTCATACCGTACCTGATTACCTCGTTGCCGCCGGCATTGGTCGAAATGTTCCCGCCGATATTGCATGAACCCCGGGCGCCCAGGTCCAGGGGAAACAGCAAGCCTGCATCGTCCGCCGCATCTTGGATGGTCTGCAGGGGGGTTCCGGCAAGCACGGTCATGGTCATGGAATCCCGGTCCAGTTCCTCTATGCCGGTCAGGCGCTCAAGAGACAGGGCTACCTCCTCATCCCTGGGTGTGGCGCCCCCGCATAACCCCGTGAGCCCTCCCTGTACGACTATTTTCTGGGCGGAGGATGAACAGATGCGCAACACGCCGGATACCTGTCCGGTGGATGCAGGCCGGACGACGGCGGCGGGGGCATGGGCCGTCTCCCCGGAGCCGTCGGCATGGTATTTTTCGGATATGTCGGTACCGGTCAATACGGCATCCGGGCCCAATTCCTCTACAAGCTGTCTGATCGTGTCGTTCATATTGGTTGATCTGATGTCGTTCAATCACGACAGGACTGGACAGTCCTGCCGGTTATTATTGTTGTGATGCAATTTCTGCCTGATCATATACGTTATACTTGTCATTTGAAATTAAAACAGAGACATCGATATACATGACTGCAAGAGCGCCGTTCCGAGCTGACCAGGTAGGCAGTTTATTACGCCCGGTCCAGCTCAAATCCGCACGCGCCGACTTTGAAGACGGCAAATCGGACCTTGATACTCTCAAATCGATTGAAGACCAGTGTATCCGGCAAGTAGTCGAGCGCCAGGAAGCTGCCGGCCTGCAAGCCGTTACCGACGGGGAATTCCGCCGCTCGTGGTGGCACTTCGATTATCTTGCCGGGCTGGACGGTGTCGAACTGGTGGAGAGCGAACACGGCATCCAGTTTCACGGGGTGCAGACAAAATCCAAAACAATTGCCGTCACCGGCAGGGTCGGTTTCGATCAACACTATATGCTGGATCACTTTGGATTTCTTCACGGCATTGCCGGCGTCGCACCCAAGATGACTATACCGGCACCCTCTGTCCTGCACTTTCGCGGAGGCAGGGCCTCCATCAGCAAAGAGATTTATCCCGGACTTGACGAATTCTTCGCCGATACGGCGGAGGCTTACCGCAAGGCCGTGCAGGCGTTTTACGCTGCCGGCTGCCGTTACCTGCAGTTCGACGATACCGTGTGGGCTTACCTTTGCTCGGCAAAAGAGCGCCAGGCCGCGCGTGACCGGGGCGACGACCCCGAGCCGCTGCCGCGCGTATATGCGGATATGATCAATCACGCCCTGAAAGACAAGCCGGAAGACATGGTAGTGACTACCCACGTCTGCCGCGGCAACTTCCGTTCAAGCTGGATCTCGGAAGGCGGTTACGAACCGGTGGCCGAAACCCTGTTGGGGGAAACGGCTTATGACGGTTATTTCCTGGAATACGATACGGACCGCGCCGGCGGCTTTGAGCCGTTGCGGTTCCTGCCGCGGGGGGAGAAACGGGTTGTTCTGGGCCTGGTTACCTCAAAGTCCGGCGACCTGGAAGACCGGGACGCCATCAGGCAGCGCATTGACGAAGCGGCCCAGTATGCCGACCCTGACCAGTTCTGTCTCAGCCCGCAATGCGGCTTCGCCTCCACCGAGGAGGGCAATATACTGACTGAAGACCAGCAATGGGAAAAACTGGACATGATTGTCGGGTTGGCCCGGGAAGTATGGGGGTAGTTGATACTGCTCTCCGGGGACAGATTTAAATCTGTCCCCAAAACCTTGTGTCCCCAACACGGACACAGGGTCTAGAACGAGGCCGGAACCGGCGGTAATTCACCCTTGGCGTAGCGTATCTCCAGGCCCGGCGTCAGGTTCTCCCAGACCAGCAGCATGGAGCGTTTCGGGGAATACCCCCGGTGGCGTATGTCCGCGGGCATGCATGACACGTCCCCTGCCTTCATGGTGACCACGGACATCGGGGCCGCGGTGTCCTTGTCTGCCACTCGCCAGGTTATCTCATCGGACATCTGGATGAACCATTCAACCCTGTCGTTGCCGTGGTCCACCGGCAGGATATGCTCTTCCGACGTTGGACAATACGCGCTGTTCCTGACCACGGAAACGATGGACGGATTCCAGGTGACCGGCGAACGGGACAGGTACCTGAACAGGCTGAACCCGGCCAGCTGGCCTTCGAACCCGGGCTCGGCATGGACTTCCGGTTCGGATTGGTCCACGTCGGCAAACTGCCGGTTGACGGACCGGCCGTTTTCATCGGAACGGACCGGACTGTCGCCGGGAAGACTGACGAACCGGTCGGCCAGTTCCCGCTGGAAATTCACGGCCTCATCGTTGCTGCCGTTCTTGGGCCCACGCGCGCTGCCGGTCTCCAGGGGCGCGGCAAACGGGTTAAAACAGGCATTGGTCCAGTCCGACAGCAGGGACTTGAAACAGGCCAGAAGCACTTCTGTCTCGAAGCGTTCGGTAAAATCCGTGCCGGAATCCTTGTAGCCCTGGTTATAAGCGCCCATAAAGACATCGACGCTGCCGTAATTATTCACCGTGCCGAAGACCTCGTCGAAGTTGACCCAGCCGTAGAAAAAACCCCAGGCCACGTCTCGCACCATCGACCGCAGGAAATTCTCCACGTCCATCACGTGGGTCCCGGTCGGACACTGGATACGCGCAAAATACTCATCCCGCTGAAACTTGAATGAACCGATTTCAAAGCCTTTGTAGCCGGTGACCGGATGCGGCGCGCTTTCCCGGTGTGCTTCGGCAAGTACCGGTAATTCGTTTATTTGTTCTGCTGTTGCTGCCATAGTCGTCTCCCCCTTGTCTCAATGCTGGCAGATCTCGGCCCACTTCTCTATGGACTCATCGCCAAGTAACGTCTGCAGTAAGATTACCCCCAGTTCGCCGGCGCGGAACTGGTATGCTGCACCGGCCGGCAACAGGACCATGTGGCCGCAAGCAGCCTTGACATGACCCATGACCTGGCCTTGCGGCCGGCCGGACAGCCTGACGGACCCCTCCTTGTCTTCGGCAGGCGCCAGTCCGCGGTCCGCGGGCTTGATAAAATGGGCCTCCATACTGCCCTGCATGAGCAGGGCGGTCTCATCGTGGCTGCAGATGTACCAGGGGCTGTCACCTTCGGCGCGAATACACTCGATGGTATTCTCCAGGTTTTTGGCGATGACGATACGCTCCCAGGGTTCGGCGTTGCCGGCCACTTCGAACATATTGGTAAACAGGTAATCCCGGGCCTCCTCGTTGCCGGTAATCTCGACGCCTCCCTTGTCGTAGTTGTCGATACTGCCGAATACGGTCGTTACGGACATGGTTTTCCCCTCAAAGACAGTGTTAAGGATATTTGGGGTCAGTGTAAAAACCCATGGTTGCCCTGTAGAAAAATACCAAACCCTGTCCTGAGTTTTTACACTGACCCCAAATATACCAAATATTCCCGATATATCACATAATCAGGATAACAAATGGCGCTCATGGGGCGCCTCGGGGTGGAAATCAGGGCCTGCGGGGACGATACCGGTCGGGTTCACCGTTTCGTGGCTGCCGAAATATGACTTTTTTATATGCTCCATGTTAATCGTTTCTGCAATACCCGGTTGCTGGTAGAGATCGCGGGTGTAACCCCATAAATTCGGATAATCGACCAGTCGCCTGATATTGCACTTGAAATGGCCCACGTAGACCGGGTCGAACCGTATCAAGGTGGTGAACAGGCGCCAGTCCGCCTCGGTAATCCGGGAGCCGGTCAGGTAGCGCCGTTCCTGAAGCCTGTCCTCAAGCCAGTCCATTGTATCGAACAGCGGGTAGAGCGCCTCTTCATAGGCTTCCTGGGTGGTGGCGAAACCGGCCCGGTACACGCCGTTATTCAAGGTCCCGAACACCCGCTCGTTAATCGCATCGATCTCATCCCTGAGATGTTCGGGGTAATAATCGCCCGGCCCGGCCCCGACGTGGTCGAACTCGCTGTTGAACATGCGGATGATCTCCGATGATTCATTGGAGACGATGGTATTTTTATGTTTGTCCCACAATACCGGGACGGTAACCCGGCCGCTGTATTGCGGATCGGCAGCCGTATAGAGTTGGTAACAATATTGCGCGTTATGCAGCGGGTCGGGGATAACGCCGTCACCCGTCTTAAACGTCCAGCCGTGCTCACCCAAGTGCCAGTGGACCACGGAATGGGAGATCATCCCTTCAAGTCCTTTAATGCTGCGGTAGACCATGGTGCGGTTGGCCCAGGGACAGGCATGGGAGACATACAGGTGATAACGATCGGCCTCGGCCTTGAAGCCTCCCGTCCCTGAGGGGCCGGGAGAACCGTCTGCGGTTACCCAGTTGCGAAACCGGGATTCGGAACGGATGAACCGCCCCTTGCTGGATTCGGTGTCATACCATTCATCATGCCACTTGCCGTCAATCAATAACCCCATCGTGCTTTCCTGAAACGTGTGTCAAAGGCATGGTAGTATAACATTCCGCCCGTTTTTATTTTTTGCCGGGAGATGCGTTTTCAGGGGAACCCCTGAACTTGCAAGAGGCGCCTGACGCACGCGTATTCAAGCCACCGACAACGAGTTAAACACACATGAGTATCAATCCGGAAGCGCACCAGGCAGATCAGCAGAAAGCGGAACCCGCCGTCAAAAAAATGCGCAAGGACGCCATACAGAAGCGCAAGGAGCTGATAAAACACGCTGCTGAAATGTTCCTGGAAATGGGCTATGAAAAAGCCAGTATGAATAACCTGGTAAAACGTTCCGGCTCCTCAAAAAGTACCCTATACAAACATTTTCGAAGCAGGCAGGCGCTTTTCATCGCCGTACTGGATGAGAAATTACGCGACCACCTGGCCCCTATTGAAAACCTGGATCTTACGACCCTCAGTATTGAAGAGGGCCTGAAACTGATCGGGAGGACCGGGATAAAGGTCATAACATCAAAAGACCACATTAACCTGTGCCGGATCATCTATGCCGAAGCCGAACGCATACCTTACGTAGGCAAAACCTATTACGAGCACGGGCCCCAACGCGGTATGGCAGGTGTTGCGAATTATCTCTCCACAATGGTGGAAAGAGGCAGGATCAGGTGCGCGGATCCCGTTATGGCAGCGGAATACTTCTGGGGCATGATACTGCATAAGCCCATGCTGGACGGGTATTGCGGGATCAAAGGTCCTTTAACAAGCCAGGAGCAAAAAGATTACGTAGACAAAGCCGTAGCCTCCTTCGTTTCCTCTTTCATTGAAGAGATAAGATAAACGGCATGTCAGGATGATGTAAATGCGGGCGCCGGACCGGGTAGCGGCGCAGCCGGTCAGAGGGTAAAACAGGGGCTTACGGGTTCAAGGGGTAAAACCACGTATTGAGATAGTCGATAAAACGGTCAGCCTCATCGAGATGAGATCGAAAGGCAATATAACCATCAGGCCGCATCAATAATAGCTGGCCGGCGCCGATTTCCCCGTAAAGTCCAGCGAATTCCCCGTTGTCATCGGCAACCATTTCTGCATTGTGCAGTCCCTCAGGATTTCGCTTCGACATTATCCTGCTGCGGACTACATGAGCGTATTGTCCGGACACGCGCCGGTGCAGTGTAACCGCCTGATCATCGACCGCGCCGGAATTTTCAACGACGATAAGACTCAAGCCTCCCGTCCTGATCAAATCAAACAAACGGCGCTTACCCGAAAGCGTCACGTTTCTCACCCGGTCCCCACAGGCCGGGCCGGGTAGCGGCTTCAGACCCTCCGGCACGTCAATGACGTCCCGGTAGTTATAGCTCAAGCCGGAAATGAGGTTCACCGTATCGGTGTGCCAGCCCTCCTTTTGCGTCAGTTGCAACCTGTCGTCCATGCCATGTCCGTGGGCCATGATGACGTCGTGCATGGCATGGGTGCCTGCGATCACCTGTGCGCCGATTGGCTTGCGTTCCGGCGTGTACGTCTCAAGCAGTTCTCTCCGTGCATATCCATGCTCTACCATGGCCAGTTTCCAGCCGAGGTTGAACGCGTCCTGCATCCCCACGTTCATACCCTGGCCGCCGGAAGGCGAATGCACGTGTGCCGCATCACCGGCGAGAAAAACATTTCCCTTAGCGTAGGAGTCCGTGATGCGCCGCCACAGTTCCCATTTCGTAGCCCAATCCGGTTCGGCGAGTTCCGTACCGCTGACATGCCCGTTAATGAGGCGCTGGAATGCCTGGCGTCGGGTCAATTCCGGGTCGTCCGCCTCACCCATATCGCTGATCAGGACCCGGTGGCGGCCGCTTGACAACCTGGTCAGCAATAAAAAACTGTCTTTCGACATGTAGTAATGTATCCAGTCGTCGGCGCCCTGAAATCCCTTGTAGTGAACGTCCATCATCTGCATTACCATGCCTTCGTAATTCTCGCCTGCAAAATCCAGGCCGGCGGATTTCCTGACAAAACTGTGGATGCCGTCACAACCCGCAACCCAGCGGGGATTGATGGCCTGCTCCTCGCCGGTGCTGCTTTGCAGGGTTGCAGTGCAGCCGTCCCCGGTTTCAGTAAGTGCCGTCAACTCCACGTCCCATTCCGGGAGAAACGCGTAGGTTGCATCCAGATGTTCCCGCAGTCTCTGTTCGGTTTCGTTCTGGTTGTAGATCAGGATGTACGGGTAGTCACTGTCCAGGCCGGTGAAGTCCAGCGCCGGTTGAACATCCTTGCCTTTGAAGTTGAACAGAAAACCGCGGCTTTTCAGACCATCCTGCAGAAACCGGTGCGCAGCTCCCATGTGCTCGAACATCTCCATGGTTTTCGCATGCAAGGTAAAGGAACGGGACGTCTCAGTCGGCCCGGTTCTTTTATCGATCATCCGGCACGGCACCCGCCGGCGCAACAATTCGTTTGCCAGCACCATGCCGGCAGGTCCTGCACCAACGATCAATACGGGTTCATGCTGATCCGGTTTCATTGAGAATCCCCCTTTGTCTGCCCGCGACGGGATGGAAAATAATCCTTGATTATTATAGATTCACTTTCTAAACTGTACAAGGTGGTTCGGTTTTAACTGGGGCTGCCGCTGTGCTATAGATACTATACCTGTTGTCACGGACTGGTAAGCGTTTTATCCTGAGGCAGCATTAACGAAAAAACACCAAACATATGTACCCGGAGGAGGAGAAGCAACATGTCCGATAAGCTGCCAGGCACAAGCCTGACCGGTCATCACCATATAACCATCGGGGTCGGCAACGTGCAGGAAGACTTCGATTTTCATACCAAGGTGCTGGGCCTGAAATGCGTCAAACGCACCCTGTTCTACGACGGGGCGACACCGGTTTACCACATCTACTACGGCAACGACGTAGGTGATGAAAGCACCTTGCTCACAACCTTCCCGGTAGCCCACATAGGCGTAAAGGCCACTGAGGGCAGCGGCCAGGTCAGCTACGTCAGCCTGTCGGTGCCGGAAGATTCCATGCCGTACTGGCACAACCGCCTGAAGGATCATGGTTTTGAGGTGACGGAGACCGAACGCTTCGGAGAAAAGCACCTGGATTTCCGTTCCCCGCACAACATCCGCCTGTCCATCGTCGGCGTCGACGACGATTCACGCGCGCCGTATTCTGACGGACCGGTCCCCGCCGAAAACATGATCCGCGGCACCCACGCGGCCGGGGTCTCTACCCGCGACATGGAATTCATGCAGGAATTCCTGGAGGTGGCATGGGGCTCCCGCAAGGCAGCGGACGACAGCAACCTGGTGCGTTACGCCATGGGCGAAGGCGGCACCGGCACCTACACGGATTTTGAGATAGAGCCAGACCGCAAGGCAGGCTCCTGGACCGTGGGTGAAGGCGCCATCCACCACATGGCCTATAACGTTCCCACCCGCAAGGAACAGGATGCCATCAAATTTTTTACCGAGGGCCTGGGCTATACCGATTTTTCCGACGTGAAGGACCGCGGTTATTTCGATTCGATCTATATCCGCACGCCGTCAGGCGCCCTGTTTGAGGCCTGTTGTTCACATAAACCTTCATTCAGTTGCGATGAACCACTGGAAACCCTCGGCACAAAGCTGATGATGTCGCCGCAGATCGAGGCCGAAAAGGATGAAGTACTCAAGGTGATTGGAGAAATCCGGGATGATTGAAAACAATACTCGCAATCATTAACCAGTCTTCGCCAAGCGGAATTGTAGCGATTCGTTTATTGAATCTGCCTGTTGACCGGTGATGGATTTTCGCTATAAAGCCCTCCCCTGGAACATCATATTCGCTGCCGGCGCCCGTAAACGCCTGCCTGAGGAGTTGTCCAAACTCGGTTACTCACGCGCCCTGGTGCTGGCGACGCCTCACCAGGCCGATACCGGACAGGCGATCGTCGAGCAACTGGGCGACAAGGCGGCAGGTCTGTTCAAGCGAGCGATGATGCACGTACCCGTCGAAACGCTCAACCTGGCAATCGCGGAGGTAAAACGGCTCGACGCCGACTGCTCCGTATCCGTGGGCGGCGGTTCCACCACCGGCCTGGGCAAGGCCCTGGCGTTCCACATGGACCTGCCCAATGTCGTGTTGCCCACCAGTTACGCCGGTTCCGAGATGACCAACCTCTGGGCGGTGACCCGGGGCAATCGCAAGATCACCCGGCGGGATGACGTCGTTGTGCCGACGCTGACCATATACGACCCGGAACTGACCCTGACTATGCCGCCTGCATTCGCCGCGGCCAGCGGTATGAACGCCATGGCCCAGGCTGTCGCCAATGCGGCCGCGGAAGACGCCAACCCCATCAGTTCGGTGATGGCGCTTGAGGGAATCCGCGCCCTGGCGCACAGTCTGCCTGTCATCATTTCCGAACCGGGCAACATGGACGCGCGTGCCGGGGCCCTGTACGGCGCCAGCCTCGCCGGCGCCGCGCTGGGGACCGGCACCACCGGCCTGCACCATCGCCTCTGCCATACCTTCGGCGGCACCTTCAATACACCCCATGCCGAGACCCACACGATCCTGCTGCCGCATGGTGTCGCCTACAATGCCGGGGCAAGGCCGGAGGCTACCCGCCGGATAGCCGAGGCGCTGGGCGTCAGCGATGCCGCGACCGGCCTGTTCGAGCTGGCGGGAGCCCTCGGCGCGCCCACCGCACTCAGGGACATCGGGGTAAAGGAGTCGGACCTTGATGAAGCCGCCGCAGTAACCGTGGAGAAACCAATAAACAACCCTGAGCCCGTCACCCGGGAACGGGTGCGTGCACTGCTTGACAACGCCTGGCACGGTCATCCCCCTGTGCCGGTATAATACGGGAGCCATGAGAACCGTACCGCAGATCACCCTGCAAGAGGCCGCGGCCAAAGTGCGCTCCGGCGACGTGTTGATCGTCGGCGGGTTCGGCATGACGGGCAACCCGACCAACATCATGCATGCCATCTCCGAAACCGAACTGGCCGGACTCACTTATATCGGCAACAACGTTGGCGAACCCGGACTGGCCGGGGGCCGCTGCCTGCGCAAGGGGCAATTCAGGAAAGTCGTAGGGTCATTCTTCACCAGCAACCCGGAAGCCGTTGCGGCGGCACAGTCCGGCGAAGTCGAATTCGAACTGCTGCCCCAGGGTACGCTGGCCGAGGCCATCCGCGCTGGCGGCGCCGGCCTGGGGGGCTTTTTCACACCCACCGCCGCCGGCACGCCGCTGGCGGAAGGCCGCGAGACAAGGGAGATTGACGGCAGGGAAATGGTGTTCGTCCCGGCGCTGCGCGCCGACGTTGCCGTGATCAGGGCCTGGCGGGCCGATACCATCGGCAACCTGCAGTACCGTATGACCGAGAACAACTTCAACCAGGCCGCGGCAATGGCTGCCGGGCTGGTCATCGCAGAAGTCGAGGAGATTGTCCCCACTGGCGCACTCGACCCTGATTTTATCCATACCCCGGGCTGTTTTGTCGATTACCTGGTGCGGGCCGACCTCAACCCGGACCACCTGGGCACCTCGGCATCGGTGTCGGCGAGCCTTAAAAAAGTGGATGAAGCCCGCATGATGATGGCCAGGATTGCGCTGGCCGAGTTGAAACGGGGTGATATCGTCAACCTGGGAGTGGGCATCCCCACCCTGGTGGCGGACCTGATCAAGCCGGAGGACGGCATAGTCCTGCACTCTGAGAACGGCATGCTGGGCGTCGGACCTGAGCCGCAATCCGGCGGCGCCATGGAATACCCCATCAATGCCGGCAAGGTGCCGGTCACGGCGTTGCCGGGCGCCAGCTATTTCGACAGTTCCACCTCTTTCGCCATGATCCGGGGCGGCCACGTGGACGTTGCCGTCATGGGGGGATTACAGGTTGATGAGCAGGGCAACCTGGCCAACTGGGCCGTTCCCGGCAAACCGTTGCTCGGGGTCGGCGGCGCCATGGACCTGGCCTCCGGCGCAAAAAGACTGATCGTGACCATGACCCACTGTGACAGGAGCGGCAACTCCAAGGTGGTGCCCCGTTGCAACCTGCCGCTGACCGCGCGCAAAGCTGTTGACCTGTTAATCACGGACCTGGCGGTGTTTGACTTTGACGCTTCCGGCATGCGCCTGGTAAAGCGTCTGCCCGGCGTCACGGAAGAGGAAGTAAAGCAAAAAACAGCTGCAACTTATACGTCATAGGGCCAAAACGCCCTTTACTCGGGCAAGCCAAATGCGCATACTCATGCTTTTCGCCCCACGGGACTCAGACAAAATCTTTATTGACATCCTGTAAATCCTGTCCATCCATGTTTCACTTTACCTTCGACCCCGCCATCAACCTGGTTGCCGCCCTGGTGCTCAGCTACGTGTTCGTACTGGCAGGGCTGCACAAATGCCGGGCACCGGCGGAGTTCGCAACCACCCTGGCCAACTACAGGATCCTGCCGGAAGGGTTGACCCGGCAATGCGTATACCTGTTCCCCGTGGTGGAAATCATGACCGGCGTTGCCCTGCTGGTACCTGCCACGGCACGGACGGCGGCATTCTCTGCCGGGACGTTGTTATGCATCTATATTGCCGCGATTGCCATCAACCTGTTGCGCGGACGGCGCAATATCGACTGCGGTTGCGGCGGTCCGGCCCAGAAACAAACCATCAGCGAATGGATGATCGCACGCAACGGACTGTTGCTGTTTCTGGCCTTTGCCGCCGGCAGCCAGGCAATGCCGCGCACACTGCTCTGGTTCGACTGGGTGATCATCATCCTGGCGACCGCAACGGGTTGCCTGTTCTACAATATCATCAACCAGTTGCTGATGAATAAAGACCTGCTTAACTCGCTGACCCGGGAGGAATTTCGTGCCTGAAGCCCTTATCGTCTCCAACCTGCTGCTCTGGATAATAGTCATTATCCTGGGCTTGATGGTGTTTGCGCTGGTCAGGCAGATCGGCGTCCTGTATGAACGGGTGGCGCCTGCCGGCGCCCTGATGGTGAACCAGGCCCTGCGCCCCGGGGACGTTGCCCCGGAAATGGATCTATTGACTGTCGAGAATAAAAAAATTCGTATCGGCGGCGTCCGGGACCCGGCGCGCAGCCTGTTGCTGTTTTTCCTGGCGCCCGATTGCCCGGTATGCAAGACCCTGTTGCCGGTGCTGTTTTCGGCACAGAAGGAAGAAACCGGATGGCTGGACATCGTGCTGGCCAGCGACGGCCCTGCCGAACAGCACAGGAAGTTCATCGAGCAGCAGAAACTGGGGCGCTTCGATTACGTGCTGTCGGAAATACTTGGACGCAGCTACGGGGTCGGCAAGCTGCCGTACTCGGTCCTGATCGATGAGCAGGGTAAAGTGGTTACCATGGGCATCATCAATTCCAGGGAGCACCTGGAAAGCCTGTTCGAAGCCAAGGAACAGGGCGTTGCCTCCATCCAGGAATATGTGAAAAAATATCACTCCGGGGAAGTTGAGACACAGAGCAGTTGATATTTGGGATATTTACTCTGACCCCAAATCTTTGCCGACGTAATCCAGCACTTCGTATAACACGTCCGTATCGCCGATGTGGTTGGCCAGCATCAGGATCACCTTGGCATTGATTTTATGGCTCTGCTCGGACGTCAATCCTTCGTGCAGTTCAATCAGCCGGGCGTAAAAGTCATCCGGGCTGGCGACACCAAGCTCAGTCCGGAGTTTATTTGTCACCGGCTCACCCTTCCAGCGCCTCCCACATCTCGGAATCCCGTTCGGCTGTCCAGATCTGCGGGTCGGCAATGCCGGAAGCAATATCGTAGGCGCGCGCCACGTCAAACGGCAGGCAGTGGTCGAAGATCACCCATTCACCGAATTCCGGTTTCAGGGTGGCGTAGGTATCCTTGTAGATTTGCTTCAAATCCTTTCCCTGTTTTTTGCCGGCTTCAACAGCCTGGTACATCGCAGTAACAAACGCGCGGGTGCCGCCTATGCCCTCTTTGATGGTCTCCGGTGTCATCAGGGCATCGCCGCGGCCGGGGACCACAGCAAGCGGTTCCAGTGCAGTGATATTGTCCAGGGTAGCAGGCCAGTCAAGCAGGTAGGCATCGCCGGTATAAGGCGTGGCCCCGTACTCAACCAGGTCGCCGCTGTACAGCACCCGCTCTTCAGGCAACCAGACGACGGTATCACCCTTGGTATGGCCGCGCCCCAGTTGCATGATCTTCACTTCCGTATCACCCATCCACAGTGACATCTCTCCTTTGAAGGTAATCGTCGGCCAGGTCAGGCCCGGAATGCTCTCATAGCCGTTGAACAACCTGGGGAACCGTTCAAATTCGGATTTCCAGTCCTGCTTCCCGCGCTCGACAATGAGGTCATAGGTATCCCGGCTGGAGATAACGTGCTCCGGCTTGTAGGCGCTGGCGCCCAGTACCCGCACTGCGTGGTAATGGGTCATGACCACGTACTTCACCGGCTTGTCCGTCACCGATCGGATTTTGTCCAGCACCCGTTCTGCCATCAGCGGCGTGGCCTGGGTATCGATGACCATGACGCCGTCGTCGCCGACAATCACGCCGGTATTCGGGTCGCCTTCCGCGGTGTACGCATAGGCATTGTCCGCCAGCCGGCTGAAGGTAACCTGTTTCTCTCCAAGGTCCGCCTTGGAAGCAAATTCTTTGACCATTTGTGTCAATTCCTCTGTTGAGTTAAAAATCCGGGCTGCATTTTAATGTCCGGAACCGGAATAACGCAATCACTTGTTTTAATTGTGAGTTAATGAATGGGGCAGAACACTGTCTGATTGACGTTTCCGCATGTTGTTCTATCCGGAAAATGCAAGCGTACCGATGTCCACAATATGACCACCGCCATCCGCGACCAGCGTGGCGCCCGTCACGAACGAGGCGTCGTCAGAGGCCAGAAACTCAACACAGGCGGCAATCTCTTCCGGTTCGCCCATGCGTTGCAGCGGCGTATGCCGAGTCATCGCAGCCCTCGCCTGTTCCGGAGTCAGGTGTTCCCGCTCCGCCAGGCTCTCCACCGGCATATCACTCATGGGAGTTTTTACCCAGCCGGGACACAGGGTATTCGCCCTGATCCCCTGTGCGCCGTAGTCACAGGCCAGGGTCTTCGTCAGGCCGATGAGGGCGTGCTTGCTCGTGATGTAGTCGGCAAAGCCCCTGGATGTGCGAATCCCGGCAACGGAAGAAATACACACTATGGCGCCGCCGCCCCTGTCAGTCATGGCAGGGATGGCCGCCCTGGCAATCCGCATGACACCCGTCACGTTTACGTCCATTACCCCTTGCCAGTCGGCCTCGTCCAGTGTTGTTACACTTCCCGCGGCAGACAATATTCCGGCATTTGCGATCAATATATCCAGACCGCCGAATTCTGCGACTGTCTGCGCCACGGCTGCAGCGCAGTCATTCTCACTGGCAGTGTCCCCCTGGATGGCCAGGCAGTTCAACCCGGCGGCAATTTCGGCGATGGGTTCCCGGCGCCGGCCCGTTATGGCCACGGCCGCACCGGACGCGGCAAACCGCCTGGCGACAGCCGCGCCGATCCCGGTGCCGCCGCCCGTGATTAACGCTGCCTTACCCTCTAGTCGTTTACTCATTCAGTACTATCCGTCGTTCCGGCGAAAGCCGGAACCTGGTCAATAACAAATCCTCATCACATTATAAAGAATATCAACCCACCGGATTCCGTTTTCTTTGTTAATGCCGTCCGGGAGTAATGATTGACTATAAAGGCGGTTTCATTAGACTGAGCGTTCAGCACGAAAAATGAGGTGGGCGATATGGGGAACGGCAAACTTGAGAACAAGGTCGCTATCGTAACCGGTTCCGGCCAGGGCATCGGCAGGGCGATTGCCGTAATTTTTGCCCGGGAAGGCGCGCGCGTGGTTGTGGCAACGCGCACGGAGAAAACAGGCAGGGAGACGGTCGAGCAGATAAAAGCCGGCGGCGGTGAGGCAATCCTGGTCGGCGCAGACATCGGCACGGCCAGTGCCGTCAACAAGGTAATAATTAACACCCTGCAGGCTTACGGCCGTATCGACATCATGGTGCATAATGCCGCCTCATTCCTGGGAGGCATGATAGAAGAGTACCAGGATAAGGACCTGGATACCGTGCTGGCCGTCAACCTGAAGGCCTGTTTCCGCCTGACCCATGCCTGCATTCCCCACATGAGAGAACAGGGCGGCGGCCGTATCCTGGTTACCTCATCGGTTACCGGTCCGCGGGTCGCCATGCCGGGCACCGCCTATTATGCCGCCTCCAAGGCCGGCGTGAACGGGTTCATCCGCACCGCTGCCGTAGAACTTGCCGCGGATAACATCACCGTCAACGGCGTCGAACCCGGGTTTATCCTGACACCGGCCATGGACCTGCTCGCCGACGAGAATGCCCGGAAGGAAATGGCGCGCTATATCCCCAAAGGCGACCTGGGCGAACCCAATGACATCGCCTACGCCATGCTTTACCTGGCCAGCGATGAAGCAAAGTACGTCACCGGGCAGACGCTGGTCGTGGACGGCGGGTCAACCCTGCCGGAAAGCCCTGTTTACATGAACGAGACGGAAGGAGTGCAGACACTGCAGGGATCGTGACCGGAAACGATGAATTCTGGATGCGGCGGGCCTTGCAACTGGCCGAACGCGCCCGGGCGGAAGGTGAGGTCCCCGTCGGGGCGGTCCTGGTGTCGGGCGATGATTGCATAGGCGAGGGCTGGAACAAACCTGTCTCATCCCATGATCCCTCGGCCCACGCGGAGATAACAGCCTTGCGTACAGGCGCCGCGCAGTTACGAAATTATCGCCTCCCCGGCACTACCCTGTACGTCACCCTGGAACCCTGCGCCATGTGCGCGGGCGCCATTGTCCTGGCCCGCATCAAGCGGCTGGTTTATGCCGCTGCCGACCCGAAGACCGGCGCCGCCGGCAGTGTTTTCAACATACTGCAGACCAGCCGTCTGAACCACCGCGTCGAACTGACCGGCGGGATACTGGAACCGGAAGCGGCGAGTCTGCTGCAAACGTTTTTCAGGGGCCGGCGCGCGGCGCGCTAAGCATCCGGGATCGTTGTATCGAAGTGGTAGTTTTCAGTTCCGGCCGCGGCCTGGTTACGATGGCGGATGGGGGCCGAAATGAATGTTCCTCATCGGAATAATCCTGAAACCGGGATCACCCAATGCGCCAGCAAACGGCCTGGCCCAGTGAAATTTTATTTCCATATCTCTGCCCTTACCCACAGACAATGTGTAGCATGCGTCCCAGCCCATCTCTAACATTCCATACCTTTCAGGAAAAAATCCCTTCTCCAAAACCGGCCACGGTTGTATATATTCCTGCCTGGAAATTCGCTGCCCATCAAAAGTATGCACATAGTCCGCGCGTATCAGGCTGTCTTTCCTGGGAATGCGGTCGGGAAACCCGCGACTTTTGTCTACCGTATAGAAAATGGTTGGATGATGAGGTTCCGGATGCGCCGGCAACGGGATTTCACGGGCCAGCCAGTCGGTATCGTCCGCCAGTTTAACCAAGGCGTCAACATAGGACAGAGTCCGGAAAGGATTGGAATACGGTGGTTTAACCCAGCCTTTTACCTGGGCATAATATACCACGACAGCAACCGCCTTGAGTCTCATCCTGTCGTCACTGTAATGCGAGTCCCGGGACGGTGCCGGCGCGGCTGCCGCACTGGCATCCTGCCGGACCCGTTTTGCCGGATCGGGTCCCGTCTCCATTGCCTGCCGGAATTTC
Source organism: Gammaproteobacteria bacterium (assembly GCA_965208655.1). Lineage (GTDB taxonomy): Bacteria > Pseudomonadota > Gammaproteobacteria > Eutrophobiales > Eutrophobiaceae > JAAXHV01. The sequence continues at coordinate 704,889 of CBDBPJ010000007.1, forward strand.
CCGGCTTCGGCTTCAACAAAAGCCTGGTGGGGCCGTCCCTGTTCCATGTGTTCCGGCTCGGCAGGTACCGGTTTCTGCCGTTTTGATACCGGTTCCTCCCCTTCGCTCTCCAGCGAATGATGAGACCTGCGTTGCTGCGCCGTACGTTTAAACAATGCCGGGTTCCTCCCGTTGCTGATTACATGAAAGTATGGACGCGTGTTGAAGCCTCGTGACCCGGATGTCTATGAAATAGTCAGATCCAGGACTGACCGAACCTCGCGCATCGAGGGCGCGGGTGTGCGGCAGTACAGGAATGTATAGCCCGGCATCTGGACAATGACAAGGGGAAATTTACCGGGTAGTCAAAATAACCGCAGGCGCATTTTAATTTGACTCATGCGGGGACGCCTGTATACTGTATATGTAATGCATTGCAATTTAGTTTGGAGCGATTGCAGAACAACCACCTTTACGGACAGCAAAGGGCAAGGATCAGATGAATGGAGAACCGGTAAACAGCTACCACGGCGCATTCAGACCTTATAACGGGTTTATACTGTCGTATACAGGCGCTTTGGTAGGCGCCATCGAAATAGACGGTATCGATCCTGACGGGATGTCGCGGAAGGATATGGAGGCATTCTCGATCGTCATAAGGAACCTGCTGAATATCCTGCCCCAGTCGATCGTCCTGCAACAATATTACATCCACTACCGCGATCTGCGGATAGCATTTGCCCAGCGCAAAAACCCGGTATGCAACGCGTTAAATCATTACCGGGCGGCCCATCTCAACAAGTTGCATTTATCGGGAGCAAGATGTGTCCTGTTCGTAGAGATGTATCCCGAGCAGCATGGCCAATCCAGCCTGTCCTTGTTTATCCGCCATTTAATCAGGTCTCTGCAAAGCGCAGCATCCAGGGAGTACGTCAGGCGTTTCGTCATGTATGGGCCGACCCTGTCCGCCTCACAAACAGCCCTGGAAAAACTGGCGGTTGCACTGGAAACCATGCTCCGCGACATCATCAGTTACTGCAGCGGCCTGTTCCGGATACGGCAACTTGACCTGGATGAAACCTACCGGGTAATGAAGTTCCTGGCAACGATGGAGGTTAATTACCTGCACTCTGATCTGCGCTGCCCGCAAAGTATTGATACCGATCTGTCCGATGGGGACGTTGCGCCCGTGACCATCAGAGGCATGGATCTGTTACGAATGCACAACCTGTATAAAACCTATACGCGCGTACTGTCGGTGAAGCAATTCAACTTCGATCGCTTTACCCCAGGGCTGTTTACGAAAGGCCCGATCAAAACACCGGGTAATTACGTGTTGACTACCCGTTACAAAGGAATGAGTGAGGCGTCAAAAACCCTGTTTTTTTTCAACCGCAAAAAAGAACTGGAAAGGGAGACAATCACTTTTGCGGAATTTATCAAGGGACTGGATGGCAGTACGGAAAAAGACAGGGAGATGCAGGTCTTTCGTCCTTCACTGATACGGAAATTCCAGGAACTGGACGAAGCGGCTTCACTGCAGGACAACCTGGGACTGGTGGCGACCCATGCACTGATTTTTGATACTGATGTCGAAAAGCTGGAGAAGACTACAGAAAGATTGCAGTCCTCTTTGCAACAGAATCAATTCAGCATCCTGTGGGAAACAGTGGCCCAGGTTGATGTTTTCTTCGATCTGCAACCTTGCGCTGATCATCGCGGCAGGTTTTTCAGGGATATCCCGCTGAACACATCGCAATTTTCTACCCTGTCGCTGTTCTATAAATCCGCCCAGGGTACAAAACTGATTGAAGACCTGGAGAATGAAGAAGCACAATATATTTTTCTATCCTCGGATGATTCTCCCTATTATTTTTCGCCTTTCACAGGCGGCCGCGGTTTTCTGATCGGCGTAGGACCAGTTCGAAGCGGAAAATCGTTTTTGCGCACCTGCACGGGGATTCATTGGTTGAAATACGGTGGCTTCTACCGGGCAATCGATATCGATGCAGGCTCTGAGCCCATAGCCCACGCTTTTGGTACTGATGCCGGTATCGTGCGGTTCGACGGAGTGGATGATCGCGGCTTCAATTTTTTTTCACAGGCTGACGGGCCTGAAGACATGTATTTTATTTCACACCTGAATCAGCAACTCATGGCGATGATCGGCAGTAACGATTCGGAGGAACTGCGCCACCTTTCCGGCTCCGATCAACTAGCCCTGGACCGTGCGGTAAGGCAGGTATTGAGACTACCGTTAAACCTGCAGACTTTATCGACCCTGGTAAAACATTGTCCGGGTCCCGTACAAAGGAAACTGATGCGGTTTGTCGGTTCCGGTCCGTACTCCCCGTTATTCGACGCACAAAATGACTCTATAGGGACCATAGACAAGAAAGTAGCCGTGTACAACCTGGCAGGCATCAATGACGATAACACAGCAAAACCGCTGGTTATGGCCGAGATAGTCTACCGGGTCTTGAGTTTCTATGAAAACCCTGAGTTCCGCTTATTTCCTAAATGGCTGGATGTGGATGAATGTCATCATATCCTGTCCAACCCCGGGCTGACCAAAACCTTGCTGTTGGACAGGGTCCGCACCTGGGGAAAATTGCAGGCAGGTATTGGTATGTGGACTCAGTCCGGTATTGAGCTCGGTAACATCGAAAACTGGGAAGCACTGCGCAGCGCTGCGTCAACTTTTATTTTTACCGCAGACCCTGAGTTGAATACCGATGCGTACCGATCGATATTTAATCTGAAAGACGGAGAAATGGAAAGCATAAAGGGATTAATCCCAAAAAAGGAATTTTACCTGATACAGCGTGATTTGAATGTGTCGAAGAAGTGCATCCTCTCTGTCGAACCGGAGCAATACGTTCTGTCAACATCCAAACCGGCGGAACAATCCATATATTTTGATAATGTTGAACGTTATGGTTTTGATACCGGCGTCAGGAAGACCATGGCGGCGCTGGGGCTGGGAGGGAGCACCGATGAATAAGTTTTTTGAGTCGTTTTTATACTTGTTTCACGGATGGTTCCTGCGTATCACTCTGTTGCTGCTGGGGACTTCCCTCATCTCCGGGGTTCACGCTGCAGGCATCCCGACCGTTGATGTTGGTGTGATCGCAGAACAGATCCGCTCCTACCAGCAACAGTTGAGGGACTTTGAGACTCAACTACAACAGGTAGGTCTCAACAGCGAACAATTGGAAACGCTCAACAGGCAATTCAGCCAGACCCTGAAAGAATACGGTGACTACCTTCAGCAGGTAAAGGGGTTGCATCGCGTGATATCACGGAAAGACTGGAACGGCCTGTTCCAGACACTGACAAATTACTACGGTATCAGCCCCTATTCCCGCATAACCAGGGTTCACGAGATCGGGGACGCCGGCCGCAACGCCATCGATTTGGAGGTGGGCAAGCTTTATAACGTGCCGGCGAAGGTCGACCAGGTTCGTCACCAAATCTCATCGATCGGCGTTGACCCGGAAGCCTGGGTTACACAAGCGAAAACGCATCGGGCACGCTATGAAACCTACAGGGACCAATTGGAATTTGCAAAAGACAGCAACCGGGAATTACTGGAACGCTACAAAAAGATCGGTATAACAAAAAATAATTTCAACCTGGGCGACAAAAGCGACCTGAACGCTTTGCAAACGGCTGTAACCAGTAATTTTCATATTATTGATGAATTGCAGGCCCTGAACAAGGCCCAGAATCTGCGCCTGTTGCATACCAACCACGAATATATACAGGCATTATCGAAGGCGGAGGCACAACGACAAGCTGAAGCTGCGCGACTGGAAAGAGCGGTTGCCCGGGAAACAACATCGCAACCCTTTCGCTGGAGTGACTTGCGCGTGTCTCACAAGTAACAGCAGAAAAAAGGAGACTGGAAATACATGATCAATAAATTGATGCCGGGTGTATTGCTGTTTTTAACGACACCCCCGGTATCGGCAGCACCTGTCGACCCTGCCAGTTTCCTGGCGGAATTTTTTAACAACGCAAGCAGGTTATCCGATCAACTCATCGGTGTGTCGACCGAATTGTACCGGTTCTCCGTACTTGAATGGACCACGTTCGCCGTGTTTGCCCTGGTCATTGTCCTGATCAAGTGGACCGTGGGGGCTGCAGCAGTAAAAGACGTGGTTTTTGTCGTATTGATGATCCTTATCGCACAGTTTTTGATGCAATCTTACGATCATGTCCTGGCTGTCCTATGGAAAATCACTACAGCTCTGTCTGATGACATCAACCAGAACACCTATGAGGCTTTGAACCTGGAAGCCACGGGCATCAAATCAACCGGCGTCTTCCTGCTCGATATGATTAATCAGGTTATGGACCGCATCACGTTTAAACCCGTGTCTGCCAAATCCGGTTTCTTTTCCATGTTCAGCGATATTGCCTTAAACATTCGCGAAGCGATATTTATGATCTTGTTCTTTCTCGCGCTGTTGCTCGTTTTCTGCGTTTCCTGGTTCATATCGGTTATCGGTCTGTGGAGCCTGCTGCTCGGTAAGGTTCTGGGGCCAATCTTTATTCCATTCCTTATTTTCAAACGCGCAAACTCGTTTTTTGACGGTTGGCTGAACTTCATGTTGGGTTCCGTTGCTTATTTAATTATTGCCCAAATCAACATTGCCTTTACCACCTTGATCATTATCGATCTGTTTGATTCTGCCATTATTGCTGGGGAAATCCAGACACTGAATCCCGAAGACATTCTTCGATTATTCAGCTATACAGGATTATTGGTGGTAGCCGTGTTCGCAATGTTCAGGACCGACCGGGTAGTGAGCGACCTGATGCAGGGAGGCGCAAGCGCATCAGGAGGGATCAGCCAGGCAGTTTCCATGCTGGCTACGAAACTGGTGAGATAAGTCGATGGAGACAACGGCAAGGACTATAGGGACGGTGCCCGGCGGGCTTGTGAAACAACTCAATCCCGACAATATCCCGGGATTGGTAGTTACCAACAACAGGTTGCTGTTCAGCAACATCGTCTTATTGCTGGCATTTGTCTGCGCCGTTGCGTACGCCGTTACTGTTACTTTTATGGCAAAGAACAATGAAAAACTTATCTATGTCAAATTGGCCCCGGACGGCACCTGGTTTGTCGATACCCAGTTTGCACATAAGGATGAAACGGACTTTTTCCCCGCTACTATTGATCACTTGTTGAGTAGCTACGTAACGCGCCGTTTCCGTGAAGATCCCGCCACCGTAAGGAATGATTACGGCTATGCGCTGGTGTTGATGGACACGGGATTGGCGCAGTATTTCAAATCACCCTCGGGGTTTGATGCCGCAGGCAAGGCAGCGCAAATCAGGGCGTGTGCAAGTTGCAGTATCAAGGAAGTTGACGTCCGGAATATCTACCATTTCGACATAGATCGCCTGTCTGACGGTAACCCTGATGACACTACCTACAGGACCAACGTGTATATCAATGAATTGGTACGGTCGTCCTCCGATAACACGGTGCTGAATTCCGGGCGGGCGATTATCACTCTGCGCTGGCGCCTGTCACCAAAATCGACATTATCCAGGGAAAGAAACGTACTAATGGCCAACCCTATCGGCTTGAAAATTATTGAGGAAAAAATTCTCGATGACCCGGCTTAGTTATTTTCTATTACTCATTGTCATCACCATTAACGGGTATGCAGAAGGGGAGCTGTGTCGCGTTGTCAATTATGAGAAACACAAGTTCGTCCGCATCAAATCCAGGCTGCACCACGGTACCCATATAGAACTGCCGGAACTTCTCATAGCCAGACCCGTGACGGGAAACCGGGACTTGTGGGACGTTGAAGGCGAAAACAGGCATATTTTCGTTAAACCGAATGACCCCGGGACCAAAGAAGGCAGCAGTACGACGATTACTGCAGTCTCCCAAAGCAACCGCTCTTACCATTTCATGGTGGAACGTTCGGATGATGATTTCGATTTGTGCGTGGTCATTTCCCAGGACGGCGGATTTTTGCCCCGGGGTGCATTTTCCGGTTTTACCCGGCGTAACGATGAGCAGGCAGCATTGTACCAGGAGCAACTCAATGCTTTGGAGATCCGGCTGGACGAAGAGGAGCACGCGCATGCAGAAAAGATTTCTGCTGCGATAGATGAGTACAGAACCCAGTTGTTCACAGGTTACAGTTGGAAAGGCGGTCGCCCTCCTTTTGGCAAGGAACTGGTTACGGACGTCTACGACGACGGCAGGTTTACCTATATTCGGGTACGCCACAACCTGGAGGGCACCATGTCGTTGTTTGCCGATAACAACGGCAAGGAACAGTTCATCGACTTTAAATACGACGAAAATAAACGGATCTACATTGTGACCGGAATTTACAACCGTATCTACATGAAAGCAGATGCAAAAAAGCAGATCGTCATCAGCCGCCGCGAGGGTTCCCGTTCACAACGTGATTTATAAACAATGACGGCAAATGACCAAGAGATAAACCAGGTCGAGGAGCAGCCGGCGACCTACAACAGGAATTTCCAGATCATGCTGATTGCCGGGTTGGTTTTTGTCGTGGTTGTTATGATTTACGCGTCCTTGTTCCGGTCAAGCCCCGGTAACGAAAAAATAGAAGAACAAGTGCAACGGGAAATCAGGAAACAAACGCTCTCCGACCCGGAACAGGAATTCAGGGAACAGATAAAAAGTCAGGAACAACGACTGCAAAAACAAAGAGAACAGGATATATCGGAACAAAAGGAATACATCGATGAAAAAACCAATGAACTGTTGCAAAACAACGAGCAGGTTCTGCAGGAATTACTGGGCGGTACTAAATCAGCCGTTGAATCCTGGAACGAAAATGAGCTAGTAAGAGTACGCCAATCCAGACAGGCTGATTTCAATTTTGAGTTTTTCACTGGTGTTGCGGACACAGACCAGAAGTCCACGGAGATAACGGGTGACGAATTCCTGCAACGTGAGCAGACAATATTGGCAGGAATGCAGCAAGAGCTCAACAGGGATACGGAACCGCGGAACGCATTAGCAGATTACACTCAGAGTACAGATTTGCTGACAGACTTGTTGTCCACGGAAGGCAAGGCACCTGAAACAGGGAAGCATTTTAACCAGGCAGGCTACCCTGAATCTGATCTCACCCAAGCACCAGGCAATGAATTCAGGTTACTGTCGATTGGTTCGATAATGCAGGCAAAGCTGGACCAGAAAATCATATCTGATTACGCCGGCCCGTATCGCTGCAGGATCGAACAGAATGTTATGGATGTTACGCAAAAACACGTGTTGATACCTGCCGGCTCCCTGTGTACGGGTCAGGTATTGCAGACCGGTTCAGGACATCCCAACCGCATTATCAATAACAGAATGGCTCTATCTGTACGCTGGATAATCAGGCCGGACGGAACCAAGATTAAATTCATCAGTCAGGCCCTGGACCATGAGGGAATCGGCGCTCTAAAAGGAGAAACCAATTTTCACTTTATGGCCCGCTTCGGTGGCGCGGCAGCATTTGCCTTGCTATCCAGCGAAACCTCAAGAGCGGACTACAGTAGCGGTGGGTCCGGAGCGACATTCGAATCCGACGTGGGGCAGGCGTTGCGCGACGCCGGCGCTGACCTGACTGCGCCGTATGCCGGTCTCGTTCCGACACAAACTTTGAATTATGGTCAGAAACTAAGGCTCTTTGTCTCTGAGGATATGTATATCAGGCCCTGGAGAGACGTTTATCAGCGTCTGATGAGCCAACGGTAAAGGGACCTCGATGGAAAAAATTAAGCTGCCAGGCTCGATCATTGCTTGCTCCCTGTTGATTTTTTCCAGTGGGTGTTCGTGGATACAGACACTGGAAGATAAATTCAAATCATCCTTCAAACGCACGGAATCGATGCCGACGGCCTTACCTACCGTGGAAGTGCCGGTGCGAATGCTCTATCCGAATGGGACAAAAACGATCGAGGAAGCTATCAATTATATGCTGGAACCACATTCATACCGTGCGGCCTATCGAGACACAACAGGAGAAAGTATTGCTCATCGGACGTTCATCAATAATTTCGACAATGATCCTGTCCCCTTATACATAGCGATAGAACGTTTACTGGGGCAAAACGACCAAATCATTCTGGACCAGAACAGGAAGCTGTATTCGTTCCGGGTAAGAGATCCGGACGAATCGAGTGTAGCTTTTGCTGATTTGACCACTATTCCCGTAGCGGTCACGGATATTGACTCGACAATCAGTATCCAACCACTACAGGAAGAACCTGACAGGCGTGTTCATGATCTTGTAGAAAGCCGATTACCTGACAACAAAACCGCGTTGCACGCCGTTAATTACTCACCCGGCAATCAGGATCAGGAAGAGATGCCTGTCGATTTTCCGGAATTCTGTAATTCGATCCATTTCAATAACCAGTCCATGTTATCAACTACGGTTCAGGAATATTTCCTGGCGTGCGGTTTTAACAAGGTTTTCTGGGGACTCGGTGAGCCCGATAGATATGCAGATTACCGTCTTCTCCAGAACATACATCTGCCTTTGCCTGAACGCCATCATGATCTGATTGAATTTCTGCAATCCCGTTTCGGGATTAAAACTCTTATCCATAACAACGAACGGGTCGAATTCTACGATGAAAATTACACTCATTAAACAACGGGGTTGCAATCCCTGCGAATTACGTCTCCTTTTATTCAACAGATGCAGGCTTCTGGGTTTGCTGTCGGTGCTGGCAGCGACAGCCTGTAGTGAAAATATAAAACAGCGTCAAGAGGAAATCGACGACGCAATGGAACGTCACAGGCAGATCCTGGAAGATCAGCAAACAGTACGGGCCATCAACACCCGGGCCAGGCGTGTTGACGTACCTAAAGAAAAGGCCTGGTATTACAAACATTACCGGGCGACTTATAAAAACCAGGGGCTGCGGGAAACGCTGGAACGTTTGACCCCCGGTTATCCAATCACATACGCGTTACCCGAAAAATACAACCCCAAAATCAACTCCACCCCAGATGCCGTCACTGTGGAAGATCACTTGAATGCCATAACCCTGCAAGCCAACGTTGGTTATGAATTTCATCGGGGCATTTTATTGATCACACCGATGGTCACAAAAAAATATGAAGTCCCATTGTATGGTGGCGGCAACAATATCATCAATGTCAGCAGCAATAATCTGGGCAGCAAGCAGAACAAGGCCAGCGGGTTTGAAAACAACGTTACCAGCCAGTTGTCTGCAGAGAACGACATCCACCAGTTGGTGAATACCGTCCTGGGGATTCAATACTGTGAGCAGTATTCAGACAATGAAAAAAAATCGACAATAACACTGGATACCTATACTTATAACGAGCGGGAATGTTACAGCATAAGTTCTACCGGCAACCTGCTTTCCATCACGGCCAGGCCTCAACGGGTTGTTCTGTTTGAAGAAGCTTACGAGAAATGGCTGCAAACAGTTACCAGGCAGGCAAATATCAAAATCACTGTCGTGCGCCTGGACGTAACTGACCTGGCGCAGCAACACGTAGATTTATCCTTGATTCGCAATGCCAGCATCGCGGCCAATATCAGTAACCTGACCCAGGACCTCACCGGCAGCGAACTCAATGCCGGTGGTGGCGTATTAAGCCTGAAAATCGATGATCCGGGCAGCAGGTGGAACACTTCGGAAATCATTCTCAAGGCGCTTGCGCAAATAGGCAATCTTTCAATCGACGACACAAAAGAAATCCTGGTCTACAACAACCGCCTGGTGACCGTCCGGAATTACCGGATACATCGGTATGTTGAAAGGAGCAGCATACAACAAACCGACTCAGGTGGTACCAGCCTGTCTACGCCCACGGTTGATATCGGTGAACTGGAAACCGGACAGGCCATTAACATTCTTCCCACCCTGACTGACGGCATGATTGCTCTTCATATAGTAGTAAACGAAGCAAAGATAGATTCGCTCGAGATATATGACATTGCGGGGACTTCAGGCGTGCTTCCGACAAGTTCCGGAAACGACAATATATTCGATGTCACACTTGAAGACGGAGAAACTGTCCTGCTGGCCTCAACCCATCGCGAAGAAATCGAAGTCAAAACCGACCAATCCGGTCTGTTGCCCGTCTGGCCATTCAACAGGTTGATGGGAAATTCCGCTTCCGGCGGCAAGCGCCTGACCCAGACGCTGTTTTTGATCCAGGGAAGCTTCAAATTATGATTGAGACTGTCAACATCGGTGAACGGGAAATCGATCTGTGCATCAATGCAGAGAGCCAAACCCTGCCGGATGAACGGCGGTCGTGGCTGTACGTCAATAAACAACTCAGCTCGGCTAAGAAGAAATATTATCTGGAGTCCGAGGGTTTCATTTTTCTGGATGAAGGAAAAGCCATCTCCATAGCCGCGCAGATTGTCACCTGGATTCATACTGATATCCGGCTTGGCAGACACTACATTTTTTTGCCGTTTGACACCATTGTCTATGTGGCGACGATACTGGTGCAGGCAGACTATATTCTGGTGGAAAAGGAAGACCTGCTGCCTTTTGAGGACTGCTTGCAGTTGATCAGGAATAACCCTCTGGAATGCCAGGTAGCTGTATTGGGCAAGCTGAGCAACGCATTTACGCAACACAACATCGCACTTAAAGACCTCTGCATCAATCTTGATGAGGGAAAAAATAATCCCTACCTGCTGAAACGCGGCTACGACCTGGTTGAGCTTTCTCTCCTGGCAATGACTCCCCTGGTCGGAACCTGTTTAATTTTCTTCCTTTTCATGACAATCAATGTCAAACACCTGGAAGAAGCGACAGTTAAACCCCTGCCGGCCAAGCCGAAAAGCACAACTCAAATTGATTCGGACCTGGAAGCCGTTTCGGCGTTGCTCAGCAATTTTTCGGTATTACTGGCCTATAACCTGGATAAAATTCATGTGAAGAAAACCGCGAACGGTTATAGCGCCGGTGCAACCGGTAGCTATAGTCAGTCATTCTCGCTGGCGCGTTTGAATCAAATCGCCCAGGAACTGGAAGGCAATATTTATCTGCAGAAAAACAGTTGGACTTTGAGTTCGTCTATATTCAAACCACCCCCGGGGGAAGCGGTCGAACCGATACCGTTACAGGTCAGCTTTGAGTATTACCGCCAATTTGCTTTTTCCAGGAATGCACGATTTTCCGTAATAGGTACCAGTCAAAAACGGGATGTGGCGCAAGGTGTAATCGAGCTTGTCTTCGAAAACCCGAATCGTTTTGTCCTGCAGCAATCGGTGCAACAACTGCAACAAATGGCCCTGCATGGTTACATACAGAAAGTCGATATCAACACCAAAAAAAATGCGGGCTGGAAAAAACTGTCCATCACCATTGAAGTTATCGGAACCTGAAATGAGATTAATCATATGCGTGTTATTCGTCTCTCTCTGCAACGGCCATGTTCTCGCCCAATTGGATAATACGGCTGACCGCACTGCCCCGACGCGGCAAATCCCACGGGACAAATCGATAATACCGCCGCCCCCTGACGAAACATGTCCGCACTGTACCCCGGCTGAACAACTGGTGGTCGATCTGATTTATTACAGGCAAATCCTGGATCTTGTTGAACAGATCAATCAACAACGGGACAAGATCAATGCCGGTTTATTGCATTCCGTCCATGAGGAACTGATAAAAACCAGGCCGAATCTTGCCGCTTTATTAAAAACAACTATCGAAACCCGGAAAGTTTCCAGCCCGCCTGTAAAAAAAACGGTGAAAAAAAAGACCAAATCCGCGCAAAAACCGCCTCCCAGACAGGGCATTGAAGGACTGGCCGTCGGGCATGTCAATGAAGAAAACAAGCAACTGGGAATTAAGTCCAGTGTGGTCCTGATCAGTAACGGCCGGCCGCGTTCCATGAATGTCGGCAGCACCATAGAACATAACCGGGGTATATATAAGATCCTGAAAGTCATCTACGTTGAAGACAGGAATAAAGGGAATCGGCACGAAGTCCACCTGCAAGAGCAAGACAGCAAAAAAACCCACATTGTCCCCTGGAAATGATGTTTAACAGACTGAGAAAGCAAAAAACGGCAACTCCCCTGCCGACATTCGAACACGAAGTAACGGACAGTTCCGTTCAGCAGGCCCCGCTGATCACCAATTATGACGAACTGGAAAATATCCAGCTCACGACCAATGCAGACATTCTCACGGAAACACAAAAGATGAACGGTGACTGTCCCGGATTCATCGCTGATGATACGCAACTATTCTGCATTGACCGCAGTGACCTGGACAAACACGAAGCCCTGGCGCTGAATCAGCTTATCAAGCTGACCCGGGATATCCTCCATGAAGAACCTGTCATCCGCCAGACCACGCGTTCGGTATATGAATCCTTCATCAATAAAAACAAGGAAATTTCACTACAACAACAAACCCGGGAAAGCTCCAGCCAGGTAAACGAGCTACTGTCACAAGCCATCAACAACCACGCCACGGATATTCACCTTGAAATCAAAAACAACAAAACAACCGTTTACCAGCGAATTTACGGCAGGCTGTCAATCAGTCAATCCTTTGACAGCAGCCAGGGAATAAAAATTATCGCTGCGATTTGGAATATCTACGTTAAACAACCATTCAGTAACGGCGATGCGGCCAAGGACGGTCGGTTTAACTTCGATTATAAAGGTCAGAAATGGTTATGCAGGGTGTCATACGGCTATTCAAAAGTGACCGATGAGCGCAGCCTGGCAATCCGGCTCCGGGACATGAACCACATTCCTGAGATCACCACTCTTGGCTACCATGAAACACAGTTGCAAACACTAAAAAGGATATCGGCCGATAAAGGCATTACCCTGATTATCGGAGCGGTCAACTCCGGTAAATCGACCACGCAGACCGCGATCATGAAGAAGCGGCCTGCGTTGGAAAAAAACCTGGAAATTTCCGACCAGATCGAAGTTGAATTGAGCAATTTTGTTCAACTCCAGTTACCGCTGGAAGGCACCGAAGACATCATCCGTGAGAACAAGGAAAAACTCCGCAGGATATCCACTCGCCACGATGTTGATTTCATCGCGATCAACGAAATTCGCGACAAGGAAACTGCGATCATGGCTTCTTCCATGATGCTTCAGGGAACTACGGGTATTGCATCCATTCACGGTTCCGGCTGGGTTGACGCCATCAACAGGCTGGTCTCGCAAACCGATTTGGGAATCAGTTCGGATATCCTGTTCTCCGAATCCTTCCTGAGTTTAATCATTGTCCAATCCCTGATAGGCGTACTATGCAGGGAATGCAAGCTTGATTCACACGTTGACCCGTTCTGGCAGGAATATTTCAAAACCGGTTTCGGTGCTGGTATCAGTCAATGCATACGCTATCTCAACAGCCGGGGCTGTAGCGCCTGCAGACACTCAGGGATAGAAAAACTCACTCTCGTGGCCGAATGTATCCCGATTACCGAAACAAACCGGCATCTGCTGATGAACACCGCCGACCCCCAGGCCATGCGTGACTGGATGCAGGAAAACAGCGTCCTGAATATTCACAGGCACGCCTATACGAAGATTATCAAAGGAGAACTGGACCCGTTACTCACCCAGCGCAAGATTGGAAATTTCAACAAAGGGAATCTTTACGATGCGTGGCATCATTAAAGATCTGCTGCACAATTTCAAATCCGTATATCTTCGTACGCTGATGTTCAATAACGACACGCGGATTTATTTTTATGCGACGTTGCGGGAATACCTGAAAAGCCAGTTCTCATTATTGGAAATCTTCAACCACATACAACAACAAAGTAAAAATCCGGCGCTACAGGAAGTTGCAAAACTCAGTAAAAAAGCAATCCGCAATAATCAACCCTTCGCATCGCACTACTACCAGACCGGCCTGTTTACCAGCCAGGAAAGCACCCTGCTGATACTGGGAGAACGCTATAGCTGTATGGAAACAATCACCGACCTGTTGCTGGACCAGGACAACCAGTCTCCGGTGTTACTGCAAATCCTCTCAAACAGTATTCAATGGATATTCATGTCGCTGGTAATTACCGCGATGGCTATCTACACCTTGCCTTACCTGCAGAAATATACCGGGGGCTACACCCTGTTTTTCGAGTACGTGTTTTTTGTTAAAACCTGGTGGCCGTATACGCTTGGACTGTCCGTCGGTGCCATGTTTGTTTACCACTGGTGCTGCTACCGTCTGACAGGGCCGGTGCGCGTAATTCTGACGGCCTGTGGCTGCTTCCGGGTGCATGCCATGTTATCGGAACGACGCTTCCTTAAAATCAGCAGCGCCTTGATATCCACCCGCCTTCCCCCCGACGAATACCTGCGGTTGATGGAGACAACTTTTGCCAGATACAGCCTGTTCAGGTTGTCATTACAGAGAAGCCGCTCCAGACTCAAGGAGGCCTCCTTGCTGCAAGTCCTGCACGGCGTGTTATCCCAATATACCTACAGCCACGTACTATCCTGTACGCCAAACCAGACCCCGGGGGAAATAGCAAACGGTTTCAACGTGGCGGGACGCATGTTGAACCTCAGGCTGGCCAGAACCATCAAGGCCTACCAGGTTTTCTACACAACCCTGTTTTTAACCATCAGTATTGCCGTCACCATCCCTTTTGCCCTGGTTTCCATGGGTATGGGAATTGAAATTTAGCCAGAGGAGGGAAATATCATGAACCAGGTTGCCATCGTATTCGGATTAATTATCACCAGCGTGGTGGGCATTGGCGCATACACCGCACTGGCGCCACTGGTCACCCAATCGGAAAACCGCAACATGGAAGCCGAGATCATAAACGTGGTCAACGCGGCATCTGATTTCCGCTGGGTGAATCGCAACGACGATGACCTGGGTGATGCGGAATTTGCAACCCTGGTGGTTAACGGTTACCTGGATTCGGAACTGTATGACACCGGTGAAGATGACAGCGTGATAGAAACAGAGATCACGGCCTCACCGGGTGAAGATCCACCCGTCATTACCTACGATGCCGGAGATGATGAAAGTTGTAACTGGCTACTCGACCGGGCAACGAACGGCAAATGGGCCAACGTGGACGCGGATAATACCGAAAATGACTGTGAAGACAGCGTCATTACGGTGGTTATTGAATAATCCGTGCAAGTCTTCCTTTACAACTTCCTCCTGGCCATTGTTTTTCTTCTTGGAATCACAATGATGATACAGCCGCACCGGCAAACATATCAATATATGCAGACCCTGAAGGATGTCCAGCGCGCGGGTATCGACTTCATCGGCTTCCACTGCAACGCCCTGCCCGACTCGGTAACCGATGAACAATTACAGGATTCGAACCATCTCGATCAAAGCTTCAACAACCAGGGTGTAACATTCACCTGGCGCCTGGCTGACCACCCGAATATCAGCATCAATGCCAGCGGCAACGTCGACTACCTTGCGTTCCTGGCCAGACACACGCTCGGAGGGTTTGAAACAGATAATTCATATTCATTCCTCCCTGACTACGATAATACCTTTTTCCGGGCTGCAAACAGCAGTTACAACCTGTTTGCCTACGCCGGAAATGATTTCTCATGTGACACCCTATGAACGTTCTCCCTGCTGTTTATTTTATGCTGGTATTCAGCCTGCTGTCCCTGGGTCTGAGTCAGCGGATCGAGGAACGGGCCCGTTCCCTGGTGCCGGACCGTGTGCAGAACAGCATCATACAACTGGCCCTGGCCCAGCACCGATATGTCTCAGACCCTGGTAATCCTCATGCGGGCAGTTATGCGGGTGATATTGACGAGTTGGACGATTACCTGCCAGTTTGGGAGGCAGAGCCAGGATTTGCCGAACCAGTCTTTGATTTTCCAGCGGATGGCGGTTTTACCATCCGTTACATTGCGTCAAGCAACGCTGAAGCCGGCCGCATTGCCCTGCGCCTGGGCGCGATTGCCCGCGTCAGCGACAATCTGGTCACCGTCGGCTTTGCCGATCCTACCGACCTGGCGCTGCTCGAGGAATTCATAACGGAGGAGGACGCAGAGGGTGAGTTTGTCAGGCGGGCTGGTGACGAAATGACCGGCCTATTGAGTTTCCGTACAGGTATGGGTGATGCCATAGATTTGAATCAGAATACATTGACCGATGTGTTACGACTCTCCGCCCGGAATTCCGGCGCTAGCGGAACCGTGGAAGCCGATATCATCGTTGGAACTACCGCCACCTTCAACGACATTCTCATCAATCCTTAATACACGAAAATAAGCAAAACAGCAGGGGGATAGACACTACGTAAGATCGAACAAAGCAAAAAATCTGAGGCAATTAAATGAATCATTCCCGTAACGCGGGATGATCGTGTCCCACGTGGACATGTCAACAGCAACTGACCCAAGGGCCGAGACGCCCTTGGGCGTATTCCCCTTGTGGTCTAACCACAGGAGAAATGTGATGAAAATAAAGCTGAAATACCTGGTGATTGTTTTTTTACTTCTTATCGTGGGCAGTCACGCTGTAGCCAGCCCTTATCTGGCAGAGGCAAGAGGTGTGATGCTCAAGTGCGCCTTGTCGGAGGTAAAGCCGCAAATCATTTATCGTGCATACGAATTGACCGGCAATACCACCCGCAAGAGCAGCAAGGTAAACAAGAACGAAAGCCTTGAAGACGCGTTGGTGCGGAGCAACCTGGGTTGCATCGTCAAAACGATCGATTCAATGCTGACGTACAAAAAACTTGTCCGGTAGCTTCATTCAGTCTGCTGACCGAAAAGCCGATCTTCGGATCGGCTTTTCTTTTTTTCTGATGCTATGTCCTTTCAATAATATTCCCGCAAAACCCGCGAATACTGTCCCTGTCCCCGCCCGGTATTCCACACGCGCTAAATACCAACTCGTCAATTTCTCCCATGAACACTTGTACCGCTTCCGGATCAGGATGGGCGTCATACGCCTCCCGCGCAATGAGCTCCAATTCCCTGCATATTCCAGGCGGCACGTCCGGCACCGGGATCCTGGCGACGTAACCGGCAGTAATCATGTTCGAGCGCAACAACACCCCGCGCACCAGGTAATTGCACAGGGAACTGTTCAGGAAAGCCAGCAGCCACCAGCGGTCCTGCTCGCCCGGGAAGATGTTGGCATTGACGCCGAATGCCGCGTCGGCAGGGAGGATGGCCGCCCCGAACGCTACACCCATCGATGAACAGGTAATGCCGGGAAGACCTATGTAGGATTTGTTGCGGATGATAAAGTTCGCCTTGTTTTCCGCAACCTTTGAATAGTCATCACGCAAATACGCATCCGGGTGCGTAAAAAACCGGCGCTTCCCGGGGTTCTTGTAGAACGGCACGGTAAAACCCTTCTTGCGTACCGCGCACAGGTGCAACCTGTCATCGCCGGTGGAAATCCCGGTCACGCAGGGAAACCGCTCCCCCAGGCGCGGCGCATCGAAAAGTGCGCGCACCGCCTCCGGCACTTCCACCACGAACTCGCCGCGGTCCCTGGCTGACGGCAGGAACACCTCATCCGGCGCATACGTCCGGAATGCATCTGCATTGAGAACTTGTTCAAAGCGCGTGGCCGTTTCCGGCCGGCCCGCGACCTCGATCCTGTGCGCTCCTTGGGGACCCTTCTGCAACACCAGGATCGAAGTGCGTACATCGGCCCCCTGTTTCCTGAATAAATCAGTCGGGCATAACAGCAACGAGTGGATGCGGCACTGGTCCCGGATGAACCCGCGCAGACCTTCATGCCCTCTTGCGGTCAGAAAGGAATCAAAGGTGATCAACCCGATCAGGCAACCGGGTTTTGCCGTACGGATGATTGCATAGACAAACAAGGAATAGAGATTGAGGACCGCGTTTCTGCCGAAACACAGCGCAAAGCGTTGTTTATTCCGCCTGAGGTACTCGTGCTCGTGGCAGTTGTACGGCGGGTTGGCGACGATGATGTCGGCGTCAGGTATGCTGCTTGCACTTGCTGATTCATCCAGCATATCGACCGCCGAGAGCAGGAAGTCGCGCTGTTCGAAATCAAAGAACTTATCCGGGCAGATGTCGATAATGTCACTCCCGCATAACCGGGCACCGGTGTCGCGGAAAGGCGCCAGCAGTTCTCCATTGCCGACACAGGGGTCGAATATCAGCCCAGGTTGCGGGTTAAGGGATAAGAGTTTCCGCTTGAAGAAACCGGCGACGGCTTCGGGCGTTGAATAATAACCGGTGTCCCGCCGGTCGATACCCGCGTTGTTAAAAACCGATTTTCTGTGCCTGCCCATCAGAGGTCATGGGGATGAGATTAGAAATATACCGGCACCGTTTTCACCTGCTGCCGTTTTACTCCTCCGAACCGTAAACCTCTTTACCCGAGACCACCGTCAATACTACCTGTGTCTCGCTGATATCTTCCACCGGCACCTGGAAGATATTCCTGTCCAGCACGATGAAATCGGCGGATTTACCCACCTCGATACTGCCTGTGCGGTCCGTTTGCTTGCCCGCCGCCGCGCCGTTGATGGTGAATATCCGTAACGCCGTCTCCAGGTCGATGGCCTGTTCCGGCCACAACTCGCCGGGGAAGTTGCCGTACGGGTCTCTCCTTGTCACCATGGCCTCGATACCCGGCCAGGGGTTGGGGTCAGGCACAACAGAGGGCCAGTCGGAACCGTATATGATATGAGCGCCTGCTTCCTGCAGTGATCTCGTCGGCCAGAACCGGCCTGCTCTCTCCTCCCCAATCACCTGCTCCATGACCTGGACCAGCGGTGACGGGTACCACAGGATCGGGGAGAATTCCGCTACCGCGTTCAATTCCCTGAAGCGCGGGATGTCGTCCGGGTGGATCAACTCCGCATGGGATATTTCGTGCATCATGCCGGAGTCGCCGTTTGCCTTGCGCGCCGCTTCGATGGCGTCCAGCGTCACCCGGACCGCGCGGTCCCCGGTGGCGTGTATCTTCACCGTCAGTCCCTGGCCGTCCAGGTTGATCATATCCTCGGTCAGTTGTTCGGGAGAATGGATCAGCTTGCCCGTGAAGTTGTCGCCGTACTTCTCATCCGGCAGGTACGGTTCCAGCATGCCGGAGGTGCGCGTCGGCGGGATCCCGTCCAGCATGATCTTGATGAAGTCCGTCCCGACGTTCTCTGTTGCGTAATCGGCGCGCGTACTGACGTTTTTCTCGTAATCGATCCAGTGCATTCTCCAGGCGATGCTGGTGCTGACTTTCATGGTAAGCCGGCCACTCCGGTCCAGGCCGCGAAAAGCTTTCAGCGAACGCCCGTCGGTCAGTGCCTCCTTGACCGCAGTGACACCGACCTTGTTCATCTCGTGCATCGCCCAGGCCAGCGCGGTCTCGTACTGCTCATCGCTATAGGCCGGCAAATCCTTCAATATGTTATAGGCGGCGTTATCGATGAGGACTCCGGTCGGCTCGGTGGTTCCGTGCTCCCTGATGATGACCCCGCCCTGCGGGTCCGGTGTGCCCTCATCGATGCCCAGTACGGCAAGGGCGCGGGAGTTGAGCCAGGCCCCGTGTACGGTCGAATCGCCGAGGTAAATCGGGTGCTCCCGGGTGATCGCATCCAGGATGTCCTTGTGCGGGACCGTTTCGGTTTCCATCAGTTCCATGGCCCACTGGCCGCCGCGAATCCACTCGCCGGGCGGTGTCCCGGCTGCGCATTCCGTTATCTTTGCAACGATCTGCTCCATCGTGAAGGTAAACGGAAACGCGCACTGGAAGTTGTACTTCTCCCCGGCTTCCATGGGGTGGGCGTGCATGTCGTGGATCCCCGGCATCAGCATTCTGCCGTCGAGGTCCACAACCCGCGTCTCATCGGAAACCAGCGCCTGTACCTCGTCGTTGCTGCCCACCGCGATAATCACTCCGTCACTGACCGCCAGCGCTTCTGCCGTGGCTTGATCCGGGTTGACCGTGTAGATGAAACCGTTGGTATAGACTGCGTCTGCGCTTTGCCCGTTACCGGAACAGCCGGCGGCAAAAACCAGCGGCGCCAGCAGGATATATCTGGTAACTTTCAAGGTGTTAATTTTCATATGTAATTCCGTAATGATCCTGCCCATTGGTGAAAAGCATATCCAACCCGTCAAATACAACCACGTCATTGTCTTCTACGTATTGCTCCCATAACGCCACCATCTCTCCCAGTTTGCCCGGCCTGGAGTACGCCAGGTCATTCAGTTCGCCCGGGTCTTCCTCTACGTTGTATAACTCCCAGCCGTCCTTGCCCCAGGGCTGATTGTTCCAGAGCAGCTTCCAGTCGCCCTTTGGTCAGCAGCATGTTCTCCAAGTACCCATCCGCTCAGATGGTTTTCAACTGCGGCATCACATCGGCGGCAAACCGTTCCAGCGAACGCATTTCCTCGTCGTGTCCGATATCGCCGAATGCAGGTTGCAGCGCCAGGTAATTCACGCCGGTAATCTCCACCTGCCGGGCAAGCGCGTCCGCCACCCGGTCAGCACCGCCGTGGACTATCATGCCGATCTCTTCTGCCGTTTCAAACCTGGATATGGGACCCAGGTGCGGGGCCGCGACATTGTTTTCCACCCATAACTTGTGCAGCTTTGCGAACCAGTCGTCGTAGGCCCGGCGCGCAACCGCCTCCGCCTTGCGTTCATCCTCGTTGACATAGAGCATGCGCCAGGCGCCGATGAGAGGTTGCTCCGGGGCGCCGGCCGGTCGCAGCGGGTCATCCCGGCTTGCGCCCCACTCGGCCCGGTAGTTGTCGCTGGTCTGGCGGATGAGATCCGTTGGTCCCAGTGAAATTGTATGCATGCCGCGCCGGGCTGCCTCGGCCTGGCCGCCGGGGGACATGGACGCGCTCCACAGCGGCAACGGCGACTGTACCGTCTGCAGCACCATGGGCACGTCTTCGTATTGATAGTGCTTCCCGGCAAAGGTCAGCCTGGAGCAGTTCAACCCCTTTATGATCAGGTCCACACCCTCGATGAACATTTCCATGGCATCATCCGGGTCAACACCGAAGAACGCGACTTCTATCGGCGATACGCCGCGTCCCAGACCCACCTCCAGGCGGCCGTTGCTGAGGTGGTCCAGCATGCAGATCTCTTCGATCAGCCGTAACGGGATATACAGGGGGACGAGGTAAACCAGGGGTCCGATGCGGATGCTTGACGTGGCCTGCGCCAGCGCCGCCAGGAAAATGCCGGGCGACGG
The DNA here is from genome assembly GCA_965208655.1 of Gammaproteobacteria bacterium. Taxonomy (GTDB): domain Bacteria; phylum Pseudomonadota; class Gammaproteobacteria; order Eutrophobiales; family Eutrophobiaceae; genus JAAXHV01. The sequence continues at coordinate 726,049 of CBDBPJ010000007.1, forward strand.
CGCCGCACCCAGGGGCGTGCCGTGGTGCTCCGCCAGGTGGTAGCCCCTGAAGCCGGCTGCTTCCGCGGCCCGGGCTACCTTGATCCTCTCTGCGTAGGTCTTGTTCAACGGCTCAGTGCGAACGTCCAGGTGGTCGAAAATTCCGAATTCGAGGGTCATGCTTTGTGTCCCGTGTGGTTTTGTTTCCGTGCATTGTACCCTTTATGCCACTGGATGAAACCAACCGGGGGCGATCCGCTTTCTTTATGACGGCGCGATTGCCTAAGCGATGGGTTTCCATGTATCCTTGTCTGCCTTTTTGTGTTCCGATAAAGAGTAAGAAAATGAAAATTCTGATCCCGATAAAGCGCGTCGTGGATTACAACGTCCGGGTCCGGGTTAAAAAGGACGGCAGCGGCGTTGAAACGGCGAACGTGAAGATGTCCATGAACCCGTTCTGCGAAATTGCGGTGGAAGAGGCTGTGCGGATCACGGAAGCCGGCAAGGCGGATGAGATCGTGGTCGTGACCGTCGGCGGCCGGCAGTGCCAGGATATCCTGCGTACCGCCCTGGCGATGGGCGCCGACCGGGCAATACTGGTAGAGACGGACGTGGCGGTACAACCCCTGGCTATCGCCAAATTGCTGAAAGCCATAGTCGAAAGAGAGGAACCGGGTCTCGTCATCACCGGGAAGCAGGCCATTGACGACGACAACAACCAGACGGGACAGATGCTGTCGGCCCTGCTGGGCTGGCCCCAGGCCACTTTCGCATCGGAGATTGAATTTACCGGTGACGGTTTGCGGGTCGCAAGGGAAGTGGACGATGGTATTGAAACTGTTGCGGTTAAACTTCCGGCTGTCGTCACCACCGATCTGCGCCTGAATGAACCCAGGTACGTGAAGCTGCCGAACATCATGAAGGCCAAAAAGAAACCGCTTGATGTCGTGTCCCCGAACGACCTGGGAGTCGACGTTACGCCCAGCATAGAGGTCCTCAACGTCGCCGAACCGCCGCTTCGCTCAGCGGGCGTCATGGTGGCGGACGTGCAGGAACTGGTTGACAAACTGCGCAACGAAGCAAAGGTGATCTGATATGAGTATCCTGGTTATAGCGGAACATGACAATAACGTCATCAGGGCAGCCACGCTGAACGCGGTCGGCGCTGCGGCACAACTCGGTGGAGACATCACGCTGCTGGTTGCGGGCAGCAACTGTAAGGCGGCAGCCGCTGCCGGCGCCGGAATCGCGGGCGTCGGCAAGGTGTTACACGTGGATGCGCCGCACTACGAACACGGACTGGCGGAAGAACTGGCGCCGCTGGTAGTCGCCTGCCGTAATGGCGCAAGCCATATCCTGGCACCGGCGAATACGTTCGGTAAAAACCTGATGCCCAGGGTGGCGGCACTGCTTGACGTCGGTATGGTTGCGGATGTCGTGAGTATTGCAGCGGCCGACACGTTCGTGCGCCCGATTTACGCCGGTAATGCCATGGCCACGGTAAAGAGCACTGACAGCGTGAAAGTCATCAGCGTACGCACCACGAATTTCGATGCGGCTGATGCCGGGGGCGGAGCGGCTGCAGTCGAAACTCTCAGTACTACTCCCGGCCCGGCCGGGCTGTCAGATTTTGTCATCCTGGAAAGCCCTGAATCGGAACGTCCGGAACTCACCAGCGCAAAGGTTGTCCTGTCAGGCGGTCGCGGCTTCGGCAGCGGCGAGAACTTCCGCCTGATCGAAGAGGTGGCAGACAAACTGGGCGCGGCCATAGGCGCATCCCGCGCTGCGGTCGACGCCGGTTATGTCCCCAATGACTACCAGGTGGGCCAGACCGGCAAGGTCGTCGCACCGGACCTGTATATCGCCGTGGGGATATCCGGCGCCATACAACACCTGGCGGGGATGAAAGAAAGCAAGGTGATTGTAGCCATCAACAAGGATGAGGAGGCGCCCATCTTTGAAATCGCCGACTACGGACTGGTCGCGGACCTGTTCCAGGCCCTGCCGGAGTTCTCCGCCGCCCTGGATAAGCTGGACTAGATAAACTGTGAACAATCCCGGCCCGGAGTCCGGGGCAACAATGGAACGCCAGCATCACCCGTTCCTGGCCGCGTTTTGCATGTTGCTGGCGACTATTTTCCTGTGTCTGTCTGATGTACTGGGCAAATGGTTGTCTGCGCTTTATCCGATAGTACAAATTACCTGGCTGCGCGGCATCGTCGGCATTATCGCCCTGTTCGCCGTAATTGCCGTTATGTCCAACCTGGGCAAGCTCAAAACCCGGCGCCCGGTCTGGCACGGCCTGCGCAGTGTTAACAGCGCGTTCCTGGTGTTGTGCATGTTCTATGGTCTGAAACACATTCCCCTGGCTGAGTTTGTATCGCTTACTTTTTCAGTCCCGTTTTTCGTTGCGCTGCTCTCCCCCTGGTTATTAAAGGAAAATACCTCGAAGCAGGTCTGGGTCGCGACAATAGCCGGTTTCATCGGTGTCATGCTGATATTAAGGCCGACCGCGAACCATTTCCATATCGCCCACGTAACCACCTTGCTCATGTCTTTTTTTGTCAGCCTGATGCTCATGAGCGCCCGCTATTTGTCCACCACCGAGAACAGGTGGTCGCTCAATTTTTACCTGCCCGTTGCCAGCATCTTCCTGTTCGGCTACTGGACGCTGACCCATTGGGTAAGTCCGACAATGCAGGACTGGCTGCTGTTTATTTCGCTGGGCATAACTCAAACGCTTGCACTGGGCCTGTACATAGAAGCGCTCAGGCTGGCGCGCGCTGCCGTTGTCGCGCCAATGGATTATGTTCGCCTGGTCTGGACAATCATTGCCGGTTACGTCATCTGGCAGGAGCTTCCGAATCAATATACCTGGGCAGGCATCATCATTATCGTCGCCAGCGGTATTTACGTGGTGAGCCACAGCCAAGCGGGCAAACCGGAACCCCTGTGACCCGTTTATCCCGTTGGTTCCTTCTATTGAAGCAGGCTACGCTGCAACAACTCCCGAAAAACCGGCAAGTCCCTTGTGCAATCAACGCATTACAGGACGGGGCCGGCATGACGATTGACCAGCGCAACATGGATGTAAACGGCATTTCCGTCGAAATCGTGCGCAAAAACATCAAGCACCTCTACCTGCGGGTCCTACCCGCCAACGGCCGGGTGCGCGTGTCAGCACCTTTGCACCTTGATGATGACGAAATCCGCCTGGCTGTCGTGTCCCGCCAGGGCTGGATACACCGTAAACAGGCACAACTCAAACGCCTGCAAAGGCAATCCGGGGGCGATTACGTGACCGGTGAGAGCCATTATTTTGAGGGACGGCGCTATCGACTCAACGTGATTGAGCAAAACAGCCCGCCTGCCGTCATGCTGCCGGATGAGAGCACTATGGTGTTAAGCGTACGCCCGGGTACCGAACGGACCAAACGGGAACAAGCGCTGGATCATTGGTACCGAAGGCAACTGCAAGACCGTTTGCCGGCGTTGGTCGGCAAGTGGGAACGGAATATTGGCGTCAAGGTCAACGAGGTCCGTATCAGGAAAATGAAGACCCGTTGGGGGACCTGCAACAGGCGCGCCCGGCGCATCTGGTTAAATCTTGAACTGATGAAGAAACCCGCAAACTGCCTGGAATATGTCGTCGTTCACGAACTCGTCCATCTGCTCGAGCGTAAACATAACAACCGGTTCAGGAACCTGATGGATAAACACCTGCCCCAGTGGTGCAAACATAAAGATGAGTTGAATAGCGCGCCGTTTGCTCATGGGAACTGGGAGTATTAACTCAAACCGGGATTAAACGGAACTGGGGACGGATTTCAAATCCGTCCCCGGTAGTAATGTCAAATAACCGCTTCAATCAGGTTCGGTCCCGGTTCGGCCAGGTAAGCGGCCAGTTGCCGGTTTAATTCCTCTGTGGTCGTCACGCGGCAGGCTGGGACTCCCATCCCTTTTGCCAGGCTGATCCAGTCGATTTCCGGGTTGTCTATATCCATCATGGATCGGGCCCTGGCGCCCGGCGCGCCGGCGCCGACGCGCTGGTATTCAATACCCAGGATACGGTACCTGCGGTTGGCAAAGACCACGGTGGTCACGTCCAGTGACTCCCTGGCCTGGGTCCACAAAGCCTGTACGGTATACATGCCGGCGCCGTCCGCCTGCAGGCAGAGAACCTTGCGGTCCGGACAGGCGATTGCCGCCCCGGTGGCATTGGGCAGGCCCTGGCCGATTGCGCCGCCGGTGGTGAACATCCAGTCGTGGGGTTCGGCCGTGGCGGTGGCCGGTATCAGGTTTCCGCCGGAACTGATGGCCTCTTCCGCAACCACGGCATTTTCCGGCAGCAGGGCGCCAACGCTCAGGCCTATGGTTTCAGGTGTCAGTTTTCCTGCGGGCAAGGGCGGTTTTTTCAGGGGCATCAGCGTCGGTGAGACACTGCCGGCGCCGAGTTCATCAACAACCCTGGCCAGGGCATCGACCACATCGTCTCCGGCATTTGCCAGTTGCTGTAACTGGCAGTCCGGCGGGACGAGATAACTGGGCAGGTTCGGATAGGCAAAAAAGCTGACCGGCGGTTTTGTGCCGGCAATGACCAGGTGCCTGATACCCGTAAGCGTTTCGATAATCGCTTCGGGAAAGTACGGCAGGCGTTCGATATTCCCTCGCCCGGCTCCGCGTGTGATGCGCCCGGTAAACGTATGGGAAAAGACCCGGGCATTCACATGGTTGCTGATTATGCTTGCCAGCCTGGCCCCTTCTTCAAGCAACGCGTGGTCGCCCAGCAGCAGTGCTGCAGGTTCTCCTGTTCTCAGTGCCGCCGCCACCTTGTTCACCGCCTCATCAGCTACCTTTGAGCGACTGGGCAGGGGGGCTTTACCACCGGGATCGGTGGGACAGGGATCCCAGGAACAATCCGCCGGGATGATCAGTGTCGCAATGTGCCCCGGCGCTTGCCTGGCGGCCGTAATCGCCGCCATGGCATCTGTCGGGATATCCGCGGCCGTCCCGCTTTCCTTGATCCAGGCGGAAACCGGCCTGGCATATGCTGCAACATCCGATGCCAGCGGCGCATCATACTGTTTGTGACTGGTTGCATGATCCCCGACGATATTGACGATAGGAGCCCCGGCGCGCATGGCGTTATGGAAATTCGCCAGGCCATTGCCCAGGCCGGGACCGAGATGCAGAAGTGTCGCCGGAGGATTGTCAGACATCCTGGAATAACCATCCGCGGCGCCGGATACCACACCCTCTGCCAGGCACAGCACGCAGCGCATGTCGGGCACCCGGTCCGCGGCGGCGATAAACTGCATCTCCGACGTGCCTGGGTTGGTAAAGCAGGTGGTGATATCGTTGTTGACCAGTGTTCTTAACAGACTTTCCGCACCGTTCATGATCCCTTTTTCCAATTGTTTTGATCGGTCGACAGTATGTCGCCGCTGGAAGATTAGTATGATATATTATCGGACAGATTGTTTATGTGTGAAGGGCTCCGCCTCTTTTCTGTTGCAGTATAATCCATCGATATTCATAGTCTAAGGAGAACAACCATACCTTCCAGACGTCAACTTGCCAATGCAATCAGGGCATTGAGCATGGATGCGGTGCAGCGCGCCAGGTCGGGGCACCCCGGCGCCCCTATGGGTATGGCGGATATCGCCGAGGTGCTGTGGAACGACTTTCTCAGGTTTAACCCTGCCAATCCCGGCTGGGTCGACCGGGACCGCTTCGTCATGTCCAACGGCCACGGTTCCATGTTGCTGTACTCCATCCTGCACCTGTGCGGGTACGACCTTCCTGTCGAGGAATTGAAAAATTTCCGCCAGCTTCATTCAAAAACCCCCGGCCACCCCGAGTACGGTTATACCCCCGGCATAGAGACAACGACCGGGCCCCTGGGCCAGGGCCTGGCCAATGCCGTGGGCATGGCTATTGCAGAACGCACCCTGGCGGCGCAGTTCAACCGTTCTCCCGGACTGGATATCGTCGATCATTACACGTATGTATCCGTTGGCGACGGCTGCCTGATGGAAGGGATCTCCCACGAAGCCTGTTCGCTGGCGGGCACCCTGGGCCTGGGCAAACTCATCGTCATCTACGACAGTAATCAAATCTCGATTGACGGTGAAGTAGACGGCTGGTTTACCGAAGACATACCGCAGCGCTTCAATGCCTACCGCTGGCATGTGATTCCCGACGTTGACGGCCATGACCCGGATTCCATACGGCAAGCTGTTATTGAAGCACAGGCAGCCACCGATAAACCCAGTATCCTTTGTTGCAATACCGTTATCGGTATGGGGTCGCCCAACAAACAGGGCAAGGCGTCCAGCCATGGCGCGCCCCTGGGAGTGGAGGAAGTCGCGCTGGTGCGGGAAACCATAGACTGGCCCTGGCCCGAGTTTGAGGTTCCCGATGTGATTTACCGGGGCTGGGATGCCCGGCAACGGGGAGCAGCGCTCGAAACGGCCTGGAACGAGAAGTTTGCCATCTACCGGGAGCGTTATCCGGATGACGCGGCCGAGTTCCAACGCCGTGTCTCAGGCGACCTGCCGGAGAACTGGCGGGAGATGAGCCGGGCTTACATTGAAAACACCCAGCAACAGGCAGAGGCTGTCGCCTCCCGCAAGGCATCACAAAATGCCCTCAATGCCTACGGCCCCGCCCTGCCGGAACTGATTGGCGGCTCGGCTGACCTGACCGGGTCCAACCTCACTTTATGGCAGGATTCGACGGTCATCAGCCGCGAGGTTGCAGACGGAAATTACCTCTATTACGGCGTCCGGGAATTTGCCATGGCAGCCATCAACAACGGCCTGGCCCTGCATGGCGGCTTCATCCCCTATGGCGGCACCTTTCTCATCTTTACCGAGTACGCCCGCAATGCCTTGCGTATGGCGGCCTTGATGAAGCAACGCACTATTTTCGTCCTGACCCATGATTCAATCGGTCTCGGAGAAGACGGACCCACACACCAGGCGGTGGAACAGGCCGCGACCTTGCGCCTGATCCCGAACATGTCGGTCTGGCGCCCCTGTGACGCAGTGGAAACCGCGGTTGCCTGGAAACAGGCGCTGGAAAACAGCGACAACCCCACCGCCCTGCTGTTGTCCCGCCAATCCCTGCCTTGTATGGACAGGACTGCGGAGCAGCTTGACGCCATCGAACGCGGCGCTTACATACTGGTGGAACCGGAAGCAGGGCCTGACCTGATCATCATCGCCACCGGATCGGAAGTCGCCATTGCCGCCGCTGCCGCACAGCGCTTGAACGGGGACGGCCGGCGCGTGCGCGTGGTGTCCATGCCGTCGGCGGACGTTTTCGACGCACAACCTGAACAGTATCGCGAGCAGGTCCTGCCTGCCGCCTGCCGCCGGCGCGTTGCCGTAGAAGCCGGCATACCCGACTACTGGCGTAAATACGTCGGTCTTGACGGCAGGATTCTCGGGGTGCCGACCTTCGGCGAATCAGCGCCCGGCAGCGCTGTATTCGAGCATTTCGGCATTAATGCAGAAGGGCTGATGCGGCTGGTTCAAACACTGTAACGATAATACCTGGAGCAATACATAATGACTATAAACGTAGGAATCAACGGCTACGGCAGAATTGGGCGAAACATTTTACGGGCGCTGTACGAGAGCGGCCGCACGGATGAAATCCGCATCGTTGCGGTCAACGACCTGGGGGATGCGGAGACCAATGCCCACCTGACCCGTTACGACACCGCCCACGGCAAGTTTCCCGGCACGGTAGCGGTAGACGGCGATTACATGCTGGTCAACGACGACCGCATCCGGGTCCTGTCGGAACGGGACCCGGCAAAGCTGCCCTGGGACGAACTGGGCGTGGATGTCGTCCATGAATCCACCGGTTTCTTCGCCAGCAAGGAAAAAGCCGGCGCCCACCTGCAGGGAGGCGCAAAAAAAGTCATTATTTCCGCGCCCGGCGGCAAAGATGTCGATGCAACCATCGTCTACGGCGTCAACCATGACGTTCTGAAAAAAACGGATACGGTCATATCCAATGCTTCCTGTACCACCAACTGCCTGGCCCCGGTGGTCAAGGTGCTGCACGAACACATAGGCGTGGAAAACGGCATCATGACCACGATCCATGCCTATACCAACGACCAGGTGCTGAGCGACGTGTATCACTCCGATCTGCGGCGCGCCCGCTCCGCCACCCTGTCCATGATTCCGACAAAAACCGGGGCGGCGGCGGCCGTGGGCCTGGTCATGCCGGAGTTGAACGGCAAACTGGACGGCTACGCCGTACGCGTGCCGACCATCAATGTCTCAGTGGTGGACCTGACTTTCCGGGCAACCCGTGATACCTCCCACGAAGAGATTGACGATCTCATGCAGGCAGCAGCAGACGGCCCGTTGAACGGCATCCTGGCCTGCAACAAGGCGCCGCTGGTCTCCATCGACTTCAACCATGATCCGGCGTCAGCCACGTACGACAACTCATTGACCAAGGTCATCGAAGGCAAAACGGTCAAGGTGGTTGCCTGGTACGATAACGAGTGGGGCTTCTCCAACCGCATGCTCGATACGACGATTGCGCTGATGAACGCCGGTTAGCAGGGACACGCCATCTGAGGATAACCATGAGCGCTGAGTTCATTACCCTGGATGACCTTGACCCGGCACAAAAGACAGTCCTTATCCGTGCCGATTTCAACGTGCCGGTAAGCGCCGGCATCATCCAGGACGACACGCGTATCCGGGCCTGCCTGCCTACGCTGAAGCGCCTGGTTGCCGCGCCGGCTGCCGTCATCCTGGTCTCTCACCTGGGACGCCCCAGGGAAGGACACTATGACGACAGTTACTCGCTGGAACCGGTTGCCGGGCGCGTCTCCGACCTGATGCAACGGGAGGTGTCCCTGGTCCGCTCCTGGGAGGACGGCATTTCAGTACGGCCCGGGGAAATGGCGATGCTGGAAAACATCCGCTTTATTCCAGGGGAAAAAAGTAACGATGATGAACTTGCCAGGCGGCTGGCGGGCCTGTGCGATATTTACGTCAACGATGCGTTTGCCACGGCTCACCGCGCCCAGGCTTCGACCCACGGCGTGGCAAAATATGCACCCGTTTCCTGTGCCGGCCCCTTGTTGTTAAGCGAAATAGAGACCCTGTCAACTGCCCTGGAACAGCCTGCCCGCCCCATGGCGGCTATCGTCGGCGGCGCGAAAGTTTCCACGAAATTGACCGTGTTGACTAACCTGATCAAAAGAGTGGATCAGCTGCTCGTAGGCGGCGGCATTGCCAACACGTTCCTGAAGGCCGCCGGATGTGAGGTCGGCACCTCTCTTCATGAGCCGGAACTGGTCGGCGCCGCGGCGGACATACTTGCCTATGCAGAAGAACACAACAAGGCCATCCCCCTGCCGGTGGACACAGTCTGTGCAAAAGCCATGGCGGAAGACGCGCAGGCGGAAGTCAAATCCCTGGCGGAGGTCCTACCGGACGATAAAATCCTGGATATCGGGCCCAAGACAATCGAAGTGAATGACCGCATTATCCGTTCCGCCGCATCGATCGTGTGGAACGGCCCTGTCGGTGTATTCGAGCTTGAACAGTTCGCTGCCGGTACCGCCGCCCTGGCCAGGGCCGTTGCCGCAAGTCCGGGTTTATCCATCGCCGGCGGCGGCGATACCCTGTCGGCTATTGCCCGGTTCGGTGTCGCTGATGGAATTTCATGCATTTCCACCGGCGGGGGCGCATTCCTGGAATTGCTGGAGGGGCAAACACTGCCTGCCGTTGCCGTGTTGCAGGACGCGGCCCGCGCCTTACATAAAGCATGAGTCATAAACCCGCAGGCCCACCCCGATTAACGTGAACCGATAAAGATGCGCAGGACGAAAATCATCGCCACCCTGGGTCCGGCCACGGACAACCCGGGGATGATGGAAAAAATGGTCGATGCCGGTGTGGATCTGTTTCGTATCAATTATTCCCACCAGACCCACCTGGAACACCGGGAAAGAGCCCGCGCACTGCTGGATATCACCGGCAAAAAAGGCCTGGAGATCGGTCTCATAGCGGATCTGCAAGGCCCCAAGATCAGGATCCGGCGTTTTCAAAACGGCAGGATCCTGCTGAAGGAAGGGGACGATTTCACGCTCGACCCGTCGTTACCGGACGCGGCGGGCGATGAAGCACAGGTAGGCGTCACATACCGGGCACTGGCCCGGGACGTAAATCCCGGCGACGTTTTGCTGCTCGATGACGGACGCATTATCCTGGAAGTGGTCAGCGTGATAAAAACGAAGGTGCGCTGCAAGGTGGTTCTGGGCGGGAAACTGTCGGATAACAAGGGCATCAACCTGAAAGGCGGCGGCCTCTCCGCGGGCGCCCTGACCAGAAAAGACCACAAGGACCTGCAACACGGAGTTGAAATCGGCGCCGATTATTTTGCCGTTTCCTTTGCCAGCAGCGCCGCCGATATTGAGCAGGCCCGCTCGCTGCTGCAGAAAGCCGGGTCGAACGCCGGGATCATTGCAAAATTTGAACGGCAGGAGGCGCTGGAAAATGCCGACGCCATAATCGAGGCGGCCGACGCCATCATGATTGCCCGCGGCGACCTGGGCGTTGAAATAGGCGATGCGTCCCTGCCGGCGGTACAGAAAAAGCTCATCACACAAGCCCAGGACATGGATCGCCCGGTAATCACCGCAACGCAGATGATGGAATCCATGATCTATAACCCGGTCCCCACCCGCGCGGAAGTATTCGACGTGGCCAACGCCATCCTGGACGGCACGGATGCGGTCATGCTGTCCGGAGAGACGAGTATCGGCAAGTTTCCTGACCGGGTAGTCCAGGCCATGGCCCGGATCTGCGAGGAAACGGAAAAACAAAAGGAAACCCGCGAATCACACCATCGCATCAGCCAGGAATTCAAACGTGTTGACGAGGCAATCGCCATGTCCACGATGTATGCGGCGAACCATATCAAAGCCAGGGCAATCGCCGCCTTGACGGAAACGGGCTCGACCTGCCTGTGGATGTCCCGTATCAGTTCCAAGATCCCCATCCTGGCATTTACCCGCCACGCATCCACCATGCGCAAGGTAAGATTGTACCGTGATGTCTACCCCATACACTTTGATATCACCCATACCGATCCGTTGGAAGCCAACAAGGAAATCATCGACGTACTGCTCAGGCGCAACCTGGTCGGCAAAGGTGATATAGTCCTGATCACGAAGGGCGACCTCAGGGGTCATCGCGGTGGCACCAATAACCTGAAAATCATCCGCGTAGGAGAAACAACCGAACAACTGACTTAGAGAGGTTACGGTGAGTGGAAGATAATCAGCAAGACGTTCAACCCGGAAATGCCCTGATCTTCACCACAGGGCCTGCCCTGTGCCTCCTTGATCATGATATTTTTCAGGTTTTGCCCTACAATTCAGTCAACAAATTCAAGCATGGGAGTAAGTCTGTATGAGTGATATGAAGCAGCAAATGGCGCAAACGGCCGCAGCAATGGTGGCAGAGGGCAAGGGCATACTTGCCATTGACGAAAGCACGCCGACCATAAAAAAACGTTTCGATACCATCGAGATTGAATCCACGGAGGAAAGCCGGCGCAGCTACCGGGAATTACTGATCACGGCATCAGGCAGTGAGGAGTTCATCAGCGGCATGATCCTGTTCGATGAAACCCTGCGGCAACAGACGCGGGATGGCGTTCCGTTTCCGGAGATCATGGTCGAAAGAGGGATCATGCCCGGCATAAAAGTGGACAAGGGCGCCAAGGACCTCGCCGGACATCCCGGTGAAAAGGTGACCGAAGGGCTGGACGGGCTGCGCGATCGCCTGTCCGAGTATCGCAACCTGGGTGCACGCTTCGCCAAGTGGCGCGCAGTGATCACAATCGGCGACCATATCCCGAGCAACGCGTGTATCGAAGCCAATGCCCACGCGCTGGCCCGTTACGCGGCGTTATGCCAGGAAGCCGGCATCGTACCTATGGTGGAACCCGAGGTCCTGATGGACGCCGACAACGATATCGATGTCTGTTACTGGGCCACGGAAAAGACCCTGAGATCGGTCTTCAGCGCCCTCAGCAACCAGGGCGTGGCGCTGGAATATACCATCCTGAAGACCAACATGGTCGTTTCCGGGAAAAAATGTTCCACCCAGGCGGGCGTACAGGAGGTGGCCGACAAGACAATTCGCTGCCTGTTGAACACGGTCCCCGCGGCGCTGGCGGGGGTAGTATTTCTGTCCGGCGGCCAGAGCGCAACCCTGGCAACGGCACACCTGAATGATATGAACCGGCGTTATAATAACCTGCCCTGGCCCCTCAGCTTCTCCTACGGGCGCGCCCTGCAGGAACCGTGCCTGAAAACCTGGTCCGGTAACGCGGAAAACTACGATGCGGCCCAGGCCGCGCTGCTGCACAGGGAGAAATGCAACAGCCTGGCCTGCCTGGGGCAGTACACGGATGACCTGGAAAAAGCCGCCTGACGGTGCTGCGTTTACGTGACGGCACCAGTCGCAGAAGACCTCAGTCCGGAAACCGCAGCAGCCTGGCAAGCCTACCGGTCCATGTGTTCCAGCAAGGACGACTATTTCTCCTTGCTGCAAGCCCTGGATGAAAAATACAAAAGCGGCGGCGAGCCCGGTATCGCCGAAAACCTGAGACTGGAAAAACTGCTGGGTGAACACGACCTGAAAGTAAAACAATTCAACCAGGCCGTGGCCGCCATCACCGATCCGGACGCGAAGCAGCAACTGGTGGAACTGTTGACAACGGCAGCAAATACTACAGGCAAGCATTGATTGCAACTCCCGGTCGGGAGTACAACGAAATAGATAGAAAGGAGATGTAATTATGAGGATTATAGCCGAACCCCAAACTGATGAGTATGGTGGGCAATGGACAATAGAGAAACTGAATATACTCGACAGTTATCTTGACGCCTACACTACCGCACTAAAAAATAAACCATTCAAATTGATATATGTTGATGCATTTGCAGGCACTGGTTTTATCAATCCAGTTAAAGACAACAGTGACGCTAAAACTTTCATTGATGGTTCTGCTATCCGCGCTATAAAGACTGGGGATAAACCGTTTGATAAATTGGTTTTCATTGAAAAGAACAGAGACAGATACCACGAATTGCGGGGCCTGTGGCAAGATTATCAAGAAAGGGAAATTGTTATTGAAAATTCCGACGCAAACAATTACCTCCAAAATCTTCAGATGGATTGGAGAAGTTGGCGCGGTGTTCTTTTCCTTGACCCTTTTGCGACAGAAGTTGAGTGGTCTACAATCCGAATAATTTCAAGTTTTAATGCTCTTGATACTTGGCTGCTTTTCCCGGTATCGGCCATATCGCGCATCCTACCCCGCTCACGAAAGCCAGATGATATTGATCAGAGATGGGTTTCACGCCTGAATAAAATTTTTGGTGATGACAGTTGGCGCAGCCTTTATCAAGAGAACCCTCAAGATGATATGTTTGACAGCCCAGGATATATACGGGACTCCGGTGTAAACGGTCTATTATCGATCTATAAACAAAATCTAAATGAACTGTTTGGAAAAAGATTTTTGTCAAAATCAAAGACGCTGACAACCTCCAGAGGTGCCAGATTATTTGAATTCATATTTTGCGCAGGCCATCCGAATGGAGCAAGAATTGCCAAAAATATAGCTGGCCACATTATTGACTCAACTGGATTTTAATCATGTCAACGCTGTCTGCAATAGAATGGACTGAGAATACATGGAATCCGGTGACTGGTTGTACGAAGATCAGCCAGGGCTGCAAACATTGCTATGCGGAACGTCTGGCAAAAAGATTACAAAGTATGGGAGTGCAAAAATATTGTAACGGATTTACAGTTACTACTCATTCTTCAACCTTGGAAGAACCGTTGAAATGGGTTAAACCCCGGCTTGTTTTTGTAAACTCTATGTCCGACCTTTTTCACAAATCTGTCCCGCCGGAATTCATTAAATCAGTATTCGATATAATGAACCAGTCTCCACAGCACACATTTCAAGTCCTTACAAAACGACCTGACCGGGTTAACCAGTTAAACGACTCTTTAAACTGGACACCAAATATTTGGCTCGGTGTGAGTATTGAATCTCAGCGATGGTTGAACCGCATAGAGAAACTGAAAAAATCAAGCGCACAAATAAAATTCTTATCACTCGAACCGTTGCTGGAACAATTGCCTGATTTATCTCTGGTGGATATCGACTGGGTCATTGTAGGAGGAGAATCCGGACCAGGAGCAAGACCCTTAGAGCCGGCGTGGGTAAAGGCAATTCGAGATACTTGTGTCCAATCAAGTGTTCCCTTCTTTTTCAAGCAATGGGGTGGTGTATTCAAGAAACGTCATGGTCGTATTCTGGACGGCAGGACATGGGATGAAATGCCGCAACTGAAGATAGCCTGATAGAAAATTTTGCCAAAATTTATTCCTTCATTGTCAATTTATGCAAAGTGACCGCCTGAAAACAACAAACCGCAGGATGGTCGCCGTCCAGTCCCCGGTCGTGCCCGTGGTGGCCGACCTGATCAGGGCGACGCCCGGCACCATTTCGCTGGGTCAGGGGGTGGTCTGTTACGGGCCGCCGGACTCGGCCCTGCATAATGTCCTGGCGCACGCGGGTGAACTCAACCAGTATTATGGTCCCGTCGAAGGCATCCCGGAGCTTGCCGGCAGGTTGAAAGATAAGCTGCGTACCGAGAATGATATCCACATTGATGAAGGAAGAACCCTGGTTATCAGCGCGGGTGCCAATATGGGTTTTCTGAACGCGCTGTTCGCCATCACCGACCCCGGCGCTGAGGTCATACTGCCGACACCCTACTACTTCAACCATGAAATGGCTGTGAGGATGTTGAACTGTGAACCGGTTTGCGTGGAAACCGATCAGTATTTCCAGATCACCCCGGAGGCCGTGGCCGCGGCGCTGACGCCGCGCACCGCGGCGGTCGTCACCATTTCGCCGAATAATCCCAGCGGCGCCGTCTACCCGGAACACTCGTTACGGGCGATCAACGAGTTGTGCCGGGAACGGGGGGTTTACCATATCAGCGACGAGGCGTATGAATACTTCGTTTACGACGACCAGGCGCACTTCTCCCCCGCCAGCCTGGATGGTTCGGACCGGCACACCATCTCCCTGTTTTCCCTGTCCAAGGCCTACGGTTTTTCGTCCTGGCGCATCGGCTACATGCTGATATCCGCGCACCTGCACGAAGCCGTGAGGAAGGTCCAGGACACCAACCTGATCTGTCCGCCGCTGGCCTCCCAGTACGCGGCGCTGGGCGCGCTCGAGGCAGGCCGGGAATACTGCTTTGACAGGATCAGGCAGATCGCGCGTAACCGTATGTTTGTACTCGATGAGTTGAAAAAACTGGACTGCCTCGACGGCGCCGTGCGCTCCGACGGCGCGTTTTACACATTCCTGCGACTCAGGACGGAGTTGTCCGATATGGATATTGTCAAACGGCTTGTGCGGGAATTCAAAATAGCGGTGATGCCCGGCAGCGCTTTCGGCATGGATCGGGGCTGCTACCTCAGGATCTCCTACGGCGCCCTGGATGAAGCAACGCTGGAAGAGGGCATGCACAGGTTGACCGGCGGTCTGAACGTGATCGCCGGCTGAACAAGCGGGTTCGGGCTACCTGCCCCGTTTCGTCCAGCGCCGTGCGGCATTCTCCAGCTGGTTATCCTGCCCATGGCCCTGCGGCCAACGAGTCACCCGCCTGGTCATGCGTTTGGAGCCGTGGGCCTTATGGAACAGCGTAACGTTCCCGGTCTTGAAGAACGGGATCAGCGCCATGCCGGCGATAAAGCCGCCTATGTGGGCAAACCAGGCCACCCCTCCTCCTTCCGACGAGGTCAGCGCGGAACTGATCAACTGTATGGCGAACCACAGGCCCAGCACCCATATTGCCGGCAGCCTTACCAGTTGCAGGAAAAATCCCAGGGGGATGAGAACCAGCACCCTGGCGCGGGGATAAAGTATCAGGTACGCGCCCAGCACCCCTGATATCGCGCCGCTGGCGCCGATCATGGGTATCTCGGAGGCCGGGTTCTGCAGTACCTGGCCGAACACGGCCGCGACTCCGCACAGCAGGTAAAACACGATAAACCGCTTGTGGCCCATCGCGTCTTCCACGTTGTTGCCGAAGATCCACAGGTACAGCATGTTGCCGGCCAGGTGCATGAAACCGCCGTGCAGGAACATGGAGGTAAACACGGTCACGGTGGGCGGGACGACAGCCAGTTCCACCGGCAGCGTTGCCTTGTTCAACAATACTGCCGGGATAACGCCCAGGGCATAGACCGACGCCTGGTAGCCCTGCGAACCCAGGGACATCTGCCACAGGAACACCAGCACACAGGCCGCGATGAAGGTCACGGTGAGTACGGGAAAGATATTCGTCGGGTTGTCGTCGTGCAGGGGGATCATTGAATCGGGAATTCCGGTTGTCTTCTATCTGTCCAGCAACCTGTCCTGGGCTTCCTTGTATTTGGCTGCCGTCTGGCGGGTCACTTCCCCGGGCAATGCCGGGCCGGGCGCCTGTTTGTTCCAGTCCAGGGTTTCAAGGTAGTCCCGCACGTACTGCTTGTCGAAACTGGGGGGGCTGATGCCGGTGCGGTAGGAATCAGCCGGCCAGAAGCGGGATGAATCGGGCGTCAAAACCTCATCGATCAGGTATAGCTCCCCGTCCCCGTCAAAGCCGAATTCAAGTTTGGTGTCGGCAATGATAATGCCCCTTTCGGCGGCATATTCCGCTGCCTGCCGATAGATCGTGAGACTGAGCGAGCGCACCTTTTCGGCCAGGTCGGCGCCCAGCAGTGAAACGGTTTCCGCAAAACTGATGTTTTCATCGTGCTCCCCCGCTTCCGCCTTGGTGGACGGCGTGAATATGGGTTCGGGCAACTGTTGCGCCTGTTGCAGACCGGCCGGCAATTCGATGCCGCAGACCGTGCCGCTACGCTGGTAATCCTTCCAGCCGGAGCCGATGATATACCCGCGCACGATGGCTTCTACCGGCAGGGGGGCCAGTTTTTTGACCACGATGGCGCGGCTTTCCAACTGCTCGACTTCATCCTCCCGCAGGCCGGCGGACTCCAGGCTGCGGCCGGTCAGGTGGTTGCCGATCAGGTTTTGCGTCCTGGCGAACCAGAAATTGGACACCGTGGTCAGGACGCTGCCCTTGCCGGGGATCGGGTCCGGCAGCACCACGTCGAAGGCGGAAATACGGTCGCTGGTGACGATCAGCAGGTGGTCGTCATCAACGTCGTAGATATCACGGACCTTGCCCCGGTTCACCAGGGGCAGGCTGCCGATTTTTGATTGGAAAAGCGCGCCGTTTTGATCTGTCATTTCAACTCCTCCA
This sequence comes from Gammaproteobacteria bacterium, assembly GCA_965208655.1. Classification (GTDB taxonomy): domain Bacteria; phylum Pseudomonadota; class Gammaproteobacteria; order Eutrophobiales; family Eutrophobiaceae; genus JAAXHV01. The sequence continues at coordinate 743,426 of CBDBPJ010000007.1, forward strand.
GGTTGTATCTCTCCACGGTGTTTTCAGTTACCGGTTGCTTATTTTCGCCCAGCTATCGCGCAACGTCACGATCCGGTTGAATACCGGTCCGCCGGCCTGCCGGCCATCCCTGTCCGCGCAGAAATACCCCAGGCGCTCAAACTGAAACCTCTCGCCCGGTTGTGCCGGCGCCAGGTCCGGTTCGGTAAGGCAATGGTCAAGAGTCTCCAGGGAAGCCGGGTTGATATAGGCCTTCCAGTCTTGCTCGCCCCGGTCGGGATTGGCGACGGAAAACAGCCTGTCATAGAGCCTTATCTCCGCCGCGCGGCCGTGTTTGGCCGATACCCAGTGGATTGTCCCCTTGACCTTGCGGCCGTCAGGCGCGTTTCCGCCCCGTGTGGCCGGGTCATAGCTGCAACGTAATTCGAGCACCTCGCCGGTTTGTTCATCCTTTATCACCTCGTTGCAGGTAATGAAATAAGCATAGCGTAAACGCACCTCACGGCCCGGCGCCAGGCGGAAAAACTTTTTCGGCGCCTCTTCCATGAAATCATCCCGCTCGATGTAGAGCACCTTGCTGAACGGCACCTTGCGCGTGCCCATGGCCGGGTCCTGTGGGTGATTGGCGGCATCCAGCAACTCTTCCTCACCATCGGGGTAGTTATCGATCACGACTTTCAGCGGCCGCAAAACCGCCATGCGGCGCGGCGCTGAGGCGCCCAGTTCGTCCCTGATCACGTGTTCCAGCACGCCCGCGTCAATATAGGTATCGCTCTTGGTCAAACCGATTCGCTCGCAGAAGTCGCGTATGGATTCAGGGGTGAACCCCCGCCGCCGCAGGCCGGATATGGTAGGCATGCGCGGATCGTCCCAACCGTTCACGTGCCCATCCTCGACCAGTTCTATCAGCTTGCGTTTGCTCAGCACAGTGTATTCAAGGTTGAGGCGGGCGAATTCATACTGGTACGGGCGCGCAGGGGTATCCAGGTTGTCGATAAACCAGTCGTACAAGGGACGGTGATCTTCAAATTCCAGGCTGCACAACGAGTGGGTGACGTGTTCCAGCGCATCCGACAGGCACTGGGTAAAATCGTACATGGGGTAGATACACCAGGCATCGCCGGTACGGTAATGGCTGGTCCTGCGGATCCGGTAGATAACCGGGTCGCGCATGTTCAGGTTGGCCGCCTGCATGTCGATTTTCGCCCTGAGCACATGTTCACCGTCGGCAAATTCTCCGTCTTTCATCCCGTGGAACAATTCCAGGTTCTCGGCTACCGGCCGGTTCCGGTAGGGGCTGTCGACTCCCGGTTCCGTCAGGGTGCCCCGGTATTGCCTGATCTGCTCCGCGCTCATGCTGTCCACGTAGGCCTTGCCCTGCTCGATCAGTTCGACCGCAAATTCGAACAGCCGCGCAAAATAATCCGAGGCAAAAAACAACCTGTCCTCCCAGTCAAACCCGAGCCAGCGCACGTCTTCCCGGATGGCGTCGACGTATTTCATGTCCTCTTTCTCCGGGTTGGTGTCGTCAAAACGCAGGTTGCAATGTCCCCGGTATTCCGCCGCCATGCCGAAGTTCAGGCATATCGCCTTGGCATGGCCGATATGCAGGAAGCCATTGGGTTCCGGCGGGAAGCGCGTGTGGATGCCTTCGGGGTAACGGCCCCGGGCGAGGTCATCTTCGATAATCCTGCGGATAAAATGTGTCGGTGTTGAGCTTTCCATATGGATCAGCCACTGTTTGCAATATCAGGGAGATCGCCGGCCAGGCCTGTTGCCCGGCGCATCGTAAAATTCTTCAATGCCTGGAACGAATCATACAGACCCATCCCGGCATTCCTTAGCGGGGGGATCGGCAGGGCCTGGTTTTCAAACAGGTATTTTAAACCCTCCAGGGTCATCATAACCATATAATTCTCACCCTTGCGCCATCTCTCATAACGTCTCAACACTGCCATACTACCCGGGTCGCGCCCTTTCCTCCCAACTTCGTTGATCACCTGGAACAAGCTTGCCGCATCGAGAAGGCCCAGGTTGGCGCCCATGCCTGCCAGCGGATGAACACAATGCGCCGCATCGCCCACCAGGACGACGCGCTCGGAGCAGTAATGCCGCGCCTGTGCCCTTTGCAGCGGAAAACCCTGCCTGATCCCCACATCCGTGACGGCGCCCAGGGTGTGTTCGAAAGCGTCCGCAAGCACCTGCTGAAACTCCGCCTTCCCTATGGCAAGCAACTCTTCAGCCCGGGCAGGTGTAGTCGACCAGACCACGCCGCACCGGTGCGGATCGGCCATGGGCAGAAAAGCCAGGGGGCCGTCCGTCAAAAACCGCTGACGCGCCGTATGCCCGTGTTCTGCAGCCGTGGTAACGACAGCCGCCACGGCTGACTGTCCATAGCGGTGCAACGCGTAATCCATCCCGGCAAGCTGCCGGACCCTCGACCCGGCGCCATCCGCGGCGATAAGCAGTTTAGCCGCCACCTCTTTCCCGTCGTTGAGCCTTAACCTGATTGCCTTTTCGTCGCCGCTGAGGCTCTCCGGTTCAGCGCCTGCGCACACCGATATGCCCGGATGTTGCGCAAGTATCGGTTCCATCGTGCCCACCAGTACATTCTGCGGAACAATATAGCCCAGGGTTGGCTGGCCGATATCGGCGCTGTCGAAGTGAAGGCTGCCGGCGCCGTTTTCATCCCATACGTACATGTGTTTGAACAGGCCGGTCTCCTCCTCCGGAAGTTGCTGCCAGACCTTGATCGCAGACAGGATCTGCCGGGACGCCAGGGACACGGCCAGGGTGCGCGCATCCGCTGCCGGTGTCCCGGTTGCAAATGTGCTGCTGCGTTCGACCAGGATACATTCAATACCGCTGGATGCCGCCAATAAGGCCATGCTGCAGCCGATCACGCCGCCGCCCACTACCAGCACCTCCGTGTCCAGGGTTTCGGTGGGTGAAACGTGTGCGGGGGCCGACGCAGTGCCTGCTTTTACGCTTTCTCCCCGGCCACCGGGCTCCCGCCCGACTTTTACGCCCGGCGCCTGTCTCTGCCGCTTTTGTTTCGTGCGCAGTCCGGTCGCCCGCCGGATAAATTCTTTTTTCAGGGCCGGAGAGGCATCAAGCGCCAGCATGGCGCTGTTGCGCAGCATGGATTTCACCGGGCCCGTATCGTTGAACATCCTTTGCAGCAGATCAGAAAAACGAATTACCTGCCGCTGATCCGCCTGCCTGGATAAACCGTACGCATTCAGGACTTCCGGGGCGCCGATATCGCCGCCGTTGCGCATGGTCGTGCCGATATATCCGGCAAGTTCCGCCACGTCCCGCAAAACAAGATTAAACCCCTGGGCGCCGTTGGGATGGATAGTATGCGCCGCATTGCCCAGCAGCACGGTTCGTTCACTCGTCTGCGCTTCCGGTTGCTGCAAAAACAGTGGATAAGACGTCCTGGCGCCGGGCCCGGACAGCACGCCAAGACGCTTGCCGAAGGTTTCCTGCAGCAGGTTGAGATAGGCCTCGTCGTCCCGTTGCAGGTATTCGTCCACCTGTTCAACCGGCGCTACCAGGACGCTGACGCTGCGTGCATCCTGCAGCGGCAGGAAGGCAACCAGGCCGTCAGGGGTGAAGCGCTCGTACGCGGTGTTGCGGTGGTCCCGTGAAATCCCGACGTTGCAGACGATAGCCGCCTGTTGATAATCGAGGATCCTGGTTTTTATCCCGGCCAGTTCCCTGGTGTTCGAAAAGGCGCCGTCCGCAATTACCAGCAGTTTGCACTCCAGGGCGGCATTCCCGGCGGCCTGCCGGAACCGTACGGTTACCGAATCAGCCCCGCGTTCGATACCGGCGGCTGTTGCCGGACAGATCAAATCGATGTTGTCGTGACCCGAGATCTCCTCGTACAGGGTCCGTCCCAGTTCGCTTGCGCGTACCACAAATCCCAAACTGTCGAGACCAAGCATGCCGGCGGACATCCTGACGCTGCCGTAGCGCCCTCGCGTGCTGACGTGGACCCGCTCTATCGGGCAGGCGGATTGCCCCAGCCTCGACCAGATTCCCATAGCGTCCAGTACCTTCCGGGATGAGAGAGATAAAGCAATACCTCTAGCATCGTTATCCCGGGGACTGCCGCTGCGCGCCTGTTGCTCTTCAACCAGGGCTATGCTGATATCATCCAGGGCCAGGGAACAGGCAAGACCGGCGCCGGCCATGCCGCCGCCAATAACCGCAACATCATACATGGATTACGTTATACACCCTGCGCCATCAGCGCTTCTATATCCGTGATGCTTTTGGGTGCATCGCGGCTCAGTACCTCATGCCCGGCTTTCGTTACCAGTACGTCATCCTCAATACGCACGCCTGTGTTCCACCATTTCCTGGCAAGGCCTTTTTGCGGGGGGAAATACAACCCGGGTTCGACGGTCATTACCATGCCCGGTTCCAGCAGGCGCCACCCTTCTCCTACCTTGTAATCACCGACATCGTGTACGTCCATCCCCAGCCAGTGTCCGGTCTTGTGCATGAAATAGCGGCTGTAGGCTTTCTCTTTTATCAGGGTTCTCGGTTTTCCCTTGAGGATCCCCAATGCAACAAGTCCCTCGGTCAATACCTCGACTGCCGCGTCATGAGGCTGCGCCCAGTGGTTGCCCGGCCTCACCGCGTCAATTGCAGCAAGCTGCGCCGCCAGGACAACCTCGTAGACCGCTTTCTGTTGTCTGCTGAATCGGCCATTGACCGGGAACGTACGGGTCACATCGCTCGCATAGGATTCATACTCAGCCCCGGCATCGATCAGTAATATGTCGCCGTCTTCCAGTTCCCTGGTGTTCTCGATGTAATGTAATACGCAACTGTTTGCGCCGCTGCCGACAATGGAAGGATACGCTGCGCTGTGGGCGCCCTGGCGCATGAACTCGTGGATCAGTTCGGCCTCAATCTGGTACTCCGTTTTCCCCGGCCGGCATGTCTGCATGGCGCGTATATGTGCAGTTGCCGAAATTGCGGCAGCCTTGCGTAACATGCCGATTTCATGGCGGCTCTTATACAGACGCATGTCATGCAGTATATTGTTCAGGGAGACAAACTGTTCCGGCGCGTGGATGCCGCTGCGCGCCTTGCCGCGCACCTGGTTGACCCAGCCGAGCACACGTTGATCGAAAACGGTATCGTTTCCCATGGTGTAATAGATCCGTTCCCGGTTTTCCAGCAGGCCGGGCAGGATGTCGTCCAGGTCGGTAATGGGGTAGGCATCATCCGCGCCGTAATCAGCGCAGGCGCCTTCCAGGCCTGCCCGGGCGCCGTGCCAGATTTCCTGTTCGCGGTTGCGTTCGCGACAGAACAGGACAAACTCAGCCGGACTGCGACCGGGTATAAGCGCCACGACTGCCTCCGGTTCGGCAAACCCCGTCAAATAATAAAAATCGCTGTCCTGACGATAGCGGTATGCGACGTCGCGATTGCGCAACTTCTCGGGCGCGGCCGGCAGGATGGCGATACTGTCATCTCCCAGCATGTCCATGAGTTTCTTTCGGCGCTTGAGGAATTCGCCGTGTTTCATTTGACGGCCTCTGATTTGTCCAGGTTTACTTACGGTACCGTGATAGATTGTCAAAAGCAATGGCGACATATCCATCCCGGTGACTCAAGTAATTTACCAGAAGGGGGGGCTCTGATCTTGACCGCCCTTCAAGCGCGTTCTATATTGATAGGTATAAGCTTTAGTTTAATGGGGAAAACAAGCCGCGGAAAATAAATTCATGCCAGATAATAAATCAGAAAATGTAGATTTGGGGGTGCTCGAAGCGCGGGTTGACGATCTTATCCGGACAGTTGATGCACTGAAAAATGAGAATTCCACCTTGCGCAATCAGCAAAAAAACCTGATCAGCGAACGCGCTGCACTGATTGAAAAAACCGAACAGGCCAGATTTCGCGTCGAATCAATGATTGCCCGTCTGCGCGCCATGGAAACACGCTCATGACACAGGCCAAGCCGGTTCCCGTATCGATTCTGGACAAGGAATACCTGATTTCCTGTCCGGAGGACGAACGGGAGCAGTTACATGCCGTAGTTAATTTCGTCAATGAAAAACTGGAGGAGGTAAAGAGCAGCGGCAGCGTGATCGGGACGGAACGTATAATCATTATGGCGACTCTGAACATTGCCAATGAATTGCTTACATACAAATTGGAAAACAGGGACTATACTGAATCTGTGGGTTCGGTAGTAAAACGCCTGCAAACCAAGATTGACGGCGTTCTGACCAGGGGCGAATAAAATATCTTCCCTGGTTTTGATTTGGGTATCTTCTGTCGTGTTCGTGAACAGGCCGACAGAAACTTGAGCTTATTTCCTGTAAAAAAGGGAGCTGACCGCGTTATTGTGTGCAAGCCTGCTTCAAGCAGGAAGCCTGATATAACGTCCGCTGTTCCCACTTGAACCTCTGGTTCAAGTTTAACGCCTGTCACGGCACGACGGTTGATACCCACCCAAATTGCGGAACCTGCCCCCGCGAAACCTGCCCCTGCAGAAGCAGGGGCTTGCTCCCGAGAAAGCGGGGGTCAACTCAGAAACATTTTATACACGGGATTGTCCGTTTCTTCCGAATATTCAATCCCCAGGCTCCCGAGGAACGCCTGGAACTGGCCGGCTTGTCCCGGTGGCACCTGGATGCCCATCAATACTCTCCCGTATGCAGCGCCGTGATTCCGGTAATGGAACAGGCTGATATTCCATCGCTCGCCCATCTGCGTGAGAAAATGCAGAAGCGCCCCGGAACGCTCGGGAAACTCAAACCTGTACAACAACTCATCCGTAACACCAGGGGCATGTCCGCCTATCATGTAACGGATATGCATCTTCGCCACTTCGTCATTACTCAAATCAATGGCCTGGTAGCCCTTGTCCCTCAGGTTTGCAAGCAGTTGGTTTTTTTCCTGAACGCCGTGCCGCAGTTGCACGCCGACAAAGATATGCGCGTCATCGGAATTACCATAGCGGTAGTTGAACTCGGTGATCTGACGCGGTCCCAGGTCATGGCACAGCTTGCGAAAGCTGCCGGGACGCTCGGAAATAGTAGTACAGATCAATGCTTCCCGCTGTTCACCCAGGGCTGATAATTCGGCTATGTGGCGCAAACGGTCGAAGTTCACGTTGGCGCCGCTGACAATGGCCACCATCTCCCTGTCCGTTAACTTTTCCCGCTGAACGTACTTCTTTAACCCGGTCAGGGCCAGTGCGCCGGCGGGTTCAGGGACAGAACGGGTGTCTTCGAAGATGTCCTTGACTGCCGCACAGATCTCATCGACATTGACCGGCAGGATTTCATCGACCAGTTCCCGGCAGATCCTGAATGTTTCCTCCCCGGCCTGGCGCACGGCGGCGCCGTCGGCAAAGATATCGACATGGTCCAGCACGGTTCGTTGTCCGCTTGTCATGGCCTGGTGCATGCTGGCCGCCCGGTCATGTTCCACACCGATGACTTTTATCTCCGGACTGGCTGCTTTCACGTGCAAGGCGATACCCGCGATCAATCCTCCACCGCCGACGGGAACAAAGATACAGTCAGGCTGCCGCTTACATTGTTGCAGCAACTCCACTGCCACGGTAGCCTGTCCTGCGATAACCAGGGGGTGGTCGTAGGGCGGCACGAAAGTCCTGTTCTCGGTAATGCCGAGTTCTTCCGCAAAGAGCCGGGCTTCATCATAGGTATTGCCGTGCAGGACGACCCGCGCATTCAGCCGCCGCACTGCACTCACCTTGATCTCGGGCGCCGTCTTCGGCATTACGATGGTTGCGCTGGTATTCATCCTGCCGGCTGCCAGGGCGACACCCTGCGCGTGGTTTCCGGCAGACGCCGCGATCACGCCGTTGCTCTTCTGCTCATCGCTCAACGTGGCAATCAGGTTGTAAGCGCCGCGTAACTTGTAGGAAAACACCGATTGCTGATCTTCCCGCTTCAGCCAGACATGGTTCTGCAAGCTACGCGAGGCCTGGCCGGCATAATCCAGAGACGAGCGCCGGGCGACGTCATATACCCTTGACGATGCTGCGCTGATTAACGATTGGTATTCTTCAAACATGCGTATAAGATAGCATTAAAATTGACTGTATTAATGAGCCAGGAAAAAAAACAACGGGTCGCCAGGGCTGCGCTTGAGTTTATTGAAGATGACGTGGTCGTCGGCGTCGGCACCGGCAGTACCGTCAATTGCTTTATTGAAGAACTGGCTCGAATCAGGCACCGCATCGACGGCGCCGTCGCCAGTTCGGTAGCAACACAAACGCTGCTGAGACAGGCAAACATCCCGATAGTTGACCTGAACGGCGTAAAAGAACTGCCAGTTTACGTTGACGGGGCCGACGAAGTAACCCGGCACCTGCAACTTATCAAAGGCGGCGGCGGCGCCTTGACCAGGGAGAAGATCAGCGCGGCCGTCAGTGACCGTTTCATCTGCATTGTCGATGACACGAAGATGGTGGACATACTGGGAACATTCCCTTTGCCGGTTGAAGTCATTGCCATGGCCCGGAGTCATGTGGCCCGGGAAATAGTAAAACTGGGTGGCCAGCCGATGATTCGGGAGGACTTTGTCACCGATAACGGCAACGTAATCCTGGACGTCCATAACCTGTCCATCGTCAATCCGGTTGAACTGGAACAGCAACTTGACGGGATCGTCGGCGTAGTTACCAACGGCTTGTTTGCCCGACGGCGCGCCGACCTGCTGCTGGTTGCCGATGACACGCAGGTCAGCAGGCTTTCCATTTAAATCATAAATCCCCGCGCGCTTCCTTGTCCGCAGGTGAGTGAATCCCCATGATTGGTCTTATTCAGCGTGTCTCACAGGCCCGGGTCGACGTTGATGCACAGACCGTCGCACGAATTGACCGGGGTATTCTCGCTTTTGTCGGTGTTGAAAAACAGGATAACTCAAAAACTGCCGAACGGTTGGCACAGAGAATAGTCAATTACCGGATCTTCCCGGACGGCGAAAACAGGATGAACCTGAGCCTGGATGATATCGGCGGCGAATTGTTACTGGTTCCGCAGTTCACGCTGCCGGCAGACACCCGCAAAGGCGCCCGGCCCGGTTTCAGTTCGGCCGCGCCGCCCGAAATGGGTCAGCGCCTGTTCATGGAACTCACAGACTTCGCCCGGGACATCCATGGGCAAGTGCAAACCGGCGTGTTCGGCGCAAACATGCAGGTGAGCCTGACGAACGACGGTCCGGTGACGTTCTGGTTACAGGTCTGACGTATTAAAATTACAAAATCGTTTCGGTGACCCTGCCGATATTCATTCGGGTTGATTCGCCAGCTATCACTTTCCCAGCCAGTCCCTGGGAGTAAGAAATTCTTTAACGAGACGCGCTTCCTCCGTTCCCGGTTCCGGCGTCCTGTTGTATTGCCATTGCACGCGGGGCGGCAGTGACATCAGGATTGATTCCACCCGTCCTCCGGATTGCAGTCCGAACAGGGTGCCGCGATCGTAGACCAGGTTGAATTCCACGTAACGCCCGCGCCGGTATAATTGAAAATCCTTTTGTTGATCGGTATACGGCATGTCTTTACGGCGTTCCACTATAGGCCGGTAGGCGCGCATGTAATGATCGCCGACACTGCGGAGAAACTCAAAACAGCGGGGGAACCCCCATTCATTCAGGTCGTCAAAAAAGAGCCCGCCTACGCCGCGCGCCTCGCCGCGATGGCGGATGAAAAAATAGTCATCACACCATTTTTTAAACTTCGGATAGACGTCCTCCCCAAACTCACGGCAGGCGTTGAAGGCTGCCTGGTGCCAGTGGACGGCATCTTCTTCAAACCCGTAACAGGGCGTCAGGTCGAATCCGCCGCCGAACCACCACAGGGGTGCCGCGCCTGGTTTCTCCGCCAGGAAAAACCGGACGTTCATATGAGAGGTGGGCACATTAGGGTTATCGGGATGGATGACTGCAGAGACACCCATCGCCTGGAAATTCCGCCCTGCCACTTCCGGCCTGTTGACGCTGGCGCTGGCAGGCAACCGATCGCCGTAAACGTGGGAGAAATTTATCCCCGCCTTTTCAAACACGGCGCCGCGTTCCAGTACCCGGCTGATACCGCCGCCTCCCTGGGGACGTTCCCACGCATCCTCTGCAAAGCGCTGGTCCGCATCAAGTTCCTCAATCTCACCACAGAGTTGATCCTGCAATGCCAGCAGGTATGTTTTCACATCATTGATTTCAATTATGCCGCTCATGAAGACCTGGAGCCATGGAAAATTCTGATTCGGTATACTACCCTTTTTCCGGCGCCTGTTTTCTGCCCACTGTTTCCTGTATCCTACGCACTGTTTCGTACCTTACGGGAACCCCGTTGCTTGATCCTGGTATTCAGATATGGGAAATGAAAGACAGGCCTCGATACAGAGGTCGACAAAAGAGACCGAAATATCCATCGAACTCGACCTGGACGGGTCCGGCGCCGCTGACTTGCGCGTCGGTGTGCCTTTTCTCGAGCATATGCTCGACCAGGTCGCGCGACACGGCATGTTCGACCTGGACATCAAGGCGCGCGGCGACCTGGAAATCGATGCACATCATACCGTTGAGGATGTCGGTATTACACTGGGACAGGCCTTCAGGCAGGCGTTGGGGGACAAACGCGGGATCCGCCGCTACGGGCATGCGTACGTACCCCTGGATGAGGCGTTGTCCAGGGTGGTTCTGGATTTCTCGGGCAGGCCCGGGCTTGACTACGACGTGGAATATCCCCGCGCCCGGGTGGGAGAATTTGACGTGGACCTGCTGCGCGAGTTCTTCCAGGGTTTTGTCAACCATGCGATGGTGACGTTGCACATAGATAATATACGCGGCAGGAATTCTCACCATATCGCCGAAACCATCTTCAAGGCATTCGGCAGGTCCCTGCGCGCCGCCGTGGAACTGGACCCGCGCATGGAGGGTATCCTGCCCTCTACCAAAGGCAAACTGTAACCCGCGAACGGCAAACAGGGCGCGGCCGGCATGCAAACGCGTAAAACCATCGCTATCCTGGATTATGGTTCCGGCAACCTGCACTCCGTAGCAAAAGCGCTTGAGCACGTTGCCGGCGCCGATTATCGCGTGCTGGTCAGCAATGACTACGACACTATCCTGTCAGCCGAACGTATCGTATTCCCGGGACAGGGCGCCATAGGCCAGTGCATGGAAATGCTGACCGGCAGGGATTTTCCCGCCCTGCTCAGGGAGTGCATCCGCAGCAAACCTTTTCTCGGTATCTGCCTTGGCCTGCAGACCCTGCTGGACTTCAGTGAAGAAGATGACGGTACTGAAGGTCTGGGGGTGATCCCCGGAAAAGTACTCAGGTTTCCGGCGGCTGTCCGGGATGAAAACGGCGACCCGTTCAAGATTCCGCACATGGGCTGGAACGAGGTCAGACAAACAGCGCCCCACCCCCTGTGGAAAAATATCAACACTGGTGAACGGTTTTATTTTGTTCACAGTTATTACGTACAACCGGAGACTGCGTCTGACTCAGCAGGGACCACGGATTACATCGTCAGTTTTACATCCGCCGCAGCCCGGGACAATCTATTCGCAACGCAATTCCACCCGGAAAAGAGCCAGCGCGCCGGTCTTGCGCTGCTGAATAATTTTCTTGAGTGGCGTCCGTAACCGGCAGCCCCCGGATACCGGCCACAGCGCGTCGGAAGCTATAGCCGACCAGCCGGAATGTGAACCCGCCCTGAGCGGATCAGGGCCTCCCGGTATGCAGATTACAGCGCGGGGCAGCTGTATACTGCCCCGGTTTCCGGTTTTAAGATACCGTATCTTTCAGGGCTTTTAATGGTGTTGCGCGCACGGCAACGCTTGCCGGCTTTGCCGCAATGGTGATTTTCTCACCGGTAGCAGGGTTAATGCCCGGGCGTTCGGGACGGGCAGGCTTGATCACTCGGCTCAGTTTTACGCCCATTGACGGAATGGTAAATTCCCCGGAAGCCCCGTCTTGCAGATGACGTACAGCCAGACCAGCAAGGGAGTCAAGTACCGCGGCTACCTGTTTCTTGGTTTGTCCTGTTTCTTCGGCAACGTGTGCCAGGATTTGAGATTTGGTTTGTTTATTCGCAATCGCTTGAGGTCTATCAGCCATTTTTGCCTCTCAATATGAAAGTTTATGAATGTTTGTAGTTAGTGATGCCCGCCACTCCCTGTTATGGCCCGACGCCTTTGAACTCCCCCCCGTCTGAGCAAAGTTCCTCCCTCACGTTACGATTATATTACAAAATCAAATGAGTGGAACTGAAATAAACAAAAAAAATTCTTTTTTTTCATGCCGGCATAACCATTCATGGTAACACTTCGCCGCCTGTTTCATCACAGGGCAAATTTAATACGCCGGTAACACGGGAAATTCATGCATGCGCCTGTACCCGCGCCCGGTATGCACCCGTATTTTCCACTGCGCATTCTTACCTGCCGCGGGACTACTCATGGGCTTGTTCTGCCACACAAGGATGTGAACAGATCCTCGTTTTCCGGAGACGCAAATACATCATAATGGCGTTGAAACTTTTTCTTTTTCGCATTTTCACGGCGCGCATACACCTTGCCCAGGAAGTCCATCGCGGCCTTCACTCCCCGGTGTTCCTTCCCCTGGAAGTTTTCCCGCCATTGACCCAGGTACTGCTGCTGAACCTGGAAATCGACAATGTCTCCCAGCACATTCTGCAGTTGTCGTAACTGTCTGGTTGCCTGCTCTACATCTTTTGCGGGGAACAGCGTGCGAAACGCTTCCAACAGGTAACGCAGTTTTTTAGCGGACTTCCGCAGTTCGTGCAATGCTTCATCCGAGCCGCGGTCCGCCGCGCGCCGGCCCTGCTTTCCTGTTCTTTCCCAGGCCCTCCATATGGCTGTCCGGGCAGTTTCGAGCACCGGGCCCGTCGCATTCTCTTCACGGATGCCTTGCTGCAGGGATTGGCGCCAGGCGTGAATGAATTCCAGGAAGCGGTCTGATTCCAGGGCATTGGCAAGATCGTTTCTTTCACTCTCCCTGCGCTGTTGTAAAAAATCCCGTAACGGCATCAGTTGTGTGTACACTTCTTCAGGCAGTAATTTTTTATACTGCCGGAATGCCACCAGGAAAACATCGATGTCGCGCAGGGCAGAGGTCTGTTTACTCATCCAGGAGAAGAACTCTTTGCCGCGCTCGTGCGCGGGCGCAGCCAGAGCCTGTTTCATCCCCGTGATCAAGGAACGGCTGCGCCGGTTGGCGATCCTGAAACCGTGCAGGGACTCGGTGTCCACATCATCCCTGATGCCCTGAATATTACGCTCCATGATATCCAGTTGGGAGAGCAGGATAGTGGCCAGGGCCTGGCGCACTGTCATATCCGGATCCAGTTGCACCATCATCCTCGACGAATAGTCCCCGGGTATCCTGCCACCGATCGTTGTCCGGGCAACGCAGGCCGGTATCCGCAATCAGGCAAATGCCTCCTCAGACCGGTTATTGCACGAGTTTGCCAGAGAACGAATTGCGGGCAACAGCTTCCCATTACCTGAACGGTCTGATATATCCCGCTGCCGCTTCCCGCTCGATTGCCCGTCTGGCGATATCGGTGCGGCAGAACAAGGCGTCACAGTCTATGGCTGCAACGGCTTCGTAGGCCTTGCCTGCGGCGCTGGTGACGTTGTCGGCCAGGGCAGTAACGCACAGCACCCGGCCGCCGCTGGTGAGTATGCCGTTGTCAGCCTGCCTGGTACCGGCATGAAATACCTTCACGTCTTCACCCACCTGATCGATCCCGGAAACAGCTTTGTCCCTGGTAAAGCTCTCGGGATACCCGGATGATGCCATCACGACTCCCACTGCCGCACGAGGGTCCCATGAAACGGCACCTTCACGCAGATCTTGCGTCAGCGCCATTTCACATAGCGCGGGCAGGTCCCCGCTCAGCCGCATCAGCATCGGCTGGGTTTCCGGGTCGCCCAGACGGCAGTTGAACTCCAGTACATTAAAGTCGCCGTTGGCGTCGATCATGAGCCCGGCATACAGAAATCCCCGGTAAGGACAGCCTTCTGCCTGCATACCGGCAATTGCCGGTTCAATGACACCCGTCATGATCCTGTCATGCAAGTCCGCGGTCATAATCGAGGAAGGGGAGTATGCGCCCATGCCGCCCGTATTGGGCCCTGCATCACCATCATCCCTCGCCTTGTGATCCTGGGAACTGGCCAGCGGGATGACATTCACACCGTCGCTCAAGACCATGAAACTGGTCTCCTCCCCGGCAATAAACTCCTCTATCACCACCCGCTGTCCTGCTGCACCGAATTTTCCGGCGGCCATCATGTCGGTAACGGCGCGTCCGGCTTCAGCACGGGTTTGCGCGACAATCACACCTTTGCCGGCGGCCAGTCCGTCGGCCTTGACAACCACAGGCGGGTTTCTCGACTCGATATAATCCATGGCCGCACCGAGTTCGGTGAAGGTCTCATACGCAGCCGTCGGGATACCGTAGCGCCGCATGAAGGCTTTGCTGAAGCTTTTTGAACCTTCCAGCCTGGCAGCATCCGCAGATGGGCCGAAACAGCGCAACCCCGCATCCGTAAACGCATCCACGACGCCGGAAACCAGCGGCGCTTCCGGCCCCACTATGGTCAGAGAGACGGCATGGCGGCGGGCGAATTCAAGCAGTCCGGGTGTGTCTGAAGGCGCGAGGGGGATATTTTCAACCTTCTCCTCCAGCGCGCTGCCGGCATTGCCCGGTGCGACGTAAACTTTTTTTACCCGGGGCGACTGGGCCGACTTCCAGGCGAGGGCATGCTCCCGTCCCCCGCCGCCGATGATCAGGATGTTCATGATTCAGGATCAGTGGCGGAAATGGCGCATGGAGGTGAATACCATCGCCATGTCGTGTTCATCCGCTGCCGCGATGACATCCTTGTCACGCACCGAACCGCCCGGTTGTATCACAGCCGTAATGCCTGATTGCGCGGCGGAATCGATACCGTCCCGGAACGGAAAAAACGCATCCGATGCCATTACTGCGCCGGCAACCTGTAACCCTGCATCGGCAGCCTTGATCGCGGCAATGCGGGCGCTGTAGACCCGGCTCATCTGGCCGGCGCCGATGCCGATAGTCCGGTGCTGCCGGGCATAGACAATGGCATTGGACTTGACGTATTTCACTACCTGCCAGGCAAACAGCATATCGTCCAGTTCCCCCGGTTCCGGTTTGCGTCTGGACACGACGTTCAATTGTTCAGGCTTGAGCGTGCCTGTATCCATGTCCTGAACCAGTAATCCGCCGCTGACGCGTTTCAGCTCCAGTTGTCCCGGTTGAGAAGCCCGGTTGCCGGTAACCAGCACGCGCACCCCCGGTTTTGCGCCGGTTACGGGGAGAACGCCCTCTTCAAGGTCCGGCGCGAGAATTACTTCCACGAACTGCCGCTCAATGATCTTTTCCGCGGTTTCCTTGTCCAGGCTGCGGTTGAAAGCGATGATGCCGCCGAACGCGGAGACAGGGTCGGTCTCGTAGGCCGCAGCATAAGCGGCGAGCAGGGAACTGCTCTCCGCCACGCCGCAGGGGTTGGCGTGCTTGACAATAACACAGGCAGGCTCGCCGAACCCTGACACACATTCCAGGGCGGCATCGGCATCGGCAAGATTGTTGTAGGAAAGCGCTTTCCCCTGTAACTGGCGGGCGCAAGCGAGAGTCCCGCCGGCGGGTTCCGGTTCCGTGTAGAACGCCGCGGATTGATGGGGATTCTCGCCATACCTTAACTCTTCGGCCAGGCTGAATTGCATGGAGTACGTATGCGGGTAATTTCTGCTGCCGCCCTGGTGGTCCAGCGCACCCAGGTAATTGGCCACGTTGGCATCGTAGTTCGCAGTATGGGAAAAGGCTTTTTGCGCAAGTCTGAAGCAGGTTGGGACGCTCAACCTGCTTTCATTTTCCTGTAATTCATTCACAACTCCGGCATAGTCGTTATGATCGATGACGACCCCGGTGAACTCGTAATTTTTGGCCGCAGCCCTGAGCATCGTGGGTCCGCCTATGTCAATATTCTCTATCGCCTCAGCCAGGGTACAGTCCGGGCGTTTGACGGTATCCTCAAAAGGATAAAGATTGACAACGACAAGGTCGATCGGCGCAATGTCCAGTTGTTCCATGATCTCATCGTCCCGGCCGCGCCGCCCGAGCAGGCCGCCGTGGATTTTCGGGTGCAGCGTTTTCACCCTGCCGTCCATGATCTCCGGGAACCCGGTGTAGGCGGATACGTCCGTAACCTGAACATCATGGGCCTGCAACAGCCTGAACGTGCCCCCGGTAGAGAGCATGTCGACACCCAGGCGCGCCAGGGCCTGACAGAATTCCACAATGCCGGATTTATCCGAGACGCTGATCAGCGCGCGTCTTACCTGCAGCATGTCAGCGTACTAGACCGTATTTCTTCAACCGTCCCAGTACCGTCCCCCTGTTCAGGCCCAATGCCTGCGCGGTACGGCTTATGTTACCGTTATGATGATCTAACACGATTTGAAACAGCGGCTTTTCTACCTGGGAGATGACCAGTTCGTGGAGGTTGGTGGCTTCCTCACCATCCAGGTCCCTGAAATAATTTTCTAATGCCTTTTCCACGCACTCATTCAGGGAATGCGCGGCAGATTTTGTCTGGGCTGAATCCTGTTTAGTCAACGTAATATATAAGATTTACTTCGGCACGATATTCCGGCTGTCTTCGCAACCTTTTTTTACTTCCCCGCTCTCAACAATAGCAATCAAAGATCTTTCATGCAATCCCTTTTGGCCAACAATTGCCGGGAGAACCGTTAATGGAAGCGGAATTCAAAACCTGCGGCCTGTTGTGCCGTGCCGGCAAGCTCCAGATCAAGGTGGACCGGCACGCCGGGAGACATGCCGGCAGCAGGGTTGCTGCCCGGTTCGAGATATTCGCCGGCAGTGAAACTGCCGCGGGATATTACCTGTCCGGTCGTATCATAAATTACCAATTCAATTCCGGGATACGGCTGCATTAACGGGGCATGATTGACGATAGTGGCGCTGACCAGCACGGCATTCCGGTAACGCGGGTGTGAGCGCACGTCCCTGCTTACCAGCTTGATGGCCGATACGTCACGAAAACGAATCAGATCACACTGCAGCCGTTCACAGAACTTTTCAGCCCAGGGGGTCAATTGCGGGTACTCGCGCAGCAACCAGTCCCTGTTGAACCAGGCAAGCTGGGCCAGTGCAATCAGCAGCAGGATGACAACAAGTCCCGACCAGATAACCCGGGAGTATGAGCGGGCCGTCCCGTCATCATCACCCGCAAGCACCGGCGGCAATTCATCCAATGCTGCGCGATCTTCCGCGGCTTCCGCCGTTGTATTGCCAGTAGCGTCCCGTTGACCGGCAGTTATCTCATCCTGCCCGTGAATTTGCCGGTCCGGAACAGCAGGCCGTTCCTCATCGGTATCTTCCGGAGTGGGTTGTTCCTGTTGCCGTGCGGCCTGTTCTTCGTCCGGTTCCGCTTCGGCGCCGGACGCCGGTAGCCCCGGCGCGGCCTCCTCAGGGGGAAGTTCCGGCCCGGGCGTCTTTAAAGGGGCATCATAAAGCCGATCCAGCGCATAAAACGTCTCGGCGCAATAACCGCATCTTACCCAGCCATCGGCGGCTTTAAGATGCACTGCGCGGATACGGAACAGGCGCTCACAGGATGGGCAGTCCGTAAACATGGCCTTATTTCAGACCGAGCTTGTTTTCCAGGTAGTGGATATCCGTGCCTCCGGCAATAAACGCGGCGTCATCCAGCAACCTCTGCAGCACAGGAATGTTGGTTTTAATTCCCTCTATGACAAGCTCGGACAATGCCGTGGACATGCGCGCCAGTGCCAGTTCACGGGTTTCGCCATGCGCTATCAGCTTTGCGATCATCGAGTCGTAGTGCGGCGGTATGCGATAGCCGTCGTAAATATGTGTCTCCATGCGAATTCCCGGTCCGCCGGGCTGGTGGAACCGGCTGATCTGTCCGGGCGACGGCATGAACGTATCCGGGTCTTCCGCCTGTATCCGGCATTCAAGTGCATGGCCGCGGAACCGGACTTCTTTCTGCTGGTAACTCAGTGCTTCACCGGCTGCAATTCGCAGTTGCTCCTTAACGATATCGACGCCGGTCACCATCTCGGTGACAGGATGTTCCACCTGTATCCGGGTATTCATTTCAATGAAGTAAAATTCTCCGTCCTCGTAGAGAAATTCCACCGTGCCGGCGCCGCGATACCCCATCGCCTTGCAGGCGCGAACACAGGTATCACCGATTTTCTTTCTCATGTCATCCGTAATTCCCGGGGCCGGCGCCTCCTCCATGACTTTCTGGTGCCGTCTCTGCATGGAACAGTCCCGCTCCCCGAGATGTATCACATTACCTGATTCGTCAGCCAGGATTTGTAACTCGATATGGCGCGGGTGCTCAAGAAACTTTTCCATGTACAAGGTGTCATCAGCAAACGCGGCGGCCGCTTCGGCCCGGGTCACCGCAATCGCGTTGCGCAGGTTCGCCTCACTGCGCACCACCCGCATTCCCCGGCCGCCGCCGCCTGCTGCAGCCTTGATGATCACCGGATAGCCCAGTTCCCTGGCAAACCTGCCGATTTCGTCGATGTCATTACCGATATCCCCGCTTGAACCGGGGACGCAGGAAACGCCGAACTTTTGCATTTCTTCCCGCGCCGATATCTTGCTTCCCATCAAACGGATGGTATCCGCACGCGGCCCTATGAAGATAAAACCGCTTTCCTCAACCCGTTCGGCAAAATCGGCATTCTCCGCCAGGAATCCGTAACCCGGGTGAATCGCAACGGCATCGGTAACCTCGGCTGCGCTGATGACAGCCGGAATATTCAGGTAACTGCCGGTGGCCACGGCCGGGCCGATACAGACCGCCTCATCCGCCAGCAGCACATGCTTCTGTTCCCGGTCCACTTCAGAGAAAACCGCTACGGTCTTGATGCCAAGCTCGCGGCAGGATCGCAGTATGCGCAGGGCGATCTCGCCCCGGTTGGCAATGACCACTTTCTCAAGCATGGTTAATTATGGAGGAATAAGGGGACAGATTTAAATCTGTCCCCGTCCACTCTGTGATCCCTGTGTCCTCTGTGGCAACACATGTCGTTGTTTTACTGGTCGCGGATAATGAACAGGGGTTGTCCGTACTCCACCGGTTCGCCGTTAGCGCCCATGATGCGACTCACAACACCGGCTTTTTCCGATTCAACCTGGTTCATGATCTTCATCGCTTCGATAATGCAGAGCACGTCGCCTTTCTGCACTGTCTGGCCCAGTTCGACAAAAGACGGTTTGCCCGGCGACTGGGCTTCGTAGAAAATTCCCACCATGGGCGAACGCACGATATTATCTTCGGGCTCTTCCGCCTCCGCCGGTTCCGGGCCCGGCGCAGTTTCCGTAGCGGGAACGCCGTGCTGGCCGGCAACCTGTATCTCTCTGGCCGGCGCAGCGGCAGGCGCGGGCGCGAGCCTGTTGCGGCTGACCCTGACGGAATCCTTGTCTTCGTGAATCTCTATCTCATCGATAGCGGATTCCTCCAGCATCTCAATCAGTTTCTTGACCTTTCGTATGTCCATGCCGTTTACCCTTGCAATTTTTCCGCAGCAACCTGCAACGCCAGACGGTAACCCGACGCGCCGGCGCCGCTGAGTACCGCAACCGCCAGGTCCGACAAGTAGGAATGCCGCCGGAATTCCTCCCTGGCAAACACGTTGGACAAGTGAACTTCAATGAACGGGATGGCGACCCCGGACAGGGCATCCCGCAGGGCGATGCTGGTGTGGGTAAATGCCCCGGGGTTGATGATGATGAACCCGACACCTTCTTTTTTTGCCTGGTGGATCCGTTCAATCATGCTGTGCTCGGCATTGGACTGAAAACAGTCAAGGCCGTGACCCATCTCCTCCGCAGCAGCAACCAGGCCCCGGTCAATGTCTTCGAGCGTGGTCGTCCCGTAGACCTCCGGCTCCCGCTCTCCAAGCAGGTTCAGGTTGGGCCCGTGCAGTACCAGTATCTTTGCCATAACGATATTATAAGATGAAATCAGGATAAATCCTGCTTTTTTCCGGATAATAGCAGAAAATAGCCGAAATTGGACAAAAATGCCACAGAGCCTGCCCCTGCGAAACCAGGGGGTGGATTGGTTTTTACTCTGTGTCCTCTGTGGCTTTACTCTTCAGAGCAACCGGTTGATGATGCTTTCCGCCTCGTCGGTCGGCAGGACGCCGGGTTTGACATGAGCCACCTGCCCGCTCCTGTCGATGATCACGGTATACGGCAGTGCACCGATGTGGTTGCCGTAGGACTCGGCCAGCTTGATGACCTCCAGTTCACCCGTCAACACCGGGTAGTTCATCCCGTGCTCGGCAACAAACTCCCGTACCTCCTCCGGCCTCTGCAAGGCAACGCCTACGAATTGCAGTCCTGCTGCCTGGTACTTTGCCTGTAATGAAACGAATTCCGGGACCTCCTTCAGACAGGGCGGGCACCAGGTCGCCCAGAAATTGAGCGCGATTACCTTGCCGTCCCATTCGCTGATCGATCGCATCTGTCCATCCAGGTCCGGCAGTGTGAACTCCGGCCTGTACCGGCCCAGGATTGACGAGGTGGTCAGCGCCGGGGAGGTGTCGCCTGACGCCTGCGCAAGCGGGGGGGCGAGTTCGTCCTCCTGAAACTGGTACAGGTTAAATCCCAGGAAGGCGGATATGAAAACCAGGGCCGCCAGGGCCGACCACAGAATTACCCTGTTCATGAAACCAGTAACATTGCCAGGTGCTGCAGGAACTGTTCCGGCTTGACGTAACCGACCAGGCGGTATTCCAGCAACTCCCGCTTGTCGGTCCCGAAAAACAGGATGGCCGGCGGCCCGAACAGTTGAAAACGTTCGAGCAGTCGTTGATCCTCGGCATCATTGCGGGTCACGTCCGCCTGCAACAGTACGACGTCCGTCAAGACCCGTTTCACCTCCGGATCGGTAAACGTGTCTTCTTCCATTTCGATACAGGTGATACACCAGTCCGCGTAAAAATCGAGCATCACGAATTTACCTTCCGCGCTCGCGGCCGCGAGCAACTGCTCCAGTTCTGCGGCAGTCTTGAAGCGCTGAAATTCCAGGCTGCTTGAGGAAGCCGGTTTACCTGCCAGGTGCGCCAGGGGCCGCAACATGTCCTGGGAGCCCGACAACGCGCCCAGGATCAGTGCGCCGGCATAGATCAGGCCGGCAATACCTACGGCCTTGAACGCCTTGCCGGTACGCGCGGTCCGGTCGAGCGCGCCCATGAGCAGCGCTGCGATTATCACCAGCAGGGCCCACAATATCATGGCGACGGCGCCCGGGATAACGCGTTCCAGGAACCAGATTGCCACGCCCAGCATGATGATGCCGAAACCCTGTTTGACCTTCTCCATCCAGGGACCGACCCGGGGCAACAATGCCCCGGCGGATGCGCCGATGATGAGTAGCGGTACGCCGAAGCCCAGCCCCATGGAAAACAATGCCGCGCCGCCCAGCAAGGCATCCCCGGTCTGGCTGATATACAGCAACGCGCCGGCCAGGGGCGGGGCTACGCAGGGACCGACAATAACAGCGGAAACCGCACCCATGATCGCGCAGGAATACAATCCGGAACCCTGCCGGGGTTCCGACAGGGCAGCCAGCCGGGTCTGTAGCGCCGCCGGCATGCGCAACTCAAAATAACCGAACATGGACAGCGCCAGGAGAACGAATACCAGGCTGAATGCGCCGATCACCCAGGCATTCTGGGAAGCGGCCTGCAGGTTAAGCTGGAATGAACCGGCCAGCACCCCCAGCAGGGCGTAGGTCAGCGCCATGGCCAGTACGTAGGCGAGAGACAGGACAAAACCGCGCAGCCCGGTTACTTTCCCGGGTTGCCCGACGATGATACCCGACAGGATGGGGATCATCGGGAACACGCAGGGGGTCAATGACAATAATACGCCGAAGATAAAAAACGCGAGGATATTCAACGCGAGGCTGCCCTGTTTCAGCTTCTCGGTGATCCTGTCCTGGGCCGAAAGTTGCGCCTGGCTGACGGGTTGCACGGTAGCGGCCGCCACCTGTCCCAGGCCGACGCTGATCTCCTTTCGCTGCGGAGGATAGCAAACCGATCCGTCCTTGCAGCCCTGGTATCCCACCTGGAACAGGGCTTCGGAGATGCCCGACCCGGCGCTTAGTAGCGGCACATCGACAGCGACCAGGCCGGTATTCACCTCCACGTCGCCGAAAGACTCATCCTGTTTGGCCTTGCCGCGGGGGACCCGGACCGCTGTTTCATCAATGTTCACGTCGTCTGCAAGGGAAGAAAACGAAAACTTGTCCCGGTAGAGATAATATCCGTCCGCCACCGCCCAGGTGAAACGTACGCTTTGCGGGCCGGTGGCCGTTGCCGACAACCTGAACGCCTGGTCGGGGTGGAGAATGCCGTAACGGTCGAGGCCATCGTCGTTCGGGTCGACCAGGTTTTTCAGGCGGTCGCCTATGGATTGCGCGGATACGGCAAAGGCAGCCAGGCACAGGAGCGAGGCAATGATCTGTCGTGGTTCAGGCATCTTTATGCGTATACTCATCAATCCAGGATAAATATCCGGGTAAACCCTTACTGACAGGGACTCCGATAATCTCCGGAAGTTCATACGGGTGCAGTTCCCTGATGCGCTGCTCCAGCGCCGGGTAACTTGCCGATGTTGTCTTGATCAGCAGCAGGTATTCATGCGCGCGCTCCACCTTGCCGTCCCAGTGGAAATACGACTGCAAGCCGGGCAGCACCTGCACGCAGGCGGCCAGTTTGCCGTCTACCAGATCCGCGGCGATCCTGCCGGCCGTTTCGGTATCCGGACAGGTATTCAAAACCATAAGGTGCTCGGATAAATCAGTAATGGCTGCCTCTCCCCGTGTTTTTTCGTATGGCCGATTATGGGGGTAAATAGTATATAATAACTCACGCTTGCCGATACCTTCTTGAAAAATCGCATTCTGCCAATACATTGATAGTCATGCCGGCAATACATTTTCGACGGGACTGATACGGATGTTCCGGATCCTGTTCCTGCTGTTTGTTACTGTCCCCCTGGTTGAGATCTACTTTCTGATCCAGGTAGGACAGGAAATAGGGGCGCTTTCAACGGTATTGTTGTGCATCCTGACCGCGGCCCTGGGGGCCATACTGCTGCGCATCCAGGGTATGCTGACGCTGCTGCGCGCCAGGGAGAAACTGGGCCGCGGCGAAATACCGGCTGATAATTTACTGGAGGGGCTGATCCTGCTTATCTCCGGCGTCCTGTTGCTCACCCCGGGCTTCGTCACCGACGTGATCGGTTTCCTGTGCCTGGTCCCTTCCCTGCGCTCAATGCTGGCCCTGAAGATGCTGCACCGGGCATTCCGGGAGGACTTGCGGAAAAGAAACATTACCGTCGAAGGGGAATTCTGGGAAGAAGACAATCAGCGGCGGTTGCGCTAATTCGCCAGTTCGTGCCCTGATCCCTGCGGATTCGTCGTTCCAGCGAAGCTTGTCCCTGCATAAGCAGGGAGCAGGAACCCGGGCCGGTTTCGTGAGAAACTGTCAAGCCTGATGGACAAAGAACAGAACATCATCGATTACCTGTCCGGTTTCATCAACGAGGAACGCAGGGAACGTCTGAGAGAGATCCTGCGGCAGAGGACCCGCCATATCACCGTTGTGCTGGAAGACATCTACCAGCCCCAGAACGCCAGCGCGGTGTTGCGCACCTGCGAATGCCTGGGGATACAGGAGATCCACGTCATCGAGAACCACCATGAATACCGCCTCAACCCTGCCGTGGTGCAAGGGGCGTCGAAGTGGATAGAGCTTGTAAAACATAACCGGGCAGGGGAGGACAATACCCGCGCCTGTATAGAACACCTCAGAACACGCGGTTACCGCATCATCGCCATGGACCCTGCGCCGGAGGGCAAGACCGTGGAGCAACTGGATGTCAGTAACAAACTCGCTCTCTGTTTCGGCTCGGAAGAACCGGGCCTGTCAGCAGCCCTGAAGGATCTCGCCGATGAAACCGTGCGGATCCCGATCCACGGCTTCACCCGCAGCTACAACCTGTCGGTCAGCGCCGGGATCAGCCTGTACTCCCTGGTCACAACCCTGAGAAACTCCGGCGTCAACTGGCAACTCGATGAGGACGACGCCACCGATCTTTACATCAAGTGGCTGGCGCAATCCACACCTTCCGGACAGCAGTTGCTGGAGGACTACCTGGAGCAACTTGAGGGGTAGTCGTCCTCTCTATCCTTACCTCCCGCACAATCGGGTCAGAAGAATACCTGGGTACGGAATGACAGGTACTCGGGATCGCCGTCACCAGTTCCCCAGTCACAGGTGTCGTTGCCGCCGCTGTCACAGAACGTCTTGACGTAATTCAGCTTGAACATCATGTTATTGTTGACGTACCAGTTCAACGCTGCCGTAAGGACATCGCCGGAGTCCGCACCGATGCCGGCTCCCAGGTCGGTGGAACTGTAGCGCAGTCCCACTTCCCAGCCGCCCCAGCCACCGCCGCCGACCGGGTCCTTCACCTTGACGCTGGAGAACGCGCCGTTCTTGTAGCGCCGGTTCTCCCCGGTGAGAAAGTAACTGCCCTGGACGTAGAAACCTTCCAGGTCCGTATTGCCGGTGATACCGGTACCGTCGAAATCGCCGTAATAGTATTCCGCGCTGGCCGCAAACGGCCCCCAGATGGTTGCCGCTTCCAGGTTCATGCCCCAGAAATTATCGGCCGCAATCGCCCTGTCGGAATCAACGATTCTATCCCCCTCGGACACACCCGGACGGACGCGGAAACGGTTTACCCTTTTGTTGGGATAATGTTTGTAACCGAATGCCGCGCCGGTATGTACCAGCTGTTTTCCTGAAACACTGACCGGCAGCCATGTGGCCCGTCCGGTCACTCCCCAGCCGTCGTCGATCTTCCGCTCGACGATGGAGTCCGTCTCACTTTCGGAACGTTGCCGCATCAGGTAGAAACCGCCTGCCAGCGTGTGCTTCTTGCTCGCGTTCTCCAGGGTAATGCCGGGTGAGCGCCCGCCGATGCCGATAGACTCCGACGTGAACAGGTCGGTGGGCGCGGAGCGTTCGATAAACGTGATGTACTTGGAACTGGTCAGCGTGCTGAGCGAGAACGGCGCCTTGCGCTGGCCGATGGTGACGGAAGCCGGGCGCCAGTCCCGGTACTTGATGAAGGCGTCTTCAATGGACATGCTGCTGTCATCGGCATCCTCCAGGTCGAACTGGAATTTCCAGTCCCAGTGTTCCCAGGCAGTGCCGGACAGGTAGATACGCGCCCGGCGAAACTGCTGCTCGCTGCTGCCCACGTTGCCGTCACCGTCGTTACCGACCAGGGTAAAGTCATGCTGGGCGCGCCCGCCGATACGGAACTTATGCTCATCAGCCTTGAATTCCAGCTTTCCCGCGGTGGTAATTTTGGGCGCCGGTTTGGCGGCTGCAACGACTTGGGGCGCAGGTTCGGCAGGAGTTTGCGGCGCTGTTTCCGTCTCAGCCATGGCCGTGTCCCTGAGCAACTCGTATTCCTGCTGGGTGATACCCCCCTTGTCCCGGAGGATTTTCAGCAGTTCCAGCAGCGCGCCGTCGGCTGCATGGGCCGGCGCGGCCAACATAGCCAGTCCGCCGGCAAGCAGCGCGGCGTGAAGTAACCTGAAGGTTGTTTTAAGCATATCTGTTCTCCTTAGAACTATAGGAATATATACCCGGGAGCCGGAACGGCGCCTCCTGCCTTGATCCCGGACAGACTAAAATCCCCGGCGTTCCTTGATGCGTTCGTAGGCCTGGCGGATTTCGTGGGTCCTCTGGGTGGCGATTTTCATCATCTCTTCCGGCAGTCCTTTCGCCACCAGTTTGTCCGGGTGATGCTGGCTGATCAGGCGGCGGTAGGCTTTCTTGACTTCGGCGTCACTCGCGCTTTCAGTTATGTTCAATACGCCATAGGCATCAGCCAGAGAAATCCGGCCGTCTCTCTGCTGTCGGTGATGCAACTCGGCGGAAACCGAAGCCAGGATGGATTCCAGTTCGTACTCGGAGTAGCCGATTTCATCACAGACCAGGATCAGTACCTGGTTTTCCTCAGGGTGCAGGACCCCATCGGCATAAGCGGCATAACAGAGAATTTCAACGAACATCCGCTGCAGGGTGGTGCGCCGGGCAATCTCCCGGCGAAACTGTGTGAGTACCGCGTAGATATCGAAGTCATCTTCCTTCCCTTCATTGAACAGCGCCTTGGCCGCTTCGCGCTGTTGGGGGGTGAGATTCATGTCCTGCATAATGCGTGTAGCCATGCGGATTTCGTCCTTGGTGACCTTCCCGTCCGCCTTGCTGATGTGACCCATTACGGAGAAGATCGCGGTAAAGAAGGCCGCCTGGACGCGGTGCTGGTGCCCACGCGGCAGGTCGCCCGGTTGTCCGGCGCGCCGGCGTCTGCCGCCCGGTTGTTCGAAGTTGCCGCTTACACCCCTGTCAAAATTACGCCCGACCGCCGCGCCCAGTACCGCGCCGAGCGGCCCGCCCAGCATGAAGCCGAATGCCCCGCCCGCGAGCGTTCCCCACCATGACATTATCCGCTCCTCCTTTTCATATTTCGTTCGGTCTCACCAGATGCAATAGTTCGCCTGCTGCGGCTGTACTCATCGAGTCAGCGTCGTTGAAAGCGAGTACCGCCAGCGCCGCGGTGGTCATAAGCTTTCCTGCCTCCGACAGGGGTGGTTGTGTCCCGCTCAGGAAACACAATAATTCGTCCATACCCGGATTATGGCCCGTGATCATCAATTTACTGCATTCCCGGCTGTATTTTTCAACCAGGCCCAGCAACGCGCCGAGAGCTGCGCCATAGATGGCGTCTTCGTATACAATATGCTCGACACCCAGTTTGTCATTGACCGCTGCCAGTGTGTCCCGGGTGCGCACGGCCGGTGAACACAGGATGATCTCCGGCACGACGCCGTTTTTTTTCATCCACTTCCCCACGCGGGGAGCATCCTTGCGGCCGCGAGCTGCCAGGGGACGGTCAAAATCGCCCGGAACGCCGCTGTCCCAGTCGGACTTGGCATGCCGGAGCAGGATTAAACAGGGTTTGTTCGACATATTTTAGAGAGAGCAACCGGAATTTGATTGTACAACATGAGTTCGCCGATGAGTGAAACTTTTGCTGCGGTTGACCTCGGGTCCAACAGTTTTCACATGGTGGTTGCCAGACTTGAGGACGGCCAGGTCCGGATTATCGACCGGCTCAAGGACATGGTGCGTATCGCATCGGGACTGGACGATACCAACAACCTGACCGATGAGGCGGTCGACAGGGCCCTGGAGTCCCTGCAGCAACTCGGGCAACGCATCAGGGAAATCCCGAGGACCAATGTGAAAGCGGTAGGTACCAATACCTTGCGCACGGCGCATAACGGCAATGATTTCATCCGGCGCGCCCGGGTGGCGCTGGGCCATAACATCCATATCATTTCCGGCCAGGAGGAAGCCCGGCTGGTATTTGTCGGAGTGGCCCACAGCGTCTATAACCACGACGACGCCAGCCTGGTGATCGATATCGGCGGTGGCAGCACCGAGCTCATCATCGGTAAAGGGTTTCAACCCACGGTAGCCGAAAGCCTGTATATGGGCTGTGTCAATGTCAGCCGGCGCTATTTCCCGGACGGGAAGATCACCGGCCGGCGCATGCGGGACGCGGTTTTGTTTGCCCGCACGGAACTGGAAACCATCGAAGCCGGTTACCGGCGTATCGGCTGGCATACAGCCCTGGGTTCATCGGGGACGATCCGGGCAATCGCTGACGTTGCCGTGGCACAGGGCTGGAGCGATGGCGGCGTTACCCGGGACGCCGTTGACATCCTGCGCAAGCGGCTGATCGCCGCGGGTCATTATGACACGCTGTACCTGGAAGGATTAATTGAGCGCCGCAAACCGGTCTTTGCCGGAGGTGTCGCCATCCTGAGCGCCATTATCGAGGCACTCGAGCTGGAACACATCCAGATATCCGACGGCGCCCTGCGGGAAGGGATCCTGTATGAACTGATCGGCAGGTACCGGAACCAGGATATACGCAAGACCACCGTTGCCGACATTGCGTCCCGTTACGGCGTTGACCTGGAACAGACCGATAAAGTGGCCAAAACCGCAGAAAACCTGTTTGACCAGGTACGCAAACGCTGGCGCTTTGATGACACCGACCGGGATACCCTGCTGTGGTCGGCGCAACTGCATGAAATCGGTCTCGCCATCGCCCATGCGCAATACCACCGCCACGGCGCCTACCTGTTGTCCAATTCCGACATGCCCGGTTTCTCACACCAGGAACAGCAAAACCTGTCCCTGCTGGTACGCGCTCACAGGCGAAAATTTCCCATGCTGGAATTCGACCAGGCAACCCTGGACAACCGGGAGAATGTCACGCGTCTTGCCATCCTGCTCAGGTTGTCCTGTGTCATGAACAGGAGCCGTTCCTATACTGCACCGCCGACGATCAAGGCAACTGCCGACGACAACGGCCTGACAATCAAATTCCCCCGGGACTGGCTGGACAACCATGCCCTGACCCGGGTCGACCTGGAAGCAGAGGCGGCGTACCTGGAGGCGGTCGAGTTTACGTTGAAGTTTGGTTGAATAGACCCCGCCTTTAGCGGCGGCGAAACTCCGGGCGGCAGCAACCCGGGGAGCCGGTCATCAAGTGGAAAGGGCCGGTGGAAGATTATCCAGATTCCAGCGGGTTGCCCGCTCATAGGCATAGGCCATTTGCAGTGTCGCAAAATCAGCATAACGTTTGCCGATGACCTGCAACCCCATAGGCAGGCCGGCGCCGCTGAAACCGGCGGGCACGTTAACAACCGGGCAGCCGGACAGGGTCCCGGGAACCACCACCTCCATCCAGCGGTGATAGGTGTCCATGTTTCGCCCCCCAATATGTTTCGGCCAGTGGATTCTTGCGTCGAAAGGAAAGACCTGCGCTGTGGGCAAAACCAGGTAGTCGTACCTGGCAAACGCTGCCAGCAGGGCTGTATACCATCGTCCCCGGGCAGAGGATGCCGTTGCAATCCGGTCGCCTGTTATATCGGCGCCACCCTCGATTTCCCAGATCAGTTCCGGTTTGAGTAAGTTACGAAATTCCGTATTCTCATACAAAGGCAGCGCCCTGGCGCGCACCAGCCAGTGACGAAATGTCAGCCAGGTTTCCCAGAGTTCCTCCATTGAGAAATTCAACGTCACCTGCTCTACGATACAACCCGTATCCCGAAAACCCTGCAAGGCTTTTTCACACAGATCAAGAATACCGTCTTCCATGGCCAGGTAGCCATTGAAATCGCCCAGCCAGCCAACCTTTACACCCTTGAAATCCCTGTCCAGCGGGCGGGTAAATTCTGCAGGGTCATGGTTCAGCGAACTCGGTGACGCGGGATGATGACCTGCGATCGTCGATAGCAACAAGGCCGTGTCCTGAACATTCCTCCCCATGGGACCGTTACAGGGCAGCTCTTCAATATACGAATCACTTAATGGGACCAGGCCCGGCGTCGGGCGAAAGCCGATGACATTATTAAAGGCGGCAGGATTACGCAGTGAACCCATCAGGTCGCTGCCGTCAGCAACGGGCAGCATTTGCAGGGCCAGGCCTGCCGCTGCACCGCCGCTGCTGCCGCCGGCTGTGCTGCGTCCGTCATAGGCATTAACAGTGGGACCGAAAACCGGGTTGTAGGTGTGCGAACCCAGGCCGAATTCCGGCACGTTGGTCTTACCGATGATGATGGCGCCCGCCTGCCTTATTCTCCGCACAAAAACAGCATCACTCGTTGCGATATTGTTTTTGAAAATCGGTGAGCCCATCGTGGTAGGCAACCCTTCCGCATCTGCGATATCCTTGACCGCGTGGGGGAATCCATGCATCCAGCCGCGCTGCATGCCTTTGGACAGCTCTCTATCGCATTGATCCGCTTCCTGCAATAATTCTTCGCTGCCACGCAGGGAGACTATCGCATTGAATACCGGATTGAGCTTCCCGATATGATCCAGGTAGGCCCTCATCACTTCCCTGCAGGACATTGCACGACTGAGAATTGCCCTGGAGAGTTCCGCAGCGCCCAGCGCAACGATACTGTTCCTGTTTTCCGCCATTGCCGGGGCGAAGGAACCGGACAGGCCCATAAACGCCGCTGCCCCGGCGAGACCGGCGCCTGCCTGCAACATAAAATGACGGCGGGGAATTCCCCGGTCGGTGGCGCCGGAGCCCATCAGCGGCTGTAATTTTCCAGCAGTTGCTGCTGGGTGTTCCTGGGTTTCTGGTTGCCGGGGCGGATTTTTTTGTAGGTGCCGTCGCTTTGCAGAATCCAGGCCTGGGTGTTGTCATTCAGGTAATTCATCAGGCCGTACTTGATGACCTGGTCCTTGGTCCGCTTCTCCTCTATGGGAAAACAGGCCTCCACGCGGTGATGCAGGTTGCGGGGCATCCAGTCGGCGGAGGAGCAAAGCACAAGTTCTTCTCCTCCGTTGAGGAAATAGAATACCCTGGTGTGTTCCAGGAAGCGGCCGACAATGGAACGCACATGGATGTTCTCCGACAGGCCCTTGACCCCGGGACGCAGGCAGCAGATACCGCGTATGATCAGGTCTATGCGCACGCCTGCCATTGATGCGTTGTACAAGGCGCGGATTATTTCCGGGTCCACCAGGGCATTCATCTTGGCGATGATATGCGCTTTCTTGCCGCTACCGGCGTTGGCGGCCTCGTGTTCTATGTATGCCAGCAGGGATTTGTAGAGGGTAAAGGGTGACTGCAGCAGTTTCTTCAGCTTTGACGCCCGGCCCAGGCCGGTCAACTGCAGGAACAGCTTGTTGACATCTTCCGCCACGGCCTTGTCGCAGGTCAACAGTCCATAATCGGTATACAGTCTGGCAGTCCGGGCATGGTAATTGCCCGTTCCCAGGTGTACGTAGCGGCGCAGGCTCCTGCCCTCCCGGCGCACCACCATCACCATTTTTGCATGGGTCTTATAGCCGACCACGCCGTAAACGACATGGGCGCCGGCCTCCTGCAGTTCGTTGGCCAGTTCGATATTGGCCTCTTCATCAAACCGGGCGCGTAACTCGATCACCACGGTGACCTCCTTGCCGGACCGGGCCGCATCTTTCAAAGCATCGACCAGAACGGAGTCGGACCCGGTACGATACAGGGTCTGCTTGATTGACAGCACGTTGGGATCGTTGGCCGCCTGGCGCACGAAGTCTATGACCGGGGCAAAGGACTGGAACGGGTGATGCAACAGGATATCCCCGTTCTTCAGGACGTCAAACATGCTGACATTCTTCTGCAGCCGCGGCGGCAGGTCCGGGGTAAACCCGGCAAAGGTCAGTTCCGGCTTATCCACAA
The DNA here is from genome assembly GCA_965208655.1 of Gammaproteobacteria bacterium. GTDB lineage: Bacteria > Pseudomonadota > Gammaproteobacteria > Eutrophobiales > Eutrophobiaceae > JAAXHV01. The sequence continues at coordinate 774,880 of CBDBPJ010000007.1, forward strand.
GGTCGCATATAGCCATTAACCGGTTCAGGTTTACCGGCCCGTTTACCTTATAGAGGTCATCTTCATCCAGTTCGAATTGTTGCAGCAGGAACGCGGTAAGATCATCGGGACAATTTTCCGCCACCTCCAGCCTGACCGCGTCGTTGAACCTTCTTGACGGCAGCTCGCCTTCCAGCGCTATCAGCAGGTCATCCACTTCTTCGTCGTCCACAAACAGTTCGCTGTTGCGGGTGACCTTGAACTGGTAACAGCCCGTAGCCGCCATGCCGGGGAACAGGTCATCCACGTGGGCGTGGATGATGGATGACAGCAATACGAAGTTCCATTTGCCATTGCCGATGTCTTCCGGCAGGGGCACCACCCTGGGCAGGGAGCGGGGCGCCTGCACGATTGACAGGCGGGTTTCCCGGCCGAATGCGTCCTTGCCGTCCAGGGTGACGATGAAATAGAGATTCTTGTTCAGTACCCGGGGAAACGGGTGCGCGGGGTCCAGCCCGATGGGGCTGAGTACCGGCAGGACATTGGTATTGAAATAGCGCTTGACCCAGCGTGATACCGCGGGTTTCCATTCGCTGCGCCGCAGCACGTGTATCTTCGCGCTTTCCAGTTTCGGCGTTATCGTGTCATTCAGTACGGAATACTGGGTATCCACCAGTTCGTGGGCAAGGACGCCAATCTGTTTCAGGGTTTCCACCGGGCTGAGGTTATCGGGCCCGGTCTGAACGGAACCGTATTTCACCTGCTGCTTGACGCCGGCAACCCGGATCTCGAAGAATTCATCCAGGTTGGTGCTGGCGATACAAAGGAACTTCAATCTTTCCAGCAAGGGCAGGGATTCATCCTCGGCCTGGGCAATGACGCGCCGGTTGAACTCCAGCAGGCTTAATTCGCGATTGATATAAAATTCGGGATTACTGAGGTTTAGCGTGTCCACACGGTTTCCGGTTCGTTATAGCTGCCCCGCGCGCAGACGGGATCAGCCGCCTCTTACTTCGTCTTCCATCTGCTCAATGCTGATATGGCGCACGTCCTTGCCCTCAACGAAATATATAACATACTCGCAGATGTTGCGAGCATGATCGGCGATGCGTTCCAGCGCCCGCGCCACCCAGACCGCGTCCATAAAGCTGCTGATGTTGCGCGGATCTTCCATCATATAGGTAATCAGTTGCCGGAGTAAGGCGCCGTACTGTTCGTCGGATTCCGGTTCCTTGCTTGCGGTAACCAGCGCTTCCTGGCTGTCCATGCGGGCAAACGCGTTCAAGGCGTCGCGCACCATATCCCTGACGAAAACGCCCATGGTGTTTATGCCGATGTAATGGGAGCGGGGGACCGACTTCTCAGCCAGGCTGATGGTCATCCTGGCTATCTTGTCCGCTTCGTCACCAATGCGTTCCAGGTCGGTGATGGTTTTGATGACCGCCATCACAAACCGCAGGTCGCCGGCCGCCGGCTGGCGCCGCGCCAGTAACGTGACACATTCCTCATCGATGGACACCTCACAGGAATTCACCTTGACCTCGTTTTCTATTACCTGCTCCGCAAGCGAGACATCGAATCGTATCAGTGCCTCCAGCGCATCCGAAAACTGTTGTTCGGCGAGACCGCCCATGGCCAGCACGTCGGATCGTATGGTTTCCAGTTCATTATCGAATTGCCTGGAAATATGGTGTGGAACGTTGCTCATGACATGTCTCTCAAGAATCAGCCGTAACGTCCGGTTATGTAATCTTCCGTCATTTTCTCCCCCGGGTTGGTGAACAGTGTGTCCGTATCGTTAAACTCAATCAGTTCTCCCAGGTACATGTAGGCCGTGTAATCGGACACCCTGGCGGCCTGCTGCATGTTGTGCGTCACTATTACGATAGTATAGTCGGCCTTGAGTTGGTAAATCAGTTCTTCGACTTTAAGGGTGGATATGGGATCCAGGGCGGAACAGGGTTCATCAAGCAACAGTATTTCAGGCTCGATGGCGATAGCCCGGGCAATCACCAGGCGCTGGGCCTGGCCGCCGGAGAGTCCCAGGGCATTATCGTCAAGCCGGTCCTTGACCTCATCCCACAACGCCGCGCTCTTCAGGGCCTTCTCCACCACGGCATCCAGGGTCTGGCGCCTGTTGATGCCCTGGATCCTGAGACCGTAGGCCACGTTTTCATAGATGCTTTTCGGAAACGGGTTGGGTTTTTGAAAGACCATGCCGACTTTTCTTCTGAGTTCGGCCACGTTCACCGAGTTGGCAAAGATATTCTCTCCGCCAATCCTGATCTCGCCGCTGGTATGAACATTGTCGATAAGGTCATTCATGCGGTTAAAACAGCGTAGCAACGTCGACTTGCCGCAACCGCTGGGACCGATGAATGCAGTGGCCTTCTTCTCGGGCACTACCATGGTAATGTCCTTCAAAGCCTGCTTTTCGCCGTAATGCAGGTTTAAGCCGTTGACGTTGATACAGGGTCGTTCATCCGCCAGGGACAGCTTCCCCATATGCCCGGTCAGGGCGCTCAGGTTCACGGCGTGGGTGCCTGGCACCGCCCCGCCTGTGTCGGTTCGATCGTTCACGTATTCTCTATTCCGGTCAGTTCTGCTCTGCTGCCCGATACTTTTCCCGCAGGGAGTTGCGGATCTTGATTGCGGCCAGGTTCAAAAAGATAATGATCAGGATCAATAAAAAAGCGGTCGCGTAAACCAGCGGCCTCGCCGCTTCCACGTTCGGACTCTGGAAACCCACGTCGTAGATATGAAATCCCAGGTGCATGAATTTCCTGTCCAGGTGCAGGAACGGAAAATTCCCGTCCAGCGGCATGGACGGCGCCAGCTTGACAACACCGACAAGCATCAGCGGCGCGACCTCGCCGGCGGCCCGGGCAATGGCCAGTATGAGTCCCGTCAACATGGCTGACGCTGTCATGGGCAGGACCGTACGCCACAGCGTCTCGGCCTTGGTCGCGCCCAATGCCATGCTGCCTTCGCGAATCGCCCGCGGCACCCTTGCCAGGCCTTCTTCAGTGGAGACTATGACTACCGGTACCGTCAACAAGGCCATGGTCAATGACGCCCACATAATGCCCGGCGTGCCAAAGGTAGGCGCGGGAAGGGATTCGGCGAAAAACAGTTCGTCGATCGTGCCTCCCAGGAAATAAACGAAAAAACCCAGGCCGAATACGCCGTAGACGACCGAAGGTACGCCGGCAAGGTTATTGACGGCGATGCGTATCAGCCTGGTGAACGGACCCTGCCGGGCGTATTCCCGCAGGTAGACCGCTGCCACGACACCAAAAGGCGTTACCAGCACGGCCATGATCATCACCATCAGGACGGTGCCGAAAATCGCCGGGAAAATTCCGCCCTCGGTGTTGGCCTCCCGGGGGTCTCCCGATACGAATTCCCAGAGTTTCTCAAAATAAAATACGGTCTTGTCCGTGACTCCCATGGCGTTGGGCCGGTATGCCCGTACCACCTTGGAAAACGGGAGTTCGGCTTCCCGGCCGCCGGCAAGCACCGCCACGAAGGATGCCCTGTTCAATTGTTCATACAGGTCGGTGAGGCGCCCGGTATAGCCGTTGTATTCCTCCTGCAAGGTGGCGCGTCGGGTTTCGATTTCCGCGTAAGCCGGACTGCCCGGCGCTACGTTGTCCAATGCCAAGCCTCTTTCCCGCAGGCGCAGGCGTTCCATCTCGTAGTTGACGGCCCCTATCAGGTTTTTCTCGATATGGTGTATTTCCCCCAGGATTTTCTCACTCTCTGCAATGTATCGCAGGAAAGATTCCCAGTCCGGGTCCGCATCCGTTACCTCGCCGTTTTCCTTGACGGCCTTGAGGTAGCCGTAGAAGTTCCCCCATGCATACCTCTCTACGGCCATGATGTTTTCCGGGTAGGACAGGTTATGCACGGCTGCATCAAGCACCCATCGGTAGTCGAAACCCGTGTAATCCCGGTTGCCGATCCTGACCAGGCGCCTGTCGATTATGTCAATGTCTGCCGGGATGCGGCTGTCATCCACCGTCAGCCTGGCTCGTGGCACTGCTTCAGCATCAATAAATTCACCCACCAGGGCAATCACGGACCCGTCATCGTCGATGTAATCAAATGCCGCAACATTGCTCGGCCAGAAATGGCCCAGGCCGCGTACCATGATCAAGACGACAAGCCCGACCACCATGATAATGGACAGGCTGACCGCGCCGGCATTCAGCCAGATCCAGGGATCGCCACTGTTGAACCAGTTCTTGAATGATGAATTAGCCCGCATATCTCACCAGTTGACGCGCCTTCTATTCTTCATAGCGAACTGTATTTAACCCGGAGTCTCTGCCTGACGACCTCGGCAACGGTATTGAACAGGAACGTCGCCATGAACAGCACCAGGGCGGCCAGGAACAGAATACGGTAGTGGGTGCTGTCCACTTCGGATTCCGGCATCTCAACAGCGATATTGGCGGACAGGGTGCGAAACCCTTCAAAGATATTCATGTCCATGATGGCCGTATTTCCCGTCGCCATGAGTACGATCATGGTCTCGCCCACCGCTCGGCCGAAACCTATCATTACTGCGGAGAAGATTCCCGGGCTGGCGGTGAGCAACACCACTCTCACTGCGGTCTGCCAGGGGGTTGCGCCCAGCGCCAGTGATCCCATCGTCAGGTGTTCGGGCACACCGAAAACAGCGTCTTCACAGATGGTAAATATAATGGGAATGACGGCAAACCCCATGGCGATGCCCACGACCAGGGAATTTCTCTGGTCATAGGTTATCCCGATTTCATCGGTCAGCCATAACGGCATGTTGCCGCCAAAGAAAGCGATCTCCAAGGGCTGGCTGAGGGCGAATGAGACTATGCCCGTAGCGATGATAACGGGCAAAAGCACTACCGCTTCCCAACCCTCGGGGATTTTGTGGCGCAAGTTATCGGGGAGCCTGCTCCAGCAGTATGCCGCGATGATCACGCTGAGCGGCAACAGCAGGAAACATAAAAACAGGCCCGGCATGTTCTGCTCCACAAACGGGGCAAACCACAGACCGGCGAGAAAGCCGAGTATGACCGTAGGCAAAGCCGCCATGATTTCAATAGTCGGCTTGACGATATCCCGCATAACTGCGGACATGAAATAGGCGGTATATACGGCGCCCATGATGGCCAGGGGCACGGCAAACAACATGGCGTAAAATGCGGCTTTCAATGTACCGTATACCAGGGGCGTCAAGCTGAATTTCGGTTCAAAATCGCTGCTGGCGGAGGACGACTGCCAGATATATTCCGGCTTGTCCCGGCTTTCATACCAGACATTGCCCCAGATCGACGACCAGGAGATTTCCGGATGTTCGTTATCTATCTCCCAAAACTGTACCGTGCCGGTATCATCCTCAACCAGCATGGCATTTGCCCGCGGCGCCACGGCCAGTTGCGTCAGCCTGTTGTCATTGATTTTTTCCAGCTCCACAGTGCGGTGCGCAGTTGTATGATAAATTCCCAGGTAGCCGGCATCATCCGTCGCCAGGAAGCCCTTCCTGAAGTACTCCGGCGCAATGGACGTTATTGGCGCCGATTGTGAGTCAAAACTGCGTATTTTTTCCAGCGTGTAGTTATTCTGCGGATCGCGAACGGGAAACCATTGGATGATATTCCCGTCGGAATCGCCCACCAGGATTGAAATACCCCCGCTCAGAAAGGACAGGCTGGATATCTCCGCCGGCGCGCTGACGGCCTGGACCCGTTGCACCAGTTCCGGCGCCGCCTTGTCGCCGATATCGTAGTATGAAATCAGCCCGTCCTGTTCTGCAACATAAAGTTCCCGTTGTTCCACGTCCATCAACAGGAAAGTAACCTTGCCGGCAACCGGGATTTGGCTCTTCGTGGTCGTGATTTCAGCGGCATCGCTTAAAAACGATTCTTCCTCGACCATATTCAACAACAACAGGCGCTGATCCTCCGTGAGCGCGGCAATGGTAGTCTGATCCTCGTCGTACTGCGCCGCGATCATGGCAATTGCCTTGCCTGACTCATCCATTCCTACCGGTTCCCTGCCTGCCGGCCAGTCTATCCCGGGGTGTATAACACGTACATCGTCGGGGTATGTGACCCTGTATTCATGCACGGCCAGCAAAACGCTGCCGTCATCCAATCCCAGGGCCAGCAATTGTTGTGAAGGGTCCCCGGCGGCAAACGCAGTAACTCGAGCCCGGGTCTCCTGCAGCAGGGATTCCCGGTGCACCAGGCTGCCGTCTGCGGTATTGAAAAACACGGCATCCGCGCCGCCGGTAACCCGCAGACCGATTTCCCGCTGTTCTTCCATGGCGTAATACAGGCTCCCTGTACCCGCGCCCGCGGGAACCGGGTAGCCCGCCACCTGTTCGATGTGCGCCGGCTTGAACATGGGCAACACCACGTAAACCAGGTAAAAGGCGATGAGTACGATGGCAACAATGACACTGATACCGCCCAGCGCCATCATGTAGCGCAGCGCGACATCCTTCAGGTGGCGGTAATAGCGATGTTTTTGCGCTTCGGCCGAGTTGAAATCAGCCAACAGGGAGGTTGTGCTTACATCGCTCATGGAAGATTGTAAATTTACTCTTCCGGGGTAACCGCGCCGATCAGGGCAAGCTGCTTCCTGGCAACTCTGGCAGGCAAGGGTATATAACCGTCCTTGACAACCACTTCCTGCCCCGTTCCGGACATGATCATCCTGACGAATTCCCGCTCCAGCGGCGCCAGGGGATCGTTCGGCGTCTTGTTCACGTATACGTAGAGAAACCTTGCCAGGGGATACGTTCCGTTAATGGCATTGGACGGCGTGGCATCAGTGAACTTGACGCCATCCTTGCTCAGCGGCACGGCGCGCACCCCCGATGTCTTGTAACCGATACCGGAATAACCTATGCCGTTGATCGACTTGGTTACTCCCTGCACGACAGAGGCCGATCCGGGCTGTTCGTTGACGTTATTCTTGAAGTCCCCCTTGCACAGGGCCACCTTCTTGAAATATCCATAGGTTCCGGATACCGAATTGCGCCCGTATAACTGGACCGGCCTGTTGCCCCAGGCGTCGGCCAGTCCGAGCTGGCCCCAGCGCGTGACGTCCTCGGGATGACCGCACTTTCGGGTCGCGGAGAACACTGCGTCGACCTGCGCAATGGTCATGCCTTCGACGGGGTTGTCCTTGTGTACGTATACCGCGAGCGCGTCGATGGCCACTGCAACAGGAGTCGGTTTGTAACCGTACCTGGTCTCGAATCCGGCGATTTCCTTGTTCTTCATCCTGCGGCTCATGGGCCCGAAGTTGGATGTCCCCTCCGTCAGGGCCGGCGGCGCAGTCGAAGAACCGGCAGCCTGGATCTGCACGCTGACGTTGGGATAGAGTTTCTTGAATTCCTCCGCCCACAGGGTCATCAGGTTTGCCAGCGTGTCGGAACCTACGCTGATGACGTTGCCTGATACTCCGCTGGATTTGCTGTAATCAGGCAGGTCCGGGTCCAAATCAACCGCCTTGACCGCTGCGGAAACAAACACTGCGAGGATAAAGGCTGCATTGAACATTAGTTTGTTTGTCACGACATATTCTCCCTGCGAGGTTTATTCAAGATAGCATTATGGGGTCAGGTCTAGTACTGCTTCAACTTAATATTGAACAACACGTTTATTAAGGAAATGTGACAGCGGCAGACTTCGGTTGCCATTATCACCGATATTTCGGGTCGAGATATGGTGTCACAGCCCTGCCCGTTGAGTGGCCTGGGCAACTTGAACCACCCGGTGTTCGGGTATAAGGCATTTTACTGCTGTGCCCCTGCCGGGCTCACTGGTTATGTCTAATTCGGCCTCGTGCTGGACCATGACGTGTTTGGCAATGGCAAGCCCGAGACCGGTGCCTCCCTTTTCCCTGGAACGGCCCTTGTCGACACGATAGAAACGCTCCGTTACGCGATGAATATGCTCTGCCGGGATACCCTCGCCGGAATCGGACACTTCCATACACGCGCCCGTTGCAGCGCGATACCATTTTATCCGGATTACGCCGTCGGACGGGGTATATTGCACGGCATTGAAGACAATATTGGAAAAGGCGCTGTAAAGGCTGTCATAATCGCCTCTCACCAGCAGGTCAGGCTGTGTTTCCAGGGAAAAGATATGGCCCTGCTTGCCGCTCAGGGTCTGGGCCTCGCTGTGTATCACCGAGAGCAACTCTGCCACGTCCACTTCAGTATCCAGGTTTGCAGAGTGGCTGCTCTCCAGTCTGGACAATTTAAGCAGGTCCTCGATCAGGTTCTGCATGCGCCTGGTCTGGTTTCGCATTTGTTTTATTCGTGGCCGCCATTCCGGCAACAGGTCATTGGCTTCATTTTCCACTGCTTCGAGATAACCGGAAATCACCGTGATGGGTGTGCGTAGTTCATGGGAGGCGTTGGCAATGAAATCCTTGCGCATCCGGTTGGCGCGCTGGATATCAGTGACATTACCCGCCACCAGCAACAGGGAAGATTCCGCATACCTGGTGATCCTGATTTCCAGACTGATCTCCGTGTCCGCCGGGGATGAGATAACGAGACTTTTCGACTCTGAGTCCTTGTCCACGTCGGCGAGGTAATCCAGCAACTCGGGCTGCCTGATAATATGGGAAAAACGCTGTCCCCGGTCCCTGGGTAAGCGGATCCCCAGGTAATCGGAGGCTTTTTCATTGGCCCACTCCACGTGTCCGTAAGCGTCCATGACGATAACGGCATCGGGCATGGCCTCGGTCGCTTCCTCAAAACGCGACAGGAAACCGGCTAGTTTCTCCTCCCGCTGTTTATGGTGTGCGCGCAGGGAATCGATTTCCCTGATTATTTCATTGACGATACCGGGGGCATCGGGCGGATTTTGATCGTTGCCGTTGCGCAGGAATTTGCTGATGTATTTCAGCATCCGGTGCTGCCAGACAAGACAAACCACGAGTCCGGTTGCAAGGCCGGCAAGGATATTACCGGCAAGCAGGCCGGCAAACCCGCAGAGGATAACTACGAAACCCAGCCGGAACAGGTCAGGACGCATCTGGTACCAGTACTATTTCTTGGTGGAAAACCGGTATCCGACGCTGCGAACTGTTTGAATTAAATGACTGTAATTATAGGGCTCAAGGGTCTTGCGCAGGCGCCGTATATGCACGTCCACAGTGCGCTCTTCAACATAAACGTTCTGTCCCCAGACCTGGTCCAGTAACTGCCCACGCGTGTAGACCCTCTCCGGATGGGTGATAAAAAAGTGCAACAGGCGAAATTCCGTCGGGCTGATCTCCACGATTTTCTCGTCTACGGTAACCCTGAAGGTCTCCGGGTCCAGAGCCAACCCTTTTACGGAGATTATTCCCTCGGCGTCCATATTATTTGTACGGCGCATTACCGCCCTGATACGCGCCAGCAGCTCCCTGGTGGAAAAGGGTTTGGTAATGTAGTCATCCGCGCCGGTATCCAGGCCGCGTACCTTGTCGGTTTCCTCTCCCCGTGCAGTCAACATGATAATCGGGATATCTCTGGTATCGGGGTTGTTGCGGATGCGCCTGGCATAATCGACCCCGTTCATCCCCGGCAACATCCAGTCAAGCAGGAGCAGATCAGGCCTGTCATCGGCAATCAGCGGCCGGGCCTCTTCGACGTCCGCCGCTTCCCGGAAAGTATAGCCTTCCTTCATCAGGGTATACCCCAACATTTCCCTGATGGGGGCCTCATCCTCTACGAGGAGAATTTTGCCTTTCATGGATTGTGTTTCCTGGAACATGTGATTATTACACAGATATTATATTACAACATCATGACAGGCCAGGATAAACGGTAACCATTCGAAAAGCGGCAGTAATAAAATTTCCCAAAAGAGTTTGACAATGACAGGAAGTGTCATATAATTGTCATATTGTCATAAAACTGTAATATTTGTCATATTTATGACATGCTAACTTGAACTTTAACTTTTGTCAGGAGATGCACCATGGTTAAGAAAATCTTTGCAGTAAGCCTGTTGCTTATCCTGTCCGGCGCAGCCTGGGCTGATGAAACTCCACCGGTTAATGACGCCAAAGGAGTCAAACACGCTTACCAGGCCAACGCCATTCAGGAAGGCAACCTCATACAAGCTGAACGGGAACTTTTGCAGGTTATTGCAGAAGACCCGCACAACCCCTACGCCTTGCTGAACCTGGCCTACGTTTACCAGCAATCCGGGCGCAACGACCAGGCGCGCATACTGTATGAACGGGTGCTCGAACTGCGCGGCAACCCCCTGGCCGAGTTGTCATCCGGCAAACCGGCGCGGGTAAAACGTATCGCCCAACGCGGCATTACGGAAACAGGAAAGTAGCCGGTTCCGGCCGGATATGCTAGTACTCTTTCAACCTGATATTGCCATGTTCAGCGGGTCGGGAAGCGGTTGAGCGCAAGGCACGCCGCGCCGGGAATGGCGCGTCCTTGCCAAGCGGCGTAACGCCGCGGGCGACCGCCTCCCGGCCCGCCCGCAGGGAGCCACACAGCGGCGCCAATACGGCGTTGCAGCCCTTGACAAGGGCGCGCCATTCTCTGCGGGCTGCGCCTTGTCTTGGCGTCGCTGTGTGGCTCTGAACATGGCAATATCAGGTTGAAAGAGTACTAGTGCTGCGGGCTAACCCGGATAGCAATCGGTGATGACGCTGCTCTCCATGTTGGACCAGATCATCTGACCGATACCGTCATCGGCAACGGCGAACAGGAGATGTTCCCTGCCTTCGGGATTGTCCAGCACCATGTGATAAGCGGCCGTGCCGGTCCCGGTATCCGTTATCTGCGCATTATTCCGACGTGCGCTCCATAACGCGACACCATCAATAAGGTGGATGATGTCCAGTTCGTCCTCTATGCGGACCAACAGCAATTCGCCGTTTACCTCAGCCGGAGTTTCCCTGTAGATCGATTCGTCCGACAGACCGGCTGACAGGTTTCGCGCAGCCTGGTTAAACCCGGCCGGGCTTTCGCAACGGGTAATTTCCCGGGGTATCGGCAGGTCCGGCATCGGTTCCCCGGGCATCTGCAGGACAGCCGCACTCAGAACAAGGATGAGACCGATTGTGGAATTTATCAAAGGTGTTCTTTTTCTTTAAAACGAATAGCGGAACTCTATTTCTTTTATATTACATTTACATGACGTTCCCGGGTCATTTCTGTTACGGCGCCGATCTGTCGTTCGCCACTCATAAAAAAAGCCGCGCAGCAGCGCGGCTTTTTCATCAGCGGGAGGTGCCCGGTTACAGCGAGCCTTCGACTATCCAGCCCTGGTACCAGAGATCGCTGCCGTCCGGGTTGACCGCGCCCAGGTAGTCCGTTGCGTCCAGGTAATCCGGGTCGGCGGTGCTCTCCGAGTTCATGGCGTTGTAATCGGCCCAGTCAATCGGCGCATCCAGCAGCGCCTCGGCAGCCTGGGAGGCATAGTTCCCGTCCAGTTCGGCCTCGACCATGTGTATGTTCGATTCCATGCCTTTCACCGTACCGCCCTTGTAGAAATTACCGGTCCCTTCCGCGGCACAGTCGGCAATGATATTGTTGAAGACCAGTGCATTGGCATTGTCGGTAGCCCTTGACACATCCACACAGTCCTCCAACAAGGTAAAACCGGGCGCCGTGGTGATGACGGAGTTATGCAGAAAACCGCCGGAAGCCGCCTTGAATACCAGCGCCTCCGTTTCATCGTCACTGTCGGTGACAAAGGTGGCATTGGCGATGGTCGGCTTGGATAACGGCATGGCCGAACCTTCGGTATCAGCCTCAATGGCGTTGCCGCCACCCGAAGGCGATTGCTTGACCAGCACGTACTGCATGTTGCCCACGTAGCCCTCATCCCAATCCACGGAATCATCCAGGTTACCGGTCAGCACGATGTATTTTACATTCGCCGCGCCGCCGTAGAACTCGATGCCGTCATCCGAATTGTCATTGACCTGGAGGTATTCCATAGTCGTGCCGGAACCTGCGCCGACCAGGGAGATGCCGTTGATTTCGTCGCCCGGGGCAAACTCGTAACCGCCTTCGGTCACGATTACATAGCGCAACGTGCCGCTGTTGTCATCGGCGGTGTAGCCGCCGGCGAATCCCGACTCGCCCTCCGCGTCGATATTGCATGCCTCGGCCGGACACTGGTTGTGTTCACCGTAACCGTGGATGATCAGGCCGCCCCATTCGCCGCTGCCGCTGTAATCGTCGTCATCGGAACTGAACACGATGGGCGCGCTGGCCGTGCCTTCGGCCTGTATCCTGGAACCGCGGGTAATCACCAGGTTGGCGAATGTGCCGCCACTGGCCTTGATCTCCGTGCCCGCTTCGATTGTCAGTGTGGCGCTGACCACGTCGCTGCCGTCCGCCAGCACACCCTTGGTCGCGGACATTTCCCTGTTGCCGTTGCCGACGGTTACCCGATCCTCCATCAACCACACGATGTCGCTGGTCAACAGGCGACTCTCCGATATCGTGGCCGGCAAGGCGCAGACGTCGTTGCCGTCGTCATCTTTGCGTTTCGCGCCCGCCCAGTCCGGACAGTTCTCCGACACAGTTGAACTGGAACCGGAACCGTTGCCGGAGTCGGGAGTACCAGTCGTTGTATTGTTGGTTGTCGTGGTCGGCGCATCGATATTGATTGTCGCATCGTCACCCTCGGAACAACCGTAAATGCCGCCCAGCGCGATTGCCGCCACCATAACCCGTATAAAATACCTAAGTCTCATGTTAATCTCCTGAATGTAGATTGATGTTTAACCCGAATTTCCTACCAGGTGGTCCACCCTCAGTCAGAAATTCCAGTCTATGCCCAGCTTGAATTCCACGCCTTCCTTGTAGCTCTGGAATATTTCTCCGCCCTGAGTGAACTCAACCTCCTCGTTCAACAGGTTTTCCGCGCTTGCCTTCAACAGAAAATCATCGGTGAACCGGTATTTGTAATTGACCTTGAGGTCGAGCCTCGGCTCCTCGATAACGTTGGGCCGCCCGGCAATACCCACGTCCTTGATGGATTTGCCGCTCTGGTTGAGCAACACCGTCAGTTCCTGGTCCCGCACCAGGTCGTCATAACCCACTACCAGGTTGAACGTATAATCCGGTTGACCCTGTAGTTTCCGACTGGTGCCGTCTGCCAGGTTTGCCTCCGATTCGATAACACTGGCGTTGACGAAGACAAAAATTGACTGCGACAGGTCGTCGCTCAACGCAAAGTCCTTGCGTCCTTCCACTTCGACCCCGTAAAGTTCAGCCGATTCAGCGTTTCTGAAGGTGCGTGAATTTCCCGCGGTGCCGGATGCCGGCTGTACCACCCGCTCGATGGGCTTTCCAGGTCCTTGTAGAACAACGCGACGCTGACGCTTTGCCGGTCGGCGAAATACCATTCCCAGCGCGCGTCGTAATTGGTCACTTCGGAAATCTCCAGGTTCGGGTTGCCCCTCACCCGGAAGTCGAATTCGGTATCGTAGAACGTCGCGTTGGAAGTCTCCTTGAAGTCCGGGCGTGACACGGACTTGTATATCGCGAACCGGAACTGGTGGTCTTCCCGGAAGAACCAGTTGAAACCCAGGCTGGGCAGCATGGCCGTCTCGTCAATTTTCGAGCTTACCGCCTCCTGCAGGCCGGCCAGGCTGAACGTCCCGGTAGTCTGCTGGTAATCCTCGAAGCGGATCCCTGCAATCAGTTGATAATCCGTGTTGAACAGGTAATCACCGGAGATATACACGCTCTTCAAATCCAGTTCCGCTTCGTATTCGTCGCTGGCCAGGGTCTTGTCGGCAAAACTGAAGCCGGTGTTGTTGTTGCCCGTTATGGTGTCTTCCCCGATCACCTCGCTGACCAGCGCATTGGGCGCCCTTACCCTGTCGACCAGGGCCTGTTCGATGTTGAAGCCGTAGCTGCTGGAATCGGAATCTCGTTCGCGGTAGATCACCGAGAAACCGGCCTCCATGTTGAATTCCGTTTCGGCATTGGAAACAAACTCATAGGAGATGGCGCCCGATACGTCCACGTTGTCGTCAGTCAGGTCGTCGTAACGCCGCAACAACTGGTTCGCTTCCAGCAGGAAGCCGTTGAGCGCGAACGGTTGCCGGTCGTTGGGCTCTTCGATATCGTAACCCTCCAGCAGGTCCTGCGGATCAGTCAGCGCCGAGTCCGCATCGAACCGCACTTCGCGCCGGTCCGGGGCCACGCGTTTTGCCTGGCTCATTGTTCCCTGCCAGTCAAACTGGAGAGTGCCCGCCTCGTTCAGGAAATGCGAACCCCTGAGCTGCTGGGACAGAAACTGGCGCTCGACCCAGTCGATGGTGTGACGCATGGTGGAGTTGAACTCATCCCCCTCCTGGCCGATGGTGCGCTTCACCTTGCTCTGGGTGGCGCGGGAAAGAATGGTATTGGCTTCAAAGGTATGGTCGCCGATGGTCAGGCCGACGGAAAACAGGCCGCTGATGTCTATGTCGTTGGCATACTCCTTGAAAGCGAGGATGTCCAACTGGTCGCCCACCTCATCGGAGGTCTGTCCCGGTGAATAGGTGTTGGTGATACCGTCATCCTTCTGCGACCAGCCGTTCTTGTAGTTCACCGCGGCGAATATGCCCAGGTCCATAGGACCGATGGCGAACAGGTCGCCGTAGTTGGCGCCGATGGAGACGTCCGGGTAGGCAACGGCCTTGTCCAGGTCCAGGTCCTCACTGATAAGGATTGCGCCAAGCCGCCGCAATTCCCGTTCAACCGTGTCGTTAATCTCGAATGTCGCCCCGCTGTCGGTATCGGTAACCGTTCCCAGGCTCAGGGCTTCCGCAATGGCGGTAACGGCTATGGGTTCTTCGCGCTCCCCGGCATCCCAGCCGACCCAGTCGAAACCGCCGTCGGTGGGATCATTGAACACCTTGCGGCCGGTAACGCCCACGGTAGCGTCGCTGGAAATCGATATCTTGCCGGCCCGCTCATCCGGGAACGTCCGGGTATTGATCACCAGGTTGCCGCCGGTGCCCTCTCCCGGCATGGGCGCTATGAAGGTCTTCTTGATATCCAGTTGGCTGACGATATTGCTGGGAAACAGGTCCAGGGGCACGGTGCGCTTGGAAGGGTCCGTACTCGGCAGGGTAGCGCCGTTGAGAGTGGTGGTGACATACCTCCCCCCCAGTCCGCGGATAAACACGAACTTGCCATCCTGCACGGTCACGCTGGGCAGACGTATGACAGCTTCAGCGACATCGGTATCGCCGAAACGGGCCAGGTCTTCAATACCCAGCGTATCCACCACGTTGGTCGTGTCCCGCTCCACCAGTTCCATACCCTCAGGCCGGTAGGCGCCCAGTACAACGACCTCCTCCATCACGCCGGCGGCATCCCGGGTGAGCCCGAAATCCGCGGACCTGGCCACGTTGGCAACCAGGCGCATGGCGCTGATCGAGCGGCTGCGGTATTCGGGGTGTGTTATCTCCAGGTTGTAGATGCCGCGCGGCAGTTCCAGGCGGTAGCGGCCTCCTTCATCCGACCACACCTGTACATCCTCGCCCTCCACGGTGATTCCAGCACCGGCCACCGGGGTTTCGAAGGACGTGACTTTGCCTTCCAGCACTGCCCTGGGCGCCTTGGCGCGATCCCCCGCGGTTTCCGTTTCATACCAGGATTCGATCGTGACGTCCGGGTCGCCCGGGCCCAGTGTTACGCTGACATCCGTATACTGTCCCAGTGCGTAATTGATGCGGAAACTGTGAAGCGGGTTGCCGTTTTCCAGTATCTGCAGGCTGTGCGTCCCGGGGACCATATCGAAATAAGCCGCCCCGTCGATACCGGTCGTTTCCCCGGTTTCCCCATCCAGCACCACCGTGAGTCCACTCCCCGCGGCGCCATCCTTGAACACATAGATCACCAGTTCATCAAATGCATACGCAGAAGTCGCGCTGCACAGGAAAAACATTATGCCTGTCAGCCAGGTTGCCGGATTTTTGGTTCTTTTCATTGCGGGGACTAGTCTGGAAGGTTTATGTGACAATCCGGCGATATTTCCATGACATTCCGGCGAAAGTTAAATGACATGGATGTGACGCGTAAGGGGACGGACTTCAGGCATGCCCCCGCACGTCGTCAACGGGGGTCCGTCCCCGGTCCCGCAGGCCGGCTGGAAGGAGCAGGAATTTGTCCGGGTCAGTTCAGAGCGAGTTGCCATTCCATGGCTACGCGATCCTGGCCGGCGCGCCCCAGGATCGGCAGAATTCGTCTCAACGGTACCGGTGCATCTGCGGAGAGTTGGCCCACGCCCCGGAACCTGAGGGTCTGCGCTGAGGGTTGCTGTATGAATTGTCCGGTCACGGAGAGCAAAGCCGGGCCGTCGAGCGTCCTGGCCTCGCCGGTGATCCCTGCCTGCTCAAGGGCCTGCAGCTCTACCTGGTAATTTCCCAGGGGTCTGTCCGTTGGTAACCATACGGCGCGGATATCCTCGAAATCCACTGTCAGCCGACCGGCATCCGGCAGGGAGCCGTATTCTGCCGAAACAGCCTCGCCCCGTATCGCCAACCCGCCATCAAGCCCCGCTATCTCCAGTTCGGGGAAGGTCGGCAACAGCGCCGTCAACGGCAGTTCCCCGTCAATTTCCTCCAGACGCCAGTCATGCAGGCCGAAACCGGCTGAGCCGTAGAGCGCTTTGGCCCCGTCATCGATCCGGAAATCCAGTCCCAGCCTTCCTCCGAACAACGAAAGGAATGCAGGGTCGAGTGTAACCTTGCTGATATAGACCCGGCGCCCCCCCGGCAGCCTGAATGTCAACCCGCGGATGGCCATACCGGAAATCGTGCCCTCGGCGCCGGTCCAGCCGACTTCAACCGGCAGCAGCCGGTTGGCGCCTGCCAGTATCCAGGCTGCGGGCGCGCGCAGCAGCAAGGCGCCCAGAAAAACCACCAGGGCCGTTGCGCCAAGGTACATCCAGCGTCTGTCCATGTGATTCCTGTTTTCCCCTGACCCCGGTTCGTCGCAGGGTTACCCGGGAAGCAGTTTCAATTCGGCCGTGACCCGCCCGTTCCGGTCACCGGGCCCGCTCACGCGCGTGTTTGTGACGAATGTGTTGATAAGACATTCCGCGCGGGTGTCGCTGAACCCGTTATCCGCTAATGTCCTGGTAGCCTTGTGGGCGCCGGCAACAATCATGACGTCTCCCTTTAATGATAGACCGCGCAACACGGTACTGCATTACGCCGACAAACTCAATTACCAGGAGAGGGTGTTTTGCCACTTGCGTCTTTGGATAAAAATCTGGTTAAAGCTGCTAAAAAAGCAAATGTGGAAATCTACCTGAGATAAGGATTGACCGGCAGAATGGATTAAACAGGGCAGGCGTGCGGGGGCAGGCTCCGGCAAGCGGGTTGACAGCCGGACGTTGCGCGCGGGCCGCGGCGATTTGAACGGCGACAACTTTTCAACCGGATCGGCTTTTGCCGACTGTCACCTTGTTGTAATAATCATGGCTTACGCTACGGGATTGTTTTTTATCCGGTTTGAATAAAATGCAGCCGCCGGAATACAGGATTAAGGGGGCTGGTTGGTACAGGATATGCATAATGCCTGAATTTTCATGATGCCGTTTCCGCTGAAATCCTTGTTTTCACCGTATTACGCCCTCCGCACCGCGGAGGCGGCGCTGGTGGTTGCGCTGGCGCTGGCGCTGGCCGAGTTCGCCTGGTTGCTGTTTCCCGGCCCGGGCCAGGGAGATAGCCGGGCGCCCGTCGCCGCGTTGTCCCCGGCCCAGGCCGGGTTGGGCGCGCCGGCACGCGGCGGCTTGGGAAGACGGCTTTCCCCCGCGCTCTTGTCCTTGTTCGGCGAAGCCGGAAATAACCCGGGCAAAGCGGCGTTTCGAGAGGAAGAAATCAGGGAAACCGGCCTGGACCTGACCCTGAAAGGCATCCTGGCAAGCCGCTCCGGAACGCGCAAGCTCGCGGTGATTTCCCGGGGGGGCGAAAAGGAAGACGTCTACCGGATCGGGAATCAAATCGCCGGCGCCGAAATCACGCATATCAAGGCGCGCCGGGTCATACTGGAGCGCAACGGCGTCGCGGAGGCGCTGACCCTGAAAACGGCCGAACCGCGCTATGGCAGCAGTTTCGCCGGGCTCAGGGCAACGGAAGGCATTACCATGGTCAGCGCGCGCGCGGGGGTCGTCTCGCGCAACCTGTTTGATCGGCAGCTGCAGCGCCTGCCGGAAGTCCTGAACCAGGCCCGGGCGGCGCCGTACTGGGACAATAACGGCCATGACGCGGGTTTTCGCATCGTCGATATTGAACCTGACAGCGTATTTGATAAGCTCGGCCTGCTGCGGGAAGATGTTATCGTCTCGTTGAACGGCGTTTCCGTGCGCAACAACAGGGAGGCCCTGGCCGCGTACCAGTCGTTCAAGTCCGCCGATGCGCTGCAGGTCGGGCTGTTACGCGATGGCCGGGAAGTGACCATCGATTTTTCCATCCAATAACCGGAATTCAACATGGTTTCTCTTACCCGGGCGGTTTTTCCATTGCTTCGCTGCCTGTGCCTGTGCTCGCTCCTGGCGGCCGTCTCCGCCGCAGGCCGCGCGCAGGACATCAATTTTGATTTCGAGGAGGCCGAGCTGCGCGCCGTGATCCAGGCCGTGGCGGAGTTTACCGGCCGCAATTTCCTGGTGGACCCGGCCGTCAAGGGCACGGTGACCGTGGTGGCGCCGCAAACGTTGACGGAGGAAGAGGCCTACCAGGTATTCCAGTCCGTGCTGGAGGTGAACGGCTACGTTACCGTGGAAGCGGACGGCGTCACCAAGATTGTGCCGCAGGATAAAGGCAAGCTGGGCGGGGCATTCCCGTCCGGCCGGGAGGCCGGCGGGGATGATATCGTGACCCGGGTCATCCGCCTCGAGCATGTCCGGGCGGAGCGCCTGGTGCCGCTGCTGCGCCCGCTGATCCCGGGCTACGGCCATCTCGCCGGCGACGCCGAATCCGGCTCCCTCATCCTGACCGACCGGGCCGCCAACGTGGCGCGGCTGGTGAACATCATCGATCGGCTGGACCGTCCGGCCAGCGCCGGCGAGGTGGAACTGGTGAACCTGACCCACGCTTCGGCGGAGGAAATGGCGCAGCTGTTCAGCCGCCTGCACCGGAATAACGGGGGGCCGGACGCTCCCGGCGACGGGTTGGTCGTGATTGCCGACCCGCGCACCAACAGCATGGTCATCAAGGCGGACACCGATACCCGCAAGGAGATCAAGGACCTGGCGCTGGCGCTGGATACGCCGTCGTCCGGGCGCGGCAACACGCATGTTATTTACCTGAAGAACGCCAGCGCGGAAAACCTGGTGGAGGTGCTGGAGAGCTCCCTGACAAACGCGCCGGACGCTGAGGGCGGCAGCCTGTCAAAAGAGATCTCCATCAAGGCCGACCCGGAAACCAACGCCCTGGTAGTCACCGCGACGCAGTCGGATTTCGCCATTCTTGAACAGGTCATCAGGAAGCTGGACGTGCGCCGCCTGCAGGTATACGTGGAAGCGCTGATCGCGGAAGTTGACGCCCAGACCACACAGGAAATCGGTGTGCAGTTCGGCATCGGTGACGGCGTGCGTGCGGACCGGCGCGGGGTCGTCGGCTCGACCAACCTCGGAACAAACGCCGGTACCAACCTGGCAGAGGTTCTGGCAAACCCGCTTGCCGCCGGCGCCGGCCTGTCTTTCGGCTATGTCGATGGCATTATCACCCTGCCGGACGGCACGGAAGTATACAATCTCAATGCCCTGGCCAAGGCGCTGGAAGGCCAGAGCGACGCCAACGTGCTGTCCACGCCGAACATCCTGACCATGGATAACGAAGAAGCCGAAATAGTCGTCGGCCAGAACGTGCCGTTCATCACCGGCTCTTTTTCCCAGATAAGCCAGGGAACGGCCGTGGAGAACCCGTTCCAGACCATCCAGCGCCGGGACGTGGGCCTGACCCTGCGGATCAAGCCACAGATTACGGAGGGCAGCGCCATCAAAATGGAAATCTTCCAGGAGGTCTCCAATGTGGCGCTGCGGGGGGAAGCCAGAGATATCGTTACCAACACCCGTTCCCTGTCCACCACCATCGTCGCTGAGAACAACCAGATGGTGGTGCTGGGCGGGTTGATACAGGATGACTTGTCCAACAATGTGCAGAAAGTGCCGTTGCTCGGGGACGTCCCTATCCTCGGGCAACTGTTCCGCTACAAAAACCGCACGCGCAAGAAGACCAACCTGCTGGTTTTCCTGCGTCCGCAGGTAATAAGAGGGCCAAAGGATATGGACGAGCCCACCCGCGACAAATACGAATACCTGGGCCGGTTGACCGACCAGGAGGCGCTCAAGGACAATGAAGAAGCACAGTCCATGCTGGAGGAATGGGAGTTGATCACGGGGGATACTGTTGTTGACGATGCGAGCCCGGCAGAACAACAACCGGGCGCGCCCGCGGAACAAACCCGGCCCGGGCAGTCACAGACGGAAGCCCCGGCCGACGCACAGGAAATATGAACCGGCCCGCCGGCAGCGAACGCGCGCAGCAGTTGGGCTGGCCCTACGAAACCAGGCCCGATATCGGCATGCTGGACCCGGACCTGGCCGGGCGTTTCGGATTCGGCCAGGTGCGCCGCGTCGGGGCATTGCCGGCGTACCGGAGCGATGAGACCACTATCGTCTGGGTGCGCCCGGACCTGGACTGGAGCGCCTTGCTGGAGACACAGGCAGAGTTTGAGGGCAGGTTCACGCCGGTGATGATCCCGGAAGACGCGTTCAACCTGGCCATGCAGCGCGCGTTCGAGCGCGCCGGCGCCGCTGCGGACGCCGTGCAGGGCCTGGACCAGGTTATAGACCTGGAGTCCCTGTCAAAGGACCTGCCGCAGACCTCTGACCTGCTCGACAGCCAGGACGATGCGCCGATCATACGCCTGCTGAACTCGGTGCTGACCCAGGCCGTTGAAGAGGGCGCTTCCGATATTCACATCGAACCTTTTGAGGCCCGCCTGGTCGTGCGTTTCCGCGTGGACGGGCTGTTGCGGGACGTGGTGGAGCCGCCGGTGGTTCTGTCCGGCCGGATCGTTGCCCGGGTCAAGGTGATGGCGCGTCTCAATACCGCCGAGAAGCGCGTGCCCCAGGACGGCAGGATCAGCCTGCGCATCGGCGGCCGGATGGTCGACGTAAGGGTGTCAACCCTGCCCACCCATTACGGCGAGCGCGTGGTCATGCGCATCCTGGAAAAGGAACAGGGGCTGCTCACCCTGGAACAGCTTGGCATGCCGGGGGAAGTGCGTTCCCGGTTCAGCGAACTGATCCGCTCCCCCCATGGGGTTTTCCTGGTGACCGGTCCCACGGGATCGGGCAAAACCACGACCCTGTATGCGGCGCTGCAGCAGATTCACAGCCCGGACCTCAACATCATCACGGTGGAAGACCCGGTTGAATATGACCTTGAAGGGGTCGGACAGATCCCGGTAAACGTCAAGACCGGCATGACGTTCGAGAAGGGGTTGCGCGCGATTCTCCGGCAGGACCCGGACGTGATCATGGTGGGAGAGATCCGCGACATCGAGACGGCGCAGGTCGCGGTGCAGGCCAGCCTGACCGGCCACAGGGTGTTCTCGACCCTGCACACCAACGATGCCGCGGGCAGCATCACGCGCCTGGTGGACATGGGCATCGAACCCTACCTGGTGGCCTCGAGCCTGTTGGGCGCCATGGCGCAGCGCCTGGTCAGAAGATTATGTACCGGGTGCCGTATCCGCCGGCCGGCCGATGCCGCCGAACGGCAACTGCTCGCAATACCCGGGGACGCAGACGTCTTCCTCTACCACCCGGGCGGCTGCGCCGCATGCCTGTTCTCGGGTTACCAGGGCAGAACCGGGATTTATGAACTGCTGGTCGTCGATGACGCGTTGCGAGGCATGATCCACGACAACCGGGGGGAACACGACTTGCGCGAGGCGGCGATCCGGAACGGGATGCCTGCGTTGCGCGCAGACGGGGTAGCCAAGGTCCTGGCCGGCAAAACCAGCCTGGAAGAAGTCGTCCGGGTATCCCATCATTAACCTTCCCGGTTGCTGGTACTCTTTCAACCTGATATTGCCATGTTCAGAGCCACACAGCAGCGTCAAGACAAGGCGCAGTTCGCAGAGAATGGCCGCCTTTGAATACATTGCCCTTGATGAAGCCGGTCGCACCCGTCAAGGTGTGCTGAACGGTGATTCCGCGCGCCAGGTCCGGTCCCGTCTGCGTACCCTGGGGCTGTACCCGGTGGAAGTGCATGGTGTCCGGGAACAGGCTGTAACGCCGGCCGGCCTGAACCCGTCCCGGCGTATTTCCGCCGCCGCCCTGGCCCTGTTGACCCGCCAGCTCGCCACCTTGTTGCGCGCCGGCATGCCCCTGGACGAATCGTTACGCGCCTTGGGCGCGCAGACGGCCGCGCGGCGGCTGCAGGTCGTCCTTGCCGACGTGCGCGCGCGCATTACGGAAGGCGCTTCCCTGGACGAGGCAATGTCCGTGTACCCGGGCGTGTTCCCGGAGTTCTACCGCAGCATGGTCGCTGCCGGCGAGGCCGGGGGCCGCCTGGAAGAGGCGCTGGAACGCCTGGCGGACTACACCGAAACCCGTCGCGCGCTGCGCCACTCACTCAGCACGGCGTTGATTTACCCGGCGATCCTGACCCTGGTCTCACTGCTGGTTGTAGCCGTGCTCCTGATCTACGTCGTGCCGGAAGTCGTAAGGGTTTTCCAGCAGACCGGCCAGTCTCTCCCCTGGTTGACTACCGCCCTGATCGCCAGCAGCCAGGCACTGCGTGATTTCGGCTGGCTGCTTTGCCTCGGGGCTGCGCTGGCCCTGTTGCTGGGGCGTTTCCTGCTGCGCCGGACGGTTATCCGGGCCCGCGTTGACCGCATGCTGCTCGATATGCCCTTTCTCGGCAGGATAACCCGCACGCTGCATGCGGCCAGGCTGACCCGGTCCCTGGCCATCCTGACGAAGAGCGGCGTCCCGTTGCTCGAAGCGCTGGAGATAAGCGGCAGGATGATCATCAACATTCCCCTGCGTGCGGCAGTGGAAGACGCCGCTGTGCGCGTGCGCGAGGGGGGGCGCCTGCACAAGGCCCTGGATGACTGTGGCTGGTTTCCGCCGTTACTGGTCCAGATGCTGGCTTCGGGTGAAGAAAGCGGGGAGCTCGATGATATGCTGGCGCGCGCCGCCTCCTACGAGGAGAACGAACTGCAGACCGTGCTGACCGCCGCCGCAGCCCTGTTCGAACCTCTCATAATCCTGGTTATGGGCGCGGTCGTGCTGGGTATCGTGCTGGCGATCCTGCTGCCCATTTTTGAAATGAACCAACTGGTGGGGTTGTGAAGATTTCAGCCGGCTTCAGCGTGATTACGTATAATGGGACAATGATGACAGGTACCGTTGCAACACGCTCCTTTCCTGCTCTGCCGAGGCGCCGGCGTAGCTGCAAAGGCTTTACCCTGATTGAATTAATGGTCGTGGTGGTTATCCTCAGCATTCTGGCCGCGGTCGTCATCCCCCGGGTGATGGACCGGCCGGAGCAGGCGCGCATCAGCGCCGCAAAAAACAATATCCGCGCCATCTCCTCGGCGCTGGACATGTATAAACTGGACAACTTCAGGTATCCGACAACGGACCAGGGCCTGGATGCGCTGGTAGCGCCTCCGGACCTGCAACCGCGGCCGGAAAACTGGAACCGCTATATGAACAAGATACCCCTGGACCCCTGGGGCAGCGAATTCCTGTATTTGCAGCCCGGCGCGCGCGCCGAAGTGGATGTTTTCAGTCCCGGCCCAAACAAACGCCCCGGCGATGAGGATGATATCGGGTCCTGGGACTTGTAAGGAACCTCAACACAAACCTGCCGGCAACAATATTGCTTCCAACAGCAACAACCGGGCGGGCGGGAAACGCGGGGTTCACCCTGCTTGAACTGCTGGTTGTGATCATGCTCATCGGCGTGCTGCTGAGCCTGGTTGCGCCAGGCCTTGACCGCGCGCGCGGTAGGGGGCTGGCTGACTCCGCCGACAGGTTGTGCCTGACGCTCAACCACGCCAGGCAGGAGGCCGTGCTCACGTCCCAACCCTGGCGCCTGGAGGTTGACCCGGCGGAGAAAACAGTCCGCTTCGGGTATCGCCGCGGCGAGGAATTTATTCCGTTGAACAACCCGCCGTTTACAGAAACCCGGTTACCACCGGGCATTGAGATAGCCGAACTCACTATCAACGGCCAACCTGTCGCGGGTTCCGGGCAGGTATACCTGTTCCCCACGGGCGCACAGGATGCGTTCAGCCTGACGCTGGTCGAAGGAGAACGCCGGCGCACGTTGTCCATGGGTTCCGTGGGCGCTGCGGAGGTGCGCCATCAGTAAAATTGCCCATTATCCTGTGCGCGGCTTCACCCTGCTGGAAGTTCTGGTTGCATTGACGGTCATGGTATTTGCCCTGGCCGGCTTCTGGAAGGCGCTTAACATGAGCGCCACCTTGTCCGGCGCCTTGCCGGAGAGGGTGCTGGCAAGATGGGTAGCGCACAACCGCGTCGTCCTGCGCCAGGCCGGACGGCAGTGGCCGGAAACGCAGGTGTACCGGGGCCGCGAAGAGATGGCGGGAAGGACGTGGTACTGGGAAGAAGAGATAAGCGCCACCAGCGAGCCGCGACTGCGACGCATAACGGTCAGGGTCGGCGCCGCGCCCGAGGCGCTGACACTGGCAACCCTGGAAGGCTTTATCAGGCAGCCGGACTAGTACTCTTTCAACCTGGGCAGCAATGTCACTTCCGCCATGACGTGCCCGTTGCGATCCCGGAGGCCGGTCACACGCATTCCGGTCACGCGGGCATGACCTTCATCCTGCAACCGGGCAATGAGCGCCAGCAGGTCGGGAAAACTGACCTTGTCGAAACTGAGCGCTACGCCCTGCCCGGCCCCGGGCTGCATGGCGGACAGCTGCTCGCGCAGGCCGGCTTCGTGCAGCAACGTTTCAACCCGTGCCGCAGACAGCGCCGGTTGCGCTTGTTCCCGCTCACCTGCCGCAGTTGTCTTGCGTAGCGTTTCGACCTGGTTAACGTGGGCCTGCATCCAGGCAAGGTCCTCTTGCAAACCCGGCAATTCGGCAGACAAACGACGGCGCTGCTCCAGCAGCGGTTCCAGCGCCAGCAACAGCGCAACAGCCGACAGCAGTACGCCTGCAGCCACCAGGCCCAGCCTTTCCCTGGCGCTGCGTTGCCGCCACCAGTTCATGATCGCCCTGCCAGACGCATGCGGCTTACCACCCTGTCGTCCTTGAGTTCTGCGTTTTCCACTTCCGGTTTCAGTCCGGTAGCAGACAGTTGCTCTTGCAGCGCTTCCAACGCCTCAAAGTCCGGCAGGCTCAAATCCAGGACCAGTTGTCGTCCGTCGAAGTTGAATGCCGTGAGACCCGCACCGGCGCCGTTGCCCAGCAGCGGCGCCAGCCGTTCCAACCAGAACAGGATATCAATACCCTGTTCCCGTCCACCGGTGACCGGCCTGGCTGCGGCGTTCAGCCATTGTTCCATCTGGTGGCGCGGGTTGACCAGGCGCCTGGCGTCGGGGAAAGCCTGCCGGTAGGCAGTTTCGATAGCGGTTGTCAGGCGCTCATGCTGTGCCTGTATGCGGGAATACTCAACAAACCACTGCGCGGTCAATACCAGGACCAGGGCCGCAGCCAGGCCCGCGGACGGAATGAACCGGCGTGACTGCAGTAACCTGTCCCGGCCCGGTTGGTACTTTCCCGTCAGCATATTCACCTGCTCCGGCGGAGCGGGTTGCCGCGCCAGGCAGGCGGGACGGGACAGGTCCGACTGCGTCCGCGCCAGGTCAATGCCACGCTCGGCCAGCCAGTCCAGCCAGTTCCCCACCAGTTCGTACTGTTCCCGGTCGCGCACCCGCACTTCCAGCCTGGCGGGGGGCTGCCGGGAATGTTTCAGGGCAAGCTGCAATCCGGCGGGAGGTTGCGCTCCAACGTCCTCATCCAGCGCGGCGCCGCCGGCTGCCGCGGGAAACCGCAGCAATAACGGCTTTTCCAGGGCATCCAGGAACCAGGCGCCGGGCGCGGGCTCCAGCAACAGCAGGTATTCCGGCGTCAACAGGTCGAGACGCAGGCCGCGCGCCTGTACGGCAGCGGTCCACGCCGTCACCTGTTCGTGTTCCACCACTGCGACCGGAGTCCCGTCCTTGCCGGCAGGTCTTGTCAGCGGCACAAAATGGTATGTCTCCGGCGTCCGGAACAACCTGTCCTCAAGCGCAAAAGGCAAGGCGGCAAAAAAACGTTTCCGGTGACGCGTCGGAATGCTGACCGAATGTATGCGCACCTGGACGCCGGGCGCACAGAGCAGTATGCGCGCGCGCGGCGGGGCCGGCAGGGACTCCCAGTCAGGACATTCCCCTTCCAGTAACGGAACGTCCTCCCCGTGCGCGCGCCTGGCATAATACAGACCCTGCCGGCGCAACTGGACCCACCAGTAGTCATTGCGTTCATCCGTCATTCCCGCGTCTCCTTCTCGTCATTCCCGCATCCCCCCCTCGTCCCGCGTCCCCCCTCGTCCCGGGGAGACCCGGGGGCGGTAATGACGAGGGATAAGAGACTAATCATACTCGCGCCAGTGACCCCGCACCGAGACGCCGTCCTCTGCACGCTTGTAAAGCGTTGCCGTGCGCCGCCGGGCATTGCCGGTCTCTACCAGGGTGTGGGCGAGAAAGAACTCAGACTTGACGTCAAGCAACTGCTTCAGAGTTTCACAATTGGGTGTCAGCTGCTCCATTTTACAATAATTTTGGATATCTTCTTGTGATTTGAATGGTTCCTGTCTGGCTTTCCCCCTCAACTGCCCGGCTTTTATCAATGCCTGCACTTGCGCCAGCCCGAGGCTGGTAAGGACTGCCGCCAGCACCTCCGGGCTGGCCGTATTGATATTGATCTTCTTCACATCCGGCGGCAGCGCGCTGACGTACGGTCTTAACTTGTACCATACCTTCCTGTCCACGCCGCGCACCAGGCGCAGTTCTGCGGGGTCATTCAAGGGCTTGTTGGCGGCAACGTAAGGCGGATTCATACCCAGGTAGTAACCATCTTCGGCGCCCCAGGGGCCGTAGACGTCACCACCTGTATCCATCCAGTCAACAATCGCTTCGGCTGTGCCCGGATTCAGTTCCAGGATACGCAGCAGTTGTTCGAGCGTTTTCCTGGCTTGCGCGTTGACCCTGTTCTCTTGCACCAGGTTATTCAGGTTGATGCGCGCCTGCATGTCTTCCATGCCTTCCCCATAGCCCCGTACAAAGCCGCGACCGACCGGCAACGGCGGCGGGGGTTGCGCCCATGCATCCTGGAAGCTGTCGTAAGCACGATCATCCTCGTCCAGGATAAGGCCCGCCCAGTCCTGAACCGCGCGCACGGCCAGCGCAGACTGCAGGAAATCCGCGCCGTTCCCCACCTGGCGTATCCAGACCTGGTTGGAAAAACTCAGGCGTCCGACTATCGCCGATAATATTGCCAGGACCAGCAGTACCGTGACTAGCGCCACCCCGCGCGCGCCGGCGGGGGCGGGGACGGACTTGAAGTCCGTCCCCGGGGTCGGCGCGCCTCCCCTAGCGTGGGTGTCCAACATGGAACAACCACCTGTAAGCGCCTGCGTCTTCCAGTTCTATGGTCAGCTCCACCGCGCGGGGAAGAGCTTCGTCGTTACCAGCGAGTCCCCGCGACTCGCGAGGCGTCCCCACCGCGGAGGGAAGATCTTGCGTTCCTGCGATATTCATCGGTGGCGGCCAGCGCGCCAGCCATAAGCCGGCGTCCGCCAGGTAGCGCAGACGGATATCCCCGATACCTTCCAGAAGCAGGTTGTCCCGGGACGGCATTCCATACGGCCGGTCGAGTCGCGCCCAGGTCCGGCGGTAAAGCCCGCCATCGTCAAGGCGGTAGCCGACGCGCAGGAACGGGCTGGCCGGCCCCGCGTGAAAATCGGCATTCACGCTCCGGGTGAATTCCAGCACGTTCTCATAAGCCGCGGAATTACCATATTCATGACCGTTAAAGGGCTGGCCGGCGGCGCCCGGCGCCCGGTCCACAGCCTGGTCGAAGTCGGCATGAACCAGGTTGAAGACCGTCTCCAGCCGCTGCCAGAAACGTCTTTGCTCCTGCAACCGGTCCTGCACAACCAGCCCCTGGCTCAACGCCCCGTACGCGGCGGCGGCCACCAGTGAGAAAATCGCTATGGCAACCACCAGTTCCAGCAGGGTCATTCCCGCGTAGCAACCCCTGGCTCGCGGGGACAGGCTTAAGCAGCCTCCCGCATGTTGTAAGCGCGGGTCCGTCCCCCGTAAGCAGGGTCCCCTTACAAGGAATGTGCGTTCACCGGACTCTGGTCCCCGCTTACGGCGTGCGGGGACAGGCTTGCGCGGGAGCGGTACTACGGGCAACAGTGACATGATTGCAACCCGAAAAAATAATCTGCGTTCATCTGCGTCATCTGCGGAAAAAAATAATACCCCCGACTGATGTTCCACCAGGCTGATGCTACATCGTCAGGATGCTGAGCAGGTTTTTGTAGTCTTCCTCAATCCTGTTGTCGTGTTGCCGCAATTCGGCGACTTTCCTGTGAGCGTGCAATACTGTAGTGTGATCACGCCCGCCAAATGCGTCGCCAATTTCCGGGAGACTGTGGTTGGTCAGTTCCTTTGCCAGGGCCATGGCCACCTGTCTGGGGCGGGCAATGGAACGGCTTCTGCGTTTTGAAAGCAGGTCCGCGACCTTTATCTTGTAATATCTCGCAATAACCTTCTGAATATTCTCCATGGTAACCTGGCGTTCCTGCAGCAACAGCAAATCGCGTAACGCATGCTGGCAAAATTCGATGTCAATGGGTTGGCCGGTCAGGTTCGAATTGGCGATGACCCTGTTCAGGGCGCCTTCCAGTTCGCGCACGTTCGATACGAAGCGCTTGGCTATAAAAAAAGCCACGTTGTCCGGCAGGTCGATCTGCGCGTTTTCCGCCTTTGACTTGATAATGGCGACCCGGGTCTCGTATTCCGGGGGTTCGATGGCAACGGTCAGCCCGCTGCTGAAACGCGACCTCAGGCGGTCTTCAATGCCGTCTACTTCCTTCGGATAGCGGTCGCAGGTCAGGACCACCTGGTTCGCTCCTTCCAGCAGTGTGTTGAAGGTATAGAAAAACTCTTCCTGCGACCTGTCCTTACCGGCAAAAAACTGGATGTCGTCGATAAGCAGGACATCCAGCGAACGGTAATTACGTTTGAATTCGTCAATAGTGTTATGCCGCAGCGCCTTGACCATGTCGGCAACGAAACGTTCCGAGTGCAGGTAGGCAACGTTCGCCCTTGACCGGCTTTCCAGGATGGAATTGCCGATGGCGTGCATCAGGTGGGTCTTGCCGAGGCCGACGCCGCCGCACATGAACAAGGGGTTATACGCGCTGCCGGGGTTTTCCGCTACCTGGATGGCCGCAGCCCGGGCAAGCTGGTTCGACTTTCCTTCTACAAATGAGGTAAACCTGTAGTTGCGGTTCAGGTTCTCCGGCAGGTAGTTGCGACTGACGACCGTGCCCTGTGTTTGCCGCGCCTGCCGCGCGCCTGTTTTCTGACTGCCGACCTCAAGAGACAGGACAAGCCTGCCGTTCCGCTCCTGCGACTGCAGCAATTCGTTGATGCGGGGCAGGTATTTTTCATTCACCCAGTCCAGGACAAACCGGTTCGGCGCCAGCAAGCGCAGCTTGTTCCTGTCTTCCACGGCCTGGAGAGGACGAATCCACGTATTGAATTGTTCGGGAGGCAACTCGCCGGCAAGTCGTTCCAGGCATGATTTCCAAACAGACGTCAACGAACAGTCCCCTCATCGAAAAACGTGGATGAACACTAAAGTGTATACATCTTAAACAGACTTATCCAATAGAAAATCCTCACGCCTTCCGAATCCGATCCTCCTTTCATTGACAAGCAGGAAGACAAGACAGTAAAATGCCTGCCTATCCAGGGAATAGTACAGAAATCCAATGAAACGCACATACCAGCCCAGCAATATAAAACGAAAACGCCGTCATGGTTTTCGCGTTCGCATGCGCACCAAAGCCGGGCGTCAGATTTTGAAGTCGCGCAGAGCCAAAGGCAGGAAGCGCTTGTCCGCTTAACCCGCAAATCCGTGTCACCTGAACGTCGCCGTTTCCAGCGAAAACACAGACTTAACAACGCAGCGGATTACAACAACGTTTTTAAATCATCCTGCCGCTCCAGGGATTCACAGTTCGTCGTTCTGGCCTGCAGGAACGGCAAGCCGTACCCGCGGCTGGGACTGGCTATTTCCAGGAAGGCGGTAAAAAAAGCTGTATCCAGAAACAGGATTAAACGCAGCATACGGGAAAGTTTCCGCAAACATGCAACGATATTGTCAGGCCTTGATATTGTGGTGCTGGCGCAAAGACAGATTAAATCAGATGAAGGCGGACACATGAGCCGGTCTCTCAATATGCATTGGCAAAGGATCCTGCAATGCGGACAATAATTACCCGGGCGATCAGCTTGTACCAGCGCTATGTCAGCCCGTTCCTGGGCGCGAACTGCCGGTTTTATCCGTCCTGTTCCAGCTATGCCGGTGAAGCAGTGGAAAAACACGGGGCGCTGCGCGGCGGCTGGCTGAGTATGAAGCGCCTGTGCCGCTGCCATCCGTTTCACCCGGGCGGCGCCGACCCGGTTCCCTAGCCCGCCCACATCACCCATACCCCGGTTATCAATGGACACCCTGCGTTTTATTCTTGTCCTGGCGCTGACGCTGGTATCCATCATGTTGTGGGAGGCATGGCAGCAGGATTACGGTTCTGCGCCTGCCGGCGCGGGTAACGGGAATGCACCGGCGCCGTATGAAGACCCGGGTATCCCCCAGGTAAAACCGGACGATAAGGCCGCACCGGTCTTGTCCCGCGATGAAGAACCGCAAGGGAGCGCTGGCACCGTGATAACCGTGGAGACCGATGTGCTGCGGCTTGAAATCGACCGGGGCGGGACCCTGGTCTCCGCCGTGTTGCCGGATTACCCGGTCGCGCTGGACAAACAGGACCAGCCCTTCGTACTCCTGGACGATTCCGCCGACCTGTACCATGTCATACAAAGCGGCATCGTCGGCGCCTCGGCGCCGACTCACACGGACACGTTTTTATCAGGTCGCACCAGCTACACCCTGGACGAAGGCCGGGAGGTGCTGGAAGTGCCGCTTACCTGGGAATCGCCGGACGGCATAGCGGTAACCAAGGTATTCGTTTTTACCCGCGGTTCCTACCGGGTTCACCTTAAACACATCATAGAAAACCATTCGGGCGCGCCCTGGGAAGGCCGCCAGTATACCCAGATCAAACGCGACGACCCGTCCAGGGAAGGCCGCAGGCTGCTCTACACCTATACCGGCGCGGTGCTCTCCAGTCCCGATAACCGTTATGAGAAGATCAGTTTCGACGATATGGATGACGAAGTGACGGAGACGGATATCAGTAATGGCTGGGCGGCCATGATTCAGCATTATTTTCTGAGCGCCATTCTCCCTGCCGATACGCAAAGCGCGTACCGGTACTATACCCGGTCTTTTTCATCCAGGTATTATTCCATCGGCAACGTCTCCCCCACCCTGCAACTCGACCCCGGACAACAGGGTGAACTGACAGGTTACGTGTATATCGGTCCCAAGGTGCAGTCCGAACTGGCACAAATGGCGGAGGGCCTGGAACTGACGGTTGACTACGGCGTCCTGTGGTTCCTTGCCAAACCGCTGTTCTGGTGCCTGGAACGGTTACACGGCCTGACGGGCAACTGGGGGTGGTCTATTATCCTGGTAACGATCCTGCTGAAACTCGTGTTTTACCACCTGTCCGCGGTCGGCTACCGCTCCATGGCGAATATGCGCCGGGTACAGCCGCGTATCATGTCGATACGGGACCGCTACAAGGACGACCGCGCCCGCCTGAACCAGGCGATGATGCAGATTTACAAGGAAGAGAAGATCAACCCGTTCGGCGGTTGTTTTCCCATACTGGTACAGATCCCGGTGTTTCTCGCGCTCTACTGGGTACTGCTGGAAAGTGTCGAATTACGACAGGCGGACTTTATCTTCTGGCTGAACGATTTGTCCAGCAAGGACCCGTTCTTCGTCCTGCCGGTCATCATGGGCACAACCATGCTGATCCAGCAAAAGCTGAATCCCGCGCCGATGGACCCCATGCAGGAGAAAGTGATGAAGGCACTGCCTTTCATCTTCACGGTATTCTTTGCATTCTTCCCTTCCGGACTGGTGCTGTACTGGGTCACCAATAACGTCCTGTCCATTGCCCAGCAATGGCTGATCACGAGAAACCTGGAAAAAGAGGGCCTCTCCGCTGCCAAGTGACGCGCCTGTGGTAGCCCGGCATCCGGATCATACGGATACCATAGCGGCAATCGCGACGCCGCCGGGACAGGGCGGAGTGGGTATCGTCAAGGTATCCGGACCTGACAGCAGCAGGATCATCACGGCCCTATGCAAACTCCGGCCGGAACACCGCAAATGCTCGTATACGGGATTCTATGACACCCATGGTCAGGTGCTGGACCGCGGCATGGCGTTGTTTTTCCAGGGTCCCGACTCCCATACCGGCGAAGATATCGCCGAGTTGCACGGCCACGGCGGTCCGGTTGTGATGAACCTGTTGTTGCAACGGGTCCTGTCACTGGGTGTCCGCTATGCGCGGCCCGGCGAATTCAGCGAACGGGCATTCCTGAACAATAAAATCGACTTGCTGCAGGCCGAAGCCGTGGCGGACCTGATAAGCAGCGCCTCCGAACAGGCTGCCATGAGCGCTGTCCGGTCGATGGAGGGACTGTTTTCCTCGCTGGTCGAAGGACTTGTGAAAAACGTTACCGAGTTGCGCGTATTTGTCGAGGCCACCCTTGATTTTCCCGAGGAGGAAATCGACTCCCTGGCGGAACCGGAATTACAGGACCGGCTGGCGGCGTGTCGCCGTACCTTTGCCGACATCTGCGCGCGGGCGGAAACGGGCAGGTTGCTGGCGGAAGGACTGAAGATAGCGATAATCGGGAAACCGAACGCGGGTAAATCAAGCCTGTTGAACCGCCTGGCGCAGGTGGAACGGGCCATCGTCTCGGCGCAACCGGGCACCACGCGGGATACGATAGAGCAACAGATATTGCTCGACGGCATACCGGTCAACGTAATCGACACCGCCGGGATAAGAAAGGCCGGCAACCGCATCGAACAGGAAGGGATACGGCGCGCCCGGGCCGCGGCCGGCAACGCGGACGTCGTTATTCTCATCGCTGACGTCAACAGGGACGAGATGGCGGACCTGAAAACCATAGCCGCGCAATTCAGCCCGGGGAAAAACCTGTTGTATGTCTTCAACAAGATTGACCTGTCCGGTCACGAACCGGGCAGGCCGCCGTCCTCAGGGGAGGCGCGGGAGATATTCCTGTCGGCAAAAACAGGGGCAGGGATAGACGCGTTGAAACAGGAGATAAAATACTGTGTCATGGCGTCGGACTATTCTGAGAACACCTTTATCGCACATACCCGCCATATCAGTGTCCTCCGGGAAGCGGGGGCAATGCTCGAACAGGCAGCAAAGCAGTTCCAGCGGCACCATGCCGTTGAGTTATTTGCCGATGACCTCTCCAGGCTGCAACAGACCCTGAGCGTGATAACGGGAGAGCACACTCCTGACGACCTGCTCGGCGAGATTTTTTCCCGCTTCTGTATCGGCAAGTAACGCCCGTTTCGATACCGGGGACGGACTCGAAACTGTAATGGTCCTTCCCCAAAAACTAGTCCAAGATTTCTGCGAATTCTTGGCTTAAATCAGCCTGTTTCTTTCCCTCCTGCTGCAGGGTTTCAACGAACTCCTCCGGGGTTCGATAACCCAATTTACTGTGCGGACGTTCATGATTGTACATCACCCGCCATTGGTCAACCTTGGGGATGCGGCACAACATGTTGATTTTTCTTGGCCATTTTAGACCTCCATAAGTTTATTTTGGTTGAGCAACGAAAATTACATGTTAAAATATCAACTGTAAGTTTAATTATTACATTCATTATTGTGTTTATCAACCATATTAGCAAAGGAGACAACAATGTTTGGACAAAGGCTCAGATTAGCGCGAAAGAAAGCAGGGTTATCAATGCAGGCCCTTGCCGATAGCCTTATACCTAAAGTCAGCGCACAAGCTATCAGCAAATACGAGGCGGAAAAGATGATGCCTTCTTCAGCGGTGCTGGTCGGACTAAGCAAAACCCTTGGCGTGTCCATTGACTTCCTCATGGGAGGCCAGGTCGAAACCTTGAAAGGGATCGAGTTTCGCAAACATTCCGGCACCTCGGCACGAGACCGCGCTAAGGTCGAAGCAATTGTGACTGAAAAAGTCGAAGACTATCTAGCAATTGAGGATATTCTCGAACTGGTTCCGCCTGCCAACCCGTTTGGCGACCTTGTGACCGATGAGATTGAGAGTATCGAAGACGTTGAAGACATGGCCAGGGCGTTGCGGGAGAGATGGCTGCTGGGACTGGATCCAATTCCCAGCATGTCTGCATTGCTGGAAGATAAGGGGATTAAAGTTATCGAAGCGGATCTACCGGATCGTTTCGACGGAATGGCTTGTGACGTAAAGCGTAGTGATGGAAAACCTGACACGGCAGTCGTTGTTGTGTCCAACCGTACTAATATTGAACGCAAACGTTTTACTCTAGCCCATGAGCTCGCACACAGAGTCATTGGCGCGACTGGTAATCCGGGTATCAATCTTGAAAAAGCCATGAACCGCTTCGCGGGTGCATTTCTTGTACCAGGCGAACACTTAATCAAGGAAGCCGGGGCGCATCGGCACGGCATGACTTATCACGAGTTGGTTCGGTTAAAACATCTTTATGGCGTTTCGGCGGTGGCGATGTTGATGCGGCTCATGCAGGTAGATATTTTGTCAAAAGCGGTGATCGAATATGCCTTCCGCAGCTATGCACGCACTTGGCGGGTTGAAGAACCAGAACCGATCCGTAATGGTGAAGGCTTTGGCGCCTTTGAACGGCCACAGCGTTTCGAGCGATTGGTTTGGTGGGCCTTGGGAGAACACCTGATTTCACCTGTACACGCAGCGCAGTTCTTGCGTTTACCCATTTCAACCATCGAACAGGAAATTCGAGGGCCGCAAGACTGATGACCTGTGTCGTTGTCAATGATGCATCTTGTCTGATAGACCTTCGAAAAGGACGGCTTCTGCATGTATTGTTGCACCTACCTTACCGTTTTATCGTACCACTACCAATACGAGAGTCCGAACTACTTGACTTCACGCCCCAGGAATGGGCAATTCTCGATGGCGGGGGTATGGAAACCTACGACCTCCCTCCAGAACAGATGGTGGATGTATTCGCACTGAAGAGGCAACAGTATTCCTCCCAAAGTCTGAGATCGAACGGCAGTTACGCGTTCTCCAATTATAATGTGTACCGTGAGTCGCTGTGCCCAGGATTTTGAGCCTGCGGGCATGACTTTCTGATACTGCGTATTGCCAGCACGATAAAATCCTGGGACATTAACGGATTTTACCTCTGTAGCTGTAAGTTCTTTTCTCATATATTCCTATAACTTCCCAACATTTATCCCAACAATTTTAAGAAGAATATAGAAGAACAGAAAAGGCGAGAACCTATTTTTTATAAATTCTTTTAATTATAAAAGGTTATCGCGCATTATAGGAACTACTGAGAACTACCAGAAAAGAGATATGGTGCCCGGAGCCGGAGTTAAATCCGTCCCCATTTAATTGGCTGTTGCAAGCGCAGGTTCCCCCGCGCTGGCTTATGCGGGGTCAGGCCATTGCCGGCCCATCGTCCATAAAGAAAACAAAGTGGGCGTCCATGATGTCTGACTCGTTGAAATCCTGCAGGGTGATCGTTCCACCGCCGTGTCCGGACAGGTCTATGACGAGATGGCCGTCCTGCTGCAGCAAGGTCAGGTCCGCGGTTGAGCGGATATCTGCAAACGCCGCCAGGTCAACGATGTCCGCGCCGTTGCCGAAATCCAGGATGGCGTCATCCCCGCCGGCGGCGGTGATGACGAAAGCATCATCGCCTTCACCCCCGTCCAGCATGTCATCATCGGGACCGCCCCAGAGCCGGTCATCGCCGGGGCCGCCTGCCAGGGTATCATTGCCGATGCCCCCGTAAAGCCTGTCGTCACCGGGCCCGCCCGTCAGCAAATCATCGCCGCCGCCGGGACCGCCGTACAACACGTCATCGCCGGCATCACCGTTAATCCGGTTATCCCTCAGGTCGCCTGCCAGTATGTCAGCCTGGGTGGAGCCGTGCAGATTCTCGATATCAGGTATAAACAACAGTTGTACCATATCCTCTGCGTCCCCGAATTTGACCGTTATCGCAAACCTGTCACCTTCAGCTTCGCCGCCCCGGGCCGTAGCGTTATGCAAACGGACTTCCACACCCTCGCTCGAAAAAAAGTAGGAGGCAGTATCATTGCCTTCGCCGCCGCGTAACAGGTCCGCGCCGGGACCGCCGTCCAGCCAGTCATCACCTTCCCTGCCGTCCAGTTCGTCATCGCCGCGGTAGCCCCCCAGCCGGTTGGGGCCGTGCGCGCCGTCCAGTATGTCATCATGGGCAGAGCCTATCAGGTCCTCCACATCCGGCACTTCTATCTCCCGGGTTTCTCCAGCGGCATTTACATATTCAACCGTCTTCCTGCCGGGATAGGTATCACCTTCGGCTTCGCCGCCCCGGGCAATCCCGTTATGCAAACGCACTTCCACGGCCTCGTCTGAAAACGCGTAAGAGGAGAGATCGTTACCATCGCCGCCCCGCAACACATCGGCGCCTGCGCGCCCCTCCAGCAGGTCATGACCTCCCCTGCCATCCAGTTCGTCATCACCTTCGTACCCTATCAACCGGTTGGAGCCGTCGGCGCCGACCAGTATGTCATCATGCTCGTAGGAACCATACAGGTTCTCGATATCGGGCACTTCCATTTCCCTGGTTTCCCCTGCAGGGTCCGTATACTCGATCACCTGCCTGCCGGGAAAGGTATCGCCCTCGGCATAGCCGCCGCGGCCGACGCCGTTATGCAGGTCTACTTCCACCCCCTCATCGGAATATACGTATGAGGCGGTATCAATGCCGGCGCCGCCGATGAGCACGTCCGCGCCGCCGCCCCCGTACAGCCTGTCATTGCCTTCCCTGCCGTCCAGCACGTCATCACCGTAGTAGCCTTGCAAGTAATTGGCGCCGTAGGTGCCCACCAGGATGTCATCATGGGCGGAGCCGAACAGGTCCTCGATATCAAGGATTTCAATCTCCTCCGCTTCCGTTTCCTCGTCATCCCCGGTGAAGACAATGGAGATAATTAATTCCTCGAAATCAGGGACTTCGCTGTTCAAGGGTTTTTCATCGCCTGCTACAATCTCGAAAGTCTTCCTGCCGGCAAACACATCGCCCTGCGCATGACCGCCGCGGGCCGTGCCGTCGTCCAGGCGAACTTCTACGCCCGCATCCGAATACTGGTATGAGGCAGTGTCTTCGCCGGTGCCGCCGATAAGGGTGTCGGCGCCGGCGCCGCCCTCCAACCAGTCCCAACCTCCCTTGCCGTCCAGTTCGTCGTCACCGGAGCTGCCTTTAAGCCTGTTATGAAAATAGTAGTCGCTGCGCCTGGTCCCGGTCAGCACCAGTGAAGCATCAGCTTCATACACCGCCACCTGGTAGCGGCCCGAATTGTCCTGGGTCGGGTTGCCCCGGTAAGCGCCGGCGCTGATGTAATACGCGGCCGTGGTATCAGGGGTGAATGCAAGCCGTGAATTGACCATCCCCGCCCCATAGTCCACGTCGTCATGAAAGCCGACCTGCTCCCCTTCCTGGTTGTAAATGCTGAGCACAGTGTCGGTCTCCGCGTCGGGCCCGATGCCGTCAAGTGTGATGTCATAGGTTGTCCCCTCGACCAGGTCCACCCTGATCCAGTCTTCATCAAACTTGCCGTCAAGCGTGCCCTGGAACCGCTCGCCTACGGACACTGCCAGGGGAGTCTCAGGATTGTCGTCCTGTTCGTCGAACACGGTAACCTCATAGGTGCCCGAGTTATCCCTGTAGGAACTCTGGTAACCAGCGGCGCCGATGTAATACACGCCGCTGCTCTCCGGGGTAAACTCCAGCATGGAGAACAGGTTCAGGGCTTCCAGTTCGATGTCGTCGTTGCCGGCAATTTCCTCCCCATCGGCGTCGTAAATCGTCAGTACGGTATCCGGCACGGCCTCGGGGCCGATACCGGTGAGCCTGATGTCATAGTGTCTCCCTGCCACCAGTTCAACCCTGATCCAGTCTTCGTCGGACCTGCCCGCCAGCACACCCTCAAAGCCGCTGTTGACGGAAATCGTGTAGCTGGTTTCGACGGAAGCTGCGGCATCCTGCGCCTTGATCTCAACCGAATTTGTCATAACTTATCTCCCCTGATCAAAACAGTGCCTGGATTGCGTATAGTAAACTAAAGCAATGGATATGCCATTTCAAAACCGTTACCTGGAAACCTTTGGTGATTAACAAGGAACGTAAATTTCTGTTTATTACGCTGAGCAATATCGGCGATGCTCTGCTGACGACCCCGGTATTGCAGTTTTTACACCGGTATGATGAAACCGCGACCGTCGATATAGTCGGCGACGAGCGTTCGTCCATGCTGTTCCTTCACTGCCCTTACCGGGGTGAGATTTATCACAAGCGGAAACAACGTTTCTTACGCGGGACGCCGTCCCTGCTGCTCGAACTGCGCCGCAGGCGCTACGACCTGGTCGTTGATTTGCGCACGGATATCCTGGCCCGGCTGGTCCGTGCGGAAAAACGGCTTTTCAAGCGCCCCGGAGACCTGCGCGCACACGCAGTCGAAAAACATTTCTCAGCCGTTGCCGGAATAGCCGGGGATACGGAAATTCCGGATACCATGCTCTGGCCCGGCACGGAGGACAAGGACTTTGCCGATGATATCTGTACCCGTCTTCCCGGCAAAAAATGGTTGTGCATAGGCCCGGGCGCGAACTGGGATCAAAAAATCTGGCCGGCGCAACGATTCGCAATGGCGGCACGGAATCTCAGCGACGAATTCGATGCCCTAGTATTGCTGGGCAACGACGCGGACAACTCGCAGGCGGAGCAGGTTGCCCGGGGCGCCGGGTTGCCCTGCATCAACCTGTGCGGCCGGACATCATTGTTGCAGGCGGCCGCCGTCATGGCGCAGATGACCCTGTTCATCGGCAACGACTCCGGTCTTGGCCACATGGCCGGCGCCACGGGTACCCCGTCATTCACCTTGTTCGGCCCGGGGCAGCCGGAGCA
The DNA here is from genome assembly GCA_965208655.1 of Gammaproteobacteria bacterium. Lineage (GTDB taxonomy): Bacteria > Pseudomonadota > Gammaproteobacteria > Eutrophobiales > Eutrophobiaceae > JAAXHV01. Next base: position 814,253 of record CBDBPJ010000007.1, read on the forward strand.
CTACCGTCCCTGGGGCGCGCTCGCCGCCTGGTATGGCGCGCCTGACCGCAACATAAACAGCATCTCTGTGGACGCTGTCGTGAGGCAGGTCAACGAACACCTGGCGCGGCTGCCCCGCAGCAACACCCCTGTAACTGCGGCAGAATAACAGCGCGGGCAGACTGTCCCGCTACAGCGCGGCCGTATCGATAAGACCCGTTTTCCCCGGTTTGATGTTAGAATCGCTCCTGGTTTGTCAGACCGCCGGGAAATATGTTGCAATACCGGTGCGCGGCGGCCCGGTGGCGCGCATCCGGTGAATGAAGAATATAAAGGAGATACTACATGACAATGGCTGATCGTGACGGCGTCATCTGGTTTGACGGCGAACTGGTCCCCTGGAGGGAAGCAAACATACACGTGCTGACCCACACCCTGCATTACGGCACGGGTGTGTTCGAGGGCATGCGCGCGTACGGAACGCCGAACGGCGCCGCCATTTTCAGGTTACGCGACCACACGCAGCGGCTGTTCCGCTCGGCGCATATCCTGAAGATGCCCATGCCCTACAGCGTTGACGAGATTAACGAGGCCTGCGTTACGGTGATGCGGGATAACGGTTTGACCGAGGCATATATACGTCCCATCTGTTTTTACGGGTCCGAGGGTATGGGCTTGCGCGCCGATAACCTTAAAGTCCATGTTGCCGTTGCCGCCTGGGAATGGGGCGCATACCTGGGTGATGACGGGCTGGAAAAGGGAATTCGCATCAAGACGTCTTCTTTCACACGGCACCACGTCAACATATCCATGTGCAAGGCCAAGGCCGTCGGCCATTACATCAATTCCATACTTGCCCTGCAGGAAGCGATCGATGATGGTTACGACGAGGCCCTGCTGCTGGACAACGAAGGTTACGTTGCAGAGGGTAGCGGCGAGAATATTTTTATCGTGCGGGACGGCATGATATATACCCCGGACCTGACTTCCGCCCTGGAAGGGGTGACCCGGGATACCATCATGGTGTTTGCCCGGGAGCTGGGCATGGAGGTGAAGGAAAAACGCCTGACCCGGGATGAGGTATACGTGGCTGACGAGGCATTCTTCACCGGCTCTGCTGCAGAAGTTACCCCGGTGGTGGAACTGGATCGGCGGACAATCGGAACAGGCCGGCGCGGCCCGGTAACAAAGGAACTGCAGACCATGTTCTTCGACCAGGTAGCAGGCCGCAGGGTCCGGCATCCGGAATGGCTGACCTATGTAACGGAACCCCGTGCGGTGGCACAGGCAGTATGAATCTGAGCGGGGACAATACGCCGAACGACAGGCAGGAGTATGAAATCAGCCGGCAGGACCTGCCGCTGCATTGCCCGCTGCCGGACATGAGCCTGTGGAATTCCCACCCGCGGGTATACCTGCCGATAGAGGAGACGGGCAAGGCAAAATGCCCTTACTGCGGAACCGAGTTTACGCTGAAAGCCACTGCCTGACCCGGTTTGAACCAGGTATCCCGTCATGCGGACTGAAACCGACCCTGTCACCCTCTGGCAGGTCTGTGACGGGAAACGCGGCCACCAGAGCCAGTCAACCGGGCTGATCGAGGCCCTGGGCCGGCACGCGCAGCTGACGGTGTGCCAGGTAGCTGCGCCGCCGCTGATGCGGTCGCTGGAATCCTGCTTCAGCCGGCACACGCCTTGGGCGCGCGACCTGCCGGCGCCGCAGCTGGCGGTCGGGGCCGGACACGCAACCCACGCTGCCCTGCTGTCCCTGCGCAGGGTCTACCGGACCAGGACCGTCGTGCTGATGCGCCCCAGCCTGCCCCTGAGCTGGTTCGATTACTGCCTGGTGCCGGCCCATGACGACCCCCCGTTACGGGACAACGTCATCATCACAACAGGCGCCGTCAATCCCATCCAGCCCCAATCAAACCACGATCCCGGGCACGGGCTTATCCTGGTCGGCGGTCCCTCCCGTCATTACCGCCTGGATGCAGCCGTTTTACTGTCCCGCATCAGGCAGGTACTGGCCGCCGGGACACACCGGCGCTGGACTCTGTCGAATTCGCCCCGGACCCCCGCGCAACTGACCCGCGCACTTGCCGGACTGGAAACCGGCGGGGTCGACGTGTTGCAGTGGGACCGGTGTGACGGGGACTGGCTGGCGCAGGCGTTGGCCCGTGCCCGTGACGTATGGGTAAGCGAAGACAGCATTTCCATGATCTACGAGGCGCTGACCGCCGGTTGTCGCGTCGGGCTGCTGCCGCTGCCCAGGAAATCTGCGAGCCGGTTGCACCGCGCAATCGATCAACTGTTGCATGATCGCTTTGTCTGTACCCATGCCGACTGGCTCGCCGGGACCGGGCTGGCCGATCCGCCACGTGCGCTGGATGAAGCCAACCGGTGCGCCCGGCTGTTGCTGGAAAAGGGACTGCTGTCAGGAATAACGGATCGAGGCCCGTGCCGTTAACCGTGTTACAAACCTTGCCCGCCCTGGAGACAGGCGGGGTCGAACGCGGCACCCTCGACGTGGCGGCCGAACTGGCGCGCCGCGGCCACCGCTCGCTGGTTATCTCCGGCGGCGGCGCGCTGCAGGCCGAACTTGCTGCAAACGGCTCGCACCACCATACCTGGCCAATCGGCAGAAAATCACCTGTTACGTTGCTGCTGGCAGGCAGGCTGCGCCGTTTCCTGCGCGAGGAAAAAGTGGATATCCTGCATGCCCGCTCGCGCCTGCCGGCCTGGGTCTCCTACCTGGCATGGAAAAACATGCCGGCAGAGGACCGCCCCCTGTTCATCACCACGGTGCACGGCCCGTACCGGGTTAACCGCTACAGTGCCGTCATGACCCGGGGGCAGAGAGTGATCGCCGTCTCCCGCTACATATACGATTACGTTCTGGCCAACTACCCCGGCGCTCACCCCGGAAAGATCACGATCATTCAGCGCGGGGTGGACCCGCAGCGTTACCGGCGCGGGTACAGTCCTGCCGCTGACTGGCTGGACCGCTGGCGCTCCGAACAACCGCAACTGCAGGGCAAGACGCTGGTTACCCTGCCGGGGCGGGTCACCCGCTGGAAGGGGCATGCGGATTTTATCGACATCGTCGGGGAGTTGAAACGATCCGGGGGAAACGTGCACGGACTGGTCGCCGGCGGCGCAGCGCCGCGGCGCCGGGGTTTCCTGAAGGAATTGAACCGGTTGGCCGCCCGGCGCGGCCTGGAACATGACATCACGTTCCTGGGCACGCGCACCGACCTGCGCGAGGTGATGAGCGTCTCCGACGTTGTCCTGTCCCTGGCAAACATCCCCGAGGCCTTGGGCCGGACCGCGCTGGAGGCTTTGTCGCTGGGGCGGCCGGTGGTTGCATACGACCACGGGGGGGCGCGCGAAGTCCTTGCGGAACTGCAACCGGCCGGCCTGGTCGAACCGGGGAATACCAATGCGGCAGCGGAGAAGATCCGGGCTTTTCTCGATGCCCCGCCGGACATCGCATCCAACCGGACCTTTACCCTTGAGCGCATGCTGGACATGACCTTGGCCTTGTACGAACAGGTACGAAATTCCGGGGGAGAGACTGATGAAAAATCCGTTCAATAACCTGCGGGAGCGTCTCTACCAGCGCTTCGTGCACAAGTTCTATGCCCGCGACCTGTTGCTCGACCTGCAACTTCAGGCCAAACGGGAAACGCTGGAGTACATCAACAACAACATGCGCCACTGTGTGATCTGCCGCAACAGGAAGGCGTTGTTCGAATACGCGCTGGCCCATGCGGACCGCGCCGGACTGAACGCCGAATTTGGCGTGGCGCAGGGCGCCAGTATCAGGCTGTTGAGCAAACTGGTAAACGATACCGTGTACGGCTTTGATTCCTTTCTGGGCCTGCCGGAGGACTGGGCCGGGACCACGGAACGGCGCGGCGGGTTTGCCGGCCGCCCCAAACGCCTGCCGGGCAACGTCAGGATCCATGAAGGCGCGTTTGCGGAGAGTCTGCCTGTCTTCCTGGAAAATCACGACCAGCCGTTGCGCTTCATGCATGTGGACTGCGACCTGTATTCCTCCACCCGTACCGTATTCAACCTAATGGCGCCGCGCATCGGGCCCGGTACGGTGATCGTCTTCGATGAATATTTCAATTACCCGAACTGGCAGGAACACGAGTACAAGGCATTCCAGGAGTTCATCGGGGAAAGCGGGCACAGCTACATCTACCTAGCCTTTACCGCCAGGGGCGGGTCGGTTGCCGTAAAGATCAGCGACTGACCACACAGGTAACATCCGCAGCGAAGATGCGCAGGGACATACTGATCATCAAACTCGGGGCACTGGGGGACGTGGTGATGGCGACCGGCCTGATCGACCGGATTGTACAGCACCACGCGCCGCGCCGCTGCACGCTGCTTACCAGTCCTGTCTATCGCGAACTGTTCCCTGGCCTGACCGGCATGGAGATAAAGACATTCGACCGCAGGAGCCTGCGTTCCACCCTGGCAACCGTCCTGTGGATGCGCAACGGGCGTTTCCTGCGGGTGTACGATCTGCAGTCAAACGACCGCACCGGTGCGATGTGCGGGCTGTCGGGGATCCCGGAGCGGGCCGGGAACCACCCGCGTTTCCCTTACAACATACACCCGGATAACCGCTATACCGGCCAATGCCATATCCACACCAGGATGCTTGACATACTCAAGGCCGCGGGCATTCCCGCTGACGGGGTCGTCCCCTGTCTGAATCCTCCGGAAGCGGACCGGGAGATGGTGGATGGATGGTTACGGGACAGGGGGCTGTCGGACCGGAAACTCGTCATCATGCACGCCGGCGCCAGTGAACGCCGCCCGGAAAAATGCTGGCCCTGCTTCTCCGAACTGGCCGTATTCCTGGAACAGCGCGGATTTGTTGCGGTCTGGGCCGGCGGGAAGGACGACCGGCACATAAACGCCGAACTGTCCCGCACCAGCGGCGTCGATGCCACTGCCGCGTTCTCATTACTGCAACTGGTGGCCCTGACGTCCCGCGCCGAATTTGCCGTCACCAACGACTCCGGACCCATGCACCTGCTGGCCTGCGGGGCAATTCCCGTTTACGGCCTGTTCGGCCCGAGCGACTGGCGCCGCAACCACGCCGTAGGCCAGCATGACCGCGTCCTGTCCCTGGACCGGGATGAACCCGTGTTCAGGGCGACCCGACTGGCCGATCTGGAAACCGGTCAGGTACTCCGGAGACTGGAACAGCACGGCGCTTTGTAACCGGATCCACGGTTGATCTGTGTTAGTATCCGCATCATGAGAGGCACTCATGGCAAATAAACTTCTGTCTCCTGATTCAGGTCCTGCCGAACGGCTGATTGTGGCGCTGGACTTTGACAGCGCCGCACGGGCCAATCGCCTGATTGAGCAGCTTGACGGCACGGTCAATTTCTACAAGGTAGGCTGGCAGTTGTTCTTCGGGGAAGGCTGGCCGTTTGTCAGGGCGCTGCTGGAAGACGGCAGGAAAATCTTCCTGGATTTGAAAATCAGCGACATAGACCAGACCGTAAAGGCCGCGCTGGCCAACATGCCGGGCGAATTTGCCGGCAGGCTGGAACTGCTGACCATCAGCGGCAGCAGCGCCACGGTCAACGCGGCGAAACAGGGGCGCGGCGCCAACGGCAAACCTTTCCTGCTGATGCTCACCGTACTGTCCAGCATGGACGCGGCCGACCTGGCGGAGCTTTCACCTGACAGTATGACACCGGATACCGGCGCCGTCGTCAGGCGCAGGGCGCAACAGGCCCTGGATGCCGGTTGTGAAGGCCTGATCGCATCCGGTTCGTCCGTACGCGACCTGCGCCGGGATTTTCGTGACCGGGATTTCCTTATCGTGACCCCGGGAATCAGGCCCCGCGACAGCGCTCATGACGACCACAAACGCACCCTGACGCCGTACCAGGCGATTGCATCCGGCTCGGATTACCTGGTCGTCGGCCGCCCGATCACCAGGGCGTCTGATCCCCTGCAGTCCGCGCAATCCATTATTTCCGATATGCAGGCCGCAATGGATGAAGCATCCGGTGCTATAATTCAATAGCGGCTATCAACTCTTAACCCTTGCCGAGGAGGACGGAAACATGGTCTCTGAAGTGAATCCCAGACAGGCCTGGAAAATGCTGCAGGATAACCCGGGCTCTATTCTGCTCGACGTACGCTCAAAAGTTGAGTTCGATTACGTAGGCCACCCCATCGGTGCCGTCCATGTGCCAATACAGGAGGCGCCGGACTGGCAAACCGACCCGGAATTTGCAGAAAAGGTCATCGAACAACTGGGCGAGGCAAGCAAGGACGTTACTGTCCTGACCCTGTGCCGCAGCGGCAAACGCTCCATGCTCGCGGCGCAACTGCTGGAAGAACAGGGCTACAGGGATACGGTGAATATCGCCGAGGGCTTCGAAGGCGACCCGGACGAGAACCGCCATCGGGGCAACCTGAACGGCTGGCGCTTTCACGGGCTTCCCTGGGAACAGACCTAGTTTAGAGACGGGGGCAGACCCGAAGTCTGTCCCCTTATCTTATCTTCTTATCTTAATCCGGCCCTTGCGGTCAGGCTGTTGCCGGCTTTCGCTCCCGGACCTCTCCGTAGACGCGCCGGCTTTCGAAGATCTCCGGCGCGAAGCTGCCGGCGCCGCTGCGTAACTGCCGCTTGAGCATGAAGTCGAACAGTATGGCGTTGTGTTGCCGTACCTGTTCCAATATCCGCACCGCACCCTCACTGATGAAACCCTGTCTGCGCAGCTTCCCCGGTGATATCAGCGGGATGACGCCGGGCAGCGGGTAGTCCGATCCGTTCACCAGGCGCGGGTGCCAGGCATCGGTTTCGAGCAGTGTTTGCAGGACAGATACGTCCCTGTTGCGCTGGGTAACTGCCGAGATCTCGCCGAACAGGCGCTCTTCATAGCGGGGATCGTTCATCAGGCGCGCAAAAAGGCTGAAGTTACTGACTAACGCCCCCCCCGTACCCTTGTCCAGGTCGCTCCCTTGCCCCAGCGATGCGCAATGCGCCACGACAACCTTGACCCCGTGGTCCAGGGGCCGGCGCAACAGCAGCGGGTTGCCGTAATCCTGCCGCCCGCTGCCGTGTACGGCTTTCTCATCCCCGGCGTGGATCAGCAGCGGCAGGCCGGTGCGCACCAGGGCGGCATAAAAATCATCGCAGTGCGCCGACCCCGGATCGATGCCCATGGCCGGGGGCAGCCATTTAATGGCCCTGGCGCCGGATTTGTGCACCCGGTCCAGTGCCTCCATAGCATCTTCACGGTACGGGTGTACCGAAGCAATCCATTCAAACTCGCCGGGGTAGTCCCGGTGCAACCGGGCAGCCCATTCGTTAGGGGTATGGAATGCGCTCAGGTCCAGGCGGCGCCGGCCGGTTTCGTCATAGGTGTAATCAAACGCCAGCAGCATGAAACGGCTGGCCGGCGGAAAACCCTGCCTCAGGGCAAGCAACCGCTCCAGAAACAGGCTGTCCGCGTCCTCCCCTTCAGCGCAGGAGGCATTCAGGTAGAAACGCAACTGGGCGTATTGCAACGGGTGCCGGAGGCTTTTCAGTTGCGGGTTGATCCAGGCGCCGGTTTCACTGTCCCCGGCGCCCAGCAGGTGAACATGGCCGTCCCAGATATAATCGGGTCTGAGGCCGGCAAAGGCCTGCCGCACCAGGTCATGGTCTGCCAGGTTCTCCGGCAACCGTGCGCGCAGGCAGGGGTTGAACAGCACCGGTTTCGCGGCGCAGGCAGTCCCGCCCAATCCGGCCAGCAGGGTGAGAAAATGTCGCCGGTGCATGTGCACAGGCGCCTAGCCGGAGTCTGTTGCGTGGTCTTCCGTCGCGTCCCGGTCCTGTTGCCTGACAAACCTGCCCAGTATCAGGCCCAGTTCAAACAACAGCCAGACGGGCACGGCGAGCATGACCTGGGAAATGATATCCGGCGGCGTCAGCAACATACCCGCGGTAAACGCGCCGACGATGATGTAGGGCCGCTTTTTCGCCAGTGATTCCACCGTTGACATCCCTGTCCACACCAGCAGGATGATGGCGATGGGCACCTCAAAGGCAACGCCGAAGGCAAAGAACATCTTGAGGATAAAATTCAGGTAATGGCCGATGTCGGTCATCACCGTCACACCGACCGGCGCAGTAGACGTCAGGAACGCAAACAACAGGGGGAACACGATAAAAAAAGCGAACGCGATCCCCAGGTAGAACAACAGCACGCTGCTGGAGATCAAGGGCAGTACCAGGCGCCGTTCATTTTGATACAGTCCCGGCGCGACAAAAGCCCATGCCTGGTACAACAGGTACGGCACGGATACGAGCACGGCAACGAAAAAAGTGAGTTTGAACGGCACCAGGAACGGCGCCGCCACTTCAGTGGCAATCATGCTGCTTTGCTCAGGCAGTTGCGCCAGCAACGGTCCGGCTATCAGCGCGTAAATGTCATTGGCAAACACGCTGAGGCCGAGGAAGATGACAAACACGCAGGCCAGGCTTCGAAGCAACCTGTTGCGAAGCTCAGCCAGGTGGGCGATGAGAGGCTGTTCCGTATCGGTATCCGGAGGGGGGGAACTGTCCGCCATGGGTCGCCGGGTTTACAGGTTTCAGTTGTCGGTCGTCTTGGTGTTTCCGTGTTTATCCGGGGCAACGTCCATCAGTTTGTCCATCTGTTCCACTTGTTCGGTAAAGTCTCTTACCTCATCCATGCGCAACTGCTGTTCAAACTCATATTTTGCCTGCGTGACGTAGCGGCGCAATTTTCTCGTCCACCTGCCGACGTCCCGCACCAGTTCCGGCAGTTTCTCGGGACCGGCAACCAGCAGCGAGACTATGGCAATCAGCAGCAGTTCCCAGAAACCGATATCAAACATGGGGCAATAGGCCGGTGTGATCAGGATTCGGCCGGTTTCCCTTTCTGGCCGCCTTCAACCTCACCTTCAATAACCTGGCCGGCCGGGGACTGCTCCCCGTCGTCAGGTTCGTCGTCTTTTATCGCACTGCGGAACCCCTTGATCGCTTTACCGAGATCGCCGCCGATGCTCCCCAGTTTTTTGGTCCCGAACAACAGGGCGACGATGATCATAATGATTCCCAGTTCCCAGATACCAAAACTCATAATTCATCTCCAGCCGAATACATTACCGTACCGATTATGCCACAGAGGACACGGAGGACACAGGGAAATTGAAGAACGCGGAGTAAGAATATGGCACGATGCGGATTCTTGCCCCGGTTCCAAACTTCACTTCCTGCCTGCCTTTTCTTCATGGCCCGGTACGCCCAGGCGTCTTTCCAGTTCGGAGAATACCTCAACAGGATGGACATTCAGGTGGGATAACAAAACCAGGGTATGAAACCACAAATCTGCGGTTTCATGTATCACTTCGCGTGCTTCACCCGTTGTAGCCGCTTCAACCAGTTCCCATGATTCTTCTTCTATTTTCTCCAGAATTCCGGCTCTGCCCTTCTCGTACAGGGAAGCAACATAGGAAGAGGTCGGATCGGCTCCCTTCCGTTCAATCAGTACATCTGCAAGTTCGTTTATAACGTCCATCTTCAGTCTCCCCCTTACTTGTCATAGATTTCTGCCGGATCCTTGATTACAGGATCGGCTTCTTCCCAGCCTGCCGCGCTTTTACGCAGGTAAAAACAACTCTCCCTGCCGGTATGACAGGCGATCCCGCCGCGCTGATCGACCAGCAGTAACAGCGTGTCACGGTCGCAGTCCAGTCTTATTTCCCTGACTTCCTGGACGTGGCCCGACTGTTCGCCCTTGCGCCACAACCTGCCCCGGGACCTTGACCAGTAGACTGCGCGGCCTTCGGCGCAGGTCAGTTGCAGGGCTTCCCGGTTCATCCAGGCAAGCGTCAATACACGGCCGGAAGAATATTCCTGTGCTATGACCGGTATCAGGCCGTCCGCGTTCCAGTTGACTTGCTCCAGCCACGCCAGTTCATCGACCTGCACCATGGGTCAGTTCCTCACCTCAATGCCATGTTCCGCCATCCTGTCTTTTGCCTGTGCCACCGTGTACTCGCCGAAATGAAAAATACTGGCCGCCAGTACCGCGTCGGCTTTCCCTGCCATGACACCTTCAACCAGGTGGTCCAGGTTGCCCACGCCGCCGGACGCAATCACCGGAATGCCGACAGCGGTGCTGACCGCCCTGGTCAGGTGCAGGTCAAAACCGTCCCTGGTGCCGTCCCGGTCCATACTCGTCAGAAGGATCTCCCCGGCGCCGTAGCCGGCCATTTTTTGCGCCCAGGCAACCGCGTCAATTCCGGTCTCTCGCCGCCCTCCGTGGGTATACACATGCCAATGCAGCGGTTCGCCGGCAGCGGAACCCTGCTTCGCGTCAATCGCAACAACAATACACTGCGAACCGAATTCCCGGGTCGCCTCCAGGACGAACTCCGGGTTATTTACCGCAGCAGTATTGATACTGATCTTGTCGGCGCCGGCGTTCAACAAACGCCGGATGTCATCCAGCGTGCGGATACCGCCCCCCACGGTCAAAGGGATAAATACCTGGCCGGCGACGGCCTCCACAACGTGCAACATGGTATCCCTTTCCTCATTGCTGGCCGTAATATCGAGAAAAGTCAACTCATCGGCTCCCTGTTCGTCGTAACAACGCGCCACTTCCAACGGGTCTCCGGCATCCCTGATATCGACAAACCTGACTCCCTTGACAACCCGGCCGGCATCAACATCCAGACAGGGAATTATACGCTTTGCCAGGCCCATGATTACTCAAACTATGGTTGATAAGGATAAGCGCCCTGTTTCGCCTGGCAGACCGGCCGTTTTTTCGCCGTTAGACCGGATTTTTATCCGTAACCGTATGCCTGCATATTACGGTCACCCTGCACCGGTATTCTGCCCACCGCAAAGTTCCCTGACCAGGTCCAGAGCCTCCTTGAGGTCAAGGCTTCCCTCGTAGATGGCGCGCCCGGTAATGGCGCCTGCTATGCCTTCGGCAGCAACGGAGCATAAGGCTTTAATATCATCCAGGTCCCTGACTCCGCCGGAGGCGATGACCGGAATGGTTACCGCCCTGGCAAGTTCCACACTGGTGTCTATGTTGACACTGCTCATCATGCCGTCACGGCCGATGTCAGTAAATATGATCGCGGAAACGCCATCCTGTTCAAAGCGTTGCGCTATATCAATCACGTCATGGTGAGAAAGTTTGGACCAGCCGTTTGTGGCCAGTTTGCCGTTTTTTGCATCAAGACCGACAATCACATGGCCTGGAAATTCAAGACAGATATCGGATACAAAGTGCGGCGTGGTCACTGCGCGGGTGCCGATGATCACATAGTTTACGCCGACGTCCAGGTAGGTCTGGATCGTATCTTCGTCACGGATGCCGCCACCGGCCTGGATCTCTATATCGGGGTGCTCCTCAGCTATATCGTGGATGATATCGGCGTTCACCGGGCGCCCGGAAACCGCGCCGTCGAGGTCGATGATATGAAGCCGTTTTGCACCCAGATCAACCCATTTTGTCGCCATTGCGACCGGATCATCGTTGTAGACGGTCTCATCACCCATGTTTCCCTGGCGCAAACGGACACATTTGCCGTTTTTAATATCAATCGCGGGAATCAACAACATGGCAGGCTCCCGGCTTGACTTATATGTCGGACACCCTTACTTCCCTGGGTAACAACATGGGAATTTTTGTAAGAAACAGACACATTTGTTGTTAATGTTAGCACAGTATCAGGACAATGCCGGAAAAGTTCTCTACCCCCTAATGCGCTTCATCCCAGTTGGCGCCGATGCCTGTATCAACGACCAGGGGAACCCTGAGTGACGCCGCAGCGGCCATCAACCCGCGTATCTCCTGTTCGTATTCAACGACCTCCTCCCGGGCTACCTCGAACACCAGTTCGTCGTGTACCTGCATAATCATCCTGATATTTTTTTCGGAACGCAACAGTTTTTGATCTATTTCAATCATTGCCCGCTTGATAATGTCTGCCGCGGTACCCTGCATCGGCGCATTGATGGCAGTACGCTCGGCATGTCTGCGCCTGGCGGCATTGCCGGAGTTGATATCAGGCAGGTATAAACGGCGCTTGAAGACGGTCTCAACGTAGCCGTCTTGCTTAGCCTTGCCGCACATGAAATCCATGTATTTTCTTACCGCAGGGTAACGCTCAAAATATGTGTCCATGTACTGTCTGGCCTCGCCTCTGCCAATGCCCAGCTGCCTGGCGAGACCAAATGCCGACATGCCGTAAATCAGGCCGAAGTTGATGGCTTTTGCCGCCCTGCGCTGTTCGGGGACAACGTCGTCGAGACCTGTTCCGAACACCTCGGCAGCGGTTGCCCGGTGAATATCCCTGCCTGCGGTAAACGCGGCTAGCAGGGCGGCATCACCCGACAGGTGCGCCATGATGCGGAGTTCAATCTGGGAATAATCCGCGGCAAGCAACACATTCCCGGGGGCGGCAACGAACGCGCGGCGTATTTTCCTGCCTTCCTCCGTGCGGATCGGGATATTCTGCAAATTGGGGTCCGATGATGATAGCCGGCCCGTGGCGGCCACAGCCTGGTGGTATGAGGTATGGACGCGGCCCGTTACCTGGTTGACCTGTGCAGGCAACCGGTCCGTGTAGGTGGATTTCAGTTTGCTCAACTCCCTGTAACTGAGTATCAATGCCGGCAAATCATGCTCCGCAGCCAGTTCCTGCAACACTGCTTCAGCGGTTGAGGGCTGTCCTGTCGGTGTCTTCGCCAGCACCGGCAGTCGCATTTTGTCGTAGAGGATTTCCTGTATCTGCTTGGGGGAACCGATATTGAAAGGCTGTTGCGCCAGTTCATGGGCTTCCTGCTCCGTCTGCTTCATCTGTTCCTCCAGTTCCACGCTCTGTTGCTTCAGCATATCGCTATCGACCATGACGCCGTTACGCTCCATGCGCGCGATGACGCTCAGCAGAGGCACTTCCATTCCCTTGTATATCTCGCGCAAGCCGGACTCTTTGGCCAGTTTCGGCCACAGTGTCTGGTGCAGTTGCAGCGTGATGTCCGCGTCCTCCGCGGCATAGGCGGCTGCCTGTTCCACGGGGACCTCGTTGAATGAAACCTGTTTGGCCCCCTTGCCGGCAACGTCCTCATAGCTGGTAATGGTTTTACCCAGGTATCTTTGCGCCAGGCTGTTCATATCATGGCGCGTGGCCACGCTGTCCAGTACGTAGGACTGCAGCATTGAATCATGGGCAATGCCGGTCAGATCAATCCCGTAATTGGCCAGGACGTTGCGGTCATATTTCAGGTTCTGCCCGACCTTTTCGTGTTTTTCCGATTCCAGCAGGGGGCGCAGCTTTTCCAGCACCTTGCGGCGCGAGATCTGCCTGGGGGCCCCGTCATGTGTGTGCGCGACGGGAACATAAGCCGCTTCACCCGGCCTGACGGAAAATGACAGGCCCACCAGTTCAGCCTGCATATAATCCAGGCTCGTGGTTTCCGTGTCGAGGGAAAAAATGCGCGCCGCCGCCAACTTGTCCACCCAGGCCTCCAACTGTTCGACGGTGAGTACCGTGTCATAACTCTGCTCGCCCGTTTGCGCAACTTCCGCCGGGTGTCCGTCGCTTTCGGGATCTGCATGCTCGTGTGACGTTTGTTCCCGGAATGACGGCTGTTCCCTGGCGCCGCCGTTGATCTCAGGCAACCAGCTTCTGAAACCCCAACGCCGGTAATGCTCTCTCAGGGCGATTTGATCCTGGTCACCGATGAGCAACTGCTGCGGTTCGACCGGCAGTTTCAGGTCGGACTTCAGGGTAACGAGTTGCCTGCTTAATGGAATCTGGCCCAGGTTCTCACGCAGGTACTCTCCGACCTTGCCGCCGAAACTGTCCGCCCTGGCAACGATCTCGTCCAGGCTGCCGTGTTGCGCCAACCACTTGACTGCAGTTTTGGGCCCCACTTTCGGAATGCCCGGCACATTGTCCGACGTGTCGCCGGTCAAGGCCAGGTAATCGATGATGCGGTCCGGCGGCACCCCGTATTTTTCGATCACACCGGCGCGGTCATAGCGGGTATTGTTCATGGTATTGATCAGGTGGATATCATCATCAACAATTTGTGCCAGGTCCTTGTCGCCGGTGGAAACCAGGACCCTGAAGCCCGCCCGGCTTGCCTGCGCCGCCAGGGTTGCAATCACGTCGTCCGCTTCCACACCTTCAATCCGCAGCAGGGGTACGCCCAGGGCCTGGATAATTTCATGCAGCGGCGCGATCTGGGCTACCAGGTCAGGCGGCGCCGGGGGACGATTGGCCTTGTATGGCGGATACAGGTCGTTACGAAAGGTTTTCCCCTTGGCATCGAAAACGGCGGCGAAGCAGTCCGGCTGTTCGTCCCGGATCAGCTTGCGCAACATGTTGATAACGCCGAAGATCGCCCCGGTCGGCTCGTTTGCGGCGTTGGTGAGACCCGGCATGGCATGATAGGCCCGGAACAGGTAGTAGGACCCGTCTACCAGCGTTAATAATTTCTTTGGCATAATCCTGCATTATAATGAAACACGCTTTGAAAGTTGCCAATATTCACTGTACTCTTCATCTACCTCGGACATCCATTAAACAAACCGGAAAAAACAATGAAATATCTTGTCGTCAGTATATTCAGCCTGGTCCTGGCCGGCGCGGCCGTAGCGCAGACTTACGAGGATGAAGAGCTTGCCCCGGTGCCCGCACCACCGGAACTGCCGGATCCGATCCAGAGCGGCCAGGCCATCGAACCACAGGTGACCATCATCCGCAGGGACGACGCCATCATAGAGGAATACCGCCTGGACGGGCGCCATTACATGACCAAGATCACGCCCGCGGCAGGGCCCGCCTACTACCTGGTGGACCGGGATGGGGATGGCCAGATGGAAACCCGGATGAGTGAGATCTACGACGACTTTTCCGTGCCGCAGTGGGTGTTGTTCAGCTGGTGATGTAACCGCTTCCCTGACTTCCGTCGGGGTGGCGGACACGGTCAGGGCAACAGGAATATCGTAGCGAGACCAAGGAAGGTCATGAAGCCCACCACGTCGGTTACCGTAATAAGTATGACCCCGCCGGCAATAGCCGGATCGATACCCATTCTTTTCAGCACCAGCGGGATTGCGGTGCCGGCCAGTGCTGCAACCACCAGGTTGATTATCATTGCCAGGCCGATGATCAGGCCGAGCCCGCGGTCACCGAACCAGAGTGTGGCGACGCCGGCGACGACCGCCGCCCACAGCGCGCCGTTGAACAATCCGACCGCCAGTTCCTTCAACAGGAGCGAACGGGCATTTTTTCTGGAGATCTGTCCCAGCGCCAGGCCGCGGATGGAGATGGTCAGACTCTGACTGCCGGCGATGCCGCCCATGCCGGCGACGATAGGCATGAGGATCGCCAGCGCCACCAGTTCCTGTATGGTCGCCTCAAACCGGCCGATCACCCAGGCCGCAAGAAACACGCTGAGCAGGCTGAGCGCCAGCCATACGGCGCGCCTGCGGGTGCTTGACAGGACCGAGGAAAAGATATCGTCCTCGCCCAGGCCGACCATGCTGCGCATGGTCTGTTCCGCCCGTTCCTGGATCACGTCCACCACGTCATCGACGGTGATCCTGCCGAGCAGTCTCTTGTCCCGGTCCAGTACCGCAGCGGAAATCAGGTCGCGCTGCTCAAACAGTCGCGCTACGTCTTCAGCCGGCATGTCGGCGGGAATACCGACCCCCTCATACATATGCTCGCCGACACTGTCTTCCGATTTGTTGACCAGCACGTCAGCCAGCGAGAGCAACCCCAGGTACTGGTTTTTCCGGTCAACCACGATCAGGCTGTCGGTATGTTCCGGCACCTCGCCCAGTTGTCTCAGGTAACGCGCCACGACGTCCAGCGACACGTCCGCGCGCACCGAAACTGCATCGATATCCATAAGGCCGCCTGCCGTGTCCTCGGGGTAAGACAACACCGACGCAATGCGTTCCCGGTTTTGCGCGTCCATGGACTGCAATACGCTGTCAACCACATCTTCAGGCAGATCCTGCAAGATATCTGCCACTTCGTCCGTATCCAGATCCTTGGTAACATCCGCCACCTCCTGGGGTTGCATCCGTTCCAGCAGTCCGGCCCTGACCGCGTCCTGGACTTCGGTCAATACGTCGCCTTCAACCTCCCGATCGACCAGTTCCCAGAGTACCCTCCTGGAACGTCCGGGGAGGCTTTCCAGCAAGTCTGCAATCTCCGACGGGTGGAACGATTCCAGCATCGACCTGACCTGGTCCAGGTCGCCACTCTCCAGGCGTTCAAACAGCGCTTCTTGTCGGGACAGTTCACTCATGGGCGTAAGGATAGAGTAAATGGGGGCAGAATTGAAATCGATCCTGGGCGCCCGGCCCCGACGACAGGTGTTTAACCGGCGGCGTCCGGATCGGGGATGGCCGGGGTGTCCCGGCGAATGATTAAAAGGTTATGCAGACTGCAACTGCATCAACAGTGCTTCGACTTCCGCTCCCGACCGGGCCTGCAGCGCTGCGCCTGCAACAGGCGTCAGCCTGTCCAGGTCGCTCTCGATGATGGTTTTCTTGACTTCCAGCAGGTAGGCCGGATGCACGCTGAACTCGCGCAGGCCCAGACCCAGCAATAATTGCGTAAACCTGTTGTCCCCCGCCATTTCCCCGCACATGGCCACGGGGATGTCCGCCCTGGCGCCAGCTTCAAGGGTCATGTGTATCAGCCGCAAAACGGCCGGGTGCAGGGGTTCATAGAGATAGTTCACTTCATCATCAACCCGGTCGATGGCCATGGTGTACTGGATCAGGTCGTTCGTGCCGATAGAGAGGAAATCCAGTTCATCGGCGAAAATATCCGCACAGATGGCGGCAGCCGGCACCTCAACCATGGCGCCGACGGGGATGTTCTCGTCAAATTCAAGTTGTTGCCTGCTCAGTTCCGTCTTTATCTCTTCGATCATCTCCAGCACCTGCCTGGTTTCCTGGATGTTCGATAACATGGGGATCATCAAGCGGACTTCTCCGTGGGCGGAAGCGCGCAGGATGGCTCTCAGCTGCGGCCGGAATAACGCGGGCTCCTTCAGGCACAGGCGTATGGCCCGCAGCCCCAGCGCCGGGTTTGACTGGACCGGACCTTCCTGCCTGCCGCCGTCCACCTGTTTGTCCGCGCCCAGGTCCAGGGTCCGGATGGTCAGCGGCAGACCCGCCATCGTATCGAGCACCCCCAGGTAGGTTTCATAATGCTCTTCTTCCTCGGGGGGCGCTTCACGGTTCATGTAAAGGAACTCCGTCCTGTACAACCCCACGCCGCTGGCGCCGACTTCCCGGACGGTTTCAAAATCCCGCGGCAGTTCAATATTCGCCTGCAACCTGACAGACTCACCGTCCCGGGTTCTGGCCGGCGACTCTTTCAACTGGATCAGGCTGGCATAATATTTCTTCTCTTCCTGTTGCTGCTGCCGGTAGTAGCGCAGGCTGAGTTCATCCGGGTCGATCAGCATGACGCCCGCGTTGCCGTCCACGATAACCAGATCGTCTTCGCGGGCGATCCGCCTGGAATCGTGCATACTGATTACTGCGGGGACCGCCAGGCTGCGGGCGAGAATGGCGGTGTGCGACGTGGGTCCGCCGTATTCAGTGACAAAGGCGACAATGCCGTGATGCTGCATCAGGACCGTATCGGCAGGGGCCAGGTCGTCGGCTATCAGGATATACCCGTTCAGGCGGCTGTCGGGTTCTTCATGCTTCAACGGTTTATGTTTCAACAATATCCTCTGGATACGGTTTACGACATGGTCGATATCATCCTTGCGGGTGCGCAGGTATGCATCTTCCATTTCATCAAACACGTGTACCAGGGCATCCCGCTGCAATTTCAGCGCCCACTCCGCGTTGTGCCCGGAGGTCCGGATCAAATGCAACGGTTCATGGGTCAGGACGGTGTCATCGAGCATCAACAGGTGTGTATCTATGAACGGGGCAATACCCGGGGAGGTTGTCGCCGGAATGTGATCGCGAATGGCCCGCAACTGTTGTTTGGCCTGGCTGACAGCTTCGAGGAGGCGGCGTGTTTCCGTTTCGACCTGATCCTGCTCAATGTGGTATTCGGGGATGTCAAGGCGGTCGCGTTCGATAATATGCACCCGGCCGATGGCTATGCCGCGGGAGACTCCCATGCCGTGCAGGGACAGCGTCATATGTCCTCACCAAATCGATCTTCTATCAGTTTCACCAACGCCATAAGCGCATTTTCCTCGTCTCTTCCCCGCACGATTAACTCAACTGGCGATCCCCTGGCCGCGGCGAGCATCATCAAACCCATGATACTTTTCCCATTGACGCTATTTTCACCCGAACTGATCTCGATATCAGAATCAAATGCTGACGCCGTTTCCACGAAACGCGCCGCGGCACGGGCGTGCAAACCTAACTTGTTGACGATTACAACGGTCTTTTTCTGCAAACCAGGTCAGCCGGTCAGTAATCCGTAAATCGCTTCTTCGGACTCTTCCCGCCGGAGCTGCGTCAGGAAGTCCGGCTGATTGAACATCTCGGCAAGCTGCGCCAGAACCTGCAAGTGTTCTTCCGTTGAGTGTTCCGGCACCAGCAAAGCGAAGATCAAATCAACCGGTTGCTGATCCACGGCATCGTAATCCACGCCTTGTTGCAACTTGATAAACGCGGCGATGGTGGAAATACCATCCTTCAAGCGCCCGTGGGGTATGGCAATTCCGTTCCCCAATCCGGTGCCACCCAATCGTTCCCGGGTCAGCAGGCTGTTGAAAACATCCTGTTCGTCAAGCCGGATACTGGCGCCGGCAATTAACCTGGAGAGGGCTTCCAGCGCAGCTTTCTTGCTGGATAGATTTACGTTACAGATAATCCGTTCGCTCGTTAGGATTTCTGATATCCGCATCTGTGACTCAGGACCTTAAATCCGGGTTTGAGATTATCCGCGGTGAGCCGATAATTTCTCTTTGTGCTTCTTCACTTGCCTGTCGAGTTTGTCAATCAGCCTGTCAATGGCCGCGTACATATCATTGTGTTCCGCATCGGCAAACAGGTTACCACGATTTACGTGAACGGTTGCTTCCGCCATCTTCCGTTCCTTTTCCACCTTCAAGACGACGTGTGCAGTGATGACGTGGTCAAAATGACGCTCTATGCGGTGCAGTTTTGTTGCCACGTAGGAGCGCAGCGCGGGGGTTACGTTCAAGTGGTGGCCGGACACGTTGATTTGCATGTTTTCCTCATAATGGTTAGTGTTAAAAATCCTGATCAGGTTCAGGTCTCTGCCGGAAATACCCGGCTATAAGCGATCAAAGCCTGTTGAAATTGGCTCTTTTCCTTTCACTTGATGACGGAATAGACATCGTTTCACGGTATTTGGCGATAGTCCTGCGCGCGACCTGAATACCTTGCCCTGACAATAGTTTGACAAGTTTACTGTCGCTCAGGGGTTTTTCCGGTTTCTCCGCCTGTATATATTTTTTGAGCAGCGCCCTGATCGCCGTAGATGAACAGGTTCCGCCCTGATCCGTGCTGACATGACTGGAAAAAAAATATTTCAATTCAAACACGCCTCTTGGCGTGTGCATGTACTTCCTGGTGGTAACGCGGGAAATTGTTGAATCATGCAGCCCGAGGTTGTCTGCAACATCGTGCAGTACCAGCGGCTTCATTGCCTCCTCGCCGTATTCCAGAAACGCGCGCTGCCTTTCGACAATGCAGGTGGCAACCCGCAACAGGGTCTCGCTGCGACTCTGGAGACTTTTTATAAACCAGCGGGCTTCCTGCAAATGATTTTTCAGCGAGGTATTATCCTCGCTGTTGTCCGCGCGGCGAATCATGCCGGCATAGTGCGAATTTATTCTCAAGCGCGGCAGCGCATCCGTGTTGAGTTCCACCTTCCACGCATCCCCGGCCTTTTTTACCAGCACGTCCGGCACCACGTACTCGGCTTTGTCTTCCTGCAGCTGTCCGCCCGGACGCGGGCGCAATGATTGTATCAGTCCGACCACCTGCTCCAACTCTTCCCTGTTGAGTTTCATGCGTTTCATCAACTGTTTGTAATCATGCTGCGCCAGTAACTGAAGATGCTGGCTGACCAGCGTCCGGGCCTCGGCCAGCCAGGGAGTGCCGGGTTCAAGTTGCGCCATTTGCAGGCTCAGGCACTCGGCCAGGTCGCGGGCGCCCACCCCCGCCGGCTCCAGTGTTTGAATCAAATGGAGTACCGCCGCTATCTCCTCGGGTTCGGTATCCAGGTCGGCTGACAGGGTAGCGCGGATCTCTTCCAGGTTCAAGGTCAGGTAACCATCGTCATTGATGGCATCGACCAGGGCGATGGCAATCGCCTTGTCGGCTACCGATAAGGTGATCAGGTTAAGCTGGGACAGCAGGTGGCGCTGCAGGTTTCGCTCTCCATTATCCTGGTATTCCTGGTCGTAGTACTCCGCCAGGCCGCCATCATGGGAATAGTGCGTCGTGGCATCATAGATATCTTCCCAGGCCGTATCCACCGGCAACTCTTCGGGAATACTCCCATGGGCAAAGGCCTCGGGATAGTCCTCCCCGTTGAGTTCCGAAGCGTCAGGTTCCGGCACGCCTGCCTGCAGGTCGGCTGCATCATCTTCATCCAACTCCAGCATCATGTTGGAATCCAGCGCCCCCTGGATCTCCAGGTTCAATTCCAGGCTGGACAACTGCAACAGCCTGATGGCTTGCTGCAGTTGCGGAGTCATGGTCAGACCCTGACTTAAATTTATTCCCAGTGATTGCTTCATACTATGAAGTTTAGCGCAAAATAACGGTTATGCCCCATCTTGTCTGCCCGGATTCGGGATTGAGCTATAACCTGAATTCGAAACCCAGATAGACGTCTCTCACAGTTTCATTGGCAAGTATTTCATCCGGTGTTCCCTCGGCCAGGATCCTGCCTTCATTGACAATATAAACCCGGTCGCAGGCGCCCAGCGCCTCCCAGACATTGTGATCGGTGATCAGGATACCAATGCCTTTTTCCCGCAGGTAACCCGTTATCCGTTGAATGTCGTTGATGGAAATAGGGTCAATCCCGGCAAAAGGCTCATCAAGCAACAGGAATTGCGGCTCGGTGGCCAGTGCCCGGGCAATCTCCACGCGCCGCCGCTCACCGCCGGAAAGACTCATGCCCAGGCTGTCACGCAGGTGGGACACGTGAAATTCGTGCAGCAGCGCCTCCATGCGCCGTCTCGCCTCTGCCTTGCTGGTGTTTTTGCGTAACTCCAGGACTGCCAGGATATTTTCTTCAACGGTGAGTTTACGAAAGATAGACGACTCCTGGGGCAGGTATCCCAATCCCAGCCGCGCCCGTTTTTCCATAGGCAACAGGCTGATATCCTTGTCATCCAGGTATATCTCGCCCTTGTCACAGGGAAGCAGGCCCACAATCATGTGAAAACTGGTGGTTTTGCCAGCCCCGTTGGGGCCTAACAGCCCGACAATTTCACTGCTGTTGATGGTCAGGCTGATATCGTTCACCACCTGGCGTGAACGAAATGATTTGGAGATACTCTGAACGGATAAAACACTCATGCGATTGTCTGGGCGGACTTTACGATCCGTCTTCTTTCTTCTTCTTGATGATCAGCTTCACCCGGCTCTTTTGTTGCGTTTCCTGCCCTTCACCACCCCCGGGGCGACTCCAGGCTTTCACCCGGCTGAGTTCCGTATTGTACTCTATCCTTTCCCCGACCAGCGTCGAGGATTCCTGTTTTACCCAGGCTTCCCGGATTAACACAACCAGGTTTTTCAGTTCGTAATACTCCATTCTCATGGCCTTCGCCTGGTCGTGTACCGTGCTGTTGTCAGGCAATTGCTGATACGTGGCCGGATTGCCTTCCATAATGAGGTGATCCAGTTCATCCCCGCCCTTGCTGTAAACCGTCATGACATCGCCCGTCATGTGGATGGACCCCTGCCTGACAATAACATTGCCGCGGTAAATGCTGACGTCATTCATGTCATCAAGTTCCGCCTCGTCTGCCTCGACTTCAATCGGCTGGTCCTTGTCCGTCGACAACGGGTATGCCGCCAGGCAACCCAGCAGGCAGAACAACCCGATTACAGCGCTAACTGCCCGACGCGGTATTAATGGTAGTTTTTTCATGTTTGATTACTTCCAGTCGACTCTGGGGTAAATATGCACGCATACCGATGCCCGTTATTACCGCATTATTGGTAACAATGGTTGCCTGGCGGTCCGTCTCCGCATATTCATCATCCAGCGACACTTTGACATGGGACGTACTGACTTCCAGAGTAGGGCTACCTGTATCATCGTATTCCCACATTTTTACTATACCGTATAACAGAATAGTATCATCATCTCCATCCAGGCGGCCTTTTTCTGCGTTAATGTACAAAGGAAATTCATCTTCACGGAAGATTTCCATACGCGGCATGACCAGTTCGGTGCTGTTATCCAGGGGATAATGCGCCAGGTAATCCGCCGACAGTTTGTTCTTTGGCGTACCGTCCGGGTGCATCGTCAACGTGGTAAAGTCCTCCATGTAATAATCCGGCGCGCGCGTGTCGGCACGGAAAGCGCGTCTGCCCGGGTCCTCGGACAACCATTTCAGCAACCAGGCGCTGCCCGCGGCCGCGCCGATTAATAATGCGAGGATAAACAGCCGTTGAACCATACCGGTCAGACCACCTGTGCGCGCAGCAGATCGTGCATGTTCAGAACGCCAACCAGTTGCCGCTCCTTATCCAGTACCAGCAAGGCATTGATCCTGTATTCTTCCATCATCCGTAACGCCTCGGCAGCCAGGCAGGTTGCGGCGATGGTCTTGCCGTTCCTGGTCATTACCTCCCCGGTAGTGGTTGTCTGCAGGTCGAATCCGGCATCCAGGGTCCTGCGCAGGTCGCCGTCGGTGAATACCCCTGTTACTTCACCGCTTTCATTAAGCACTGCCGTCATCCCCAGACCTTTTGCGCTCATTTCCAGCAACGTCTGCTTCACCATCGTCTTCTCGCTCACACGGGGAATTTCAGCGCCGGTATGCATGATGTCCCTGACGCCCAGCAACCGTCTTCCCAATGACCCCCCCGGGTGGGACCGGGCAAAATCCTCGGTGCTGAAACCGCGCGCCTCAAGCAGCGCGACGGCAAGGGCGTCCCCCAGGACCAGGCAGGCCGTGGTGCTGGCTGTCGGCGCCAGGCCCAGCGGGCAGGCCTCCCTGGCGACACTGACGTCCAGACACGCGGCCGCGGCTTTGCCCAGGGTGGATGCGGGATTGCCGGTCAGCGCGATGAGCGGGATATCCAGACGTTTTATCACCGGTAACAGGGTGACGATCTCGCCGGTCTCACCGGAATTGGACAGGGCAATGGCCACATCATCCCCGGTAATCATGCCCAGGTCGCCATGGCCGGCTTCGCCCGGATGGACAAAGAATGACGGTGTGCCGGTACTGGCCAGGGTGGCTGCGATCTTGTGGCCGATATGGCCGGACTTTCCCATACCCAGAACAACGACCCTGCCCGTGCATTCCAGCATCAACCGGCAGGCGTTGACAAACTGGTTGTCAATGCGTTGTTCCAGGTCCCCAACCGCCTGTCGTTCCGTCTCAATGACCGCGCGTGCGCTACGCATAAGGTCGTCAGGGGCCGGGTGATTTTCGGATCTATCCGGCATGATTGATGATGTCCTGAACTGCAGGCGCTGTCTCTGCAGGGTTGCAGACAGTCAATGAGTTCTCAGGATCTGACACTTTTTCCTCCTGGTCCCGGGCCGGTTTACCCCAGAAACAACCAGTACTGGTAACCGGCAAAACATAACAGCAGCACGGTGCCTTCCAGGCGACTGAACCTGTTTTTGCTGGAATGAAACACCATCCATCCCATTAACAGGGTTAAACCCGCCATAATCGGAAAGTCCCGCAGCAGGACTTCCTTACCGAAATTATCCGGGTAAATAATACACGGAATACCCAATACCATCAGCATATTAAACATATTGGAACCGATAATGTTGCCAATGGCGATATCTATTTCTTTTTTTGCAACACTCATGAGGGATGCGGCTAGTTCCGGCAAACTGGTCCCCACCGCGATGATGGTCAGACCGATCACCAGGTCATCTACGCCTATTTCCCTGGCAATATAGACCGCTCCCCGCACCAGTAGTTCAGCGCCCAGCAACAGGACCACCAGGCCGACCAGTATCAAGACGGCGGATTTCAAGAGGCTCGGACCCTGTTTCGATTCCTCATCCCGCGGCACTGACCGGGCCTCCTCTCTTGCCTTTCTTACAATCCAGAAAAGCATCAGGGCAAGCACCCCCAGCAACAACATCCCGTCGCCGCGTCCCAGGCGCAGGTCAAGCATCACCAGTAACGCAACAAGCATAGCCGCGCACATCAGGATAAATTCACGGATCAGGGTCTGCGACTGGACCAGCAGGGGTGTGAACAGCGCGGTCGCTCCCAGCACCAGGCCGACGTTGGCGATATTGGACCCCAGGGCATTGCCGATGGCGATGCGGGTTTTCTCGTCCCATGCAGCAACGCCTCCCACCAGAACTTCCGGCATGGAGGTTGCGATACCCACAATGGTCAAACCGATAATCAAGGGCGGCACACCCAGGGCCCGTGCGGTGCCTGACGCACCTGAAACAAACCGGTCCGCCCCGAGCACCAGCAGGACCAGGCCGCCCAGCACTGCCGCTATTGCCGTTAACATATGCCCATGCCCTTAACCCGGACACTCCCGCCGGGCCGGTGCGGTACGCTCCACGTCCCCGTTGTCCGTAGCTTCCTTCCATCGAAATCGCACTGAGGATACAATGGCCCCTCCTTTACCTGATTTAAGTTGATAAAATGATACACTGGCTCTTTCTTGCTGCAGCAATTCTGTTAGAGGTTGCCGGGACCGTGTCCATGAAACTGTCCGAAGGGTTTACCCGGCTGCTCCCGTCGATCCTGTTGTTCGTCCTCTATGCCGCATCGTTTACGGCCTTGACTTTTTCCCTTAAAAAGATCGACCTGAGCATAGCCTACACGGTTTGGGCCGGTGTTGGAACCGCCTTGATAGCCCTGGTGGGCATACTCTATTTCCGCGAACCGGTGACCATGGTGAAAACCGTCAGTATCTGTCTGATCATCATGGGTGTTGTCGGTTTGAGCCTGGACAAGACAGTCACTTCAGTCTGATAGTAGCGAAATCTGCAGATGCGGGCAATGATACTCGCGGCGGGGGGAGGCAGGAGAATGCGCCCCCTGACCGATAACCGTCCCAAACCCCTGTTACCCGTGGCCGGCAAGCCGTTGTTGCAATATCACGTGGAAGCGCTGGCCGGGGCGGGTTTCAAGGAGCTGGTGATCAATCATGCCCGCTTCGGCGACCGGATTGAATCATTCCTTGGGGACGGCGGCGCTTTCGGTGTAAGTATCCGCTATTCAGCCGAAGGCAACAGCCCCCTGGAGACCGGCGGCGGCATTAAACGGGCATTGCCCCTGCTGGGCGACGACCCGTTCCTGGTCGTCAACGGCGACATCTGGACCGATTTCCCCCTGGACACGTTGCCCGCGGCCCTGGCCGGCCAGGCGCACCTGGTGCTCGTGCCAAACCCGCCGCACCATCCCCGGGGCGATTTTGCCCTGGCGGCAGGAAACGTCCATAACAGCGGCCAACCCAGGTACACCTTCAGCGGCATCGGCGTCTATCATCCTTCCCTGTTTACCCCAATTAATGAGCAGAAATTCCCCCTGGGTCCGGTATTGCGTCAAGCCATGGAAAACCGCCAGGTTACGGGAGAACTGCATAGCGGAAGCTGGTTCGATATCGGCACGCCCGAGCGTATGGCGGCGCTGGAGAGTTACCTGGCCGAAACAGCCGGCTGATTTAAAACCAACCGGATCAAATCAATGGGGTCAGACTCGATTGATTTTGTTTAGTTGACCGGGGTCATGTCCTCGGGAACCGTTACCGTGGCCAGTTGTCTCAACCGCTCCTGTGCCAGGCGCGCGGCCGTGGTCCCCGGGTATTGCTCGATCAATTCCTCCAACTGCTGTTTTGCCGGTTCGATCAGGCCCAGTTCGTGCTGGCAGTATCCCGCCTTCAATTTTGCCTGTGCCAGTTTCGGGCTGCCGGGGTAGTTCTGCAGCAGGGCGCTGTATTCCTGCAGCGCCTGTTCGAACAGGCCGTTGACAAAATAAGCCTCGCCCAGCCAGAACTGGGCGTTGTCGGCGTATTCACTGCCGGGATAACCCGCAAGGAATTCGCGGAACGCGCGCACGGACCGTTCATACCGGGATTGCTTTAACAGGTTGAATGCATTCTGGTATTCCGCCTGAATCCGTTCCGCATCCGCCGGCGCGGCCGGATCAGACTGGACCGGACCCTCGGCCGTCGATAGATCCTGCCCGGGGGCTGGCGCCGAAACAGTGTCCTCCTGTCCGGAACCAGGTTCTGCCGGCTGATCCCGGGGAACGGCCGGGGTGCCGGTTTCCTCACCGGTCATCCCCTCCACCGGGTCCTGCTCGACCAGTTCCAGGGTCAACGTGGTATCGGCCTGTTGCCCCCCGCCTGTTGCCACGGGTTCGCTGAAGGGCGACAGGGTCTGCAGCGGCGGCCCGGCTTCACCGGTCAACGGGTCGATAGCGCCCGCCTGCGGGATTTCGATACGCTGCAAGCGCTGGTCGATGTCGGTGTACAAATCCCGTTGCCGTTTTTTTATCTGCTCAAGCACATGGTTCTGTACTTCCACCTCCCCGCGCAAACGGCTTATTTCCATCTCCAGGGCCTCTAACTGCTGCAACATCTCCAGCAGTCCCTGGTTGCTGAGCATCTGCTCGATATTCTGCAGCCGCGCCAGGATCGATGCTTCGGTATCCACGGCTTCCTGCGCCTGCAGGCCGGAAATACCCGTCAGCGAAACGGCCAGCAGGACCGCCAGCAGTCTTTCACACCGCATCTTTCAGCAACTCAGTAGACGAACTCCACCCGCCTGTTCAGGCTCCAGGCCTGTTCATCATGCCCGGGGTCGGCAGGCCGCTCCTCTCCGTAACTCACCGTCCTGACCTGTTCGGGAGATGCGCCCAGCACAACAAGCTGTTTTTTGACCGCCTGCGCACGCCGCTCGCCCAGGGCCAGGTTGTATTCACGGGAACCGCGCTCATCGGCATGTCCTTCCAGCGTGGCGACAACACCCGGGCTGGCCTGCAGGAACGCGGCATGGGCCTGGATAACTTCCTCAAACTGTGCGAGTACGGTACTGCTGTCATATTCAAAATATATGATGCGCACAGACAGCAGGCTGTCCGGGTTGTCAAGCTGCTGCAGCGCGCTGGCCTGATCGCCCTCCGCGCCGAATGCCTGTGCCTCACTGCCGGCATCCGCGCCTGCGGCGCCGTCATCTGTCATTTCGGCGCTGTCCGACTTGTCCACGACTTCGGGGGCCGTGTCTTTTTCAGGGGTTGTCTCACAGGCCGTGATAAATATACCCAGGACAAGCAACAGCATAATTCTTTTGGTCATAATCGTTCTCCGGTTTCAAGGTCAAAGAATAGCATTCATTGGCGGATAAGTTGATTCATATTCAGTCGGGCGGGAACGGCCCCCAGGCAGGTTCCCTGACCTCGCCGTCCTGCAGGGCCAGGCGCTGGTGCACGCGCCCATCGGCCGAGACCGCAGCAAGTTCGGACCCGCGCCGGCCGTTTGTGGCGTAGATGATCATGCTGCCGTTAGGTGAAAAACTGGGGGACTCATCCAGCCGGTTCTTCGTCAGTATGCTCAGGTAGCCGCTGTCAAGGTCCAGGTAGCCGATCCGGTAGAAGCCGTTATTGCCATGCACCATGGTGATGCCCGTTCCATCCGGGGAGTAACGCGGCCGTGCAAAATAGGCTCCCTCAAAAGTAAGCCGCCTGGGCGCGCCGCCTTGCAGATCGACCTCGTAAATCTGTGGCGTGCCGCCCCGGTCCGATGTAAAAATAAGCCGGTTGCCGTCCGGCGACCAGTTCGGCTCCGTATCGATGGCCCGGTTATGGGTTATACGCTGTAACGAGTTGGTGGAAAGGTGCAGCACAAAAATTTCCGGATCGCCTTCCTTGGACAACGTCAGCGCCAGTCTGCCGCCGTCCGGGGAGAACGCCGGCGCACTGTTTATCCCGTTGTGAGAGGCGACTTCGTTCCTCTCCCCGGTGCGGATGTTCTGGACAAATACCGATGAGTTGTTCCCTTCGAAAGAAACGTAGGCGAGGGACTCACCGTCCGGCGACCAGGCCGGCGACATCAGGGACTGGTCGGATTCGAGCAGGACCTGCGGGTTGAAGCCGTCGGCATCTGCTATTTGCAGGCTGTGACGTTCTTCTCCAGCCGCGTCCTGTTTGACCGTGACGTAGGCAATGCGCGTATCGAATGCGCCGCGCACGCCGGTCAGCTTTTCAAATATGAGGTCGCTGATCCGGTGCGCGGTGCGGCGCAGTTGTGTGCGCCTGGCCTTGATGCGAAAACCGGTGAGCTGCGCTTCCTTGTAGGCGTCCAGCAACCTGAATTCAATTTCAAAATCACCCGCTTGCGTCTGCTTCAGGTTACCGATGACGATGTTTTCCATGCGTAACAACTGCCAGTCGCTGAAATTGACATGCCCGAATTCCCCGGGGTGCTGCGGCATATCCTGCTCGTCCATAGTGACAAAACGGCCGCTCCTTTCCAGGTCGTTGGCAATGGTTACGTGCAGGTCGATAGGTTGCTCGCCGGGAATGCCGTTCCAGCCAAATGGGATTACCGCGATGGGCAACGCATTTTCAACGCCGGTATCGATGATGATTTCCAGTTCGCCCTGGGCCTGGGCAGCGGATGTGCCCAGCAACATGGTCAGCAGCAGGCGGCAAATGTATCTCACGTCATCACTCCTCGGGTTTGAACACGAAATTGAATTTTCTCAGGCGCAGGCGGTCGAGAGTAGCCGGGTCCGCAGGCAACGGCAACGGCGAGGCTTTATCGACCGCGGTGACGGCCCTGCGGTCGAACACCTCGTTGCCGCTTGTTTTACTCACGGTCACACTGATCACCTCGCCCCCGGGGACGGTTTGCACCGCCAATGTACACTCCAGCCCCCTGGGCAAGCCGGTTTTATTAAAATTGCCTGCAACCACCTGGTAAATCTCCGCGACGATATTCTGCAGGGTTATTTTGTCCTTTGCACGCTGTTCCTGTGCCAGCTGCTTACGTTGTGCCGCCGCTTCAGCCTGTTTTCTCTTTTCCTCTTCCTGCCTTTTCCGTTCCGCCTCGGCCTTGCGCTTTTCCTGTTCCAGGCGCGCCTGTTCCGCCTGGGCCTTGCGGTTCTCTTCCTCTATGCGTTTCAATTCCGCCTGCGCCTTGAGCTTTTCCTGTTCTATGCGCCGGCGCTCCGCTACTGTCCTGCGTTCTTCCTCCTTGCGTTGCTGTTCAGCCTGGGCCTTGCGTTGTTCCTCTTCTTTGCGTTTTCGCTCCGCCGCCTGTTTTTTCTGTTCTTCCTCTTTACGTCTCTTCTCCACCGCGCTGGCTTGCTGTTCCAGGTCCTTCAGCTTTTTCTCCATGGCCCGCTGTTTTTCCTGCTCCTGCTCCCTGAGCCGCTGTATCTCTTTTTCAACTTCCTGCTCATCCACGGTAACCGCTTCGACTATGTTTTCCTGGGGCTGCGGTTTGAATACAGGCGTACGCTCGGCATCAAAATTAGCGACCAGCGCCGAGATAACGACTGCATGCAGTGCCAGTGAATAGAGAAGCGATCGCAGTGTCAGAAATTGCATGGCGCATCACTGTTCCGGCGGCTCGGTAATCAGGCCGATACCTTTCACTCCGGCGCCTTGCAGCAGGGCCATGGCCTGCACGACCCGTCCGTAGTTGACGCCGGTATCTCCTTTTACCAGCACCGGAAGTTTGGGTCGATACTTGACCAGTGCGCCGACCCGGTTAACCAGTACTTCGGCAGAGACCGGCTGGTCCGGGTCCTCTCCGTAGTTGATGAAAAAATTCCCCGCCGCATCCACACTGACGATTACCGGGTCATTGTCGCTGGCCGGTAACGGTTCCGAAGGCACTTGCGGCAGGTCGATTTTCACCCCCTGGCTGAGCAGCGGCGCGGTGATCATGAATATGATCAGCAATACCAGCATGACGTCGATATAGGGAACGACGTTTATCTCTGACATGGGACGTTTTCGGTTTCGGTGACGCATGGATGCGCGCTCAACTGTGCGCCTGGCGGTGCAGGATGGCGGAAAACTCTTCTATGAACGTATCGTAGCGGTTCAGCAGCCGTTCCACGTCGCTGGAAAAACGGTTATAGGCAATCACCGCGGGGATGGCGGCAAACAGTCCCATTGCGGTGGCAACCAGGGCTTCCGCTATGCCCGGCGCAACCATGGAAATCGATGCCTGCTGGACGTTCCCCAGGGCGCGGAAGCTGTTCATGATGCCCCACACCGTTCCGAACAGGCCGATATACGGGCTGGTGGAACCCACGGTAGCCAGGAATGACAGGTGTGTTTCCAGGTCTTCCAGTTCCCTGTTGAACGCCACGCGCATGGCCCGTTGCGAGCCCTCCATGACCGCGTCAGCCATGACCCCTCCCTGCTTCTGCAGGCGCACGAATTCCCTGAAACCGGCCTCGAACAGGAGTTCCATGCCGCTCGCTTCCTGGCGTTGTTTGTTGATCCGGTGGTACAGGGGCGACAACTCTTCCAGCGACCAGAAGTGTTCCTCGAATGAATCGGCTGCCTGTTTGGCCCGGTTCAGCCAGATGCGTTTCTTGAATATCATCGTCCAGGACATGACGGAGGCGACGACCAGCATGAGCATGACCGCCTGTACCGGTATGCTGGCATTGGTGATCAGGTGAAAAAATGACATGTCAGGAGTCATGGGTAATATCCTTGATTAATGATTTCGGCATGCGTTTGGGAGTATAGCTTCCGGCGCTCAGGCAGGCGACCGCAATATCGGCCTCGCACAACTGTTCGTCATCCCGGCAGATGGTCTGATGGAAGATCAGGTTGGCCCCGGCGGCTTTGTTGAGCGCCGCCGTGACCGTCAATTCGTCATCAAATACGGCGGGGCGTTTGAAACTGATATCGATCCGGATCACCACAAACGCGATGTCCTGCTCCGTGCGCAATTGTGTCTGGCTGTAGCCCAGGGCGCGCAGGTACTCGGTCCGCGCGCGCTCCATGTATTTCAGGTAACTGGTGTGGTAAACGATGCCGCCGGCATCGGTATCTTCATAATAAACACGCACAGGCCACCTGAATTCTGTCATCTGGACATGTATTCCGGCAAGGTTATCCGTCCCCGGCAATTTGATCAAACATATCATTTTCCTGCACGTGCCCTTTCGGCAGGGGGAGACCGAAGTGCGCCCAGGCGTGCTTTGTCGCGACGCGCCCGCGCGCGGTGCGCATCATGAAACCCTGTTGTATCAGGTACGGTTCGATAACGTCTTCTATGGTGTCCTTGACCTCACCCAACGCCGCGGCAATGCTGTCGATCCCCACCGGGCCGCCGTCAAATTTCTCGATGATGGTGAGCAGCAGCTTGCGGTCCATCATGTCGAATCCGGTGCCGTCAACATTCAGCATGTCCAGCGCGCGCACGGCGATTGCTTCACTGATGCCGCCGTCCGCCTTTACCTGGCTGTAGTCGCGCACGCGCCGCAGTAACCTGTTGGCGATCCGCGGGGTACCGCGCGCGCGCGCTGCGATTTCGCGCGCCCCCCCGGCATCGACCGGGACATCCAGGATGCCCGCCGAACGGATAACGATATCTGCCAGGTCCTCGACGTTATAGAACTCCAGCCGTTGTACGATGCCGAACCGGTCCCGCAGGGGCGACGTCAGCAACCCGGCGCGGGTCGTGGCGCCGACCAGGGTGAAATGGGGCACGTCCAGCTTGATGGCCCGCGCCGCCGGCCCTTCCCCGATCATGATATCGATCTGGTAGTCTTCCATGGCGGGGTACAGGATCTCCTCCACCACCGGACTTAAGCGGTGTATCTCGTCGATGAACAACACGTCCCTGGGTTCCAGGTTGGTCAGCAGCGCAGCCAGGTCGCCCGGACGTTCCAGCACCGGTCCCGAGGTTTGCCTGAGGTTCACCTCCATTTCGTTGGCGATAATATGCGCGAGGGTCGTTTTTCCCAGGCCGGGCGGGCCGAAAATCAGTACGTGGTCCAGGGCTTCGGCACGCTGCCGGGCGGCGCTGATAAAGATTTCCATCTGTTCGCGCACGACGGGTTGTCCCCGGTACTCGCCGAGAATACGCGGCCTTAACGTGTTTTCTGCTGCTGCATCATCCACCGAACCGTGTGCCGAGATAACCGGGTTGGGATCGCTCATGTCAACGCGGCCTTCAATGCGGCGCGGATCATGGCTTCGCTGTCCATTCCGTCGGCAGCCACGCCGTGCACCAGGCGGCTGGCCTCCTGGGGTCTGTAGCCCAGGGAAATCATGGCGCTGACCGCTTCGCTGACCGGTTCAACCGGCTTCGACCCGGACTCAGCCGGGGGTGTGACGCCCTGGTTTCCGGCCTGTCCGCTTTGCAGGCGGTCGCGCATCTCCACGATCAGCCGCTGCGCCGTCTTGTTGCCGACGCCCGGCAGGCGCGTGAGGCGGGTGGCGTCGCCTGTTTCTATGCAGTGCCTGAATTCCATCGTGCTGATACCCGATAATATCGCCAGCGCCATTTTGGCGCCGACCCCGTTGACCCGGATCAAGGCGCGGAACAGGTAGCGCTCGTCCTCAGTGCCGAAACCATACAGCGAGTGTGCATCGTCCCGCACTATCAGGTGGGTCAGGAGTTGGACCTCTTCACCGGCGCCCGGCAACTGGTAGAACGTGTTCATGGACGCCTGCAGTTCATAGCCGACGCCGTTGACATCCAGGGTCAGTCCCGGCGGCTGTTTTATCACAATCCTGCCGCGCAGGAACCCGATCACAGCGCTTGTCCCTGGCGCGTCGCTGAAACTGTTTTCAGGCGCAATACCCCTTCCCGCGAATGGCCGTGGCACAGGGCGATCGCGAGCGCATCCGCGGCATCCGCCTGGGGAATGCCGTCCAGGCATAACAGGACCTTTACCATGTATTGTACCTGTGTCTTGTCGGCATGGCCCTTGCCCACGGTAGCCTGTTTTACCTGGTTGGCCGAATATTCAAAAACCGGCCGCTCGAGTTCGGCGCAGGCGGTGATGGCGGCGCCCCTGGACTGGCCCAGTTTCAATGCGGAATCGGCGTTGCGGTTCATGAAGACCCTCTCGACGGCACACTCGTCCGGTTGGAAGCCGCTGATCACCGCGCTGAGCTCCCGGAAAATCCGGCGCAGTTTTTCGGACAACTCACCGGGCCGGATCGTTATGTGGCCGTGGGTGACATGGCGTGCATGGTTGCCTTCCATATCGATGACGCCGTAACCCGTAATCCGGGAACCCGGATCGATACCGAGAATTCGAATCTTTCCCGCACGGGCCCTGTTGCCGGCGTCCGGTTTATCCCCCATGTCTCACCGCTTCACCTGCCATACATGAATAAGCCTTGTTAATCGAGTTGAGCGAGGACTTCATCGGCTATCTCTGCGTTGGAATACACTTTTTGCACATCGTTCAGGTCTTCCAGGGTATCCAGTAACCGCAGCATGGTCTGCGCGCCCTGCAGGTCCAGTGAGTTGCCGGTTGCGGCGCGCATGGTGATTTCCGCCGCTTCAGGCTGGTAACCGGTCCCGACCAGGTTGTCTTTTACGTCATGGAACTCATCCGCGCTCGTCAATACATCAATAGAACCGTCATCATTGCCGGCGACATCCTCCGCGCCGGCCTCCAGCGCCGCCTCCAGCAGCGCGTCCTCGTCGGTGCCGGCCGGGTAGGAAAGCTGGCCCACCTTGGAAAACAGGTACGCGACCGATCCATCGGTTCCCAGGTTGCCGCCACACTTGGTAAAGGCGTGGCGCACTTCCGCGACGGTGCGGTTGCGGTTGTCGGTCATGCAGTCAACCATCACGGCCACGCCTCCCGGGCCATAGCCTTCGTAACGTACTTCCTCCAGGCTTTCTCCATCTGCGCCGCCTGCGCCCCGCTTTACCGCCCGCTCTATGGTGTCCTTGGGCATATTGCCGGCCAGGGCATTGTCTATGGCGGCGCGCAGCCTGGGGTTGCCGTCCGGGTCGGGCCCGCCGAGCCTGGCCGACACCGTGATCTCGCGGATCAGCTTGCTGAATAATTTACCCCGCTTGGCATCCTGCCGCCCTTTTCGGTGCTGGATGTTAGCCCACTTGCTGTGTCCTGCCATTTCTCACAAATTTTGAGTTCGACCCGGTATGATTTTATCACCTGACACGAGGACAAGAAAGCTTATCGATGGGGAAAGGGCGCCATAACGGCACCCGGAATGGCAGTCACCGGGGGCCGTATATGATCATCAACCCCCGCAGGCAGGACTAACCCGCATCAGGCGTCATTTTGTCCGTATACGGCCTGTTTGCGTTGCGCCGCAAAATCCAGCAGGCGTTTTATGGGTATCCTTGCGCGTTTGATAACATCTGCATCGACATGAACTTCGTTGGTGCCGGATTTGAGCACTGCCAGCAGTTTTTTCAGGCTGTTCATGGCCATCCAGGGACAGTGGCCGCAGCTTTTACAGGTCGCGCCCTTGCCGGCAGTAGGTGCCTCGATAAAGGTTTTGTCCGGCGCTGCCTGTTGCATTTTGTAGAAAATACCGCGGTCAGTCGCAACGATAAACGTATCCGCTTCCAGTTCCCCGGCGGCCTTGATGATGCCCGTAGTGGAACTGACCACGTCTGCCTGGGCAATGACCGGGGCCGGGGATTCCGGGTGTACCAGCACCCTGGCATGCGGGTGACTGCGTTTCAGTTGCGCCAGTTCCCTGCCCTTGAACTCCTCGTGGACGATGCAACTGCCCTGCCACAACACCATGTCGGCGCCGGATTGCGCCTGCACGTATTCCCCCAGGTATTTGTCCGGCGCCCAGATAATCTTTTCCCCTTTTCCCGCCAGGTGTCTGACCACGCCCACCGCGCTGCCGGAGGTGACCATCCAGTCGGCGCGCGCCTTGACCGCAGCGCTGGTATTGGCATACACCACCACGGTGTGGTCCGGATAACGGTCGCAAAAAGCCGTGAATTCGTCGCCGGGGCAGCCCAGGTCCAGGGAACAGTCCGCGTGCAGGTCGGGCATCAGTACCCGTTTTTCCGGGTTCAGGATCTTTGCGGTTTCGCCCATGAAGCGCACGCCGCAGACAACCAGGGTATCGGCGTCGGATTCGTGGCCGAAGCGAGCCATGTCCAGGGAATCGGAAACGTGTCCACCCGTCTCATCCGCCAGCAACTGCAGGTCCGGATCCGTGTAGTAATGGGCAACCAGCACGGCATTGTGTTCCCGCAACAGACATTTAATCTGCCTGATGCACTCGTCCCGTTCGTCCCGGCCGAGCGTTTCGACAACAGTTTCCGGCACCTGCTCCGGCGGCAGTCGGTAATCCTGGGTAATTATGGCAGTCTGCATATCTCCGGAACCTCGGCCTCCGGCTGGCGGCATGTCCTCTTCCCTGATCAGTACATGCCCAAAGGCGAGCGGGTTATTTACATTGGAATCCTAGTTTATCAGTTACCCTAAATCAAGATATTCAGGGCAGGAGGCAATTTGGGACACCCATAAATTTCCATAAATTGTAAATTTATGGGTGTCCCAAATTGCCTCTCCCAAATTTCCCTTGGGCAAGCGGGGTTTTAATTCCTAATTCGTAATTCCTGCCTGCATCCCGCAGTCGTCGGCCAGAAAATCCAGCAGCGTCCGGTAGAACTCCAGGTAGTGCCGGTAGTACAGGGTGTCAACGGTGTGCGCGGCGTCTACCAGTTTCAGGTATTTATAGGGCTTGCCCCGTTTTTCCAGTTCCCGGGCGAACAGGTCGCTGTGCTTGATAGGGACGATTAAATCGCGGTCGCCATGCACCAGCAATACGGGCACGTTAACGGCATCCATGTTGCGTAGCGGCGACAGGCCGCCGCGCCATTTCTGGATCACGTCCCGGAACCGGTAATGCCATGTATCCTTTTCAATCAGTTCCATGCTGCTCACCCCGGCGCCCGGGATCGCGCAGCGGTAGATATTGGGATTGCGCATCGATCCCACCATCGCCGAGTAGCCGCCGTAACTCCAGCCGAAGATGGCCATCCGGTCCGGGTCGGCGATGCCCTGTTCCACCAGGTAGCGCATGCCGTCGTCCACGTCGTCCTGCATCTTGTAGCCCCACTGTTTGTTGCCGGCGGTGTAATAGTCGAAGCCAAAGCCCGTGGAGCCGCGGAAGTTCGGTTGCAGCACGGCGTAGCCGCGGCTTGCCAGCAACTGCGGCCACTCGTCCCAGAAAGATGAGTTCCAATGCAGCGAATCGCGGCTGCGGGGTCCGCCGTGGGGGTGGGCAATGGCCGGGTAAGGCGGCTCGCCGGTAGTGGGAAGCGTCAGCACCGCGTTGAGCTTCATGCCGTCCCGGGCCTCGTACCAGATGGACTTGCGTTCGCCCAGTTGTTCCGGTTCGATGGCGGACGCTTTGCCCAGGAGCTGGATACGGGATTTCTCCCGCAGCAGGTAGTAGCGGCCCGGCTCCCGCGGCCCCATGGAATGGATGACGATGTACTTGTCGTGGGCAGCCCGGTCATGGATCCGGTTGAAATTCCCCGGCGGCAGCGCCGCGTCGATGGACTGTTGCAGGGCCGCGGCAGCCTCGTCGATATAGTGAATGGTGTATGATTCGCCCACGTACGAGAAGCCCACCAGTTGCGGGTCCTCATCACCATCCACGCACCCCTGCGAGATACAGGCCCTGACAATATTTCCGGCATCATAGCGGTTGATCGCGAACAACAGTTCGGGTTCGGACTGCGGGCGCGCCATATCGAACAGGTAAATACCTTCCGTGTCGCGATCTTTTGACCACAATACATAAGCCTGGTTGTAGTCCGGTGGTTCGAAGCCCAGGATTTCCACGTAGCGGTCCTCGTCCACGTCCCAGGTCAGCCAGTCGGTCCAGTCACTCCAGTCGCCTTCTGTTCCGGTCCGGATCTGCATGGTGATGGTGTTGTCGTGGCGGTTGGCGCGGCTGCGCACCCGCGCGTTGCCATCCTTGTCGAACTCGTAGCCGAAATAATCTGCCGAGAACTTGAAGACCGGTTGCGGCCGGCCGTTGTTGACGTTCACCTTAAACACCTCGGTGCCGTTCTCCTCGGCGTTGAACCACTCTATCAATACCCGGTCCTCCTCGGCGGGAAGGCGCGAAACCACCCTCGGACTGAACAGGCGCTGCACATAGGTCTCGAATGCGAAGCGGGTGATGTTATTCTTGCCGGGCAGTTCCACCCAGCGCCCACCGTCAACTCCCACGGACAGCAGTTTCCAGGCATAGGTCTTGACCTTGCCGGCCGCGCCGATGCCCGCCCGGTTGTAACCGATGCGCCGGCCCGGCACTTCCACCGGCTGGCGCGTGCGGATCAGCAGGCGTTCGTCATTGGCCCAGTTCACCCCGACGATGTCCATGTGTTCCGACCCCAGCGTGTACGGGTCCTGCTCCAGGTGCGCGGTCTCATAGATGTCCACAACGTAATTCTGTCCGGGGCCGGGCAGGCGCATGATCGCCATGTGCTCGCCGGAAGGGGACAGGTCAACGTCGCGCACCAGGGGCCGCATGGCGAACTCTTCCAGGGTCGGCGGCTCGGCTGCGAACAGCGGACAGCAGACCGCGCACAGCAGACAGGCGAAGCTTAACGCGGCAAAAGACAGAAAACCGTCATGCCGGCAATGAGCCGGAATAAATGGAACAGAACTATTTTCCATCAGCGGACATCTCTTTCTACACCGATCACCCCGGACAGTTCTGGCTTTTTTCAGAACAACGAGGAGAGATCATAGCTGAACGAGGCGAAAATCCTGCGGTCGAACAGGCTGTAACCGGCGCCCAGGGGGATATTATAGCCGACAGCCGTTCCGGTGGACGGGCTGAACCCGCTCCACCCCACTACCGGCGGTGACACGTCGAAGATGTTGCGCACACCGACGACCACCTGGAAGCGCCGGTTCGGATCACGGTAGCGGATCGACAGGTTGTGGAAGAACTTATCGTCTGCTTCAGCAATGTTGGTGACGGATTCATCTTCCGGCAATGCGTACACGGGTTCCTCGTCGGTGGAGCCCACGTAGTCCGTGGTCCAGATGAAGGTGAAATCGCGCCACTGGAAGCGCACGTCGGACTCGACGCGCCAGTTCGCGTAGGAATGACGGCCCGCGAAATTGGTCGGTTTCTCATCGCCCAACCCATACTGGTATGCCAGCAGGCGCGTGGCCAGGATGTCCACGCTGAGGTCGCCGAAGGAAAACTCGCGGTCCGCGCGTACGGTGATGTCGTACCCCAGGGAACGCTCTATGGCGACGTTTATGTACGAGGAGTTGACTCCTTCAAGCGCGCCGTCCTGCCGGCGCGCGCCGACCAGTTCGCATTCCTCGGCGGTGAAATTCAGGGAATTGTAACAACGGGACAGGATGGTGCTGGCGCCGAGGCGGGAGATGGAGTTCTTGAGGTCGATGTCGTAGTAATCGAATGCAACGCTCAGGTTAAGGCCGAGGCCCGGAAAGCGGCCTGCCAGGTCCGGCGTCAGGATAAACCCCAGGGTCCAGGAGTCCGAGGTCTCCGCCTCGAGGTCGGGATTGCCGCCCGAAGCGACCCGGATGCTCGATGTGGCGGCATAGTCGGGAGGAATGATGCCCTGGTTCTCCAACGCCTCACAGTTGCGGTACTGGTTGCTGGTCGGGTCCAGGTCCTGGGACGGGTCGCGGAACCGGTCACAGGGGTCTGCCCTGGAGGCGACAAATCCGGTTACCGGCGCCAGGTTCAGGTGGTACAGCGCCGGCGCGCGAAACGAGGTGCCCAGCGATGAGCGCATACGCAACACGGGATTGACCGCGTAATTGAACAGCAGGCGCCAGGTGGTATCGCTGCCGTAGGAACTGTAGTGGGTATATCGAAGGGAGCCGTTCACCGTGAGTTCCTCCGCCACGCTGACGCCGCCCAGCTTGACGCCGGAGAGCAGCGGCACCTCCATTTCCGTATAGCCTTCTATCACCCGGTCATCCCCGGTGGTGATCCCCGCCGAGGTGAAACCCCACTGGTTGTCTGCCACCGCCGCCGCGGGAGGACGGTCATTCAGGCTGCGGTTGCGCCAGTCCATCCCGACTACCGCGCGGGCCTCGCCGGCGGGCACATCAAACAGGCGACCCTCCATGGAAAACCCCGCGGTCCAGAGATCGTAAGCGGTCTTGAGTTGCTGCCGGTCTCGGATATAGTCCGCTGCCTCCGGCGGGACCTCGCCGCGCCGCAGGGCATCCTCGCTGAACAGGTTCAGGGGAACGCAAGCCGGATCGGGGCCTTCGGCCAGGATGCGGCTCACTGTGGCACCTTCGAAATTGGCGCCGAACAGCAGTTGGCCCGGGTCCAGGACACATTGAAGGTTCCCGCCGGGCCCGATCGCGGAAGACATGGCCCGCGCCACCTTGTCTTTCAGCCAGACATCGTAGGTCCACTCCCCCCGGCTCCAGGAATAGCCGCCGTCAATCTTCCAGGTGAACTCGCCCAGGTCCCCTTCCAGGCCCAGGCGCAACGCGCCTACGTCGTTCTGCACTTCCGTGACCGGGTCCAGCAGGTCATAGCTCATCACCACCGGCTGGGCGATGCCGCCGATTATGCCGAACGGGTTGGTCGGGTTGCCGGGGTGAACAAAAGGAAAGAGTTGCCGGTACCCGTTGTTGTAGCTTTCATCGCGGTGCGTGAAATAAAACTCGTAGCTGGCGCTGACCGTCCCCAGCAGTCCGCCCAGGTCGAGATCCAGCAGTCCGTCACTGTACACCTGGATGCGCCGGCGCTCCGGTATCAGGTCCTCTGCGCCCCAGTTGCGGTCGTCCCGGTAGCCTTCTTCCGGCACTCTCTCGCCGTCCCTGTCGCCAAGCTCGCGCCAGGGAAGGCCGGTCCCGGCAAAGTCGGCGCCGGGGTCGCGTACCAGAGAGGTCGCCGGGCCGAGCCCGTACAAGTCCACGAAACCGAATACCGAGCCGAAGCAACGGCCGCGCGTGGGCGCAAAAATCGATGGATGGATGCCCCCGTCGGTCAGCGGGCGCTCATCGCAGAAACTGTAATCCTGTTCGTCCCGCCCTACCGGCCCCAGGCTCGAGAATTCGACCGCGGCGTCGATATAACCGCGATCCCAGGTCTTGCCGAACAGTCCGCTCACTGAGCCGTAATCAAGTTCATCCTGGTAGTAACCTTCCAGAATAACGTCATCGAAGCGTTTCCTGGTGATGATGTTCACCACCCCGGCGATGGCATCGGCGCCGTAGATGGAGGAGGCGCCGTCCTTGAGGATTTCGATCCGGTCAATGGCGACATCCGGGATCGAGTTCAGGTCGACGCTGTTGACCCGGCCGCGGGTGCCCGCCGGCGTGAAGCGCCGGCCGTTCACCAGGATCAGGGTGCGGCCCGGGTCCAGGCTGCGCAGGCCGAACGTGTTGACGCCGGGGCCGCCGGATACAACGAACCCACCGAATGTGTTGTCGATCTGTGTGCCCGAGGCCAGGGCGCTGGTTTGCAGGATCTCCGAGGTGTTGGCCATGCCCGCGAGGGTGGCGCTCTCGCTGGTGATGACCGTCACCGGCAAGGCCGATGTGAACGCATCGCGGCGGATGCGTGAGCCTGTGACTATGATCTCCTCGGTCGCGCCCCCTGGTGGAGCAAGCTCCGCCGCCCGTTCTTCATCAACCTCCGGGGCCGCTTCACCGGTGTCAGAAGTCCGGCTGCCGGCCTGCCGGGACTCCTCCGTTTCATCAGTCGTCCCCTGTTCCGGTTCGGACGCCCCCGGCAGAGGTGGTTCAGCCGTATCCTGCGCCGCCGCTGCCGGCCCCGACAGCCACAACAGGCCAAGGAAGAACAGGATAAGCAATGACACTTCTCGCCGCATGATGGTTGCCGGTTGCCGGGTTAAATTCGCGAATAGTAATTCAGGAGTTTAAATAAGTTTGACACCCAGTTCACGCAATTGTTCCGGAGCTGCGCCCGCAGGGGCGGACGTCAGCAGGCAACTGGCGGTCTGCGTCTTGGGAAAGGCAATAACGTCCCGGATCCCTTTGGCCCCGGCCATGATCATGACGATGCGGTCCAGGCCGAAGGCGATACCGCCGTGGGGCGGACAGCCGTAGCTCAGCGCGTCGATAAGGAAGCCGAATTTCTCCCGCGCCTGATCTTCGCCGATG
Organism: Gammaproteobacteria bacterium; assembly: GCA_965208655.1. GTDB lineage: Bacteria > Pseudomonadota > Gammaproteobacteria > Eutrophobiales > Eutrophobiaceae > JAAXHV01. Next base: position 855,565 of record CBDBPJ010000007.1, read on the forward strand.
CCCAGCAACGCCAGCACTCTCAGTTGCAGTTCCGGGTCGTGGATACGGATCGAACCGCCTCCCAGCTCCAACCCGTTCAGTACCAGGTCATAGGCCCGTGACAGGTTTTCGTGCAGGTCCTCTCCCGGCGCCGCCGACTGCGGCGCAGTAAACGGATGATGCAGCGAATCCCAGCGCTGCTCGGCCTCGTTGTATTCAAACAGCGGAAAATCCACCACCCATAACGGCGCCCAGTCGCCCTGCAGCAGGTTCAGGTCCTCGGCCAGCGCGGTGCGCAGGGCATTGAGCGAGTCATTGACGACACGCGCCTTGCCGGCGCCGAAGAAAACAATATCGCCGGTCTGCGCACGGGTGCGTTCCAGCACGGCGTGAACCGTATCCTCGGGCAAAAACTTCAGGATGGGCGATTGCAGGCCGGCGCTGCCCCTTGCCATGTCATTGACCTTGATGTAGGCGAGACCCCGGGCGCCGTACTTGCCTACGAAAGCGGTATAGTCATCAATCTCCTTGCGCGTCAGGGCATTGCCGCCGGGCAGTCGCAGGGCGGCTACCCGACCGTGGGGTTGATTAGCCGGCCCGGAGAAAACCTTGAACTCCACCTGCTTCATCAGGTCGCTCACCTCAACCAGTTCCAGCGGGTTGCGCAGGTCCGGCCGGTCCGTTCCGAAGCGGCCCACGGCCTCGGCATAGCTCATGCGCGGGAAGGGGTCGGCGAGCTCGATGTCCTTCACCTGCCTGAACAGGGTGCGGATCATGTCTTCCACCAGGTTGAGCACGTCTTCCTCGTTGACAAACGACATCTCCATATCAAGCTGGGTAAATTCCGGTTGCCGGTCCGCGCGCAGGTCTTCGTCACGGAAACAGCGCACGATCTGGTAGTAACGGTCCATACCCGACATCATCAGCAACTGTTTGAACAGTTGCGGCGATTGCGGCAGGGCAAAAAATGCACCCTGCTGGGTCCGGCTCGGCACCAGGTAATCACGGGCGCCCTCCGGTGTTGCCCTGGTCAGGACGGGGGTCTCGATATCAAGAAATCCGTGTCCGTCAAGGTAATCGCGGATGGCCCGGGCAACCCGGCTGCGCAATTTGATATTGCCCTGCATCGTTTCCCTGCGCAAGTCCACGTAGCGGTAGCGCAGGCGGATATCATCCTGTACGTTTTCATCATCCAGTTGGAACGGCGGCGTTTTTGCCTTGTTCAATATTTCCAGGGTATGCCCCAGCACTTCCACTTCGCCGGTCGGCAGGTTTGGGTTGACCGTGCCTTCCGGACGCCGGCGCACCCGGCCGGTGATCCGGATCACGAATTCATTCCTGAGCATTTCGGCAAGCGCAAACGATTCGGCCCGGTCGGGGTCATAGACAACCTGGGCCAGTCCGTCCCGGTCGCGCAGGTCAATGAAGATCACGCCGCCGTGGTCGCGGCGCCGGTGTACCCAGCCGCACAGCGCGACCTCCTCCCCGACCATGCCGGCTGACAGTTGTCCACAATAATGACTGCGCATGGGTTGTTGTGCCGGTGTTGCCCGGTATGTCAGGAAGCGGCGGACGCCGGCGCGTCCGCGGCCGCCGGGAGCAGGCGCTTGATTTCACCTTCCGGTACGATGACGCCCATTGAAATGATGAACTTGAACCCGTCTTCTACCGACATGTCCAGCTCTATGATTTCCCGTTGGGGGATCAGCAGGTTGAACCCGGAGGTCGGGTTCGGTGTGGTCGGCAGGTAAATGGACTGGAGTTGCTCAGTCGTTATGTTGTGGTCCGTCTCGACATGTTCATTGCTGAGAAACCCGATACACCAGCAGTCCTTGCGCGGATACTCGACCAGGACCACCTTGCGGAATGACGTGCTCTTGGAGGCCAGCAGCGTAGTGGATATCTGCTTGACGCTGTTATACACGGTACGGACCAGCGGGATCTTGCCGAGCGCCGCTTCCCAGAACTGCACCAGGCGCCGGCCCAGCAGGTTTGCGGCGAACATTCCGGTCAGGAGCAGGATGGCAACGGCCAGGATGATGCCGAATCCCGGGATGCCGAACCCCACCAACGCTTCCGGCCGGTAATCCGGCGGCAGCAGCAGGACGGTGCCGTCGAGCAGGTCGATAACGAACTTGATGATGGCTACGGTAATGACCAGTGGCAGCCATACCAGCAGTCCGGCAATAATGTATTTTCGCAAGGCAGTCATTGTTCTGGTTACAGTTTTCCGATCCGGGCGCGGTGCAGCATAACACATCCGCAGGACCCCCGCCTGCAGCCACGCGTGCGCGGAAGGCAGGTCATATTGAATGCCGGCGGCTGAAAAAGCAGCTCAGCCGGCGTGGCTTGAGGTCGTCGTACTCCCTGCCGCGCTACCGGTTTCGGACTTCGCCGGCTTTGCAACGCCCGCTCCATCCGCTGTGTTACCGTTATCTTTTTTCCTGTCGGCGCCGCCGTCGGCTTTGCCGGTGTCGGCTGGCGCGGCTTTCCCGTCTTCCTTGGCTACGTTTTTCCTGGATTTCTCGTCCTTGAAATCCGTTTCGTACCAGCCGCCTCCCTTGAGACGAAAGGCAACCGCAGACACCAGCTTGCGCAGGTCCGGCTGTGCGCACGCGGGGCACTCCTGCAACGGCGCATCCGAGATCTTCTGCAGCTTCTCCAGTTTATGGCCGCAGGCTTCGCATTGGTACTCGTAAATCGGCAAGACTGTATCCTCTTAATATTCAAAATGGGAAAATAGGGCCAGACAGGCAATATTTCAAGTCCCCGGTATTACCAGTGACTGCCCCGTACTTGATCCGGGGCTCAGAAACGGTAGGCCGCTTCCACCCCCCAGGTACGCGGCGCGCCCAGTACGCAACGGTGCAAGCCCCCTCCCGTTGCCGGGTCAACCAGGCCCACAGATGTGGCGAGGGCCTGGATAAAGACCACCTGGCAATATCCCTCGTCAAACGCATTGCGTACGAAGGTCGATAGTTCCCAGCCGGCATTCAGGCTGCGCAGTCCCAGGCGGGCATTGACGATATCGTAACCCGCTTGTATCGACTGCGGCCCCTGGTTGGTATCGGCGCCGACGTTCTGCGCGGCCGTATACTGGTATTCCCCCCTGATGAACCAGCCCATACCGGTAGCGGGAATCCGGTCGGCCCATTCGCCTACCAGCGACAGTTGCCATTTCGGCGAAAAGTGATTCCTCTGTCCTGTCAGTTCCCGGGCCGGCGCCGGCGGCAGTGGCGCGCCGGTGGCCCGGCTGACCGCAACCGCCTGCCGGAAGTCCGCGATACTGGCCGGCAGGCCGGTGGCATCGGGGAAAGAACCGAACTCGGAATCCAGGTAGCTTACACCCAGTACCGCGTAGAACTGGTCCAGCGGGCGGGCCTGTATATCCAGTTCCATACCCTGCTGGGTCAGCTTGTCGACGTTTTGCATGAGGAAATTCACGCCGTCGAACTTGCGGTCCTGTAGATCATCGATCTCGGTATGAAAATAATTCAGGCTGACGAGCACCTGGTTGTTGAAAAAACCGCCCTTGGCGCCGACCTCTACGTTGTCCACGGTTTCCGTATCGAAACTCCGGGTTGCTCCCAGGGCCAGTGCGATGGAGTCGAAACCTTCCGAGTTGAAGCCGCCGGACCTGAACCCGGTCGCGTACGTCGCGTATAACATTATCTCTTCGACAGGATAAAAACTGATATTGGCCATCCAGGTGACCTCTTCCTCATCGAACACCAAATCTGGATGGTCTTCCGGTATGCGCAGGTCGGTGCCGTAAGGGTTCTCCGGGGATGGCGGCGCGCCGATCGGGTTATTCACGCCGCTGGTGAAACTGCCGTCCTTGTCGCTGTCTGTCCAGCGTACCCCGCCGGTGATGCGCAGTTGTTCCGTAAGCTTGAACGTGAGTTGGCCGTACAGGGCAATGTTGCTGACATCCTGCTGGAAGCGGGTCGAGACGGCATTTTTGGCGCCGCCGCTGTCACAGAAATTGCCCACCTCGTTGCCTATGCCGCGCGCCACCTCAAACACCGTTGCCGGGCTCGCTGCGGCAATCAGCACTTCGGCAAACGCTGCCGGCACACCGAAGGCAACCAGTTGTTCGGGGCTGTGGATAGCTCCGGTAATCAGCGCCTCGGACAGCAGCGGCGCAAACTGTGCCGGTACGCCCTCCAGTTCCAGGTTGTCTGCCACGACATCGATTGCTATCTCCTCTGCAATACCGAAGGCATGGGTATTCAACGCAAACTGGTTGCTGATAAACGGTTTGCAGAAGTCCGGGCCCTGGTCGAACTGCTGGTCGATATCGTAATCTTCCTGGTAGTAATACACGCCGGCAACGTATTCGATACGGCCGCCGGTCGGCGACAACAGCTGCAATTCCTGGGAAACGGTCTGCGCCTCGTAGTAGGTCACGCGCCGGATCAGGTCGCTGGGCAGCCGGATAATGGATTCGTTCAGGGTGTCGTTGCTCCAGTCCCGGTAACCGGTTATGGAACGGATGGTATGGCCGCCAATGCGCCAGTTGATGTCGCCGGATATACCCCATTGTTCATCTTCCGCGGCGTCCTGGTGGTTCTGGTGGACCTTGTAATCAAAGCTGTCTGTCGTTTCCGGCACCTCTCCCGTCGGCATGCTGAAGGGGTCCGTGTGGGATAAATAGGCGTTGAGTATCGTCAGGTATTGGGGCAGTACCGTTTCGGACAGGACCTCGATCACCCCGCCGCCGTTATCGACCCTGGCAAAATCGGCGGTGAGGGTAATGTCCAGGTCCGCGTGCGGTTCAAAATAAAGTTTGCCGCGCAGGCTCAAATCATCCCACTCGCCCACGTCACTGCGGCTGTCGCCCGCGGTAAAACTGTTCTCGCCATAGCCGTTCCGGTCGGAATACTGGAAGGCCAGGCGGCCGGCCGCGCCGGGTGAGAAGGCGCCGCTCAGGCCGCCGGAAACCCGGACATGTTCATAGTTTCCGTAACTGGCCCGGACATGCCCGGACAGTTCTTCGGTAGGTTTCCTGGTGCGTATGTTCAGCGCCCCCATGGAGGCGTTGCGCCCGAACAGCGTGCCCTGGGGGCCGCGCAGGACCTCGACGATCTCCAGGTCGGTGAGCGTGCCTACGATGGAGGACGGCCGCGGGATATAAACCCCGTCTACGAACACTGCTACGCTGGGCTCGATGGCGCTGTTCCCCACCGACCCGACCCCGCGCATGATGACGCGGTTATTCGCCACCTGGCTGGAGTAAGCCAGGCTCAGGTTGGGCGTGTACTGGCCGAGTTGCTGCAAGGTATCGATGCCGGAGTCCTCTATGAACTCCCCGGCAAAGGTGGAAATGGATACCGGCACATCCAGCACCGACTGTTCCCGTTTTTGCGCGGTGACAATGATTTCGTCGATCACCTGGGCAGTAACGCTCGCTGCAGCAAGCGCCAGACAGGCCAAAATTACCAGAGTTACCGTCCCGTGACGCGTCAATGAGTCCCTCACGCTATTAGTCATGTCGATTCGCTCCGGTGCTGATCAGGATGCAGGCCGCCGCCGTGCGCAAACCCGTATGCTTCGCAGGTTCATTATAACTGATCCGTGAATTTTCCTTAAAAAGCTGACAAAAACATGCCGGCCCAATGAAACCCGGATTATCTGCCCGTGCCGATACCCGTGGTCATGCGGCGCAAGGTATTGTCTTTCAGCCAGAAATGGTGATACAGGGCAGCCAGGATGTGTATTCCCAGCAATACCAGTATCACGATTGGAAAAATCCCGTGTAAATCCCCGATCAGTTCATTCATGGCTTCATCCTTGTCCATCGGGAACCCCACTTCGAACAGCCCGAAGAACGGTACCTTGTACCCGGCCGTCGCGAACCTGGCCATGCCGTTGAATATCTGGACAAACAGCATGATGTACAGTCCGTAGTGCACTGTTCTTGAAATAACATGCTGCCAGACGGGTATATGCGGCATCTTTGCCGGGGTGATATTCAGCCAGCGCCAGAGCAGCCGTGCGCTGAGTACGAACAGCAGCAGCAGACCGAATGATGCGTGCAGCAGTATCAACTCCAGTTTTTCCTGGCCCCGCGGCAACTCGGTCGATTGCGAGGCAATCGCCAGCATCACGATAACGAGCAGCAGCACCGTCCAGTGAAAGATTTTACTTATCGATCCATATTCTTTTTCGGTATTTTTGACTGACATTGATGTTCCCCCCTTGCAGTGGTGGGTCGTGCAGGAATCGAACCTGCGACCAACTGATTAAAAGTCAGCTGCTCTACCGACTGAGCTAACGACCCGGAACCAATTTGAGAAAACCGGATATCCCGAAGCAGCCGCCTCTGCTGCCCATCGTGCGGGTTTCCGTGTTCACGACTAACAAGACAAGGAGATAATACCGGAGATTTCGCCCGCGGTAAAATGGGCGCCGGAATTTACTGCCGCCGTTTACCCCTGTTCAAAAGAGGTCAGAACCTGGGTGTATTCACTCTGGTACAGGTTCGGGATGGCGAATTCCCTGCGTGTCATCTTGATCAGGCCGACCTCCGGCGCATACCACTGTGTCTGCTCGACCTTGATCATGCGGATCCCCAGCATGATGCGCTGCGGCAGGTCGAGAAACCCGACCGCATCGATGCGCAGGCACCGGGAAAAATGGCCTGCGGGCACGTTCACGGTTTCGTCCAGGCTGGTGACGGTATAGTCCATGGTCATGTAACGGCTGAGCCCGTTCCAGCCGTCTTCCAGTTTTTTCGGCAGGTCGAACAACTGCAGCCTGGCCGTACTGCTCCAGGTGGCGCCTTCGCTCAAGGGAAACCCGATGACCTGTTCGACACTGTCGTCACCAGGAGACATGCGGCTTATTCCCTCCGTTGACCTGGTATAGAAATATGTCCTGCCGTTGGCGTATATTTTCGGGTAGTAGGTGTTGCCGCCCTCGATCCGGGGGCGGAGATTGCGCACGATGATCTTCTGGGTAACCAATCCCTGGAGCGGCGGTATCGTTCTGCTGACATCATAATTCCACTCATATCCGGGCTCCACAGGGAAGTAGCCTGCAGCAGACCTGTCGCAGGCGCAGAGTAACAACAACAGGGTCCCGGGCAGGAAGATGGCGAGATAAACGGAAGCGGAGATGCCTTGCTTTGCTTTCCGGGCCGCGGCAGAGGACATACTGCCCGGGCCGCGCGCCGCCCCGGTCATTTCCTCAGCTTCATCGCGCGTTCAAGTTCCAGTTCCTGTTCCAGGAATGCCATCCGCGCCCTGATCCGTTCCGACTGGTAATAGTCGGGGCGGGGCTCCTGCTGGCGTAACAGGTGCCTGAGCTGTTCTATGGCGACCCGGGTTTCACCGGTAAGAAAGTAATATTCCGCGTTGGCTATACTGGATTCCACCTGGTCTCCCGCTTCGGCCTCGGCCCGGGTCAGGTAGTCAAAATAAGTGATGTCCGGCGTCTGAAACCTGCCGAACTCACGCAGCTTGTCACGCGCCAGGCCGGGCTGTCCCGCTTTTAACAGGGCATTGGCAAAGTTCAGCACCAGCGGCCGGTAATCCGGGTACAACCGTTCCGTCTTTGAGAATATCTCGAATGCTGCATCATAATTTCCCTGTCTGACCTCGATGTCCGCCGCAGCAAGCAGGTAAGCGACATTTTCCGGGTCGCCGGACAACAGCCGCCGCGCCTGTTCCCGCGCCAGCGTATACTGGCCGGCGGCGGTCAGGGCTATGATGTAGCCGTAGCGGTCTGCCGCACTGGCGCCCCCCCGGCCGGCGCCGGCGAGACGGCGGGAAAAATACTCGACCGCTTCCCCGGGGGCTTTGTGGGACGACACGATCAATTTTGCCTTGACCAGGGGAAAGCTCATGCTTTCTTCCACCTCGAGCGCGCCCGAATAGGCCGCCGCCCGGGCGCTTGCGTCCGCGATGCGGCGTGTCGTCAACGGATGGGTGCGGAGAAACTCCGGCGCCTGCGCGGAAAATCGCGAACTCTGCTGCAACTTTCTGAAAAATCCCGTCATCCCCCGGGGGTCGAACCCGGAACGCGCCAGCAACTGGATGCCGATGCGGTCCGCCTCCTGCTCGTTGGTGCGGGTGAAATTGATCTGCGCCTGTGCCGATACGCCCTGCACCGCCATTAACGCGGCTTGTCCGGCTTCCGGATTCTGGGTAGCCACCAGGATTGCGCCCAGCATGGCCGCCAGGGTCGGGATGCTCATCTTTTTTGACATCTCCACCGACCTTGCCATGTGTTTCTGGGTCACGTGGGCAACTTCATGGGCCATGACGCCGGCAAGTTCGCTTTCGGTGTCGGCGTTCAGGATCACGCCGCTGTTGATGCCGATAATGCCGCCGGGCGCGGCAAATGCATTGATCAGTGAGTCATTGATAACAAAGAACGTAAACTGCTGCTCGTTGTTATCGCTCTGGGACACCAGGCGGTAGCCGATAGATTCGATATAGGTGTTGACTTCGGGGTCGGATACGAGATCCGCCTGTTTCCTCACCCGGCTGAGAAACGCCTGTCCCAGCCGCCTCTCGAACTCCGGGCTCAGCAGCCCGCCCGTCGAATCGCCGATATCAGGCAGGTCCAGGGTCGTTACTTCGGCGGCGGCCGGGGCACACAGGAATACGACCAGGAGCAGGCTGATCCCGGTCTGTGCCAGTCGGTAAACATCCTTAATCATGTTGTATAGAGTTAACCAGATTCTGTTAGTTCCCGCGGCGCCGCTTGCCCGGGTGAGAAGCGCGGTATAAACGTGTAACATATCGCATTTTGAACGCCTTTTCATGACTCAGGGGAATTTTTTCGATGGCTGAGGCAAAAAACGCCTTTTACGCTCAATCCGGCGGGGTAACGGCCGTGATCAACACCAGCGCCTGCGCCGTGATAGAAACCGCGCGCCTGCACCCGGACAGGATCGCCAATGTCTACGCCGGCCGTAACGGCATTATCGGCGCGTTGACCGAAGACCTTATCGATACGGGGAAGGAGCCCGCGGCAGCCATCAGCGCGTTACGGCATACCCCCTCCGGCGCCTTCGGTTCGTGCCGCTACAAGCTCAAGGGGCTGGATGAAAACCGGGCCGAATACGAGCGCCTGATCGAGGTTTTCAAAGCCCATAACATCGGTTATTTCTTCTACAACGGCGGCGGGGATTCAGCCGATACGTGCCACAAGGTCTCGCAGCTTTCCGGGAAATGGGGGTTCCCCATACAGGCAATTCACATCCCCAAAACGGTTGATAATGACCTGCCGGTCACGGATAACTGCCCGGGTTTCGGTTCGGTGGCCAAGTATATAGCGGTATCCGTACGCGAGGCTTCCTACGACGTGGCGGCTATGGCAAAGACGTCCACCAAGGTATTCATCATTGAAGTAATGGGGCGCCATGCCGGCTGGATCGCCGCCGCGGGCGGCCTGGCCGCGGATGCCGACAACGATATCCCGGTGGTGATACTGTTTCCCGAGGTCCCGTTCGACCAGGATCGTTTTCTCGCCAAGGTACGGGATTGTGTCGCGCGTCATGATTACTGCTCCGTTGTCGTTTCCGAAGGCGCGCGCTGGCCTGACGGACGCTTCCTCGCTGAACAGGGCACCACGGACGCCTTCGGCCATGCCCAGCTGGGCGGCGCGGCGCCCCTTGTGGCAAACCTGGTGAGGCAACAACTGGGGTACAAATATCACTGGGCCGTAGCCGATTACCTGCAGCGCGCGGCGCGCCACATCGCCTCAGGGACGGATGTTGAACAGGCCTATGCCCTGGGCAAGGCTGCCGTGGAGTTTGCCCTGGCCGGGCACAGCGCGATCATGCCGGCTATAGTCCGCACCTCCGACGACCCGTACCGCTGGGAAATCGGCCAGGCAGACCTGTCAGACGTGGCCAACGCGGAAAAATTCATGCCCGGGGAATATATCAGTGAAGACGGCTTCGGCATTACCCGGGCATGCCGCAGCTACCTGGAACCCCTGATCCAGGGAGAAGACTACCCGCCCTATCGCAACGGCATGCCGGAATACGTGCGCCTGGTGAACGCCCCCGTTGCAAAAAAAACCGGCTCGGGGTTTGAACTTCGCCGGTAAATCTATAAACTGTCACGTTCTCTGAACAGGCTGCACACCAAGGTATCTGCCTGGACTGCCACTTGTGGTTATCAGCTTTTGGTTTTTGGTGTGTTGACTCGAAACAGCCCGCTAAAAACTGACAACTAACAACTGATTGGGAGCATCACTATGTCGACATTGGACATCGCCTTGATTTGCAGTGTTATCGCCATCCTGTATGGCATCATTTCAGTACGCTGGATACTGTCCCAGCCCGAAGGAAACGAACGCATGCGGGAAATCGCCGCGGCCATACAACAGGGCGCATCCGCATACCTCAACCGGCAATACACGGCCATCGGCACGGTCGGCGCGATCCTGTTCATCGTACTCGGATTCGTACTCGACTGGTACACTGGATTCGGGTTCCTGATCGGCGCAGTGTTCTCCGGCGCCGCCGGATACATAGGTATGAATATATCCGTGCGCGCCAACCTGCGCACAGCCGAAGCTGCCAACAGCGGCATGAATGCGGCGTTGACGGTTGCCTTCAGGGGCGGTGCTATCACGGGCCTGTTGGTCGTCGGATTGGGCCTGCTGGGCGTAGCCGGCTATTACGCGTTGCTGCAAAGCATGGGGGCAGATAGCGATACCATACTCCACGCCCTCATCGGCCTGGGTTTCGGCGGCTCCCTGATCTCCATATTTGCCCGGTTGGGCGGCGGCATCTTCACCAAGGGCGCCGACGTCGGCGCCGACCTGGTAGGCAAGGTGGAAGCCGGCATCCCCGAGGACGACCCGCGCAACCCCGCGGTGATCGCGGACAACGTCGGCGATAACGTGGGTGATTGCGCCGGCATGGCGGCCGACCTGTTTGAAACCTACGCGGTGACCGTGATAGCGACCATGTTGCTGGGCAGCCTGGTAGTCCCGGGAAGTGAAAACGCCATTCTCTACCCGCTGGCGCTGGGCGGCGCTTCCATCGTTGCCTCGGTCATCGGTTGTTTCTTTGTCAGGTCCGGAGAGGGCGGCACCATCATGGGCGCCCTGTACAAGGGCCTGATCGTCGCCGGGGTGCTGGCCGCCATACTGTTTTATCCGGTCACGAACAATATGATGGCTGCTATTCCCGGGATGACCGCCGGGGCGTTATACGGCTGCGCACTGATCGGGCTGGCGCTGACCGCGGCCATGGTCTGGATAACCGAATATTACACCGGCACCGACTACGCGCCGGTCAAACACATCGCCGCCGCATCTGAAACCGGCCACGCCACCAATATCATCGCCGGCATCGGCGTGTCCATGAAAGCAACCGCCCTGCCGGTGCTGGCCGTCTGCGCCAGTATCTGGGGCGCTTATGAACTGTCCGGGCTGTACGGCATCGCCATTGCGGCCACATCGATGCTGTCGATGACCGGCATCATCGTCGCCCTGGACGCGTTCGGACCCATTACCGATAATGCCGGCGGCATTGCGGAAATGGCGGACCTTGATGAAAAGATCCGTAATATCACCGACCCGCTGGACGCGGTAGGGAATACCACCAAGGCCGTTACCAAGGGTTATGCCATCGGCTCCGCCGGGCTGGCCGCCCTGGTGTTGTTCGGCGACTATACCCATGCCCTGGCCCAGGCCGGCATTCACGTGGAGTTTTCGCTGTCGGACCCGCTGGTGATCATCGGCCTGTTTATCGGTGGCCTGGTGCCTTTCCTGTTTGGCGCAATGGCTATGGAAGCGGTGGGCCGCGCGGCCGGTTCGGTGGTGATGGAGGTGCGGCGGCAGTTCAGGGAGATCCCGGGTATCATGGACGGGACCGGCAAACCGGATTATTCCCGCGCCGTTGACCTGCTGACCAAATCGGCCATCAAGGAAATGATCATCCCTTCCCTGTTGCCGGTGCTGGTCCCGGTCATCGTCGGCAAGGTGCTGGGGCCCGTAGCCCTCGGCGGGCTGTTGCTGGGTACGATTGTGACCGGCCTGTTCGTCGCCATCTCCATGACCACCGGCGGCGGCGCCTGGGACAACGCCAAGAAATACATCGAGGACGGCAACCTGGGCGGCAAGGGGTCGGAAGCCCACAAGGCCGCAGTCACGGGTGATACCGTGGGCGATCCTTACAAGGATACCGCCGGACCGGCGGTCAACCCGCTTATCAAGATCATCAACATCGTTGCCCTGCTCATCGTGCCGTTACTCTGATGCCCGGTTGCTGAACCTTGTTCATCACCTCGCTCATTTTATTTGTTGTTCTCAATGAGCCGCACCAGTTTTCCGCGCTCGATTTATGGGGACGGGAATGCCGCGAAGGCGACCAGGAGGCCTGCGAACGGTTTGAGAACGCACAGGCCGGCGCCGGGAAGCTTGCGCGGCTGGACGGCCTGGCGCAGCGCTACGGCACCCGCGCCGACCGGGCTGAACTGGAAGATGCGGGCCGGCCGCGGTTAAACATCGCCTACAAACAGGTGATGCAGGACTTTATCGGCGCGGAACATGCGGCGGGCGTGATGGAGTTGAACTATGACGAGGAAACCATCAACTACTGCGCGGACCACTTCCACAATTACTGGATAAACAGGAAACTGTGGTGGCCCACCGATGAGAACGGCGATCCGAGCTGGACGGACATCTACTATTACATCGTCGACCATTACCACGGCATCTGCCTGAGGCGTTACTTCAACCAGATTTGACCCGGGTTGATAGCGAACGGCGTCCCGGGGCGCGCCGGGTCAGGCCACCCGGAGCGCGCCGTGTTCCTCCAGTAATTGGGCCGTTTCATACAGGGGCAGTCCCATGATCCCGGAATAACTCCCTTCGATTCTTGAAATAAACAGCGCCGCCCGGTCCTGTATGCCGTACCCGCCCGCCTTGTCGTAAGGCATCCCGGTATCACAGTAGGTTTCGCATTCCCGCCGCGTGAGCGGCTTGAAGCTGACCCGGCTCTCGCTCAGCCTGTAATCAAGCCGTTCATGCAACAGAACTACTGCCGTGAGCACCCGGTGTGTCCTGCCGGACAGAGACATGAGCATCTCAACTGCGGCAAGCCGGTCCTGCGGCTTCCCCAGGATCCTGTCATCCACGACCACCTCCGTATCGGCCGCCAGTATCGGCGCCGGCCGTGTTATCAGCGTTGCCGCGGCTTCGGCCTTTGCCCTGGCTACGCGGATAACATAGTCCGCCGCGGGCTCACCGTCACCCCTGCGCTCCTCCACATCAGCACTTATCACTTGATAAGAAATGCCTGCCTGGTCAAGCAGTTGCGCGCGCCTAGGTGATCCGGATGCCAGGTAGATTCGCTGATCCGGATCGGTCATGAATGACTGCCGGCCCCGGCCCTGTCCGATACCGACCACAGTTTTTCCAGTTGATAATAGGCCCGGGTTGCCGGCCGCATGACATGGGCAATGACGTCGCCGAAATCGATCAGGATCCATTCCCCCTGTTGCTGTCCTTCCACTCCCAGCGGCCTGATTTGTATCGATTTCGCCATCTCTATGACCTTTTCGGCTATGGCCTTGACCTGGCGGTCCGACCGGCCGCTGGCAATGATCATGAAATCCGTCATGGTGGTCAGCGTGCGCACATCGAACGTCTGCACGTCTTCCCCTTTCAGGTCCTCCATCGCCGCGCTGATCTGTCGGGTGAACTTGTTCATGCGTATAGATTATTCTCCTTGATATAGTCGTAGACACCGGGCGGCAGTCGGCTCCCTGCGTCCTGGCGACTGCCCAGCAGTTTGCGTATTTGTGTGGAAGATATGTCCGGCACGGAAACATCCGTTTTAAGGATAAACCCGCCGGGGTGGTCATGCAGGGTGGCCGCTGAAGAACAGGCGCGCTCGGCATAATACGCCTGTAACCGCGCATCCCCGCACCCGTCGTGCTGCAACTTTCTGTCGACGACCACCAGGTGCGCGTGATCCGTCAGTTCCGACCAGCGGCGCCACGCCGGCAGCGAGTTGAACGCGTCCAGGCCCAGGATGAAACACAGCGGCTGTCCCTGTTTCCTGCGGCGCAGGTCGACCAGGGTATTAATCGTGTAAGACACGCCGCCCCTTTCCAGTTCCATGTCGTTGACAACCAGCCGCGGATAGCGGCGCAACGCCAGCTCCAGCATGGCCAACCGGTGCTGCGGTGGCGCGCCGGTCGCCGATTTAAGCGGGGGAATACTGGCGGGGATGAAGTTGACTTCCTGCAGGTCCAGGGTTTCCATGCAGCCAAGCGCCATGCGTATGTGGCCTTTGTGAACCGGGTCGAACGCCCCGCCGAGCAGGCCGATGGGTTTTCCCTTACTCACTCGTCAGTTGTTCGTCTGCGGGGGCCGGCAACACGCTATTTTCTGATATGGCCGTCGCCGAGAACAATGAACTTCTGCGATGTCAGGCCCTCGAGTCCGACCGGCCCGCGGGCATGAAATTTATCCGTGCTGATCCCGATCTCAGCGCCCAGGCCGTACTCATACCCGTCAGCAAACCGGGTCGATGCGTTCACCATGACCGAGCTTGAATCGACCTCGGCCATAAAGCGCCTGGCATGACTCATGTTTTCGGTCACAATGGCGTCGGTATGCCTGGAACCGTAATGCTCGATATGTTCCATGGCTTCATCCAGTCCGCCGACGATTTTCAGCGACATCACGGGCGCCAGGTATTCCGTGAAATAGTCCGCATCCGTCGCGGCATTTATTCCCGGCAGGATTTCCCTGGAGCGTTCGTCGCCGCGGATCTCGACGCCGGCCTCTTCATACATGGGTCCAAGGCTCGCCAGTACTTTCTCTGCGACCGGTTCGGCCACCAGCAGGCATTCCATGGTGCAGCAGGTGCCGTAACGCTGGGTCTTGGCGTTATAGGCGACGGTCACCGCTTTATCGATGTCCGCCTCAGCGTCTATATAGACGTGGCAGACCCCGTCCAGGTGCTTGATGACCGGCATCCTTGCCTCTTTGCTGACACGCTCGATCAGCCCCTTGCCTCCCCGCGGTATGATGACATCGACGAATTCATCGAGGGCCAGCAGTTCTCCCACCGCGGCACGGTCGGTGGTTTGCACGACCTGCACGGCATTCTCCGGCAATCCGGCGGCCTGCAATCCGGCGCGGATACATTCCGCGATGGCCGTATTGGAATTGATTGCCTCGGAACCGCCCCTCAGGATCACCGCGTTGCCCGATTTTATGCAGAGTCCTGCGGCATCGGCCGTGACGTTGGGCCTGGACTCGTAAATAATCCCCACCACGCCCAGCGCCACACGCATCTGCCCCACCTGGATCCCGGTGGGACGGTAATTCATTCCTGAAATTTCTCCCACCGGGTCGGCCAGGTCCGCAACCTGCAACAGGCCGTCGGCCATGGCCTCCAGCCGGGCCGGGGTCAGCTCGAGACGATCAAGCAGTGCTGCTGCCAGCCGGCTTTCCCGCGCCGCCGCGAGATCGGCTGCATTCGCTTCGAATAACTGTTCCCGCCGCGCCGACAGGCGCTCGGCGATTATATTCAGCGCGGCATTTTTTGCTCCGGTTCCGGCGCGCGCCATGGCGCGCGCCGCGTCCCGCGCGGTCCGGCCCATCGAGTGAATGTAATTTCGGACATTCTCCGTCATCGTGCCTTCTCCAGCCTGTGCCCGGCCAGCGCGAACATAAACTTTTCCAGCTGTTGCCAGCCGTCATTCGCTGCCGCGCCTTTCAGGGCTTTGTCAATCTCCAGCGCTTCCACCAGCAGGGCGGACAGCCTGCCGGGGCTGAAGCGTTTCAGCAACATGTTAAGGCCTTTCCTGTTCCGGCCCATGATCCGGTATGCGTCGAGCACCTGCTCCCTCGGTTTGCCCCGGGCTATCTCATGCGCAATGGCGCCGGCCCGGCGCACACCCCACATCAGCGCGCCGTACACGCTGAGCGGTTCGACGCCTTCATTCATCAGGCCCCGCAGCATCCTGGAGATACGTTCCGGATTGCCCAGAAAGACGTTCTCAATCAGGTCGAACACGTCGTACCGGGCGCTGTCCACCACCATTCCCAGAACATCGTCGCTGTCTATATCCGGACGCTCTACAAGCAGCGCCAACTTATCGATTTCCTGCCGCGCCGCAAGCAGGTTTCCCTCCACCCGCTGGGCAATCAACGCGGCTCCTTCCCTGCTGATGCGTTTATCCTGCCGGCGGCAACGCGCCATGATCCAGGCCGGCAACCCGGCCGGTTCAACCGGCCAGACCTGTAGCCAGCAACCGCACCGGTCCAGCGCCTTGAACCATTTTGCCTGCTGGGCTTTTCTGTCGATGCGGCCGGAGGTCAACAACAGCAGGTTGTCCGGAGAACATCCGTCCGTGTAGTCGGTAAGGGCCGCACCGCCCTCCCTGCCGGGTTTCTGGCTGCCCAGCCTGAGTTCGATGATGCGCTTGCTGGAAAACAGGGACAGGTTGGCGCCGGCTTCATGCAACCGGCTCCAGTCAAACCCGGCATCCACATCCAGGACAACGCGTTCCTCGTACCCCAGGGCGCGTGCCCGGGCGCGAATCTGGTCGCTCGCCTCCTGTAACTGCAGGGGTTCATCGCCGCTGACGTAATAGACCGGCTTGAGTTGGGACTGGTCCAGGTGCGCCGCAAGCTGCTCTGCTTTCAGACGCATGCGCCGGTTATTTTGCCAGTGTGTTCAGCCGCTGGATGATCCGTGCCGCCGCCTGCTCGACCAGTTCTTCCTTGATGGTCTCCTCCTCGGCGAATTTCCCCAGCGCCGCGTCTTCATCGAAGGCATAATCGCCGCTGACCCTGATGGCCTGGTTCGTTACCAGTTCCTCAGCGCCGGTCTTGCTGATGCTGATGCGGCCCGTGAGAATAACCTGGTACTCCTCGACCTTGCCGGTCGCGGGTGAAACGCTCAGTACCTGGCGCGCAAATTCCTCCGCATGGATGCTTAATACGTAATCCGAGCCCTCCCTGCTGTCCGTGATACTAACCCCGGAAACCGCCAGTTGCGCTTCAACCGCTGCTGCAAGCTGGCTGGCGCCGGATGCCGCGAGATAAATACTGTATCCGCCTTTGGCCCTGGTTTGCGGGGCCTGGCCGCGCAAATGGTAGCCGCAACCCTGCACCAGGATCATGACGAACAAAACGACATGCCATGAAGAAATTCTCATTTTCACAAAGGATACGGATTTCCGAATTGCGTTACAAGGAAAACGCGGTCCCGGCGTTTACGCCGCGCAAGGCAACAATACCTGTAACCCGCGCCTGCCCGGCTTGATTACAGTTAACCGGCAACGATGTTTACCAGTCGCTGCGGCACGACGATGACCCTTTTTACCTGCTTGCCGGCGATGTGCCGCTGTACGTTTTCATCGCTCAGCGCAGCCGCTTTGATCGTGGCGTCGGACGCGTCCGGTGTTGTGACTATTTGCGCGCGTTTTTTTCCGTTGACCTGCACCACCAGCCGGGCTTCATCTTCAACCAGGGCTGCCGTGTCCGCACGCGGCCAGGCGGCGTCGATGAGCGCCGTTTCCTTGCCCATGGCGCGCCAGATTGCATCGGTGACGTGTGGGATGATGGGCGACAGCAGCAGGACTGTGACTTCCAGTCCTTCGCGCCGGACCGCAAGATCATTATCAGTCTGTCCGCCCATGCGGTTCAGCACATTCAGCAGTTCCATCACCGCGGCTATGGCGGTATTGAACGTATAGCGCCGGCCGATATCGTCATTGACCTTGACGATAGTCTGGTGGATCTTGCGGCGCGCGGCGCGCTGTTCCCGGGTAAATGTGTCCGCTCCCGGCGCAGGGCTGTTCCGATAATTGTCCCGGGCGAATTTCCACAGCCGCTTGAGAAACCGGTGCGCACCCTCAATCCCCGTATCCGACCATTCCAGGCTCTGTTCCGGCGGGGCGGCGAACATGACGAACAGGCGCACGGTGTCCGCGCCGTACTTATCTATCATGTCCTGCGGATCCACACCGTTGTTCTTCGACTTGGACATTTTCTCCATGTTGCCGATTGTCACGGGCAGGCCGTCCTGCCTGTGGCGGGCGGAACTGATCCTGCCCCTGGCGTCACGCTCGAATTCCAGGTCGTTGCGGTTGTAATACGTCTTGCGCCCGCGCGCTTCCCGGTAAAAGGTCTCAGCGACGACCATTCCCTGCGTCAGCAGGTTCCTGAACGGTTCCCCTGAGTTCGTAAGATTTTGATCTCGAAGAAGTTTTTGAAAAAATCGAGAGTATAACAAATGCAGTACAGCGTGCTCGATGCCGCCGACATACTGGTCAACAGGCAACCAGTAATCGGCTCTTTCATCCAGCATGGCCTCATGATTATCCGGACAACAGAACCGTGCGAAATACCAGGACGATTCAAAAAACGTATCGAAGGTGTCGGTTTCGCGCCGTCCCGGCAGACCGCTTTCCGGATGCTGCGCCTGCAAGAATTCATCCATGTCATCCAACGGCGAGCGCACGCCCGAGAACTCCACGTCTTCCGGCAACACCACCGGCAGGTCCGCAGCAGTAACCGGCGCCGAATTGCCTTTCTCATCGGCAATCATGGGAATTGGGCAGCCCCAGTAACGTTGCCGGGCAATGCCCCAGTCCCGCAGCCGGTAGTTGGTCTTGCGCTCCCCCAGGCCGCGTTCTTCCAGCTTCCCTGTAATAGCGCTAAACGCCTGCTCGAAATCCAGGCCGTCAAACTCTCCTGAATTTATCAGTACGCCTTTCTCCACGTAGGCGCCGCCATCCAGGTTCAACTTGCTGCCGTCTGCCGGGGATATCACCGGTTTAACGGCGCGGCCATATTTTTTCGCGAATTCCCAGTCACGCTGATCGTGTCCCGGCACCCCCATCACCGCACCGGTGCCGTAACCCATCAGGATAAAATTGGCTACCCATACCGGCAACGCTTCCCCGGTCAGCGGGTGGCTTGCGTCAATTCCCAGCGGCACGCCTTCTTTTTCCATGGTCTCCACCAGCGCTTCGGACGTGCCTGCATTGCGGTGCTTGTGTACAAATGCGGCAACGGCGTCGTTGTCCCCGGCGGCGGCAACGGCCAGGGGGTGCTCCACGGCCACCGCCATGTAGCTGACACCAAACAAGGTATCCGGCCGGGTGGTATATACCGCCAGTTTGTCGTGCCCGCCCGCAAGCGGGAAATCGATCTCCACGCCCTCCGACCGGCCTATCCAGTTCCTTTGCATGGTGCGCACCGACTCCGGCCAGCCCGGCAGGTTGTCCAGTTCGTTCAGCAACTCCTCGCTGTAGTCGGTGATTTTCAAAAACCACTGCGGTATTTCCTTCCTTTCCACTGCCGCCCCGGAACGCCAGCCCCTGCCGTCAATCACCTGCTCATTGGCCAGCACGGTCTGGTCGACGGGGTCCCAGTTGACCGGCGCGGTCTTCTTGTAAACCAGTCCCTTTTTATACAATTCAGTAAAAAACCACTGCTCCCAGCGGTAATAATCCGGTTTGCAGGTGGCGATTTCCCGGTCCCAGTCGTAGGCAAAACCCAGCCGCTTTAACTGGGCGCGCATGTAATCGATGTTGCGGTAGGTCCACTCCGCCGGCGCCACCCGGTTTTCTATCGCGGCGTTCTCTGCCGGCAGGCCAAACGCATCCCAGCCCATGGGTTGGAGCACGTTTTTGCCCTGCAACCGCTGGTACCGGGCAATCACGTCGCCTATGGTGTAATTACGCACATGGCCGATGTGCAGTTTCCCGCTGGGATACGGAAACATTGACAGACAGTAAAACTTGTCCCTGTCGGGGTCTTCCGTTACCTTGAAGGCGTGGTTTTCCTCCCACGCTGCCTGGACTTCGGTTTCGATTTGCCGGGGTTTATACGCTATATCCATCTCGTACGGTTCAGATGCATTGATCGGCAAAGCATACAGCAGAGGGCTTGTTGCGAACAAGCACAAAAAGTGCCGCCGTTTGCTCCCCGGGCCGGCTCACATCAATGCGCTGCCCCTGTTTTCCGGCAAAACAGGGGCAGTTTTTTGTACAACGGCAAGCGCTATTGCGGGCCGCACTGCCGCGGGTATCACTCTGCCGGCTTTCCTGCCGTCAGAACAGCCTTGTTTTTCTCAACCAGTGCCGGGCCGATACCCCGTATATTGGTCAATTCCTGCACGGTTTTAAAATCACCGTTGCGATCCCGGTAATTGATAATCTTTTCTGCGAAGCTCTCGCCGACCCCGCTCAGGGTCATCAGAGTCTCCTTGTCAGCCGTGTTGATATCGACCTCGCCGGCGGCTAGGATTGTCGCGGGCATGCCGAGAAAAATGAGGACTATAAGTTTACGTAATATATGCATCATGGTCTCCTTATGTTTGATTGTTTGTGTTCCAGGTTCCTGAACCACGATCTGAAGCTATAAAATATTGGCAGGACAGGCAAGAGAAAGTTGACCTGATTTGTGGGAAAAGTCACAACCGGCGTTATTTACCGGGCTGGCGCATAGACACTAACCTCGCCCGGAATATGCTATACTTCTACGCCGTACCAGAGTCGCCGGTCAAATGTTATTAAATCGTTAAGCAAGCTGTGGACAACCTATTCAAAAAAGCAGCCTCAAAAGCAAGTGGGACTTATCCACAGCAAATCAAAAGGAAACAACCAGCGCCCGTATTCAAAAGCGCTTGCAACTGGTTGAAAACAATAAGAAATTTAAAGTCTACAGGTTTAAGCCGCATTAATAACTGCAACTAATATGAATCTAAATATTAATAATAGTATTCTATTTCCGGTCCTGAGCAAGGTTGCAGGAGTTGTCGACCCCAGACCTGCCCTGGCGATCCTTGCCAATGTGCTCATCAATATCAGCTCTGCTGGTATGCGCCTGACGACAACGGACATGGAAGTTGAACTCTCAGCCTCCCTTGAGGGAAATTTCGGGCCCGTCGGAGACATCACTATCCCCGCGCGCAAATTGTTTGATATCTGCAGAGCGCTTCCCGAGGCTGCGGAGATAAGTCTTGTCGTTGACGGTGAACGGGTCAACGTCAGTTCGGAGCGGAGCCGGTTTTCATTATTGTCGTTGCCTGCCCAGGAATTCCCCCTGGTTGAACCGGTAGACCCCGATGTGAAGCTCTCCATTCCCCAGAACGTGTTTAAATCACTGCTTGAGCAAACGGCTTTTGCCATGGCCAAGCAGGACGTGCGTTACTATTTGAATGGAGTCTTGCTGGAAGCGCAGCAGGACAGGCTGCGTGCTGTAGCTACCGACGGGCACCGGCTTGCGCTATGCGATGTCGAAGTTGCTATCCCCGCAGACGCAACAAGACAGTTGATACTTCCCAGAAAAGGGGTGCAGGAACTGTTGCGCCTGGTCGGAGACAGCGACGCCGAAATGCAAATCGTCATGAGCAAAAACCAGGTTCGCGTAGCATTGGACAATTATGTATTCACAAGTAAATTGATAGATGGTAAATACCCGGACTACAACCGGGTAATACCGGAACTCTCCGAAAACGTAGTACTGGCTGAGCGCGAACCGCTCAAGCAAAGCCTGAGTCGCGCCTCAATCCTTTCAAGCGACAAGTACCGGGGCGTTAAAATTACCCTGGAGCAGAATAAACTGCGGGCACTTGTCCATAGCCCGGACCAGGAACAGGCTGAAGACGAGATCGATGTGGAGTATGCGGGAGATAATCTGGAGGTGGGCTTCAATGTGACCTACCTGCATGATGCCGTCAATATCATTCAGACCGACAAGGTCAGGCTTTCCGTGTCATCGCCGAAAAGCGGTTGTCTGGTATTGCCCGAGGAAGGAGGAAGCTGCAAATATATTGTAATGCCGTTGCTGCTGTAAAAGACTGAGCAACCCGTGCAATACCAGTGTCTGCGCGGCCGATGCATATAGAATGGCTGCAAGTCAGGAACGTCCGTAACCTGTCCAACCTGCGGATCGAGCCGGATCCGTCGCTTAATTTCATCTCCGGACCAAACGGTAGCGGAAAAACGGCGCTGTTGGAGGCCATTCATATTCTGAGCCGTTGCCGATCTTTCCGTACTTCCGGAATTAACCGCGTCATCCGCCACCAGCAACAGGCATTGCAGGTCAGCGCCGGGCTGCGGTTAACCGACCAGACGATGGTTGTTACGGGGGTTGAACGCAGCAGAGGAACGATAAATATTCGATATAACAACCGCACCATACGCAAGGTGTCTGAGCAGGCGGGCCAGGTTCCCGTCATCACTATCACGCCGGATATCCACGGAATGGTTTCCGGCAGCCCGGTGTTTAGAAGGCGCTGGCTGGACTGGGCGATGTTTCACGTGAAACCAACCTATATCGAAACCTGGAGGGATTACCATAAGGCATTGAAAAACAGGAATAACCTGCTAAGGAAGAACAAGGTTGAACAGTTGGGAACCTGGGAACAGGCGATGTGGCTGTCTGCGCGGACAATCAATGCCCAGAGAAACGAATTCATCGCGGAAATAGCGGAAGAAATGGCAAACACATCGCAGTTGCTTGAGATACCACGGGCGGAACTTGTGTACGAGCGTGGCTGGCAAGCCGGGATTGCCCTGGACCGGTTTCTGTCGGAACACCGGAAAGGGGATATGGAAAGGGGTATGACCCGCCACGGCATACACCGAAGCGATATTGTGATACGCCGGGATGAGAGAGAGATTGGTCACTTTTATTCACGCGGCCAAATAAAACTGTGTATCATTGCCCTGTCTCTAGCCCAGGATCGCGTTTTCAGGCGCAGGACAGGGCGCGCACCGATCATCCTGGTAGACGATTTGCAGGCCGAACTGGACATGACCGGACAGCGCCGCGTCGTTGAGGTTCTGGCGGGACAGGGAGTACAGGTGTTTATCACGACAACAGGAAAGATCCCGTCTCACGAACAGACACAAAAAAGGATGTTTCACGTGAAACAAGGGTGTCTGATTTAGGTATCTGCAGCCGCCGCGACAAAGGCTGCACAGTGTATCTGAACCCATAATCCCGAAAGCGCATCCAGCGCCGGAGGTCAGGGCGGTTTTGTTGCAGTGAACAATGACCGCATGCTAAAATGTGTCTTTTCCCGGAAGGTAAAATAGTGGATAAAAGCAGTTACGATTCATCAAAAATCAAGGTATTAAAAGGGCTTGAGGCGGTAAAGAAACGCCCGGGCATGTATATCGGCGATACGGATGACGGCACCGGCCTGCACCACATGGTTTTTGAGGTGGTGGACAACAGTATAGACGAAGCCCTGGCCGGATACTGTTCCGAGATTAAGGTGATCATTCAAACGGACGAGTCCGTGACGGTGGCTGACAACGGCAGGGGCATTCCGATCGGAACCCATGCGGAAGAAGGGGTGTCTGCGGCTGAAGTGATTATGACGACGCTGCACTCGGGCGGTAAGTTTGATGATAATTCCTACAAGGTATCAGGCGGTTTGCATGGGGTGGGGGTGTCGGTAGTCAACGCCTTGTCCCGCACCCTGGAGCTGACGATCTGCCGGGACGGGTACGAATTCAAGCAGGAGTACAGGGAAGGCAAGCCGCTGGCGCCGCTGGAACAGACGGTGCCTTCGGACCTGACCGGGACGGAAATCCGCTTTTTGCCCAGCGATCAGGTTTTCACGAACATAGAATTCCATTATGACATTCTTGCCAAGCGCTTGCGCGAATTGTCGTTTCTCAATTCCGGGGTAAGGATCGAACTGCTGGATGAACGTAGCGGAAAGCAGGATGTGTTTGAATATAAAGGAGGAATTGCCCAGTTTGTCCGGCATTTGAACCGCAATAAAACACCCTTGCATGAAACGGTCATAAATATTGACGTGGAACGTGAAGGTACAGTTGTCCAGCTCGCGATGCAATGGAATGACTCCTACCAGGAGAACATCTTCTGTTTTACCAACACCATTCCGCAGCGGGATGGCGGCACCCATCTTGCCGGGTTCCGCGGCGCGCTGACCCGCAGCCTGAACACGTACCTGGAACAGACAGGTCTGTCTGCAAAAACGAAAGTGCCGGTAACGGGCGACGACGTGAGGGAGGGGCTGACGGCAGTGCTTTCCATCAAGGTGGCGGACCCCAAATTTTCATCGCAAACCAAGGACAAGCTGGTCTCCAGTGAAGTACGTCCGGTGGTGGAATCTTCCGTGCTTGAGAAACTGCAGGAGTTCCTGCTTGAGCGGCCGGCCGAAGCGAAGACGATTTGTGAGAAGATCGTAGATGCTGCCCGGGCCCGTGACGCGGCGCGCAAGGCGCGGGAATTGACACGCAGGAAAACGGCCCTGGATATAGCCGGCCTGCCCGGCAAGCTGGCCGACTGCCAGGAAAAAGATCCGTCGGCCTCGGAACTGTTCCTGGTGGAAGGGGACTCGGCGGGCGGTTCGGCAAAGCAGGGAAGGGACCGGCGCTACCAGGCAATTCTGCCGTTGAAAGGAAAGATATTGAACGTTGAAAAAGCCCGTTTTGACAAGATGTTATCTTCAACGGAGGTCGGCACCCTGATAACCGCCCTTGGCTGCGGAATAGGCAAGGACGAGTTTGACGTCGGCAAGCTGCGTTACCACCGGGTGATTATCATGACAGATGCCGATGTCGACGGATCACACATCCGCACCCTGTTGCTGACCTTCTTTTACCGGCAAATGCCCGCACTGCTGGAGCGCGGCCACATCTACATAGCACAACCGCCCCTGTTCAAGATAAAAAAAGGAAAAAAGGAGCGCTACCTGAAAGACGAACTCGAAAAGGAGGCGTACCTGCTGGAACTGGCCATGACCGATACGGAACTGGAGACAGGTGAAAGCCAACTGGCCGATGAAGCGCAAAAACAGCAATTGAGTTCCGCGTACCTGAAAATGAAACAGGAAAAGTCGAGGCTGTCACGGCGCTACCATCCGGACGTCATCAATGCCATTTGCAGCATGTCCAGGCTGACCGTGCGCGATTGTTCCGACGAGGCGCGGGTGGAAGCCTGGTTCAACGAGTTGCGGGACAGGCTGAGTGACGGGGATTCAGGGACCGCAAAGTACCGTGCAGAAGTATTTGCCGGGGCCGGGAGAAGGGGATACGGCGGCCGGATTGATATAGACGTACACGGCGTGACATCCGCCAACGTCTTCCGGCCGGGGTTCTTCTCTTCCTCCGAGTACAGGCGTCTTGTCGGGCCGGAAGAACTGTTCGGCGGAGGTGTAACGATCCGGCGCGGAGACAAAAAGTTCTCCGGCGAGTCGGTTATACAGGCGGTTGACTGGTTGCTGGAGGAAGCGAGCCACGGCTTGCACGTACAACGTTACAAGGGGCTGGGAGAGATGAACCCGGAACAACTCTGGGAGACGACCATGAATTCGGAGACGCGCTACCTGTACCAGGTAAACATCGAAGATGCCGTTGCCGCGGACGAGGTGTTCACGACCCTGATGGGTGACCAGGTTGAGCCCAGGAGGGATTTCATCGAAACCCACGCCCTGACGGTCGAGAACCTCGACACCTGATCCGGGGCAAGCCGCGTCAATAACCGCCAGGCGCGGCGTGGGCCGCGCACCAGACCTGTACATGCTCAGCGCCGTTGCGTTTCAGCACACGCGCCAGTTCGTTGGCGGTCGCGCCGCTTGTCAGGACATCGTCCACCACAGCCAACCTTTTATAACTTGTTGTATTTATTGTATTAAATGCATCTCTGACGTTTTTCGATCGCTGTTCGGGAGACAGGTTATATTGCTGCGCGGTGTGCTTGTGCCTGCGCACCAGGTAGTCGTCAATCGGCAGGGACAGCTTTTGCGCGAGCACAGCCGCGATTTCCCGGGCCTGGTTGAAACCCCTGCTGCGCAGCCGTGCGCCATGCAGGGGCGTCGGGACAAGACAGTCCGGCAGCGCGGCGCGTTCAAGTCCGATTCGTTCGATCAATGGCCGGCACAAAGGACGAACCAGGTCCAGCCGAGCCTGGTATTTCAGCTTTTTTATCATCTGGTTAACAGGATAAGCATATCTGCAACCGGCACTACAACCGTCAAACGCGGGCGGGAACACAAAACAGCGGTTGCAGACGGCCGCATCGTCCAATACGCCCCCACAGCCCTGGCAACACCCCGGGGGGTGGGACGGCATATCGCTGAGGCAAGCCCGGCAGAGCTGGTCCGTTACAACGCTGTCAACCGCCCCGCAAACCACACACGGAAGAGGTATCAGCATAACGGCCGGGGTTTGAAACAGTTGTCAACCACAAGGAAAGACACAGGTTGACAACTATCGAGACAACGCTAACATATTGATCCATGGTTACCGATAAAACAATCCGGGAGAACGATCCCTTGTCTGCTCCAAGACATGACTGGGACTTTGCAGAAATCATAGCACTTTACGGGCAGCCGCTGAATGATTTGTTGCACCAGGCGCACACGGTCCACAGACACTGTTTCGACCCCAATGAAATTCAGTTGAGCACCCTGCTAAATATCAAGAGCGGCGGTTGTCCGGAAGACTGTGCGTATTGCCCGCAAAGCGTGCGTTACAGGGCCGGCGTGGAAAATGAAGGGCTGATGTCCCGGGAACGGGTGCTGGAAGAGGCCGGGCGCGCCCTGGCATCGGGCGCGGGCCGGTTTTGCATGGGCGCCGCATGGCGCAGCCCGAAAGACAGGGATATCGACAAGGTCGCCGAGATGATAACCGGGGTCAAGCAACTCGGGCTTGAAACCTGTGTCACCCTGGGGATGCTGAAGCCCGGACAGCCGGAGCGTCTGAAACAGGCGGGACTGGATTACTACAACCACAACCTCGATACATCGGAGAGCTTCTACGGCACGATTATCAGCACCAGGACCTACCAGGACCGGCTTGACACCCTGCAGCGCGTACGCGCCGCCGGCATCAATGTGTGCTGTGGTGGAATCATCGGAATGGGCGAGTCCGTTGACGATCGCGCATCCCTGTTGCAGACGCTGGCCTGTATGCCCCGGCACCCGGAAAGCGTGCCTGTCAACACCCTGGTCCGTGTCGCGGGCACACCGCTGGCGGAAGCCCGGGAAACGGACCCCATAGAACTGGTAAGAACCGTCGCTACGGCCCGCATCCTGATGCCGCACGCGCATGTGCGCCTGTCCGCAGGCCGTACCGAGATGAGTGATACGACCCAGGCGTTGTGTTTTTATGCGGGAGCGAATTCCATATTTTACGGAGAGAAGCTACTGACCACCGATAACCCGCAATTTTCCCGGGATCAAGACCTGTTCGAGCGACTGGGACTGAGCGCCAGTACGGATGTTGCTTCCGGGGGTACGCCGTCCGTACAGACAAACTGATGCGTCACCCCGCGCCGGCCGATCCGTTCTCTTTAACAGGCAGGCTGGACAACATCAAATCCGCCGGCCTGTTCCGGACCAGGCGCACCATCAGTTCCGCTCAAGGCGCCATCATCCATGCCGGCGGCAGACAGTATGACAATTTTTCCAGCAACGACTACCTGGGTCTGGCCAACGACACCAGGCTGGTTGAGGCAGTCCAGGACGCCGTAGCGACGTATGGAGTAGGCAGCGGCGCGTCGCAGCTGATCTGTGGCCGGAGCAGCGCCCACGAACAACTGGAAGAGGCGCTGGCAGCACATACCGGCCGCTCACGTGCGGTGGTTTTTTCAAGTGGTTACCTGGCCAATCTTGCCGTGATAACCACTTTTGCAACGCGCCGCGAGGATGTCATCGTGATGGACAGGGAAAACCATGCTTCCCTGGTCGACGGAGCCTTGCTGGCGCGGGCAAGCCTGCGCCGCTATGCGCATCACGACATTGCCGGGCTGGAGCGGTTGTGTGCGGGCAGACGGACGCTGGTGGCGACCGACGGCGTGTTCAGCATGGACGGCAGTATTGCCGCGTTGCCCGACATTGTAACGTGTTGTACGGAACACCAGGCCATGCTGGCGGTGGATGACGCCCATGGGTTTGGCGTACTGGGTGAGACCGGCGGCGGCGTACTGGAGCAGTTCTCCCTGGATCAAACCCGGGTTCCGGTATTGATGGCCACCTTCGGCAAGGCGTGTGGCGCAATGGGGGCCTTCGTGGCCGGACCGGAAGAGGTGGTGGAAGCCGTTATCCAGTCGGGCCGTTCCTATATTTATACCACTGCGCTGCCGCCGGCCCTGGCTGTCGCGGCCGTAAGGTCATTGGCCATAATCGCCCGTGAATCCTGGCGCAGGGAAAGACTGCGCGAGCTGGTGGGCAGGTTTTCCCGGGGGAGCGAAACAGCTCGACCTGCCGGTACTGGCATCGAGCACACCCATTCAGGGGTTTCTTGCCGGTAGCGCCGAGGCTGCCGTAAAGGGCAGCGATTATGCCCGGTCCCGCGGCGTCTGGCTGAACGCAATTCGTCCCCCCACCGTGCCGAAAAACACCGAGCGCCTCAGGATAACGCTGACTGCCGGGCATAGCGATGAACAGGTGGACAGGTTGCTCGACACACTGGCACAACTGAAAAAGACGTTATGAGCGCAAGCGCCGCGCCGCACCAGCGGGACAAGGCCGGAATACGCCGAAATTTTGACGGCGTGGCCGGCAGTTACGACCGCGTCGCCGTGCTACAACAGGAAATCGGTGAACGCTTGCTGGAAAGACTGGAGCCGGTCAGGCTGAAACCGGCGCTGATCCTTGACCTGGGATCGGGCACAGGCCGCCTGTCCGCGCGCTTGTCGGAGCTGTACCGGGCAGCGCGCATCGTGCAGCTGGACCTGGCCGCCAACATGTTGATTAAATCCAGGGATAACAATGGGTTAGCTGAACGGCAGCACCTGCTTTGTGCCGATGCGGAAAACCTGCCCCTGGCCGATAACAGCGCGGATTTCGCATTTTCCAACCTCATGTTCCAATGGGTCTCAGACCTTGACAAGGCATTTGCCGGGATTTACCGGGCGCTTGAGCCCGGCGGGCTGTTGCTGTTTTCCACCTTCGGGCCGGACTCTCTCCTGGAGCTGCGAAACAGCTGGGCAGGCGTGGATGATTACGTGCATGTAAATGCATTCACCGACATGCACGACGTAGGCGATGCGCTGGTGCGCGCAGGGTTTGCCGAACCGGTGCTGGAAACGGAGACGTTTACCCTGGTTTACAACGACGGTCTGGCCCTGATGCGCGAGCTGAAACTGCTCGGTGCAGGCAATGTCAACGCGGGCCGGCAACGATCCGTGACCGGCAAAGGCAAACTGCGGGCGATGCTGGCGGAATACCGCAGCAGGTACGGCAATGACGGGTTACCGGCCACATTCGAGGCCGTGTACGGTCATGCCTGGATACCGGAGACGAAACAGGACCGGCCTGAAACGCCGGCGCCGGGGACATATCCGCTTACCTTCCGTTCACACACAGCAACGTGAGCGCCTGATGCATATGCATAATCTGTTCATAACCGGCACCGATACCGGTGTCGGCAAGACCTGGATAACGCTGGGGTTGATGACGCGGTGGCAGTCAGCCGGGCTGGCGGTAAACGGCATGAAGCCGGTGGCCAGCGGCAGCGCATGGAAGGATGGACAGCTGAGAAACGCCGACGCCGAGCAAATCATGAACTGCTGCAGCAGGACGATCTCCTATCAACAGGTGAATCCCTACGCATTCGAACAACCGATTGCGCCCCATATTGCCGCCCGTAATGAGCAGGTCAACGTGGAACTCGAGGTGCTGGCCGCGTCGTATAACTCCCTGGCCGATGGCGCTGACAAGGTCATCGTTGAGGGGGTCGGCGGCTGGCGGGTGCCGCTGGCTGACGGAATACAGACCGAAGACCTGGTGCGGCGCCTGGACCTGGCCGTTGTCCTGGTGGTGGGCTTGCGCCTGGGTTGTATCAACCATGCACTGCTTACGGCAGAATCCCTTGTTGCCGCGAAACTGCCCTTCGCCGGATGGCTGGGGAGCGCTATTTGCCGGGACTATGCAGGGCAGCAGGCCACGCTGGATTACCTGTGCCGCGAAATTCCCGCGCCGTTCCTGGGCAGTATTCCCTGGCTGGAGCGGCTTGAACCGGACACGATCAGCGCCGCGCTGGAGGTCGAACGACTGGACCTGGCGCGGCCGGCGCGCCGCCACGCTTGAATAATCCTGCAACTGTTATTATCCTTTTGCCACTATAGCGAGAGTAAAATCCAAAATATCATGTCGCGCTGCGGCTAACGGGTTGACATTGACGGATATAAGTGCATGATCCATGAATTAAAAGCCGCGCCGGATCAACGGCGTACTTTTGTGATTGCGCCCAATCAGTCGATGTCGTGGAAGGAATTACTGCTGGCGTATTGTGCGATATCGGGGGTTTCCCTTGCAATTGCGGGTTACTTCTGGGTCCACGGACTGACCCTGGTATTGCCGTTCTCGGGGCTGGAGTTGCTGGCCCTGGGCGCGGCGCTCTACATAACCGCCTGGCGCGGTGGCGCGCGGGAGGTTATCACGATTACAGACGATTCCGTATATGTGGAGACGGGCCGGACCGGACCGGAGCAACGCCATGACTTCCAGAGGTACTGGACCAGGGTCGTGTTGCGGCGCCACTGGAATGCCTGGCACCCGAGCCGGCTGCTGTTGTGTTCCCGCGGCGAGGAAATCGAGGTTGGCCGGTTTCTCAACGAACAGGAACGCAGGGGATTGGCAGAGGTTTTACGATCTGCAATTAAACAGTATGCTTGATGGTATGGAGCATCAGATGATAACAATGACGCTGAGGAAAACAGCATGTCTGCTAGAAATTTGAAACTTTTTGCGGGGGCGGTTATTTCCCTGCTGTTATTGGCAATACAGCCGGCCTGGGCCGAGTACGGCCTGAACCTGCCGGAGGGCGTGACCCCGCTCAGCCGTAACATATACGAGCTGCACATGACCATCTTCTATATCTGCTGCGTGATCGCGGCAGTGGTGTTCGGCGTCATGTTCTGGTCTATCTTCCATCACAGGAAATCGCGGGGCGCCCAGGCTGCCCAGTTTCACCACAACACCACGGTGGAGATCATCTGGACGGCCATCCCCATGGTCATCCTCATCCTCATGGCCATTCCCGCCACCAAGTCCCTGATCATGATTGAATCCACCGGCGATTCAGACATAACCATCAAGATCACCGGCCACCAGTGGCGCTGGCAATACGAGTATATAGAAGAAGATTTCAGTTTTTTCAGTTCGCTGGCCCCGGACAGCAACGAGGCCAGACAGCTCAGGTCGGGAGTAGACCCCACCACCATAGATAATTACCTGCTTGAAGTGGACAATCCCGTCGTCGTTCCGGTCGGGTATAAAATCCGTTTCATGACCACGGCCGCTGACGTCATCCACTCCTGGTGGGTCCCGGCCCTGGGCTGGAAGCGCGATTCCATCCCCGGGTTCATCAACGAATCCTGGGCCATCATCGAAGAGGAAGGCACTTACCGCGGGCAATGTGCGGAACTGTGCGGCCGCGACCATGCCTTCATGCCGATCGTCCTGAAAGCCGTCAGTGAAGATGAATACTATGATTGGGCGGGAAACATGATGGTGGCGGCCATGGATGCTGAAGCCGGCGCCGACCGCGAGTGGGGTATGGATGAGTTACTGGAGCGCGGCGAGCAGGTGTACAGTACGTTTTGCGTCGCCTGTCACCAGGTCAACGGGATGGGTATCCCGGGCGCATTCAAACCCCTGGTCGGCAGTCCCGTCACCACGGGGCCGGTGGATGCACATATCGACACGGTAATGAACGGGGTGCCGGGCACGGCAATGGCGCCGTTCGGCATGCAACTGAATGATGTGGATGTCGCTGCGGTCATCACCTACGAGCGCAACTCCTGGGGCAATGAAATGGGAGATGTGGTGCAGCCGTCAATGATCGCGGCCAAACGCTGAGGCAGCGCGAACCGAGAACAGAGAGTAAACGAGGGTAACAGTATGAGCTACGGAACAACGCATGACGATCACCATGATGATCACGATCACAAGCCGACCGGCCTGGGCCGCTGGCTTTTTTCAACCAACCATAAGGACATCGGCACCATGTACCTGGTATTTGCCCTGATCATGTTCTTTGTGGGCGGCGCCATGGCCATGGTGATACGCGCGGAGCTGTTCCAGCCGGGCCTGCAATACGTGGACCCGCAGTTTTTCAACGCCATGACGACGATGCACGCGCTAGTCATGATATTCGGCGTGATCATGCCGGCCGGGGTGGGGCTGGCCAACTGGATGGTGCCCATGATGATCGGCGCGCCGGACATGGCCTTGCCGCGCATGAACAACATGAGCTTCTGGATCCTGCCGTTTGCCTTTATCATGTTGCTGTCGACTTTCTTCATGGAAGGCGGCGCGCCGGCAGGCGGCTGGACCATGTATCCACCGCTTATCACGCAGCTTGGCGACGGCTTCCCGTTCCTGATTTTTACCGTACATTTTCTCGGTGTCTCTTCCATCATGGGCGCGATTAATATCATCGCTACCGTATTCAACATGCGCGCCCCGGGCATGGGTTTTATGCAGTTGCCGCTGTTCGTATGGACCTGGATTGTCACCGCGTTCCTGCTCATCGCGTCCATGCCGGTACTGGCCGGCGCGGTGACCATGCTGTTGACGGACAAGTATTTCGGCACCAGCTTTTTCGTTGCGGCAGGCGGCGGCGACCCGGTTATGTTCCAGCATATTTTCTGGTTCTTCGGTCACCCGGAAGTGTATATCCTGATCCTGCCGGCGTTCGGCATCGTCTCGCAGATCATCCCGACGTTTTCCCGCAAGCCCCTGTTCGGTTATGAATCCATGGTTTATGCCACCGCGGCCATCGCCTTCCTGTCGTTTTTCGTGTGGGCGCACCACATGTTCACGGTGGGCATGCCGCTGGCCGGCGAGTTGTTTTTCATGTATGCGACCATGTCTATCGCCGTGCCTACCGGGGTCAAGATTTTCAACTGGATTGCCACCATGTGGCGCGGATCAATGACGTTTGAAACGCCGATGCTGTTCGCACTGGCATTCGTGATCCTGTTCTCGATCGGCGGGTTTTCCGGGCTAATGCTGGGAATTACTCCCGCCGACTTCCAGTACCACGACACCTATTTTGTGGTTGCCCACTTTCATTACGTGCTGGTCACCGGCGCCATCTTTGCCCTGATGGCGGGCGCGTATTTCTGGATTCCCAAGTGGACCGGCCACATGTATGACGAAAAACTGGGGCAGCTCCATTTCTGGCTCTCCACCATCTCGGTCAACGTGCTGTTTTTCCCGCAGCATTTCGTGGGACTGGCCGGCATGCCGCGCCGCATCCCGGATTACGCGGTCCAGTTTACCGAATGGAACATGATTTCCAGCATCGGCGGGTTTGCTTTCGGTCTCAGCCAGTTGTTGTTCGTCTGGGTTGTCATCAAGTGCATACGCGAGGGCAAGGCCGCGGGCGAGCAGGTATGGGAAGGCGCGCGCGGGCTGGAGTGGACCCTGCCCTCACCGCCGCCGTTCCACACGTTTACCGTCCCGCCGAAAGTGGATGCGGCGACCGCCCATTCGTAACACACGCGTGTGGACAGGGAACCGGAAAGAGATGAGCGCGAGTTTATCGCCCGCCGCAGCAAGGCCAATATCCGCCTGGCCATATGCCTGGCGCTGCTCGCGGCCGCGGTTTATTTCGGCTTCATACTGAGCTATCTATAGCCTGATGACAGATAAAAACGTTAACAGGACCGTGTACAAGCTGCTGCTGGTGACGGCAGGCATGTTCGCCTTCGGCTATGCGCTGGTGCCGCTCTACCGGGTTTACTGCGACCTTACCGGGCGCGGCAGCACCACCGCCGTGAGCGAGAGCGCCATAAGGGCGGCGGACGTTGATGACGAACGGCTGGTGACGGTCGTTTTCGATACCAATACGCGGGACATTCCCTGGACCTTCAAGGCGGAACGGCACAAGACCAGGATTCGCCCCGGTGAGTTGTCCGAGGCCGTGTTCCTGGTTGAAAACCGCTCCGGCAGGACCGTAACGGGGCGTGCGATCCCCAGCGTGTCGCCGGTACAGGCGGGCATCTATGTCAGCAAGATGGATTGTTTCTGCTTTTCCGAACAGGTCCTGGCCCCCGGTGAGACCAGGGAGATGCCGGTGCGGTTCATTGTCGACACCGATCTGCCGGAACGGTTTTCCTCGCTGACGCTGTCATATACCTTTTTTGACGTCGGGGACAACGCGGCAGGCGCCCCGAAGCAGACGCAAAAAGCCAACTCCTGATAACGAATAATGGTGAAATAATTTCGAGGAATACTCATGTCAAATTCGCAAGACACGTATTTTATCCCTGAGCCGAGCAGGTGGCCGGTATTGTTTTCCCTGGCCCTGTTTCTTGCCTTTTGCGGCACGGCATTCATGTTTAACCAGTACCTTGCCACCGGCGCGATGCCCGGTTTCGGTTCGCACCTGTTGCTGCTTGGATTTGTCGGTGTTTTCGTCATGTTTTTCGTCTGGTTCAGGGACGTGATAGATGAAAGCATCAGCGGCGTTTACAACAACCAGGTGGATATCAGTTTCCGCTGGGGCATGGCCTGGTTCATATTTTCCGAAGTGATGTTCTTCGCCGCGTTCTTCGGCGCCCTGTTCTATGCCCGCGTCTACTCCGTGCCCTGGCTCGGCGGGGAAGGCGCCGGCGCGGCCACCAACGAATTCCTCTGGCCGTCTTTTGACAACATCTGGCCGCTGCTGGTGACCCCGGACATGACGGTAGAGGGGCTGTCCAGTAAATTCACGGCAATCAGCGACATCATTCCCGCGTTCGGCATCCCCGCCATCAACACCGTGATCCTGCTTTCCAGCGGCGCGACCGTTACCTTTGCCCACTGGGCGCTGAAGAAAAACCAGCGTTCCGGGTTGTGCTGGTGGCTGTTTGCCACCGTGTTCCTGGGGTTCCTGTTTGTGGCATTACAGGCCGGCGAGTACATCCACGCCTACAATGACCTGGGCCTGACCCTTAACTCCGGCATATACGGCTCGACGTTTTTCATGCTGACCGGCTTCCATGGCTTTCACGTGACCATGGGCGCAACCATGTTGGCCGTTATCCTGTTGCGTTCCATCAGGGGGCATTTCACCAAGGAAAATCACTTCGCGTTCGAGGCGGTTGCCTGGTACTGGCATTTTGTCGACGTGGTCTGGCTGGGCCTGTTCATTTTCGTATACTGGTTGTAACGCCTGAACCCGGGTACAGGTACGGCCGCGGCCGGGCCGGGCGCGCCGGCGAGCAGTCAATGAAGCTCAGGGTAATGTCCCGGAAGGGGCCGTCGGATTTATGCCGTGGGGTGTGATCAGCCCGGCCGAGAAACCGATGAACAGGAGGATAAACAGGGCGATGGACAAAACGATCCTGAGCGTAAGTGATTTTACCGTCCGGTCACTTTTCCCCTTGTCCCGGATCAGGAAAATCAGGCCTGACGCCAGTGAGAGCAGGATGATTACCAGGAGTATGACGACAACTATTTTAAATATCGCCGGGCCGCTCATGTTCGTGTGTTCGTGGTTGACCGGCGCCAGTATATCCTGTTTTCACGGCTTGCGGTCGTCGATTTCCCCGCCTGACTGATGCCTCGTCAATTCAAGCCCGGGCTGTGGCCCACCCTGGCGACCGTCGCGTTGCTGGTGCTGCTCACCAGGCTGGGTTTCTGGCAACTGCAGCGCGCCGATGAAAAACAGGCATTACAGCAGCGTTACCAGGCACAGGTGAATGCGGATCCCGTAGACCTGGGGCAGGTTCCCGGACTGCGCGGCCAGGCGCAGCAGATGCACTGGAGGCGGTGCCGACTGGCAGGGACCTATGACCCCCGGACGACCTACCTGCTGGACAACCAGGTAATGCGCGGGGTCGTCGGCTACCAGGTATTCACCCGCTTTGTCCTTGAAGACGGCGCTTCCGTACTGGTGGACCGCGGCTGGATTGCCGCGCCCGGGACCAGGGACGAGGCGCCGCTGATAAACACGAGCAGCGAACCCGCGACCCTGACAGGCGTAGCAAAACCCGAACCGGTCACCGGGATAAAGCTGACGGATGACATTACCGAAAGCCTGGGGGACAACCTGAAGCGGGTCCAGCGCATCGACCTGGCGCAGATTACCGCGCAGAACGGATGGTCCTTGCTCCCCTACATAGTGCGCCTGGATGCGGATGCTGCAGGCGTGTTGACCTGGAACGGCTCAGAGCCCGGCTTCCGCAGGGAGCGGCACTTGGGCTACGCCTTTCAGTGGTTTGCCCTGGCAGCCACATTGCTGGTAATTTACCTGGTGGTGAACCTGAGGAAACGAGCGGGACCGGGGGACAACTGAAACGCGATGACCAGAAAACAGGCAATGTTGATCCTGTTGCTGGCGGCGTTTGCACTGCCGCCGCTGTTGTCCTGGGTCCTGTTCAATTTCACGGACCTGGGCAGGGGGACGGGCGCGGGCGCGCACGGCACGCTGGTTGCCCCGCCGAGGCCCGTACCCGACTGGTCACTGGTGAACCCGGCGGATGGCACCGATACGGACCGGCGCCTGCACGGCAAGTGGACACTGGTATACCTGCTCGACGGCAAGTGCGGGGAAACCTGTCTGGGGAACCTGTACAGGATGCGCCAGTTGCGGCTGGCCACCGGCAAGTACGCCCAGCGCGTGCAGCGGGCCGTGCTGGTTGTCGACAACGACCGCAGTGCGCTGACGCAGGAACAGTTGACCGATTACCCCGGCCAACTCGTTGTTTACCCTGAGGGAATTGACATCGGCAGCCTGTTGTCCCTGTTCAGACTCACGCCGGACGACCTCCCGCTCGCCGAGGGCAGGTTGTACCTGGTTGATCCGCAGGGCAACCTGATGATGGCCTATCCTGCTGCTGCGGCGCCGGGCGGGATCATCAAGGATCTGACCCGGCTGCTCAAATATTCCCGCATCGGATGAGAACGGGCTTTCTCACGCTTACCGTTACCTGTTTCCTGCTGGCGTTTTGCGTGGTGATCCTGGGCGCGTACGTGCGCCTGTCCGACGCCGGCCTGGGTTGTCCCGATTGGCCCGGCTGTTACGGCAGGATGGTGGTTACCGAAGACCTGCAGGCGGCGGCAACGCAGCAGGAGTATCAATCCCGGCCGTTTAACAAGGACAAGGCAGTCAAGGAAATGATGCACCGCTACGCCGCCGGGGCGCTGGGTATACTGGTCCTGCTGTTGACCCTGTTGTCCTGGCGCCGGGGACACAACGACAGGGTCCCCTGCAGTATTCTCCTTTGCCTGGTTGCGGTGCAGGCCTTGCTCGGCATGTGGACGGTCACAGAACTGCTCAAGCCCATTATCGTCGTCGCCCACCTGCTGGGAGGCATGATGATACTGGGCCTGCTCTACTGGATCATACTCAGGAATACGCCGCGTAACACCCCGGGAACGGGCGTTGTGCCTCGTGTGGACAAGCTGGCGCTGGCAGGACTGGTCGTTCTCGCCGCGCAGATGTTCTCGGGCGGCTGGACCAGCGCTAATTATGCCGCGTTGGCATGTCCGGAATTTCCTGCCTGCCGGGACGGATCGTGGTGGCCGGAGACAGACTTCAGGGAGGGATTTACCGTCTGGCGTGACGGCCGTCTCGATTACGAAGGGGGGATACTCGATGCGCCGGCGCGCACGGCGATACACCTTGCCCACCGGGCGGGCGCCGCGCTGACGTTCCTGGTGCTGTTGTACGTGGCGCTGCGCGCGTTTGGCCGGGGCGAACGGGTCCTGCGCCTGCACGCGGCCGTCCTGTTATGTCTCCTGTGCCTGCAGGTGTCCCTGGGTATCGCCAATGTAATGCTGCGCCTGCCCCTGCCCGTTGCAGTGGCGCATAATTCCGTTGCCGCGCTGCTGCTGTTGTCATTGCTGACCCTGTACCGGTATGCCCGGGCCGAGCAGGTGAAGCTGTTATTCCACGGATTCCGCGAGTAAGGAATATGGCTGCGGCGATTCCCACCTGGCGCGACTATGTCGCATTGTGCAAACCGAAGATCGTCTGCCTGATCGTATTTACCGCGCTGGTCGGCATGTTGATGGCGACCCCCGGCCCGGTGGCGCTTTCCCTGCTTGTTTCGGCAACGCTGGGAATTGGCCTCGCCGCGGCGTCCGCGGCGGCGGTCAACCATGTTGTCGACCGAAAAGTGGACGCGCTGATGGCGCGTACGCAGAAACGGCCGTTGCCGAAGGGCGACCTGTCTGCGCGGGACGCGATCTTTTTTGCGGCAGTTCTCTGTGTCATTGCCATGGTTATCCTTGCTCTCTGGGTGAATGTATTGACGGCGTTCCTGACATTTGTCTCGCTGATCGGTTATGGCGTGATCTACTCCATGTTCCTGAAACGCGCCACCCCGCAGAATATCGTTATAGGCGGGGCCGCGGGCGCCGCGCCTCCGGTGCTTGGCTGGACTGCCGTGAGCGGCAGCCTGGAACCCCATGCGCTGCTGCTGTTCCTGATCATATTTGCCTGGACGCCGCCCCATTTCTGGGCGCTGGCCATTGCCAGGCGCAAGGACTACGAGAATGCGGACATCCCCATGCTGCCGGTTACCCATGGGCTGGAGTTCACCCGGTTGCACATCCTGTTATACACGCTGCTGTTGTTTATCGTCACCCTGTTGCCGTACCTGACAGGTATGAGCGGTGTCACGTACCTGAGCGGCGCGCTGGCGCTGGGCGGCGGGTTTCTCTATTTTACCATCAGGCTGATGAGGCAGGCGGAAGAGGCTACGGCCATGAGCACCTTCAGCTATTCCATATGGTATTTAATGGGGCTCTTTGCCGTCCTGCTGGTAGACCATTATATTCCCGCGCTGGCGCAGCTGCTGGTGTATTAATCCCGGGAAGGGGGAAACAGAAGGGGGGCAGAATTGAATTCTGTCCCCGGTTTAATTCGTTAATCAGGCAAAGGCCAGGCGCATTTTTTCCATTGCATTCGACTCAAGCTGGCGGATGCGCTCCGCAGAGATACCGTATTCCGCCGCCAGGGTGTGCAACGTGGCCTTCTCGTCGTTTAACCAGCGTTGCCTGATGATTTCCCGGCTGCGCTCATCCAGAGACTGTAAAGCCGTAGTCAGCTTTTGCCGGTTGAGGCCATCGATCTGGTCCGTTGCCAGTTGTTCCTCCGGGGAGGCGCGCCCGTCTTCCAGGTAACCGGCCGGCCTGAAATTATCGGTTTCAGGATCGTCTTCAACGGGGCCGTCGTAAGATGCGTCGAAGGCGCCCAGGCGTTTTTCCATTTCTATTACGTCAGCGGCGCTGACCCCCAGGTCACGGGCAACGGCGTTTACCTCGTCCTGGTTCATCCAGCCCAGGCGTTTTTTGCTCGAGCGCAGGTTAAAGAACAGTTTGCGCTGGGCCTTGGTCGTCGCCACTTTGACAATGCGCCAGTTGCGCAGGATGAATTCGTGCATTTCCGCACGTATCCAGTGAACCGCAAAGGACACCAGGCGCACGCCCAGTTCCGGGTTAAAACGCTTCACTGCCTTCATCAGGCCGATGTTCCCCTCCTGGATCAGGTCCGACTGGGACAGGCCGTAACCGCGGTAGCCGCGCGCGACCCGGACGACGAAACGCAGGTGGGACATAACCAGTTGTCGCGCTGCCTCGAGATCATGACCGTCTCGCAGGCGGCGGGCCAGGGCCTGTTCTTCCTCTGCGCTGATCACGGGG
Source organism: Gammaproteobacteria bacterium (assembly GCA_965208655.1). GTDB lineage: Bacteria > Pseudomonadota > Gammaproteobacteria > Eutrophobiales > Eutrophobiaceae > JAAXHV01. The sequence goes on from CBDBPJ010000007.1 coordinate 895,124, forward strand.
ATCTCGTTTACCGCATGGATATACGCTTCGATAGAACCGATCGGGAACGCCGGTTGCAGGGCCATAATGTTGTTCATAACGGTACCTCCACAAAAACAATGGCATTATTTTAGCACTCTTCTTATCAGAGTGCTAATAATTTTTAACATTCCCGCGTGCGGATGTGCAAAATACGGGTTGTCAGCTATATGGGATCGATGGCGCGCAGGTGGCGTTTTACCGACAGCCAGGACCCGGCCAGTCCCAGTCCGGCGCCGATGGATACCAGCCCAAGCACCTCTGTTGCGCTCAGGGAAACCGGGGTAAACGGGCTCCCGTATAAATCCGACAAACGGGTGACCGGCCCCTGCAACAACATCATTGAGACTTCAAGCATCAGCCAGGCAAGCAGGCTGCCGGCAGTGCCGTGCAGCATGCCCGAGTAAAGAAAAGGCCGGGTAATGAACGCATCGGTGGCGCCGAACAGTTTGTGTATTTCAATTTCCTGGCGGCGGTTGTATACAGCCATGCGTATGGTGTTGCCCACGACCAGGACCACGGCCCCCGCGAACAGGCCTGCGACGATCAGCACCGCGCGCTGGAACACCTCGATAATCTGGTGCAACCGTTGTGCCCACTGCCAGTCGAACTGGGCGGAATCCACCTGCGGCATCGACCGCAATGTTTCGAGCAGCGCCGCGTTGCCGGGCGCCACCAGGGTTTTGACCCTGGGCCGGACCACGAGCACGTAGGGCAGCGGGTTTTGTCCGAGCGTATCAAGTGCCGCGGCAAACCCGGAGTTCTCCTTGTATTCGGCCAGGGCGCGCCCGGGGTCGATCACTTCAACCCCGTCGATATCGGCGCGCTGCTGCAGGCCGGCGCTCAGCTCAAGCGCGCGCTGCTCATCGACATCCGGGGCCAGGAACAGGGATATGTGAGAGGCCGCCTCCAGGTGTGAGGTGATGCGTTGCGCGTTTTCAAGCAGGGAATAAAGTCCGGCCGGAAGCGCCAGGGAGATGCCGATCACGGAGATGCTGAACAACGAGTTTCCCGGGTATTTATATAACTGACCCAGGCTGAGAAACAACGCCCGCAGGTGTTGCAGAACCCATTGGCTGGCGTATCTGCCCGGCGAATGCCCCGGTCTGTTCCTGTCGGACTGCTTTTTCATCCCCCCTCACTATGCCGTGTCGGGCAGCAGACAGCCGTCCTGCAGGGCAATGGTTTTTTTGTTCATTTTGCGGATCGTGGCAAGATCGTGAGTTGCAATCAGCACGGTGACGCCGACCTGGTTGAACAACTCGAACAACTTCATGGTTTCCCAGGACAGCGCCGGGTCCAGGTTGCCCGTGGGTTCATCACCCAGCAGCAGGGCCGGCCGGTGAACCACGGCCCGGGCGATGCCGACGCGTTGCTGTTCTCCCGTGGCCAGCGCGCTGGGCAGGGCCTTTTCTTTCGACAGCAGGCCCACCTTTTCCAGGATGGCATGCGTGCGTTTTTTAATATCCTGGTAGCGGTACCCGGCAATGGTCAACGGCAGGGCCACGTTATCGAACACGGTGCGGTCGTTCAGCAACCGGTGTTCCTGGAACATGAAACCGATATTGCGCCGGAACAGCGGGATGCGCCTGCCCGAAAGCCGCGCCAGGTTCTGGCCGTTGACGACGATCTGCCCGCGGGAATGCCGCTCCGCCAGCGCGACCAGGCGCAACAAGGTCGTTTTCCCTGCGCCGGAATGGCCGGTCAGGTAAACCATCTCACCCTGCTCCACCTGCAGGTTGATGTTTTTCAGGACATCCCTGCCGCCGGGGTAGTGCATAAATACGTCGCTGAAACTGATCACGGGCGCAGGTCCAGCAGGGCTTGTACGAACTGTTTGGCATCGAAAGGCTGAAGATCGTCGATGCCCTCACCAATGCCGATATAGCGGATGGGCAATGCAAGCTGTTGTGCCAGCGCAAAAGCCATCCCCCCTTTTGCCGTGCCGTCGAGTTTGGTCAGCGCCACCCCGGTTACGCTGACGAGCTGCTGGAACCGCCGGGCCTGTACCAGCGCGTTCATGCCGGTGCCGGCGTCGATAACCAGCATGGTCTCGACGACTATCCCGGCATCAAACTTGTGGATGGTGCGGTGTATTTTTTTCAGCTCCTCCATCAGGTTGTCCTTGTTATGCAAGCGACCGGCGGTGTCGGCCATGACGATATCCGTTCCCCGGGCGACGGCTGCCTGCAAGGCATTGTATAACACTGCGGCGGAATCCGCTCCCGGTTGCAGGCTGATCACCGGTGCGCCGACCCGTTCCCCCCAGTGCTGAATCTGTTCAATGGCGGCGGCCCTGAACGTATCGCCGGCTGCCAGCAACACCGACAGGCCATCCTGTTGCAGGAGATGGGCCAGTTTTCCAATGGTTGTCGTTTTCCCCACGCCGTTGACGCCGACAACGAGGATAACAAACGGTTTTTTTTCGGGTATCGCCAGGGGTTGTTCAGAGTGCCTGAGGACGGATACCATGCTGTCGCACAGCGCGGCCGTTAAATCCGGCTGCCCGGTTGCACGCGGCTTCAGTGTCTCCTCAAGACCGGCCAGGATGTCGGCGCTGGTTTCGACGCCGATGTCCGCGCCCAGCAACTGCATTTCAAGGTCCTCGAGCAGTGTTTTATCAAGGACCGGTTTGCCCTTTATCAGGCCGGGTTTCCCGCTCAGTAAACGGGCGCGGGTTTTCTCGAGGCCTTTTGCCAGGCGACGAAAAAATGTCTTCCCCGGAATGCGTCCGGTTGCTTCACTCATGGTAGTTCAGGCTCAGCAGGGCGGGGCCGTAATCCTGTTAAGGGAACGGTTCACGGAACGGGGATCCGGCGCCATGGCTGGTTAATCGCTTCGCCTGTTGCCGGTATCTCGTATATCTGACAAGGGCAAGCTAACATGGTAATGTGATGTTTCTGCAGTGATGGTCTTCATGCGGGCGAAATGATAGCACATGAAGGCCTGCCGCCGTGATCGCGATGGAACAGAAACCAATGAAGAATAAAACAGTCTAACGATGCTATTAGCTGGTTATATGGTGTGGATGGAATGATGAGATACGCGGTATATTTTTTTTACCTGGTTGCAGCGCTGGCGGCTGCCCCGTCAACCCATGCCCAGGTACATGAATTCAACCTTGAAAACGGCCTGAAGCTGCTGGTAAAAGAAGACCGCCGGGCGCCGGTGGTGGTGTCCCAGATCTGGTACCGGATCGGGTCAAGCTACGAGCATGACGGCATCACCGGAGTCTCCCACGCGCTGGAACACATGATGTTTCAGGGAACGGAAAAATACCCCGACGGGGAGTTCTCCAGGATCATCGCGGAAAACGGCGGCAATGAAAACGCCTTTACCGGAAAGGATTACACCGCGTATTTCCAGATGCTGGAAAAATCCCGGCTTGAAGTCAGCCTCGAGCTGGAAGCCGACCGGATGCGCAACCTGTTGCTGTCGGAGGAAGAATTCAGGAAGGAAATCGAGGTGGTGAAGGAGGAGCGGCGCCTGCGCACGGAAGATAACCCGGTTGCATACCTGTATGAGACCGCATTGGCCACGGCGTTCCAGACCGCGCCCTACCGCCACCCTATAATAGGCTGGATGGCGGACCTGGACGCCATGCAGATTGGCGACCTGAAAACATGGTATGACCGCTGGTATGCGCCGAATAACGCCACGTTGGTGGTGGCGGGCGACGTCGAACCTGACCTTGTCCACCGCTTGACGCAGAAACATTTCGGAGCGCTTGAGACCAGCATGGTGCCGGCGCCGCGCACCCTGCCGGAAGTTACCCAGCAGGGCATGAAACGCGTCACGGTAAAGCGCCCCGCGGAATTGCCGCACCTGCTCATGGCGTATAAAACACCGGTATTGAGGGACCGGGCAGCAGCGCCCGCGTCCTGGGAGCCGTATGCGCTGGAAGTCCTGGCCGGCGTGCTGGACGGCGGTAACAGCGCCAGGCTGGCGACGCACCTGGTGCGGGGCCAGGAGGTGGCGGCCAGTATCGGCGTTTCCTACGACCTGACCGGCAGGCTGGACGGCCTGTTTATCATCCAGGCGGCGCCTGCGCGGGGCCGGACTGTCGGCGAGGTGGAGCAAGCCGTCAGGGAACAGCTGGATAACATCGTTAGCGGGGAAATCAGCGAGCAGGAACTGGCGCGGGTGAAAGCGCAGGTCGTGTCGAGTGACGTCTATGAACGGGACTCGTTGTTTTACCAGGCCATGATACTGGGCATCTTTGAAACGACAGGGTTGCCCTGGCGCCTGGCGGATGAGTACGTGGCGCGCATCCAGGCAATCAGCGCCGAGCAGGTAAAACAGGTCGCAGACAAGTATTTGCGCGATGACGGGTTGACGGTTGCCGTGCTTGAACCACAATCCAGGCAGGCGCCCGCGACTGTGCAGCGGCAAGCAGGCGGGGACCGGCATGCGGGTGGATAACGGGGTGAAGGCGCGCAACGCGGCGCAGAACCCGGCGGTTACCCGCCGGCAGGGGTGCAGCCTCATCCAGGTAGTTGTCCCGGTACTGTTGCTGCTCGGCGCGCAGGCCGCCCGCCCGGCCCCGATACTGGAACACTGGCAGACCGCGGCGGGCAGCCAGGTCTTTTTTGTGGAATCCCATGAATTGCCGATGGTCGATGTGCGCCTGCTGTTCGATGCAGGCTCGGTACGGGAGCCTGCCGGCAGGAACGGGCTGGCGGTCCTGACAAACAGCTTGCTGGATGAGGGCGCCGGCGAGATGGACGCCACCGCCGTCAGCTTTGAATTCGAGCGTCTGGGCGCGCAATACGGGGCGGCGTCGGGCTATGATTATGCCTCGGTAAGCGTGCGCTCATTATCAGACCCGGCATTGCTGGCGCCGGCCTTGCTGAATTTGCGCAGGGTTGTCGCAGAGCCGGCATTCCCCGGGAAAGCGGTTGAGAGACAGAAACAGCGCCTGCTGGTGGCTATCGAGCGCAAACACCAGTCGCCGGGCGAGATAGCCCGCGACGCATACCACGCGGCACTATACGGAGACCATCCCTACGCATTGCCCAACGACGGCACCCTGGACAGCGTCATGTCCGTGCAGCGCCGTGATATCGTCAAGTTCCACCGTGACCGGTACGGGGCGCGCAATGCGCGCCTGGTGATCGTCGGAGACCTGAACCGGGAGCAGGCTGAGGCACTGGCCGGGGAGTTGACCGCGGGGTTGCCCCGGGGCCGGGCGCCGGAGCCGTTTCCGGCGTTAACGCCGATGGCACAAGGGGGCGAGATCCGTGTCGAGCACCCGTCGTCGCAGGTACACATCCTGCTCGGCCAGCCCGGCATCAGGCGCGGCGACCCGGATTATTTCCCGCTGTACGTGGGTAACCACATCCTGGGCGGCGGCGGGTTTGTCTCGCGGTTGTACGAGGAAGTGCGGGAAAAGCGCGGGCTGTCGTACGGCGCGTACAGTTATTTTTCTCCACGGCGCGGGCCCGGACCGTTCACGGCGAGTCTGCAGACCCGCGCCGACCAGCAGGAACAGGCGTTACAGGTGATGCGGGATACGATCCGAGACTTTATAGACCGGGGACCCACGCAGGAGGAACTGGAGGCGGCGCAAAACAACATCAGCGGCGGCTTTCCCCTGCGCCTGGACAGCAACAGCAAGATTCTCGGTTACATCGCCATGATAGGCTTCTACGACCTGCCGCCGGACTACCTGGATACGTTTGTAGAAAAGGTGAATGCAGTCACGATTGAACAGATCAGGGACGCATTCAAACGGCGCCTGCAGCCGCAACGGTTTGTAACCGTCTTGGTGGGGCCGAACCCGCCCGCCGCCCGGGAGGCGGACTGAAGCCGTAACCAGTTCAGGAGACGGCAGGACACGCAGCGATCAGAAATGCGGGCCGCAGGAAAAGTCAGGATCATCGGTGGGGAGTGGCGCGGCCGGAGGCTGGCGGTAGCTGACCATCCCGGCCTGCGTCCGACCCCGGACCGGATCCGGGAAACGTTATTCAACTGGCTGGCGGAGATTGTTCCCGGGTCCCGTTGCCTGGACCTGTTTGCAGGAACCGGGGCACTGGGTTTCGAGGCCCTGTCCCGCGGCGCCCGGAGCGCGGTGCTGGTGGAAAAAAATAAACAACTGGCGCGGCAACTGGAGGAAACCCGGACTGCCCTGATCGCACGGGATGCGGAAGTCGTCAACGCGGACGCCGTCACCTGGCTGGCAAACAGCCATGAACCGTTCGATGTCGTTTTTCTCGACCCGCCGTTTCACCAGGATTTTGTGAAAACTACTTGTGCCCTGCTGACAAACAGGGGACACTTGGCGCCTGCTGCCTGCGTCTATACGGAAACCGAACCGGGAGTCCCGCCCCGGCTTCCGGGATTGACGGCGCTGAAACAGGCCCGCGCGGGCCAGGTTGAATACAGACTGTATCAATACGAGGTTCCTTGAATGAACACTACGGCAATATATCCGGGCACGTTTGATCCGATCACCAATGGCCATACCGACATTGTCGAACGGGCTGCGCGCATGTTCGACCGGGTCATTGTCGCGATCGCGGGGAGCACGGGTAAATCCACCACGTTTACCACCGAGGAGCGTGTTGCCCTGGCCCGGGAAGCCCTGGCCGGCATCAACAACGTGGAGGTCGCGAGCTTCAGCGGTCTCATGACGGTATATGCCAAGCAGCGCGGGGCAAAGGTTATCGTGCGCGGGTTACGGGCCGTATCCGACTTCGAGTACGAGTTCCAGATGGCGAGCATGAACCGCCAGTTGTACGAAGAGGCGGAAACGGTATTTTTAACACCTGCCGAACACCTCAGCTACATCTCGTCCAGCCTGGTGCGGGAAATCGCCGTACTGGGCGGGGACGTAACCCGGTTTGTCCATGGTGCAGTCAGCGAAGCGCTGTACGCAAAGCGGGAAACCTGAACAGCCCGCAACAGGCCGGAGTCGGACAACGGCTTTATCGAAAACCTCTCAACCACAGCATAGCCCAATGACGTCCATAACAAAAAAAATACACGCTCTGATAATCTGTACCGTTTTTACCGTTTCGCCCGGTTTTGCCGCCGGGCCCCCGGCCCATGCCGTTGCCAGCGCGCATCCCCTGGCGACCGCGGCGGGGGTTGAAATCCTGCAGCAAGGAGGAAATGCCTTTGACGCGGCCATCGCGGTCAGTGCCGCGCTGGGAGTGGTTGAACCGTACAGCTCAGGCTTCGGCGGCGGCGGGTTCTGGCTGGTGCACCGGGCCGGCGACGGCAAACAGGTCATGATCGACGCCAGGGAAACCGCCCCGGGCCTGGCGCACGCACGGATGTACCGGGATGCGCAGGACAACGTGATCAAGGATGCCTCCTTGAAAGGGCCCCTGGCGGCCGGGATCCCGGGGCTGCCGGCAGGACTGGTTCACCTCGCCGAACACTATGGCCGCCTGCCGCTGGGCCAATCCCTGGTGCCGGCAAAACGCCACGCCGAACAGGGTTTCGAGGTAAGCTCCCGTTACCATCGGCTGGCCGGTTTCGTGGCAGGGTCGTTGCGGCAGAATCCGGCCGCGGCAGAGATATTCCTGCAGGACGGCAAGCCGCCGCGCATAGGTTACCTGATCCGGCAGCAAGCGCTGGCCGCGACTATAGACGCCATTGCAAAGCAAGGACGGGACGGGTTCTACCGCGGACCGGTTGCCGAGACCATGGTGCGGGAGTCGCGCAAATACGGGGGCGTGTGGAGTCTCAAGGACCTGGAGGCTTACCGGGTAGTCGAACGGGAGCCGATAGTCACCCACTATCGCGGCGCGAGAATAGTTTCCGCGCCGCCGCCGTCATCGGGCGGCATCGTCATGGCGCAGGCGCTGCAGATACTGGAGACCTTCGACCTGGACGGCATGAGCGGCGTACAGCGCAAACACCATATTGTCGAGGCCATGCGGCGCGCCTTCCGCGACCGCGCGGTATTCCTGGGAGACCCGGATTTCGTGGGGGTTCCGGTGGCGCGCCTGCTGGACAGGTCCTACCTGGAGGGGCTGGCGCTGACGATCGACCCGTCGAAGGCGACGCCCAGCCACGTCATCGGCAGCGGCCCTGCCCTGCAGCAGACCGGCACGCAGACCACGCATTTTTCCGTCATGGACAGGGAAGGCAACCGCGTGGCGGGTACGCTGAGCGTCAATACCTTGTTCGGCGCGTGCTTTGTTGCGGCCGGGACAGGTGTGTTGTTCAACAACGAAATGGATGACTTTTCCATCAAGCCGTTCACCCCGAATGCCTACGGACTGATCGGCGATGAGGCCAACGCCATTGCGCCAGGCAAACGGCCGTTGTCCAGCATGACGCCCACGTTCCTGGAGTTGCCGGACCGGATTGGTATCGTGGGAACGCCGGGCGGCAGCCGCATCATCAGCATGGTGCTGCTGGCGGCGCTGGACTTTGTCGACGGCCGCTTACCCGAATCCTGGGTCGCCCTGCGCCGTTTCCACCACCAGTACGAACCCGACCAGGTGCAGTTCGAACTGCACGGCCTGACTGAATTTGAACAGCAGCGGCTTGCCGGGCTGGGCCATGAACTGCGGGAGATTTCCCGCCGCTACGGCAACATGCAGGCCATTATGTGGGACCGGAACGAGGATAAGGTCTACAGCGCCAGCGACCCCAGGGGCGAGGGCCACGCCGTCGTCATTGAATAACACAAGCCGTCATTCCTGCGAAAGCAGGAACCCAGTAAGACATCAGTTGCCTTTGGCGACAATATTAACGCTGGCAGCGCGGGCAATAGTACGTTGAACGCTGCCCCTGGCGCATGAGCCTGATACCGGTTCCACAGGTCCTGCAGGGTTCGCCGGCGCGGTCATAGACATGCAGTTCCAGCTTGAAGTAACCGGGCGCGCCGTCGCCACCGACAAAATCCCGTAATGTGGTTCCACCTTTTGCCAGCGCTGCATTCAGCACATCCCTGATGGCCCCGGTCAGTCTGTCGTAACGCGCCAGGGAAATGTTCCCTGCCTTGCGCAACGGGTGGATACCACTTTGAAACAGGGCCTCACTGGCGTAGATGTTGCCCACGCCGACGACGGTATGGCTGTCCATGATGAATGTCTTGATGGACTGGGTCCTGTTCCGGGACAGGCCATACAGGTGCCCGGCGCTGAAATCCTGCCCGAACGGTTCGGGACCCAGGTGGCATAACAGGCGGTGTTCCAGCGGATGCTGCGCGGTCCAGTGTATGGAGCCGAAGCGCCTGGGGTCGCGCAAGCGCAGGCACACGCCGTCGCCAAAGACTATATCAACATGGTCATGCCTGTCAGCCGGGGCAGAGGGGTCGACAATACGCAGGCTGCCGGACATGCCCAGGTGCAGGATCATGCAGCCGTGATCCAGGTAAAAAAGCAGGTATTTGGCGCGCCGCCCGACTTCCCTGATGTGCCGGCCGACCAGTTCGCTTCCTAGTGTCGACGGGACCGGCCAGCGCAGCTGCTGTTGCCGGATTACAACATCCAGGATGGGTTTGTCGGTAACGTGGGGGGCAATTCCCCGCCGCGTCGTTTCAACCTCGGGCAGTTCCGGCATGGCTATCAAACACAATCATGAAAAAAGTTCTGTCGGGCTTGTACAAAAGTGTAACGTTTTAAAGGAAAATCTGGTAAAATAGCCAACCTTTCGGTGTACCGGTTCAGTTTCATAAATTAATAACTAACACACAATTATGAGGAACTAGAATGAAAACTTCACGGATTTTAAGTTGTGTTTTTCTGACAACCCTGTTCATTTCACCGATAACCATCCCTGCCGCTCAGGCCCAGCAGTCGGAAGCCGGGGTTATTGAGGAGATCGTCATTATCGGCAGCCGCCGCCAGGCCGGACGCTCCCAGGCGGATTCGCTGGTGCCGGTAGACGTGATTTCCGGTGATGATTTCATGAGCCAGGGTTCGACGGGAATCGATTCGCAACTTGCCAACCTGGTGCCTTCCTACAACATCGACCAGCAGCCCATCAACGATGCGGCGACCCTGGTGCGCCCGGCCAAACTGCGCGGCCTGCCGCCGGATTCGACCCTGGTGCTGGTCAACGGTAAACGCCGCCACCGCGCGGCCGTGATCACCTTCCTGGGCAACGGCGTTGCCGACGGGTCACAGGGTCCTGATATATCCACGATACCTGCCATCGCACTCAAACGGGTGGAAGTATTGCGTGACGGCGCCGCAGCCCAGTACGGTTCCGACGCCATCGCCGGCGTGATCAACTTTGAAATAAAAGATGATGCCGAAGGCGGTACGGTGGAAGCCCGTTGGGGAGAGTTCTACGACGGGGACGGCGACGGGTTCAACGTTTCCGGCAACATCGGCCTGCCGCTGAGCAGCAACGGTTTTGCCAACCTGAGTTTTGAGTACAAGGAAGCTGATCCCACCAACCGCTCCCAGCAACGCTCTGACGCGCAGGGATTGGTCGATGCCGGTAACCCGTATATTCCGGACCCCAACTACGACAGCGTGTTCCATCCCAATGTGATGGTCTGGGGCGCGCCGGAGTTTGAATACGACTACAAGTTCTTCGGCAACGTCGGTATCGATCTCAGTGACAACCTGGAAGCTTACGGCTACGGCAACTATGCCAAGCGCAAGGTTGAGGGGGGTTTCTACTTTCGTAATCCGCACACGCGCAGCGGCGTCTTTAACGGTGACGAAATCACCGTAGACGGCGTGACCTATGACACCGTCAAGGTAGCTGACCTGGACGGCGCCGGCATGGGTCGCGAGTGCCCGGCCATCCGGATTATCGATAATGTAGCCAGCGCCGACGACATTGCCGCGGTGCGGGCAGACCCCAACTGTGAATCGTTCATCACCCGCTTCCCCGGCGGCTTTGTGCCGCGCTTCGGCGGTGTCATGGAGGACTACGGCTTTGCAATGGGTGTGCGCGGCGAACTGTTCAACGAATGGCATGTGGACGTGAGCGGGGTGTACGGCCGCCACCAGGCCGAGTTCTTCATGCGCCACACGCTCAACCCGCAACTGCTGGCCAAGCCTGATATAACCGTAGCCAATATGCCGACGGATTATTCTCCGGGCACCTACACGGAAACGGATTACACCATCAACCTGGATGTATCCAAGCTGGTGGACCTGGCTGCGTTCTACTCGCCGCTGAGTGTCGCGTTCGGGCTGGAGCACCGGCAGGAGAAGTTTAAGGTGACCGAGGGGGGAGAGAATTCCTGGTTCCAGGACTTGAGCCCCGGCGGTCTCTCCGCACAGGGCTTCGGCGTCGGCTCCAACGGTTTTACCGGTTTCGGCCCGCGCCTGGCGGGCACCTGGTCGCGCAACAGTTACGCCGCCTATATGGACCTGGAAGCCGAGCTGAGCCAGGACGTGTTACTGGGCGCGGCGGGGCGCTATGAAGATCACAAGGGCGTCGGTGAGACCATGGATGTCAAGATCAGTGTGCGCGGGCAGGTCAATGATAATTTTGCCATCCGTGGCGCAGTGAGCACCGGGTTTCGGGCGCCGACGGTAGGGCAGGCCAACATCCTGAACGTCACCACCGCGTTCAGCGGCGGCATGCTGGCGGATGAAGCCACCCTCCCGCCCACGCATCCGGCGTCAGCCCTGGTAGGCGGGAAACCCCTGACACCGGAGGAATCCATTAACTACACCGCCGGTGCGGTGTTCAATGCAGGTGACCTGGACGTCACCGTGGATTACTTCCATATCAAGGTCACGGATCGCATTGCACGAGGCAGTGAGAGGGAGTTGACGGATGCAGACAGACAAACCCTGATAAACCAGGGCGTCACGGATGCAAGCGCCTTCTCGCAAATTCGTTTTTATACCAATGATTTCGATACCACCACACAGGGAGTTGATATCATCGCCACCTATCCGATGGATCTGCTCGGTGGCAGAACCAACTTCAGTTTCGCCGGGAATTGGACGGAGACCAAGGTTGACAAGTTCAACCCGGAGGTCATCAGTGACAAGCGGGTAATTCAACTGGAAAAAAACCTGCCCAGAACCCGCTTCACCTTGTCGGCCAATCACCTGCAAGGGCCCTGGAACTTCCTGGCCCGGGTGCGTTATTACAGCAAGTTCACGGAGTTTTCTACGGATGATGGATCGGCGCGCAATGAGGGCGATGCCCGAGCGCTCGTGGATATTGAGGGTTCCTACACCTTCAAGGACAGCCTCACGCTGGCGGCGGGAGCGGAAAACCTGTTAGACACGAAACCGTCCAAGCTATCGAGTAACGTGTCGGGCCTGGTTTACACCGAGACCTCTCCCTATGGTTTTAACGGCGGGTTCTTCTACTTCAGGGCACTCTGGAACTTCTAGTTAAGGATGTTGAGGGCCGGAAAGAGACGCACCATGCGTCCCTTTCCGGTCTGCCATTGCCAGCAACGAAAGCGCACGGCCGTCATTCCGGCGCAATCCGGACTCCAGTAAAGCAAAGTTCCGCCATCGGCGGCACGAAACAATGGGGACGCACGAAAAACGGGGGACGGATTTAAATCCGTCCCCTTAGTAAGCAGTCGACTACTTGCCGGGCCGGGTGAACACCGGCCTGTCATCCCCTGACAGGTCTGCGTTGTAGCGGTAGCCTTCCAGGTCGAAACCTTCCAGTTCCTCCGGGTCCTCCACGCGGTTGCGGATGATATAACGACTCATCAGGCCGCGCGCCTTCTTGGCTGTAAACGAGATGAATTTGTACTCCCCGTTACGTTTTTCCCTGAACACCGGGGTGATGATGCGCGCATCAAGCTGTTTCGGCTGCGCGGATTTGAAGTATTCGTTGGATGCCAGGTTGACCAGCACAGGGTTGTCCTGCCCGGCCAGTTCCCTGTTGATGGCCGCATTGATCCGGTCATCCCAGAAAGCATACAGGTCTTCTCCACGGCGGGTTTTCAGGGTTGTGCCCATTTCCAGCCGGTAGGGCTGCATCAGGTCGAGCGGTTTCAATACGCCGTACAGGCCCGAGAGTATGCGCAGGTGTTCCTGGGCGTACTCCAGGTCGTCGGCGCTCAGGTTGTCGGCATCCAGCCCGGCATAGACGTCGCCCTTGAACGCCAACACGGATTGCTTGGCGTTGTCGGCGCTGAACGGCAGGGACCAGTTATGGTAGCGATTCGAGTTTAGATCGGCCAGCTTCGGGCTGATGCCCATGAGATCGCTCAGCCTGTGGGGTTCGAAGCCCCGCAGTTCATCGATCAGTTCCGCCGAATCATCCAGGAACTCCGGGATGGTGAATGCCGGGACTTTGGCCGGGGTCTCGAAATCCAGCGTCTTCGCGGGGGAGATGACGATCAGCATTATATTCAGGTTTCCAAGGTTGTGATGAAAATGCCTTGCTCAGATAGGATAGACTTTATGGCATATGGTTTTGGGGTTGTATTTACGATACAAAAATAGCCGATTTTTGCTTGTGAATCCACCACCTTGCACAATTAATTTTGACGAAAAAAAATGAAGATTATAGAATAAGCCAATGCTAGTTAGTATTTGACAAACTATTGTTTTATTTGTGATTGTTGTCATAACCGCAAATAAATTAATGTTATCATACAGTTACGAAACTACGGCACGGACTCTAAGTAAGCTGGCGTTATTGTTTTCGATCTATGAGATTAAGCAGGGAACGTGATCTCTCCTCCCCTACATAGCGTTCTGGAAGCAACCGGCTATCTTCTGCCGGACGGGCAGCCCGCTCCTGGTGTCTATCTCGGAGAAAATACCCAGCAGGAACGTCGAGGTCGCCGTTCCTTCTCTCCTGACGCCTTATGGCGTAGTAAATCTACCCCTCTTACCGTCTATTTCAAGTATGCGTCTACAAGGCCGTCAGGCAAGGAGATTGGTATATGGAGACAGGAGATTTGGAACGAAGGTTTTGCCCCGCTCCTATGGGTAGTCGCTCCTGACCGTATTGATCTCTATAATGGATTTGCCCTTCCTGAACAGACGGCTGATGCTGACGAAAAGCGCCTGAAAACTTTCCGAAACATCGTTGCCGAGCTGGATAAACTTGACCAGTACGCCGGTCGTCTTGCTATGGAGACCGGCCAGTTCTGGAGCCAGGCGCCTTCAGTTACTCGAAAAACAAGTGTTGACCATAAGTTGCTGTCAGACCTTGCTTGTCTGGAGGGCGATCTAGCAGGACTTGAGCATATTGAAGCGCAGGGATTAATCGGGAGAACTATTTTTACACAGTACCTGATTGACCGGAAAATAATTGGTGAGAGCAAGCTAAAGGCTATCTGCGGTTGTTCTAGTTTGCCTGAGGTTTTGCATGATCGCAGGGCTACGGAGAACTTGTTTACATGGCTCAGCGATACTTTTAATGGCGATATGTTCCCTTCGTCTGCTGCGATGACACCTGCCACCCGCCATCTTAAAAGGATAGCAAAATTCCTTGAAGCGGTGGATCCCGAAACCGGACAAACCACGTTTTTTCCGTACCAGTTTGACGTAATCCCAGTCGAACTTATCAGCGCCATTTACGAACAATTCGTGCATACGGAAGCGAAACAGTCGGCAAGCAACACCGGACGTTCAAGCGCTAGACAGATGGGCGTCTATTACACCCGTTTGCCGGTCGTCTCCCTGGTGCTTGACGAAGTTATGGATGGTCTAACAGGAAAAGAAACCGTACTGGATCTTACTTGTGGGTCGGGCGTTGTTCTCGTAGAAGCGTTGCGAAGACTTGTCAGACTTAAATCCGACGATTCACCACCTGATCGCAAATTGATCAGATCGATATTGTACGAACAAATCTACGGTGTGGATATCAGCGAGAATGCGGTACGTATAGCAGCATTCAGCCTTTATTTGGCGGCCCTGGAGCTTGATCCTGATCCTAGACCACCTCATGCCCTCAAGTTCGCCCCCTTGGTAGGCAAAACTCTTTTTGTAGGTGATGCACATGATGTCGAAAACACACCTGATGGAAAAAAGGTATTTACCACACAAACCGGGCTAAGGAATTTTGATGTCATTGTCGGCAATCCGCCGTGGAGTTTCAGGGGGCGGGAGGGTACAGTGGTTCGCCAAAACCGGAATATCAACGTTCCACGCCAGCCTCTTGGTGAAAGTCTTGATTTCGTCACGCGGGCAATGGAATTCGCAAACGATGATACGAGATTTGGTTTAATACTGAGTGCGATGTCATTCTTTGCTCGAAGCGGGACAGGGATGGAGGCTGCACAGTATATTATTAAATCATTATCTCCTGTGACGTTAGTCAACCTGTCAAACCTTTCCACATGGCTATTTCCAAAGGCAAATATGCCTGCGATCGCGCTCTTTGCGCGACACCGTAACCAACCTGAAGACCAAATAACTCTGGTTCAGGTGCCGTGGTCTGCTGCTGGAAATCAAAGTCATACTTTTAAGATTGCGCGTAGTGACGTAATGACCTTGCCGTTTGCTGACTGGGAGCGTCAGCCAGAGCAGTTAAAAACGGCAATTTTTGGATACCGTCGGGATCTTTCGTTGTTGAATAGATTATCAACAAACCATACCACACTCAGCGGTCGACTTGAGGCATTCAAGACTAAACTCAGCACAGGCCTAAAGTTTGGTAATCGGAGCCATGATGCAACTTTTCTTCAGGACATTCCATTACTCCAAAACCAAGACATCCAACGACTATTCACATCTACGGATAGTCTGTCTCTATTCTGCGCAGATAGGGCCGCACGGCCGCGTAGTCGAAAAATCTATCGAGCTCCACTGCTCATTGTGAAGGAGTTTTTGTTAAAAGGACCTCGCCCGGTTGCTGCCGTGGCAGAAAGAGATCTTGTGTACACCAACGCTTACTATGGCGCTTCCTTGTCAGTTGCCGGGAGTGAGATCGCTCATCTTCTCGCAGCAATTCTGAGTTCATCGCTGGCTTCGTGGTATTTTATTATGACAGCGTCCACTTTTGGATTATGGAAGCGACGCTTGCTTCTCAAGGATATTGCCAGGCTGCCAATCCCTGATCTGGAGAAAGCCGCGCAGTCTGATGTTGGTAAAAACATATTACGGCTTATGAAAACCTTTCATCGACCCCACCTGTGTGACAGTGATTGGAAAACGCTCGATGGAGCTGTTCTTGATCTATACGGACTGGATGAACAAGATCGTATCGTCGTTCGAGACGGCCTCTTTCGCGCAAGTTGGGAATGGAAGCAGGGTCGTCTTGAATCGGTTAAACCTGCCGGTATTGAAGATCACATGTCTGACTATGCTCACGCGTTCCTTGCAACTATAGACGTGTGGTTATCCGCAAGGGACCAGAAATGGATGTGCGCCGAGATATTCAACCTTTCCCAACGTGACCCGCTCAGAGTTATTCGATTTGTCCTAAAAGACAAACCCGGCGTCTCCGGGGTGGAAATAGTTCAACCGGAAGCCCCACTAAAAGAACTTCTATTAGAAATCGGCGAACGCCTTAATGTCTCACTCACCGACTCGCTGACTGGTGAACGGGAACTACGAGTGTACGGTCCAGATGAAGTGGTGATCATAAAACCTGCGGCGCGCCGGCACTGGATGGGCGTGTCAGGGCTGGAAGATGCTGATAGTGTAATTGCCGAAAGCGTTTCAGGGATAACCGTGTGAGGATACCGCACGAAGACAAGGTCACATCTGGTCAAGGATTAATCCCTCTCTCGGAAGAGATTGTTGCCGCAATTCTCCTGACACTTGAAGCCGGCTGGGAGAACGCGTCTGGTTGTGCCGATGTACATGCCGCTGCAAGAGAGGTGGAGATTACGGAACGTCTCCGCGACGGTATGCGGCAGGCTCGGAAAAATAACAAACTTCATCTGAAACTGGAAATAAAAATGGTTGTTCTGCCAGGAACAGAGTCTCGCTCTGGACCGGAAGTTCTGGTGCCGGACGGCAGAACAGACCTACCAATATTTATAATCGAAATATTTTTTCAATATGGAGTACATGACCCCCATGCGATTATCGAATGTAAACGAATAGCAGGGAGTGACGCCAATCTCTGTCGTTTATATGTTGTTGAAGGCATTAATCGTTTTCAAACCGGAAAATATGCACAAGACCACAGGGTCGCTTTTATGGTGGGATACCTTATATCCTGCGAAGCCGCCGCCGCTGTCTCTGGCATAAACAAGTATCTGACCGGCAAGGGGAGACAAACAGAGCACCTTGGACCAGCCAATATAATCAAGGAATCCCGTACTTGGAAAAGCGCCCATCCGCGCACAGGATCATCACCCATCGAACTACACCACTCTTTTTTCAGGCTTAAAGCAGCGTCATCTTAAGCTTGACTATTCTGCCCGCAGGGATTTTGGAACTACTTGATCTTGCCTTCCTTGTAGAGCACGTGTTTGCGTACCACGGGGTCGTATTTCATGACTTCCATCTTGTCCGGCGTGTTCCGCTTGTTCTTCGTGGTGGTGTAAAAATGCCCGGTGCCGGCGGAGGAATTCAGGCGGATCTTGTCGCGCGCGCTGTTAGCCATTGTCGTCTCCTATACTTTTATGCCGCGTGAACGGACATCAGCCAGCACCTGATCGATCCCCAGCTTGTCGATGGTGCGCAGTCCCTTGGTGCTGACGCGCAGCTTCACCCAGCGGTTTTCACTTTGCACCCAGAACCTGCGCTCGTGCAGGTTGGGCAGGAAGCGCCGTTTGCTCTTGTTGTTGGCGTGGGACACATTGTTCCCCGACATGGGTTTTTTTCCGGTTACCTGGCAGACCCGTGACATGGCAGTGCTCTCAAAACGTTACAAAAGGATGCGGATTATACACCCAACTTGCCGGTTACATCAAGCCCCGTTCCGCCATGGAAGTTACCATTTTGTCTCCCACCACCAGGTGGTCCAGCACGCGCACGTCCAGCAGGGCCAGGGCCTGGGTCAGTTTCAGGGTGATCTGCCGGTCGGCCTGGCTGGGCTCGGCGATGCCCGAAGGATGGTTATGGGCAAAGATAATGGCCGCGGCGTTCAGTTCCAGGCAGCGCTTGACCACCTCGCGCGGGTACACGCTGGCGCCGTCGATGGTCCCGGTAAACAGGATTTCATTGTTGATGATGCGGTGCCGGTTGTCCAGGAACAGGCAGGCGAACACCTCGTGCGGGAAGCGGCACAGCCAGGCCTTGACGTAGTTCTTGGTCTTGTCCGGGTTGCTCAATACGGGCCTGGCCCGCACCTCCGCCTCCAGGAAACGCCGGCCCAGCTCCAGGGCGGCCTGCAGCAATACCCATTTGGCTTCACCCAGCCCCTTGGTATTCAGCAGGGTCTTGCGGTCCTGTTCCAGCAGCGGCCGCAGTCCCCGGGCCCTGGTGAGCATGTTCCTGGCCATGTCCACGGCGCTGTGGCCGTTGTAGCCGGAGCCCAGGAAGATGGCGATCAGTTCCGCATCGGACAGGCTGTGCGGCCCGTTATGCATCAGTTTGAAGCGGGGTTGTTCGGTTTGCGGCCAGTGACGGATTGCCATGATGAACCTCCTTGTTCGCGGTTTTGGGATGTGTTGTCAGTTGAGTATACAGCAGTGTGGATTTAACGACAATAACTTGATGATCCCCTCCCCGTAACCTGATCTATCCAGTGTTTAGAATTTCATCCCAAGGCAACTCGTTGTTGTTGAAATTGATCCGCAAATTCACTCGGCGTTAACTGGCCCAGAGAACTGTGTGGATAATTCAGTAACGGCACAAATAATTCTGTATGCCTTTGCTGAGTATGTTTGCACACTCAAATAATTTAGCTGACGTTGTGTAATCTCCTTGAAGGGTAAGTACATATGCCCATTTTTGGTAAGCGTTGACGTTATTCGGATCGAGCTCAATTGCTTTTTTAAACTTCTCAATGGCCCCAAGATAGTCGGGCTCTACCTTGCTTGCAAGCGCATAGCCCCAGTTGATGTAGGCGTTGGAATGTTTTGGATTTAATTCAGTAACCTTCATAAATTTATCTATAACCTCGTCCCAGTCAGGATCTTCATTATTTGCAAGTGCGAAGCCCCAGTAAAGGTAGGCATTAATATTGTTCGGATCGAGTTCGATTGCTTTTTTGTACTTATCAATTGCCCCAGGATAGTCGGGGTTTTCACGAATTGTTAGTAATTTACCCCAGTTGATGTAGATGTTGGTATAGTACGGGTCGAGCTCCAATGCTTTCTCATAATTTTCGATGGCTCTAAGATAGTCGCGTTTGAGCATTAATGCGATGCCTAAATTAACATAGGCGTAAATATTGTGCTTATCCAGCTCAAGTGCTTTTTCACATCTTTCGATAGCGATATCTATGTCTAGATTTTCTGGCTCAAGAAGCGCACCACACCAGAAGACGTAGGTGGTAGCATTATTCGGGTCCAGCCTTAGAGCGTCCATAAACTTCATTACGGCCCCAGGATAGTCATTTTTTTTCGCAAGCACGGCGGCCCAGTTGTTGTAGGGGGCTATGAAGGTAGGGCTGATTGTAATTGCTCGATTAAACTTGCTGATGGCCTCATCGTATTGGCCATTTTTGAAGAGCAATACTCCGTAAAGGTTAAGTGCTAGTACATATTTATATTCATTTTCATCTAAATGACTAAAAATGAAATTTACAAGTTTTTCAGCTTCTATATATTCTCTTCTGTTATAGTGGTAAATGGCGATCTCAAAAGGATAGGTTACCTTGGCAAGTTGATATCCACTCTTGTCAAATAGCTCATTCATTCCCCACTCACTAAATTCTGCGGAATGATTGAATATCGGCACCGAATCTTTACGTAAGCGAATCGAAACTTGATTTTCCAATTCGTGATACATTATTTCGCCCGAGATTGTAGTAATGTCCAAGTCGAATAGATCACGTAAATACCGCGCAATCGGCCTGATTGGAACGCCAAATGTCGGCATTATAAGGTCCAATTCGCGAGAAATAGTGCCCGGATTTAATAACTGCTTGTCTATAGTGCTGGTATGAAAATTGTTGCTGCTATCTGTTATACGAGCGGCCGCGACATCAGGTGTATACCCTATGTCGATGAGTTCCTGAGGTATGAGTATTGGATTTACAATAATCTCTTTGTATCGACATGTTTCAACCGTGACAAGAATGAGAAAAATGGCTGTTACTAAAGTAATGGGGCCGTTAAAACCACGTCCCAGTTTGCAAAAAAAAGTTGATATCCAGGTAACTATTCTCTTGAGCATAGAAAGAAACTGTTCACAACCTCGATCCCAAGCCTCATTTTGAAGCTCTTGATTTTTCTGCTTTATTGACATCATCGATCACCTAAACCGTTACGTATATAAAATACTTCGGTTTTGAATTATTTGCCTTTAAAAACCCTTGACCCTGTCCCCTTTCTTGATCTGCGAGCCGCTTAAGTAGATTTATCATATCAGGGCTACGCAACTTGTTTCTGTTATTGTCGACATTTGCCTCAATTTTTGGAATCGATTTAATCTATATGTCGAAAAATTATGTAGTGATAAAATTACAGGCCGTAAATTTCTGAACAGAATTAGATTTTATAAATCAATTAGTTAAGACACGAATTACAAATTACGTGGTCACATAAGGGGTGGTTATGGGCAAAGATAATGGCCGCAGCGTTCAGTTCCAGGCAGCGCTTGACCACCTCGCGCGGATAGACGCTGGCGCCGTCGATGGTGCCGGTAAACAGGATTTCACTGTTGATGATGCGGTGCCGGTTGTCCAGGAACAGGCAGGCGAACACCTCGTGGGGAAACCGGCACAGCCAGGCCTTGACGTAGTTCTTGGTCTTGTCCGGGTTGCTCAGTACGGGCCTGGCCCGCACCTCCGCCTCCAGGAAGCGCCGGCCCAGTTCCAGGGCGGCCTGTAATAATACCCATTTGGCTTCACCCAGCCCCTTGGTATTCAGGAGGGTCTTGCGGTCCTGTTCCAGCAGCGGTCGCAGTCCCCGGGCCCTGGTGAGCATGTTCCTGGCCATGTCCACGGCGCTGTGGCCGTTGTAGCCGGAGCCCAGGAAGATGGCGATCAGTTCCGCATCGGACAGGCTGTGCGGCCCGTTATGCATCAGTTTGAAGCGGGGTTGTTCGGTCTGCGGCCAGTGACGGATTGCCATGGTGAACCTCCTTGTTCGCGGTATCGGGATGGAATGTCAGTTGAGTATACAGGTGGTAGCGCCCGGACGCAAACATGCATTCGCAGCTGATATCGGCTAAACTGACGCCATGAAATCGCTCGCCAATCAACGAATTCTACTGGGGATTACCGGTGGTATAGCCGCTTACAAGAGTGCGGAACTGACCCGGCGGCTGCGCGATCAAGGCGCTGAGGTGAGGGTGGTCATGACCCCGGCAGCCACCGAATTCATTACGCCGCTGACGCTGCAGGCGCTGTCGGGCAATCCCGTTCATACCGAGTTGCTGGACCATGCGACGGAAGCTGCTATGGGGCACATCGAACTGGCCCGCTGGGCCGATACCGTCGTTGTTGCGCCGGCCACGGCGAACTTTATCGCACGCCTCGGCAACGGCATGGCTGACGACCTGTTGTCGGCCTTGTGCCTGGCAACGGCCGCGCCGTTGCTCGTTGCCCCGGCAATGAACCAGCAGATGTGGCAGAATCCGGCCACGCAGGAGAACGTCGCCCGTTTGCAGGCCCGGGGGATTACCCTGCTTGGCCCTGCCAGCGGCGACCAGGCATGTGGCGAGACGGGACCGGGGCGCCTGCTTGAACCCGATGAGATTGTCCCTGCGATCATCGCTGCCGGCAGGACCAGCCGGCTTGCCGGCGTCAAGGTGATGGTCAGCGCCGGGCCGACCCGCGAGTTTATCGACCCGGTGCGTTATCTCAGCAACCGCAGTTCCGGCCGCATGGGTTACGCCGTTGCCCGGGCTGCCGAGCAGGCCGGCGCGTCCGTCACCCTGGTCTCGGGGCCGGTCACCCTGGCGCCGCCCGCACGGGTCCGGGTCGTCGAGGTGGTCAGCGCCGCGCAGATGCGTGACTCGGTTCTGGCAGAGGCCAGGTCCTGCGATATTTTTGTCTCGGCCGCAGCGGTGGCGGATTACCGGAGCCGCGAGAAGGCGCCGCAGAAGATGAAGAAACGGGACGCGGGCATCTCGCTGAACCTGGAGAAAACGCCGGATATCCTGGCCGAAGTCGCGGCGCTGGCCGATCCTCCCTTTACCGTAGGATTTGCCGCGGAAACGGAAAATCTTGCACGCAATGCGAAACAGAAACTGGCGAAAAAAAACCTGGACATGGTAGCGGCAAACCGGGTCGGTGACGGACTTGGCTTTGACAGCGACCGGAATGCCCTGGAGGTCTACTGGCGGGACGGGTCACAGTCGCTGGGGACCGCATCGAAGGAGTTACTGGCCCGGCAACTGCTGGAAATAATCGTTGCCCGCTACCGGGAACAAACTTCGGAGCAATCGCACAAGCCCGCCGTAACTGAAGTTTCAGACTGACCCAGTGATCCATTCCGCAGTACCCTCATCCATCTTTCGCGCCTACGACATACGGGGGGTAGTGGGCGAGACGTTGACTGCCGGCATCGCCCGTTACATCGGGCTTGGCATCGGTGCGGAGGCCGGGGACAGGGGTGAACAGGCGATCATCGTGGGGCGTGACGGCAGACACTCCAGCCCGGAACTTGCCGGCGCCCTGGTTGCGGGCCTGCGCGAGAGCGGACGGGACGTGGTGGATATCGGCGTGGTGCCGACGCCGTTACTGTATTTTGCCACGCACTGGCTGCCGGCGAACAGCGGGGTGATGGTGACCGGCAGCCATAACGGCCCTGAATATAACGGCATGAAACTGATCATGGCCGGCAAAACCCTGTTCGGGGACGCGCTGCAGACCCTTTACCGGCGCATTGTTGCGGGGGAATTCAGCGCCGGGCAGGGCCACCTGTCAAGCGCGGACGTCCAGGCAGATTATATAGCGCGAATTTGTGACGATGTCGTCCCCGCAACAGGGGGTACGGCATTGAAAGTCATAGTGGACTGCGGCAACGGCGTAGCGGGCATCGTGGCCCCGCGGTTATTGCGCGCGCTGGGCCACCAGGTAGTGGAAATGTATTGCGAGGTGGACGGGGCGTTTCCCAACCACCACCCCGACCCCAGCCAACCGGAAAACCTGGAAGCGCTGGTCGCGCAGGTAAGGGAACAGCAGGCCGACATAGGACTTGCCTTTGACGGCGATGGGGACCGGCTTGGCGTCGTAGACGGCGGCGGGCACATCATCTGGCCGGATCGGCAGTTGATGGTGCTGGCAAGGGACGTTCTGTCACGCAACCAGGGCGCCAGCATCATCTATGACGTGAAGTGTTCGCGCCACCTGGAAACCGTGATCAGGAACAGCGGCGGCGCACCGCTGATGTGGAAAACCGGTCATTCCCTGATCAAGAGCAAAATGGAGGAGATGCAGGCGCCACTCGCCGGTGAGCTGAGCGGCCACATCTTTTTCAAGGAACGCTGGTACGGATTTGACGATGCGATTTATGCGGGCGCGCGCCTGCTGGAAATCATTACCCGTAGCGGGATGAGTTCGCAGGACTTGTTTGCCGAAATGCCGGAGGGGGTTTCGACGCCCGAATTGCGTGTCAGGCTGCCGGAGGATTCACACCAGGCCTACATGCGGAAACTCAGGGACAGCGTCAGTTTTCCCGGCGCACAGGTAATCGATACGGATGGCGTGAGGGTGGAATTTGAAGATGGCTGGGGCCTGGTCCGGGCATCCAACACCTCGCCCGTCCTCACCCTGCGCTTTGAAGCGGACAACCAGGCCGCCCTGGAACGGGTGCAGGGCCGGTTCCGCAAGCTGTTGCAGGCGACCGCGGACGGCGCCCTGCAGTTGCCTTTTTGATCCAGTAAGAGTATAATATTACTCACTAAAAGGCGTTTGCCGCACATTTCGAACAACCCTGTCACAGCACAGGAAATGCAGGCCGGAAGTTGTCATGCCCGGCATCGTTTCAGGAAGTTGCAAACCATGTCACCCGTCAGTTTCCAGGATTTCAGAAATATAGCCGAAACCAGAAGAGACGCAACGATCAGCGTCAATCAATCCAGCGGTAACCTGCAGGTAAGGGATAATCATGTCCTGAACCGGCTCATAACCTGGGTCCGTAACAAGATCAGTCCGCGCGACCCTGTCAGGCAACAGACGGAGCGGGAGTCTGCGTATAACAGGTTCCTGGGCGCAGTCGGCAAGGAGATCCGCTACCGTGACCAGTTGGGCTGGGTGGAAGACCAGCTTGGCGCCGATGCCTATACCAAGAAACCGCTCACCTCGCGCAGGGTCGGCGAAATCATGCATCAACTGGATACCCGCACCACGGAAGCACACCGCAACACGCTGGTCACGGCACACTACATGGCGGGCCGGGAAGGCAGCGCTTATTTTGACCGGACCCTGGCGGAGAAGTTGAGCGGCCGCGAGATATTACAGGACGTGGATTTTAAATTCAGCCAGAAGGAGCGCGAAGCGCTGTCCCAGAAAGTATACGATGGGGTTATGGAGGCAGGCGCCGAGGGCCGGAATAATATCGGGCATACCGAGGGCAGCGCGGTAGCCGGGCAGGTGATCGATGCCGAGCTGGACCGGCATGAAGCGCAGATCATTTCCGCGAAAAACACCGCACGGCAGGCTGGAGAACAAACTGCGCAGAAGGCGCGCGAGATCGCCGCCGAAACACCCCGGCCGAAACAGGAATTGGATTCCGCGGCGGCTGCGCGCACCGGTCAGAACGCAATGCCTGACGCCAGGACATCCGGTGCCGCGCACGGCGTCAGAGACCTGTTGTCGAGAATCACCCGGAGGTCAACGGGCGCATCAGGCGCAACAGCCGCAACAGGAGCAACGGGCGCGACCGGCTCAACACGCTCAACCGGCGCATCGGCTGCCCCACGGGCAAAAGACTTGCTGGACGAATTGAAACAGGCCGATTTGCCCCGGGCCGTCAGGACGGATATGAAAAAATCGATCAAGGCAGGCGGCATAAAAAGTTTCGATGCGTTTGTGCGGCAGGCCAATGAAAAGACGTATGCATGGGTGCGCGACAACAGGCTCGGTAAATGGTATTACGACGCACTGAAAAATTCCGGTGTGCGGGTCGGCAATGAAGTGACGGTGCCAATCCCGCTGGATGAAAAGGTGGAGCAACTGATCAGCCGTAGCCCCTATCCGGTCCGCTACGCAGACGTTAAAGTCAGTGTGCGCAGGGAAATCGATGCGTATATCGCGGAGAACGGGACCGGCGCGGCTACCGGCACCTGACTGCCCGGCCCCGGAATCCGGTTACGGCCGGGGAACACCGGTCCGGGGTTTGCGCTGCTACCGGATTCCCTGTTCCTTTCTGTAGTTGAGGATATCCTCGAGGGGCGCTGAATAGGCCGGGTCGTCCTGCAGGAATTCGACCAGGTCGTCCAGGGTGATGATGGGTACGACCGGAATACCGTAGCGGCGCGCTATCTCCTCAATAGCGGATGCATCCGCGTCATCACGGCCACGTTCCTGCCGGTCCAGAGCGATCACCACGGCCGCAGCCCGGGCGCCGTGGCGTTGTATCAGGTCCATGGACAGATGGACCGAGGTGCCGGCCGTGATGACGTCGTCGATAATCAGCACCGAGCCATGCAGGGGCGCGCCTGCAACCGTGCCGCCTTCGCCGTGGTCTTTTTCCTCCTTGCGGTTGAAGCAGTAGGGCAGCGAACGGCCGCGTCCGCCGGAGTAGGCGATGGCAACCGCAGTCACCAGCGGAATGCCTTTGTAAGCCGGTCCGAACAACATGTCGAACTGCAGGCCCGCATGTTCGATGGCCTGCATGTAGTATGTTCCCAGTTGCCTGATGCTCGCGCCGTCGTTGAACAGTCCGCTGTTGAAAAAATACGGGCTGCTACGGCCCGACTTCAGCGTGAAACGGCCGAATTGCAACACCTGGTTGCGGATGGCGAAGTCGATAAACGAGGATTGATAGTCTTCCACAAAGTTCCCGTCAAGGGCTGTGGGGAAGCGCGCGCGGCCGGGTGGGCGCCGGTCCGCCGCGTTGTAGCCGAGATTTGGTCCGCAGCATCAGGCAGACAAGCGGGGCATACCAGGGTTGCAGTCTGGCAACACCGCCGTTGAATGACGGACGCTGCACGATGCGATCCCCCCAGCGGCGGATGTTGGGATATTCCCGGAAGTCCACCGCGCCGACGCGACGGTTCATGAAATACGTGACGAACCAGGCGATGTCCGCGTAACTGAACTCATCGCCGACCAGCCATTTATGCCGGGTGAGTTCCTTTTCTATGTCGTCGTAGAAGGCAAACAGGTTGCGCTCGGCTTCCAGCACCCTGGATTGATCGAACCCCGAGAGAGATTGCCGGTGAAAGTCGATCAGTTCCTGGTCTTTCTGCTTGCTGGTGTAGCCGTTCATCATGCCGGGTTTCTTCGAAGCGCCCAGCACCGTGGAGTACATGAAGGTCTTGACCACGCGCAGATGGTTTTCCGTCGCGGCATCCATCCAGTTGTCCGCCTCCCGGCGTTGTTCCGGATCAGATGGATAGAGCGGCGGGTCCGGAAACTGTTCCTCGATGTAACGCAGGATGTCTATCGACTCGGTGACGACCACGCCGTTGTGCACCAGCGCCGGCACCAGTCCCTTGGGGTTGATCCGGAAATATTCGTCCGAGGTGTTTTCCTGGGTAAACAGGTTTATTGCATGCGCTGTCCAGTCCTGCCCTTTTTCTTCCAGCGCAAGGGTCACGCGCTGGGCGCAATTCGACAGGAAGTAATGGTACACATGGATACCTTTCATGGACTTGATGTCCGGGTCGGTATTCTCGTAGACAGGCATGGTCTGTCCTCCTATAAAA
The DNA here is from genome assembly GCA_965208655.1 of Gammaproteobacteria bacterium. Lineage (GTDB taxonomy): Bacteria > Pseudomonadota > Gammaproteobacteria > Eutrophobiales > Eutrophobiaceae > JAAXHV01. Next base: position 921,886 of record CBDBPJ010000007.1, read on the forward strand.
GCGTGATGAACCGATTGATTTTTCAGATATTCCGGTCAGTATACCTCAGCATGAAGATTATCACATTAAACGCCAACGGGATCCGTTCGGCGGGCAGAAAGGGTTTTTTCGACTGGATGCTGAAGCAGGAGGCAGACGCGGTCTGTCTGCAGGAAATAAAGGCGCAGACCGAACAACTGGACGCCCGGATGCTGCAACCGGAGGGGTATTGCGGGTTTTTCAACAGCGCCGAGAAAAAAGGCTACAGCGGTGTTGCCCTGTACTCTCGCCGGCAACCGGATAAGGTAAGGAACCGGCTCGGCTGGGACGTTGCGGACCGGGAGGGGCGCTTTCTCCAGGCGGATTACCCTGGCCTCAGCGTCGTGTCCCTGTACCTGCCGTCCGGTACCTCCGGTGACGAACGCCAGGCGGTGAAGTACGATTTCATGGCGCGCTTCGAGCAGGTGCTGGCGGCAATGCGCCGCAAGCGACGCGAGTTCATACTCTGCGGCGACTGGAACATCGCACACAAGGAAATCGATTTGAGGAACTGGCGCAGCAACCGGAAAAATTCGGGCTTCCTGCCCGATGAACGGGCCTGGATGGACAAGGTGTTCGGCGAACTGGGTATGGTCGATGCCTTCCGCGTGGTGAACCAGGAGGCTGAGCAATATACCTGGTGGTCAAACCGCGGCCAGTCCTGGGCAAAAAATGTGGGTTGGCGTATTGATTACCAGGTGGTGACCCCCGGCCTGGTGGACCGGATAAAGGCTGTTTCGATTTACAAGGATGAGCGCTTCTCGGATCATGCCCCGCTGACCGTCGAATACGACATATAGCGCAAGCAGTGCGCTGACGCCGGCTGCGCCCGGCAGGCTAGTCGGTAAAAAACTGCTGTTGAAAGGAGAAGCTTAATGCCGCGGACTCGCCTTCCGGCGTGATGCTCAGGTTAAAGTCCAGGATTTCCTCGTTGTTGACGGCTGTCTCGGCGATGTAATAAATCGCCCCGTTTCCCCGCAACTCCCGGGTGGTCAGGTTTTTCAACTGGCGGCTCAGGTTGGTCGCGGTGGCCTCAACCTGTGCCTTGACCGGCTGACCCGTCGTTTCCATGACTTTCTTGAGTACGGAAATATTGAGGATGGCCCGGTTTTTACTGCGGCGGATCTTGTATTGACGGGCGACTTCCGTAGACAGCATGTCGGTAGTGAATGCCGCGTAATGGATAGTGTAATCACCAAAGGTTTTTGACTGCTCGGCGTTGACGGTCAGTCCGGCAGTCATTAACAACAGTGTCAACAGGGCGGTGAATATACGGGGCATCAGTTACTCCTTTTAGCTGGAGCAGTTAGAATACTATACCCGTTGCGAGACTGGCAACAGGGAAGTTCAGGGCTCAGACTGCCAGTGCCCGTCCCAGGTCGGCCAGGGGCCGGACCAGCAGCATCAGGGACAATTGCAGAACGACAAATACCAGGATGGGCGAAAAATCAATACCGTGGGTCGCAGGCAATATCCTGCGCGCCGGTCTCAGCAAGGGTTCGGACAGTTGATAGAGGATAACGGTGATCGGGTTGTACGTACCCGGGTTGATCCAGCTGAGTATGATCTGCACAAAGATGACGAACATGAAGATATAGATGATCAGCTTCAGCAATGCGGCGCTGCTGAGCACCAGCAGGCCGGCAAAGGCGAAAGTAGCGCCATAGGTGAGCAGGCTGCTGAGGGAAAGTTCGATGGCCTGCAGCGCCAGCATCAGGACGATGCACGACCAATCGACCCCGGCAAAGCCCGGGATGAAGCGGCGCAACAGGCGCAGCGGCGGGCCGGTGGCCGATAACAGGAACTGTGAAACGGGGTTGCGGGAATCGGCCCGGACCATTTGCAGCAGGAAACGCAGGACCACCAGCAGGATGTAGATGGAAAAAATCGTGTTGACCAGGAACAGCAGTGCATCGGTCAGGTAGGAGCCGCCCATTGCTCAATCCGCCTGCTGTGCCAGTTCCACCGAACGGGTCCGGCAGGCCGTCAGCGCCTCGCGCAGCAACTGTTCCAGACCCCCCTCCTCGAATGCCTGCAACGCTTTCTCGGTAGTGCCGCCCGGCGAGGTAACCCGCTGCCTCAGGGTGGCCGCGTCTTCGCCGGATTCCTTCAGCATCCTTGCCGCGCCCAGCGCGGTATCAACGCTGAGCAGGTGTGCCTGTGCGCGGGACAAGCCCATCTCGACCGCGATCTCTTCGAGCAGTTCAACCATCAGGAAAAAATAGGCAGGGCCGCTGCCGGAGACGGCGGTCACTGTGTCCAGCAGGGATTCATCATCGAGCCAGACCACAACACCGACAGCCTGCATGATATTTGTCGCCATCTCGCGCCGGGATGCGTCGACGTCCCCGGCAGCATAGAGGCCGGTCGCGCCGCTGCGCAACAATGCCGGCGTGTTGGGCATGGCGCGCACCACCGGGCAGGTACCGCCGAGTGCGTTTCTGATCGCATCGGTGCGAACGCCGGCCGCAATGGACAGGACCAGGGGGTTGTTGTTTTGCAGGGCATCCCTGGTTAACGCCAGGGCGGTCATGACCGTTTGCGGTTTGACCGCGACAACCACGACGTCAGCCGTTGGGATTGCTGCGGCAGCCTCAGCCGAGGCGCGGATGCCATAGCGGGTTTCCACCCTGGTGCGTTGCTTCTCGTCAGGGTCAATAGCGTGCAGGTTGGTTGCGGGGTGGCCATTGGCGATAAGCCCGTTGATGAGGCTGGTTCCCATGTTGCCGCAACCGAGAAAAGTGATTTTCTGGTCCTGGATCATGGCTGAATGATATCAGGATTCAGGGATCAGGGGTTAGGGGCTCATGCGCGGTCCGAACAGCGCCGTCCCGATCCTGACAATAGTTGCTCCTTCAGCGATGGCTGCCTGCACATCGTTGGTCATGCCCATGGACAAGGTGTCGACCTGGCAGCCCAAATCGGAGAGTTGCTCCTGCAGCAGGCGCAGTTTCATGAACGCGCGTCGTTGCGCGTTGAAATCATCCGTGGGTGCGGGCAAGGCCATGAGCCCTCTCAGCTTCAGCCGCGTCAGCGGCAGCAGGCGCTCCGCCAGTTGTGGCAGCTCCCCGGGATCAATTCCGGACTTGGAGGGTTCTGCATCGATATTGACCTGGATGCAGATATTGAGAGGAGGCAGAGCAGGCGGCCGCGCCGCCTGCAGCCGATCGGCGATTTTGCTGCGTTCAACGGAATGTACCCAGTCAAAATTTTCGGCGATCTGGCGGGTCTTGTTGGACTGGATCGGGCCGATGAAGTGCCAGGTCAGGGAATGCCCGCGTAATTGTTCGATTTTAACCTGCGCTTCCTGGACCTGGTTCTCGCCGAAATCCGAAACGCCCAGTTGCGCCAGCGCCAGTATGTCGTCGGCAGTGCGGGTCTTGCTCACGGCGAGCAACCTAACGCTGCCGGGCTGCCGGCCGAAGCGTTGCTCCGCCTCTTTAATCTCCTTTTGTACGCATTGCAGGCGCTCATGCAGGTTAACACTGGACATGGCGTAAGGTTAGCCGGAACGCAGACAATAAAAAAGGGTCCAGAGGACCCTTTTTCATGCAACTTGTAATTATTAATTACTTGTTGTTGATGTACATCGTAACTTCGAAACCGAAGCGGATGTCGCTGTATTCAGGAGTTTGCCAGTTCATTATACTTTCTCCGATTGGTTGATATTAAGGGTTAAAACTTTGTTGCCTTAAATAATGCAGGTTCCGTGCCAGAATCGGAGAAATTTTGATAAACCCTTATTATTCTAAGTTTATCAATGAGTTATAGTGTCATGCAAAAAAGGTTAAATGTATGTGGTGCCGGCATGGTTCAGAAAACTGGTTGTAATTATTCATAATTCTGGTTGTTGCCAACCATTAAACCGCCATTTCCTGGCGGGTAACATGGCCTTGGCTGGTCTTTTTGGCTATCGTATCACACGGCAAGAGCAGGGTTAAGGAAACACTTCATCGGCCCGGAACACCGGGCCGTCCACGCAGACCCGTTGCATGGATGCCGCCCCGTTTTTATAAACGGGCACCGTGCAGCCTGCGCAACCCCCTACCGCGCAGGCCATGTATTCTTCCAGTGAAACCTGGCAGGGCAGGAAAAATTCCCCGGCCAGGGCGGCAACGGCCCGTAGCATGGGCGTGGGACCGCAACTGAATATCTCCACCTGCTGCCGTTGTTCCTCATCAAGCCCTGACAGCCAATGGCGGGCGAGGTCGGTTACGAAGCCGTCATAACAACCGGCATAGCCTTGCCTGCTGGTGAGACGGCTGGCAATGCCCCAGTCTTCCAGCAGGGGCATGCAGGCAATGGCAGCGTCGGGGACTGCTTCGACCAGGATACTTGAGGGCCTCGGGTTGAACGGAAAAGGGATCTCGGAACCCAGGATGGCAAAAGGCGTTACGGTACCGGCCTGTTTCAACATGTGTTCGGCAAGGAACACCATGGGCGGTATGCCTACACCGCCGCCTATGAGCAAAGGGATTTTCCGGTAACCCTGCAGTTTGAACGGCTTGCCGATGGGGCCCAGCAGGTTAATGGTGTCACCGTTTCCCGCCCGGGCAAGTTTATCCGTACCCTGCCCGTGGACCTTGTACAGGATATCAATCCAGCCGGCGCCGGGGTCTGCCCGCATGATCGACATCGGCCGGCGCATGGGCAGATCTTCGTGGCAGCGCAGGTGAATAAAACTGCCGGGCAAGGCGCGCCCGGCAGTAGCGGGGGCTGCCAGGCGCAGCAGATACTGGCCGGCGGCCAGCGCCTGGTGTTGCAGGACCGCGGCGTCTTCGACAAAGATCGTGTCGCGGGTGTGCGGGTGGGGCACGGGTTAGTTGTCCTGGTACGCCGGCTTGCCGTCGACAATCGTATGGGTGACCTTGCCGTTCATCTCCCAGTCGTCGAAAGGCGTGTTTTTCCCGGCGCTGGCCAGTTGTTCCGCCGCGACCGTCCACTGCCGGTTGTCATCGAATATGAACAGGTCGGCAGGCGCGCCCTCAGCCAGGGTCCCCGCAGCTATGCCGATAATGGAAGCAGGCCTTGTGCACAGGGAACGTACCACCTGTTCCAGCTTGAAGCCGCGGGTGGCAACCAGGTTAAAGGCCAGCGGCGCCAGGACTTCCAGCGTTGAGGCACCGGGCTCGGCCCTGCTGAAAGGCACGGCCTTGGCATCTTCATCATGGGGCTGATGGTCCGAGCAGACCGCGTCGATGACGCCCGACATCAAACCCTCCAGCAGCGCCAGCCTGTCCCGGTCGGCGCGCAGCGGCGGCCACAGGCGGCATTGGGAATTGAACCCGTCCACGTTGAGTTCCGTGAGGTACAGGTAACAGATGCCGACATCCGCCGTGACCGGCAGGCCCTGTTGTTTGGCCACCGCGATGAGTTCCACGCTGCGCGCGCAGGATAAACGGCAGAAATGTGCCGTTACCCCGGTCTGTTCGATCAATAACAGGGCGCGGCTGATGGCTATGGTCTCGGCGGTCTCCGGAATCCCGGGCAGGCCCAGGCGGGTACTGATTTTGCCCTCGTGCATGACACCCTCATTCTTCAGGTAACTGTCTTCCGGGTGGATGAAAACGGGCAGGTCAAAACCGGCCGCGTATTCAAACGCGCGGCGCAGCACTTCGGTGTCGACGATCGGCTTGTCGACGTTCGACAGACCGACGCAACCGGCGCGCTTGAGCGCGGCCACTTCCGTCAATTGTTGTCCATCCAGGCCTTTGGTCAGCGCGCCAAGGGGGTAGATGCGCGTCTTGTCAAGCCGTTGCCGGCGTTGGTGGATAAGCTCGACGACTGCAGGCGTGTCTATTACGGGACGGGTATCCGGCGGGCACACCATACTGGTTACCCCGGAGCGGACGGCAGCAGCGGTTTCCGATGTTATGGTGGCCTTGTGCTCGAATCCAGGCTCGCGGGTGTGTACGCTCAGGTCGACTATCCCCGGGCAGACGTACTGGCCGTCCAGCGCTATTTCAAGGTCAGCGGTGAATCCTTCCGGGTGCGCGCCGGCGGAGACGATCCTGCCGTCTGCGATATACAGGTTGCCCGGTCCGTCCAGCCGTTGCACTGGGCAGACCAGGTGACCGTTGCTGATGGCAATGCGCATCAGTTGTCGCCCCGTGAGGTATCGGGCGCGGCGCCCATGACCATGGCCATGACAGCCATGCGTATGGCTATGCCGTGGCTGACCTGTTGCAGGATAACCGACCTGTCGCCGTCGGCCACCTGCGAGTCTATCTCAATTCCCCGGTTAATCGGACCGGGGTGCATAACGATCACGTCCGGTTTAGCCACGCGCAGGCGCGTCCCGGTCAGGCCGAAACAGTGGAAATATTCCTCTTCGCTGGGCAGAACGGCATTTTTGATGCGTTCCCGTTGCAGCCGCAGCATGGCGATGACGTCGACGTCCTGCAGGCCCTCGGTCAAATCATGGAATACCCGTACCCCCAGGCTTTCAATATTGTCAGGGATCAGGGTCTTGGGCGCGATGACGCGAATGTCGCTGACCCCGAGAATGTTGAGCGCGTGAATTTCCGAACGGGCCACCCGGGAGTGGGCAATGTCCCCGACGATGGCTACCCGCAGGGATTCAAAATCCGGCTTGTGCCTGCGGATGGTGAACATGTCGAGCATGGCCTGGGTAGGGTGGGCGTGGCGGCCATCCCCCGCGTTGATGACATGGACGTTCTCGGCGACCTGGCCGGCAATGAAATGCGCGGCCCCGCTGTTGCCGTGACGCACCACGAACATGTCGCAATGCATGGCTTCCAGTGTATGCAGGGTGTCCTGCAGCGTTTCGCCCTTATTGGTGGCCGAGGTGGCGATATTGATATTCAACACGTCAGCGGACAAGCGCTTGGCTGCCAGTTCGAATGTCGTTCGGGTGCGGGTGCTCGATTCAAAGAACAGGTTGGCAACGGTCTTGCCGCGCAACAACGGCACCTTTTTTACCGCGCGACCGCTAACCCCGGCGAACGATTCGGCGTAATCGAGGATACTGGTCAGGGTTTGACGGTGGAGTCCTTCCGTTGTCAGGAAATGTTTGAGGCGCCCGTGCTGGTCCAGTTGAATAGTATGGGGCGTCATGCTGTCGTGCTGACTACCAGTTCCAGGGGATCGGGGCCCGAGAGCTTGATATGCTGGTCCGCGTTGAGGGCGAGGGATGTTCCCGTTACGTCGGCCCGTATGGGCAGTTCCCTGCCGCTGCGGTCCACGAGAACCGCCAGGCAAATGCTCGCCGCCCTGCCGTAGTCGAATAGTTCGTTCATCGCGGCGCGCACCGTACGGCCCGTGTATAGCACGTCATCGACCAGGATTACGTGACGGTCGGTGACATCGAAGGGCAGGCTGGACGGTGTCACCCGCGGATGCAGGCCGACGCGGCTGAAATCGTCCCGGTAAAATGCAATATTGAGTGCGCCCAGGGGGTGGGTGGAGCTGAACAGTTTGTGCAAGCGTTGCGCTATCCATACGCCACCGGTATGGATGCCGACGAACAAGGGGTCGTTTCTGTCGTATTCCCGTAAATATTGGTCCAGGCCGGATTTCAAAGTCCGGATAAGCTGCTGGACATCAATATTATTTTCCGGCATTTCTCAGCGATCACCTCGTGCGCCGGGCATTATAGCATTTTCTGCGGGTTCCCGACATGTTGCAGCCAGCCTTCCAGGATTACCTGCGCCGCAACGTGGTCGATGGGTTCCTTGCCTGTTTGCCTGGACCGGGCCTCTACAGTCGATAGCCGTTCATCGGCGCGCAACACGGGGAGGCGGAAACGCCCCTGCAGTTTTCCGGCGAATTTATCGGCTCGTTCAGTGAGTTGCTGGCGGCTGCCGTCAATATTCAACGGGTTGCCCACGAGCAGCGCCTGGGGTTGCCATTGCCGGATAAGTGTGCCGATCCGGTCCCAGTCAGGACGGTCGTTGCGGACCGGGATGATTTCAAGAGGTGTTGCCGTATCGGTCAGCGTCTGACCCACCGCCACGCCGATTCGCTTTGTTCCGAAGTCGAAGCACAGCAGGGTGGCTGGTCGCGGCACTGATGTTAACCAGGGTCAGGCATGCCCTATACCGGTCGATATCTGGTAGTGATCAATCCCCAGCAAGGCTGTTGCCGAGGACCAGCGCAGTTCGCAGGGCGTGTTGAAGATGATGTCCAGGTCCGCGGATACATTGAGCCAGGCGTTTTCCTTGATTTCCTCTTCCAGTTGTCCTGCGGACCAGCCGGCATAACCCAGCGCGATCAGGTAGTTGCGCGGCCCTGTGCTTTCCGCGATGGCGTGCAGGATATCCCGGGAAGTCGTCACATTGAGGAATTCGCTGACGTTGATCGATGAATCCCATTCGTCGTTCGGTTCGTGCAGCACGAAGCCCCGGTCGGTATGTACCGGGCCACCCTGGTAAACGGGTATCTTCGTAATGGATTGATCATCGGGTGTCATCTCCATTTGCGTCAGAATCTCTCCCAGGTCGCAGTTCGCCGGCCGGTTGATAACCAGTCCCATGGCGCCGTCTTCATTGTGTGCACAGATGTAGGTCACCGTTTGAGAGAAGTTGGGATCCCTCAGGCTGGGCATGGCAATGAGAAACTGGTTGGTAAAGTTACTGGCCTGCATAAATCACCTCGGCGCGCGATAACAGCGCAAAAAAGAGTGTTCTTGTCTGGTCAGGTAACTGCCATGCCAGGTTGGAGCCTGGTGACTTGGTAGAACCGGACACCGTAACTGTAATAGTATCGGTATCAGCGGCAGATTGCCACCCTGAAATTAGACAAGCGGTTATTTCAGGGTTTTAACAGGGATTGCCCCGGGCTAGCGGAAGCCCCGTTGATCGAGAAACTGCCAGGTCCTGGTGATGTGCAGGACATCGGCCTCTGCGCGGATTGCCTCCGGGAAAGGCGCATACGGCGCAGCCAGTTCGACGATCTTGATGGCGGCGTCGTCCAGCACCCTGTGTCCCGAGGACCGGCGGATGGTGATCTGGTTTATCTTGCCGTCCGGGTTTAACGCCACGTCCAGCACCAGTTGCCCGGAAATATTGCGCCTCCTGGCTTCCTCCGGGTAATTCAGGTTGCCTACCCGCTCCACTTTCGCGCGCCATGCTTCCATGTAAGCCGCGTATTTGTATTCGCGTGTGCTGGCTGAAATGAACCTCCTTTTCGGGCGCTTGGCCCTGGTTTCCAGTTTGCGCTGGACTTCCGAACTCAAGGCGGCCATCTTCAGGCTGTTGCTCCTGAGTTCGCTGGCGCTTGGCTGCTGTGCCTCCGGTTTATCCGGGTTTTCCTCGGCTGCTGCTGCGGCCTGTT
>CBDBPJ010000008.1:0-61052 GCA_965208655.1 Gammaproteobacteria bacterium
CAGGGCTGGGTTGCCTGGCGGGGAGCGCGGCCGGTCGGCCGGATCAGCGCCCAGGTTGATGAATTGCACCGCCGCCATTACGCCGTGCAATCCGGCCATTTCGGGTTTCTGGAGTGTGAAAACGATCCGGACGTGATGCGCGCCCTGGTGACGGCAAGCGAAAGCTGGCTGTCGCAACACCAGACCGAAGTGATTACCGGCCCCTTCAATTTTTCCATCAACCAGGAATGCGGCCTGCTGGTGGACGGCTTCGACACGCCGCCGGCGCTGATGATGCCCCATAATCACCAATGGTACGCGGAATTGCTGGAGCAACAGGGTTACTCCGCCGCCAAAGACCTGTATGCCTACTGGATTAATCCCGACTTCGACATCCCCCGGGTTATGCAGAAGCTGGTGGACAGGCATGGCAGTTCCGTCAGCCTGCGCGGACTTGACCGCAAGAAATTCAAGCAGGAACTGGAGGTTCTGCGCGGGATATTCAATGACGCCTGGTCGGACAACTGGGGTTTTGTCCCGTTTACCAGGGAGGAGTTCGCCGAACTGGGCACCGCGTTACGGCTGTTCGTCCCGGACGATTTTATCCGTATCGCGGAATACGAAGGGGAACCGGTTGCGTTTATCGCGATCCTGCCCAACCTGAATGAAGTATTACTCGACCTGGACGGCAAACTGTTCCCCTCGGGCCTGTTCAGGATTATCAGGGCATTACGTGATCGGCGCATCAGGTCCGGCAGGATACCGCTGATGGGCGTCAGGAAGGAATTGCGCAATACCCCGTTGGGCATCGCCCTGGCATTGCTTGTTATCCACGACCTCAGGGAACCGGTCATCGCCAGGGGGATAACGGGCGTGGAGATGTCATGGATCCTGGAAGACAACAAGGGTATGCGCAGTATCCTGGAGCGGATTGGCAGCAAGCTGTACAAGACCTACCGGATCTACCAGAAGCGTTTGTAAAGTATGACTTTTTTCTCCCTCATTACAGTGGGCCGGCGGCGCTGACGTGGCGCACAAACGGAACATCACCGCATTGCTGCTGGCCGGGGAGCGCGGCGGCGTTGACGAGGTCGCGGCGCGTTCCGGCGTCTCGTGCAAGGCGCTGGCGCCGCTGGCGGGTGTACCGATGATCATGCGTGTGCTGGACGCGCTGCAGGCGAGTGCGCGCATTGACTCATTCGTACTATGCGGCCCCGGCCCTGACGCGGTTGACAGTTGTCCGCAGTTGCGGGAATTCATCGGCGGCGACCTGGTCACCTGGATCCCCGCCAGGCGCGACCTCGGCGGCAGTGTGCAGGCGGGCCTGGCGGCAACAGACCCGGACGCCCTGGTGCTGGTAACAGTCGCCGACCACGCGTTGCTTGACGCCGCGATAGTGAATTATTTTCTGGACCGGGCGCTTGACAGCGGCGCCGGCGTCAACGTGGGACTGGTGGATTTCGGCCGCATCGAGGCGGCGTACCCCGGGGTGCGGCGCACGGTACTGAAGTTGTCGGAAGGCGCATATTGCGGTTGTAACCTGTACGCGCTCGACGGCGCCCGGGCCGGGGATATCATTTCCCTGTGGCAACGGGCGCAGGCACACCGTAAACGGCCCTGGCGTATGGCCCTCGGGTTGCTCGGGTTCGGTGCATTGGCAAGGTATGCATGCGGCCGCCTGGGCCTGCGGAACGCCCGTGATGGGGTAATGAGATCCACCGGTGTCGCGGTGGATTTTATCGAGATACCCTATGCCCATGCCGGTATTGATGTTGATACGGTTGCGGATTTTGAACTGGCGGAGAAGATTTTGGCTGGTGGCTATGACTGAGCTTTGGGGGCGGGTTTGGATAAGCGTTTCAGGACACGCTGTGAATACATCCCTGTACGCTTACCATCCGCTGTCCCTGCGGATGATAGTTCTGAAACGCTTATTCAAACCCGTCAGAACTGTTTATGGGAGCATTATTTTTTCTGCGTTATCCAGGTCTCTCTTGAAGTCGATCTCACACCAACGGTGCCCGTTTATGCTGCAGGCTTGTACTCGTGATTGTTTTGCGAGCGTGTCCACCACGCTCAGGAACCACAGGCGTAATCCGTCGCCTTGTTTCATCTGCCGGTCGAGTTTATCGCGGAACAAGGCGGGTCCCTCGCCCCGGAAATACAGCAGGCCGATGGATTCTGCGTTGGTGTGTTCATCCGGCAGTGTTTTGCCGACGGATTTCACCATGGAGTCATGCAGCTCGACGCGCATGTCGTCGTTGTCGTAGCTGTCCTTGTAGTCGACGGTCAAGGTTACCGGCGCCGGAGTTGAGCGCAGCACCGTGTCCAGCAGCGCCGGTTCGAACAGCGTGTCACCGTTCAACAGGATAAAATCCTCATCCATGGCGTGGCGGGCCATCCAGCAACTCGCCAGGTTGTCGGATATGCTGTAGAAGGGGTTGTAGATGATATTGATCCGATCCTGTTCGGCGCCGAATCGATCCTGTATGTGCTCTTCGACCAGGTCCGTATTAAACCCGGTGATTATGAACAGCTTGTCGATTTGTGCCGCCAGCAATGCCTGCACCTGCCATTCCAGTATGCTTTTGCCTGCTACGTGAAGCATGCATTTGGGGCATTCTTCGGTCAGGGGCAGCAGCCTTTTACCCTGACCCGCGCTCAATATAATCGCGTTAACCATGAACTTCCAATTTACCTTGCCGGATAATACCGTACGAGAGGTGAGCAGTTTAAAGTAATTTATAATACAATCAAACCAGCAGTTCCCGATGGGTTTTTAGTCGCCGGTTTTCAGTATCCGGTAACAAAAAAACTAAAAACAAACAATGCCGCATGTCACATATTGAACGCTACATCATTCGCGAAATTCTCAGGCCATTCAGTTTCGTCTTAATCATACTGGTCGGCCTGTTTGCCTGTTTCAGCGGCGCCAGATACCTGGCGGAAGCGGTGACGGAGACCCTGGGTGTCTATTTCATGGTCAAACTGATCCTGCTCAAGACGATTATCGCCCTGGAAGTCCTGGTTCCCATCGCCCTTTATACATCCGTCGTTATCGGGCTGGGCAGGCTCTACCGGGACCGCGAAATAACGGCGCTGAGTGCCGCCGGGGCCGGGACCAAGCGCATCATCGGTCCGGTTATCGTCATTTCCATACCCATTGCCCTGATCGTGGCTGCGTTGTCCCTGTACGGCCGTCCCTGGGCCTACCAGAACAGTTATCTCCTGGATGCCACGGCCCGGGCCGACCTGAATACCGACCGCTTTCAGCCGGGCCGGTTCTACGGCAATGAAGACTCCGGTACGGTTATTTTTATTGATGATAAGGATGCGGGCAGCGGTGAGATGACGAAGGTGTTCTATTATACCCGCAAGGGGGATGTCAGTGAGGTTACCGCGGCGATCCACGCCAGGCAGGACCAGGATATGGAGGACGGGCGCTTGCGGGTTTCGCTCAATAACGGGCTGGTCTACAGGTTGCAGCGCGCATCGCAGGAGGATGAAGTTGTGCGCTATGAAAAGCTGGTCAGGTACCATGAAGACCCGGAGGTGAGTATCGGCTACAAACGCAAGGCTGAATTGACCCCTGCCTTGCTCAAGTCCAACAGTCCGGAGGACATTGCGGAAGTCCAATGGCGCTTGTCCAGGCCTGTTGCCACGCTCCTGCTGGCGCTGATCGCCATTCCCCTGAGCCGTTCGTCTCCCCGGCAGGGAAAGAATGAAAGGGTATTCATGGCCGCGCTGATATTTGCTGTCTACTACAACCTGAGCGGTGTTGCCCAGACCTGGGTGGAGCAGGGTGTAATGGATGAGATTCCCGGTGTCTGGTGGTTGCACGTGTTGATGGCGCTAATCGTCTTCCTGTCCCTGTTCCGGCGCTTTACCCGGCGTCTCCTGCGGGTGTTTCGCTAGATACCGGCTGCGGGAGGCAGACAGCTCTCATGATCATCGTTGAAAATTACCTGATGCAGCGCATCAGCGTGGGGTTGCTGATCGCAGCCGCGGTGCTGCTGCCGCTGTTCAGCTTTTTCGACCTGATCGAACAGATGGACGATGTCGGTGAAGGTTTTTATCGCATGCAGGATGCGTTTTACATCGTCCTGTTGCTGCTGCCCAGGAGGCTGATCCAGCTGCTGCCGTTTATTGCGCTGATCGGCAACGTGATCGCGCTGGGTCTGCTGGCGCTGAGTTCGGAAATCACTGCCATGCGCGCCGCCGGGTTGTCTCCTGCAAAAATCAGCCTGGCTTCATTCAAAATCGGCCTGTGCCTGTTGCTGTTGCTGGGGTTGCTGGAGCAGTTTGCCGCGCCTTATACGCAGAGCAAGGCCATCGCCCACCGTCTGGAAGCCTTGAACCAGAGCGCGGAACTGGGCGAGGACCTGGGTATCTGGACGCGCGATGAAAACCGGGTGTTGCGGCTTGGCGAGGCGATTCGCGCGGCTTACGTGGAGGACGTGGAAATATTCACGCTGGATGAGCAGGGATTACTCGACCGGCATATCCATGCGCAGGGCGCAGACATCATCAGTAATGCCCGGTGGAATCTGCACGACGTCACCGTGAAGGAGATCAACGGCGCCCGCTTAACCACGAGGACGTTTGCGCGCATGGACTGGATTCCTTTTTTGAGTTCCGAGCAGGTGGCGACACTGACGCGGCCGGCCGAGAGCCTGTCCCCGACGGATTTATACCACCATATTCTTTACCTGAAGAAAACCGGGCAGCAGCACGATGAAATATCCCTGGCCTACTGGAGGAAGTACGGCGCCGGTCTGATCATGCTTGCCATGCTGTTGTTGTCCGTCCCGTTTGTGTTCGGATCGATACGCACGGGTATCGGCACCCGCCTGGTGCTGGCGGGAATTACCGGGATCTGTGTCTACCTGCTGGACCAGATTTTTTCCAACGCCGGGTTATTGCTGAACCTGAACCATGCCCTGGTGGCGCTGGCCCCCGGCCTGTTCCTGATGCTGATAGGCAGCCTGTGGCTGCAGCGGGTGGCTTGAGATTCAATTAGGAATTAGGAATTGGGGGTTAATTCGAGTTCAAGGGTTGGCTCGAATGTTTTTGTTTCAGGGTTGAAGATGAAGGAATTGACGCGGATATTTGGGGTCAGAGCAAATACTCTGACCCCAAATATTCCAGTTCCAGGGTTCTTTCGAATTTTTGCGTTTTCCGGTCATAAATGTATGACGTGACGCGGGTTTGCCAGCCGGTTGCGGTTTTATTCACTTCGTAGATGTTGTAGCCGGCTTTTTTGAGCGGGTCTTGGTAACTGGCCGATGCCGAAGGGACGCCGAACACCGGGATCGAGTGGGCGCCGGCCGTGAGTGTTGTGTGCGCCTGGCAATGCCCGTGTCCGTGAACCAGCAACTCTGCGCTTGGCGCTGCCAGGGTTGACAGCAGCCTGCCTGCATCGCTCAGCCCGCGCCGGATGCTGGTGAACTGTGGGCCGTGGTGCAGTACGACGATGCGGTACAAGCCCCGCTGTGCGGTTGTTTCGAGCAGGACACGAAGCTTTTGTAACTGCTCGCTGCCCAGTTTGCCCGACGCGAAGAACGGCGCAGTGGGGATGGCGGTCGAAAGACCGATGAGCGCGACGGGACCGCGCACCCGCAGGTACGGGAAGCCGCCGGCATTGCCGGCCTCATCCGGGTCGCTGCGCATGTAGGCAAGCCAGCGCCCGGTCGTTTCGGCAAATTCAGTGGCTATGTAATGGTCATGATTCCCCGGCACAATTGAGATATAATCAGGCGCGCCGATACTGTTTAACCAGGCTTCGGTTTCCCGGCATTCGTTTGCCGTGCCCAGGTGGGTGAAGTCCCCGCTGATGACCAGGTGGTCAGGTTGCCGGCCCGCCAGGTCGGCGAGTGTCCGGGACAGCACTTCCCTGCTGTGGGAGCGGCGCCGTTTCAACCTCCACGAGAGGTAACCGAGAATACGCTTGTTCAGCAGTTCACCCGGCCTGACGTGGTCAAGCGATGACAGGTGGGGGTCGGAAATGTGCGCTATTTTCAAGCTTTAACTCATCTGGTTTTCAGTCGCCGGTTTATAGTAACAAAAAACCGGCAAACAGATAGCGGCAACCAGGAACAAAATAAAACTATCGATGAATTCGTATGTTCAGATAATCGGTGACAGCCGGACGGAAATCTGGGGCATGACCGGACGCACCAGGCTGGCCCGCATGCTGGAAAGAATCGACGGCGTCAGCGTCATTACGGGCATGGCAGAGTTGCATCCCGGCGCGCCGGTCATCTTCCTCCGGGGCGATTACATCTTCGATGTCCGTGTGTTGCAGGCCGTTACCGGCATGGACAACGAGTTCGCGCTGCACCCGCAGGGCGATGATACTGCCATTGCGATACGCACGAACGATTATGACGCAAACATATTCGACCGTGACCGTTACCCGGAGAGTTTGACGAGGGTGGCCGTCGACGACCTGGTAAACCCCTACAACGACAAGCTGAAAAAATATGAGCCGGCCAGGGTCTGGCGCATTTTGCCCGGCAACCGGGAGTTGCTTGAAAGGGAGTTGTTCAGCGGGTCTTACAAGGGCGTGACCGACCTGGTGACAAAATGGGTCTGGCCCGTGCCCGCGCGATGGGCGACCAAGGTCTGCGCCAGGCTTAAACTGAAGCCGAACCACGTGACCCTGTTCAGCCTGGTACTGGCAATCCTGGCCGGGTATGCCTTCTGGCTGGGTGAGTTCGCCGCCGGCCTGTTGCTGGGCTGGTTCATGACCTTCCTGGATACCGTGGACGGCAAGCTGGCCCGGGTGACGTTGACCTCCAGCCGTTTCGGCGACCTGCTGGACCACGGCCTGGACCTGGTGCACCCGCCTTTATGGTACCTCGCCTGGGGGGTGGGACTGGCCGTTGCAACGCCGGGGACAACGCCGTTGACAATGTTGATGGGCCTGATGCTCGCCGCGTACCTGGGCGGCCGGCTCTGTGAAGGGGTGTTTCAACGTTATATTGCCGATTTCTCGATTTTCATGTGGCGGCCGCTTGATTCACTGACCAGGCTGATTACCGCACGGCGCAATCCCAACATGCTGATCTTGACTGGCGCCCTGCTCGCCGGGCGGCCGGACACGGGCCTGGTGATGGTAGTCGCCTGGCACGTCCTTTCCACCCTGTTCCTCCTGCTAAGGCTGGGCATGGCCTGGAAGGCGAAGCAGGACCAGGGGCCGCTGGTGGGCTGGCTGTCGACGGTCGGTGAGGGAACCCGGCATAACGGGCTGGCGCTGAAGATCTTTACCTGAATGGCTTCGGAAGTTATCCCCAGGGCATTGATGGAACGCGTCGCGCAGCAATGCGCCGGTTCCGTGGCCGGGTCCTGTCTACTGATCTGCGAGGCGCTCAGGGAAACCTACGGCGACGCCTTGCAGGGCATTCTGTTCTACGGTTCCTGCGCCAGGGGCGAAGACCTGGAGGGCGGCATTGCCGATATTTTCGTCATAGTCGACAGCTACCGGAACGTCTACGGCAAGCGTCACCTGGCGTACCTCAACGCGCGCTTGCCCCCGAACGTGTTTTACCGGGAAATCCCCGCAAACGGCGCCGTGATCCGGGTCAAGCTGGCCGTGCTCAGCCGCGCGGACTTTGCCGGCGGCATCCTGCGCTGGTTCCACTCCTACCTGTGGGGCCGGTTCGCGCAACCGCTGCGCATACTCCATGCGCGGGACGAGGCCGTGCGCGCCGATTTTCACAGGCTCCTGGCGCAGGCCGTGCTGACCCTGCTCAGGACAACGATCCCGGCGTTGCCGGACAAGCCATGCGCTGCGGAAACAGTCTGGACCCGGGCCTTGTCCCTGTCCTATTCCGCGGAATTCCGGCCTGAGCCCCCATCCAAGGCCGCCGATCTGGTGCGGCATAATCTCGCCGATTATACCGCCCTGCTGGAGGCAGCCCTGCCCGCGCTCGGTGATATCCTGTGCCGGGAAGGTGAAAACAGTTACCGGCCTCTGTGCGATACGCGAGCCGCCGGCGCGGCGTTATCGCGCTGGCGCCGGCGCCGTGTTCTGGGGCGCATCCTTTCCGTCCTGCGGCTGGCGAAAGCGGTACTGACCTTTGCCGACAGTGTCGATTATGCGGCCTGGAAGATAGGCCGCCATACCGGTGTAGAGATTGAGGTTACCCCCAGGTTGCGGCGTCATCCCCTGTTGTTCGGCTGGCGGGTGTTCCTGAAGCTGGTCAAGCAGGGTGTTTTGCGGTGATCCCAGGTATAGACTGGATAGTTGGGGTGATATTTGGGGTCAGAGTAAGGGGTCAGAGTAAGGGGTCAGATTAAAAATACTCAATGACAAATTGGTACTATCCATAAATGACCATATTTTTACTCTGACCCCTTACTCTGACCCCAAATATCACTAATATTCGGATATGGCGGCAAAGAAGAAAAAACATCGCACCAGCGTGGCGCTGGGACTGTGGATTATCAGGCGGCTGGAGCGGTTCCTGATCAGGTATTCCGCGGTCGGCGACACGCCGTTCCTGGAACCTGCGGCATTTGCCTGGGTGGATTTGCTGGAAGGCAACTGGCAGTCGATCCGCGCGGAACTGGATCGGGTGCTGGAGAACCCCGAGCGGATCCCGAACTTTCACGACATCTCGCGCGACCAGGCCAACATCACCACGGACGATAAATGGAAGTCCTGGTTTCTCTACGGATACGGCTACAAGATGGCCGGCAACTGCGCTGCCTGCCCGGAGACGACGCGCATCATCGAAGCGATCCCGGGCATGTACACGGCGTTTTTTTCCGTACTGGCCCCCGGCAAGCATATACCGTTACACCGCGGGCCCTACCGCGGCCTGCTGCGCTGTCACCTTGCCCTGCTTGTGCCCGAACCGGAGCAGGACTGCTGGATAGAAGTGGGCGGGGAAACCAGTACCTGGGAAGAAGGCCGCTGCATCGTTTTCGACGATACCTACAAGCATCGCGTTGAGAACAATACGCAGGGCAGGCGGGTGGTATTGTTTCTTGACGTGATACGGCCGCTGACGTTTCCCGGGTCGCTGGTCAACCGGATCGTACTGTGGCTGATTCGCCTCTCGCCGTTCATCCAGGACGCCCGCCGCAACCAGGTCGCCTGGGAGAAACGCCTGGGCTGCTGACTGCCGGCTAGAGCACTAGAAGCTTGCAGCAAAATCGAGGCAGGTTTCTGCCAGGTCAATCCGGTCCTGTACGGAGCGCATGACGGAATTGGCGGCCTTCACCCTGATCCCAAGTTCCCCGATGGCCTGTGCTTCGTGTTCATCACCGGCGTCGATGATCAACCCGTCAAGGAAGTCGCGGTAATACCCGGCGATTGACAGGTTTCCGGCCGCCATTCCCAGTTCTTCCATTATTTTGGCAGCCGGGCCCTTCAGGGCCTTGCCGCCGACGATGGGTGAGACGGCGATAACGGGTGCGTTGACGGACTGCAGGCTTGACCGGACGTCCTCCAGGGACAGGAGCGGGTCGATGCTCAGGAACGGGTTCGACGGGCACAGGATTACCGCATCCAGTTCACTGCTGTTGAGCAGCGCGGCGAAATCGGGGTGCGCGCGGGCCAGTCCGGCGCCGTCGAATTCGATTGCCCGCACCCCGGGCCGGCAGCCCTGGCGCACGAAATAATCCTGGAAGGGCAGGGTTCCCCGGTCGGTGACGATGCGCGTACGCAGCGGGTCGTCGCTCATGGGGACGATACGGTGCTCGATGCCGAATGAGCGGCACAGTGCGCGGGTGATCTGCCCCAGGCCCTGTCCCTGTTCCAGCATCCGGGTCCGGTACAGGTGGGTGGCGAGGTCCTTGTCCCCCAGCCTGAACCAGTCCAGGTCATCAAAGCCGGCGATCGCCTCCATGAAGTTCCACGTCTCGCCGGCAATACCCCAGCCCCGCTCCGGGTCCGCCACCTCCGCCAGGGTGTACATGACCGTATCCAGGTCGGGCGAGATGTGCAGTCCCAGGTGGCGGAAGTCATCGCCGGTATTGACCACGACAAGCAAGTCTTCCGGCCTGACTGATTTGCAGAGTCCATGCGCCAGTTTTGCGCCGCCCACGCCGCCGCACAGGGACAGGATGGATTTGTTCATGGGACGATGTGCTTATCTGAACAGGTCCTTGCCGGGTTCCCGTATCAGGGCGGATGCGCCGGTGGCGGGGCCGCGCAGGTCCAGGCCCTGTACCAGTACGGCAGGTATTCCCTGTGCCGCCTGCCCCATGACCAGGGAGGCGGCGGCGGCGATTTCATCGGCGATACCCACCTCGGTCACCCGCAACGGGTTCCCGTGCAGGTCGTTCTCACCGCGCAGGTCCAGCAGGGACGGCAGGCCGGCCGCGCCGATGGCGATACCGGTCACGCCGTTGCGCCAGGCGCGCCCGGCGCTGTCGTTGATGATGATACCGACCCGGACGTCCCGCTGTTGCCTGATGTGTTCGTGGATCCGTGCGGCGCTGGCATCCGGGTTCTCCGGCAGCAGCAGGACTCTCTCCAACGCGGGGTTTTGCGGGATATTGGAGTGGTCGATGCCGGCGTTGGCGTGGACGAAGCCCAGCTTGTGTTCGACGATCAGGACGTCCTCCCGGTACCTGACCACCCGCTTCGACTGGGCCAGTATCAGTTCGACCAGGCGCGGGTCCTTGCCCGTTTCCCGGGCCAGTTCCCGGGCATGGCCTGAAGGCGTTATCCCGGCCAGGTCCACGTAACGGTCCTCCGCCTTGGAGACGACTTTCTGGGCAACCACCAGGACATCGCCGTCCCGGACCGGGTACTCGCGCAAGCCCTCCAGCAATAACGCCGGCAGGTCATCCCCGGGCATGACTTCCGCTATGCCGCGTACCGGCAGCAGCGCTATCCCGGTGTCCGCTATGTCGTTCATACCTGTCTGTTGTGACTCTTTCCCACCCGCCGTTCCTGCGAAAGCAGGAACCCAGTCTGATAAACTATTCCGTATATTAATCATGTAAAGCAAAATCATGTCAAACGATAAACGCGTTCAAGCGGCAGGGCGCGACAGGGGCATCGGCGTTATCGGCGCCGGCGTCATGGGCCGGGGGATCGCCCAGTTGTTCCTGCAGGCCGGGTACCGGGTAGCGCTGTATGACTCCCAGCCCGGCGCGGCGGACAGCGCGGCCGGATTCATCGGCAGGATGATCGGGCGCCAGGTCGACAAGGGCAGGTACTCGGAGACGGATGCACAGGGCATCCTTGCGCGGCTCGATACCTGTCGCGAGATGGAAGGATTGGCCGGTTGCCATGTCCTCATCGAGGCGATTGTCGAACTGCTTGAGGTGAAGAAACAATTGTTTGCGAAACTGGAAAAGATTATTTCCGGCAAGGCCATCCTGGCGAGCAATACCTCCTCGCTGCTGGTCTCGGATATCGCCTCCGCCTGCGCCGCGCCGGAGCGGGTCGCGGGGCTGCATTTCTTCAACCCGGTGCCGCTGATGCGCGTGGTTGAAGTCGTCCCGGCCGCGCTGACCGAAGCGGCGGTCGTGCGGGAGTTGTCGGACCTGGTGACCTCTACGGGACACCGCGCCGTGGTCGCGGCCGACCAGCCCGGGTTCCTGGTGAACCACGCCGGGCGCGGTTTCAGCACCGAAGCCCTGCGTATCCTGGAGGAGGGGGCGGCGCAACCGGCCGACGTGGACCGGGTCATGCGCGAGGCCCTGGGGTTCCGCATGGGACCGTTTGAACTGATGGACCTCACCGGGCTTGACGTTTCCGGGAAAGTGATGCAGTCCGTGTACGACCAGTTTCTGCAGGAACCCATGTTTCGTCCCTCGTCGCTGGTCCCGCCGAGGATGGCGGCCGGCCTGTTCGGCAGGAAGACCGGCCAGGGTTTTTACCGGTATGAGGACAACCGCAGGATCGAGCCTGAGGCGGCGCCGGTCCCGCAGGTCAGCCTCACGAAGGTATGGCTGGAGCGCGCCGGACCCGCTGCGTCCCGGCAACTGGCGGATGATCTGAAGGCCGCCGCCGCGCAGTTCGCGGACAACCCGGCGGCAGGGGATACCATGGCCGTAGTGCAGCCGTGGGGCAGCGACGTAAGCCATACCTGCTCCGAGCTGGGCCTGGACCCTGTGCGCACGGTGGCCGTGGACCCGTTGCCCGATCCCGGAGTGCGGCGTACCCTGATGCTGTCGCCGGTCACCGCCGCCGAAGTGCGTGACAGCATGCACGGCCTGCTGGCGGCGGGCGGCGTCCCGGTCACCGTGATGAATGACAGTCCGGGCTTTATCAGCCAGCGTATCATCGCCGTGATAGTGAACATCGCCGCCAATATCGCCCAGCGCCGTATCGCCACGGTTGCCGACATCGAGGCCGCCGTTACCCTGGGTCTCGGCTACCCGCTCGGTCCCCTGTCCTGGGGGGACAGTATCGGGGGGGCAAGGATAGCCGAAATTCTGGATAACCTGTTTGAGTTGACCCGGGACCCGCGCTACCGCCCAAGCCCCTGGCTGAGAAGGCGGGTCGAGTGCGGCGTATCGCTGTTGACCGAAGAAGTGGAACGCAACTGAACCGTAGCCATGACTGCCGAAGTAATCACCCGTTTCGCGCCCAGTCCCACCGGGTTCCTGCATATCGGCGGCATACGCACTGCCCTGTTTTCCTGGCTGTACGCACGGCGCCATGGCGGGAAGTTCATGTTGAGGATCGAGGATACGGATCGGGCGCGCAGTACCGATGCTGCGCTTGAGGTCATCCTGGACGGCATGGCCTGGCTGGGACTGGCCCATGACGGGGACGGCAGCGGCAACCTGGCCGGTATGGACGACAAGGGCATCGTCTACCAGTCCGGGCGCACGCAGGTGTACCAGGATGCGATACGGCAGCTGCTGGAGCGGGACCGGGCGTACCATTGTTTTTGCAGCCGGGAACAACTGGAAGCGATGCGAAGGGAGGCCATGAGCCGGGGAGAGAAGCCCAGGTATAACGGTACATGCCGTGAGCGCGGCAGGCAGCCTGCGGCAGGTGAAACGCCGGTGGTGCGCTTCAAGAACCCCATCGATGGCGACGTGATCATCGACGATCTCATCCAGGGCCGGGTGGTGATCGGCAACCGGGAACTGGACGACTTGATCATTGCCCGGTCCGACGGGTCGCCCACCTACAACCTGACCGTGGTGGTGGACGATGCCGCTATGGGTGTCAGCCACGTGATACGCGGGGACGACCACCTCAACAACACACCGAGGCAGATCAACATTTTCGACGCCCTGGGTTACGCCGCGCCGGCCTATGCCCATATACCCCTGATCCTGGACCCTGACGGCAAAAAACTGTCCAAACGCCACGGCGCGGCCAGCGTGCTGGATTACCGGGACCAGGGCTACCTGCCGGAGGCGTTGCTGAATTACCTGGTGCGCCTGGGCTGGTCCCATGGCGACCAGGAGATCTTCAGCGCCGCCGAGATGATTGAGCTGTTCGATATCGGCCAGGTGAACAAGGCCGCGGCCGCGCTGAACCCGGACAAGCTGGCCTGGCTCAACCAGCATTATCTCAGGGAAGGCAGGGCGGAACGGATTGCCTGTCTGCTTAAGACAACATTGGTCGGGCTTGGTGTTGACGTCAGCGGACCACCCGATCTCAAGGAGGTGGCCCGTATCCAGAAAGAGCGTGTGAAGACAATAACGGAGATGGCCGGACAGAGCCGTTTCCTGTACGAGGAATTTGCGGAATACGATGAGACGGCGGCAAAGAAACACCTGCGCCCCGTGGTGTTTGAGGCGTTGCGGCAGGTCAGGGAGGCATTAGCCGGACTGGACGCCTGGGAAAGGGAGGCGATTCATGCCGCCGTGAACGTTGTCGCGGAACAACGGGCCATGAAATTCGGCAAGATTGCCCAGCCCCTGCGGGTAGCGGTAACGGGCAGCGCGGTCTCGCCTTCCATAGACGTTACCCTGGAGTTGCTGGGCCGGGACAGGACCCTGGCGCGGCTGGGACGCGCCCTGGGGTATATAGATCAGCGCATGTCGGCTTGACACTTTATCCGTGGTAAAGTAAAGTCTGCCGTCGTTTTGTACGGAAGACAATCAGGCTGGTTGTTCGTGGGGCCATAGCTCAGTTGGGAGAGCGCTACAATGGCATTGTAGAGGTCGTCGGTTCGATCCCGTCTGGCTCCACCAGGATTTATTACGATCTTATCTGTCCCCTTCGTCTAGAGGCCTAGGACACCGCCCTTTCACGGCGGCAACAGGGGTTCGACTCCCCTAGGGGACGCCAGAAATCCCGGCTTGCTCACTTTCAGAAGACTGCGGATGAAATGTGAGTAAGCCCCGGGGCCCAAAGGCGCATCCATCCCGAAGATCTCAACGGCCGGGCCGGTTGTCCGTTCACTTCCATTCCCGCGCTTTAGCTTGACCCAAGACAATTGCGCTTCCCAGTGGTAGTCTTCGGTGCGGGTGACCTCAAGGACCACGTCCCATGCCCGCTTGGGCAAGGTCTCCGGCGCTCCACTGCGCCGAATTACGCGCCCCGGTTTACGTTCGTCGAGTTCCTCCGCCAGCGCATCACAGAGGGTGGTGACGACAGATGCATCAGCGTTCGGCACACCGTGGCAGGACAACAGGAGTGGCGTTTTGTCCGCCCAGGCGCCGGATACGGCTGTCCCGAAAATAACCAGCACTGCCAGGCGTCTGTAAAACATGGAAATTAGAGGATCAGAAGATGAAGTCCGATGCATCGAGGTTGGCAATATCGAAGTTTTCGAGCAGTATGGTTCCCCCGCCTTCGATTGATGTCATGTCGATTGTCACTCCGTCCGCATCAGATGTTATGGCGAGTTCGTCGATATCGGATAACTCAAAATAGGTGAGGTCAATACGGTCTTGATTATCCGTGAAATCAGAGATGATTGTGTATCCAAGCCAGAATTCAAACAGGAAAATGTCAGAACCGGCGCCGCCATTCAACCGATCTGTTCCACCGTTCCCATTGAGTTCGTCGTCACCATCACCTCCCCATAGCTCATCGTCGCCAATATAACCGTTCAGCCAGTCGTCACCGGCGCCTCCCTGCAGTAAGTCGTTGCCCTCATTACCGTGCAGCAGATCATCACCGGCTCCGCCACTCAGCACATCGTCACCGTGGCTGCCCCAGAGATCATCATTGCCGTCACGGCCCTCAAGTTGGTTAGGGCCGTCGTCTCCGTCCAGCATGTCTCCGAAATCAGACCCTATCACGCCCTCAACGTCAATAATGACATCGCCTTCGGCATGACCTCCCTCACCTGTTTTGTCCCTGAGATTCACTGTCACACCTGTGTTCGAACCCTGGTAGGATACAGTGTCCGGATCGTCGCCCCCGAACAAACGGTCGGCGCCGGCGCCGCCGATCAACAGGTCCTTACCGGCGCCTCCTTCCAGTGTGTCGTTACCACCATTGCCCCACAGTTCATCGTCACCTGCACCGCCTTGCAATCGGTTGGCAACATCATCGCCAAGCAGTACATCTGCATAACCGGACCCCCGTACGTTCTCCACGTCAGCAAAGACGTCACCCTCTGCGTGGCCTGCCTCACCGGTGCCTTCTTTGAGGTTCACTGTCACGCCCGCATCCGATTCCAGGTAGGATGCCCAGTCTTCACCGCTGCCGCCGTTTAACGAATCTGCGCCTGCACCCCCCTCAAGTATGTCATCATCCCCGTTGCCCCAGAGCGCGTCTGCGCCACTACTGCCATCCAGCTGGTTGGCGCGGTCGTTACCAATCAATACATCTTCGTAGACGGACCCTCTTATGTTCTCAACGTCAACAAAGATGTCGCCCTCAGCGTGACCTCCTCCAGCCGTACCGTCGCTGAAGTTTACCGTTACCCCCTCATCCGACCCCTGGTAGGACACCCAGTCCGTACCGCTACCTCCATAAAACCGGTCAGCCCCGGCGCCCCCTTCCAGTTGATCGATACCCGCTCCGCCCTCCAGTACGTCGTCACCTCCATTGCCCTGAAGCCGATCGTCACCCTCGCCACCGTCCAGGCGGTTGGCGCCGGCGTTACCGATCAATATATCTGCGTAGCCCGACCCTCTCACGTTCTCCACGTCTGCAATGACGTCACCCTCGGCGTCACCTCCTGCAAACGTTCTATCGCTGAAATTTACCGTCACCCCCGTATCCGACTCCTCGTAAGTTATCCAGTCCGCACCAGGACCCCCGTATAACCGGTCCGCACCGGCGCCGCCGGCCAGTACGTCATCTCCACTGCCGCCCCACATCTGGTCGTTCCCGGCGCCGCCCTCCAGGCGGTTCGCCCCGCCGGTACCTGCAAGCACATCCGGGTGTGAAGATCCCCTCAGGTTCTCAAAGCCACTGATGGTGTCGCCTTCTGCATGACCTCGCGCAGTCAGTCCGTCGTAGAGTCTCACCGACACCGCCCCGTCCGACCCCGCATAGGACAGCCAGTCCGTCCCGGCGCCCCCGTCCAACTCATCTGCGCCGGCACCTCCCTCCAGCACGTCGTCACCGCCGTTGCCCTGTAGCTCATCGTCGCCATCACCACCGTACAGGCGGTTGGAGTTAGAGTCACCAGCCAATACATCTGCGTAGTCTGATCCTCTCACGTTCTCGATGCCCGTAATCACATCACCCTCAGCGTGGCCGCCACCCGCCGTACCGTCCTTGAGGTTCACCGTCACGCCCGAAGTCGACCCCTGGTAGGATGACCAGTCTTCACCGGGTCCTCCATCTATTTGATCGGCGCCGGCACCTCCTTCCAACGTGTCATTGGCTTCACCGCCGGCGAGGTGGTTGGTTCCGTTGTCACCAATCAGTAAATCTTCGTAGATGGACCCTCTTATGTTCTCAACGTCAACAAAGATGTCGCCCTCAGCGTGACCTCCTCCAGCCGTACCGTCGCTGAAGTTTACCGTTACCCCCTCATCCGACCCCTGGTAGGACACCCAGTCCGTACCGGCGCCCCCTTCCAGTTGATCGATACCCGCTCCGCCCTCCAGTACGTCGTCACCTCCATTGCCCTGAAGCTGATCGTCACCCTCGCCACCGTCCAGGCGGTTGGCGCCGGCGTTACCGATCAATATATCTGCGTAGCCCGACCCTCTCACGTTCTCCACGTCTGCAATGACGTCACCCTCGGCGTCACCTCCTGCAAACGTTCTATCGCTGAAATTTACCGTCACCCCCGTATCCGACTCCTCGTAAGTTATCCAGTCCGCACCAGGACCCCCGTATAACCGGTCCGCACCGGCGCCGCCGGCCAGTACGTCATCTCCACTGCCGCCCCACATCTGGTCGTTCCCGGCGCCGCCCTCCAGGCGGTTCGCCCCGCCGGTACCTGCAAGCACATCCGGGTGTGAAGATCCCCTCAGGTTCTCAAAGCCACTGATGGTGTCGCCTTCTGCATGACCTCGCGCAGTCAGTCCGTCGTAGAGTCTCACCGACACCGCCCCGTCCGACCCCGCATAGGACAGCCAGTCCGTCCCGGCGCCCCCGTCCAACTCATCTGCGCCGGCACCTCCCTCCAGCACGTCGTCACCGCCGTTGCCCTGTAGCTCATCGTCGCCATCACCACCGTACAGGCGGTTGGAGTTAGAGTCACCAGCCAATACATCTGCGTAGTCTGATCCTCTCACGTTCTCGATGCCCGTAATCACATCACCCTCAGCGTGGCCGCCACCCGCCGTACCGTCCTTGAGGTTCACCGTCACGCCCGAAGTCGACCCCTGGTAGGATGACCAGTCTTCACCGGGTCCACCGTCTAATCGATCCATACCCGTGCCTCCCTCCAATATGTCGTTGCCGCCGTTACCCAGGAGATAATCGTCACCGTCATGTCCTTGCAGATGATTCGCAGCGTCGTTACCCGTGACCACATCGTCTCCGGACCCGGCGATGAAGTTTTCGATGACCGTATCGCGCGCAATAATCAGGTTGCCGACCAGAGCGTAGACGTCCGAGATCCCTCCCGGGTGCAGGTTCACCTTTTGATCGGTGGTATCCGTGCGCAGATCCAATGTATCATTGCCGCCGGTGTCATAAAGCGTCAGCGTTACCGGGGTTTCGAAGGGGGTATCCGCTGCGCCGGCCCATTGCCTGAAGAATTGGCCAAGGTAGCCATCGACATTGGATTGATACCCATAAACAGTATCACCTGAGTGGGTATCGGCTGGTGCGCCGTATAGATTCTGGATAGCGATAATATCCGCGCTCATCGGTGTGACGGGATGAGCAGAGCTTGCGCTGATGTAGGTGTCACTGCTCTGGTCAAAATACGACATCACCGTCGTATGGTAGGAGTCGTTCAGGAATACTTTTTTGGCCAGGGAAAGTACAGTGGTATTGTAGGGTCCCGGATGACCAAGTCCGAGGGCGTGACCGATCTCATGAAGATAGGTCTTGAAGGTAAAGCTATCCAGCGTGGAGCCATAGTCTATAAGCCAGCCGGCCGGGATGTTGATGTGAGAACTGATCAGGACCTCGCCCCTGGTCCTGGTAAGGGAGGAACCTTCAGACTGGTTGTCACCGAAGGTGATATGCGCATCATCATCCTCAACAAAATCAAACTTAATGTCTGCAACCAAAGCCCAGGCCTCAAGCGCCCAACGGGCCAGTTGTTGACCCGTTTCAGTCAGGTCAGTGATATTGACCGTCAGTGCAGAACCGGGCTCAATGTCAAAAGTTCGTCGCTCCCAGAAACCGTCAGTCAGATAGTCGGCAATCTCGTCATTGGTGCCTGCCGGAGTCGTATTCTCAATGATAGATAAGTCGTAATCAGCCAGGGAATCGCTATTGCGGCTGTAAACACTTATGTAATGAATGCCACTCACGGCCGGACTGAAGGTGAGCTCTGAACCGGTGGTGTAACGGTTACCAAAGTTGATGTGGTTCCCTTCCGAATCAAGGAGTTGGAATCGAGCTGACTCTGGACTGGTTAAAGTGATGTCATAAATAGTCCCGAAGACGAGTTCGATCTGCACCCAGTCTTCATCATTGGCAGGATCAAGTGCTCCCTGGAACGTATCGCCCAGGGACAGTTCGTACGTGGTTCCAGAATCTGCAGCGGCATCGCCGCTGTCTTCTTTGATAAACGCCACGTTGTATTCTATCGGCAAGCAATGTCTGCGGGAATCAGAGCATCATAAATATAGAATCAACTCCAGGCAACCCCAATGGCTATGCTGAATGAGCGCATATCTATACGGCAACATAAGCGACTATAACGATCCCGGTTAATCGACGGCGGATCGGCCTAAAATGATGTAACAAGTGCTTCTCTCCTGCGCTCTGGAGAGTGATTGTTGACTAGAATATAAAGTCGGTTGCGTCCAGGTTGGCAATGTCGAAGCCTGCCAGCAGGATAGATCCACCACCGTATGGTGACAAGTCAACCGTTACGTCGTTTGCGTCTGAGGAGACGCTGAGATCTTGGAAACCGGACAGGCCGAAAGCTGTGAGGTCGATAAGATCCTGCTCATCGGTGAAATCGGTGATGGTGTCATTTCCGTGCCCTGATACGAAGACAAAAATGTCGGCATCTTCACCACCACTCAGGCGGTCCGACCCGGGACCCCCGTTAAACCGGTCCGCCCCGGCGCCGCCTTCCAATGCGTCGTCACCACTCCCGCCCCAGAACTGGTCGTTCCCGGCGCCCCCTTCCAGCCGGTTGTCCCGACCGGTACCCGCCAGCACATCCGGGTGCGCCGATCCCCTCAGGTTCTCAAAACCGCTGATGGTATCCCCTTCAGCGTGACCCCGCGCAGCATACCCGTCATACAACCGCACCGATACCGCCCCGTCCGACCCCGCGTAGGACAACCAGTCCGTCCCGGCGCCGCCGTTCAATTCGTCGCTGCCCGCGCCCCCCTCCAGCACGTCGTCACCACTGCCGCCGTCCAGGCGGTCGTCCCCGGCGCCTCCGTGCAGCACGTCGTCGCCACTGTTTCCCAGGAGGGCGTCATTACCATTTCGTCCTTCCAGGTAATTTGCTGCAGCGTTGCCGACTATCTCGTCATCTCCGGATCCCGCGATGTAGTTCTCGATCAAGGTAGCGCGCGCGATAACCAGATTACCTGTCAGTCCGTAGACATCCGAGATCCCTTCCGGGCGCAGGTCAACCCGCTGGTCGTTGGTGTCCGTTTGCAGGTCCAGCGTGTCGTTGCCGCCGCCGTCAAAAAGCGTCAGCGTAACCGGGTCCTCGAAAGGATTGCCTGCCTCACCTGTCCAGCGCGCGAAGACTTCATCCAGGTAGCCATCCACGTTGGAACCGTAACCGTATACCGTGTCGCCGGCGTTGATATCATCGGGGCTGCCATAAATTTTCTGGATCGCAATAATGTCCGCGATCATCGGTGTAACAGGGTAGGCAAAGTCCGCATCCACGAATTTGTCGCGGTCCTGATGAAAGTACGACATTACCGTTGCCTGCCAGGAGTCATTCAGGAATATCTTGTCGATTGAGGCAGGTGAGCTAACGTCATAGGGACCCGGGTGGTTGAGGCCGAGGGCATGGCCGATCTCATGGAGATAGAGGTAGAAACTGCGATCGTCCATCCCGGTCCCGTAGCGGATGAGTAATTCCTCAGGAATGTTGACATGGGAAGTAACGATGAGCCCGTTGCTGATCGTGCGGCGGGCATAGGCCGACAGTTCCTCCCCTTCCCGAATGTCGTCGAAAGTGATGTGGGCGTTGTCGTCGTCAACGTAGCTGAACCCGATACCGGTGACATTGGTCCAGGCTTCCAGCGCCCAGCGAGCCAGTTGTTGGCCTGTTTCGTTCAGGTCGGTGATATTGACTGTCAATGTACCGCCGGTTTCCGTGTCAAAACTTACGACCTGACCTCTGTGGACTGACAGGTAGTCGGCGATCTCGTCGTAGCTGACTGTTGAGATCGGATTTTCCTCAAGGGAAATTTCGTAGTCGGCAGGAAGGTCTCTATCCGTACTGTGTATGCTGATGAAGTATGTGCCGCTGACATCCGGGCTGAAGACTTTGAGCTTGGTATAGGAACCAAAATTACTGCCCCGGGCAACAACGTCCCCTTCAGCATCCAGCAACAGAAGCCGGGCTGATTCTACTCCATCAAGAATTATGTCGTATATGGTTTCGGCGACCAGTTCGACCCGGACCCAGTCCGTATCACCGGTGGAAGACAGTCTGCCCAGGAAGTCGTTGCCGACCGGAATCGTGTATTGAGTCTCTGAGTCTGCTCTGGCATCACCGCTGCTCTCACGGATGATTGCCATGTTATTATTTCTCCCCGCAAGCGTTTCCCGCGCACATCAACCCACTCGGACTGACAATCCCTGTGCTCGCTTACCAGCGTCTGATTATACCATGAAAGTTAATATCTATACAGGGCAGGTATATATCAAGGCATTCCCGTTTTCATGTAATATATCTGTTTTTGCCTGTCGATCATTTCACGATTTGGTTAAGTCAGTATGGAGATCCTTGTTACGGGTTGTGCCGGGTTTATCGGCGCGGCATTATCCCGGCGGTTGCTGGAGCGGGGCGATGAAATCATCGGGGTCGATAACCTGAATGATTATTACGACCCCGGGTTGAAGCAGGACAGGCTGGCTCTGCTGGCGGATTTTGCCAATTTCAGTTTCAGAAAACTGGATATCGCGGACAACGCACAGGTAGAAACCCTGTTCAGTGAAGTTGTACCCCGGCGTGTGGTACACCTGGCCGCGCAGGCCGGTGTGCGCTACTCGATCAGCCATCCCCACAGTTATATCAATGCAAATATTGCAGGGTTCCTGAATGTCCTGGAAGGCTGCCGGACCGCGGGGGTGGAACACCTGGCGTATGCCTCATCCAGTTCGGTTTACGGCGCCAATGAGAAGCTGCCTTTTTCGGAATCGGACCCGGCGGTACATCCGGTTTCCCTGTACGGCGCGACCAAGCGGGCCAATGAACTGATGGCGCACAGCTACAGTCACCTGTATGACATACCCGTGAGCGGCCTGCGTTATTTCACCGTTTACGGTCCCTGGGGCAGGCCGGACATGTCGCCTATCCTGTTCGCCGGGAAAATATTTGCGGGCGAACCGATACAGGTGTTCAACCGGGGAGAGCACCAGAGAGATTTCACCTATATCGATGATGTGGTGGAGGCCACGGTCAGAGTAACGGACCAAATTCCTGCCGGGGATATGAACTGGAACCCGACCCGTCCTGCCCCGGCAACCAGCCCGGCAAGGTACCGGATTTATAACGTGGGGAATCAAAATGCAGTCAACCTCATGGATTACATTAAAATGCTTGAGGAGGAGATCGGCAGGAAGGCTGTTTTCGAGTTTGTCGATGCACAACCAGGTGACGTGCTCAATACCTTGTCCGATTCATCCAGGATGGCTGAGGAATTTGAATTTGTCCCCCGAGTTCCACTTGAACAAGGGATAAAACAGTTCGTTGACTGGTATAAAAGCTACTATAAGGCGGCATGATAAATAATCATTCAACACGGCATAATGAAGTTAATTTTGAGTCATGTTTCAAACCTCAGTAATTAGGGCTGTGCGGGCCGGGAGCATTCAGGAATGAACGTTACGATGGTGGGCGCCGGATACGTCGGGCTGGTTTCAAGCGCCTGTTTAGCCGAATTTGGCGCCAGTGTAACCTGTATCGATATCGACAGTGCCAGGATCGACAAACTCAGGGAAGGCGTTATTCCCATCTATGAGCCGGGCCTGGAGGCCTTGATAAACAAGAACAGGGAACAGGGCAGGTTGTCCTTTCGCGCTGGTTATGATGAAACAATTGCGGAGTGCGACCTGATCTTTATCGCGGTTGGGACACCTGCCCGGCGCGGCGATGGCCACGCGGATTTAAGCTACGTATACCAGGCTGCGAAGGACATCGCCCCGTATATCGAAGGCTACACGGTGATAGTGGACAAGTCCACCGTCCCCGTGGGCACGGCGCGCAACGTCAAGCGAATCATCGCTGAGGAGAATCCGGGAGCCGAGTTTGACGTTGCCTCGAACCCGGAATTTCTACGGGAAGGCGCGGCGCTGGCTGACTTCATGCGCCCTGACCGCGTGGTCATCGGCGTCGAGTCAAAACGGGCGGAACAGGCGCTGCGCGAGTTGTATCGCCCCCTCAATCTCATTGAAACGCCCATGGTCGTTACCGACCTGGAAAGCGCCGAGTTGATCAAATACGCAGCCAACGCATTCCTGGCCGCCAAGATCAGTTTCATCAATGAGATCTCCGCGCTGTGCGAAGCCGTGAACGCGGATGTTCACGCCATTGCCAAGGGTATCGGGCTTGACGGGCGGATCGGCAGAAAGTTTCTGCACCCGGGCCCCGGTTACGGCGGTTCCTGTTTCCCCAAGGATACCCGGGCGCTGGTCAGGATCGCACAGGAAAATAACGTGACCAGCCGGATTGTAGAGGCAGTAATAGAAGTCAATGAGGCGCAAAAGGCGCGCATGGTCGACAAGATCAGGACAGCCCTGGGCGGCAACGAAGAGGGCAAAACCCTCGCCGTACTGGGCCTGGCCTTTAAACCGGAGACCGATGATATGCGGGATGCGCCTGCCTTGTCCATCCTGCCCCAGTTGATTGACAACGGCGCCAGGATACAGGCGCATGACCCGCAGGCCGTGGCGGAGGCCAGGGCGCTGTTACCCGAGTCCGTGCTCTATTTTGACGACGTCTATGCAGCCTTGTCCGGGGCGGATGCAACCGTATTGATGACGGAATGGAATGCCTACCGGGGCATGGACCTGAAAAGAGTCAGGGGCCTCATGCGCGCTAACGTATTCATCGACCTGCGCAACGTCTATGAACCCGGGTTGATGCGGGCCGCGGGATTTGACTATCATTGCGTAGGGCGTTAGCACGCGTCATCACTATGGTTGGCAATAAATATCAGTGAGATTGACTGAACAAGCTCGGGCGCAGGTTGCCGTTATCGGCTGTGGTTACTGGGGCAACAACCTGGTGCGTAATTTTTCCGACCTCGGCGTTCTGGCTGCCGTTTGCGACGAAGATCCGGCCCAGTCACGGCGATTGAGCGGCCGGTACAAGGTAAGGACGTACACGGTCGAGGATGTGCTTGGAGATACGAATATCGACGCGGTGGCCATAGCCACGCCGGCAGAAACACATTCTGCAATTACAGAGAAGGTATTGCTGGCAGGAAAACATGTGTTCGTGGAAAAGCCCGTTGCCCTGGATGTCGGCACTGCTGAGAAATTAAAACGGTTGTCGAAGAAACAGGCGCGTGTGTTGATGGTGGGGCACGTCCTGCAGTACCACCCAGCGTTTATCAGGCTGAAGGAACTGGTCGCACAGGGCGAACTGGGACGGTTGCGCAACATCTATTCACATCGCTCGAATTCGGGGATAGCCAGGAGTGAAGAGAATATCCTCTGGAGCTTTGTTCCCCATGACGCTTCCATGATCCTGTCGCTGGTGGATGACGAACCGAACATGATTTCTGCCATAGGCGGGTTTTTCCTGCATTCGCATTTTGCTGACGTGGCTGCGATCTACCTGTCATTTCCGGGTGGGGTGAATGCCCATGTATTTGTTTCCTGGCTGCACCCTTACAAGGTGCAGGAACTGGTGGTCGTGGGTGACGAAGGCATGGCGGTTTTTAACGACACCCGGGAATGGGAGCAGAAATTAATAATTTATAGACACAATCATCTCCGTGGAAACAGCCCGCACGGACTGGACAGGGCTGAAGCCGAGACAGTTGCCGTGACCCCGGGTGAGCCGTTGCGCGAGGAGTTGGAACACTTCCTGGACTGTGTTACAGGAAATGCAAGCTGCCGTACCGGTGCTGACGAGGGGATACGCGTGCTGAAAGTGTTACAGGCATCAGAACGGGATATCCGTGCGAATCATTCTTACCAGTCGGCAAACAATACCAATCCGGCGCTGAATAAAGCGGCTTTCGTTGATCTCAGGGCACAACAGCAACGATTGGGCGAGAGGATACCTCAGGCAATTCAAAAGATACTGGGCCACGGCCAATATATCATGGGGCCGGAAGTTCGCGAGCTTGAGGAAAAACTGGCGGAATTCACCGGCGCGGGACACGTCATCTCCTGCGCCAGCGGCACGGATGCCCTGCTCATGGCTTTAATGGCACATGATACAGGCCCTGGAGACGCCATTTTTGTCCCCTCGTTCACTTTCGTTGCAACGGCGGAGGTTGTTGCCCTGCTGGGGGCAACACCCGTATTCGTTGATGTTGACACAGACTGTTTTATGCTGGACACGGCAAGTCTGAAAGCCGCCGTGGCGGAGTCGGTCCGATGCGGCCTGAGACCCAGGGGAGTTATTCCCGCCGACATGTTCGGACAGCCGGCCGATTATATGGAGATAAAACGGTTTGCCGAAGAACGTGGATTATTTGTTATAGCTGATGGCGCACAGGGTTTCGGTGCGGAATTGAACGGCAACAAGGTCGGAACATTGGCAGAGATTACCGCCACCAGTTTTTTCCCGGCAAAACCCCTGGGCTGCTACGGTGACGGGGGCGCGCTGTTTACGGACAATGGCGAAATTGCCGGCCGGTTGAACAGCGCTCGGCTACATGGTAGAGGAGTGAATCAATACGACGCGGTGAATGTCGGCATTAACGGTAGACTGGACACTATTCAGGCTGCGATATTGATTGAAAAGCTCTCTGTTTTTCCTGAAGAAATCATTATGCGCAACCGGGTTGCGGACAGGTACGCTTCAATGCTTGAAAACCTGGTCGATGTTCCCGCGGTTCGTGAAGGATGTACCTCTGTATGGGCGCAATACACGGTAAAAACCGACAAACGCGACGCGATCTCCGAAGAGTTGAAGCAAAATGGAGTCCAGACCGCCCTGCATTACCCGATACCACTGCACCGGCAGACCGCCTACAACGGCTATCCGCGTGCGCCGGACCTGGCCGTGTCCGAAAGCCTATGTGCGCAGGTATTGAGCTTGCCCATGCATCCGTACCTTGAGGAGGAAGCGCAAAAACGGATTTGCGATGTCATCCGGCAGGCATTGTGAGAGTCGCCGCTGTCCCTGTTCAATAGGTTATTCCAGCGTCCTGGATGTTTATTATGGCGCAATTCGATATATTTGCGCCATAATACCGGTTTTATTTGGCACAATATATTTGAAATCCGGCTACTTTCCTGGTTTAATATGGCGCAATAAAACATTTTGCGCCATATAAAGACCATGCCGAAACAGATTTCCGGAACTGAGATGGAAGCCATACTGCAAATGGTTGGTCGCTTTCAGAACGGCGCTGCCATCGCTGATCTTTGCAAATCTCCGGACGCTGAATTACCGCGTCGCACATTGCAACGGCGTCTTGCGCGCCTTGTGGAGCATGGTCGACTGGAAACATCCGGAGAGGGTCCCGCTGCGCGCTACCATATGCCCGGCGGCTATAAGTCAAGAGGGGCAATTCCCCTGGTTGTTCGTGAACCAACAGCCTTTGATGCGTTGATTCCCCTGTCTGATGCAGCAATGGAAATTCAGGCATACGTTCAACAAACACTTCAGGAACGACGGCAGGTCGGTTATAACGTTGATTTTCTCGCAGCTTATCGGCCCAATCAAACGTTTTACCTGGAGCGTTCGACCCGTTCCCGACTGCAGGAATTGGGACAGCCTGTTCATGATATTCACGCAGCCGGGACCTATGCCGGAAAGGTCTATCAGCGGTTGTTGATAGACCTGAGCTGGAACTCCAGTCGTCTTGAAGGAAATACCTATTCGTTGTTGGAAACGGACCGACTCCTGCAGGCCGGTCAATCGGCAGAAGGCAAAGATGCAAGGGAGACACAGATGATCCTGAATCACAAGGCAGCCATCGACCTGTTGGTGGAAGCGGCGGACGAGATTGCCTTTAACCGCTACACCATCTGTAACCTGCATGCGCTGCTTGCGGAGAACCTGCTGCCTGACCTGTCATCATGTGGACGGTTACGCGCCATCCCCGTAGGTATCGGCGGCAGCGTCTATACGCCGACGGATAACCCGCTCCACCTGGACAGCACTTTCCAATCCCTGCTCGACAAAGCGGAACAGGTTAAAGACCCGTTCGAGCAGTCATTCTTCAGCATGGCGCACCTGCCTTACCTGCAACCCTTCGAGGACGTAAATAAGCGCGTGTCGCGACTGGCAGCCAATATTCCCTTTATTCGCATGAACCTGAGCCCGCTGTCATTCGTGGACGTACCAGAGAGAATGTATATTGATGCTCTGCTAGGTATATATGAATTGAACCGTTTCGAATTGTTGCGCGATCTTTTTGTATGGGCGTATGAACGATCCTGCCGGCGCTATTCGACGGTGCGCCAGGTACTTGGAGAGCCGGACCCCTTCCGTATGCGTTACCGGGAGTTGATGCTCAAATCGGTATCGGAGGTAGTGCGCTCGCGCCTGGACAAGGGTCAGGCAGCAGCCCGGGTCAAGGCGTTTTCCCTGACCCGGGTTTCTCTTGCCGACCGGCAGCGTTTTATTGAAGTTGTAGAAACCGAGTTGCTGGGTTTGCACGAGGGCAACATTGCCCGTTACCGTCTGCGCCCGGCGGAATTTCAGGACTGGCAACGGCAGTGGTGATGAGTTAACCCGAATTAAACGTCTTTCAGGATTTTAAATCATCGACAGTGACATTCAAGGCGGTTGCAATAGCGGCCGCGAGCTGACTAATCTTTGAGAGGGTGATAAAGAGTGTTGGGCCTTGGCGACTGCGGCATCACGTTCGGCGCCACAGTAAAGGTGCCAGGCGCCAATCCTTGATTCTGCGGGCTGTTTATATAGAACCGATTCTCATTGCCTTCAGGCACAAACGAGCCATTACCACCAATATCTTCCAAAGTCATCCTGGCCTGATCGAGAATTGTCGGGATGGAAACTTCATAATGTCCTGCCCAGCCTTTCCGATAGGCGGCATCGATGATTTGAATAGCGTCATGACTTAATCGGTAGATTGGGAACAGTCCCCGCACACGTTCTTCCATTGGGATCAGTTCTGGTGATCTCAGAGTGGCCCAGTGTTGCCAGGCGGGACGAAATTCGTAACGGTATAATGTTGTTGTCAGAAGGTCAGATGCACTTTGCTCGAATGCATCGAAAAAATAATTCCAATTACCTGTGAAGCGGACGTCATACTCCATGACCCAATAACGCCTGTAGTTGGTGTAACTGTTATTGAAAAACCAAAGCAGGGGAAGATCAATGTTTCGGGGCCAGAGTGTTCCCGGATGCTGCACATATTTTTGAGCATATATATATTTTATGTTGGTTTCCTTTAAGTTGAAAAACAGAGGGTTCATGCCGGAAAGTCCGGGTGGGATAGGCACCTTAGTCACATCTGCAAGAAGCTTCAGGTCGAAACGACTACCGATCTCCGTTTTTAGTTTGGCAAAAGCCTTAAGTGCCCCAGGTTTATCGACATGTGTTTGAAAAATGAGACAATCTTTATTTTTCATGTGCCTGGAAAATATATTGCTTTTGTTCAGAGGGAGAATGGTGAGTCATAGGGCAGTAGAATTGTCTCAACTTTTGGGTCGCGATAATATTCCCGCGCCTGTATCTCCTCAAGCAAGTTGCTATTATTGAATGAGACGCCGGGAGACCAGGTATGGTAAACGATTTGTGGGCGCAGTTCCGGCTCAAGATAGTCCTTGACAAATTTGTACAGGCGCAGATTAAATGAAACTGCGCTGACGTTTTGCCTTTTCGCAACTTCAGCGAGTTTTTTCGCCAAGTGCTTCCTGGCCTTTTCGTCTTGCTCCATCACGACTAAGATTTCCTTATGAGGCAGACAATAAGATACGTGAAATCCGCTGTCAGACAATAACGAAGGAGACGCAGATTCGTCTTTGGTCTCAATGATGGTCCTGCTTTTCAGTCCGAATTTCTTATCAAGTTCTAACAGTCGTTTATGGATTGCCGGAAGGTTGGTTTTACCGGCATTCTTGATATCCAGCCAGATTTTTTCAAAGTCTTGAGGGATATTATCCAGAAAACTCTCCAAAGTCATACCAGTCATCGCTCCGGCATCGTGACCGACTTCAAAGAACCCGCTTTCCGAACGGAAGAAAACGTCTGTCTCAAAAGAACGGAATCCAGCGTTTGTAATCTCAAGCATCTTCCCCAGAGTATTGACCCGGTGGGGCCACAGGCGGTTCTCAAGATTTTTTTTCACCAGGTTGGCATTGGTTCGCTGCCAAAGGTAGTAATTGTCCTTGTCCTTGATGTTTACCCGTCCGTGCAGGGTTAGCGGTGTTTCAACGCCTTCGAAATCTACATGTCCCAAGTCATTTTTTGTGTCAATCTGATCGCTTTCCAGTCCCATCAAGCCAAGGACGGTTTCGAAAATCAGGTCATTTGTAAATATCTTCTTTCTGTTATTAACCAGTTGGTCCCAATGCTCTGAGAATTTCTTCCTCCATGAGTCCGAGGCTGCAAAAACCAGCGGGATCTCAGACATGCTGAAATGATCTTTCCCCCGTAACCCGCCCCACGCAGATTGAGGGATTTCCGTATAATTTTACAATGAGGAGGTCCCAAGATGAAAGGCAAGCGATTTACCGAAGAACAAATCATTGCGGTGCTCAAAGAGCATGAGGCCGGCGCCAGGATATCGGATCTGGTGCGTAAGCATAACGTCAGTGAGCAGAGCATTTATCGCTGGCGGTCGAAGTACGGCGGCATGGAGGTCTCGGATGCCAAGCGTCTGCGGCAATTGGAGAACGAGAATAGCCGGCTGAAACGGCTCCTGGCTGAAGCCATGCTGGATAATGCTGCGTTAACGGCGTTAGTCGAAAAAAAATGGTAACGCCCGCTGCCCGTCGCCAAGGTGTTGAGCACCTGGTGACGGCGAATCTGGCCAGTGTGCGGCGGGCGTGTCGATTAGTTGGCCTGTCCCGGTCGGTACTGCGTTACCGAGCGCGTCCGCGACGGGATAGTCGGTTACGTGAACGACTGATGGAACTGGCTGCCCGGTATCCCCGCTACGGCTATCTGATGCTGCATGGTTTGTTGGCGGCCGAAGGCTTGGTCGTGAACAAAAAACATACCTATCGGTTGTACTGTGAGGCCGGTTTACAGGTGCGTACCCGGCGACGTAAGAAGGTGTCCCGCCCACGCCAGCCACTGGCACTCCCCGAGCGGCCTGGGCAGCGCTGGTCTGTCGATTTCATGTCGGATCAACTCGCTTGTGGACGTCGCTTCCGCGTCCTGGATCTGGTGGACGATTATTCGCGGGAATGTGTCGGACAGATTGTGGATACTTCGATATCCGGTGAACGTCTCGCCCGTTACTTGGATGAGTTGAGCCAGGCCCGCATCTTACCCAAGACCCTGGTCTGTGATAATGGCAGCGAACTGACTAGTAAAGCCATGTTCTTCTGGTCACAAAAGACCGGCGTCAAGCTGCATTTTATCCAGCCCGGCAAACCCACTCAGAACGCTTTTGTGGAGAGTTTCAATGCCCGTTTCCGCGATACCTGCCTCAATCAGCGCTGGTTCCAGGATGTGCATGATGCCAGGCAGATAATCACGGCCTGGCGAGAGCACTACAACCATGTACGACCACACAGCTCGGTGGGCTACCTCCCGCCTGCTGTGTTCGCCCAACAGGCAGCATGATATGATTCATTTTCCCCCAACTGCTGTGGATCTGATCCGGGGGAAAGATCAGCAGTGCAAATCAACAAAGGGTATAAGTTTAATATTTTCCGCATTATAAATTTCATGACCCTTTGCTTCTAAATTGGTTCACGCACTTCCTCAAGATAAAATGGATACATTCAGTAGCATCCGTTCGCCATGCAGATGCGTCCGTTTTCCGGGCGATATTCGGTATGGAGTTTGTAGCGGCCGTTGTGGTGGCGTTCGAAAACCTCGTTTACAGTAGGTGGCGGTTTAATCTGCGGAATTCCAATCAAGATGTTAGAAATGACTGGAGAGAAAATGTCTGTGTTTGTACGAATTTATCAAAGATTGCCTTGAGCTAGAATTACATCAAGAAATCGTTTACCATACGTGGCCTACCAATACCTGATTCAGGAGCAGCAATTTGCTCGAAGAGATGCGGGCACAGGAATATTTTTAACACTCAGGAGTTGAGGCTATTCTATTTCCTTATGCTTCTCCAAATTCCCTCTGACTGTTTCTTTGAAGAACCACTCTCATAATATGGAAAAAGTTTCTGTCATCATACCAAGCTATAATTCATCATCCTACATAATGAAAGCCGTCGAGTCTGCATTAAACCAGAATTATGAAAACCTGGAGGTGATAGTTGCAGACGACGCCTCAACTGACGATTCTTGTGAATTAGTTCAAAATATAGACGATCCCCGCGTTCAATTGATAGAGCGTACTGAGAATGGAGGAGCTGCTGTCGCACGGAATACAGCTATACGCGCTGCAACTGGTCGATATATTGCGTTTCTTGATTCAGACGATTATTGGCTACCGGATAAACTCCAAATACAAATTAGTGCAATGCAGGAGGAAGCAGCAAGTTTCTCGTGTACGGACTACACCGTCAGAGCGAAAAATAGAGAGCTGTTGCTGGCAATGCCTGAAGAAATAAATTACAGGAAGCTCCTGAGAGGTAATGCTATTCATACTTCGACGGTTGTTTATGACAGCGAGAAGCTTGGAAAAATTATAATGCCCGGGTTACGTCTGGCAGAAGATTATGCAACCTGGTTGAATCTGCTGCGACGGTGCGGAACAGCTTTAATTATTCGACAGCCCCTGGCGTATCGCATAAGACGAAGCAACTCGCTTTCTTCCGGATTGGTAGTCATGAAATATTTCACCTACAAGGTATACAGGGAGACCCAGGGCTTATCGGTGATTACTTCACTGTATTACTTGCTCAGGGCTCTGCCGCCGGGATTGTGGAAACGATTGCGCCGAAAATATATCTAGGACTCGTGCATAAGAGAAGATAATCCGAGTTCGCAGGTGATATAAAATCACCCATCCACCCAGGAGTGGTCTGTTTCATAACCCAGTTCTATCAGTGCTTTTCCGGCATAATGATCGAATACTTCCCGCGCCTCTCTCGTAAAGTGGTTTTTCCAGTCCCCGACGATTCCTTTGCGGACAAAACAGTACGCATTTTCTTCGCCCGGTTTGCGGCCTGTAACGGACTCGAAGGAGTATTTTGAGATACATACATCAAGCTTTGCATCGTCAATACTGTTGAGTGAGAGGTGCTCGAAGATCTTTTTCAATTCGCGTCTAGGATTCTCGCGCATGTTTTCGTAGCTGGTTTCTATGTAACCGGACCTGTTTTTCCACGTTTCGACGAAACTCGTCCAGGTCATGTTGTATGGAGGCCCGTCAGTGAAGCAATATTCGATGTACCTCGGTAGATTGCTTTGTATATCGCCAGCATCTTTGATGCCGAGTCGTTCCTGCAGTGTTTCCGCCCAACCAGGCATTGTAGTGCTTCTGTGAAACAGGTGATAAAAGTAGTGGGACACGACCACGTCTCTGCCGTCACGCCACATAACGATGGTGCCGTTAGCATTTGAGACGTAGAGATAGTGGCCGTGCAGTATGCACCGACGGCGCGGCGGCAGACTATCGAGTGGATTTGGTATGTCAAGGTACTCGGCAATCATCTGGCTCACCCAGGTGCCACCGGATTTGGGATGTTCGGTGAGCACTATCTTTGGAGGTCCTAACCCCGGGATATTGCGCACCATTGCCTGTTTTATCAGGTTGTTCAGTCGACGCCGCCAGCGGGTATGTATTTGTTTGACCATCACTTCAATTGGAATCGATTAAATCCGTTATCATAGTGTCGATACAGATTTTATCGCATAATATCTCGCCTTGGGCTAACCAATTTAATTCCTTTTATCCTTTAACCGGCGTTATGGCATTGAGTCACAGTAATCCAGTCGATTTTCTCGTTGTCGGTGCCGCAAAATCAGGAACCTCGACGCTGTTCGAGACTCTTGGAAAACACCCCGGAATCTTTATTCCTGAGCGTAAGGAATGCCGTTATTTTTCCTGTATCCCCGGAGATTTCGTCGGACCTGGGTCGACGGCTGCCAATGACATAATTCACTCCCTGGAGGAGTACCGAAGCCTGTATGACAAGGCCGAACCGGGGCAGCTCTGTGGCGATATTTCACCTGATTACCTCTATTATTACCGGAAGACAATTCCCCAAATTCTTGATGAACTGAATGCGCAGGTTCCGATTATCATCGTTTTGCGTAATCCGATAGAACGGGCCTATTCGAATTACCTCCATAAGATACGGGAAAGATGGGAAAATCTGAGTTTTGAGGAAGCCCTGGATGCGGAAGCAGAACGTCTTGCCGCACATTGGACATGGGGATGGGGCTATGTGGAAGGTGGACTATACGCCGAACAGGTCAAGGCATACATGGATAATTTTGAGCGGGTACTGCTGCTTCTGTTTGAAGAAGACATCGTGACGGGTCAGGCGACGGGCAAGGTGCTGGATTTCCTGAACCTCGAACCCTATCAGGAAGGCACGGATAATGTACATGCAAACATTTCGGGGTATCCCCAAAACCGCTGGCTACATCGGTTAATGACAGATGAACTGGTTGTCAGAAAAGTTAAGAACATAATCAAGGCAACGCCGTTGTATGTCCGCTCAAAGCAGATATATCTGAATGTATTGGAAGGGAATTTGAAAAAAGAGGTAATGGCCTCGAAGACGCGCCAAATGCTTAAAGAGAGGTTCCAGGACGATGTCGCCCTGCTGGCGGAATACACCGGATTGCCGGTGCAAAAGTTCTGGAAGGATTTTGACTTACGTTCCTCGGCTTGATGAACTAGACATAGTAGTTTAAATCTTTCAGGCTGTAACCATACCTATTAACCCGCGCCTCATAGTTGTTAATGAGATAATGAGCATATAGTTTGAGAACAGGAGTATCCTGGAATTTCTGCCATTCGGAAAAATATTTATCATTCGTATTTGAACGAACTAAAATGGTTGATGGTATTTCCTCTAAATCAAGGAAGGAATAAACTTGTTTTAGGCAACTAGCTGTATTAATTACAAAACCCTCATACTTTAATTCCAGAAGTCTGCGCAACCCTGATTTATCACGGTTGAAAATATCCTGACAATATAACCAATGATCCAGGCGGTTATTAAGAAGCAGGTTATGAAACCGTCGCTTTCTAGTGGAATAAGAGACGGCAACAGGATGTCTTGTCAGACAAATGAAGTA
Organism: Gammaproteobacteria bacterium; assembly: GCA_965208655.1. Taxonomy (GTDB): domain Bacteria; phylum Pseudomonadota; class Gammaproteobacteria; order Eutrophobiales; family Eutrophobiaceae; genus JAAXHV01. The sequence continues at coordinate 34,142 of CBDBPJ010000008.1, forward strand.
CGCATTTTCAAACATTGTTTGCAAAAATCTCGATCTGACAATGTTAGGCGGAGATTTTTCGATCAATACAGATTTACTCATATCCCAGTATGGAATCCAATCACGTATCAGTTTGGCTTTGTTTTCCTGTGTAACTAAGGATGAATTTTCAGTGAGATGTTCTTGAGAATTGAAACCGAATTTACCTGGGCTACCAAATACCCAGGCCGGGGGATAGACAGATTGTAGATGTTGTCCTTCATCTGCCGGGACGCCCGTATTCTTAAACCCGCTGGTGTCAGGATGTTCCCTCAATACTCTGAAAAAGCTTGACGTCCCACTTCCATGCAGACCGCATATAAATACGAATTTGTGCTCTTGCACTTAGAATTCAACTTGGGGAGACAGATCGATATTAGAATTCTCGAATGGATTGTGTTGGAACGTCCAACGCGTTGAGAGTTCGTCGTGCACTTCCTCGGAGCCGCCTCTTATGGTGATATGTATCGACATGAATGCATTATGCAATCCGAGACAACGTTCAGCAAACAATTATATGTGTGTTTTAGATGACTAGACTTGAATATGAGGCCTCGCCCAAGAGTTCAAAAACACCACCTAATGTAGTGAAGTTGCAGTCTCCTTCCGCCATCGTTGAGTTCAGTAGCATCCGTTCGACATGCAGATGCGCCCGTTTACCAGACGATATTCGGCGTGGAGCTTGTAGCGGCCAGTGTGGTGGCGTTTGAAAACACCGTTTACAGTGGGTGGTGGTTTAATCTGCGGAATTCCAATGGAATTACGATTATGTTCAGAAAACGTTGTCTGCCCGAGCATGGCAAATCCAGCCAAACCCAAAGCGCAAAGCAGCAGCCGTAATGGCGGCTTGCCGCGCGCGATGAAATCGGCGACAAGAAAAATTCCCGTGGCCGCTGTTGCGGCCAACAGCAGCAGCCATTGCAGACGCCAGGTCAATGACCAGACGATTTGCCCGGCAAGAAAAACAACTACCGGATTTAGCGCGATCAACATCAACGCGATGATTGTCGCGATGACAGCCTTGTGTTTTGCGCCATCTTGTGCAAGCAGAGGGAGCAGGGCAATGCTCGCAATACTGAGAGGACCTCGCAGCCCGTCACCGAAAACGACGTCAAGAGCCTCCCTGAGACTGGAGTCGGGAGGATTAGTAGTAGGAATTTTCCCCAGGTAAGCCACTATGCCGGCGCCCAGCGCCAGAAATATGGACAACCCTGCCAGGAAGGGCAGGTAGCGGGCTTGCTTCGGCGGTTCCCGGTAGACCAGCAACGCAGCCAGAATGAGACCCGTGAGAAACAGGGGAACCAGGACGATGGTAGATTGGGTCAAACCGACGCCCGAGATGCCGGCCGTTGCCAGACGCAGGTTACTGCCGGGGCGGCGGGTCAGGATACCGATTGCCGAACTGACCAGATAAGGGCAGACCACTGCATAAAACATTGCCTTGCCAATGCCTAATGTAGCGAACGCGAAGTTTCCCGGACTCCGGGTTTCATCGCCCCACAATATCAGGATGATGATCGTCATAAGCGTCAATATGCCCGCATAACCACCACCGATTCGCTGAAACAAACCATAGTAGGCAAACACGGACAGCATGGCCGCCAGGGCAGGAACTGCGAGGTAATACACCTGCAGAAAGTTGGTTCCGGTCCAATATGAAACGACCGCTTCGATGGTCGGGTAACTGATCAGAATCCTGGCCGTGTCGTACATTGGGAAGAGGTTGATTGCCTGCGTTGGCTGGTCCAGCGGCAGTAGTCCGAAGAACAGGTACAGAGCGTCGTCTTGTGTAGGCCGATGTGAAACCAGCGTATAGGAAACGGCTATGATCACCGCGGCGCCAAGTATGAATGGAGATTTCTCCAGGGCTGAAAATGAAGTGAAAGGCTGTCGATAAGTCGTTGTCTGGCGCAGCAACAGAAGCACTACAAGTAACATCAGGACAGCCATTACTAGGCTGGATTCTGAATGGTAAATAAAAAGAAGCAGGGCCAGGGTCGCAACGGATTCGACTCCAAATCGCTTTTCGTAACGCTCATCCGTAGTACTTACCGGCGCGGACGGGATATGCCTTTGACTGTTCGCCATGACCAGGTAACCGGCAACCAGTGGGACTGCCAGCATGATCACGGCATAGGTTCTGAATGATCCCCCGGACAGGGCGGTTCCCCATAGTGCCAGAGACGACAGCGCAAAAAGTGTCATGAAGAAATCGAGCAGGTATTCGTGGATTCGATTCATCTTCGACGACCTTCGCTGGAGCGGAAAAGGGTATCCAGGACCGTCCCGGTGATATCATCAGGAAAATTCTTGCGGCGCGTCAGCTTGAACACGTTTGAAAATTTATTATTTATAGCGAAATCGGCGCAGCCCGTCGCCGGCTTTAAGAGTCCTTCACGTTGTAAGAGGTGGGGGCCGTCTGCGCTTATCTTGGGGGTTGAGGCCCAGAGCTGATGGAATTCACTGTTCTGCTCCAGCAATTTGCCGAACAGGTAGTGGAACCAGAAATAGTTCTTAACCCCAGGATTTTCAGAGGTTGGGAGCACCAAATTGCCATACTTGAAACGAGGCAGGTAGTAGTTCATGTACAGGTGAGAGATTGTAATGGTCAGCCAAGTCTTTTGTTTGCCGTCGAACCATTCATCAAATTGAGTGTACGCTTGTGATTTAATAATTAAATGCCGTACTGCTGAGTGCCAAAGGTCAACAATGCGACAATCCGTGCTGGCTGCAAGAAACCAACTGCTGACGGGGCGGTCGGCGCCCGGTTTGTCGTAAGCGAAAAAACCGCTACTATCGCATACGGATTCTATCCAGTCATCCAGCGGCCGTGTACACCAGAGTGTGGCGTCTGCCCAAACCCCACCATATTTTTTAAGCAGGTATATTCTTATTACGTCTGAAAGTGCCGGAAGCGGCAGGTCCAGGGTCTTCAGCGCGGCTGGAAGTTTGACTTTCCCTCCGATAGTTGCAGCATCCAGCAGGTTGATATCCCAGGTCGGGTTGTGCCGTTGCCATGTAGCAGCACAGCGTTTGACGAAATCGGGGGCGTTGTCCCAGCCTTGGTGCCAGTACATGAACAGTTTTCTTGGTATTTTGTTTTTCGTGCTGCGTTGTTTTGTTGAACCAGGGAAAGAAACAGCCGTGCCGACGCTCGAGTCAGTTGTTGTGGTAGCTACGCAGGCGCGCCCCTTGAATTTTTCGTATAGCTCAAGATCATAACGATATAACTCCATGATGCGCTTCCGGCATTTTTCCGAGACACTTTTTTCGACCTCAGTTGCATTGACTGACCTCATCCTGTGAGGAATGGCGCCGACGTTGACGGCGAAACTTTTCAAGATATTTTGAGCCTCAGGGAGGAAGTCGAAATTTACCAATAAATCCAGGTCCATCCTGCCACGGTTATAAATGAAGCCGGTTTGCGGCATGAGATGGCGCAGGTCTTCTTCATCGACTCTAGGGGTATCGAAAGCGTGCTCTGTGCTTAGCATGCCTTGAAGTGGGTTTTCCAATATCGAGTTGTTTTCGAGGAAGGGAAGAGTTTCATCGAACCAGTCCTCGAATTCTCCGGCCATGACTTGGGGGGAGTGCAGGTTTGCGCGGTTAAACCGGTATGTCTTCCACCCGTATGCAGAAATCATTCGTTGAACGGGGCTACGAATAATAGCAAATCGTAGCTTGACGCGAGTCAAACGGTCTGGATAGTTTTCAACCACTTCACGTACGGAGAGGTGTTGCAATCCGCCGCCGAACAAATCATCGTAATCGGGTGTTGTAGCCGTCCTTGATTCTCCCAGGGTTGGATAGCGGCGGCCATAGCCCATGGCAATTTCCAGGCTGGTACCGGCACACTTGGGTATATGGATGAACAGGGCGGTTTTATCGTTAGTCAATGGCATTGTCTTTCGGCCAGTGATGCAGGCGCCATAGCGCCAGCGCGGTCAGGACGACAGCCAGGGTGATCGTCGACCAGACGGGAATCAGCCTGACCAGCGCCAGCAACACCAGGAGGACTAAAGCGGTGTTGAGCAAGGCAATGAACCCTGCCACGTCAGCGTGGCTCGCTCCCGCCCGGACTGCGGCCTGGTAGGCGTGCTGGCGGTGGGCGCGCCAGACTTTCTCTCCCCGTGCGCCCCGTACCAGCAGAGTGAGTGTTGCGTCGGCCCAATAGTACAACGGCAATACCAGTGCGAGCCACCACAGGCCCGCAACGCAGGCGCTCCAGACCAGCATCCAGCCCAACAGGTAACCGAGCGGGACACTCCCCGTGTCACCCAGGAACAGGCGCGCCGGGTGCCAGTTAAGAGCGAGAAAACCCGTTGTCGCTCCCGCCAGTACGGCAGCCAGCGCTGCCCTCGACCAGTCGCCGCTCTCTCCCGGGACCATCAGCAACAGCGCCGTGGCGAGGCCGCCCGCCACCGCAATGGTCTCCACGGCCGTGATCCCGTCTATCCCGTCCATGAAGTTGAAAAGGTTGATGAACCAGACCCAGGCAACGCCGGTCGCCAGCCGGTCAGCCCAGAACGGCAGCAACCCGTCGAACAACAACGCACTGTCGGGCAACAGGGTAAGCCCCAGGGCCACGGCAATGAAATGGGCGGCGAGGCGCGCCAACTGTGGTACAAATCTAATATCGTCAATGAATGAAATCCCTGCCAGTACAGCCGCTGCCACCACGATGATTCGGGTCTCGCCAAGCGTGCCGGTCATGAGGGCCAGACACATCCAGCTTGTCAGAACTACGCCGATAACCGCAATACCTCCGCACGTGGGAACGCTCCCTTCATGGCTGGATCGTCTGCCGGACCGGTCAACAACGTTATATGCGACCAGGAGCTTCAACGCCGCATGAACCAGCACCCAGGTAAGAAGAGCGGCCAGCAGCCCGGCGGTCAGGGTAATGAGAACCGCTTCCACTGTTCAAGCTACGAAAAAGTCGCCGACTCGACCTGTTGCAACTCTTCAACTGAAGAAATGGTATTCATTCCGGTAGGGTACTAAAAAAAATATCTGTTGGGTCATTTTTTTGTCACTTGTTATAATACTTCCAAATGCCGAGTCACCAGATCCAGGAAAAAGTCCACACCGGAACACGAGACGATGAGACGATAGATACCCCAGGCGACGTGTTCGAGCCACAGACCGTGCGGGTATCTCCGCCGCCTGCCGCCTCACAGGTTGCAGCCGCCCTTTTTGACCTGAGCAAAGGCGCACGCAGCTTACACCTGTGGGGATTGCTCGGCTGGCAGGATGTGCGCCGGCGCTATCGGCGTTCCATGATCGGCCCGTTCTGGCTTACCATCAGCATGGGCGTACTCGTGGCCGTACTGAGCGTACTGTACGGCGCCTTGTTGAAGGTTGAAATAGCAGATTATGCGCCGTTTCTTGCGCTCGGATTTATCACCTGGACCCTGATTTCCGGCTTTATCAATGAAGGCTGCAGCGCGTTTACCGATGCCGGGAGCATAATCAAGCAGGTAGACCTGCCCTTGTCGGTGCATGTTTATCGCGTGGTATGGCGCAACCTGCTCATATTTTTTCATAATGCCGCGATTTTTGTCGCCGTCGCCATCATTTTCTCAATCTGGCCGGGTTGGACCGGGTTACTCGTTGTTCCGGGTCTCGTTCTCCTGTGCCTGAACGGTTTATGGATGGGGTTGTTGTTCGGTCTCGTATCGGCCCGTTTCCGGGATGTGCCGCCGGTCATGGACAGCATCGTGCGCATTCTCTTTTTCGTTACTCCGATCATCTGGATGCCTGAACTGCTGCCTGACCGCGCCGTGTTACTGGATTTCAATCCTTTTTTCCATTTCCTTCAGGTGGTGCGGGCACCGTTGCTGGGACAGGCGCCGGAACTTGTCTCCTGGCTCACGGTTTTGGGTATGACGCTGGGCGGCTGGCTCGTGGCTTTGAATATGTTCCGCAATTACCGCCGGCGGGTGGCGTACTGGGTATGAGCGCCATGGTGAACCTCGAACTCAATTCAGTCACGGTCGTTTTCCCGATCTATAACACCAGCACGCGTTCGCTGAAGCATCGCATCCTGCATCATGGCACCGGCGGGCGTATCGGGCGCGACGCGGGTAATCGGTTGTGTGTACGCGCACTTGAAAATGTCAGCCTTGCGTTCGAACACGGTGAAAGAGTTGGGCTCATCGGTTGTAACGGCGCCGGCAAGACGACGTTGCTTCGGGTTCTCGCAGGCGCTTATAAACCGACAAGCGGCAGTGTAGTGCGGCATGGACGAACCGCTGCGCTGTTGAATATTTCCCTGGGAATCGACCCCGAGGCGACGGGCTACGAAAATATCATGATGCGCGGTTTGTTCCTGGGCCTTATGCCGGATGAGGTGCGCGAGCGCATGGATGAAGTTGCGGCATTCACCGAACTGGGCGACTACCTGGCGATGCCGGTACATACTTACTCGAACGGTATGCGGCTGCGCCTCGCCTTCGCGGTATGTACCTGCTTTGATCCCGAGATACTGTTGATGGACGAATGGCTCAGCGTCGGTGACCGGATCTTCGTCGACAAGGCCAGGCGCCGGCTTGACGATTTCATGGACCGCGCCAGGATTCTGGTGGTTGCCTCGCAGAACCTCTCCCTGCTGGAACGCATCTGCACTACGGGGGTCCTGCTCGATGCCGGTAAAGTCAAGGCCTGTGGACCGATTCAGGAAGTGCTGCGGGAATACAGGCAGGCCGCCTAAATATGAAAATCGATAACATCGTTTCACAGAACCTGGATGAGAGAAGCGCCAGGCCGGCGCTTTTTGTACTCGGTATGCACCGGTCCGGCACCAGCGCCATCACGGGAGCGCTACGACACTCTGGTGTGTGGGTGGGTGAAGAAACGGAACTCACGGACGCGAACGTTGAAAATCCCCTGGGGTTCTGGGAAAGGCGGGACATGCGCGACCTGTGCGACCAGATGTTGCATTCGGCGGGAGCCGACTGGTGGAAGGTCGCCAGCTTCGATCCGAACGCGATCCCGCGAGTGACACTGGCCGAGCAACGCCGGAAGTTTGAAAAGATTGTTTCTGCGGTGGACAAATTTCAAGCCTGGGTCATCAAGGAGCCGCGCCTCTGCCTGCTCCTGCCGATCCTGCGACACTACGTGACAAACCTGGTTTGCATTCATATCCATCGCAACCCTGTCGAAGTTGCGCGTTCCCTGCAGGCGCGCAACGGCTTCAGCATCTCCGCGGGGCTCGCCCTCTGGGAAGTGTACAATCTTCACGCCTTGAGGGCATCCGAGGGTCTGCCGCGCATTTCTCTTTCATACGAATCACTCATGCTGCATCCGCTGGAAACACTGAATGCGCTTGTCAAGGAGCTTGATGGACTCGGAGGGGAGCATCCGATAAAGCCGGACGGCGGTCTTATCGAGCGGTTTATCGACCTGAACCTTTACCACCAGAGGGTAACCGATGAAGAGACGGAGGATTACCTTTTGCCGTCGCAGCGTGCGCTCTGGCTGCGCCTTCGCAGTGATGAGGTATTCGATGATGACCTGAACATTCCTGTTTCGGAAGCGACCAGACAAGCCCTGCTTGATCTGGAATCAGTAGAGGTATCGTTCAACCTTCACACCGACAGGACACAAGAGTTGAGTGCATCGGTGAAGACTCGTGAAGCAAGGATTGAATCCCTGGAGGCTTCGGTGGGCCTGTTGAGGGCCAACCTGGATGAGCATGCTGCGACATTGAAGGTACGCGAGGAGCGAATCAAGGTGCTGGAGATCTCAGCGGACCGGTGGAGGAGCAACCTGGAGGAGCGTACTGCAACCCTGAAGGTCAGCGATGAACGGATCAAAGCGCTTGAAGATTCCGGCACCCGGCTGAGAAGCAAACTGGAGGTGCGCAGCGAGATGCTGAAGGCTCGCGACCAGAGAATTCAAGCCCTGGAGGGTTCTGCGGAGCGGATGAGAGAGGAGCGTACTGCGACGCTGAAGGCCCGTGACGAGAGGATTCAAGCCTTGGAGAGTTCGGCGGAGCGGATGAGGGTTAACCTGGAGGAACGGACTACGACACTGAAGGCCCGTGATGAGAGAATAAAAGCCCTGGAGAGTTCTGTGGAGCGGATGAGGGTTAACCTGGAGGAACGGACTGGGACACTGAGGGCCCGTGATGAGAGAATAAAAGCCCTGGAGAGTTCTGCAGCCCGAATGAGGAACAACCTGGAGGCCCGCGCCAAGACGATCGATGACCTGTATAACTCGACCAGTTGGAAAATCACCACCCCGTTGCGCGTGCTGTCGCGTAGCACCAGGTGGCTCCTGGGGAAGCTGCGCCGGGCGGGCCTTTTTTTTTTCTGGTTGAGCACTGGCCGGTTTTCCCGCGCCATCGAGGTCGTACGCAACGCACGGGCAAAATCAGGAAGGAAAACCGCCGCGCGCCCTGAAGCAGGGCAGCTTGAAGTTACGGACCGGTTGGCAAAGCTTGTCCGGGAGCGCGGGCAAGGACAGCGCCCGGCCGCACGGAAGCAGCCCGCCGCCGGTGAGTCCAGGACCAGGATTACGGTCATCACATGGGATTTGGGGCATAATCCACTGGGCCGCGCCTATTTGCTTGCGGATGTTTTGCGGCGCGATTACGACGTTGAACTGGTCGGCGCCCAATTCCCCCGCTTCGGGGACGAGGTCTGGGAACCGCTGCGCAACTGCAGCCGGGTTGCCATAAAAAGTTTCCCCGGAGGCAACTTTCCGGAGCATTTCAAGCGTATGGAGGACATCGCCCAACAGGTTGAAGGCGATGTAATTTACGTATCAAAACCGAGACTACCCGGACTGGAACTGGCTATTCTCGCCAAGTTACACAGGAACCGGCCGGTTATTGTGGACGTGGACGACTACGAACCGGGATTTTTCAGGAACCGCAAACCACTTTCACTGAAGCAGGTGAAGCGAAAACGTCACAGGCCGGACTTTTTCTGTCCGCATGACGAGACCTGGACCCGTTACGGCGAATCGCTTATACCGATGTTCGATCAGGTCACAGTCTCCAATGAGGAATTGAGAAAGAAATTCGGCGGTATGGTGTTGCCGCATATCCGCGACGAACAAGATTTCGACCCGGCTGTCTATCCGCGCGAGGAGATTCGTACGGAATTTGGATTTACCCGCGCAGATAAGGTCATCGTGTTCGCCGGCACTCCCCGAATGCACAAGGGCTTCACGCGCATTGTGACGGCGTTGGAGACCCTGCAGCGATCGGACTACAAGCTGCTGATCGTCGGTTCCCCGGTGGACGACGAAGCGCGCCGATTTTTCGCCGGCATCAAGTCCGCACGCGTGAAAGTGGTTCCCAACGTGCCGTTCAGTGATTTACCCGGCTACCTGAGCGCCGGCGACCTGATCTGCCTGCTCCAGGACATGGAGCAGGTGACCGCCCGGTTTCAAATGCCCGGCAAGTTCACGGACGGACTTTCGATGGGTATACCGGTACTGGCGACAGATGTGCCGCCCCTGGTGAATCTCGCGCAGAAGGGGCTGCTGGAGTTATTGGGAGATACGCCGCTGGACAGGAAGATCGATGAGATCTTCAGCGATTACGACGCGTACAAACACAAAGCAGAGCAAAACCGGGAGATTTTTTTACGTGAATACAGCTACGCCGCCAACCTGCCCAGGCTGCAGGATACCATCGACCGGATTTTGAACAATCCGGCTCCGATAGCGGATGCATTCCGCGAACTGGTTGCCTATCATCGCAGGATATTCTCCAGTGGGGCCGGTTTGCCCCGGGTGAGCGCGCAGGTCGTCGCGGGAGGTCAGCCTGCTCCTGATGCAAGTTCGGTTCCGCCCTCCGCTCAGGCGCCCGTCGTTCCCGTTCGCAAGGCCGATTCTTTTGTCGACGACAGGATAGACATCGTATTTTTCTGGAAACAGAACGATACCGGCATTTACGGGCGGCGCCAGGATATGCTGGTGAAGTACCTGGCCAGGGACCCCCGGGTTAACCGTATTCTTCATTTCGATGCGCCGGTCAATATCTTCAAATCCGGTCATGACGTTCTCAAATCCGGGCAAGGCGGCCGTCACAGCCATGCCGGCCTGGTTCTTTCCAATACCCTGAAACGGAGATTGCGCCTGCAAGACAGGGGTAAAGTTCGCTCCGACACGTTCATCTTCGCCGGTAGACGTCGTGCTTCCGGTTTCCGGAACTGGATGCTGCCCGCCGAAGAGGACTATCTCGATTACCTGGCCCGGGTGATGAAACAGCAGCAGATCGGCCAACGGCGCACGGTCTTCTGGGTTTGCCCGAATAAATTCGAATTCCCCATGATAGCGGACCGGTTCAAGCCGGACCTGGTCGTGTCCGACGTGATCGATGATCAACGTAAATGGCCCAGCAAGCCTCGATACAAGGAGAAATTACACCGCAACTATGAAGAGATCCTGGCGCGCGCTCACGTCACTTTTGCCAATTGTCGCAGTGTCTTTGAAGACATGCAGGAGTACGCTGATAATATCCATTTGCTCCCCAACGCGGCCGAGATACTGGAAGATGAGGCTCGGCACTGGAAAAAACCCGCCGAGTTGAGACGCATCAAGGGACCGGTGATCGGGTACGCCGGGAACCTGGACATCACGCGCATCGATATCGACCTGTTGACGGCCATGGCAGGCAAACGGCCCGACTGGACCCTGGTGTTCATCGGCTCCATGCACAAGAGCCGGGAGATCAGGAAGCTGGACAAATTCAGCAATGTCCGTTTCCTCGGAGTTCGTGTCTACGAGGAAGCGCTGCGCTACATCCGTCACTTCGACGTGGCCATGATTCCCCACCTGGACAGTGAACTTACCCGGAGTATGAATCCGTTGAAGCTCTATGTGTATTTTTCACTGCATGTGCCTGTCGTGAGTACTCACATTGCCAATATAGGGGATTTTCGCGAGTTCGTGCAGGTTGGCCGCACCCCGGAGGAGTTCATAGAACGGATCAGTCACTGTCTGGATAATAACCCCGTCTCCGGGAACGTGGAACGGATGCGGAGTCTGCTGGAGACCAACTCATGGAACGAGCGGGTAACGCGTATATTGGCGCTGGTCGGTAAGGAATTCGCCAGGCGCGAAGTAACTCACAGCAAGCCTGCCGCGGCTGACTTCGACAAGGACGGGTACGTTGACTCCTGCACGGTGTGCGGACATACCGGTTATCTGCGCCGCGAGGAGCGATCCATCAGGGAGACTTACCGGTGTGGGAATTGCGGGGCCAGTCTGCGTTATCGGGAACAGGCGCGTCTTATTCTTGATCACTTCTCCAGGGAAGGCTCCGGGCACCTTGCTGATTTAGTGAAGGAAGCGGCATTTCAGAATCTCAGGATTTATGAACCCGGGCTGATAGGGCCGTTCCGAAAGTTTTTTCAAAAATTGCCCGGATACAATGCCTCTTATTTCTGGGAGGAGGTCAAGCCCGGAGAGTACAAGGATGGTGTGCAATGCCAGGACCTGATGAACCTGACATATGAAGACAAGTCCTTCGACCTGGTGTTGTCCTCGGATATCTTTGAACATGTGCGCAAGCCGTTTGCCGGATTCAGGGAGATTAATCGGGTTCTTAAACCGGGCGGGTTCCACATCTTCAGCATTCCCTCAGATCACCCGATGCCTTCCGAAACCGTGTTCCGGGTGGATACCAGCGGCCCGGAGGATGTGTTCGTATTGCCCAGGCACTACCACAGTGCGCCCATGGGTGGAAAGTCTTTGGTGTATACTGATTTTGGAGAGGACATGGCAGGGATTATGGCCGGCGATGGAATCTCTCTCAAAATGGAATCTCCCTCCTCTGGGACAGCTCCGGCTGCAATAACGGAGCAGATGCTCTCATTCTATTGGAAAAAGTGATGAGAAGAGTCGAAAACAGCCGCGGCACACTGAACCCGCGCTGCCGTTCGGGCAGCCTGAACATCAACCGTTATACAGACTAGAGGGTATAGAATTATGTGGGACGTCCGGTTTATTGCATTTGCCGTCCTGGTTACGGCCTGGTTACCTGCCGCCGCTTATATTGATCCGGGTTCGGGCAGTGCCATCATGTCATTGATCATAGGCTTTTTTGTGGCGCTGGGATTAACGGTCAAAACGTACTGGTACAAACTCAAGGCGCTGTTTACCAGGCACACCCGGTCCGCCGACAATCCGGAAACTGAACCCGAAAAGTCTCAGGAAGATTGATCAGGACCGGTTTCACCACCAGTTGTGCCATTATGAAGACCGAACAATGACGAACAAAAACCATGAACAGCGCAAAACGTACTGGAGAGAGTTTTACAAGCAGCGGCATTCACTGGTGCCCACCCAGTTTTGCGCCCTGGTTGCAGCTGAAATTGCTTCAAATTCGACCGTAGTGGATTGGGGCAGCGGTAACGGCAGGGACTCCCTGTTCTTCGCCGCGCAGGGACACATGATGTTAGCCATGGATTTATCCACTGAAGCAGTGAAAATCGGCGATCATGAGGCCAGGTTGAGAGGGCTTCATGATAAAGTCATGTTTCTGCAGGGTGACCTGTCCTCCCAACCGGACGTTGAAAACATCGTTCAGGTCGCTCGAAAAAAAAACAATAACGGTTTTCTGGCGCATTACTCCCGCTTTGTTCTGCACTCACTGGATGAGTCTGAAGAAGACAGGTTTCTGGCGGCGCTTTCAGATTGTATGAAACCGGATGAGCGGGTTTTTTTTGAGTTCAGAACCAAGGAAGACGCCGACCGTTACAAACACTATCCGGATCATTTCCGGCGTTACCTGGATACGGATAAATTTCAATTGAAACTCAGTGATAATCTCGGGTTTTCCGTAGAATATGCCGTAACCGGTTCCGGCATGGCCAAATACAAGCAGGAAGACCCCCTCGTGAGCCGGATTTTTGCCAGAAAAATATAGCGGTCGCACCGGCCCTCAGAGGTAAATTCTGTCCATGTTCAGATTCGTTCGACACCTGTGCAATGTAATCCGGTACCTTCAACTGCCCGGACGCGCCCGCCGGCTCACCTTCTACTCGGAAGGCAGGAATTACTGGCCGCACCTTCAACACTTGGTTGTGGAAGTGCTGGCGCTATCGGAGGCGCCGGTTTGTTATATCAGTTCGGATGAGGATGATCCGGGCTTACTCCTTGCGCATCCAAATTACCGGAAGTTCGTGATTGATGAGGGACATGTACGAGACTGGTTGTTCAGGAATATCGAAACGGATGTTTTCGTCATGACCATGCCCGACCTGCACCAGTACCAGGTCAAGCGTTCCCGACATGATGTTCATTACGTCTACGTGCAGCATTCGCTGGTCAGCCTGCACATGGTTTATAGAAAAGGAGCGTTTGATCATTACGATACGATTTTTTGCGCCGGCCCTCACCACATCATGGAAATACGGGCCATGGAAGCGGAGTTCAACCTGCGTCCCAAGCAGCTGGTGGAGCATGGTTATGGCCGTCTGGACACTATTCTCAGCCAGTCCCGGGAGCGTTCCCGGGAAGAGAAATCCGTTGCAGCGGACAGGCATGTACTGGTTGCTCCATCCTGGGGCCCCGAAGGTATGATCGAAGCGGGTATCGGCGCATCCATAGTCGATCACTTGCTTCGACGCCAATACCGGGTAACGCTTCGGCCACATCCGCAGACGCTTAAGTTTGCCAAAGACAAGGTCAACTCGATTTTGGCACGGCATGAGGGGAATCCGTTATTTACCCGCGAGTTGAACGTTGTGGGCCAGGATACTTTGCACGACTCGGATGTGATGATCAGCGATTGGTCCGGAGTGGCGCTCGAATACATGCTCGCTCTCAACAAGCCGGTGTTGTACGTGGATGTGCCGATGAAGGTCAATAATCCGGACTATCACAGGATTGCCGTGGAGCCGCTGGAATGCAGGATCAGAAAAACCGGGCGTAGCGATGTCCTGGGACTGCATGAGATTGACCGGGTAACGGAGAAGATCGAAGGACTGTTGAAGCAGTCGGCCGTTAGTGGTTCCGGGCCTGGTAACATGGTCTTTAACCCCGGTGAAAGCGCTGTCTGCGGGGCCGGGCGCTTGCTGCAAATCCTGTCAGAAGTGGAAGCTGCCAAGGGGTCAGGTTAATGAAGAGTGTTATTTCAAACCACTCGTATGTTGCAGTGACTGCTTCCATCAGTCTTCTGGTGGTTCCATATGCTGTCCTGTTCGTGACGAACAGTAGTGAATTCATCATCCCCCTGTTTGAGTTGTCGGTATTCCTGCTTACAGCCGGCGCTGTTTTTTTTGCCGTTATCTTCGCAGTGATTACCCTGGCAGGCAAAAGACGTCGCTTGCTGGTCGTCAATGCGCTTTTTTTCCTCGTGATTGTCAGTGCCATTCAGTTTTTTTTGTTAAGCGAGTCTCTCAACGTCCTGGACGGCCAGGGTCCACATACCTTCCAGGCAATGCAAATTGCAGTGGATCTAATAATCTACGGCTTCATCGGTGGACTCATATACGCGTTCAGGCACAAGGTGCTTGAAAACATCAAGATGTTGTTTACCGGTATCTGCCTGTTCCAGCTTATCAACCTGGGGGCGCTGGTTTTGTCACGCGGCGACAGCCTTGATGAAATTCCGGTCAACCTGGAGGAAATGATTTTATCAGGTGACGAGGCTTTCGATGAAGGACCGGATGTGAACACTGAAGTGAGCGCACTCAGCAGTTTTTCCAGGAAAGAAAACGTTCTTCATATTGTGCTGGACGGGTTTCAGTCCGGTCTTTTTCAGGACGTTATCAGGAACGACAACGAGATCGCATCGGCGCTGGACGGTTTTTTGTATTATCCCGACACCTTGACGGCGTCTGAAGTCACACAGCTTTCATTTGCGGCGTTTCTCACCGGCCGGGAATATACGAATAACGAACCGATGAAAACTTACCTGTTCAACAGCCGCGTGGCCAGGATGGGTACGGCGACGCCCGTGAAATATGTCCCGAATATTCTGGAAGCGGCAACACGGAGCGGTTTCGCGGTAGATGTCGCCACCCCGTTTATTGTGATTAAGGACCAGGAATTCTATTCGCATTTTTTCTTTATACCCAAACCTTACAGTTCTGCAATAAGCGTCCGGGAAGTGGTGGCGTATCAGACTGCTTACCTGTTTGATTTAACATTGTTTCGCAGTGCGCCGAAACTTCTCAAGAAATCAATATATAACCAGGGACGCTGGAGGTATTCCGGGTTATATGCGCAGGACCTGGGGTTGACGTTCAACCATCACATAGGCGTTCAGTTCCTGAAGGAGGTGATTGAAAAGTTCAGGTTTGCAGAGCAGGGCAAAGTGTATAAGCTGTTTCACCTGATTACGCCTCACCCGCCGTTTGTTACGGACTCGAATTGCAGGTCTACGGAAAAGGAACTGAAACGTGATTATATAAATGTCTATAACCAGGCGCGGTGTACGCTGATCCAGGTGGTCAGGCTGCTGGATAAATTCAAACGCTCCGGCATATATGACATGGCAACAATACTGGTGCATGGCGACCACGGGATAGGTTTGCCGTTTCAGGATTTTAAGCCTGGTCCTGATGACGATGTGCGTAATTTTCCAAGGGCCATCGGCAACAGCAATCCGCTATTATTGTTTAAACCACCAGGTGGACGGGGAGAACTGGTAACCGTTGATGCTGAGATATCGTTAACCGACATACCAAAAACCGTTTCGGAGTTGTTGCAACTGGACATCGACTTCGACGGCGTTGATTTTTTGAATGAGAAGCCGGGTAACCGGGTACGGCGCTATTACCATACTAAGCAATCACGGGTCGAAGCGGGTCATGACGACAGGTTTCTTCAGTGGGGTGAATATGAAGTATCCGGTCCGCTCACAAAAAAATCCTCCTGGAAGAAGACGGGGGAATTCAATTGGACAAAGAAAAACTTTACCCAATTCCCCGTAGCCCAATTTCTTGAAATTAACGAATTCGGCCTTGCAGACGAGAAAAAAGTCTGGGTACGTTATCGTGACAGGGAACGGCATCATTTGATTGCGGTAGGGGACAGTAAACGAATAACGCGCTTTGTCGGGGAAGATACCATAACAGCCGAGTTGAGAAAACGAGAGGACTTCACACGGGTCTGCATCGTCGATATGGTGAGAGAACTTCGTCAATGCCTGCACTAGTGGTTTTGCGTATAGTCTGTTTTTTATACCTGTTGCTGGCCGGCAGCAATTCGTATGCGTGCGTAATAGCAGGGGCAGGCGACCATGAACAGTGCATGAGCAGTGCTGCGGACCCCTGGTGTGAGTTCCAGGCCACGAGAGAAACGCAAAAATTTGCCGGGCTCGCCTCCTATTACAACGATGTGAATTTCTATATCGTGGGAAAGGATAGTTTTCAACCGCTGGAGCCTGGAGAGGCGTTCGTCCTGGAACACGATACGTGGCTGGCCGTGGCCGCACGCTTCGAGGTTTTGTTGGTACAGGACACGGACCCTGGCCTGCGTCTGAGCGGTCGGGAAGGCGCCCTGGAGTATTTGAAGACTCAGGTTGAACCGGGTCGCCTGCAACTTGTAAAGAAATCCGAGCTCCATACGGTAGCGCCCGAACTGGACCAGGTCCGGTATGCACACTTGTGGGCGCCGTTATCCTGGTTGGCCAAAGTCGTCGAATATTCCCTGTTGACAATCCAGGCACACGCGGTCAGCCACTGGGGCCTTGCGATAGTGGTGTTCAGCATCCTGCTGAAGCTGGCGCTATTCCCTGTTAATAATGTGGTTACCGGTTTGCAGGACGAGGTCAGTCGGGTTCGGTCGTTGCTCGAACCCCGATTGGCCGAAATCAAGGCGAACTATGACGGAGAAGAGGCTCACAATCGCATAATGGCAGTTCACAGGACCCTGGGAGTTACACCGTTCTATTCGTTGAAGCCGCTGCTGGGCGTGCTGGTTCAGGTCCCGATCTGGATCGCTGTTTTCAATGCACTGGGAGAAATGCCGCAGTTGGCGGGTCAATCCTTTCTCTGGATCGATGACCTGGCATATCCGGACGTAATTGCCGTGATACCCTTCGACGTTCCACTGTTCGGGGCGACTGTTCACCTGCTGCCGTTTGTGATGTTCGGGGTGACCTGTCTGTCCGCCCTGACTTTCCGGAATGACTTGTGGTCAAACAGAGAACATACCCGTCAAAGACGCAACCTCTGCTGGATTGCGCTGGCGTTCCTGCTTCTTTTATATCCGTTTCCCGCCGCGATGGTGCTTTATTGGACGTTGAATAGTCTGTTGCAGCTTCTTGCGCAGTTGTTTATAAGGATATCCATGACAAAAGGCCGCTCGCTTTGATGACTGTCTCCTCTACATTGGCTATATCGGGAAGTTAACAGGTTCATGATTATAGAGTGCAATATCTGCGGTGGTATCCTGTTTAAGGAAGGGCCTTTCGGAAGAAAATCCCGAACGGGAAATTTGCCGGTATGTGCCGATTGCGGATCACTGGAACGTCACAGGTTAATTCGTCGTGTATGGAGTTGCATTCCCGTAGAGATATTCGTACGGAAACAGGTTTTGCAGTTCAGTGAGGAGCCTGTAGTGGAAGAAAAATGGTTCGGTAGTTTCGAAGTTTCAATCTACGGTTCGCGCAATTCCCTGGACTTGCAGGAGATCGGGCGTGAAGACGGGTTGTATGATATCGTGATCTGCAACCACGTCCTGGAACATGTTGAAAATGACCGTCAGGCATTCCGCGAAATACTGCGCATTCTCAAGCCTACGGGGTTCTTGCAGTTTTCGGTGCCAAACCCGAAGCAGCATATTGAGACAAAAGATTGGGGCTACCCTAAACCGGAGACGCACAATCACTATCGCGTCTACGGACAGGACTTGTTGCAGCGCTTCAGCGAGGCGCAACCCCGCGCCCATATTTTGCAAATCGAGGCGGCTGATGCAGTGACCGGAGTTTCGGACTTTGTTTACTTCACCTCCTTAGACAAAATATGGATTGAGGCGATGCAGTTCTGGTTTAAAGAATTTTCAATGGTGACTACATGAAAACAATCACCCTGGAATTGGGAAAACACCAGGACGAAGGACACCTGCGCCATAAAATTTTTCGCAGGTTGCTGACCGGCGAGATTAATGTATCGGGCAAGTGGGTGGCCGACCTGGGCGCGGGCCCGTGTGCATTTGCCCGCATTGCCAGGGAGTTCGGCGCTGAGGTGTTCGCGGTCGACGGCCGCGATGAACGGGTGCCCGAAGATATAGAAAGACAGGGAATTCACTTTATCCATAAAGATGTACGCGAGTTCAACCTGGACGCCTATGACGTCGTGCTGATATTCGGTTTGCTATACCATTTTGAAATTGACGACCAGCTTGAACTCCTGCGGCGCTGCCAGGGTAAGGAAGTTCTGGTTGATACACAGGTGTGTTGCCCGGACCAGGTAGTCCGTTTCCCCCTGGATGAATGGCAACACTCGCTGGTACAATTAAATGGGTATGAAGGGATCTTGTACCCTGAAAATGATAATCCCATGGCTTCCGTCTCTAACAGAAACTCTTTCTGGCATACTGAACCATCCTATTTCAGGCTGTTTACCGCCTGTGGTTTTAATGACATCACCGCCTACCGGCCGCTCTATCTTTCAAAACACGGGATGCGGTCCTTCTATCGGCTGTTGCCGGGTTAGCAATGCAGGTTGAACATTTGAACATCCCGGATGTCAGGTTGCTGAGCCCCGGGAAGCACGGCGACCGGCGCGGTTTCTTTTCCGAGACATATAACAGAAAAGCGCTCGCCATGATTGGGATCGACATCGACTTCGTGCAGGACAACCACTCTTACTCGGCTGAGAAGGGAACGGTGCGCGGGTTGCATTTTCAGACGCCGCCCTACGCCCAGGACAAGCTGGTGCGTGTGGCGCGCGGGTCGGTGTTCGACATTGCCGTCGATTTGCGTCAGGGCTCGCCGACTTACGGCCGGCATGTCAGCGCCGTTTTGTCAGCAGAGGCCTGGAACCAGATCCTGGTGCCGGTCGGCTTCGCCCACGGTTTCATGACACTTGAACCCGAGACAGAGGTGATCTACAAGGTCAGTAACTATTACGCCCCTGACCATGATAAGGGACTGCTTTGGAATGATCCGGCGCTGGGGATAAACTGGCCAATTGCTGACGACGAGGCCGCTCTTTCGGAAAAGGATCGGAAACAACCACGACTTGCCGAACTTGTCACGCCGTTTGATTAGCCGGTACTGTCTTCAGCACAATCGAGCCTGCCATATCTTCCGTACCGATCAGCTTACAGTATAAGATACAGGTACTATGACCGTTCTCGTTACCGGAGGCGCCGGTTTTATCGGTGCAAATTTTATAATTGACTGGCTGCAGGCCCGGAACGAAGTTGTGGTTAACCTGGATAAGCTCACTTATGCCGGTAATCTACGCAACCTGACCTCCGTCGAAGACCATGAGAGCTATGCCTTCATCCAGGGAGATATAGGCGATTCTGCTTTAATCCCGAAACTGCTGGCTGAATACAAACCCCGCGCGGTCATCAACTTTGCCGCTGAATCACATGTCGATCGCTCCATTCACTGTGCGGAGGATTTTATCCAGACTAACGTCGTGGGTGTTTACAGGCTGTTGAATAACGTCTTGAGTTACTGGAGTGTGCTGCCGGAGACGGAAAAAGCCCGGTTCCGTTTCCTGCAGGTGTCTACCGATGAGGTGTATGGCGCGCTTGAACCCGGCGAACCGGCTTTTACCGAAGACAACAGCTACAAACCCAACAACCCCTACAGCGCCAGCAAGGCTGCTTCCGATCACCTGGTTCGCGCATTCCATCATACCTATGGATTACCCGTGCTCACTACGAACTGTTCCAATAACTACGGCCCGTTCCAGTTTCCAGAGAAGCTGGTTCCATTGTTCATCCACAATGCACTCGCGCAACAACCACTGCCCCTTTACGGTGACGGCAGGCAGGTGCGTGACTGGCTCTATGTACGCGATCACTGCACCGCCATCAGGCAGGTTCTTGAAACGGGCGAAGTGGGAGAGGTTTACAATATCGGAGGCAATAACGAAAAGACCAATCTTGAGATTGCGAACATGCTTTGCGAAATTCTGGACGAAATACGACCCGGAAACGGTGGTGAATCCTATAAATCCCTGATCACTCTCGTACAGGACAGACCCGGACATGACCGGCGTTATGCTATGGACTCCTCCAGGATTCAGCGGGAGCTCGGCTGGAGGGTATCGGAAACAGTTGAGTCGGGCATTCGCAAGACCGTATCATGGTACCTGGAAAACCAGGATTGGGTTGCCGCGACAGCAGGCAGCGGCTATCAAAACTGGATCAGGAAACAATACCGGTGAAGATACTGTTGTTCGGCGCCAACGGACAGGTTGGTTGGGAATTGCAGCGGTCGCTGGCGCCTTTGGGTTCTGTGAAAGCCTGCGACCGGCAGACCGTGGACCTGGAGCATCCACGCGCCGTGAGAGCGGCGATTCATGACTACCGTCCGCATGTCATTGTCAACGCCGCTGCCTATACAGCTGTGGACAAAGCTGAATCCGAACCGGACAAGGCGGAGGCCGTCAATGCGACTGCCGTTGAACTATTGGCGGATGAGGCAAAACGTTGCAATATATGGCTGCTTCACTATTCCACGGATTATGTCTTTGACGGCGGGAAGTCGGGCTTGTATACCGAAGCCGACAAGGCCAATCCACTCAACACCTATGGCAGAACCAAGCTGCAAGGAGAGATGGCTATACAGGAGAGCGGGTGCCGGCACCTGATTTTCCGCACCAGCTGGGTATATTCGGCGCGTGGCTCTAATTTCGTTCATACTATCGTACGTCTTGCCGGGGAGAAGGACAGGCTCGATGTGGTGGCCGACCAGGTCGGTGCGCCTACCAGCGCCGAATTTATTTCTGATGCAACCGCTACCTGTCTGTATTGCGTGTCGCACGGCGATGAACCCGGAGAGCGAGCGGCGGGAGTCTATCATTTGACTGCCTCCGGTTCGACAAGCTGGCACGGTTTTGCCCGCTATCTGCTTGATGAAATGCACAGCCGCAACAGCGAGCAGCGCCTGCTTTCGCAAAATGTATACCCGGTTACGTCTTCCCGGTATCGTTCTGCGGCAACACGTCCGCTTAATTCATGCCTTGATACGCAGAAATTAACCGACGCATTCAGTATTTACCCTCCACCCTGGCAGTTTCATGTACAAAGACTGATTACGGAACTCGGCGGGAGGGAGGAATTGTGAAGTACAAGGGTATCATCCTAGCCGGGGGAGAAGGCACGCGGCTCTATCCCGTGACCAGCGTGGTGAGCAAGCAACTCCTTCCCGTCTACGACAAGCCGATGATCTATTACCCGTTAAGCGCCCTGATGCTGGCGGGCATCAGGGATATCCTGGTGATCACTACGCCGCAACAAGGTCCCGACTTCCAGCGACTCCTCGGCGACGGCAGCCGCTGGGGCCTGGCGTTACGCTACGCGGTACAGTCGAGCCCCGACGGGCTGGCCCAGGCCTTCCTGATCGGCAGGGAATTTATCGGAGACGACTCCTGTGCCCTGGCGCTCGGCGACAATATTTTTTATGGACACGGTTTGACGGAGAAGCTGCATCTGGCGGCTTCTCAACGGCATGGAGCCACGGTGTTTGCCATTCAGGTTCGCGATCCCGAACGCTATGGGGTAGTTTCCTTCGACGAGGCCGGCCGGGCCACCGCCATTGAGGAAAAACCGGCGCGCCCGCGCTCTCACTGGGCGGTAACGGGATTGTACTTCTACGACAGCGATATCGTCAGCATCGCCGCGGACATCAAGCCGAGCGCCCGGGGAGAACTGGAGATCACCTCTGTCAACGAACGTTACCTGGAGCGCGGCGACCTGCGCGTGGAGTTGCTGGGTCGCGGGTTCGCCTGGTTCGACACGGGGACGCACGACAGCCTGGTGGAGGCTGCCGGTTTCGTTCAGACCATTGAGAAGCGCCAGAACCAGCGTATTGCCATTCCCGAGGAGATCGCTTACCTGAACGGCTGGATCAGCCGCGCAGAACTGGTCGAGATCGGCCATGGGCTGCGCAAGAACGGCTATGGCGAATATCTGCTGAGACTGGCGGATGAGCTTGATCCGAACAATCGGGGACGGATTTAAATCCGTCCCCATTCGCCGCGTCCCCATTCGCCGGAAATAGTCCGGTTGATTCGTCCCGGTTACTTCAGGTCGGGAAACTCGGGACGAAACGGCCGGCATGTGAGGCCGAGAACCTCCTGTACCCGGGCCGAATCGAGAGTAAGCGCCATATTCATCCGCTCCAGGCTCGCGCTGCTGTATTTTTCGTCTGTCAGTGTCTGCCACAGGTAAAACGCAGCCCGGGCAAAACTGAGCGGCAGGTAGACCAGCACGGGGCGCCTCCCAAGGGATGCGAAAATCCTGCGAACCATCTCGCGGTAGCTCAGCGTTTCACCACCGGGCAGGTCGAAGGTTGCGTCTCTTGCGCGGACGGTATCTGAGGCGGCGACCATGGCATGCGCCACGTCGCCGGCATGGATCGGTTGGCAGTGTCCGGTACCCGGCCACACTACCGGGAAAAACCCGAAACGTCGCACGAAGCTTGCGATCTTGCTCACGTTGCGGTCGCGTCCCGGGTCGTAAATCAGGGCAGGCCGGAACAGCGTCCAGGCGATCCCCTTGTCCCGACAGAGTGTCCTGACTCTCTCTTCAGCCCGCGCCTGTGCCTGTGCCTGATCCCGCTCGCCGGGACTGGAACTTTGCGCCTTGAAGAGGACACTGGATGAACTCAGCGCTATCAACCGGTTTCCTCCGGCGATGCGATTGATGAGAGCCGGCAGCGCCGTGACGGGAGTGAGGGAGAGCAAGGTTGCAGAGGCGGGAATGTCCAGATTTTTTCCTTCGGATACGGTGTTCCAGGAGAAGCCGTGAGGCGCTTCATAGGGGGCAGGCCCGATGTGGCGACTGAGGCATAATCCCCTGAATCCGCGCTCGGCCAGACGCTGCACGAGGTCCCGGCCTACCAGACTGGTCGCGCCTAGAATGACGGCGAAGCGTTCCTCGCTCATCCTGGCCCGGGCCGCCCGTACCGCGCCTGATGGAACAGTGATTGTAGTACCTTTACCCCGAACCGGAACAGGATAGCCGCGCCCAGGGGTCCAAGCAGAGGCAACCAGCGCAGGCCGTGGAAGTGCACGCAAAAATAACGCAGGAAGCCGCGCATCTTGTGCCACTCCACCCGCACCGGGTTGCTCCGGCTGCTGCCGGCATGATGGACTGCTTCCACGTGCGGCGTGAAATATACCGGGATTCCGGCCCTGTGCAGCCTGAAACAGAGGTCGAGGTCGTCCACATGCAGAAAATAACCCTCGTCCATGCCGCCTACGGCATGGAAAGTCGCGGTCGGCAGCATCATGCATGCGCCACTGATGACCGGCACGCAACTGGTCTCTGCAGGGAGCGGGCTGTCATGACAGTTGAGCCGGTAGCGGTGCAACACTCCCGGCGCCAGCCTGTCAAGACGGAATGTTTCAACCAGGGCGGTGTACGGAGTGAGCAGGGCGCGCCGCGAGCCGCGCTGGTCGCTCCCGTCGGGGTTGAGCACGCGGCAGCCCAGCATCCAATCATCGCCCAGGTTTTCGGCTTCAGCCAGCAGGGCGGGGATCGCGCCGGGGCTGAGCCGGCAGTCCGGGTTCAACAGCAACAGGTAGCGGCCCCTGGCCCGGCGCGCGCCGATGTTACAACCGCGCGCGAACCCGACGTTGCCATGACCGCTGATGAGTGTCAACAGCGGTTCCTCCTCTGCCCGCCGGGCAAGTTCCCGGGTGACTGCCGGCGGATTGCCGTTGTCGACCACCATGAGTTCGACTACGGCTCTTTGCTCCGGCGCAAGGACCGCCTCGATGGTCGCGGACAGGACGGGACCGGTCCAGTATGACACCATAACCACGCTGATCCCTTCCGGCAGGTCGCCATGGCGGGATGGATCAGTTTTTTCCGGCAGCTTTGGCATGAAGTGTCGATAATAAGGTATGAAGGGCGAGTAAGCCAATTCCGTTCACTATTACTGACCACCCGGCTGTAGTATGATACCGGCAAACGCCGGTACAGGTTCCAGTATGTAATGAACGATACAGAAGGCAAAAAGTCATCCATGTTGCAATCCTACGGGCGAGTAACCATATTTCTGCACGATGTATTGATGATCCCGGTGGCGTGGTACCTGGCTTACTGGTTGAGGTTCAACCTGGGTACCATTCCTGAAGAATTCCTGCGAACTGCGACTCTGGTGTTACCGCTGGTCATCATCTGCCAAGCGTTCAGCTATGTGGTTTTCGGGCTGTACCGCGGTATCTGGCGCTTTGCCTCCCTGCCTGATCTTGCGCGCATTGGCAAATCGATTTTTCTCGGAGTTTTAATCGTAACGCTGGCGGTTTTCCTCATCACCAGGATGGAAGCGGTGCCCAGGACGATAATACCGCTGTATGCGATCCTGTTGTTCGCTTTTCTCGGGGGAGACAGGATCATTTATCGCTACCTGAAAGACCACCGGGTGGAAATCAGCAGTGGCAAACGGGTGTTGGTGGTCGGCGCCGGTGAAGCCGGGGGAAGATTGCTGAGGGATATGTTAAGGCACAGCCGGGCGCAATACCTGCCCGTGGGTCTGATTGATGATGATCCGGATAAAACAGGCAGGGAAATTCACGGTATCCGGGTATTGGGCGTTTTCGAAGAAATACCGGAGGTTGTAAACAAGCATGCTGTCGACCTGGTTATCATAGCTATCCCTTCACTGACCTCGGAGAGAATGCAAAGACTGGTCGCGATATGTGACCGCGCCAATACGGCTTTTAAAACCCTGCCCAGGCTCGAGGATTTGATTTCGGGACAGGTGACCGTGAATGCCATACAGGAAGTCTCCATCGAGGACCTGCTGGGAAGGGAAAAAGTCGAACTGGACCGGGACATGATGCAGGCCGGATTGTCCGGCAAGGTTATCATGGTCACAGGCGGCGGCGGTTCCATCGGGACGGAGCTTTGCCGTCAGGTCGCCGACTTCATGCCCGGCGCATTGATTGTCTTTGAACGCAGTGAATTTAACCTGTACCGGATACAGCGGGAACTGGAAAGAAAATATCCGCAGGTCAAACTGGTCACGGTGTTAGGCGATGTCTGTGATCGACGGGCAGTTGAGAACATTACCCGGGAGTACCGCCCGGATTTGATATTTCATGCAGCTTCATATAAGCACGTTTCCCTGTTACAGGCCCATCCCGGCGAAGCCGTAAAAAATAATATCATCGGCACCAGCGTGGTCGCTGAGGCCGCAAGCAAATTCCATTGCGACAAGTTTGTGTTTATTTCCACCGATAAAGCAGTGAATCCCACCAATATGCTCGGGGTGACCAAGCGCGCCGGTGAGATCTACTGCGAAGGCATGAATGCGGTTTCCGCTACGCGTTTTATTACCGTCAGGTTCGGTAACGTGCTGGGTTCGGACGGCAGCGTAGTGCCGTTATTCAGGGAACAGATACGGGCAGGGGGCCCGCTGACGGTGACCCATCCTGATATTACCCGCTATTTCATGACGGCAAGGGAAGCGTGCCAGTTGATTTTGCAGGCCAGCGTGGTGGAGGGAGAGGGAGGTATCTTCGTGCTGGATATGGGTACTCCGGTCAGGATTGGTTACCTGGCCGAACAGATGATCCGTTTATCCGGGAAAGAACCCGGAAAGGATATCGAAATTCAGTATATGGGTTTACGGCCCGGAGAAAAATTGTGTGAAGAACTGTTTTATGACAATGAGGGGAAAGAACAAACCACAAACAAGAAAGTATTTCGGGCGAAACATGTCCCCGCTGACTGGAACAGGGTCAAACAGGTGATTGCCCGCCTGGAACGGGCCCTTGCGGATGCGGAGGACGACGAGATAATAAGAATTCTGGCCGACCTCGTCCCCCTCGGCGCCGATGAACAGCCCCTTGATATTGTCAGGGTGGCGTAAAGAGTACCGGGGAGTGATGCTTGGAAATTAACAAGGCCGTGTTTCCGGTTGCAGGCCTGGGTACCCGCACACTGCCGGCCACGAAGGTTCTCGCCAAGGAGATGTTGACCCTGGTGGACCGCCCCATTATTCAGCACGCGGTTGAGGAGGCGCTCAGCGCGGGTATCAGGGAACTGATTTTTGTTACTGCGGAGACGAAAAGGATCATCCGGGATCATTTCCAGTCCAATGAGAGGCTGGAAAGGGAACTTGAGCAGCGGGGGAAACAGGAGTTGCTTGAACTGGTGAGGAATATCCCCCCATCGGGCACGGTTTGCCGTTACGTTATCCAGCATGAACCCCTGGGGCTGGGCCATGCGGTCCTGTGCGCCAGGCCGCTGCTGGACGATGAACCGTTTGCCGTTATCCTGCCCGACGACCTGATTTACCACGAAGAGCGCAACTGCTTGCAGCAGATGGTTGACGTTTACCGGGAGAAAAACACCAGCGTGGTGGCAGTAGAGAACGTAGCCCGTGAACAGGTTTCCCGTTACGGCATCGTTGAGACACAGGACGGCGCTGACGGCATCAACAAGATGAAATCAATCGTGGAAAAGCCCGCCCCGGACAAGGCGCCTTCGACCCTGGCGGTGGTAGGGCGCTATATCTTCACGCCGCGGATCATGCCGTTACTGGAAACCACACCCAGGGGGGCGGGAAACGAGATCCAGTTAACCGATGCGATTGCGGCGCTGCTGGAAAAAGAAGACGTGTACCTGTGTGAATTCCAGGGCCGGCGTTACGACTGCGGGTCCATCCTGGGACTCATGAAAGCCAACGTTGAATACGCGCTGAGACATGAGGCGGTCGGCGCAGAGTTTCGTTCATACCTGGATGACTTGATTAAGGATTAACAACGGGGACGGAATTCAATAC
>CBDBPJ010000009.1:0-3907 GCA_965208655.1 Gammaproteobacteria bacterium
TTTTTATAGACCTGTCACCGGCCCTGTCGGATCATTTACTGATTTTTATTTTATTGAAGTGACTTTTGAGGTTGTATCAGGAACATCGTTGATGCGGATAGAAGCGCCGGGGGTCGTTAATGTGGATTTACCAAGTCGCGGCGTTGGTATACATACCCAGAGTGTCTATATAAGACCAGCAACAGAACGGGATCGGGCTTTTACGCTTGCCTGCTATTCCGGATCTGCAAACGCTGAACTACGAATTTTAAATATAAATTATCAGGCATTAACCTACGGCATCATAACCAACCCCGACGCCAACCAGCCCTACGTGCCCCTGCTGAGACCGAACCAGCACTATCTGTCAGGCAATGACGACGGCGATTTTACCAACGGCATCGACACCACAAACAATATGATGACCAGCGCCGCCGGGGCCAGCAATCTGGCGGGTTCCTGGTCAGGTAATCAGCCAGCGGTGGGTAGTCTGCTGTCATCAAATAATGCCGCGATTGTCAGGGTGACAGCTCACACCGGAAACGATCAGATCACCTACGCGGTGGAACAGGGAACTACTGAACAAATACAGCTGGGTTACCAGTACCCTGAAGTATTTACTGTGACACCGCCGTAAAAACTCACAGCAGCTATTTTTAAACCACTGCTATCTGTTGCGAGTCCAAATCATGACCGCGTTTACCGGATTCGGTGCCCCTGTCGGAGGTGGCGGCGGCATCCAGGCTAATCTGTCCGACAACCAGATTCCACAATTTAATGCAGCCACCCGCCGCCTTGAAAACTCGGGGTTCGAGATTGACCCGATGACCCGGGCCATGAGGGGTGCAGCCAATATCGAAACGCTGGCGTCTATTCAAGCCGGCGTTTCCACGTTTAACCTCGGGCTGGCGCATTCGATATCCAGCGCCGCCGAGAACGTCTCTTTCAGAAACACGGTAACAGACACCGTATTCCATCCGACATGGCAGACGACAGCACCTGATGGCACTTGGGCCAGTGTGCAACGAACCCCGGTCGGGCCGCTGGTAGAGGATTTCGTATTCCAGGGCGACGGCAGCGAAACCGTAACCGATCCGGATTTTGAATTTACCAGCCTGCCGTTCGATAACCGGCTGTATGCGGTGCAGCTCGAACCGATGGTTAATGCCGGTAACGTCATCGTCGTCATTGAGCAGTCCAACGGCACAGAATATGTCGATTACTGGCGTTCACGCCCGCTGACCCTAGCCGCCGGAACCCCGCAGAATATCGCGGTAAATCCGTTTATTGATCTGATCGGCAACACGATGTACCGGCTACGGACATTCAGCGAGGATACAGTTCAGGTCAGGGGCAATGCAGACGGTGTGCCGCGTATTCTGATCAATTACCGGCGGTGGGTGGACCGGCCGCTGGCCACGGTGCAGGATCTGGGCATCTACCGGTTAAACGGGGTTACTGATATTACCGCTGATGTCACGATTGATGATGACAATATCAGCGACTACCAGAATAAAATATGGCTGGTGGACTCAGCCACAAATGTCACGATTACGATTGAAGATGATTTGAATCTCACATGGTTTGCTGTAGCGGTCATCAATACCGGTGCTGCAATACTGACCCGCGACAGCGGCGGCAGCGTGTTGATTGACAGCCAGTCCAGCCAGACCTACAGCAGCGATAACGGCATTATTTTCCTGCAGACCGAGGCCAATAATTACAACCCCGTTGGCGAACGTGGCCCGCAAGGAAATCCAGGGCGCACCGGCGCACCCGGCCCCCAGGGGGAACAGGGAAATCCAGGGCGCACCGGAGTCCCCGGTGACACTGGCCCCGCTGGCCCCGCTGGCCCCGCTGGCCCTCAGGGCGAAATGGGCCCATCCATCTGGGTCCATGCAGACAGACCCACCGGCCGCATCCCGGCCACAGAACGCGGCTGGTATACCAGTACCGATGCCGGAAACGTAACCAACGCACTGCCCCGAAAACGGGATATAGCATCAGGTTGGCACGCTTTTTTTGGTAATGATTCAACCACCGGTAACTGGTCACTTACGGGCGATTTCCGGGGTGCATTATCGGGCATCACCCTGCGACCCCAGCAAGGGTGCATTATCAGCTACAACGGAACCATATTTCTCGAAGGCCCGACCCGGGGAGAAATTACCGTCAGCGCCTTTGCAGACTGGGGCAGTAATCCGTTACTGCAAAGCACACAGTACACTTACATGGAACGAATGTGGTCAACCGGTGCAGCGGGCGTCAATCTGGACAATGCCGACCCACAGCAGGATCTGTTAAACCGCCTGGCACGCATCGAGGGCACCAGCGGATCATTCAATTTTGATTTACCCACGCTCACCGCAGATAACCGCGATGATATCCCCGTGGGCAGTGGCTATGCGGTGATCAATCAGGGCACCCTGGACGTGAGGATCAGACCTCGCAGCACCGATGAAATACGGCTCGGTAACCGGACTTTTACGTTCGTCGATTCGCTCAGACTGTCGACCGGTGCCCAGGTAACTATTGTTCGCATTGACGACGCGGTGTGGAATGTGACGACATCCAGCGGCACGATTACCGGCGGAACCACATCATGACAACGATTCAGCAGGAAGAACTGGCCGACGCACGGCGCGGCACGCTGTACTTTCTCGGTCGCATTGATCTGCAGCCGGTGTCGTCATTTGATTTGGGGCTGGTGGCCAATTTCGTAACCGGAACCGGGTTCCTGAAAGACTTGAAACAGGGCACACTGCAGGTCATCAAAAGCTGCGACACCGGTAAAAAGACGGTCGCCGGTATCTCTGAATTTATCCGTCCCCTGCGGGAACAGATCGCAAAATTTATTGATGCCCTCACAGACCGTTTCGCGGCGCTGTACGGCGATTATGCCCCGCTGATGGAGTGGCTAGGTGATTTTGGTTCGTGGGCCGTCAACACGCTGGTTGGCAGTCTGGCAGACATCATTCCCGGGTGGGGTTATGTGCAGGGCGCAGCGAGCATTTACGACGGCGTGAAACAATCGGTCACCGGGGCGATAAACTGGATCAGTCAGGTGTATTCGGGATACGGGGTAAAACTGCTGGAGGGTGGGCCCACGGTCATGGCTGAATCACTGGCCCGGCATAATGCCACGGCGCTGGCGGGTGGTCTGAAAGATATCGCAGTGGCGTCTACAAAGTTGGGGTTACAGGCTGCCGGTGATGCGGTTGCCGGTGTCGGGGCCATTGTCGGTGCGGTGACCGGTATCCTGCAGCGTATCGCCAATCTTGTTGGCTACTGCGTCCAGCGTTTCATGGTGACCCGGACGCTGAATCAGGCAAAAAACCAGTGGTACAACAAGGGCCCGATGCTGGAGGACGGCGAGCAGTTTTTATCCTGGTTCAAAAGAGCTAGTGTATTTACGCCGATTCTGCCGAGCCTGACACTGTTATCAGGATTTGTCGGTCATCCCTACCGGTTCCTGCAGCTGATCAGCCCCGCCGATCAGGTCACTGACCAGGCCAGTTTTGACAAGGGCGTAAAACATATTGAAAAACTAAAAAGCCTCGCAACGGATTATGCAAAATCATGGCAGGACAGTTACAAGCTCACATTCACTACAGACGACGGGGTGATAGCGGCCCGTTTGGCGGACATCTGACCATGCCGGTTGTGCCGATTCCGTTTGAAAAAGGACTTATCACTGATCTGGACGAATCCGACTGGATCGACTCCCTCCCGGTTAACATGCTGGCGGTGCCGAAACAGGTGTTGTCAGGTAACCGGGGCTATATGCAGAGCTGGCCCGGGCTGGTCAGGATGGCTGACGCGGCGGGATTAAGCCGGGGTGCAATCAATAACGTGGTAGAGGATCGGGTTTACCGTGTTTCAGGCACCCGGCTGGTGGATGATGAGGGCACTGTACTGGCGGAGGTTG
>CBDBPJ010000010.1:0-56787 GCA_965208655.1 Gammaproteobacteria bacterium
AACACAGCACGGAGTGGGTGGAGGAATAAAACTAGCGCAACTGGCTGTCCTTGCTGCCGCGCCGGTTGTATCCGCTGGAAAAGGCCTGTTCCTTATCATGATCGGTCTGGCAATTAACGCAAAAACGCACACCGGGGACTGCCTGTTTCCGCTCGGCAGGAATCGTTGCTCCGCATTCCTCGCACAGGTCCAGGCTCTCGCCTTCGGGCAGCCGGCTGCGTGCGTGTTTTACCGCATCTTCAATACTGGCATCGATCTGTTCCTGTACCGCCCCGTCGCGGGACCATCCACCGGCCATCATTTTCTCCTGCATTAATTGGTAATCGAATTTAACTATAGCGCATTTTTAAATTTCCGGATAAATCCACACATTTAATCCTGTTTATGTTTTATCCTGTCTATCCTGTCCATCCATGTTAAACATGCGGCATAATCACCCTGTGTACTCTATGCGCCCCATCCCCGTATTACTCGGCCTGCTGGCCGGTCTCCTGGCACTGTGCGCACTGATCTTCAGCATTCCCGAACCCATCAACGGCCATGGAATGGCGCACCATGCCGTAGACGGCATGCGCCCAGGCGGGCGATGCCTGGCAACAGAGCGAGCCCGTATTCCGTGTGGGCTACCTGCTGGGTGTATTAATCTACCTGATATTCAGCATCCTGGTCTATATCGGGGTGCCGCAGGCCAAACGTGACCGGACACTGAGGCTGGTCCATTCGACGGCAACGCTGGTGGTACTGGGAATGTGGTCATTTCTGATTTACCTGTCCTGGCAATACCTGTACTCCGGCGACCCGATGATCGATTCCGCCTTCCCCCTGCCTACCCTGGTCATGTTGCTGGGTTTGTGGATAGCCCCGGTGTCGTTTTCCTTTATTTATGTTCTGGGTTTCAGACGCTGGATCTTCACCCCGGAAGACGAGGAAAAATTCAGGCAGCTCATCGAAAGTAAACGGCCGTGATGGAAGCCTGGCGCAACCCGATTATCCTGCTGTCCCTGGTGCTGTACCTCGGCATTTGCATCGGCTTCGGTTTGTGGGCCATGCGCCGCACGCGCTCGACCAGGGACTTCTTCATGGCAGGCCGTTCCCTGGGGCCGCTGGTGCTCACATGCGCCATTTTTTCCAGTACCCTGAGCGGTTTCGGGTTTGTCGGCGGACCCGGACTGGTGTATTCGATGGGGATGAGTTCCGCGTTCATGATCATCGTGTCCACGGCAGGTTTCACGATGGGGTTTTTCCTGGTATCCAAACGCATTCGCCTGATTGCGGAACTGCGCGACAACGTTTCCTTGCCGGGTATTGTCGCGGCCCGTTACAACAGCAATCCCGCGCGTTTATTAACAGCCCTGGCCATATTGCTCGGGGTGATGGGTTATCTCGCCACCCAGATACTGGCCATGGCAGTAGTCATGCAGTCCATCATCAACAGTGTCGGCTGGTTCGGTTCGACAAGCCTGCTGTTTTGCATGGCGGTTTCTTCCGCCGTACTGATATTTTACTGCGTCACGGGGGGCATCATCGCTTCCGTGTATACCGACGTGATACAGGGGTCCGCCATGGCTGTGGCGGGCATACTTATCGTGTTTACCGTTTACGCGGTGTTTGACGGCAGCCTGGCCGGGGCTTCACGGGTCCTGTACGAGGACGATCCCGCGGCGATCGGACCGTTCGGCACCGAGGGCATGATCTGCGCGCTGTCCTGGTATTTCGTGTTCGGCCTGGGACTGGCCGGTCAGCCGCATATCATCACCAAGATGATGATGACGCGGAACCTCACCGACAACCGCTATGTCCTTCCTGCCTCGATCCTCGGCTATGCCTTGTCCGGGCTGTTGTGGATCATGCTCGGATTCGCCATGCGGGCGCTGGTAATCCAGGGCGCCCATGCACCACTGGGTTCGCCCGATATGGCAGCTGCGGAGTTTCTGCAGTTCTATACACATCCAATATTGGCGGGCATCGTCTTTGCCGCACTGTTTGCCGCGATCATGTCTACTGCCGACGGTTTCCTGAACGTGGGAACCGCCGCGGTTATCCACGATATCCCTATTGCCATACGCGGCCGTGCAGTGAGCAATGAACTGTTCTGGGCGCGGGTGGTCACGGTCCTGCTGTCCGTGACGGCTGCAGGTTTTGCCCTGTTTTCCTATTATGTGAATGAACGGCTGGTGGCCATCCTCGGTGTGTTCGGCTGGAGCACCTTCGCGGCCGCGATCGTGCCGGTGGTAGCCCTGGGTTTAAACTGGAAACGGGCTACGGCCCGGCGCCGCCTGCGCGGCCATCGTCATCAGCCTGGCCCTCCAACCTGTCGCTTGAACTATTGGCCGTGGATATACCCTGGGGCATACATGGCGGGTTTATCGCACTGCTGGTATCCATGATCAGCTTTATCGCGATCTCGCTGTTGCAGTCACCGAAACCGCTGGCAGAAGACATCGATGCCGTCATGGATATGTAACCCCGGGTTCCCTGCCCGGTCTGTTGCCGGGTCAAGCGTACGGCCAGATCTCCAGTCCGTGGATCGCATTCCTGATATCCATGGACAGGTTGACGCTGACGACTGTCTTGTTCGAGTGAAGATCGTACACGGTAATCGTGGAAGGCGATGAACCGCCCGCGATAAACCTGTCCGACAGGGGACACAGGCCCCGGCCGAACCCCTGCCGGGCTATTTTTGTATCGTCTACCCCGGCAAAACGGATTTCCGCTTCCGGGTAGCGCTTTATGCTGAACGCCCGGTCGCCTCCGTCCCGGCCCACGTAGCGCACACAGTCGGATTTCGTGTCGTTGAACACCACGCCATTCCTGAACGGCCGGGCATTATGGCTGCCGGCGGGTAAATTGCAGACCTCGGATACCGCGAAATCCATGCCGAAACGCAACATCGCCCCCGTGTGCAACCCGCTGAAATAGACACCGGTATCATGGACGGAAACCATGTTCAGGTGCAGGTTGTTGACCAGGTCCGGACCGTCAGTGGAGTTGGGGTTGAACTGGTGCAACTGCCATTCCGGGTATTGCCGTTCCATGTGCAGGCCCCAGGTAAACTCTTCCTGCGACAGGTTGAACACCAGGATACTGTCATAACCCGTCGAGGTCAGGAACAGCAGGTTGTCCTTTTTACATATCTCGTGGCAATGCTTGAGATACGGGTTCCTGAATGAACGTTGTATCTGGAAATCCTGGTCATAAACGAACAGTTCATCGCTGGCGGCAATGTAAATCCCGCCATTGTGAAATTCTATACCGCGCAGGCCCCGGTCCCAGCCGCGCCCGGTAAAATCGATATCCGAGGTATTCCAGTCCACGTGCTGGAACGCCTCCCGCCGGTCGAAATCCACGGTAAATATCCCGCCGTGGCTGTCCCCCTGCTCGCTGCCGCGCACCACCGAGGTGGCGATCAGCTTCGGCAGGTACGGCCTGTCATTCGCCATATGCCGTAGTCAGTAGCCCCGGCCGATATCCACAACGTTCAACATGCGCTCGCCATTGATATAGCGCCGCAGGTTTTCCGTGATGACGATGCGGTTGCGCTCGAAACCCCGGTCGGTCATGTACGAGATATGGGGGGTGATGATGACATTGGGCAGGGTCCACAGCTCATGGCCTTTGGTCAGCGGTTCGGGGTCGGTGACGTCGAGGCCCGCCCCGGCCAGCCTGCCGCTCTTCAGCGCGGCGATCAGCTCTGCGGTATCGGTGTTCCTGCCGCGCCCGATACTGATAAAGTACGCGCCCTGGCTGACCGCGGCAAAGAATTCCCTGCCGAATATCCCCGTCGTTTCCCGGGTCAGGGGCAGGGTATTAACGACCACGTGCGCCTGTGCGGCCAGTTCCGGCAGTTCATCAGACAGACCCACGTAGTCGACGAAGCCCGGCCCTTCCCTGCCGGACCGGCGCGTAGCGATGACCCGCATGCCCAGCGCTGACGCCCGTCTTGCAACTTCTGTCCCGATACCGCCCAGCCCCACAACCAGCATGGTTTTCCCGCTGATTTCAATCATCGGGGAAGGGGTATCAGGCGGTCTCTGCCAGACTTGCTCCTGCTGCAGATGATGAAAATACTGCAGGTTCCGGGTCAGCATCATCAGCATGGCAATGACGTGCTCCGCTATCGGCGGTCCGGCGGTGTGCTGCGAATTCGTCAGGATGAAATCGGCTTGTTTTGCCTCCGGCGACAGGAGACAACGATCAACGCCGGTCCCGAAATGCTGCAGCCAGCGTAGGTTTTTTGCAGTCCTGATCAGTTGCGGGCTGCAAATGCCCAGGATCACTTCCGCCTCCTCAAGTATGGCGGCTTGCTCACCGGCGAAGACCTGGCCGGTTACCGTGATGATTTCAATGCCGTCGCTGACTTTCTCCAATGACTCCAGCAGTTCATCGCGCAAGCCCCAGCGCGCGGAAGGTATCATCACGACGATTTTTTCCGGCCTTTCCCACCCGGGCGACTCACGCACAGGCCGTTCTGCTTCATCAAGGCGCAGTTGTTCGATGAGCGCCTGTGTAGCCGGGTCGGGTCCGGCGGCGTCTGCCGGCAGACACATCAGCACCAATACAACTGCAACTGCGGGGATAAGACTGTTCATGGCGGGATACTACCTCCGTTAATGCGTCCCGGTATTTCCACCCGGCGGCACGTAGTCAAAGATAAACGTAATCCTGTCCTCTGCGCCCTTGTTCATCACGCTGTGGACTTTCTGGTTGTTGATTTCATAGGCCTGTCCCACCTCCAGGCGAAACGGGCGGCCGTCGATCATGAAACGGACCCTGGGGTTGGTCGTGATCGGGACATGGATGCGGTGACTGAAATGAAATGACGGATGCGCGTCGCGGTGGGGCCTGATTTTACCGCCGGCAAGGAGTTTCGCCGCCATGGCGCGTATGATGGTTCCGCCCGCGGGGTAAAAATCGCTGATGATACCGTGCATCAACGGCATGGCGACCTCGACCAGCCGGTCCCAGCCGGGCTGCTTGGTCACTTCGATATTTGGCCAGCCCGTCCCGTCCGTGAAAACCAGTACGATGGACTCCGTATAACGATGAACGTCGTATTCGTTCTGGCGCTGTTCCTGTTCGTACCAGGCGCCCTGCTCCTGGTCGAGGATGCGCCCGCGCAACGCGTCCATGTCTACCTGGCCCAGAGATTTTATCGGTTCCCCTATGTCCATCGCACCAGCCTATCAACCAATCATGAAGACGTCAAAAACCGTACGATTCGCACCATGGCTTCGGTATCAAACCGGCAATAACGCAGTAATTGTTCCTTGAGTTCAGCTCTTCTTTCCGCTGAAGTTTCGGGATTAATCGCTTCCAGGTAACCATCCGATGCGGCCATTCCCTCGCTTATTCCTTCCAACGCCGAGTAATCCATTTCCGGGGCAACAGCCGGTGAAACCGCTTTTAACGACCATGAACCCAGCATGTCCGGATGATAGTAGTGCTCCCTGACAACCGGATGCAGGTCGACCAGGCGTTCGATGATTCGCGTCAATGACGGCTTCAACTCAGGAAACATCTCTATCAGATTGTTGATTACGAGTTTTTCATAGGTCGTATACATGAAGACCGGTCCGTTCGAACCAAGGCATTCAACCAGCCTTTCCGCCAGGCTGCGCATAGGCGGTTCGCCTGATAAATCCAGAAATTCATGGTGACGGATATTCTCAACTTCGTTGGCGGCGGGACCCTGGTCAATATGGCACGACCACTGGACCGGGACAGCCTGGTAAGGACGCATCCCCGCCCAGAAGGGCACGGCAGGGCCTATTGTTTCAAAATCCAGGTAATAGCGCGGGTAATCAAACTCATTGATGACGCGTTTTGCGTCCGCCGATATCTCTGCCTCGCCCCTGCACGTGGCTGCATGGATGCGCAACCGGTTGCGGCTGCTCAGAGTCGCTGCATCAATATCCCTGATATCCCGGTATCCGGCGTTTACCCAGTCGGCCAGTTCCGCTTTGCTGCCCCTGAGGCCCATGACCGGGTACTCAGCATCCGCGGGCCAGCATTGTGACATGAACGCACACTCATACGGGCTGTAGCAGTGG
Source organism: Gammaproteobacteria bacterium (assembly GCA_965208655.1). Classification (GTDB taxonomy): domain Bacteria; phylum Pseudomonadota; class Gammaproteobacteria; order Eutrophobiales; family Eutrophobiaceae; genus JAAXHV01. The sequence goes on from CBDBPJ010000010.1 coordinate 6,051, forward strand.
CCGCCGACCGGCACTTCCGGGATGTTGCCGCTAATCGCGGTTCGGGCTTCGCTGATTAATTCAACAACTTCGTCCCGGTGTCGCAGCGCTGTGGGCGTCTGATCAACTTCAACCAGCAAGCCCCGGTAATCATCATCTCCCCGATACACAAATTCAGTATTAACATGGGCCAGGGATATCGCCCTCAAATCCAGCCCGGCTTTTGTCAGCACCCAGTATTGAATTGCGCAATCCAATTCATGGTGGAGCTTGACACTGGCGGCCGCTTTCACTTCGATCGCGCGCCAACCACCGCCTTCCACCGGCAGCAACACGTCGGCGCGGACCAGTACTCCGTCGAACTGAAACGTGGCTTCGTAAATCGGCTTGTCATGCCCGTTAGCGATAAGTTCAGCCGTCTCTCTCAAGGCTTCGCCCAGTTTCGGGGAATAGGGAATTTCCACCCCGTCCCCCGAACCGAATACCTGCTTGGCTATCTCCCCCACCTGGTTCCCGATTGCAAAAAATGACTCCGCCATGGAACTCGTCTCTGCGAGTTCCGGGTGATGCGCCTCCAGGTGCAGTTTCTTACCGCACTGCCAGGCCGAGATCAGGCGGGATTTGGAGAGGTAGGGTTTTGGGAAGTTACTGGGAATTTGGGGTTGTCTCGAATTATTTCTTATTTCAAGAGGCAGGGGGTGAATTTTGTATCAGTTTGATCTCAACGTGACAATCTACCGCCATTGCATATTTTTTGATGGTCGCCAGCGATGGAGAACGTTTGCCGCCTGCCAGTGAGGACTCAAGCCGGACAATGGCAGGCGCTATGGTTCCCATACGGGCTGCTATTTCCTCCTGGCTCAGGCCGGTTTTTTCCCGGGCCGACAGCACTTCCCTCAGTAACGCAAACTCGGGCTCCAACGCATCGTATTCCGCTTTAACATCCGGGTTGGAAAGCGCTTTGAGTTTCAACTGCTCATGCTTCATCGTCTAAAATCTCCCGCATTCGCCGACGGGCAAGTCGAAGTTCCTTCCCGGGTGTATTTTGTGTCTTCTTAATGCATACATGGAGTATTACGATTCGCTTATAGGCCTCCGTACAAAAGAATGCCCTTGCAATGCCTTCTTTACTTTTGACTCTTAATTCGAATAAGCCCTCTCCCAATGATCTCGAGTGGGGCATACCAAGATTTGGCCCGAATTCAATCATCAAATCCGCCAGCCTGAAATACCGGGATAAGAGACCCTTGGGCAATTTCAGGATATTTCTCTCAACGTCACTGTTGTAATACTCAATGCTCCATGCGATGAATAGAGAATAACATATTTATTACTTTTCCCGGTGGCAGGATTATTGGCAATTTGTGGGTGTCCTGAATTAGCCTGTATCCGCAGTGACGTTACTGTGACCGCCAATAATCTGTGTGATGCGATTAGTGGGTATTTTGAGTTGGCGCGCCAGTTCTGTGGCGCTGATACCAATCTCGGCTAATTCGTCTCGCAATATAATGCCCGGATGTATTGGAGTTCTGCTCATAAGCGCTGCCTTACTATCAGTGGTAATCGGTTATCTCAACATTTTCAGGTCCATTCCGGGACCACTCAAAACAAATTCGCCATTGCCTGTTCCAAAACAAGCCTCTCCACCAGTGGCGACCGGTTACACCCCCTGGTCACAAACCCCTGCCACTTTGACGGCAACTCATGAAGAACCCCTTCGGCCTGGTCCCGTTCCGGAAACGCAGCGAAAACACTCGCCCCCGTGCCGGACAACCGGCCATCCGCGCGGGCATTCAGCCAGTCCAACGCCGCTGCCACCTCCGGACACGTCCGGCGCACTACCGGTTCGCAGTCGTTGCGGCACCTGCCGTGGAGGAAGTCGCTCAGTGTGACCCTGGGTGTGGCGCGCGGCAGGTCCGGCGCCCTGAATATGTCCGCGGTGACGACCGGCGTGTTGGGATACACAATTAAAACCCAGTGTTCCGGCAATTCCACCGGTTCCAGTCTCTCTCCCACTCCTTCCCCCCAGGCGGCGAACCCGCGTACGAATACCGGCACATCGGCGCCGAGGCTGAGCCCCCCATCGGCTACCTGGTCCACCGTCAAACCGGTTTCCCACAGGCAGTTCAGGGCCACCAGGGTCGTCGCCGCATCGGAACTGCCGCCCCCCAACCCCCCGCCGATTGGGATCTTTTTATCAACGTGGATGTCTGCGCCCTGGGAAGTACCGCTGAGTTCCTGAAGCAATTGTGCTGCTTTGACCACCAGGTCGTCCTGCTCCGCCACCTGCCGGTAATTACGCCGGCACCGAATGCGGCCGTCACCGGTTACTGCAATACGCAGTTCGTCGGCCAGGTCCAGGAACTGGAACACGGTCTGCAACAGGTGATAGCCGTCGTCGCGGCGCCCGGTGACGTGCAGGAAATGGTTTATCTTTGCCGGGGCCGGCCAGGGTTGGGAAACCATTCAGGTGTTAACCATGGTTACGCTGATATGCAACCGTCAGTCCAGGTTCCATTCACGGACGGACAGGCGTACACGCACGTGTTCGTTTTCCAGGTCAAGCCTTGCGGGCATACTGTTTTCCCCGCTGCGGAGGTAGTTTTTGTAACGTATCGACCAACCGCCCTGGTTCAGGGCGCTCACCCGGTTTTCCTTATCGAGCAGCAGGCTGTCAACCTGCAGGGCAGGCGCCGGCAATCCCCTGATCCAGTAGACCAGTTCGGAGACCGGGAAATACCATCCCTCCGTCTGCCGGAGCAGGGTTTCCGCGTCGTCAGCCTGCAACGTATTCCTGTCCGGGGTGCGTAACGTGACGTTGCCGGCGCCTCCGGATAATTCGTAAACCCGGCCGGATAGCGGCGCAATAACCCGAATATCGAATATACCCCGGCGTTGCGTCCATAACAGGGAGCCCGAGCCGGATTCATTTTGCGTGCGCACGGCTATCCTGCCTTTGAGATCCCAGTTTTCCAGCTGCATTAATTCGTCTTTGCGGTTTTCCCACGAGGGTGTAATTCTGTTTTCGACCGGCGCCTGGGCGCACCCGGAGAGTACGAATGCCAGCAGTATTAATGTGGGAATAATGAACCGGGTCCCCGCCCCGGCTTCCAGCCTGCCGGGGCAGGCTTGCGCGGGAACGACAGGGTGCGCGGGAATGACGCTCCGGGTTCCCGCTTGCGCGGGTACGACGAACAACAGGCATTTGCAGAAATGCCGGTTAAGGAGCAAAGCGTTCAATCACGTCCAGCAGGCGGGTGTCTTCGGGCGTTTGCCGTAAAGCTGCTTCCCAGACTTCTTTCGCCTGTTCCCGTTCGCCCCTGACCCACAGCACTTCCCCCAGGTGGGCAGCGATTTCCGGATCCTGCCTGATGTTGAGGGCCTTTCTCAGGTAATCTATGGCCTCATCCAGGCGTCCAAGCCGGTACAGGACCCAGCCCATGCTGTCCAGGATATAGAAATCCGTGGGCCGGAGCTCCAGGGCTTTCTTTATCAACTCATAGGCTTCGGCGTGACGGTCCGTGGCATCGGCCAGGGTGTATCCCAATGCGTTCAAGGCCTGTGCGTGGTCCGGTTCGTGCTGGAGTATGGTCCTGAGATCCGCTTCCAGCAACTCCAGGTTTCCGGCTTTTTCTGCCGCCATGGCGCGTGCGTACAGCAGGTCGGCGTCGTATTGATCTTCCAGGGCCGCGCTGTAAACCGCGACAGCCTCTTCATAACGTTCCACCTCGAGCAGCAACTCACCCTCCGCCTGGATGATTAGCCGCTGCTGTTGTTCGCTCTGCGCCCGTATGGTGCCGAGGTGATCACGCGCCTCGTTCACCTCTCCCTGTCTCGCCAGCAGCATGGCAAGCCTGATCTGCGCGTCAAAATAGTGCTCGCCCTTGTGTACGCCCTGGTACCAGTCGCCGGCTTCGTCATAGAGCCGTTTTTCTTCCGCGATACGTCCCAGGTAATAATTGGCGGAATCCGTCAGGTATTCCTGTACCGACAGCTTCCTGAACAGCGCTTCGGAATCATCCAGGCGGTTGTGCTGCAGGTACAACAACGCCAGGGCATACAAGACGTCCGTGTTTTCGGGCTCCCGGGCGACCAGCAACTCGAACTGGTCGAGGGCCTTGTCATACAGCCTGAAATCCATCAACAGCCGCGCGTATGCCATGCGCAGGTTGAAGTCATCCCCCTCGTGTTGCAGCAACTCCGCTTCCAGCCATGCCAGCGCCTCCTGCTCCCGGCCCATGCGCTGCAGGATGGATATATAACTGAGTGCGACATTGACATTGTCCGGCGCCAGGGCAAGCGTGTCTTCCAGCAGTTCCCGCGATCGCTGCAGGTCCTCCAGCTTGGCGGCAACATGGGCGAAAGCGTACATCGCGTCCGGGGAATTGTTCTGGGATGCGACCAGTTTTTCCATGACATCCAGCACCGCTTCCTTGTCCTTTTCACTGCCCAGCAGGTTGGCGATCATCCATAACTTCTCGTCCACTTCTCCTTCCGAATAGGCGAAGATATCCTGCAAATGGGACGCGGCCTGCTCCAGGTCGCCGCTGCGTAATTTCATGACCGCCAGTACCTGGTGCGGGTCGGGATTGCGCGGGTCCAGTTCCACCCATAACCTGGCCGCAGCCAGTGCGGCGGCATCGTTACGGGCGTACACCGCGATGCGTGCAGCGCGCTGAACGATACGGTGGTCCCTGGTAGTGCGCGCCAGGTCCAGGTATTTTTCAACCGAGACATCCAGTAAGCCCCTGTGCCCTGCCATTTCCGCCATCAGCAGATTGAACAGCAAGTCCTCGGTGAGCGGGATCTTCGGGCGCACCGGCTCCACGCGGGTGATCTTCACCCGTTCGTCGGTATCCTCAACGACAATCCCGGGCTCATCGGGTGTTACCGAGCTCATGTTTGTCTGGGCGCAGGCCCCTGCCATGAGCGCAATAATGCCCGGCAGCACAAATCCGGCCAGGCGGAAGAGCGGCTTTATATCCTGTTCATTGCACATCCCTGCGATTATATCCTGAAATGAAAATACGACAACGTGCTAGACTATAAACCCGGAATGGCAAGCGAACAGGTGTAATATCCGGCTTAACAATATGGCACTTCTGGCTTTCGGTCTCAACCACACAACTGCACCCCTGGAGGTACGCGAAAAAGTGACCTTTGACGAGGGCATGCTGTGTGACGCCCTGAACGAGTTAACCGGGGAAACCGGTATTGACGAAGCTGCCATCCTGTCCACCTGCAACCGCACCGAGATTTACTGTACCCTGGACGCCGTGGACCAGGAATGGCCCATCGACTGGTTTTCGGGCTATCACGGGTGCAGGAAAAACGAACTCCACGGCTATCTGTATACCCACCCCGACGCCGGTGCCGTCAAACACGTGTTGCGCGTAGCCAGCGGCCTGGATTCGATGGTCGTTGGCGAACCCCAGGTCCTGGGACAACTGAAACGGGCATACCGGACGGCCAGGGAAGCAGGCAGTATCGGTAAAATGCTGAACCGGCTGTTCCAGCACTCGTTCAAGGTGGCCAAGGACGTACGCAGCAACACCATGATAGGGAACCACCCGGTGTCCGTGGCTTACGCAGCGGTCCGTCTGGCGAGGCAGATCTTCGGCGACCTGTCCAGGCACACGGCATTGCTGATCGGCGCCGGTGAAACCATAGAACTCGCCGCAAAGCACTTGCACGACAGCGGCCTGCACAAGATGATCATCGCCAACCGTTCCCCGGAGAGAGCGCAGAAACTGGGACAGCAATATTCCGCTTACGCCATCACGTTGAATGAAATACCCCGGCACCTGGACGAAGCGGATATCGTCATCTCTTCCACCGCCAGCCGCCGGCCATTGCTGCGCAAAGACATGATCGAGGCCGCGGTCCTGGAGCGCAGGCACAAACCCGTGTTTATCCTGGACATCGCCGTGCCGCGGGACGTGGAACCCGAGGTGGGCGAACTGGAAGATGTCTACCTGTATTCGGTGGACGACCTGAAAAGCATCATCGATGATAACATCAAAAGCCGGCGCGAGGCGGTCAAACAGGCGGAACAGATCATCGACACCGAGGTCGCGCAGTTCATGGACTGGGTTAATTCGCAGGATGCCGTTGCGACCATCCGGGCACTGCGCAACCAGGCACAACGGGTACGGTCAGACGTATTGGAAGCGGCGCTGCAAAAACTGCGCCAGGGCGCGGCGCCGGAAGACCTGCTGCACGAGGTGACCCACACCCTGACCAATAAACTGATCCACCCCCCCAGCGCCAGGCTGAATAAATTCGAAGGTTCGCAACAGGATGACCTGCTGAGAGCCGTGCGGGATTTGTACAACCTTGCGCCGGATGATTTGCAATCCGGTGAAGAGGAATGACAGCCCGGGGATTATTTGATTGATGAAAGAAAGTCTGCAACTGAAACTGGAAAAACTGGGTGAGCGCCAGGAAGAGATCTATGTGCTGCTGGCGAATCCGGACGTCATCAATGATCAGAACCGGTTCCGCGACCTGAACAAGGAAGCGGCGGAAATCAGTCCCATCGTCGGCTGTTTCAAAAACTACCGGTCAACCCTGCTTGCCCTGGAAAATGCCAGGACCATGCTGAAGGACGGTGACCAGGACATCCGCGAACTGGCCGCCGAAGAAGTGGATGTTTCCCGGCAACGTATCGAGGAACTGGAACTGGAATTGCAGAAACTGCTGCTGCCCACGGACCCGGCAGACAAGAGCAACATCTTCCTGGAAATCCGCGCAGGCACCGGCGGGGAAGAGGCGGCCTTGTTCTCAGCCGATTTGATGCGCATGTATTCCCGTTATGCAGAGAGTTCAAACTGGGAAATCGAACTGTTGAATACCACGGAGACCGGCCTTGACGGCTATAAGGCCATTATCATGCGCATTCTCGGCAAGGGCGCCTATTCCAGGCTGAAATTCGAGTCCGGCGCGCACCGGGTGCAGCGTGTGCCGGAAACCGAGTCCCAGGGCCGCATCCACACTTCGGCCTGTACCGTGGCCGTTCTGCCCGAAGCGGACGAGATTGGCGAAATTGAAATCAATCCGAACGATCTCAGGACAGACACTTTCCGCGCTTCCGGCGCCGGCGGCCAGCACGTCAACAAGACGGATTCGGCCATCCGCATCACCCACCTGCCCAGCGGGATCGTGGTGGAATGCCAGGACGAACGCTCCCAGCACAAAAACCGCGCCCGGGCCATGTCCCTGTTGCAGGCCAAGCTGCTGGCCGCGGAAAAGGCGAAGCAGGCTTCGGAAATAGCCGAAAACAGGCGCAACCTGATCGGTTCGGGTGACCGTTCGGAACGTATCAGGACCTACAACTTTCCACAAGGCAGGGTCACTGACCACCGGATCGGCCTGACCTTGTACCGGCTGGAAGAGATCATGCAGGGTGAACTGGACATGATAATCGACCCGCTGGTCAACGAACACCAGGCCGACCAGTTGGCCGCACTGGCCGAGTAACCAGGACTTATGATGCAGACCGTCAGGCAATTATTACGGACAGCCGCAGGACAATTGAATTCCTCGGACAGCCCGCAGCTGGATGCCGAAGTGTTGCTGGCGACCGTGCTCGGTACCGACAGGAGCCGGTTGTATGCCCACCCTGAAATGACGCCATCGCGGACCTCGGCGGCGGATTTCATGCACCTGCTGAACAGCCGGCGGGCAGGCTGCCCGGTAGCCTACCTGACCGGGTTCAGGGAATTCCGCTCCATGGCATTCCGGGTAACCCGCCATACCCTGATCCCCAGGCCGGAGACGGAACTGCTGGTTGAAGCGGCGCTTGAACGTATTCCCGGACACAGCCGGGCCGGGATTCTCGACCTGGGGACCGGCAGCGGCGCAATCGGCGTCGCCGTGGCTGCGGCCCGCCCGCATTGCACCGTCACGGCCGTTGACCTGAGTACCGATGCGCTGGCCGTCGCCCGGGAAAATGCCGCGACAAACGGCGTCACCAATATTTCATTCCGGCAGTCTGACTGGTTCGGCAATCTGCACAACATGCGTTTCGACGCCATTTTATGCAATCCTCCCTACGTGGAATTTTCCCGCTCCGCCTTGCCGCCCGAGGAAATACGTTTTGAGCCCCGCCTCGCCCTGGATGGCGGGCACAACGGCACCGATTGCATCCGCATCATCATCTCCGGCGCCTTGAGGCATATCAACCAGGGAGGCTTCATGATCATCGAACACGCCCATGACCAGGGTGATTATGTCAGGCAACAATTCAGAATAAACCATTACCGCGACATCAGCACCCGGCGGGACTACGCCGGGCTGGAGCGCTATACCTGCGCCTTGCGACCATGAACGACGAACAACTGTTACGCTACAGCCGGCAGATCATGTTGCCCGAAATCGACGCTGAAGGGCAGTTGCGCCTCGCCGACGCGACCGTATTATTGATCGGCGCCGGCGGGTTGGGCTCCGCCTGTTCCATTTACCTGGCAGCCGGCGGGGTCGGGCATATTATCCTGGTCGACTTCGACCGGGTCGACCTGTCCAACCTGCAGCGCCAGATACTGTTCAACACCGCCGATATCGGGCGGCTCAAGGTGGAGTCCGGCGCAGACCGCCTGCGCGCGCTCAATCCCGATATCAAACTCACCTTGCTCGACCGCGCGCTGGAGCAGGATGAATTGCTGGCGTATGCGCAACAGGCGGATATCATTATCGACGGCAGTGATAACTTCACAACCCGGTTTGCCGTCAACCGGGCATCTGTCGCTACGGGAACACCGCTGGTTTCCGCGGCGGCCATCCGCTTCGAGGCGCAAATCAGCGTATTTAACCCGGCAGATGAAACCTCTCCCTGCTACAACTGTCTGTATAAGGAAGGTTCGGAGGTGGACGCGACCTGCACCGCCAACGGCGTACTGGCGCCGTTGCTGGGCATTGCCGGGAGTATCCAGGCGACGGAAGCGATGAAACTGATCATGGGCCTGGGCAACACCTTGCAGGGACGGCTGCTGCTCCTGGACGTCATGGCAATGGAATGGCACAGCGCGATCCTGCCGAAAGACCCTGCATGCCCGGTGTGCGGTTAGTTACCGGTCAGCAGTTTTAGCGGGCAGCAACGCCAATAACTGAAAACTGATAAGCAAAAACCCATATAATGGCCGGAATTGTCATCGGCCACAGGGTTATTGAGTAATACGAAATAATATGCGATTTGTCCTGACAACCATCAGCGCTGTCCTGTTGCTGTGTTTCCTGTCTGCGTCAGCACAGGAACAGGAAGGGACACAGGTCTCCAAGGAATTCACCAAGACCTACCGCGCCTATAACAATGCGTATGCGCAAAGGAACTACCCGCGCGCCGCCGAACTGGCGCACAAGGTGCTGGACCTGGCGCTGGCGGACCTGGGGCCCGAGCATGAAAAGATTCCCGTTCTGCAGGTCAACCTGGCCCATACCCTGATCCTTAACGGGGAACTGGAACAGGCCGAACCGCTCCTGCTGGAGGCGAAAGACCGGATCATCGAACAACACGGCCCCGAGCACACGGACCTGATTACCGTACATGAGGACCAGGCCAAGATCTACGTCAGCAGAAAGGAACTGGAACAGGCGCGGGGCGAACTGGACACGATCATCTCCATCATCACCACGCATTCCGGCGCCAGGACGCCGGGCATCGCCAACGTCCTGGTCCAGAAAGCGGCCATATTCATCGCCGAGGAGAACGTGGATGAAGGCGAGGCGGCCTACCGCGAGGCCCTGGCAATCTACGACGAGAATTACGGCAAGGACAACATACGCTCCGCAGACGTCATTTCCCTGCTGGGGGATGTGGACCTGTCCCGCCGGGAGTTCGAGAACGCGGAGCACAAATACATGGATGCACTGCGCATATACGAGGATAACCTGCTCGAGGACGACCCGATAGTCGTGGCCAACCATTCCCGCCTGGCGAAACTGTACGTGGCTTTGCGCGACGACAAGTTTGCCGGCCATGCCGACAAGGTGATCGCCCATACCCCCGACCAGGACGGCCCGGCAGTGCCGCTGTTCGTGATGCAACCCAAGTACCCGGTATTCCCGGATGGTGAAAGACCCGCGGGATGGGCCCTGGTGGAGTTCACGGTCACGACGAACGGGCGCGTGTTGAATCCCAGGATCATCGAGTCAAAACCGGGCAGGGTATTCGACCAGGTCACGCTGGACGTCACCCCGCAGTGGCGCTTCAAACCGAAGGTAGTGGAGGGACAGCGTGTGGACCAGGAAAAAACCCGCGTGCGCCTGGTATTCGTCCAGGATAATATCGAGGTTTATTTCGGGGAATTGAAGCTGTAGCCCGCAATATTCCAAAAATTATAGACCGGCGTTCAGCTCACCACACCCAGGCGTTCATGCCACGCAGCCAGCGACTCTTCCGGGTAGTGCGGGAAGGTCTTGTCGTTGTGCCTGACATCTTCCTGCACCCAGCCGGCCTTGCTGCCCAGCATGAGGTGGGTGCGCTCGGGCGGAGCGGGCAATTCAGTGTCGATAACCGAGGCAAAAGGATGCACCAGGTCCGGCCAGCGCGGGTCCCAGACCCACAGGGCGCTGGCGCATACCCGGCAGAATGAGCGCTCAGCAGGGCTCTCCCGTATCTCTCCCGTCTCCCCGTCTTTTATCCTGGCCCGGTAGACCGAGACATGTTCCTGCCCGCCGACCTCAAGCTTTGCAAACTCTGCGCCCAGATTGATGGCGTAACCGCCGCCGCCTGCCGTTTTCCGGCAAACAGAGCAATAACAGAAATTAAACGGGTAGGGATGGGGAGAACTAACGCTGAAATTCACGCTGCCGCAATGGCAGGAACCGGTCAGTTTCATGGGGATGCCTCAAAATCTTTTCTACAAACTAAATGTAACATGTCGGAACTTCTGATTAAATTTATTTATGATTACTTCATTGAGTAAAGTTACTCAATGAAGTAACATTGCTATTATGGCCTACCAACGAATACAAGCTCAGACACTAACCAACCGGCTCAGTGAACCGGTCAGGCGAATAATTATCGTCACCGGTCCGAGACAGGTTGGTAAGACAACTCTAGTCAGAAAAACACTGGAAGCCCACTACCCACCAAAATTCTACCACTACTATGAAATCGGAGAACCAACCCTGCCGGCAATCTATCCATCTCTCAATTATACCAGTGAAACTATTACTGCTGGAGAAGTAGGCCACGATGTTTCCTGGCTTGCGGCGCAATGGGAAAAGGCGCGTTTAGCAACTGATAACCTCGCACTTACATCGGGCTTTGACAGCGATGATACAACTATTCGGAAACGAAACTTCGTTTTAGTATTGGATGAGATACAAAAAATCCCAAACTGGTCGGAGGCGGTCAAAGGTCTGTGGGATGCCGACCGGGCTATGGAGAGGCCCATGCATGTCATCTTACTGGGCTCTGCCCCCCTGTTGATGCAACATGGTTTAACGGAAAGCCTCGCCGGCCGGTTTGAACTTCTGCGCATGACACACTGGTCATTTGAAGAAATGAACAGGGCCTTTGATATCGACCTGCCGCAGTATATTTACCATGGCGGCTACCCTGGCAGTGTCGAATACATAAACGATCAATCACGTTGGGCAAGCTACGTGAGGGATTCGTTAATCGAACCGAATATAAGAAAAGATATTTTTATGATGACCCGGGTCGATAAGAAGATGCTCTTGAGAAATTTGTTCGAATTAGGATGTCATTATTCAGGGCAGGAGTTGTCTTTCAACAAAATGCTGGGACAGCTCCAAGACGCAGGCAATACGACCACTCTTGCGCATTATCTGGATTTGCTCACGCAGGCGGGTTTACTTACCGGCCTGAAAAAATATGCTGGTCAATCACATCGCCGTCGCGCTTCCAGTCCTAAACTCAATGTGCTCAATACGGCGCTAATGTCAGCATTATCCGGTTACCCATTTGAGGAGGCTCGGCTTGACCGCAGTTATTGGGGCCGACTGGTTGAAAGTGCAGTCGGCGCCCATCTTTATAACGGTAGCATACCGGATTGTAATCTTTTCTACTGGCGCGATGGGCATGATGAGGTTGATTTTATCCTGGTGAAAGGGAAACGTATCATCGCGATAGAAGTAAAATCCGGAACCGGCAGAGTCCACCGGCAAGGACTGAATACTTTTTCAGAACGGTTCAAACCGCATCGTAAGATACTGGTGGGCGATCAAGGCATACCACTGGATATTTTCCTGTTAACTGACCCGAAAGACTTGTTCGAATGAGTATGGAATATTATGCGCCCAGGACTTGTCATGAATTCGTCAAGGATGACGCGGGACAAGATGTTCAGAAAACAGATGACTTGTCGTCCTACAGGGACTGCCCTGCATATGTTCTGCTGGGAAAGCCAGGCATTGGAAAAACCACATCTTTTAAACAGGAGGCAACTCAGCCTAATTGTCAATACATTACAGCACGAGATTTCATTACCTTACCTACAAACCCTGATTGGAAAAATAAAACACTATTCATAGACGGCTTAGACGAAGTCAGGGCGGGAAAAGATGATGTTTTGTCTCCCTTTGAAAAGATTCGTAAGAAACTGGGCCAGCTTGCACGGCCAAAATTTAGAATATCCTGCCGTGAAGCAGACTGGTATGGCAAGAACGACAGGCAAGAATTAGAGAAAGTATCACCTGACCCAAAAATAAAAGAAATATTCCTCATTGAACTTTCAGAAGGGGATTTAAAAGTAATACTCATCAAGAATCATCATAAAACTGAGGCAGCGGCATTTTCGTTCCTGCAAGAGGCACAACGCCGAGGACTTATAGAGTTAATTAAAAACCCACAAATACTGGAAATGCTGGTTGCCGCCGTGGGTGAGGAGAACGATTGGCCTAGAAGGAAATCAGGCATCTTCAAATTAGCCTGTGAAAAACTGTTGCTGGAAGAATGGAATCCCACTCACAGCATAGCTAATCGTAAACAAAGCCCTCCCTCCGAAGAACTTATGCAGGCATCCGGTATGCTTTGCGCGGTAATGCTTCTTGCGCGTAAACACGGTTTTGCATTATTACAATCAGATGCAGGTGATAATTTCCCTTTTATCGCTGACATGGCTACAGAGCACGCGGAACATCTTGGTTCAGTATCCAGAACACGATTGTTTACCACGCATGAAGGACACTCAGAATACAGCCACCGAATTTTTGCAGAATACCTGAGTGCTTATTATTTATCGAACAAAGTCATTACTGGAGGACTGCCGATAGGACGCTTGCTCGCCCTTATGACCGGAAACGATGGTGGTGTGGTTACCGAGTTGCGCGGTGTGTATGCCTGGCTTGTAACACTTTGCCATACAGAACGGGATTTTTTGATGAAAAGGGACCCGTTTGGAGTTGTCCTGTATGGCGACGTCAGTCTGTTCAGCAAAGAAGATCGCCTAAAGCTATTGCACACGCTTAGCTTATATGCCGAAACAAAGGCAGATAGTGGTATTGATTACAGGAACACTCAACCTTTCGGCGCATTTTGCCAGGACGATATTGGACCGAACTTTCGCGCCATTCTCGAAACTACAGACAATAGTGAGCGTCATCAGTTCCTGATCGAATACGTACTGTTATCAATGACTCATGGCAAAGTGTTGCCGGGATTATCCGCCACATTGGTAGGCATGCTTCACAAACATCATATCCGCCCTTGTAATCGAAAGCAGATATTGGAAGTTTTATTTGGATTCAATAATGTTGAGGTACTACAAAAACTATTAGATGATATACATAACAACGTCATCATCGACCGAGATGATGAATTGATGGGAATGCTTTTGGCCCGCTTATATCCAGTACATATTACTCCCGACAGGATATTGAAGTATCTTCATCCGCCCAAAAGTCAGAATTTCACAGGCTGTTACTCCGATTTTTGGGGTTATTACCTAGATAAAAAAGCAAATGACGCACAGGTGGCCGAGTTATTGGATAACTTTGTAACACATCAAGTAGCACAAAATCCTGGGCTAGAAGAGATTATTCACTCAAACACGATTGGTAGACTGCTTGTCAGAGGAATCGAGAAATTTGGCGATATCATCGAAATAGACAAACTATCAGATTGGCTTGTACTTGGACTAGATGAATATGATTCAATTCGACTTAGTGGTCATGAAGGTATAACCGAGATTAGTGATTGGTTGAGTGAACATCCAGAAATACAAAAAAAGCTGATTGAGTACCACTTGCAAAAAACAGGTGATAACGAGAACAGTAACTCTTACACGATGCAAATTACTGAGTGGTTATTCTTCGCCAAACCACCTGATGATTATGGCTTGTGGTGCCTAGAGATTGCCAGAACAACAGAAAATGAAACCATTGGCAACCATTTCTTCATACGAAGCCTTGAAACTCTGATGGGAGGAAGCGGAAGTGCGGGCATGTCTTTGGAGGTAATTGAAGATGCCGCAGAAAAAGATATCCGGGTGAAACGTTATTGGAAAAAATACAGGGTCAGCGAAATTCCAAACGATAGTAGTAGATATATGCTGAATCGAAATCGGCGGAGGGAAAAACGAGAGCAAAACAAACAAGCATTTTTGCACTATATAAAAAACAACTTGGGCGACATTGAAGAGGGCAAAGCAAACCCCGGAATATTCTATGACGTGGGTCGTATTTATTATGGTCGCTTGGTTGATTCAACCGGTGATACCCCTAGAGAAAGGCTGACTTTTTTCTTCGAGAATGACCTGAAATCAGTGCATTCAATTTTGAACGGCCTGAGACGCTTTCTTGATCGGGATGATATACCAACAGCCTCCCAAATATTTCAATTGTTTATGGAAAACAAAAGTCACCGTCATTTTCTTCCTTATCTTGCTGCTGTTAATGAGTTAGATGTACAGAAAATACCGCAATTAGCCGGGGATCAGATTGAAAAAGCCCTTGCGTTTTATTATGTAGATGGCAAAAACAAAGAACCTGAATGGTACAAATTTTTATTACGAGATCAGTCGAAACTGGTAACGAGAATATATGTTGAGTTCGTCAGGACAGCACTACAGGCTGGAATGAGGCATATGGTTGCCACACGCCCACTTGCTTATGATGAAAATTATGCCTCGGTTGCCAGACTAGCAACGCTACCTCTCCTTGAATCTATTCCTACACGGTGCACGAATGAAGAGTTAAGCCTACTCAATGATCTTCTAACAGCTGCAATACAACACACGAAGCAATCATTGCTGATTGAGCTAATCGAGAAAAAACTGCTATTGAGAAGTATGAACGTCGCACAACGAGTCTACTGGCTGGCTACGGGTTTTATTCTCGACTCGAACCAATTTGGTAAGCGATTGATCGAATTCATTTCGAGAAAAGAGCCACATATCAATTATTTTAGTGAGTTCTTGACTCTCGGGAGATATGAATGGTCACCATTGAACAAATTGTCTTTATCAGGATCAGTCTCGTTAATCAAACTATTAGGTTCTAATTATTCACCCTACACTATTCCACATAATGGCTATATGAGAGGTTCGTTCGATTCATCTGAAATAATTTCAAAATCTATTTCCCGACTAGCAACATTTCCGACGGCTGAAGCTACTGAAGCGATTGAGTCGTTACTTAAATCGGAACAACTCACAAAATGGCATTCACTCCTAAAACAGGCCTTGCATAAACAACGCATACGGAAGCGCGAGGCCATGTTTCAACATTCTAGCCTTGAGCAAATCCGCGAAGCCCTGAAAAACGGGTCTCCAGCAAATGTTGCCGATTTGGCCTGCATAACTCGCGAGAGCGTCAGGAAGTTAGCAAACCAGATAAAATACGGAAACACCAATGACTTCAGGCAATACTGGTTACATGACAAAAATAAGCACCTTCAAGAGCGGCAGCACGAAGATACATGTCGCGATCGGTTCTTGTCCGACCTCAAACCTCTCCTGCATGAATTTAACGTCGATGCTGAGAGCCGGTATGCTGTTGAAAGGAGGGCCGATATACGGGTCTCTTTTGGCGGTTCAGTAGGATTTAACGTACCAATCGAGATCAAATGCAACGATAGCAGGGACCTGTGGCATGGGCTAAGAAACCAATTAATTGAAAGTTATACTACAGACCCTGGAGCAGGCGGTTACGGCATATATCTGGTGTTTTGGTTTGGATATGACAAGACCACACCACATCCCGAAAGTGGTCCCAAACCGAAGACACCATCAGAATTGGAAGAACGTTTGAACCAGTTACTCAAGGATGATGCGGAACGAAAAAAGATTTCAGTTTGTGTAATAGACTGTACTCCGCCTTAATATCTGTAGCTGGTTGGGATTAAAAAAACAGGACCAGTACCCAGACAACGGCAACGTTGCACAAGGCCAGGAATACGGCCGCGGATGCAATATCCTTTGCCTTGCCGGACAGTTCATGGATTTCACCGCCGAACCGGTCGACGACGTATTCGACGCCGGTATTCAACAACTCGACCATCAGAAGCAGCAGGACACTGCCTACCAGCAAGGCCCGCTCCACGCCGGTATTGCCCAGCCACAGACCCAGGGGCACCAGAACCAGCGCCAGCGCCAGTTCCTGCCGGAACGCGGCCTCGGACCTGAAACAGGCAATCAGCCCCCGGTAGGAATAGACAGAAGCATTGATGAGACGTTTAAACCCACTCGTGCTTTTTGTTGTCATGGATGGTTAAGGTCAGAAAATTGATATTCATGTTAATCATTGAAGCTGACAAAAAGTCTATCATAAATCAATGACCTGACCCCATCATTCAAACACCACCAGGTGGTCGATTTCCGGCCGGATGCCTATTTTTTCTCCTATGGCGTGGTCGTGGTGGCTGGGGACCAGGCTCAGTATGCGGGCGCCGCTGGGGAGGGTCAGGGTGTAGAGGAACTCGGGGCCGCGGAACACCTTGTCGCGTACCGTTGCGGTCTTCAGGCTGACATCGTCGTGTATGATGTCATCCGGGCGCACCAGTACGGACACCTCCGTGTTCGGCGCGCGGCCGTGGGGGATGTCACTTATCAGCACGCCCAGTTCGGTTGCCACCTCCGTAGCGTTGATCACGGTGCCGTCCAGGAACACGCCTTCTCCGATAAATTCGGCAATCTGCGTGCCGGCAGGCCGGTGATAGAGGTTGAACGCATTGTCCCATTGCAGTAACGCGCCGTCCCGGATAACGCCGATCTCGTCCGCCATGGCAAATGCTTCAAGCTGGTTGTGGGTCACCAGTATCGTCGTCATCCCGGCCTGTTTGAGGATCAGGCGCAGTTCCCGTGCGATCTGCTCCCTTAACTCCACGTCCATGTTGGAGAAGGGTTCGTCCAGCAACAGTATGTCGGGGCGCGGCGCCAGCGCCCGTGCAATCGCGACCCGTTGCTGTTGCCCGCCTGATAACTGGTGGGGATGCCTGTGCTGGAAATCGGCAACCTCCAGCGTCCGGACTACTTCGTCAATCCGGTCCTGCCGAGCCCGTCCTGCCAGTTCATGCAGGCCGAAGGCGATATTGTCGCGCGCCGTCAGGTGCGGAAACAGGGCGAAGTCCTGGAACACCATCCCCACGCCTCTCCGTTCTGCCGGGACGGGCGCTGCAGACCCAGCGACGCAGAGGTCGTTGATGCGCACTTCACCGCGCCGGGGTTGTACGAACCCGGCGATGGTGCGCAGCAAGGTGGTCTTCCCGCAACCGCTGGGACCCAGCAGACAGCCGATGTCGCCCTGCTCAAGACGCAGGGAGATATCCGAAACGACGGACTTGCCGTCGAGCACTACTGTCAGGTTTCTGACTTCAAGCATTGGCGGAGCGGGATTGCGAAATGGCCCGGCTGAGTATGATAACCGGAATAATGCCTGCAAGCACGATTGCCAGGGCCGGGAACGCGGCGTCGGCCAGCCTCTCCTCGTTGGCCAGCTCAAATGTGCGCACCGCCAGCGTATTGAAATTGAACGGCCGCAGTATCAGCGTTGCCGGCAGTTCCTTCAGCACGTCGACAAATACCAGCAGCACGGCGGTGAGCAGGGTGCCGCGCAGGACCGGGATATGGACCCGGCGCAGCAGGCTGAAGCTGCCCAGACCCAGGCTCCTCCCCGCTTCGTCCATGGACGGCTTGATCTTTGCCAGGCCGGCGTCCACAGTATTCAGGGACAGGGCCAGGAATCGCACCAGGTAGGCAAACACCAGGATAGTGATGGTGCCGCTCAGAAGCAGTCCGGGGTCGGTATCAGACAGTAACGCGAGCCAGTCGTTCAGGTGGCGGTCCAGCCAGGTGAAGGGGATCAGTACCCCTACTGCAATCACGGTACCCGGAACGGCGTAACCCATGCCCAGCAGGCGGTTGAACGAGTTCGTCAATATGCCGGGTTGCCGGCGCCGGGCGTAGGAAACCGCCAGCGCCAGCAGCGCAGCAAGTATGGCGGTGACGAGCGCCAGTTCGATGCTGTTCACGACCAGGGTGAAAAAACCGGCATCCAGGGATGTGCTCCAGGTTTGCATTCCCCATGACAGCAACTGGCCGGACGGGACCACGAACCCGAACAGGACCGGTAACGTGCACAGCGCCAGGGCAGGCAACCCGCGCCGGCCGCGCAGGTGTTTCTGCTCCAGCCGGTCGTGACGGGTGCCGGTGTCATGGTAGCGGGACTGCCTGCGCGAGTATTGTTCCAGGACGACCAGGAACAGCACGAACAGCAGCAGCAGCGCGGATAATTGCGCGGCGGCGATACTGCTGCCCAGGCCGAACCAGGTCCTGAAGATGCCGGTAGTGAACGTCGCCACGCCGAAATACTGCACGGTGCCGTAATCCGCCAGGGTCTCCATCAGCACCAGGGACAGGCCGACGATGATCGCTGGCCGGGCCAGCGGCAACACCACCTTGAAAAACACCCGGGCCGGCCTGGCGCCCAGGGTCCGGGCAACCTCGACCATGCTGGCTGACTGTTCCAGGAACGCGGCGCGGGCCAGCAGGTAAATATACGGGTACAACACCAGGGACAGCATCAGGACCGCGCCGGGCAGGGAGCGTATGTCGGGAAACCAGTAATCGCCGTATTGCCAGTCAAACGCGGCGCGCAACCAGGACTGCAATGGCCCGGCCACGTCCAGCATGCCCGTGTAGGTATAGGCGATGATGTACGCGGGCATGGCCAGGGGCAGCAACAGGGCCCATTCCAGTTGCCGGCTGCCGGGGAACCGGTACATTGTCACCAGCCATGCGGGGACTACGCCAAGAGGCAGCGCCAGGCAGCCTACGCCTCCCGCCAGCAGCAGCGAATTGATAACGTATTCCGCGAGCACCGTGTCATACAGGTGCTGCCATATATCGCCGCTGGACAGGAAGACCGATGCCGCTATCACGATGACCGGCAGGAGAAGGATACCGGCTACAAGCAAGGTGAGGGCAACCCAGGGAGCGGGAAAAGCCATGAGCCGGAACTTCTAGGGAGACCTCAAACCTTCACTTCCAGCCGGCACGATCCATGGCGCGCACGGCGGCCTGATTCTTTTCACCCAGTGTTGCCAAATTCAGATCGTCGGCCTTGAACGCGCCCCAGGATTGCAGGATGTCATCTCCGGCAACCCCTTCCCGGACCGGAAATTCACGGTTGGTTTTCCCATACCACTCCTGGGCCGGGACGCTGACCAGGTATTCCAGCAGCCTGATGGCGGCCTCCTTGTGCCGTGCCGACCTGGTCACGCCGGCGCCGCTGATATTGACGTGGGCGCCCCTGCCTTCCTGGTTCGGCCAAAACAGCGCGACCTGGTTCGCCGCACTAACTTCAGCATCGATGCCCGAGCTCAGCATGCCCGCCAGGTAGTAGGTGTTGACCAGCGCCAGGTTGCATTGTCCTGCCGCCACCGCCTTGATCTGGTCCCGGTCGCCGCCCTTGGGGTCCCGGGCGAAATTACCCACCAGCCCACTGATCCAGCTTTCCGTTTCCTCCCGGCCGTGGTGGGCAAGCATGGAGGCAACCAGTGACTGGTTATAGATGTTGGAGGAGGAACGTACGCAAAGCTGTTCGCGCCAGACGGGGCCGGCCAGGGCCTCGTAAGTGGATAGCTGTGTCGGTTCGATTCTTGTCCAGGAGTACACTATCACCCGCGCCCTGATTGACAGGCCGTACCAGTACCCCTGGAGGTCGCGATAGTTTTCCGGCACTGCTTCATCGAGTACGGCGGACGAGATTACCTGCAACAGTCCCAACTCCTGTGCCCGGTACAGGCGTCCGGCGTCCACGGTCAGCAACAGGTCGGCAGGGGAATTCTCGCCCTCAAGCTCCAGGCGCTTGATCAGCGCATCCGCCTTGCCCGTGACCAGGTTGACCCGGATCCCCGTCTCCTTCGTGTACTCGTCGAACAGCGGTTTAATCAGCGCTTCTTTGCGGCCGGAGTAGACATTGACTTCTTCTGCCGAAGTCGCAGGCGACAACAGGGCAAGTAGAACTGCAAGAGTTATGTATCTCATATTGTTTATCATTAAAAAAAGGGGGCGTACTGGAATATACGCCCCCGTTCCTGATACGACAAGAGTCACGTTGCTGAGAGTTTGAAAGTACTTTTCCTGACCCACGTTTCCTGCCAGGAAATACGGGGGTCATCCACTCTTGCCGCGCAAGAAATTAAAACGTGATGCGTACGCCTCCCGTAAAACTCCGGCCCTTGTTGGGCCGTGCGCCGTAAGGGTGGCGCCCAAGGATATCCTCATCCCCGGTCACGTTCTCAACCCGCCCGAACAACGCGAGCCTGTCATTGAACAGGTAGTGGCCGGCGATATCGACCGTCAGCGTGTCATCGGTGCGCTCAAAGTCGCCGCAGGAGGCGCGCACGCATACTCCGTCCACGTAATTCGCGCTGACGTACGCTCTCCAGCGCGTTTGTTCGATACCTGCGGAAATACGCAACTGGTGTTCCGGAATGTAGGGTATGGGGTCGCCTTTACCGACGTCGCCGAAAAAATCCGTGTCGGCGATGTCCGTGTCGAATTCAGAGTCTATATAGGTATAAACAAAGGACAGCGGTGTACTGAAGGACCGGTACGGGGTCAGGTTGGCTGTCAACAGCGCTTCCACGCCGGCGACCGTCGCCGCATCGCCGTTGAATGCGTCACCTGCCGTACAGTCGGTGCCGGATGAGGACGTGCATTCGCCGAGGATATTGTCGTAATCACTGAGGAACCCGATGACCTCGGCGTGCAGGCCGTTGCTGACATAACGCAGGCCCAGTTCATAGTTGACCGCCTTCTCCTCTTTCACGTCCGGCGAGTTGCTGGGTGCGGTAAACCCTTTGTGAACACCGGCCAGCAGCGTCAGGTTGTCGCTCATGCGGTAGAGTACGCCTGCGCCGGGGAGCCACACCCCGGTTTTGTTCCTGCGGCTGTCACGGAAGATAGTGCGCTCACCTGCCTGTTCGCCCCGGTCGCGCCAGCGGGTACGTTCCTGGTCGATGTCCTCGTAACGTATCCCGGGGCTGAATACCCAGTTGCCCCATTCGATTTGATCATAGATATGTACGGCGATTGCTTCGGCTTCCTGCAGGCGGTTGCCGGCATTGCCGAGCAACCCCACGTCGTCCAGGACCAGCTTGCCGTTTGCCTGGTGGTAGCTGCTATTGCGCTGCAACCGGTCCTCTTCGTCCTCATGGTAACGAAAGCCGATTTCCAGGTTATGGCGGGTCGCACCGATATCACCGTTCCAGTTGAGGTTTAACTGTACGCCGCGGGAGAAATATTCCCGTGCGTTGGAGCGCAGCTGAATACTGCCGGGTGCGGTATCTGTCGTTCCGTCCAGGATCCCCTGCAGTTCCAGCGGGGTCAGCGGGCCCAGTGAGTTGCCCTGGTTTACCGCCCGGATGACGTTGAACCAACTGGTCCGTCTTAATTCCCCGGCATTTGCACTGCCGTCCGGGTCCAGTCCCTCGGTCTTGAACCAGTTGCGCTCGTGCTCGTTGTTGTAACCGGTCGCGACCAGGGTCAGGCTATCCGTGAGCTCCAGCTTGTAGCGCAGGATGTACTGGTGGTGCTGCGTGGCGATATTGTCCAGTTCCGACACGCCGTAACGGCGATAAGCGTCCTTCTCGAAATCCGCATCGGTCAGCCCCAGGTAGCTCTGTTCGGAATCCTGGTCCGCGTACTGGAACTTGAAGTCAAGCTGGTGGCGGGAATCCGGTGTAGCATAGCGTAGCTTGAGCGTATAGTCTTCCAGCCTGAGCCCGGTATCACCACCGCCGTTATCCAGGTCCTGGAAACCGTCCGACCCCCACTGGTGGGTTTCGACCAGGAACCCGAGGCCGTTACCGAAACTGCCGCCGTAGTGGGCATGGACCCGGTACGTCGAATCCTCGCCGCCCTCTGCCATGACCATGCCCTGCAGTTCATCCGGCACCGGTGTCGAGATCATGTTCAGGGCGCCGCCGATGGTATAAGGTCCCTGGGTGATGGCGGCAGGGCCTTTCAGTACCTCGAATGCATACATGCGGCCCGCGGTGGGGAAGTAGTAGGCCGACGGCGCCGAATAGGGCGCCGGTGCAATCAGCACGTTGTCTTCCAGCAGGGTGATACGCCCGCTGCGCTCGGTGGCAACGCCGCGGATACTGATGTTGGGACGCAGGCCGTAACCGTCTTCCACCTGTATCGAGACACCCGGCACCTCGCGCCCGATACGCTGGATATCGGAATAGGTAAATTTTTCCAGTTCCTCCTGACCGATGAAATGGGCCGAACCGGCAACCCCCTGGGCCCCGGTCTGGCTGCCGACAACGGTGATTTCCTCGTCGATCTTATGGTCGTCGGCATACACCGGGACCATAAAGGCGGCCAGAGCCAGTCCCGCAAACAGGGTCGCAACGGCCTGTGCGCGGCCCAGACTGTGTATCTTACTGCTCTGTTCCGGTTTCGGCAGGCGGGATGCAACCGGCATAAGACTTCTCCTTATTCTGTTAATTTCAGGTCTGACGGCGATTTTATCTTAATGCTGGACATGATGCAAATAATAATTATTCTCATTTGCATTTGCAATGCCTGCGTGTTTTTTCCGGCTTTCCCTCGGACGGGGATTGAACCTCCGTGCCTGCTATATACAGGAGATCGTTTTTTGCAGAAGTGTTACCAGGGAGAGGGGGGGTGCGGAAACGATCTAGTCGGCGGCTGCGGCTGTCATCCCGGGGGAAGCGAACATGAATGCTTCGGCAACATAGTCTTCCAGGCAGTCGTCGCAGGAACCGCACACGCTTTCGGCGTCCAGTTTTTGCCTGACCTGGCACGCGGTCAGGGCGCCTTCGTTAATGGCTTGTCTGACCTGCCCTTCCGTTACCGCGTTACACACACAAACGTACATCTGACAGCAATCTCTACATGAAAATTGGTTGGTAACACGAATTGTAAAACAAATGAGAATCATTTGCAACTAAAATTTGTTCCGGATTTGTGGCGCCCTGCTTGCGCAGGAACGACGGCCACTTGCACGGGCGGGACTAAGGTGTAGCGAGGGCTACATCTTGGATTGCTGGTAATTCTCCAGGCCGACCTTTTCTATCAGTTCAAGCTGGGTTTCCAGCCAGTCCACGTGTTCCTCCTCGTTTTCGAGGATATCTTCCAGGAGTTCGCGGCTGACATAATCCTGAGCAGACTCACAATAGGCTATGGCCTCCCGCAGCAGTGGTATGGCGAGGTGTTCCTGTTTCAGGTCGCATTCCAGCATCTCCACGGTATTTTCACCAATATATAACCTGCCAAGATCCTGCAGGTTGGGCAGGCCCTCCAGGAACAGAATCCTTTCGATAAGTTTGTCGGCATGTTTCATCTCATCGACGGATTCATGGTACTCATGCTCATTCAGTTCCTTCAGGCCCCAGTCCTTCCACATGCGCGCATGCAGGAAGTACTGGTTAATAACCGTCAGTTCATTTTTGAGC
The DNA here is from genome assembly GCA_965208655.1 of Gammaproteobacteria bacterium. Lineage (GTDB taxonomy): Bacteria > Pseudomonadota > Gammaproteobacteria > Eutrophobiales > Eutrophobiaceae > JAAXHV01. The sequence goes on from CBDBPJ010000010.1 coordinate 29,923, forward strand.
ACCTTGTTAAGGTACTCGATTATTTTCTTGTCACCTTGCATAATAAGCCTCCAATATAACAACGAGTTGATCGCTGGCGGTTCCCATTGCACGGGAGGGTGCCTTGCTTTTCGCTCCCACGACCGAAACCGAAGCGGCAGAATACCATTAAGATCTCTGTTTGTAAAGCATAACTTATTGATTTTAAATAAAAATAATTCTCATTATCAGTATCAGAACATGACTAATCCGTTACTTGAAAACCTGACCCTGCCGGCGTTCAGCCGGCTCAGCCCGGAACATGTGGAGCCGGCCATCGATCAACTGCTGGACGAACACCGCGCCCTGGTGCGGTCCGTCCTGGACAAACCCGGTGAACATACCTGGGAAACGTTATTCCAGCCCCTGGAAGACAAGGACGACCAACTGAAGCGCGCCTGGTCGCCCGTCAGTCACCTGCACTCGGTGGCCGATAACGATGACCTGCGCCAGGCTTATAACGCCTGCCTGCCCAAGTTGACCGATCACGCCACCGAACTGGGACAGAACGAAGACCTGTTCCGCGCCTGCAAGACCCTGGCGGAAGGAGACGAATATGCCCGGCTGGATATCCCCCGGCAAAAGATCATCAGCAATGCCTTGCGGGATTTCCGCCTGTCGGGCATCGACCTCGGACAGGAGGATAAGGACAGGTACAAGGAATTACAGCAACGCCTCTCGAAGCTGCAGACCCAATACGAAGAGAACCTGCTGGATGCCACTCATGGCTGGACAAAACTGGTGACGGACGAGTCGCTGCTCAGCGGTTTGCCCGATACCGCACTCGAACTGGCGGCCGAGACCGCGCGCCGGCGCGAGCAATCCGGCTGGCTGTTCACGCTGGAGTATCCTTCCTACCAACCGGTAATGGCCTACGCCGATAACCGGGAATTCCGGCAGGAAATGTACACGGCATATAACACCCGCGCATCGGAACAGGGCCCTGCTGCCGGGAAATGGGACAACGGATCACTGATGACGGAGATCCTGTCGTTACGGCAGGAGCTTGCTGCATTGCTGGGTTACCGGAACTATGCGGAATACTCACTGGCAAAAAAGATGGCCGACTCGCCGGACGACGTCATGGCCTTCCTGCATGACCTGGCCGCGCGCAGCAAGGCGGTTGCGCGACAGGAACTGGCAGGTCTGGAGAAATTTGCGGCTGAGGAATACAGTCTGCAGGACTTGCAGGCCTGGGACATACCTTATTATTCGGAAAAACTGAGACAGAAAAAATTCGACTTTTCCCAGGAGGAACTGCGCCCCTATTTTCCTGCAGACCGGGTGGTCGAAGGGCTGTTCGCCGTGGTCAACCGTTTATACGGCCTCAGCATCACACAACGGGAAGGGGTCGAAGCATGGCATACGGATGTCAACTACTTTGAGGTCCGGGACGAGGGCGGCGCGTTGCGCGGCGGGTTCTATCTCGATCTGTACGCCCGGCCGCACAAGCGCGGCGGCGCCTGGATGGACGAATGCGTCACCCGCAAACTGAACAACGGTGCGCTACAAACACCGGTGGCCTACCTGACCTGCAACTTCACCCCGCCGGTATCCGGTAAACCTTCCCTGCTCACCCACGACGAGGTGCTCACCCTGTTCCACGAATTCGGCCACGGCCTGCACCACATCCTGACGCTGATCGATTACGCCGCGGTGGCCGGGATCAACGGCGTCCCCTGGGATGCGGTGGAACTGCCCAGCCAGTTCCTGGAAAACTGGTGCTGGGAACGGGAGTCCCTGGACCTGTTCGCGCGCCATTACCAGAACGGGGAACCGCTTCCGGGCGACCTGTTCGGGAAGACGCTACAGGCCAGGACGTTCCATGCGGGCATGCACATGGTGCGGCAACTGGAACTGGCCCTGTTCGACTTCCGGCTGCACTATGAACGGCGCGGCTGCGACACGAACGACATACAATCCCTGCTGGACGAGGTCAGGGGGAACGTCGCCGTTGTCAAGGCGCCGCCCGACAACCGGTTCCAGCATGGATTTGCCCATATCTTTGCCGGTGGTTACGCCGCGGGGTATTACAGCTACAAGTGGGCCGAGGTGCTCTCCGCGGATGCGTTCTCGCGCTTTGAGGAAAACGGGATTTTCGATCCGGTGACGGGCCGGGACTTTCTGCATACCGTCCTGGAACAGGGCGGTTCACGGGAACCCATGGACCTGTTCGTTGAGTTCCGGGGCCGTAAGCCCGTTATCGACGCACTGCTGCGGCACTCGGGCATCACGCCCGCAACACCGGTTCCCGCCTGAGGCGACACCCATGTGGACCATTGCCAGCTGGAACGTCAATTCCCTGAAGGTGCGCCTGCCGCAGGTGCTGCGCTGGCTGGACGACCACAAGCCCGACGCGCTTGCCTTGCAGGAAACCAAGACCCAGGACGAGAATTTCCCGGCGCAGGCCTTTCACGAGGCCGGTTACCAGGTGGTTTTCGCCGGACAGAAAACCTACAACGGAGTCGCCATCGCCAGCAGGTCCCCGGTTGAGGTATTGCATACCGGTCTGCCCGGTTTTGACGATCCGCAAAAACGCGTGTTGTGCACCCTGGTGGATGATGTTTGCGTGCTGAATCTTTACGTGCCCAACGGTTCCGAGGTAGGCTCGGAGAAATACGCCTACAAACTGGAATGGCTGGCCGCACTCGACGCGTTCTCGGACGGCCTGCTGCAACGTCACGACAAACTTGTCCTGCTCGGTGATTTCAATATCACGCCCGCCGATGCCGACGTTCACGACCCGGTGTTATGGCGCGACAGGATCCTGTGCAGCCGGCCCGAGCGGGATGCCTTGTCCGGACTCGTTGACCGGGGTTTAACGGACACATACCGGTTGTTCGAACAGGAAAAGGATTCGTTTTCATGGTGGGATTACCGTGCCGGGGATTTTGCCCGCAACCGCGGCTTGCGCATCGACCTCATCCTGGCATCAGGTGAACTCAGCCGCCGTTGCGCCGACAGCTGGATTGATATTGTCCCGCGCCGGCAGCAACGCCCCTCCGACCATACTCCGGTGGCTGCCGAATTCAGGTTATAATCACGGGGTAGCTGTGCCCCGGGTGGTAAAACAAGGTTGCACGGCGCGGCTGATTCCTCTACAATCTGCGCCCGGAAATGAAACAGGGGTAACCGATGAAAACCGACATTCACCCGAATTACAATGAAATCAAGGTCACCTGCAGTTGCGGCAATACGTTCGCAACGCAGTCAACCTACAAAGGCGACCTGCACATAGAAGTATGCTCCCTGTGCCATCCGTTTTATTCGGGCAAACAGAAGATCCTGGATACGGCCGGCCGGGTGGATAAATTCAACCGCAAGTACAGCATGTAGTTACGCCGGTTACGGGTGGGTGCAAATACATTATGGGAGACCGTATACGGCGCCCCGCCAGTAATGTTTTACATGTAACTTTAGCGCGCTTCGTTGATATGAATTCTAGGTTTAAAAACATAACTACTTGTCATACCTAAAGATAATTTGTTATCCACATTTTTTGTGGATAACTTTGTGGATACAGTGGCTGGGCAGGCCCTGAGATACGGAAAAACACTGGATTTGTGACAAAACTGTTAAAATTTAAACAATTTCGTATTCCTCTTATATTTCAACAGGTTAGCGCAATTCTGGCGATTTCCTGGCATTCCCGACAGGGGCATGCGGTCGAAAACACCGCTAACTCCCTGATCTGTGCATAAAAATCCCGTCCCGGCACTGACCCGGAACTTTTTCAAGACCTGCGGGTCTCTATTATCACAGGAAGAATATTCCCTGCTATCAGAAAAGCGTGATAGTAAACGAATCCCGGTTTTCCCCAGCCGGGTTACCTGGCCCTGGTGTGTTTCCCTCCCCCTCACGACACCGGGGCCAACTTTTTGATAAAACACCTTATTCAAACCACACATCCAGCATGCGGCACAGGTCTTCGAGCCCGTGCTTTTTCAGCGCGGAAAACAGCTGGATGCTGCTGTTCTCCCCAAGCTCCCCCCCAACCGTCACCAGGGCCTGCCTGGCATTAGCGCGGGACAGCTTGTCGGATTTGTTCAACAATACGTGTGCCGGCAGGGTTTTGTTTTCACACCAGCTCAGCATCTGCCGGTCGAGGTCGGCCAGGCCGCGCCTGATATCCACGATCAGGACCAGGCCGGCCAGACACCGGCGCCGCTCCAGGTAGGCATTGATGAGTTCTCCCCAGTGCTGCCTCAGCGGGATCGGCGCCCTGGCGTAACCGTAACCCGGCAGATCCACGAGACGCGTATCATCGTCAACGGCAAAAAAGTTAATCTGCCGGGTCCGGCCCGGCTGTCTGCTGGTACGGGCAAGTTTCTTTTGCCCGGCAAGCGCATTGATCACGCTGGATTTGCCGGAGTTGGAGCGGCCGGCAAAGACGACCTCCTTACCCGTGTCAGCCGGTAGCTGCGCGAGCGTGTGTGCGCTGAAAAGGTAAACAGATTTACGATATCGGTTGTCGCTCATGGGTTCCGGTATAAAATAATATTCTTCAGGCTATCCACTTTTATCAATTATTCTGTAAGATAGCGCCATTCGCAAAAAATAATTCGTATTATCAAGGCAGAACCGGATGTTAAACAAACTGATCAGCGGCCTGATCCTGGTATTGTCACCCGTAACCCTGTTCGCAGCGGGAGACATTGAGGCCGGCAGGCAGAAAGCGGCAATATGCGTCGTTTGTCACGGCCCGGACGGCAACAGCAGCAACCCGTCGTGGCCCAACCTGGCCGGCCAGCACGCCGAGTACATCATAAAACAATTGCAGGATTACCGGGACGGGCGTCGGAAAAACGACCAGATGGCTCCCCTGGCAATGGCCTTGAGCGACCAGGATATCGCCGACATCGCGGCGTATTACGCTGCCCAGAAGCCCGGCATAGGACAGACCCGGCCGGAAAACCTGGAATTTGGCGCTCATCTTTATCGCGCAGGTGACGTAACCAAAGGGCTGGTCGCGTGCATGTCCTGTCACGGTCCCACCGGCATAGGCAACCCTGCGGCCAACTACCCGAGGATCAATGCACAGCATGCTGCCTACACGGAACTCCAGTTAAAGGCTTTCAAGGCCGAGGAACGGGCCAACGATCTCAACGGCATCATGCGCGATATCGCCGGCAGGATGTCCAACGACGCTATCGAGGCCGTAGCCGATTACCTCCAGGGGCTGCACTGAAGGCCGGGCATTGTGCCTTGATCCGGTGGCTTGACATGCCCGAAACAAATACAGTCTCCCATGTCAGGTACAATCCCGCCCGCGGGATGCCGGCGTAACCGCCCTGCGGGGTACAGAGGTGTTCACTCCCACCAGGCATAAAACCGTCAGGATGCTGGGGTTTCTCGGCTCGATGAGCCTGGCCGTCACCTTGCTCGTGGCGCTGGCGCTGGCTTCCGTCATCGGCACCATACTCAGGCAAAACGAGCCATACCAGAACTACATAGTCAAATTCGGCCCGTTCTGGCACGGCATATTCGAAAAACTGGGCCTGTACGATATCTACTCGAGCAGTTGGTTCATCCTCATTCTGGCTTTCCTCGTGACAACCACGAGTATCTGTCTTTACCGCAACACACCCAGGATACTCGCCAGCCTGAAGCAATACCGGGAAGACATGCAGGAACAGCAGCTTCTCAACATGGCGGACCATAGCCGGCACCGCACATCTGTTGCACACGACGAGGCGGTTGCAACGCTGGCGCATAGTTTCAGGAGCCTGGGTTTCAGGACCCGGACAAAACGGCATGGGGAGACAACCACACTTGCAGCCATGAAAGGCGCCGCCAACCGTTACGGTTACCTGTTTACCCACTGTGCGGTGGTGATAATCTGTATCGGCGGATTTCTCGACAGCAACGTCCCGCTGAAAGTCAGGACCGTGCAGGGGTCGCTGCAGGCGGAGACCCGGGATATACCTGTCAGCCGGATACCGGACAGGAGCAAGTTGCCGGTCGACAATTCCTCGTTCCGCGCCAGCGTTTCCATACCCGAAGGCCGCGCCGCGCGGGCCGCCTTCGTCAACCTGGGAGCCGGTTACCTGGTTCAGCCCCTGCCTTTCACTATCCAGCTTGAGGATTTCCGGGTGGAACACTACCCGAGCGGGCAGCCCAGGTCCTTTGAAAGCGACCTGGTTATCCAGGACGGTTCACGGCGCATCGAACAAACCATCGCCGTCAATCACCCGCTCAGCTACAAGGGTTATACCATCTACCAGGCCAGTTTCGGTGACGGGGGGTCGAAACTGGATTTCAAACTCCATGACCTGGCATCACCGGCAGTTCTTGACCATTCACTCAGGGTAAACGGTGACCTCGACCTTGAACACGACGGTGTGGCATACCGGCTGGAAATGGATGAATTCCGCAAGTTCAATATCTTTGCCAACGAAGATCCGGCAATAGACAAAAAGTTCCGTGATTTCGGTCCCAGCGTGAATTTCAAGGTCCGCCTGAAGGACGGGCGGGCGAACGAATACCTCAACTACATGTATCCCATCACCCTGGAGGGCCGGGAATTCCTGTTGAGCGGTGTGCGCTCCTCGCTGGAGGAGGACTTTCGCTACCTGCATATTCCCGCGGATGACGAGGGTTCGCCCGGGCGTTTCTTCGCCTTGCTCAACCTGCTGCATGATGACGCGCGGCTCAGGCGTATCTATGCCGCCGGGCAGTCGGCCCTGCTGCCCGGGAACAGCGTGGACGGAAACATCACGGAACAGGACGTTGGCAACGTGACACTCAGGTTGATCCGCCTGTTCCTGGACGGCGGGTTTCCCATGCTGCAACAGCAGATCGGCCCGGCCATGGATGAGGACGCCGCCCGCACGGTGAACAGCGCGTCGATGAAAATACTGCGCTTCGGCCTGGAGCAGGCATATACGGCAACCCTGTCTGATGCCGGTCTGGACGTTTCGGAGATAACCGAAAGGGACATCCAGTTTCTCAACGACGCAATCGTTACCCTGTCGGCCCTGCACCAGTACGGCATCCCTTACTACCTGCAACTGACCGGTTTCGAACACGTGGAATCGTCCGGCCTGCAAATCGCCCGCGCCCCGGGCGCCAAGTGGGTTTACCTGGGTTTCGGCCTGTTGATACTGGGCGTGTTTTTTTTATTCTACGTGCCCCATGAGCGTTTGTGGGCGGTCATCAAACCCGCAGGCACGGGCGCTGAAGTGGTGCTGGCCGGCGCGCGCACACGCCATTCCCGCGATTTCAGTCGTTACTTTGAACAGATTTCACGTACAATAGAACAATCTTTTCCGCCGAACTAATTCAGACGATAGTCGTCATATAAGCCATGCGCATCGATGTCATGACATCCAAGGCCCCGGCAGACCTAGCCGGGCTGACGGGCAACCGGTTCTCACTGCAGCCGGTCGATTACCTGTGGTGGGCGTTGCTGCTGGGCGGCTTCGGTTTTGTCTACCTCAATTACCGCGATAACCTGAACGGGTACGAGTGGATTATCTTTTCCTGTAGTACCCTGGCACTGGGTTATGCCGGCACAGCCTGGACGGAATTCCGGCGCCTGCTGCTCGTCGTCTCCGTGCTGGCATTGCTCTCCATACAGCTCTATGACGCCACGCTTGCCCGGGCCGATGAGCGTTTCCTGTTGCAGTACTTTCTGGCCAGCCAGTCGGCTGTCATGTGGATGAGTTTCCTTTTTGTACTGGCGACCCTGAGCTATTTCTTCGCTTTATTCACCGGCTCGGCATTTTCCGCCGCCGTCGGCACCGGCCTGACCTGGACCGGCGTCGGCATGGGTTTGACCGGCCTGCTGGTACGCTGGCACGAGTCCTACCTGATCAGCCCGGAGATAGGCCACATTCCGGTCAGCAACCTGTACGAGGTGTTCATCCTGTTCTGCGTCACCACCGCGATCATTTACCTGTACTACGAGAGGCGCTACCGGACCCAAGCCCTGGGTGGATTCGTCCTGCTGGTTATCAGCGCCGCCGTGGGCTTTTTGTTATGGTATACCTTCGACCGCGGCGCCCACGAAATACAGCCGCTGGTGCCCGCGTTGCAGAGTTACTGGATGAAAATCCATGTGCCCGCCAATTTCGTAGGTTACGGCTGCTTCAGCATCGCCGCCATGCTGGGGCTGGCTTACCTGGCCAGGGGTGATGATGCCAACCCGCGCCCGTTGCTGGCGCGCCTGCCGGTTCGGGCAGAGATAGACGATATCATGTACAAGGCCATCGCCCTGGGGTTCGCCTTCTTTACCGTGGCAACCATCCTGGGTTCCTTATGGGCAGCCGAGGCCTGGGGCGGTTACTGGTCATGGGACCCGAAGGAAACCTGGGCTTTGATCGTCTGGCTGAATTACGCAGCCTGGCTGCACATGCGCATCAGCAGGAACTGGCAAGGTCCGGCCATGGCCGCCTGGGCGATAATCGGCCTGTTCGTGACCCTGTTTGCGTTCCTCGGCGTCAATATGTTTCTGTCCGGTTTACATTCCTATGGTGAGTTATAATGCGCTTAATCAGATTACTCATTAGCTGCGTTTTCCTGGCAGGGCTCATGGCGAGCCCGGCACAGGCGCAACATCAACATTCCGATTCTGCCTACACCCAGATCAAGCCCGCCCTGCCGACTCAGTCAGGCGACAGGATCGAGGTCGTTGAAATATTCTGGTACGGCTGCTCCCATTGTTTCAGCTTCGAACCGCACATCAAGGCCTGGCTTGAAACCAGGCCGGAGGACGTTGTTTTCCGCCAGGTGCCCGGGGTGCTGAACAGCCGCTGGGCGGTTCATGCCCGCGGCTTTTTTGCGGCCGAGAAAATGGACGCACTGGAACAGTTTCATACCCCGCTGTTCAACGCGCTGCACGTAAAACAGCGTAATATTTTTACCCGTGACAGCCTGGTTGATTTCGCCGCGGACCTGGGTCTGGACAAAAAGGAATTTGCCCGGCACTACGATTCCAACGAAACCGAAGTCAAGATGAAACAGGCTTTCCTGATGGCCCGCGACGCGAAGATTACCGGCGTACCGTCCCTGATCGTAAACGGCAGGTACCTGATCTCCGCATCCTCGGCCGGTTCCTTTGAAGTGATGCTGGAAACCCTGGATGCATTGATCCTGGAAGAACGCCGGCGCTGATGCCCCCTGTCGCTCCTGCACCCCGCCGTTCCTGCTTCCGCAGGAATGACGATTTCGAATCCAGCTACGCCGGCGCCGCCTGGGTAACCACCGGTTCGTCCCTGATGGGCCAGTGCAGCAGGGCGGAAACGATGCCCAGCACAATGGCCAGTTGCCACATGAGGGCGTAGGAGCCGGTCGCCTCAAATAAATATCCGCCCAGCCAGGCGCCCAGGAAACTGCCCACCTGGTGGCTGAAGAACACGATACCGAACAAGGTCCCGGCGTAGCGGACACCGAAGATCTGAACGACCAGGCCGCTGGTTAACGGTATGGTGCCCAGCCACAACAGGCCCATGGCCGCGGCGAACAGCATGACGGTCACATCGCTCAAGGGCAGGGCGATAAACAGGGCAATCACCGCGGCGCGGCCCAGGTAAAGTCCGCTCAAAAGGTATTTTTTCCGGTAACGTCCCCCGTACAGTCCGGCCAGGTAGGTGCCGAGTATATTGAATACGCCGATCAGGCCGAGTGCAAACGCGGCGCGCATGGGTGAGATGGCAGAATCATTCAGGAACGCCGGAAGGTGTGTGGCGATAAAAGACACGTGGAACCCGCATACGAGGAAGCCGCTGTTCAACAGCCAGTAGCCGGAATGGGTCCGGGCGCTACCCAGAACCTGCGCCAGGGTTTCCCGTTGCGTATCGGTTCCGGCGAATTGAGCTTTTGACTGGCGCTGAAAAACCAGGGACAGCAACGGCACGAGAGTGACACACCCTGCCAGGATGAGAAAAGCGACAGACCAGCCATACAACCCGATAAACAGCTGGCCCAACGGCACAAAGGTAAACATGCCGATGGACCCGCCTGCAGAGACGATACCGAACGCCAGGCTCCTTTTCTCCGGCGCGACCAGGCGGCCTACCGCGCTCAATACCACAGTAAAGGTTGTCCCGCTCATCGCCAGGCCGACCAGCATCCCCAGGCTCAGGTGCAATCCGGTAGCGGATGATGACATGGCGGTCAGGACCAGCCCGGCGATGTAAAGCAGGCTGGACAGGATCAGTATCCGGATACCGCCGTACTTATCCGCCAGCATCCCGGCAAACGGCTGCGCCAGACCCCAGATCAGGTTCTGAATGGCAATGGTCAGCCCGAACGTCGTGCGGGTAAGCTCAAGGTCGGTGACTACCGGCTGCAGGAACACGCCGAACGATTGCCTGATGCCCATGCTGACGGCGACGATCGTCCCCCCGACGAGCATCAGTAAAATGAAATCGGATCTGCGCATCGTCTCTGCCTGGTGAAATTTATAAGTTTATTAATTGTTGGTTGACCAGATGAACTCCGCACCCAGTATACCGCACTTGGGTCCTTATCTGACCTCCGGGACCCTGCGCCGCATCAACATGCAGGCCGGATATCCGGAATGACACGCTCAATCCAACATAACCGCTTGAACCGGCGCATAGCTTTATGTCATGCTGATCTTCATAGAAAACAACCGAATGGGGAGAATAAAATGGCAGGATCAACGCATCGTGCGCCGTTGACGGACGTACAGGTTCGCGTCAGGGCGCTGGAATCCCTGTTGGTGGAAAAGGGAGCGGTTAACCCGGAAACCCTGGATGCCATCATCGACCACTTTGAAAACAAGGTGGGACCGCATATCGGCGCCAGGATCGTCGCCAGGGCGTGGACCGATCCCGGCTTCAAGGCCAGGTTGCTGAAAGATGCTTCCGGCACCATGGCGGAACTGGGTTATACCGGGATCGAAGGCAGCCACATGGTGGTGGTGGAAAACACCGAAAAGGTCCATAACCTGGTGGTATGTACGCTTTGCTCCTGCTACCCCTGGCCGGTGCTGGGTCTCCCGCCCAACTGGTATAAAAGCACGCCTTACCGGGCCAGGGCGGTGCGCGACCCGCGCGGCATGTTAAAGGAATTCGGGCTCGAGCTGGCGCAGGATACCGAGGTCAGGGTGTGGGACAGCAACGCCGAGATCAGGTACCTGGTGCTGCCCCGGCGCCCGGACGGCACGGAGGATATGAGTGAAGAGGAGTTGCAGGAACTCATCACCCGTGATTCCATGGTGGGCACCGGCCTGGTTTCCCCTGCACAATAACGGACGGAGGACAGCGCGTTATGAACGGCATCCATGACATAGGCGGGATGGACAACATCGGCCCTGTAACTATCGAAAAAGACGAACCGGTGTTTCACCACGACTGGGAGAGAAAGGTATATGCGATGACCCTGGCGACGATGGGCGCCGGCATATTTGTCACCGATGAAGTGCGTTACATGACGGAAACCATTCCGCCCAGTGACTACCTGACCTTCTCGTACTACGAAAAATGGCTGTACAGCCTTGAACACATGATGATGCTGAAGAATATCGTGACCGGGGAGGAACTGGAAACCGGCAAGGTAACGGCGCCGGAATTAACGGCCGGCGTGGAAGCCGCCTCCGTCGAGAGGATGCAATACGGCATGAATAACCGTATTCCGGTGTTTGTGGACACCGACATCCCGCCCAAATTCAGGGTAGGGGATGAGATTATTGCCAGGAACATCAACCCGCTGCATCACACGCGCATCCCCCGTTATATCAGGGGCAGGCGCGGCGTGGTGGAAATGCACCACGGCATCTTTCTCCTGCCCGATACCAACGCACACGGCGGCCCGGACAAGCCGCAGCACGTGTACAACGTCCGTTTCACGGCCCGGGAGTTATGGGGCGAGGAAGCGCCGGAACAAGACAGCGTCTACATTGACATGTTCGATGATTACATGGACCCGGCCGGATAATGGCCTCGTCCGTGAAACTGCCTGAACTCAACTCCCTGCCCGGTTTGCCGCTGGATGAAGACGGTCCCGTCTTCAGGGAACCCTGGCAGGCTCAGGCCTTTGCCCTGGTGCTGAAACTGCATGAACAGGGGGTATTCACCTGGGGCGAGTGGGCGGAACAACTCAACCGGGCCATCGCCGCGGCCCGCGCCGGGGGCGATCCCGATCTCGGCAACACCTATTACCATCACTGGCTGGCAGCGCTGGAAAACATCGTCGCCGACAAAGACCTGGTTTCGTCCGCTGCGCTGGCGCAGCGCAAGGACCGGGTGCGGGAAGAACACGAACGCCTGCACGGGCACAGCCATTAGCCCGTGAATTCCACCCGTAACATGACCATCGGCCTGGTCAGACGCTACCTGCGTTCCAGTGAATGCAGTTGGAGTAACGGTATCTCCGGGGCCATCGCCGAGTTCATGTACGATGACGGTGAACGCGTCAGCTTCGGGGAGAGTGCACAGCGGTTTCATGCCGTAACGGACCGGGGCGCCATCGCCGTCAACCTGCCCGGGGAGATTGCCTGTTTTGCCTACGAGGAGATCGCCCATTGCACCCGTTCCTGGACCCAGGCCATCGCCCTCGCCCTGCCCGGGAGGCTGTCACAGTTACCCGCGCAGCGCGTCATAACAGCCTTGGGCGCAGACACCGAAGCAGTGCGCCCCGGGGACAGGGATAGACAACTGTTCGACCTCGGCCTGGGATCGAACCTGGCACGGTTCTGCGTGCGTTCCGGGGATACAGGCCTGGTGAAGGAACTGAATTCGCTCTGCGCACAGTCCCTGGCGGACAAGGGCCATGCCGTGCTTGGATTGCTGCAGGATGCGGCGCCGGCCCGTGTCGTCATATCAAGGCTGGGCCGTATCGAAGTCTGCACCCCCATCCCGCAACAAGGCGGCCGTACGGAAGCGGGTCCGCATACACACCTGCTTCCGCACCTGTTGGGAAAAGACAAGGCCGTCATTCCCTCCGGTTACGCGGCTGCGATGCACATCTACCCGCCCCACCCCCTGCATGACAAGTACGGTGCCGGCAAGCCGTTTGACAGCTTGCACTTCGGCGCATTCCAGGAGGTCCTGGAACAGGTGGGCATCGAAGACTACCTGGATGCGAAAAATGCCGCCCGGGATCAGGCCGGTGACGGCGCCGGAAGCCCCTCAAGGTGGTATGACATTGCCCGCAAGGTTGTTAAAATGCAATCGAGAGAATTAGGAATTACGAATTAGGAATTACGAATGAGTCGTTGGATTACAAGCGCGGCCTCATTCTTTTTTTGATAAACCAGTTCCCTGTAGAATAAACTGCCGCATCGGGCGGCACATTAATTCCTAATTCGTAATTCTTAATTTTTTAAAACTGAGAGGAGGAAAATATGGGTTCGAAAGAGGACAAGGCGTTTTTTTATAACTACTCGATCATACTCGGCCTACTGGCCGTGATGATCATCATATTCCTGGTGTTGGCGCTGTACCTGGGAGTAGACGAGGACGCCGTTGCGCGCAAGCAGGCAACCAAAGTCTCCGCGAACACGGTTCCGGTAGGCGTGGTGAACGTGCTTGATGAAACGGCAGAGGGTGTGGAGGTGGCTACCGTCGCGACGGTAGCCACCAGCGAGGAACCTGCAGACATGGGACTGCGGGTATATAACGGACTTTGCATCAGTTGTCACAACGGCTTGCCGAACATCCCCAGGGTGGGCGACAAGGCTGCCTGGGAAAGCCGCATCGCCCAGGGCATGGCATTGCTCTATGAACGCGCCATCAAGGGCTTTATCAGTGACGGTGGAATCATCGCCATGCCGCCCAGGGGCGGCAATATGAACCTGACGGACGCTGAAGTTAAAGCTGCCGTGGACTACATGGTGGCGAACAGCCAGTAATTCATGAACAGGCCCGCCGGAAAGACAGCCCAATGCCCGCCAGCCGTACCCCACGCGCCCTGTTTGTATTTTCCATTGTTTTCATAAGCGCCATCCTGTTTGGCGCCCTCCTTGCGTATCCCGTATACGGGATAGTTTCCGAATTCACCGAAGTCCCATTCAGAAAAACAGTCTCCCGGACGACACTGCTTTGCGGCCTGCTGTTCAGCCTGCTTTATTTCTACCGTATTCACGGACTGTCATTGCAACAACTCGGCATCCATTTCCATAAATTCCATATCCGGCTGTTCCAGGGACTCGCGGCCGGACTTGCCATCATGGCGCTGATCGAGGCCAGCCTCCTGTTGCTGGGCATACATCACCTCGACAGCGAACGATTATTCCCGCTCGACGCGTTATCCGGACTGGTATTCAGGGGCCTGCTGCTGGGCCTGGTTGTGGGCATAGTCGAAGAGATCATGTTTCGCGGCGCGCTGCAGGGCGGTTTGAGCCGCCGCGCCAACAAGGCCGTGGCGCTGGTCACGGTCAGCCTGATCTACAGCGCCGTACACTTCCTGAAATTCCGCGACCTGCCGGCGGACACCGCCGTTACCTGGTACACCGGTGTGACCATGCTGCCACCGGCCCTGTTCCAGTTTGCCGACCCGGTGCGCTACGACACCATGCTCACCCTGTTTTTTCTGGGTCTGTTGCTGGGACTGGTACGCCTGCTGACCGGCAACCTCGTGTTGTGTATCGGCATTCATGCAGGGCTGATCACAGGGGAAAAGGTCATCCAGCATATCGCCGGCTTCGTTCCGCACAGTCCTCATGCCCACCTGGTAAACCGGTACGACCAGTTCATGGGGGATTTAGCCTCCGCGTGGCTGCTGTTATGCTGCGTAGGGTTTTATTTTTACTGCCGGCGCAGACCGGATCGCAGCTAGCGGTAGCCAGTCCACACAATCACTTGCCCAACGCCTCGGAAGTTAGCCTGTGCCATGGCTGGTAGGTCTCCTGGAACGCCAGGTAGGCTTCATAGACGCGCTTGAATTCAGGGTCCTTTTCGGCCTCACCTTCCAGGGTCTGTCTGGTGATGACGCGCAGTTCTTCCATGACCTCTGGCGGAAACGGCAGCACCTGCACGTTCTTTTTCGTGGATAATTCCTTCAGCGCCTGGCTGTTAAGGTATTCCAGCGCGCTGAAGGTCCATGCGCTGGTAGCGGCGGCAGCCTGTTTGACGATCTGCTGAAGGTCGGCCGGCAACCCCTCCCAGCGCGCCTTGTTGACCAGGAGTTCCAGCTCCGTACCCGGCTCATGCCAGCCGGGGTAATAATAATACCTGGCCGCCCGGTTCAGCCCCAGCCGCAGGTCGTGGAGCGGGCCGACCCACTCCGTGGCATCTATCGTGCCGCGCTCCAATGCCGTGTAGACTTCTCCCGCCGACATTAATATGGGATTACCCCCGGCGCGGTCCAGTACCTTGCCGCCGAGTCCGGGAATACGCATGCGCAAACCCTTCAGGTCGGCGATGGTCTCTATTTTCTTGTTGAACCAGCCACCCATCTGCACCCCGGAATTGCCTATGGGCAAGGCAATGACGTTGAACGGTTCATACAGTTCATTCCACAACTCGAGGCCGCCGCCGTGGTACAGCCAGGCTTCCACGCCTTTCTGTTCCATGCCGAAGGGAACCGTGGAGAAAAACTGCGCCGCCGGCACCTTGCCTGCCCAGTAATACGCAGAGCCATGCCCCATCTCCACAGCGCCCTGGGATACGGCGTCAAACACCTGCAATGCCGGGACAAGTTCGCCGCCGGCAAAGACGTTGATATCCAGCCTGCCGTTGCTCATGATCCTGACATTTTCGGCAAACATCTCCGGCGCTTCCTGAAAAACGGGGAAATTCGCCGGCCAGGTAGTCACCATTTTCCAGCGATAGACCTTCCCGGTATCAATCACTGCATTTCCACTCTCAACCGGCGTATCGGTCCCGCACGCGCCAAACAAAACCGCCAGGAGCAGGCAGAGCAATCGTTCAAACAAGGGTAATGCATGTCCGAATTTTATGGGTGTCCTGAATTTATGCTGTCGCGCTGCGTGTGTCATAAGTTGTGTATCCAAATTTATGGGTGTCCTGAAGTTACGTCAGGGTTAAGTGCTGTTTTCTCTGTGTACTCTGTGTACTCTGTGGTTAAATCTTTTGCGCGGTTCAGGTTGGCTGCAGGTTTGCGTATGCCAGCACCAGCCATTTTGCGCCGGACCTCTCGAAATTGACCTGGATACGGGCATGGCTGCCCCGGCCTTCCAGGTTCAGCACCGTGCCTTCACCGAAGCGGTTATGCACCACCCGCTGGCCGGGGCCGAAAGGCGTGTCGGAGTCGGGTTCTGCCTTGTTGAAAAAATCACTGGTGACCGCGCCGCCCAGGCGAATGTCGTCGATGAGTTCCGCCGGGATCTCGCCCAGAAAACGCGACGGTTGCGGATAGAATTCCGCGCCGTGCATGCGCCGGTACCGGGCGTAACTCAGGGTCAGTTTTTTACGCGCCCGGGTGACGCCCACGTAGCAAAGCCGCCGCTCCTCTTCCAGTTGCGCCGGGTCACCGGAACTGCGTTGATGGGGGAACAGTCCCTCTTCCATACCGACCAGGTAAACCCGGTCGAACTCCAGGCCCTTGGCGGTGTGCAGGGTCATCAGGTTGACTGCGTCGGACCCGGCATCCGCCTGGGTGTCGCCGGCATCCAGCGCCGCCTGGGACAGGAAGGCCGCCAGGGGGTCCATCTCGCCGTGCACGTCCTCATCCACCTCGAATTGCCCGGCGGCGCTGACCAGTTCCTCCAGGTTTTCAACCCGGGAAAGTCCCCGCTCTCCCTTTTCCTTGCGGTAGTGCTCGACCAGCCCGCCGGCGCCGATGGCGATGTCCATGGCTTCATCAGGTTCCTTGCCTGCGATGGATTGTGCGGTCTGCTCGACCAACCCGAGAAACCGCTCCAGCGCGGCCAGGGAGCGGGCCGGCAGAAGCTTGTCCGTCACCAGCGCGCAGGCAGCCTGCCACAACGGTATGTTTTCCCCCCTGGCCCGGCCGCGGATTTCTTCCAGGCTGCGCTGGCCGATTCCCCGGGGCGGCGTGTTGACGATACGTTCGAAAGAGGCATCATCATCCCGGTTGGCGGCAAGTCGCAGGTAAGCCAGGGCATCCTTGATTTCCATGCGTTCGTAAAACCGCATCCCGCCGAACACGCGATACGGCACCTGGGCCTGCATCAGCGCTTCCTCCAGCACCCGCGAGGTGGCGCTGACCCGGTACAGGACGGCGTTGTCCTGGTAGTCGACGTTAGTCAGCCGGGCCGCGCTGATCCTTTCCACCACAAAACGGGCTTCATCATGTTCATTGTAGGCCGCGTACAGTTCCAGTTTTTCGCCTATCATGCCTTCTGCCCAGAGATTTTTTCCGAGCCGGGTCGTATTGTTTGCGATCAGGGCATTGGCGGCATTCAATATGTTGGTGGTTGAACGATAGTTCTGTTCCAGCCGGAACAGGGACGGTTCGGGAAAATCCTGCCGGAAACGTTGCATGTTTTCCATCCGGGCGCCGCGGAAACTGTAAATGGACTGGTCGTCATCGCCGACGGCAAAAAGGTGGTTGTCCGCGCCGGCCAGCAGGCGCAGCCAGGCGTACTGCAACGTGTTGGTGTCCTGGAACTCATCCACGAGTATGTGGCGGAAGCGCTGCCGGTAATGCTGCAGCAGGTTGTCCTGGTCACGGAACAGTTCATGGGTTCTCAATAACAACTCGGCAAAATCAACCAGTCCGGACCGATCGCAGGTCTGCTGGTAGTTGCGGTAAATCGCGACCATGCGCTCCAGGATGTGGTCGTTATGTAATTCGATGTGCTGCGGCCTTAAACCCTCTTCTTTTTTTGCATTGATAAACCATTGCGCTTCCCTGGGGGAGTACTGGTTCTCATCCAGGTTCATGCCCCGGATAATCCGGCGCAGGGCGCGCAACTGGTCCTCGCTGTCGAGGATCTGGAAGCTATCCGGCAACCCGGCTTCCTGCCAGTGCAGCCGCAGGAACCGGTGGGCAAGCCCGTGAAAAGTCCCCACCCACATGCCGCCGATCGGCCGCTTCAGCAGGGTCTCGATACGGGCGCGCATTTCCGCGGCGGCCTTGTTGGTGAACGTGACCGCGAGGATACTGAACGGCGCGGCCTGTTCCGTCTGCAGGTACCAGGCGATACGGTGTACCAGTACCCGGGTTTTTCCGCTGCCTGCGCCGGCAAGCACCAGGATATTGCCGGCAGGGGCGGCGACAACCTCGCGCTGCTCCGAATTCAGCCCTTCTAACACGCTGGATACGTCCATCGGTTAATTGTACTCCGTGTAAGGGTGTTAGAATAGCCGGCATTGACAATCGACTCGGATATCGGTACCACGATGCAAGACAGCCACCAGGACGCACATGCGTTAATCGACCAGACCCTGACCCTGTGCCGCAAGCTCGGCGCGGATTCCGCCGAGGCCGATATCAACACAGGACACGGCCTGTCGGTCAACGTGCGCATGGGTCAGGTTGAGACCATAGAACATCAACGCGACAAAGGCCTGGGGCTGACGGTCTATATAGGCGGCAGAAAAGGCTCCGCGTCCACGACGGATTTTTCCGCCGGCGCCGTGGAGGCCAGCGTCAATGCTGCCTGCACCATCGCCAGGAACGCCAGCCGGGACGATTGCGCCGGCTTGATAGAACCCGGATACCTGGCAAAGGATATCCCCGACCTGGACCTGTGCCATAGCTGGGACATCACCCCCCAGGCAGCCATTGACCTCGCCGTTGAATGTGAAGACGCGGCGCGGCGTACGGATAAACGTCTTACCAACTCCGACGGGGCGCTGGTGGCAACCTATACAGGCTCGCACCTGTACGGCAACACCCACAACTTTATCAACGGCTGGGACTGGTCATCGCACAATATCGACTGCACGGTCATAGCCGAGGAGAACGGCAGGATGCAACGGGACGGCTGGTATTCCAAGGCGCGGGACCAGCGTGATCTCGACAGCGTCGAGGACGTAGGCAAAGAGGCGGCCCGCCGTACCCTGTCCCGGCTCAACGCAAGAAAACTGAGCACGCGCAGCGCTCCCGTGATCTACGAGGCGCCGGTCGCCCGGGGCCTGTTCGCCACTCTCATCACCGCGATCTCGGGCGGCGCCTTGTACCGGCGCGCATCGTTCCTGCTGGATAAACTGGGTGAACAGGTCTTTGCCCCGCAGGTGCTGATCGAGGAACAGCCTCACCTGCCCAGGGAACTGGGCAGCGCGCCGTTTGACGACGACGGCATGACCACCCGGCGCAAGCACCTGGTCCGGGACGGCGTGCTGGAGAGCTACGTTTTGAGCGCCTACTCCGCCCGCAAACTGGGACTGGTACCCACCGGGAATGCCGGCGGAGTACATAACCTGGTGGTACAGGCTACCGGGCAGGACCTGGATGCGCTGCTAAGGCAGATGGACACCGGCCTGCTGATCACCGACATGATCGGTTTCGGCGTGAACCAGGTCACCGGCGATTATTCCCGGGGAGCATCGGGCTTCTGGGTCGAACGGGGAGAGATCCAGTACCCCGTGGAGGAGATCACCGTGGCCGCCAACCTGAAGGACATATATAAAGACATCGTCTGCATCGGCAACGACGTGGACAACCGCGGCAACATCAAGACCGGTTCGGTACTGATCGAAAACATGACCATTGCCGGGGAGTAACAATACCGATGTTTAATCCTGAAATGCCCGCTGAAACGTGAGCAACCCCGCGTGCGGATACCCCTGAAATGACCGAGTTATCGGAGACCAATCATGTATGAAGGCGGTAGTCTTTGCGGCGCGCTGCGCTATACGCCCGCATCTGCGCCGACGTCCTCACCAATGCCTTCAAGGGTTCCAGGACGTTCTTTGCTGTCAATATATAACCGGGAATACACCCCATCCCGGGCAATCAGTTGGTCGTGCGTACCGGACTCAACCAGCCTGCCTTGTTCCAGGACGAATATGTGATCCGCGTTTTCGATGGTGGTTAACCGGTGGGCTATGATTATACAGGTCCGGTCCTGCCTGATTGATTCCAGAGCCTGTTTAATGCTCCGCTCCGATTCCGTATCCAGGGCCGACGTGGCCTCATCCAGGATCAGGATGGGGGCATTTTTCAACAGCGCCCGCGCCAGCGCGATGCGTTGCCGCTGGCCGCCGGACAGCAGCGACCCGTCATTGCCGATAACGGTGTCAAACCCATGTTCAAGGGCTTCGATAAACGCCAGGGCATCGGCCAGGCGGGCCGCTTCCCTGACCTGTTCCATGCCGGCCGTACGGTTGCTGCCGTAGGCGATGTTATTGAACACGGTATCGTTATACAGGACCGTGTCCTGACCGACCAGGGCGATATTCTCACGCAGCTGGGCCAGTGAAAGCGCGCGAATATCATGCCCGTCCACGCGTATCTCACCGGCCGCAGGGTCATAAAACCGGGCAATTAAATCCACCAGCGTCGTTTTCCCGCTTCCGGAGGGCCCTACAACGGCTACTGTCTGGCCGGGCATGACGCGTATTGACACCTTGTCGAGCGCCGGCGCGCCGGCCTCGCCGTAGGCAAAACTCAGCTCGTGTAGTTCAATTTGTCCTGTCAGCCTGCGGACGGTAACGCTGCCGTCGTCCTGCTCGGCTTCCTGGTCTATGAATGCGAACACGCTTTCGCTCGCGGTCAGGCCCTTCTGCAGGTCTTCGTTTATACGTGACAATCTCCGCAGCGGGCTCAATAACATCAGCAGCGCGGCAAAAAAAGAATTGAATTCAGCCACGGTTATCTGTCCGGCCGCCGCGTGGTCCGCGGCTGCGTACACGATAATGCCCAGCACGATCGCCGTGATCAGGTTGATCGCCGGTGTGCCCACGGCCGAGGCCGCAACAAATTTCATGCCGGCGCGGCGGTTGGCGTTGGCCTTGTTTCCGAATTTTTCGCCCTCCTGTTCCTGCCCGGAAAAGATCTTGATGATGCGGTGTGCCGCTATGGCCTCGTTAAGCGTATGGTGCAGGTCCGCCATGGAATCCTGTACCAGTCGGCTTATCCTGCGCAGGCGCGCGCGCAGGAACAGCAATACCAGCAAAATCACCGGTCCGGCCAGGAACGCAACCAGTGTCAGCAACCAGTCTATATAGGCCATCCAGGCTACCAGCCCGATGATGGCGAGGGTGTCCCTGCTCAGGGTGGTGATGACATTGGTCGACGCCTCCTTCAACTGCGTCACGTCAAAGGTGAATTTCGAGATCATGCTGCCGGCGGTGTGCCGGTCCAGGTCGGCGCAGGACAGCTGCATCAAGCGCTTGAACATCTCCACGCGCAGGTCCATCACCAGCCTCTCGGCGACCCAGGCGAGGGCATACCTGCTGACATAGGAGGAAACTGCGGCGACAAAAAACACCAGGATGAGCGGCAGCACCACGCCCCTCATCAGGTCGACCTCGGCCTGCTGGAATACCCCTTCCGTTATGTTCTTGAATAACGCGGCAATGGCCGGACTGGTCAGGGCCAGGACCGCCATGGCAACAACGGCCACGAGGAAAATCCTCAGATAGGGCTTTACATAGGACAACAAGCGCAAGTAAAGTACGAGATCAGTGGGTTTCTTTTGCTGCATGATGGCAAAATAATTAACAAAACCGGCCCTGCCGGGAGAAAGTATACCGTATCATCTCCCGGTATTGCTGTTTTAAACAATCCTCACGATCCATTTTGCAAGGGGAGTCATGTCAAATAAACACCCCATCATCGCGGTGACCGGCTCATCGGGGGCCGGTACAACCAATATCAAGGAGGCATTCGAGAAGATATTCAACCGCCAGGGGATCAAGGCCGCCGTGGTGGAAGGTGACAGCTATCACCGCTATGACCGCGAGGAAATGGAGCGCCTGGCGAAACAGGCCATACGCGAGGGCCGGCGCATAACCCACTTCGGCCCGGAGGGAAACCTGCTCGCGGAGCTTGAAGCCGGCTTCAGGGAGTATGCCGCGCACGGTACGGGTAAACAGCGGCATTACATACACAATGATGCGGACGCGGCGCGCCACGGCGGATCGCCCGGCAAGCTGACACCCTGGAAACCCCTGCCTGAAAATACGGATTTAATGCTGTACGAGGGCCTGCACGGCGGTCTGATCACCGATGAGGTCAACATCGCCCGGCATGTCGACGTGCTTATCGGCATCACGCCCATCATAAACCTTGAATGGATCCAGAAAATTCAGCGGGACCGGGAGGTGCGGGGCTACAGTATCGAAGATGCGACCGGCATGATCCTGGAACGCATGCATGATTACGTCCACTATATCACCCCGCAATTTTCCCGCACCGACATCAACCTGCAACGGGTGCCGACTACCGACACCGCCAATCCGTTCGGCGCCGTGCACATTCCCTCCAGCGATGAGAGTTTTACCGTGATCCACGTGCGCAACCGGGACAAGCTGGCCGTTGACTTCCTTTACCTGCTGGAAATGCTGCACGGTTCCTTCATGTCCACACCGTATACGATCGTGATCCCGGCCGGCAAAACCAACTTCGCCATCCAGCTGATCATAGAACCCCTGATCAAACGGATTATGGCGGCCAAGACTACCTGATTTCCACCAGCGCGCCTGTTGTGCCGGCGGCTTGCGGCGCAGCGCTCGCCAGGGACAGGCCTTGCTCGTAACAGGTCCGCGCGGCTGCGTGTTCACCCTGTTGCTCCAGCAGGCTTGCCAGTTCCCGGTAGCTGCCCGGATCGGGACGCACGCGTACGGCCTGTTCCAGGTAGCTTCTGGCCTTTCCCCACAGGTGGCTTTTCCTGCACAGGCGCCCAAGGGTCAGCAACAACGCCGCGTCCCCGGGATACCGCGACAGGCAGTTCTCGGCAAATTCCAGTTGCCGTTTCAAGGACTTGCCTTCGACCAGCCCGTACAGTTCGGCCAGTACCGGGTCCCATTCTCTGTTGAGGGCGCGCCGTAACATAGTCTCGCAGCCACTGCCGTCACCGAGCCGCAGGCTTTGCTTCACATAGGCGCCAACCAGGGCGCTGTCCCGCTTGAGCCGGTACGGAATATCGCGCCAGACATTATCCAGCGCGGTCCTGTCCTGTTCGCTCCCGACCTGTTGCAGCAAGCCGGCGTAGAGGTCCAGTTGTTTTGCCCGGGCCTGGTCCGCCGACATCAGTCCGCGCCGCCTGCATTCCCGCAACAGTCCGGTAGCCCTGGACCAGTCCTGCATTTCTGCCGCGGTTTCCAGCAACATGAGCTTTACCTGTTCATGTCCCTGTTCGAGCGAGTTCAACGTGTCATCAGCCTCTGCAACCTGGTGCTCATCCATTTGCAGCCTGGCGCGGGCGAGGCCCGGGGCCGGACTGCCCGTATCGTTGTGCTGCTGCGCAAGGTCCAGGTAACGGCCGCATCCGTCCGCGTCCCCCCGTCTGTAAGCGGCCTGCGCCGCACCCAGGTAGTTGACCAGCGGCGCCCGGGCGAAGGCGGCGCCTTTTCGAAACGCGCGTTCAGCAGCAGGCCAGTTGCCTTCAACCATCGCCAGCAACCCCTGGTTCAGAAATTGCTCCGACCGGCGCCGGCGCCGGTATTCCGACCAGCGCCGGAAATCCGCCGGCAAATGAGTTAACGTCCGCAACAGGCGGACTAAAACATACACCAGGATGAACAGGACGATGAACAGCAGCACGAATACAACCAGGCTGGTCTGGACTGTCCAGTCTTCATAGGTAAACACCACTCCACCCGAGGACTGTTGCAGCAACCAGCCCAGGCCGACGGCCAGGAGCAGCACGGAAAGCAGGGTGAACAATATTCTCACTGCAGTAGTCCGCCACCGGTCACGGTGTTACCGATTCCTGCCAGGTACTCGTCAAAGGCGTCCAGTGTCGCGTCGATAGACGGTACGGATTCAGCAAAATCGATCGAACCTGCATTTTCCAGTGAGTCCAGCGCACTGCGCACCCGTGCGTCGCCGGTATCGAAGTATTCATTCAGCCACTCCGTACAGGCTGCTACGGAGATCCGGTACTGGTCCTCATCCCTGATCAACAGCGCCATACGGCTCATCTCCAGTTGCAGGCGTAAATTCCGGTATAAGAAGTAACGCTCCTGCGGCGCCAGCAGTGCAGCCGTGTTGTTATCGGTGCGGGAGATGACCACCAGGGATTTCAACTCCTGCCACAGGTCCCGGGCCAGTCGCTGCCACCTGTTATCCGTTGCAAGCGGCTCGGTATCAGTCGTCAATGCCGCCGGGTCTGCGCTCCCGCCAAGGTTCAGGGGCAATTCATCGGCGCGCACGGACAAGTCGGCCAGCATCAGGGCCAGACCCGCGTAGTCCGTGTTTCGGGCCGCCTGCAAGCGGTTGATATCCGCAATCAGCCGTTCGCGCACGGGAATCAGCGCCGGGTCTGCGATCTCCACCAGTCTTGCATCGGCAGACTGCAGGATGGCCTGTGCCGTAGCCACATCCCGGGCAAGCGCCAGGCGCTGGGAAGCGATCAGGAACAGGTATTTCACCTCTGCCAGTTGCCAGCCGATATCGCTGTTCCTGTGCCGGTACAGGCTGTTCAGCTCGCGTAACATGCCGGTGAAGCGCTCGCCGATAGCAGTCAGCCGCTGGTCGAGCAGGCGGGTGTTTTCCGCCAGGGATGCATGGCTCTGTTGCAGCGCATCCACCCCGGCCGCCAGGGAGCGAAGCGTTGCCTCGTCGGCTTTGCGGCCTTCGCTGATGTCGAAATACAGGTAGCCGGCTGCACCGGCAGCTATGGCAAGCAGTGCAACCAGGAACAGAACCAGGCGCCAGCGGCGGGCGGGCGGGCGGCGCTCGCGGACGTCCGGCGCAGCTGCCGTTTCACCGTTATCCGCCGGGTCCTGCGCCGGTGTCACGGCTTCTTCAGTAGCGCCGGGGCCTGCCTGCCCCTCACTTCCGCCGTTGACCTCTTCGGCGGCCTTCGTCCCGGCCGTTTCATCAACCTTGTTATTCACTGTCAGCTACTCTCGTTCATCTTCAGCAAGGCATCGAGCAGCCCCGCATCGCTGTTATCCTGCGCCACTGCCACACGGGTAAACCCCGCTGCCAGCGCGTGTTGCCTGATGCGTTCACTCATCACCACGGTGGCGGTTCCATGCAGGCGCACGCCCTCGGGAGCCGGGGTCATCTCGACCAGGTTATCCAGCGCGGCCAGGCTGGTAATAACCAGCGCATCCGGCGTCTCATCATGCCAGAATTTCGCCATCTCTGCCTGACTTATATCGGGTTTAACGCGCCGGTACACTTCCAGGTAATGCACCCCGGCGCCGCGTGCGAGCAACCCGTCGCGCAAAGCCTCGCGGCCGCCCCGGCCGCGTATGATGAGAACGCGTTTATCCATTATTTCCGTCCCGGATAATGACGGCAACCCAAGCAAGGCCTCGGTTCCGCCCGAGTCGACGCAATCAACCCGCTCGACCCCCAGTTCCTGCAGGCTGCGGGCCGTTGCGCGCCCGGTGGCCAGGACGGTCTTTCCCTGCAGCATATCGATAATATGCGGATACCGGTCGCGGGCATGGACAACGGCATTCTTGCTGATGAAGATCACGATATCCGCCAGCGCCAGCCGGCCGTTGTTTTCCGCGCTACTGATCTCCTCCGGGAGAGGCCGTATCACCAGGGCCGGCAAACTCAGCGGCCTGCCTTGCCTTGCCTCTATCATCCTGCACAGTTCCGCCGCCTGTTGCGCCGGCCGGGTAACCCAGATTTTTTTCCCCGACAGGGTTGTATCACTGTTCCGCATTACCCATCACCTTCGCCAGAATTTCCCGCGCCCCCTGCTGCAGCAACCGCTCACCCAGTTCGACGCCCAGCCTCTCGCCCTGGTCCACGGCGCCGCCGATGCTGTCTTTCACTACCCGGGAGCCGTCGGGGTAGCCCACCAGCGCGGTCATGGAGAGGTCTGCGCCGGACGTCTCTGCGTAGGCTGCGACCGGCAGGAGACAACCACCGTAGAGTCTGCGGGACAAGGCCCGTTCCGCATCCACGCATGTGCGGGTCGGTTCGTGGTTCAGCGGCCGGACAAGTTGCAACACCCGCGTATCGTCCGTCCTGGTTTCTATGCCCAGCGCACCCTGTCCAATCGCAGGCAGCATCTCGTCCACGCCGAGATACAAGCTGATCCGGTCCTCCCGGCCCAGACGCTTTATCCCTGCGGCAGCCAGGACCAGTGCATCATAAGCCCCGCCGTCCAGTTTTTTCAGCCTGCTCCCCACGTTACCGCGTATGTCCTTCAGGGACCAGCCCGGGCCAGGCCGCGTTGAGCTGGCATTGCCGGCGCAGGCTGGACGTGCCGACCACCGCGCCCGCAGGCAACCCGGCCAGGGACGAATAGCGGCTTGATACCAACACGTCCCGCGGGTCTTCCCGCTGCATGACAGCCGGGATGGACAGGCCGGCGGGCAGGTCGACTGTCACATCCTTCATCGAATGTACGGCCAGGTCGGCAGTACCGTCCAACAGCGCCTGCTCCAGTTCCTTGACGAACATTCCTTTACCGCCCATCTGCGCCAGGGATTTTTGCTGGAAACGATCGGCGACGGTCTTTTACCGTTGTTATGTCAACGTCAAGACCCGGGTGCGTGTCCTGTAAACGGCCGCGCACAAACCGCGCCTGCCATAAGGCCAGGGGACTTTCTCTGGTCACGATACGTAACATTGATCCAATCATTAGCGCCTGTTACCGAATTCAAGAGACCTGCAGGCCGCGTATTAGGGCTTTGACCTCAAATACAATCTGGATACACTAACAGGGTAGACTACACTTATTCAACATTGCCGGGGTTTTGCAGATGAAACTGGGCGTAATCATGGATCCTGTTGCCGGGATAAAGGTCGAAAAAGACACGACCCTGGCATTGCTGCTCGCGTCCCAGCGCCGGGGCTGGGAGATATATTACATGGAGATGAAGGACGTTTATCTCACCGGCAACACGGCGCGCGCCGACACGCGCGTCC